>NZ_JARLUZ010000001.1:0-3928489 GCF_037162545.1 Pseudoalteromonas sp. B131b | reverse complement strand
TGTGGGTACAGAGTACTTGTACAGAATTTCAGAATCGATAACTAAGGACTATTTTGATCTACCTCCTGACTTTCAAGATGCTTGGTGTTACCCGTCTGTTGCAAAGAAAGGTCATTTTAATGTGTGTTTTCGTAAAGATAAAAGGTCGAAACTTAAGTTGATCGGCTCTCAAATTGCTAGTGTAGTTCGCGAGCAAGATGACTATCTGTTTCAGGCAAAATTGATAACCAAGGTCTCGGGTGATGGTGAAAATCTTACTTACCATCAAATAGGCTCTCACGAGCAGAGGGAACTTTTCCCCGAGATTATGCTTGAAGAAATGTAACAAGCGCATGTTGTCGGATTGGTTTTCCGCTGCGCTACAAACCAACCGCAAATGCGGGCGTTATATGCAAAATTCATAATTAAGGAGTTTTAATGGAAACTGTAGAAGTAGAACCAATGGAAACTAAAAAAAGAGGTTTTTGGCTAACAGCATTTCTAATATTAATGTTTATAGCAAACCCATTTACAACATTGATACTTTTAGTTTGGGTTATTGTGGATCTAAAGGTTAAGAGCGATAATTGCTGGGGCAAGTTTTTTTAGGTATAGTAAAAAATGTTTTGCTTTCATGGCTGTTTAAATCAGCTTTGAAATATTAGGATTTATTTATAAGGAAATTTAACATGTCTGCGCACGCTAGAAAAGCGATTCAACAACTACAAAGGCAAAAACAAATTCAAGCTACTATTGGCAAAAATGAATATACTTTTGTACAAATGAATACGGCTGAATTCTTTGACTTTATTATTAATGTAAAGAGATTGAATGGAATGAATCAGCTTCAAATCAGCGAATGGATTGAGAAAACATTAGTTAAAGCAAATATTAATGCGGATACTATTAATAAGTATAAAGAGTCAGCTAAATTATATTCTGCGGCAGTTCCGGTGACATTAGATGTGGTAGTTCTTGGAGCTATTGCTCTAGAAATGAGTCGTAGTGGGAACGTTTTTTCTAAATACCAAATTAAGACTTATAATGGTAAGCCACATGTTATATTTAAAGGTTATGCAGGTCTGAGAAAACACTTAACAGGTACTAAGTATTTGGCACATAATCCTAAAGTTGTTTCATTCGGAATTGGTAAAATAGGTGTTGAAAAAGCCATAAAAGGTGGTTTTGTTGTCACTATAATCATTTCAGCATTTTTTCACAGTATTGAGCAAATAATTAATGATAACGCTACATGGCATGACTTTATTGGTGGTATGGCTGTAGATGTAAGTATTGCTGCTGTATCGTCCGGAATTGCTTGGGGGCTAATTGCAACTTATGTAGGCGGTACTGCCGCAATGGTCGCTGTAGGCCCAATGATAGCAGTAGTTATCATCGGTACTGTGCTAACCCTTTTAACATCTGCGTTTATTGATTCTGATGAAATGACTAAAAAAATCTCAAATAGCTTACGAGTAATGGAAGAGAATATAAAAAATAATGTTACTCAGTTAAAATATGAGTTTGATAGGGCTGAGCGAATGTACGATAATAATCCAGTTGAGTTTGTACACCGCTTATTTGGTATTCCTTACTCAGGAAAACGATACTAAAATGGCAAGTTCGGCTAATCAATTTCAACCCACAAACCCTAAGAAGGGTTGGCTTTCTATAGGCGTTTTGTGTTTAATCATTACTCTTTATGCCTGCAGCTTTAAATTAGAAATTAGCACTTTAAGTCTTATTGCTGAAGATGTGATTTCGCTAAAAATTAAGCCTGTAGTAATTCCTTTGATAGTTATGATGCCTGCTTTTTTTGTTCTCATCTATGGGATTTATCAAAGAATGTACGGTGATATATCAGCGAAATCGATGAGGGGGGATTATTTGTTATTGTAGGGTGTTTCCCTTTATTTCTGACTACGTGGTGGATTTTCAGTTGGCAACTTAGTAATAAGCTCGAAAGTGAAGGCTATTCTATTTGTGGCTGGTATTCAGGAGCTTCGCTAGGGGCTCCGCAAATTTGGCTTTCAGATCCAGGTTACTGTATTGAAGGTGGCTATTTAGTGAGGATTGAATTACTTGAATGGCTGAAGCAGCAGCGGTTAAGTGGAAAAACACCATCCATTGAAGTCTTCGAGAAACAATTAGAATTCATGCTCAGTGAATACCATCAAAAATATGGTGTATAAACTACTTAAAATACATTAACTCAGCTTTTTAATCGCCTTACTAATGCCATCTAAACTTAGTGGGTACATGCGGTTGTTCATTAGCTGCGTAAATCAATGCTATTTAGAGTATTCAGGTTAGTGTTAAGTGATTATTATTTTTTTGCAAGTTTGCAAGTTTGCAAGTTTGCAAGTTTGCAAGTTAGCAAGTTAGCAAGTGATTTGATAAGTTGGTCGAGTAAAGATATTACTATGCATGTTATAGGGCTGCATACTATTAGGTTTTATTATTTGATATTTAATCTACAAGGAAGAAAACTATGAAATTTGATATGGCAATTACAGACAACTTCGCATCATTTTATGATGAAAAAGAAGGAAGTCATATTTTTATAGATAGTTTTGATAATGAAAATTTTGAAGTGAGAATAGGAAACTTAGAAGATTCGAAGCCTATTGGTAATGTAGTTGCTTTTACTGATGGTGAACTGAATTCGAAGTTATTGGAGTTATATAATAAGCACATTGGAGGTGCATAAAATGATTACTGAAGCTGAAATATCTGCATTAGAAAGTTCGGTCAATGAAATACTCCGTAAACACAATATGTCATTTAAAATGTCAAAACACTTTGTCAAAGACAGGATGAATGACTCTCGTAACACCCCAATGATTATGATTGCTGAACTAAACAGTATATTCAACCGTTTAACCGCGAGACATAAAGAGAATATTTTAAATCTTAAGCACAATAGTACATTTAATATTCGGTGCACAATCTCACATATTAACATGCCGTGCGCTGTAAATAAGATTCAAAGCCATTCTGGTGAGCATCATGAGAACATTGTAATTACAGTAATGAGAAAAGCTGAATGGAAATCAAAGGACTCTGTAGAGTTCTTAATTTAACTATAAATAATAAAATAGAGATTCCAAAAACTAAAACTTGAGTTTTTGGGGCGTGGCGCAATGAGCAAACGTGATTTATTTTCAGAATTAACTACAGCACTTATGGACGCTAAAGCGCATTCACAAGGAAAGCTAACGTTAGGTACTCATTCAGTAAATGATATTAATGCCCTTGCTATCTCGCCTGATGAAATAGTAAATATCGAGAAACATTTAATATGTCGCGCGGTGTATTTGCAAACATTCTACATACTTCAGCAAGAACGCTTGAAAACTGGGAACAAGGTCGCAGTGCACCGAATGGGCAAGCGATAACATTGTTAAAGCTTGTGCAGCGACATCCTGAGACACTAAATCATATAGCTGAGTTATAGCGCTTAAAGGTTTATTCAATAAAATTAATAGCTTAATTACCTATGACTTATTAATTAAAAAGTAAACCCACAACCCCACTTTTTATTAATTTTACGTAGGTTGGGTAGAGTGAAACGAAACCCAACGAGTCACAAATATACTTATTAACTCAAAAACCAAGTATATGTATTATTTAATCTAGCCTTAAAACTGCGGGCAGTTGTGCGATAGATTCATTGTTTTATTGCTTAATTTGAGTGGTTCTTAGTTTGTTTTGTCAGATAACGTACATACTTTTTATAGGGCTGTTTGGTGTGAGGAGCGGTCATTGAGATTGCTTAAATATCGTCGTTAGTTGATTGGTTAAATTACGCTTTGCGCATATATTCATGAAAATGAGCGACGCGCGCATATTGTTCATTTAACTTTCCCTGAAAATTTTAGAAAACTTTGTGATAGTAATGCCTTAGGTAATTTGTTAAAACTATATAAAGTAGATAAATGAGCGTGGAGTCGGTAGAAACATGCGCGACGAGCGCACTATTAAATTGTTAGCTGTATAGTAGTATTTATATATCCCGTTACCTGCAATGCAGTATTTTAGTTTTTAACAAGGAAGTGAATTTATGTCAGAAGTGTTATCTATCATCGGAATTATAATTGTCGTTGTAGGCGGAATATTCCTACTTATTGAAACATTTAGAGAAAGCATCTTGTGGGGGATTGGTTGCATTCTTATCAGCCCAATTTCATTATTATTTATTGTTTTACACTGGGATGTTTCGAAAAAACCTGTTGTTATACAGATTGTCGGTTTAATTATTATGTTCTTCGGTGCATCGCTTGCATCAAATGTGTAATACACAGCTAACAAGCAATTTAAACGGAACTAAAACAGTTCGTCATTTTTGCAAAAACAAAGGGCGCAAAAATGTCGCCCTATTCTAGTCCGCTTAATGTGGGCGTTAGCAAGCAAGGAAAGCTCGGTGAAATATTCAGCATTATTTTTACTACTTTGTAATTTCATTTCTTTTAGTAGTTTTGCCTGCTCAATGGCTGGTTGGGGTGTGTTTAAACCTACATCAGAAAACTGGAAAGCAGTAACCCTAGAAGAACCTGAAAATGGGTTCTTCTGGGAGCTAGTCCCAGAACCAGTGGTCGAGTTAAATAGTTTATCTCGTGGTTCGGGAAAACGAAGTTCTTTATGCACTGACTTTGGGGTTATTGAATTAAATGTTTCTCTACCTGAAGCTAGCTCTTATAAAATTTCTGACTTTGGTGTTTACATCAGGTTAATTGAAGGAGAGCAACCTGATCTAATATTTCCTGATTTACCAATGATTGGACGTATTGAAGGTGGTGTAATGAAATTAGTTTTTCCTTGGCTTGAGCCACAAAACATTAAGTTAACACCATTAAATTTAACGTTAGATATATTTCTGGTTTCACACAGGCTTAATGTCGGTAAATCAGTTACGTTTGTGGTGAAATAGCTTGCTAACAAGTCACTCAAAAGGACAAATAACAGTTGGTTTTTGCTCCTTCGTCGCTTATTTTAACCAGCTATTATTTGCCTCTTAGTGAGGCGTTGGTGCGTCAAGCGAAGCTTGATGCATCTTGCAGGGTGCAAGTCCCTGTCAGGTAAGGTTTAACCAACCACCTGTATCGAGTGTTGCGCCTTTGGCGGAGTGTGGGATTAGCAAATGCTTTTCAGCAGTGAGGACTGCATCACACGAACAATATTGGTGAAGCGTACACAGAGAATTATGTAGGCCATAGGGGCTATCGTGGCCCTGAAGTGCTGGTATCGCTCCGATAAATATTAGATCTGACTGACGAGGTTTGCAACGCTACCGAAGTCCATGCAAAACAGCCGCATTGGTTAGGCTGTAGAGAGTCAGCGGAGTTTTCAAGCCGTGGCATGTATAAATAGATGTATTGAGAACTTGAGAGATCCAAAGGCGTTCCACACGGATAGTGGTAGAGAAGCTTAACGAAAAGCAAAGCCAACGATGACCCTTTGGAAGTCAGATCAGCCCATAGTAGTCTGCGCAGGGGAAAGCCTTGTACATGGCGAAGGAGCTGACAGTTATTTTCGGTATTAAGCCGGCACATAGTCCGGACAAAGTAGGGCTGGAACCACTATGACAACAACACTTAATACCATCGCATTTAAAGCACATACCCACCCCAAACACAGGTTTCAGAATTTATATGGACTGTTAAATACTGATAGCCTGCATCAAAGTTGGGGTCAACTCAATAAATTAGCTAAACCCGGTATTGATGGCATTACTATGCCTATGTACAAGGCAAAGCTAATCGAAAATATTGACCGTTTAGGTCAGCAACTTAAGCAGAAACGCTACCGAGTTAATGATATTAAACGCATTTTCATCCCTAAATCGAATGGTAAACAACGGCCCTTGGGTCTGCCAACGGTTGATGACAAGCTTGTGCAACAAAGTGTTAGCCAGATCCTGCAAAGTATTTGGGAGCAAGACTTTATGCGCAATAGTTATGGTTATCGACCGAATAAAAGTGCGCATCAAGCGGTGCATAGTTTGACACTTAATCTGCAGTTTCAAGGTTATGGTTATATAGTTGAGGCTGATATTAAAGGCTTCTTCGATAACCTTGATCATGAATGGTTGATGGACATGCTCAAACAACGCATCGATGATAGGGCAATACTTAACTTAATAAATCAGTGGTTAAAAGCACGGATAAAATCCCCTGATGGTGTCTTTACCAAACCATCGAGTGGCAGCCCACAAGGCGGTATTATCAGCCCTGTGCTTGCTAATATTTATCTACATTATGCGCTA
The DNA here is from genome assembly GCF_037162545.1 of Pseudoalteromonas sp. B131b. NCBI lineage: Bacteria > Pseudomonadati > Pseudomonadota > Gammaproteobacteria > Alteromonadales > Pseudoalteromonadaceae > Pseudoalteromonas > Pseudoalteromonas sp. B131b. The sequence continues at coordinate 3,922,245 of NZ_JARLUZ010000001.1, read as the reverse complement.
GACCTGTGGTTTGAAAAGAAAGTAAAGCCGAAGATGCGCGGCAGAGCGATGATGATACGTTATGCAGATGATTTTGTTTGCGCGTTTCAATATGCGAATGACGCAGAGCGCTTTTATAAGGTATTACCGAAGCGATTAAAGAAGTTCAACTTAGACGTTGCACAAGACAAAACATCGTTAATGCGCTTCAGCCGATTTCACGTTGGTCGAAAACGTCATTTTGTCTTTCTAGGGTTTGAGTTTTACTGGGGCACAGATTCATCGGGTAAACCAAGATTGCGGCGGCGCACTGGCGCGAAGAAGCAAAAGGCAACGCTGGGTGAATATTACCAATGGATCAAAGCGAAACACTCATTTAAGTTGAGAGATTGGCTGCCACAATTAAAACGAAAACTGATAGGGTTTAGAAACTATTTCGGGCTTCCCGACAATAGCCGAAGTTTAGCGTGTTTATATGATTATGCTTTGCATACCTTATATAAATGGTTGAACAGGCGAAGTGGTCGACGAAGTTATAACTGGAGTAATTTCAAGAAGATGTTAGAGTATTTTAATATTGAGAGTATCAAAGTCAGCAAGCGAAATATTCTTGTCGATTGGTATTAGGGTCATGTTTTACACGAGTGAATAGTTAACTGAAGAGCCGGATGCGGTAGTTCCGCTCGTCCGGATCTGTGTGGGGTCGGCCTAGTAATAGGTCGCTCTACCACGATAGGCTGTAGAATTACTCTTTTTAGGAACGTATCCAACTGTTCTTGGTTGGTTGCTTTTCAACCTTTAATCCATCTATTCGCTGTGATCTAATAGATATTATTCACCCATGGTAAACTGCTATGGCACTTTCTTTGGGTGAGAAGTCAAGCCTGACTTATCCTGTCAAAATAAATTCATTCCTATCAATTTCGCTGAGCAAATTTTGCCAGGCACTTTTGAGTATGCCCTTTGTTATATTGTCGAGAAAAAGCTAATTAGGATGACACCCATCCTAATTATTACGAAAAAAGCCAACAAAAACAGCATGAAGAGTGCATTATTATAAATAATGAATCACGCAAAAAGCTGAGCTATGTAGACAAAATGAAAGTAAAAATAGATAGCCCGGTAATCCCCCGAAAAATAATAGATGCCAAACGTAGAATTTTCTCTTATTGTAAACACAGGAGAAAATTATGAAAAAAGCACATTTTACAGACAGTCAGATCCTTGCCATTTTAAAACAATGCTAAAAGCATTAGATAGGCACGGTGTTAACAGCCATACTTTATTTCCTGACTTGGAAGGGCTTTGTAAATATCTAAACTGGAAGCACGAAAATTCATAACAAGAGACTATGGCGTTAATAGTTAATTTATAACTTTTGGCGCTTCCCATAAAACACCGTCTCTTAGTACAGTTAAAGTGGCTGTCCAGCTAATTTCTTTCTTACAACACCTAAAGCTAGTAAGTAGTGCCAAAGGGGTTGTCGCATTATTGATATTTTGCAGTACGGAAAAACACATATAATTGATAGCGCTAATAAATAAAAGGTCATTGTTTTTATTGCTCTGTTTTATTTAGCCATTAATCTAACAGATTCGACCTCTCAATATTTTTTTCTGGTAGTATGGACAGGTTATAAGCAGTTTAAGCAGTGAACACACTATGTTAAGTCCTTTTTTCAGCAGCACGCTGATTATGTTTCTATCTCTCGTGAGCAAGGTTGTCGCTTCGCTAAATGCGTTGCTGATGATTACAATCCACTTCATGACAAAGATGCCAAAAAGTTTTGCGCGCCAGGAGACTTACTTTTTTCATTGGTACTAGATCGCTACGGTATTAGTGAACAAATGGAATTTACTTTTGCTGGTATGGTTGATGAAAACACGAAACTTAACTTCCCTGAGGGGGCTGATGAGTTTGATGTAACCAATGGCGAAAAAGTTATTTTAAAGGTAAAGCGCAGCGGTAAAACCAGCCAATGCCCAGCACTAACTAATAGTCTAATAAAAAATTATGTTGAGTTTTCTGGTACTACCTTTCCGCATGTAATTATCCCATTAATGGGCAAGCAAGAGGTAATGATAAACCCTGCTCGTCCGATGGTAATTTACGAATCAATGCTTATCAATCTTGATAATCTTGATATAACAGCACCAGAACTTGAGTTTGCAGAGCCTAGTTTTGAGTATGCCGGTAAGCGCGGAAAAATTACACTACGTTTTAACCTGCTAGAAAACGGCGTTAAAGTGGGCAGTGGTGAAAAGCACATGGTGGTTTCGGGTATTCGCGAATACTGCCAAGCAACAGTTGACGATTTAATAGCGTTTTACAACGAACGTAAAGCAACACTAAAGCCAGCTTAAAGCTACAGCAAATTATAAAAGGCGCTAAATACAGCTGTTATTTAGCGCCTTTTTTATTGGGTTTTTTATTGTTTTAGCGCTAAAGCGAAAGTGAGCAATCACGATTAAATACTTTTCTGGACTGGTTAATTTACGCAGTACAGTAATATGCGTACAATAGCGCTCTTTGTTATTTTAAAGCTAAGCCTATGTCTGCCACTACATTCTCATCACTTAATCTCGACCCGTTATTATTAACAGCGATTGAGCAAAATAATTACACTCAACCAACCGCAATTCAGATTAAAACTATTCCGCCTATTTTAGCCGGAAGTGATGTAATGGGCAGCGCGCAAACAGGTACGGGTAAAACCGCCGCCTTTGTTTTACCTCTATTACATAAGCTTTTAAATACCCCTAAAAAAGATGAGCAAGGCCTTGCCCGCGTTGTAATTTTAACGCCAACACGAGAGCTTGCTCAGCAAGTATTTGCCAGCTTTGAAAAGTACGCACAAGGCACTAATATCAATGGTGCTTTAGCCTATGGTGGTGCAAGTATTGGCCCTCAAATTAAAGCACTTAAAACAGCACAAGTTATAGTGGCCACACCAGGGCGTTTGCTTGATCATATAGTTAAAGGCAGTGTGGTACTTTCAAGCGTAGACTCTTTAGTGTTTGACGAAGCCGACCGCATGCTTGATATGGGCTTTATTGATGAAATTAGACGTATATTGCGACATATACCAGGCGATCGCCAAACTTTACTCTTTTCAGCTACGTTTGATGACAGCGTGTTTGAACTCAGTAAAAAACTACTTAAAAATCCAGAACTAATTGAAGTTGATAAGCGCAACTCAGCCGCAGTTGAAGTAGAGCAAGTTATTTACGCTGTAGATGAGGATCGTAAGCGTGAACTTGTATCGCACATGATTGGCATGAAAAACTGGCACCAAGTGCTTATTTTTACTCGCACAAAACAAATGGCTGATCAGCTTGCTAAAGAAATGTGTAAAGACGGTTTAAAAACCGAATCAATCCATGGCGACAAATCGCAAGGCGCACGCGACCGTGCATTGCAAAACTTTAAAGAAGGTATTACACGCGTACTTGTTGCAACCGATGTAGCCGCGCGTGGTTTAGATATTTCCACACTTAGATACGTAATTAACTTTGAACTACCGTATATTGCCGAGGACTACGTACACCGTATTGGCCGTACAGGTCGTGCTGGTGAGCAAGGGCTTGCCATGTCGCTGGTAAGTCTTGATGAGCAATGGCTGCTAGAAGAAATTGAAGTATTACTCGATACGCGTTTAACGCCGCAGTGGTTAGAAGGTTACGAGCCAGATCCTAATAAAAAGCCAAAAGATAATCGTAAAAACACCAACAAGTCGCGAAAAGATCGCGATAAAAAACGCATCACAGGAAAAAGAGAGCCTAGTAGGCGTCGTAAATAATAGCTTTTCTTTTGCTTTTTTGCCTATACTGAAGCTAATAAGTAGCTGAGGTAAAGCAATGTTTGAAATTGATCAATGGGCATTTTCTGGTATTGATGGCCAAATATCTTTGCATAAATGGCAAAAAACAATTGATCTTATCACGGGGCTATTTTCGGCCCCGTCAGGTTATATAGTTCAGGCAACAAGCAAAGGCTATCGCGTTGTTATTAGAAATAACGAAGGTGGCTCTAACTTTGAGACCAATCCTATCCTTCCTCCCCAAACACCTCTTTTTTGTAAGTACGTAGCAGAGAATAACAATACCTTATACGTTAATAATGCAAGTAATAATGATGCATGGAACACTCTACCGGAGGTTGTTGAAGATGGTGTTGAATCCTACTTAGGTTTACCAATCCATTGGCCAGAAGGCGAAGTATTTGGCACGCTATGCTTAAAAGACACTAAAAAAACAACTTATACCAATGAATATTTTGAGCTTATAGAACAACTACGCGATTTAATTGAAGACGACTTAGCGCTTATTTATAGTTATGAACAAATGCGCGAAATAGCCATGCTCGATGCGCTAACTAATATCTATAACCGCCGAGCACTTAGTTTGCTCGCTCAGCAAAAGCTTAATTTAGCGCTACGCTTAGGTTTTGATGTATGTTGTTTATTTATTGATATAAACGACTTTAAAAAATTAAATGACACCTTTGGTCATGAAGTGGGTGACAAAGCCTTAATTATATTGGCAGATACGCTAAAAACCCATTTAAGAGATGCTGATATAGTCGGGCGTATCGGAGGTGATGAGTTTGTTGTGGTAATGCAAGTAAGCGATAAAAGTAAGATTGGCTACATTTTGGATAAAATTTCGACTGAGTATTCAAAAGCCTTACTCAAAGAAGACGTTTGCGATTTATCGCTCAGTATTGGTTATAGCTTTACTGACAAACAAAGGCAGTCATTTGAAAAACTATTAAATGATGCAGACCAGGCAATGTATAAAAATAAACAAGCGTATAAGCTCGCTAAAAAAGCACAATTATAAAAGGAGGTTCATGCCACACAAACTTGGCTAGTTTTTTCTGCGATAGGTTTTATTTTTTCCTTAGCAATAATAAGCTTATTTGAAACGTTCCCTAGCATTAGATTTATATCTAATGAGGGAATAATTTTTGGTGTTATGTGCTCATCGATGGGGGTTGCCTTAAAAAGGCTTGAGAGTAATAACCAAAAATAGCTTTCATTGATAGCTTAAGCTGCAAATCTTTACTTGTATTTATTAATTAATTTTTCAAAGAACGGACATAAAAAAGCAAGCCATGAGGCTTGCCAAGAAGGGTGTTAATTAGCTCTTACCTAGCCTTTAAGCTATTAGCTTTTCCGCAAGGTTTAATTCCATAATGGCTTTTAATAAACGGTATAAGTTAATTGACGCGTCAATTTCTTCTTTACGGTTTGTTAAGCTTTCAATATTTAAGCCCAGCGGTACATCTAAATGCGCACAGCTTTTAAGTATTAAGTCGAGGTTTTCGCGGCAAATACGGACTGATTCGCTTAATGTATTGTCTGCATCAAGCATGCGCCATTTAGTTGCCTCTGGCACTGAGATACCCAACCATTGCATAAACTCTAAGGTTTTTTCGCCGCCGCACGGGGTAAACGTTAATATAATACGTTGAGGTGTAATCCCTTGTGCTTTACATGTACGTGCGTAGCTAGTAATTAGCTCTATAGTAGCTTGTGCGTCGTAAACAGCTTGCGATATAAAAAACTGACAACCTTGTGCTGTTTTTTCTATTAATCGTTCGTGCTCATTTCGTTTACTTGAATGGCGCTCGGCAATCGTAACGCCACCTAAAAAGAAATCATCTGATTGCTCAGCCATCGCTTTATACGCATCTGGCAGGCTTAGCTTTATATCGCCTATTGATGACGGGCTACCTACTAAAACTACATTTTGTAAATCGTAGTCGTTTTTAGTCTCACTTAGCCAATCTTTAAATTCGCCTACGCCACGCTGCGCCACACTTTTATAAGTAATTACATCTTGTGCAGATAAATTACGAAGTAAATGGCTGTATTCACGCGGATCAACGGTTTGTTTAAACGCAAATGGACGGTCTTGATTAGTTCGGCTGCTTTCGTCTTGAATGTCGTAAATTATCACGCCGTCGTATTCAATTTCGTGTAAGCGACCTAATAGCTTTTCTGCAATGGTTTTTAATTGCGCTTTATCGGTGCCAATTTTAGGCGGGGTAGTACCAATAAGATAAACACCTTGATTGGTGTCCACTATCTTCTCTTTTAGTGATAAAGCCATAATCCTCATTCCAGCTAAGTTTGTTTTGATGGATTTAATATAGCAGCCATTTAGACGTCTAGATAGATTTATTTAATGAAAGTTTTTCAATTAACATGATGTTTATTCATAGTGCTTGTTCCCATAATTTATAATTGACACAGTTGTTTACATAATAAATTCCCTTGGGGCTCTTATATTTATTGGCTTTGGGGCATAATTAAAGAGTTAAATCTGACAACAAATTTGCTCAATTTAAAAAGGGACAACAATGAAATTTAAATTATTAGCAACGAGCTTAGCGGTATCGCTGGCGTTAACAGGTTGCGCCATGCAACAAAACCAAAGCACGCAAACAACAGCACAACAAGAACAAGTAAATAAAGCTGATGACCGTGTTTTTTCACAAGATTACTTAATTGAAGAGCTAGAAAACGGCTTACGTGTCATGGTTGTTAAAACCGATTACCCTGATGTCGTATCGCTGCAAATTCCGGTATCGGTTGGATCGCGTAACGAAGTTGAAGAGGGTAAAACAGGCTTTGCTCACTTTTTTGAACACATGATGTTTAAAGGCTCACAAAAATACCCTGAAGATGTGTACTCAGACATATTAAAAAATTCAGGTGTTGATAACCGCGCTTATACAACAAACGATTACACAAATTACCATTTAAACTTTTCGAAGCAGCACCTTGATAAAGTACTTGAGCTTGAAGCTGATATTTTTCAAAACTTAACCTACACCGAAGAGCAATTTAGAACAGAAGCACAAACGGTAAAAGGTGAGTACTTAAAAAACAACGCGAGCCCAATTCGTAAATTATTAAGCGCTGTACGCGAAGAAGCGTTTGATAAGCACACGTATAAACACACCACTATGGGCTTTTTTAAAGACATAGAAGCCATGCCAGATCAAATGGCGTACGGGAAAGAGTTTTTTGCTAAATTTTATAAACCTGAGTATGTGTCACTTGTCATCGTGGGCGATGTAGATCCACAAGCAACAATGGCAATGGTTAAAAAGCATTGGGGCAGCTGGAAAAAGGGTAACTATGTTGCTGACATTAAAGCAGAGCCTGTTCAACAAGCATCAAAATATTTGCACCAGCAAGATGAAGCGCTACCAGGGCATTGGTTACTCGTATCGTACAAAGGCGCTGCGTGGGAACCTGCTAAAAAAGACAGAGCGGCACTTGATTTAATCTCACAGCTTTATTTTTCAAATAATTCAGATTTATATCAAGAGCTAGTGGTCGACAAACAAATTGCCAGCCAAATGTTTACCTATAACCCAGAGACTAAAGATCCGGGTTTATTACACGTATTTGTTAAAGTAGAAAACGCAGATGATTTAGCCACTGCACGCGATGCTATTAACCGCACTTATGCAAAAGCACGCACTGAGCTTGTTGATGAGCAAAAGCTAAGTGATTTAAAATCGAACCTTAAGTACAGCTTTATTAATGGCTTAGATTCGTCGCAAGCGATTGCATCAACCCTTGCCAGCTACATGCATTTTGAGCGCGATCCTGAGGTTATAAACCAGCTGTATAAATCGGCAGATAACATCACCAGCGCAGATATTAAAGCCGTTGCTAATAAATACTTTACTGATAACGCACGTACCACATTAACAATGTCGGCACTTGATAAAGCGCCAAGTTTTGAGCAAGAAGTTGATTTAAATGCGCTTACTGCAAAGCTTGAACAAGCACCTGCGAAGCCTGCATTTAAAGTACTTGATAAAACCAATGGCTCGCCATTAATCGATGTTAACTTTTTATTCAATACCGGTGCGGCTGCCGACCCACAAGGCAAAAAAGGTGTTGCTGCGTTAACTGCGGCTATGCTTGCACAAGGTGGCTCAGAGGCGACAAGCTATAAAGATATTCAAAAAGCACTTTATCCGCTTGCGGGTAGCTTTGGCTATCAAATAGATAAAGAAATGCTGTCATTTCAAGGGCGTATTCATAAAGACAATGCAGCGCAGTGGTATACACTTGTGAGCGATCAATTATTAAATCCAGGCTTTAGAGATGACGACTTTAAACGCCTTAAAAAAGAAATGATCGATGGCATTAAGTCAGGCTTGAAAGCATCTAACGATGAAGAGCTAGGCAAAGAAGTGCTATACAGTGCGCTTTACAAAAATCACCCTTACGAAAGCTACAACTACGGTGATATTTCGGATTTAGAAGCGCTGACGCTAGATGATGTTAAAGCGTTTTATAACAGCGAGCTTACGCAATCTAAACTCACGGTTGGCTTAATTGGGGCTGTGCCTGCAAAACTTAAAGCTAAAATGATGAGCGACTTTGCAACGCTACCAAAAGGTGAGCAAAGCCGTTTAAGTATTCCTGATGCGCCAGCGCTTAAAGGTCATCATGCAACTATTGTAGAAAAGTCAGCGCAATCGACTGCGGTATCATTTGGTTTTCCTATTGATACAATTAGAAGTAGCGAAGACTGGACAGCCCTTTGGCTTGTGCGTTCGTACTTTGGTGAGCACCGTAGTTCTAACAGCTTTTTATATGAGCGCATTCGTGAAACTCGCGGCATGAACTATGGCGATTACGCATACATTGAATACTTTCCACGTGGTATGTTTCAAACCAAGCCAGATGCAAACCTAGGGCGCTCAGAACAAATATTTCAAGTGTGGTTACGCCCACTTCGCTCTAATAACGATGCGCACTTTGCAACACGTACCGCCTTGTTTGAGCTAGATAAGCTAATTAAAAATGGTATGAGCGAAGGCGACTTTGAAGCTACGCGTAACTTTTTAATTAACTTTGTGCCGCAAATGGTGGCAAGTCAAAACCGCCAATTAGGTTACGCACTTGATAGCGAATTTTACAACACAGATAGCTTTGTAAGTTACGTAACTAACAAACTTAAAACGCTAACGCTTGCTGATGTTAATCGCGTTATTAAAGAAAACTTACAAACAGACAATGTTCACTATGTATTTATTACTGGTGACGGCGCTGATATGCAAAAACGTTTAGCATCGCAGCAAACATCGCCAATGATTTATAACACAAATAAACCTGCCGAATTAGTGGCTGAAGATAAAGTGATTGCTGATTACAAATTAGCAATTCCTGCAAAAAATATTGAAGTGATGAAAGTCGATAAAGTATTTCAATAATTTAAGTGGTTTTTAAGCGTTAAAATAATGCCTCGGTGCTTAAAGTATTGGGGCTTTTTTATTATTTAACCTGAACTCTGGTTAAGAGATTTACTAGCGTATTGAATCATGGTGGTATTTAAATTTATTTTCTCTAGCCAGAGATTTTCAGTAAATTCAACGCAGTTAGCGCTGAAAATAGCTGCTCGAGATAGATTTATTATCCACAGTTCAGGTTATTTAATAATGAAACTTAATAAACGGTTATACCTAATAACCAGAACAAATAACTAAGGGGTTAACACCTTAGGCTTTAAATCCGTTAGACTTGATAAAAGGCTCTTTTATATCAATTTAAGGCAGTGCAGTATTATGCGTCATGAAATTTGGCAACAGCTTCGTACTGAAGCAAATGAAGTCGTAACCCGTGAACCTCTTTTAGCGAGTCATGTGTATTCATGTATTTTGAATCATGAGTGTTTGGGTTCAGCGTTGAGCTTTATTGTTGCTAATAAATTGGCGGACGCGGTGGTATCTGCGTTTACTATTCGTGAGTTGTTCGATCAAGCATTTGTAAAGTGCGATCGTATGCTTACTTATGTAGCTGAGGATATTAAAGCGGTAAAAGACAGAGATCCCGCAGCTGAAACTTACCTTACGGTGATATTAAACTTAAAGGGTTTTCATGCTATTCAAGCGCACCGTTTAGCAAATTGCTTATGGCAACAAAACCGTAAAGAGTTAGCGCGCTTTGTACAAAGCCGAACATCTGAAGTGTTTGGGGTCGATATTCACCCAGCATGTAAAGTGGGTAAAGGCATTATGTTTGACCATGCAACCGGTATTGTTATTGGTGAAACAGCGGTAATAGAAGATAACGTATCAATTTTGCAATCTGTAACGCTTGGCGGTACAGGCAATGAGCAGGGCGATCGTCATCCCAAAATTAGAGCGGGCGTATTAATTGGCGCCGGCGCTAAAGTACTTGGTAATATTGAAGTGGGCGAGGGCGCACGAATTGGTGCAGGCTCTGTTGTACTTAGCAATGTTCCAGCACACACAACCGCTGTTGGCGTACCCGCTAAAATTATTGGTCGACCGGATTGTGAGTGTCCGGCGCAAAGTATGAACCAAAACTTTTTAGCAAATCCTGAGCCTGAAAATGCTTCACATACAAGTGCAATGCTATAAAAGTAGGCGAAAATAAATGCCATATAAAAGTAACTTATTTGCAATGATACTCAGCTTTTTTGTGGGGGTAGGATTAACAAGTGGTTACTTTTTGCATTTGTATGAACCGTTTAACGATAAAACGGCTCAATTTATACATGCTAGTCAAGATGTTATTATTGAAGTAAGCGGTAATAAATCAGTTCAAAAATCACCTATAAACACTACAACCAAAGCACTTCAACAACCGCTGGAAAAAGAGTACATTACGAAAATAAGTGCGCTAAATAACGAATTGTCAGTAGCTACAAAACAGCTGAAAGTTGCTCAGCAGCAGTTAAAGCGAACTCGCTTAGAAGGCACTGATTTTGCTAAGCAGCTTGATGAAAAATTTGATAGTGAAAGTGAAAATACGCAGTGGAGCTTCGAAATAGAAACGGCACTTACTGACTTTTTAATCATCAGTGATTTAAGTAATACGGCGCAGCTAAGCTATTTAACTTGTAAACAAACTATCTGTAAATTTGAATTACTAGCCGATAAGAATAATGAACAAGGCCATGCACAGTGGCGTGAACTTAATGATAAGTTGGCAACGACACCTTGGTGGCAACAGTTTAAAATCACCTCATCAAGCTCAAACGACGAGCGAATAGAATTTATAGTGAGCACCAAAGAGTAAGTGCTCCTATTTTAGTTAAGCGTGCTAGCTCACTACTTTAGAATGTATAACACCATCAACAAGTTCGGTAATAAGTGCATCACCGGTTTTCACATCACTTACTGACTTAACCACTTTATTTTTTTCATTTTTTGTAATGCTGTAACCGCGTGCTAAAACATTTAGCGGACTTACCGAATCTAATTTACTTGCCTGTAGTGCCAAGTTGTTATTTGCTTGCTGCAATTGATGCTGTATAGCTTGGTTTAGTCTTGCGTGTAATTGCGTGAGTATATGGTTTGCTGTAGCGAGTTTTTTGTCAGGCGATTGGCGCATTAAACGCGGCGTTAAGTTATTAAGTGTGCGTTCTTGCTGGTATAAGCGATTACGCATAGCTTGTTGCAGTGCAATGCTTAGCTCATCCAAACGTTGCGTTTTTTGATTAAGCTGATTACGTGGATGACATAAATTAAGGCGGTGTTGTAACTGCGTTGCTAATGCGCGCTTGTCGGCAATACCGTGCTTAAACGCGTTAGATAAACGATTAACTAATTGCGTTACTTTGTTGTGTAACTCTTGCGTATTTGGGCTTACAAGCTCAGCTGCCGCTGATGGGGTTGCTGCACGAACATCGGCAACATAGTCGCTAATAGTGGTATCTATTTCGTGGCCTACCGCACTTACTATGGGTAATTCACTTTTAAAAATAGCGCGGGCGAGCTGTTCGTGGTTAAAACACCATAAATCTTCAAGTGATCCGCCGCCTCGTCCTAAAATAAGTACGTCTACTTCATCACGAGCATTAGCTAATTCAATTTGATTAATTAAATGCAGGTGTGCTTCTTTGCCTTGCACCATCGCAGGGTAAATAATGACTTCTAATTGCGGCGCACGGCGTTTAAGTACCGTTAAAATATCTTTTATAGCAGCGCCGGTTGCTGAGGTAATAACACCAATACGATTAATATTTTGCGGTAATGGCTGCTTGTGAGCAGAGCTAAATAATCCTTCGGCGGCCAAACGCATTTTAAGCGCATCAAACTCTTGCTTTAGCTGACCTTCGCCGGCCGGCTCCATATGCTCAACAATAAGCTGGTAGTCACCGCGAGGTTCATAAAGTGATACACGCGCTTTTACTGTGACTTGTGCGCCATTTGCAGGGCGGTAGCTTTGGTTGCGGTTGTTGCCGCGCCACATTGCGGCTTTAATTTGTGCTTTATCGTCTTTTAGCGAAAAATACCAATGACCGGATGCAGGGGTAATGAAATTAGAAATTTCGCCTGTTAATACTAATGAGGCAAAGCCTTGCTCAAGTAATGTGCGAATTTCTCTATTAAGGCGTGACACGGTGTAAACCGTCTGCGAAGGCTTCGAAAACATAAAAAACAACCTAAAACTATTTATGAGGCAAGTTATAAGGTAAGTTTATCATAAATATTTACGAAATATTATTTACTCATGCCAACAACGCTGTTAAAATTTGGCCGCAATTCCTTATCGTAGTTCCACATGTGAGAAGTTGCCAAAATGCTTAGAATCGCTAAAGAAGCTCTTACCTTTGATGACGTACTTTTAGTACCTGGTCATTCTACTGTTTTGCCACACACGGCAAACATTTCAACTCGCTTAACGCGTGGTATCAAACTTAACTTGCCGCTTATTTCAGCATCTATGGATACTGTTACAGAAGCTCGTTTAGCTATTGCCCTTGCGCAAGAGGGTGGTCTTGGTTTTATTCATAAAAACATGACTATCGAAGAACAAGCGAAAAACGTACGTAAAGTTAAAACCTACGAAGCAGGTATTGTTTCTTACCCTGTAACGGTGACTGCCGATTTAACAATTGCTGATGCAGTTGAGCTTTCGCACGAAAAAGGTTTTTCAGGCTTTCCGGTTACCGACAGTAATAATGTACTTGTAGGCATTGTTACTAGTCGTGATATGCGTTTTGAAACTAAGCTTGAACAGCCTGTTTCTACCGTTATGACTAAAAAAGAAAAGCTTGTTACCGTTAAAGAAGGCGCAGCTCGCGAAGAAATTTTAGGCTTAATGCACGAACACCGCATTGAAAAAATCCTTGTTGTTGACGACGCTTTTAAACTTAAAGGCATGATCACAGTAAAAGATTACCAAAAAGCCCAAGACAAACCTGACGCATGTAAAGACGACCAAGGTCGTTTACGTGTAGGTGCTGCTGTAAGTGTTGGCGCGGGTACTGATGAGCGTATTGCTGCATTAGTAGAGGCGGGTATTGATGTTTTACTTATTGATACATCGCATGGTCACTCTCAAGGTGTTATTGACCGTGTTACTAAGACTCGCAAAGAGTACCCAGACTTACAAATTATTGCCGGTAACATAGCTACCGCTGAAGGTGCGATTGCACTTGCAGACGCTGGTGCCGATGCAGTTAAAGTAGGTATAGGCCCTGGTTCTATATGTACTACACGTATTGTTACCGGTTGTGGCGTTCCACAAATTACCGCTATTTCAGATGCTGTTGAAGGCTTAAAAGGTCGCGACATTCCTGTTATTGCTGATGGTGGCATTCGTTTTTCTGGTGATATTGTTAAAGCGCTTGTTGCTGGTGCATCGTGTGTGATGGTGGGTTCTCTTCTTGCTGGTACAGAAGAAGCACCAGGTGAAGTTGAATTATACCAAGGTCGTTACTACAAGTCTTACCGCGGTATGGGCTCATTAGGTGCGATGGACCAAAAAGAAGGTTCATCAGATCGTTACTTCCAAAAATCAAACGAAGCAGACAAGTTAGTACCTGAAGGTATTGAAGGTCGCGTAGCTTACAAAGGTCCAATTGCAACGATTATTCATCAGCAAGTGGGCGGCCTACGAAGCGCTATGGGCTTAACGGGTTGTGCAACAATTGAAGAGCTAAATACAAAACCACAATTTGTACGTGTTACTTCAGCAGGTATGGGTGAGTCGCACGTTCATGATGTGCAAATCACTAAAGAAGCACCAAATTACCGCTTAGGTTAAGCCGCGTAATTAATTTAATATACTGGGCTTGCTTTGCAAGCCCTCTTTTTAGTCGTTTACATTAACAAATGACATTTAGCATCAGACTTTACGAGATACTCCATGAGCAAAGATATTCACGATTCACGAATTCTCATTTTAGACTTTGGTTCACAATACACGCAATTAATCGCGCGCCGTATCCGCGAAATTGGTGTTTACTGTGAACTATGGGCATGGGATGTGACTGAAGAGCAAATCCGCGAGTTCAACCCACAAGGTATTATTCTTTCTGGTGGTCCAGAATCAACAACACTTGAAAACAGCCCGCGCGCTCCAGAGTATGTATTTAATGCAGGCGTGCCTGTACTAGGTATTTGCTACGGCATGCAAACAATGGCTGCTCAACTAGGTGGTAGTGTACACAGCTCTGATAAAAAAGAGTTTGGCTACGCACAAGTTGAAAAAGTGGGTAATTGTGCATTGTTTGATGCAATTGAAGATCATATTACCGATGGTGGCAACGGCATACTCGACGTATGGATGAGTCATGGCGACAAAGTAATGGATATTCCAGCTGGTTTTGCAACAACAGCTAAAACATCTACTTGTCCACATGCTGCAATGTCTAACGAAGAAAAACGTTTCTACGGCGTACAGTTTCACCCAGAAGTAACACACACACATCAAGGTCAGCGTTTGTTAGAGCGTTTTGCTATTGATATTTGTGGCTGTGAAAAACTGTGGACTGCGGCAAAAATTATCGATAATGCAATTGAGCGCATTAAAGAAACTGTTGGCGATGACGAAGTTATTTTAGGCCTTTCTGGTGGTGTTGATTCATCGGTTGTGGCTATGCTTATTCACCGTGCAATTGGCGAAAGGCTAACATGTGTATTTGTTGATAATGGGTTACTTCGTTTAAACGAAGGCCAACAAGTAATGGACATGTTTGGTAATAAATTTGGCTTAAACATTGTTAAAGTTGAAGCTGAAGAGCAGTTTTTAAATGATCTAGCGGGTAAGTCAGACCCAGAAGATAAACGTAAAGCCATTGGCCATACGTTTATTAATGTATTTGATGAGCAAGCCAAAAAGCTTAAAAATGCAAAATGGTTAGCGCAAGGTACAATTTACCCAGATGTAATTGAATCAGCGGCATCTGCAACTGGTAAAGCGCATGTTATTAAATCTCACCACAATGTGGGCGGATTACCAGATGACATGAAAATGGGCCTTGTTGAGCCATTACGTGAGTTATTTAAAGATGAAGTACGCAAAATTGGCCTAGAGCTTGGTTTACCGTACGACATGCTTTACCGTCATCCTTTCCCTGGACCAGGTTTAGGTGTGCGTGTACTTGGCGAAATCAAAAAAGAATACTGTGATTTATTACGCCGCGCCGATGCGATTTTCATCGAAGAGCTACACAAAGCAGAGCTTTACCATAAAGTAAGCCAAGCGTTTACTGTATTCTTGCCGGTTAAATCGGTAGGGGTTATGGGCGATGCACGTAAGTACGATTGGGTTGTATCACTTCGTTGTGTTGAAACAATCGACTTTATGACGGCGCGCTGGTCACATTTACCGTATGAGTTTTTAGGTGTGGTTTCAAACCGTATCATTAATGAAATAGATGGTATTTCTCGTGTTGTTTACGATATTTCAGGTAAACCACCTGCAACTATCGAATGGGAATAATTAATTTTAGTTTTAATTAACTAATTTTAAGTGATTAAAAAACGGCGGATTAGCATGCTAATTCGCCGTTTTGTTTATTTAAAAAGCAGTTAAACTAAAAGAGTGATTTTTCTCTTTACCTTTAGCGAAACTTCTCTATAATTCGTCGTCATTGCAGGGGCGTAGTTCCAATTGGTAGAACAGCGGTCTCCAAAACCGATGGTTGGGAGTTCGAGTCTCTCCGCCCCTGCCATTTCTTCTTTACATCGTATTTATTAATTCTTATATTACCTTACTTACTAATTTCATCGAGTCGTTATGCATTCACGGTACGCAGCTGTTTTTGGTATTGAAAACCTCGAATTAAATAAACACTTTAAACCAGCCGATAAATTTCCAGCGGATAGCCTTCCTGCAAATAATCTTTTAATAGATAGTGTTGCGGCAAGTAGTCATGCACCTGATACTGCACCAAAAAACAATGTACTTGAGCCTATAGTGCTTTGTGAACAATTATTTGCAGATATTAAGCGTGCAGCTTTACCAATTGCTATTAATAGCGTTGTACAAAGCGCTGAGATGCAATTAAATGACGATCAGCTAGTACTTACAAAACCACAGCTCAGCACGGCCGATAAGCGCGCTTTATGGGCTTTAATGAGTGAACACCTTGATAAACTTTAAACCAGTAGACGAAACCGCAATACCTCAATTAATGGCAATAGAAACAGCATGCCATAGCCATCCGTGGACGTTAAATACAATGAGTTCGTGTTTAGGTGGGCGCTATTTTAATGTGGCCGCGTTTGAAAATGAGAATATGGTTGGTTTTTATATTGGTGAAAAAGCAGGTCCTGATTTTACGCTCATGGATATTTGCGTAACACCAAGTTATCAAGGCAAGGGCATTGCTAAGCAGTTGTTAGCTCAGTTTATTGAATACGGTGAGCAACAAAACGCTGAAAACTTATTTTTAGAGGTACGCGAATCTAACTCGCGAGCAATTGCGTTGTATGAGTACGCAGGCTTTATAGAAATGTCAGTGCGTAAAAACTACTACCCAAGCGACAACCCAGCTAAAAATGGCTTTGAAGATGCTATTTTAATGGGGATGGCATTAAGTTTAGGTTTCCAATAACAGCGAGCATGTGTTGTTTATACTTGCTTATTATTTATAGAGTTTTCAATAGCGGTAATTAAATCGGCTATAAGATCATCGCGAACTATTTTGTTATCATTTTTTAATGAATCTTCCAGTGCGCCTGCGCTGTGGTAAATATCGTCAAAGTTAAAGCACCCAGCACTTCCTTTAATACTGTGGGCAACATTTCGTAGTGCTTCCCAGTCATCAGAACGTTGATATGTTTTTACCTCATCTAAGTAAGTCGGCAAATTAGCTAAGTAGTTGTCTGCAATTTGTTGGAATTTTTCACTTTTTAATAAATTATCCCATTTATTTTGGTTATCTTTTTCAAGGTGTAAATAACTCACGAGTACGTTTTCTAATGCGTCTTTATCAATCGGCTTACCAAGTGCTTTATCACAACCAGCCTCTAAATAAGTGCCAATATCATGGTTCATGACGTTTGCGGTTAATGCGATGATAGGGCCGTCGTACGCAGCGTGGCGTAGCATTCTAGTTGCTTCTAACCCGCCCATAACCGGCATTTGCATATCCATAATAATTAACTGATAGTCGTTAACTAGCGCCATTTCTACTGCTTGTGCGCCATTACTTGCTATATCGGGTTCTAGGCCCCACGTTTGCAGAAGCAGTTTTATTAGTAATTGATTATCAGGGTTGTCTTCAGCCACTAAAATATTGGCATCAAAGTGGTTGGTTGCAAACGATAGTAGTGGATCTCTTTCTGGCGTTAATTGGCTTTTATCTGTAAGTAATTGTAGTGCGGGTTTTCTGCCTGTTAAATGACACGACACGCTAATAGAAAACTTACTTCCTTTACCTATTTCACTTTTTAGTACTACATCACCACCGAGTAGTTGCGCCAAGTTTTTGGAAATACATAAACCAAGCCCTGTACCGCCAAATCGACGGGTAGTCGTTGCATCAGCTTGCTCAAATGGTTTAAATACACGCTTTATTTGATTTTCAGACATTCCGATGCCGGTGTCTGTGACAACAAATTCAAGCATTTTTCTTTTTTGATGAAAGTGTACGCAAATAGAAACGCTGCCTTGCTCTGTAAATTTAACTGCATTATTCGCAACGTTAATTAATATTTGTTTTAAACGCGTAATATCACTGTATATGGTACGAGGCAGTGGTAATTCATAGTTTATATTTAAAGTAAGCTGTTTCTCTTTTGCTAAGGGTTCAATAATAGATTCAATATCATGTACGAGCTGTACTACATTGATAGGCGCTTGATCTACTGCAAGCTTTTCGGCCTCAATTTTAGATAAGTCCAAAATGTTATTGATTAGTTCTAGCAAGTGTTTTGAATTTCGTAAAATAGTACTGAGGTGCTGTTTATCGTTCGCTATTTTATCGTTGTGTAGTAATTGTTCTGTAAAGCCCATAATAGCAGTGAGCGGTGTACGTATTTCGTGACTCATATTTGCTAAAAAACGACTTTTAAGTTGATTCGCTTGTTCAGCTTGAGCAATCGCCAGCTCTAGTTGGCTGTTCATTGCTTCAAGTGCTTTGGTACGGCTTTCTACTTTATCTTCTAAGTGATGTTTATAATCTTCCAGCTGTTGTTGGTAGTGTCTTATCTGGTTAACCATGTGATTAAAATCGTTAAATAAAATGCCTACTTCATCATTTGTATGCGCAGGTAAATTCACCGATAAATCACCATCCCCAACGCGGTGGCTTGCTGCACCTAATAACTCGATAGGGTTGAGTAGTAAGTTACGCACAACCACAAAAATTAATATAGGCAGGGTGATCACCGAAATAAGAACAATTAAGCCTGTTATTAAACTAATAGCCTTACCAGATTGATAAAGTACAGCTTTAGGAATAGTAGAAACATAATAATAACCGCCACTCATTTGCACCGCAAAAATCATGCGCTCTATTTTATCTATACTTGATAGTTCGATAGTCGACAAGGTGCCAATATCAGCTAAATCATGTATTCGGTTTAGTTCGTATTCGCTAATGTATTGGCCGCGCATACTGTAATCGGAACTAAATAAAATTTTACCATCTTTGGTGAGTAGTAAATTAAGTGTATTGTTATAAGGCGCCTCTAAAATACTGGTATTGAGTATTGAAGGCTCAACATGGACAACGATAAAGCCTAACTGTTGAGGGCGTTTTAAATAGTAGTCAACACTATAAATTCGCTGAATAAAATACAAACTGGTTGTTCCGTCTGATTTTTGATCCATGAACTGTTGCTGGCTTAAATTACTTTGCAGTACTTTATTTAAAAAGGGATAGCTTTTAGGGGCTGTAGTCAGGTTGTTTGAATAATAAGCGTCGCTTTTTCCGCTTGCAGAGACTAAATTAATACTAACTATATCTGGATAGGCTTCGCTATAACTGGCAAATACATCCATTAAGGCACCTAGTTGGCGTGTATAACTGCCATTAGCTCGTACATCATTTGCTAAAAAGTCACTCAGTACGGGAGAAGTCGAGAGCAGCTTTGTAGTTGAGTGAAAAGAGTCTATATAGTTAAATACTTTTTGTTGTTGTTGCTCAACAAAACGACTCATTATTAGATCGGCTTGTTTTTGAGTGGAGTTAGTTACATTCGTGAGCGTGAAGCCCCCTAAAAATAATAGAGGCAATATAACAAGCGGCGTTATATACCATAATAATCGAATGCTTAACTTACTGGTTTTCATGACCAAACTACTTATCCTCCATGCAATTTATCAATAATATGCGTAACCGCTATATTACACAAGCCTGTAGGTGTCTTGATGGCTAATTTCTGTAACCAACGAAAGAAACTTACGTAAAATAATAAGGGGATGGGGGGCGAGCTTTGCATTTTATTTTAGAACTCAACGGCCTTTAATAAAAAGATCAGTTAATAACTAACCATTGATTGTTTATAAGGCCAAGATCAGCGAAAATAGTCTTCAATTACGATTAACATAACGGATCGCATGTGAAGAGCCAATTTAGGGCTTTTCTGATGGTGTGTTGAGCTTTCGAGGTTGCTTTATACCAATTTTATTAAAAATATGATCATTCTAGCGTATTGAATAACTCACTAACTACGTTAAAAAATTATTCATAGAGAACAACTCTATGTGATAATTTTCGCCTTGTTATTACACTATTTACTTATCGCTATAATAGATCACTAATTTAATGCAATTGTTATTATTTAAGCCTTGAAAGCTCAGCATACTTAAAGTGGATAATATCCGTATACAAACTAAAAGAACTTTTTAATGGCAGATCAAAATCTCCTTAGCGAAATTAATAAACGACGAACCTTTGCTATCATCTCTCACCCAGATGCTGGTAAAACAACCATCACCGAAAAAGTATTGTTATTCGGACAAGCTATTCAACGAGCTGGTACTGTAAAAGGCCGTGGTTCTAACCAGCATGCTAAGTCTGACTGGATGGAAATGGAAAAAGAGCGTGGTATATCTGTTACCACCTCTGTAATGCAGTTTCCATATAACAACGCACTTGTTAACTTACTTGATACGCCAGGGCACGAAGACTTCTCTGAAGATACTTACCGCACATTAACAGCGGTAGATTCGTGTTTAATGGTTATTGATGCAGCAAAAGGTGTAGAAGACCGTACCCGCAAGTTAATGGAAGTTACACGCCTGCGTACCACACCTATTGTTACCTTTATGAACAAATGTGATCGTGATATTCGCGACCCAATGGAAGTGCTGGACGAAGTTGAAACAGAGCTAAATATTGCCTGTGCCCCCATCACTTGGCCAATTGGCTGTGGTAAAGAGTTCAAAGGTGTTTACCACATTCATAATGACGAAGCTGTTTTATACAAAACAGGTCAGGGTCATAAAATTCAAGAAGTTCGTACCATTAAAGGTCTTGATAACCCAGAGCTTGATATTGCCATTGGTGAAGATTTAGCTGCGCAATTACGCGATGAGCTAGAGCTTGTTATTGGTGCATCAAACGAATTTGATTTAGATCTGTTTTTAGCCGGTGAACTTTCGCCAGTTTATTACGGTACAGCACTTGGTAACTTTGGTGTTGACCACGTGTTAGATGGTTTAACTAAATGGGCGCCAACGCCATTACCACGCGAAACCGAAGACAGACTTATTGTTGCAACTGAAGAAAACTTTACTGGTTTTGTATTTAAAATTCAGGCCAACATGGACCCTAAACACCGTGACCGTATTGCATTTATGCGTATTGTATCGGGTAAGTACAGCCAAGGCATGAAGATGAATCACGTGCGAATTGGCAAGCAAGTGAGCATTTCTGATGCGGTAACCTTTATGGCGGGCGACCGCGAGCGCGCAGCTGACGCTTACGCCGGCGACATTATTGGTTTGCATAACCACGGAACTATTCAAATTGGTGATACATTCACGCAAGGCGAAAAACTTAAATTTAGTGGTATCCCTAACTTTGCGCCTGAATTATTCCGCCGTATTCGTCTTCGCGATCCTCTTAAGCAAAAGCAATTATTAAAAGGCTTAGTACAGCTGTCTGAAGAAGGTGCTGTGCAAGTATTTAGACCGCTTATAAACAACGATTTAATTGTGGGCGCGGTAGGTGTACTTCAGTTTGATGTAGTTGTAGCGCGCTTAAAAGCCGAATATAACGTAGATGCTATTTACGAAGGTGTAAACGTAAATACAGCGCGTTGGGTAAGCAGCGACGATGTGAAAAAGTTTGAAGACTTTAAGCGCAAGTGCGAAAGTAATTTAGCACTCGATGGCGGTGATAACTTAACTTACATTGCGCCGAGCCGTGTAAATCTTAACTTATCGGTAGAGCGCTACCCTGAAGTAACGTTTAGCCATACACGCGAAAACTAGAATCGACTGACTACAGTTAACTGAAAGCCTGCTTTGGCGGGCTTACAAAGGTAAAAAAATATGAATATTCGTACTATTTTAATCGAAAAAGCCGTTGCAGCTATGGTTGGTGCAGGCTTACCTGAAGATACAAACCCGGCAGTAACGCAAAGCACGCGTCCACAATTTGGTGATTACCAAATTAATGCAGCAATGGGCGCGGCTAAAAAAATGAAAAGCAACCCACGTGAGCTTGCGCAAAAAATTATAGATAACCTTGATGTAAGCGATATTGCTCAAAAGACTGAAATTGCAGGCCCAGGTTTTATTAATATTCATTTAAAGCCTGAGTTTTTAGCGCAAAGCGTACAAGCCGCTAACAGTGATGCAAAGCTTGCTGTAAATGAGCATGCTAAGCCACAAAAAGTGGTTGTTGATTACTCATCACCAAACCTAGCTAAAGAAATGCACGTAGGCCATTTACGTTCAACCATTATTGGTGACTCAATTGTGCGTGCGCTTGAATTTAGAGGCGATACGGTTGTACGTCAAAATCACATGGGTGATTGGGGCACGCAATTTGGTATGTTAATCGCGCATTTAGAAGATCAAATTAGCCAAGGTGTTGATTTAGATTCTGTAGCGCTTGCTGATTTAGAAACCTTTTATCGCGATGCTAAAAAGCGTTTTGACGATGAAGAAGGCTTTGCAGATAAAGCACGTAATTACGTTGTTAAACTACAAGGCGGCGATACGCACTGTGAAAAACTTTGGAAACTATTTATAGCCACCTCAGTTAAACACTCTGAAGAAGTATACAAGCGTTTAAATGTAACGCTTACTCAAGCCGATATTATGGCTGAAAGCGCATACAACGCAGAGCTTAACGATATTATTAGCCTACTTAAAGATAAAAATATTGCCGTAGAGTCGCAAGGCGCGCAAGTGGTGTTTTTAGATGAGCTTGCCAACAAAGATGGCGAGCCATCAGCGTTCATCGTACAAAAATCTGGCGGTGGCTTTTTATATGCAACAACCGATTTAGCAGCATGTGATTACCGTTCAAATAAATTAGGTGCCGATCGTATCTTAATTTTTGTAGATGCACGTCAAAACCTACACTTTAACCAAGTAGAGCTAACAGCGCGTAAAGCTGGTTTATTACGAGACGAAACAAGTTACGAGTTTTGCCCGTTTGGCACCATGATGGGCGCCGATAACAAACCATTTAAAACACGTACTGGCGGCACA
Organism: Pseudoalteromonas sp. B131b; assembly: GCF_037162545.1. Lineage (NCBI taxonomy): Bacteria > Pseudomonadati > Pseudomonadota > Gammaproteobacteria > Alteromonadales > Pseudoalteromonadaceae > Pseudoalteromonas > Pseudoalteromonas sp. B131b. The sequence continues at coordinate 3,899,351 of NZ_JARLUZ010000001.1, read as the reverse complement.
GTAAAACTTGCTGATTTATTAGAAGAGTCAATTAACCGTGCAGCCGCAAAACTAGCTGAACGTGAGTCTGATTTAAGTGATTCTGAGCGCAGCGAGATTGCCCGTAAAGTAGGTATTGGTGCAGTTAAATACGCCGATCTTTCTAAGCATCGCACCAGCGATTACATTTTTAACTGGGACAGCATGCTAAGCTTTGAAGGCGCAACCGCTCCTTACTTACAATATGCTTATACACGTATACGCAGTATTTTTCGTAAATCAGGCGTTGATGCAGCTACATTAAATTCAGATGTTGCAATTGTTGAGCCTCAAGAAAAAGCACTAGCACTTAAGCTACTACAGCTTGAAGAAGTCCTTGATTTAATGATCAGCGAAGCAACACCGCACGTACTATGTGGTTACTTATATGAGCTTGCAAGCTTATACATGACATTTTACGAAGCCTGCCCAGTACTTAAAGAAGGCGTAGAGCCAAGCGTGCGCGATAGCCGTTTAGTGCTGTGTAATTTGGTTTCAAGAACATTAGAAACGGGATTGGATTTGCTAGGTATTGAAGTTATGGAGCAAATGTAATCTGCTGCGTGTAGTTCGCTTTAGCTGCGTTGGTAAAACTATTTAGCCTAAGTCACATACAACAAAACGTATGCTCCTTGGCATAAATAGTTTTACCGCCTTGCTAGCACTCCTACACTTGCAGATATCTGAGTTGTGTAGTTTACGTTGTAGGTTGGGTTGAGTGAAACGAAACCCAACGATACACCTGAATCTTAATATTTGTTACTGCTCAACATCTAATGTTTTAAGCTCGCTACTCTAAGCTCTTTTCTAAGGCTTTATTTAAAGGATTTGTTATGAAACTCGACGATATCCGCCGTGAATACCTGCAAGACGCGTTAAGCGAAGATAACTTGCAAGATGACCCATTCAAGCAGTTTGAAACATGGCTTGAGCATGCAGTAGCAAGCCAATTACCTGATCCAACAGCGATGGTTGTAGCAACTGTTGATGAAACCGGTCAACCTTCACAGCGCATAGTGCTTTTAAAGCATTTGGATGATAACGGCTTTGTGTTTTTTACCAATACAGGTTCGCGTAAAGCGCAAGAGCTTAAAGGTAATAATAAGATATCGCTGCACTTTCCGTGGCATCACATGGAACGCCAAGTTATTGTATATGGCGAGGCTAAACCATTACCAACTTCTGCTGTGGCTAAGTACTTTTTATCTCGTCCTAAAGAAAGCCAATTAGCCGCGTGGGCATCAGCGCAAAGTCGTCCGGTGTCATCACGAAAAGTACTCATGGAAACCTTTGCCAATATGAAAAACAAGTTTGCTAAAGGTGAAATTCCACTTCCCGATTTTTGGGGCGGATATTGTGTAGTGCCCACTAAAATTGAGTTTTGGCAAGGTGGAGCACATCGTTTGCATGACCGCTTTATATATCAGCGCCAAGCAGATAATAGCTGGCAAATTACGCGCTTAAATCCTTAATAAATAGATGAGTAAGTAACTGTGCAATTTATTGACTCTCATTGCCATCTCGATTTTAGTGAGTTTGATTCAAATCGTGAATCTCTCATAAGAGAGTGTGTAGCAAAGGGAGTTAATCAGTTTATTGTGCCAGGCATTACCCTTGCTCAATCGCATGCCCTCATAGAGCTCAAAGCAACCTATCCAAGTATAAAAATAGCGGCAGGGCTCCATCCTTATTTTTTAAAACAGCATGAAGAATCTCACATTGAAGCGTTGTTTGAGTTTGCAACTACAAATACGCATCAGCTGGTGGCCATTGGTGAGTGTGGGCTTGATAGAAGTATTGAAAACCTCTGCAAACAAACTTATTTATTTGAACAGCAAATAGAGCTATCAAACAAGCTTAACTTGCCGCTCATTGTGCATCATAGGCAAAGCCATGATTTAATTGCGCAATCGTTTAAACGTTGTAAGCCAAAAAATGGGGGTAATTCATGCATTTTCAGGTTCAATCCAACAAGCGCAGTACTATATCAAACAGGGCTTTAAGCTAGGAGTAGGTGGTGTTATTACCTATGAGCGCGCAGTTAAAACACGCGCCGTTATTGCTGCTATCGAGCCAGAAAATTTAGTGCTAGAAACAGATTCTCCCTCAATGCCTTTAAGCGGCTATCAAGGTGAAGTTAACACGCCATTGCATATACCCGATGTATTTAATGCATTGTGTGATTTAAAGCCACACAGTAAGAGAGAGACGCTTGCTAAGCTACTTTATGATTCTTGCTCAGATGTTTTTTGCATGTAGCGATTAACCTGCCAACGTTTTAAGCCTCGCCCTAATTGCCACGTGAAAATGCAGGCAATCACTAGCATTAAAAGTACTTGGCGACCTAAATCATGAAAATGATTATGACTGTCGGCAATTGCTGCTCGTGTTAAATACGTAACTGACACAAACCCAAGTGGACGATCATCATCACTTATCACAGGCTCTACAAAGGGGGTTTTTAATTTGCTAATACCTGGTGTTGAATCAGGAAGTTGGCCAAAAATATGATGCGATTGCCAGTTATCGCTACTGGCTATTAAAATACCTTGTTGATCGTAAATAGTTGCCGAAAGTACAAATTCATCTTTGCTTATATCGTTACAAATTGTATTTAGCTGTGGTTTGTTTTTTTCGATTAAAGGTGTTTTTACATTCAAAGCCATAAACTTAGTTAAACTTTTTGCAGTGCTATCGGCACTATCATAAAGCAGTTGGTGGCTTTGGAAACTGCTACTGACAGCAACCCAACTTAGCAACACAAAACAGGCAGCCGCAAGTAACAGGCGCACAAGCCGCTTTCTTTGAGAAGCCGATATAGGATTTTTAAGATGGTTATTTTTCATAGTCACCGTATATGCTGCTGACAGGATTTTGATTTGATGTTACAACTAGCACTATAACCTTAAACCTCACCTGATGGCGAATTTAGCGCTAATAATACCTACATCAATTAGTTTATATCAGGAAAATAAAAATAAATACGGAGATCTCATGGCGCAAACGAGCATGGCACAGCTTAATACTGATCAATCATTATCAATGTTAACTTTAAATCAATGGTTTAGTTATCAGGATTGTACTTTTTTACCGCTTAATAATGTTCCAAATAAACAGCTGGGATTATTTAGTATCGCATTTGCAGGTGACTTTAACACAAGCCATGTGACTAGCATTATTGATTTTTTAGCTAAGCATAACCAAATAGTTACAGCTATATGCCAGTATCAACCTGATTTAGGGCTAGCCCCCGCACTGTGCTTTTATACGCAAAATGCAGAGCAAGCTATAAACCCGTTAGAGCTTCAAACGTTTTCAAGTACGCTTGATTGCCAGTTAGTACAAGTAGCCACACCTCCTAACCTTTATGAGCCTGGTTTGTTGGTTATGGATATGGACTCAACGGCGATTACCATTGAATGTATTGATGAAATAGCGCGTTTGGCCAATGTGTATGACGAAGTAGCGTCGGTTACAGCACTCGCGATGGCAGGTAAACTCGACTTTAGCGAAAGCTTAAATCAACGTGTCGCTAAACTGGCTGGTATTGAAAAAAGCTTGATTGAAGAGCTTAAAAATACATTACCACTCATGCCAGGTATTAAAGTGCTTTGCCAAATTTTAAAACAACATAACTGGTACTTAGCTATCGCATCAGGTGGTTTTGTACCGTTTGCAGAACGTGTACAAGCGCTTATTCATTTAGATGAAGTTCATGCTAATGTACTTGAATTTGAAGGCGATAAACTAACGGGTAAAGTACTGGGTACAATTGTCGATGCACAGCAAAAAGCGGTTGTTTTAGAGATGCTTCAACAAAAGCTAGGACTTGAAAAAATACAAACGGTTGCTATCGGTGATGGTGCAAATGATTTAGTCATGATGGCTAAAGCAGGCCTAGGTGTTGCTGTACATGGTAAACCTAAAGTAGTTGAGCAGGCACAAGCTGCTATTTGCCAAGGATCATTATTGCAATTGTTGTATATGTTGGCTATTCCGTTAGGAGAAGAGCCTACTTTTTAAATAGATTAGGTTAAACCGGTTAACGTAAGCGGTTTAACCAAATAAGTTTACGACGTCCCATTTGCTCAATTTGTTGTTGATTGAGGTCTAGGTGGCTAAGCGCTTCTTCAGTAATATCTACTACGTCACCTACGCCTGCTACAGACCATAATGCTTTTTCCAAATCTTTTGCTTTATGCATAGCGTATTGGCTTACATATTTTAATTCGTTAGATAAGTAATCGGTATCAGGACGTCCCGTACGTGATAAATATAAACGCATCACAAAAATTAGATCCGATTTAATACCTTGGCTAATTTGTTTCTCAAAGCCGCTGTAGTCTTCACCTAGAACACATTGGCTTGTAATAGCCTCTTTGATATCTCCTTTGCGGGGATCAAAATTAATAGCGATTGTAAATGCCAGAGGAGGATCTTGGCGGCTTCTATCTTTAATATGCGGCGAAATTACATTAATTATTTGCTCATCTGTCAATATACTAGATAAGTCTGTTTTATTACTCAGCAGCCCAAAGTTTTGTAAAATCACATGTAACGGGCTAGCGTATAAACCAAAACCAATGGCTCCCGTTTTAAAATGAGCAGCTTCTTTATGTAAGTATAATGGAAATTGACATACGCTTTTTGTAACCATGTTTCTAAGCGCGGTAGATAAGCCTTCTACTTTAGGTGCTTCTTCAGATACTTTAAGTTTGTCTTTGTTGTTTTCAATTAACTGAGTGAAAAAGGTAACGCCAGCATGAGGGAAGTCAGATACCCGACTTGCTTTTAAGTTAATGGTAGTAAACGATTTACCAATTGCCATTACTTCATATTTTAATTCACTAAGTTGGTGCTTTTTAGTTATTTTTTGCAAGTCAGGAAATGATAATAAAATAATGTCACCTTTTTTAAAGGTGATGGGTTGCTCGCACTCAAGTTGTAAGCCCATTACAGAAAAGTCACGCGTGTAGCCACTAAAGGTAATGTCACCTAAGGTTACTTTTGCTGCTGTTTTATATAGATAGCGCTTATGCGAACGTAAATTTACATATTCAAGTGCAACAATATCTAAATAAGGTGGTGTTTGATGTTTAGCATGACCAAAATGTTTAAGCTGATTAACAAGTGCTTTATCATAATTTAATTTTTTATACTGCTCTTGTTCTACAGCATTACCAATACTTGTTAAAACAACAATGTACTTTACATCTTTTACTAGCCCTTCAACGCGAGGCGAAGGCGGCTTATTAAGCTTTTCAATGTTTTCACCAGCACTATTGGGTAAAGAAAGTGGAATGTACGAATCGTCTGGGTGAGTAGGCATGATTTGAAGTTTAAAACATTGCCAACTTTCTTTTTGACTGCCAAAACTTAAAAATAAACTGCTCAACTCAGGCGTTTTTTCAAGTTCACTACGTGTTGCAGAATAATAGTAAATTTTACCTGAGGATACATGCGTAAAAGTATATAGATAATCTTCTTTAACGGCCGTTGTTTGCGTTAGCAATTGGGTTATACGCTGGTGATTGAGTACATTGTACAAGCAAGGGATTGCTCTTTCGTCAGTAAAATAGCGCTGAATAAAAATATTATTTTCTGTTGTTAAGCTCAAGCTTGGGTAATAGTGATCATCTTTTTTGCTTAAAAATACATATAAAGAAGTTACTCGCGGAATGTAATATTGCTCATAGCCTTTTGAAACGACAGCATCAAGAGTGTTATCAAGGTTGACTTTATAACGGCGTTTATTGCCATGAATAAAGCTCTTTAAAAAGCGATCAAATGCTTCATTATTTTCTACATAAGTACGCTTTAAACGAATGTGGTTGTATTCACGAGATATATTTTCCACAGCCACTACTTCGTATTGAATACCGTTTTTTAAGCCTAGCTCAAAGTCTTGCTCAAGCCCGACTAAACGCATTGCGATGAGTTGACCTTTCTTTAAAATATGGCGGGTAACGAGCTTTACTTTACAGCCACTAAGAGAAATGTCAGAGGTACTTGCCGCAATGTTTTTCTTGTCATCGTAGGTAATAGTGACTTTTATTGAGTAGTTCATCCGCTCTTCACGGCGACTCTCATAAGAGGCAAATTTAATGACATCGGTATCTAACGAGTCATCTAGTTCTGGTAATTCAGCCTTTTCTATAGCCTTTTTTTGTAACACACGATGATTATTCTCAGTATTCATTACTGCTTCGTAAACGGCTAACGTGTACTCACCATGTTGTTCTAAAGCTTTTTCAAAAACCTCAATGGCAGTATCATCCATAAAGTGCTGTTTGCCATTGTGCTCATAGGGCTTTACATGTCCGGTAACTAAACCGCGTAAATCAACAAATCGGGCAACAGGCTGAGATAAGCGTGACATCTCCATTTTCATCAAAAATTGTTCAGGCTTTGTAAGCTCTGCCGTTTTTGATTTGAAAATCATGTCAAACTTGGTGTTACCTAAATATTGTTTTAGCTCATTCACGAGGTCTTCGTGTTTGAGCATTATGTCATCAGCCATTTATAAAACCATCACCGTCTAATTGAAAAAGTAGGTATACTGTTGAGTCTATTTATTAGAAAAAATAAACGTTAAACCATTCTATGTTATTAATATAGGTACGGTTATTTGAGTAACTACAGTTTAGCTCTTGTTATTATGTGTTAAATGCCATTTTGTTGGCAAGTTACTTTAAATTATTTCAAAGCAAAAAGTATGCCCTAAATTACAGGGAATAAAAACAGAATTGTATTTAATGATTGTGATGCTAGGTTTTTCACAGTTAAAAATCGTTGCTGAGAAAAAGCGTGGAATGGCAAGATAATCATTTAATAGTAAGTATTTTAAAAATTAAAGAATAGTAGGTAAGGTTATTAATGGCAAAAGCGGCAAAAGTAGAGTTTGTTTGTACTGAATGTGGCATGAACTACCAACGTTGGCAAGGTCAATGCCGCTGCGGTGCATGGAACACATTAGCAGAATTTAAACCTTCAGCAGGGCACAGTAAAAAAGCGGCAGTGCGAGCAAGTGTAGGCGGTTATGCTGGTGGTATTGGTGGCGGCTCTAAAAAAATTAATGACATTACTACAACAGAGGCTGAAAAACAGCTAACTGAAATCGGCGAACTCGATCGTGTGCTAAGCGGTGGTGTCACAACTGGGTCGGTTAATATAATCTCTGGCGACCCTGGCGCTGGTAAAACTACATTGCTGTCTGATTTAGTGGCTAGGATGTCACAGCGTATGCCATCACTTTACTGTACGGCAGAGGAGTCTTTATCACAGTTTAAAAACAGGGTTAACCGTTTAAAGTTAAACTACAACCCTGATGAACTTTATTTACTTTCAGAAACAAGCGTTGAAACAATTATTGATGAGCTTGAGAAGAATAAAATTAAGTTTGCTGTAATCGACTCTATTCAAGCTGTTGTAACCGATACCGCTAATGGTAGCCCAGGCTCGCCTTCGCAAGTAAAGAGTGCCGCACAAGCATTGACTCAATATTGTAAGCAAAATGATGTCACCATGTTCATTATTGCTCATGTAAATAAGAATAACGAAATAGCTGGCCCGCAGACCTTGGTGCATATAGTGGATGCGCTTTTACATATTGACACCAACGATGGGCAAATTCGTACTTTGCGAGCCAATAAAAATCGCTTTGGTGATATTGATACTGTGGGCATTTTTAAAATGTGCGAACGCGGTATGTTAAGTGTTGATAACCCAAGCGAAATATTTTTATCGGGTTCAACCACCGATTCACCTGGGTCTACAATTACTTGTATTCGTAAAGGAAATCGTAATTTATTACTCGAAATTCAATGTTTAACCACCGAAACTGAGGCGGAATTTCCGCAGCGTGTTTGCGTTGGTTTAAATATGAATCGTATAAAAATGCTGACCGGTATATTGCGCAAGCACACTAAAACTAAAATATTTCACGATACGTTTTTCAATATAGTAGGTGGTTTAAGAATTGATGAATCAGAAACCTGTATTGATTTGGCGTTAGTTACCGCATTACTTAGTAGTTTAAATGAATTTGTTGTACCTCGTACCACGTGTATTATGGGGGAACTTAGCTTGAACGGCGATGTACGCCCAATTGATAGTGGTGTACCGCGCGTTAAAGAAGCAGCACAACATGGTTTTACTGAAATATTTATTCCATTTCGTAATTATCATAAATCCATGGAAGGGTTGGGTGCTAAAATTACCCCAGTAAAAACAGTGCATGAGTTACTTAGTTTAATTAACTAGCCAGCAAAAACGCTTAACCGGTAATGTTCATCAGTGTTACTCTTGAGTTAAGACCATTTTATATTAAGAATTAAATAAGGAGATAACATGAAAAAATTAGTTATAGTTGCCGCTATTGTTGCAGCAGGTGTTGGTGGTGTAAGTTATGCAAATTACGTAGCAACACAAGAAGTGCGTGCAGAAGTAGATAAGCAACTTGCTTTAGTAAGTGAGCAAACGGGCGCTATATTTAAATATGCTGGTTTATCAGCAAGTGTTATTTCAAAAAGCGTAGAAATAACAAATATGGAAGTAATAAGCCCTGAGGGTGACAATGTTGCTAAGATTCAAAGTATTGAAATAACGGGTTACGATCCGGATAATATTTCGCCTCATACATCGTTTGATGTAAAAAGCTTCCAGTTTGATAAAGACTTTGCCGCAAAATTACCAGCAGATACGAACGAAATGTTAGCATCGGCAAGCTATGACTTACACTCATCGCTTGATTACGACGAACAGTCGGGCAACAGTGATGTGGTTGTTAAATTAGATGCAAAAGATATTGTTAGTTTTAATATGGATATGGGCTTAGCTAATTCAAAAGCATTAATGGATGCGTCATTGGCTATTAGTAAGGCGCAACAAGAAGCCGGTAATCAACCTCTGACTTACGAGCAAGAGTTACAGCAGCAAACACTTGTTATGCAAGCAATGAGCAAACTGGAGCCGCGCAATGTTAGTTTTTCCTTAAATAATCAAGGTAAACTAAAAGATTTATTATTAAGCGAGCTTGAAAAGCAAGGTATGACGTTAGAGCAAATGGAACTTATGCTACAGCAGCAGCTACAACAAGCTCCCGTAACGCAAGACATAGCTGAGGCTTTAACTAGCTTTGCTAAAGGTTTGAATTCATTTAGCGTATCTGCAAAATTACCTGAAGGTAAAACCATGATGGAAGTTAATCAACACATTATGATGCTAGTAGGGCAACCTGAAGAGCTCGTTAAGTTTATTAATTTAGAAGTAAAAGGTGATTAATAATCGCGTTGAGCTGTCAGTGAAGCGAAAAGGTGTTGATAGTTCAATTTAAATGATTTAAGCGTGAGTTTTACTCGCGCTTTTTTGTGCCTTGAGGTTTTTATTTTAAACGGTGTTATTTAATATATTTAGATATGTAAAGCGAGGTATAAAACCTCACCTACAAAATTATATATACCCAAGCGGTAGGTGCGATTTTACATCGCGCTCATGTAACGTGTTTTTAATATGTAAAAGCGAGGTATAAAACCTCACCTACAACAGCACAAACACCGAACCTGTAGGTGATTTTATTTCGCGCTTATGTAACGCATGTTTTTAATATGTAAAAGCGAGGTATAAAACCTCACCTACAAAATTATATATACCCAAGCGGTAGGTGCGATTTTACATCGCGCACATGTAACGCGTGTTTTTAATATGTAAAAGCGAGGTATAAAACCTCACCTACAAATTATATATACCCAAGCGGTAGGTGCGAATTTATTTCGCACTTGTGCATTGTCGCTTAAATTTTAAACAGCGAGGTATAAAACCTCACCTACAAAATTATATATACCCAAGCGGTAGGTGCGATTTTACATCGCGCACATGTAACTTATGAGAAATACACAGCTTATAAAAAAACACCGCGCTTAAATTAAGTGCGGTGTTTTTATAAAACAGTAGTTATTGCTCAAAGAGCCAATCTCATTATTAATGAAGAATACGTGCTCTAATTGTACCCTCAACAGCGCTTAGTTCTTTAAGTGCAACTTCAGAGTGATCAGTATCTACATCAATAACAACATAACCAATTGCTGAATCTGTTTGCAGGTATTGCGCGGCAATATTAATACCGTGCTGTGCAAACGCTTGGTTAATTTGTGTTAGTACGCCAGGGCGATTGTGGTGCACGTGTAATAAACGGCTACGATTAGCAAGCTCTGGTAGCGATACCTCGGGGAAGTTAACCGCAGTAATGGTTGAGCCGTTATCTGAGTATTTAGCCAGTTTACCTGCTACTTCAATGCCAATATTCTCTTGTGCTTCTTGTGTCGAGCCACCAATGTGTGGTGTTAAAATAACATTGTCGAATTGACGCAGTGGCGATACAAATTCTTCATCGTTAGATTTAGGCTCAGTAGGGAACACATCGATTGCTGCACCACTTAGCTTTTTCTCGGTAAGCGCTTCTGCAAGTGCATCAATATCAACAACAGTTCCGCGAGAAGCGTTGATCAAAATAGATCCCTGCTTCATAACAGCAAGTTCAGCTGTGCCGATTAGGTTTTTAGTTTGCGGCGTTTCTGGTACGTGTAAGCTAATAATATCAGAGCGTTGTAATAGCTGAGTTAGGTTATGAACTTGTTTTGCATTACCCAGTGATAACTTATCTTCGATATCGTAAAACTCCACGTTCATACCGATATTTTCAGCCATAATACCCAGCTGAGTACCAATATGACCGTAGCCAATAATACCTAATGTTTTACCACGTGCTTCAAACGAACCATTTGCTGTTTTTAACCAGCCACCACGATGAGCCGCTGCATTACGCTCTGGAATACCACGTAGTAAAAGCAGAATTTCGCCAAGTACAAGCTCTGCAACAGAACGAGTGTTAGAAAACGGTGCGTTAAATACAGCAATACCACGTTCGCGTGCGCTGTCTAGGTCAACTTGGTTTGTGCCAATACAAAAACAACCAACTGCAACGAGCTTTTCAGCGGCATCTAATACCGCTTCGCTTATATGAGTGCGAGAACGAAGGCCTACAAAGTGTACATCTTTAATGCGTTCTTTTAGTTCGTCCTCAGGTAAGGATGTTTTAACGTAATCGATGTTGCTGTAACCGTTACGCTTTAGCGTTTCAACAGCGCTTTGGTGAACACCTTCAAGCAAGAGAATTTTAATTTTGTCTTTTGCTAACGATACCTTACTCATAACCTCATCCTATTTAATTTGAGGCCCATTTTTAGTGCCGATAATCACTTTATCAGCACCACGCATCGCAAATAGGCCGTTGGTAACTACGCCAACAATTGAGTTAATTTGTGTTTCAAGTTGTTTGGCATTGGTAATTTTTAAGTTAAATACATCTAATATAACGTTACCATTATCGGTAACTACACCTTGACGGTAAACAGGGTCACCACCAAGTTTTAATAATTCTCGTGCAACGTAGCTGCGCGCCATTGGAATAACTTCTACCGGAAGCGGGAAGTCGCCCAATGTATCTACCAGCTTTGTGTCATCAACAATACACACAAACTGTTTTGCAACTGCTGCTACTATTTTTTCACGTGTTAGCGCAGCGCCGCCGCCTTTAATCATTTCGTTTTGAGCGTTTATTTCGTCAGCGCCGTCAACGTATACATCTAAAGCATCAACGTTATTAAGTTCAAACACTTCAATACCTAACGCTTCCAAACGTGCAGTTGACGCTTCTGAGCTTGATACAGCGCCTACAATAGTGTCCTTTACTGAGCCAAGGGCATCAATAAAGTGATTAACAGTAGAGCCTGTACCGACACCTACAATGGTGTTTTCTTTTACAAACTCGAGTGCTGCCCAGGCAGCTGCTTTTTTTAATTCGTCTTGTGTCATTGCTTTGTGCTCATGTATGTCAGAAATATGCGGCTAGTAACCAAAATTAAATGTTACCAACAGTATGTTTTATCTGGGGTGATAATGGTTTTAAGTGGTACGTCCCATGACTCGATTGGTAGAGCATCAACTTTTTGGCATTCATGTGCAAGGCCAATTAGTTGCGGTTTTTGCCAATTTTGTTCATGTAAACGCGCCAATGTCCGGTCGTAAAACCCACCTCCCATTCCTAGGCGATTACCTTGTTTATCAAATGCAACTAATGGCATAAGGAGGTAATCAAGCGCTGGTAATGGGCATATTTGAGAGCAGTTCAGCTTAGGCTCCAAGATACCATAGCGATTTGCCCTCATGGGTGAGTTTTTCTCATAGCGCTGAAATAGTAAATTAGCGCCATTGAATGGGTGTATTATAGGTAGATAAACAACGTGGTTTAAGTTCCATAATTCTTTAATTAACAATGAAGTGTCTAGTTCTCCGTCGTTACTTAAATAAATGGCAATATGCTTTGAATTCGTTGTGTTTTCGCTTTTCAAGTGTTGAATAAAATTCATATATAGCGATTGCGCCGCTAAATTTTGTTGATTTTTTGACAAGTTATTACGTATTTCACGGATAGATTTTCTTATCTGCGCACGGTTATTATTCATTTGATGATTTCACTATGCAATTATAAAGAAAATAAGCTAGGAAATGCCAAATATACAGCCAATATAATAAGTAACGTCACGGCTGTTGCTATTAAAGAATATAAAAGCACATTACTGCGTTTTTTAGGTGTGCTTACTAACTCTTCATCAAGCAATAAATCGTCGTCTTGCCAATCGTCATCCTCATCTATTTCAGGATTTTTTGATTGCTCTTCTGGTAAGCGTTGTTCAAGCTCTTCGAGTTTTTCTTCAAGGCGAATTAAGCTACTGGTGATGTAATCAAGGGCATCAAAAATACGCTCATCACGTTGACTGTTTTGAGGTTGCTCAGTTGGCGTATTAGCTGCATTTGAAACTGCCTGCAACTTACTTTTAATGCCCAAACTAGCCAATAGTTTGGCTTGTTTTAGTGCTTTGTCTTTATGGCTCGGTGCAAACAGTGGCTTTCCTTTAAAAAAAGAGCTACTTTTTCTTCTGAGGTTTTTAGTTTATCTGCAAGGTTGATAGATGCAGCGTTACTGTCTACTCCATCAGCAAGTCCAGCAAATATAACGCGAAAATTGTCGGCCATTTAAGTACCCCTAAAGCTTTTTAATAAAAAGAGTATAAACCGAACTCCTTTATAAAGGCATCCATATGTAAAATTAAATTATTTTAACTTATGAGCTACTTTCTGTGCGATCACAAAATAAAGTCTGTGGATTAGGGCTTGTTGGCCTTTCAGGATTGAAATTTGTTCAATCTAGGGGCTGTTTAATCGCGGCGTGAGGTTTGTAACCTAGTGGGCTCGGTAACGGCTCCTGCGCTGCGCTACTGGCTTACATCCATGTAAGAATAAGTAAAAACCGAGCAACAAAGAGTAAATTGCCTTAATATTTTTATTAATGTACCGTTATTTTAATTAAGTTTGAATTTATTCTGCTATTTATAATACATAAAAAAAGCGCCAATTGGCGCTTTTTTTGTATTTAGATAGTTACCTAACCAATTAAAGGCCAGCAGCTGCGCGAAGTGCTTCAGCTTTATCTGTACGTTCCCAAGGGAATTCGTCACGACCAAAGTGGCCGTAAGCCGCTGTAGGAAGGTAGATAGGGCGCTCTAAATCAAGCATTTGAATTAGACCATAAGGGCGCAGGTCAAAATGTTCACGAATAAGCTCGATTAAACGGCTTTCTTCTAGCTTGCTTGTACCAAACGTTTCAACGCTGATAGAAGTAGGCTCTGCAACACCAATTGCGTAAGAAACTTGTAGCTCACACTTGTCAGCAAGACCAGCAGCAACAATGTTTTTAGCAACGTAACGTGCAGCGTATGCTGCTGAACGGTCAACTTTTGATGGATCTTTACCAGAGAAAGCACCACCACCGTGACGAGCCATACCACCGTATGTATCTACAATAATTTTACGACCAGTTAAACCACAGTCACCCATTGGTCCGCCAATTACAAAGCGACCTGTTGGGTTAATGAAAAACTTAGTTGCACTTGTAATAAGTTCTGCAGGAAGTACCGGCTTGATGATTGTTTCCATCACAGCTTCTACTAAATCTTTTTGCGAAATGTCTTCGCTGTGCTGAGTAGAAAGTACAACAGCATCAATACCTACTGGCTTACCGTTTTCGTATGCAAAAGTCACTTGAGATTTTGCATCTGGACGTAACCAGTTAAGCTCGCCGCTTTTGCGTACTTGCGCTTGGCGCTGAACTAAACGGTGTGAGTAAGTAATTGGAGCAGGCATTAGTACTTCTGTTTCGTTACATGCGTAACCAAACATTAAGCCTTGGTCGCCAGCGCCTTGCTCTTCTGGGCTAGTACGGTCAACACCTTGGTTAATGTCTGGAGACTGTTTACCAATAGTGTTTAAAATTGCACATGAATCGGCATCAAAGCCCATGTCTGAATTTGTGTAGCCAATGTCACGAATTGTTTTACGTGTAATTTCTTCGATATCAACCCATGCGCTAGTCGTGATTTCACCACCAACCATAACCATACCGGTTTTCACGTACGTTTCACACGCTACGCGAGCATGAGAGTCTTGCTCTAGGATAGCATCAAGTACCGCATCAGAGATTTGATCGGCGATTTTATCCGGATGACCTTCAGAAACTGATTCAGAAGTAAATAAATGTTTTGCCATTGTATTTCTGCTCACAAATATTGCGCTTCACAAACGTCGGTATTAGCGCTAAAAAATTAAGGGGCGTATTTTATCGAAAACAAAACACCTTGCATAGTGTTTTTACGCCTAGACGTCTAAATAAAATTACGAATGTCGTTCTTGTCTTAAAAAATATTCATAATGCTCCCTTTTATGGGGTTTTTAATTGCACACCGCCCCCACAATAAGTAAGAATGGTCGGTATAACAGTATTCAATAAACTTGGATACATAAACGAATAATAAATACCCGTGCAAATACACATATAAAGGTAGGAGAATTCATGCCATCTCGCAAAGAACTTGCAAATGCTATTCGCGTCTTGTCAATGGACGCAGTACAAAAGGCCAAATCTGGTCACCCTGGAGCCCCTATGGGCATGGCTGATATCGCAGAAGTATTATGGCGCGATTATCTAAAACACAACCCAACAAATCCAGAGTGGGCTGACCGTGACAGATTTATTCTTTCAAATGGCCACGGTTCAATGCTTATCTATTCTCTATTGCACCTAAGTGGTTACGACTTACCACTGGACGAAATTAAAAACTTCCGTCAAATGCATTCTAAAACACCAGGTCACCCTGAATATGGCTATGCACCAGGAATCGAAACTACTACGGGCCCATTAGGTCAAGGGATCACAAATGCCGTAGGTATGGCAATTGCCGAAAAAGCGCTAGCTGCACAGTTTAACCGCGAAGGTCACGATATTGTTGATCACTTTACCTATGCATTTATGGGCGATGGCTGCCTTATGGAAGGTATTTCTCATGAAGCTGGTTCACTTGCAGGCACATTAGGCCTTGGTAAACTTGTTGCATTTTGGGATGACAACGGCATTTCAATCGATGGTGAAGTAGAAGGTTGGTTTACAGATGACACGCCAGCTCGCTTTAAAGCATACGGTTGGCATGTAATTAGTGGTGTTGATGGCCACGACAGCGATGCTATAAGTGCTGCAATTGCAGAAGCTAAAAGTGTTACCGATAAACCATCACTAATTTGTTGTAAAACAATTATTGGTTACGGCTCACCTAATAAATCTGGTAGCCACGATTGTCACGGTGCTCCACTAGGTGATGACGAAATTAAAGCGTCTCGCGAATTTTTAGGTTGGACTGGCGATGCATTCGAAATTCCAGCTGATATTTACGCACAGTGGGATGGCAAAGAAAAAGGCCAACAGCTTGAATCAAGCTGGGACGAAAAATTTGCAGCATACGCAAAAGCATACCCAGAGCTTGCAGCTGAATATAAGCGTCGTATTAATAACGAACTGCCTGGCGATTGGGCTGAAAAATCTCAAGCATACATTGAGCAGCTTCAAGCAAATCCTGCAAACCCAGCGTCTCGTAAAGCATCGCAAAATGCATTAAATGCATTTGGCCCGTTATTACCAGAATTTATGGGTGGCTCAGCCGATTTAGCTGGCTCAAACTTAACAATTTGGGATGGCTCTAAAGGTTTAACACGCGATGATGCAAGCGGTAACTACATTTATTACGGTGTGCGTGAGTTTGGTATGTCGGCAATTATGAATGGTATTGCCCTTCATAAAGGCTTTATTCCTTACGGTGCAACGTTCCTAATGTTTGTTGAATATGCAAAAAATGCCGTACGTATGGCTGCATTAATGAAGCAACCAAGCATTTTTGTATACACGCACGATTCAATTGGTTTAGGTGAAGATGGTCCAACTCACCAACCAGTAGAGCAAATTGCAAGCATGCGTTTAACGCCTAACTTATACAACTGGCGTCCATGTGACCAAGTTGAGTCGGCAATTGCATGGCAACAAGCTATTGAGCGTAAAGACGGTCCTACATCGTTAATCTTTACTCGCCAAGGTCTTGAGCAACAAGCGCGTGACGCACAGCAATTAGCAGATGTTAAAAAGGGTGGTTACATCCTTAGCTGTGACGGCAATCCAGAGATTATCTTTATTGCGACGGGCTCTGAAGTGCAACTAGCACAAGATTCAGCAACTGAGCTACGCAGCCAAGGTAAAAAGGTACGTGTTGTATCTATGCCATGTACTGATGCCTTTGAAGATCAAAGCGCAGCATACAAAGAAAGCGTATTACCGGCATCTGTTACACGCCGCGTAGCAGTAGAAGCGGGTATTGCTGACTACTGGTACAAGTACGTTGGTTTAAACGGCGCAGTAGTAGGTATGACTACCTTTGGTGAGTCAGCACCAGCTAATGAGTTGTTTGAGCACTTTGGCTTTACAGTGGCAAACATTGTAAGCAAAGCAAACGAGCTTTTTTAATAGTATTTGATTAAATAAAGTAAGTAATTGAAAAGCCCGCACTGTGAAAAAACAGCGCGGGCTTTTTTGTTTGTAGGTCGTGCTTTAGCGCGTTAAAGGTAAATCAAAAATATGACGCCATAAATGACGACCTACAATGGAGCCAAAAAGGTGCAATTCAACATTATAATACTGCGTTAAATTATTTTTGCTCTAAAAATTCGTTTACGGTATCATTTTAACCCAGACTCATTTACAAGGAAGAAATATGTCTTGGTCTAAACTCAATAAAACTATCAATGCTCATTCTGTAATCCCTCTTGACGCGCTTAGCTGTCGAGATTTTGGTGTTAAACTCCCTATTAACTTCCCATTTAGTAAAGCTAAATTTACTTGCCAAGCTCTCGCTATGCTATCGCAGCTCAATGACTATGATTTAAAAATGGTATGCGCCGATATTATTCAAATATGCGCGAACCCTAATGCTACAAACTCAATTAAGCACAGCCGTAACCCGCTGCGCCGTTTATGGCGAACAAAATATCCATTTCGTAATTATCATTTTTTAATTCAATATATGTTGACTGATGGAATGATAAATATCGATGATATTCTATTTGATTCACAGTTACATGGAGCTAAAAGTAACTTTTCTGCGGAGCGGACTATGTTATATGAGGTGAAAAGGCGCAGCAGTGATACATACGACAAAGCAATGAACGAAGAAGAAATAAAGAAAGTACAAGGTGCTTGGGAGCCAATTCCAACTCCAACCACACAAATAAAAACGCAGCATGCGGCGGTCAATGGTATGCAAAATGAGCTTACCAAAGCTACGTGGTTAATGGGTACACACCTTGATAGAGCTTATGAGGGAGACGGTATTAAAGCTTATACGTTATTTCATAACCCCACCGATTATACAAAGCTTGACTTAATTGAGTGCGCGTTTGATAAACTCTCAAGTACTAAATCCCATAATGCCCAACATTTAGCGGCTGTGCTGGCACAAAATAGCCAACAAGGTAAACAGGTAAAATGGCTGGCGCACAGCCAAGGCGCGATAATTTTTTGCGCGGCTCTGGAGCACTATCGTATTTATTATGGTAAGCCTCTTACAGGCCAACAACTTGCTGTGCATGGCTCAGGCTCAAATGTCGAGCGTTTAAAACGCATTGCCCACAGCATGGGTGTAAAAGTAATCGCAGTGCGTAACAACCCTTATGATTTTGTACCTAACTTAGCTGACCGCAGTAAAATATCACCCAGTAGTTTAGTGCGTTCGATGAAATTTAAAGGTCTTGTTACAGGTGGCTCTGTTGGCGAAAGCCCACACACTTTACCGTTTTTAGGCTTAGTCACCTATGCAGCTCAGCTAGAAATGCTAGGAAATAATGAAAAAGCCGATATTGTAAAAAGCTTTATTAAAACCCTACCACCTACGGATAAGCGATTATGATCAAATTAGCCAAGGCTTTTTACCGTGGCTTTGTAGGTGGGCCCCGTTTTGAAAATTGCATCCACTATCGCCTTATTTTAGAAAACAAACTGTTAACCCTTGACATGCCTAGCAGTAATGTTACTGCTGTACCTTCTACGATTGATGTCTCATTTCCTTTTAATTCAACTACTTGGTTTAATCAGTATAAGCAAGATTATTTACAGCACGTATATGTACATATGCTCACTAAAAACTGGATGTACTTGCCACCAATAAGTTATTTGCCAAGTGGTGAGTATGGCATGCTCAGTTGCCAATTGAGAATTAAGCAAGTTTTAGAAATAAATGTACTGGATATCGCACAATTAAAACATTTTGTTATTGAATCATATGATAAATTTCATTGGCGTACAGATGGGAAAAATACAGAAATAACTGAAAAAATCAAATTACAAAAGAGTAAAAGTTCAGTGGCGTGGACTGAAGCTGAAATAGAGGAAGAAATTGAGGAATACATCAAACTACATGGTCAACCGCCCTTACCAGCGGCTAAAGAGATAATTATTAATAATCGCCTGTGGGTGTTTTACAAAGAGTGCAGAGATAATGTCCTTTCTCGCCAAGATTTTTATTGTTTACCATTAAGTGAACATGCATTTTTAGAGGTTGAATTTAATCATCGAGTTGATCGCTCTGATAAGCATAAAAAATGGGCTAAGCATGCGCTTGAATCACAACAGCGAATTATGGAATCAATAAAGCTCAGTGATTTACCTCCTGATCACGATAATTTAATTGCTGATAATTCTAAAAGTGTTTAATTTAGCCAAGGCTTTTTACCGTGGTTTTATTGGCGGGCCTAATTTTGAAAATGGTGTTCATCACCGGCTCATTTTAGAAGATAAGTTACTTACTCTTGATATACCGGATAGCAATGTCGCAGCTGTACCATCTACCATTGATGTGTCGTTTCCCTATAATTCGAAAACTTGGTTTAACCAACATAAAAAAAACTATTTACACCATGAATACGTACATATGCTTACAGAAAACTGGATGTATTTACCACCGATTAACACCTTCCTTAGCAGAGAGTTTGGTATGTTTAGTTGCCAACTAAGGATTAAACAAACCAATGAAGTCAATGTGCTTGATATCAACCAATTAAAACATTTTGTGATTGAATCATATGACAACTTTCATTGGGGACCTGATGGCAGAAATACCGAAGTTAAAAATGATACCACATTAGAATCCAGTAAAAGAGCAAACCCTTGGCAGGGCGAAGCACTAAAAAAGGAGATTTTAGAGCGTGTAGAAATTTATGGTTATCCACCATTGCCCGCTGCTCAAGAGACAATTATTAATAATCGTCAATGGGTATTTTATCAAATTAAAAAATCAAATCGACGCTCTCGCTATGATTTTTATTGCCTCCCTTTAAGTGATCATGCTTTTTTAGAAGTGAAATTTAACCATCATGTTGAGCTACCATATAAGCATAAAAAATGGGCTAAGCATGCGCTTGAATCACAACAGCGAATTATGGAATCAATAAAGCTCAGTGATTTACCTCCAGATCACGATAATTTAATTGCTGATAATTCTAAAAGTGTTTAATTTAGCTAAGGCTTTTTACCGTGGTTTTATTGGCGGGCCCAATTTTGAAAATTGCATCTACTATCGCTTTATTTTAGAAGGTAAGCTATTAACCCTTGATATGCCTAGTAGTAATGTTGCTGCTGTACCTTCTACAATTGATGTCTCATTTCCCTATAATTCAACAAGTTGGTTTAATCAGCACAAGGAAGATTATTTCCACCACGTATATGTACATATGCTTACTAAAAACTGGATGTACTTGCCACCAGTAAGCTATTTACCAAGTAGTGAGTATGGCATGCTTAGTTGCCAACTAAGGATTAAACAAACTAATGAAATCAATGTACTGGATACCGTGCAATTAAAGCGTTTTGTGATTGAATCATACGATAACTTCCATTGGGGACCTGATGGCAGAAATACCGAAGTTAAAAATGATACCACATTAGAATCTAGTAAAATGGCCGTCCCCTTTGAGCCTGATGAGTTAGAAGAAGAAATTTTAGGTCGTATTGAATCTTATGGAAAGCCGCCATTGCCTGCCGCTAAAGAGGCTGTGATTAATAACTGCCAATGGGTGTTTTATCAAGTAAAAAGAAATAATAGCCTCTCTCGTCAAGATTTTTATTGTTTGCCATTAAGTGAACATGCTTTTTTAGAGGTTGAATTTAATCATCGTATTGATCGCTCTGATAAGCATAAAAAATGGGCTAAGCATGCACTTGAATCACAACAGCGGATTATGGAATCAATAAAGCTTACTGAGTTACCCCCGACCACGATAATTTAATTACTGATAACTCGCAGGGCGTTTAACTTTGTCAGAGCCTTATCTCTTTTTTTGAAAGCGCAGTGTCTCTTATTCCTCCTTGTAATAAATTATAAGTTCTGTTGCGCGATCTCGCTGGTTTAAAATTTTGTAAAAGAGTTACTTTTAAAACAAGAAAAGCTAGCTTTACAAAAAGTTGCACCAAAAGTTAAGGAGCGTTATTTGTAGACGTAGAGCTTGCTCACGTGAGAAGCGTAGCTTCTAATTATTTAACGTATCCTCTAAAGCTAATATTCAATAAAAATAAGTTGTTGTTTGCCGTTATGATATTTTGACTTAATGTTTTTCGCTCCACTTCCTTGCAAGCTCATTATGTATCAGGCAATGTGACCGCAATTAAATATAAAAATTAGCAGGAGCTAAAAATGCCAAAGTTCGATAACGTAAGTGTAGTAAAAAAAGCCAATGTATATTTTGACGGAAAAGTGTCAAGTCGTACCGTTATTTTAGGTGATGGCGAAGCGAAAACTTTAGGCTTTATGCAACCTGGTGAGTTTGTTTTTGATACAAACCAAAAAGAATGCATGGAGCTTTTAGCTGGCCAATGGGATATTTTATTACCAGGTGCAAGTGAGTGGAAAACATTTAACGCGGGTGAGTCGTTTAATGTTGATGCAAATGTAAGCTTTAAAGTAAAAGTATCTGATTTTGCTGACTACTGTTGTTCGTACACAGATTAACCAATCTTAGTTTAAGTTAAGTAGACGTCTGAAAGCCCATGTACAATGGGCTTTGCATAAACTTTGCACAACGCATGATTTAAATCACCAAAAGCCGCAAATAAACCTCAAATATCTCTCTTTTTTCCTTGTGTTAATCTAAATAGCCCCCAATACTATTTATGAGGTAACAAATAAAAGGATACCCTATGAAAATTAATCTTTCTGGTCACCATGTTGAAGTTACTGACTCTATTAGAGAGCACATCAACGAAAAATTTTCTAAAATCGAGAGCCACTTTCCATCGCTTATTGCACTCGATATTATTTTGTCTAAAGAGCATCATAAAATCCAAGCTGAAATTAGCACTAATTACGAAGGCACGCGCATATCGGTAAAAGGGGAAAACGAAGTTATGTACCCTGCCATTGCAAGTGCAGCTAAAAAACTCGATGCGGCACTAAAACATCGAAAAGGGCAGATAAAAGCAAACCTACACGAAAAGCCTGTTAGCACGACACCTGAAATCGCACACGAGATCATCCAAGAGATGGATCTTAAATAAAATTTAGTTCCAAAGTATTATAAAAAAGAGCCGTATGGCTCTTTTTTATTGCCTGTAATTTAGGTAAGTTATGCGTTCTTGCAGTTTATTAATCAAAAGAATTAATAAAAGCAGCGTACAACACACATATTTTGAGAAATTAATGCACACAACAAAAGCAGTATGGAAGTCTCGACTAGGTGCGCTTGGACCTGGAATACTCATGGCAACAGCCGCTATTGGCGGTTCTCACTTAGTTGCCTCTACACAAGCTGGGGCAATATTTGGCTGGCAATTATTTTGGCTTATCCTCGTTGTGAATGTTTTAAAGTACCCGTTTTTTCGCTTTGGGATGGAATACACACTCGCTACTAAAAATAGCCTAGTGGAGGGCTATAAAAGCAAAGGCCCGTTTTACTTTTATAGCTTTATCGGTTTAAACATTGTAGCTGCTGTAGTTAATACAGCCGGTGTATTGCTGCTTACAGCAAGTTTGCTACATTACGCTCTACCTGTGGTTATTGAAGTAACCTTGCTTTGTTGGATGCTGCTAGGCGTATGTTTAGTTATATTGCTACTTGGGCACTTTAAAGCGCTAGATAACGTTGCCAAAGGCATTATGGGGCTGCTGACGCTCGCTACTTTGATTGCCCTTGCCATTGCATTTAGTAACGGCCCAATGGCACCTGCTGATTACATAGGGCCTTCACCGTATGAACTTGCCATGCTTAGCTTTATGGTGGCTTTAATGGGCTGGATGCCAGCCCCTATCGAAATATCTGCATTAAGTTCTTTATGGCTAAAAGAAAAACAAGCGCAGCAAACAGTTTCTAAAAGCCAAGGCTTATTCGATTTTAACGTAGGTTACTGGCTTACAGCTGGCTTAGCCTTGGTATTTTTTAGCTTAGGTGTATTAGTGCAGTACGGGCAAACCAGTAGTATAGAACTCGGCGGTGTCGCGTTTGCCAAGCAGCTTATTGATATGTACGCATTAACAATAGGCGAGTGGGCAAGGCCGCTTGTATCAGCAATCGCCTTTTTATGTATGTTTGGCACTACACTCACCGTGCTAGATGGCTACGCCCGTACGCTTAACGAATCTCATAAACTACTTGGCTTTGGGCAATCAAAACACAGTCTAAATATTTGGTTAATACTACAAGCATTTGCCGGTATGGCCGTTATTTTATTTTTTAAATCAGCCCTTGGCCCCATGCTTACGTTTGCCATGACGCTTTCGTTTGTTACAACGCCTGTATTTGCATGGCTTAACTTTAGCCTTGTGCGCTCAGAGCCTGCTATAAAGCACAGCGTGCTATTACGTAGTTTAACGTGGTTAGGTTTAGTGTATTTAGTAGGCTTTGCTGTTGCGTTTGTAGTATGGAAACTAGCAGCCTAAATAGAGCCACTTACTTTAGGGTTTTCATTAAAGCCCTAAAGCATTAAATTCTAGGATTAAACGAGGTATAAATGGATATTAGAATAGGTGGGCTATCAAACCCACACGTTATAAAGTTACTACAAGCGCATCATAACGATATGTTAAAACACTCGCCCGTTGAGAGCGTACATGCACTTGATGTGAGTAAACTCACTCAGCCCGATATAACTTTTTATAGCTTATGGATTTATAATAATTTAGCGGGTGTTGGCGCTTTAAAAGCACTAAATACAACACATGGCGAAATTAAATCAATGCGCACATCAAGCAACTATTTACGCCAAGGCATCGCTGCTAAATTGCTCACGCATATTATTGAGCAAGCAACTTTGCGAGGTTACAAAAAGTTAAGCTTAGAGACCGGCACGGCAAAGGCATTTTTGCCCGCACAAAAGCTTTACACTCAATTTGGTTTTAAAGAATGCGAACCATTTGGTGATTATGAGTTAGATCCGTACAGCTTGTTTATGAGTAAAGGGCTTCAAAAGTGAGTAGGAGATGTTATGGAATATAAGGTTGAATATTCAGCTCCAGCACTGGATGAATTTACTAATTTACGCGCACAAGCAAAGTGGCAAAACCCTGACGATAAAACATTAAAAGCAAGCATCGAAAATTCATTGTTTTGGGTTGCCGTGTACCACATCGATAAGTTGATAGGTACTGGTAGAATAATCGGTGATGGCGCAATGTATTTTTATATTCAAGATGTAATTGTTGCGCCAAGCTATCAAAAACAAGGCATAGGTCATTTAGTTATGACCCACATTGAAGACTACCTAAGCAACACCTGCTCTAATGGCGCTACAATAGCTTTATTAAGTGCTCACGGTAAAGAAAGTTTTTATACACAATATGGTTATGTCAAGCGTGATGGAGATGTTTTAGGATTAGGAATGTGTAAGTTTATTAAGTAAATAAAATTCTACAGAAAAAATAAAATGTCTTTAATATAATAATTTAACTGGATCAGAATAATATGGAAGTTAATAAGTTTGGTTTGAGTAGAGTAATTCCAGCAGAAATAAAGCGAGAGATTCGTCAGCAATGTGGGTTCGGGTGTGTTATTTGTGGATTAGGAATAATTCAATATGAACATGTAGATCCTGAGTTTAAAGATGCAAAAAAACATGACCCGGCTAATATGACCCTCCTATGTCCACAATGCCATTCAAAGGTAACTACAAAAATGTGGTCAAAGTCACGTGTAAAATTAGCAATGCGGATGCCAAAGTGTTTACAACAAGGTTACTCTAATGAGTTTTTTGATTTCCCAGAGCGTAATCCTTCTTTAATTTTTGGTGGTGTAAAGTTAAGCAACTGTAAAATCCCTATTCAAGTTGCAAATTACCCATTATTTCAATTAAAAAAACCAGAGTACTTAGGTCAACCATTTTTGCTATCTGGTCTATTTACAGACTCTAATGGAGAAGTCTCACTAGAAATTAAAGATAATGAGTGGAAAGCTAATTCTTCTCTCTGGGATGTAGAAGTTAAAGGCCCTTGTATAACTATTAGAGAAAGGCATCGAAAAATACATCTTGTACTAACTATCACTGAGCAGTGTGATATTTTGGTTTCGCGTCTGGATATGGTTTTTGCAGGCTTCTATTTTGAAGCTAATGGTGATTATTTAAAAGTAACTTTTCCTGATGGAGGTTCTTCAGAGTTATCTGGATGTGTTGCAGATAATTGTAATGTTGGTATTTCTTTTTGATGTAAATAACTAAAGCTACTATTACTTTTTAAATTGATGATTCAAACTACTCTAATACAAATATAGCTGAGTCAAACTTTAACTCAGCCCTTTTATCGCTCTACTTATCCTATCCAAGCTCAGCGCATACATGCGATTGTTCATTAGCTTTTTTATAAAGCCAATTGATTGATAGTGCAGCCAATGCTCGACGAGTTGTGAGTTCAGCCAATCTAGCCTAATTGTTACTCATTTGAGTAAACAATAATTTCATCAGAATTTGGTAATTTATAAAATCCAACATTTTTTGATTGCTTACCCATGAAATCAATAGCATATTTCATCTCTGCAATTGTTCTTACTGTAGAAAATTTATCTTTAAAACATGCTGAGAATTCGTATGTGAAAGATGTTGACTGATCATAACCTCCCAGCTCTAAAAGGTTATACTCAGTAAAAGGATCTGGTCCTAAAACTTGATGAGAGGTAATAAAAGGCACCCTAGAGTCTTGTGATTTCCAATCATTCAAGCATTTAGCTTCAACATTGCTTGCTAATAAATAAATGCTTTTATCCTTTTTAGAATCACTTATAAAGATAGTTATAAAAACCAAATTTATAATAAGTGATGCAAACAAAATTAATTTTAATATATTTCTATTATTCACTTTAACTCAGCTCTTTTATCGCTCTACTTATTCCATCTAAGCTCAGCGCATACATGCGGTTGTTCATTAACTCTTTTATAAAGCCAATTGATTGATAGTACGGCCAGTGTTCAACGGGTTGTGGGTTGAGCCAGGCGACTTTATCAAAGTGGTTTGTTATACGTTGCAACCATGCACTGCCGGGCTCTTCATTGTAGTGTTCTACCGAGCCGCCCGCATAAGCTATTTCGTAAGGGCCCATAGTGGCATCGCCAACAAATATGACTTTATAGTCGCTGGTAAATTTATTAATCAGCGTCATGGTGTCTATTACGTTTGAATGGCGGCGTGCGTTGTCTTGCCAAACGTGCTCGTATAAACAGTTATGAAAGTAGTAAAACTCTAGGTGTTTAAATTCGCTGTGAGCGGCGCTAAATAATTCTTCGCAGGTGTGGATATAGTCATCCATTGAGCCGCCAATATCAAACAGCATCAATACTTTTACTGCATTGTGGCGTTCGGGTGCCATTTTTACATCAAGCATGCCGCCTTGCTTTGCAGTAGCGCGAATAGTCTCGTTTAAATCAAGCGTGTCGCTTGCGCCAGTGCGGGCAAACTTTCGTAACTTTTTAAGGGCGAGTTTAACTGTGCGCGAACTAATTTCTCTGTCGGTGTCGAGGTTTTTGTATTCTCGTTTATCCCACACTTTTACCGCTTGGCGGTTACGGTTGCCGTCTTGCCCTATACGCACGCCTTCGGGGTTATAGCCGTATGCACCAAAAGGTGATGTGCCGCCAGTGCCCACCCATTTATTGCCGCCTGCGTGGCGTTTTTGTTGCTCTTGTAAACGCTCTTTTAGGGTTTTCATAAGCTCGTCGAGCCCGCCCATGGCTTTTAGTTGGGCTTTTTCTTCATCGCTTAGGTTTTTTTCAAACTCTTTGCGTAGCCAGTCTTCAGGTAAGTTGTGCTGTTGCTTTAAGCTCTCGAGCAAATCAAGGTCGGCAATACCACTAAAGTAGTCGCTAAAGGCTTTGTCGAATCGATCAAAATGCGTTTCATCTTTTACCATTATGGTGCGTGCTAAATGGTAAAAGGCGTCTACGTCGGCAAATATAACGCCTTTTTTTAAGGCGTTAATTAAATCGAGCAGTTCGCGCAGGCTTACAGGTAGGCGGTATTCACGCAGTTTGAAGAAAAACGCAATCAACATCTTAACGGCGGCTCATAAAGGCTAATTTTTCGATTAGGCTTATGTCTTGCTCATTTTTAAGTAATGCGCCAAACATGGGCATTAAACCGCCTTTTTGTGCTTTGTCGTGCAGTGTTTTAGCGTCTATGTCTTCTGCCATAAGTAGTTTAAGCCAGTCGAGTAATTCGCTGGTGGAAGGCTTCTTTTAAGGCCGTTAGCTTCGCGCAGATTAAAAAACACTTCAAGTGCTTGGCGTACTAAATCCTGTTTAACGTTAGGGTAGTGCACGTCAATAATCTGCTGCATTTCGTCACTGCTTGGAAAATCAATGTAATGAAAAAAGCAGCGGCGTAAAAATGCGTCTGGTAATTCTTTTTCGTTATTTGATGTGATGATCACAATAGGGCGCTCTTTTGCGACAATGCGCTCGTTAGTTTCGTAAACATGAAACTCCATTTTATCAAGCTCAAGTAGTAAGTCGTTTGGGAACTCTATGTCGGCTTTGTCTATTTCATCAATCAAAAGCACTGGGCGTTTACCGTTGAGCTCTGCATATGTAAATGCCTGCCAAAGCTTACCTTTAACGATGTAGTTACTAATGTTGTGTACGCGCTCGTCACCTAATTGGCTGTCGCGCAGGCGCGAAACTGCGTCGTACTCGTATAAACCTTGCTGCGCTTTAGTGGTCGATTTTATATGCCACTGAATAAGCGTAGTATCTAAGCTTTTAGCCAACTCCTCAGCCAGCATGGTTTTACCTGTGCCAGGTTCGCCTTTAATCAAAAGTGGTTTTTCGAGCATAATGGCAGCATTTACAGCTTGTTTAAGCGCGCTACTCGCTATGTAATTGTCAGTTGAATTAAATTGCACGGTGTACCCTTGTCTGGTCTGAGCAGTAAGTTATTTTGTTATAATGCCATAGTTAAGCAGCAGGTCCAATATAAGCAAAACGCGGTATAGTTTTACTGTCTTTTTCAACAGTTTCTAAAAACATGCTTAATGGGCGCGCCCATATACCAAATTCACCATAAAGTGCTTGGTAAATCACAAGTTGTTCCTCGGTTTCGCTATGGGTGGCAACATGAATAACTTTATATTGCGGGCCTTTGTAGTGTTGGTAGATGCCTGGTTTTAGGGAAAGTGGTTTTATTGCTGTAGTCATGTTTTGATCTCTTGTATAATTTGGCTTTGCACTTTTAATGTTAACTAATTTGCCAATACTATGAACTATATTTCTTTAGATGATTACAAAAAGGCGTGGGTTTTTCGCCACAAAGATTTACCTGTATCTGATGAAGACGCAGCAAAAATAAAGCCTATGAGCGACGAGCGCGCAGCCGTACTTTGGACAACCATGGTGAGCCGTGAGTTTGATCACCCTGATTTTTTTGAAGACACCGATTGGTGTGGTCAAGAAAAAGCTTTAGCCAAGAAGTAGATTGGCAAGATGCGTGGGAAAATGGTGATGCGCTACCACCAGAAGCAATCTTAACGTTTTTAGATTGGGAAGCTAACACCACGGTTTATTTTTGTATGGCACGCGATAATATTATCGAAACGACGTTTGATGTATTTAAACGCAATTGGCAAAACTTTATGTTTTTAGCTGATGGCAGTTTATTAATTGGTAAAAAGCGTAATACGGTTGTGCAATTTTTAGAATCAGGTAAAGCTAAATTAGGTGAAAAGCCAAGCGCTTAAATTAGTATGTAATGCTTAAAAAGCATTCAGTACTGTGTTATAAAACATTTACCTGGATATTTTTGAGTACAGCTTTTGGTCGCTAAAAATCAGTCACTTGGTGCTCTGCAACAAGTTGAAATTTGGCAAACTGATGCGCAAAAAGTGTTATATGCACAATTGTGCAATGCATTTTATCAGCGTGAGGTTTTGCGTTTAGTCGCAGAGCCTAATGCTGATAAGTTACGTCGGCAGTTAAAAAGCCTACCCTATTATATTGAGCGAGCGGCAACGTTAGTTGCCAATGGTGACACACCTTTTACGTTGGACTCGCAAAATGGGTCTTGGCTTGAAAAACAAAAACCGACACCACCCGATGTGAATGTTCAAGCTAATGAACTTTTTTATCAAACACATGCCAAAGTGGGGTTAATAGTGCCTGTTATATTGCATGGCTACGATCAGGTGCGCCTGAGAATAGACAGTATCGATCAGTTAGATGAAAATAAGCTGCATTGTAACGAGCTAGGTTGGTTTGATTTTTTAGGAAATGGGCTTGAGCAGCAAAACGCTCAGTTAATAAAGCCAAGTAAGGTAAGTTTTACCGCAGCTTGTTGTGGGCATCAATGGCAGTTTTCAAAGCGCTGCTCACCACGGCTCTTATCACTACGCGAAATGCTTTTAGCGGGTAGTATTAATTGGCGCAATTTAAAGCGCCCTTTAGCTTAATAAAGTTAAGGTATTCGGGATTTAAAATAAGGAGTGTTAAATGCGATTTTTTCAAGCTTGCTTATTGTGCTTAGCACTGTTTGTGCAATATAGATTATGGTTTGGTCATAATGGCGTACAAGACTACACGCGATTAAAAGGTGCTGTCGCATCACACCAACACACTAACGAAAAGCTTATTAAACGAAATAAAGTGCTTACAGCTGATATAGAAGATTTAAAGCTTGGCCAAGAAGGTATTGAAGAGCGTGCACGCAACGAATTGGGAATGATTAAACCGGACGAAACATTTATTCGTGTTTTACCGGGCAAACAATATGACAAATAAACAGACTATTGCAGCAATTGTACCTGCTGCAGGTGTTGGCAGTAGAATGCAGCACAATGCGCCTAAGCAATACATACAATTAGCGGGTAAAACCATTTTAGAACACACCTTAGCTAAACTTTCTCAATTACCTAAATTAAGCACTATTGTTGTTGCTCTTAGCGACAGCGACCCCTATTTTGACGAACTTTCATTCGCTGATAAGCGCATTGTTCGCGCCAGTGGCGGAAATGAACGTGCCGATTCAGTGCTCAATAGCTTACTTTTTAGCGCCCAATCCTCCAGCATGGGTGCTGGTACATGATGCTGCACGCCCGTTAGTTAATATTAGTGATATAGAACGCTTAATTGATGAATGCATGTGTGCTGACGAAGGTGGTATTTTAGCTAGCAAAGTAAAAGACACCATAAAACGTGGCCACACACATGCCCTACAAACTGTGCCACGAGACGATTTATGGCAAGCACTTACCCCACAATTTTTTAAATATGACGAGCTTAAAAATGCACTTCAAAACGCATTAGCAAGTGGGGCAACTATTACCGATGAAGCCAGTGCTATTGAATGGGCGGGCAAACCGGTAAAGCTTGTGGCAGGGCGCAGCGACAATATTAAAATAACCACACCAGAGGATTTAGATTTGGCTGGGTTTTTATTACATAAACAACAAAACGAGAGTGCATCATGATACGAATTGGCCATGGTTTTGACGTACATAAATTTGGCGGCGAAGGCCCGTTAACTATTTGTGGTGAAAAAATTGATTACCCACAGGGCTTTTTAGCGCACTCCGATGGCGATGTTGCTATTCATGCATTATGTGATGCTATTTTAGGCTCCCTTGCTATGGGTGATATTGGTAAGCACTTTCCCGATACAGCTAGTGAGTATGAAAATATCGACAGTCGTATTTTACTTCGCCATGTGGTGGGCTTAGCTAAAGAGCAAGGTTACGTACTTGGCAATGGCGATGTGACTATTGTTGCGCAAGCGCCAAAAATGCTGCCACATATTCAAGCTATGCGTGCTAATTTAGCCAGTGATTTAAATTGTGACCTTTGCCAAATTAACGTTAAAGCCACTACCACCGAAAAGCTAGGCTTTGAAGGGCGCAAAGAAGGTATTTCGAGCCATGCGGTGGTTATTATGAGTAAAGAGCTTGCGAGTACAAAAAACGCATGAGCGATTTAAATTATTTATACGGTGCACCGCTTTCTAAAGCTGATTTTAAAACCACTGCTGAAGACTTTATGGTTGATGAAGACTTAGGTATAGAATTTACCGGCAGTGGCGAACACGTGTGTTTGCAGGTGGTTAAAAAAGGCGAAAACACGCAATACGTTGCAAAGCTAATTGCGCAGCGTGCGGGTGTTTCACCGCGAGACGTAAGTTACGCAGGCATGAAAGATCGCCACGGTGTGTGCTCGCAGTGGTTTAGTGTAAAAGTACCGATTAAAAAGCCTATCGATTTTAGCGACTTGAATAGCGAGAGTATTTTTATTGTGTCGCAACAGCGCCACGACCGTAAGTTACGTACGGGCTGCCACAAAGGTAATAAATTTACTATTACGCTTCGTAATGTAACCAAGCCTCTTGATATTCTATGCCGTATTAACGCAGTACGCGCAGGCGTGCCTAATTACTTTGGCGAGCAGCGCTTTGGTCATGGTGGTCATAACTTAGTTATGGCTGAAAAAATGTTTGCCGGTGAGCGTATTCGCGATAAAAAGTTGCGCGGTATTATTATTTCAGCAGCACGATCGCATGTATTTAATCAGTTAGTGAGCCTGCGTGTAAAAGAGCATGGTTTAGCTAAAACAATGCACCGTGAAGTATTTATGCTCAGCGGCAGTAATGCATTTTTTGAAGATGCGATTAACGATGAAAACATTGAGCGATTAGCCACTGGCGATATTATGATGTCGGCACCTATGGTGGGTAAAAGTGAAAAAGGCTTAACCGAGCAAGAAAAAGTATGGCTTGCACCTTACCAAGCATGGTGCGATGGCTTGGGTGAACTCGGCCTTAAAAATGAGCGCAGAATGCTGCGTTTAATTCCGCAAAACTTAACGGTTGAGACCATAGATGAAACGAGTTTAAAGCTGAGTTTTGGTTTGCCTAAAGGGTGTTTTGCAACCGCATTATTACGCGAGCTGGTGGATTATACAGATGCAAGCCCACGAGAGCGCAAAGAAAAGGATAATGGCATAAATGAAGATACTGTTAAGTAACGATGATGGCGTAAATGCCAAAGGCATTGCGGTTTTATATCAGGCGCTTATACAAATTGCAGAGGTAACTCTTGTTGCGCCCGATCGTAACTGCAGTGGCGCGAGTAATTCTTTAACATTAATGAACCCGCTACGAGCGACGACACTCGAAAATGGTTTTATGTCGGTTAATGGCACGCCTACAGATTGTGTACATTTAGGTGTAAATCAGCTGGTTGATGAAAAACCAGATCTAGTTGTTGCTGGTATTAATCATGGTGCCAACTTAGGTGACGACACGCTGTATTCTGGCACAGTGGCTGCCGCGACTGAAGGACGTCATTTGGGCTTACCTGCAATTGCGGTATCGCTTTGCTCACATAAAGGCGAGCATTTTGAAACAGCCGCTGCTGTTACCGTAAATATTATTAAGGGCTTGGCTTCGCATCCGCTTCCAAAAGATCAAATAATAAATATTAATGTGCCAGATATTCCACTAAGTGAATTAAAAGGGGTGCAAGTAACACGTTTAGGCGCTCGTCATAAAGCCGAAACCATGACCAAACAAACGGATCCCTGGGGTCGTGATATTTATTGGTATGGATCGCTTGGCACCGAAAGTGATGCAGGTGAAGGCACCGACTTTTACGCAATCAATAATGGCTATGCCTCAGTTACGCCATTAAGTGTTGATATGACCGCTAAAGATAGCTTAGAAGCGGTAGGAGACTGGCTTGCCGATTTGGAGATAAACCGTGCTCGCTAATTATACGCGCAGCGCCAAAGCGTTATCTGATTTACTACAGCGCGAAGGCGTAGAAGATACCCAAGTGCTTAGTGCTATTGCGAATATTCCGCGCCATGTTTTTATTGATGACGTGTTGCAACATAAAGCGTATGAGAATACAGCGTTACCCATCGGGCAGGGGCAAACTATATCGCAGCCTTATATTGTTGCCCGTATGACTGAGCTACTTCGCCTTGCGGGTGTTCGCAATAAAGTACTGGAAATTGGTACTGGGTCTGGTTACCAAACTGCAATTTTAGCTAAAACGTTCACTAAAATTTATTCAGTTGAGCGTATCAAAGCCTTGCAATGGCAAGCTAAACGCCGGTTACATCAACTCGATTTATATAATGTGTCGATGAAGCATGGTGATGGCTGGCAAGGTTGGCAGTCACAAGCGCCGTTTGACGGTATTATAGTGACGGCTGCGGCCTCTAAAGTGCCAAAAGATTTACTTGCTCAATTGGCTGATGGTGGCGTGTTATTAGCCCCTATTGGTGAAAGTGATCAAAAATTAATAATGGTTATTCGCAACGGCGACGATTACACAGAACATGTTATTGCACCAGTTAGGTTTGTACCACTGGTACCTGGCGATATTGAATAGGAATTCATTTTGAAGTTGTTTACTAAGTTATATGATATGGCCCTTGTATGGGCCAAGCATCGCCATGCCGAGCGTTATTTGGCTGCAATGAGCTTTGCTGAGTCTGTTTTTTCCAATCCCACCTGATGTTATGCTTGCGCCTATGTCGCTTGCTCAACCTAAAAAAGCATGGCGCTTTGCAAGTTTTGCCACAATCGCATCGGTTGTTGGCGGAATAATTGGGTATTTACTCGGCTTTTGGTTATTTGAACCCGTTGTTGAGCCATTAATTGCACAAATGCACTGGCAAGAAAAGTTTGATGTCGCATTAAACTGGTTTAAAGATTACGGTGTTTGGGTTGTTTTTTTAGCTGGTTTTTCACCTATACCTTATAAAGTATTTACGATTGGCGCGGGTGTTTTACAAATGGCCTTTTTGCCTTTTTTAATTGCATCTGCCATCGGGCGCGGTGCGCGATTCTTTTTAGTTTCAGCTTTAATGAAGTGGGGCGGAGCTAAGATGGAGCAAAAATTACGTCAATATATTGAAACACTTGGTTGGGGATTAGTAGTATTAATTGCAGTAGCGTACTTTTTGTTGCGTTAAGCTTTATAAAATAACTTTTTTACATAAGGAGCTAAATACAATGAATAAACAATTTATGCGTTATGTTGCTTTATTTATTAGTATTTTGCTTTTTGGCTGCTCGTCTCGTCATGTTCCAGCACCAGTCAGCAGCCTAAATAATAATGTTAACTATTTAGATCATAAAATTAACATTAGTGGTAATAAGTATAAAGTTCAAAAAGGAGATACTTTATATTCAATTGCTTTTAGTGCAGGTCAAGATTTTCGTAAATTAGCAAAAAACAATTCTATTTCATCACCTTATGTAATATATCCTGGGCAAGATATCTCTTTAATACCATTGCAGTCAGAAAATAAAAAGTCGAAAAAACATACGAATTCGAGTAAAAAGTCTAGAAAAAGCATACAAAAAAATAACAAAAAATTAAAGAAAGAGCTTGATCAGCCAAAACAACGAGAGTATGTTCAAAAACAAGCCAGTAACAAAGTTAGTAATAAAAAGTATTTGTCGAGTAGTAAGGTGAAGTGGTTTTGGCCAGCAAAAGGTAAAATTACTAAACGCTTTTCTAATAAGGAAAACGGATACAAAGGCTTACAGATTACTAATAAAAAAGGGGCTTCAGTATTAGCCGCGGCACAAGGAACGGTGGTGTACGCGGGTAACGCACTTCGAGGTTATGGTAGTTTAATCATATTGAAACATAATGATGATTACCTAAGTGCTTATGCACATAACTCGAAATTACTTGTTAAAGAAAAGCAGAAAATTAAGGCTGGACAAAAAATAGCAGAAATTGGTAATTCAGAATCTTCGGTCACCGCACTTCGCTTTGAAATTCGCTACCGAGGGCAAGCTGTCAATCCTGCTAAATACCTACCCTAATTTTAAGGTATTGATAATTGCTCGGGAGAAGGCTTATGGCTAACGCAGCAAAATTTGACAAAAACATCACGAATGATGACAAGTTCGATGATACCACCGTTGAAGAAAACACATCGTTACTTGAAAAAGTAGATGACGAAGATATATTTGCCAAAGAAGAAGTAACAAAAAACCTTGACGCCACTCAGCTTTATCTTGGTGAAATAGGTTTCTCTCCATTACTGAGTGCAGAAGAAGAAGTCTTTTTTGCACGAAAATCACTTAAAGGTTGTGACGCCTCTCGTAAACGCATGATTGAAAGCAATTTACGCTTGGTTGTTAAAATAGCTCGCCGATATAATAACCGTGGACTTGCCTTACTTGATTTAATTGAAGAGGGTAATTTAGGTTTAATCCGCGCTGTTGAAAAATTTGATCCTGAACGTGGCTTTAGATTCTCAACTTACGCGACATGGTGGATACGCCAAACAATTGAACGTGCCATTATGAATCAAACACGTACGATACGTTTGCCTATTCATGTGGTTAAAGAGCTTAATGTTTATTTACGTACCGCTCGTGAATTAACTCAAAAGTTAGATCATGAACCCACTGCTGAAGAAATTGCAGAGAGCTTAGATAGACCCGTTGAAGACGTAACAAAAATGCTACGTCTTAACGAAAAAATAGCCTCTGTTGATATGCCAATCGGCGGCGAAAATGACAGTGTATTATTAGATATTATTCCTGATGAAAAAAGTGCAGGCCCTGAAGGCCAAGTACAAACGAATGATATAAATAAACACATTGTAGATTGGTTAGGTGAGTTAAATCCTAAACAACGCGAAGTGTTAGCACGTCGATTTGGATTACTTGGCTATGAGCCATCTACACTTGAAGATGTAGGCCGAGAAATAGGCTTAACACGTGAACGTGTAAGACAAATTCAGGTAGAAGCATTACGTCGTTTAAAAGACATTTTGCAACAAGAAGGTTTAAGTACAGACAGCTTATTTAATCAGTTTTCGTAGCTAGTTAAATAGTTTAAGAGACTATTATGTGTGTTAAAAAGCCGAAGAATTTATTCTTCGGCTTTTTTATGCTTGTAAATTAGATGACATAAATTACAACAATGCTTTTAGTTTATATAACAAATCGTGTGCTTGGCGTGGCGATAAGTTATCAGGGTCGATTGCGCTTAACTGCTCTTCAACTTCTGAAGGTGTACTTTGTGCAATTTCGTTATTAAAAGTAAAGGCTTGTTGCTCTGTATTTGGTGCAGTAACGCTTTGATGATTTTCGAGTAGCTTAAGTTTTTGCTTTGCTTGTGCAATCACAGCTTTTGGCACACCCGCAAGAGCTGCTACTTGCAAGCCAAAGCTTTTACTTGCTGCGCCATCAAGTACTGTGTGCATAAAGGCGATTGTATCGTTGTGCTCTATTGCATCAAGGTGCACATTTACCAGGCCAGCTGTTTGCTCTGCAAGCTCTGTCAATTCAAAGTAATGCGTAGCAAACAATGTTTTAGCAGATATTTTTGACGCTAAATGATTCGCTGTTGCGTACGCAAGCGAGAGCCCGTCATAGGTACTTGTACCGCGCCCAATTTCATCCATTAATACCAAAGATTGCGCCGTAGCGTTATTTAAAATGGTTGCTGTTTCGGTCATTTCTACCATAAAGGTTGAGCGCCCTGATGCTAAATCATCGCTTGCACCAATACGTGTAAATATACGGTCGATATTACCAATTTTAGCGCTGTCAGCGGGTACATAACTGCCAATGTGAGCCATTAGTACAATGAGTGCTGTTTGGCGCATATAGGTTGATTTACCGCCCATGTTTGGACCGGTAATAATTAACATTTTACGCTGAGAATTTAATTCAACAGGATTAGCAATAAATGGTTCTTTCATTACTTGTTCAACAACAGGGTGAC
The DNA here is from genome assembly GCF_037162545.1 of Pseudoalteromonas sp. B131b. Taxonomy (NCBI): domain Bacteria; kingdom Pseudomonadati; phylum Pseudomonadota; class Gammaproteobacteria; order Alteromonadales; family Pseudoalteromonadaceae; genus Pseudoalteromonas; species Pseudoalteromonas sp. B131b. Next base: position 3,862,637 of record NZ_JARLUZ010000001.1, on the reverse strand, counting down.
GACCTTGCTTAATGCTTATATTGTCGTTATCGCACAGTTCTGGTTTTGCATAATTGAGTGCAAATGCACGTTCGGCCAGATTATTTAATACGTCTAAATCAGCCAGTGCTGCTGCCATCATTTGTAACTGTTCAATATGTGGAGCAATAAATCTAAACAACTCCTCGTATAGCTGCTTTTCAAGCGCTAAGGCTTTTGATTGGCTACCAAGCACTTTATCTTCGTGCTCTTTAAGCTCTGGAATAATGTAGCGCTCGTTATTTTTAAGCGTTTGACGACGAATGTAGTCGGCTGGTACTAAGTGCGCGTTGGCGCGGCTTACTTCAATAAAAAAGCCATGTACGCGGTTGTAACCAATTTTAAGCGTACTAATACCCGTACGTTCTCGTTCTCGCAGTTCTAGTTGATCAAGAACATCGGTTGCACCTTTGCTTAAGTTACGCCATTCATCAAGTTCACTGTTGTAACCCGGGGCAATAACGCCACCATCGCGAATAAGAACCGGTGGGTTTTCTATCACTGCACGTTCTAACAATGCTTTTAAATCAGGGAGTTCAGGCGAGTGCTTGATAATATCTGTTATACGAGGATCATTAGCATCACCTAACAAAGTATGCAGTGGTGCAAGTGCTTGTAGTGCACTGCGCAGACGCGTTAAATCGCGTGGGCGAGCAGTACATAAAGCTAGGCGGGCAATAACACGCTCTACATCACCAATCTCTTTTAATGATTCGTGTAATTCACCGCACAGTTGTACATCTAAAATAGCGCTAATTGCATTTAAGCGAGAATTTAGCTCGTCTTTATTGCGTATAGGTGAATGGATACGGCGCTTAAGTAAACGAGAACCCATTGGCGTTGCTGTTTTATCAAGTACCTGGGCAAGTGTATTTTCAAACCCGCCCGATAGATTAACGGTAAGTTCTAAATTTTTACGTGTTGCGGCATCTAAAATAACTGCGTGCTCGTTGTGCTCAAGCGTAATTGCACGGATATGCGGCAATGCAATACGTTGTGTATCTTTTACGTATTGCATTAGGCAACCTGCAGCAACAAGTGCGCTGTGGGCTTTATCAACACCAAAGCCGACTAAATCTTTAGTACCAAACTGATCGCATAATAAGTGTTGGGCCGTATCTAAGTCGAATTCCCACTCTGGGCGACGACGAGCGCCTTTTATATGCTCAATTAAATGAAAGTTTTCAAAGCTTTCGCTATACAGAAGTTCTGCTGGTGATAGGCGCTGAATAGTTGAGCTAAAGGCTTCGTCGGTGTTTACTTCAACTATGTTGAAACGACCTGAATTAATATCAAGGTAGGCAATACCGTATAAGCCTTTTTACTTTGCCAAACACTGGTAAGGAGGTTGTCTTGTCGTTCTTGTAAAAGCGCTTCGTCAGAAATTGTACCGGGTGTAACTATACGTACAACTTTACGATCAACGGGACCTTTACTGGTTGCAGGGTCGCCAACTTGTTCGCAAATAGCGACTGATTCGCCCATTTGGACTAGGCGTGCTAAGTAGTTTTCTACTGCATGATAAGGTACGCCCGCCATAGGGATAGGATCGCCACCGGCTTTACCGCGATGTGTTTGCGAAATATCGAGTAATTGAGCGGCGCGTTTAGCGTCATCAAAAAAGAGTTCGTAAAAATCGCCCATACGATAAAACAATAAAATATCGCGATGCTCTGATTTTATTTTTAGATACTGCTGCATCATAGGGGTTTGTTGTTTTATAGTGTGTGGTGCATAAAGATCAAACGACATGTATTTACCCAAAGGCTGAATATGGAATTACATCAAGAGATTAAAACACTTGCTGCGCAATTAGGCGCTATTTTAACGGATAAATGCTTATGGATCACTAGTGCTGAGTCATGTACTGGTGGCGGAGTGAGTTATGCCCTTACCGATACCCCTGGGAGCTCGGCTTATATTGACCGTGCATTTGTCACTTATAGCAACCAAGCAAAGCAAGACTTATTAAATGTAAGTGCAAGTACATTAGCAAAGTATGGTGCTGTAAGCGAACAAACAGTGCGAGAAATGGCAGTAGGTGCTATTAAAGCAACAAACGCTAATATTGCGATAGCTGTATCGGGCATTGCCGGGCCTGGTGGTGCAACTGAAGGTAAACCTGTTGGACTTGTGTGGTTTGGCATACAAATTAATGATAAGTTGCTTACATTTAAACAAGTATTTATTGGTGATAGAGCTCAGGTTAGGTTACAAGCTATTGTATTTGCATTAAAAAATGCAATAGATGAGATAAAATAAAAAATTAGCTTGATACTGTGATTTCATACAGTATACTTGGTTCCATTAGCTGGATTTGGAGAACAAAATGAACGATAACAAACAAAAAGCGTTAGACGCAGCACTATCACAAATTGAACGTCAATTTGGTAAAGGCTCAATTATGAAATTGGGTGATAACAAAGCGTTAAACATTGAATCTGTATCTACAGGCTCATTAGGTATTGATATTGCCTTAGGCATAGGTGGTTTACCTATGGGACGTATTGTTGAAGTGTACGGTCCTGAATCATCTGGTAAAACAACGCTTACTTTACAAGTTATCGCAGAAGCTCAAAAAGAAGGCAAAACATGTGCCTTTATCGATGCTGAGCATGCTCTAGATCCAATTTATGCACAAAAACTTGGTGTTAACATTGACGATCTTTTTGTATCGCAACCAGATACAGGTGAGCAAGCGCTAGAGATTTGTGACATGTTAGTACGTTCAAGCGCGGTAGACGTTGTTATTATTGACTCGGTTGCTGCACTTACACCAAAAGCTGAGATTGAAGGCGACATGGGCGACTCGCACATGGGCCTACAAGCACGTTTAATGTCACAAGCATTACGTAAGCTTACTGGTAATATTAAACGCTCTAACACGTTATGTATTTTCATTAACCAAATTCGTATGAAAATTGGTGTTATGTTTGGTAACCCAGAAACAACAACGGGTGGTAATGCACTTAAGTTTTACGCATCGGTACGTATTGATATTCGTCGTATTGGTTCTGTAAAAGAAGGCGATGAAGTTGTTGGTAACGAAACTCGCGTTAAAATTGTTAAAAACAAAGTAGCGCCGCCATTTAAACAAGCTGAATTTATCATCATGTACGGTGAAGGTATTTCTAAGCAAGGCGAGTTAATTGACTTAGGTGTTAAGCACAAAATTGTTGAAAAAGCAGGTGCTTGGTATAGTTACTGTGGCAACAAAGTAGGCCAAGGTAAATCTAACTCAATTAAATTTTTGAAAGAAAATCCAGAAATTGCAGATGAGATTGAAGGTAAGTTACGCGAAATGCTTTTACTAAAAGCAACTATTGAACCAGAAGATGGTGAAGATAAGTTAGGCGACGACGCAGACCTTTAAGCTGTATCAAAATGAGTTTCTAAGCTTGATTTGACCCGAGCTTTAAAAAAGCGCTAACCAGTAATGGTTGGCGCTTTTTATTATTAAAAACTTAAAGTAGATAAGATAAAAACGACACATAGAAACGTGTTGTTTGTAATTTAACCTATAAAATCTACGGTTAAATCGCGCATGAGTAGGCACTGCATTAGTAATTACTATACTAAATGAAGAGCAGAGCGATCATACGCTATACGTTTTAATCAGATAAAAGCATTCTTTAGGGCGTGTTGATCTTTGTGGATTGAAATTTGTTCAATCTAGGGGCGGTTAAATCGCGGCGTGAGATTTGTAACCTAGTGGACTAAGTAAAAATCGAGCAACAAAGAGTTAATCGTCCCTAGAAAGAATCCAAAGGGCAGCGCATATTTGGTATTTATGCTGCGTTATCGCCTATTTATGGGGAATAACCACACTATATAGGCTCTGCCTTGCCTAAAAACCAAATATGCTGCTGCAAATTCAACCACCAAAGATAAACACGCCCTAATAGTTAAAGAATGCGACCTAATTAAAATAGAACTTTAGAAGCGATAAGTTAAGCTAACTTTTCCGCTAATAGGGGAGCCATAAAAACCAACATTGGCTAAGCTAGTAATATGTTTTTCATCTGTGATGTTATCAATGTTAGCTTGAATTGATAAGTCTTCGCTCGCATCCCATCGAGCAAATGCGTTCATAAGTAAATAAGAATCCTGCTTAACATTACTGGCTATATTTTCTGTTTTTGATTGCCATTTTCCGGCTAAACCAAACTGAAACTCAGGTAGTTGAGGCAGCGTATAATCCAATGAAAAATTAACAACATTTTCAGGCTCCCATTCGTGAGAACTATCGCCTGCGTCATCATTTATATCTAAGTATGTATATGCAAATACAGCATTTAGATCATCAGTTATATGTCCGGTTAATTCTAATTCAAAGCCTTGGGTATCTTGATCAGCTCCTTTATAGTAAGTAAATCCAGATGCGTTTAGCCCTGCATAAGTTGCAATATTATCTTGTTTGGCACTAAATACTGCAAAGGTTGCAAGTAGTTGATCATCAAACCATTGAGTTTTCACTCCAACTTCGTAATTAACACCTTTGCTTGGATCTAAAAAGTTACCATCGTAATCGTACTGCTCTTGTGGCTGATAAATATCGGAATAGCTCACATATACATTAACATCATCATTAATTGCATACGTTGTTGCAAGGTAAGGGCTTATCTCACTTTCATCATTATCTATATCAACGCCTTGGCTAAAGCCTGTACGCTCATAATCGATAGCGTTAAAGCCCGCAATAACAAATAAGTCACTTGTTAGGTTTAATTTAGTAGAACCAAAAAACGCTTCAAAGTAACATCAATATCAGCATACTTGGTTTGTTCACCCCAAATAGGTTCAGCTATCGCATCTAATGCGTATGGAAAAGCAGGCGCCAAGCCATAAGCTTCAGTTGTTGCTGCATCGTAAGAGTTGGTAAAAGAGTAAGATGTGCTTTGCGAAATACTTCCACCAAGCATTAACTCATGTTCTTGACCAAACAAGCTGTACTCACCCTTAGCTGTTATATCAAATAAATCAGCTGAGAATTCTGTATCATATCGTCCTGGAAGACTGACTAAACCTAAATTAGTTTCACTATCAAACATTCCATAAGGGTCATAAAGATAAAGTAATTTGCTTTGATCTTCTGAGTCTTGGTAATTATAAGTTGTTTTAATTTCCCAGTTATTATCAAATACATAAGTATATTCAATAAAAGCAGTGGTATTAAGAGTGTCCCATTTAGTCCATTCTTGAGTTGGGCTCGCACTTACGTCCCACTCTGCTTGTGTACCATCGGCATATGAAAGCGGTAATCCTCCCCACATTGTTCCATCTGTATTTGCATCTTGATGTGAAGCACCAAATGAAAGTGTCGAATTACCAGTAAGTTGCCCATCAACTACAGCAGAGAAGTAAGTACGATCATTTTCTAAACCATCAAGGTATGAATCTGATCCTTCTACAACACCAATAACACGTGCAGCCCAGCTACCAGAATCTGTTAACAAAAATGAATAATCAGCTTGTAAGCGCTTTAAACCATAAGTACCTACAGAAATACCTACTTCACCTTCATTTTCATTTGTTGGGCGCTTTCGAACATAGTTAATAGTGCCCGCAGCATTACCTACACCTGTTAATTGCCCATTAGCACCACGAATAACTTCTATTTTCTCATAACCATAGCTTTCCATAGCACCAGTAACAAGACCCCAATTATTAGGTAGACCAACACCATCAACTTGAGTACTTTTAATATCAAAACCGCGAGAAGTATATCGTGTGCGGTTAGTTTCACCTTGTTCAACAGTAATACCCGTGGCCATTTTCAATGCATCATTAATACTATTTGCTGCAAAGTTTTGAAGTTGCTCTGCGCCAATTACACTAATCGATTGTGGTGTTTCGTTAAGCTCCATTGTTAAACCGGTAGCACCTTTGCTAACGCGATCTTGGCGTACACCTACTATTAATATTTCTTCCATTTTTTCATTATTATTTTCAACTGTATTCTTAGTTGATGTTTCTTGCGCTTGAGCTGAAAAACCCATGGCTAAAACTAAAGAAGAAAGTGCAAAAGTGCGATTGAGTTTCATGTTTTCCCTTAATTAATATTCAATATTATTTGAATTTATATAAATAATTAGGGCATTCTACTAGTTAGAATTAAAAAACTCAAACAAAAACCATTATCATTTACAGGCGCGTTAACATTTTTTTAGGGTAAATTACTTAGTCTGTAAATAATATTATGATTAGGATAAACGATACAGCTTATAAAAATATGCTTTGTTTTTTAACTTAAATTGAATTATTAAAAAAGCGGCCAAGGCCGCTTAAGGAAGTAATTAGATTTTTAGCTATTAAAAAGAGTATTTAACAGAAAATTGTAAACGGTCTAAATCACCATCAACGCCGCTTTCAGTTTCTCGCTCAGCATGCTTTAGTTCAGCGCCAAATGTTAAGCGTTTAACGGGGAGTATAAGATATTTGCGCTGTAGCTTTGGCTTGATTCTGTAGGATCACCAGAGATAGCGAGTAAATCGGTATTGTTATCAGCAGAGAAGAAAGAGTATAAGAACGTTGAACGCCACTGACTGTTCCATTTATGCTGGTAAGCTACAAAACCTGATGTAGAATCAATAGCATCAAGATCATCACCATCAAGAACAGCGCCATGTGCTACGTTTAAGCCTACATAACGGCCTAAACCTTGCCCTTGGGTAAGCATAAATTTAAGGTTGTCTTCACCTAACTTAACCATACCTGATGCGCTAATGCCAAATGATGTTTCATCAGCGTCAATTTCACCGACTTTATAAGTAAGTTGACGTGCTAGTGCTGCAACAACGATGTTACCCCAATCAGCTTTGTGAGTATAACGTGCTGTAAAATCAGGTAGTGATGCATCATCAGTGGCAACACGTGTGCCGCCCGCTGTCGTAATTGTACTTTCTGGATTTTCTAATGAAAAAGACCATGCGCCAGTTGTGTATTTAATTTGAGATTGACGAACAAACACAGTGCCTTCAGCTGGGCCTACAAAGTCGAGTGTTTCTGCAAGAGCACCTACGTTTTGAAAGTTTGACCAAGTTTGACCAAATAACCAACCGTCATAAGTGATGAATGCATGTCTAATGCGTGGTGCGTATGAATTTGAAACGCGCTCGTTTCCACCGGCTGCAGACGCTAAAAAGTCAATTTCAATTTTAGTTTTTACCGTTTTACCGTTATCTAATAACGTGGCTGTACCAAAATTAAAACGAGATTGACGTGCGTGCATATCAAAAACTGCATCAGAGCTATTATCATCGCCAACTGTAAGTGTACTTGGTACGTAAAAATCACGACCAACACTTGTGCCTGCTGGTGCACCGGCTGAATAATCACTCCACATAGAGTCAAGTTTAATGTATCCGCCGTAAGTAAATTCGGTATCACCAACCTTTGCAACAGTTGCTGCGTATGTTGCGCTTGAAAGCGAGCAAAGAACAGCACTTGCTGCGAGTGTTTTTAATGGAGTAAATTTCATTTTGGTGTCCTTTATAGGCTACTTGTTTATTACTTTTTATTCATTTATTTTGTATTACTTGCTAAAGGTATTACTTACGAATAAAAAGTGCTTTTTTGCGTGACTTGTCATTACTAATACACATTCTATTTTTATTTGTTAAATAATAGATTAGTTAAGTTTTAGCAAAATTATTTTATTATTGTACGGCAACACTGTTAAATATGTACGAGATATACTCAATTACCTATTGGTCTATAAGACTAAGGTTTAAGGTATAAGTAGTTTGCATTTACTTACATTTAACATCTTGTATTATTTATGTAAAATAATTAAACCAAGCCAATTATAAACTACAACTGAAGAATTTAAAGGTGTGTACAACTAAGGTCTAATACTTAATAAAGCACTGCTGAGTAATCCTTGATAAGAGCCCAAGGCAAGTAATTTAAATGGAGACTAAGATGTCACAAAGTATCTATCCAGTTCCTGCGCACATTAAAGACGCAACACTCATTGATAAAAATAAATATAATACGCTTTATAAGCAATCTATTGACGATCCAGAAAGTTTTTGGGATGAGCACGGCAAACGCCTCGATTGGTCTACTCCTTACACTAAAGTTAAAAACACCTCATTTGATAAAGGCCATATCAGCATTAAATGGTATGAAGATGGCTACCTTAACGCTTCTTATAACTGTATTGACCGCCACTTAAAGACAAAAGCCGATAAAGTGGCGCTGATTTGGGAAGGTGATGATCCTTCTCAAAGTGAGCACATTACTTATCAAAAACTTCATGATGAAGTGGCTAAATTTGCCAATGGCTTAAAAAAGTTAGGTGTTAAAAAAGGTGACCGTGTAGCTATTTATATGCCAATGACGCCTCAGGCCATTTACGCAATGCAAGCTTGTGCACGAATTGGTGCTATTCACTCTGTTGTATTTGGTGGCTTTTCACCATCAGCGATTGCCGACCGTATTAGGGATTCGGGCGCTAAAGTCGTTATTACTTCTGATGAAGGTCGACGTGCAGGTAATTGCGTACCATTAAAAGCAAACGTTGATGAAGCGGTAGCGCAAGATTCTGTAACCACAATTGAACATGTTATTGTGCACCAATTAACCGGTGGTGAAGTTGATTGGAATAAGCACGATATATGGTGGCACGAGCTAGTTGCTGACTTACCAGCACAGTGTGAGCCAGAACCAATGAATGCTGAAGATCCTTTGTTTATATTGTATACATCAGGTTCTACTGGTCAGCCTAAAGGTGTTGTGCATACCACCGGTGGTTACTTAGTTTACTCATCAATGACACATGAATACGTATTTGATTTAAAAGAAGATGATGTGTATTGGTGTAGTGCCGATGTAGGTTGGATCACAGGCCACAGTTACATAGCGTACGGGCCATTAGTAAACGGTTGTACTCAAGTTGTATTTGAAGGTGTACCTACCTATCCAACAGCTGGGCGTATGGGCGAAGTAGTTGATAAACACGGTGTGACTATTTTATATACCGCTCCTACAGCAATTAGAGCACTAATGGCCAAAGGTGATGAGCCAACAGCTTCGTCAAATCGCGATAGTTTACGTATTTTAGGTTCAGTAGGTGAGCCAATTAATCCAGAAGCGTGGACATGGTATTACGAGAGTATTGGTAAATCTAATTGCCCGATTGTTGATACATGGTGGCAAACAGAAACCGGTGGCATAATGATCACACCACTTCCAGGCGCTACTGATACAAAACCAGGTTCTGCAACACATCCATTTTTTGGTATTGCGCCTGCATTATTTGATGCCGAAGGTAGTACACTCGAAGGTGCTGTAGATGGTAATTTAGTTATTTTAGATAGCTGGCCATCGCAAGCGCGAACTGTTTATGGCGACCATGAACGTTTTGAACAAACTTATTTTAGCGCCTACCCAGGAGTATACTTTACAGGCGATGGTTGTCGTCGTGATGAGGATGGTTATTACTGGATCACAGGTCGCGTGGACGATGTATTAAACGTATCGGGTCATCGCTTAGGGACTGCCGAAATTGAAAGTGCACTTGTATCGCATGAAGCTGTAGCTGAAGCAGCTGTAGTGGGTTACCCGCATGATATTAAAGGCCAAGGTATTTATGTATATATTACGCCTAACGAAGGTGTAGCGGTAAGCGATGAGTTAACCAAAGAGGTACGTAACTGGGTTCGTAAAGAGCTAAGCCCAATAGCATCTCCAGATATGATTCAGTGGTCACCTGGATTGCCAAAAACACGATCAGGTAAGATTATGCGTCGTATTTTACGTAAAATCGCTGCAAATGAGCACCAACAACTCGGTGATACGTCAACGCTTGCGGATCCTTCAGTTGTCGATGAACTAATCGAGAACAGATTAAATCGTTAAATGTGCGTTAAAAACTTGATTACAAGTTGATTCTAAACGTAGTATATCGGCTGTCAGTAAGGGTTTTAAACCTAACTGGCAGCCGAATTTATTAGGAGTGAACCATGAGTCAGTTTTTAATAGCGGACGACCATCCGTTATTTCGTGAAGCACTAAAAGGCGCACTGAGCGCAAAATTTGAAGGTTTAGCCGTTTTTGAATCATCCGATTTTGACAGCACATTGCAAGTGTTAAGCGAGCAAGAGGATCTTGATATATTACTGCTAGACCTTCACATGCCAGGTAATGGTGATTTATATGGCCTTATTCGTATTCGAGAAGAATACCCAAGTTTACCTATAGCCGTTGTTTCGGGTAGTGAAGACGTGAATATCGTTTCAAAAGTAATGGGTTACGGCGCTATGGGTTTTATTCCTAAATCGTCATCGTCTGATGATATTGCCAGTGCAATTAACCAAATACTTGAAGGCGATACATGGCTACCAAAAGAGTTAAAAAACAAAGTAGCTGAAATTGAAGGTGAAGATAGAGAAATAGCAGCGCAAGTTGCCTCATTAACGCCTCAACAATACCGAGTGCTGCAATATCTGCACGAAGGTTTACTTAATAAGCAAATTGCTTATGAACTACACATATCAGAAGCGACAGTAAAAGCACACATTACAGCCATATTTAGAAAACTTGGTGTGTACAATCGTACCCAAGCCGTTTTAATTGCCGCTAAATTAAAGCTCGAACCAATAGAGCAGGCATAATTTACATTTAAAAAGTTATTAGCTTATTTATGAGCAAAAAAATGCCAGCAACAATGCTGGCATTTTTTATATGTAGAATAATTAAGCAGTTGGAATAATGCTAAGAAAACACCACGGTTTTATTACCATTAATAAATAGCTTATGTTCTGAGGCAAGTTGAAGTGCTTTACAAAAGACAGTCTTTTCAACATCTTTGCCCATTTTAGCCATCATTTCAGCGGTATTCGCATGTGTAACGCTGGTTACATCTTGCAAAATAATAGGACCTTCATCAAGCTCATTATTAACAAAGTGAGCGGTAGCACCAATAATTTTTACGCCACGCTCAAATGCTTGATGATAAGGTTTAGCACCTATAAATGCTGGCAAAAATGAGTGATGAATATTAATTATTTTACCTTCAAATCGACCCACAAATTCAGGACTTAAAATACGCATGTATTTGGCAAGGCCAATAATGTCAGGGTTGTAGCTGGCAATTAAATCGCCTACCTTTTCATCATGCTCGCTACGGGTTAACCCTTCGTGCGATACAACATGAAATGGCACACCAAACCCTTTAGCTAGCGGCTCTAAATCAGCATAGTTAGCAATTACAGCGAGTACTTCAATATTAAGAGTTTGTTCAAATTGCTTTAACAGCATACCACCTAAACAATGAGCTTCTTTAGTTGCCAATAAAACTACTTTAGTTTTTGCGCCGCAATGTAGCGCAAGTTTAGCCCCATCTGGCAACAATGCGCGTAGTTGATCTAAAAAGTCGCTTTGTGGCTCGCCTGTAAGCTCTGTACGCATAAAAAATCGCTGCGCGTCTTTATCTACAAATTCGTTGTTACGCGTAATGTTTAAATTATTTTTATGGCAAAGCCCTGTGATTTTAGCTATTAAGCCTACATCATCAGCACATTGGGTGGTTAGTATATAGCTCATTGTCCTCATTCTTACCCTGTAATTAATCCTTTCATTATTTGTGTTTTGGCACATAAAGCAAGGGCTTTGTGAACTAATCCAATATTAATCATGTTGTTGAGTGCAAAAGAGGTAATAAAGTTAAAAAGTATTGAATAGAGGGTAAAAAAATGCCACCTAAGTTACCAAGGTGGCATTAATAAAAATTATCTAGGTTTCAGGTTAATTAACTCTTGGGCTCGGGAGATAAGTTTTTTCTTGTCTTAAATACCCGGCAGCTTCTTCATCATCTTTCGCTATCGCTTGCTGAGTAGGTATAGCGCGCGTTTGTTGGTTTAGTTGATGTATTTGTGACGCATTACCTAAATCGCGCTCACTGGTGATTGAGGCGATAGATTCGCGGTCTTTTAAGAACGCAATAACGTCTTTTTTGATTGCTTGCAATTGTCCTTCGTCTTTATGCATTTCCATAATGTGGCGAGGATGTTCAAGGTTTTTCATACCTGTTGCAGCAAACGTAGTAGAAATAACACGAGAAACAATAATCCAAGGCGTTATGCTACTGCGTACTAAAGTATTTTCTGAGCGGGTGCTATCGTGAATACCAGTACCTGTTGATATTTTAGACTCAGTAAAAGTACCTTCGCATTTAAAGTACACAAGCAGTGATTCAAATTGCATTTCGGCAAAAAACAGATGAGCCGTATTTGTTAGCAATTGTGCAAATGCTTTAATAAGTATACCTATTAGCAATAAGTGAAAGCTTGTCATTAATAGTTCACTAAATTGAATAACATGTTGGTTATTAAATGCTTGTTTAAAGCTATTGATATTTGCCGCATCAATGTAATGGTAAATATTAATAAACGAATACGCTAAAAACACAGTAAATGCTAACGCTACAATATAAAGTAAGTTACCGCTCACCAAAGCAAGTAATCTCGCGAGTGTAAAGTTTTTACCTAAGTCCATTGAGTGCAGTTTAGGCTGAATCTCTTGGATCATTTCACCTTTAAAACCGCCTTTACCTTCTATTTGTTCTTGAAGCTTAGGGTCTAATTCTCTGTAAACTCTGTTAGGTACTTCTTTATAGCGACGATTAGCCATTACTAGGTTATCGAGGTTTATGAAAATCTCGTCTGGATGAACAGACTCTTGCCAGTTTTCACGTAGTTCAGATACTTCAGCTGAAGGGGTAACTGAATTTAAACGCGCTTTGATCATGATAAAAGCAAGCGCACAACTTAGAGTCGCTAATATAATAATTGCAATTAAGTACATTCCAGCGTGAAGACTAGGTAGTTGCTCAAGCCAGTTATCTATTTCTTGTTTACTAATGCGCTGCTCTTTCATCAACCATGACATAGAAAGACCAATAGCGATGGGTAAAATAAAAGATAAAGAAATAATTTTTGCAAGCGCACCAGTACCAAGTGCTTCAATATTCTTTTCTGCATTTCGAGAGATAGGTTTACCTGTAGAGCGCCACGAAAAAAGAACGTAAAACATTAATATTGCACTATAAACCGGAAATGCTAATTCCCCAGCTTCACCGGTAAAGCCCGACAAAGACACAAATGCAACAAGGCCATAAGCAATAAGGGCGACAAAGGTGCTTACCCATGAGCCAAATAATCGCTGGGCAACATTACGAATAGGATATGGTAGAAACAATAACTTAGGGATTAAGCTGTGAAGTAATCGTGATAAAAAACCATTAGGCTCTTTAAATGTACTGTTTTTACGACCAACCAGCATTTCTTCAAGTGATTGCGCTGTGTAGGCTACTTCTTTTTGTTCTTCTTGAGCGGTTGATGCTTGCGATTTACTGTAGTTATAAGCAAGTGAAGTTGGGTGGTTTCTACCTACAAAGTATTTAAGTGTTGCATAAATACCTGCCGATAGTGAGCGAATGCCGAATGCTAAAATAAGCATGCCAAACACCATTAAAATCCAACCTGCGGTTGTATCTTCTTTCACAGAGCCTGCAGCAATAACAAGTAAACTAATACCTGCTATAGACTCAATGAGTCCTCTTAATGCTGTTGCTTTACCTTCCAGTTTGAAGGGGTTTTTTAGTCCAAGATCAATCGATCCATAATCAAAAGCCATTGAATGCTCCTTTTAAACAGCATGCCCAATTAAAGGGATATAAGCGTAATTAAAATAATTAATACAGGTAAAGTATTTTTATCTTTGCTCTATTTTTGATTATATATCAATAAAGTCGTTCAGTTTAATGTTATTTTAAAGCGTAATATTCTATGATTTGAAATATACTTTTATACAGATTAAGTTAATTTGGTTTAAGAAGTGGTTTTGTAGGGGTAAATGATTTTTTGTCAAAAATTGGCCTGTTGTAAATTGGTGTTGGATATATATCTATTTTGGCTCAGGTGAGCTATGGATAGCACTTTTGAATTTTTACTTAAACACGAAGGCTGCACCGTGCAGCCTTTGTGTTTATACCAATTTTACTAAAAACATGAGCCCTTTATTGAATTAAATAACTTACTATTTTCGTTGGGAGTTCTTTACATAATAACCAGCATCATAATTTTAGCTCGTTATTAAGCTATTTCTTTATCGCCATAATAGATTGCTAATTTAATGCAATTGTTGTCGTATTACTGCAGCATGAAAGTTTCGTATTCTAAATCTTCAAATTGTTTAGAAAGCCAAAATAGACCAATAACGGAGCTAATTATGGTCGCTAACGCAAAGCCATAACCATAAAATTGTGGCCCAAATGCAATTGAAAGTAAGGTTAAAACTACATTTATAACTAAAAATAATCCAGCCAAAAACAGCACGGTTGAACGTTTATCTAAATAAAATAAAATGTTTAAAATAGATAAAAATATAACTTGTACGCCTACACCAACTACATCAATAAATAAGAGGGTTTTATAGTTTGGATCAATACCAATAAAAGTTAGTATTTGCTCTCCCCATAATAATAAGCAAGCGACAGTAATTCCTTGAATTTTAAATATGTCGTAAAGACCACTGCGCGCAGTGCGGATCATATTATCTTTCAAATGATAAATTTCTTGTAACGTTGAGCCGTCGCGAATTGCAGAGTAAAAACGGTCATATTCTTCAACAAAGTCAGTTTCCATCCTTACTAAAAATACGGCCATACCTGGGATAATAGATAGGTAGGCTAAAAATATAGGTAAATCATAAATTGGGCTGGCTCTGAGAGTTCCAATAATTTGGATTGATGTACTTGGTGAATACCAAAAAATGATTTTATCGGCCCATACAGCGATGTTATAAAACAGGCCGCATAAAAATAGGCTGTAATACACTTTTTTATTGTTCAAAAAATCGAAACTTATGAGCTTATCACCCGGATAACGGCGAATAATCATAAATAGAAAACTGAAAAATAATAAGGCTTCACCAGCAAAAAAGGCAAAAAACAACCCGTCTAACTGCCAGTCCCTAAGCAAGTAAGCCAGTAATACCATAAAAGCATAGCCGCTCAGCATCGTGACTAAAATCAGCCTGTATTCTTTCATGCCTGATAAAAATATTGCGCCAAGCCACTGATTACATAAGCTAATAAAGGCACCTAAAATAATCACTTTAGTCATAATGGGTAAAGGTAAAAATGGCCAAACAGCAAGACCGACCAATAGGGCGCCAATTGTAGTAATTAGTTGTGCGCCAAGTAGGTTTGGTAGCACTAATCCATCATCTTTTGTAAAAAATAAATCGGCAATAAAACGGGTTAGCATCAATTGCAGACCACCCGTTAAAATAAGCGATGCGGCCATCATATAGGTTACAAGCGTTAAGAACTGAATGATCAACACTTTCGGTAGCACAATACCTAAACTTAAAATGCCAATCAGCATAAGCGCAATAATTGACAGTAGCCACGGGCCAGAACCAATTAATCCAGCGTAACTATAAGCTTCAAATACTGAAAGTAGGGTGTTTTTTTTGAGAATTTTTCGTATCTCAAAACCTATTCCGGCCATGACATTGCATCCTTATAAAGTGTGTCGTATTGCGCAAACATATGGCTTTCGTCATAAAACGCTTTTACGCGCTTAAGACCACTCGATTGATACTCATGCCACTTTTCGTCGTTATTTAAGATATTTGATATTTGCTTTGCTGTTTCGCTAGGAGAGGCGATTGATACCACTTCTCCGGCTTTGCCAAGTGCTTTGTCTTCGTCAGTTGCGCCTTCAATAATCTCTCGGCACGAACCAACATCACTTGCAAGGACTGGTACGCCAGCTGCCATCGCTTCTAGTAGTACTAAAGGTTGTGCTTCAGAAATAGAGGTTAGTGCAACGATACCTAATTTAGGCAGTATTTCAGCTATATTTTGCATACCTAAAAACGTAACGTTATTTTCTAAATCTAAACTGCTGACAAGTAATTGACATTCTTTATAATATTGAGGGTCTTCTTCGTATGGGCCAATAATCCAGCCTTCAATTGTAGGTATACTAGACTGAACCTCTTTGATTGCACGGATAAAAGTTTTAATATCTTTTATAGGCACTACACGACCAATTAAGCCTACCGTGAGTGGAATCGTTTTTGGACGCTGTGCAAGTGCTTCAATAAAACGCGATGTTTTAATACCATTTGGCACTACGCGTGTTTTTTCTGGTGCGGCGCCATCTTTTATTTGTCGTTGTCTATTACCATCATACAAAGAAATTATTTTATCGGCTTCTTGATAAGATGTTCTGCCGATCTGCTCAAAGAAACTAATCCACATTCTGCGAATAAAGCCCATTTCGGTATTTAAATTTTTACCTAATACCTGCTCTGACTCTTTGATCCAGCTGGCTTGAATAAGGTCTATTTTACGCTCTTTGGTATAAATACCATGTTCGGTTAGTAAATACGCAGTGTTGCTAATTGCGCTTGCACCAGAACCTAGGAATCCCGCATAGCCTGTTGATATTGAATGTATAAGTTTAACATTAGGTAATTCGCGAGCTATCTCTGCTATTTTAAACAGCGGTTTGTATAAGTTACGATACGACCAAAAGAAATCGATAAATGATGATTCATCACAGTAGGTTAAATAATATTTTGCGAGAACTTGCCATGAGGATTCACTATACAAAAAGTCGGCTTCGTTTATGCCGTCTTTTTGGGCAAGCTTTTTAAAAGCAAACTTTAGTAACTCGCTAGGGATCGGTTCTTTAGAGTCACGGAAATAGTTTTGCAGTTGTTGCCAAAATTCGAACAACTCTTTTTTATACTTTATGCCATGTTTTGCTTTTATTTCAGAAGCGTTGTTTTCAACTAAATAATGAACATGTAATTTGGTTACATTTTTAGGTAATGTATATTGAATTTCACCATAATGCTCAGGTGCACCGCCCAAAAAAACCAGCTCAAAGTTATAGTGTGGTAAGCCTTCAATAATTTGATGGACCCAGCTCGATACGCCGCCTCGGACATAGGGGTAAGTGCCTTCTAAAAGCAGTAATACATCAGCGTTTGGTTTAGGCATTCCAATACTCCTGTAAATGGCGTAACTCGCTACCCTTTGGTTGCTCTGGTAGTTCTTTTAAATAACGTTTACAGTCATCGAATTTATTCATACAAAAAGCAACTTCAGCTTTATAGGGCAAAACATGACGACGTGCCATACCAAGGTCTGTGGCTTGTGCTAAATGACTAAGTGCAAGTTCATATTTACCAAGAGCTAAACAAAGCCGGCCCAAAAATACAAAGGTTGCAGGCTTTTTCACATATTCGATGCTTTGCAAGGAAAGTGTTTCTGCTTTTTTTAACACGTATTCTCGCAATGCACCTTGTGCCAATCCTAAGTAACTAAGTTCCCAATATATTTCAGCTAATTGTTGTTGCAAGTTACTCAGTTTTGGTTGCTGAGTCGTTAACAATATCTCTTGCTGATATAGGCCTATTTTTTCGTTTAACTTAGTTTCTTTAGCATCGAGAGTGGAGTAAGCAAGCAGACGAATATCATCTTCTAAGTCTTTAAGGGCGAGTTTTAAAATAGGAATTGCCTGCGTATCACTCATGTGACGTGCAGCCATTACTGCACTAAGACGTTTGTTTGGCTCACTTGCATACTTGAGGATCGCTTTCAATCCACCCATCGAATAGGTTGGATTAGCTGAAATACTACGAACTTCAAAAGGGAGACCTGGGATTTTGTGTTCTTGTATTTCAATATCATTATTTTTAAGCGGTTTACACAAAGCAAACGTGAGTGCGAACATAACGCCTAAAATACCAAATAGAGGAAGCGTAAACAGTAGTGAAAATAACAGTAATAGGGCACCAAATAATGTACTTTTGTATTTAGCTGGGATGACAATATAGCTTACAAAAGTAAAAAGCATACTTGCTATAGCATGTAATAAAATAGCGATAAGCCAATTGGGTGTATCAAGTGTTTCTATTAAAGCAAAATATTCACATATAAATCCCACTATTACAGCAATGACAATTCTAATCATGAAGTGTTACCAGTGGCTTAATCGCATCTTTACTAATTGGCAAAGCAATTTGTTGTTCAATAACGATATCTAATTCAGCTAAATTTTTACCTGTACGTTCTTTACTCCACCCATTTATACGCGTTATAAAACCGTCTTTTTCTAATTCATCAGTAAGTGGCATAAGTATTAACAGAGTTTGCTTCTCATCATATAAGTAAATATCTAAGCCTCGACGGGCTTCCGTTAAATACTCCATAAGTCGACGGGATTCGTTGGTAATATTTAATGTTTTAACTTTTAATAAATGTGCAGGAATTTTGTAACGTTTAGCTTCTTTGTTAGCTCGTTTTACTTGGCGAACAAAGTACGGAGATTCTTCGCTAGTCATTATCGGGTTGGTTATTTCATGTCGAAGTAAGTCTCCAACGTGTCCGGCCATTACGGCAAGTAAAGTAAGCGTGTTTTCTTTGAGCGCAAAAAACTGTACTTTTTCGACTAAAATAGCGCCATAAATGGTATCGTTTACATCAATAAGTGGAATTGCGATATGGTATTTACTGCTGCCTAAATAAACTTTAGAGCTTTTAACCGACACCAGTTCTTTTTCTTCAAACATAGCAAGGATTAGTGGGTCAGATGTTATTGGCGAAGTCATTTTACCAATAACAGCAAGAGGGGCTCCACTATATTATTGTTTTCCACTTTATATAGCCCGGCTTTTTCTAATGCTCCATACTCTACAAATAAATTGATAATCACTTGCGCTGCACTATCTAAACGTCTTTCTTTAAGTTGGCCTATAGATGCTCTTACAGCTTGCAATGACTCCCTTAAACTCAATGTATGCCCAGCTAACATTTGTTCTATTCGATCGTGTGAAGAGCTAATTAAATGATATTGACGAGTGAATTTTTCAAGCCGATCAGACACATACTCTAGTTGAATAGTCTGTTGTTGATTAGTACGCTCCCAAACATCCCTAAATTCACCCGCGATCATAATTACAATAGTATAGCCAATCATGGCGTTGATATTGAATTCGCTTTGAGGTGCCAAAATATCGCTTTGCAACAACAGTAATTGGCCTACGAGTAAAGTTAAAATGCTGATAAAACCTTTAGAGAACCCATAACGCAAAGCAACCAGTAAAGGCCCTAATACAGGCCAAGAAAACCCTCCTTGCGTCCAAAAAGGATCCTCGGCATTAAACAGAACAGGCAGGCCTAAAGCCAATGTGGTAAATATAATTACCTCAGCCCATGTCTGTAGCTCAGGGACTTCTCTTGGGCGAAAGAAATGTGTTTTCACTCACTAACCTCTATATAAGAAATTAAGTCGGCAATTACATCTTGTGCCGTTGCTGCAATGCTATCGCGTCCCCAACCACTTTTTGCAATTGTTCCTGTCCATATCGGCGTGGTTTGGCCGTTCGCAGTTAACGATAAAGTAAGAGCAACAACGGGTTCGCCATCAAGACCAGCTTTGTAGCGCCACTCTTCAATGCTACCGGTGAGTAGATAATCCGCTTGTTGAGTGCTTAGCCATTGCATGGCGTTATCTAAACGATATTGATCGTCAAGTGGTGGTAGCTCCTTATTGCTATTTCTGGGTGCGCGAAGAAGCGTTGGTAATTTATTTTGTTGCCAAATACTTGTTAAAATGTCTTCAGCACGCTCACCAGCGAGAGGTGTTTGAGCATGATTTACTAGCGGTAATAAGGCAACTGTTGTTGATGGGTTTATTTCTACATCATCAGTAACTCTACTCGTTGTACAGGCTGATAGTAATAAAACTAGACATGGTATAACTAAGCGAAACATATTTTCTCCTAACATTAAAAATGTACGTAATATCCTAATTGTAACTGTGTATCTGAATTACCAACCTTATTACTACTTTGGTAACCCAGCTGTAATTTAAATAAATCATCACCTAAAATAGACCAACCAGCGCCACTTGAAACAGACACATCAATATCATCGTTGATAGTTTGGTAACCGGTGCTTATATCAAATAGCCATGATGGGCTAGTACCTAAATAGGGCGGTTCTAGTGAGCTGGTTGAGGAAAATGAGGTACCGAGCGCAAAGCGTCTAAATGGCTGAAGTTCTATATTTAATGCGGCATCGTTACCTGTATTTATAAGCGTGTTCACTTGTTCAAAATCTTGCCATTGCGCGCTAAAATAAGCAGTCCAAATTGGCCTATCTTTTAAAATACGGTATTGGTATCGGGCGTTATACTCTTGCCCGTTGATGAGTGAACTTCCACTATCTCGTCGTAAAAAGACATTATAGCGGCCGATAATTGCACGTTTTGTCGACCATCAATATTATAGTTTACATAGGCCGTAGCTTTGTTAAGTTGCGCAAAACTAAGTAAGGCCTCTGACTGGCGATTTTCAACATTGTGTTCAAGCTTTAAACCAACTTGTGTACGAGAATCCCATTGATAGCGAGAATCTAAGCTAATACCCTGACGATTTGCTAAACGACCTTGGTGGGAATCAATTTTTGCATGGAAATACCAGCGACCCCATGTCATTTTATTTTCTACAGCAAACAGTAATCCATTATTATTAAAGTTTTTCTGATTACTTAGGCTTAGTTTCCACTGGCCATTGGCATAAGGAAAATAAACATTTACATCGTATTGGCTACTGTTTAATCCGGCCTCAGGCGATAAATTAATTTCAAGTGCTCTAAAGTATGAGCCTCGGGCATTACGAACCAAACTTAATTGTGATTCGCTCGGCTCAGTTGTTAGTTCTTCGTACCAACGCTGCATTGTTGCGTAGGGTTGCCTGAGGTAGAGAAGTGCATTTAACTTATCTTCCTCGGTTAGTGCATTTTGCGTTATGAGCTGTTTAATTTTATTAAACTCGCCATTAGTCATGTAAAGTTGTAGTTTTTGCCAAGGAACTAACTTTTGTGCTGCTCGTCGTGCTAACCACCAGTTTGTTTGAGGCTCGCCAATTGTCTCGGGTGCTAGTTCATCCATTGAATTAAGTTGCATTAAATGTGGAATAGCCATCGCACCTGCCCAGCGGTACATTAAGCCTCGGTAGGCGTATTTATCTTTAGGTAAATGTTGTAATAAGTAATGATTAAGTTCGGTGGCATTTGCGTAATAACCAAGCTGTTTCATCACATCAGCTAAGTTAACCAGGGTTGTTAAGTCGTTTGGAGCAGCCAGCGCTAACTTTCGTAAGTAAAAGTAAGCGCTATTATATGATTTTTCATGAATCGATAAGCTAGCTAACAGTTGCGTCCAGCCGTTAGTAGTCTCATCTTCTGAATGATTATCTATAATGCGTTTTATCATTACTGTATCGTGCATTTGCAGTGCTAACCAACCTTGTGCAAGCACCACGTCTGGATTGTACTCACTTAGTTTTGCTGCGCGGTTTAAAGTGGTATAGGCTGAATTTAAATCGCTTTTGTTTTGATACCAGTTTGAGAGTATTAACCAAGCAGGATAAAGTGCTTTATTATAGCGCTGCTTTTCGAGTTCTTGGTGGATACGTTTTATCGATTCTTCATCATCAACGTGTGAACTCAATAATGCAACTTGGATTAATTGTCTAATTGTAAGCGATGGTTGCTGCCATAGGTAATTGAGAAGGCCTTGAGGATTGTTCTCAAAGCGCAGTTGTTGATAGTGCAACATATCACCTACACTGAGCTCACTAATGGTCATTAATTGTTCTAGCGCATAAAGCTCTTCTTTTTTATTTTGAACTCGTAATGCCATATCAACGCGTGCAGTCCAAAATTCAGTGTCTGTACTTTGTTGTTTTTGCTTTAAAATGGTAAGTGCGGTTGAAAAATCATCGATAAGCCAAAATGATCGGGCAAGCCATAATAGATCTTCTTCATTTTTTGGACCTTGGTATGTTGGCCATAGTGACCTTAAGCCTTTTAAGTTACCAGTATCGTGCAGTACTTTAGCTTTCCAGTATTGTGATAACACACTTTTACCACTAATTTGTTCAAATCGTTCAATATGATTTAGCTCTTTTTTTGCATTGCCGATGAACTCATTGGTTTGCATCCATTTAGCAAAACCATTGCCTTTCAACTGCCTATTTTGCGCTTTGTATTCGTAAATATCATTTGCATCTTGATACAAATAAAGAGAGGTTGCATCGTTTATGCTATCACTGAGCATGGCTGGTGTTACTGCATGATTTGCCATTAACCACTTAAATTCATTAAGTGCTTTGCTGGGTTTATTTTGCCAACGTTTTACTTTCCAATTTAGTAAATGGAGTTCTTTGTTATTTGGACTTTTTATTAGCAATTTTTCGAGTAATTGTTCGGCACCTTTTGCATTACCATTGGCTAAGCGTAAATACATTGCCTTAGTTAAATAGTGTGTATTATTAGGGGTAGCTTTTAGTAGAGCTTCTACCGCATCTGCAGCATCTTCTGTATTGCCGGCTAAGTCAGCTAAATAAAGAGTACGTTCAGTGTTAGCTTGGTCGCCATACTTTTTCCACCACATATAGGCTTGCACAGGATCATTTGCGCCAAGCGCTGTTTCAATTGCTTTTTCAGCTATATTTGCGTGTATACCTGCTTTATAAATGACTAATGCTTTAACTGGTTCGCCTGCACTTAACCAGTAATCAGCGGCGAGTAATGGCTTGTTTTTTAGCTGGTAGTACTGTGCAACACTTACATTTAAGCCAAGCGCTTTAGCTATGCTTAGCACTTGTTCATTCCAATTTTTATGGGCCTTTATTTTTAAAGATAACTCTTCAAATCTATCATCTATATTTGCACCACTTGCTAACCATAATGAGTAAAGTAGTTTGATTTCAAGTGTCGCTTTGCGCTCACTTTTAGGTAACTTTGCAAGCTCAATTTTCGCTTGTGCGTATTCGCTTAGCTCTATGTGTAGCTCAATTAGCTTAGCGCGTAGTTTTTCATTGTCAGGGTCAGTATTAAGCGCTGCATTTAGGTACGATGTTTCAAAAGTATAATCTTGTGAAAGCGTATCATCTTCAAAAAATAAGGTATGCGGAAATAACGCATAAAGTGCAAAGCAACTTACGGCTAATATCGTTAATATTGTTTTTATAGATACTAACTGAGGGCGTTTATTAGAATTCATTATGGGGCAGTCCCAGCACAGTTAAGGTAGCCATAAAAGTCACCCATAGGTATTTTGAAATGCGTTAATTTACCGTGAGTGATACCTTTAAAGTGCTCTCCCAAATGAGATGTAAATTGACATTCACGTCCATTCATTAAATCAAGTGAAGCGGGTACCCAAGCTTTAAAGCTTACTGCGCCATTTACCTGCCAATTATCGATAACCACATTAGCAGAAGCTAAATAAGGCTTACTATTATTTTGGCTGTGATCAAAGCTAAGGCGGGCAATATTATTGATAATATGTACGTAGTCGCCTTTTTGAGTTACACCAGATATCCCTTCACTTTGGGCTATATTTGGTATATCAAAATCGCTAGGTATTCGTAAAGTACGAATATATTTTGAGCTAAATAGCCATTCATCGTCATTATTTTTTGCTAATGCAGAGAAATAAAAATCTTTTGCAATTTTTGCAAAATGACTCAAATGTACAGGTGTATTTGGCCGTGCTAAAACATAGTCTATATTGTGTTTTAAGGCATCGAGACCAGCAGGTATTTCCCCCGAATAAAAGTGATAATAAATAGTGTAAGGCTTTAACCTGTATGGTTTTTCTGTTATTTCAAATGTTTCGGTTAAACGTTTAAACCCATAATAAGGCCCGTGCCATAAATTAGTGAATACATTTTCATTCAAGATAGGAGCATAAATTTGATATAACAGGTCGCGCTCAGGTCGCCCAATTGGCGATATATGAGACAGGCTAGGGTTATCGGCATTTGCATCGGTGTTGCCGCCATTAATGTTTAATACACCCGCGTCACGGGCAAGTTCAAGTGCTTTTGGCCCAGGTGTTGCGTCACCAGACCACAGCATTAATACTGTTTTTTTATTTTTTGGTGCCAGCTTTTCGTCAATGTATTTTATAGAGCCCGTAATTTCTTTTTTTAAACTTATAGTGTCGTATCCTGGCACATCAAGATGAAAACCATAGTCGGTGTCATCCTCATCTATTTTTTTCCGACCAGAGAGTGCGGTCCAAAAATAAGGGTGGCTATAAGTATGAGATGCAATTTCAACATAGGGTAAATCGAAAATACTGCGCGCAATACGTTCTAATTTAGGACTCGCTTTTGAGTGAAGTCCAGTAGCTTCAATATCTGTTTGAATAATTGATGATGTTAAAGGGAGTTTATAGCGTTTAATTATTTCATCGCGGATCACTTCTGCCGAATAAGGTCTACCTGTAAAATTTGCAATACTTGAAAAACCATCACCATCAATATGTAGAGTAAGCATGCGCCTACCACTTTCAGTTGTTGTATCGGGGACTAAGATAGGCGGGAGCTCCATCGCCTTTGTCAGCAATGTACGAGGGTCGATAACCCACTTACTACCTTCCATCGGAAAAGTATCAATTAGCCAAGGGGCAACCACCACAGCACCATATTTTGTTTTTGCACTTTGTACAACAATGCTGCCATCAGCCGCTTTTATATTAATAAGCGCAGTGGCATTTGGCGCTAGTTTCAGTAAATATGGTTTTACTATTGGTGGTGGTGTCGCGGCTTCACCTTTGAACCATGGGGCAAAGTAATTTAATTCATAAGGAGCAGGAGGTAATACATTGAGTGCTTCTACACCTAGTTTGATTAGTAGTGTAGTCGAAAGCGGTAATTCTCCCACAACTAACAAAGGGACAGCGCCTAAATTTGTTTCTAGCCAATTAGTTATCGCCGGGGTATAAAAAGCATCACTGGTAGTCCACGAAATAACGCCAGCATGTAAACTTGGATCTATGAGAGGAAGCGCTCTTTTTGCTACATCAATGTAATCAGGGATATACCCCAAATACTCAATCATGGTTGCAAGTTTTAAGTGCACCGTAGTATAGATAAGTGGCTTAATATCACTATTGTAAGGAATTAGAATACGCCTAGCTATTGGTGTGATATTTGACGTTCCCCATGTTTGTAGGTGTCCGTCAGTTATCCAAGGTGCATAACCGTTTTTTATTATTTTTTGAGCCATAGCAAGGCGATTTTTGGGCTTTGCATAATCAATCACTTGTACATTAAAGCCCAAGTTTATTGCTGTATTTAATTGTGCAATTAGCCATGTTTGATCACTTTCGGCAGTGAGTTTGTAGCTATTATCAAGAGGATTGTAATGGCTATATAACCCCTCCGCTACTAAATCAGTTGCGAACCCTTTTAACTTGGGAAGTAGTTCAAACCCACGATTGAGTATTAAATGTTTATCAAATGAGCTTGAGAGGTCCTCAATAATTGAAATTAGCCCAGCTTGTTGGTCTGCTTTATTGCTTGTTGTATCTAATAGCTGATAGCTATCTAGTGTATCTAAGAATAAGCCAGTGAAACCACGGTCTTTTAAATCATTAGCGCTGTTTTTTATGTGTTTATGCCAATACGTAGAAGTTAAATCGGAGATATGACTATTCCAATTGGGATTAACAACAAGTGATGACGTGTTTTTTTCGAATGACTCACCCACACTAAGATAAGCATAAACAGCAATGTTACGCTGCGTAAGCCAATTAAGCTCATGCTCTGTGATTAATTCTGGTTGCACTACCACACGAGAATAAAATGTCATTTCAGCAAGAGGCATCGGTGCTGAATAATAAAAAGCAGTGCTGTTGTTTATTGGCTTGGCGAATACATGAGCAGAAATTAAAAGCGTAAAATATAGAATGTACTTCATTGATGATTCATTTTGGTTGGGATTAAGCAGAGATAAGAAATGACGTGCGTTCCGATTTTATGCTAGGTAATTCGTATTAGTAAGATAGGGTGATTATATGTTAATAAAAATAAAAAAACTACATGATTGTTCCTAAGTTTCATCTTTGTTTTTCGTTGTTTTACTTATTGGTGGGAGTAATTGGTTAGGTTCATTATTTTGCTTACTACTAAGGTCGCAATGTTTTAAGTATTAAAATGTATGCCTTACAACTATAATATGGACAAAATCGCCAAGGTTGGTTTGGCTCTTACCTCGACATTTACCTTTAATATTTACACGCTTCGTAAATATTAAGTTGTATGTAAATAAACTAATTTACCTTTATCAGTGAGCATAAAATAAAAAGTATCTTTTGTTATTTTATGTTGTTGCTGTTTAAATTTACTGCCTTAGATTTGGAGAAATAATGAGTAATTTAAGCTTAAAAAACAAATTGTTGTTATTAGCTATTTTGCCACTGATGTTACTTTTAACTAGCTTAATGCTGAGTTCTTATTATTTAGAGTCTAAAAATCAGCAGCAAAATTTTGATTCATTTAAGACTAAATTGATCAAAGATAAACAGAACTTATTAAGTACAGAAATCGAAATTGCGAGCAAAATTGTTCGTCACCAATTAGATACTGGCTCTGCCCAAGATGCTAAAAATGCGCTTAGAAACTTAACCTTTGGTCAAGGGGGTTACTTTTTCATCTACGATACAAACGGTGTTAGTGTTTTTCATGCGTTATTAGGTGATGCCATTGAAGGGCAAAATAAAATAGGGATGACAGACCCCAATGGTAAAAAAATTATAGTCGGGTTACTCGAACAGGCTCAAAAAGGTGGTGGCGCATTTAACTACCACTTTCAAAAACCTAATACGACAGGCCTAGTAGAGAAAATGGGCTATGCTGCCATGATCCCAGGAACTAATTGGATGGTTGGCACTGGCGCATATATGGATGATATAGAAGCAGAGCTAATTAAATACGAAGTAACGATGCAAGAGCATATGAATGATAAAGTAATTACCTTACTGCTAATTGCTTTATTTTGGGTTGTTTTAACGATTGCATGTGCATTGGTTGCGGCGAATACCATGGTTAAGCCAATTCAAAGAATGGTGCAAAGCCTTGACGACATAGCAAAAGGTGAAGGTGACTTAACTAAGCGCTTAGAGATAGACACGAATGATGAAATTGGTCAATTAGGTGAAGCATTTAATGTTTTTGTCAGTAAGCTACACGGTATTATTGCGAATGTGGTTGATGTTACACATGATGTGAAATCAGCATCCAGTGATATAAATAAACAAACACGACTAATTGAGGGCAAGCTACTCAATCATAATCATGAAACAGAGTTAGTTGCGACCGCCATTACTGAAATGTCTGCCACATCACATGAAGTTGCACAAAATACTACGCAAGTTGCTGTATCAACTCAGGCTGCAACACAGGAAGTTGCTAAAGCACAAGAGTGTGTTGATATTTCACTCAGCGAAGTATCAAAATTAATGGATGAAATAAACGTCGCTGCTGAACAGGTTGATTCACTGAGCGAGCAGTCTAAAAAAATTAATAGTGTGCTGAGTGTTATCGGCGGTATTGCAGAACAGACAAACCTATTAGCACTTAATGCCGCAATAGAGGCCGCTCGTGCTGGTGAATACGGTAGAGGGTTTGCTGTTGTTGCAGATGAAGTAAGAAGCTTGGCGAGTCGTACGCAAGTGAGCACACTTGAAATTAATGAAATGCTGAGTGAACTACATAATCTAGTGTCCTCAGCGGTAGGTGCAATGCAAGCAAGCCAACAAAGCTGCAATCGTTCAGTTGAGTCATCACGAGCTATATCCGATAGTTTAGGATCGGTTACCAATTCAGTGACATCAATTAACGATATGAGTACGCAAATTGCGACAGCCGCTACGGAACAAAGTAGTGTAACAGAAGAAATAAATCGCAATGTATATGCTATCCAAGAAATAGTTAATGAGCTTACAGTGTCGAGTAAAAAAACGTCATCAGTTAGTGAACACTTAGCCGGAAGAGGTGAAAGTTTAGGGCAATTAGTTGGGCAGTTTAAAATTTAGTACTTATGTATTTACCGTTATTAAAGCCGCTAACTGCGGCTTAACCTTATTGGTAAGTTTTACAATTTTTTAAAGTAGATCGTAAATAGACTAAATTGAGTGGATTTTAATGCAAAGTATGACATCAATTAAACGCTGTACTCGCGATGAATTGGTCCCTGAAAAAGACCTAGGACGTTTGGTATCTTTTTTACGCTCAACGCTGGTTACGCATATTGATACCAAATTACTTCCTATGGATTTAACTTCGGCGCAGTACATAGTTGTTGTGTTGCTAGCTAAAGAGTCTGTTAATACGCTTGCTGGGCTTTGTGAGCATATGGTTTATGACCGAGGTGCAATGAGTCGACTATTAAGCCGTCTTGAAGAAAAAGGCTTAATAGCTAAAACACAATGTGAGTTTGATAAACGCTCAACCATTTTATGTTTAAGTGAAAAAGGAAAAGCACTTTACCCAGAAATAATGCCAGTAGTAAACGAAGTCTATACTCAGGCATTAACTGGTTTTTTAGAATCTGAAAAAAAACAGTTAATGGATTTGCTGTTCAAAGCAATAAATAACCTAGAATCACTGCCTCAAACAGCCTCTAAAAAATAGATTATCAATAAAATAGCGATACTGTTTCAATAGAAAATCAAGACCCTAAACATGTGATTCCGTTGTAGGTAAAATCGAACTTTGATAATATAGTTGCCTAGGCAATCAAGGTTATTATCTTGTGAGGTTTGTTATGATTGAAAATGATTTGTTAGCGCAATTACAGCAACAATTTCCAGATCACACTTTTGTGCAACATCGTTTAAGTGTTGTTCATAAAGGACGTTTTGCTAATGCTATTGTTTATCGATATAAAGATGATGGATTTGATTTAATAATAAAAGACTTTAGCCAAAGTCCTTGGTTTATTCGTAAATCGTTTGCACGTATTTCGGTTAACCAAGAATATAAAGGTTTGAGTCGATTATCTGAGTTGGACGCGGTAGCAAATCGTTTTTGCCGTTTATCGCCGATTGCAGTGGCTTATAACTATATAGAGGGCACCTCACTTCGTTCTTTAATTCATCAAGGTAAAAAGCTTCCAGTTGATTTTTTTAGTGAGCTTGAGCGTCAAGTCGCAAAAATGCATCGCAAAGGGATAGTGCATTTAGATTTACGTAATATGGGTAATATTTTATGTGGTGCTGACGGTAAACCTTATTTTATCGACTTTCAGTCAACTATTAGCTTCGCTCGTTTTCCTCGATGGCTACAGCGCTTTATGCGAGGCTCAGATATGTCGGGTGTCTACAAGGCGTGGAGTAAACTTGCTGAACACCCTATGCCCCAAGCTAAGCAAGATTATCTGGAGCATTTTAATCATGTACGTAAACGCTGGATTTTTAAAGGTTACCCAATTCAACGGACGTATGCCTTGGTAACTCAATTCTTAGATTCTGAACTTGTACGCAGCATTACCGACCGCCTTTAAATGTACGCACCTATTTCATTCTTGTTTGCCTATATTAGTTTTTAATATGGGCCTTTTTTTGTAGCAAAAGCAATCTATTTGGATTGCTTATTGTGTTGACTCTCTCCTCAAAAATAATCCCTTTTACTGTTTTTTTAATTTTTTAAAATAAATATTAGTACCGTTTTTATTTTGCCCATACAATGCGCAAAAATAGCCTGTACATGCTTAATAAACTCAAGTTTTCTCAGCAAATTTTTGTTGTCAGGATAAACTGTAAGTAACGTGCATTTTTAAATTTTTAAATTTTAAGGTTTTAAAATGATTGAGTATCCGGTTGATCAACTTCCACAACTAATAAATGATTTACTTCAATGCGATACAACAGAACGCAAAAATAAATTATTAGCTGATGCGCAGGTAACACTCTCTACTGAGCATTTATCTTTACTCTTTGAGGCGATACCAAAAGAGCAACGCCTTGAAATTTGGCTATTGCTTGATGAGGACACGCAACATGAAATTTTTGTAAATTTAAGTGAGGATAGCTGTCTATGGTTACTGCAAACGTTAGATGATAACGATGCATTTAAATTATTAGATGAAGTTAATGTAGAAGAGCTGCTTGAGCTAGAAGAAGTTATTCCAGAACGCTTTGTTGAGTATGCTAAAAAACAACTCGACGAAGCGCAGATTAAACAATACGAATTAGCACAGCAATACCCACCTGAACAACTAGGTCATTGGTTGGGGTTTGATTTCTTAAAAGTATCAGAGAAATTAACCGCTGGTGGGGCTAAAAAGCTGTTGAATAAAGGTTTGCCACAATACAGTGAAGTTATCTATTTAGTCAGTAGAAAAGGCAGCTTAATAGGTGAGGTTGCTGTTAATGATTTGATAAAAGCGAGTGACACTGACAGTTTAATAGCTTTGGCTAATCATGATTTCTCATCATTACATGCAGATGATGATTTATATGAAGCGGCAGAAGTCGTTATTCACTCAGAGAAAATGGCAATGCCAGTCGTAAACGCAGATAACAAGTTACTTGGCAGATTAACGATTGCCTCAGCGTACGAATTGCGCCAAGAAATTACCGATGAAGCGGCAGCTAAAGCGGGTGGTTTAAGAGAAGACGAAGATTTGTTCGCAAGTGTGCGAAAAAGTGCTAAAAACCGAGGTATTTGGTTAGGCATTAATCTAGCAACGGCGTTTTTAGCATCGTGGTTTATAGGATTATTTGGGGCAACGATAGAGCAAGTGGTTGCGTTAGCGGTGTTAATGCCAGTAGTGGCTTCTATGGGAGGGATTGCAGGAAGTCAAACATTGACCGTTATTGTTCGCGGCTTGGCACTGGGTCAGGTTACCGACTCCAACCGTAAAGCGTTACTTAAAAAAGAGCTGCGCGTGGGGGCTGTAAATGGGTTGGTGTGGGCGTTTGTTATTGGTGCACTTACTTATTTATGGTTTAGCGACATTATGCTAAGTATTACGATTACAGTCGCAATATTATTAAACTTAGTTGCAGCGTCGTTAGCGGGTGTTGTTATTCCGTCTATTTTAGACAAAATGAAAATAGATCCAGCATTGTCGGGGTCGGTAATTTTAACAACCGTTACTGATATTGTAGGGTTTGTAACCTTTTTAGGTTTAGGCAGCTTGTTGTTGCTATAAGCTTTTTTAATAGGAAAATACAATGACTTTTGATGTCATGATTTGGTGTGCAATTGGACTGTGTATTTCACAGTCCGCAATGTTTTCTGGTTTGAATTTGGCGTTTTTTTCGCTAAGCCGATTACAACTTGAAATGGAAAGTACGAAAGGTAACGAAGCCGCTATAAAAGTAATGGCGCTGCGTAATGATTCAAATTTTTTATTGTCGACTATTTTGTGGGGTAACGTAGGTATAAACGTATTACTTACTTTGCTTTCTGATTCGGTATTAATGGGGGCAAGCTCATTTTTGTTCTCAACTATCGCAATTACTATCATTGGTGAAATTACGCCCCAAGCTTATTTTTCGCGTAATGCGCTTAAAATGGCGAGTATGTTGTCACCACTTATAAAATTTTACCAGATACTGTTTTACGTTGTAGCTAAACCAACTGCTTTGGTACTTGATGCATGGCTTGGAAAAGAAGGTATTACGTACTTTGCAGAAAGCGAATTAAGAGGCATTATTCGTAAACACATTGAAGCCGAAGAGGCTGATGTTCAGCATGTGGAAGGGATTGGCGCACTTAACTTTTTTAGTTTAGATGAGATCAGTGTAACCAAAGAAGGTGAGGTGATTGACCCTGATTCTATAATTGCATTGCCAACAAAACTAGATTTACCGATATTTCCTGAACTTACGTTGACTGCCGATAACGAATTTTTACGTAAGTTACATAAATCAGGTTATAACTGGGTGATCATTACTAATGAAGATGGTTGGCCGTTATTGGTGGTTGATGCAGATGGCTTTTTACGTTCAGCATTGTTTGAATCAGAGGCTTTTGACCCATATCACTATTGCCACAGGCCAATCATTGTTACAGATGAAACCATGCGTTTGAGTGAAGTTATTTTAAAAATAAGAGCAAACCATTCACTTGATAAATCGTTTGATGGTGCCATTGATCACGACGTTGTATTAGTGTGGAGTGATGAAAAGCGTATTATTACTGGCGCAGATATATTTGGTCGATTACTCAAAGGTATGAGCGCACCTAAGCTTGAACTGCATGAAAATACAGAGAACAAAAAGCCGCTATAAAGCGGCTTTTTTGTATACATTCAGCTGTGAGTTTATGCCCAACCTTCGTAGCGTTTACGACGCGACAGCACAATAGTTAAAATAATACCAAAAAACAGTCCTAAAAATGCAATTGCGCCACCATAAGTAAGTAGCTGGCGTTTTTCTTTAGAGCTGGCAGCTTCTTTTTGAGTCCGCTCTATCTCCAGTGTGCTCTTTAATTTAGTTATTTGCTCAGAAAGTTGTTGGTTTTGATCTGTTAATTTTTGATTCTGCTCTTGCAGCTGCGGTAATTCTATTTGAGCTAGGCGTAACTTTTCTTGCATTGTGCCCATTTCACTACTCAGTGTTTGGTATTGTTGATGTAAACCAGCAGTTTGGGTAACAAACTTGGTTTCTATCCAGCCTTCGCGATCTTTATCGTCTTTAATTTTGATAAAACCATTTTCTTCAGCTGATAATAAAGTTAACTTTGTTCCTGCATCTACAGAGCCAAGAAGGCGATAATTTGTACTCGCTCCAGAGCGCATAAAAGTATATAAATTATCGATGATATAAGCGGTTTTTGCATCAGTGGAATTTGCCGCTTGGGCTTCTTCTGCATGGCTCATAAATGTGGTGGCTGTTAAAAGTAGCCCTAATAAGCAGTGTTTTAGCATTTATCTACCTTGTTAATCTAACTGCGTCCATGATGAACGTGATTTTTATTTCACATAAGTAGCCAGATAGTATGGATTTAAGCGCTTAATAGCAAGACTGATATTGTAACCCAGTCATGATTTTAGGCATAAATAAGACTAAAAAATTTGCATTGTGGATGCGCTTTGTTTATTTTGAGCACTTATTTATTTTAAAGGTAATCCGCAGACCAAATGGATACTGAGATAGAACTGAAGTTTTTGGTATCAGATGCCGTAGTTCCACTGATCCCCTCTTTAATTACTCAATTTGCAAAAACGGTTATAAACAAGCCTTCACGCAGTTTGCAAAACTCATACTATGATACACCGAACCGTGAACTTAGAGCGCTTGATATCGGGTTTAGAACGCGTTGTGCGGATACCCAATGTGAGCAAACTATAAAACTTGCAGGTGAAGTTGTTGGTGGGCTGCATCAGCGCCCTGAATATAATTTACCACTTGAATCAAATCGACCTAATTTGATGGCATTTAACGCCAACATCTGGCCTCATGGTATGCAAGTTGATTCAATTTCACAAAATTTATACCCCATTTTCAGTACTAACTTTATTCGCCGTACTTGGTTAATAGAGACTGAAACAGGGGCCAAAATTGAAGTCGTACTTGATAAAGGCGAAATTGCAGCGGCTGGTAAAATAGAGATTATTAGCGAACTTGAGATTGAGCTGGTTGAAGGCAGTCGCAACGAACTCTTTGCTTTAGCTGATAAGTTGGTGAGTCAAAACTGTATTCGTTTAGGTTTATATTCTAAAGCGGCACGTGGCTATCGTCTGGCTGATGAAAAACCATTAAAACCAAGTAAATCCATTGGCTTTGTGCAATTGTCTAGTTCACCAAGTCAAGAAAGTGCATTAGTTGCAGCAATGAATTTTGGTATACGGTTTGTACAAAAACATGAGCAATGTTATTTCGATAAACCAAGTTTAAAAACACTGAAAAGAGTAACAGATGGTATTAGTTTAATTCGGCATACTTTTTGGTTGTATGACGATATTGTATCTAAAGAAAGCACAGACCATCTTCGCACTGAACTTAAATGGCTATTAAGTGAGTTAGCATGGGTTGAAAATGCAATTCAGCTTAAAACCTATACCTCTAAACGCCATGCTTTTTATAGAAAAATAAATGCAGCGCCGGCACTTGCACAAGTTATTAATGACTTAAAAGAGCTTCAACCCAGTATTGATGATATCAATGCGCTGTTTCATAGTGCGCGCTATAATCGATTACTATTATCGTTAACAACTTGGTTAATTGATAAGCACTGGCGTAAAGATTGGGGGCAGGTTGAACTTCAAGCTGCAGAAAAGCCAGTTTCATCGATTGCTAATCGTCTGTTTAATAAAGATTGGAAAAACTTGCATCATATGCTCCCAAAAGAGCAAACTCTCAGTATTACTGATTATTTAAGCTTGCGTACACAGCTTGAAAATAGCCTACTAAGTGGCAATTGCTTAGGTGCTCTATTTGATAAAGAGGAGCGATTGGAATTTAGGTTGCCTTGGTTGGATATTTCCCATGGAATGTATGAGTTAAGTACGTTGGAGTATTTAAAGCAGTTATGTGCTGGGCAAGAAGATGAGCAACTCGCTAAAATTCAGTTGTGGCTTGAGCAAAAATCTGAGTATTTGGTAAATGCGATGGAGCAAAGCCGGCTCGCGTCATTTGATATAGAACCGTATTGGCAAAAATGATAACAAGGCACTTTTGTAAGCCAAACTTTATTCAAAAGTGCACTTGCTTCTTTTTTTAATGCAAGCCTTTAATGCGTATGCTAATCCGATTTGGCATTTGTACAAAAATGAGAAAGGGGTAAGCGTATATTATCAAATTCATGATGATGATACGTTTGAAGTTAAAGGCGAGCTAGTTGTAAATGGTGTCACCACTGAGGATTTTTTAGCGTTACTTAGTGATACGCAAGTGGCGCAAAAGTGGATAGAGAACGCTTCGAAAGTTAGTGTTATTAAAATACTGAGCCCCTCAGAAAACCTCGTTTACAGCTATTTTGACTCCCCTTGGCCTGTTGCAAATAGAGACGCAGTCACGTATTCGTGTTATTCACAATTAACACCAAATCAAAGCCAGCTAGTTATTAAAGCGCGCCCAAAAGAGCTGCCACTTTATAAAAATGTGGTCAGAATTAAAACTTTAAATGCAAAGTGGTTATTAACTCAGCAAGGCAACAATTTAAGCATTGCTTATCAAGTTTATGCTTTATCCGCAGGCATGATCCCTACTTGGCTTAATAATAAAGTAGGTCTGAAAAGTACCTACAAAACCCTGCTCAACCTACATGACATTCTTATTCATCAGAGGTATCAAGTAAAAGCGCCTCTGATTAAAGCTGGTAAATGCTGAACAGATAAGAATTTTATGGTGACTTACTCAGTCTTTAACTAAGCTAATAGTAATAACACACTCATATTAGGAGAGCTGATGAAGTATGTCGTTGCTATGTTATGTTTATTGCAAAGTTCATGGTTGTTTTCTCAAGAATATACTTTTGGTGTTGTACCTCAGTATGAATCGCAAAAATTGAATGCTATTTGGCAGCCTTTACTCAAACAAGTGAGTGAGCAAACAGGTGTAAAAATTGAGTTAATTACGGTTAAGTCTATACCTGTTTTTGAACAGGCTTTTGCTAATGGAGAATATGATTTTGCTTATATGAACCCTTGGCACAGTGTTGTAGCACATGAAAAACAAGGTTATTTACCCTTAATAAAAGATGCAGGGCGATCACTCCAAGGTGTTTTAGTTGTTAATAAAAAAAGTGGTATAGATAATTTAAGCCAGTTAGAGGGAGCTGAAATTGCGTTTCCTGCACCAAATGCACTAGGTGCTTCATTGTTAATGCGCGCCGATTTAGCTTTACTGTATGGACTAAAAATTAAGCCCGTTTATGTACAAACACACTCTTCGGTGTACTTAAACGTAGCACTGAACTCGACTAAAGCGGGAGGTGGAGTTTTAGGTACATTAAAACAGCAACCTAAAAATTTACAACAAAAGCTCAAAGTTATTTATAAAACTCGTGAAATTAGCCGCCATCCAATTGTTGCTCACCCGAGAGTTGCAAGTGAAATACAGCTTAAGGTACAGCGTGCTTTTTTAAATATAGGCGAAAGTGATGAGCATAAACACTTATTTGCAGGGATCCCAATTATAGAGCCCAGTATTGCGACCTTAGCGGAGTATCAACAATTAACTGAATGGGGGCTAAGCGCATTTTATGTTGAGAATTAATTGGTGGCGTAGTCTGCGAGTACAAAGCTTTGTTGCTGTAATAACATTTGGTTTTTTATTGGTTTGTCTTTTTATTTTTTACGCACTACCAGAGCAAGCTCGTTGGGTTAACGAAGGACTTTCTAAAACCGCACAACGGTCACTGCAACAACTGTCTACTTCAGTAACAACTCCTTTGCTTACTCGCCAATATGCCGAACTTTACGAGCAGATTGATAGCCAGCTAGAAATTCAACCGAATTGGAAAAGAATCCAAGTTATAGATGAGGTAACAAAAAACCAATTGTATCCATTGGACACTTGGCAGGGCACAATTGAGCGTAGTGATGTTGTACTAAGTCAGCAGGTTTTATTTTTAGATAAACCTCTAGCAAAAATTATTTTAGTCGCTAATTTCACTAACGAAATAAATGAATCCTCAAAGCTGCATTACACACTAATATACAGTCAATTTACCATACTCGTTATTTTTTTCATGGCGCTTGCTTGGTTAGTTGATTATCGAATCACAACGCCTTTGCGCAGACTGGAATTTGCTTTTTCCAAGCTCGCAAAAGGCGATTTTAATTGTCATGTTGATAGGCAACAAAAGAATGAAATTGGCAGTGTTATCAATGCATTTAATAAAATGGCTATTGAAGTTCAAAGTAATCATCAAAAATTGAATAGGCTGCGCATTGAGGCGGAATCGGCAAGTAAAGCAAAGTCTGATTTTATGGCAAGTATGAGCCATGAATTACGCACTCCGTTAAATGCTATTTTAGGTTTCGCTCAGTTATATGAATATGACGAATTTGCTAATAATATACAAAAAGGTAACGCCAAAAGTATTTACCGAGCTGGTGAACACTTACTCTTATTGATTAATGATGTGCTTGATTTAACGGCTATCGAGTCTGGAAATATGCAATTTAATTTTGATTATGTGCCTATCAAACCACTTATCGAAGATTCTGTGGAGCTTGTAAGTGAATTAGCAAAAGCACAGTCAATGACTCTGTACACTGAAGGGTTCGATTTACTTAAAGGACTAAATTTTTATATTGATAAACGTCGCTTTAAACAAGTAATGTTAAATTTACTCTCTAATGCGATTAAATATAATAAACGAAATGGTGAGATTTACATAAGTTGTAAAATTTTAAATAATCAGCAGTGTGAAATTAGCGTTGCTGACACAGGGTGTGGCTTTGCAAATGATGATATTTCTCGATTGTTTAAACCTTTCGATCGATTAGGTGCAGAAACGAGCAAGGTCCATGGCACAGGTATTGGACTGGTCATTACCAAGGAGTTGGTTGAGCGCATGCAAGGAAAAATATCAGTACAAAGTGAATTAAATAAAGGATCGTGCTTCAGTTTGACGTTTAATACTTTTGAACAGGCTGGTTTTTCTTCTAATTCAGATGCTTGCGTAATCAAAGATAAAAACTTTTCAGCAAATTCTTTGCCTATTTTAGATGTATTAGTTGCTGAGGATCAGATTACCAATCAACAAGTATTAAAGCAGCAATTAACAATACTCGGTGTGCGCTCAACTTTTGTAAGTAATGGAGAGCAGGCTTGGCAAACATTACAAAACAAGCACTTTGATGTTTTACTTACGGATATCCAAATGCCTCTTTTAGATGGTTTTGAGCTAACGACAAGAATACGAAAAGATAGTCGTTTCGAACCTTTGATCATTATTGCCATTACAGCCAATATTGTTAAAAAGAATTTAGACGATTGCCATAAAGTAGGTATGAATGGTTTTTTAACTAAGCCTGTTGAGTTAGTGAAACTTAAATCACTTTTAATTAAGCACACGAAAACAGTGGTTAATTCTGAGGTTAAAACCAATCAAAAGCCTGAAACAGCGACCCATTCGTTTGATCAACTCGACTTATCTGTGTTGCGTGCAATGCTCGGAGATGATCCCGCAGTACATTGCATGGTATTTAATGCATTTTTGCAAACAGCAGGGGAGCAAGTTAAGTTGATACGTGAGTATGCAAGCTGCGATGACTTTACTGGCATAGCATTTCAGGCCCATGGCTTAAAATCATCATCAAAATCAGTGGCGACGATACGACTTGCAGATATATGTCAGGAAGTTGAAACTTTGGCAGAAAATAAAAGTGTCCAAAGCAACTTAATTGAAGAGTTAGAGTTATGTTTTAACGCTGTGATAGATCAGTTAAGTCGTTATTGTCAGCAATATGAAAATAAATAGGTGGCTCAATAAGAGCCACCTCTAGTAAATTTAGAGATTAGTATTTTGCAGCTTGGCCTTCTTTAGGCAAGGCATTTTTAATAAAGTTACGCAGGTCATTATTAGAGCTTTCTAGATCAGCATGGCGAAGGTACATCATGTGCCCGCTTCTATAGCCCTTAAAACTCAAACGTTCCCTCATTTTTCCGCTAGGATCTAACTGCCATAACGTGTATTTAGCATCAAAGTAATTGGTTGCGCCATCAAAGTACCCTGATTGGATCATGACGTTTAAATAAGGGTTTTGCGCCATTGCCAAACGAAGGTTTTCGCCAGTATTGTTACCCGTTCTATCCCAAGGGTGAACATTACCGAATAAGTTATATTTTATATCTGTTTTATAGTTTAACTCTTCACGTAAGTAGTAATTAATTGCAGGGGTAAAAGAGTGTAACCATGACGTAAGTTCAGCCCAGTAATCAGGAGACTCACCTGCGCCTCGTTTATCCATCCCCAAATAGCGAGAGTCTAGACGCCCTAAAGTTTGACCACGTTCACGTAGTAATTCTTTCCAGAAAAACTGGGTTGGAATATCTAAGTTATTTTGCTCAACAAATTTTTCTGACAAGCCAGCATAGTGCGCCATTTTTGTAATTATACGACGTTTTTCATCTGCATTAATAAAGCCACCTTTAGCAAGAGCTGGGATTAACTCATTTACAGTAAATAGCTCAACTTCTGGTAATAGCTTGTCTAAGTCTTTAGCTTGTAAATCGGCTTTAAGTGCTTTGTGATACCAAGCAGTTGCAGCGAAGTAAGGTAGGCGGTTGGCAGCTTTTATTGGGCCATCGCGCTTAATACCAATATCGGTAGGTGATACGAGTACAACACCGTTAATATACATCCACTGACTGTTTTGAAGCTCATGAGCTAAACCCGATACACGTGTTGTGCCATAGCTTTCGCCAATTAAAAATTTAGGCGAGCGCCAGCGCTCTGCTCTATTTACAAAAGTATTTAACCATTCAGCAAGGTATTTAATATCGGCATTTACACCAAAAAATAGCTCTTTTTGCTTTGCTTTAGAAAGGAGTTCGCCTTTCTCATTTTCAAGTACGCGAGAATAACCGGTATTTACCGGGTTTACATAAACAATATCGGCAATATCAAGCACTGAGTAAGGATTATCTTTTACGCCATAAGGCTGAATAGGGTAACCTTCGTCATCAATTTTTAATACTCTAGGTCCAGTATAGGCAAGGTGCATCCATACTGATGCAGAGCCGGGCCCACCATTAAAAGAAATGAGTAGTGGGCGAGTTGTTCTGTCGTCTACTTTGTCACGGGTATAGTAGGTATATTGAAGCGTTGCAATCGCATCGCCTTTATCATCCCACACAGGTTGCGTACCTGTGGCAACTGTATAGCCAAAACGTTGGCCGTTAATTTTGGCTTTGTGTTGAGTAATTACTTTACTGTCGACATCTATACGGCGTTGGTTATCTGCAAGTGAGGCAGTACTGAGGACTAAGGTGATAATAGCGATTGGTAAACTGATAATCCGACAAAGCGTCATGAGGTATCCTTATTATTGTTGATAGGCTATTAAAAGCAATTACTAGCTAAATAACAAAAGTATTGAGACTAGTGACCGATATTTTTGGTTGAATAAGTAATAATGTGCTTTTAGGTTAATTTATAATTTATTTATTTAGCTACTTATAAAAATCCGGTATATTTACGTGCCAGCTTATTATTGACTCTTTTGTATGATTTTATACCGTGAGAATGAAGTGGTGATATTTTGTACTTGCGGCTATACCGCAAAATTAATCAGAAGTTAAGAGAAGGGTCTATGCAAAGAGTATTAGTGGTCGAAGACAGTAAAGTAGTACAGCAGGTTCTACGCCACTTAACTGCACATTATTTAGACGTTACTGTCGATTTCGCTTGGTCTTTAGCTGAATGTGAAGCGAATGTTGAAAAACATAAATACTCACTTGCTCTTGTAGACTTAACGTTGCCTGATGCACCGAACGGGGAAGTTGCAAAATATACCTTATCTAAAAAAATCCCAACCGTTGTACTGACTTCAAAAATTGATGAATATAAACGCCAGCAAATGCTTGAGTTAGGGGTTGTCGATTACGTAATAAAAGATAATCGCGATTCATACCACTACGCGGTGAAGTTGGTAGCACAGCTTCTGCGAAACCAAGGGTGTAAAGCATTAATCGCAGATGATTCTGTATTGAGTCGTTCCTTGATGAAGCAAATGCTCGAAAAGCAATTATTTGATGTAACAGCGGCACACGATGGTCAACAAGCGCTTGATATATTAAAGGCAGACCCTGACATTAAGTTACTGATGACTGACTATGCAATGCCTACAATGGACGGTTTTGAACTAGTTAAAGCGGTGCGAAATTTTAGAGGCCGTGATGATTTAGCGATTATAGGATTATCGGGGGCTGGAAAACATGGTTTATCAGCCCGCTTTATCAAATATGGCGCGAACGATTTTTTAACAAAACCGTTTATGAATGAAGAGTTTCATTGTCGGGTGTTACAAACAATGGAACAGCTTTCGTTAATTGCAGATATCAAAGAGAGTGCTTTTAGGGATCATTTAACGGGTCTTTATAATCGACGTTATTTTTATCAATATGCAGAAAAATTATTAAAAACTAAAAATCAAAATAACACCTTAGCTTTACTTGATATCGATCTTTTCAAAAACATAAACGATACATTAGGACACGAAGGTGGTGATCAAGCGTTAAAGCAAGTAGGAGCACTGATTCGTTCTGCATTTGCTAACTTTACTGTTGCGAGAGTTGGGGGAGGAATTTGCCATTATTTTACCTGATATAGGGCTAGCTAGAGGGCGCGAATATCTCGAAGCATTTAGAAAGAAAATGGCAATGTATGATTTTTCTATCAGCGATCGGTCATTCACTATTACTACTAGTATTGGTTTAGCCGAATTTCAAAACACCAGCTTAAGCGATGCAATGCGCGTTGCAGACACTGCTTTATACGAAGCTAAAAATAGAGGACGCAACTGTATTGTATAAATGCATTATTGCTTTTAATTGGTGCAGAATCATCTAATGCACCAATGTAGCTGGCTTGTTAAAAAAATGCACCTAAATGGTGCGTTTTTTTGTATTTTTTGGGTTTTGTAGTTAAGTTATTGTTTAATAATACTATAAAATAGTGGCACAAAGGTTGGATTGTATTAGCTAACAGGATAACAATAAAGAGTCCGAGGGGGCCGCTATGAAAATGATTAGTGCAATCATAAAACCATTTAAATTAGACGACGTGCGTGAAGCACTCGCTGATTTAGGAATTGAGGGGATGACAGTAGTTGATGTTAAAGGTTTTGGACGTCAACGAGGTCATACAGAATTGTATCGTGGAGCTGAATACCAAGTAGATTTTATTCCTAAGATCAAACTTGAAATTGCAACTCGTACTGAAAATTGTCAACGCGTTGTTGAAGCAATTACTAAAATTGCATCAACAGGTAAAATCGGTGATGGTAAGATTTTTGTGTACGACCTAGATCAAATTGTCCGTATCCGTACTGGCGAACTTGACGAAGAAGCGATTTAAGGGGGAATCATGGAAAATACAATAATAGAACTAAAATTTTCACTCGATACCTTCTATTTTTTAATATCAGGTATATTAGTAATGTGGATGGCAGCAGGTTTTGCCATGTTAGAAGCGGGTTTAGTTCGCTCTAAAAATACAGCTGAAATTTTAACTAAAAATGTCGCGCTATATTCAATTGCATGTACGATGTTTTTATTAGTTGGCTACAACATTATGTATGTAGACAATGCCGAAGGTGGTTTTATTCCTTCAATAGGCGCTTTAATTGGCACACAAGCTGCTGATGCTGACCATTCTTTAGAATCTGACTTTTTCTTCCAAGTAGTATTTGTTGCAACGGCTATGTCGATTGTATCGGGTGCAGTTGCTGAGCGTATGAAGCTATGGGCTTTCCTTGGCTTTGCTGTAGTACTTACTGGCTTTATCTACCCTGTTGAAGGTTACTGGACATGGGGTGGTGGTTTCTTATCTGAAATGGGCTTTGTAGATTTTGCAGGTTCTGCAATTGTACATGGCGCAGGTGCAGCTGCTGCACTAGCTGGTGTATTAATCCTAGGTGCTCGTAAAGGCAAATATGGTAAAAACGGTGAAATATACCCAATTCCAGGTTCAAACTTACCACTTGCTACACTCGGTACATTTATTTTATGGATGGGTTGGTTTGGCTTTAACGGTGGTTCTCAATTACTACTTTCGGATAAAGAAAACGCAACTGCGGTAGGTCAAATATTACTTAATACTAATGCAGCTGCTGCAATGGGTGCTATTGCTGCACTGTTTGTATGTAAGATACTTTGGGGCAAATCAGATTTAACCATGGTATTAAACGGTGCATTAGCAGGTTTAGTTGTAATTACTGCTGACCCACTTTCACCTTCTCCATTAATGGCATGTTTACTAGGTTTACTTGGTGGCTCATTAGTTGTGTTTAGCATTATAGCACTTGATAAAGTTAAGATTGACGATCCAGTTGGTGCTATCTCTGTACACGGTGTGTGTGGTGCATTAGGTATTATGTTAGTACCGCTAACTAATGGTGATGCAAGCTTTGTTAATCAGTTAATTGGTCTAGTGTGTATTCTTGCCTTTGTATTTGTAGCATCATTTATTGTTTGGACTGTGCTTAACAAAACGATGGGTATACGTGTAACAGAAGAAGAAGAGTTAAATGGTATGGATCAACACGATTGTGGTATTGAAGCCTACCCAGAATTTGTTTCTGTTCGAAATAGCTAATAGTTTATTTAAATAATAGTGTGTTTACACAAAGCCCTACTTCGGTAGGGCTTTTTTTGTTTCAGGGGGGTTAACTTTTCGGATGTTAGGATATGCCCAATATGCTAAGCTCACACTCGTGA
Organism: Pseudoalteromonas sp. B131b; assembly: GCF_037162545.1. Classification (NCBI taxonomy): domain Bacteria; kingdom Pseudomonadati; phylum Pseudomonadota; class Gammaproteobacteria; order Alteromonadales; family Pseudoalteromonadaceae; genus Pseudoalteromonas; species Pseudoalteromonas sp. B131b. Next base: position 3,819,381 of record NZ_JARLUZ010000001.1, on the reverse strand, counting down.
ATAACCCTTGGAATAAATTACACTTAAATGGCCGACAATAACAAAACACCTACCAGCAAACCTGCAGCTAAACGTGCAAGAAAATCATCAAGCACGACAAAAAAAGCACCTCAAAGGGGCGTAAAAAAACAGTTAAATCCACTGTTAAACGCTCTTTTATGCGAAAAACATGGTCAGTGTTTTGGAAATTAAGCTTGGCTGTTTTCATTGCTATGGCAATGTATTTAATTTATTTAGATTCAAAAACAACACGTATATTTGAAGGTAATAAATGGCAGTTACCAGCGCAGGTTTATGCTCGTTCAATGGCGTTTTATCCGGGGCAGTTTTTATCAAGTCAGGAAGTAGTGTTTGAGCTAGAGCGTTTAAATTACTCATCAGTTAATAGGCTGAGTCGAACAGGGCAGTTTGTTAAGACTGCAAATAGCATCAAAATTTATCGTCGTGATTTTGAATTTTATGATGGCCTTGAAGAGTCCCATATTATTGAACTTCGTTTTTCAGGGCAAAAAGTGGCTACTATTAAAGATAAGTTTGGTAGGCGTTTAAATAGTGCTCGCTTAGAACCGGTGCAAATAGCCCGCATTGGTAACGATTCTAAACAAGATAGAGAATTTGTGCCATTGGATAAGTTTCCGGCAATGTTAAAAGATACTTTACTCGTTGTTGAAGATCGTAATTTTTATGAACACCATGGTGTATCTGTTTTTTCTATTTTACGTGCACTTTATACTAATATTAGAGCTGGGCGTACAGTGCAAGGAGGTAGCACACTTACCCAGCAGTTAGCTAAAAATATTTACCTAACGCGTGAGCGTTCTTTAATGCGAAAAATAAATGAGGCATTCATTGCACTTATTTTAGATTATCGTTATTCAAAAGATCAGATTCTTGAAGCTTATTTAAATGAAGTCTATTTAGGGCAGTCATACAACCAAGGTGTTCATGGGATGGGGCTTGCCTCTGACTTTTACTTTTCAAAGCCTGTAGACGAGCTTGGGTACGATCAAATTGCTCTGCTGGTGGCAATGGTTAAAGGCCCTTCTTATTACAATCCTCGTCGTTACAAAGAGCGCACAATGGAGCGCCGTGATTTAGTACTTCGCCTTATGGTTGAAAGTAAACTGCTTAGTACAAAAGAATATCGCGCATCACTTAAACGTCCAATTGATATTGCACCAATGAAAGCTAGTTTGCAAAAATCCTATCCGGGCTATTTAGAGTTAGTAAACAGGGAGCTAAATAAATTGTTGCCAGATCAACAAACACTAGATGCAGGTGTTAGGGTGTTTACCTATTTTGATCTACAAAAACAAACAGCAATGGAAGAATCTATTGAAAAGAGCTTACCGTATTTAGAAAAACGCTCAAAAACTGAAAAATTAGAAGCCGCCATGATTTCAGTTAATGTCGAAAAAGGCGGTGTATCGGCACTTGTTGCTGGGCGCGATGTACGTTACTCAGGGTTTAATCGTGTTTTAGATACAAAACGTAATATAGGCTCGCTGGTAAAACCTGCCGTGTATTTAACGGCGCTTCAGTTACCACATTATAATTTATCAACACTGCTTGATGATTCACCGTTGCAAGTAACAAATGAGCAAGGGAAAGTGTGGCAGCCTGAGAACTTTGATCATCAATACCGTGGTGCAATGCCTCTTTACAAAGCATTTAGTAACAGTATTAATATTCCTGCAGTAAATTTAGGGCTTGATGTAGGTGTTGATCAAGTGGCAAAAACATTAAAAGGGTTAGGTGCTACCGGGTCTATAGACGAATACCCGTCTCTGCTTTTAGGAGCTGTTGAAATGTCGAGTCTTGAAGTCGCTCAGCTTTATACAACAATTGCTGCTGATGGCGAATATAAAAAGCTCACTGCAATTTCGGCATTAACTGACTCGGTTGGTAAAGTACTTTATAAGCATAAAGTAAATGCAGAGCCTCGTTTTGATAAATCAGCAATGTATATGACTAAGTACGCAATGAAGCGCGTAACGAAAGACGGCACAGCTAAACGCTTAAATTTACACTTCCCGTCAATTCAACTAGCAGGTAAAACTGGAACCAGTAATGATTTACGTGATAGCTGGTTTGCAGGCTTTGATCAAAATACAGTGACTGTTGCGTGGCTTGGTCGAGACGACAACAAAAGTACGGGGTTAACAGGCAGTGTGGGAGCGCTTGAAGCCTATATACGTTACCTAAAGCCACTTAACCCACAAGCAATAGCTGATACTCGTCCGCCATCAATACGCTGGGCATTTGTAAATGAGCAAACGGGTAAGCAAGCGCCACCAGGATGTGGCAAGGTGATTCAGCTACCGCTTAGAGCGAGTGAGTTTGAGCCAAGACCACAATGCATTCGTTAATCTAAGACTACCTTAAACAACAAAGCCGCTTATTTAGCGGCTTTGTTGTGAATTAAAGTCAATTAATTATGATTTAAAAAGCTCATAGACTTAGTTAGGTCATTAGATAAACGGCTTAACTGCTGGGCATCCTGAAGTGTTGATTGTGCCGAGATCAAGGTTTGATCCGCTAAGTTACTGACCGCTTGCGAGTCATTTAATGCTTGTGTTGTAGCATTTGATTGCTGTTTAACTCGTTCTGCAATAACTTCGCCCTGATGTTTAATATCACCCATGCTTTGTTCTGCACTTTGCAATACTTCGTTGGTTTGGTTGGCTGCTTTTACTGATTGTTCCATCTTCTCAACACTTGAACGCATTTTCTGTTGTGTGTCGTCAGAAGCTTGTTGCAATGAGCTAATAATTTGATGAATTTCTTGGGTTTGTGTTTGTGTGCGCTGCGCTAAGGTTCTTACTTCATCAGCTACAACAGCAAATCCTCGACCATGTTCACCAGCTCTAGCTGCTTCAATAGCGGCATTAAGGGCTAATAAATTAGTTTGATCGGCGATTTCACTAATCCCTTTACTTACTTTACTTATTTCTTGGCTATCTTGCGCTAATCTGTCGAGTGCTTGCTGGCTTTCTGCAAATTCAATTTGCAAGTCTTGCATATATTTAGCCAGCTCCATTGTATTGTCTGAGCCTTGTTTTACATGTGAAGCGGCATCTTGAGCTGTCAGTGTCGCTTGGTGAGCTGACTCTTCAACAGTATGTGCAGTTTGTGCCATATCACTTAAAGCATTATGGATAGCATTTACACGTGTTTGTTGTTTAGTAACATCGTCACTTGTTTGGCTACTTGCATGCGATAGTGATTTTGTGGCATCACACAGTTCTACCGTACTTGCCTTTACATCTGACAATAAATGCGAGAATGCATTTAACAAAGCATTATATCTCGAAGCAATAATACTCATTTCATCACTACCAGTTGAGTGAAGAATTGCTTTTAAATCCCCATTAGCAGCTTTATTTGCGGCTTCAGCGAAGCGGTTTATAGTATCAACCACAGCAAAGTAGAAGCCGACCATTAAATAAAAGGCAAAAATTAAGCTACAAACTGAAGCAGCTAATACAATGTTACGTGTCCATTGTTGCGTTTTCAGTTTATTTTCAACTAAAGATTCTAGAGTTGGAATACTCTTATTTATCAATGTACTGATACTGTTATTAACATCATTTGTTAGCTGTTCAAATTTACTTTTACTTAGTTCTATATCATCTGGCTCAAGTAACTTTTTGTCTATCGCATTTTTGAATGCATACACAGTTTCTTGTAGTTGCTGTAGAGCAGGGGTAAGTATTTTACTAACTGATTTGTCTGCTGCAGTTGCTACGGTTAAAGTTTTTTCTAATTGCTTTTCATACAGAGGCAATGACTTACTAAGATTGGAGAGAGCAATAAATGTATCGGGTGTAAATCTGTTACTGGTTAGTACTGTATTTGCGCTTTCGGTCGTTAAATTTATTTGCATTATAAGTGCAGGGATCGGGGTGACTAATGCGCGATTTACATAAGCACTGGCAAGTTGGCTATCAAGTGCTAAATTAGACTCAATTGAAACAAGTTCTAGCACATCATCAGCTTGACCATCTTTTATTGTGAAGCCTAGTTCGCGAGCAACTTTTATATTTTTACTGCTTGTTCCAAGCATTTGATTATTAAGTATGGCTTGATAACCTTTTAAGCCTTGCTGCTGCATTTTAGATACGTTAATGCTATCACTTAATAGCGACACTAGAAAAAACAAACTAATAGCAAGAGGAACTAACAATATACCAAATGTAAGGCTAATTTTTGTTTTGTACTTTAAATTAGCCATTAGCCTGGTGGCAGGTGCTGTGAATTGTCGTAATCCTGACATAAGACTCTCTTGTATTATTGAATAGGGAATTAATGCTAACTAGACCTTGTTAAGGTTAATTATCATTCATTTAAATTACTTTACAAATAAAAAAAGCCCTTTTGGGCTTTTTTTAATCATTTATATTAATTATACGTATTAAAAACAGGCGTTTAATTAATACAAAAGTAATTTTTAAGTTACAGTTTGGCAAATGAGCGTTCGGCAGCTGCGATGGTCTCTTTTACTTCCTGAACAGAGTGTGCAGCACATACAAAACCGGCCTCAAACGCAGATGGTGCTAAGTAAACACCTTCTTCAAGCATAAGGTGGAAAAAACGTTTAAAACGCTCTAAGTCACATTCAGTTGCTTGTTTGTAGGTTGTTACTTTTTCCGCATCGGTAAAAAAGAATCCATACATCCCGCCTGCGTAATTAGTCGTTAACGCAATACCTGCTTTTTTAGCGCCTGCTTCAAATCCTTCACAAATTGCTTTTGAAATTGCTTCTAGCTTATCGTGCAGGCCTGGCTCACTTAATAGCTCCAGTGATTTTAAACCAGCAGCCATTGCGATAGGGTTACCAGAAAGAGTGCCCGCTTGATATACAGGGCCAACAGGTGCAATGTAATCCATTATTTCGGTTTTACCACCAAACGCGCCAACAGGCATGCCGCCGCCAATAACTTTACCTAGACATGTAAGATCTGGTTTAATGTTGTAATAAGCTTGTGCGCCGCCAAGTGCCACTCGAAAACCCGTCATTACTTCATCAAAAATAAGTACTGATTTATATTCGTCACACACATCGCGTAAACCTTCTAAAAAGCCTGGCACAGGTGGTATGCAGTTCATGTTACCGGCTACTGGCTCTACAATAATACAAGCAATTTCGTCTGCGTATTTTGCAAAAATAGCCTTTACTTCATCTAAGTTATTAAACGATACCGTAAGCGTATGCTTTGCAAAGTCTTCTGGAATACCTGGAGAGTTCGGTACGCCCATTGTTAGTGCACCAGAGCCTGCTTTAACTAATAACGAATCTGCATGGCCGTGGTAACACCCTTCAAACTTTAATATTTTATCGCGACCCGTAAAACCACGTGCCAAACGAATTGCACTCATAGTTGCTTCAGTACCTGAGCTGACCATACGCACTTTTTCGATTGATGGGACTAGCTCTTTTACTTTTTCAGCCATTAAAATTTCGGCTTCAGTTGGCGCGCCATAACTGAGGCCGTTTTCTACTGCTTCGTGAACGGCTTGTTTAATCGCAGGGTGGTTATGCCCCATAATCATTGGCCCCCAAGAGCCAACGTAATCAATGTAACGATTACCATCAGCGTCAAATGTAAACGCACCTTCTGCTTTTGTAATAAATAGCGGCGTACCGCCTACACCATTAAAAGCACGAACTGGCGAATTTACGCCACCTGGAATAGAGGCTTGAGCGCGTTCAAATAAGTCTTGGCTAATTGTCATGAAAAATCCTATAAATTGTCACTTAAAAGGGGCTTAGCTATCGCGTTTGCGGCTAAACCAAGGTACGTCTACTTCATACTTCTCAACTTTGTTTTCTACGCCGAGTGTTAAAGCAAACAGTGCCATACGAATTAATACACCATTTTGTACTTGGCGAAATATAGCTAAATTGTCGTTAGCGTTTAAGTCATTATCGAGCTCGTTGGCTTCAATACGACTGTCACGCGGAAGTGGATGCATAAGAACAGAGTTAGGTTTACAGTGTGCACTGTAAATTGATTGGCTAATTCTAAATCCACCTCGGTATTTATTTGCTTCTTCTTGTGAAGGAAAGCGTTCTTCTTGAATACGTGTTTGATAAACGATGTCGGCCGCTAAATTGCCTTCCATCTTGTCTACCAATTCAATTTTGTGACCCGCGTTATCTACTGCGTCTAAGATGTAGTCAGGCATTTGTAAGCCATCGGGAGCAACCATCGAAAATTTTACATTTTTATAATGGCACAATAGTTTTGAAAGCGAGTGTACGGTGCGACCATATTTTAAATCGCCCACTAAGGCTATATGCATACCATCAATGTTTTGATCAAAACGGCTGAGTTCACGTTCAATAGTGAGTAAGTCAAGTAAGGCTTGAGTGGGGTGCTCATTTGGGCCATCGCCACCATTAATTACTGGTACGCTACAGCCCGTAGCAAACTCACTGACCGAACCTGAATCTGGGTGACGCATAGCGACAGCATCAGCATAAGCTGAAATAACACGTGCGGTATCGTAAAGTGATTCCCCTTTTGCAAGGGCTGAGCTTTGCATACCGGTTGTTTCACGAACTAAACCACCGAGTAAGTTAAAGGCTGTACCAAAGCTTACACGTGTTCGTGTGCTTGGCTCAAAAAACAAGTTAGCTAAAATAGCACCTTCAAGTACGTTGGTACGTTTTTGTTTTTTAGCATAAGGCTCCATTTTTTTAGCAACTGCAAAAATGCGTTCAATACAGTCCCTGTCTAGTTGACTAACAGACAGTATATTTTCACCTTGGAAACTTAACATGGGGTTATTCCTAGTTTTTCAAAAGGGCGCGATAATCCAAAAAATGGGGCACGCAATCGCGCGTATTAAAACAAAATTAAAATGTGACTTAACCTGAACTTTGGTTGGGTTGCTCACTAATGCATTGATAAATAATATTTAAATTTATTCATCTCTAGCCAGAGGTTTTCACAAGCTAGGCTTTATTACTGCTAATGCCACAATTATGAGTAGCGCAATAACAGGTAGCTCGTTAAAAATTCGGTAAAAACGATCCGTTTTAGTATTTCGGTCATGCTTAAAGTCGCTCAATAATTTAAAACAGTAGCCGTGGTATATATACAAAATAATAACGAGTACAAGTTTGTAATGTAGCCACATGCTGTATCTAAACCAATCACGACCATACTCAACAATGGTTAGTACTCCAAATACAGCCGTTAAAACAGCAAATGGGGTGACAAAATAAAGTAGTCTGCGCTCCATAACTTTAAGCATAGAGTTACACGACTTTTCTTCGCTCATGGCGTGATATACAAATAATCGAGGTAAGTAAAAAATACCGGCAAACCACGCAATCATAAAAAATATGTGGAGTGTTTTATAAATCAATAATGCGCTCATAATAATCCTTATTGTTTAAAGTAAGCTGTTACGAATGGTCAAAATATGATGAATTTGGTCCCAACGTAAAAGCCCCATAATTTGTTGATTATCTAAAAGGTTGTAAACGTACAGTGCGCCACTTCTTTTGTCTTTTAACATATCGAATGCATCGGCTAGTGTTGCTTGGCTACTAATTCCCTGCAGGCTAATGTAGTTTAAATTGATGGCCTGATCAGACATTAGACTTAAATCGTATTCAGCAAGCCTGTAGCCATTCTCCTCATCAAATACAATAAGTGGTGTTTGGCTATCCATAGCATCAAGGGTATTTTTTATTTGCTCTTTATCATCTGAATATAGCAATTTGAAATTTTCGTCCATGTCATCCATTATCCCTACTTTTTGTAGCGCTTCTGTGGCTGGAGATACATGATAGGGAAGTCCCTGAAAATCTAATTGCTGTAAAAATATGGAGCGATTTCCAAAAAATTGTAATGCAGTTACATAGGCTGTCGTTATAACAAGCATGGCAGGCACAATAATCTCAGGCGATGATGTTAGCTCCATAACGGTTGTTAAAGCAGCTAATGGGGCATGCAACGTTGCAGCCATTAATCCCGCCATTCCTAAAACCCCATAAGTACCTGCTATATCAGTTCCAGGACTAATAAATTGTGCGCAAAAGGCCATAAGAGTACCAATTAATACGCCAAGTCCGATCACTGGGCCAATTAACCCACCAGGAATACCCAAACCAATCGCAAATAAAGTGGCAAGTAATTTGGCAATTAAAATGGTGGTAAGTAATTTTACGTTCTCAGGGGATTCTACCGCAATGGTAATTGCACTCATACCTGACCCCATTGCTTGTGGTACTGCGTATGCAATTAAACTGGCAATACAGCCTGCAATCAATAGGCGAGGGAACATACTCAAAGGCTTAAATGTTTTAATAATTAACATTAAATTTTGATTAAAGCTAAATGCAATTGCACCGAGTGCCATGCCGCACAATATTAAATATGGGTAGTGCCAACCGCTAAGTGGCGCTATTGTAATAAGAGCAAGTTCAGAGCCTTCACCAAAAACAAATTGAGTAGCGAGTGCACCGGTAACCGCAGCAAGCATAATGGGCACAAATATATGTACTTTATATTCCCTAAGTACTACTTCCATTACGAAGATAACGGCTGCCAGTGGGGTATTAAATGAAGCAGCAATCCCAGCTGCAACACCACAACCCGTTAATGTACGCATCGCGTTATGAGGTAAGTGGAGCTTGTCGGCTAAAATGCTTGCACCAGTGGCGCCCATATGAACAGAAGGGCCTTCGCGGCCGACCGAAAAACCACTTATAAGTGCTAATGCACCACCAACAAACTGATTTACCGTATTATAAAGAGGCATTTGTCCGTAATGGCGCTTAATACGGTGAATAACAAAAGGAATGCCTAAACGGTAATGTTTAAAGCCAGTAAACGCAGCAAAACACGCAATTAATAGTGCGGCTATTAGCGGCATTAAAACACGTTCAAGAGTGGGTAGGGTAGTAAAGTCGTCAGGGGTTTCTAAAAATAAGCTTTGGAAAAATAAAATAGTTAAACGAAATAAAATAATAAAAAATGCAGCAATCAATCCGGCAACTACGCCTAATAAGCATAATTGTACAGATGTTTTAGGTTTTGCCAGCCGACGCCTGAGTTGCTCAAGCCACATGCATTATTTCCTCGTCATATTTTTCAGCGAGCAGTTTAGCAAATGCTAACCACTAAGTCCTTGTGATTTTGTAAAATTAATAACATAAATAGATTCACATAACTGATAAGGAAGTTGCTACTAAATTAACTTTATTTCCTTCAAAAATTTGCCTGAAAAAATATTTTGACATGTAAATTAACCTGCACTTTGGATAATAAATCTATCTCAAGCGGTTACTTTTAGCACTGACTGCGTAGAATCTACTCGCAATGAAAGTCTCTGGCTAGGGAAAATAAATTAAAATATTATATAATTCAATTTTTTAGTGTGTCACTTGAACAGTACTCAGGTTAAATTAGTTTTAATATTTATGGTGGTGTTCGTTGATACTATTTATAAACTTAAAATGAGTCGTTTTTATTTTTTAAATGGTTTACTTTTGTTAATATAAGGTATTAACAACTAATTATAATGCGTTAAGCATAGGAAATTTATGTATAAAGGACTAACTGCAGGGATTACTGCGTTATGTGTTTTTAACTCGATGGTAGCCCATAGCGCTGTTGTTGAAAGAATTACACCTGTAAATAAAGTGGAATTGACGGCACTTCTTAATAATTCATCTACAAGCAATTCAAAAAATATAAATCCAGTTTATTTCTCTGAAATATCAAAAAATAGCAGTATGTTATCTAAAGGGATTAATGGCTCTAAAAAATCTAAAAAGATGCAACAGTATTACGCTGGGGTTCCTATTTGGGGGCAGCAAATTAGTGTACAAAATAAAACAAACCATATCAGTGGTTTTTTTGCTAAGAACATCAGCGATGAACAGCTTAAAAAAACAATAAATAATCAGTTCAAGCCTGAAGATGCTGCTAAAGCAATATTAGCAAAGTCAAAACTAAATATAGCTTCGCGTTTTGATATCACGAGTAATGATCGTTACATCTACATAAATAATGGTAAAGCGCGCTATGTTCGACTTATAGAATTGCTTGTTAATGATCAGTCATTGGAGAGCCAACCAGCAGCGTTAATTGATGAGTCAGATTATTCTCTAATTAAAGTATGGAATAATATTCAACAAGCGCAAGCTTCAGGACCTGGTGGTAATACGAAGACTGGCCAGTATGAATATGGGACAGATTTCCCTGCGCTAGAAGTTACTCAAAATGGCACAACATGCTTTTTAGAAAACGACAAAGTAAAGACGGTGACAATGGAGTCAGGCCAAGAACCTGTCGATGCATTTTCGTTCCTTTGTGATAGAAATACTCATAAAGAAATAAATGGTGCATATTCTCCTTTGAATGATGCGCACGCGTTTGGTACCGCTGTTTTTGATATGTATGAGCAATGGTATAACACGGCCCCATTAACATTTAAATTGTTAATGCGTGTTCATCAAGATAATGGCTGGGAAAATGCCACTTGGAATGGCTATGCGATGACATTTGGCGATGGGGCAGATCGATTTCACCCTTTAGTGTCATTAGATATTGTTTCTCATGAAGTAAGCCATGGTTTCACAAATCAAAATTCAGACTTGATGTATTTTGATCAGTCGGGTGGTATTAATGAGTCATTTTCTGATATGGCAGGAGAAACAGCTGAGTTTTTTGTACGAGGTGAAACTGATTGGTTATCTGGCGCAGATATAACGAAACAAGCGACTGCTTTACGTTACTTTGAAACACCTTCTAATGATGGTGTCTCTATTGATCATGCTAATGATTTTTACTACGGAATGGATGTGCACTTTAGTAGTGGCGTATTTAATCGTGCTTTTTTCTTACTAGCGACAAGTGAAGGTTGGGATCCAAAAAAAGCATTTGAAATTATGCTTAAAGCCAATCAAAACTATTGGATTTCTTCATCGGATTATATTGATGCCGCATGTGGTGCAATAAATACAGCAATAGACCTTCGCTACAATGCAGGTGATGTTGTTAATGCATTTAATGCTGTTGGTGTTATCTGTAATAACATTCAGTTCATCGATAGTGATTTAGATGGAATGGATGATAACTGGGAGCGTGTTTACAATTTAGACCCCAGCTCAGCAGGTGATGCAGATCTTGATTTAGATAATGATGGTCTAACTAATTTGGAAGAATACAATGCAAATACTCTTCCTAACAACGAAGATTCCGATGGGGATACGTTAACTGATTTTGCTGAATTAAATGAACACAATACTAATCCTATAAGTTCAGATTCAGATTTAGATACGATGCCTGACAACTGGGAGCTTACATATCAGCTTAATCCGTTAGATGGGAGTGATAGCCAACTAGATTTAGATGGGGATGGAATAAGCAACCTGATTGAATATTTAGCCGGTTCTGACCCATCTGATGCTAGCTCAACACCAGATGTTCCATCCACTACCACGATAAATTTTGATGGCGGACTTGTACCAGAAAACTTTATTTCATCTGTACCTAGTACTCCTTGGTTAGTAGTGCAGGATGTTGAGACCAATAGTTTTGTATTAACTAATAATGATATAGGCGACTCCCAGCAAACGAGTGTTGAATATTCAGTACTTATTGATAGTGACAAATTTTTAAACTTTAACTACAACATTAATTCAGAAGAAAACTTTGATTTTTTCACTGTTTATATTAACGATGAATTGGTTTTAAATAAATCAGGTGTTTCACTGCAATGGGAAACATTTACTCATCCAATTTCTGCTGGTTTGAATAAGTTAACTTTTGTTTACAGTAAAGATATGTCCGTATCAACTGATTCAGATGCCGTATTTATAGATAATATTTATATTGGCGACGAGTTTTCTGACATTGACGCAGACGGTATCGCTGATTATTGGGAATTGCAACACGGTTTAAATATTAATGACTCAAGTGATGCATTACTCGATAATGATGAAGACGGGCTGTCAAATTTACAGGAATTTGAAAACCAAGGCTTACCGAATAACGCAGATACTGATGGCGATAAAATGCCGGACGGTTGGGAGTTTTACAACGGTTTATCTCTAACAGATCCTAGTGATGCGACGAGCGATCACGATGGCGATGGTTTTAGTAATTTAATCGAATTTATAAGTGGTACAAACCCACAAGATATAAGCTCTTTCCCTTTGCATTTAGATATTACGGATTCATTTGAAGGCAGCGAACTACCATCATGGCTAGTGGATAATGAACAGAGTAATTCACCATGGTATATTGATACAACTTTTGCGACTGATGGTGCGCAAAGTATTCGGTCAGGAGTATTATCTGATAATGAAATTAGCCAATTTGATGTGACGGGGTTATTTAAGTCGGGTTACTTACTGTTTGATTTTAAAATAGAATCTGAAAGTTGCTGTGATAATTTACATGTGTATGTAAATGAACAACGAATATTTGCATCAGATTCCTCTTTAAAAGAAGGCCCACTGCTGTTAGAGATTGAAGAGGGGGTTCAAAATATTAGCTTCAAATATAGTAAAGACGGCTCTGCTAGTTATGGTCAGGATACTGTATGGATTGATAATTTTGTATATTTACCATTAGATGATATGCGTGATTCAGACGGTGATCTGTTACCCGATGTTTGGGAGGTCAAATATGCTTTAGATCGCCTTGACAGTACTGATGCGCAATTAGATTTAGATAACGATGGTTTAAGTGCTTTGCAAGAGTATGAATTAGGCACAAACCCTAATCTTGGTGATACAGATAACGATGAGCTAAGTGATGGTTACGAAGTAGATAATGGATTATTACCTCTAGATTCAACGGATGCATTACTCGACACCGATAATGATGGTTACTCAAATTACCAAGAGTTTTATGCACAAAGTCGAGCAGATAGTTCACAATCAATTCCTTCGACATTCTCTAATTTAAGTGAAAGTTTTGAAGGTAATTCATTACCAAGTTATTTAACACCCCTTGCGAATAGTCAAAAGGAGTGGAGTGCTTATCAAAATTGGTTTACTGACGGCGCTCAAAGCATTTCAATCATAGACGTAAAACAAGGTGAGCAAGTTGGGTTTGCACTCGCTGGTGTGTTTGAACAAGGCTATTTGAATTTAGATTATTCTTACTCTTACTCTGGCGTCTTTGCAGTTATTGTCAATGGTAATAAGCTCGATTTATTCACTAATGAATCAAGACTTCTAATTCCGATTAATGCCGGTTTCAATATAATTAAAGTCTCATTTATTCCAAACCACGATATACAATTCGCTTTAGCTGTAGACCAATTGCAATGGATTTCTGAAGTTGATCCGACGCTAGACACCGATAATGATGGCATTCCCGATTACTGGGAGTTTGAGCATGGTTTAAATGTACTTGATAGCTATGATGCATCCAATGATAACGATTACGACGGCTTAACTAATTTAATCGAGTTTGAGTTAAATACAAACCCTCAATCAAATGACACAGACAGCGATGGTGTTATTGATAATGAAGATAGTGCCCCAACAGACCCTACTCAGGGTGAGAACCAAGCTCCTACTTTTACAGATTTATCCGCTGTTACGATTGAGGCTGAACGTGAATACACATATTTGCTTGATCTCTATAGACCCGATGTAGTGGACAATGGCTATTTTACGCCAGAGGTTTACATTTCGAATGGAAGCAGGTTTGATGTAGGTGAACATCAAGTTACATGGATTGCGCGTGATAGGGCTGGGAATGAAACTCAAGCTGTGCAAACCGTCTTCATTGTTGACACCGTTGCACCGACTTTTGAAGCAAATAGTACACTTCATTTTTATGGTAATACAATTGATGGAATTAAAAATGAGCTACTAAACGGTTATGTCATTCGTGAGAATGTATCTGGTCTGAGTTCAGTAACAATAGATAATGATTTTGTTTTTCGTACTGGTTTAGTTAACGTTGCTGTTACGGCTGAAGATGGAGCTGGAAATAAAGCATCCGGGGTTGTGAATGTGCAAATATACCCAGAGATCGCGATTCAACCATTTACGCTTTCTGATTCGATTCATAAAATAGTTGTTAAACTTTACATATCAGGCGAAAACCCCACAGGCTATGCTCGCTTTCAGTTACGAGCAGGTAATAATTATAAATCATTTAGTATAGATGAATCTGGCTCTATTGAAGTTGAACTAGATCCTAGCTTCATTGGTAATTCAACCCAGCTAGAGCTTGAGCCTAATTATAGCGTTTTTGTTACCGACAAAGCTCAAAGCAAAATTTTATTTCATGATGAGTTGATTGAGCCTTATATTTCTTTACTTTATAAACAAAATAATAAAGTAGTAACATCGATAGAGCGAAGTAACTCGCCTACTTCAGTGGTTGTAAAGTTAATGGGGACTACACCTGAATACGCGCAGCTGAACGAAAACACTGGCAGTGACTTAGATTTTTATAGGCTGAGTGATACGAGTTGGGAAATGACTTTTGATTCAAAAAGTATTAGCTCGGATGTATTTGAGTTGTCATTTTCAGCGACGATAAACGATGATGTTGTTGCGACAACTACACAAACAATCCCTGTTATTGATGAAGTAGTATTTAATGATCCACTAATAGATACTGATGGTGATGGTATTCCCGATATAGAAGAGGGTATGAGTGACGCTGACAGAGATGGGATCCCTGATTATTTAGATAATTCATCAATAATGAATATCGGTATTTTAGAATCGGGTAAAGTACTCCATAGCGTCAATGAGTTCAATTCAATTCGTGTTGGCACTATTGCTCGTTTGAGCAACAGTGATGTTATCCATAGTTTGACAATTGATGAGCAACAACTTGAAAATCACTTATCTGATTTAGATATTTTTGAGCCACATTTTCAAGCTAAAAGTGACTTAGTTAATCTAAACGTAAAATTAGCAAATGAAGCCGATTATGTTGAAATTGCTCTACCACAGTTAGATAACGCGTTATTGAGCTCGGATTTACAAGTTAGGTTACTTTCAATCTCTGGTTGGAAAACGGTGCCTAAGTTAACAGGGAATGTTTATCAAGAAATATGCTCGCAATGCACAGCTTTTGAAGTACTTGATGGTGGCGAATTTGATTTAGATGGTCAAAAGAATGGATTTGTGGAATTAGTTGCAAAACTTGCACAAGAAAGTTTGAATCAGGCACCTGTTTTAGCGCTTGAATTACCGGATCAAATGAATGAACTCGAAACGTTTAATTTAGATGCATCAAGCACAATTGACCCTGACGGAGATATACTTAGCTACAGTTGGTCTGTTGCAAACGAAGCCGTGACAATTAATACACCGGAACTCGATATAGCGACACTTACGGTAGGTGAATTAACGCAAAGTGTTGATAGTGTAATTACACTTATTATTGATGATGGCTATGAAGAGTTTACGTATACGCACAATGTTAAGTTTTTACATATCAACCAATTGCCAGAGATTACACTCGCGAGTACATATTCTGTAAATGAAGGTGATAACGTTGTTATTATCGCTGAAGCTACAGACAAAGAGTCTAGCGACTTAAGCTACTCATGGGTGCAAGTTCAGGGAGCCCTTACTCAACTAGACTCGGTAACTACAAATACGCTTAACTTTACAGCACCAGACGTAGCTCAAGATACTACTTTGGTGTTTAAACTTATTGTTTCTGATGGTGAAGATCAAGCTGAACAGCTGGTGGAAGTTAATGTAAAAGCTATCATCACTCCAACAAAAGCTAATTCAGATAGCGGTAGTGGTGGCGGTTCATTAGCGATGCTACTTATCTTGCTAGGTATGTTTATAGCTTATAAAAGATCATACTATTTCAATAAGTAGCACACAGGCATTAGCATTGAAAATACGGAGTCGATCATAGCAGCTGTTATGATCGACTTTTTAGCAGTATGTTTAATTTTTAGGCTGAGTAGAACATATGTAGTGTGGTTATTTCCATAAATAGGAGATCATGACGCATAAATATCAAATATGTGCAGCCCTTTCTAAGCTGTATTGATTAGCAGAAGTTTTAAGTTGTAATTAAATTGTTCGTAAATTGAACTAATTATAATTCGGAAAAGTCAAAATGCTCCTAAAATCCAAATCAATCAGTCTATTAGATCTTTTTAGAGCTCAGTTTTGTATCAATTTTTTTAACTTGGTTAAAGCTACGCCAAGTTCATAATACATGCGACATTAGATTAGGGTAAAGAGTTGTTTTACTATACTTGATTAAAACACTCGGGTATTAGATAATCACGCCATTACGATATTGAGGGTTTTAAAATGTCAGAAGAATTACCAATTAAGTTCAGCGATGCAGCAGCTGTTCGCGTTAAACAGTTAATCGACGAAGAAGAAAATCCAGAGCTAAAACTGCGTGTTTATGTCACAGGCGGTGGTTGTTCAGGTTTTCAATATGGTTTTACTTTTGATGAAAAAGCAAACCCCGGCGATTTAGAAATAGTAAAAAATGGTGTAACCCTAGTTGTTGATCCTATGAGTATTCAATATTTGGTTGATGGTGAGGTTGATTACACTGAAGGATTAGAAGGCGCACGCTTTTTTGTATCTAATCCAAATGCAACAACAACCTGTGGTTGTGGTGCAAGCTTTAGCGTTTAACAGCCAAACGCTAAATAGATTAAAGCCGCTTTTGCGGCTTTTTTAATGCCTATAAATCAGTTGGTGCGTATTCGGTTATTTGCATAATAAATATAAAAAAGCCGAGCACAAACACAGAAAAAGCTAAAATATACATAAAGCCTTTTTTACCTTGTTTAATTGGAACCCCGTTATTGCGCAAAAAAAGATACCAACCTAAGCACAGTAAAATTGGCAATAAAAATAGTATCCTGAACATGACTCAACCTTTTTAAAATTAATAAGACTCAATAATAAACATGTCGCATTAAAATGAAACAAAATCATAAAAAATTCAATTTTTGATGAAAATGGATGGATATTCAGTGTTTATAAACATTCGCTCAAGTTAATTTTGTACCGAACAACGCAATTAATCATTCAACCAAAGTATTAATAGTATATAATGTATCCAAGAATGAGACGGGCAAAATTTCATTCTCAATAAAAACAAACTTATACCACATTATTAGCGTAGCTTTTAGCTAAGTGGCTAGAAGTAAGTGGCAACAGTGCTTAATTGCAACACCTTGCTATTGAAGTGAAATTAAGTAGCGCTGCTTACTTACCTACAGCTATTGATAGGCTACTGCTTTAATGGGTATGTCAAATCATCGAGTAGGAGATGTAAAATGATGGGCAAAACCGTTTCTTCAGAAGAAAACGCAAAGCTAACAAAGTGGCTTAAGAGTAAGCGCCATGAAAAAGGGCATACAATGCGCAGCCTTGCACAAGTGCTAGGTACACCTCATTCGTTTATCGGTAAAATTGAAAATCAAGAGCGCCGTTTAGATGTTATTGAATTTGTTCGCTATTGTACTGCACTAGATGTTGATCCACATGAAGCATTAAATTTGCTGAAAGTAGATTAATTATGTGATTGTTTAGTTCATTTATGAGTTATATAAATGTTCTAGGCAGCAAATTAATGCAGGGATGCATTATATTTCTTAATTTTTTTGATGATAATTTCGCTCAAGTTCATACAGCTTGTGCCTAATTAAGTACAAAAATAGTAACGATGGTAAAACCATTAACGCTGTAAGAATAAAAAATAGCGACCAATTACCTGCCAACCAATCATCTATTACTACACCACTATAACTTGAAAGCAACGTTCTTCCTAAGTTCCCTAATGATGCTAGCAACGCATAGTGAGTTGCGCTAAATGCCCTATCACACAGCATTGATATAAACGCGACCATTGCCACTAACGACCACGCTTGTGTAAACCCATCAATAACAATAGCAAAGGCATACAGCCTTAAATCAGGCCCAACTAAAGCAATCCATGAAAATGCTAAGTTTGATGCTGCCATTGCAATACCACTTATAAATAAACCTTTAACAATGCCATATTTTTGATTAAATAAGCTGCCAACAAAGGTAAATATAATGGTAAGTACGGCAGTGCCTACTTTTGAAAATGTAGCAATATCGCTATTACTAAAACCAATTTCTTTATAAAACACAATAGACATGCGGCCCAAAAACGCTTCACCTATCTTAAATAAGAAAATAAATGCAAGTAACGCGAGTGCAGTTTTAACGCCGTTTTTAGTGAAAAAGGCTCTAAAGGGATCAATAACGGTTACCGCGAGCCACGCAACTGTTTTTGTAAGTGGGGTTTGTTTTGTTGATGAAAGTTTTTCAAGGTATACACGCTCAAGTTCAGCATGCACGGCTTCTCTGTTTGACTTAGGCTCTTTTGCGAACAAAGCTCCACCCATTAACAGCAAAATTATAGCGGCTAAAAAATAATATATTTGGGGCCAGTCAAGCGACGGGATATCAGCCATATAAAATGGAATAGCGCCTAAAAGGGCATAACCTGTCCACCAACCAGATGTTGCCATTGCGGCGGCTGCCGTAGCTTTATGAGATTCGTTTTCACTGAGAGTGTCAATTCTAAATGCGTCAATTGCAATATCTTGCGTAGCAGAAGCAATGGCGATTAATAAGCAAATTACGGCAACAAGCGCTAAGTTAGTTTTTAAATCAAGTCCAGCTAATAGTAACGTGCCAATTAAGATAAAGCTTTGGCACAATAGTATCCAGCTACGACGTTGGCCAAGCCATTTATATAAAATAGGGAGCTTGGTCCGGTCAATGAGTGGCGACCATAAAAAGTTTATACTGTAAGCCCCAAATACAATGCCAAATAGGCCAATCATACTGCGACTTAGGCCTTCATCCTTTAACCAAGCCGACAGCACTGAGCCAATTAAAACCCAAGGAAAACCACTGCTCATACCAAATATAAAAATGTGGATTAAGCGTTTGTCTTTAAAGTAAGAAAAATATTCGCTAATAGAGAGAGTTTTGCTCATAGGGCCTTCATTGGCGATTGGGTGTAGTTAAACTACAGCTCATTAATTATAATGGTACTTGCTCAAGGACTTTTATATTTAAGATAACAACAGGTACTTTTGGCACGAAATCGTAACCAATCTTTTCGTTAAAGCCTGTTTCGACAACCATTATTTTATCAAGTGTGTCGTAGCCATCCATTACATTACCAAATACGGCAAATCCCCAGTCTTTATCTGGATTTAAATGGTCGTTATTGTCCATATTAAAAAAGAATTGACGAGTACCAGAATGCGGCTCTCTGTCCTGATATGCCATGGCTATACTGTACATGTCATTTTTTAAGCCATTACCACTTTCGTTAAAAATAGGAGCGTTTTCATGTAAACCATCGTAGTCTTTGTCGTACCCGCCACCTTGAATAACAAAATCGCGATCATTTTCTACATCACGCTCAATACGGTGGAAAACACTCCCCTGGTAACTTTTATCTGACACGTACGTTAAAAAGTTATTGACTGTAATAGGGGCTCTTGAGCGATCAAGCTCGACTACGATACTGCCCATTGAGGTTACGATTTCGACGCGCGGAAAAATATTATCTTTTTGCACAAAGCGGCCTTCTTGGGCTGCTAAGCTACTTGCACTAAAAAATAGGCCGAAACAGATTAAAAAAAGTCGTTTCATGTTTAACCTTCTAAAAATTCTATTAATTCAGGATCTGATACAATGCGGGTAATAATTTGCTCAGTCAACTTATTGAGCTGGCCTTCTACTTTTGCTCGCTCGTGACTAAATGGGCCTTCTAAATTAGCACTACCTCGGTACACCTTACTAAAATTGCTTGAAGCGCGAATAACACGAACACCAAGCTCTATCTGAGCTTCACTGGTGTGGCTTACTAGTTTTTCGGTTACCACAGCTTGCAGTGCGTGAATATCTACTTCAAAACGCACAGTCGCTAGGTTTGAAATACCTGCTCCGTTTCGACTCAGCGCGCTATCTAAAACGCTTTTAACTGACTCTGTAATACCTTGACTTGCAAACGTTTTGGTTTTATCAGATTCAATCAGCTTAAGCGTTGCAGTGTCACCACGTAAATCAATCACGCTGGTACTTAAACTGCTGTTAATTGTACTAATTTGGCCATTTTTATAAACAGGGTTAAGGATCACTTGATTAGGCTGACTAGCACAGCCAGCTAGTACAAGTAACGCACATAGGCTAAAAGTAATTTTAATCATTAAATTCCTAATAATTTTTAGTGGCACTTAGTACTACAAATTTCTTGTTGGAGCCAAGTAGTTTACAGTTGCCAAACATACGGTTTAGTTTGTCGTGATAATCTAAATGACGGTTACCAATAATACGTAATTCGCCACCTTGTTTTAAGGTTTCTTTTGCTTGTTTAAACATTTGCCACGCTATGTGGTCTGTTACAGCTTGCGCTTGATGAAATGGTGGGTTACATAGCACCATATCCACACTGTCTTGATCAAAGTCGGTCAAGCAATCGTTTTCAATAAATTGGCAATTATCAAACTGCTCAGGCATGTTTTGTTCTACATTTAAACGTGCAGACTCAACCGCCATGTATGATTCATCAACAAATGTGACAGATGCTTTAGGGCAGCGAGCAAGCGCCATAACACCTACAACACCATTACCACAACCTAAATCGATTATGCTAGTTTCTTTCTTGGTTTCTGGTAAATAGTTGAAAAAGAATCGAGCACCTATATCTAACGAATCACGTGAAAACACATTTGCATGATTTGTTATATTAAATTCAGTGCCTTCAAGTGGCCAAGTAATAGGGAAATCTGCTGCTTTATACCCACCTTTTGCCGTGCTTAATATAAGACGTGATTTTTTAACCGCTAAACTTGTTTTTGTTTCACCAATAAATTGCTCAAACGATTTTATTGTTGAATTATGAATTTCTTTTGTTTTACCGGCTGCAATTACGGGGGTACCAGGTGCAAGTATTTCGCTTAATTCACTTAGTTGAAATTGCAAAAAACCTACGTTACGCGGTATTTTTATTAGCACTAAATCTATGTCTTCAGGCAATGCAGACAGGCTATCTATTTGGCTAAATTGCGCTGTGGATAGTTTGTTTATTTGTAAGTTATATGCCACTGCTTGATGGCTAATATAAGAATCATTAACTGAACAAACCGTTAATTGATTAAAACTACAAGCAAGTGCACCAAAGCTATCGTTTAAAATAAGCAGTGAGCGACAATCAGGGTAATGTTCGTTAACATAATTGATAAGGTACTCATCGGCTGAATCCCACGCTTGTAAACTGCGGTTTTTTGATCCAAAGGAAAGCGTTCAAGAGTAAAGGTTTTATCGCCTAGCTGGGCTTGCGTCGTCATAATGGTATTTGATCAGTAAACTAATGTAGGTAAATTCTAACATGCAACGGCAAAACGCCAACCCCCAACAGTTACCAAATGGCTTTTCTTATCAAAGTAGGGCACTTAGCGCGCAAAAAAGCCTCGATTTATTTTATTATTTACAAAAAAACCTAGTTTGGCAGCAACCCGACGTCACCGTTTATTCTAAAACAGGCCCAATTCCCCGACTTCAATGCTTTATTAGCGAGCATAATTTCGAATATGGTTATTCGCATAGTAAGTTAATAGTAGAGCCTTGGCCTGATATTTTATTAGCAATGCGTAAGCGCTTAGAAAAACATTTAAATCAGCCATTAAATTCTTTATTAGTTAATTATTACCGAGATGGTAACGATACTATGGGTTGGCACAGTGATGACGAAATAGAGCTGGGCCATCAACCTACTATTGTGTGTGTATCACTTGGAGCAGAGCGTGTTTTAAAGCTTAAACAAAAATCGACAAATAAAGTAACCGATTTAAAGCTGCAAAGTGGTAGCTGTTTAGTCATGAGTGGCGACAGTCAGCGTGATTATCAACATGCAATCCCAAAGCAAACTACATTGGCTCACCCACGAATTAGCTTAACGTTTAGATACATAAAGCAAATCAAGCAAGCTCAATTTTAGTTAGCCAATAGGCTTGGCTACTTGTTATGATAACAATATAACTTAACTACAAAAATGGTTTTTATGTCAATGCAGCAACAAATTCAAGAAAAAATCAGCAGCGCAATTGCCTGTAAGCATTTAAATGTAATTAACGAAAGTCACATGCACAGCAAAGGCACCGAGTCACATTTTAAAGTTATTGTGGTAAGCGAAGAATTTGCTGGCAAACGCCTATTACAACGCCATCGTCAAATTAATGAAATTTTAAAAGATGAGTTAGCAAATTATATTCATGCACTCGCTATCCATACTTATACACCGGATGAGTATACCGAGCAGGGCGGAGAAGCACCTGATTCGCCTAATTGTATGGGCGGCTCTAAAATTAGCTAAGTATTTTTTGAAGTATCTGATTAGTGATTAACTGATCAGATCAGTGTTTTTAGTATTAGCCTTTAAACTAGCGCTAATTTTTATTGTAAAAGATATAGGATCATCAATGGTCATTAAGCCTAAAATTCGTGGATTTATCTGTACCAACGCACACCCAACGGGATGTAGCGAGCATGTTCAAGAACAAATTAACTATGTAAAACAACAAGGCGTGTTAAAAAACGCACCAAAAAATGTATTAGTTATTGGCGCATCTACAGGCTACGGCTTGGCATCGCGTATTACAGCTGCATTTGGTGGCGGCGCTAAAACACTCGGTATTTTCTTTGAAAAAGAAGGCACTGAACGTAAAACAGGTTCTGCTGGTTGGTACAATACTGCAGCATTCCAAGAAGCAGCTGACGAAGCGGGTCTTTGGTCTAAAAATATTAATGGTGATGCGTTTTCTAACGAAATCAAACAAAAAGCAATCGACACTATTAAAGCAGATTTGGGTAAAGTAGATTGTATTATTTATAGCTTGGCGTCTCCTCGTCGTACTGATCCAAATACGGGTGAAGTGTTCTCCTCTACACTTAAGCCAATTGGTAACGCAGTTACAACTAAAAACCTTAATACGTCAAAGCGTGAAATTGATGAAATTACTGTTGAAGCGGCAAACCAGGACGATATCGACAACACCATTAAAGTAATGGGCGGTGAAGATTGGGAAATGTGGATTGACGCATTAAAAGAAGCCGACGTATTAGCTGATAACTTTAAAACTACGGCCTACACTTATATTGGTAAAGAGCTAACATGGCCAATATACGGACACGCTACTATTGGTAAGGCTAAAGAAGATTTAGACCGAGCAACTGCTGCAATTAAAGAATCTACAAAAGATTTAAATGGCGAAGCCTATGTATCGTCTCTTAATGCTGTGGTAACACAAGCAAGCTCGGCTATTCCTATTATGCCTTTATACATTTCAGCATTATTTAAAGTAATGAAAGCAGATGGTACTTATGAAGGTACAATTGAGCAAATTCAGGCTTTATTTAGTGAGAACTTATATGGTGATAACCCACGCTTTGATGAAGGTGGCCACTTATTTCAAAACTACAAAGAATTAGAAGACGATGTGCAAGCACGTGTTCAAGCTGTTTGGGATAGCGTAGATACAAGCTCAATTGATGAGTTAACCGATTATGTGGGTTACCATAACGAATTTTTACGTTTATTTGGCTTTGGTATTGACGGAGTTGATTACGATCAAGATGTGGATTCGGTCAAACCAATTGCAAATATGATTGATTAACCATATTTGCAAATATGTAATTAAAAAGTCGCTGAGTGCGACTTTTTTGTTTTGCGGGCTTTTTTGAACAATTGTGATTAAAAAATGTCATTCTTTGCTTAAGCTACCACTTTGGTCTAACTTAAATTTTATTAAATACACATAACAAAACTAAATAAGTGTTTCTGTCGTATAATTTTCACAATTAGACTCGCATAGTCGCCCACAATGATGTTAAAATTAAGGCAATATGTGAAGAGTTTTTACCGCGTTGCTTGTTTAGTATTCATAGCAAGTTGTTCTTTGTATACATAGATATAACTTGGGATAGCTCAAATGGCGACGTGGTTGGTACGATTTTTCAGTTTCTTTCCGTTAATGTAGTGCAAGTGCGTATGATCAACATAAAAAAAGGTCTGGATTTACCCATAGAGGGCGCACCTCAGCAAGTTATTCACGACGGTTCTCCCGTCAAACGTGTAGCTGTGCTAGGTGAAGAGTTTATTGGTATGCGTCCAACCATGCATATCCGTATGGATGACCAAGTTAAAAAAGGCCAGGTACTTTTTGAAGATAAAAAGAACCCCGGCGTCCTATTTACCGCACCAGCTTCTGGTGTTGTAAAAGAAATAAATCGTGGTGCTAAACGTGTGCTGCAATCTGTTGTTATTGAAGTAGACGGCAGTGAGCAAATCACCTTTGACTCTTTCTCTGACACTGAGCTTACGAGCTTAGATCGTGAAAAAGCTAAAGAAGTACTTATCCAGTCTGGTCAGTGGACGGCACTTCGTGCTCGCCCATTCAGCAAAGTTGCGGCTGTGGATGCAAATCCTAGCTCTATCTTTGTGACCGCTATCGACACTAATCCTCTTGCTGCAGATCCTGCGGTAGTTATTGCTGATAATGCGCAAGCATTCGAAGCGGGTTTAGCCGTTGTATCGCGTTTGACTGATGGAAAAGTATTTGTTTGTAAGCAAGTTGGCAGTCAAGTTCCTAGCTCATCTATAGCTCAAGTAGAAGTACATGAGTTTGGTGGTGTGCACCCTGCTGGCCTTGTAGGCACTCATATCCATAATCTTGACCCTGTATCTGCTAGTAAACAAGTTTGGCATATTGGTTACCAAGACGTTATTGCGTATGGTCACTTATTCCTTACGGGTGAAATTTACACAAACCGTGTTGTTTCGCTTGCAGGTCCTCGTGTTAAAAACCCACGTTTAGTGAAAACACAATTAGGTGCTTCATTGGATGATTTAGTTGCTGGAGAATTAGAAGACGGTGATAACCGTGTTATTTCTGGTTCTGTTTTATCTGGCGCTACTTCAAACGGTGTTAATGCGTTCTTAGGTCGTTACCACGTTCAAGTATCTGTATTACTTGAAGGTCGCGAAAAAGAACTATTTGGCTGGATTGCACCAGGTAGTGATAAATTCTCTGTAACGCGTACATTCCTTTCTCACCTTACACCAAGTCGTTTATTTAAAATGACAACGTCTACAGGTGGTTCAAAACGTGCCATGGTTCCAATTGGTAGCTACGAGCGCGTGATGCCGTTAGATATTTTGCCTACACTATTATTACGTGACTTAATTGCACGCGATTTAGATAGTGCAATTTCACTGGGCGCGCTTGAACTTGATGAAGAAGATTTAGCGTTATGTACCTTCGTTTGTCCTGGCAAATACGAGTATGGTTCTATCCTGCGCGATTGCTTATCAACGATCGAGAAGGAAGGCTAGAGAGATGGGTTTAAAAAAATATCTAGAAGATATCGAGCCGAATTTTGAAGCCGGTGGAAAATATGAAAAATTTTATGCACTGTATGAAGCAGCTGCAACTATTTTTTATACACCAGGCTATGTAAATAAAGGCAAGACACACGTACGCGATAATATCGACCTAAAACGTATGATGATTTTAGTGTGGATGGCGACGTTCCCAGCTATGTTTTTTGGTATGTTCAACATCGGTCACCAGGCCGCAGGTGCTTTAGCACAAGGTTTTGAACTAGCAAATTCGTGGCAGGTTGGTCTGTTTCAGTTCTTTGGTGGTGAATTAACCGCTAATGCAGGCTGGGGCGCTAAAATGTTCTACGGAGCATGTTTCTTCCTACCAATTTACGCAGTCACGTTTGCTGTAGGTGGTTTTTGGGAAGTGATTTTTGCTTCTGTGCGTAAGCATGAAATTAATGAAGGTTTCTTCGTTACTTCTGTATTATTTGCACTTATTTTACCTGCAACAATTCCTTTATGGCAAGTTGCACTGGGTATCACGTTCGGTGTAGTAATCGCTAAAGAAATTTTTGGTGGTACTGGTCGTAACTTCTTAAACCCTGCTTTGGCTGGCCGTGCGTTCTTATTCTTCGCATACCCGGCACAAATTTCGGGTGACACAGTATGGACTGCAGTAGATTCTTTCTCTGGTGCGACTATGCTAGGTCAAGCTTTTGTTGGCACACTTGATTTTTCAAACATGGAATTATGGTGGAATGCATTTTACGGTTTCATTCAAGGTTCTGTTGGTGAAACATCGACACTTGCATTACTTGTAGGTGGTTTATTCTTAATTTACGTTCGCATCGCTTCTTGGCGTATCGTACTAGGTGTATTCCTTGGTATGGTAGCAACGGCATTCTTATTAAATGCTGTTGGTTCAGAAACTAACCCTGTATTTGCAATGCCTTGGTATTGGCATTTAGTGCTTGGTGGTTTTGCGTTTGGTATGTTCTTTATGGCTACAGACCCTGTATCGGCTGCATTTACTAATAAAGGTAAATTTGCATACGGTTTACTAATTGGTCTTATGGTGGTTCTTATCCGTGTTGTGAATCCTGCTTTCCCAGAAGGCATGATGCTAGCAATTTTATTTGCTAACTTATTTGCTCCACTGTTCGATCACTTTGTAGTGCAAGCTAATATCAAGCGGAGGTTGGCACGTAATGTCTAGTAATAACGAATCAATCGGTAAAACGTTAGCAGTTGTTGTAGCACTATGTTTAGTGTGTGCAATCATTGTATCGTTTGCTTCTGTACAGCTTCGTCCTTTACAGCAAGCTAATAAAAATAAAGATATTCAAAGCAATATCTTAGCAGCGGCAGGCATCGATAAAGTTGAGAATGTATCTGATACATTTAATGCTAAAATTGAAGCGCGTGTTGTAAATATGACCACAGGTGAGTTTGTAGACACAGACCCAACAATCTTTGATTTTGAAAAAAGCAAATACGATGCAGCGCTAAGTGTTTCTCTTCAAGAGAAAGGCGTTAAAGACATTGCAGGTATTCAACGTGTGACTAAAGAGTCACCGGTGTATATCTCGAAAAAAGAAGATGGCTCTATTGATGCAATCATTCTTCCTATTCAGGGCTACGGCTTATGGGGATTAATGTACGGTTTTATCTCGCTTGAAAGCGATGGTGAAACAGTTAAAAACATTATTTTCTACAAGCATAATGAAACGCCTGGCTTAGGTGGTGAAATTCAAAATCCACAGTGGACTGCTACGTGGCAAGGTAAAGAGCTACCAATTCAAATTGTTAAAGGTACTGCGGGTGATAATGAGCATAAGATCGATGGTCTTTCAGGTGCTACATTAACGTCTAACGGTGTTGAACATGCAGTTGACTTTTGGACTGGCGAAAACGGCTTTGGCCCTTTCCTTGCGAAAGTACGTAAAGGAGCATTGAAATAATGGCTGATACTAAAGAAATGAAGGCGGTCCTATTTGGTCCGGTTTTAGCTAACAACCCAATCGCACTACAAGTACTGGGTATTTGTTCTGCGTTAGCGGTAACGTCTAGCTTAAAAAATGCGTTAATCATGTCAATAGCATTGACCTTGGTAACTGCGTTTTCGAGCTTCTTTATCTCGACTATTCGTAACCAGATCCCATCGTCAGTACGTATCATTGTACAAATGACGATTATTGCTTCATTAGTTATTGTTGTTGACCAAGTACTGCAAGCGTTTTCTTATGCTACGGCTAAAGAGCTTTCAGTCTTCGTTGGTCTAATTATTACTAACTGTATTGTAATGGGTCGTGCTGAAGCATATGCGATGAAGTCGCCACCACTAATGTCATTCCTTGACGGTATTGGTAATGGTTTAGGCTATTCTGTTGTTTTACTTACTGTTGGTTTCATTCGTGAGCTATTCGGTAAAGGAACACTATTCGGTGTTGATATTATCCCATTAGTACAAGATGGCGGTTGGTATCAACCTATGGGTCTATTGATATTACCACCGAGTGCATTCTTCATCATTGGTTTATTCATATGGGTACTTCGTACTTATAAGAAAGACCAAGTAGAAGCTAAAGCGTAAGGGGCACACAGTGGAACATTATATTAGTTTATTTGTAAAAGCCGTTTTTATTGAAAACTTAGCGTTATCATTTTTCTTAGGCATGTGTACTTTTTTAGCAGTATCAAAAAAAGTGACTACTTCAATTGGCCTAGGTGTAGCGGTTATCGTTGTTTTAGGTATTTCAGTACCTGTTAATAACTTAGTTTACCATGCTGTATTAGCACCAGGTTCACTTACGTGGCTTGGTTATCCTGATGCAGACCTTAGCTTTTTACGTTTCTTAACTTTCATTGGCGTTATAGCAGCGCTAGTGCAAATTCTTGAAATGGTATTAGATAAGTTCTTCCCAGTACTTTACAACGCATTAGGTATCTTTTTACCATTGATCACAGTTAACTGTGCAATCTTTGGTGCGGTATCTTTCATGGTTGAGCGTAACTATAACTTCGGTGAGTCTGTTGTTTATGGTATTGGCGCTGGTGTTGGTTGGGCACTTGCAATTACATTACTTGCAGGTATCCGTGAGAAAATGAAGTATTCAGACGTGCCAGACGGCTTACGTGGTTTAGGTATTACCTTCATCACTGTTGGTTTAATGGGACTTGGCTTTATGTCATTCTCTGGTATTTCACTGTAAAGGTAGCGAGGATAAATCATGGATTATCAGATTTTCTTAGGCGTTGGTGTTTTTATCGCTATCGTTGTACTACTGGTTTTAGTCATCATTGGTGCTAAATCTCAGTTAGTTGCAAGTGGTGATATTATCATTAGCATTAATGGCGACCCAGATAAAGCCATTAAAACATCAGCAGGTAGTAAGCTTTTAGGCGCGCTATCTGAGTCAGGTATATTTGTATCATCAGCATGTGGTGGCGGTGGTTCTTGTGGCCAGTGTCGTGTACACATTAAAGAAGGTGGTGGCGATATTCTGCCAACTGAGCTTGATCACATATCTAAAGGCGAAGCCCGTGAAGGCTGCCGTTTAGCGTGTCAGGTAAATGTTAAAAACGACATGGAAATTGAGCTTGAAGAGTCAATTTTCGGTGTTAAGAAGTGGGATTGTGAAGTTATCTCTAACGATAACAAAGCAACCTTCATTAAAGAACTTAAGCTGCAAATTCCAGATGGCGAGTCAGTGCCGTTCCGTGCGGGTGGTTACATCCAAATCGAAGCGCCACCTCACCATGTTAAATATGCAGATTTCGATGTTCCTGAAGAATATCGTGGCGACTGGAACCACTTTGGTTTCTTCGATCTGGAGTCAAAAGTAGACGAAGAAACTATTCGTGCTTACTCAATGGCTAACTACCCAGAAGAAGAAGGCATCATTATGCTTAACGTGCGTATTGCTGCTCCGCCGCCAAGAAACCTTAGCTTGCCATGTGGTAAAATGTCTTCGTACATTTGGTCACTTAAAGAAGGCGACAAGGTAACTATTTCAGGTCCATTTGGTGAGTTCTTTGCTAAAGACACCGATGCAGAGATGGTATTTGTTGGTGGTGGTGCTGGTATGGCGCCAATGCGTTCTCATATCTTTGACCAACTTAAACGTTTGAACTCTAAACGTAAGATGAGCTTTTGGTATGGTGCACGTTCTGAGCGTGAAATGTTCTACGTAGAAGATTTTGACGGCTTAGCCGCTGAAAACCCTAACTTCGTATGGCATACAGCACTTTCAGATCCACAACCTGAAGATAACTGGGAAGGCTACACTGGCTTTATCCATAACGTGTTATTTGAGAATTATCTTAAAGATCACGAAGCGCCTGAAGATTGTGAGTACTACATGTGTGGTCCTCCAATGATGAACGCGGCAGTTATTACTATGCTTAAAGATTTAGGTGTTGAAGACGAAAATATCTTACTAGATGACTTCGGTGGCTAACACTAATACCAAAACAGTTTAGTTTTGGTTAAAATACCAGCCTCGTAGCACTTGTGTTACGAGGCTTTTTTATTCTTTAATTTTATCAATCTATTAAGTAGAACAGTTATGAATCGAGTAAGTACTTCACAAGGCATAATGGCCTTTTTGCTAATTACACTGACTTTATTATTGTCTGGTTGTGGTGAAAAGCCAGAGTCAAAAGAGACCTTTTTAGAAGGTAAGACTATGGGTACCACTTATCATATTAAATATTATGATGAGCAAGCCCAGCTATCGGCTTCACAACTACAGCTGCAAATAGACGCTGTTTTAAAAGACGTGAACCAATCTATGTCTACTTACATAGAAGACTCTGAAATAAATACATTCAACAGATTACCAGCAAATCAGGTTATGCCAATTAGCGAAAATTTTAGGGCTGTTATAAGCGAGTCTATTCGCTTAGGTGAATCGACTAAAACACTCGATGTAACTATGGGACCTTTAATTGATTTATGGGGTTTTGGCCCAGATAAAAAACCAACTAAACGGCCAAGCGATGAAGAGCTTGTAAGTATGATTAAAAATATAGGCCTTGATAAACTTACGCTAACAGCTCAAGGTTTAGCTAAAACAGTGGATGGTTTAGAGTTATCGTTTTCGGCAACAGCTAAAGGCTATGGTATTGATAAGGTGGCGCAGTTATTAGAAAACCACAATATTACCAATTACATGGTTGAAATTGGTGGTGAGCTACGAATTGCAGGCGAAAAGCCAAATAATAAAGATTGGAAGATTGCAATAGAGCAACCAGATGCACAGCCCGGGGAGCGTAAGGTACACCGTGTTTTGTCGCCAGGTACAAATGGTATTGCTACATCGGGTGATTATCGTATTTTTTATGAAATGGATGGTGAAATTTATACTCACTTAATTGATCCCGTGACCGGCATGCCGATTAAGCACGACTTAGTGTCGGTAACCGTGCTTCATTCAAGTGCTATGACTGCCGATGGTCTTGCGACAGCATTAACTGTTATGGGCATGGATAAAGCGCAAGCTTATGCTGAGCAGCATGATTTACCCGTGTACTTAATAGGTAAATCGAAAGACGGTTTAATAACCTACTCAAGCCCTGCATTTAAACCTTATTTATAGTATGGTGCGGGTTTGTTTATTTCCACGTTATTTGAGTATATAATAGCAGTCGCTCAACAATGTTTTGAGCTTAATTTATTGCTGATCAATAGGGGCTAAGCAATGTCACTTTTTCTTCTTACTTTTGGCTTACTAATTTTGATAGTTTCGGCTATGGCCGTTGGTATGATCGTGCAAAAAAATCTATGGCAAGCAGCTGTGGTGGTTTAGGTTCGGTTGGTATTGATAAAGCCTGTGATTGCGATGATCCATGTGATAAACGCAAAAACCGTTTAGCAAAAGAGCAAGCCTGGAAAGAAAACCAAATTATTTAAGTCTGTCTTAAATATTAAAAAGCGCTTTATAGCGCTTTTTTTGTGTCTGTAAAACGCCTCAACATCATAGCTTCCAAAGCAATCCAATCTAAATGTATTAGACAAAGGTATATAGTTTAGTTTTTTTCACCTATTAGGTTTATTTTTCTCGTTTGTCAAATTGGAGCTAACACTCTAAAGTTTAATCATAGACACAGAGCAAGGCTCTAGTCATAAGCTTGAGGCAACTTAGCCTCGCTTAAAAGAATCTTTATATTGTGTGTGAAGATGTTGTCAGTGTGAAAGGCAACTCAAGTTCGGTGGTGACTTAGCTTGAGTTGTTTTTATTCCCTACAATTGCCACGTAATGTAAACCAAAAATCTTTATATTGTGTGTGAAGATGTTGTCAGTGTGAAAGGCAACTCAAGTTCGGTGGATTCACTTCCATAAAGAACGAGTTTGAGTTGTTTTTATTCCCTACAATTGCCACGTAGTGTAAACCAAGAATCTTTATATTGTGTGTGAAGATGTTGTCAGTGTGAAAGGCAACTCAAGTTTGGTGGTGACTGAATTTGAGTTGTTTTTATTCCCTACAATTGCCACGTAATGTAAACCAAAAATCTTTATATTGTGTGTGAAGATGTTGTCAGTGTGAAAGGCAACTCAAGTTTGGTGGTGACTGAATTTGAGTTGTTTTTATTCCCTACAATTGCCACGTAATGTAAACCAAAAATCTTTATATTGTGTGTGAAGATGTTGTCAGTGTG
Source organism: Pseudoalteromonas sp. B131b (assembly GCF_037162545.1). Lineage (NCBI taxonomy): Bacteria > Pseudomonadati > Pseudomonadota > Gammaproteobacteria > Alteromonadales > Pseudoalteromonadaceae > Pseudoalteromonas > Pseudoalteromonas sp. B131b. The sequence continues at coordinate 3,787,347 of NZ_JARLUZ010000001.1, read as the reverse complement.
AAAGGCAACTCAAGTTCGGTGGTGACTGAATTTGGGTTGTTTTTATTCCCTACAATTGCCACGTAGTGTAAACCAAGAATCTTTATATTGTGTGTGAAGATGTTGTCAGTGTGAAAGGCAACTCAAGTTCGGTGGTGACTGAATTTGGGTTGTTTTTATTTCCTTTCAATTGCCACGTAATGTAAACCAAGAATCTTTATATTGTGTGTGAAGATGTTGTCAGTGTGAAAGGCAACTCAAGTTCGGTGGTGACTTAGCTTGAGTTGTTTTTATTTGTGCGACACAATTATTACTCCCTCCTAAAACCTATAATTCTATTAAATATTTCTCTTTAAATCGTTTTTCATTTAATCTAACTCAATGTTTTTTATATTGTTATTTTTTATTAACAAAATAGCTTCGAAAGCTTAACTCAAATTAATTGATTTTTAGTTGAACAGAAAATTCTCTTTGTTATACTCACGTTCGAACTTTCAGTAAGTTTTGAAAGTTCGGTTGATACGGATCAATTTTCGCTAGGTAAATATGTGCTAGCTGGATTTGATTGTATTTAGCACCTGGTTTTAGGGTTTACAACAGCAATGTTTTTTAAATTTCTCCATTGCAAACTGTATTACTCTAATTTTGTTATAGTCATTTTAGTAGGTTAATGTCTTTGAACACACTTTCGTTGCATCATACAAATACGGAACTTGCCTCTGGCGAGCCGCAGACGTGTGAACGCTTGAATAAAGCAGGCAAGGGCGTGTGTGTAGCTATAACTTTATTAGTGTTTAACACTGTAATGTTGCTAAGCGGTGCATTAGAGGATGTCTTCAAGCTTGAAGCGCTATTAAGTGATGGGTTTATTGTAGAGCCACTGTTACTTAATCTTGCGCAATTTTTAGCTCATCCGATCATATCAAGTCAGTTACTTATTGGCCTTTGTTGGTTATTGTTCCATATTTGTCCAGCACGTCGTGCTGGCATAATCCTCCGTAAAGCAGCCTTTGCTTTTATCGAGGCTAAAGTTCTTCAGCCTGTGATCTCTTCACATGGTTGTCGTGCTCCACCTAGCTTTACAGGTTGCCTGTAACGCTGCATCTTGTTGCTGGTTTTAATTATTTGTTCTTGCTGTAAATAATTAAGGTTAGCTAAAACAAAGTAGCTCCGTGTTTTTTAAACACATTTCAGCCAACCACCACTCACCCAAGTTAATTTTTATTACGTTATATAAATGCGTTTAGAAAGCTGGGTTTGTTGCTAGGTCATTAATGGCATGAGCTCTAGGTTTTGAATAGCCCCCTTATTTTTATAATTTAATTCTAGTTAACTTGGGTTTTTATTGAAAAATCGTTGCTTTGGTTTTTATTTTAAGCAGCAAATTGAAACTCTAGGTTTGTAGGATACTCCCTTGTTAATTCGTAACCTTTGTAATATTGCTTTAGCTAGTACAGTGCTGGCGTTGTCAGGCTGTAAAGGCGGGATACTCGATCCAAAAGGGCAGATAGGCATAGATGAGAAAAATTTAATCATCATTGCAACCGTGCTTATGTTGCTTGTAGTCGTTCCCGTTATTGTGATGACTTTGTATTTCGCATGGAAATATAGAGACACGCAAACTCATGAAATTTACGCTCCAAAATGGGCTCATTCAAATAAAATTGAAGCCGCAGTTTGGGCTGTTCCTATTGTTATTGTAATCATTTTAGGTGTTATTACCTGGCAGTCTACCCAAGAGCTAGACCCTTACAAACCAATTGAAGGTAAAGGTGAACATCTTACTGTTGAAGTGGTTTCATTAAATTGGAAATGGCTATTTATATATCCTGAGCAAGGTATTGCTACGGTTAATGAATTAGTGTTCCCAGCAAATGTACCTGTTGAATATAAAATCACCTCAGAGAGCACAATGAATTCATTTTTTATTCCGCAATTGGGTAGTCAAATATACTCAATGGCTGGGATGGAAACCAAGCTTCACTTAATTGCAAATGAGCCAGGTACGTTTAAAGGCTTTTCAGCAAATTACAGCGGCGCAGGTTTCACTGGCATGAAATTTAATGCCATTGCTACACCTACACAAGCAGACTTTGATAAGTGGGTGAGTGATGTGAAAGCGAATTCAAGCGCTAATAACCTGACTCATGCAAATTATGTTGAGCTTGCAAAAGCAAGCGAAAATAACCCAGTAGCATATTACGGAAAAGTTGATGACGGCTTATTTCATACCATCGTGATGAAATACATGCAGGCGCATGGCGATATGAACAAAAAACACCATGCAATGGGCGAACATGGGCAAATGAGTAAAAAGCATCATGAAATGAATGAGCACTCAATGCCTTCATCTCACAGCCAAGGCGAGGAATAATAATGTCGTTATTAGGTAATCTTTCACTCGACGCAATTCCGTTTCATGAGCCAATTCTTGTGTTCACGATGTCGGTTATTGCGATAGCTGGGCTTATTATTGCTGGGCTTATTACAAAGTATAAAAAATGGGGCGTGCTTTGGCGCGACTGGATCACGTCTGTTGATCACAAACGCTTAGGCGTAATGTATATTCTTTTAGCACTAATAATGCTGTTTCGTGGTTTTTCTGATGCAATAATGATGCGTGCGCAGTTGGCACTTGCTACCAGTGGTGCGCCAGGTTATTTACCACCTGAACACTACGACCAAATATTTACTGCCCACGGCGTAATTATGATCATATTTATGGCAATGCCATTTATGATTGGTTTAATGAACATTGTTCTACCACTGCAAATTGGTGCTCGTGATGTTGCTTTTCCATTTTTAAATAATTTAAGTTTTTGGTTTACAGCCAGTGGTGCAATTTTAATTAACTTATCACTTGTGTTTGGTGAGTTTGCAAAAACAGGTTGGGTGGCTTATCCGCCGCTTTCGGAGCTGACCTTTAGCCCTGGGGTGGGGGTCGACTATTATATTTGGGCCTTGCAAATATCCGGGCTCGGTACACTTTTAACAGCCGTAAACTTTTTAGCAACCGTGTTTAAAATGCGTGCACCAGGTATGACCCTAATGAAAATGCCAATTTTCACATGGACATGTACATGGGCAAACATCTTAATTGCAGCATCATTCCCAATTTTAACTGCTGTACTTGCAATGCTAACGCTTGACCGTTATCTCGACTTTCACTTCTTTACCAATGAATTGGGCGGTAACGCCATGATGTACATCAACCTGTTTTGGGCATGGGGTCATCCTGAGGTATACATATTAGTATTACCAGCGTTTGGTATTTTTTCTGAAATTATTTCGACCTTTGCAGGTAAGCGTCTATTTGGTTACAAGTCGATGGTTTACGCCAGCGGTGCAATCTCAATTTTAGGCTTTATTGTTTGGTTACATCACTTCTTTACCATGGGGTCGAGTGCTAACGTTAACGCGTTCTTTGGGGTAATGACCATGGTTATTGCCGTACCAACTGGGGTTAAGTTGTTTAACTGGTTATTTACTATTTACCGAGGTCGTTTACGTATTAGCGTACCGGTACTTTGGACACTTGGCTTTATGGTTACCTTTACCGTAGGCGGTATGACCGGTGTATTACTTGCCATTCCTGGTGCTGATTACGTACTGCATAACAGCTTATTCTTAATTGCACATTTTCATAACACCATTATTGGTGGTGCTGTATTTGGCTACCTTGCTGGTTTTGTATTTTGGTTCCCTAAAGCAATGGGTTTTAAACTTAACGAAAAATGGGGTAAAGCATCATTTTGGTGTTGGATTATCGGTTTCTTCGTTGCATTTATGCCGTTGTACGTACTTGGTTTCTTAGGTATGACACGTCGTTTAAACCACACTAACAACCCAGATTGGAACATGTGGTTATACATTGCCGCAGGCGGTGCTGTAATTATTATGTTTGGTATTATTAGCCAAGTTATTCAACTATATGTGAGCTTTAGAGACCGTGAAGCGCTTGACGATACAACAGGCGATCCGTGGAACGGCCACACACTTGAGTGGGCTACAAGTTCACCTCCGCAAATTTATAACTTTGCAACAATTCCACATATTGATGATATTGATGCATGGACCGACATGAAAGAAAAAGGCCAAGCATATCAAGATAAAGCAAACTACAGCCCTATTCATATGCCTAAAAACACATCAGCTGGCGTGTTCATGGCAGCAAGCTTAACAGTATTTTGTTTTGCAATGATTTGGCATATTTGGTGGTTAGCTGTTGTTGGTCTAGTGGGCGGGATTGCCATATTTATCAAACGTTGTTACACCAGCGATGTTGATTACTATATACAACCTGATGAAATTGCACGCATTGAAGCTGCATATAATTCAAGTGGCATTAAGGAGTTAAAAGCGTGAGTACACTTTCTGCAAATTTAGACTCTGTATCACACGATGATCATGCCCACGCGCATGATCATCACGACACATCTGGCGATACGATATTTGGCTTTTGGTTATACCTAATGACCGATTGCCTACTGTTTGCCTCATTTTTTGCCACTTACGCTGTGTTATTTATGAACACAGCCGGTGGTGTATCGGGTAAAGATATTTTTGAACTCGACTTTGTAGCAGTAGAAACTGCAGCACTACTGATTAGTAGTATTACCTTTGGTTTTGCCATGATTGCCGCTCAAGGGCAAAAAAGGCACTAACACTGACTTGGTTATTTGTTACGTTTTGTTTAGGTGCAGTGTTTATTGGTATGGAAGTATACGAATTTCATCACCTAATTGTGCATGGTAATGGCCCACAACAAAGTGCCTTTTTAACATCGTTTTTCTCATTGGTCGGCTTACATGGATTACATGTAACTGCTGGGCTGATTTGGATGACCATAATGATGATAGAAGTTGCTAAACGTGGTTTAGGTAAAGCAACCGTAACGCGTTTAAGCTGCTTAAGCCTATTTTGGCACTTCTTAGACATTGTTTGGATTTGTGTATTTACCGTTGTTTATTTGATGGGAGCAATGTAATGAGCCACAGCGAAACGCATGCGTTAAAGCAAACGCAAAGTGATCATCATGATGAATCTCATGGCAGTGTTAAAACTTACTTAATTGGCTTTGTACTATCGGTAATTTTAACTGCTATACCGTTTTATATGGTTATGGAAGGTGACTTCTCAAAAGCAACAACGCTTTGGAGCATTGTTACTTTAGCAATCGTACAAATTTGGGTGCATTTAAAATACTTTTTACACCTTAATTTTACCACCGAAGATGGCCGTGCAAGTACTTTCTCATTCCTATTCAGTGCTCTGATCATCGTAATGGTTGTTGGGTTATCTGTTTGGATCATTTATGAATCTAACGCAATGATGATGTACTAGGAGTTGAAGATGTTTCGTCGTTATTTATCAGTGACAAAGCCGGGTATTATTATGGGCAATTTGATCAGCGTAGCGGGTGGGTTTTTACTTGCCTCGCGCGGTGATATAGACCCATGCTTAATGATTGCCACATTAATTGGTTTGTCGCTAGTGGTTGCATCAGGTTGTGCTATCAACAATGTTATAGATAGAGACATAGATGTGGCCATGGCGCGTACTCGTACGCGAGTAACAGTAACAGGCGAAATGTCGGCCTTTGCTGCACTTAGTCACGGTATTTTATTGGGTGTTGTGGGCTTTGGTTTACTTATCGCCTACACCACTCAAGCCGCGGTATTTTTTGCAGCCTTTGGCTACGTAATTTATGTAGGGGTTTATAGCCTCTACATGAAACGCAACTCTGTTTATGGCACTTTTGTAGGTAGTCTTTCTGGCGCTGTACCGCCAGTAGTTGGTTACTGCGCCGTAACAGGGCAGTTCGATATGGGCGCATTAATACTGCTAGTCATGTTTAGCTTGTGGCAAATGCCGCACTCTTACGCCATCGCTATTTTTCGCTTTAAAGATTACCAAGCGGCAGGTATTCCTGTATTACCAGTAGCGCAAGGTATCGACAAAGCAAAACGCCACATTGTGCTTTATATTGCTGTATACGCCTTAGTGGTGATGTTACTGCCAATTACTGGCTACACAGGTGCTGCTTTTATGGCTGTTGCTTGTATTACCAGCTTTTGGTGGTTGCTAATGGCACTACGTGGTTATCGTCGTAATATTGATATGAGCAGTTGGGCACGTAAAGTGTTCGCATTTTCAATTATTAATATTACAGCGTTAAGTATTGCTATGGCTGTTGACTATCATAGCGTTGCTCCACAGCTATTAACGCTTACCTAATTTAAAAATTTTTAACTATTCCAAAGTTAATCCAAAGGCTCGAAAGGGCCTTTTTTTATATTTATAGCATGTTTTTATAGGCGTAATTAGTAATAAACTTGCTAGAACTTTATTTCAATCATTTCAATCATTTCAATCATTTCAATCATTTCAATCATTTCAATCATTTCAATTTAAGAGCAAGTATCACCTTAAGTCGATTTCAAGACCATTTTAAATAATACGACCCTCGTAGTTTGAATAAATAAAACACACGCTCGGAAGAACTCGCATTTAAGAAGAGCGTTTAAAATAGTTGGGTACAGATTGACTATTTAAACCTAACTTTAAAAAGATATAATGACAGTGAATGTTAATAAAATGTTGACGTTTGGTTTTGTTGTGCAATCATGCTACCGGTGGCATTGTTTTTTATTTTCTTGCTTTGCCTAAGTTTTCGTTTATATCAAAAAGTATGAGGAAAATTATGAAATTCTTGAATATAAAAAATGTAAGTAAAATTGCACTTTCGATGATGTTGTTAAATTTAATATCAACACAGGTAAAAGCAGAAAACTGTAAAGCTCTACCAAAAAATAATCAACGGTATCAAATTGTTAACTTTAGTTCAGATAAAGCGATTGATGTTGATAAAAAATCAAGAGAGTCTGGTGCTAATATCATCTCTTATGCAAAAAATAGCGGAACAAATCAGCAATTTATCTTTAATGATTTAGGGAATGGTTTTTGGACAATTAAAGCTTCACATAGTGATTTGTTTTTGGATGTATCAGAGCGATCTCAAGCTAATGGTGGCAATATTATTCAGTGGGCAGCGTCTGGGCAATCAAATCAACAATGGCGATTGTTACAAGATTCTTCGGGGGCATTTAGTATTCGTTCCGCTTTTAGTGATAAGGCAGTTACGGTTGCGGGGAGTGATAATGGGGCAAATATTTATCAAAATGATGATTTAAATGTTAGTTCACAACGTTGGTACTTAAACCCAGTCAACGGAAGCTGCGATAGCGCGAACGATTCAAATATTGATGTAACGGGCTTTGCATCACTTCCAGGCAGTGATGGTTTAGCAACAACGACAGGAGGCGCAGGAGGGTCTTCAATAACGGTAACAAGCTGTAGTGCATTAAAATCAGCATTGGTATCGTCAAACACAACGATCATCCAAATTCCAAATAATACACACATTGATTGTCGTACCGGCGGTTCAACCGTAGCAGCATGCGCTATTGAGTGTCCTGAGTATCAGGATCCAGGAGAAATATTTTATCGTATACCTAATTCGGGGCAAAGTTGTACATCATTAGGTGGTACAACAAATACGACCGTAAACAAGGTACGTAATGATATTTCCATTAGTGTTAAATCAAATAAAACCCTAATCGGTTTAGGTGACAATGCTAAAATTATTGGCGCGACATTAGATCTAAGCAATAGCAAAAACATTATTGTTAAAAACCTCAATATTGACAATATCAATCCTCATTTGGTTGAGGGGGAGACGGCATCAGTTTGAATAGTTCAAGCCATATAGTTATTGACCATGTTAATTTTTCTAATATTTCTGATGGTTATGTCGATATCAAAAACAGTAAAAATATTACGCTAAGTCACAATGAATTTGACGGCTATAACCCATTCGTATGTGGTAACCAGCATTGGTATACTAATGCGGTCACTGATTCAGAAGTTACATTTCATCATAACTTTTGGAATTACACTGCAGGGCGAAATCCTAAATTAGATGGCAGTAAAACACGTGCCCATTTATATAATAATTATTGGCTCGAAATTACTTATTTCGCGATTAATACGACAAATGAGGCGCAAGCACTTATTGAATCTAATTATTTTGATGATAGCAGAAGACCACATTGGAATGTGTCAGGCTATATGAAAGCGAGCAACAATGTTTACGCTGCACAGTCTGCAACTGATCCTCAAAGAGATACTGGAAATAGTGTGTTTACTGATGTGAGTATGTATATTTATCAATTGGATGATGCTTATCAAATGCCACTATTGAATGGAGAGTCTGGCCCTGAGTAATAAATGCTATTGCTAATAATTGGGTTATTTAACTATTCATTGTTTAGATTAAGTTCGGGTTTAAAGGTTAATTGATATGTAAATTATAATTTTAAGTTAACCTTATTTCAGCTGAGATTACTTGAATTTTCTGAGTTTGATTTTTAATTAAGGGGCTCTTTAATGGCCCCTAACAAGAATTATTAGAATGCGAGCAAGGTTTTTTGCTAGTTAAATAACGCTGCAATACTACCTTTATTTTCACGTGCTAAGCTGTTTTTTATAGCTGCTCTTACATCGACTGGTTTGTTTTGATTTAATTTAAAGTTTCCTTGCCAGTGAATAGGAGTAAACGTTATAAAACTAAGTTGTTGATACATAGCTTCACGGTGATTTTTTGGCACCTCATCAATACTCCACATTGGCGTAAAGCCTTGCTCAAAATAGCTCGTTAATTGCCGCATTATTTTTTCTTTCTCAATGTCGCTTTTAATAATATCTACTTTTGCGGTTACTTGTACTGATGAGTAAAGCCAGCTCGGCAGTGTTTTATTATTACTATACGAGGGAGATAGATAACAGTTATCGCCACTAAAGAGTAATTTTACTGACTGTTTATCACATTGCGTTAGCGGGTTATGTTTTGCTACGTGAGCAATAAATACATTACGTGAGGGCTCATATAATACAGGTACTTGGCATATATTATTTAAGTCACTTTGCGAGCAGGGCATTAAAATAGTTGCAAGTGGAAATTGCTTTACTAAAGCCTGCAAACGTTCAATATTATGTTCTTGAAAATGTATTGGTGGGTACATTAAAGCTTCTCCTCTAACTGTAATTTAATACTCTGCCAATGCTCGTCAATAATGCTAAATTTTGCAGTGCTTCTGTAACTCCCATCACTAAGGAGTCTGTCTTTATAAGCTACGCCCTCAAATCGGGCGCCTAGTCTAGTAATTGCATTTCGAGATTTTTGATTTTGTTCGTGAGTATTAAATGTTATTCGCACTAAATTCAACGCGTCAAAAGCATAGCTAAGCAGTAAATATTTCGTGTGAGTATTAATATAAGTTTGCTGCCAGTGATGGCTTATAAATGTATGACCAATTTCAGCACTTAAGTTATGTGTATCTAATCTAAATAGTCGTGTAGTGCCTACAACCTCTTTGCTGGCTATGTCTATTATGGCTAATACAATTTGTTCTTTTTTATTAAATTGTGCACTAGTAGTAAACCATTCCTTTAACAGTTCAGGTGTTTTTGTATAGTTGCTTAATACCCATTCCCATATTTTTGGATGTTGCCCAGCTTTATATAAGCCTTTTAAATGCTCATAATTTAATGGCTCTAGTATGACCTTATTTGTTTTATGCATCTGTTGAGTAAACATATTGCCTCTAAGCTTTGCTATTTGCGAGCAATAAATGTACGCTAATTTGGTTTGGTAAAAACAACCAGAATTGGCTTTTTAGCTATACCAGTTATAAAGGGGTAACATGCAACCGCTTAATATTGAATTTAATAACTCAAACAAAGCTAAGTACTTACAAGTTGCAGATGCTCTGCGCGGTTCTATCGTAAAGGGAGATATTGCACCTGGTGCAAAACTTAGTTCTGCTCGAGTTATGGCGCAAACGTATCAGTTAAATCGCCATACAATAATGAACGCATTGCAGTTACTAGTAGCCGAAGGATGGCTAGAGTCCCATGAACGATCTGGGTATAGCGTCACTCAAACACTGCCAATTCAAAGCAGTGCTAACTGTGAGCACACGCCAGTTTTAACACCAAAACCTTATAAATTTGCTACAGAGTTAGCCGTGCCTATTCCGGCAATGAATTTAAAAGACTACGTATATAATTTCGCAGGTGGACTTCCTGATTTAAATAGCTTTCCCTATAAAGAATTTAAACGCTCTATGAGCCATGTATTTAATCATTTAGACACCAGTAAACTTCATTATGGCGATATAAGTGGAGTGAGTGAGCTAAAAACTCAGATAAGCAATTATCTACATAAAACTAGAAGTTTAAAAGTATCAGACTTACTTGTATGTAATGGCTCACAAGAAGCTTTATTTTTAATTTCAAAGGCGTTTATAAATAAAAGCGATTTTGTCGCTGCCGAAACCTTAGGTTATCCGCCAGCACGTAAAGCGTTTGCAGCTTGTGGTGCGCAATTAATAGATATAAAACAAGACGAATATGGGTTGTGTGTAGATGATTTAAAAGCGCAACTTAAACGATATCCAATAAAAATGTTGTACTTAACGCCGCTGCATCAATATCCAACCACCGTTACGCTTTCGCCCACACGGCGCATGCAAATTTATCAATTATGTTATGAGTATGGCGTAATGATTATAGAGGATGATTACGATCACGAATTTCACTATCGCTGTCAGCCATTACAACCTATGGCTGGGAACGATCCCGCTGGGATTATTATTTACTTATCTACATTTTCTAAAATTATGTTCTCAGGCGCTAGAATTGGCTACATTTGCGCAGCCCCTGAAGTATTAACACAGTTAATCGCATGGAAGCAGTTAGTAAATCATAAAAATGATGTTGTTATGCAGTTAGCTGTAGCGCATTTTATGCAAGAGGGCGGGTTTGAACGCCACTTAAAACGCATGACTAAGCACTATAAACAACGTTATGAAGCAATGGGCAATACGTTAACGTTACTGCAATCACAGGGTTTACCAATAGAGTATAAAAAGCCTGATGGCGGCATGGCAATGTGGGTTAACTTAAATAAAAATACGAGTAATATAAAACAAGCAATGCAAAGTAAAGGCGTGTATTTACAAGCAGAATTTGAATTTTATTTTGCTAATTCAGTAAGAAGTTTAATGCCCGAACAACCTAGCCATGTTCGTTTAGGTTTTGCAGGGCAATCAATCGATGCTATGCAGCAGGGGCTTAAGCTTATAACTGATTATAAGTAACTATTTTTTAAAATCATTTGCATTGTAGTAAAGTGGTTTGAGTGTCCCGCAATTAACAAATTTATAGGTAAGCTCATTTACAGGTGGAACTCGTTTTGAGGTGCGGAATTTTTGCATACACGCATTAACTAAATCGACAAAAATAAGATGGTTATAGCTCGGCGCTTGTTGAATTTTATGAATATAAATACGCTCAGTGCCGCCTAGGTTAATGATGTCGTAGTCTTGCCATTGTGATGATTCACTTAACCCCTTTAGTTCTCTGGCATACAACTGTTTACTTAGTACAAGTTCTTTTTGTGAGTAAATTAAACTACCACCTTGTTGGTAATCGCCTTCAAAAATATCGGCAATAATCGTAATTTCTTCACCACGCATTAAATGTTGAATATTAAATGCTTGTGGTTTTACGGTGATTAATTCAGCATTTCTGACAAAGCCTAAAAACGCCACATCGGGGTTACCTATTTTATAAACAACTTGTACATCATGAGGTGAATTATAGGTAGGCAAATTCATCGCGATGATAGACGAGCCTTTATTAACTAACACCATTGGATGTTTAGCTTTATAAGCAAGATCGACAGGGGGAGTTCTACTTTTTTCTCTTCTTCCGCTGTTACAAAGCCACTTATAGTAATTAGTAATAAAGTAAGTAGTAGGCGCATAATAATCTCAATTAATTTATGAGTTTAAATTGTAGTATAAAAATGTATGTAATATTTATCTAATTACAAGATCAATTTAAAGGCTCAAGTGAGCCTTTATAAAATGATTAGGTAGCGCGTATTATCTGATGGCTTTTTTAACTTCTCGCCAATCAATTATTTTAAAGTTTTGTGGTTGCTGCGGCATTCGATTATAACCATCTTGTACTATTAAAATACCCTCAGGGTAACCTGGTAAAGGTTTTGCTGTAACAGTTAGTCCATCGGTTTCTGATGTGCCATCAATACCTGAGTTTAAATCAGCAATAACGCTAAATTTACCACTAAATTTGAGTGATGGCACTTCAGTGTTTTGAGTTATATTACCTATTTCGTATAACACATAGCTATTATCGCCTTGACTTGAAACAACTAAATAACGTGCGTTATCTGCATGATAAATTTCCATCCCTTCTACATCATCAACTAATTGCTTATTAATGTGTTGTAGCATGATAGGTGTTGTTCCGGTGCTTGGCTCAGCACCTATATACCAAATACCCGCATCTTCTTCGCCAGCATATAGCTGTGCTGCTTCATCATCGGTGCTACAGCCTTCAGGTTGGCTTGGCAGATTAAACTCGCGTACTAGTTCACCCGTTATTTTATTGGCTTGGTTGTGTAATTTATATTGTTGGAAAAGCCCTGATTTATCGTTTACAAATACATAATCACCAGTGGGTGATGAGTACATACACATACCATAAATTTCATCTAGGTTTGTAGCAATATCAGTCAGGTATTTTACCGTTTTTTTATTCTCAATAGTAAAGACACTAATGCTGTTGTGCGTCCGGTTGCTAGCAGTTATCCATGTCTTATTATTAATTATTTTACTTTGACGTACGTCAACATTATTTAAGCGGCCGATGTTAAGCGACTGTATTAATGCGCCTTGTAAGTTATAAACCATCAAACCACGACGTTTATCAGTGCCTAAAATAAGGCTGTTTTCAGCATCACTAGGGTTTACCCAAATAGCAGGATCGTCGGCGGCATCACCAAATGCGTTTACAGGTGTAGTTTGTGCATTTGCATGTATTTGCGTTATGTTTTGCCTATTTTTTTGAACCGCTATTTTTTTCACGGATAGTTGGCTTTGCATATAAGCCCCAGTCGTATCATTATAAATAACCGCAGTCGCTGTATTATTACTGGTGTACTTGATAGCGGCTGATTCAGGGTTTAAATTAGTATTTAACCTCCAGTGTTTTAATTTATTACTAATTGGGTTATAAGCATATAAAAGGCTATTTTCAGTGCTTGTAAACCATATCATGCCATCACTTGAGGCAAAGAGAGCGCCAAGTTCATTTTTTAGTTCGCCAAAGGGTGCAACAAGCGCAATTGGTTTTTTATCAGCTTGCGATTCAGCATTTGCATTTATAGCCCAAATCCCCACGTTGGATTCGCTAATAAACAACGTGCTTGTAATATCACTTACAGCACAACCCGCAGCTTCACTTACGCCAGGGAATTCTCGTATACTGACATTGACGGGCTGATTTTTAGCTGTATCAAAAATAGCCGTTTCGGTAATTAAGCCGCGAACATCGGCTATAAATGCAGTAACTGTCTGCGTGATATTATTGGCAAATAAACAAACTGTGTCGGGCTGAGCCTGTGGTGATATGATTCGGGTTAGCTCAGATAACTGCCATGTTTTATTTACATGTTTAAGTTTAAAAATAGCTACATTGTCTTGGTTGTTATCAATACTCGCCACTAAAAAAGCGTTGCTTGATAAAGCCCTAACTGAAAGAGATTCAAAATTTCCGGGCGCAATTATTTGGTTTGTATCTGTTTGGCTATTTACAAGTACTAGCCCTTTGCTTTCACTTGCTAATAACCAATTATTATTGCTTAGCCACGCGCCTTGTGAGCCTTGCATATTTTGATTTGGACCAAGCTCTACAGTGCTAACTATTTGCTTCTCAATGCTTACATTCTGACTTACAGCACCGTTACTACAGGCGGTTATGGCGCTAATCATTAAACAGCTAGCAAGTAAGCTAAGTGTTTTATTTAATCTAAAATTCATAATGGTTCCTTTACTGAACACAGCGTTATATTTTCTCAGTCTCTTCTAAAAAATCATGAAGCGAGTGTTGTAATAAATAGCTTTTCTTTATTAAAAATCATGCTTTATAGACCTTGGGCCTGCTGACCTTTTTGATTAAAATCCATTCTATCTATGGTCAATTTAATCGCGGTGCGAGGCTTGAAACCTAGAAGGTTTAGTAAAAGCCGAGCAAAGCTGCTTCGCCTCTAGTCTAAATCCGTCTTTCAAGTTGCTTCTGATTCTAATATAGAAATATCTAATTTATTGTTAACGTTAAAATCTGCATTGATTTTTGGCATGACGAGCAAACTAAAGTTATTTTATGACGTAAATGTGACAGGGGTTACTTTAAACATATACAGTGAGCAGTGCTTTACTGTTATGAAAGGCTTTATGAGCTACTAGCACTCCTTATAAAGTGAGGTTTTTTATGTGGTGTAAGATGGTTTTGAAAATGGTGATCATCTTGCTGTCATATAGTTGAGCTAATATGACCCTGCTGGCAAATATAGATATGAGTTAGCATAAAAATAGACTCTACAAAGAGAAGATTAATTAATGCGATTTAACCCATTTACCAGCCACCGATTATTAGTTAATTGTATTATTGCGATGTTTTTCAGTGCCTGCTTTTTAAGCGCTTACTTAGGTGTACTTAAAACATATGCTGATATTCAATGGCTAGATATTATGGGCGAGGGCGGTATTGTACTCATGGCTCTGGTATGGATCACGGTGTTATTAATTTCAAGGCCCCCAGTAAAGTAACAACTTATTTAGTGATTGGCGTAGGGTTGTTTATGTTCTCAGCTACTTTAGATTTACTCGATGAGTGGTTAATGCACCCAGCACACAAATGGCTAAGTTGGATTGAGTCTTTACCAGCCCCTGTAGGCATGCTACTAACTAGCTTGGGGTTATATTATTGGCATCAAGAGCAATATGTATTAAATCGCCAATTACGCCGCCGTGAAGCTAACTTGCGTGAACACAGTAAAGTTTGTTCTGTAACAGGGCTTTATAAAGCGCAGTACTTAGATTTAGCCATAAAAAACCAGCTTTTAAGCACACAGCCTTTGTGGCTCGGTGCTATTGATATACGCGACTTCTCGCATTTTAATAGCGAATTTGGTTTTAAAGAAGGCGATAGGTTACTGCGTGAGGTGAGCGAGTTATTGCTA
This sequence comes from Pseudoalteromonas sp. B131b, assembly GCF_037162545.1. Taxonomy (NCBI): domain Bacteria; kingdom Pseudomonadati; phylum Pseudomonadota; class Gammaproteobacteria; order Alteromonadales; family Pseudoalteromonadaceae; genus Pseudoalteromonas; species Pseudoalteromonas sp. B131b. Next base: position 3,772,196 of record NZ_JARLUZ010000001.1, on the reverse strand, counting down.
ATGAACTGCCGGCTAAGTGATGTTGTGTGCAGGTATGCAGGAGACTGCTTTATGGTGTTAATGCCAGAAACCACAGAACAACAAGCAAAAGAGCTTATGATGCAAATTAAAGGGGCATTGAGGTATTGCGCATTTAAAGTGGAAGGCTCAAAAAAAGCAAAGTTTCAGCATGTAACAACGGCTCTAATTCAAGGTAATGAACGTAATTATACAGGTACATTAACAAGCCAATTGCATAGCCAGTTACAACAAAAAAGCACCAACAAAAAGTAGCGCAACGTGCACACCTTTGTTAATCAAGATGATAAGTTTGTAAGTGCACAAGGACTTATAATTGCGATTGTTGAATTAACACAAAGTCGAGGTATTGAACTTCATAAACTACTGCGTGGTACGGGAATATTTGAGCAAGATTTATTTAACTTTCAACATGCGTTTAGTTTATCTCAGCAGGTGCGTTTACTAGCACAATTTAAACTGTTAATGAAAAGTACCGACAGTGGTTTTTTACTTGGTAGCCAGCTAATAAATGATACGCGAGTTGAAGTACAAACGCTTATGTACAGTGCTGATTTAGGGCAAGTACTAAAGCAATTAGCGCATTTAAGAATGCAGTTAGCGCCTTTATTATTTAGCCAAACATACATTAAAAGCGAGCAGTATTATATTTATTTACAACCTGCTCATGGACTCAATGAAGAGCTGCACCACTACGTATTAGAAATATACAGCACCGCTTTTTATAGTTTACTCAAACGAGTAAGCGAAAGTTACCCGCATTGTCAGTTTGACTTTGCTTTTAAGCGCCCTCGGCATATTCAAGAGTACGAACAAAATTTAGGGCTAAAGATAAGTTTTGATAGGCCATGTACTCGCTGGGTATTAAATAAAGCCATGTTAAGGGCTAAGAACCCGTGCGCTAGTCAATTACGATTTATGCAAGCGGAGTCTCAATTACATAATAAAAATTTAGTTAGCATGACTTTTATTGAAGCTGTTTGTAGGTATTTATACTCTCACCCAAGTGCTAATTTAGAGTGTACCGCAAAGCACTTTGCTATGAGTTCAGCTACATTTAAACGAAAACTGAAAATTAACGGAGTAGGCTTTTCAGCGCTAATTGACGAGCAAAACAAACACAAAGCAATTTACCTACTTACCTTACGTGCTAAATGTAATGAACAAGTTGCTGAGCGTCTAGCATTTTATGACATCCCAAATTTTCGGCGTGCTTTTAAGCGTTGGACAGGTTTAACGCCAAGTCAGCTAAAAACGCAGTAAATTACTCTGTTTTTAGTTCTATAGAGTGAAGTAACGTACGTACATTTAAATGCAAGTTTGAATCTTCTGGATTTGAGGTGTTAGTGAGCCAAATCACATCGCCCTGTTTATTAATAAATAACGTAGTAGGCGTACCTCTGATCCCTAATTGTTTAGCTATCGCATCAGCCTTTATTGCTGTTTTAAAAGTATAACCTCTGTCGCTAAGAGCTTTGGCGGGAGCAGCACCTTCATCTTCTTTAAAACTAACTGCAATGACCTTTAAGCCCATATCATCAATTTTTTGAAGTGCCGGTTGCAGCTTTTTACAGTATGGGCACCAAGTGGCCCAAAAATGTAAAATATAAGGCTGGCCTAGTAAATCGTGGGTATTAATTATAGAACCGTCGGCCATTTGTAAATTTAATGTAGGTAATTTAGGGTGGATGGTATTTGTTATTTCCTGTTGCGCATGCGCTGTAAAGCTTAACAAAATGAGTGTGATGGCGATAAATAACTGTTTCATAGTATTTTCATTTTTATTATATGTATTAAATAAGAACGAGAATTTAACATTTTTATTTCACACTAAAAGCGAGCCGCTTGTTCAACAACAATAGCGTGGCGTTTAGCAAGACGAAGATGGTCTTTATCATAACCTCCACCTATTACTGTCGCCACTGGAGTGTTGTGCTCAAGACAACGTTTTAACACTAAATGGTCGCGTTTAATTATACCATCCCAGCTAATGTCTAATTTACCCAAACCATCGCCTTGCCAAATATCAACGCCAGCATCATAAAGTACTAAGCTCGGATTTAACTCTTTGAGTAAGTAACTTAAGGTCTCATCAACTATAGCGAGGTATTCGTCGTCTTTCATATTGTCGGTTAAGCCAATGTCTAAATCGCTAGCAGATTTTCTAAACGGAAAGTTTTTTTCACAATGTATAGAGCAGGTATAAGCGTATGCCTGATGCTGTAACATGGCCGCAGTGCCATCACCTTGGTGCACGTCTAAATCAAAAATAAGTACGTTAGTTACTTCACCCGATTCAATTAAAGTTTGCGTGGTAAAGGCAAGGTCGTTAACCATGCAGTAGCCTGAGCCAAAATCGGTATGTGCGTGGTGTGTCCCACCAGCAAGATGACATGCTATGCCATGTTTTAGCGCTAAACGAGCCGTTTGTAATGTGCCTTGAGGGGCTGTAAACGTGCGCGCCATGAGCTTTTTGACCAAGGTAGGCCAATGCGGCGCATGGCTTTTTCATCTAAGCGGTTGTTCCACAAATCGTGTATGTAATTTTCGCAGTGTATTAGCTCAAGTGGCGCTGGCGTGCCTAATATTGGCTCAACTAGGTTATCGCCAATCAAACCAAGCTCTTCAACATGCTGATATAAATGTGCAAACTTACTCATTGCAAAACGATGCTTTGGATCAAAGCTAAACGAATAGTTAGGATGATACACCAAAGGTAAATGTGGATTTAAAGTCATGTATTCACACGTTGAAAAATTTGCCCTATGGTAATCAACTAATCTAAATGAGTCTATTATTGTGCGTCGTGAATCAGCATAGTGAGTTCGCGATGCAGCAGCTCGTCATCGGCTAAATTTAATTCAATTAATCGCTTTAGATAAGTGATGCTATCTATATCAATATGACGGCACTTTAAACCGATGTGATCTGCTTCTATATGACACACAACTACTTCCATTTTTATTTCTATGTCGCTTTGAGGGAGTGTAAAACGCAGTATTGCATCGTTATTGGTGCAGCCTGTCAAAGCATCGCATTTGTTAATCAATGCGCCATGTAGAGATATATCAAGCAATTTACATGGGTATTGATGATCATTAAAAATTACCTGTGCATCGGTTGAAAATAATACACGAGAAAACTGACGACGATTTTGCATATCCTAATTTAGCCTTATTGTTTTTATAATAAATTAATCATAGCGGGTAATTCTCTACATGCTAGAAAATAAGTGCGTAGAATACTGGTGGCATAAAAAAGCCCCGCATAAATGCAGGGCTTAGTGTTACTGTAATAAGTCAGCTACAGTGAAGATTAGCCAATTTTTTTGTACTTAATACGTTTAGGTTGAGCTGCTGCTGCACCGAGTGTCTTTTTAAGCCACTCTTCGTATTCAGTGTAGTTACCATCAAAGAAGTTAATTACACCTTCGTCGCGGTAATCTAAAATGTGCGTTGCAATACGGTCAAGGAACCAACGGTCATGCGAGATACACATTACACAACCAGGGAACTCTAAAATAGCATTCTCAAGTGCACGTAGGGTTTCAACGTCCAAGTCATTGGTTGGCTCATCCAGAAGTAACACATTGCCGCCCGCTTTTAATAACTTAGCAAGGTGCAAGCGGTTACGCTCACCACCAGATAGGTCTTTAACAAACTTTTGCTGATCGTTACCTTTAAAGTTAAAGCGACTTACATACGCTCGGCTTGGAAACTCAAAGTTACCAATTTTTAATACGTCTTGACCGTCTGATATTTCTTGGAAAACAGTTTTGCTTTCATCCATACCGTCACGGAACTGATCAACAGTAGCTAGGTGTACTGTTTCACCAACGCTGATACTACCGCTGTCTTGTTCTTGCTCACCGCTTATCATTTTAAACAGTGTTGATTTACCCGCGCCATTCGCACCAATAATGCCCACAATGGCACCTTTTGGCATGCTAAAGCTTAAATCGTCAATTAAAACGCGATCGCCAAAACTCTTACGAAGATTAGTTACTTCAAGCACTTGGTCGCCTAAACGCGGACCAGGTGGAATAAACATCTCGTTAGTTTCGTTACGCTTTTGGTAATCAGACTGCTGCATTTCAGTAAACTGAGCCATACGTGCTTTTGACTTAGCTTGACGACCTTTAGGGTTTGAACGAACCCATTCAAGTTCTTGCGCAATTGATTTTTGACGTGCTTTTTCAGATTTTTGTTCTTGCTGTAAGCGCGCATCTTTTTGTTCAAGCCAAGAAGAGTAGTTACCTTCCCACGGAATACCTTCACCACGGTCAAGCTCTAATATCCAGCCAGCTACATTATCAAGGAAGTAACGGTCATGCGTTACTGCCACAACAGTGCCTTCGTAATCGTGTAAGAAGCGCTCTAACCATGCAACCGACTCAGCATCCAAGTGGTTAGTTGGCTCATCGAGAATAAGCATGTCTGGTTTTTCAAGTAATAATCGACATATAGCAACACGACGACGCTCACCACCTGAAAGGTGCTCAATTTTAGCATCCCATTCTGGTAGGCGAAGTGCATCAGCAGCCCGTTCTAAAACGTTATCGATGTTATGACCATCGTGTGCCTGAATAACCGCTTCAAGCTCGCCTTGCTCTTTTGCAAGTGCGTCAAAGTCAGCACCTTCCATTGCGTACTCGTTATATACTTCGTCAAGACGGCTAAGTGCATGTTTAACTTCGCCAACGGCTTCTTCGACAATTTCGCGCACTGTTTTGCTTTCGTCCAGTACTGGCTCTTGCGGCAAGTAACCAATTTTTGTACCAGGCTGAGGATGTGCTTCACCTTCAAAGTCTTGGTCAACACCGGCCATAATACGTAGTAACGTAGATTTACCAGAACCGTTTAAACCAAGCACACCAATTTTAGCGCCAGGGAAAAAGTGCAACGAAATATCTTTTAAGATAGTGCGCTTAGGTGGCACAACCTTAGATACTCGACTCATCGAGAATATAAATTTATCAGGTAAAACCATGAAAGGAGCCTTCAAATAATAATAAAATTTTCAATGTTGTATTGTAGTGGCTCTCAGGTGAAACAGTCAACGAATGGCGGGTTTAAAGCACTAAAGCATGCTTGTAAGTAAAGTATAAAATCATGAATAAATTTCATTTGGACATCTATACATCTAGAGGTTGATATTTTTTACTTTCAGTTCATAATTAAGCTTCGGTTTTTATGAGCAGGAGTAAAGTATGCCAATTACAGTAAAAGACGAGTTGCCGGCAATTGCACGTTTACGTCAAGAAAACGTATTTGTAATGCCAAAAAGTCGTGCAAAAACGCAAGAAATACGCCCAATGCGTTTGGCTATTTTAAACTTAATGCCTAATAAAGTAGAAACCGAAGTTCAGTTTATTCGCTTACTTGCCAATTCGCCTTTGCAAGTAAACGTAGAACTACTGCGCCTCGACACTCACCGCAGTAGCAGCAATTCAGAAGAGCACCTTGATACCTTTTACCGTTATTTTTCTGAGGTTAAAGACAACAATTACGATGCATTAATAGTAACCGGTGCGCCACTTGCGCATTTAGAATACGACGATGTAGCGTATTGGGATGAGCTAAAAGTCATTATTGATTGGGCTGAGCAACACGTTACCTCTACGTTGTTTTCGTGTTGGGCAGCGCATGCAGCGTTATATCACCGTTACAATTTAAAACGCGATTTAAAAGACGATAAACTGTGTGGCGTATTTACTCACCAGTGTTATTTTGATCACGGTGCACTGACTCGCGGATTCGACGATACCTTTTTGGTACCGCACTCACGCTACGGCCATATTGATATAAATAAGATAAACGCCTGTGAAGAACTCGTTGTACTGGCAGGTTCTGAGCGAGTAGGGGCTTACTTACTTAAAAATAAATCAGGTAGCCAAGTGTTTATAACCGGCCACCCAGAGTACGACGCCGACTCGCTAAAAGCAGAATACGAGCGCGATTGTAAAAAAGCCCTAATGCACCAAAGCCCGAAAATTACTTTCCGGATGACGATGCAACCAAACAACCTTCAAAAACGTGGCAAAGCCATGCTTTTTTACTTTTTTCGAACTGGTTAAATTACTACGTGTACCAAACCACACCGTATGATATTAATTTAGTTAGCCAAGACGTGAGGACTAACAACTATGCCGAATAACGCGCCTACAAATAATAAGCAAGCCGAAATAAGTGCTGCATTAAAAGAACGCATCTTAATTTTAGATGGCGCTATGGGCACCATGATCCAAGATCATAAGCTAGAAGAAGAAGACTATCGCGCAGAGCGTTTTAAAGACTGGCATGTATTAATTAAAGGCAATAACGATTTATTAAGCCTAACTAAGCCCGACTTAATCACTGATATTCATCGTGGTTTTTTATCAGCGGGCGCCGATATTATTGAAACCAACACGTTTAACTCGACCACTATTTCGATGGAAGATTACGACATGGCAAACCTAAGCCGTGAAATAAACCTAGAGTCGGCTAAATTAGCACGCGCCATTTGTGATGAATTTACGGCTAAAACGCCAGAAAAACCACGCTATGTAGCGGGTGTTTTAGGGCCGACATCTAAAACCTGTTCAATTTCGCCAGACGTAAACGATCCGGGTTACCGAAATGTCACCTTTGATAAGCTGGTTACTGCGTATATTGAATCAACCCTTGCATTAATGGAAGGCGGCGCCGATTTAATACTAATCGAAACTATATTCGACACGCTTAATGCAAAAGCCGCCTCGTTTGGCGTAGAAGAAGCCTTTGAGCAGGCAGGGCGTAAATTACCAGTTATGATTTCGGGGACTATTACCGACGCCTCTGGCCGTACGCTTTCGGGGCAAACAACCGAAGCATTTTATAACTCTATTCGCCATATTAAGCCTATTTCGATAGGTCTAAACTGTGCGCTTGGCCCTGATTTACTGCGCCAATACGTAGAAGAGTTGTCGCGCGTGTGCGAAACCTTTACATCGGTGCACCCTAATGCGGGCTTGCCTAATGAGTTCGGTGAATACGACTTAGAAGCGCCTGAAATGGCAACCGAAATTATCGATTGGGGTAAATCGGGCTTTATTAATATTGTAGGTGGATGTTGTGGCACCACGCCTGCGCATATTCGTGCTTTTGCAAAAGGTCTAGCGGGCGTTAAACCACGCCAACTGCCAGAGCTTGAAGTACGCATGCGTTTATCAGGCCTTGAAGCCTGTAACTTAAATTAAGGAGCCAACATGACCCAACAAATAGCAGTATTTACTAATGTCGGCGAACGTACCAATGTAACCGGTTCTGCCATGTTTAAACGTTTAATCATGGAAGAAGACTTTGAAGCCGCGCTAACAGTGGCCCGCGAACAAGTAGAAAATGGCGCACAGGTTATTGATATAAACATGGACGAAGCCATGTTGGACTCAAAAGCCGCCATGGTTAAGTTTTTAAACTTAATAGCCTCAGAGCCTGATATTTCTCGCGTACCAATTATGGTCGACTCCTCAAAATGGGAAGTAATAGAAGCAGGCTTAAAGTGTATTCAAGGCAAGGCAATTGTTAATTCTATATCGCTAAAAGAGGGCGAAGAGCCATTTATTCGCCAAGCTAAAATAATAAAGCGCTTTGGTGCAGCCGCTGTTGTAATGGCGTTTGATACCGACGGGCAAGCCGACACGGCAGACCGTAAGTTCGCAATATGTGCGCGCAGTTATAAAATATTGGTAGAAGACATTGGCTTTGCGCCAGAAGATATTATATTCGACCCTAATATATTTGCCGTAGCCACCGGTATTGAAGAGCACGACAACTATGCCGTAGAATTTATTGAAGGCACACGCCGCATTAAGCAAAATTTGCCGCACTGTAAAGTGTCGGGCGGTGTATCAAATGTATCGTTTTCGTTTAGGGGTAATAACCCCGTACGTGAAGCCATTCACTCGGTATTTTTATATCATGCTATTCAAGCCGGTATGGACATGGGTATTGTAAATGCGGGGCAACTCGCCGTTTACGATGATATACCAGAAGAACTACGCAAAGCCGTTACCGACGTAATACTTAACACAGACCCATGTGCAGGCGAGCGCTTAGTTGAGCTTGCACCAAAATACTCGGGTATGGCGCAAGCCGAGCGAGTAGAAGATTTAGAGTGGCGCACATGGCCTGTTGCAAAACGCCTTGAGCACGCGCTTGTTAAAGGTATTACTACCTTTATAGATGAAGATACCGAAGAATGCCGCGCCGCAGCAGCTAAACCTATTCACGTAATTGAAGGGCCGTTAATGGACGGCATGAACGTAGTAGGAGATTTATTTGGCGCAGGTAAGATGTTTTTACCACAAGTGGTTAAATCGGCGCGCGTAATGAAGCGAGCTGTAGCCTACCTAGACCCATACATTGAGCTTGAAAAAGAAGAAGGCTCAACTAACGGTAAAATAGTGATGGCGACCGTAAAAGGTGACGTACACGACATAGGTAAAAATATTGTAGGCGTGGTACTACAATGTAATAACTACGAAGTTATTGATTTAGGCGTAATGGTACCTGCCGATAAAATACTGCAAACCGCCATCGACGAAAAAGCCGATATTATTGGTTTATCGGGCTTAATTACCCCATCGCTTGACGAAATGGTACACGTAGCAAAAGAAATGAAACGCCGTGGTTTTGAACTGCCGCTACTCATTGGTGGTGCAACTACCTCTAAAGCGCATACAGCAGTAAAAATTGAGCCGCAATATGACAAAGGCGTTGTGTATGTAAATAACGCCAGCCGTGCGGTGGGTGTGGTTTCGAACTTATTATCGAAAGAGTTTAAACCTGACTTTTTAGCTAAAACACAAGCGGAATATGTAAAAGTACGCGAGCAACAAGCGCGTAAAAAACCACGCTCTAAGCCTGTTACAATCCAGCGCGCACGCGATAACGCAGCAAAGCTTGATTGGGATAACTACACACCCCCAGTGCCTAAAAAGCTGGGCGTGACCGAGTTTAAAAATATATCAATCGCGACTTTACGTAAATACATAGATTGGACGCCATACTTTATGACGTGGTCAATCGCCGGTAAATACCCGCGCATAATGGACGATGAAGTAGTAGGCGAGCAAGCGCAAAGCTTATTTAAAGACGCTAACGATATGTTAGACGACCTTGAAAAAGCAGGCAGTTTGCAACCACTTGGCGTAATAGGTTTATTCCCTGCTAACCGCGTTGGTGATGACATAGAAATATACACCGACGAAACACGCAAAGAAGTATTAACTACTTCGTGCCATTTACGTCAGCAAACCGAAAAAACCGACTTTGCTAATTATTGCCTAGCCGACTACATAGCACCCAAAGGCACGCCTGATTACTTTGGCGCGTTTGCAGTAACGGGCGGCCTAGAAGAAGACGACTTAGCAAATGCGTTTGACGCACAGCAAGACGACTACAATAAAATAATGGTAAAAGCGGTTGCCGATAGGCTCGCTGAAGCGTTTGCAGAATACTTACACGAAAAAGTACGTAAAGAGTATTGGGGTTTTGCACCAGACGAAAACCTAGCAAACGATGAGCTAATACGCGAAAACTACCAAGGTATTCGCCCAGCGCCAGGTTACCCTGCGTGCCCAGAGCACACCGAGAAAAAGAAAATTTGGCAGTTGCTCGATACCGAAAAGCGCATTGGTATACAGCTAACTAGTTCGTACGCCATGTGGCCAGGTGCTGCTGTTTCGGGTTGGTACTTCTCACACCCTGAGGCTAAATACTACGCAGTAGCCGCAGTACAACGCGATCAAGTTGAAGATTATGCTAAACGAACCAATATGACGCTTGAAGAAGCTGAAAGATGGCTATCGCCTAATTTGGGTTATGAGCCGGAATAGAGCTAAGTGGTTAATTAGCTAAGCGGTCAGCTGTTAGTAAAACAGAAACGAGCCCAAAGTGGCTCGTTTTTTGTAGCTTTAAATTATAGGTATTTATGATAGAAATAATTATTTACCCAGTAAAAAACTGGGTACTGTAGGCATCGCACATAGCTCTGCAACTTTATTGTATTTGCTTGCTAAAGATTGCAGTTTCTTTATACCTTCCCCCGTCTTATCTAATAGCTCACCAGTTTTATTTGTTTTATTTAATGCATCTTCAAGGAAGTTTTTAACCCTAGAAAAATTATCAGACTTATTTGATGCTTCCTCTTTATTTTCAATATCCTCAATTTCATCTAGAGGTGCAGAAAGTCTTTCCATTTCTTTTTGAGAGCGTTTTAAGAGTTTAGCTGTGTCATTATTTGAAATTACATCCTCATCTTCTACTAAATCTTCGAATAGGTCTTGGCTCCAGCTTTTCATATCACTACTAAAATCCTTTAGCTGGATGTTTATACTAATATTTGATGTCAAGGTAGAACTTTGTTCATTATGTTGAGATGCGGTATTTGTTATTACAGGGTTTGCAGTCTGATTTTGTGTAATATTCACGGTAAGCCTCTCTTCTAAATCTTTATAACTTTGATGTCTACTTTCAGGCTTCTCAATGCCATCCAATATTTTTGCAACTGAATAATCAATATTTAATATATGGTCATACTGAATATCACTTCCAATACCTGTAAGTAAACGCTGCTCAATTTTTATTAATCGTTCGTAAGGAAGGTAACTTTCTTTATTGGTTTCAGTACATCTAAGCGGTAAAAGCTCTTCTAGACCAATGTTTTCAGTTTTATAACTTGAATGTATTTCAGAAAAATAGCTACGTAATACAGCTAAAAAGCTACGTCTCTCGGCTCCATCTACTTTGATTTTTATTATTCGGTCTTCTTTATCTTGAGTAATTAGCGCGGAAGATTTAAATGCTTTGTGTTTCAAAAGAACGCCGTATCTCCAGCACTTTTTAGGTATTTGATAGATGTGACTTTTAACTATAAAGCGCGCCATTAATTCTGGAGGCATATAGTCATTGTATTTATAAATAAATTCAATACCATCATCTACAGTCGGGTTTCTAGTCAGTTCTGTAGGTAATAAATCTGGAACCAAGAATTTTTTGTCATTTCGTTTAGTGTCTATACTGTAGCAAAGTTCGAACTGTTCCATCACTTGCATTAGATAAACAGACTTTCCTCTATATCTGGAAAAGTCTAGCTTTTCCTCAAGTATTTTTTCAGCTTCAGCGATAGTTATAACACCGTCATTTTTAGCTAGCTCATCTGAATTTAAAAGAGTGTAAATCCCTTCCGTGATCCAAGTCGGATTCAGGACTTGAGTTTGTAACTCTTGCAACTCTTTAAAATGAATTATGTGGCCTAAATCGTTTAAAAGTGTTAGAAGAATATTTTGTACTTGATGATCTTCAATCGAATGTTTTGTACATATTTTGGTAAAATCTTGGTGAGATATATGGTCAGACTCTTTTTTTAATTCTCCCAAATCGTCTTTTATTGCAAGCCAGTTTTTAGCTAATACAAAATTTCTCATTTCAAGCTTAGCGACTTCTTCTTTTATAGTATTTTTGAGCTTGGCTATACCAGTGCCTGATTTACATGACGCTTTATAAAAACCAAGAATATTAGGGTACTTTTCTTTTAAATGCTGTCTTCGAATGTTGTCATCATAATGGTCGTCAATTTTATTCAAAACAATGAGAATGGGGAGTTTTTGCTTACAGCTAAGACTTGTTTCAGCCAATGCTCAGGGTTCTCATCTTTTCTTCCATCTAATACTATGACGTAAATACTTCTCTCAGAAAGGAATAACTGATGAGTCGCTCTCATTATTTCTTGCCCACCAAAATCCCAGCAGTGAAGAGTTATTTCTTCTTTATCTACATTTATTTTCCATGGAGTAATTGAAATACCATCCGTTTTGTCCTCTCTAGGGTTAAATTCATTTTTGGTAAAGCGATTTATGAGTGATGTTTTACCGGCTGCACCTTCACCGACTAGAACCAACTTAGCTTCGTTTAATTTTGATGTTTCCCCTTGTAATGACTGATAATACTTTTTCATTACTAGGTTTCCTTGCTTCACTATTTCTATTGGTGGAATAGTCAGGTTATTTCCGTAAAAGTTAGCTAATTTATCTTCATTGGTGAAGTCTAGGAAGTGAAAATCTATGCGTTGGTCCAAATGAACTTCGTAATTTAGAATCTATAAAGCTTTCTGGAATTCTTTTTATATTACAATCCGCCAAATTTAACTTAGCTAAATTTGGAAAACCATTACTAAACAACTCTAGATTATTTATCTTGCTGCCAGATAAGTTTAGCTCTTTTAGATTTTTCAGCTCTTTGATGGGAAACAAAACTGTAGTGGTCAACTAATTTTGGCCACAGTTTTAGAATCTTGATATCTAACCTCAGATTCATTTGGTGCTAAACCGGCATTATAATGATGCGGCCTAACATTGTTGTAATATCCATTTATGTAATCACTCACGCTATATTTAGCGTCTATAAAGTTTCCATATCCAATCTTTGGCATCCATTCCGTCTTAAAGCTTCTAAAAAATCGCTCCATTGGCGCATTATCCCAACAATTTCCACGTCTACTCATACTTTGTGTGATTTTATAGCGCCATAAACGTTGACGATATTTTAAACTTGTATAATGGCTACCTTGGTCTGAATGGAACATGAGTCCTGTCGGTTTCCCTCTGCTTTCATATGCGAGTTCAAGCGCTTTTAGCGTTAAATTAGTATCTGGTGACAACGACATTGCCCAGCCAACCACTTTGCGTGCAAATAAATCAATAACCACGGCTAAATAAGCCCAGCGATTGCCTGTCCAAATATACGTCACATCACCGCACCACACGGTATCCGGCTCAACAACATCAAACTGTCTATCAAGCAGGTTTGGGATTTCAAGGTGTTCATTACCACCACGTTTATATGAATGTTGAGGTACTTGGCAGCTTTCGAGCTTTAATTTAACCATTAGCTTAGCTGCACGATAACGGCTCAATTCAAAATCATTGTTCGTTGCTATCGCTGCGATTGTCCGTGCCCCTGCTGAACCACCACTCATCGCATGTATTGCTTTTACTTCAGCCTCTAATCTTGCTTGCTCAGGTGTCGGCGCTGTATCCCGTATGGCCCAGTACTTATAGCTGCTGCGATGCACATTGAATACGCTACACAGCAGACTAACTGGATAACGCTCTCGTTGATTTAACTTCTCGATTAACGAGAATTGTTCAGGGAGTCGGACATCAAGAGAGCGGTAGCCTTTTTTAATATATCCTTTTCTAATTCAATGCGTTGGATTTGCTTTTTAAGTTCGCGGATTTCAATTTGTTCGGGCGTCATTGGTGAAGCTGTGGGTGTCTGACCATTGCGTTCTAGCTTTAATTGAGTAACCCATTTACTTACGGTTGATTTACCCACCCCCATAGCTTTTGCTGCGTCTTCTTGCGTATAACCTTGGTCTACTACAAGCTGAGCCGTTTCTAATTTAATTGCCGCTGAATATGTTGCGCGTTTTAATTTCGTCATTTTTTCACCCAAATTTGTATGCTTATTAGCATAACATTTCTTTCTTAATGGGTGGCCAAAATCACTGTACCACTACAAACGGATTCATCTTCGACGGTAACACTCATTTTCTCTAGGTTAGTTAGATCTTTTAAGGGGACTAAGTTTGATTGAAAGGAAGAGTTTAATTCTAATGTGTTTAAGAGTTTTAGCTTTCCTAGATCATTTAAGTGAACTTCATTGTTTGTAATAATAAAAATTTCTTCTAAGGATGTGAGATGAGATAAATATTCTACAGTAGCTAATTTATCTACTATAAGAACAAATCTTTTTATGTGGTTCAGCTTAATAGTTTTAAGAAAATCAAAATTAAAATCATCCTCACCTTCATGGACATAAGAAAATATACATATGTATATAATTTCTCCATCCTTATCTACATAATAATTAGTACCCTGTTGAAAGGAACCATTTTTTTGATTGTTTTGCTTCAGTTCTCCCTTGACTTGTGAGAGCTTCATTTATTTTATCAATTACTTTAGCATTGTACTCGTTAAGGGTGTACAACTCCTGAGTAGAGTCAATATTGTTGGAGTGATTATTCATTTTAGTCCCTTAAATTCATGATATTGATTTTCTATAGGTATCGTTTTCAAGTAGATATAGGTTAACTGATTTAAGAAATTAATTAAATTTTATTAGTAGGATAAAAATCAGTTTTACGCTTTCTGTAAAAAGTGAACTTTAATAAAGGTTATAAATGAAGTTTATAGACTACATTTGAGCGGAAAAGCCAAAAGGGTCACCCATTAGAAAGTTCCGGTCAAGCAGGCAGCTGTGTTTCCTTGATCTTTTTATTCAAAAACCAAGTGTTCTTATTATTTAAACTCAATTTAAATATGACTACGCACCTAGTAATGACGTCGATTGGTGTGAATATGCACCAGTCACCCATATGAATTTAGGCAGTTTAATTAAGCATTATTGATGATTAATTAAGGCCATTGGCTTTCGCCTCAGTCATCGTTTAGTACCAATGTCAGTCCAGTTTATGGCTGTGTTTACACACTGCGCTGTAACAAGTCTGTGGTTTATGCTTACACATAACCAACCCTTTGTGGCTCAAACATTGGGCATATCCAGTATTTAAAATATGAGCGGTTAACGTGCAGGCTCAATCAAATCTAATGGTTTTACCAACCCCATTACTAGCTCAACACGTTAACCTAATTTGTATCAAATTGTGTATCGGCCAATTTATTCAGGTTTATCATATTCTCTTTTTGATGCTCAAGTTGCAGTTGTTTTAATGCGACCTTCGCGCTATTTTTGACCTGTTTCGCTTGTAATACTGCCTGATCTATCTCCGGGTTAGACATGCGTAAAATAACACTATCCGGTTTTACCGTCGCGCCAGGCTTCAACAGGACTTCTTCCACTACAGCTGAAAAGGGTACCGTGATTAGGCGTTTTCTTTCAGATTCCAGCACGCCAAATCCTTTGACTTCTAAAGGTAAATTGCCTCTCTTTACCTCAGCAATAGAAAGCGATGACGAATCTACTTTGTGATTTTGGCTCGATTGAAATTTGAATACTATCCAGATTACTAAGAAAATTAAAACGGCTACTAACAGGTAACGGCGATTTACCGTCTTCTTGCTTGATGTGTCACGCTTTATGTCCATGTGAACTCTCTTTTTATAAAAATACTTAGCATGGATTAGCAATAAATCTGCCAACATTTAAGTTGTTGATTTTGCAATTTAAAACTGTTTTTAGATTGTTGTTCTATATTTAATTCTCGAAATCGTAAATTTTTTATTTGTGATTTCGAGAAAAACATATATGTAGCGGGCAAGATACCGTATTTTTTCGGATTGCATAATTTTTTGCATGAATACGCTTTACGTTGATACCAATCTGCTTAATTAAGTGAGCTATTTTGAGGTAAGAAAATCGTGTCGATAACACGGCAAAAATTTCGTTATTTAGTTGTTATCACTAATTGCTCCTGCATTGCTCTACTTCTTGCATCCGTGCAGTCGTATATCAGAAATTTTTGACACAGTTAGCGTCAGGTTTAAGCCCTCAAATTGAATCGAGTATTACTGCGGATTAGTATTAGTCATATTTCACTTGTGTGAGTTTAGTTTACTTTACTTACAGAGGTGTCCAAAATTATTGGATCAGAGCAATACGGTGTGGGGTATTAATAAAAGAGCAAAGGATAAGCCTGATATGGTTTTATTTAACGGCGATGTAACGGTTAGTGGCGCTGGCGGTAATCACCATTATACGTTTAAAAATGGGCGTTATAGTTACATACTACATGTAACCATTATTGGCTGCTATTACCTCACTGCAGGTTGGCTTTAGGTCTTAAAGACGTGAGTAGTTGTTATCCCAAGATGATGCAGAAGCTGCTATTAGAGGTATGTAACCTGAACTCTGGATAATAAATCTAAATATCATTATGGTTCAATATATTAGTAAATCTCTTAACCAGAACTCAGGCTATGTGACAATTTTATTATTAAGCTCTAGCTTTAACAAATGCTGCTATTGCTTCGTCTTTACAATGCTTAAAGAAACAATCTTGAAACCGTGAGCCGCCAATAGCTTGTTTAATAAGGTCGGGGTCTATCGATTCAAGTGCCTTGAGATAATCTTTAGCTATATCTACTTTTAATTGACTTAAAATACCAGCGTTAGTCACTTGAGATTCTTTACGATCAGCTGGATAACCTTGACCTTTTTCACCTGTAAATGCTTTTTCGAAAATGTATTTTATATTTAGCTCAGCACCCCACCCAAAACCTTTTGCATACGGTAAAGCCAGTGCATTACCATTGTTTATTTGTGCAAATAGATATGCATCAGAAGGGTCAATACAATAACCACATGCAACACCCGGAAAAGCATTGCTAGCCATAAGTGCACCTTGGCCTGTGCCACAACCTGTTACAACAAAGTCCACAGCTTTAGAGTTAAGCAATAGGCTGGCGATAATTCCTAGGTGGATATATGTTAATCTATGGTCGTTGTCACCATCCATGCCAACATTAAATACCTGATGATCTTGGGCTTTGGCCACAGTATTAAGTTGCTCAAGTACAATAGGGTTTTTTGCTGCTTGACTAAATTCATTCATTAATGCGATTTTCATAGATTTTACCAAATTAATTAATATTAAATTTATTCTACATTCAATTGCCACCGGTGGCAATTGTGGGTTGTCAGAACAGTAATTTATCCATTATAAAGTTTTGGATAGCTACAGTGATGCACTACTTTAGTTAAAATGCTTATAAATTAATAACCTTTCTCAACTCATTTACTTTTCTTGGTTTAGCGTATTGTTGCTCAATTTTACCAACAAGCTGTTTACGGCTACCTAAATTTTATCTAAATTGTGGTTAGTTGGTTGTCCTATTTTTACTAACGTTCTAATAATTAGTATTTTTATAAAACAGATCTAAGTGGTAGGCTAAAAGTAGTAAGTATAAAATAGTAAGTAATTAAAAATAGTTCTCGCGCGACAAGGAACCCTCCTGTAAAGCGCTTTGCCAAGGAGTTTAGTATGATCACGCTTACCATTAATGGTAATAAACATGAGTTTTCTGGCGATCCGTCAACGCCAGTATTATGGTATCTCCGAGACGAATTGAATTTAACCGGCCCTAAATTTGGCTGTGGTATGGCTCAGTGCGGTGCGTGTACTGTGCATATTGATGGGGTAGCTCAGCGCTCGTGTGTATTACCTGTAGCGGCAGTAGCGGGTCTTTCAATTACTACAATTGAAGGGCTAAGTGAAGATGGCGACCATCCAGTGCAACAAGCATGGGTTGAGCATAAAGTACCGCAATGTGGCTTTTGTCAGTGCGGCCAAATGATGCAAGCGGCGAGTTTATTAGCTGCTAATCCAAACCCAACCGATGATGAAATAGTAAGTAACATGTCGGGAAACATTTGCCGTTGTGGTACATATCCGCGCATTCATAAAGCAATTAAATCAGCCGCTAAAACTATTGCGGGCGTGCAGTATTTTGACCCAAATGAGCAAGGGGAAGAAGTATGAGCCAAGATAATAAATACTTTGATTTAAACCGCCGTCAATTTTTAAAAACCAGTGCAATAGGTGCGTTAGTACTCGGTACTTATTTTGTAGGCCGTGCGCCAAGAGCATTTGCGGGTGTGTTAGAACAGCCATCTGAGCTTGCAAAACGCGCAAACTTATTTATTGCACTGCGCCCTGACGGCATGGTTGAAATAACGTGTCATCGCTCTGAAATGGGTCAACAAATTCGCACCGCGATTGCACAAATAGTTGCCGATGAAATGGAAGCCGCGTGGGATAAGGTTATTGTTATTCAGGGGAAGGGCGACCCTAAATACGGCGATCAAAATACCGATGGCTCGCGCAGTATCCGCTACAACATGCAGCGCCTGCGTGAAATGGGCGCAAGTGTGCGTTACATGATGCAGCATGCTGCTGCTAAGTATTGGAAAGTTGAGCCACAAACCTGTACTGCTAATCAACACGTTGTTACACACAGCTCAGGTAAATCGCTTACTTATAAAGATTTAATCGACCTAGCGCTTACAATAACGCCACCAGAAGCTGACAAACTAACACTTAAAACACGCAAAGAATGGCGCTATATTAATACCGGCATGGCGCACATAGATTTAGCCGACTTAGTAACAGGCAAAGCTATATTTGCAGCCGATGTACGCGAACCACAAGCGCTGGTGGCTATAATTGAACGCCCGCCGGTAGTGGGCGGTGTTGTTAAGTCATTTGATGCCAGTGCTACAAAAGCGATAAACGGCGTTATAGATGTTATTGAAATACCTGCACCAAAAGGCGCACCGCAGTTTCAGCCAAAAGGTGGCATTGCGATTATAGCTAAAAACACATGGGCTGCATGGCAAGGGCGTAAAGCATTAAAAGTCGTGTGGGATGATGGCAAAAATGGGGATTACAATTCAAAAGAATTTAAAAAGTCATTATTAAAAACAGTACAAACTCCACAGGCAAACATACGTGATAAAGGCGATGCTATGGGCGTGTTGGCTAAATCGAGCAATAAATTGGTAGCTGATTATTACGCGCCGCACCTTGCTCAAGCCCCAATGGAGCCGCCTTGTGCAACGGCTATGTACAACAAAGACAGTATTGATATATGGGCTGCTACGCAAAATCCACAAGCCGATATGAAAACAGTGGCTGCAATGCTTGGCATGGATGAGAGCAAAATTAATGTTCACGTTACTATGCTCGGCGGCGGTTTTGGGCGTAAGTCAAAACCTGACTTTTCAGCAGAAGCAGCTTATCTTTCAATGAAAGTAGGCAAACCCATTCGTGTGCAGTGGACGCGTGAAGACGACATACAACATGGCTTTTACCATGCAGTTTCAGCTCAGCACATTGAAGCATCGCTAGATAAAAATGGCGCTATAGAATCGTATTTGCACCGCACCGCATTTTCACCAATTACCTCTACCTTTTCAGAAGGGGCGACTACGCCAGGGAGCTTTGAACTGCGCTTAGGGTTTACCGATAACCCAATTAACACACCTAACATGAAGTTAGAAAACGGTGATGCGCAAGCCAAAGCACGAATTGGTTGGATGCGTTCTGTATCAAATATTTTTCATGCCTTTGCTATTCAGTCATTTATTGGCGAAGCGGCGCACAAAGCTGGCCGTGACCAAAAAGACTATTTACTAGACACTATAGGTCCGAGTCGTATTGTTGATGTAACAGAGCAAAATGCTACATACGATAATTACGGTGGCGATAAAGCGGTTTATCCGTTAGATATTGGCAGGCTGCGCCATGTTATTGAAAAAGTAGCTGACATAAGTAAATGGGGTCGCGAGCTTCCTAAAGGGCGAGGTTTAGGTATAGCAGCTCATAGAAGCTTTTTAACTTACGTAGCGACGGTAGTTGAAGTAGAAGTATCGGATGCTGGTGATTTAAAAGTAATTAAATCGTGGGTGGCTATTGATGCGGGTACGGTTGTAAACACCGACACCGTTAAAAATCAAACCCAAGGTGGTTCTATTTACGGGATTACAACTGCAATCAGCGATGGTATTACCTTTGATAAAGGCCGTGTACAGCAAAGTAACTTTCATGATTATCGCGTACCGCGTATGAGCGACTCACCTCTTGAGATTGAAGTTGAAATTATACAAAGTGATGCACCACCAGCAGGGGTAGGCGAGCCATCTACACCGGTTTATGCGCCAGCATTATGTAATGCTATTTTTGCGGCGTGCGGAAAGCGTATTAGGCAGTTACCAATAGGTGACCAGTTAAAAGCGTAGCTAAATAACTACAGCTTAAACAAAAAAACCGCCATTCGGCGGTTTTTTTAGAAGTTAGCGATTAGTGAGTTTTTTCAAACTCATCAACTTCACGCTCTGCTTCTTCTTTAGATTTACCGTATTGCTGTTGAATTTTACCCACTAGCTCTGTACGGCTACCTTCAATTTTGTCTAAATCGTCGTTGGTAAGATCGCCCCATTTTTGTTGAGCCTTACCTTTAAGTTCGTTCCAATTACCTTTCATACGATCGCTGTTCATAAGTTTCTCCTTACTTAGATTTAATTAACGTTCAGTATAGAAGGAGCAAGGCGTGTACCAATAAGTTAAATTTTTATTTTGCATTTATAATCATGGTGTTATGCTTTTATTGAGGCAGTAATGATTAATGTTGTGAAAACATCCTTAAAAAATGTACAGAGCGGTCTGTAATTATTTCTGATTATGTAACCCTTTATTAAATCCCTTATAACCACATAGCTTTAGCGGCGCGTTTATTTTTGGTTTTTGTTACAATGCACGCAAAGCAATTTTGGGTAAATAGCAGTGCTGCCGGTTCAAGACATATATCAACAACTCGTTACTACATTACAAAGTAATCCTATTACGTTATTACAAGCGCCGCCTGGTGCGGGTAAATCTACGTGGTTGCCGCTGCAGCTTATGCGCGATGGGCATTTTAAACGTATTGTAATGCTAGAGCCTCGCCGAATAGCTGCACGTAATATTGCCAGCTACCTAGCAAAGTGCCAAAACGAGAGTGTTGGGCAAAGTGTGGGCTTGCGGATTAGAGGCGAGAGTAAAGTAAGCGCTAATACGCGCCTCGAAATAGTCACCGAAGGCATGCTAACGCGCATACTGCAAAACGACCCCGAATTAAGCGATGTTGATTTACTGATATTTGATGAATTTCATGAACGTTCAATTGCAGCAGATACCTCACTTGCCTTTGCGCTTGAAACCCAAAGTGCGCTACGTGAAGATTTAACCATTATGCTTATGTCGGCAACGCTTGATACAGAGCGTTACACTGCGTTTTTTGACTGCCCTGTAATTCAATCAAGCGGTCGCAGCTATCCAATAGACGAAGTATACATACCCATAAAAGATGAAAGTCGCTGGCTTGATGCAATTCCTAACATAATAAAACAAGCACTTAATGAGCAAACAGGCAGCGCATTGGTATTTTTACCTGGGCAGTTTGAGATACTACGCGTGCAACAAGCACTGAGCGATTTACCCAGTAACTGCCAAGTTACAACGCTATTTGGCGAGCAAGATAAGGCCAATCAGCAAGCTGCTATTGCTCCTGCACCAAACGGCATGCGCAAAGTAGTGCTTACCACTAATGTAGCCGAAACCAGTTTAACTATTGAAGGCATACGCATTGTAATTGACAGCGGCAAGCGCCGTGCAGCCTCTTTTAATTTAAAAACAGGGGTTACAGAGCTCACAACACAAAGTATATCACGCTCCTCTGCTGTGCAGCGTGCAGGACGTGCAGGGCGAATAGAGCCTGGTATTGTTTATCGAATTGGCTCAAAGCAAACCTTTGAGCGACGTAATAGCCACGACAATCCCGAAATACTCACATCAGACATAAGCCAGCTTATGCTTGAGGCAAAGCAGTGGGGAGCCAGTACTGATGATCTAACCTTGCTCGATAAGCCCACTGAGCAACAATGCGAGCAAGCAAGTAACCTGCTCAACATGCTAGAAGCTATTGATAGCAAGGGTAAGCTCACACCGCTTGGCAGTAAAATGTTAGGTTTTGGTGCTGATATTCGTTTGGCGCATATGCTACTAAAAGCACAAATACTTGATGACCAACTCCCTGGTATTTTTAGGCTCGCTATTTATTTAGTGGCATTACTTGAGAGCCGAGTAAACAGTGCAAACGAGTTGAGTTTAGCGTTGCATAGCCAACAGCAACGTCCGCATCCGGTATTTAAACAGCAGTTAAAATATTGGCAAAGCCGCTTAAAAGTAAAAGACGAAAACAGCGAATTAAATACGCATTATATTAGTTTGCTAGTGGCATTGGCATACCCCGATCGTATTGCTAAAAAACGCGGTAATGGTTACCTACTTGCCAATGGTGCAGGTGCTGAGTTAAATGCCGATTACTGGCACAACGACGATTACTTAGCTATAGCAACCATGGGCGGGCACAAAGGAGGGCGTATATTTGCAGCCACCGCGCTTAACCCATTTGAGTTACAAGAATTTTTACCGCATTTATTTAGTGACCTTACTCGTTGTGAGTTTGATGAAAAATCAGCACGTTTTATTCATCAAGATGAAGTAAAGCTCGGGGCTATAACGCTCAGCAGCCAGCCTAGTAAACAAAAACTAGATAAGAGCGAGCGTGCTAAAGCGTGGCTCAGCTTATTTGCTAAACACGGTTTTGCATTATTTAACGAGCAACCTGATGCGCAACAATTGCTGATACGTATGAGCTTAGCAAGTAATTTAATGCCCGATAAATTCCCGCAAATAAACGAGCAACAACTTATTCAAAATGCAGCGCAGTGGCTAGGCGTGTTTTTAGAAGATATTAAAACGCTCACGCAGCTTAAAAAGTTTAACTACTTTGAAGCATTACAAAACTGTTTTGATTGGCAACAACAAACCGCGTTAAAAGCATTGTTACCACTGCGCTTAACGGTACCAAGTGGCTCAAATATAAAAATAGAATACCAGCTTGATGGCCCCGCAAAGCTAAGCGTGCGTATGCAAGAGGTTTACGGCTTGACCAGTACGCCTATGCTTGCCAACGGTAAGCTGTCACTGCTTATGGAGTTGCTATCGCCAGGTAAACGCTCATTGCAACTTACTCAAGATTTAGCCCACTTTTGGGCTAGCAGTTACCGCGATGTGCAAAAGGAAATGAAAGGCCGCTACCCTAAGCACTTTTGGCCAGATGACCCCGCTAATAGCGTTGCAACCAACAGAGTGAAAAGTAAAATGTAGGTGTTAATTCACTTAAAACTGATTTTGTTTGATTATTGAACTTACTAAGGTAATGTACCTATAAAATATTTTTAGCTACAGGGAATAGTCAATGAGGTTACTTTTAGCATTAGGTTTGGCTTTAGTAACTGCTTTTTCGGCGAATGCTGAAAAGCCACTCGACTTAAATGCGTTTGCGCAGCAGTACTATAAAACAATGACCGCCACACAAGCACCTAACGCAGGTGCTAAAGAGCTTGAGGCTTACCTTGCATTGTTAACCGATGATATTGGCAATCTGCATATTCCGTATCAACCGGATGACTCACGTACTCCAGATGGTAAAAAGCAGATGCGCAAAGGTATGAGTTTTTACTTAGGTGCACACACGTTGTTTGAAAGCACACTGCTTAATACATTTGTGTTTAACGATACAGGCTTTGCTATTCGTTATAAGAATTTTGCAAAAGGTATTCACCCACAAAGTAAGCAGCCAATAGAATACACCTCCACAATGATGGAAGTAATCGAAATTGAAAACGGCAAAGTGGCGATGATCCGCAAATACCATGAATAATACTTAAAGTCTTATAAGCATTTTTATTAATTACTTTTTTGGATGGTAGTTAATCTATGTAAAAGCGTCGTATACAGCTAAATGCAGAGTATCGGCGTGATCTAGGTTTTTAAAATAGCCTAATTTCACTTGGCTTTTATTACCAAAAATAGGCACTATTTTCTTATGCAATCGCCTTCCATTAATTCACCTTCTTTACCAACGTCAATATAAACCGATTGAGGGAACGATTGTGGCTCAAAAGGGCTATTTAGTAATTCATTATTGGCCCACCATAAGCTTGAGCTAATTATTACGTAATAATTAAAAGTTGCAGAGTGATTAAATAAAATATCGCTTGAAAGCAGACCAGCTAATGATTGACCAATTAAAGTATTTGTTGAGTTGGAACGGTATGTTTTATTAATCAGTGGGCGAAGCTTGTCGTTTATAAAACTAATAAAAAAGGTGCTATTAAAAATATCTTTTTCATTCAATCTATTTAACCTGCTGGTTTAACATTAATTGTGCAGTAATTAAGTATATCCTATCCAGGGCGCGAGCATACTTTGTTAAAATTGTTAACCAAAAGAAGTTCTTCTCTAAAAGCATCATCATAACAAGCTCTTACACACTTACTTCTTATTGACCCCTTGCTTTTCGTATGCTGCTTTATCATGTTCCTAACGACGCGTCTAAATAGTGCCATATGTTGCGCACTTAATGGCTCATGTATTTGACAGGCATCTTCTTTAAATACGACATCTAGTATCCAGTGTTGCTGATTTTCTATCAGCCAATGTTGTCTTATTGCTTTATTTATCAATATATTGTCTGTCAACGATGTTAGGTAGTAATGTGTGTCAATACTCGTTCTATTACCCTTCGTTCGCTCTCGTTGCACCGCAACGATTGTCCTAACTGATGGCCAGCTCTCTTTAATTTCACTCGGTAATAAACGCGCATCAAGACAATCTATCGTGTGTACTTCTTTTCGCCCATGCCCTTCATCTTGTGTTACATGACTAAGTATCTCTGAGTTTTCAGATTCATACTGGTGTGTAAATGCATCTTGAATCGCGCTATAAAGTTTCTTTTGATTACCCTTTGCTTGCACTAGATAATCTGCATGTCTGCTAATTAGCTGTTTTAGCGTTTCTTTTTGGCAGTGCAAAGCATCAAGTGTAATGACGGTGTTATTGATATCGAGTATTTTCAATAAATCCCGAACTGCCGGTATTTCATTCGTCTTACTGCCAACTGTTTGGTGGAATAATGTGAGACCTGCTTCACAATCAAATGCTGAGACGAGATGTAATTTATCAGCAATGTGTTTACTTGCTCCGCGAATAGTTTTGCCATCGAAGGCAATGACAGGATGCGCTGACTTAACGCGGTTTTGATTGACCCAGCTATACATCGCGAGTAGTAATGAGTCAGTATCAACGGTTCTAAAAATCCGAGCAATACTATGTCGAGTGGGTATGCCATTTTTGAAAGAACGAAATCCTCTTAACCAATTAAGCTTACTTTCGCCATATATTTCAATATCTTGCCAGTTTTCACACCCTGATGTAACGGCAGTAATAATAAGAAAAAGCACATCAACTAAGTTATGGTGCTGATTTATATGTGAACGATTATCTTTGACGAGTTCTAAATGTGAGAAGAGTGACATAATAAGTTTAAGGTGATGAAATTTATGGTATTAGATCATAAAATTTGTTTATTTACAAAGTGTGATCCCGCCCTGATATCCTATCAGAGCTCAATGGCTTTATCTTAATCCTATGAATCTCTAATACGATTAGGCCCTTTTCGTTTTATGTCTATTTGTGAATTTATACTACGCTTTGATTAGAAATTAATACGTTATAGCGAAGGTATAGTGAATGCATGAGCAAAAAATAAATATACTTTTAATTGATGATGACGAATTACTATTACGTGCACTAGCAAAAACGTTGAGCCGCTTATGTGCAAATGTAACTGTAGCCTGCTTACAGTTACCTAATGAATTTGAACGCTACATAGGAAGTAATAAAACACCCGACATTATTTTTTGTGATTCTATGATGCCACTTTCTTCAGGGCTTAAAGTACTAGAGCACGCTAAAGCGATCTGTCCTACAGCCTTAAGGTGTTTATTTACCAGTGATTTAAGTAGTAACTATCAACTACAAGTTAACAACACAATCCACTTTCATCTTGTAAAACCTTTTACACAAAAACATTTAGTCGCGGTGCTAGACAGCGCTAAGTTATTAAAATTACTTCCTATTCATGCTCCTCATCGCGTTATTTTAGGGCAGCTTTCAGACTTGCCATTTTTAGGTATTGTGACTCAAAACTTATTAAGTGAGTTAAACATAAATGAGCCAAACATTTCTATTTTAGAAAATAATATTAGCCACGACCCTGTATTAACGGGAAAAGTTTTGCAGGTAGCCAACTCCGCATTTATGGGGTTTGATAGTCAAACTACAAACTTAAAAGAGGCGATTATAAGAATTGGTTTAGTTAGTTTAAAGGCGATTGTGGTTTTTTCTGAATTGTCTCAACAATTACTTAATAAGGCTAAGCAAGAGACGCTTAATGAGTTAATTAATAAAGGATATAAAAAAGCAAGTATGGCGCAATCGCTCGCTAAGTATTTAAAGCAAGATAGGCAAACACAGTTGTTTGCATTTGCAGTTGGTTTGCTTAGTGTTATTGGTGAATTAGCTGCTATGTGTATTGTGCAAGATAACGAAGATGAAAACGTGCCTAAGTACGCTCTTAGTGCCTACTTATTAGCGCTTTGGGGGTTTGAAAAGTCAATTGTTAGGGCGCAGTTACTGGATGATTTACCTGTGGATGAGGGGATATCATTAACTGTTATTCATATGATTGTTGAGCATGCTTATTGCCAGCAAGTAATTGAGTTTAATCAAACTGAATATGACTTTATTGATGATTTGAAAATACTAGAAGATGTACAACAATGGTTTTTAAGTTTTAAAAAGTGATACACGAGGGGATGTATGAAAGGTGTTATTTTTAGAGGACTTGAAGCCCTCGTTATTGAAAAGTGCGGCATGGCTGCGTGGGATGATTTACTTGAAAAAAATGCACCTAGTGATCGTATTTATATTTCAGCAGAAAGCTATCCAGATGAAGAAATAGTGGGGTTGGCGCAAGATGTAGCTGATGCTTTATCTATGTCTATGCCTGATGTTTTAAAGGCATTTGGTGAGTATTTATTTGGTCACTTAAGGGGCCGGCACCCTACAATAGTTGAAAACTTTAATGGGTTTGCGGACTTAATTATGGGTATCGATAAGGTGATTCATGTTGAAGTTGCAAAACTATATCAAGAGCCAAATTTACCAGAAATTAAAGCAGAGCTTATTGAAGATGGATTTATTTTGATGCATTACTATTCCAAAAGGCAGCTGTGCATGTGCGCTGAAGGGCTTATTTTTGGTGCAGCCTCTCATTATGGTATTGAGGTGGCGCTAAATCATGTTGAATGTATGCATAATGGTTTTGATAAATGTGTAATTGAAGTTAAATATGAGATTGGCAATGAGTGAAGATACCCACAACTACAAAAAAGCATACCTTCGTGAAAAAGCAGCAAGAGATGAACTAGAGATGCTACTTGAGGATAAAACACGCGCATTATTTTGTGCAAACCAAGATCTTGAAGAAAAGCTTAACATGTTAAAAAATCAGCAGGTTACTCTTATGCAAAGTGAAAAAATGGCTACTTTAGGGACGCTATCGGCAGGTGTTGCCCATGAAATAAATAATCCACTGGCATATGTAACAAGTAACCTTGAAAGTATTAAATTTTTTAAACCTACGCTGATAGCATTAATGACTGTTGCAAAACAATATATTAATAAATCAATATCTGCTGCAGAGATGGAAACATTACTAATAAAACTTGATAAAGAAAGTGATATTGATTTTATTTTAGATGATCTAGATGAACTATTAAATGATACGCATGAGGGATTACAGCGAATTGCGGCAATTGTTAATAACTTACTTAATTTTGCTAGACCAAAAAATAATTCCATGGCTATGGCTAATATTAGAGAGTCGCTAGAGGGGGCTATTAAGTTACTCGCTAATCAATTAAAAACATGCAACATAACGTGTTCGGATGATGAGTTACCATTAAGTTATTGTAATTTGTCGGCAATTAATCAAATCTTCGTAAACCTTTTACTAAACGCTAAATATGCCTGTGATTTAGTACAAGACCAGCAAGGAGAAATTCTTGTTAATTTATTCTCAGACGAGAAAAATATCTACATTGAAGTGTCCGATAATGGCTGCGGAATGGATGAAAAAACAGTCAATCATATTTTTGAACCATTTTACACTACAAAGCCTGTAGGTGAGGGAACTGGAATGGGAATGGCTATTGTATATAACGTATTAAAGGAACATAAGGGATCTATAGAAATTGAGAGTGAGCTTAACAAGGGCACTCTAATGCGTTGTATATTACCCATAATAACACTGCCAGACTCATCTCTAGCGTGTTAAAAGTAATTAACGTATTTATATTTAATAAATTACGTATGAGAGGGGTTTTGTTTACTTATATTTCTTTACCTGCGTGTCGCTCAGCTAGGTCATCAAGTTCTGCAATAGTGTAATCAAACCCATTTTCGTCATACTCATAGCTTACTTTTACACTGTCGCCACCATTAAAAAGACGAGTTTTTACATCGTTAACAGACCAATTTTTTAGTTCATGTGAAAATCGGTTGGCAACTTGTGAAGATTCAAAACGATAGCTAATTTCTGTTTTCATAAATAATAAAGCCCAGGCTAATTTAAACCACCGTATTTTTTGTGTTTTTGAGGGTTAGTCAAGCTTCGGTTACAAAAAATAAAGGGTTAAATTGTAAATTTTGTGTTTCAATAAATGCATCAAACTCGGTACATGGTAATGTACCTTTATTAAAAGACGATGACGACTTTCATGCATTATAAATATTTTTTGATGGCAAGCTCTGTTTTGCTACTAAGTGCTTGCGGTGGTTCAGGCTCAGATGATACGCCAACTATTAACGGAAATGAAATTCCTATTTTATCTGTGGCTAATATTCCAAGCGATATAACCAAAAGCCAAACTATTGAATTAACTGCAACAGCGAGCGATAACGACGGCACAATAACAAGTGTGATCTGGGAGCAAACTGCTGGTCTTAAGGTACTTGATGAGCCAATAGCTGCTAACTCTGTGATAATAAATATTCCTTCAGCATTGAGTTATTCACCAAAAGAGTATGCCTTTAATGTAACTGCAACGGACAACGAAGGTGCTATTGCAGTTAAAACGGTAAGTTTTATTGCCAGAAACGCGATGGATGAATTTGCTGCTGCACGTTTGCTACACCAAGGTAGTATGGGGCCAACACTTAATGAAATACGCAAAGCCCAAGGGTTAAGTGAGCAGCAATGGCTTGAAAGCCAAATAGCATTGCCAATTGAATACCACCGAAGTTATTTAGTCAAAAGTCCGGATCAAGATGACTTTAGATATATCAACCGTATTGATGGTTGGTGGAAGGCGACCTTGCGCAGTGACGATCAGCTTCGCCAGCGCGTTGCATTTGCATTGAGCGAGATATTAGTCGTGTCGGATGCCAACAGCAGCTTAAGCTCTCAACCAGAAGGAATGGTTACCTACTACGATTTACTGCTTAAAAATGCATTTGGTAATTACCGGGAGTTACTAGAGGATGTCACGCTTTCGCCAATTATGGGGACTTATTTAAGCCATTTAGGTAACGAAAAAGCAGATGATGCACTTAACATTCGTCCAGACGAAAATTACGCACGTGAAGTAATGCAGTTATTTACCATTGGGCTTGAAGAGCTAAATAAAGATGGTAGCGCAAAGCTTGATGCCCAAGGGAATACCATTGCCACTTACGGGCAGTCTCAAATTGAAGGCTTTGCACGGGTATTTACTGGTTGGACGTTTGCCGATAGTGAAACGTTTAAACGCAAAAGCCGTGATTATATTAAACCAATGCAAGCATTTAGCGAATACCATTCAAGTAAACAAAAAGTACTTTTAAATAATGAAGTAATCCCTGAGGGCTATGGGCCAGAGGAATCACTGCAAATAGCACTCGATAATTTATTTAATCACGCGAATGTAGCACCATTTATTACTAAGCAACTAATTCAACGATTAATTACATCAAATCCAACCCCTCAATATATTGAGCGAGTGGCTAATGTGTTTAACGATAATGGCGATGGTGTGCGTGGGGATTTAGCGGCTGTCATTAAAGCTATTTACTTGGATGACGAGGCTCGTCATTTTGGCAGTGTTTTAAGCTATCAAGGAAAAGTTAAGGAGCCCTTACTAAAAACAGTACAATTTTGGCGAAACCTTGATGCAAGGTCTTTAGAAGGGGAGTATAGAACATGGAATTTAATAAATAATTATGGGCAGGGGCCAATGCGTTCGCCATCTGTATTTAACTTTTTTAGACCCGATTATCAGCCAGCTCAATTACGCAGTGATGAGTTAGTCGCACCGGAATTACAAATAGCGGGTGATACTACATTAATTGGCACTATGAACGAGCATTTCTCAGGTTTAGTATGGGGAACTGCAGAAGCACGTGATGATTTAAATCCCAAAGAGTTATATGTTTATATCAAGAGCGATATGAGCTTTTTAAAAAGTAACGGGGTAGGTGCCTTACTTGAACAGTATAATGTTTTATATTTTGCCGGTTTAATGAGTGCTGATACGCGCCAAGCATTACTTGATTTAGATGCATACTTTAATGATGCCGAATATCGAGAACGGGTATCGTATTTACTTTACATAATTGCTATTTCACCTGAATTTAATCTGCAGTATTAGGAGAGACATAATGAGCATAAATAGAAGACAGTTTTTGTCGTTATGTTTAAAAGGCGGTGTGTCGGCGGCCGCGTTAACAAGTTTACAACTGCAAGCATTAACGGGGTCAGTAAATGCGATTGAGTTGGGGGATTACAAAGCGTTGGTGTGTGTGTTTTTATATGGCGGTAATGATTCACTTAATATGCTAGTACCATTAGAAGGTGAGCAACGTAGTTTGTATGAACAAAGTCGTCAAAACCTTGCTGTTTCGGCGCCTATAGCACTTAATAGTGCAACTAATTTTGTTGGTGGAGTTGGGCTGCATCCTTCGCTTGCGCCTATTAAAAGTGTGTTTGATTCGTCTAATCTAGCGTTTGTTGGCGGCCTTGGAACTTTACTCTCACCTACTACTCTCGATGATTATAAAAATAAAACAGTGACGATCCCCAAACATTTGTTCTCGCATAATGATCAGCAGGCATCATGGATGTATGGGCGTGAAAAACAGTCGTTAAATAGTGGGTGGGGCGCACGTTTACTTGAGCGCTTAGAGCAGCAAGATCAGTTTGCCGCTAATATATCGCTTGATGGTACAAACCTTTGGCAAACGGGTAATCAAACAAAAGCATTTGCACTTAATAAAAGCGGTATAAGTAAAATTAATGCATTTAGTGATTATAAGCCGCGCATGGAACATGTAACTACTATAATGAACCGGATTATGAGTAATACAGTTCATCCCCTCAGTAGTGCTTACGCTGATAGCTTCAAGTCGGCGATTAATAACACCCAAGCGATGAATAATGCGCTAGAAACAGCGCCAGCGTTAATTACTTCATTTAGTGATACAAGTTTATCGGAGCAGTTAGCAGCAGTTGCTAAAACAATTAGCGTGCAGTCAAAATTAAGTACTCAGCGCCAAGTGTTTTTTGTGTCTATGGGCGGGTTTGATACCCATGATAATCAGCTAGATACTCACCCTGTATTGCTAAGCACATTAGCCCAAGGGCTTAGTGAGTTTGATAGTGCGATGAAAGAGCTTGATATGGCAGATAAAGTGACTGCGTTTACTATGTCTGATTTTGGTCGTACGTTGACCTCAAATGGCGATGGTACTGATCATGGTTGGGCAGGGAATCAAATAGTAATGGGCGGCGCAGTAAAGGGTGGCGATATATATGGTGAGCTTTTAACTCAGCATTTAGATGGCCCACAAGATACCAGTGGCGGGCGTTTAATTCCAAGCGTTGCAAATGAGCAGTACTTTGCCACATTGGCTCAGTGGTTTGGTGTGCCGAGCTCTGAGCTTGTTGATATTTTTCCTAATTTAAGTAACTTTGATCACACAACATTGGACTTTTTTGTGTAATTAGTCGCTAATAGTAATCTAAAAGCACTTATAGGCAGTATAAGCTACTCGTTAATAGCGTTTATCTGTTTAATAATAAAAATCACACATAATAAAGGAATCATAAAATGAAAATTTTAGTGAGCTTAGTTAGTTTAATTGCCTTTTTGCTGGTCGTTCTGCCTGGGCCTTTGTACAAATTTGGTATTGTAGAACTAGGAACTGCATTTACAGGCTTTCGATTTGGCGTTTATGCAGGTGGCGCTGCACTTGTGCTACTTTTAATACAGATAATCTTTATGCGTAAAACCGTGACATTTGGTAGTGCAGCTATTGCGGTTGTATTTTCAGCAGTGGCTATAGCAATGCCTTTAAATATGATGAACACAGCTAAAAGTGTGCCGCCAATACATGATATTTCTACCGACTTAGTTAACCCCCTCAGTTTGTAGCTATTGCACCACTTCGTGTTGATGCGCCAAACCCAGTTGCCTATGCAGGCGAAGAAACCGCAATTGAACAACGCAAAGCTTACCCAGAACTTGCAACGCTTAGTTTTGCTCAATCTAAAACTGATTTGCTTGAAGCTACAGAGCAAGCAGTGAAAAACTTGGGTTGGGAACTTGTTAACACAGATACAAGTTTAGGTCTTGTAGAAGCGACTGATACAACAACATGGTTTGGTTTTAAAGATGATGTCGTTGTCCGCATTAACGATGAAGGCAGTGAACGTTTTGTCGATATTCGTAGTAAGTCGCGAGTAGGACGTAGTGATTTAGGCAAAAATGCACAGCGCATTCATACATTAATTAATGAGATAAATACTGAGCTAACAAAATAACGCCCAAGCGTTGTTTGGGCTTTTTTGTGTTTATTATTTAAAACTCAGCTTAATATCAATTCGCCTAATTAATCCCTCAAATTGATTAAGTATTATTGTGGATTGCTATAACTGGCGGCTTGCGCTGTTGGTTGCTGTTTATTTAGTTGTAAGTAACTTAGTAGCCACATCCCCAAACCACCTAAAAATAATGCAGCTGCTACGTAACCTGTTTGATTAGGTGCAGCACCCTGTGCTATTGCAATTCCACCGACCCAAGGGCCTATAGCATTGGCAGTATTAAATGCGCACTGTACTAAGGCGCCAATCATAGCGTGGCCTTCGGGGGCGACGTCCATTAAAAGCGTTTGAATCAGCGTAGCCAAGCCCACACTGCAACCAATAAAGAAGATCACAGCATAAAGAGCCCAAATATTATGGCTTGCCGTTACATAAGCAAAGGCAAATACAATGGTACATACAAGTGCAAGACCAGTGGTTTTAATTGCAGATTTATCGGCTGCTTTACCCAGTACATAGTTACCGAGCGTACAACCGATACCAAACATTACCATTGCGATAGAAATAGTATACGGGGCTGTTTTTGTTACCACTAATATGGTGTCGGCAATGTAAGTATAAATACAAAACACCCCACCAAAGCCAATAATTACAATACCTAAAATAGACCAAACCAGTTTATTTTTAAGTACGCCAAACTCGTTTAGTAAGTTAGAGGGTTTAGCGTTATCGATATTTGGCACTACTTTATAAACAAAAATAAAAGCAATAAATGCAAGCACTGCAGCGCCGGCTAAACAATACCGCCAACTTAAATTTTGACCTACAAGTGTAACTACGGGCACACCAACAATAGTAGCCACAGTTAAACCCATAAACACCTTAGACATAAAGCTAGCACGCTTACCTTTTGGGGCAATATCCGATGCTAATAAAATAGCTGCGCCAAAATATGCACCATGAGGTAAACCACTTAAAAATCTGAATATTACAAGTTGCTCAAGCGACGTTGCCATCGCGCTTAATCCGTTTGAGACAAACATTAAGCTTATAAAAATGAGCAATGCTTTGCGCTTTCTCATATTAGCAGTTGTTAGCATTAAAATAGGCGCGCCCACTACAACACCAATGGCGTAAGCACTAATTGCATAACCACTTTGTGATGGCGTTGAACCAAATGTTTCGCTAATCAGTGGCAGCATAGGCATCATCGAAAATTCAGATAATCCTAAAATAAATGTACCGAGCGCTAATACAAGTAAAATAGCGGTTCTGTTAAGTTGACTAGATGCCGACGTTACATCTGATGTCATAAAAAATCCTTTGAAATTGATGTGAAATACATAGATAAAAGCAACAGTAAAATATGTAAAAATATTATATAGGCTAGATTCTGTTTATCTTTCGAGATTGAATTTAACTGCAGTATATTTTTTAGGCAAGACAGAGCTTTTTAGTGTGATTATTCCCTCATGGATGTAGGTAAAAGGTGTGAGCAGAACGCTGAAGCTTTGCTCTGTTTTTACTTAGCCCACTAGGTTACACAACTCGCGCCGCGATTAAATCGAACCTAGATAGAACGAATTTTAATCTATAAACAGACCCTAGAAAAAATGACGTGATTTAGAGATAAACAGGTGGTTATATTAAGTTAAAAAGTGCGCGGCGTCATGTGCCAAACTGAAATTAAATAAGATATATACGATTTATGCATTTAATAGTGATATTTTTATATATAAAATAGATTATTATTGAGCCCGTTTATCTTTGGAAATTGAATTTACAGGAACTTGTTTACTTTTAAGCACAGTGGCCTTATGTACCCTGGTTAACTCCTATAAGCGTTTGATAACGTAGCGTAAATGCAAAGCATGCGCTGTCTTTACTCACTCTTATGTCAATGTAAATCAGTAGAGTAAGCAGGATCAGTTACCTAGCCTACGCCGCGATTTAATCGGCCAAGATAGAGTGAATTTTAATTTTTGAAGATCAACAGGCTCTAGATAGTTAATCTAAACTCGGATTGAAGTTTTTCCTCTAGCCAGAGATTTTCTGTGAAAACAAGACGAGTTTACGCGTTAATAGCTGGCCTATTGCAAGTAAATTAAACGCAGTTAGCGCTGAAAGTAACCACTTGAGATAGATTGATTATCCAGAGTTTCGGTCAATTAGTGTGATGCGGCGCATAAAGTCTAATTTATTAGATTAAATTTGTATTTTTGCCTATATTTAAATTTTATAGTTGTAGTATAGAGCTTAAATAAACAGCTCATTCAGATTAAACATTTACCCTAAGGCAGCTTATATGTTTGGTATAAATAAAAGTAACTCGAAAATAGAAGCACTTGAGTTACAAGTCGCTCAAAAAGAATCAGTATTAAATGCAATAACGAAGCATGTTGCTTATATTGAGTTTACGGCTGAAGGGATTATTTTAGACGCTAATTTATTATTTTTGAACACAGTAGGTTATACCAAGGATGTTGTTGGTCATCATCACCGTATGTTTTGTGAAAAATCATATGCGGAATCGAAAGAGTATACTCAATTTTGGAAAAATCTGAGAGATGGTAAGTCAGTGAGTGGGTCTTTTTTAAGATATAACTCCCAAGGCGAAAAAATATGGTTAGAAGCAACATACTTTCCAGTTGAAATAGATGGGGTTGTCGTTAAGGTAATTAAAATAGCCTCTGATATTACGGCTAATTACACGCAAAGAAAAGCACAAGAAGCAGTTGCAGAAGCATTAAGCAAAGCGTTGGCAACGATTGAATTTACCCCTCAAGGTGAAATATTAACAGCTAATAACAACTTTTTGTCTGCTACCGGTTATAAGCTAAATGAAATAACAGGTGAGCATCATAGGATGTTTTGCACCGACGAGTTTTACGATAAAAACCCACATTTTTGGGATGAGTTAGGGAAAGGGCAATTCAAATCAGGACAGTTTAAACGAGTAAAAGCAAATGGAGACATAATTTGGCTTGAGGCAACATATAACCCTATTTTAGATAACAAGGGAAACGTGATAAAGGTTATTAAATTTGCTTCGGATATAACTGAGCGCATGTCGCGTAACAGAGCCGTTACAGAAGCCGCAGCGATTGCACACGAATCAGCCGTTTCTACGGTTAAAACCGCCGTACTAGGCTCTGGTATTTTAAGCGATTCGATCGCAAATTCCGATGCCATCGTAAATCAGGTCCTTAAATCAGTTGAGTTAATTAAAAATCTAAATGAACAATCTGCGGTCATAGGATCAATTGTTTCTACTATAAGTAGTATTGCCGATCAAACTAATTTACTAGCTTTAAATGCAGCTATTGAAGCCGCTAGAGCAGGTGAATATGGCCGAGGTTTTGCAGTAGTAGCTGATGAAGTTAGACAATTGGCAGCAAGAACGAGTAGTTCTACAAATGAAATTGCAACGGTTGTAAAAAACAATCAAGAGCTGACCAATGATATTTCAAAGCAAATAACATCTGTTTCTGATTCCTCGGTTAAAGGGCGAGAGTTAATTTCAGAAGTATCTGACGTTATAAAAGACATTGAAGCTGGGGCGGAGAAGGTGTCGGAAATTGTGTCGCAGCTAAATGTATAAAATTTAAAGAATACATTTTTATATAAGGGTCACAGTTTTACTGTTGGCTCTTTTTTATAATTAAAACCATCCTTTATTTATGGCCTGCTTATCTTTTGAGGTTGAATTTTCAGCAGTATGTTTGGTATTTAAGTAAGGCAGAGCCTATGTAGTGTTTATTCCTCATAAATAGGCGATAACGTAGAATAAATGCCAAACACGCGCTGCACGAAGGGTTCTGTCTAGGGGCAATTTAACAACATTCTTAATTGATAAAGTGCGACAATATGTCGCGCTTTTGCTTTTGCAGTTCACACTATAATTACGCCAATTATTACAGTGGCATAAATTAACAATGGTTTATAAAAGCAAAACTCAAAAAACTTACTTACTTTCCCCTGTCGCACTTTTTATTAGCGGTGTGCTATCTCCTTTTGCATTTGCCGACGATACGCCTTTAGAAGTAATTGAAGTACACGGACATGCTCAAAATAAGCATTTAGCACTTGGTTCGTCAGAATCGTTATTAAGTGATTTAGGTGTCGATTTTTCAGCCGCGGGCGGCGTATCTAACCTCCCTATTTTAAATGGTTTAATGGGCGACAGAGTTAAAGTGTTAATTGATGGCGCAGATGTTACCGCTGCATGCGCTAATCACATGAACCCGCCACTTTCGTATATTTCGGCTAATCAAATTACGTCTTACAATGTGGTTGCAGGCGTGTCGGCTGTAAGCGCGGGCGGCGATAATATTGCCGGTGTTATAAGCGTAAACTCTATTTCACCACAGTATAGCGATAAAAGTGAATTAGATTGGCACTCAGGTTATGTGTCAGCAAAGTACAGTAGCGTTGATAACGGACGTAAACTTGGTGTAGGCGCTCGTTTAGCAAGCGACACGTTTAGCCTTAATTATCAGGGTTCGTTTAGTGACGCAGATAGTTATGAAGACGGTAACGGCGATGTAGTGCTTGATACATTGTATCGCGCACAAAATCATAGCTTAACCGCAGCAATGCGCGATGATAAACAGCAATTAGTTATAAAGCTAACACATCAAAAAATCCCGTATCAGGGGTTTGCAAATCAGTATATGGATATGACTGATAACACCAGTTACGGTGCAATAGTTCAATACAAACGCTCTTTTGATAACAGCGAGCTTGAAGGGCAAGTTAATTGGCACAGTGTAAAGCACGAAATGGGTTTTTTAGCCAAGAAAAAACAGGCATCATGCCAATGAAAACCGATGCACAAGATATAAGTACGCAGCTTAAATGGCGTATTGCGCTTGATAAAAATAGCAGTATTTTACTCGCTCAAGAATATTACAATTACAGCATTGACGACTGGTGGCCAGGTATTGCAGGCTCAACCATGATGGGACCAGACGATTACGTAAATATAAATAACGGTAAACGAGAGCGCATAGCGGCATTTGCTGAATTTGAGAGCCAAATAAATATAAAACTGTGGCTAAACGCAGGTGTACGTATTGAAAGTGTTAATACCCAAGTAGGTGAGGTTCAGCCTTACAACGACGGTATGAGCATGATGGATATGGACGATATGAGCAGTATGACCATGAGCGATATGTCTACAGATAACACTATTGCTGCACAGAATTTTAATGCTGGCGACAGAGATAAAACCGACACTGTAGTTGACGCTAATTTATTAATTAACTACCAAATAACAAATTATGATGAGCTGCAATTTGGTCTTGCCCGTAAAAACCGCGCGCCTAATTTATACGAGCGATACAGCTGGGGCGTAAGTAATATGGCAACCACCATGATTGGTTGGTATGGCGATGGTAATGGCTATATTGGTAACCCTGATTTAGACGTTGAAACAGCGCATACTTTAAGTGCTACTTATATTAAATCGGCTAAAGATGATGGTTGGCGATTAAGCACCAATGTTTGGTATACAGATGTGAATGATTATATTGATGCTGATAGTGTAAGAAGCTTCAATAGTTATGACTTGGACAATACAGCGCGTAACATTTTGCATTTTACTAATGTAGATGCCATTTTATATGGTGCAAAAATAGATTTAACAGCCAACATTTATGAATCTAAGAATTTAGGCAATTGGCAGTTACACGCTAATGTTACCAATACCAGAGGCAAGCGAGACGATACTAACCAACCGCTTTATCAAATTAAACCATTGCAAACTCAGCTAGGTATTAGCCAGCAAATAGGTCGATTTGAAAATGCGTTATCTTGGCAGTGGGTCGATACTAAAAGCCGTGTAGATAATAATCGTTTTGAAAACCAAACAGACATCTTCAGCTTGGTTAATTTAAGCTCTAAAGCCACATGGGATGCATTAACGCTAAGCGCAGAAGTGAGTAACGTGTTTGATGAGTACTACCAACTCCCATTAGGTGGCGTAAGCATTGCAGCACTTAAACAAGATAGCAGCAACGGGTTTGAACAACTTGCAGGACAGGGGCGCTCATTTAATATAAGTGCTAGCTATGCGTTTTAATTA
Source organism: Pseudoalteromonas sp. B131b (assembly GCF_037162545.1). Taxonomy (NCBI): domain Bacteria; kingdom Pseudomonadati; phylum Pseudomonadota; class Gammaproteobacteria; order Alteromonadales; family Pseudoalteromonadaceae; genus Pseudoalteromonas; species Pseudoalteromonas sp. B131b. The sequence continues at coordinate 3,733,743 of NZ_JARLUZ010000001.1, read as the reverse complement.
ACCTCATATTCAAATTTAAAATAAAGCAAAAGCCATAACCATGTTATGGCTTTTTTGCGCTTTAATAATTAAGCCGTAAGCTTATTTTTTATGAAATATTTGTACGCAAAAAGCGTTCTATTAAGCACGCTTGTACTATTTTACAGCGTTATTTTAAGGAAGTGCAGTAAAAAGTAGTAACTTGTTCATCACCCAATGATTAGGAAATACAGTGTTTAAGCAATTTAAAAATAAAGTGATGGGTGCGCCAACAGCTATGGCCGGTTTAGCTTTGGGTATTGCTAGTATGGGGTGGACATGGGAAAACGTTTTTAATTTAAACTCTCAAGGGCAATTTTTGGGATCGGTATTAGCTGGCGTATTAGTTTTACTTTTGGCTGCTAAGTTTTTACTACACCCTCATTTATTAAAAGCCGATTTAGCTCACCCAGTTGCAGGAAGTGTGATCCCTACATTTGCAATGGCTAATCTTGTTATTTCAAACTCAGTTGGGCAATTTAACCCATTAGTTGGCGATATTATGTGGGTTTTAGCTTTTGTGCTGCATCTCATATTTTTGGTGAGCTTTTTATACCAGCGAGCAAAAAAGTTTAATTTTGAAGATATGGCGCCCAGTTGGTTTGTGCCACCAGTGGGGATAATTATTGCAGATATTACTTTTTCGGGAAATCCGACATTAGCGTGGTTAGCTCACAGCGCACTGGTAATTGGTATATCAACGTACAGTATTATGCTGCCAATTATGTTTTATCGTTTTTTATTAGCATTAAAAAGTGACTACGAAATACAGCCAACACTTGCCATTTTAGCTGCGCCTGCCAGTTTAACATTAGCGGGGTATTTTCATATTGTAGCTAATCCATCACTTGTTATAGTGGGGGCATTATTTATATTAGCGATAATAAAAACACTGATTGTTTATGTGTTATTTATAAAGTTATTACGCAGACCTTTTACGCCGAGCTACGCTGCTTTTACGTTTCCAATGGTTATTGGGGCAACTGCATTATTTAAAATGAAAGACTGGATGCAAAGTATAAACCTCGCAATATCATATGTAGATACAGTTAATTACTTAGCTACGTTTGAGCTTATAGTTGCCACGGCAGTGGTATGTTATGTAAGTGGTCGGTACTTTTGCCACTTTAAATTATCAAAGCAACAGGTAACGTAAAGTTACTCTTGGATTACCTGTGGTTCATTATTTTCTTGTTCAGCTAGTTTTTCGCGCTCAGCTTTTGATACATAAGACGGTTTGTTGCTTTTATGCAATTTAGCGTTAGTGCGTTTATCTTTCTTTTGAAATTTAGTGACGATTTTTTTACGACGGTTCACAATTAAATACTCTGTTAATTTTAAGTCGCGCATTATACAGCCATCCTCATAAAAGCTGCTATATAAATATTTACCTTACGTTACCTGTGTGCCTGCCACAAATTGCTATATGTAAGCCTCCCATAGCGTTATAATTAATGCTCTTAGTTATTAATTAAATGGGAATTGTTTTGAAAAAGTTAGCTTTAGCCAGTATTGCTTTATTTGCGTTTGGTGCTCATGCGCAGCTAAATAAAAATATTGATAGCGTTGCCGATTACGCAGTAAATACCTACCAAAATGCTCAAATACACACACTAACTAACTTAGTGGCTTTTCCGACCGTTAATAAAAGCGACATTACCGCTCCTCAAAATCCCGATTTTATTGGCTTTAAAGCACTTTTAAGAATGAAAGCTGCAGAGCTTGGTTTTGACTATCAAGATTTAGGGTACACCGTATTAATTGGTATGGGCGAGCAAAGCGAAAAAGTAACGGTAGTAACCCACGGCGACGTGCAGCCTGCTAATGCTAGCAAATGGAAACAAAGCCCTTTTATTATTGATACATCTGAGCCCGGTAAATTAGTTGGTCGTGGTACTGAGGATGACAAAGGCGCAATAGCGACAGCGCTTTACGCCATGAAAGCAATTAAAGATAAAGGCATAACGCTTAATAACCGTATTGAGCTTATGATTTACCTTGCTGAGGAGTCTGATTGGGGTCCGCTTACTCAATTTATGAAAACGTATGAGCAACCAAAATATGCAGTAACGATTGATGCATCATACCCTGTAGTGGTTGCCGAGAAAGGCTGGAGCTTAATTGCACCTACTTTTAATGCAACATCACCACAGACGGGTTTATATGTAAAGGATGTAACTGGCGGTGCGTTTAGAAGCCAAATTCCAGAAGACGCAAGCTTAGTTTTGCACAATGCAAACGCAGCACTTATTAATATATTAAAAGCAAAAGCTAAAACATTAAATAAAGTTGAATTTAACTTTAGTGAAAAAAGTAATAGCTTAGCAATAAGCGTTAAAGGTATGTCGGCGCATTCATCTGAGCCGGAGTCGGGTATAAATGCCATTGCTTATTTAGCTGAGTTATTTAAAGGCGTGGAGCTTGAAAATAACAGTGACGGCCAGCTAATCGACTTTGTGAATCAGTTAATTGGTTTAGACATTCACGGTAAACAGTTTGGCGAAATAGCTTACAAGCACAACTTTATGGGCCCGATGACAGTGGCACCAACCGTTATTGAGCGCAATGGTAATGCGCTAACACTTGCTGTAAATGCACGTCGCCCTATGGGTAAAGACGAAGCTGTATTACAAAAGCAAATTGATGATGCGCTCGCTAATTGGCAAGCCACTAACAATGTAACGTTTGCCAATATAGAAACAATTATTGGCACACCTATGCTACTTGATAGCGCGCCGCATGCGCAAAAGCTGCTTGATATTTTCAAGCATTTTACGGGCGACGAAAAAGCTGACTTTGTATCAATAGGTGGTGGCACTAACGCAAAGCTGTTTGATAATGCGGTATCGTTTGGCCCTTCAATGCCAGGTAAGCGCTACACCGGTCACTCAGAGCATGAATTTATGACACTTGAGCAGCTTGAGCTAAATTTACGTATGTACACAGCGATGATGATAGAGCTGGGTAATATGTAAGTTGTAGTTGTTTAGAAAAAGCCGCGTTGTTTAACTGAAGTTACCCCCGCAAGGCGGCTTTTTTGTGCTTATTAAATTGGGCTACAAAACTAAGATTGTATCTATCGTAGTTATCATAGTCAGTGTAATTACACCAATTTGCATAAAGATTAAATCAATTTTATCCAGTCACTAGAGTATATGTTTTTAACTGCTTCAGGAGCTAAGATAAATTTATTCCACGCTTGCGATACCTGTTCGACTATCTCTTCATAACCACTAAATAATTGATTATATTGAAAAATAGATGCCAGTTAATTATTACTCTTATTTATTACGCCTACAGCGCTCAGAACAGGAAATAACGTTATCCCAGTCGCGCTGCCATTTTTTACGCCACGTAAAAGGTTTATTACAAATAGGGCATATTTTTTGAGGTAAGTTTAGTTTTTTGTGCGCCATGCTTACTTAGCCTTACTGTTATTTTTAGTATCCGTTTTACTTTTTGTTCGAGTAACTTTTTGAGTACCCCCAACGTGCTTTTTAAGAATTTTGCCTATGGCGCGTTTAACATCGGCTCGCTCACGGTATTGCCATAAGCGCTCGCGTGCTTCTTTTGAAGCCGCTGTTAAATCAAGCATGGGTTCAGGGTAATCCTCCCCTAACTTAAAGTCGTTAAAGAGTGCCTCCATCGGAGTTTGCTCCCAAGGCTGATGTAAATATTCAATAGGGAGTTTTTCAAGCTCGGGGCACCACTTTTTAATAAACGAACCTGTTGGGTCTTGATCTTCTGATTGTTTAATTGGGTTGTAGTGCCTAATGGTATTAATACCTGTGACCGAGGCTTGCATTTGAATTTGTGGGTAGTGTATTCCGGGCTCAAAATCTAAAAAGTAATTAGCGAGAGGAAAGCTTGCTTGCTGCCAGCTTATATTTAAATGATGCGTTACAAAGCTTACAAGCATGGCGCGCATTCTAAAGTTTATATAACCGGTGGCTTTTAAGCAGCGCATGCAAGCGTCAATAATTGGAATACCAGTTTGACCTTGCGCCCAGCGTTCAATATCGTTTTTCACACGTTCATCATCACGATACGGAAATACGTGATAACCCGGATTAAGGGCTAAAAACTCCATAGAGCACTCGCTTTCAAACTTTTGCATAAAGTGGCAGTGCCAATGCAAGCGCGATACAAACGCTGCTAGTGGGCGTTTCCAACCTCTTTTGTCAGGGTGTTTTGAATGATATTCATCAATGGCCATTTGATACACTTGCCTAAGGCTAATGTTCCCCCACGCTAAATACGGGGAAAGCCGAGAGCAGTGGGTTTGGCTTAAACTTGGGCTCGATATTCCTTTTTGATAACCTTTACCACGCTCGGCAAAAAAGCTCTGCATTACAGTTCGCGCATGCAGCGGACCGCCTTGTTGAAAGCTGTCGTGATCTTGCGTGTAGGTAGTTGGTAGCGCTGGTGCTTGGTAGTTGTTGAGGGTAATTGTTTTTATGTTTTTCCAATTAGGAACCGCAATTGGTGCTTGCATTGTTTGCTGCCAGCGTTCGTTCCAATTATTACGATTTTTTTGCCGCGAATTACCGCGCCTGTTTGCGACTCTTGCCAATTAATGTGGTTATGCTGGCACCATGCTTTTATTGCCTTATCGCGCTCAAAGGTATTGTTTAAGCCTATTTCTTGATGGCTAAATATATTTACTATTTCAAACTGCGTCTTTAACGATTCAAGTAAATCGCTCATATTTAAATTAAATACATAAACACAGGCGTTAAAACGCGCTAGCTGATTATTTAACTCAACTATTGATTGATACACAAAGCGCCAGTGCCGCTCATTGTAGTGTGCATCTTCGAGCAGTAATGGCTCAAAGTTATAAAGTAACAGGGTCGGTAAGCCATTACTAAATGCATTTTTTAATGGTTGATGATCGCTAAGACGTAAATCACGTTTAAACCACACGATGTTTATTTTCATATAATTGGTTTATTGCTTTAAATAGAAATAAAAATTAACTTGTTATTTAATTGAGTTAGCCAAACCTATACGTAACTACCTTGAATTAAGATTTAGTTTTAATGTATTAAAAGGAAATGTATGTTTTTAGATCTCACCGAAAATACCAACCAAAATGTTTACTCTTACTTAGTAGGCGGTATAAGCCCACGGCCTATCGCATGGATAAGTACATTAAATAGTGAAGGTATTGCGAATATTGCGCCTTATTCATTTTTTAGTGTGGCTAGCTGCAAGCCACCTGTTTTAAGTGTTACGCAAGTAAACCCTAGTGATAAAACGAATAAAGATACGCTCAGTAATCTAATGGCAACTAAAGAGTGTGTGGTTAATATAGTTAGCCAAGAGCTAGTTGAAAAAATGAATCAAAGTTGTGCAAATTATCCTAGTGATATAAGCGAATTTGATGCAGCTAACATTGCCCAAGCTCCAAGTAAGTTAGTTAACGCGCCAAGCGTTGCCGATTCAAAAGTACGGTTTGAATGTAAGTTACGCGAAGTTATTAGTATTTCAAATGAGCCTGGCGGTGGAAAAATGATGTTGCTGGATGTAGTGGGTATTTGTATAGACGATGAAGTGATGAGTGGTGGCTATATTGACCCTGAATTATTAAATGCAGTGGGCAAAATGGGCGGCGATTACTTTAGTACAACCAAAGATAAGTTTTTGCTTAAAAGGCCACAGTTGTAATTTTAATATAGATTTTTCCTTTGTTTGTGCACATTGTTTGCACTTTTACTTGTTAACTTTGTTTTATTAAACGTTAAAGTAAAGGTTCAAGCATTGAAAACATTTCCTGAAACAAAAGCCGCTAATGCAACTAAGTTATTTGCGTTAAGTGCGCTTTGTATCGCTTTAAGCGCATGTAATAGCGATTCAACAAGTACTGCAACAGACGCCGATACAGTCAGTAATAGTGCTCCAACGGTTGATGCTGGTATTGACCAAACTGTTAATGCGGGCGATACCGTTTATTTAAGTTCAACGGTTGAAGATGACGGTGAAGTATCGGTTAGTTGGTCACAAACATCAGGCACTACCGTTAGTTTATCTTCAAGTACTGCAACGTCTACAGAGTTTGTTGCACCTGAAGTTTTAACCGATGAAGCACTTGTATTTGAGATCAGTGCAGATGATGGCACAAACGATGTCGTTGTAGATACAGTTATAGTTAATGTTATTGCTTCATCAGACTCAGATACAGTTGATAATAGTGCAAAGCTTACCAGCTGGTTAATTAACAAGGATACAACTTCTACATACATACAAAATAATGGTGCAGTGGTTGAAGATGTTCAATCAGTTGAGGTTGTTAGCGTTACTGAGGAAGATGCTGACGTTGAATACATGTATGTGCAAACAACTGACATTCCTAAATATGATGTAACGCTTACACAAGACCAAGTAGACGCGTTAAATAACCGCCCGCGTGCAGCTACCGATTTTTATAACGGTGTAACCTCTGCAGCAGTAGGGCAAACCATTTCTTTTGGTGAAGATATTGGCTATAACAGCAGCACTGAAAACTGCGATGACACAGGCGGTGCAGGCTATTGGCCTCCAGGACCGGGTTGCCCAACAGAACAAGCGGTTGAAGCGTATTTTCCGCTAACACCTACCGATTTATCTGACACTGAAACTTGCGAAACAGGTTTAGGTACAGTTGGCTTAATGGTTAATGGCACCAGTATATTTAACTGGGGCGATGGTATGAGCTACGGTAATAACATTTGGTATACATTAGCGCCCATTGCTGAGCAATACGATGTTGATGTGTGTGGCGGACATGCTGCTAACGGGGAATATCATCATCACTTTTATACGAGTTGCTTAGCTGATTTACTTGAAGATGATGGCGATGCGCATTCACCTATTTATGGGTTTGCAGCTGATGGCTATCCGCTTTATGGTCCTTATGAAAGTAACGGTCAACTTGCATTAAGCGGCTGGGAAATGCGTGATTATGGCGCATCAGAAAGTGAGGGTGGTTGTGGTACTGAGGGCGAGCGAAGCTGTACCTTAGTTGATCAATACGATGTTAGCCAAGGTACACAAACAAGTGATGCAGGTCCTGCTATTGGCGCAGAAGTAACGACGCTCTCTGGTAATACATTAAATGCCGACGATGGTTATTATTTTGAAGATTATTACTACGCACAAAAAACAGTAACCGGTGCTCAATTAGATGAGCATAACGGCCACGATACTAACGATGGCAAGGGTTATCACTACCATATAACACTAACGTTAGACAGCGATGGTAAATTACAGCCTTCTTTTCCTTATCAAATAGGGCCTCGTTTTAAAGGTCAATTAGCCGATAATTCAATTGGTCGCTGTGATACGGGCGAAACAATGGGTCCACCACCGGGAATATAAGGAGTAACTATGCGTTATTTTAAATACGCATTGATCCTAACTACTGCTGCGCTATTGAGCTTTAAGCTCTTTGCGCGGCAGGAAATGATGGATCATAGTCATATGCCTATAGCAGTGCCAAGTGATACGCCAATCCCGGCATTAAGCCTTAAGTTATTAAAAGATAGTATGTCGGGTTATAACTTAATTTTAGATACACAGAACTATGATTTATCTGTACCCCCTGAGGGCGCGATGAACATGCAGCAAATGATGAGCGTTACTACAAACGATGACACGGGCTTTTTACAAGGTCATGCTCATTTATACATTAATGGGGTTAAAATACAGCGAATTTACGGACAAGCGTTGCATTTACCTGCTAACTTATTTAAAACTGGTATAAATACCGTATCGGTTACTTTAAATAATCATGGTCATATGTATTGGACCGTTCAAGGCAAAAAAATAGTTGCTACGTTGTATGTTAGCGATCAAAGCAAAGAGTTTATAACATACCGATTTGAAAGCTTTCCTAGCAAGGTTGAAAACACGCATTAATGAAAATTCATAATAAACTTTTTTAATACTATTTAGTTTTACCTTTAGTGTTATTGCAGGACTGGTGGTACTTATACAATGGAGTATAGGCCAAGGCGTAATTGATTTTGTTAATGCAAAAGAGGTGAAAGCGCTTGAACCACTTGTTGCGCAGCTGTCAAGACAGTACGAACAAACCCCCTCATGGCAACGCGTTGTTGGCGATGACGAAAATTTTAGAAAGCTTGTTGAATCGCAGCTAGAAAATAGCCAGTTTTTACCTAGACCACCAAAAGGTCCGGGTCACAGGGGAGGGATGATGCGACGACCGCCGCCAGATCATGTTCGTTTAGGGATGGATCGCCGCCCACCACCGGACAATATTGCTCACTACGCATTACTTGATGAAAATAAACAGCGAGTAGTGGGTAAATATCTCAGTGATTTAAAATATATAACAACCCCAATTACAGTGGGCGATAAAACAGTGGGTTACTTAGCTGTTTCCAAAAGAGATAACTTGGTTGATGGTTATGAGCTTGATTTTTTACAGCAGCAAACTAACTACTTATGGTTTATTGCTTTAGCTGCGGTATTGCTTACATTACTGGTTACCTTTTTATTGTCTCGCCACTTAGTTAGCCCAGTAAAGCAAATTGCTAACGGTATGCATCGCTTAACGCAAGGTAATTACGAGACCAAACTTACGCTTGAGCGAAAAGACGAATTAGGCCAATTAAGCGAAGATTTTAATATCCTTGCATTTACACTCGCTAAAGATGAGCAAGTACGTAAGCGATGGCTTGCTAATATTTCTCATGAGCTTAGGACGCCAATGAGCATTTTACTCGGTGAACTTGAAGCTATGCTACTTGGTATACGAGAACCGAACACAAAAAATATAAGTTCGGCTAACGATGAAGCTTTGCATTTAAAACGCTTAATAGACGACTTGCATATGCTCAATAGCGCAGAGTTAGGGGGTATGCATTACACTATGCAACCTACTGACATGGCGTTATTATTAAATACTATTGAGCAAAAATATCAGGTTGTGCTTGAACAACATAATATAAAAATTCATTTACTAAATAGCGCTAAACACATAACTGTACAAGCAGATAAAACACGCCTTTTGCAGCTACTCGATAATATTTTAATGAACGCAGTACACTATGCACAATGCTCAACTATTTCATTAACGGCTAGCAATATAAGTATTAAAGGGCAAACCTACTTAGAGCTTATAATTGAAGATAATGGCGTAGGTGTAGAGCAGTCGCATTTATCGCATTTGTTTGAGTATTTATATCGAGTAGATAGTTCGCGTAATCGCCAAGAGGGGGTTCTGGTTTAGGCTTATCTATTTGCCAGCATATAGTTAAAGGCCATAATGGTGAAATAGCTGCTAAAAAAGCCAGTTTAGGTGGTCTTGCCATTATTATTAGATTGCCGACGATTTAGTTTATAAAAATAAAGTTGAGGTTACTTACAGAGATGCCTATGAGTGAACAAATTCTGATTGTGGAAGATGAAGTAAAGTTAGCTAACTTAATGAGTGACTTTTTAAGCAGCCACCACTTTATCACTCATCAAATACATCACGGGAATGAAGTATTACCTTGGCTTGAAATTAACAGCCCGAGTGTAATCTTACTCGACATAATGTTACCTGGCCAAAGTGGCATTGAATTGTGTAAAGCAATCAGGCGCTTTTCAAACGTGCCTATTATTATGGTATCGGCAAGAGTCGAAGAAATAGATAGATTACTTGGACTAGAGTTAGGTGCTGATGACTATATCTGTAAGCCGTTTAGTTATGCTGAGCTGGTGGCACGCGTAAAAGCTATATTAAGGCGATTAAATAACGCAAGTGATGTTACAGAGTCAACAATGAAGCTTGATGAGAGCACCTACAACGTAAAATACAAATCAAGCAGCATAGAGCTAACGAACTTTGAATTTCAGCTATTTAAACCTTTGTTTAACAACCCAAATCGTATTTATTCGCGCGATAGTTTAATGGACACTATGTACGCCGATCAGCGTATTGTGAGCCATCGTACTATTGATAGCCATATTAAAAAGTTGCGTAAAAAACTAGATGAAGTGACACAAACTGAAAGTGTTATTCAGTCTGTTTATGGGGTTGGCTACCGATTTGTGCACCCGCAGTAAGGGGGATTAGTGAGCTATGACGATGAGCTACTCATCATCGTCAGCATTTTTAATTCGCTCTAAACGGTCAAACTCTTCATATTCTGCCGCTTGGATTTCATCAAGAATAGAATCTACATCGGCAAGTTCGTCGCTGTCTTCAAATTCACCTGTAAGCGTTGAATTAGGCGTTAAATTGGCCTCTTCAAATAATGCCCACATTTCTTTAGCGTATTGAGTTTTTAGTATGCTTGGCGCAAATTCACCATAGTAGCGGCGTATGTTATTTACATCGCGTGCAAACATAGCTTGTGCACTGTTATTTGCTGAAGCGTTAACTGCTTGCGGTAAATCTATAATTACAGGGCCGTTATTATCTACAAGTACATTAAATTCAGATAAATCACCGTGTATTATACCTGCGCAAAGCATAAGCTTAATATAATGCATCATGAGTTTATGCTGCTCAATCGCTTGCTCTTCACTAAAAACGACATGTCCAAGTTGAGGAGCTACGTTACCATCCTCGTCCGACACGAGCTCCATAAGCAGCACGCCATCAATACAAAAGTAAGTATCAGGTACACGTACACCCACACCGGCTAAACGAGATAGCGCATCCACTTCGGCATTTTGCCAAATCTCTTCTTCTAATTGACGGCCATAGCTAGAGCGTTTGCCCATAGCACGGGCTTGGCGTCCACCACGTACTTTTCGGCCTTCTTGGTATTGTGCCGCTTTTTTAAAGCTACGTTTAACGGCATCTTTATACACTTTTGCACAGCGTATGTGTTCACCACAACGCACAATAAATACATCGGCTTCTTTGCCGCTCATTAGTCGGCTTATAACTTCGTCAATAAGGCCATCATCAACAAGAGGTTGTAGGCGTTTAGGTATTTTCACAGATTGCCTGCTAAGTAGGGTTGGTTATTAATCATTATTTATGAAAGTGCTCTGTATTTGTTTGTTTAATTGGCTCAAGCAGTATATCAGCTTTGAGAATTAAGGGCAGTAACGCAACTGCTCGTCAGTTATTAATCGTATTATTTTATTAGCTTATATATTGATTGCAATGCAATCAACCATAACTTTTTAAATTAATTTTTTTATCAAAATAATTTACTACTTCCCTATTGTTTGCACATTGTTTGCGTTTTTAAAGCGTAATCTTAATTTAATTCTTAAATACGAGGTTATTACTATGAAGCATTTTTCAACACTTGCCACTGTGGCAATATTATCTATTGCTTTTTCAGCTAATGTAGCTGCACGAGGCGGTGACAATCCTCCTGAAAGACCTGATTTTTCAACTATTGATACTGATGGCGATGGTGTAATTAGCTTTGAAGAGTTTAGTGCTAAAAAACCACCGCACGGCGATGCACAAACAATTTTTGATTCTATAGATGCCGATGGTAATGGCGAAATCAGTGAACAAGAGCTTAGCGATCATAAACCACCTCGTCGTGAACGTTGAAAGGGTACTAAAATGATTAATAGTATTAACAGCAGTTCTGCCAGTTTGATGTCGCAACAAAGCAGCCAAACAGCAAAGCTAACAACAGAGCAAAGCGATTTTATTAAAGAAACGCTTGCACAGTTTGATGCAGAAAACTTAACTAGCGACGATGCGCAAAGTATTCAAGCAGCATTTAAAGAACAAGGTATTGCACCCACTAAAGAGCTTGCTGATTTAATGGGCGAACTTGAATTTGATGCTAAAAGTATTGGTGATGCAGGACGGGCAGAAGGCCAGCGTCCGCCACCGCCGCAAAACTCATTAGAATCAGTCGATACAGACGAAGTAGTCAGCTATTTAGATGAGCTCTTAACTGAGTATTTAAACCAGTTGTCAGGTGAAGATAAAGAATCAATCCTTGCATCAGTGCAAGAGAAATTTGGTTTAAGTGAAGGCGATTCGCTGCTAAATGTAACTGCTTAGGTATTATTACTTAGAGTAAAGCTGACTGTTACTCGAAAGTCTTAAGTCCAAAGCCCAACGGTTAATTCTGTTGGGCTTTTTTATTGGCTTAATTTAACCGTGTTTCTATTTTGTTGGTGCCATCTTCTTCGGTAAATTTAAATACAAAATCTTTTTTACCATCTTGGTTTATATCAACTAACAGAATATCTTTGTTATTTTTAGGCAGCGTTAATTTTAATTTTTTACGTTTTTTATTTAGCAGTGAATCTTGCTCTCCGTAATAAATATACAGTGTTTTTTTACTGTATTTGTATACCGCATCAATATAGCTGTCGCCGTTAATATCGCCTAAATAGAGCGCTGGTTTGGAATCATTGCCGTTCATTCCCACTTCCATTTCTAAATCAAGTTCGATACTCGATTTATTGGCAAATGAGCCGTCGGATTGCTGTTTATAAAGATTCATTTCTACATCTACATCAGTACTGCCACCGCCCAATGCCATAGACGCGATAGTACCTAAGCCAATATCTAAGTCCATTTTTTGTAAATCAATTAAGCCATCATTATTAAAATCAGTTTTGAGCAATAGTTCACTAGGGCCCTGTGTTTCAAATAAGGTAATGGGCGTATTAGTAAAACCTTTAGCGCTCCCTAGGTATAAAGTATGTGCTATTTTTATATCTAACGAATCCATACCTTGCGTAGGCTTAAACTGCCTGGTTGTAAAATCCAGAAATCCGTCGTTATTAATATCAATAATTTGCTTTATTTTTCGAGTTTCACCATTACTTAGTTCGCCTAACTCGATGTCAAAGTCAATTGAGGTAAGCTTTTGCTCAAAGCCCTCTGAATTAGCAAGGAGTACATCTGCTCCAAAGTCGTTTGAAAATACTAGGTCGTTTAAGCCGTCGTGGTTAAAATCAATAACGACGGGTTTATTGCTAATATTAACTTCCAGCGAAAGTCCTTTACTTGAAAAACGACCTTCATACAAAGGTGTTTGCATAAATTGGTTGGGCTTAAAGCTGCCGTCTTTGTTTTGAACATATAAGGTGCTGCTTGTTAAATTAGGGATAAAAATATCACTTAAACCATCGTTATTGGCATCAAAAACAAAATCAATTTTCTCAAACTCATCTACTTTTAATGTATTAAGCACTGATTCATAAGTAAACAATAATGTTGTTTTGTCGCTATTGGTTTTATAAACCCCGTCGTTTGCTAAAATTAGTGCTTGTTTGGTATCGGCATTGGCAAGTGTTGCTACATCAAAACCAATCGCATTATTGGGTAGGGTAAGTTGAATGCTTTTTGCGCTTAGTAAATTGATGCTCTCAAGCTGCTTTAGGGTCTTGTTATATGCAAATACAGTTGCGGAGTCGGTTGTAATTAATGCTTGTGTTGTTTGTATTGCTAGTTTTTGTGCTGATACAAGGCAAGGAGCTAAAGCACATAGCGTTATTATTATTTTATTCATTCGTTAATCCTTTAAATTAACGAGCAATATAGTATTGCTCAAGATTAATTTATAGTACCAACGACTAATTTTAGAACAACTAAATATATGTAAGAAAATGTGGCTGAATGTCTATTTTACAGAGTGAGGAAGCCACTTTAAAAGCTTTTCAAATAAAATATCTTGGGCAATTGGTTTTGATATATAGTCATCCATTCCGGAATCTAAACATTTAGTTTTATCACCGGTCATAGCATTCGCTGTCATGGCTATGATTGTAATGGCGTTTGCTTTATCTCTTGCTTCATTATTTCTAATTAAAGTTGTTGCCTGATATCCGTCCATAACAGGCATCTGGCAATCCATTAAAATAAGAGAGTATGGCTCAATAGTATTTTTTTGATCTAAGTAATCAAGTACCTCTTTACCATTGGTCGCAATATCTACAACACTAATTCCCATCTTTTTCAATGTTGTTGCGGCGACAATCTGATTAATTTGATTATCTTCAGCTAATAAAATACGTATATCTTCACGCCATACAATATCATTCGGCCCAAGTGGTTTTTCGGTTATGGTACAAGTTTGGGTATTTTCACTATGTAAAGTATTTCTCTCGGGTAAGCATTTTGTAAGAAGGTTAAAAATATCTTTAGTTGTCATCGGTTTTGGAAAGTAAGCAGTAAAACCATTTTGTTTATAGTGTTCATTAGTTTCAAACTGATCTATTGTGGTCATCAATACAAGGTTTGCTGTACTGAGAAGATTTAGATCATTAATCGTTTTACCGAGTGTTAATCCGTTACTGTCGCTAAGTTTTGTATCAATAATTACAATGTCGAAAGGATGAGCATGTTGGGTATAAAATTGCTCGTAAGTATTTAGCGCAATTTTTGCTGATGAGCTTATTGTTACGATTGCTCCCCATTGTGTAAGCTGCTTTTGAAGTACGTTAGCTTGGCTTTTGTTACTGCACGCTATTTGTATGTTAATTCCAGTAATATCTATAGGAGGCATTATTTTTTCTGTTTTTTTACTTTTCTTTAAAGTGATATCAAAAATAAAGTTACTCCCTTTATTTTCGTCCGACTTTACCTCTACTTCACCTTGCATCAAATTGCAGAGTTTTTTAACGATAGCTAAGCCTAATCCTGTCCCGCCGTATTTCCGTGTTGTTGAAGAATCTACTTGTGAAAATGATTTAAATAACTTGGCTTGTTGATCTACTGGAATGCCTATTCCGGTATCCTTCACTTGGCAGTTAAAGCGTATTTCATTCCCATTAGTGGGAATTAATTTAGCAATAATTTGCACTTCCCCTACATGGGTAAATTTAAGGGCGTTATTAACAAGATTTGTTAATATTTGTCTGAGTCGTCCAGGATCTCCAATAACGAAAGGGTATTTGATATCTGTAATATCTAAAATAAGTTCAATACCTTTACTATATGCTTGAGCTGCGACTGTTTCTAAAAAATCTCCTAGCATGGCATGCAAGTTAAACTCTAACTCTTCTAGCTCAAGCTTACCTGCATCTACTTTTGAAAAATCTAAAATATCATTAATTATATTGAGTAAAGAATTTGCACTGTTAAGTGCAATACGTGTTTGATATTGCTGCTTTTCGTTTAAAGGGCTATCTAAAATAAAGTTAAGCATACCGAGTACTCCATTCATAGGCGTACGTATTTCATGACTCATTGAGGCTAAAAACTCACTTTTTGCTATATTTGCTTGTTCTGCTAATGCTTTTGCTTCAATTAATGAATGATTGGCAGCAATCCGTTTAGTGATATCTTGCTGAATTCCTACAAAGGCGGTGAGTTTAGAGTGTTCGTCAAAAACAGGGGAGATTTGTAAACTATTCCAAAATGCGGTGCCATCCTTTTTGTAGTTTACTATTTCTACACGCTGAGTTTTTAATGTTTTTATTGCGTTTTTAATGACCGATATTGATTTTTTATCTGTGTTGGGGCCTTGTAAAACACGGCAATTTTTACCGATCATATCTTCTTTTTTGTAACCGGTTATTTTTTCAAACTCGCTATTTAAAAATACTAAAGGTAGACCAGGAACTTTAGCATCTGCGATCGATATTCCTACATTACAAGACTCTATAGCATGGGCTAATAAATCATTTTGTTCTTTGGCTTTTTTTAATGCCTCTTGTGATTTTTTTGTTCAGTGATGTCAGTAATTGAGCCCGCCATTCTGATGGCAATATTATTGCTGTCTCGTAATGCCATGCCTTTCGCTCTAAAGTGACGGTATACACCTGATTTATTCTTTAAGCGGTATTCAATATTATATGGTTTATTTTGCGTTAAATGCGCTTTTAATTGTTTTTGGTTTTCATCTATATCATCAATATGAATTAGGTTATTAAATGTTTCAATTGTATTAGGTAAAAACTCTATATCGTTTTCATTGTATCCAAGTAATACTCTAATCCGTGGGGAAAAATATATTGTATTAGAGAGGATATCCCAATCCCAAATACCATCATTGCTGCCTTCAACTGCTAACTCATAACGGGCTTCACTTAATTTGATCGCTTTTTTTGAAATCTCAAGCTGCTTAAATGGGTTTAATAGTAAATGCCTACCAAAAATTAATAACACAACAGATGAAAGGAGTAGGCTTAAAATAAGAGCTACTGCTATATCTAGCATAAAGGCGGTTACTTTTTCAGCTAACAAGCTGTTTTTTATTAAATAATTTAACTCAATGCCTGTGGAGCCAACCGGTTTTTTACTGATTGAAATATACTGCTGTGTTTCATCTAAATTTGAAAAAGAGACCCAAGGGCCACTGAGTATGATGTTGTGATTATTTAATACAAATTTTGCAGGTAATAACTCCCTAAGCGGTGTGCTAAATTGTACTGTTAGCACCCCTTCACTGAGGTTGTTATATTTTATAGGTACTGCAATGGTAAAAAAATATTGCGATTGTGATGACCGTAAAATAACAGCGCTTTCTATTTGATTGTTAATTATACTATTTAGCCAAGTAGGTTCTGTCGCAATTACCTCAGCTAATGATGAGTCACTGCTATACACAACTTCTTGGAGAATATTTGTAATAACAAGCTTTTCGGTTTTTCCTAAAATTTTATATTCATCAAGGTAATCTAATAGCGCAGCTTTAGATGTCTCTGAGCCCATGATTGCATTTGACAAAATTGGCTGGCGAGCAATATCTTTGAGGATCTGTTCTCGAGTTTCTATAAAAAGCATTAAGTAGCTAGTGGTTAACTCCGATTCAATTTCTATACTTTTACTCTGTAAATCATAAATAGCATCATTAGCTCTGCTCCCAACAAGTAAAAGGCTTATTGTTACTGAAAGTATTAAACTCAATGCTAAAAAAGTATAAAATGCATTGTTTGTTGTCAGTTTAAATTTATTACTCAGTGAGTTTGGCATTATTCTGGAGTGCCTTCTAAATTATTTAATATATGAATACTCCCATCAGGTTTATAATTTGCCATGCATAAATCATCTAACCCAAGTGCTTCATGTGCATCTGCATCATCACTAGACCACAGAGTAAAAGGCTGCTTATATTGTTTAATTAATCCATCGATTGGTTGATTTGAATTCTCTAGTGCGAGCCTAATATTCGCCCTGTTTTTTTGTATATCGTCGGTTAATGTTGTTTGCGAAATAGCTTGTAATAGAATTTTAGTAAGATCATATGCATGAATAAACCCAGCCGGAGAATCCAGCTTTTCTGGTGCTATAGAAGGGGGAAAGCGATAGCGCTTGATTTACCACGTTTTTGGTAAGCTTTGTTTGGGGTTTAGTTAAAAAAGAAAAACAGCTTTGTATGAAATGCAGGTTGAGGTTTGATTTTATTGCGTGCTCAACATTTGTGAAAAAATCCCCCCAGTGATCCCCCAGTGACTAATTATAGGTACTCGCTTATTCTCTACAAAGCTTGCCATAGCGTTAATTATTTCAGCTCCTTCAAGTGCGTTACCCACAAACAAAATACAATCTGCTTGGTCGCTTATGATTTCACGTAGAATTATTTTTGCACTATTCGCTTTTATGTTCCAATTAAACCAATTTACTTTAGTTTTAATATTCCCCAATGCTTTGCTCATCGCAATATTGTTAGACTTACCCCAAGGGGTATTTTCTAATAACAGTTGGGGTTTTTGACAGCCAAGAGTCTGCGTTGCAAATTGGGCCATTCTATGGCCTGCTTTTGTATCGTCTACAGAGAGTCTAAATACCCAGTTTTTCGCGTCAGGGTAGCGGGTAATTGGCCCACCAGCAGCCCAAGGAACTAAAAGTAATAGTTTATTTTTATTTATAAAATCTCTATTTTTAATATAGGGAGGAGAGTGTAGACCTCCCAAAAAAACTAACGCGTTTGAATCTTTTAAAAACTGCTGCATATGCAGCAAGCTGCGATTAGAGTTTCCTCTATTATCTTTTTCAATAAAATTTATTTGGTAACCTTGTACATTATTATTAATTTCGGCGAGTGCTGTAAGTGCTCCCATTTTAATTGCATAGGCGGATTCGTTATGATTAGAGTAGTCAGAATCGTGATAAATAGTCAGTGTTTTAATATTTTCAGCGTAGGTACTAAAGGAAAAAGAGGCCGTATAAAAGAGGCTTATGATGATGAGATAAATAGTTATACGCATAAAAACACTTAGTTTTAATAATTTATATTAAAGTTAGCTTATTTTGGAGCGTTTTCATATTTTAAAAGAAAATAATTTTATAATAAATGATTTAAATAGTTAATTTGTATTAAGCTGTTGCTTTAATTGATTTATTGGCAATAAATGGCGTGTTTTTTGAAGTATAAAAACCAGCAAAGATTACTGGCTTTTATACAAAGATAGCGTGG
The DNA here is from genome assembly GCF_037162545.1 of Pseudoalteromonas sp. B131b. Classification (NCBI taxonomy): domain Bacteria; kingdom Pseudomonadati; phylum Pseudomonadota; class Gammaproteobacteria; order Alteromonadales; family Pseudoalteromonadaceae; genus Pseudoalteromonas; species Pseudoalteromonas sp. B131b. Next base: position 3,715,432 of record NZ_JARLUZ010000001.1, on the reverse strand, counting down.
CTATTTTATTTAAAATCACTGCCTTTATGGCGCTCTGCCATTTGCTCTTCTTCAGGGCCCCATGTGCGATTAACACGACGACCGCGTTTTACAGCTGGACGCTCTGAAACCTGTGTAGCCCAGCGTACAACGTGAGTGTATGAAGCAACATCTAAAAACTCAGCTGCATCATATAAATCGCCTAAAACAAGCGAGCCATACCAAGGCCAAATTGCAATATCGGCAATTGAGTATTCATCACCTGCCATGTATTCATTTTCGCTTAAATGGCGATTTAACACGTCAAGTTGGCGTTTAGTTTCCATTGTAAAGCGGTCAATAGGGTATTGCATTTTACTTGGTGCATAGCTATAAAAATGGCCAAACCCACCACCTAAGTAAGGTGCTGAGCCCATTTGCCAAAATAGCCAGTTACGACACTCTGTTTTAGCTTTTAAATCTTTAGGGATGAGTACATCAAATTTTTCAGCCAAATACTGTAAAATAGAACCTGATTCAAAGATGCGAGTAGGTGGCGTGGTTGAATGATCCATTAGCGCTGGGATTTTTGAGTTTGGATTAATATCAACAAAGTCAGATCCAAACTGATCGCCATCACCTATATTTATTAAATATGCGTCGTAGTCTGCATCGGTGCAACCAAGCTGTAAAAGCTCTTCAAACATGATTGTAGCTTTTTGGCCATTAGGTGTTGCAAGAGAATAAAGCTGAAATGCGTGCTCACCAATAGGTAGGGTTTTGTCATGAGTCGCGCCTGCAATTGGGCGGTTAATGCTGGCAAACTTACCGCCACTTTCACTTTCCCACGTCCATACTTTTGGGGGCGTGTATTCGTTTTTATCACTCATAAATAACCTCTGTTAGATGAAATACATATATGGTAAATGTGGCCATAAAAAATTAATTAAAGGCCCTAATATTTAATTTACCGACCTTTTAATTTATCGGCTTTTGCTAATCTATAACCTAAAAACAATCCGCTTAGCGCTCCAAATAAATGGCTTTCAAACGATACATGATAGCGCTGAGGTAAAACACCCCATATAAAACCGCTATAAAGGACTGCTACAACCACGGCAATAATAATGGATTTTAGTGAACGCCTAACTACGCCGTAGCATAGGATAAAACCCCATAAACCATATATAACACCGCTTAAGCCAACATGGATATTACTGCGACCAAACATCCACACTAACAGCCCACCAACTAAAGCTGTAAAAATTAATACGTTATAAAAGCGTTTTACACTGTACTGGCAAATTAGCCAGCTTAACACCACAAAAGGAATCATATTGCTGGCAAAATGCCACCAGCTACCATGTAAAAATGGTGCACATAAAATACCAATTAAGCCTTGAATGCTACGCGGATAAATACCCAAGCCATTGAGATTAATGCCGGGAAGACTATTGATTATCTGCAAAACAAAACAAATAGTAACAACGCTAAAAATTGCAAAGCGTGTGCTGGTTAGTAATAACTGTGTGGTTGGCTTAGCTGCCATATAATCGTCCTAATTGACTTTAAGAGTTGCCAGTATAGGAATTGTATTTGCTAATGAAAAGCAATTAAAAAAGCACAGCATAAAATGCTGTGCTTAATTTTAATTATTACTCACTATTAACCTAATTTAGTTAATAGTTTTTTGGCTGCTAGTTCAGAACTTGCAGGGTTTTGGCCGGTAATTACTAAACCATCTACTAGCGCTAATACACCCCAGTCGTCAGTTTTTTGATAATCGCCGCCTTTTTTGATTAGCTCATCTTCAACTAAAAATGGCACGATATCGGTAAGTTGCACTGCAGCTTCTTCAGAGTTAGTAAAACCAGTTACTTTTTTACCCGCTACTAGTGCATTGCCATCAGCATCTTTAACATTTAAAAATGCAGCACTTGCATGACATACCGCAGCAACAGGCTTTTGCTCTTTTACAAAGCTTTCGATAAGTGAGATTGAATCAGTGTTGTCAACCAAGTCCCATAATGGACCGTGACCGCCTGGGTAAAATACAGCATCAAAGTCGCTTGAGTTCACTTCACTCAATACTTTAGTGTTTGCCATAAGTGTTTGTGCTGCGCTATCTGCGTCATAACGTTTTGTTGCATCTGTTTGAAAATCGACAAGTGTACTTGTCGGGTCAATTGGTGGTTGGCCGCCAGCTGGAGACGCTAATGTTACTTCAACGCCTGCATCAACAAATGCATAGTAAGGGGCTGCAAATTCTTCTACCCAAAAACCTGTTTTTTCGCCAGTGTTACCAAGTTCTGCGTGAGATGTAAGAACCATAAGTATTTTTTTAGACATTGAATATATTCCTTCTGATGATTTGAATTAGTTTATCTTGCTACCAATTACTATATGCACTAACAGAGCTTTAAACAACGATGATAAATTTAACTTTATTGGTTTAATAATTGATACAATAAGTGGGTTGAATTTAAAACACTCTACGGAGCGCACATGAAGGTGTCGTTTGAGCAGTTAAAGAGCATGGTCGTATTTGCGCAAATTGTAGAGCAAGGCAGTTTAACCGCTGCCGCTAAACAGTTAGGGCTTACGCGAGCCGTAGCAAGTTATCATTTAAAAAAGTTAGAAACTCAGCTTGAAGTTACTTTATTGAATCGATCAACTCGTACCATGGCACTCACTGAGGCGGGCATTGCTTACTATGAACGTTGTAGAATAATTACCGAACAAGCTAATGCGGCTAACCAACAAATAGAAAATATAAAGAGTGAGCCACAAGGTTTACTTAAAATTAGCTGCCCTGTAAATGTAGGAATGCAGCTAATTGTGCCCGCAATAAATACGTTTAAGCGCCAATACCCTAAAATTCAAATAGACTTACAACTTACTGACGATGTGGTTGATATTATTAAAAATGGGTTCGATTTTGCAATTAGAGGCGTGGCACTTAGCGATTCGAACTTGCAAGCAACCAAGCTTACAACAATGAGTACCTGCATTTGTGGTGCACCAGATTATTTTACACATTTTGGGAAGCCTAAAACCCCTTTAGAATTGGCAGATCATCAATGGGTGGTTTATCAGCTAGGAAGTAAAACCTTAACGCTTTCAAAAGATGGTAAAAAACACGACATTACAATGCAAGGCGGGTTGAGTACTAATAACGCAGCTGCACGTACTGCCTTTGTAGAAGCAGGGCATGGCATTGGGCGTATTCCGCTTTACGATGCGTGGCCTAAAGTACAAGCAGGATTACTTGAAATAGTGCTAGATGATTATAAAAGTAAAGATATTGAACTGTATGGAGTATTTCCGCCAGGGGCTGCGGGATCTAAAAAACTACGATTATTTATTGATTACTTAAAAGCCTACTTTGTAAAACAGCATACCGCTTTAGGTATGCTGAAAGGCGTTTAATTATTTTCGCTTTTAAAATATTTATAAAGCACTTATAAAGTACGGCTAAATAATGCAACCGCTTGTTGATACATATTAATAGCAAGGGCAGCGTCGTATCGCTCACCTTCATCACGCATAAAGGCATGCTGTGCGTTAACTTCCTGCCACTGATAATTAATGTTTGTGCTTACACATTGTTGGTATATTTTAGCGCGGCCTTCCTTTGGTACATGCGGGTCTTGTTTTCCCCATATAAAGTGAATTTCACCTTGTATATCAGCCATACGCTCGAATGAGTTGTTGCTTAGTTTTGCCGGTAATGTATTGCTGTGAATATCAGTAGCGTATAAACAAAAAGCCGCTTTAATTTCAGGGTTAAGTGCTGCTCTGTAAGCTAAATGTCCGCCAATGCATACGCCCATTGCGCCTACGGTGCTTGTGCAGTAAGTTTGTTGCTTTATAAAGTCGATAATGGCTTGCGTGTCGCTATCATGATGCTCAAGTGGTTTTGCCCATTTGTCGGCATTGCCTTTGTCTTTACCTGCATCGTCGTAAGCAAGCACAGTGCCTATAGGGTTTAACTCGTGAAATACTTCCGGGACTAACACCACAAAGCCATGGCTTGCTAAAATAGCTGCGCTGCGTGCAATCGGGGCGGTTTGCTGAAATATTTCAGAATAAAAAATGATAGCAGGGAACTGTCCTTGCGCTTGAGGGCGATATACAGTTGTTCGCATTAAACCTGTAGATGTTGGCAAGTCAGCATTATGTTGTTGGATTATCATAAAAGCGCTCAGTTAAATAAAATTATATATAATGATATGGTAACTGAGCGCGATAAAATAAACGACTCTTGTTGTTGAGTATTTATACCAACCTGCATAAATCTTTGATCAATTTAACGAATTAAATTTCACTATAACGTCGTTAAAAATTTTTTATTTAGAACAACTAGATAAAAAATTTTTGCCTAGTTCTAGCGTAATTTTCTTAACGTTAAATAGACCCCATATATAAGCAGATTGGTATTAAATACTTGCAGGCATTTTATTACAACTGGCGTAATAACTTACCGTAGCAGGCCAATCTGAAAATATAGCCATGACCCCCACGTCTTTTGCAAGTACATCAACAACCGTCATCATATCGCCATCGTTATCTATAACATCAGCAATTGATTGATAGTAATAGCCGCCGCCTTCATTTAGCGGGCCTGATCGCTCAAGGCTCCATGCAATAAGCGCTAAACCTGCCGCTTTAGCGTCAATTGCATATTGCGAGGGGACGATATTGTTTTCGCTATCTATTGTTAGCATCATCCAAATAGGAGGGGCTAAAATTTTAACGCCATCGGCAACAAGTTCATCCATGCTTGGTTGCCATGTTTGCGGGTTACTTGGATCAAAACCGGCTTCACTGTCGCGACCATCTAGGTATACGCTTTTGTCTGCAAAGTCAGGGTTGTTGTTAATCCAGTATTTTACGTCATCAAGGTTAAATGATTGCGGGTAAACTTTTGAGGCTGGCACATCCAATTGTGTGTACTCGTCTAGCATTTTTTGCGCATATTGCTCTTGTGTCATTCCATCAAATGGCATACTTACTTGTGGCGATTTTAGTTCTGGGGTCATTTTTACACCCAGCTCATTAAACAGTGCAATGCTTTGTTTATGGGTCATCAATGTGCCGTTGGTGGCATATAAATCAGTGCGCCAACTTGGTGTACCATCCATGTAATCGGCAACGGTAGTTGCATTAGTGTTTGCACCATCCATTTTACCTTCAAGGGTTAAAAACTCCGCTAAGCTTATGTCGCTGGTACAACATTTAGCTGATGCAGCAATACCATTAGCAGGATCGGCTGGTGTAAATGGCACACTGCATTTCGCTGCAAGTTCAGGAATGGCTAAAATATTAGTCGTGGTATGCAAATCGCATTGAGAGTGGCGACAAACAAGCTCTTTGTCGTTTGTAAATGTAACATCGCATTCAACAATGCCTGCGCCCATTCTGGCTGCAGCAATGTAGGCTTCTTTAGTATGCTCAGGGTATTGCATTGGCGCACCGCGATGACCAATGGAAAAATCAGTACGATAAAATGGCCCTTCGCTGCATGACTCTAATTTTGTTTTTAGTGTGCTTTGCGCCATATCATCAATTAAATAGTCGGGGCGAGTGCCTAGCTGAATATTTGCGCCTTCAGCAACCTCTACAACAATGGGCGTAGGTACTTCAACAATTTCCACTTCGGTGTTGGTAACAACCACTTCTTTTTCTACTATTTCTACATCGTCATCACAGCCTGCAAGTGCGGCTAACAATATACAGCTTGTAAGTAAGGTAATACGTTTCATTGTTTATCCTTAAAAAGTAAAATTTGTACTACCTTAATGATTATTAATGACAATTTAGCTACAAACTTATTAATTCACTTTTTATTAAGCATTTGATTGACCAATAATGCACCTAACATTATAGCTGCTCCAATACTTAACCTAACTATGTCAGCGTCTCTGTTCCAAATAAGCACGTTAACAATAATCCCTGCTGGGATAAGTAAGTTATTCATGACTGCTAGAGCTCCAACGTTGACAAGTGTTGCGCCTTTATTCCACATAAAGTAACCAAGGCCTGATGCAACAACCCCTAAATAAATCAGTATGCCCCACTGAGTAGAAGTGGTTGGTAATTTGTTTGAATTGCCAAATAATGCATAACAAATTATGGCAATAATAAGTGCGCCTATAAAAAACCATCCGAACACGGTTTTATCATCAAGTTGATTTTTATTCATTAAGCGTTTATAGGTGACTTGGCCTACAGCAAAACTTATATTCGCACCTTGAACTAATAGTAAACCGATTATGAAATTGTTATTTAGGTTTTCGTAACGAATAGTAATTGCGCCGATTACAGCAATAAGCGCGACTATAAAAAAGCGTGGGTTAAAGCGTCTATTCAATGCATCATTTAGCAAGGTAATGTACAAAGGAGTCATTACAGTAAATAGCAGTACTTCAGGAACGGTTAAAAATAAAAATGAGTGGTAGTAAAAGCTATACATAACACCAAGTTGTATAGCGCCAATCAGCATAAGCTTTAAGGCTAAAGGTTTAGGCGTTTGTTTGAGCTTTAAAAAAGGTAAAAAAATCAGTGTTGCCAGTGCTATGCGTATTAATACGCTAAACCAAGCGTCAACTTGTCCTGCTAAGTACACACCAATTAAACTAAACGAAAACGCCCATAGCAAAGTGACTGTAAATAAGTACTGCATAACCATCATCTTTTAATAAATATTGAGCTAAGTTTATCTGTTATATGTGAGGGTATAAACAATAAAAGCCCGCAAGCGGGCTTTTATAAAAGTGAGCTTAATAAATTAAGTTATTTACTCAACTAAACCACGGCGCTTAAGTAATGCGTCGGTAGTTGGTTTTTGACCTCTAAACTCAATGTAGCTTTGCATTAAGTCGCGGCTGTTACCTTTTGATAGGATTTCTTTACGGAACTTGTCACCATTTTTACGTGTTAAGCCGCCGTTGTTTTCCATATGTGCAAAGGCATCTGCTGCAAACACTTCAGTCCATAGGTACGCGTAGTAACCTGCTGAATAACCACCTGCAAATGTGTGGCTAAAGAAGTTTGATTTGTAACGCGGTGGAACAGGGTAGTAAGCAATACCGTGTTTTTCTAGCGCGTCTTGTTCAAACTTTTGAACATCAGTAATTTTTTCATCAGAACCAAATGAATGCCATTCCATATCAAGTAGTGCAGCGGCTAAATACTCGGTAGTGCCATAGCCTTGGTTGAATTTTTGCGATTCAAGTACTTTATCAAGTAGGGCTTGTGGAATTGGCTCACCTGTTTTGTAATGCTTAGCGTAGTTAGCAAGTACCGTTGGTTCAATCATCCAATCTTCGTTTGCTTGCGACGGAAATTCAACAAAGTCACGCGCCGTTGCAGTACCCGCTAAGCTTGGATACTTAACATCTGAGAATAAACCGTGTGCAGCATGACCAAATTCATGGAACATAGTAGACACTTCGTCAAACGTCATTAGCGTAGGTTCGCCTGCAGCAGGTTTTGGAATGTTCTGCGCATTGTAAATAACTGGTTTAGTACCTTTTAAGCCACTTTCGCTTACGTATGCACTCATCCATGCACCGCCACGTTTACCTTCACGTGCATATGGGTCTAAGTAAAATAAACCGATAGCACTGTTATCAGCGTTAAATACTTCGTATACAGTTACATCTTCATGATAAACGGGAAGATCTTTACGTTCTTTAAACGTAATGCCATATAGTTTATTCATCGCGAAGAATAAACCGTCGTGAATTACCGACTGCATTTCAAAGTATGGCTTAACAAGTGCTGGGTCTAAGTTGTATTTTTCTGCACGTACTTTTTCAGCATAAAAAGTCCAATCCCATGGTTTAAGCTCAAAGTTTTCGCCTGAATCGTTAATCACTTTTTGAATAGCGGCTGCTTCTATTTTGGCTTTTTCAACTGCTTTTGGCGCAAGGTCGTCTAGAATGCCATATACATTGTCAGTTGTTTGCGCCATACGCGACGTCATTACATAAGAAGCCCAATCTTTATAGCCTAAAAGCTCTGCTTTTTGGGCACGTAGGTTGGTTTCTTTAATAATAATAGGACCGTTGGTTTTTGCAGCACGATTTGCAGAAGCTTTAAAAATTTGCTCACGCAGGTCGCGGTTTTCAAGGCTGCTTAAAATAGGCTGTTGCGTTGTATTTACTAACGTGATCATGTAGCCGTCTTTACCCGCCTTTTTAGCAGAAGCTGCAAGACCTGCAATTTCACCTTCAGAAAGACCGGCTAATTTACTTTTATCAGTAACGACAATGACGTCTTCTTTATATGATTTTAAAATGTTTTGTGAAAACGCGGTCGACAGTTGAGCTAGCTCTGAGTTAATTTCACGCATTTTAGCTTTTTCAGCGTCATTTAATTTAGCACCTGCTTTTACAAACTGCTTGTAGTAAAAGTCAACTAGACGTTGATCTTCAGCATTTAATTTATCTTGATTGTCATAAATTGTTTGTACGCGCTTAAATAATGCACCATTTAAGTAAATATCGTCTGAGTGAGCTGATAATACCGGCGCCATTTTTTCATCAATGCGCTGGTATTCGTCATCTGAAATTAAACCCGATAAGTTGTAAAAAGCAGCCGATACGCGGTTCAATAACTCGCCTGATAGCTCCATTTTAACTAATGTATTTTCAAATGTTGCAGGTTTTGGGTTATTAGCAATAGCTTCAATTTGCGCTGTGTGCTGTGCAATACCAGCATCAAACGCTGCTTCGTAGTCTTTTGTGCCAAACTTATCAAATTCTGGCGCCATATATTGCAATGGGCTTGGTTTAAATAAAACATTGTTTGCGTTCATGTCTTGCACTTGTGCTGCGCCTTCTTCTGCCGTTTTTGTTGTTTCATCTGATGAACAGGCCGATAGTATTAGGGCACTAGCAATAGTAGTGGCGATCAGTGTCTTACGCATAATAACTCCATAGAAAGATTAGCCGGAATAGGCTTTATGAGTTTAAAAACCCAGTTAACTTACCAAATTCTGATTTATATACAATAAAGTTTATCGATATTAAGCGGGATTTGAACGCAAATTAGCTAATAACAGGCATTTAGGTAGGTAAATACAGCTCTAAAAGATCGTTTTAACTACTGCTGAGTATCAAAAGAGGCGCTGTTTATACATTTACTCTTGCTATGCAAGTAGACACCCTATTTTATTGCGATGCTCTAAAATGTAGGTTAGGGCGTGTTGAACTTTGGTGGTTGAACTTGCATCAGTATGTTTGGTTTTTAGGCAAGGCAGAGCCTATGAAGTGCGGTTATTCCCCATAAATAGGCGATAACGTAGCACAAAGACCAAGCATGCGCTGCCCGTCGGGTTATTTCTAAGGACGATTAACTCTTTGTTGCTTACAGGATGTAGATAAGGGGCGTGAGCAGGATGCGGAAGCTTTGCTCGGTTTTTACTGAGCCCACTAGGTTACAAACCTCGCGCCACTTTTTAATAACTAGAGGGGACTTGCTGCAGTAGGAGTTAAATCAGTGCATATTGAACTTATTAACAGTGTGTTTAAGTTATATTATGACGTGCTAAACTTACCCAACACTGAATCACTTTCACTCTATAGCGATTTAACTTTAAAGCGCTCCTTGCTTGTATTGGAAAATAAATGACGTTAGAACACATAAACCAAATTCTTGCCTTTGTTGTATTTAGTTACAGCGATGTACATATTACCGTTGCAAAAATCATTAAAGTACCTTTAATACTTTTCGCTATTTGGTTTGTTGTTACGCGTATTGGTAAGTTGATAAAAAAACCTTACTAGCAAAAAAGTTAAGCCAAGACGCTGTGCATTTATTCACTCGTATCTACTTTATTATAAGCATTGCTATTTTAGTTTTTACGTCCTTAGAAGTGCTTAGTATCCCCGTTACTGCATTTGCATTCGTATCGGGCGCTATTGCTATTGGCGTTGGTTTTGGTGCACAAAATATTATCAACAACTTTATAAGTGGTTGGATATTGATGTGGGAGCGACCAATTCGTATTGGTGACTTTTTAGAAGTAGGTAATGCAAAAGGTGTGGTAGAAACAATAAATACACGTTCAACACGTATACGCCGAAACGATGGTGTGCATATGCTGATACCCAATAGCCAGCTATTAGAAAATACAGTAACTAACTGGACACTAATTGATGGTAATGCGCGTTCAGCGGTGAGCGTTGGTGTTGCATACGGATCGGACGTACTGCTGGTTAAAAAGCTAATTCAGCAAGTACTTGATGACCATGAAGCTATATTGGCTAATCCAAAGTCGTCAGTACTATTTGATGACTTTGCAGATAGCTCACTTGTATTTAACGCTATTTTTGGGTGTGCGCAGAGTCGGAGACTATGCTTAGAAAAGTACGCAGTGATATTCGCTTTAGTATTTACGCTGTATTTGAAGAGCATGATGTAGTGATTGCTTTCCCGCAGCGTGATATTCATATAGATGGAGAAATTGCACTTAAGCGTATCAAATAAAAAACATTCAGTTATCTGAGTCCATAAAAAATAAAGCTGCCGTGTGCAGCTCTTTTATTTTCAAACTATGTTCGTGTTTTTTCATTTTTGTTTAAAAAGTGCAAGTGGCTACTTTGTTTGGTGTTTTTTTATAAGGACATATGTCCTTATTTGTTGTGTTTTATGCCTTTAAATGTATAAAAATGGCATAACGTGTAGTTAAATGTTGCAAAAGAGTTTACTTTTTTGCTCATCTTTTTGCAGTAAAATTATTACGTGGTGGTATAATATCGATCGTTCGTTCAGCCTTATAACATCGTTTTTGTACTCTCGATAATAAGGTCCGCGCAGCCTATAGCAAGACGCGAAAAATTGGTCGAACCCGCATCTACCTCCATGGTATAAATTGCGCAACACATAAACCGTTGAATAAGAGTGCACACAAAAGGTTAAACCCAACATGAAAGCAATGAAACGATCTACGTTAGCAACCCTAATTAACGCAACGTTGTTCTCTGCAGTAGCAGGTACTTCATTTTCTTCTTTAGCTGCGCAAGAAACAGCTAAAAAGAGCAACCAATTAGAAGTTATTCAAGTAACCGCTCGTAAACGTGTCGAAAACGCTCAAGAAGTACCCGTGGCAGTATCTGCATTACAAGGTGATAACCTTGATGTGTATAGCTCTGCCGGTATGGATATTCGCTTTATGAATGCGAAAATTCCAAGTTTAGCGATTGAGTCTTCTTATGGCCGTACATTTCCACGTTTTTATGTTCGTGGTTTAGGCAATACCGACTTTGATTTAAATGCATCACAACCTGTGTCACTGGTTGTTGACGATATCGTTCAAGAAAATGCGATTCTAAAAGGTTTCCCTGTATTTGATGTTGAGCGCGTAGAGGTTTTACGTGGTCCGCAAGGTACATTGTTTGGCCGTAATACACCGGCTGGTCTTGTAAAATTTGATTCAGTTAAGCCAAGCCAAGAATTTGAAGGTTTTAGTTCAGTATCATATGGTACTGACAGTGCTGTAGATTTTAGAGGTGCTGTAGGTGGTGGCTTAACGGATAACCTTTCTGCACGTGTTTCTGTTTTATGGCAAGATAAAGATAATTTTATTGATAACCGTGCACCAGGTTTTGAACAAGACGATGTATTAGGTGGTTACACTGATAGAGCTGCACGTGTTCAATTCTTATATGAAAAAGATGATTTTTCAGCCTTACTTAATTATCACGTACGTAATATGGATGGCACACCTATTCCATTTCGTGCGAATGCAATTAAAAGTGGCACTAACGATCTAGTTGATGACTTTGATTATAAAGTTGTTTACCACGATGCAGCAGCACGTGAAAAGCAAACTGTTGATGCACAAGGTTTAAGCTTAAAGCTAGAATATGATTTTAATGATTATACAATTACTTCAATTTCAGGTTGGGAAAGCGCAGAAGTAAACTCGCGTGGCGATATTGATGGTGGTTATGGTGCTGACTTTTTAGGTGAGTTTCATGGTCCAGGTTCAATTCCATTCCCATCAGAAAGTGAAAGTGGTTTACCAGATCACGACCAATACACGCAAGAATTACGTTTAGCGAGTAACTTTGACGGCGAAGTTAATTTTCAAACCGGTTTATTTTATTTTGATGAATCAGTAACGATTGAAAACTTCGGCTATAACACTCTAGCTGGGGGCGCGTTAAACGGTTACGTTAATCAACAGCAAGATACTAAAGCTTGGGCTGTATTTGGTTCTGTAGATTACACTGTTTCTGATGATTTAAAACTAACGGCTGGCCTTCGTTACTCAGACGATGAAAAAGACTTTGAAGCAGTACGTAAAATAGTTAGCGATGACTGCCTAAATAACTTGATACAATGTACAAACGATATCACCCGTACAACTGATGTAAGTGATGATCATGTAAGTTGGGATATTTCAGCGTCTTATAAATTAAATGATGATGTTAATTTATATGCACGAGTTGCAAATACATTCCGCGCTCCTAGTATTCAAGGTCGTATCACGTTCTCTGACGAGGTTACTACAGCTGACTCTGAAACTGTTACTTCATATGAGACAGGTTTCAAATCAGACGTACTTGATGGTCGCGGGCGTGTAAATGCGAGTATTTATTATTTTACTATGGATGATCAGCAATTAACTGCTGTAGGTGGGACTGCAAATACCACAAGTTTGCTCAATGCAGATAAGACAACAGGTTATGGTTTTGAACTTGATACCGAGTGGGTATTAACTGATGAGCTTAATGCCACGTTTAACTTTAGTTATAACAAAACAGAGTTAAAAGATAACAGCATTACCATTCCTGTACCAGATCGTGACACATTGCATATTACTGATACGACAGTAAATGGCAGAGCAATCATTGATGGTAATAGCTTACCTAATGCACCTGAGTTTATTTCTAACATAACACTTCGTTATTCAAAAGAACTAGCCGAAGGTAACTTTTACGCTTACACCGATGTATCGTACCGCAGTAAAGTTAACTTCTTCCTATATGAAGCGGTTGAGTTTGAAGGCAAACCATTAACAGAAGTAGGTGTGCGCGCCGGTTATACTTGGGCTCAGGATGATAATGAATACGAAGTAGCTGTTTTTGCTCGTAACTTATTTGATGAGCAAGTTGCTATTGGTGCAATCGACTTTAATAACAACACAGCAATGGTTAATGAAGAACGCTATGTTGGCGCTGAGTTTAAAGTTAACTTCTTCTAAAGTTAGCTTTAAATTATATTGATTTTTAAAAGCCTGCCCTGTGCAGGCTTTTATGTTTTTTTAAAGCTGGTAAAGTAGCGTAAATTAATTTTAATGAGATAAGATAATGGCTGGATTTTGGAATTACCGTGTAATTTTTTGTGAAGCAACGAAAGACGAAGCAGCGCAATATCAAATACACGAAGTGGAATATAACTTGAACGGCAAAGTAACTAACTGGTCAGAAACAGGCGCAGCCCCTTTTGGTACAACATTAGATGAATTAAAAGATGACTCAGAGCGTTTAAAAACAGCATTTGAAAAACCTGTACTTAAAGTTATGCGCAAAACGCGTGGCTATGAGCTTGTTGATGTTGATACGGGTGAGGAAGCAATGGGTGAGCCGCCAGCAGGCTTAACGCAATAACTGTATTTATATAAAAGGTGCTTAAGGCGCCTTTTTTTATTGTCAAAATTTAGCTTAGGTTAAATAATACCAATCTGCTTATATATGGGTTTTATTTAACGTTAAGAAAATTACGCTAGAACTAGGCAAAAATTTTTGTATCTAGTTGTTCTAAATAAAAAATTTTTAACGAAGTTATAGTGCAATTTAATTCGTTAAATTGATCAAAGATTTATGCAGGTTGGTATAAGGAATGAGGATGACTTTACAAGCAATATTATTTGATATGGATGGCACATTAGTTGATTCAGAAAGTATGCACTTTGTATGCTGGAGTAAACTACTTAAGCCTTACGGTGTTAGTTATTTAGAAAATGATTTTTGTCAGCGCTTTTCGGGACGGCCCACTTTAGAAGCCGCAATCGAAATTAAGCAAGAGCATAACTTATCGGTAAGTGCACAATTTTTAGCAGATGAAAAATACCGTTTATTTGGTGGATATGTAGTAACACATTTACCGCCACTGATGCCATTTACAGAGCAAACGTTGAAAGCTGTAAAAGAGAGTGGCTTAAAAATGGCGCTAGTAACAGGCAGTGCTAAAAGTGAAGCTATGCCAATACTTAAAGGTTTAGGGTTTTATGAGCTGTTTGATACGGTGGTAACAAAAGACGATGTAACTAATCCTAAACCTGCTGGGGACCCATATTTACTGGCACTTGAGCAGATAAATATACAGGCAGGCAATGCAATTGCTGTTGAGGATACATTTACCGGCGTTACGGCGGCCAACAATGCTTTGTTACGTGTGGTAGCCATTGCCAATAGCCATACTAAAGATCACGATTTTAGCCAAGCTACCTATCAAATGAGCAACTTAGATGAGTTTTGGCAATGGGCGCAATCTCAACTATAGTTTAAGCCAACTTTTACATGCTTGGATGCGCCAATGTTTACTATTAAACACCTGCTTTTAATTGTTATTGTACTTTTTACGCAATGCATAAGTGCAGCACAGCCGTCTGTTTTACTGGCTAAAGTATATGACGAAACTAAGCATTATGATGTAAGTAAGTATTTAGTCAGTGAAAAATATGATGGCGTAAGAGCTATATGGACCGGCACGGAGTTTTTAACTCGTAAGGGCAATATTATCAATGCGCCAAGTTGGTTTACAGCGCCATTGCCAAATGTATGGCTTGATGGTGAGCTGTGGACTAAACGTGAGCACTTTTCTGCGCTGAGTGGCATAGTCAGAACTAAAAAACCTAATAATCATGATTGGCAAACTATTACTTATAAAGTATTTGATATGCCAGATAAAAATCTGCCTTTTAGCACTCGCTATAAAAACTATAATGAGCTAATTACTAGCCTAAACTTGCCGCACATTAGTGCAGTAGGTCAATATAGCTTTACAAATAATGAGCAGCTTACAGAGTATTTTGAGAACATAACTAAGCAGGGCGGCGAGGGCGTAATGCTTCATTTGGCCAGCGCGAAGCACAGCAATGGAAGAAGTAATGCATTACTAAAATTAAAACCTTATTTAGATGCAGAAGCGGTTGTAATTGCACACTTACCAGGCAAAGGTAAATATCAAGGAATGTTAGGGGCATTAAGGGTAAAAACAGCGCAGGGGCAGGTATTTTCTATTGGTACTGGGTTTAATGATGCACAGCGCTCCATTCCACCGGAAATTGGTAGTACTGTAACGTACCGATTTCATGGCTTAACAAAAAATGGGTTACCGCGTTTTGCTAGTTTTTTACGGGTCAGAGATAGTTTATAACATTTATAAATTTTACAAAGTGTGCTAAATTGCGCGGCCTTTTTGGTAATGTGTGGTGAAGTATGTTTGTAGGTTTTGATTACGGTAGTTCTAATTGTGCTATGGGTGTAATGAGCGAGGGTAATGTTCAATTAGTACCGCTAGAGCAAGGAAAACATTACTTACCGTCTACACTTTACACTCATCACAGTGCGTTGGTTGTTGATTTTGTTGCTAAGCATTTACATGGCACAGCCCATGAGCATGACTTTTTAACGCAGCGCCAAGCATTATTAAATACCTTACCTCGTATTAAGTCAGACCTTGATTTACAACCTTCAGATGAAACCCTATTTATTGGTCGTGAAGCGATTAGCGAGTACGTGCAGTTTCCTGAAGAAGGCTATTTTGTTAAGTCCCCTAAATCATTTTTTGGTGCAACAGGTTTAAAGCAAGGTCAAATTAACTTTTTTGAAGATATCGCAACCGCGATGATCTTAAAAATTAAGCAACGCGCTGAGCGCTCTTTAGGTAAAACACTTACACAAACAGTGATTGGTCGCCCAGTAAACTTCCAAGCTGTGGGTGGCGATCAATCAAATCAACAAGCGGTCGGTATTTTAGAACGTGCTGCTAAACGTGCTGGTTTTAAAGACGTAGAGTTTTTATATGAGCCACTTGCTGCGGGTATCGATTACGAGAGTGATTTAACTCAGGATCAAAAAGTACTCGTTATTGATATTGGTGGTGGTACAAGTGACTGCTCATTTGTACAAATGGGCCCAAGCTTTAGAGGAAATAGCCAGCGCGATAGCGATTTTTTATCTCACAGTGGTAAACGTGTTGGCGGAAATGATTTAGATATTGCTTTGAGCTTTCATGGTTTAATGCCGTTATTGGGTTTAGGTAGTACGTTTAAATCGGGTTTGCCTTTGCCTAATCAAGCGTTTTGGCAAGCGTGTAAAATTAACGATGTAAACTTACAAAGCCAATTTTATAGTGAAAGCCATACCCGAGAGCTAAATGCACAATTACGTGATGTTAGTGCGCCTGAGCTTTATAAGCGTTTAATACATTTACAGCAAAACAAGCAAGGCCATCAATTAGTGCAACAAGGTGAAGCGGCTAAAATAGCACTTTCATCAGCTAGTGCGTTTGATTGCGATTTAAGCTTTTTAGATAGTGGACTGAATAAAAATGTATCGGTAAGCGATTTAGCTGTTGCCGTTGAGAGTAGTATTAGCCAAATAGTTACTTTAGCAAAACAAGCAATCAGTGACGCTGCGACCACGCCAGACATTATCTATTTAACAGGGGGTAGTGCACAATCCCCATTGATTAAAGCGGCTTTAAGTGAGCACTTAGGCGATATAAAAATGGTTAACGGGGATCACTTTGGTAGTGTAACCGCTGGCCTGACTAAATGGGCCAGCATGCTTTATAAATAACCTAGATTACAATTGAGGTTTAAAGATCTATTTGTCGGGTTGCGAGGTATTTTTCGTAATCTGGCAATGTACGTTCAAGCTCTACGTCCATAAGCGGTGAGCTTAATAACATATCTGCACTCACTTCATTACACGCCACCGGAATATTCCAAACAGCGGCTAAACGCAGTAGTGCTTTAACATCAGGGTCATGAGGCTGTGATGCTAATGGGTCCCAAAAAAATATTAATACATGTATCTCATGTTCTGCTATTTTAGCGCCAAGTTGTTGATCGCCGCCCATAGGGCCACTTAAAAGCTGAACTACATCAAGCCCCGTCGTTTTTTGAATTAAATGCCCCGTAGTACCTGTGCCATATAAAGTGTGCTTACTTAGTATTTCTTTGTGTTTTTCACACCATAATTTTAGTGCTGCTTTTTTACCATCGTGGGCAACTAAAGCAATATTTTTTTGTGCGGGAAGAGATTGTGTTTTTTGTTCCATGCTGATTCTTTTTTATTAGTTAGCTTAAACTCTGGGTAATAAATCTCTTAACCAAAGTGCAGGTTAGTTAAAATAATAGATTGATAGCAAGGGCTATAAATACAGTGCCGGTGATCCTATCAATCCAAAGTTGGCTATTTGGGTTACGTCTAAAAAACTGTGCAATTTTGTCGCCAAAATAAATATACGTGCAGTCAATCGGAAAAGCAAAAATAGGGTAAAGCAAGCCAAAAAAAGCGAGTTGAAAAGTAGCAGATGAAAGCGTTGGATCTACAAATTGCGGAATAAATGCAATAAAAAACAGCGCCACTTTAGGGTTTAGCACTTCAGTCATCATGGCTTGAAACATGACATTACTTTTTTTACTGGTACTTAT
Source organism: Pseudoalteromonas sp. B131b (assembly GCF_037162545.1). Lineage (NCBI taxonomy): Bacteria > Pseudomonadati > Pseudomonadota > Gammaproteobacteria > Alteromonadales > Pseudoalteromonadaceae > Pseudoalteromonas > Pseudoalteromonas sp. B131b. Next base: position 3,697,791 of record NZ_JARLUZ010000001.1, on the reverse strand, counting down.
ATGCGGTTTATCGGTTTGCTTGTCATCAGATATAGGCTCTGGCTGCTTTAGCGTGCCTTTAATCATCATAAACCCCAAATAACATAAGTATGCTGCGCCTGCATATTGCACTGCGGCATAGGCACTAGGGAAGCTTTTAGGACTGCGCTTAGCCCTACAACAGCAAATAGAGTATGAATAACCCCACCTAATGCAAAACCAAAAGCACTTTGCATACCGGCGCTTCGACCATTAGCAAATGTTTGTGCCATCAAAAATGCATTTGATGGCCCAGGTGCTACCGCCATTAAAAAGCTGGCTAATAAAAACGAGACTAAAAAATCAGGATTGATCATTGGGCGCTTTTAGTTGGGTGTAAAGTATGTGCTTTTTTGCTCATTAAAATAAGCCAAAGCGGAACTAGTAATAATAAGTGAAAAGCAATTAGCCATGGTGTGCTTAGCCCTAAATACTGGGTCAATACTACCAATATGCTAGCGCCACTCATTTGCATAGCACCGAGTAATGCAGAGGCTGTGCCTGCTTGTTTAGGAAAGCTAGACAGAGACATTCCTGCTGCAGAGCCTAAACTTAAAGCAAACCCTAATGCAGCAATTAAGATAGGTAACATAAGCGCAAATGCTGTTTCTATACCGCTAAGGGCTAACATTAAAATGCCTGAGAAAACCAGTACACTCACACCGACACGCAAAGCACGTTGGCTATTTCGTTTAATGTAGGTTGGTAAAATAAAACTTGCGACAATACTTATTACGGCATTTAACGTAAACCAAAAAGTAAAGTCGGCTACGGTGCCGCCTAAATGTGTAATAAGCCAGCCTGGAGCGAGCGTTACATACACTAATATGGCCGACATTGAGACCATACAAATTAGGCTATTAAACAAAAATACCGGTGTTTTAATAATCGGTGTAAAGCGACGTAAATCTAAAATATGCCCTTGATAATGACTATCAGCAGGGCGAGTTTCTCTAAAAAGAATAGGGTAACAATAAGGCCCAAAATGGCAAACGCGGTTAAAAACATAAAGTTCATACGCCAGCCAAACTGTACGGTAAGCCAAGCCCCTAAAATAGGTGCCATTGCCGGAATGAAACACACAATCCCGTTAAGGTAGGTGATCATCTGACCGCTTCGTTCACTACCATATTTATCACGCACTATCGCAAATGCGACAACAAACGTGGCACAGGCTCCAATTCCCTGAAAAGCACGTGCTATCAGCAATACCTCAAAAGAAGGCGAGTAGTATGCGAGTAATGCAGAGCTTGCATACAAACTAATGCCCACTACTGCCACTGGTTTTCGGCCAAATCTATCAGCTAAAGGGCCCGCAATTAATTGGCCTAGGCCTACTGTTAGCATAAAAATAGCAACGGTTTGCTGTACTTGTTGTTCAGTAACTGCAAATTGTTCTGCAATAGTTGGAAAAGCAGGTAGGTAAATATCGATTGCCATAGGGCAAAATATAACGAGTAACGCTAAGATAAGTAACAAAGTCATATTAGGTTTAGCGGGCTGTGTTTGCATTGAGTCTCCTTTTGCCGAGTATTTTAGGTGGGCACTCATAAAAAAGAAAGGGCTTATGACCCCTGCATAGGCTGTCATTCTTACTTTTTGATTGGATTAAGCTAAAAAGCCAGCATAAATGCACTTTTTAAAACTGGTCTGATGTGTTAATTTTAAAAAAGTAACTGTTGATGGAAAATAATAATGAGTAATAAATCTGCACTTGTAAAAACATGGCACAAGTTTAAGCGCTTACCTTTTGGGAATTGGCTTTTTACTAAAGCTGTTTGCTTTAAAGCGCCATATTTTGGTTCGATGAAACCTTACGTACTCGATTTGAGAGAGGGCCATTGTAGTGCGGTGGTTAAAAATCGTCGCAGCGTTCATAATCATATTGGAACTATTCATGCTATTGCGCAGTGTAACTTAGCTGAATTGTGTGCGGGTGTAATGGTTGATGCTACAGTGCCAGTTAAAACGCATCGTTGGATCCCAAAAGGGATGACAGTGCAGTATTTAGCTAAAGTAGACACTGATGTAACTGCAATTGCAGAGATTGATTTACCGCATAAATGGATAGATAAAGAGGACTTAGTTGTGCCAGTAAAGCTTTATAATACTCGTAATGAACTTGTATTCACTGCTGATATTACAATGTATATTACAGAGAAGAAATAATGAACAGTCAACTGAGTTGATTTAGTTTTTATCTGTGGCTTGTTTATTTACAAACGACAAGCCGCTGTCGTCTTCCTCTAACAACATTTTAACTTCACTGACTGCTTTTAATTCTTCACTAATAAGCTCAATTGCATCTTTTTCAAAACGTTGCTTTAAACTACCTTCAATAATCGCACCGGCATCTATGCTTAAGGTATCGTGGAACACATCGCCATGAACATGTGCGCCGCTTTTAACATTTACTTCACTGGCGTTTATTGAACCAATAACTTTGCCTTTTACAACTACATTTTGTGCTTCAACCATACCTTCAATAATACCTGTTGAGCCAATAACTAAATGTTTTGCTTTAATATCACCATCAATACGACCATCTAATTGTACTTCACCTTGGCTAACTAAGGTGCCTGTGAGACGAACATCTTGTGAAATAATAGAGGGAGTGTTATTTACTCTTTTTAAAGTAGAGCTTCCTGGTTTTTGTTTCTTTCTACCGAACATGAGAAAGCGCCTTTGTTATTTTTAGAGGATTAACATGTTTGCCATCAAGTAATACTTCATAATGCAAGTGAGTACTGGTACTTCTACCGGTGCTCCCCATTAAACCTATTACATCATTTTTAGTAATTAGTTGACCTTTCTTTACTTTAATCTTATTTAAGTGGCCAAAACGAGTCACAAGGCCATTTTTATGTTCAAGCTCAATAAAGTTACCGTAACCACCGTTGCGGCCGGCTCTGAGAACTATAGCGTCAGCAGGGGCAAAAATTTCGGTTTTATGCCAACCAGCTAAATCGACTCCTTTATGAAAGGCTCGACGATTATTCATAGGATCTTTACGAAGACCAAAACTACTTGAAATGTAATATTTTGCAGCAGGCAAAGGTAAAGAATTCGGAAGCTCTGTTAAAAAGCTCTCAAGGTTATTTAATAAGAGTAGTTTATCGGCAATAAGTAAAAATTGGGTCGGAATTTTTGTTTCATCAAAAACATCAAGTGGGCCACCTTGTGCTGTTTTTTGTTCGCTTAGTGCCAAATGTTGTTTAAGTGCCGATTCAAGCCCTGCGCCTTTAAGCATTGCTAAAATATCGTCGTGTCGTTTATTTATTTGGCTATCAAGTAATGCAAAGTTTTTTTGATAAGCTTGTGCTAAATGTTGGTATCTTGCTGAAAAAGTAAGCGGGGTAACTAAGTTCACTTGCTTATTGTTTGGCTCTTCATCAAGTAGTGGAGCATGAAATTCTTCTTTTCGTTCACTAATTGGTGACTCGAGATTACTATCAAGCTGTATTGAATCTTTGCTAATCGAGGCTGGTAATGACTCTATCATGCTTTGCAATAAAGCCTGTTTTTGTTCAAGAATAGCCAGCTGTTCTAACTGATTTGTATAAAGTGCATTTTGTTCGCTGACTTTTTTCTGCCAAAGTAGTTGTTTATTCAATTGGTTTTGCTGGATGTTGGAAATTTTGTTCGTTTGTGAATAAACACGTAATGTAGAAATACTGATCCAAGCTAAAGTAGCAAAAACAAGTACTGCAACAGTAAGCTGAACCCAAGACGGCAAAACAACATGCTTAACTTCACCATTTTGGCGAATAAGTAACTGACGGGCTGGAAATGTTTTTTGATAAAAAGACTTTATAAATACTGACATGGCATATAAACATTGGCTATTAACCGAATTAAGATAGCAATTTGAGTTAAAAAAGCCAGAGAAAAATTGTAACTGTTCAAAAATTAATAAAAAAGGGCTGCTTTTAGTAAGCAGCCCTTTTATTTAATACTCGTATTATTTTGTAGGCAGAACTGTACTCTCTACAGAGCCAAAACCTATACGTGCATAGCCTTCTTTTTCACACCAGCCACGCATAATAACGTTATCGCCATCTTCTAAAAAGCTGCGTTGTTCGCCATTACTTAGCGTAATTTTTTCTTTGCCACCACGAGAAAGCTCAAGTAATGAACCTGCTTCTTCGTGCGTTGGACCTGACTGAGTGCCCGAACCTAGCATGTCACCTGGCATAAAGTTACAGCCATTCACTGTGTGGTGTGTAACCATTTGTGCCACGCTCCAGTAAGAGTGCTTAAAGCTAGATGTTGATACGCGCGTTGGGTTATGGCCTTCGCTACGCATTTTTTGCGTTTGAATTTTAACATCCATTTGAATATCAAAAGCACCTTGGTCGCGATTCGCTTTTGATTCTAAATAGTCCATAGGCTGTGGATCGTTTTCATCACGTGTCCAGCTTGTTCTGTAAGGCGCTAATGCTTCGGTTGTTACAATCCAAGGCGATACAGTTGAGGCAAAGTTTTTAGCTAAAAATGGACCAAGCGGTTGGTATTCCCACGCTTGCAAGTCACGTGCTGACCAATCGTTAAATACACAAAAGCCAAATACGTGGTTTTCAGCATTTTCGATAGCGATTGCATCGCCCAGTGCATTGCCTTTACCTAAGTAAATACCCAGCTCTAGTTCGTAATCAAGGCGTTTACACGGACCGAATGATGGCACTTCAGCGTCTGGCGCTTTGGTTTGACCTTTAGGGCGATGAAATGTTTGACCCGATACGTCAATAGATGAAGAGCGCCCATGATAACCAATAGGTACCCATTTATAGTTAGGTAATAATGGGTTGTCAGGGCGAAACAAACTACCCACAGCAGTAGCATGATAAATAGAAGTGTAAAAGTCGGTGTAATCACCGATGCGACAAGGCAAAGAAAACTCTATATCAGACTGTGCAACCAATGTATCGCTAAGCGCTTGTTGGTGCTCAGAGCCTGCTCTTAGTGCTTTTGAAAGGGCCAAACGAAGGGCTGACCAATACTGCTTCCCTAAACCCATAAATGTATTTAAGGTTGTTTCACTTGCTGCATCTGCGGCTGTTTTAGCGTCACCTTTTAAAACGTTTAATTTACTTAGTTTTGCTAAATCGATTACTTGGTCACCAATTGCAACACCACCACGAAAGGCCTCATCAGACCCTTTACGACGAAATTCTGCAAACGGTAAGTTTTGAATCGGGAAGTCGCAATTATCAACATTAGCTGATTCTACCCAGCTGGTTAAACTAATATCGTGGGTTTCGTTAATTAGGCTCATTACATTTCCTTTGGATTTTACTGTATGGCGACAAGGTATAGTTTATTTAATCATACTTGTACTTGGCGCCATACTTTTTAAATATTAAAACGACAAAAAGCAGCGAAGTTCGCTGCTTTTAATTTACTCAAATATTTTATAAAACGCCGCGACGCTCTTGGTCACGTTCGATTGATTCAAATAATGCTTGGAAGTTACCTTCACCAAAGCCACCATCATCAACGCGTTGGATCATTTCTATAAAGATTGGACCAAATAAGTTTTTAGAGAAAATTTGTAATAAATAACAATTTTCACTTTGGCTATCTACGAGTATCTGATGCTGACGAATTTTTTCTTTATCTTCAGCAACCCAAGGTACACGGTCAAAAATTGTATCGTAGTACTCTGGGATAATATCTAAAGTAGCAATTGTTGATTTATCAAGCTTATCAAGAGAGCTTACTAAGTCATCTGTTAAAAACGCTAAATGTTGAACGCCTGGGCCGTTGTACTCACCAAGGTATTCGTCAATTTGGTTGTTATCGTTACCTTTACCTTCGTTTATTGGGATAGAGAAGGTGCCACAAGGGGACTTAAGTGCATACGAAATAAGCGCTGTTTTTTGACCTTTAATGTCAAAGTAGCGTACTTCAGTAAAACCAAATACGTCTTTATAAAAGTTAGCCCATTTTTCCATGGTGCCTTTATAAACGTTATTGGTTAAATGATCGATTCGGATAAAGCCTTTATCTTCTACAACATTTTGCGTTTCTAAGTCTTCAAAATCACTTTCGTAAATAGTGCCTTTGTCGCCAAATTGTTCAATAAAGTAAATTAGGCTGTCGCCAATACCATAGATTGCAGGATAAGGCATATTTTTATGCGTTGAGTCGGTCGCTGGTTTTGCACCACGCTCTACTGCTATTTCAAATGCTTTTTGCGCATTCTCAACACGCCAACCCATTGAACAAATAGCAGGACCATGGCTTTTAGCAAATTCTGCAGAAAAACCTTCACGCTCGTTATTCAGTAAAAAGTGAATATCGTTTTGGTTGTAATAAACAATGTCTTTACCTTTGAATTTTTTAAGCTTAGAGAAGCCAAAATCAGTAAATACTTTATCCATATAATCAGCATCAGGTGTTGCGTACTCGGTAAATTCAATACCGACTAAACCTAAATAGTTATTTACTTCACTCATTATTATTACTCCCGCAATTAAGCACTGCGATTATGTGTTGTTGTCATATTGCAGTAGATAATCAACCAGATTTTTAATTTGGGGAAGAGGAGGGCGCTATTTAGTGTCTAGTGCATGTGTAAATTTTATAGGACGGTTATTATAAAGTTACGTGTTTGTAATACAGTTAAGTAAAATGAAGTTATATGGTATAAATTCAAGTGGGAGTGCTTGTTTTTAAGTTATTGTATTTAAATACTAAAAAGGAGGTTTAACCTGCGTTAAACCTCCTTTTATAATTAATAAGTAAAAGCTTTTTCGTACTTAATTGTTTACACTTTGAGAGGCGTTGCCAAAAAACTTGTTTCGCTGCTCTAGCCATGGGTTAGTTTTTATTGCTGGAGCTGCTTTGTAGTGACGTTCAATTGTTTGGTTTAAAGTACGTGTAGATTGCTCAAATGTTAATTTTTGTTGTGCAGCGCCCATACGCTTAATTTCATCTCGGGTCATAGCACGGCCAGCATAAAGCAATGCATTCAAGTAACCCGCTACGGTTTCAAAATTATTATCGGTAAATAAAAGCACCGTTTTATTGAGTGCCCATTGACGGTCAATTTCGCCGTCTTCTTTAACGCCAGCTAATTCACCATCAATGTATACTTCAAATACCCCATTTGTAGGTGCTGTGTAGAAAACAAATGCGACACGGTGCCATGCTTCTGCCTGAGTATTACCAAAGTAGCCACTGTCGCTTGTTGATTTACCATAACCACCACTTGGGTCTATAAATATGTCAGCATCGTCATCCAGATAATTGGTTGTTTCTGCTTGCATTATTGCACGATAAATATCTTTGCCTTCTGAAGGCCAATATAAATCCATAACAAGTGTGTAGTCAGATACCATTCCTTCGTTTGCAAAATCACCATTTGCAGGGGTGTTTAATTCAATTAATAAGCCTTCTGTCGGGGAGTGGCGCGAAAATGCCATGACACCCGAAGGGCCGTCAGTTAAATCATCAATATTTAACTGAGTGGTGGTGTTATATTGGGTTTCATCAGTGCCCCAATTTGTTTCATCTGGATCAAAGTAGTTAAGTACTGAAGGCCCAAAATCAGCCGCTAACGGATTGTTAGCATCCTCAAAATTCCATACAGTTACATTTGCTACGTTACTGCACGAGTAAAGCTCAGTGTCGGTATCCAAATGTAGGCATTGGCTTGTTCTAAATCGAGCATATTTATCAAGTAGCCACCAAGCTTCGGCTATTGGCTCTATGTTTGAGAATGTCACACTATTAAAAAATAAATCAGGATTTAAAGCCGCGCCTTTAAATAGCGCAACTTCGTAATTATTTGTGGGTTGTATATCTTCAGGTTTAAGTGAAAACCAATCAGGTTGACTGGCAAACATCGCAGCTAAGTCGCTTCCCGATACTGTTACTTTATAGATAGAATTAAACCCAGGCGTATTTGATGGCTGCCTTTCTACATAAAAAGCTTTATGAAAATCTTCTTGGGTAAGCGCGCCCGGTGTCCAGCGTTTTTGTACTAGCTCAGGATTTAAAAGCGCTGCGCTTATTGAACTTGAATGCTTTGCAGCTAAGGCAGTTATTTCAGCTAATTGTAAAGTAGTTGGATAATTTTCTGAAATAGTTATTTCTGTTTCAGCGTCAGGAGCATAACGACCCATAATTTCATCAATAGCTTGTTTAGTCGTTTCATCTCGTTCATTAATAGAGTCGGTTTCAATTGTTTTGTAATCAACAACCGGAGATGATTTATCCGCTAAATCAAAATCAAGCGTTAAATCAGTAATCCCTTTAGCATAAAAATCTGGCTGAATAACAATCGCGCCGTTGTCTAGTGTCTCGAAACTTTCACCACCATGCGTGTGGCCGCCAAGCACTAAATCAATGCCTGCGACGTTAGTTGCCATATAAGTATCAAGACCGACACCTAAATGGCTCAGCATGATCATATAATCTACGTCGTCACGATATTGACTAACAATGCTTTGCGCCACTTGTTGCCATTGCCAGCTCATTTTAAATTGTTTTATGAAATCAGGGATTGGTTCATCTTCAATTGGTTCATCAAGTTCATTCCATGGCACAGAAGTCATACCAAACAAACCTAAAGTGACACACCCTACTTGTACTTTTGCAAATCCAACGCCTGCAAAATCTTGTAGTTGCTCACCTTCATACCGTGTATTACTCGCCAGTACGATGGCATTCTCGTCTTGTGAATAACTTAATAGTTTTTCTGGGCCCCATGCGTAATCATGGTTTCCAACAACACGAACATCAAATTGCATTGCTTTAATTGCTTCTTCTGTTGCAGTACCTTGTGATAGTTGCTCTGCAACGGTGCCTTTTTCATAGTCGTCACCACCATTTGTAAATAAGGTATGAGGAGTTTGGCTTGCTACTTGGTTGTAGTAGGCTTTAATACGGCTGAAATATTGCTCTTGGTAGCCAAAGCGAGCATGTAAATCGGCAACATGCACAAACCTCACTGATTGTTTAGTGGCACTCGCATCACAAGTTGGACCTATATTGGCAAAGGTTTCATTACGCTGCATTTGTATTGCGTAGGTGCCTAATGTGTTCACTTGCGCGCTAACGAAGCCATCTAACACGGTTGAGTTTTCGATTATGTCCCATGTATTGGTTGATAGTTTTGCTATAAAGAGTTGCCCGCCTAATGCATAGTCCACAGGGATTTTTATTGTAATAGTGATGGGGGTAATTAAAGTCAGCGAGTTTGGTGTAAGACTATGTAAATCTGAAACTATATTTTGTTGCTCATTTGCTTCATCTAATAGTGTTTTCTCGTAAGTAAGCTCTGTATTACTAGAAGTCGCACCAGCAGGAGCGGTTAGTATAAAATTACCTTCATCTAATGTCGTGTCTAAACCAGTCGAGCTTGATAATGTTAATGTACTTGGCTCTGGTTCAACTGGGTTGTTTGGATTGAGTGTAACCTCGTCACTGGAGCCGCCACAGGCTGATAAAAGCATAATTAAAAATGCTAAAATTGTGGCACGTAATATCGTTAACGATTGCATATGCAGCTGTTCCCTGAGTCTATTCTCTAATCAATCAGGCTATAATATCAGTTAACGGTGGTGCGGCAAAGTTGAATAAAAAAATCCCTCATAGCGGTTATGAGGGATTGGTTTTTAGCTATATTATTTAAAAAACAATTAAGAAGCTTTTTCTTCTAGCCCTTGTTTTTCCCATACTTTAGCTTTAAATGTCATGAGTACTAAAACAACACCAACACCAATGCTAAATAATGCAATTTGTAGGTATAGGTTAGGGATTTCTTGGACATTATTCGGATCGAAATTACCAGCAAGTAAACCTGCGATGATGTTACCGATTGAGTAAGTTAATACAAATACACCCATCATTTGACCAGTGTAACGTTTAGGCGATAGTTTACTTACCGCACTTAATGCTACAGGGCTTAAACAAAGCTCACCTACTGTATGTAAAAAATAGGTAGTAACAAGCCAGTAAGGCGCTACTTTTAAGCCTTCAGCAGCGTAATGAGCCGCCATAAACATAACTAAAAAGCCTGACGCCATGATAATTAAACCAAGCGCACACTTAACGCTGTAGCTAGGTGATACTAGACTTTTAGATAAATTAATCCAAAGCGCTGCAAAAAATGGTGATAGGGCAATAATAAACAGCGAGTTTAACGATTGAAACCACGTTGTAGGGATTTCAAAAGTACCAATAAGGCGGTCAGTATAATCGCGTGCAAATAAGTTTAATGATGAACCTGCTTGTTCAAAACCAGACCAAAAACATGCTGATGCAATACATACTAAAAATAGCGCCCACATTCTTTGTTTTTCAGCATCAGTTAATTTACCTGTAAAGTAAATAACACCAAAATAAACAAAAAAGATAATAGTGAATACAACAGCTACGTATCCTGCAACCACTGTTGGATTGATTACAATTGCGCCGGTCATTGCAGCTGTAGTCACTGCTGCAGCTATAATTACAAACGCAGCAATACCACCCCATGCGCGGGAAGTACCTTTAGGGCCTAATGGGTTGGCTGGTAAAACGCTATGCTCTGGCAAGTTATTAAGTGAGCGCTTATATTGCACTAAACCAATAGCCATACCAACAGCTGCTGCGCCAAACGCCCAGTGCCAGCCTACGTTTTCCATAAAGTAACCACAAACGTAGTAACCAATCAAAGAACCTAGGTTAATACCCATGTAGTAAATAGCGTAACCACCATCACGACGTTCGTCGGCATCACTGTATAACTGGCCAACCATTGCGCTGATATTTGGTTTTAATAAACCAGTACCCGTCGCTACAAATATTAAGCCAATAAAAAATGAATAATCATGTGGAACTGCCAAAATAATATGGCCACACATAATAATAATACCGCCATACCAAACCGCTTTTTGACCACCGAATAGTCTATCGGCTAGCCAACCGCCAGGTAAACCTAAAAAGTATACTGCGCCTGTGTATAAACCATATATTGCAGCAGCTGATGCAACGGTAAAGCCAAGGCCTTCTTGTTGTAAGCTTGCCGTCATAAACAATACGAGCATAGCTCGCATACCGTAATAACTCATTCGTTCCCACATTTCAGTGAAGAACAATGTCGAAAGTCCTTTAGGGTGGCCAAACCAGCCACTATCTGGAGCTGAACTCATATTTACTTCCTAACTTTAAGAATTGTTGTAATGGCCTTATAATTTTTTGCTTTAGCTATTTTAGTATTTGTATTTACTAGAATGCTCGACCATCAGTATAGTATTTGTAGCTAAGATAATGATTTGCTATAGGGTAATAACACCACAAGGTAAGAGGCACACCCTTATCCTAGTTACAATTGGGCACAAGTATACATATACCTTAGTGCTAGGGGAAGTATTGCGCGGTGTATCACCTTATGCCGAGTTAGAACTCGGCATAAGGTACAATTGGAGTGCCAGGAAATTCAAGAGTGCCATATACAGGGTTGAAGTAGTATCGCATATACAATTGGCCAAAGTTAGGCTCGTAAAAGTCTGAACGATCTATTGCCAGGTAACCACCAAAAAACCAGTGTGGCGTTATTCTATATTCAAAGCTGCCCTCTAGGTTATAAGAGATACTTGAACTTGTGTCGCCCTCAAACGCTGGATTTGCTCCTGTTTCAAGCTGACGAATAAACGCTTCTGCTTGTAAGTCTGGATCGTTAGGGAAAAAGTCAATTGCTTGGGTTTTAGTTTGTGAATATGAAACGCCCGTTTTCAAACGATAAACAAAATCATTGCCCCAACGTGCGTCATAACTAAGCGGTACTGATAAACCAACGTAATTTTGTGGACTATAGTAACCACCATGCCCCCAAGTTTCTTCACTTAAATTATATTGGTATGCCCAATGTAATAAGCTTGCTCCTACAGTGAATTCGCGTTCTTGATTGCTAATTACGCGATAATAACTGCCACCCATAATACGATATCGCTGATTGTCTTTTACATTTTGGCCCTTATATGAGGTAAAGTCAGCACTAGACCAAAATCCCCAATTACCACCTAAATCGTGTGATATATTTGCAGTAAGGCCTGTAGAACGTACGCCTCCCCATATTTTACCGGTGTTTATATCTTCAAGACCCGCATAAGAAAGTACTGAGCTGGTAACGGGACGCTTCTCTAATTCAAGGCTGTATCCAAAGTCGCCAATATCATCGGCGTAATTTACGCCCCAGACAATATCCTCAATTAAAAACCCTAAAGGGGTTGTACCTATATCTAAACGCCAGTTTTCATTCTGCCAGCCTAATCCAATATCTACGCCGCTTTCTTTTGGGCTTACTTCATCAAGAGAACACGTAAATATACATAAAGCACCTTGGCCATAACGGCTTCCCGCAAATTGCTCATCAAAACGTGTTGTTTGCGCACTAATTGTTGTCGGGTCTATTTTTACAAAGCCTTGACCTTGCCAAAGTGGGAAATAGGCTTCAATAGGCACTAAACCAGCCCCAAGGGTTGCTTCACTTTCAGTGCTTGTCTGGCCACTAAAGTTAACACCAATAGCGATGTAAGCTTGGTTTTTGTTTTGTTCATTAATAAGCTCACGCTTTGCGCCGTTTATATACCACTCATCGCTTTCATTTATTAGCGAAAGCGAGTTATAAAGCTCTTTTTCAGTTAATGTGCGGTTAGGCGAGAGTGTTTGTGTGTACCAAAGTTGAGCTTGTTCTGTTTCATTGAAATTGCTGGCCACTTGGGCGCCCAAATAACGTAACTCTGTATCATTTGACGATTTAGTAATGAGTTCTGTAGCTAAACCAAGTGCGTCACCTGAGTAGTTAAAATCATTAAGAGATGCCATAATTTGACGTTGTAAATAGCTTTCCTGTGATGAAGTTTGCGTTATAGCTTGTTGTGTTACTTCTTTGGCTTGAAAATCATCACCTTGCTCTCTGTACGCTTTAGCAATCGCTAGTAAAGCTTGTGGCTCAATAATTTGCTTATTTTGTACTTTTTGCTGATATAAGATAATCGCTGCTTGGCGTTGTTCAAGCGCTAAATTTGCGTTAATTAATGCTGTGGTTATTGCTGCGTTATTTTTATATTTTTGGTCTAGTTGATTTAGTTTCGCAATTAAATCGCTGCCGCTGTAATACTGGTTAATATAGTTGTTTTGTAACTGTACATATTGATTAACATCATTTTCAGATGCATTTTCTGAAAGAGCATAACTGGTGAACCATTGTTTAGTTTGTTGCTCATTTCCTTGTTCTAATAGCCATTCGCCATAAAGCATATGCCAATAAGCAGAAAGTGTAGGTTGTGCCGTTAATGCTTTATTTATAAGTTTAACAGCGTATAGCTTTTCATTAATTCGATACCAATTACGTGCTAATTCGGCTTGCATTACGGGAGTTAAGTTTTGTGCTTCTAAGGCGCTTAAATGATAGATGGCCGTTGCTTTATTTTTAGCATCAAGATGGCGCTCGCTTTGAGTTAAAGATTCGTTAAGTTGTAGCTGTTGTTCTAGCGTAACAATATCTGCATTTCTGGCTCTAAAGGGAATATATTGCAAGGTTGCAATAGCGCCTTGGTAGTCATCAATAGATCGTAGAAAAAGCGCGTGGCTATAGCGCAACTGAGGGTTTAAAGGGAACTGCCACAATACGTTATTAAACAACGTACGAGCTTTATCAGTAAGCCCTTTTTGTTGGTATATAAAAGCTAAGTCGTAATATAGCCAAGATTGCTCTGGTGCAATATCTATTGCCTCACGCAACACTTTTTCAGCCTGCTCTAAATCACCAGCTTGCGCTAGGGTATTTGCTTTTGCTCGATATTGGCTACTAAGCGATATTGAATAGGATTGCTTAATTTGCTCCTTTTGAGCAAATGTTAAACGGTTATAAAAAGACGTTAAAGCTTGTTCACTTTGTTCAAGTTCAGCTATTTCAAGCAAACCTAATAAGGCGCTGTTATTGAGAGGGTCATTCTTTAAAACAACTTGATAGGTTCGTTCTGCTTGAGAGTATTGCCCTTGAGCAAATTGTAACAAGCCTCTGTTATATAAAACTGCATTAGGGTTTTGCTCCAATGCATCAGCTAAGTCTAATTTTAGCTTTGCTATTTTAAATTCATTCTTATTAATTGCATCTTTGGCTTGGCGTATATAAAGCCAAAACTTTGCTGTTTTAGCTAATCCTTTTAAGGTTTCTCTTTGTGCAAAATCGGCGGTGTGCTGTTGCGCTCGTGTAAAGTACTCATAGGATTTTTGATTGTCACCTAAGCGTAAATAAAGAATACCCAGACTTCGCATTATTGCACCGTCTTGAGGTCGCCCACTTATCGCTTTTAACAGTAACGGTTCAGCCGCTTTTAATTTGTTTTTTTCAAGGAGTTTATCGCCTCTAACCCAGAGCTGATAGGCTGGATCTGCAATTAAGGTTTGACGTGCTGTTAAATCTTTTTTGAAATCCTGATACTGTAACTCACCTTTAGTACTAAACGGGTAAAGCATAAAGTAGGTTTGAAACTCTTTATCAGTGGCACCACTAATTGGCATGTTTGCTAGCGAACCGAGCCAAATCTCTTCTACTTCATTACTAAAGCTAGAAGTTGAGCCGTATTTACTTAGAATACGAATAGCGTGCTTGTCACTTGGGTTACGTCTGAGTAAATGCCTCGCGTAAGCAATCTCAACTTGGCCTATATTAGAGTAACTTTGCAATAATGTTTCGTAACCATTTTTAACACTTTGCCATTGAGAGCTGTCTTGCGCGTACCAGCTTAAATGTTCTAGTTCATAATTGAGTGTTGGGTATACATTATTAAATATTTTATTATAAATTTGACGTGCAGGTTCGTACCGACCTGCGCGAGCTAGTAATTTAGCTTCTTGAATAGCCGATTTATCTTTGCCTTCAATTCGAGACATGACTTTGAGTTTTTCAATGCAAGGGGGTTGCTTAACAAGTCCGTTATTTAATTTGCTTAGTAGTTGATTTGCTTCATCTAAATCACCGTTAACAAAGTTGTAATGCGCTTGAGCACACTGTGTTTCTATGCGGGTTGGAGCAATCGCGACCAGCTTTTTCAAGCTATCTTCAATAAGCCTTTTATTTTTTTGTGCTTCACCAATATTTATTTGGCTTAGTAACCACTCAACAGATCGCGTATCAATATCATTTACTGTTTTTGCGTTTAGCATTGGGCTCAGTATTAATACGCAGAGTAGGGCAACCTTTAGCTGCATTCAGTACTCCATTTAGGTTGTAATGTTCCATCCGCTGTAATTGCAAAACGTTTATTTAAAGTACTTGTACCAAATAAATTTAATACACTGTCGTAGTAACGAGTTTGAGTGAATGACTTATCAACCATTAATTTTTGCTGAATTGTCATCGCTAAGGAATCATCGTCTTGTATTGCAAGTAAAGGTAGTAAAGCAGCGTTAAAGCCTAATGGGCCTCTTTTTTCTGATTTACCTGATTTCGAAAACGTATTTAATGGCACATAACCACGGTCATTAATTGTTTTTAAAAATGGATTAAATTGTGCTAACAATTCTTTTTTATAAGGCGCATCGTTTGCCATCATACTGGCCCATAAATAAACCCTAATAGCGTTGTAGCTTCCTACGTCACTTGTTTTTTTATCGTAATAAAAACCATTATTAGTGTCGTACATTACCCAGTCAGGGCTAACACCTTGTTTGGCCGTATCTAGAATTAACTTTGCTGAGCTTTCATGCAGTTGCTCCCAAGGAGAATGAGGGTATAGTTTTTTAAATTGTTGATATATAAATAAAGGTGAGTAACTAGGGTTTAATTTATATTGTTCATCTTTAAATTCAAAGCCAGCTGGGGCCGGTAGTAATGACAAACCAAGACCGGAAATATAGGCTGTTTCTTCTCGTATTATACGCTGAGCTAGCACGGCCGCTAATATACTATAACGACGGTCACCCCAGAGAATAGCAGCTTGTGATAAGCTATAAGCTATCCATAAATCAGAGTCAGCGGCAGGGTTTGAATCTAAAATTGATCCTGCATTTTTTTCATTTATACCCCATTGCCATGCTGGTAAACGCGTACTTAAATCACCTTCGGATAAATGATTTTCGGTCCAATCAAGTACTAAATCAAACATTGCTTTATCGTTTGCTATTACAGCAAAAAATAACGCGTAAGACTGACCTTCAGATGTTGTAATACTCTGCTTACTACCTAAATCAATAACACGACCATCTGGGCTTATAAAGTGGCTTTTAAATACTTGCCATGCTTGCCACGGTTGACACTGTTCTATCTGTGCTTTCGCATTAAAAGCAAATAATGCCACAGCAACGCAGAATACCTTTATAAGTGACTTCATTATTTATCTCCCTCAGCTAAACGCTTGTATGTAAGTGCTTGTAATAATCGCCATAGAATAAATGAGATCAGCAGTAGCGTTAAAATAGATAATAACGCTAATATAAATGGGTGATCTGATAAGTGAAACCAAATTAAGGTATGAACAGGGATCTGACCAACAAAATACTGTTTATCTGTTTTAATTGTTTCGATCCCTTGTGTTGTAATTATTGTTGCACTGCCCTTAATTTGTTCTCGACTTTGCGAGTTCATCAGTGCGTTATCTAACAGGCCAAACGCTTCATTTGTTGTTGCCGTTAACGATACTATAGAACGTTGCGAGCTAAAGGGGGACTGATAGCCTGTAATCACCGCCATATTGCCGCTACTCGTTACGTTTATTTGTATTTTTTCAGCTTTATTATCGTCATAAGCACCGTTATAAATAGCGAGTTTAATTGCACGTTGATTGTTGTTAAGTAAAATGTTTTTTGGTTCATCTTCTTTTAGCTTGTCACTGCGCGTACTTGGTTTGGTTATAAACAGTATGTCTTTATCGTTGTAGTTTATATCATCACTTAAATATTTTACTGTTAAACGGTGACCAGGGTAGCCTGTTATAGCGCCAAAATGACCGGTTAAATTAAAGAGCATTGAAAGTGCTTTAGGTGTTGGGTTTTCATTCAAAATAACTAATGTTTGTTGTAAATCGGCGTATTTTGTAAACGGGAATCCACTATTAGCAAATACATTTAAATCTGGTAGTGCGATATAGTGATTAAAATTACTTACATCAATATGAGAGTGACCGTCTATAACACCGTATTCGCCGCCAAGAGGAGCTCCAGTACATGTTGCATTTTTTAGTACGTCAAATCGGAAATCAAAATTAAGCTCATTACGTTTAGCCAAGTTAATACCATTAAGCGAAAAGTTTTCAGTACTTTGAGTTGAATCTGTATTAGCAATTAACGGTAACAGTGTTTTTGTTGTACTTACAGTAGAGTCATTTTTTTCTAATAAAAAGCCACTAATAAACTCTTGGTTTATCAGCATATTCAGCCTAGAACTTAGTGTGTCATCTTCTGGCGTATTACGATATTGCAGCGTTATCGGGATCCCTTTTTCACGCCACGTAAATAAATCAGGTGCAAAGCGAATATTCAACTTAACAGGACCGCTATTGAGCCCTGTAGTTTGTAACTGAGTTGGGTAGTCAATTAACTCATCAAAATGTACAGGGCGATCGCTTCTCAGCCATCGAGGTGCATCGTAAGCTTTGCGAAGTGGAATCTTATTCATGCCTTCAATACTTACACTTCGGCCAGTCATTACTTTATGGCCAAACACTAAACCGTTTACTGCGGTTTTTAAATCTTTTTCATCACGTCCTAATATAAGGAGTATTTTTTTATAACGGTGTATTGGATTGGAAATAATCTCTATTGTTGGTTTTTCTACATCAGGGTAGTCGGCTAAAAAAGCAGGTTTAGATGTGTTTGTAATAAATACAACACTGTGTTGATTAGGTGATTGATTAAGTACAACAGGGAAGTTAGCACCACGCCAATCAGCTTGAGCACCAAACCAGCTCGAAAGTGTTGCAGCGGCTTCTATTGCTTCTTCATTTGGTGTGCCGGAAAAAATAAACGGAAGAGTTAGTTTACTGTAATCTTTGCTATCAAAAAATGGTTCAGGTAAATACTCAATTTTACTATCAATAGCCAGTGAAGTTTGGTCGAGAGTTATATTACTTGATTTGTTTATTTCTACCCAAATAGCACGGCTAAAATAGTCTTGACATGACGTACTATAATAACCAACAAGCTCAAAGCGAATTTGATTGAAGTCTTGAATGTATTTTGCGTTGAGCGCTATATTATGTTCAGCGGTATTTTTAATAATATTGGAAGGTTCATTTATAGATAAAACTGTCACTAAATTTTCATTAAAATACACTTTTAAATGCGATACGTTGGCAATTAATGAAGGAGAGTTTGTGTATGAGAAATTCAACATCAAATCTTTACTCAACTTATCAATGCGATTAGTGAAGTCGACATTTGAATCGTTATTTATACCGTCTAGCTTATAATTATTAAAACCCAGAGCTTCAAAATCAAGACGTAAGCTAGTAACTTGAGCACTCTCAGGATAGCCATTGTTGAATATGGTCTTATCACTCATGGGCTCAATAGCATTAGCTTGCCAAGCAATGTTCATGAGTAAAAATATAACGAGTGTACTAAGTAGCTTATTAATCATAATTATTTTGCACTATAGGTTTTTTTGGAATGAATGAGTTTATATACATAACTAAACGAGTTAACAGTTTAATAGTCGGTTGTAATGGCCTAGGCGCATGAAATAGTAAATTACTAAAGCCTCTTAAACTAGTCTTTTGTACTTCTTTGAAGCTGTATGACGGGCGATCATGCCTAAAGTTATTTTGCCAATCAAGCCAGGCATCTGCTCTAGAAAAAGTACACTGTATAAATGCACGTTGTTTTTCGAGCGACAAATCTTTAAGTGTCAGGCCTATATGTTTATTACGGGTATTACACACATGAGTTGTAAACGAAAATTGTTTGTCTCCTCGACTCATTAACAACTCAATTTTATCGTTTACTCTACATAAGTGGGCATGCTCTGTCTCAATACCGACACCATTATCTGAGTAATCAGTGATTCTAACTTTTAATGTGTGCCCATTCGCTAAGCGAATACCCGCTGGAAAGTTGGCTTTTATTCGGTGTGAGTGCCTTACTTGACGCGCTTCTGCTGCAACAGCAACAGCGGCTCCTAGAATAATCATGTTGTAGAGCGCCCAGCCCATACTAATCACTAACACACCTATTTGAGAAGGGTCACCAAAGATCAAACGCAGTACCCCAAACACGATGCCCAGAAGGTTAATTGCTAACAGTATGAGATAGGGTTTCGAAATTCCCCAGTCGTAATGCTCTTCATCATTTAGCCCACCTTTTTCTGTTACATTAAACTTACCTTTATTAGGATTAAATAAGGCAACAGTGGTTGGTTTCAATATGTACCAAGCCAACACCGATTCATACACTTCGCCCCAAAATGAGTACCTGTATTTACCTTGAATACGTGAATTAGTCGCTTTAATTTGAATAAGCGTAGGTACTACATAAATAAAAATAGCTAAAAAAGGCGCATAGATAATATAGGCATTAAAGTAGATCAGTGCTAAAGGGGCTGTTAAAAATACAATACGAGGTATTCCCGATAAAAAATGTAACATTGCGTTTATATAGCACAAGCGTTGAGGAATACTTAACCCTTTGCCTATTAAAGGGTTATCAAGTCTGAAAATTTGCGCCATACCGCGTGCCCAACGAATTCGTTGCCCAATATGCGCCGATAAACTATCAGTAGCGAGTCCTGCGGCTTGTGGAATGTTGATATAAGCTGTTTTATAGCCTGCGCGTTGCATGCGCAGTGCTGTGTGAGCATCTTCGGTTACAGTTTCAAATGCAAAACCACCAATATTATCCAGCGCTTCTCGTTTCAATACCGCACAAGAACCACAAAAGAAAGTCGCATCCCACATGTCGTTACCGTCTTGAATAAGCCCGTAAAATAACATGTTTTCATTTGGGATTTGGCTGTGATTGTTAAGGTTTCTTTCAAATGGATCAGCAGAGAAAAAATGATGTGGTGTTTGCACTAAACAGACTTTACTGTCTTTTAAAAATTGGCCCATGGTTGTTTGCAAAAAAGAACGCGCAGGAACATGGTCACAGTCAAATATAGCAATGTACTCACCATGGGTATAGCGCATAGCGCTGTTCATATTGCCAGCTTTGGCATGATTGTTATCCGGACGCGTTAAATACCCTACGCCAACTTCTTTTGCAAAATCAGCAAATTCAGGACGTTTACCATCATCGAGAATATACACATTTAACTTGTCCTCAGGCCAATCGATACTTAGCGCTGCTAATGTAGTTGGTTTTACAACACTCAATGGCTCATTGTAAGTTGGGATATACACATCAACCGTAGGCCATAAGTCAGTATTTCTAGGTAATGGTATGGGCTTGCGTTCGAGTGGATTAATAGTTTGGAAAAAACCAAGTATTAAAACAAGCCAAGCATATGTTTCAGCAAGTAGTAGTCCGGCTCCTAAGGCTAAAGCAAGAGGATCATCCCAATTGAGTGTTTCAGTGTAACGCCACCATAAGTAACGTGAGGACGTTGTTACCGATAAAGTGATCATTACAATCGTTGCCATCTGGCCTTTTATTCGCTTAAGTGAATAGGCGACTAATAAAATGAAGCTTATAAAAATGGCTTGCGCTTCTAGACTGAAAGGAATAGTGATAAAAATCGTTAATAAAAACAATATGAATGCAATCACAATGTATTTTACATATTTATTTTGCCAAACACGCGCATCGGCAATAGAGTAAAAAGCACTTTGTTTAGGTTTTTTTGCTTTTTGACAGTATACGCCTTAGTAACTTACCTAATTTTAAATCAAACCACCTAAACTGCCTAAAGAGACGATTCACTGAGTCATAGAAATGGTGTGATATTTTTTCTTTCGTCGCCCTTTTTTTGTCGTTTTTTTAACGAACGTCAAAAAAACGCTTTGTAAAATAAAGCGTATTGAATTTGAATAAGGATGGTTTCTATACGGTTGTCTTAAATGCGGATAATTCACGCTTATCGATTCACGAATATTACGCTTATGAACGCTAATTTTTACAAATAGAGAACTTACTATAATCAGAAATGGCATCAGCAATGCTTCAATCGCATTCATTCTGTGTTGATTGAAGTAGCCGTGAAACTTAAACAGAATCAAACGGACTAATTTTTCGCTAAACAATAAACTCAGCACCAGTCGAAAGGTGTTTTGAAAAGGGTGTTTATGAAGTGCCTTAAATGAGATCATAATGCTGTTTTACTTACCAACCAGCCAGCCAGCGTTTCGAAATCGTCGTTAGCAATGCTATAAGGTGCACAGTTTAGTGCCACATTACGATAAGCCGTTGACTCTTTAATCACTTCGTCACTATTTATAAAAAAAGGTGCCATAAGTGGGAGTGTTGACTGCCAAAGTGAGAATAAATCGAATTCTAATTCAGAGGATGAATTGTATCGGTTAACTAAAAAAAGTGATGCCACGAATTTTCAGTCTTTTTTAGTTTTTGCAAACGTCTATAAATAAGACTGTGGCATACCGCATCGCAATTGACTAACTCAATGACAATATCGTCTTTATGTAAGGTGTAGTTACTGATATCTATATGACTTGGACAATCGAAGAGTACCCAAGCGTTTTGAATATTGTCCAGTTTATTGCAATTATCAATCAGTTCGTTTAATGCGGTATTAGAAGGTGTTTTTTCGCCATGGGGTAAAAAAATGATGCCGTCACTATCTTGGTAAAAACATGTCAGGATATCGTTGAAATTTTCAGCGTCGCTCCAGCCTTGTGTATTTTTCCAAGGCAAACCAAAATGCAGCCCTAAATCACTTTTTGGGTCTAAATCAACCGCAATTACGTGTACATCGGATTTTTTCAGCACGCAGGCAAGATTAGCCACAATTGCGGTACAACCTGTACCACCTTTTATACCTTTTAAAAAATTCTTTGCACGTGATGGGGTTACCTATAGTTTCAACGGCTAGTAATAGACGCAAGTTCGTTATCAATTTCTTTTAATAACGCATATTTGTTTATAGTTTGCATGTTTTTTTGCGTATTCACTATTTCAATGTAATCTTCACTTTTACCGCCAAAGCGATGAGCTAAGTTTGCTATATCGTTAGATGTGAGTGTTTGAGGATTTTTTGAAATTAAGTTTTGCATTACTACCTGTATCAGTATGTTTTATTTTATAATATATGGACATTATTTGACTATTATATATAGAATAGCGGCTAAAACTAGTAAAAAAGTATTTTTTTGAAAGGTGTTTTGTGTGCATAAGTTTAACATTTTGGGATTAGACCCCGCAGCTGAAGAAATAAAACCTGCTGCAATTTATGCTGTTTTAGCGCCTTTAGACAATTTTTCTATTGAGTTTATATTGCATTCAATAAGCCCCAATGATGTGAAAGAAAATATTTTTATAGTCTCTTCTCAGATAGAGTCATTCTTTGAATCTTCTTGTTCGAATTTACTACTTGATGCTAGTGAGCAAGGCCGAGTGCATTCTTTTTCATTTACAAAAGAAATTAGTGAGTGGAATGCAAAACGCATAAATAAAGGGATTATTAAAGAGTTAAGTGCGTATGAAAATATAAAAAATGCTCTAATCGTTGTTCATTTTAGTACTCAGCAATTACGTGATACCACTGAACAGCAATTTGAAACGCTTATTGAGCAATATAAATCATTTTTAATTGATACAAATACTAGTCTTCTATTTTTAATCTCAGGTCCTGAAGTTGCTAATTATCGATTTTTAGTAAGGCGCTTAAATCAACTCTTTAGCGGCGTTGTGTTCGTCGATAATGATTCGGCTGCACGAGTACTTGAGTACGACTATTGGAGACACAGCACAGGGATATTATCAAATACTCACTAT
The DNA here is from genome assembly GCF_037162545.1 of Pseudoalteromonas sp. B131b. Lineage (NCBI taxonomy): Bacteria > Pseudomonadati > Pseudomonadota > Gammaproteobacteria > Alteromonadales > Pseudoalteromonadaceae > Pseudoalteromonas > Pseudoalteromonas sp. B131b. Next base: position 3,674,895 of record NZ_JARLUZ010000001.1, on the reverse strand, counting down.
CAGTTAATTTTGCAAAATGATCGGTTAGTTGTAGAAGAAGGGAAAATAGAAACCCAAACACTTAGCAATAAACATTTTAATGATGAAGATGTTGTGTGGTTAGTACAAAACTCAGTACCAGAGGGAACAAAGCTGCCTGCAAATTATCATGTTGTAAAAAGTAACAGCGATTTATTTGAAAAAGGTCCTCAGCTAGAAGCCGCAACATTAGTATTTTCGGTTACACGCTATACCGACTTATCTGAGTTGGGTAAACAATGTTTTGAATTGAGAAAAAATTGTGGTCGTTGGTTAAAACTCGTGATTCAAAATGTAGATGGGATTATCAGGCACCAAGACGAGTGCTTATTTTTAACGCTGGGTGTTAATCTTATTTTGTATAGCTTTTCCGAACCTTCTCGGTTGTTATCGCAAATTCAGTCGATCCAAGGCTTTCAATTTTCTCGACCATTGCCTCCATCTGTTGAGCATGTATTACGTTATACTGAAAACACGTTTTCAAAAGGTTACTTACCATTTATTGATTTTACTCGCCAAGTTGAAGTGCACAGTGACTCGGCGGTTAATTTAGGTGTCAGTGGGGTACTGGTTGTACTTGAGTTATTACCAAGAATAGATCCTATTCACCCACTTCATCTATTTCACATAAAACGTGAAGGTGATGTATTTAGTGTTGCTGAAAACAAAGTTTACTTGTATCTACATGCTTGTAGAGAAAATGATGTAATGAATGCGATTAAACATTTATTCAAATTAGAAACCAGTGATTTTTTTGCTCAACAGAGCATTATTTCGGACCACTTCTATATTCAGCAAGAATGTAAACAATTACGCCGATATTATAGAGATAAAGATGTGAGTGATTTTACAAATCAACTAAAAGAAAATGACAGTTACAAGTTCGATCCTGCTTTAGCAAAAAATCCCAGTATTGATATTGCTACGCCTGAATTTTTCACTCAGGAACGCCCTGATGCAAAAGCTTTTACAATGAAAGTTAAAGAGCTGTGATATGAGTATTAATCAACTTTTAATTACAGCATTAATCTCGGGGTTATTTGGTGTTTTATTGTGCCTAATTGGCTCTTACATAGTATCTAAATTAAAAAAGTATTATTACAAAATGACATTTAAGCACGAAGTGCTAGAACCCTATACACCTAAAAATAAGGAACGTAAGTGAAATTGTCTGGTCTAGGGGTTTGGAATCTCTATTTTTTAGTTAAATTTGCCCTGTATTATTACGGCGTAATCGATTTTAGTTTTTTGAGCAATGCTGCGTTGGCCGCTTTGTTAGTAATACAATTTAAAAATGCGCGAGTTGAGAAGGTTAAACACATTATCGCACTGATTATAGCTGTGATTTTACTGTATAAAGATTCGTGGTTACCTCCCATTAATCGTTTAATTAAACAGGCTGGTAACGTTCAAGATTTTAGCTTTGATTATTTTATCGAACTAGTTGGGCGGGTAGTTAATGTCGATATGCTACTCGGCTTATTCATTATTGTTGTTTTATTTTGGTACAGCTCTCAATGGATTCGCTTTACTACAGTGACTATTATTGGCTTGGCGTTTATTGGCTGGCAAGGTCAAAGTAACTCATTAGATATTAATGAAAGCCCTACAGTGGTTAATAACAGTAGTATTGCAACTCAAAGTAAGGCGCCTGTTGTAACAACCCAATACCAATCGCCCGACCAAAAGCTTAGTGATTTTTATCAACAACAAAGCTTATTAACAAGTCACTTTCCAAAGGAATACAATGGCGAGTTGTTTGACGTTATTATTTTAAATATTTGTTCTATGGCAGTTGCTGACTTAAATTTTTTAGGTATTAGCGTTACAGACATGTATAAAGATTTTGATGTGGTGTTTCCTGATTTCAACTCAGCCACATCATATAGTGGTCCAGCAGCCATTCGATTATTAAGAGCAAGCTGTGGACAAACAAACCAAGCGTCTTTGTTCAAGGAGGCGCCAGAACAGTGTTATTTATTTAAGAACTTAGAAAAACTAGGCTATCAAAACAACGTAGTGATGAATCACGATGGGCATTTTGATGAATTTAAAGGCCTAATAAATAGATATGGTGGCTTAGACAGCAAGCCATTTAATATTGATTCTATGCCTATTGCTCAGTATGGGTTTGATAATAGCCCTATTTATTCAGATGGTGCGGTTCTAAACGGCTGGCTTGACCAACAAGCTAAAGACTGTGAGCCTTGTGCAATGTACTACAATACCACGAGTTTACACGATGGTAATCAACTTGCTAATAGAGCCCGCATGAATAGCCAGCAAAGTTATCCTCTTAGGCATGCAAACTTATTTTCTGATATTAATGGCTTTATTAAAAATCTAGAAAAACGTGGTAGAAATGTAATGCTGATGGTAGTACCTGAGCATGGTGCTGCACTAAAAGGAGACAAAGTACAATTTGCTGGTTTGCGAGAAATACCAAGCCCAGCTATTGTATCAGTTCCAGTTGCAATTAAATTTATTGGCCCTGATGTGCAAAATTATTCCCAAATTGTAATTGATGATTCAATCAGTTATTTTTCATTGTCAGAATTAGTGAGTAAAACATTGAAAACTAATGTTTTTGGTGGGAAAAATAGTATAGCAAATTTGTTAGATAATTTACCGAAAGCTCCAAAAGTTGCTGAAAATGCAGATACTATAATGATGTATGTTAATCAACGACCATACATACAATTAGATGGCGGTGATTGGTCTGAATACCCACAAGGTGATTAATTTTTATTAAGAACTGCAATAGCAGTAGTGGCATATTTCATGGAGTAAATATGTTATTGCTGTTATTGCGTGAATAAATCCATGTATCTACTCATTAATTATAAACACTAGTATTGTCCAAAAATGTTTACAATAAACTACCTTCTCATAGCCACTTAGCGTATTATTCAATTAATATAGTTTTCCTTCCTTAGAGGATGTATGCGTTTAGATATTCATTGTGCTGACAGAATCGGTATCGCCCAAGAAATTCTCAATATTTTAGTTAATTACAGTGTTGATCTAAAAGGAATAGAGGTTGATTCAGTTAATTGTCGTATGTATGTAAGTTTCCCTGAAATTGAGTTTGAACAGTTCCAGAAAATAATGCCATCAATTCGTTTAATTGATGGTGTTCATGATGTACGTACAACCGCTTTTTTACCCTCTGAGCGTGAGCATAATGAGCTAAACACATTGCTTCGAGCATTGCCCGATGGTGTTATTTCTATTGATGCCAAGGGTTGGGTACGCTTATGTAACGATGCGGCTTGTAAAGACTTACAATTGAGCGAAAAAGAGGTTATTGGTGCAAATATCAATAATTTGTTGAAAGGCTTTAATTTTACTCGCTGGTTAGAAAGTAAAGAAGTATTAGGGCAAACCACCAGAGTGGAAGTCGCTGGTGAAGACTTTATAGCCGATATTTTACCTATTGCTGTGCCGCAAGGTGGTGAAGGTGATGTACTTGCCGGTGCTGTTATTAATATAAAATCACAAAGCCGATTAGGTCAACAAGTTAGTGCATTTAGACGTTACGGACAAGAAAGCTTTGCAACTATTCATAACTTTAGTACTGCTATGCGTCGTGTTGTTCGCGAAGCGCGTAAAATGTCTCAGTTAGAAGCACCAATACTAATTACGGGTGAAACAGGAACCGGTAAAGAGCTATTAGCACGGGCGTGTCATTACGCATCTAATCGCTCAGTGAAGCCTTTTATTGCTTTATCGTGTGCATCGTTACCAGACGATGTTGCTGAATCTGAGTTATTTGGCTACGCAGGCTATGAAGAAAATGCAGCACCTAAACGCGGCGTACTTGAGCAAGCCGATGGTGGGACTGTGTTTTTAGATGAAGTGGGCGAAATGTCGACTCAACTGCAAACTAAGTTATTGCGCTTCTTACAAGATGGCACATTTAGGAAAGTGGGTGATGAGAACGAAGTTAAAGTTAATGTTCGTATAGTCGCAGCTACTCAAAAAGACTTACCTGCTATGGTGCAAGAGGGCGTGTTCAGAGAGGATTTATACTATCGAATCAACGTATTAACATTAGATATTGCACCACTTAGAGATCGCAAAGCCGATGTTGGGCCACTCGCAGAGCATTTTATTCAAAAATATGCACAGCAAAATGGTCACGCGGTGCCACTGTTATCTCAAGAATGCTTAAGCTTTTTACAACAGTATCCTTGGCCTGGAAATGTACGCCAATTAGAAAATGCAATTTATCGTGCGGTATCTTTATTAGATGATAGTGAGTTACGAGTAGAGCATTTACAGTTACCTACGTTTACGCATGACTTAGGGTATTTAGAATCTGATTTTGAAGGTTCACTGGATCAAGCGGTAAAACGTTTTGAAGCAACATTATTACGCAAACTTTATCCAGCTTATCCAAGCTCACGACAGCTCGCTAAACGTTTAGGTCTTAGCCATACAGCAGTTGCAAATAAACTACGAGATTACGGTATTAACCGTAAAACAGTTAAAGTTTAAAATACGGCAATATTTAAAATAGGGCGCTAATTAATTTTTAGTGCCCATATTTTTTTGACACCATCAATGGCAATCGTCTTTATACCATCTTCATCAAATTTCATAACAATACTGGCATTATTACGAGCAAAAAAGTAACTTCGGCCATCTAACTCAATAACATAATTCCCTTTCACTTGATCACTAAACTGTTGTTTTTTTAGAGTGATGGTGTGCTTGCCTATTGTCCAATCAAACGCTTCTATAAATCCATTATTAAATTCTTGAACCCATACTTGGCTGCCGTCTTTTGCAAGCGTGATGGCGACTGAGTAGGAGCTAGGAATTTGATCCATTTCATAACTCTTTGAGCCAATAGTAAATTTTTTAAATTTTTGTTGCCAAGCAAAACCAAATTCAAACGATTTTTCTACCCCTGTAGAGTAAGTAATAGAGCCATTACCGGGGAAATTAAAATCGGCTAACGCGTGGTGGCTCACTGTTAAGAATATACTAGCAATAAGGATGTTTAATTTTGAATTCATAAGTAAATTTTTAGTTGTATTTATAACCTCAGATTAAAGCAGAATATTCGTCTTAGCAAGTGCCTGTGTTACACTCAGGTAAATTGAACTGGTAAGACCTTTGCTGTGAACTTATATATTCGACTTCTTTTATTATTTTTTAAAATTAAGCGTAATCATCAATATCAAGACTTACTTGATACAGTAGATATTGATTACAAAGCACTACCAACTGATTGCGATATAAATCTGCATTTAACAAACTCACGTTATTTAGCCATGATGGATTTGTCACGTACATGGATGACGGAACGAGTGGGTTTGCTTAAGCAAATTTTGAAACGCCGTTGGTTTCCTATTGTTAATGCTACCGCCATCACGTATATCCGTGATATTAAACCAATGCAACGCTACACTATTAGTACAAAACTAGTTGGTTGGGATCATAAGTATTTTTATATAGAACAAAAATTTCATTCAGCACGAGGCTTACATGCTATTGCTTATGTACGCGGTGTGTTTAAAAGTAAAAAAGGCATTGTAAGTATCGAAGAAATGCTTGAAGTCGCTAGTTTCAAAGGTAAAACACCGATACTACCGAGTGAAGTTATGCATTGGAAAGAAATGCTTGAACAGAAAAAAGCAAATAACTTACCCAAATGATTAGTTAATTAAAATAAAAAAGGCCTTTCGGCCTTTTGCACACACATGCATTAAAGCATTTTTAAAAATTATACCTAACCCCAAACATGGCGACTACTGGGTCCAGTTCAACGGTTGAAGTGAGAGCTTTTGCGCCATTAGCATATACTGTTGCATCAGTATCAATATCCATAATTGATACCATTGCATGTAAACCCCATTTTTCATCAATTTTATAATTTGCACCTACTTGTGCTACAAATCCAAATGAGTCATCTAACTTTACTTCTACATCATTTGTACCAAGCGTTGTTTTAAGCGCTTGCGACGGTTGCTCATCAAAGAATGTTGTATAATTAACTCCAATACCCACGAATGGTCTTAATGCATAACTTGTATCTAAAAAGTGATACTGAGCAATAAGTGAAGGGGGAGTTGTTTTATATTCGCGATTTTATTACCCGCTAGCCCACCAGTACCATTAACATCATGCGAAAATGGCGTTGCTGCAATAAGCTCTAGCACCCATTGGTCGTTAAATGCGTAGTCAAGCGTAATACCTAGTTGCGTATCAGAATCACCTTTTAGACCTAAAGTCGGTGCTTCGTTAATTTTTGAGCTGCTGTTATCAGGGTTAATGTTAATAGCACCCACATTTACGCTAAAATTGGCGTGTGCAGCAGGAGAAAGTGCTAATAAAGAAGTCAGTAATGCAATACTAATAGTGGTTTTCATGTTGTTCTCCAAGAACTACTTTTTGATTGACGCTATTATTGCAGTTTTAAAATGTTCAAAACCTGTCCTAGATCAAAGTTTCAAAAATGTTTGAACGTTGTGAAGTGTTTTATTGATTTAGATTAATTTTGATGTTGATTAGCGACAGAGATACTTGACTCTTGATTTCTTAAATAACTAAAAGCGCTGTTCTGAATTTGTTTAGTGCGTGCAAGTTCAGTTTTTTAGGTAGCAAAAGTTATAAATCCCCCTTAACCAGAATCGAGAAAACAACGTCTCTTTTTTTCATGATTAGGCTCTGCCTTACCTGATTGCCACACAGTTTGCTGTAAATTTAACCTCAAAAGTTAAACACCTTATAATAATAAAATATAAAAAATAGTCACAGCTGTGTATTAATACTGACATCGCTTAGTCATAAATTCAGGCTTTAATAATAACTCAATATTTTCGTGAGTCTCTTAACGAAAGTTAGGGCTAAGCAATAAAGGGCGTTTGATATGGCTATCGCTATTTTTGATAAAGCAATCAGTGAAAGAGAATTCCAACGCGACGTTGTTGCATATTTACAAACGCTTATTCGATTTGAATCTGTTACACCTAATCAGGCTGGAGCAATTGATTGGCTTACTAGAGAATTGAGTGACTTGGGATTACAGTGTGAGCATTTTAATGTAAACGGCGTGAGTAATTTAATCGCTTCAATTAGTTTTGGAACCGGACCATGCGTCGCCTTTTCAGGGCATATAGATGTAGTACCAGCAGCAACAGGGCAATGGTTAAGCCCACCTTTTGCAGGGAATATTGTATGTGATTCAGTGTATGGTCGAGGCGCTGCAGATATGAAAGGTGGTGTGGCTGCAATGCTTAGCGCAACAAATAATCTGATTAATAATAGCGAGAATAAGCAAGGAACATTGTATTGGCTTATTACATCTGATGAAGAAGGCGAGGCTGAATTTGGCTCTCAAGTAATCGTTAATAAACTGGCCGAGCAAGGTGTTGTACTTGATGGCTGTATTGTTGGAGAGCCAACCAGCCATATGTGCGTAGGTGACACTATCAAGAATGGGCGAAGAGGTGCACTCTCTGCACGTATTAAGGTAACAGGTAAGGCTGGGCACGTGGCTTATCCTGATAATACGATCAATGCAGCTTTTATAGCTGCTAAAATAGTTAATTACTTGAGTGAACAAACGTGGCAACGTGATGAACAAAGCTCAAAAACCACATTGCAAGTAACGGGTATTAATATTGATAACGTTATTGATAATCTTGTGCCAGCTTATTGTGAGGTTACTTTTAACGTGCGTTATAGTCATGCATATAGCAGCGAGGCGATTAAAGCGTTATTGACACAATCGCTTAGTGAGTTTGCCCATTACTTTACAATAGAGTGGGAGCGTCCGTGTGAGCCATATTATACAGCAGACACTCATGACTGGAGTTTACTTTCTCATGTTGAGCAGGCTATTTACAAGCAAACAGGCTGTTATCCACTGCTCAGTACCAGCGGTGGAACATCCGATGGGCGTTTTTTTGCAAATAACCACACTCAAGTTATAGAGTGCGGTTTGCGTAATAATACGATACATCAAGTAAACGAACATGTACCTATAAGTGATTTAGTAAAAATAGAAGCAATTTATAGCTCTTTGCTCGAGCAGGTTTTTTTAAATTGCTAGGGCGTGTTGACCTTTTGAGGTTGTATTTGTAATAGTGTGTTTAACCTGAACTCTACTTGAGATAGATTTATCCAGAGTTCAGGTTATTTAATCGGCCACGTCTATGCAATGCCGTTACTGTGCATAAATAGGCAATGAGATAACATGAATGCCAAACACATGCTGTAATAAATTTTTCTAGTTTTTGCACTAGTTATTATTTTTTTAAGTAACGTTTTGCTTTGTTCTCTTTTACGCTTTCTAGGTCGACTAAAACCAAGCCGTCTGTACAATTGTTAAAGTCGGGATCAATACTAAAACTTAAAAACTGTACGCCACCGGGCATACAGAGCTCAGTGTATTGCTTAAATAATGTGGGGACTTGCGCTCCCATATTGGCTAATACGTGCTTAAGCTCTACAAAATCTTCTTTCACATTGTTGCCACTGAACACTGTTTGGCATTGTGTTAGTTGTTGATCGCTTAGTCTAAATTCATTGTTAGGCATTGCTAGTTGCACATTGTTTTTGTAGTAATGTTGATAATAATAAACAAGCATGGCTTTTGCCTGCTCTGGTAGGGTATTAGGTACGGTTACAGCGCCAAATAAGTAACGGTATTGTGGGTAGTTTTTAATAAAGGCGCCGATACCATACCAAAGATAGTCTAAGCTTTTACGTCCCCAATATTTTGGTTGTACAAAGCTGCGACCAAGCTCAATACCTTGGTGTAAGTAGGGGGTCATGGCCTCTGTATAGGAAAATAAGCTATCAGTGTAGAGCCCTTTTCGTCCGTGTTTTTTTATTATATCTTGCGCACAAGCTAATCGGTATGCACCAACGAGTTCTAATTGAGTAGGATCCCATAATACAAGATGTTGATAATCCATATCATATTTATCTATATCTCGACGCTTACCGCTGCCTTCTCCCACTGCTCTAAATGCAATTTCCCTTAATCGACCTAGCTCTCTAAACACCGCAGAGCTACCGGTATATTGATAAAGGTGAATATGCATATCGTCGATTGTTTTACCCAGCAACTGGCATTGATCAATCGCTTTTTTAGCTCTTTTCTGCATTCAGGTATAGCAAGAGGCATTTGTGTTTTTAGTGGTAACGGCTTTTTAGACGTTAGCCTATAAAGCTGCTTACGAATAAGGTTTACAACTTCTTTATCTTTTAGATTTTCTATCAAATAAGACTCAGGCGGAATTGAAGCTCCAATTTCAAACTCCAATGACTTTTGACGTTGCTTAAACATTTCTTTGACCAGTAGCAAACTCGCTAGAGGCTTATAAATCATTGATGTGCCATAAAATAAAGGGCTGTTTTTAGCTTTTATAAAAACAGGTAAAATGGGGCAGTTGGCTTTTTTTGCCATACGTAAAAAACCGCTATTCCACTTGCAATCTTTTATGCCTGTGGGGCTCAAACGAGAGACTTCACCGGCAGGGAATATAAGCAGTGCACCTTCGTTTTTTAAGTGTTGGTGGATATTATTGAGTTCTTGTTTTTTACTTGTTCCAGATAAGTTATCAACGGGTAGTAACAGTTCATGCATGGGGGTAACCGACATCAGCATACGGTTAGCTACAACCTTTAAATCTTGTCTAACAGTTGAGAGTACTTTAATAAGTGCAAGTGCATCCAAAGAGCCGATAGGGTGGTTTGCAACAATAACCAGCTTACCTTCATTGGGGATATGTTCAATTTGTTTAGGTTTGTAGCGTGTATCAAAATCAAGCTCATCTAATACCTGTTCAACAAACTCTAAACCTTGCAAGTGAGGGTAAGCATCACCAAAGGCAACAAACTCCTGTTCATGTAACAGATACCCTAGCCCTTTTTTTACAAGGCCTTTTACTTTTGGTGATTTTTCTAATTGTGGTAAATTTGCTGCAATCACTTTATCAATACTAATCATATAAACCTCTTTCACGCATTGGCATGTTTACCATTTACTTAGAATAAAAAAAGGGTGTGACAGTTACTTTGCAGTTGTGTGACTTTTTAAAGTGCGAATTGAGCCAAGGCATGTTTATCTTTTGAGGTTAAACATCCGCAGCCCGTAGGACTCTGCCTAGGGGCAATTTACTCTTTGTTGCTCGGTTTTTATACCAATCAGCTTATATATGGGGTCTATTTAACGTTAAGAAAATTACGCTAGGACTAGGCAAAATTTTTTGTATCTAGTTGTTCTAAATAAAAATTTTTTAACGACGTTATAGTGCAATTTAATTCGTTAAATTGATCAAAGATTTATGCAGGTTGGTATTACTTATTCTTACATGGATGTAAGCCACTAGGGTAACGCAGGAGCAGTTACCGAGCCCGCTAGGTTACAAACCTCGCGCCGCGATTAAATACCCTAGATTGAACGAATTTTAATCTAAAAGGTCAGTAGGCCCTAGGCAAAGATATCTCGATTAGTATAATTAGTTAAACTCGAAACTTATTTGGAAATAAAGATGTCTGTATTAGTTGCTATCACAGGGCGAGATAACAAAAAATTAATGGCGCAATTAAAAATACGGTTACCTAATGTATGCATTGAAGAGTGGCCAGATTGCCAGAGTTTGGATAAAGTCGACTTTGTACTTGCTTGGAAAGCCCCGCAAACAATGTGGTCACAACTTCCTAATTTAAAAGTTGTCTCGTCTTTTGGTGCTGGAGTTGACAGTATCGATTTAGCATTATTACCTAGTAATGTTGAGGTTGTGCGCATTGTTGATACTCAGTTGGCAGAGGATATGGCTGAATATGTACTTGCTCATGTATTAGCGCAAAAGTTACGTTTTAAAGAGTTTTTTATTAAACAAAACCAGCAAAGTTGGCAGCCAAAGCGTGCTTATAGCTATAAAAATGTTGGTATTTTAGGATTTGGTGAGTTGGGCAAGGCGTGTGCAAAAAAGCTTGTTAGTAATGGCTTTCTTGTAAGTGCATGGGCGCAAAGAGAGAGAAAGGCAGTTAATGTTGAAATGTTTTATGCTAAACAAGGCCTTAATAAAATGCTTCCTAATATAGATTATCTAATTTGTTTATTGCCACTTACACAAGAAACTACCGGTATAATTGATCGCACATTATTATCAAAGCTTCCAGTCCATGCAGGACTCATTAATGTTGCCCGTGGGGAGCATGTTATTGAGCAAGATTTATTAGATGCTTTAAATACAGATAGCTTACGAGTAGCTACTTTAGATGTTTTTGAGCAAGAGCCACTCGCAATCGACCACCCATATTGGCAGCACCCAAAAATAACACTGACGCCTCACTGTGCCGCATTATCTGATTTAAGAAGTGTTATTGAGCAAATAGCAGAAAATATTGAATGTTTAAGGCAAGGTAGTAAACTTAATAATCTAATAGATAGAACGAAAGGTTATTAATGGATAGTTAAATAATTTAACAAACTACTTGTTAACACTTGTAATTTTTATTATTGTTGTTAGGTATTCTCATTAATAAAAACAATAAAGAGGGTGTTATGAAGACGAATCAAGGTGGTGTGAAGTTAAGTTTAATTGTTATTTCGATTATTGTATTGGGTGTATCTGCTTGGTTTAATCAACCGACTGTTCTGTAATTACACAATGCCACAGTCAATTATTTAATTTTGCTGTGGTTATTTCTAAATTTTTGCTTTTTTATCGTTTCCATAAATACTATTTAACCTAAACTTTGGTTAAGAGATTACTTAATCGACTGAAACCTTCGGGCTTATTGCAAGTAAATCCAACGCAGTTAGCGCTGAAAATAGCTGCCTGAGATCGATTTATTATCCAGAGCCAAGTTATTTCCTTAGAATTACCCACTCACATCTAGGTAGTACCAATCCGCAATAATACTTAATCAATTTGAGGGATTAAATCTGACGCTAACTGCGTTAAATATTTCTGATATACGGCTGCACGGATGCAGGAGCAATTAGTGATAACAACTAAGTAACGAAATTATTGCCTTGTTATTGGCACGGTTTTCTTACCTCAAAATAGATCACTTAATTAAGCTAATAGGTATAAGAATAAAAAATTCATCGTCTAATTTTTGAATCGAGCGTTGGATGTGGGCGAGCAAGCAATCCATTATACAAATTCAGCCTTAAAAGAGTAAACACGGCCTTACTCACCCAAAATTTCGCTAATGACAATAATTTTTCTAAATTTAGGATGTTTCCGAGAACCTTTCTATTTTTGCAATAAAAAGCCCAGCAATGCTGGGCTATAAAATAATCTAAGGGAAAGTTGTTAACTTTGAGTTACATTGAACTGTCCAAATGTATAAACTTTGAACAAGTAAAAAGTATTTATCAGCACCAAACTCATATTTGAAATAACACTCGACGACATAAGATCTAAGCTAAAAGATAAAAATAACAAACCACATGCACTAATCGCGGCAACGCGTAGCAGTGTTATCTGGTTAATAAAGAATGCACCTAAACCTAGTGCAAGTAGTATCGTGTTTAAAAGCCAATCTAGCTCGTTTAGCATGGTCGTTTCAATAGTTCAGTTGTAGAAAAAAGGAGCGCCATTATGTTGATATTTTGCGCACCTTTCAACCAAGTAATTTTAAATTTTCAGATTAGTTTTTTTAATGCTTAAAATAACTTCCAATCGCTGCAAATAAACCATGATCTGCTATGACTTGATACTTTTGACAGTTATTTAAACTTTCTGGATTAGTACATAAATAAAGGGATTTTCGTCTAGAATCTAATTGTGGGTGCAAGTTTGAATCTATAATGGTAGCTCCGTAGCCAAATACACCAGGCCAATAAATGCTTTCGCTTACCATCCCTAATTTTTTATAGGTGAGTAATGTCGGCTTTGGAAACGTTATTATTATTAATAGAGCAATGCTTAAAGTTATTATTAAACCTTTTTTTGACTTAGTTTCTTTGCCACCTTGGCTAGAAATAGTCGTACTTTGAGTTTCACTTATTGCGCCTTGCGATGCTGTACGAGGCCTACGTTGTTGTACTTGCTTTTTTTGGCAGGCGTTTTTCCAAGTAGTGTTTGTTTTTTTTGTGTTTTTGACATAAAGCAGATCTGGCCTTTTTGGTGTAGGTCTCTATAATTAAATGAATAAATTTATATACCAATATAATAACGTAAATTTGGCTTGTAGCCTATGAGGAATGAAGATGAATACGCAGCTATCAATTTTAATTGTAGATGACGTTAGCACTGTACGCAGCTTTTTAAGTCAAACGCTGATGCATTTAGGGATAGATAACGTAAAGGAAGCATCTACCGCCTCACAGTGTATTAGCGAGTGCCGCGCTGCAAAATATAATATCATCTTTTTAGATATTGAATTACCTGATGGTGATGGTAAAGAATTAATTGCACAAATAAATGAATTAAGCCCTGAGACTAATGTTGTTATGGTATCGGCTCATTCGGGTATAGAGAATGTAAAAGATGCGATAGATAAAGGCGCTAAAGGTTTTGTGGTTAAGCCATTCACTCCTAAAAAAATAGCGGCAATGCTTAAGAAGTTCTATCCAGATTTAGAAAACGTGTAATTATATAATTAAATTTTAAATAAAAAAACCGGCAAAAGCCGGTTTTTTATATTTTATCAAAAACAAATTATAGAGCTTTAATCTTAGCTGCTATACGGCTCTTATGACGAGCTGCTTTGTTTTTGTGAATTAGACCCTTAGTTGCGTAACGGTCTAGGATAGGTGTAGCAACAGAAAAAGCTTGCTGTGCAGCTTCTTTATCGCCCGCTTCAATAGCAACAATTACTTTTTTGAAGTAAGTGCGCATCATTGAACGACGGCTTGCGTTGTGCTGACGGTTTTTTTCGCTTGTGATAGCGCGTTTTTTTGCAGACTTGATGTTAGCCAAGGTTTGCTCCTAACAATCTTAAAATAAAGCTTAAATTAAAGGCCGTGGAATATGCCTGTTTCAATCATGAATGTCAATTTAAATTTAACAATCCAAGAAAAACTGCACCATATAACGAGCATCAATTTGCCGCTTTAGCAGTTAATACCGACATTGTAACAAAGCACAGGCCCCCAGCCTAGTGCTTTAAAGCGATTTATAAAAAAGACTGTGGCATAATTGCCTCTCTTAGGGATTTTTGAGTAGGTTTAAGGTGTCAAAAGGTTTATTTCGCTCCGGTATGATAGTTAGTTGTATGACTATGATATCGCGTATTTTAGGGCTCGTTCGAGATGCAGTCGTTGCTAACTTGTTAGGCGCAAGTGCAGCTGCTGATGTTTTTTTATTTGCTAACCGTATTCCTAATTTTCTACGTCGTTTATTTGCAGAAGGGGCGTTTGCACAAGCATTTGTACCCGTGTTGAGTGAAATTAAAGAGCAACAAGGTGACGACAAGGTCAGGCTTTTTGTTGCACAAGCGGCGGGTACATTAGGAACCATTTTATTGATTGTCACCATTATAGGTGTTGTTGCCTCCCCTGTTATTGCAGCATTATTTGGTACTGGTTGGTTTATAGATTGGTGGCAGGGCGGGCCTAATGCCGAAAAATTTGAACTTGCAAGTTCATTACTTAAATTTACATTCCCCTATTTATTTTTTGTAAGTTTAGTGGCGCTTAGTGGTGCAGTCATGAATGTGTATAACCGTTTTGCTGTTGCTGCATTTACACCTGTTCTACTCAATGTTTCTATTATTACATGTGCAATTTTTTTACATGATAAATTTAGCGTCGGGGCTTATTCTCTCGCAATTGGCGTATTTATTGGTGGCGTTGTACAGCTTTTGTTTCAACTTCCATTTTTATACCGTGCAAAAATGTTGGCGCGTCCGCGTTGGGCATGGCAAGACGAAAACGTAAAAAAAGTACGAAAACTTATGCTACCGGCTTTGTTTGGTGTCTCTATTAGTCAAATTAATCTGTTGTTAGATACCATGATTGCGTCATTACTGATGACGGGCTCAATTGCATGGCTTTATTATTCAGACCGCTTAATTGAATTTCCGCTGGGTTTATTTGGTATTGGTATTGCGACAGTTATTTTACCGGCGCTTTCTAAACTACATAGCAGTAAAAAAAGTAGCGACTTTCAGCAGACTCTCGATTGGGGAGTGCGTTTTGTTATATTTTTAGGCCTACCAGCAATGATAGGTTTAATGATCATCAGTCCACTTATTATTACCGTATTGTTCGACCACGGTGCTTTTAAAGAAGACAGTATTGATCATGTCAAAGCAGTAAGCCTAGGCGTAGCCGCATATTCAGTAGGGCTTGTAAGTTTTATGCTAATTAAAGTACTCGCTCCTGGCTTTTACGCTCGCCAGGACACTAAAACGCCGGTTCGTATTGGTATTACCACCTTAGTACTTAATATGGTGTTTAACATTATGCTGGCTCCTTTCATTGGTTATTTAGGGTTAGCACTTGCTACTTCGTTATCGGCTAGCTGCAATGCATTTTTATTATACAGGCAGCTTAAAAAAGAAAATGTATACCAGTTCTCATCAATGAGTATACGTTTTACACTTAAATGTGTTGTTGCAAGTGCGGTTATGGGAGCTGTTACATGGTTTGTGAGCAGTTACTATTATTGGGCTGCATGGAGCTTTACACATCAGGTAATGTTATTAATAGCATTAGTGGCTTTGGCAGGTATTAGTTACTTTGCAATGCTATTTTTGATGGGTGTTAGACTAAATACGATAAAAAGTGTAGCAATTACTGAATCAAATTAAAAAAAGATTATAATCGGCAACTCTGCGACTTTAATTAATTTTTAGTCGTAATTAATAACTCGCTAAACAAGGCATTAGGTGGCATGGAGTTAATTAGAGGTATACACAATATTCGCCCGCACCATTTTGGTTGTGTGTTAACTATTGGTAATTTTGACGGTGTTCATTTAGGCCACGCAGAAGTATTAAAAGGTTTACTTAGCGATGCTAAAGCACATAGTTTGCCAAGCACTGTAATGCTGTTTGAGCCTCAGCCACAAGAGTTTTTTGCTAAAAATAATGCCCCAGCACGGCTAACGCGCTTGCGAGATAAGCTACGTTTGCTAAGTGATTTAGGTATTGAGCGAGTTATTTGCATTAGCTTTAATCAGCAATTTGCAAACATGCATGCTGAGCAATTCGTTAATGAGATTTTGATTAAAAAGTTAGGTGTTAAAGCACTTACTGTTGGTGATGATTTTAAGTTTGGAAAGCAACGCCAAGGTAACTTTCACTTACTTGCTAGCATGGGTAAGCAAGCGGGCATGGATGTAAAAAGCACCGCGAGCTTTCGTCAATTAAATGCTAGAGTAAGCAGCACTTTAATACGAGATGCTTTAGCATCCGGTGACTTAGCGAGTGCTAAAATAATGCTTGGTCACGATTATGCTATTTCTGGGCGTGTTATACATGGCTGGAAAAGAGGACGCGAACTCGGTTTTAGAACGGCAAATATTGCCCTAAAACGCCAAGTGTGTCCTGTTAACGGAGTGTTTGCAGTGCAAGCAACGATTGCAGGAAAACAGATTTTTGGAGTTGCAAATGTAGGTAATAAGCCGACATTCAATGGAACTCGTGCATTATTAGAAGTTCACCTTTTTGATTTTGCACAGGATATTTACGGACAATTTATGCATGTGGAGTTAATAAAAAAACTTCGCGATGAGAAAAAATTCGAGACATTAACACAATTAACGGCGCAAATAGCAACTGATGTTGCTGCCGCTAAGCAGTGTTTTGGTTTAAATCAGGTAGCCGATAGAGACGGAATGTAGGATAAATGAGCGACTATAAACATACTTTGAACTTACCGGAAACACCGTTTCCAATGCGTGGCAATTTGGCACAACGTGAACCAAAAATGCTTAAAGCATGGTATGAGGACGACCTTTACGGTCAAATTCGCAGCGCTAAGAAAGGTAAAAAAACCTTTATTTTGCATGACGGCCCTCCGTATGCAAATGGCGATATCCATTTAGGCCACTCAGTTAATAAAATATTAAAAGATATTATTGTTAAGTCTAAAACATTATCTGACTTTGATTCACCATTAGTTCCAGGTTGGGATTGTCATGGTTTACCAATCGAGTTAATGGTTGAGAAAAAAGTAGGCAAGCCAGGTGTAAAAGTTACTGCGAGTGAGTTTCGTGAAAAATGCCGTGCATACGCTAAAAAACAAGTTGAAGGTCAAAAAGTTGATTTTAAACGTCTAGGCGTATTTGCAGATTGGGATAAGCCTTACTTAACAATGAACTTTGACTTTGAAGCGAATGCAATTCGTGTACTTGGTCGTATTATTGAAAAAGGTCATTTGCATAAAGGTGCTAAGCCTGTGCATTGGTGTACAGATTGTGGTTCTGCATTAGCAGAAGCAGAAGTTGAATACCAAGATAAGCAATCTCCAGCGATTGATGTGCGTTTTACATTTGTTGATCAAGATGCTGTTGTGAGTGCATTTGATTTGGCTGATGGTCATAAAGGTGAAGGCAGTGTTGGTACTGTTATTTGGACAACAACACCGTGGACGCTTCCTGCAAACCGCGCTGTGGCTGTGCATGCCGATTTAGAGTATGCGTTGGTACAGGTTGAAGATGAAGGCGTACAACAACGTCTAATTTTAGGCTCTGAGCTTGTTAAAGATGCTATGGACCGCTTTGGTTTTAATCACTTTCACGTACTAGGGTATGTAAAAGGTGCTGCGCTTGAAAACTTGCAAGTAGCCCATCCTTTTTATGATTTTAATGTACCAGTGATTGTTGCTGAACACGTAACGACTGATTCAGGTACTGGTGTTGTACATACCGCACCTGGGCATGGTCAAGAAGATTTCGTGGCTGGTTTAAATTACAACCTTGAAGTGGCTAACCCTGTTGGTGCAAATGGTGTTTATTTACCAGATACCGAACTTTTTGCAGGTCAGCACGTATTTAAGGCGAATGCGAGCGTAATTGAAGTATTAAAAGAGCACGGTGCGCTTATGCATCATCATGCGCTTACGCACAGTTACCCACATTGTTGGCGCCATAAGACTCCAATTATTTTCCGTGCTACACCACAATGGTTTGTAAGTATGGATCAGGCTAACTTGCGTCAAGACTCTTTAAAAGAGATTAAAAATACGCAGTGGTTACCAGAGTGGGGCGAAAGCCGTATTTCTAACATGGTTGAAAGCCGCCCAGATTGGTGTATTTCTCGCCAGCGTACTTGGGGTGTTCCAATTGCATTGTTTGTTGATAAAGACACCGGTGCACTTCACCCAAATACACAAGAGCTAATTGCTCAAGCAGCAGCGCTTGTTGAAAAGTCTGGTATTCAAGCATGGTACGATTTAGAACCAGCTACATTACTTGGTGAAGAAGATGCCAAGCAATACATGAAAGTGCAAGATACGCTAGATGTATGGTTTGACTCAGGTGTTTCACATGCATGTGTTGTAGACGCACGTGAAGACTTAGTTGGTCCAGCTGATTTATACCTTGAAGGTTCTGATCAGCATCGTGGTTGGTTTATGTCGTCAATGATGACGTCAGTGGCAATTAATGGACATGCACCATATAAGCAAGTGCTTACGCATGGTTTTACTGTTGATGAAAACGGCCGCAAAATGTCTAAGTCACTAGGTAATGTTATTTCTCCACAAAATGTGATGAATAAACTAGGTGCCGACATTTTACGTTTATGGGTGGCTTCTACCGATTACACGGCAGAAATGACTGTGTCGGATGAGATATTTAAACGCTCAGCCGATCGTTACCGTCGTATTCGTAACACCAGCCGTTACTTGCTTGCTAACCTAAATGGTTTTGATCCAAAAACTGATCAAGTAGCTGTTGATGATATGGTTGAGCTTGATAAGTGGATTGTTGGCCGTGCTGCTCAGTTACAAGACGAGATTTTAGCCGCGTACGACAGCTACCAAATGCTATTAGTAACGCAAAAGCTAATGAACTTCTGTACGGGTGAACTTGGTTCGTTCTATTTAGATGTTATTAAAGATCGTCAATACACAGCTAAGAGCGACAGCCATGCACGTCGTTCTTGTCAAACAGCGCTTTATCATATAGCAGAAGCAATGACGCGTTGGATGGCCCCTATTATGAGCTTTACCGCACAAGAAATTTGGGAAGCTTTACCGGGTGAGCGTAGTGACTACGTATTTACATCAGTTTGGTATGATGGCTTACAAGCACCAACAAATAGCCAATTTAGTAACGATGACTGGTTAGAAATTCTAACAGTACGTGACGAAGTAAACCGCTTATTAGAAGCTGCACGTAAAGAAGAAGTCATTGGTGCAACACTTCAAGCAACGGTTAATTTATTTACGAGTAAAGAGCTTGCCGCTAAGTTAAATGCGCTTGGTGATGAACTGCGTTTTGTATTGTTAACATCAGCGGTAAATGTTACTGAAGTTGATAGCCAGCCTGCTGATACACAAGCTACCGAAATTGAAGGTTTGTTTATTAGTGTTGCTGCAACAGATGCTGCTAAATGTGAGCGTTGTTGGCATTACAGTGAAGATGTAGGTGTTAACCCAGCTCATCCTGAAATTTGTGGTCGCTGTGTAAGTAATGTTGATGGCGAAGGTGAAAAGCGTCAATTCGCTTAGGAGTTATTCTTAGTGAGCAAACTAGCCCAAAAAAGTGGTTTAGTGTGGCTTTGGTTGAGTCTATTACTTTTAGTAATAGACTTTGCCAGTAAAACACTTGTTGTAGGGACAATGGCTTATCAAGAGTCGATAAATTTACTCCCTGTTTTTAGTATTACTTATGTGCATAATTATGGTGCTGCTTATAGCTTTTTAAGTGAAGCGGGTGGTTGGCAGCGTTGGTTTTTAAGTGCAATTGCCATTGCTATTAGTGCTTTGCTTGTGTGGTGGCTAAAACGTTTACCTGCAACAAACAAAGTACTATGCGGTGCCTATGCACTGGTACTTGCAGGCGCTATTGGTAATTTATACGATCGTATTGCGTATGGTTATGTAATCGACTTTATTCACGTATTTTATAAAGACTCACATTTTCCTGTATTCAATATTGCTGATTGCGCTATTTGTATTGGCGCAGCACTATTGTTATTTGACGCCTTTACCGGTGAGAGTCCGAAGGAGCATAAAGCATGAGCCAAGCTGTAATTGGTGAAAACTCACAAGTTATTTTCCATTTTTCTATTAAATTAGAAGATGGTTCTGCCGCCGACTCTACCAAGGTGCACAATAAACCTGCTAAATTAACAATGGGCGATGGCAGCTTAACGGCAAACTTCGAAAAGTGTTTATTAGGGCTAACTGCAGGCGAAAGTAAAACGTTTGAATTAGAACCTGAAGATGCATTTGGTCAGCCAAACCCAGATAATATTTACTACGTTGACCGTAGTAAATTTGGCCCAGAAACACCAGCTAAGATAGGTGCAATTATTGCGTTTACTCAACCTGATGGGACTGAGCTTCCAGGTTTAGTACGTGAAGTGCAAGGCGAGTCGGTAACGATTGATTTTAATCACCCTTTATCTGGTCAGCGTTTAACGTTTGAAGTTGATATTATTGAGGTAGAAGGTTAATGGAAATATTATTAGCTAATCCACGCGGCTTTTGCGCTGGTGTTGACCGTGCTATTAGTATTGTTGAGCGCGCTCTCGATATTTTTGAAAAGCCAATTTATGTTCGCCACGAAGTAGTTCATAACCGCTATGTAGTTGATGGATTAAAAAGCCGTGGTGCGGTTTTTGTTGAAGAGCTTGATCAAGTACCTGACGACAGCATTGTTATTTTTAGCGCACATGGCGTATCGCAAGCTGTTCGCAGCGAGGCTAAACGACGTGACTTAAAAGTATTTGATGCAACGTGTCCGCTTGTAACTAAAGTACATATGGAAGTTACACGTGCGAGTCGAAAAGGTATTGAGTGTATTTTAATTGGACACCATGGTCACCCTGAAGTAGAGGGAACAATGGGACAATATGATAACTCAGCCGGTGGCATTTACCTTGTTGAAACTGTTGACGATGTAATTGCGCTTGATGTAAAAAATGCTGAAAACCTTTTTTATTGCAGCCAAACAACACTCTCAGTTGATGATACCGCTGATGTTATTGATGCACTTCGCAATAAGTTTCCATCAATTGACGGACCGCGTAAAGATGACATTTGTTATGCAACACAAAATCGTCAAGACGCTGTGCGTGACTTAGCTGACAAAGTTGATGTGCTATTAGTCGTTGGCGCTAAAAATAGCTCTAATTCTAATCGCTTGCGTGAGCTGGCAGATAAAATGGGCACGGTTGCTTATTTAATTGATGATGCAACTGATGTGCAAGAACAGTGGGTTTCGGGTTCTAAATCAGTGGGTGTTACTGCAGGAGCCTCTGCGCCAGAAGTACTTGTACAACAAGTTATAAGCCGATTAAAAGAGCTAGGTGGCACACAGGTTGTTGAAAACCCAGGCGAAGAAGAAAATATCGTATTTGCTGTTCCTGTAGAGCTACGTTAATTTAAAATTTAGATAAAGGAGTCGTTATGAGCAAGTCACTTCAAAATGATGGTTTGCTTTTTTCGGCTCTTTTTAATGAGCGAGGCGTATTAGCTTCGCTTATTGTTTCTCAAGTTATTGCTATTGTTTTAGCCTTTGCACCCAATGTAGAAGGTGATATTTGGCTTCGACTTGGGATCATTAGTTTATTTTTACATTTAATTGTTTTAGTCGGCACTTCTTCTTTATATTTTTGTCGTTTTTTTTACAGAACCGTACTCAAGCTTTTCAGTTAAGTCTATTTTTTGCCTCTTTTTTATTATCTACATGCATTTTTAGTATTTTATTTTCCCATTTTGCTTTTGATATAGATGATACAAAGAACCTAATTTATTTTACACTTCGCAATTGCATTATAGTGGCTTTGCTGGCGGCTTTATTCGTCCAATTTTTATTAATTCATTTTGAAAAAGCGCAACAAACTAAGGCGCTCTCTCGTGCTGAGCTTGATGCCTTACAAGCTAGAATACGTCCTCATTTTTTATATAATAGTTTAAACACTGCTGCAGAGCTTACCCATCATGATGCCGATGCGGCAGAGCAAGCCATTTTAGCATTAGCCGCCTTATCGCAGGCTGCAATGCACTCAGGAAAAAATGTACCTCTTGACGATGAAATAACACTGAGTAAGCAATATATAGCACTTGAAACTTGG
The DNA here is from genome assembly GCF_037162545.1 of Pseudoalteromonas sp. B131b. Classification (NCBI taxonomy): domain Bacteria; kingdom Pseudomonadati; phylum Pseudomonadota; class Gammaproteobacteria; order Alteromonadales; family Pseudoalteromonadaceae; genus Pseudoalteromonas; species Pseudoalteromonas sp. B131b. The sequence goes on along the minus strand of NZ_JARLUZ010000001.1, from coordinate 3,652,698 downwards.
CGTTTTGGTAACCGCTTAAGAGTTGATTGGCAAATACCCAATGAACTACCTGCATTGAGTATTCCTTGTTTAACCCTGCAGCCATTAATTGAAAATGCGGTATGCCACGGCGTTGAAACAAGTGAGCATGGTGCAGAAATAAAAGTAGAGCTGCATATTACTACCGGCTATATAACCATGATTGTATCTAACCCCATAATAATTTCTAATGCTCAAACTAGGCCTAATAACGGCATGGCGCTTGAAAATATTCGCCAGCGATTAAATATTTATTATAAAAATAAAGCGCAGCTAACAATTACTAGTAAAAATGATGTGTTTAGGGTCAAGGTTGTGATCCCTAAGCTAATTGAGGGCAGTGTATGAATGTACTCATTGTTGATGATGAACCTCTTGCGAGATCGCGCTTAATTCGTTTGTTAGCACACGACAAAAGTATAGTTGTACAAGGTGAGGCAAGTAATGGTAATGAAGCCCTAATACTTGCTAAAAAGCAAACGCCAGATTTAATTTTTTTAGATGTTGATATGCCTGGAATGAATGGTTTACAAGTTGCTAATGAGCTCAATAGTTTAATTCTACCTCCAGCAATTGTTTTTATAACTGCTCACCCTAAGCATGCCTTCGATGCTTTACAATTAAGCGCAGCGGGTTATTTAGTTAAACCTATTTCAGAGCAATCATTGCAAAAGGTGCTTAAGCAAGTCGGGCGTTTAAACAAAGTGCATATTCAAAAACAGCAAAATGTAAAAATTTCTTATCAGCTAGCTGGTACTCTACGTAGCGTTGATATAAAAGATGTTTTGTACTTTAGTGCAGAAGAAAAATACACCAAAATGGTATTTTTAACTGGAGAAGCTTTACTAGAACAAAGTTTAAAGCAGTTAGAATTACTCTATCCAGCGTATGTTTTACGAATTCATCGTAATACATTAGTTAATAAAAAAGGGTTATTGCTTTGCATTCGCAAGGGAGTAGTCATCACATGATTGAACTTAAAGGGAGTCGCGAGTTACTGCCTGTTAGTCGTCGTGAGGTCAAGGCTGTCAAAAGCGCGCTTTGATTTTATACCTCTTAAATATATTCTGTTAACCGCTTATCAACAAATTTAACCGCCTATCGTAGTATTGATTGAACATTACCATTTAGCAGATAAACTAATAATTAGATAATTTTCATTTGGTTTTTTTATGCAATCTTACTCTCCTTCTTCCAAAAAAGGTTTCACACTGATAGAAGTGCTTATTGCATTTATTATTCTCAGCTTTGGTTTGTTAGGTGCTATCGCACTACAAGCTAAAGCAAAGCAAGCAAGTTTTGATTCAATGCAGCGCGCTGCGGCTGTAGCGCTTGGCAACGATATTATTCAACGTATTCGTGCTAATGATACGTCTCAATTAGGCACACTCTATAAACAAACGTTTAATAGCCAAACCGCTATGAAATCGACAACTACTTGTTTTAGTAATTCATGCAGTTCAGCACAAATTGCGCTGTTGGATATTGAACAGTGGAAACGAGCTATACGCGCTCGCGAAAATACAGGAACGCTGGATGGGGCCACTGTATGTATAAACCCTTCAGCTATTGGTGGCTCAGGCGGTAAAGCATTCAACTTAGAGGTTGTTGTCTCGTGGCAAGGCAGGCAAGAATTTACCGCTAATAAAGCGACGGGCGATATTAAATGCGGGACAGCAGATAAACGACGCCGTCTAGTTGTTTTGACCAGCTATATTTATCTTAGGAGCTAAGCATGAAACAAAAAGGGTTTACACTTATAGAAGTCATGATCTCTCTTTTTATTGGTGGTCTTGTACTTGGTGGTGTCATGTTTACCTACATAGGTATGAAAGTAACAACTCGAGATACTATGGCAATAGGCGAGCTGCAAGAGTCAGGTCGCTTAGCTATAAATATAATGCAACGAGATATTGAGCAAATTGGGTTTTGGGGAACATTTTATGATGATTCATTTTCATCAGCGAACACGACGACATTAGCAACACCTAATGCAGCAAACGATTGCCTTGAAGGCTTAAATAACGGCAGTTTCCCAGATCTTTCCAGTACCACTAACTTTCGCACTATTTATGCCAAAACAGCGGGAGCCGTAAAAGAGCTTAATTGCGTAACTAATCCAATAGGTGGAACGGATATCCTGCAGCTTAAGTTTTTACAGGGTGATCCAATTACAGTTAAAGCGGGCAGTAATGAAACACAAAATAAAGAAAATTACTTTATAGCAGAGCAAGAGCGTGCACAATTTGTGCGAAATATTGTTGATCCAGCGACGCTAAATGTTAATGCGACAGTGTGGCCGTATAGTCACCATGTTTATTATATTTCTAATCAAACCTATACGGTAAATAATAATAAGTTAACGGTTCCTGCATTAATGCGTAAACGTTTGGTTGACGATGCTATGAAAACCGAAACAATAATGGAAGGGGTCGAAAACATGCGTTTTGTTTTTGGCTTAGACACAACAAATGATAGTCGAATAGATATGTATAAGAGCATTGATAATATGGCTCCAGCCGATTGGGAAAATCGCAAAGGAATTTTAACTGTGCAAGTATTTTTATTGATACGGGCCCTGCAACCTGATGCAGACCTTAGCATTAAAAATCAAACATACACGTTAGGCGAAGATGCAGATAATAGAGAATTACAATTTACAGATAATTTTAGGCGAACTGTTTTTACAACGACTATTCGATTAAATAACGTTGGGGAAAATTTATGGCGCATTTAATGAAATCACAAATCAAGCAACAAGGTGTTGTACTGATTACTGCTTTGATAATGGTAATTGCTGTCACGGGTATTGCGGTAACATTAATGAGCAGTAGCAGTATTGATATTAAAATTACGAATGCAGCACAAGAGCGCGAAGTAGCTGAAAATGAATTGATAGGCGAAGTACTTCGCGTGATTGCTGAGGAAGCAAATAAAGGTGCGGCTAATCAGTTCTTCTTGTCACCCGAGGAAGTCACTAAAATAGCTGACGAAAGCACCGACGGAATGCTTATTGCTGAACATAATGGTATGCCAAGTAAAATGATTAACTTAAATAAAGGCGCACTTAATCTGGAGTGTCCGAGGTGCTATAGCTGCACAAAAGGGGTTGCTTGCAATATGATGCAAGTATCAACAACAATAGAGTATGGCTCTAAAAGCAAACATCAGTTAACCATTGTTACCGGTATTGCTCAACAAATGGCTAGTACAGGCAAAGGAATTTAAAATGAGACTTAAATTAAATAAATTATTTGCTGCATCTCTAGGGTTAACAATGAGTGTACCGGCTACCGCTGAGGATATAGAGCTCTACGTGAATCATAATATTAACGTGGATGAAAAACCACGTGTGCTGCTTATATTTGATACATCGGGAAGTATGGCGTTTTCATCAAGTTCGGGTAATGATTGTGGGTACAGTAATAATCTAAGACGCTATATATTATGCTCGGATAGTCGCCTAGGTGCGGCACAATATGCGATGAATAAAGTTATAGAAGATAACGATAATATTGACTTTGGTTTAATGCGTTTTAAAGAGACTGATGGCGGTTATATTATAAATGGCTTGGGGAAAGACCCCTCTGTGGTTAAATCGTCAATCGCAAATTTACCAGCGGATGGTGGAACGCCGCTAACAGAGACACTCTGGGAAGCCTATTTATATATTACAGGGCAAAGTGTGAGCTATGGTTTGGGAGCAAGCGAAGTTGAAAGAGATACCAGTGTTGAAGATATTGTAACGACTCAGATAGAAAAAGAGCATTGCTATTGGACTGGTTGGGGGCGAAATCGCAGAGAGGTTTGTTATAACTATTATGATACACAAACTACTTATACGTATGTTTCTCCATTTAATGACAGCGTAGAGGAAGCGAAGCGTTGTGATAACTCGGTAAATATTATTTATATGACTGATGGTGATCCGTCAGGAGATAATGATAGTGATAGCGTAATTAGTGATGAGCATAAGAAGTACTTTGGGCAAGGCCTAAATTGGAGTACTGATAGTTATTACAGTAGCTATTTACATCAGTTGGCTAAAGTTATTCATGGTACGAGTAATGTAAAAGTAGATTTGTATCCAGCGACTCCTGATATTCACGAGACAGGGCGTCTATACACAATAGGTTTTGGTTCTGGAATGAGCGCTAAGGGGCAAGAGCTTTTAGTTAAAGCTTCGTCATTAGGTGGTGGCGAAAACTTTCCAGCCAGTACCCCAGATGAATTATCTAAGTCACTAAATAAAGCAATTTCTAAAATTAGAGAAGTAAATGATAGCTTTTCATCGCCATCTGTAGCGAGTAATAACGTCGATCAAACTCGTAGTCGAAATGCTATTTATTTCGCTATGTTTTATCCTGAAATAGGTACTAGGTGGAAAGGAAACTTAAAAAAATTAAAAGTTTCTGGTAGCCGTATTATTGATTCAACGAATAAAGCGGCGCTTGATTCGGATGGTTTGATTGATGATGATGCAAAAACCTATTGGTTACCAAGTGATCAGTCAGCTGATGGAAGTTTGGTTGCAGAAGGTGGTGTAAATTATCACTTAAGTTCACTCACTGGCAGTGATGCTTTAAAAAGGCGGAATCTTTATACAAATAAGCAAGGAAGTATTGTTGAATTTAACACCACGATTGTAAGCGAGATACTTGATTCATTAGATGACAATCCGATTACTTTAAGTAGCTCTGATATTAAATGGTCTATGGGCATTGATGTTGATGATGAAAACGGTGATGGCGATAGAACAGATCAAAGAGGTAATATTTTTGGTGACCCCCTGCATTCTAAACCGATAGCGATAGATTACGGCAATGATGATATTCGTATTCTAATAGGCACTAATGCTGGATTTCTGCATATGTTCAAAGATGATGATGTTAATAATGAAGTGAGCGAAAGTTGGGCATTTATACCTTCTGATCTATATGACATTATTAAACCTCTTCGCAATAATGAAACCGGTAAACTGTATGGTATGGATGGGCCGATTAGTGTTTATTTTAATAATAAAAACCTAAATGATAATGGCTTAAATGATGGTGTTATTGATGCAAGTCAAGGTGATCAAGTCTGGGCTGTAGCAGGTATGCGACGTGGTGGTAAAAACTATTATGCACTTGATATTTCAGACCCTAGTGAGCCAAAAAAGTTGTGGGCACAGCCAATCGAAGGTGGTAAAGGCGATTTTAAAGAATTAGCTCAAACGTGGTCAAAGCCACAGATTGCTTACATAAAAGCATTTGGTGACAAGCCGTTACTTGTGTTTGGTGCAGGGTATGATACGAATAAGGATGCGGCTATTCGAAGTAAAGATAATATAGGTAGAGGTATTTATATTGTTGAAGCTGAAACAGGAAAAAGAGTATGGGCGCTCACCCCTGATATTAATGGATTTGAGGGCGAACACAGTATTGCTGCTAATGTTTCTTTACTTGATTCCGATTACGATGGATACATTGATAGAATTTACGCATCTGATACTGGAGGAGATATATGGCGTATTGATATGCCAGGAGACGATGTAAATAAATTTAGTCACTTTAAGTTTGCTGAATTGGGGAGTAGTCAAGCAACAGAAGATAGACGCTTTTTTTATAACCCATTAATAGTAAGAACGATGTTTAGCAAAGTTTCTGAAGTGACTGTAAATGGTAAAAAAGTTATAACTCGGCTAGATACACCCTTTGATGCTGTGGTATTGGGGAGCGGTAATCGTTCGAAACCGAATGATACTAATGAAAAAGATCAATTGTTAATGATTCGAGATGAAAACACGGTAACACGAACGTTTACAACAAATACACCAGATGCGATTAAACTAGCTGATTTAATGCCGATGAATTTAGACCCTTTTGGTAATGCATTAAATGATGTTGATAAATTTGTCGACTTAGAAGTCGATTTAGCTGGATTCAAGGGCTGGCACTATGAATTAGGCACAGGTGAAAAGTCGTTAGCTGCAGCTGCCGTTGTAGGTGGTGTTGCTTATTTTTCATCATTTAAGCCAGCTTCAGATACGTCAACTGAAAACCAATGCTCGCTTAGTGGGGGAGGAGGTTCTTTATATGCATTCCATTTACACTACGGGACGAAAGTGTATGACGAATTAAAATTTTCCACGAGTTATGATGTACCCGATACAGCACAGCTTTATTTTGGCGAAGGAGAATCTTGTGTGGATGCAAATAACAATGGTAAATGTGATGCAGAGCCTATTCTGGATGAAAATGACCCCACACCACCAGATATCATTGATACAGACATAGATGTTAAAATGGAAAGTCAGTTCTATTTAATTGGCCCTGGCATCAAAGGCGAAAATGCTGAAAATCCAATGAAACCAGTCGAGATTGTAGGGCCTGGGTTAAATGTTGTTGATGGTAAGATTAAGTTAGTTAATGATGTTCAACCTATCGGCTTTGGCTTCAAAACGCAGCAAACCTATATTTATAAGCGTGAAGAAAATGACGAAATCAAAAATTAAGGAAAAATAGATGAGCAATAAACAAGGTGGATTTACGTTAATTGAGCTAATGATAGCTGTTGCTATAGTTGGTATATTAGCTTCAATAGCATTACCTAATTACACTGAGTATGTTAAGCGCACTTCGCGTGCTGAAGCCGCTGCGGCATTATTGGATGCGGCAAATAAAGAAGAGCAGTTTTTTGTTGATAATAGGGAATACACAGAATCGTTTGATAACCTTGGTATTAATAATAAAACAGAAAGTAAACACTTTGAACTCAGTATCGAAGTGAAACAAACGAATACGTTTACCATTAAAGCAAAGCCCATAGGTGGCGCAGTGAAAGGTGATGGTGATTGTACTGAACTATCTATTACTGATATTGGCTTAAAGGGTGCAAAAGGTACTAAAGGAGCTAGTGATGTTGACTATTGTTGGGGTCGGTAATTACTAGTTAACCTGAACTTTGGATAATAAATCTATCTCAAGCAGCTATTTTCAGTACTGACTGCGTTGAATTTACTTGCAATAGGCCAGCTATTGCAAGTAAATTAGCCTTGTTTTCACTGAAAATCTCTGGCTAGAGAAAATAAATTTAAACATCACTATGATTAAATACGTTAGTAAACCTCTTAACCAGAGTTCAGGTTAGTTACTTTTTTGACATATATCGGTTGATTTAATTCGTATTCGACCCGTTTGACTTACTGACAAGGCAAGCCCTTCAAGATTTGCCTTGTCGCTATTTGGACAATAGATAAAAGTGCCATTTTGAAAGCCATTTAGTGAACCGTCAGGCCTAAAAGTTATTGCATCACGAGGGTATTTTAAGCTATCTGCATCATGAGTATGTTCAAATGTACTCAAAAGTAGTTCATCGTTATTTAGTGTAGTGGATTTATCATTATCGATAAATAAAGAGATTCGACCGTCCCAATCATCTTTCACACATTCCTTTTCTTTTAACGTACATAGCGTAACATAGGTGCTATTTTCGATTGCATACAGCCGTGCGTAGTTAATATTACGATGTAATAGGTTAACTTGATTGTCGGCACGATTTAAGGCTAAAAAATCTGAAAAGAACCATATTGAAAGCTGACTGATGATAGCAATGATTGATAAAGCCACCATTAACTCTATGAGAATTATCCCTAATATTCTGTTTGAACGTGTTTTAAACCTCATCCCTGAAGCCTTAAATCAATCTAAATGATTAATTTAGTCTAGTAAATAATCAGAATATGACAAATTTAATTAGTGTGTTTTTTAATCACATTTTTCTGTGGTATCTCCTAGATAAAAGGCTGTTCCTGATTGAGAAACTCTGAGCGCTTTATTGTTTTCAGTACCGTTATTGGGGCAAAAGATAAAGTCGCCTGGATTAGTCGTGATACGACCGCTGGTATTAAAGCGCAGCATTTTTTCATTTCCAGTGTATTTTAATTTATCTGTAGAACTAATTTTTTCCATTGCTCTAAAAATAGTGTCTGTTTTTCTATTAAATTTACCATTGTTATTTTTATCAACAAATAATGCTATTACCGAATCGCCTTGCCATGTGTTTTGACAATTAAAGAATTTATTTTCGCTTATCTTATTTAATGGTCCAGGGCATAGCACCATTATTTCATCAGTACTTGCTGCTTGAGAACGTGCATAGCTAATATTTCTTTTCAACTCTAACAAAAAATTTTCAGCCCTATTTTCTTCAAGCATGTCGCTACTGTTCCAAAAGGCAATAGAGGCAATAATACCCACAATAGCAACAGTGACCATTAATTCTAAAAGGGTGAATCCGTTTTGTTTATTGTTCATATTAATCTCATTACTGCGAGTTGTTTAAGTATAGCTATTTTTATTTGGTAAATTATACCATGGTTGATTGTTTTATCACCGTCATTCAATTGCTTTGTTTGCTATGAACTCTATGATTGTCTAAAATCGAAGCATCTGAAGCTTTAAAAAAGTAGTTAACATGAAAAAAATAGAAGCAATTATTAAGCCTTTTAAACTCGATGATGTACGTGAAGCATTGTCTGAAATAGGTATCAATGGAATGACCGTAAGTGAAGTTAAAGGTTTTGGTCGTCAAAAAGGGCACACTGAGCTGTATCGTGGTGCGGAGTATATGGTTGATTTTTTGCCAAAAGTAAAATTAGACATCGTACTTGGTGATGATGATGTTGAACGTGCTATAGAAGTTATCGTTAAAACAGCGCAAACAGGAAAAATAGGTGACGGTAAAATATTTGTCACTGATGTTGAGCGTGTCGTACGGATCCGAACAGCAGAAGAAGATGAAGACGCGATTTAACGTTTAAATTAATACAGGATCTGTTTATACCAACCTGCATAAATCTTTGATCAATTTAACGAATTAAATTGCACTATAACGTCGTTAAAAATTTTTTATTTACGACTGCATGGATGCAGGAGGTAGAGCAATGCAGGGAGCAATTGCCGAGAACAACTAGGTACAAAAATTTTTGCCTTGTTCTAGCGTAATTTTCTTAACGTTAAATAGACCCCATATATAAGCAGATTGGTATTACCTTTCAGGTTTAAAATTTGTTCTATTTAGGGGGTAATCGCGGCGCGAGGTTTGTAACTTAGTGGGCTTGGTAACTGCCCCTGTTTGATGTTATTGGCTTACATCCGTGAGAAAATAAGTCAAAATTGAGCAAAGATCCCGTGTCCTGCACACACCCCTAATAAAAAACCCCTGCTAATTACTTAGCAGGGGTTTGTGTATAAGAGGCAGCTTACAAGCGCTTTTCTATTTGGTTCTATTATTCAGTTTTCGCGTTTGCTTTGCATGTTTGCTAAGTTCAGTTAACCCTAGTTTGTCGTAACTTTTTTCCATCATTTCAAGTGCAGGGTCTAAATAGCTGCTTTGTGAATAATGCTCAACAACAAATTTACCACGATTAGCTGCTGCTAAATAAGCTTCACGTTCGTAATAGTAAGTCGCTACTTTTAATTCGTAACGTGCCATGCGGTTTAACAGCCACACCAAACGACGTTTAGCTTCTGGTGCATAATCACTATCTGGAAAACGTTTAACCAATGTTGATAAATCGGTAAATGCAACACGTGTTCGGTTTGCATCACGGTCAGCTCTATCTACACCAAAGTATTCTTGAAATGCATTTTTGTCTGCTTTGATGTTTACCAAACCACGCATGTAATACATGTAATCTAAATCTTTATGATTTGGGTTGAGGCGTATAAAGCGATCGACTGTTGCTAATGCTTGCTCTGTATTACCCGATTGATAATGCGCATACACTAGATCCATTTGTACTTGCTTAGAAAACGGGCCAAATGGATAACGAGAATCTATTGCACTTAGAAGCTCAATTGCACGTGCATATAAACCAGAATCTAGTGTTTCTTTTGCATCTTCATACAAAGCTTGTGCTGATCTGTTTGGTACACGTTGAATATCTTCTTGGTCAGGCGCAGACGAACAAGCGCCTAAACTAAGTACAGAAACTGAAAAAACAATGGCAAATGCACGTTTCCCTATTTTATTTATCATTTTATTTGTTACCTTCGATGTCTTCGGCTAGGCCAAGTCGGTAAAACCGAGTAAACTATACGTATTATATTATGCTTTTATTAAAAGCGATTCTAACCCAGTCGAGCAAAGCTTGCACTGGTAAATTGGGTAAAGTTACTAATGACAGAGCAAATTTCTCTTCAAGCCGAGGTTCCAACTGACTTAGGTGGTAAACGTCTAGACCAAGTATTAGCGCAATTGTTCCCTGATTATTCACGTTCACGTATAAAAACATGGATTTTGGATGATAAAATTACTGTTGATGGCGAAATATTAAACACACCACGTACTAAGTTATTAGGTGGTGAGCTTCTTAATGTTGAAACAACTATTGAAGCACCGCGAGAATACCTTGCACAAAACATCGATTTGAACATAGTTTATGAAGACGATCATATTTTGGTCATCAATAAACCAATGGGACTTGTGGTCCACCCTGGGGCAGGTAATCCAGATGGCACAGTATTAAATGCGCTATTACATCACTACCCGGAAATTATCAATGTTCCGCGAGCTGGTATTGTGCACAGGTTAGATAAGGATACGACAGGATTAATGGTTGTAGCTAAGACGATCCCTGCACAAACGCATTTAGTGACAGCATTGCAAAAACGTGAAAACTTCACGCGTGAATATGAAGCGCTTTGTAATGGAACGATGACCGCTGGTGGCATGATTGAAAAGCCTATTGGTCGCCATGCGACACAGCGTACACACATGGCTGTTCATGAAATGGGCAAACCTGCTATTACGCATTACCGTGTGGCTGAAAAGTTTCGCGCACATACTCGCTTGCGTTTGCGCTTAGAAACCGGTCGTACACACCAAATTCGTGTTCATATGGCTTACTTAAATCACCCATTAATTGGTGATCAGTCTTATGGCGGCCGTCCGCGTCCACCAAAAGGTGCAACTCCTGAGTTATTTGAGCTACTTCGTAGTTTTAGACGCCAAGCTCTCCACGCGGTTAAATTAAGCATTGCTCATCCTATTACGGGTGAAATGATGACATGGCAAGCGCCTATACCTGATGATATGGTTGCTATGACGCTAGCACTACGCGAAGACACCAAAGCTAATCCTGATATAGATAGATAGTGCATTTATTATCAGCGACATGGCAAAACCTTCATAATGTAGGTACGTTAAGTACTACATGTGAAGGTGGTGTTTCTCAAGTCCCATTTAAAAGTTTAAACCTTGGACTTCATGTTAGTGATAATAAAGAGTACGTATTAAAAAATCGCGCATTGTTAAATACGCATATTCCAAAACCAGCGGTATGGCTAAATCAAGTTCACAGTAACAATGTTGTTATTGTTGATGAGCATTTTGACTTCACTGAGTTACATAATGCTGATGCTCTTTATACACAAATAATTGATCAACCACTTGCTATTATGACCGCTGATTGCCTTCCCATATTATTAAGTAGTAATGATGGCAATGAAGTTGCGGCCATTCACGGAGGGTGGCGAGGGTTAGAGCAGGGTATAATTAAAAGTACTCTTGATTGTTTTGATGCAAAGCATAAGGATATCAATGCATGGTTAGGTCCTGCTATTGGTCCAAATAAATTCGAAGTTGGCTCAGACGTTTTTGAGCTATTCCAAGCACAGTCATCTCTTTTTGTTGAAGCGTTTAAACTACAAACTAACCACAAATACCTTGCCGATATTTATAATATTGCTCGTATATTACTAAATCAATCAGGTATAAAAAAAATTACAGGGGAGAGTACTGCACTGTTTCTCGCAAAGACCTGTTTTTTCTTATCGTCGTGATGGCCAAACTGGACGCATGGCAAGTTTGATCTGGCGCAAGTAATTTATCATTGTTGTGATTATATTTTCTGCTACACCTTGAACAAACGCCTAAACATACCCATTAATTAAGCAATTAGATTATTTGATAGGTAAACCCTTATGCGTTTAGATCGATTTACAAGTAAATTTCAATCTGCGCTTTCTGATGCGCAATCGCTGGCACTTGGCCGCGATCATCAATTTATTGAACCTGTACACTTAATGTACTCATTGCTTCAGCAAAGCGGATCAAGTGTTCGAGCGCTATTTGCCCAAATAGGTATAAGTGCAGACGAACTCAATACCAAGCTCTCCCAAGAAATAGAAAAGCTATTTAAAGTAGAAGGGGTCGGCGGTGATGTTCAACTGTCCAATAATATGGTGTCGCTTATCAACTTATGCGATAAATATGCGCAAAAGCGTAAAGATAAATACATCTCTAGTGAATTATTTGTACTTGTTGCATGTGATGATAAAGGCCCGCTTGGGACTATTTTTAAAGCGTTAAATATAACCGCCAGCAAAGTTGAGAGTGCGATTAAGGCGATTCGTGGAGGTCAAAAAGTTGATGATCCAAATGCAGAAGAAACACGTCAAGCATTAGAAAAGTTCACCATTGATTTAACTGAACGCGCTGAGCAGGGTAAGCTTGACCCTGTTATAGGCCGTGATGATGAGATTCGCCGTACGATTCAGGTTCTGCAGCGCAGGACTAAAAACAATCCTGTACTAATAGGTGAACCTGGCGTTGGTAAAACAGCAATTGCTGAGGGCTTAGCGCAGCGTATTATTAATGGTGAAGTACCTGAAGGATTAAAAAATAAACGCGTACTATCACTTGATTTAGGCGCGTTAGTTGCGGGTGCTAAATACCGTGGCGAATTTGAAGAACGTTTAAAATCAGTATTAAATGAATTGGCGAAAGAAGAAGGCCAAGTCATTTTATTTATTGATGAAATACACACCATTGTGGGTGCGGGCAAAAGTGACGGCGCAATGGATGCGGGCAATATGCTAAAACCAGCATTAGCGCGCGGTGAATTACATTGTGTTGGCGCAACCACGCTTGATGAATACCGTAAATACATAGAGAAAGACGCAGCGCTTGAACGTCGCTTCCAAAAAGTACTCATTGAAGAGCCTTCAGTCGAGGATACCATTGCTATATTACGCGGCTTGAAAGAGCGATATGAGTTACATCATTCAGTAGAAATTACAGATCCCGCTATTGTTGCAGCGGCGCAGTTATCTCACCGCTATATTAGTGATCGCCAGCTACCGGATAAAGCGATAGACTTGATTGATGAGGCGGGTTCATCAATTCGTTTGCAAATTGATTCAAAACCAGAGTCATTAGATAAACTCGAACGTCGTATTATCCAACTAAAGTTAGAAGATAATGCACTAGCGAAAGAAAAAGACGAAGCAAGCCAAAAACGCCGAGCTGAAATGCAAGAGTTGATCACCGACCTTGATGGGCAATATCGTGAGCTAGACGAGATATGGAATGCTGAAAAAGCATCACTTCAAGGCACGCAAGTAATTAAAGCTGAGCTTGAACAAGCAAGATTAGATTTAGATGTAGCGCGAAGGGCAAGTGACTTACAGCGTATGTCAGAGCTGCAATACGGGCGTATCCCTGAACTTGAACGAAAACTTGATTTAGCCTCACAAGCCGAAATGCAAGAAATGACTCTGCTTAAAAACCAAGTCGGTGAGGATGAAATAGCAGAAATACTCTCTCGCTGGACCGGTATACCGGTATCGAGAATGCTACAAGGTGAGCGTGAAAAGTTACTGCAAATGGAAGATAAGTTACACAGTAAGGTAATAGGCCAAGATGAGGCTGTTGTTGCTGTTTCTAACGCAATACGACGCTCACGTGCCGGACTTGCTGATCCTAACCGTCCGATTGGCTCATTTTTATTTTTAGGTCCAACAGGTGTGGGTAAAACAGAGCTAACTAAAGCACTGGCTGGTTTTATGTTTGATACCGAAGATGCCATGGTGCGTATCGACATGTCTGAGTTTATGGAAAAACATTCAGTTGCACGTTTAGTTGGAGCTCCTCCAGGTTACGTGGGTTATGAAGAAGGGGGTACTTAACTGAAGCAGTGCGTCGTAAACCTTATTCGGTAATACTGCTTGATGAAATCGAAAAAGCACACCCTGATGTATTTAATATCTTACTGCAAGTATTAGATGATGGTCGTCTAACCGACGGACAAGGTAGAACCGTTGATTTTAAAAATACCGTTATTATTATGACTTCAAACCTAGGCTCAGATATTATTCAAGAGCAGGCTGGAAATAATGATTACACAACGCTTAAAGCTAAAGTGATGGATGTATTAATAAATGAATTTAGACCTGAATTTATAAACCGTATAGACGAGACGGTGGTATTTCATCCATTAGCTAACGAACATATCAAAGAGATTGCTGATATTCAGTTAATGAAATTACGTGAGCGTTTAACTGAAATGGGTTACTTATTGGAAATAACGGACACTGCGCTTGAACGCATTGCAGCAAGTGGTTTTGATCCCGTTTATGGCGCGCGTCCACTTAAACGTGCGATTCAACAAACCATTGAAAATCCACTCGCGCAAAAGTTACTCAGTGGTGATTATTTACCTGGCAGTGTTATCATTATTGATGCAACCGATGAAGGTCTAGTATTTACAAATCGCTAATCAATAGAAGTTAAATATATAAAGCCGCTACCTAAAGTGACACCCAATAGTTGGACATTCCAATTATTGTGGGCCACTTCAATCAGCGGCTTTTTTATAGGTGCTAATTTAAACTTTAAACGTAAGTAAAAGGTCATTTACTTTACGAGAACCTTCAACCAACTCTGCTGCACCTTTTGCGACATTAAAACTTAAATTGAGATTTTCGTCACCAAACCCCTTAATCTGCGATACATTATTACCAATATCATTACTAACTACCTGTTGCTCTTCTGCTGCGGTCGATATTTGAATTGCTAGTTGAGAAATCTCACTTATTTGAACAAAAATACCATCAAGTTCGATCTGAGTTTTAGCTGTTGTATCTACGCAAGTATCGGCTTGAGTTTTAGTGCTCTGCATTACTTTAGACCAGCTAAATAAGGTATCTTGTATTTCTTTAATTGAGCTATGGATTTGTGTTGTTGCATTTTGAGTCCTTGACGACAGGGTTCTTACTTCATCTGCTACAACGGCAAAGCCTCGACCATGTTCGCCTGCTCTTGCTGCTTCTATTGCTGCATTTAATGCCAGTAAGTTTGTTTGATCCGCAATCCCTTCAATTTCACTCATCACTTGACCTATTTTATCAGCCTCAGAAGCTAAGCTGCTTGCGGTTGTCGCGGCTTGTTCCACCTGTGTTGCTAAATCAGACACCATGATACTGTTTTCGGCAATATGATTTTTAATATCAGAGCAGCTTTGGTGAGTGAGGTTTACTTTATCTGCTGTTTCTGTGGTGCTATTTGATATTTCACCAATTGTTGAGCTCATTTGTGCCATAGCTGATGCTATTTGTTCTAAACGCTCACCTTGTGCCGCAATACCTTTTTCAGTCATCGCGGATTGTTTATCTAAGTCGGTCGCAATGTTATTAAAGCTTAATGTTGAATCTTTCATACGACCCAATACAGTACGTAATTTTGCACTGATCATTTGTTCTCTGTAATCACTTATACTATGCGGGTTATAGCCGCTATAAATATAACGAGATACCGAATCAGACTTAGCTTTTTGATCACGTAATATTTTAGGTGTCACAATTAGCTCTTCATAATTAAGAGCAATAACTAAACAGCAAATAAATAAGTTTATTAAGGCAATGCTTAGCGAACCAAATAGAGCAATATAAATTAGCCATAGTAATACGCATACAAAGCTGATGCTTTGTCTTATTGTTGTTTGTTCTTTGAGGCTAAATAGTGACTTACCCGCATTTATTTTATTATATAAGTCTTGTGCTTGTTGTTTTAGTTGTTGGCTTGGTTTTGTTCTTACAGATTGATAGCCAATAAGCTGACCATGTTCAAAAATAGGCGTTACAAATGCATCAACCCAATAGTAGCGGCCATCTTTACAGCGATTTTTTACCATACCTCGCCAAGAATTGCCTTGTTTTAAGATATCCCACATTTCTTTAAATGCTGCTTTAGGCATATCAGGATGACGGACTATATTATGATTTTTTCCTATGAGTTCTTCTGAAGTGTATCCAGCGATGATACAAAATTCTTGATTAGCATAAGTTATTACTCCCCTTAGGTCAGTCGTAGAAACAAGTTCTTGTGACTCATCAAAATGGACTTCTTCATTTTTTAAGCTTTTATTATTGCGCATTGTATTTTTTATCATCCTTTATCGTTGGCGTCATTATATTGCTTGTTAACTACAAAGCAAAAAAACAAAGTATTTCTTTAGTACTTATAATTTAAATTTCATATTTTTATGATCTACATCAAGTAATTGAATTGTTAAGCTGATTATTGAAAGTTAGGTGAGCCAATGTCGTGTAAGTGCCGGTCTATTTATTGATGAAATTTAATCTTTACTCTGAACGCAGATTAAAATGAATCGACTGCAAGTAGATTCAACACCGTAAGTACTACAATGAGAGATTTTGAGTCGCGTGAGTCTTCCGTTTTTTAGGTTAAATACCCATGCAAAAAAATTGTATAATACTAAGAGCGGTGGCAATATTAGGGTTTACTGTATGATGCCTGCCATATCAAACGCATATCCAAATTGGATAAATGATAATTAATTTTGAGAAATTGTTTTGTTCTTAGCAATTTAATCTTGAGTCTAGGTAATTAGCCCCCATAACCCTATGATTAAGCCACGTGGCCCGAGGAAGCATTTTTGACAACACATGATTTAACAAATACGCTAAACGCGTTATCAGCAAATGAGCATAAACACGCAGTTAAAGGCATTAAGCGTGGTATTGAGCGAGAGTCGTTAAGAATAAAAAACGATGGTGTTATATCAGCTCAAGGGCATCCTAAAGGGGTTGGAAGTGCATTAACTAATGGGCATATCACCACTGATTTTTCTGAGTCTTTGCTTGAGTTCATTACCCCTGTTAGCGAATCGTCTATACAGACACTTAAGCAATTAAAAGATTTGCAAAAATTCACTTTAGAAAAAATGGGCGATGAATTACTGTGGCCTATTAGCATGCCGTGCTTTATTGAACATCAAGATGATATTGTATTAGCACAATTTGGCAGCTCAAATACTGGTAAAATGAAAACATTATACCGTGAAGGGTTAAAAAATCGTTACGGTAGTATGATGCAAGCAATTGCAGGCGTACATTTTAATATTTCTTTTCCTGACACACTTTGGCAATCAATTCATTCACTAAAACAAAGTAACGCCAGTTTACAAGATTTTATCTCTGATGGTTATTTAGCACTGATCCGTAATTTTAAACGCGAGCTGTGGTTAATAAGTTATATGTTCGGTGCATCTCCGGCGCTATGTAATTCATTTTTACAAGGTCGCAAAACCGACTTGCCATTTAAAAAATTAGGGAAAGGTACACTTTATTTAGAAGTCGGTACTGCACTTCGTTTAGGTAATCTGGGGTATACAAATAGCGCACAGTCATCATTGCGCGTAATGTATAATTCACTAGATGAATATGTAGCGGGTTTGAAAAAAGCGATCAATACCCCATCTGAAATCTATAGCGATATTGACGATTATACGAGTGAAGCTCCTAAGCAGCTTAATAAAAATATTTTGCAAATAGAAAATGAATTTTACTCACCAATTCGCCCTAAACGAAATGCTAAAAATGGTGAAACGCCGACAGACTCGCTGCTTAGAGCTGGCATTGAGTATGTAGAAATTCGCGCATTAGACGTTAACCCTTTTAGCGAAGTGGGTATTGATATAGAGCAAATTCACTTTTTAGATGTATTTTTAACATATTGTTTATTAAAAGATTCAGCTCCAATGGATTGGAAAGAACAAGCGCGTAGCACTGAAAACCTCGACACAGTAGTAAATCAAGGTCGAGAAGAAGGACTAATGCTTAACTTTAATAACGAAGAACGAAGCCTGCAGTCGTGGGGGCGAAATATTTACCCAGCTAACGGATGTTGCTAAATGGATGGATAATGCTTACGGTGTTAATTATTACTCAGATACTATAAAGCGTATGGCAACGTGGATTGATAACCCCGCACTGACTTACTCGGGGCGTTACGTTTCACAACTAAAAGAATCTGGTTTAGATAACGGGCACTTCGCATTAGCATTAGCTAATAAGTATAAAAAAAGTCATGCTGAAACTGACTATAGTGAGTTTTTAAAGCCTTGGCTGGAACAACAAGTTATAGAGTCTAATGAGGCACAAGTGGCAATTGAGCAAGCGGATACGCAATCGTTCAAAGCATTCTTAGATGCATATTTTGCCAGTAAGTAAGTTTAATGCCCACTATTTTTAGACAAAAAAACGCAGCCCAAGTTGGCTGCGTAAATACTTTTCAGGGATGAAACAATGCTGTACTGCTGCATTATAAAATCAGACCCACACTTTTTATAAAAGTTCAGTGAGATCTAAAAACATGAAAAAAAATGCACTAATGTTATCTCTAGCTATTACTCTTGCGGGGTGCGCTACAGCACCACCAAAGCAACCGAATGATATTTGTAAGATTTTTAAGGAAAAATCCGATTGGTATTTCGATGCAAGAGACGCTCAAGAAAAGTGGGGTTCACCTAAGCATGTATTAATGAGCATGATGTATCAAGAAAGCTCATTTAAACACGATGCAGCGCCACCAATGGAATACTTTTTGTGGATAATTCCAACTGGGCGTGCCAGTGACGCTTATGGTTACTCGCAAGCTAAGACTCCTACATGGGCAGATTATATTCGCGAAACAGGTAATAATGGTGCTGATAGAGATGACTTTGATGATGCAATAGATTTTATGGCATGGTTTGTTTATAAAACGCATAAAGTGAATGGTATTTCTAAATGGGATGCTTATGCGCAATATCTTAATTATCACGAAGGCTGGGGCGGATATAAGCGTGGTACTTATAAAAAGAAAAAATGGCTAATGGGCGTCGCAAATAAAGTTAAACACCGAGCTAGTCGCTATGGCGCACAATTAAAGCGTTGTGAAGAAGAGCTTGATAAAGGGTGGTTAGAGCGATTATTTAGTTAATTAACCTGAATTCTGGATAATAAATCTATCTCGAGTAGCTATTTTCAGCGTTAATTTTATTGAATTTACTGAAAATCTCTTAACCAGAGTTTAGGTTAATTATTTTCATTACTAAAAAAGGAGCCAATTCGGCTCCTTTTTACTTTAACGAGTTCGTTTATTGGGATGTATTTTTACCTGTTTAATCATGTTCTCTTTTACTTCAAGTACTTCAACAGGGTATCCCGCAATACGTAAACTAATATTTGCATCAGGAATATCTTCTAAATATTCAACAATTAAACCACTCAATGTTTTAGGACCGTCAAGTGGGAAATCCCAACCCATTTCTTTATTTAAATCGCGTACGTTAGCACCGCCATCCACAATACAAGAACCATCAGTTTGGGTTGTTACTTCTTCGCTCGGAGTGCGTGTTTGTGTTGTTGTAAAATCGCCAACCACTTCTTCTAAAATATCTTCAAGGGTTACTAGGCCTTGAATATCACCGTACTCATCAACGACGAGGCCAATACGTTCTTTAGATAATTGGAATTTTAAAAGTTGAGTATTAAGGGACGTACCTTCAGGAATAAAGTAAATTTCACGTACAGCACGTAGCAGCGAAGGTTTATCAAACTGCTCTTTTGTAAGAAGCCTAAGCGCATCGCGTGAGTGAATAAAACCGACGGCATCATCTATGTTATCTCTGTATAACAACACACGGGTATGTTGTGCATGAGTTAACTGGCGGCTAATTAGTTTCCAATCATCATTTATATCTATCGCCACAATTTCGTTACGTGGGATCATGATATCTTCAACGGTTACTTGTTCTAAGTCTAAAATTGAGGTGAGCATGCTTTGGTGGCGTGCAGGAATAAGTGCGCCTGACTCATTGAGTACGGTTTTTAATTCTTCTTTACTCATACTGTGTTCGTCTATTTGAGCGGCGCTAATACCAAATAATCGCAGTATTCCGTTGGTCATCCAGTTAATAACAACGACAAAAGGGAATAGAATTTTTAGTAACCCTTTAAGTATTATTGAGCTTGGAAAGGCCACTTTTTCAGGATAGAGGGCAGCAAGGGTTTTCGGAGTTACTTCGGCAAATATAAGCACGACTAAAGTTAACACACCCGTTGCTATAGCAATACCAAGGTCACCGTAAAGGCGAATGCCTATAATTGTAGCCACTTGGGCTGCTGCTATATTAACAAGATTGTTACCGATTAAGATTAAACCGATGAGCCTATCTGGACGGCTAAGTAATTTACTGACTCGTTTAGCTGCACGATGATCCTCTTTAGCGAGGTGTCGCAAGCGTATACGATTGATTGACATAATTCCGGTTTCTGAGCCGGAAAAGTAAGCAGAAAAAAGCACCAAAAAACCTAAAATGATAAATAGGGTACTTGTCGATATGTCGTCCAACGATGGATCCTTTTCTTATAAATCAATGCGTATTAAGCTAGAGTGAGCAAGCAGAGTCAAGTTAAAACTTATTTAGTATTACTTCTTGTATGAAACGGCTGCCAAAATAAGCAAGTGTGAGGATAAATGCAGCAATCATAATTGTAATAACGACCGGTTTTCCTCGCCAACCTTTTTTCATATGACCTAATGCAACAACAGCAAAAATTACCCACGCGATTAACGACAGTATCGTTTTATGGATAAACTCTTTGGCAAACATCCCATCAAGAAATAAAAACCCTGACAGCAATGCAAAAGTAAGAAGGATTGTCCCTAAGTTTAAAAGTTGGTAGAGCTGGCGCTCAACAACCATCAGAGGGGGTAAATGACTGTGTACAATTGCTAAATCTTTTCGTTTTAATCGCTTATCGATAAAGTAAAACTGTACGCCATATAGGGTAGCAATAATCAAAATACAGTATGCGAGTAAAGAAATAGAGATATGTGTCACTAAGCCTATTTCAACATTTATACTTTGCAACAAAAGATGGTGCGGTATAAATAAACTAGCGATAGTTAGAAGTGCTGCGAAACCGTAAACAACCGGAAGTAATAGGGTCGCCGGAAACTTTAATGACACGGCTGTGACAGATACAACAATAACCCAACAGGTAAGTAAAGAGACATTAACGATACTTAAATCTTGACCATCGGATCGAAACACTGAATTCACTAACAGCAGCATGTGCGCCAATATAGCAACCGTACTTAATATTACAGTTACTTTCTGGCTAGGGCCTTGTTGATGAAACAGTCGTGATAGCACGTGAGACGTTGCTAACACATAAAATAAACTGGCAATAATAGTTAAACTAATAATCAGCATTGTGCTTGGGCCACTTAATTTGAGTCAAAAAATCCTTGTTGTTATATTGTCATTGTATTTTATAGCAAAGCAAATGGATAGACCTTAAAAAAAGAAACTCAACTAGCGGCACTTGAACACTGTATTGTCCGGCACCATTTACGGTATACTGTTTTTAATTCAAATTTAATAATATCAATATCCTTAATTGGATGGCTAAATAAAAAAGCTGTGTAATTAGATTGATATAACGTCTTATCGGAACCGATACATGTTTGAGAACCTCCAAGAACGATTAGGTAAAACCTTAAAAAATATCAGTGGTCGTGGCCGCCTAACTGAAGACAACATTAAAGACACTCTTCGTGAAGTGCGTATGGCTTTTTTAGAAGCCGATGTGGCGTTGCCAGTTGTTCGTGACTTTGTAAAGCAAGTAAAGGAACGTGCAGTCGGTGTTGAAGTTACAAAAAGCTTAAGCCCAGGCCAAGTATTTGTAAAAATAGTACGCGAAGAGCTTGAAAAAGCGATGGGTGAAGCAAACGAAGAGCTAAGCTTAAACGCGCAACCGCCTGCGGTTGTAATGATGGCTGGTCTTCAAGGTGCAGGTAAAACAACCAGTGTCGCAAAGCTTGCAAAATTTTTAAAAGAGCGTAAGAAAAAATCTGTACTAGTAGTGAGTGCCGACGTATACCGTCCTGCGGCAATTAAGCAGTTAGAAACGCTTGCTGCTGAAGTTGATGTTGATTTTTTCCCAAGTGATATCTCGCAAAAACCTGTAGATATTGCAACAGCAGCTATTTCTCATGCAAAAAGAAATTCATCGATGTAGTACTTGTTGATACCGCAGGGCGTTTACATGTCGATAGTGACATGATGGACGAAATTAAAGACCTTCATAAAGCAATCAACCCAATTGAAACATTATTTGTTGTTGATGCAATGACAGGTCAAGATGCGGCAAATACAGCTAAAGCATTTGACGAGGCATTACCACTTACCGGTGTTATATTAACAAAGACTGATGGTGATGCACGTGGTGGTGCGGCTTTATCTATTCGTCATATCACAGGTAAGCCTATTAAGTTTATGGGTGTTGGTGAGCGCACTGACGCACTTGAACCTTTTCATCCTGACCGTATAGCGTCACGTATTTTAGGCATGGGTGATGTACTTTCATTAATCGAAGAAGTCGAGATGAAAGTAGATAAAGAGCAAGCTGCCAGAGTTGCTGAAAAAGTATTTAAAGGCGCAGGCTTTACCCTTGATGATTTTGCGGATCAACTAAAGCAAATGAAAAATATGGGTGGCATGATGTCGATGCTCGATAAGCTCCCTGGTATGTCTAACTTACCAGATGCAGTTAAAGGTCAAATGGGTGATAAAACATTTATCCAAATGGAAGCTATTATTAGCTCGATGACTAAAAAAGAGCGTGCACGCCCAGAAATTATTAAAGGTTCGCGTAAAAAACGTATTGCAGCTGGCTCAGGTACACAGGTACAAGAAATTAATAAGTTGCTTAAGCAATTTACGCAAATGCAAAAAATGATGAAAAAAATGAAAGGCAAAGGCGGCATGACCAAAATGATGCGCGGTATGAAAGGCATGTTACCTCCTGGAATGATGGGCGGCGGCGGCCCTAAATTTTAAATATTAGCCTTTAGCTATTTTTGAAAGAATAAATAAACGACAAAAAAGGAGCAAATAGCTCCTTTTTTATTGAATAAATTATGCGCGTAATACCTCATAAGCTCTAATTTTTAGTTGAGATCACGGTTTAACCTACTAAACTGCCTTTTTGCTGCACTTCTTACTTGCGTTATTGCCAAAAACTCGTACAATTCCCCAGCTCCCCATTCTGGGGAGTAAATCTTATTAATGAAAACAGTCAATCTTTATAGAGGACGGTATGGTAACTATTCGTTTGCAACGTGGTGGCGCTAAAAAACGCCCTTTCTATCAAATTGTGGTTGCGGATAGCCGTTTCTCGCGTGACGGTCGCTTCATCGAGAAAGTAGGCTTTTTTAACCCAATTGCTTCAGGTCAAGAAGAAAAAATTCGTTTAGATTTACCACGTGTTGAACACTGGGTAGGTCAGGGCGCATCTCTTTCAGATCGCGTAGCTAAGTTAGTAAAAGACGCTCGTAAAGCGGCTTAATAGGCGTAAGTGTAACCATGAGTCAAGAGAACACCTCATCAATAATTGTCGTAGGAAAGCTCGGTGCCCCATATGGTATAAAGGGCTGGCTTAAGGTACATTCATTTACTGATGATCCCATAGGGATCTTCGATTTCAGCCCGTGGTTGATAGGGCAGCAAGGTAAATGGCAGTCCTTAGAAGTGGTCGACTGGCGTCGCCACAACAAAGGCTTTATCGCTAAATTTGCGCAAATAAACGATCGAGACGAAGCAATGGCTTATACCCATGCAGAAATTTCGATGGATTCAGCGCAATTACCTGAGCTCCCGCAAGGTGAGTTCTATTGGCGAGATCTCATTGGCATGTCGGTTGTAACTGATAAAGGTTATAGCTTAGGCATTGTTGATGACCTGATGGAGACAGGATCAAATGACGTACTAGTTGTGAAAGCAAATAGTAAAGATGCATTTGGTCAAGCTGAGCGTTTGATTCCTTTTTTAACTGATTCAGTTATTAAAGAAGTTAAATACGACGCAAGAGAAATTACCGTAGACTGGGATCCTGGGTTTTAATGACGCAAACTAGTTCATTATGGGTAGGGGTGATAAGCCTTTTTCCAGACATGTTTGACGCTATTACAGACCAAGGTGTTACCGGTCGCGCAGTAAAAAATGGCTTAATTGATTTTAACTGCTGGAATCCGCGAGACTACGCTTTAGATAAGCATAGAACCGTAGATGACCGTCCTTACGGGGGCGGACCGGGTATGTTAATGATGGTTGAACCATTAAAAAAAGCGATTGCCGAAGCTAAAAAAGCTGCTGGTGATGGTGCTAAAGTAATTTATATGTCCCCGCAAGGGCGCAAACTTGATCAGCAAGGCGCTAGCGAACTCGCTAACGCTAAAAAACTGATTTTGATTGCCGGTCGCTATGAAGGTATAGATGAGAGAATAATAGAATCATATGTTGACGAAGAATGGTCGATTGGTGATTTTATTTTGAGTGGAGGTGAACTACCTGCCATGACATTAATTGACGCAGTAGCGCGATTAGTGCCGGGTGTGTTAGGTCATAACCAGTCAGCGGAACAAGATTCATTTTCGGATGGCTTGTTAGATTGTCCACACTATACACGACCAGAAACATTGGACGACAAACAGGTTCCTGCTGTATTACTCAGTGGTAACCACCAAGAGATAGCAAAATGGCGGCTTATGCAGTCATTAGGCAGAACTTGGTTACGACGTCCTGACTTGTTGCATAACCTAGCTCTGACTGAGGAGCAAGCGGTATTACTCGCGAAATTTCAGCAAGAGTACCAAAAAGCTTGTGGCTAGAAGACAGTTACACCTAGGAAAGTGAGAAACATAATGGCAAAAGTAAACCAAAATATTATTAAAGCGCTTGAAGATGAGCAGCTTAAAACAGACGTACCTGCATTTGGCCCTGGTGATACAGTGGTTGTACAGGTAAAAGTAAAAGAAGGTGCTAAAGAGCGTCTACAGGCCTTTGAAGGTGTTGTAATCGCTAAGCGTAATCGTGGTCTTCACTCAGCATTCACAGTTCGTAAAATCTCGAACGGTGAAGGCGTTGAGCGTGTATTCCAAACGCACAGCCCTCTTATTGATAGCGTAACAGTTAAGCGTCGCGGTGCAGTTCGCCGTGCTAAGCTTTACTATCTACGTGAGCGTTCTGGTAAATCTGCACGTATTAGAGAAAAACTTAACTAATACGCGCTGTTTATCAACGCAAAAAAACGGGTTGCATCCTTCGGGTTGCAACCCGTTTTGGTTTTAGAATATTATTTTCTCAATTCTCAATTCTCAATTCTCAATTCTTCATTAGTAAAATTTCCGCTTTAGCCTTTTCTCAGTTACCTGATCCTGTTAGTATTTATCGTATTGATTAGTTTACTTTTATGTAAATTTATATTTACGTTATTTGTTTTTTAAGGTGGGATGAACGTGGCTGACATAAGTGATTTAGCACAGCTAAGAGAGGGTATAGATGAATGCGACGCACAACTTGTTGCCTTACTTGCTAAACGTAACGGTATTACGCAAAAGATTGGTGAGATAAAACAACAAACAGGCGCGCCTTTACATGCACCTGAACGTGAAGCAGAGCTATTAGCAGCAAGACGACAAGAAGCGATCAATCAAAGTGTAAGCCCAGATCTTGTTGAAGATATACTAAGACGCATGATGCGAGAAGCCTATCAAAACCAACAAGCAAAACTTGCATGTGCTGCGCCAGAGCTTTCACCTATTGTTATTGTGGGCGGCCAAGGTGCCATGGGTCAGTTATTTGCTCAGCAGTTTATTCGCTCAGGTTACAACGTTAAAATTTTAGATAAAGATCAGCAAAACGAAGCGCAAGGTATTTTAAAGGGTGCCAAGCTAGTAATGATCAGCGTGCCAATTAACGCATTGGGCGCTGTAGTAGCTAAGTTACCTAAACTAGATGATGATTGCTTACTCGTTGATATTACATCGGTAAAGCAATCACCTATTAAAGCACTAAAAGCCGCGCACAGTGGCCCTGTAGTTGGTTTGCATCCTATGTTTGGACCTGACATATCACACTGGGTAAAACAAACAG
The DNA here is from genome assembly GCF_037162545.1 of Pseudoalteromonas sp. B131b. Classification (NCBI taxonomy): domain Bacteria; kingdom Pseudomonadati; phylum Pseudomonadota; class Gammaproteobacteria; order Alteromonadales; family Pseudoalteromonadaceae; genus Pseudoalteromonas; species Pseudoalteromonas sp. B131b. The sequence goes on along the minus strand of NZ_JARLUZ010000001.1, from coordinate 3,626,627 downwards.
TCGTTGTATGTGAAGGGCGAGATCACCAAGCCGCAAAAGGATTATTAGAGCAATTACAGGTTTGGGGTTGTCAGCTTGTTGAGCTTGACGCAAAAAAACACGATGAAGCAATGCAAATTATTCAAGTAATGCGTCATTTAACAACCTTTGTCTACGGACAGTTTTTAGCAAAACAAAGCCATACACTTGAGGAACTACGTAGTTGTTCATCACCTATTTATCAACTTGAATTAATGATGGTAGGGCGTTTATTTGCTCAATCACCTGAGCTTTACTCTGATATTATGTTAGCGCAGTTTGATGATGTAGAGACTTTACTCGCGCAGTATCAAGATACCTTTGCTAACACATTAGCAAAATTAAAGGCGGGAGATAAAGCAGGACTTATTGATTCTTTTGCGCAGGCTAAAGTTTACTTTTCTGACTCGACAGAACACTTTTTAACGCAAAGCAGAAGCTTATTAAATAAAGCGAATGATTCAAAAGTGCTAGATTAATATTTGTTATACCGTTTGCTTAGATATGGGGGGAATCCCTCAAATTGATTAAGTATTATTGCGGGGTGGTATTATATAGATTAGCACTGGTTAACTAAAAGGGCCTATATCGGCCCTTTTTGATTTATAAAATTGCTTATTGAGTATTCACGCTTACTGCCTGCAATGACTCGCTTTGGTAGCATCCTAAAATACGTACATATTGGGTGTGCTCTTTAAGTTTTTCTAGCGCTTCTTTTACTTGGCTATCCGCTAAATTTGCTTCTAAATCGACATAAAAAACCTCTTCCCATGGGTTACCAGGCATTGGGCGAGACTCCAGTTTAACTAAATTAATCTTATGCTGTTTAAAAATCATTAACGCGTCAGCAAGCGACCCCGCTTGTTGTTTTGTAGACATGATCAAACTGGTCTTAGTTGGAATTTGATTCGAAACTTGCAGTGGTTTGCGAGCAACAACAATAAAGCGGCTATGGTTTTCACTTTGATTAGCAAGATTTGTTTTAATAACTTCTAATCCTACGTTTTTCCCTGCTTGCGCTGAACCAATTGCAGCACTCATTGGCGTATTTAGTGCCGACTGCAGCGCGCTTGACGTTGAGTCACAGGTTTCGTGTTGTAACTCACCTAAGCCCTGTAAAAAACGACTGCACTGCGCAAATGGTTGAGGATGGGCGAATATTTTTGTTAATTGGCCTAGTTCTGTATTAGGTGTCGCTAATAAACAATGTTCAACGCTGTGTGTTACTTCACCAACAATAGATACTTGTGCGTGTTGGAGTAAATCAAACACCTCATTAATACTACCCGAACTGGTATTTTCAATAGGTAATAAACCAAAATCAGCTTGGCCGTTTTCTACTTTACCTGTTATTTCGTCAAACGATGTACAACCAATTTCAACTAATTTACCAGGACGGCGGCTAAAGTATTTATGACATGCTAGCTGGCTATAAGAACCCTGACCACCTAAGTAAGTTACACGATGTGTTTCACTAAGGGCATCTGGATTAAGGTTTTTTTGTAGCATAGCTTGTTGGTGTAAAACAGAATCTTCCAAAATAGTTTGAAAAACATTATTTACGTAATAAGCATCTAAACCTAGTGATTTACCATAACCAATCAGTTTCTCTAAAAGTGCGAGTTCACGTGCTTCATCGCGAATTGGTTTATTATTAGCAATTTTGTATTCAACCACACCATGGCTAATGCGGCGGCGCTTGGCGAGCAACACAAGTAAATCTGAATCTATTTCATTTATGTCGTGTCTTAATGTATTTAATACATCATTGGTCATTTTGGTTTCCTCATTCCAAAAAACAAGCTGTTATTATGCAGCAGAAATAAAAAAGCCTCCCGATTGGGAGGCTTTACTATTCGATTGATTTTATCTCACAAACAGGTCAGCCTCTTTTATATAAAGAAGCTAAAAAACGAAAAGGTAGTGTGAGAACAAATAATATTCATAATTACAATGTATGGAGAGTTACCATTAATGTCAACAGACAGTTATGCGAAATAATGACTTAACTATAAATTTAATATTTATCATTCTATTTTTTTAGAGATAAACTATAAAAAATTTATAATTACGAAGCGGATCTGGTATATTTCGGCTACTGGTTAAAAAATAATAACAATTACTAATAAGGTTGGCCTGTGGTGTATCGACGCCCTCCATCGCGTTTTGGTGTTAACTCACTAAGTGTAAAATTATCATTGCTAATATCTGCAATTTGTTTAATTGCGGGCGTGTGTGCGGCCGCCTTAATGCTCAAGTCAGAAGAAAAGCAACTTGTTTTTGAAGAGCACGAAGTACTTAAAGGTTCAACAGAGTTACTTGTTAAGCAATTTGATGGATTGATTAAAAGCAAAGTTAATACCGCAGAGCAGGCCAATAAAGTTGTTGCAGAGCAGCTGTTCTCTACACAAGTTTCAATTGATCTTAAAAACAGGTCTCAGTTACAGTTTAACAGTGATGGTACAATCCGAAGTGCGTCTGCAGATGGTTTATCAGCAGCTTATTTACCGCAAGAGAGTTACTCACCTTTTTATAAGCAATTAATTAACGACTCAGAATCATTATGGCGAATTATCTCCCCAACAATTATTAATGATTTTTTAATTTTTACTTAATTACTAAAGATAACTTTATACGGATATCTCCGCCTAATTGGGCACTAAATGCACCCGCCGAATTTAAGTTCACAAAAGGGCCTACATTTAATTACGCCCAAGGAAAAACTAACCCAAGCCGTGAACCAACGTGGTCAAATGTTTACTACGATAAAGTTTGGCGTAAATGGGTTATTAGTTTATTAGTTCCGATTTATGTCGATAATGAGTTTTTAGGTGTGACAGGTAATGATATTGCGCTTGATACGCTTATATTTCAGTTGCCTGTGGGCGACAAAGAAAAACATTTATTAGTATTTGATAGCAAAGGGCAGCTGTTAGCGCACCCAGAAGTAAGTTCGAGCTTATTAGCCAGTTACGGGAGTAAAGGTAAAGTACTTAAAACCTACGACTTTGTTAACCAAGAACTACAATCGATTATTAGTGATGCAACTAAAAGGAAGTTACCTGAATACGCGAATTCATTTAAGCAAAATGGTGAAGCGCATATTATTAATATCCGTAAAGTAGAAGGTTTAGATTGGTATATTGGTGTCTATAAAAAACGTTCATCGACGCTCTCAGCTCTTCAAGAACTGAAGCTTAAGTTTTTTGGGTTATTCATTCTATATGCGATTTTAGTTGCTTTATTGCTACATCAAGCACTTTATCAGCTTGTTCTTCGTCGCCTTCATACTTTAGTTTATGCAGTGACAAACTTTGGCCAAGGGAAGTTAACAACTGAATTCCCTGAAGAAAATAAAGATGAAATTGGCACATTGAACGGCTCATTTAGAGATATGGCAGTAGAAATACGCAAACTCATTGATGGCCTCAATATGCGTATTACAGAAAAAGAAATAGCAGAAAAAGCAGCTAATCGTTTATCCAAAGCGGTTGCATTTTCTGGGACTGGTGTTGTGATCACCGATGAAAACTTCTTTATAGAATATGTAAACCCTAAAATGCTTGAGATGACAGGGTATCAAGAAAGCCACTTTAGTAGAGCGCCGTTGTTAAGTATTATTGCCACCGAAATGGCCATTTTGGTTGAAGACATAGACATTGATCTGAGAAGTCGTAACTATTGGCGTGGTGATACGCTTATTCAAGCTTTAGATAAACAACCCATTTGGGTTTCGCTGAGTGTTTCTCCAATTCGCGAGGACGGCGGAAAAATAACAAGTTATGTTGCGTCTGCGCAAGATATTTCATTTGTAAAAGAAAGTCAGCGTAAAATGGAGCAGTTAGCTTATTTTGACACATTGACTGGCTTAGCAAATAGAACGTTTTTTAGAATGCAGTTACGCAAATCGATGGCACTTGCAGAAAGAGGGCATTATGCCTTTGCACTATTTTACTTCGATTTAGATGAGTTTAAACGTATTAACGACACACTAGGGCACGATGCTGGGGATCAGTTGTTAATAGAGGTGGCAAATAGGCTAAAAAAACGTTTAAGAGCAGAAGATACCATTGCTCGATTAGGCGGAGATGAGTTTGCGGTTTTACTCAGTGGTATTGAGCATCAAGAGCATGCTACCGATGTTGCTAATACGATTCAAAAAACGTTAAATGTGCCTATAAAACTTGGCAGTAATGAAGTCATTATTAGTGCCAGTATAGGTATTACAATGGCCCCTTACGACAGCCTTGAAGAAGATCAGTTGTTAAAACATGCTGACTTGGCCATGTATGAAGCCAAAGCAAAAGGGCGTAATACATTTCACTTTTATAGCCAAGAATTGGACTCTGCGGCAAATGAGCGATTATTTATAGAAAACGAACTACGACAAGCCTTGAAAGAAAAACAATTCGCTGTTTACTATCAACCACAAGTCGATAGCCGAAGTCAGCATGTTGTTGGCTATGAAGCTTTGCTTAGGTGGTTTCACCCAACAGAGGGGCTTATTCCTCCTACCAAGTTTATACCAATTGCCGAGGCAACAGGTTTAATTGTTGAATTGGGTGCTTGGGTACTTCAAGAAGCATGCGATTTTGCAGTTAGATTACAAGAGAAAGGCCGAAGTAATAATATTTCGATTAACTTATCTGCTCGTCAATTTAAAGATGCTAGCTTAGTACCAATGCTTAGTAAAATGATTATTAAATCAGGGGTGTCTGCTAAGCATCTGCATTTAGAATTAACCGAAAGCATGCTAATGGGAAATGTCGAAGCAGCAATAACGCAGTTGCATGAGCTTAAGGCATTAGGTGTTTCGATTTCTATAGATGATTTTGGTACAGGTTACTCGTCTTTAAGTTATTTAAAACGATTCCCGGTCGACATATTAAAAATTGATCGTTCATTCGTAAAAGACATTCCAGAGGATAGCAATGATATGGAAATCACGGCTGCAATTATTGCAATGGCGCAAAAGTTAAAACTTAATGTGGTTGCTGAAGGTGTCGAGACGATAGAACAAATACAATTTTTGCAAAATAATAATTGTTTTATAGTACAAGGGTATTATTTTAGCCCACCAATTACTGAGGCTGAGTTACCAAAATTGTTTGATAGGCTAAAGGATATACCTGACTTTGAAGCGTTACAAAGTGAGTAGTAAAATGCGGGTTTAGCCACCCGCAATTTTCACTTTAAATTTTAAGCCTTCGAGAATCGCTTTTAGCTTGTCTCGATCATCACCTTGAACTTCAATAGTGCCATCTTTAACTGCCCCACCTTGGCCCATTTTGCTTTTAATTGTTTTGGCCAGCTTTTTTAAATCATGATCTTTTGCATCTATTCCAACAACCAGCATAACTCCTTTGCCTTTACGTCCTTTTGTTTGACGTTCAATACGCAAAAAACCATCTTTAAAAATTTTTCCGGTACTTTCTTTTTCTGGTTTAGGCTGACTAATGCGCCCAGAATCCGTCGAATATACTAAGTGATTATCACTCATACCTAACCTACATAGATAAAATGAATTAAACAATGGCTCAAATGATAACAAATTTGCGCTAGTGTGTTTTTCTTTTTGCTAATTAGTTTTAACAGGTTATATTTAGTTTAAAGGAAATATTATTGGAACCCATATATGAACTTAACTAAGAGCACATCAGCGGATGGAACGACCTTAACAATACAAATTAAGGGTAAGTTTGACTTTAATTTAGTGCAATCTTTTCGACAAGCTTACGCTCAAATAAATGAAAATATAGTAAAAGTAATTGTTGATTTAAGAGAAACAGAGTACATGGATAGCTCGGCATTAGGCATGTTACTTAACATGAAAAAAACAATAGAAAGCCAAGTAGGTACAATTGAGATAAGTAATTGTCAGCCACAGTTACGAAAAATATTACAAATTTCACGCTTTGATAAAAAGTTTGATATTTGCTGATGGTCCATGTGCTTATTGTTGATGATCAGGCGCTTAACCGAATCTTATTAAGTAAGATGCTTGAGGAGGACGGCTACAAAATATCGATGGCGTATAACGGTCTTGAAGCATTAAAAGTGCTTGAAACACAAGATATAGATATTATTTTACTTGATGTAATAATGCCTGTAATGGATGGCTTTGAAGCAGCTCAAAAAATAAAACAACGCTTTGATGAAGTTTACTTACCGATTATTTTTATTACTTCTTTGGATGATCAAGGTAGTTTTGAGCGCTGTTTAGAAGTTGGCGGAGATGACTTTATTCAAAAGCCTTTTGAAAAAGTTATTTTGCATGCAAAAATTAAAGCGCACAGCCGCACTCGCCAATTGAGTAAAAAAGCCAATCAACAAAAAGAACTTCTTCAATATCATCACAACCAAAACGAAAGAGAGCATGAGATTATTGAACATATTTTTAATAACTCACTCGAAAATCAAGATAAATTTAAAGACCACCTCGATTTCAACCTATCACCTGCATCTATGTTTAATGGAGACATGTTTTTAGTTGCACAAAGTCCCATTGGTAACCTTTACTGTATGCTTGGCGATTTTACGGGGCATGGTTTAGCTGCTGCTATTGGTGCATTACCTGCCTCGCGTGCCTTTTATAGAATGGTAAGTAAAGGTATGGCTGTGAACGACGTCGCCTCTGAAATTAATACGTTACTTTATAACTTACTACCTGGTCATATGTTTTGTGCGGCAACAATTATAGAGCTTAGTTCTTCTGGGAAAAGCATATCGGCATGGTTAGGCGGATTACCAGATGCGTATTTAATTGATCAAAATGGTGATGTTAAGCAAGTCCTTGAATCTCAACATATGGCATTAGGTATTTTAGATGAAGATGAGTTTGAGCACGAAGTTATTCATTTTGAAACAGATCATGAAACTCGTTTAGCATTTGCAACAGATGGGATTATAGAAACAACTAATAAAAATGATGTTTTTTTGGTGAAGAACGCTTTTTAGAAACGTTAAAAAGTAAACCCATGGTTAGCTGTGAAAACATAGTTGGATATGTGAGTGAGTTTGCGGATGGGAGCGAGCAACAAGATGATGTCAGTATTGTTTTACTTAATTGTTTGCCTCTTGCTTCGCAAGAGCAGGTTAGAGAGACGTTTTCAACGTTAGCATTTAATTTGTCGCTAAGTTTAAATGCTAAGCAAATAAAGCAAACCGATCCCGTATACGATTTAGTTAATATTTTAAGCGGGGTAGGCGGATTAAAAGATCATCGTTCAAATATATTTTTATTACTTTCTGAAGCTTATAATAATTCGCTTGACCATGGCGTATTGGGTTTAGACTCAAGCATTAAACTACAAGAAGATGGTTTTTTTAAATACTATGAGATGAGAGAAAAAGCCCTCGCAGCGTTGTCAGATGCGATGATTATTATAGATATGCGTTATTGCCCAGATACATTAAGTTTATATTTTATTATTTGCGACTCGGGTCGAGGTTTTAATCGTGGTGAAAGTGAACTTTCTGCTACGAATAGTGAATTTGGTCGAGGTTTGTCATTACTTAAAGAGATAGCCGAGAAAGTAACTTACAATGCCAGTGGGAATCAGGTAGAAATGTGTTACAAGTTGAGCTAGCTCTGTAAAAATATCCATGCTATTATTCTGAAAACTCTAGATGTATGGATGGCTAAATGATTTCTTCTTACCTAAAACAAGCACAACTAAGTGCAAATCCTACTTTGATTTCAACAGAGCTTGAAAAGCTTGAGTTGCATCTTACAAACACAGTTTTGCCTGATGTGCGTTGGGAGTATCAAATACCTGAGCTTGGCGAGGGCGGTGCGTGTAGTTTATTTGGTTACCTACAAGATGAGCCATTCAAATTAACTGACTACCTTAAAAGTGATGAGCAAACACAGTTTAAGCTAGCTAGTCTACAAAGTATTGTAAGCTATATTGAGCAGCAAACAGGTGTCGACTGGTATGGTATTTATCAATCAACCAATACCAGTGAAGGTAAGCAATTGCTCAAATTGGCTTATCATGGGGTGCCAAGTCGTCCGTTGTTTCCATTAACAGAAGCTTTTGCTGCTGGTAGCAACAATGTACAGGTAGCGTTATCTCACCATGGTCGTATTATCAATAACGTCGAGGCGTATTTATCACAAGGTGGTGAATACTACACATGCGATCCTAAAGTTAAATCAGAAACCTGCTTACCTCTATTTAACGCGCAAAATGAATGCGTTGGTATTATAGATGCAGAAGCCTTTAAAAATGACTTTTTTGATGACAAGACACTTGCCGTTTTAATTGCGTGTTGTATTAAAATTCCTCACTTTCTAGTGTAAATAACACTAGTCAATGTGACGTGCTTTTATGTTAAGCTTAGGCTAACAGCTAACCCCTAAATAACGATAAGAGATAGCCAATGTTCTCAGTATTAAAACCATTACCAACAGATCCTATTCTTGGCCTTATGGCGGCCTATAAACAAGATACAAACCCTAATAAAATTGATTTAGGGGTAGGTGTCTACAAAGATGAGCAAGGCAATACACCGGTACTCAAAGCGGTTAAAAAAGCTGAAGCGTTTCGTCTTGAAAACGAAATGAGCAAATCTTACATTGGTTTAGCGGGTAACTTAGATTACTGCCAAAAGATGGAGCAGTTACTACTAGGCGAACATCAAGCATTGCTAGCAAATCGCGTGCGTACCGCGCAGGCTCCTGGTGGTACAGGTGCACTTCGCGTTGCAGCTGAATTTATTAAGCGTTGTAATACTAACGCGACTGTTTGGGTGACTAATCCAACATGGGCTAACCATATTAGCTTGTTTGAAGCGGCAGGCTTAACAGTAAAAGAATACCCGTATTACGATTATGAAAACAAAGACTTACTGTTTGATGAAATGATCAACACACTTAAACAAGTGCCTAAAGGTGATGTGGTTTTAGTGCATGCATGTTGTCATAACCCAAGCGGTATGGACTTAAACGAAACACAGTGGAACACAGTTGCTGAACTTGCAAAAGAAGTTGGCTTTACACCACTTGTTGATATTGCATACCAAGGCTTTGGTGCTTCACTTGAAGAAGATGCACGTGGCTTACGTATTTTAGCTGATGCAGTAGAAGAGCTAATTATTTGTTCTTCATGTTCTAAAAACTTTGGCTTATACCGCGAGCGTATTGGTGCATGTTCACTAATTGCAAAAGACAGCGCAACAGCAGATATTTCCAACTCTGTAATGCTAAGCGTTGTGCGTAGTATTTACTCAATGCCGCCAGCGCATGGTGCTGATATTGTTAATACTATTTTAAGCAGTACAGAGCTTACACAATTATGGCACTCTGAGCTTGATGAAATGCGTAGCCGCATAAACGGTTTACGTAGCTTAATTAAAGAAAGCTTAGCAACTAAAGATATTGCGCAAGACTTCTCATTTATTGAACGTCAAAACGGTATGTTTTCTTTCTTAGGTATTAATAAAGAGCAAATTGCTCGCCTACAAAAAGAATACGGTATTTACATTGTTGGCTCAAGCCGCGTAAATGTTGCAGGTATTAGTCATTCAAATATTGAATACTTTTCAAATGCTGTAGCTGACGTTTGTAAATAAACGCAGTTAGTATAAAAAACCGCACATCATAATATGATGTGCGGTTTTTTATTATCTAAATTTAAACAAAAAGCAGTAACCTTTAACCGATAGCAGGAATAAGCCCCGCCATTTGCATAAACTGCGCAGCAATAATCGTTATGCCACATATCGCTGCTATGCCAAGCCCAACATTCCCACTTTTGACTTTGTAGCCTGTTTTATTTGATGTTGTACGCTGTTTATAAACCATTGCAACGGGTAAAAATACAGCAAGAACAACAAGTGCAATTGCCGCATAACCTAAAGCCATAATAAAGCCTTGTGGATAGAATAATGCAAAGCCAAGTGGTGGCATAAACGTAATTAAGGCTGTTTTAATTCGGTCTGTTTTATTGTCACCTTTTTTAAATGCATCGGCAAAAAGTCGAATAAACCTAAACTCACGCCTAAAAATGATGTTGCAAGGGCTAAATCAGCAAATAACTTAACGGCGGTCGTTACGTTTGGGTTATGCGCAATACCTGCCACGCTAGATACAAACCCATTAAGGCCTTGGCTGTTGAGTAAATCAGCTTGGCTCATAATACCTTGGCTCAGTAATTGCCAAAAAATATAAATCACTAAAGGCAGAGCAGCACCCGCGATCATTACTTTGCGCAGTACTTTTATTTCAAGGCCTACGTATTTAACAATAGATGGAATAGAGCCATGAAAGCCAAATGAGGTAAATATAACGGGGATCGCTGACAATATTAAGCCTTGCTCTACTGGCATCTCTAATAAGTGCTTACCTTGAACGTAGGGCGTTAACATATAGGACAAGCTAGCAAGTACAATGATTTTTATTGTAAATAACACCCTGTTTAATTTATCTACTTTACTGGTGCCTAGTGTTACTACACTCGCAATTATGACCGCCAATACAATTGAACCAAGTTGTGGTGCTATATTCACACTTAAACCTATATTTATACGCTCTTGGAGCTGTGCTCCGCCACCTGCAATATAAGCGGCACAAAGTGCATAAAATAAGAAAATCATCGAAAAATTAGCCACATACTGCCCGCGTTTTCCAAGCCAAAGTTTAGCTAAAGTATTTAAAGTAGCATCACGTGGTGCGTACTGATGAAGCTCTAACATAAGCAACGCTGTGTAAGTCATTAACATCCAGCTCGCGACTATTAGCACTAATGCGGTATTAAAACCAAGACCGGCAGAAGCAATCGGTAATGCTAGCATTCCGGCACCAATAGTGGTTCCTGCAACAATTAACATGCTCCCTATTGTTTTATTTTTAAGCACTTAATTACCTTAATTATTATTAATATACATGCACGATATAACTAGTTACCTAAAACTTAAATAGTTTTATAATAAAACGCTGCAATTAAAATGTAACTTACAATTTACAGCTGTATTTATTAAGGCATTTAGTGTTTAAAAAGTACTAAAATACAGTAGTGAGCGTATAATTTATTCTTTAATATATTCATTTATAAAAAGCATAGGGATGGCACGTGCCTGTTAAAGCTTCGTATTTTTTAATGGTTCTCATATGGTCTACAACGCCGCTAGGGATAGTGTGGAGCAGCGAAAGCGTATCGCCAACACTTGCAGTCCTCATGCGTATGCTTGTGGGATTGTTTATAGGCGGCTTAATAGTTGCTATTACGAATATTAGAGTACCTTGGAGTAAAAATGCGTGCTTGCTTTATTTTTATTCGAGCATTGGTATTTTTGGTGGCATGTTACTTAGCTATATGGCTGCCAAAACGGTTCCCTCAGGAATTATCTCACTCATGTTTGGTCTAGCGCCGATTTTGTCGGGATTACTCGCTCAGCAACTACTAAACGAACCCAAATTTAGCCCAATTAAGTTAACGGCACTGGCATGTGCATTAATCGGTTTATATTTTGTTAGTTACAATCAAGTGCAGCACTCACAAACCCAAGGTATAGGCCTACTTTATGTGTTTATGGCTGTGTGTTTTTTAGCTTAAGTGGGGTAATGATAAAGCGAGTACAAATAGCAATTCACCCAATGGCGACCACCTTTGGTGCTTTAGTTTTTGTAACGCCACTATTTTTTATAGCGTGGTGGTTACTCGATGGAGAGTTGAATACTGCAAATTGGAGCGCAAAATCACTTTGGGCTATTGGGTATTTAGGCGTGTTTGGATCACTGATCGGTGCGCTTGCCTACTTTCATGTTTTACAAAACTTAAATGCAAGTACAGTAGCACTTACTACCTTAATTACCCCCAGTTTTGCTTTAGGGTTAGGTGCATGGCTAAATAATGAAATGCTTAGTCGAGAGTTGCTGATAGGCGCTGTTATTATTTTGATTAGTTTAGGTTTTTTTCAATTTGGAGACAAATTTTTGAAATCGACAAATTAAAAACCCAAGACTAAAAGCGCCCTCAGTGTGATCACATTTTAGCTATTTGGATAACTAAACGACGGTTTTTATTACGCCCTAAAATATTTTCGTTTGTATCCACAAAGCGTTTTTCACCTAAACCAGTTGTTTGCACTTTTGCTTCATCAACACCTAAACTAACCATGTAATCTTTAATTGATTTTGCACGTTTGCGTGAAAGGTCAAGGTTATTCCAACGTCCACCATAGCTATCGGTATACGAATCAATGCTAATGGATTCAATACTCGGATCGTTTTTTAAATACTCGGCAATCTTATCTAAACGCTGCTGCGAAGATTTAGTTAACTTACTGCTATTTGATTGATAATTCATAATGGTAAATGAAATATCTTCAAAGCTATAAGGGAGTAATTCATCTCGACACTGTAAAAATGCCCAATACGCCTGTTTAAAATTAACACTTGAAATACCAACGGCAATTTTATCGGCACTGTTTTGCCAGTCTTGATAGTAAAAGGTAGGGTAAAAGCCCTTTTCAAGTTCGGTTAGCATTTCCCATGATGTTTTATTGTCTAGCTCACCGTCAAACTTTTTGAGTAGCTTCATATTGGCAATATCGCGCGTAGGTAAGCCCGCACGCCAAGTAGGGGGACTGCTTTTAAACCCGCTATGTCATAATTTTCAGGCCTGACAACCATATCTAAATGAAAGCTGAGATTTTTGTTTTTACTTGCTGAAGCTTTAAAAATAGCCTCTCCATAGTAAGGAACTTCATGATTTAATTGGCATTGTAGCCTTGTTGTTTTAACCACTTCCCAGTTAGAGTTATCTTGATTAGCTGTATATTGGCGCATAGCAGCATAGGCACTACTATGGCATAGTGCGCTGGTGATACTCAGGCTAATTAATAGCAACTTAAACTTCATGGGGCATGCTCCAACACATCTTTCATGCCAATAATTTGGCAAAATACAGAGTAATTATATTTCAAGGTCAATAACACCTAGCTAGCTTAAACTTTAAAGCAAATTACATGCCTACAATTTAAGGCGCAATTAATCTAGCAATGCACTAGCCGAAAGGTACTCACTTTTGACATAATAGTGGGCTTATACCTATAAACCAAGAATACTATGGCAAATACTGAGCAAACACTTTTCGCAAAACGCTTTCGTGGCTTTTTTCCGGTTGTAATTGATGTTGAAACAGCGGGCTTCAATAAAAATACAGACGCTTTACTAGAAATTGCCGTTTCAGTTTTAAAAATGGATGACGAAGGGTTGCTCAGCATAGATCATACCGTGCACTTTCATGTAGAGCCATTTGAAGGCGCAAACATAGAGCAAGCTGCAATTGAGTTTAATGGTATCGATCCCTTTTCGCCATTACGCGGCGCAGTGCTAGAAGAAGACGTTATTAAAGAAGTTTGCAAAGTGGTACGCAAAGCTCAAAAAGCAGCAGGGTGTCAACGCTCTGTTATTGTGGCGCACAACGCAGCGTTTGATCATGGCTTTTTAAATGCAGCTATAGAGCGTAATAATATAAAACGAACACCATTTCATCCCTTTGTAAGTTTTGATACAACCACTCTTGCAGGACTTGCGTTAGGGCAAACTGTATTGGCTAAAGCATGCCGCGCTGCCGGTATTGAATTTGATAACAGCCAAGCACATTCAGCACTTTATGATACCGAGCGTACCGCTGAGCTGTATTGTTTAATTGTAAACCGTTGGCAGCAACTAGGTGGTTGGCCGTTAGCGCCACTAGATGATAGTGACGCCGAAGTGGATACACAAGATGGCACAGAAACTAAAATGACTGAGTAATTTTTCCTTCATTTAGTTTTAATAAATGGGGTGGATAAATACGCGAAAACTGTTTTGAATCTTTTGCTATTTTAAGCTCTACCCCTGGGTGCATTAACTCATTCACTTTTAAGCGGCAACTTGAAAGCAATTGCGTGATTTTTCGCTTAATCAACAATTTTTGACGATTAACATGCTCTGTACGTGCTTTTATATGTTGTTCATTTTCGGTTATTTTATTCAATAACTGCTGACGCTGAGTGGGCTCTGCAACTTGTCCCGCTTTTTTACGAGCTTGTTTTAAAGCAGTTACTTTAGTTGCAAGCACTTTTTCAAAATCAGCAATCTGGATCTGCTTGTCACGAAGTTCAAACCAGTTTTGTGCTAAAAGCACACGAGTTTTTGTTCCCGCTGGTGCACCGAGTTCGCCGGTTTCAATACGCATAGCGTCTAAAATATTGCCACCAATAATTTTACCGCGAGGTTTATCTGCTTTACCAACGCGTATTAACCGCCTTGCACTCATATCACAATGCAGTGCTTGACGTTCAACAAATAAATCTTGTTCTGTTTTTATATTACAATATTGAGCGTAGCCAATTGAAATAGTACGCAAAGCTGTAATATGACATGTAAATGTTTCATTGTTTTCGCGTTTTCGACCAATAGCCCCCTGCATAATTGTTACTGCACTTTTGCTCTCAACAATACCTGATTCTACAAACCCTATAACGGTAATATCGCCGTTTGCTTTAACATGCATACCGTCTTTTATATCACCGCTGATTATTACGCTACCATCAAAATCGACATGGCCAGTACTTACATCAATGTTATCAAAGCATAAAACATCATCTACACGCATACCGCGAGGCAAAGCAACGGGTACACCTTTGCAATCTGCAATAAGTATATCTGGGTTGTTGGGGTCTATTTTAGTCCCTTCGAAAGGTTGTAATTGATGTTCTTTTCCTGGTGTTGCAGGAATAATTTCACCAAATATAGTGTAGCCATCTTCACCGCGAGTGGCGGGTATGCGCTGCATAAGAGGTGTACCTGGTTTTACCGTGATGATTGCGCCAAGGTTTTTCATATCAACCTTACCGCCTTGAGTTGCTTGAGGGCTAAGCACACGATCTTGGGCTGTTGAGCATAAACGAACAAATCTAGCATCTTTGCCATCTTTAGGGTTACGTCCGTGAGCAATTATTGCACTGTAAGAGCTTCCAGCTGGTTGTTCAAACTGTTGACCTAAAAAGGAATCAAGCGCGCGAGGGCTTATTCCTTTTTTAACACCGGCATCAGCCAGTGCTTTTTGCGCACCTTCCATCGATAATAATAAACCACCTTTTGTAGTGGTAATGGTTGCTTCTGCTACCATGCCTTTTTCATCGATATTAATAACAACAGTTGCATTTACAGCCTGAGCAATAATTAACGACTCTTCTTTATAATCTTTGCTTTGAGAAAAAAGTTTACCAATGTTGGCCGAAATAACGTCAAAATCACAGTAGTCAGATTGTTCTAGCAGTTCAATTAACTGCGTTGCAGTTATTGGAAAACCACTATCAACAGGGTGTGCTATTAAAGATAAGTACCCCGTTTCTTCATTAAATGAAAAAACCGACATTTATTTATTCCCTACTTAATGTGCTTGTTATTATAATTGTTATATTTTTTCATTGCTTTAAGGTGCATTTTTAATACGATCAAAAAAGCCAGCACTCTATTGGAGCACAACTAGAGTCTCGTGTTAAGTAAATGTTGTTTAACTATGCAGCTATTTATAAAAATATGATTATTTAATAGCCAGTTAGTATGAGGGCCTGCTTATTTTTTGAAGTTAAATTTGCCGAAGTGTATTTGGTTTTTATGCAAGGCAAAGCCTATGCTGTGCGGTTGTTCCCCATAGATAGGCGATAACGTAGCATAAATGCCAAACATACGCTGTCCTTTGGGCTCGCTCCAAGGGCTATTTACTCATTGTTGCTCGATTTTTACTTAGCCTACTACCTACTGCTAGGCTACAAACCTCACGCCGCAATTAAATCACCTCTATATAGAACAAATTTCAACCTAAAAGGTCAGCGAGTCCTAACAGATAAAATAAAAGCGAGTTAGTTCTTGAGTATCAGCGCCTTACTCAGTTATACTGCTCGCACGCTCTGAATGAGTTTACTGATTCAGGGGCTGATTAGGATTCGACGGAATTCAAGACGCCCAAGGTGCATGTCGAGGTGCGGTTTGCCTCGTTAAACAGCCGCAACCTAAAGTAATCGCAAACGACGATAACTACTCTCTAGCAGCTTAGGCTAGCTAGCGCTCCTTCCATGTATTCTTGTGGACTGGATTTTGGAGTGTCACCCTAACACCTGATCGCGACGGAAACCCTGGCCGGGGTTGAAGCGTTAAAACTAAGCGGCCTCGCCTTTATCTATCGTGTTCGTCCGAGATTTAAAGGTTAATTAAATGACGATACTAAACATGTAGTACCGACGGTTGAGGCTTTTCGGACGGGGGTTCAAATCCCCCAGCTCCACCACTTTAAAGTGATACAAAACAGCCAGTTAGAGTATATTGCTCTAACTGGCTTTTTTATTTCTATTGCACTTGTCCACTTAGTGCCCACATTGGATTTATAAAGGTTTATCAGGGGCGCTTTGCGCGGTTCCGTGCAAAAATAGTTTATGATGCGCTTCGCTTGGTTACGACCTAGTTAACCAGGAGGTAAATCAGGCATTTTTGTGAGGTCTACATGGCTTCGCCATAGCAATAGTTTAGCCTGGCGTTAGTCATTAACTTTTGATGACGAATGTTTAGTCTTCCAATGTTCTTTAAAAGCTTGTTCAAGTTTACCATCTTTGTTAGATAAAACGTCATCGAGCTCTTGCATCACTTCTTCTTGTTCTTCAGAAGTTAAATCATCAAACGGTTTATTATTGTCAGGTAATGTCATTTTCAGTCCTTATTAAAAAACGTATAGATAAGGTAGGGGATATTATAAATCTAGTAAAGAGTTTAAATTTGGCTGCGAAGTAAAACTAAATAATTACTATATAAGCCTTAGAATTGCTCAAAAAGTAACTTTTAGTGTAATGCACATTACACAATTAAAATACATGTAATGCACATTACACATATAAAAACTTGTCACCGTGAAAATAACAGCCGGCGAAGGGTAAGGTTAGTTCACTGCGATTTGTCACCGTGAATATAACAGCCAGCGCAGGGTAAGGTTAGTTCACTGCGATATGTCACCATGAAAATAACAGCCGGCGTAGGGTAAGGTTGGTTCACTGCGATTTGTCACCGTAAAAATAACAGCCGGCGCAGGGTAAGATTAGTTCACTGCGATTTGTCACCGTAGCAATAACAGCTAGTGTTCGATGAAATAAGTTTGATGTATCAAGAGAAATTATCAGAATAACAGGTTCCCCTCCCGCAAGCGGGTCCCTCCCCGTTATTCTGATAACTCTTTTGGGGCTTCGTCAAAAGCACCTACCCTAGGTGAATCACAAGTTATAAAATCATGGTAGTTTCTAAATTTAACCTCAATTGAACATTGGGATTTAACAGATACGTAATAGCCAGCAAGTAGTAGGTCACGGATAGAAATTTCAAAAACGAACTGACCATTTTGACTAGCAGATAAATAATAATTTTTTATAATTCGACCTCTATCTGAGTATTCTGCCCAGCCAGATATATGTAGCGAGACCTTATAAAAAGGATGCTTTTTTCTTCCTGTAAAGCTTCTTGACGCTGTTTTTCTTTAATGTCTGCAAGTTCTTTCAATTGTTCTTTATGCTCTTGCGTTAAAAAAGACGTAGAAGAAAGTTGTGGAGGAACTGAGCTAGAGTTAGCTGTAGATAGATTTGAAGTTGAAGGCTTAGTTATTGCAGTGTTCGCTTCTGTTTTTTCAGACTGTTTTTGAAAAGCTGAATAAAAGATAACTAGGGAGAAGAACAGTAACAAAGCAGAGCCTTTAATAAACCAATTATCGTACCACTTCTTTATATCACTTGGAGCTGCCTCCTTGATAGCTTGGTCACTTTTAGTATGTGAACGGTAAAATTTGAAATATTTTTTTCATATTCTCGTTCGTGTGTTGCTATAACAGAAGAATTAGACTGAGAATGGCCGTCGTGGACTTTTAAAATATATTTATCATCTTGACCCATCATTGATTTTTTTATAGCACGATAATGATTAGATACTAAATCACGTATATCTCTGTCTACCTTCCTAAAATTCTGAGTAATGAGCATTATGTCAAAACCGTAATGACGGTGAACATCATAAAATTGTTTAACTTCGGCATCACATGACCGAGATGGTAAAGCAAAGTGACATTCGTCTATAAAAAAATAAACCCTATTACCTTGCTCATTCTGCCAATGTTCATATTGAAGGTAATGCTCTTTTTTTGAAAAAGGACGTTGCCCCCCATAGTTATGAAACTCCCCATCAATAACTTCAATCAAGTCTCTGCAATAGTCACCATAAATAAGGCAAAAATGATCTACATTTAAAGGTAAGTTAGTTACTACTTTTCTCTTGTGCTCTGTGACAGTAGGTATTATATGCCGAACAACAGCCTCATAACTTTTTCCTCCACCAGTTCGGCCAGTTATGCCATGAATCATATTTAACTCCCTAATCTAATAAATGGTATTAGCTGTAATAAAAACCTAATTGTTATAGATATAATTATCATCGACATAGCTTGCGATAAACCAAGTGCTGAAGCGTAATAGGTAACTTCTGGAGGTAAAGAGCTGAAGTGTTGAGCTATATCGAGTCCATCAAATAAGCCATCTAAGGCACTAACAGCCAAAACAGATATATTTAAAAAACTCTCATAAATAAAAATAAACAAGTCTTTTAACAGAGTTCCTATAGTTAAAAGTAAGCTATAAAAAAATTGCTGCATTTCAACCCACTTTTGTGCAAGCCAATCCAACATATTAACCCCCGAATATTAGAGCGCGGCATAAGAATGCGGCTGTTATTAAAATAAAAACTTTAATGATTGATAATAATTGGACTGATGGAAGTGGTAAATCCGCACAACCAAAGTCCATGTGAGTGCCTAAGTTAAAGCATATTTGAGTTTGAGGTGGTGCACCTCCAGATTGAAACTGAAACTGCTGAATGAACTGATATGCATCAGATGATTTCAATTCTTCAGATTTTTCATTCCAAACTCCTTCAAAACCATCAGGGTAAGATGACTCTAAAAAGCTTGCTGAATTATCTGGATTAAATTCGCCAGAGTAGGAGGTATTATTTAGTTTTTCTAGTTCTGAAAGAATATCCTTCTGACCATCAATTTGTTCTTTTTCACTTTGGCTTATATCAAGAAGGAGCTCGTTACTTGTATTGGACTTTGAATTTGCGAGATCAGCAAGCTCATTAGATATTTGGATTTCTTGAGCGATTCGGTCAAGTCGTTGGACATTAGCATCAACACCAATGTTTAGGTTATCGTTTATAGATTTTAAATTATCGTTAATTTGATTTGCAGCATCGATAAGTTCAGTTTTGTCACTGTCATCAGCTTCAGCTGGGTCTTCTGGGGGTTGTGGTTCAGGAGTAGGTTCCACTGGAGGGTCGATAGGAGGCTCAACTGGTTCTGTTGAGTCTGGAACACAAGTCACAGGCTCTTGTGAAGAATAACTAATAGGTAGAAGATAAGAACCATCAGGGTTTGTAAAAATGGTACATTGCCTGTTATTGCCGGCATCATAGCATACAGTTGTTGATTGATTAGAAACACCCGACACAAATAAGTCGCCTTGGGTCGGTTCTGGGCAATCAGGGTCAGAATCAATCTTGTAGCACCACATTTCAAAATTATACTCAGTAGGGCCATTAGGATAGTTTGGATCTGGGCATATAAAGGAAGATGTATCTGGTTGCTTGTTATCTAAAGAGCCAACTTTTGATGACTCAAAAAGCTCAGGTGAGCGTGTATTATCAGGCTGAATAGGACTTGATATAAATTCTTGTATACAGGTAATCATGTAATAAGATCCATTCCCTAGCAAGTCACGACTTGAGCAAGAGGCGGGTCCGTTTTGAGACCAATCAGTAAAGCCACTGGAAACGCTTGGGAAAGTTGTATCTTGAAGAATGCCTGTTTTTATAACATCTTCACAAACTGAAAACTCTGTATCTTTAACCTGGGCAACGTTACCGTTGTAAGTACAATTAAAGGTAAAACCTCCATTATTCTCTGCGAGTATTTTTTCGACAGCAAACAATTTAAAGCAAAAAAACGCAAATAAGCGCTAATATATTTAATAGTAACTTCATTATGAACTCTCGCAGTATGAAATGACGTTAAGCGATAGTGAGGTTAAAAATCTAACCCCACCCAAAATTTTTACAAACTATGAAAGCAGAAATAGCCCCTATCAACGCAATGATTGTGTAGATAAGGGCGACTATTAAACCGCCCATAAATAAACCTTATGCTTTTGAAACAGCACGTTTTGCAAGTGATATGCCTTTATAAGCAAGGGCAACACCTACGATTAAAACACCAGTTGCACCAACGAAAGTAGCAACACCAGCCATATCAACAGCAGCAAAAATATCAGTCATAATATTAATTCCTAAAATTTATTAATTAATTGTCGGGACAATTTCACTTTGTAAGAAATATACCCCAGGGTTAAAACGAGGCCGAAGCCCCAAGTGAATGACTCTCCAATTTCAAGAGCCGTTATCTGAACGCTATCAACATATGAAGCTGCTTCATGGCTGGGTACTAAAACGTAACCGGTGCATTGTTCTAGTGTTTCAGTTGTCGCAGTTAATGTGCCGTCAGCATTCAAATAAATACATTGCATGGTGAATTTTTACCTTTTATCTTTACTTATTTATTTGGTTGCTCGGTATCAGCAATCGAATTAAGTCGGAAGCCTTTCCATTCCATCTGGCGAGCTACGTTAGCGCCTTCGTAATATTCAAGGTTTAATAAAACTGGTTTTAAGCCCCAGCCACTAGGATCTGATTGCAGCTTTTCTAGTTGCTTATAAACACCACTTTCAACTTGGTCAGGCGTTACCTTTACACTCCAAATGCTTGCAGGGCTTTTTGTATGAAACTTAAATTCACCTGCCACAGGCAAGGGAACACCTTTGTCATCCGTTTTGTTTACGAGTTTTAGATCTGTTATTGCACCTTCGATGCTAGCCATAGTTATTGCTCCTTTGAGTAGTCTTCTATTAATTGTTTCTGTGAAGTTATTAAATCTATAATTCGCTGCTGATAATCCATAAATTGCCTCAAGTCGTTACACAAACAGCGTGAACTGTAGGATTTTTGTTTAATTTTTCCAGCTTAGCTAAATCTGTTTCTAAGCTGTGCTTTTGATAAGTATTTGCACCGGCTAAACACCAAGCTGTCTTTACTCTTGATGATTTACCGAATCCGCAAAAAAACGGTCATTAACTTTTATGATGTAAGCTGTATTTGGGGACATAAATATACCTATTTCTTATCTGAATAAATTGTTATTAAAACAGTTGGTTACACTTAGTGACACAAGTCCAAGGGCGCGACTTCGTCGCTTAAAACATTAGAAGCCAAAGCTTCGTAGTCCATGAATAAACACATGTTTTGATAATCTTCGATTGCACAAGATTCAAGGAACTGCATTTCCTCTTCACTAGGTGCAAATAAGCGGCCGTCGTCATGCCAACTTTGTATTTGCTCAGAAACACCAGCCATCATCTTGCGTTGAGCGTTAAGCTCTCTTTCTGTAAGGATTTGAGATGTACCACGACGAGTAATTACAACTATTGAATCCCATGCAACACCTATAATTCTGTGTGATGCGAGTTCTCCATATTTATTTTTTGCGCGACAAACTTCTCCTGTTATTTCATCAACTATGTCTGGGATATGATATTGAATGCGTATAGGCTGACTATCTCGCTTTACTTGTACGCCTCCCATAGCTAAACAGAATTCTTTCCAATTTCCAGAATCAGCAGCACGTCTTACTTTTTCCAAAGCATATTCAGATATTTTATCAAGAGTTGTATTCATGGCATTTGCAACCTCACATTTACCTTTATCACCTTTACCCAGCATTCTCAGTTCTCTCCAAAGTGTGATAGAGGGACCACCAATTTTTTGAAACCGTCTAATTCGGGAAGCCTTTGCCCAAGCTGTAGCTCTTTCAGCTGCGTCAGCAGGAGCAATGTCGATTTGACCAGCTTTGGAGCAATTTATGCTTTCTAAACCACTTCCTGTTATTGCTTTCAATATGTATTTAAGTATGTAACCAGCGGCTGAACCTTTACTATTTCTAATTCGAATAGGTTTAAATCGTGTTGTGCTACGTGGTATCTCTTCAGGGGTGTCTTCTGTTAGAAGTGTACGTAGTGTTTTGCGAACAGTATGTACATGCTCTTTTTCCATAAATAAAAGCATGTGCCAGTGTGGACAACCATCATGATGAGGTTCTACAACTCGATGGCCATAAAGTCTAATACCAGCTTTTGCAAATATAGCTCTTGCTCTACGCCATTTCTCATTAAAATACTCTTGGCATTCTTTAGCTGTAGAGCCATCGTATTTATCGTTTGGAATACCATTTTTGTTTACGGAGTGAAACCTACTTGGAGCAGACCCTGTATAAAACTCTTTTGCATGTCCCATTTCATCTGCAAATTCCTCAAATCCGCGGCTACAAGTCATAATCTCAGATACTTGTTGTATTCCTGAATTATGTGAGCGCTCAACGACTGATGCCAGAGTTTCAAAATCCCCAAAAGGATTTGAGTTTTCAGGGACAACAAATAGGCCTTTCATCATCTCAGCTGTTTGTCGATTTCGGTATCTTCGATTTTTAACAGTAAAGTCAGAAGCGTATGCAGAGGCTTTTGCGTGTACTAGCCTAAAATCGCGATGTATTTGCTCAACTGTTTCAGCTTGTATTTGGCGTAATTTTCTACGCCACCATATTGGATCTGCAAAACGGTTTAGTGAGCCTATAATTGACTCCATGTTAAACTCTAATTCTGGCGGTGATATCTTGAATGTTCTGATAAAAGAACTTAATTGCTGGTATACACGAACCCCATAACCAAATTGTGCTATTTTCAACTGGCAGAATCGCGCCTTATTTTCTGCTGCTTCAATAAGCTCTGAATCAGTGCATGAAAGCTTTATTTCACCAATTAAATCATCACCAAACTTGAAGCCTCCAAGAGTTAATGCATTATCTGCCTTACTTAAGACTTCATTCGCTTTATCAAGGTCATAAAACTTTTCAACTAGGGAAAAGCCAGTGCTAAGTATTTTTGCCAAATGTGGGTGACGCTTAAAAACTTGATTACGCCACGACTTGTGATCAAAAAAGAATTTAGGGGTTTTTTATTAAACTTCTTTAGAGCTATGCGTTGTTCCCTATTTAAAAGGTAGTTAGGTAGCTCTTTAGTTAAGCCATTAACAATATCAGTAGCAGTTCCTCTTGGCCGTATGGATTCAGTAGCTTTGCAAGCTGCATCAACTGGAAATAGATCTGAAAATTCAGCCTCAGACAAAACACTTAAATCTTGTACATGGGGATTAAAAGGCTCTGGTGCAGATGTTCTTTGTGGCTTAAAGGATTGTTGCTCTGCCATCTTCATAATTAATTACCTTGATTGCTAGTTAAGGTCATATCGATATTTGCTGCTTTTGCTGCTTCGGCATAAAGGGCAATCATGTTGATATATTTTTTTACTCGCGCAGGATTTTCACCAGGAGAACACGGTGGGGTGTATACTGGTAACCTACCTGCAAAAACAGCGTTAACGACATCCTTTACAGTGATACCTTGTAAACGTGCGTATTCCTGATAGGTCAGAATTGGGGTTGGAATTGATAAAATTAATTTGTCGTGCATAGTTTACTATCTCAATCCTTTAATATAGTATGTATGTACTATATTATATCATTTTGCTGTAAATGTTATTTATTATATATACTGGTTATTTAAATTTATGTAAAGTTTATTTAAATGGGTAGGTATGAAAATATGAGTGTGTTTCATGAGTAAAAAATTAAAAAGTACCAAAGAAGTAATTGAAACTATTAAAGATATTTATAGTTTTAAAACATTAACTGAAGTATCAATTTATTTTGGAAAACAAAGGAATTGGGCTACACAAATGATTCAAAAAGAGTCCATTCCATACCCTCAATGTGTTCAAGCATGTAATGAAAAAGGTGCTTCAATGGACTTAATTTTGTATGGAATTAACGCTCCTATTTTTGATAAAAAAGTTATGCTTGAACAAATTAAAGAGGGGTTGTTTGAGAGTGTTGATCTTGGAATTTTACCTAATTTAAATAAAGATAAATTAACAAGCACAGCGGTCATTGTGATGAAGGGTATTGAAAAATCATTTTAGTTTTAGGTATGTAATAGTTTAAGCTTGTGTAAGAAATTGCATAATAAGCGCATGTTTATACCTGAGAAATTAAATGACAATCAAAAAAGTTGATGGTGGTTATAAAGTTGATATTCGTCCTTGGGGTGCTGTTGGCCGTAGAATTAGAAAGGTTTTTCCTACTCGCGGCGAGGCGCAACGATTTGTAAATCATACTATTGCTGAGGCGGAAGATAAGCCTTGGAAACAAGAGAAAATTGATAGTCGTCACTTATCTGATTTAGTTCAGCTTTGGTACAAAGTGCATGGTCAAACTTATGCTTCACCGCAGCGGGCTTTAGCTAAATTAGAAATGATTTGTGAAGCGCTGAACAATCCAATTGCTATGAATTTACAGGCTAAAGATTTTGTTAAATGGCGTGGTGAACGTATGTCGGGTGAAACACCAATAAGCCCAAAAACCGCGAACAACGACCTTGTATTAATTAAGAGTATGTTCAATAAGTTAATTGAAGTAGGGGAGTTAAAATACCCTAACCCTCTAGCTGAAATTAAGCCATTCAAACTACAGCAAACAGAGCTTTCATTTTTGATGGAAGACGAAATAATTACTCTACTTAATGAACTAAAACGCTCTACTAACCCGCATATTTTAATCGTGTCTAAAATTTGTTTAGCTACTGGTTGTAGGATAAGTGAAGCGTGTAATTTAAAAGGTTCTCAGGTTATTAAATCAGGCGATAGCTACCGCATCACCTTCATTAATACCAAGGGTAAAAAGAACCGAACTGTACCAATTAGTGAAAAGCTGTTTAATGAGATCCCTAAAAAGTCAGGGCCACTATTTGCTGATTGTAGAAAGGCATTTGAAAGGGCGGTAAATAAAACCGATATTAATTTGCCAAAGGGACAGTGTAGCCATGTTTTAAGGCATACTTTCGCTAGTCATTTTATGATGAACGGAGGTAATATATTAGTATTGCAGCAGATACTTGGTCATGCAAAGATTGAGCAAACCATGGTTTACGCGCACTTCGCACCAAGTCATTTAGAAGATGCTATTAGACTAGGGCCGAAACTGTTCTAATTTTAGCCCTTAATCAATCTATTGAGTAGATGGGTTAATTGCTTGTGTTAGGTTCTTCCTTGGAATTTTCCAAGTATCTAGGAGGCAAGCGATTAGGCTTCTTAATTCTATGGAGGCTTCTGAATGACTATTGAAATTACGTAACATTGACAGCTGCTCTAGCTCTTTTGCTACTCTAAACAATGATTTACCTACCTCATTAGCTGCAAAATACTCACCTAGAATAGTTGTAGGTAAAGAATCAAAGTCACTCATTACCTTTGATCTTATTTGAGAAGAAGTCGTTTTACCTTCATCTGAAAATTGATCTAATAAAGACAGTGATAAAGTAAGCATTTTATCAACTCCACTTTTTCCTCTGGAGCCAAAAGTAAACCCATCAACTAGACGTTCAATTCTCTCATTATGATCTAAAAATGATAATTCTTTTAACACAAAGTCTACTCCAATCACAAACAGTGATAAAGAATAGTAAAAACACCTTAAAGCGACTTCTGTTTGGCTTGGCTTAGTTAAAACTTGGTCAACAAAATAGTGAGCTACTTCTAACCACTGATTACATGAGTCAAAAGTAATACCGTTTGCCAATAACCCTTTGCATTTATGAATCTGTCCTTTCCAGTCCCCATCAAGTTTACCTAAATTATAATCACTTATTTTTTTAATAAATTCTTCATCGGATAATCTAACATTTAATATTCTTTCAGATTTTTGAAGTTTGGACAAAAATGTACCATCGAGCACTAAAACATTCAGATCACGACCAAAATCTTTTACTGCTTTTCTTCTATCTGTGGTTGCAACTATTACATTATCAGCTTTTACAGCTTTGCTTAAACCTTTAGCCCAGAAAATTCTTTCAATTGCCTGTGGGGTTTTTTTATTTTTTATGTCAACAATAGTTATACTTCGAGTTACAGAGGACTCTCTACTGTAAAGCCACAAATCAATATCAGTTACATCAAAGCCATCATAATTAAAGGGCAGACCTCTCACAACAAAATAACCTGATTCAAGGAAGTAGCTACGAAGATATTCTTCCATTTCAAACCCTTTACCTATTTTCATAGTCATAATTAGCTCCTTCCTGTTCTGAGAGAGTTAATCATATCATTAGTTTCAAATGGGCTTCTTATGATTTGTTGTCTTCGTATCATTTCTCTATTAGCTTCAGGACCTCTAAATTTAGTGATGGCGGCACCCGGTAAAGATTTAATTGATTGTTCGCTCACATCACCCTGTCTAATTGCTTGAAGAGCGAGCTCACCAACTTCTTTTTTAATAATCGCATTATTGGCCCATGACGGCCATTTTTCATTCCTATCCTGATAGAAACAACACCTTTTAATTCAAGCATTTTGTAGTCTTGTCCGATAGCTTTAACTGGGCCAACTTCACGGCCATCTATTAAAGCACCTAATAGCTTATCAATCATACTTATCTGCCCCCTAGCATGATCACTTTTAGTCATACCATACGTTAAGGAAGCAACAAAGGCTTTGGCTAAATCAAAAGCGTCGTCAACCATTGAGTTACTAAACTTTGAAAATGCTGACGGAAGTGTTAAAAAACCGACTTCCTCTTGATGATTACTTACAACATTAATATCAAAAAAGCCAATGGAGTTGACCTTATTAAATAACGTAGTGCCTAGTATACGAGAAGCATCATTGCATGAAACACAAGAATTTCGTTTAAGCATGAGGGTTAGTTCATTTAATGAGGATTGCTCTACAGTATTCAATGAATCTAATACAGATTTTATTTTTGTAGCCGAGTCTCTTCGAAAAAGATTCCCATTAAAAAGGACTTTTTCGTTTGCATTAATATTTTCAACATCAACAAAGCCTATTTGCTCAGAATCATGGAATAGTTGGGTGACTTCTGCACGAGCTAATTTATATTTGTCGGAGATTTCTTCTGATAACTCATTGCTACTAAATGGTTTTATCGAAACAGTTTCAGCTAAATCTAAGGCTGAAGATTCTATAGCTTTTGGATTAAGTGATTCAA
The DNA here is from genome assembly GCF_037162545.1 of Pseudoalteromonas sp. B131b. Taxonomy (NCBI): domain Bacteria; kingdom Pseudomonadati; phylum Pseudomonadota; class Gammaproteobacteria; order Alteromonadales; family Pseudoalteromonadaceae; genus Pseudoalteromonas; species Pseudoalteromonas sp. B131b. The sequence continues at coordinate 3,599,371 of NZ_JARLUZ010000001.1, read as the reverse complement.
AAATATTTGATGTATGCTGTAAAGCTGAAGAAGTGGTTATTCCTAATACACCAACACCAGATTCACTTAAGTCAATTAATTCATGCTCAGCTAAAACATTTTTCAATATTGGAAGCTCAAATCCGATATTAATATTTGCAGCACTTGCTAATATTTCTAACTTATCATTTGAAACCACGGTTTCCTGAGACTCTGAAATAGCTGATAATAGAATTCCTGCTTTACCAGCAACAAAGGTATTTTGGTAAGCACCTTGACTATTCATATTCTGTAATTTATTTGTGTGGTGAATTAACCATGACCCTTTAACTTTGTGGTCCATCAATAAGGTTCCTTGAAATTTTATCATTAAGTCGTCTTGTCCACATAATGCCCAAATCAGATAGATTGCACAAGACTTTAAAAGATAGCATAAGAAACTAAGTTTTTGATTTTAAATTAAGTCATTGTTTTATATATCCACATGTAACAATTGAGGCTTTTCGGACGGGGGTTCAAATCCCCCAGCTCCACCAATAAAGGTTTTTGAACTCGTTATTCGAAAACCATAAGAAACCCGCAAATTTGTTAATCCAAATTTGCGGGTTTTTTTATGCTTATAATTTAATTATTAATGATTGTTCAACGTTTGTAATAACTAATACCAATCTGCTTATATATGGGGTCTATTTAACATTAAGAAAATTACGCTAGAACTAGACAAAAATTTTTGTATCTAGTTGTTCTAAATAAAAAATTTTTAACGACGTTATAGTGCAATTTAATTCGTTAAATTGATCAAAGATTTATGTAGGTTGGTATAAGCCTTAGCTGCTATTTCAGCGTTGTACAGCGCAGTAAGTAAAACCAATATTAACTTGCCAGAGGGGCAATGTAGCCATGCTTTAAGGTATACTTTCGCGAGTCATTTTATGATGAACGGAGGGAATATTTTACTGTTACAACAAATACTTGGTTATGCTAGTAAGCTTGGACCAAAAGTATAAAAGTGAGTTAAGAAACTCATTGAATGAGGGTTCGATTTAATTCAAAAATTAAATCAATGTAAAGTAGCGCTTAGTCTTTTTTACTTACTAACCAGCATTCTTCAAAAAGGAAGCTCTGCTCTTCGAAAGACATTAGCTCATTACTGGCGTGTCTTGCAATCAGTAAAAAACGACTCTTCAAGTATACTTGCATATAGAGAGGGTAGTTAAATGGCTAGAGGCGGTAAAATAAAAAACAGGAAGTAACCGAACAAGCTACCAAATAATCAAATAAAAATATTATTTCCTTTATTAACAGTTAATTAAGTTTATTTAAAATCGTTCGAGTTTAATTTTAAAGAGTGATCGCTCTTATATTCGATCACCTTTGGTGCTCAATTTTATCATTTAACTACCATGTAAAAGTTAAACCAGAGTTTGCTTTGATAAATAGCATAACTTTATATAGTATCCTTATATACATTAATGGATTAGCCCCACTCTTAGGCTGTAAAGGAATACTTGTGTCACTCCCTGATTACCAATCTTTTATGACCCCGTTGCTAGCATGTTTAGCAAATGGTAAGACCGTTAAGCTGCGTGATATTGATGCAGATGTTTACCGTAAACTTGGGCTTAGTGCCGATCAACTAAAGCTCCGCATACCGAGCGGCAAGCAAACATATGCTTATCATCGTTTGGGGTGGGCTAAAACTTACTTAGTTCAAGCAGGTTTAATAGAACAACCCAAAAGAGCATTTTGCAAAATCACACAAAAATGGCTAGCTGCAATCGAGTCAGGCGCGCCAATCAATAACCAATACTTAAGTAAGTTCGATGCTTTCCTTGATTTTAAAACACGCTCTAAAGACGCAAATGAGCCCACACAAGTAAACACCACCAGCATAGTAAGTAATAACTCAGATAAAACCCCTGAAGAGCTTATAGAAGCTGCAGTAGACACGCTCAATACCAACCTAAGTGACGAAATACTAAAAGCGATATTAGCAGCATCCCCCGTATTTTTTGAAAACCTAGTGGTCGATTTAATGCTCGCCATGGGTTACGGCGGATCACGCAAAGATGCAGGCCAAGCCACTCAATACACGCAAGATGGTGGTATTGATGGTGTAATCAAAGAAGATAAACTTGGCCTTGAAATGATATAGTTGCAAGCCAAGCGTTATACCAATAAAACAGTTGGCCGCCCAGATATACAAGCCTTTGCAGGTGCGCTTGATATGCACCGTGCTAAAAAGGGCGTTTTCATTACCACCAGCAGCTTTAGTAAAGATGCCCTTGAATATGTCGGCATGATAGAAAAACGCATAGTGCTGGTGGATGGCGCACAACTAACCGAACTCATGCTTACCCATAATTTAGGCGTAAGCACCAAACATGTATTTGAAGTAAAAGCGCTCGATAGCGATTACTTTATGGAAGATTAAAATGACAACTAATAATAACTTTTCTCAAACCGCTGCATTTATCTGGTCAGTAGCTGATCTCCTTCGCGGTGACTTTAAGCAGTCTCAATATGGCCGTGTTATTTTACCCTTTACCTTATTACGTCGCCTTGAGTGTGTGCTCGCACCAAGTAAAGATGCAGTAGTAGCAGAGTTTGAGCGTATTAAAGTCTTAAACCTGCCAGAAGATGCACAAGAAAAACTATTAATAAGAGCTACAAACGGCTTAACCTTTTTTAATACCTCGCCTATGGATTTAGGTAAAATGGGGCAGGGTGATATTAAAGCTAATCTTGAGCGTTATTTTCAATGCTTTTCAGCCGATGCCCGCGAAATATTTGAGCACTTTAAGTTTGATGAGTTTATAGGGCTATTAGACGACGCCAACTTACTTTTTAAAGTCGTTAAAAAATTCGCAACGACCGACTTAAGCCCACAAGCTATATCAAACCACGATATGGGTTTAGTGTTTGAAGAGCTAATACGTCGCTTTGCTGAAAGTTCTAACGAAACCGCAGGGGAGCACTTTACCCCACGCGATATAGTGCGTTTAACTACCTCATTGGTATTTATGGAAGACGACGACGCCCTAACCAAAGAAGGGATTATTCGTACCATTTACGACCCAACAGCAGGTACTGGCGGCTTTTTATCATCAGGTATGGAGTACGTGCACGAGCTTAACCCTAATGCGGTTATGCGCGCGTTTGGTCAAGAGTTAAACCCTGAGTCTTACGCGATATGTAAAGCCGATATGCTTATTAAAGGGCAAGACGTTAGCCGTATTAAACTAGGTAATACCTTATCGAATGATCAGCTAGCAGTAGATAAGTTTGATTACATGCTGTCTAACCCGCCATTCGGTGTAGATTGGAAAAAAATTGAAGGCGATATTAAAGACGAACATACCATTAAGGGCTTTGATGGACGCTTTGGCGCAGGCCTACCAAGAGTGTCTGACGGTTCGCTATTATTTTTAATGCACCTTATTAGTAAAATGCGCGATGCATCACCCTCTGCAAATGATTCTAACAGCGGCGGGCGTATTGGTATTATTCTAAATGGTTCTCCTTTATTTACGGGCGGTGCAGGCAGTGGTGAAAGTGAGATTCGTCGTTATATTTTAGAGTCTGATTTACTTGAGGCAATTATAGCTTTACCTACCGATATGTTTTATAACACAGGTATTGCTACCTATGTATGGGTTTTGTCGAACAAAAAGCACAGCAGCAAAGCGCTGAGCGTAAAAATAAAGTTCAGCTAATTAATGGGGCTAACCTGTGCGGTAAAATGCGCAAATCTCTTGGCTCTAAACGTAACGTTATGAGCGAAGACGACATTAAAGTAATCACTCGCAGCTTTGGTAATTTTGAACAAGTAGAAACAACAACGCTTGAAGAGCTAGGCTTAGCCAAACCAACCGAAGCTAAAAGTAGCCGAGGTCGCCAAGCGGCTAACCCTAAAGCTGATGTAGCAAAAACCTTTGCCAGTAAAATATTTAATACCTATGAGTTTGGTTATCGCCGTATCACTATAGAGCGCCCACTTAGGTTGTCAGCTCAAGTAACTGATGAAGCTATTGCATCCCTGCGTTTTGCACCAAAACCATACAATGCAGCCATGATGGCGCTGTATGAAAAGTTTGGCGCACAGTGGACTACTGACGACAAGTATGGTGATTTAAGCACTGTTGAAATTGAAGCCAGAGCTATTATTAAAGCCGACTTCACAGAGCTGAAAGAAAAACAAATTAAAGATGTATTAGAGCCTAAGCTTTGGTTATTCCAAAAAGCCCTTATGGAAAAAGCACAGCAGCTAAAAACGCAATTAGGTGACGATGCTGGTGGCAAGCACTTGCAATCAGACGATTTTAACCAGTTTGATATTACCTATACACAAGCGCTTAAAGCACTCAATATTAAGCTCGACACCAAAGAGAAAAAACAACTACTTGATGCCATTACCTTTAAAAACCCAGCAGCGGAGTGCGTGGTTGATAAATTATTCAAAGATGCAGCAAACCCAATGTACGGCGCATTTGAATACAAAGGTAATGTTAAAAAGTGGCAAGGTAAAGTAGTGACTTATAAGCAAGATGGCGACTTACGCGATAATGAAAATGTACCGCTAAAAGAGGCTTATTTAAACGGCTCAGCTCAGCCAAGTATTAGCACAACCCAAATGGTTGAAAACTACTTTAACCGCGAGGTAGCACCCCATGTAAGTGATGCATGGATAAACGACACTAAGCGCGATGACAAAGACGCCGAGCTAGGCATAGTTGGCTATGAAATCCCCTTTAACCGCCATTTTTATGAATATCAGCCACCACGTGATTTAACTGAGATTGACAAGGAGCTTGATGCTGTGAGCAGTGACATAATGAAGTTGTTGCAAGAGGTACACTCGTAATGAGCGACAAACACCCAGCATTACTGCAAAGTGCAGAATACAAACAATGGCTAATAGAGCTTAAACAAAAAGTGGCATCAAGCCAGCAAAAAGCCGTTGTTAAAGTGAATACCGAGCTTTTAACCTTGTATTGGCTACTAGGCGAAGAAATAGTTGCCCGCCAACAGCAAGCCGCATGGGGCGATAAGTTATTAGCTCAACTCAGCCAAGATTTAATGGCCGAATTTCCGCAAATGAAAGGGTTTTCACAGCGCAACCTTAAGTACATTCGCCAGTGGTATCAATTTTTCTCAAGTGATGCAATTGGGCAACAGCTTGTTGCCCAATTAGTGCAAATTCCTTGGGGTCACAATATTCAAATTATCAGTAAGTGCAAAACCACTGACGAGGCGGCCTATTATGTTAGCAACACACTCGCACATGGCTGGAGCCGTAATGTTTTGGTGCACCAAATTGAAAGTGGCCTGTGGCAACGCGACGGTCAAGCCCTACATAATTTTGAGCAACGTTTGCCTGCCGCGCAATCAGAGTTGGCAATTCAAACCTTAAAAGACCCATACATTTTTGACTTTTTAAGCCTTGCCAAAAATCATTCAGAGCGCGAATTAGAGCAAGGGCTGGTTAAACACATTACCCAGTTTTTGCTCGAACTAGGCGCAGGCTTTGCCTATATCGGCAAACAATATCCGTTGCAAGTGGGCGAGCGTGACTTTTATATCGATCTGTTGTTTTATCATGTGCATTTACATTGCTACATAGTGATCGAATTAAAGCTTGGAGACTTTGAGCCAGAGCACGCAGGCAAGCTAAATTTTTATATTAAAGCGGTTGATGAGCAACTTGCTAAAGTAGGTGATGCGCCCACCATTGGCCTGTTACTGTGCAAAACCAAAGATAAGTTAGTGGCCGAATACGCCCTTAGCTGCATGGATAAACCCATGGGCATTGCCGAGTACCGCTTAACCCAACAACTTCCCGATTCGTTGAAAAATGAACTGCCCAGTGTCGAAGTCTTAGCACAGCTAGGGGACGATCATGAGTGAATTAAATACTGGCAAATATCAGGCATATCCTGAGTATAAGGATTCTAGCAGTAAATGGTTGGATTCAATTCCATCACATTGGAAAGTGACATTTTTAAAGCATGTACTATCAACTCCAATTACAGATGGGCCCCATTCAACACCAGTATTTATTGATGAAGGTATTCCATTTGTGTCGGCAGAAGCTGTTTCTGGCGGGTATATTGATTTTGATAAGATTAGAGGTTTTATCTCTAAAGAAGATGATGCTTTTTTTAGTCAGAAATATAGTCCAAAAAGACATGATGTCTATATGATTAAATCAGGCGCAACAACTGGTATTACTGCGATTGTAGAGACGGATAAGCATTTCAATATTTGGTCACCGCTTGCTGTTATGAGATGTAAAAATACATATAATCCATACTTCTTACTAAATAGTCTTCGTTCCGATTTCTTCCAAAAGTCAGTGCAATTAAGTTGGACTTTCGGCACTCAGCAGAATATAGGGATGGGGACGTTAGAGAATCTGACGGTGTGCTATCCGCCTTTGGAAGAGCAAATTCAAATCGCTAACTTCCTCGATCACGAAACGGCCAAAATTGACATGCTTATCGAAAAGCAGCAGCAACTGATTAAGTTACTAAAAGAAAAGCGCCAAGCGGTGATCAGCCATGCTGTGACTAAAGGCCTCAACCCACAAGCCCCGATGAAAGATTCCGGTGTGGAGTGGTTGGGTGAAGTTCCTGAACATTGGGTTATATGTCGTTTAAAAAATGCTTTAACTATCAGAAATGGTAGAGATTATAAACAGGTTGAGGTTGAAAGTGGCGGATATCCTGTTTACGGTTCAGGAGGAGTATTTAAAAGAAGCTCAAAGTACTTATTTGATGGTAGCTCAGTCCTATTTGGGAGAAAGGGAACAATTGACAAACCACTCGTTGTGAGTGGGAAGTTCTGGACTGTAGATACGATGTTTTATAGTGAAATAAACACTTTCCATGAAGCTAAATATATTTATTACCAAGCATCTATGTTTCCGTTTTCATTGCTTTCAACAAGTACTGCATTACCAAGCATGACTCAAGAAGATCTTTTGAATTTAGGTTTTGTATCTCCACCATTGACTGAACAACAAAAAATTGTTGAATATCTAAAAATTAAATTAGATAGGTTTGAAGTGTTAATAAGTAAAGTTGAACAATCAATTATACTATCTAAAGAACGCCGCACCGCCTTAATCTCTGCCGCAGTCAGCGGCAAAATCGACGTGCGACATTGGGAGCAACCTAATGACTAACGATATTACACCACCGCTTGGGCAGTTTATTTTATTTGAAACAGATGAAGGCCAAACCAAGGTTGAATGTCGCTTTGAAACTGAAACGCTTTGGCTAACTCAAAACCTAATAGCTGAGCTGTATCAAAAGAGTGTACCGACTATAAATGAGCATTTAAGTAACATTTATAATGAGGGCGAACTTGAACAAAATGCAACCATTAGGAATTTCCGAATAGTTCGAAAAGAGGGTACTCGAGAAGTTGCTCGTGATGTGGCGCATTATAATTTAGAAGCCATATTAGCGGTGGGTTACCGTGTGCGCTCTAAGCAAGGCACACAGTTTCGCCAGTGGGCGACGAAAACATTACAAGAGTATCTAACTAAGGGCTTTGTAATGGATGACGAGCGCCTTAAAAACCCAGATAACATGCAGTACTTTGATGAGCTGTTAAATCGTATACGTGATATACGTTCATCAGAGAAAATATTCTGGCGCAAAGTATGCGACATATATGCCACCAGCATTGATTACGATGGCAAAGCACAAACTAGTGTTGACTTTTTTGCTAAAGTGCAAAATAAAATGTATTGGGCTGCACATGGTAATACCGCAGCAGAGCTCGTGTTTAAACGAATTGATGCTGAAAAGCCAAATTTAGGTTTAACCAGCTTTGCAGGCACAGAGCCAACTCGCAAAGAGGTGGTCACAGGCAAAAACTACTTAAATGAGCAAGAACTTGATACGTTAAACAGGCTGGTTAACTCCTACTTAGAATTTGCAGAACTTCAAGCCCGTAATGGTAAGTTAATGAAAATGGCAGACTGGGCAAGCAAGCTCGATGACTTTTTACGCTTAAGTGATTATGAAGTGCTTAACCACGCTGGCAATATTTCACAGGCACAAGCCACTGAAAAAGCAAAACAAGAATACGATAAATACCGCAGAGTAATTGATGCCCAGCCATCAAAGGTTGATTTAGACTTAGCCAATGCACTCAAGCAATTGCAGGGTAAACCTGCAAAGTAACTTAAATAAGACTTTGCATATAAAGTAAAAAATAAATAAAGGGATAGAAGTAATGGATATAGAATTATGGAAAAGGATTTCAGGCTTTGCTAACTTAGATAATTACCCTAAGCTTCCTTGCCCTCACTGTAATAAGTTGGCGCTAAAGTTAGATAAAGAAAGTATTCAAACAAGGCCAACATCAGAAAAAAGTTTACTGCTATCGAGCAGGAAGTTTCGTTCAGAAAAAGAAACTAGGCGGGTTAAGTTAGAAGCTAGCCAAGAGGTGATTAGTAAAAGTGAAGGTTTTTGGTTACCCCTAATGGGCGCAATTGCTACGGTGTACTCTGACCATATTGATCCGATAAATGGTGATACTTATTTGTTTAATAGCTTTTTTAGCTGTAGCGAATGTAAAAAAAGTACTACCGCATCGGGTGTATTACTTGAATCGAGTAATAGCTTTGATACCAAGGCAAAAAAACAAAGCAAATAAAAATAGACCATTTTTCGCCAACCGTGCCTATATTTCCTCTATCGATAAACACCCCGAAAGAAATTAGTGAAGAACTATTTGACGCATTTAAACATTTTCATTTTGATCCACCATCATCAGCCTCTAAGTTAAGACGAGCAATCGAGAAGTTTTGTAAGGATATGAAGGTTGAGGGAAGTAATCTTAACCGTATGATTCAAAATTTGGCTAAGACCCGCCCTGAAGAAGCCTCGTATCTTGAGCCATTGAAATTAGTAGGGAATGAAGGAACTCATAAGTCAGATGTTACTGAACTCGATTTATTGTATGCCTTCCAAATGTTTCAGTTTGTTTTAGAGCTCTACGATCGTAATGCTCGCTTTGATGAGCTTAAGGACGTTTACGATAAGCTAGCTTTAAGATTTGGAAAAGACAAGTTACAGCTAGAACATAAGCAAGCAGCTCCAGAAGTTTTAAATAACTAAACATTATAAGAATAAAATCATGAATGATGTAACTCAAGAACGTATTTTTCAAGACGACATAATTAGCCAGATGGTTGCGAATGGTTGGGTTGGAGGCACAGGTGCTGGCTATAACTGCGAAACCGCTTTGTATGAACAAGATGCGCTGGCCTTTGTTAAAAACACCCAACCTAAAGAGTGGCAAAAGCTGTGTAAGGTGTTCCCCAATGACCCTGAACGCCACTTTTTAGAAGCGCTGGTGGCACAACTTAAAAAAGCCGATATAAACGCCACAGATAAAGCCTCACGCACGTATGGTGTATTAGGTGTGTTACGCCATGGTTTAAAAATTCGTAATGCGCGTTTTGAGCTTTGCCAATTTAAACCAGAGCACAACCTAAACCCCGAAACCCTAGCGCGTTATGAGCAAAACACTTGTCGTATAGTACAAGAGTTAGTGTATAGCCCGTATGCGAATGCTGAGCACTTGGCAGCAACAGGTAGTAAAGCTAAAAGTTGGCGCATAGATTTAGTATTATTTGTAAATGGCTTACCCGTATCAACCCTAGAGCTTAAATCAGAATTTAAACAAGCGGTTGAAAATGCAATTAAGCAGTATAAACAAACACGCTTACCTAAAGACCCTGCTACTAAAAAGCCAGAGCCGCTACTTACCTTTAAGCGTGGTGCATTAGTCCATTTTGCTGTAAGCCAGTACGAAGTGTATATGACCACTAAGCTTGCGGGCGACGACACCTTCTTTTTACCCTTTAACAAAGGCACAAGCGAAGGTGGAGCAGGTAATGATGTACCTGAAGATACTAGCCGTTATGCAACCGATTACTTATGGAATGAAGTGTTAGTGCCTAAAAATCTGCTTAACATTTTAGGCAGCTTTGTACACTTGCAAATAGAAGAGTTTGAGAATTGGGAAGGGCTAAAAGATAAAAAAGAAACGCTTATTTTCCCGCGCTATCATCAGTGGGATGTAGTAAGTAAGCTTATTGAGGCTGCAATTGAAGAGGGCACAGGTAATAAGTATTTAGTTCAACACAGTGCGGGCTCAGGTAAATCAAACTCTATTGCATGGACAGCCCACCAGCTTTCTACCTTGTATGACGAGCAAGGTAATAAACAATTTCATTCAGTGATTGTTGTAACAGACCGAACAGTACTTGATGATCAGCTGCAAGATACTATTTATCAGTTTGAGCATGCAGACGGTGTAGTAGGGCGTATTAATAATAAAGAAGGTGACGGTTCTAAATCAGAAAAGCTCGCCAGTGCACTTGAAAACGCTCAGCCTATTATTATTGTAACCATTCAAACTTTTCCGTTTGTATTACGTGCTATAGAGAACAGTACCAGCTTAAAAGAGCGCAGCTATGCTGTTATTGCCGATGAAGCCCATTCATCACAAAGCGGCTCTACAGCTCGCCAGTTAAAAGAAGTATTAATGACAGAAGAGACTGATGACGACATTGAGTTATCTTCAGAGGATATACTCGATGCCACCGTTGCTGCCCGCCGTGGTAGTGCAAACCTTAACTACTATGCGTTTACTGCCACACCTAAAGCAAAAACAATAGAGCTGTTTGGTCGATTACCTGACCCAGAACTACCGCCATCAAAACAGAATAAGCCAGTGGCGTACCACATATATTCAATGCGCCAAGCAATAGAAGAAGGCTTTATATTAGATGTACTTAAAAATTACACTAACTATAAGGTGATGTACCAACTTGCTCAAAAAATAGAAGCGGCAGATGAAGAGGTTGATAGTAAAAAGGCAGCGGTAAAACTTAACCAATGGGTGCGTTTACACGACCATAATATATCGCAAAAAGTTAAAGTGATTGTTGAGCACTTTAAAGATAACGTAATGGGTTTATTAGGCGGGCAAGCCAAAGCAATGGTAGTAACTGGCTCACGCAAAGAGGCGGTACGTTACAAACTAGCGTTTGATAAGTATGTAGCTGAAGCTCTAGCAGAGCAAAAAACAGGTTACTCGACAATACGCGCTATGGTGGCTTTTTCAGGCGAAGTTGAGTTTACGAAGAGCGATCCTGATAGCGCTGCATTTTTAGATAAAAAGTTTACTGAAAAAAATATGAACCCTGACCTCAAAGGCCGCGATATGCGCAAAGCCTTTGATAGTGATGATTACCAAGTAATGCTGGTGGCTAATAAGTTTCAAACAGGGTTCGACCAACCAAAACTATGCGCTATGTATGTAGATAAAAAGCTAGGCGGCGTTGAGTGTGTACAAACCCTGTCACGATTGAATCGTACTTACCCAAGTAAAGCTGAAACAGGCACGTTTGTATTGGACTTTTTTAATGCCCCAGAAGACATACTAGAAGCATTCCAGCCTTACTACCAAACAGCAGAGCTTGCCGATGTTACTGACCCTCAGATTGTTTTTGATTTGTTTGAAAAGCTGCGTGCCAGCGGTATATTTTTGTGGTCTGAGGTTGAGCAGTTTTGTGCAGCCTTCTTTACCAAGAACAAGTCAAACGCGGCGATTAGCAATATTATTCACCCCGCTAAAGAGCGTTGGCAAAAGCGTTACGCATCGGCAATTGAGGCGTATATAAAAGCGAGAGAAATGTTTGAACGCACCAAAAAGACTGAAGACGCTGTATTAATAGCTAACGCAGAAACAAGCTTTAAAGAGTGCAAACAAGAAAAAGACCGCCTAGAGATATTCAAAAAGGATTTAGGCAGCTTTACCCGCTTTTACGAGTTTATGTCGCAGCTGGTGGAATACGACGACAAAGAGCTTGAAAAACTAAGCTTGTTCGCCCGCCACTTACGCCCACTGTTACGTGAAAAAGTAGTGACTGAAGATGAGCTTGATTTAGACAACGTAGTAATGAGCCATTACCGCCTATCAAAAATACGTCAGCAAGATATACAGCTAAAAGAAGACGCGCCTGATTACAAGCTTGAGCCAAGTAATGATGTGGGTAGTGCTAAAGCGAAAGATAAAAAAGAAGCGTTCTTATCTCAGATAATCGACAAGCTTAATGAGGTTTTTATTACTGATAACCTAACTAATAAAGACATGCTTAACTATGCCTATACAGTACGCGATAAACTAACCGAAAACGCCTCTGTAATGAGCCAGATTGCAAACAATAGCCCAGAGCAAGCAATGCTAGGTGATTTCCCTCAAGCGATGGATGACGCCATCTTAGGAAGCAGTGATGCACACCAAGAACAAATGATGCAGCTACTGTCAGATCCCGCAAGAAACCAGCAATTCGCGCGAGTGATATTTGATATGTTGAGCGGGTTAAATAGTAGAAAGTGATTTCTGTATTTAGCTAAGAAAGCTGAATTATTTAAAGAAAGGTTTAATACTAAAAATATTTTAGAACACTTCATTATCAAAGTGCTTAACTGGATAAACCAATAGTGGGCTTTAGTCTAGAAATAAACTATACAACACAAACTCCGTATTGTATAAATGCTGTGCAGCTAGATCAAACATGACTATTTAGAATAAGGGAATTAATTATGATTACATTGGAACAAGTTATAATCAGTCGGGGCGATATTGAAAAAATTTACCGCGCAGAAAAAAGCTGACGCTTTGGCGAGGGCTTCATAACTCTGAGGTCGACAATAAGCTTAATCCTTTATACCCCGATTTTTACAGTAAGCAGCTGCCTAATGGCGATATTAGAGCACCTGATGTTACTATTATTAAAGAGGGATCGAAGGAAGTAGTACTTTCAGAGGAAGGGGTAGGCACATCTCTGGTAGACAAAGAAGGTATTTTTGGCTACAAAAACTGGGAGTACTTTGTAATCCCTAAAGGAACCCATATCCCCTCAGAATTAATAATTACCAAAGATCATTATATGGCAAGGAAAAAGTGTTGGCATTACTCAATATCTCCGAACTTTGAAATGCCGTTAGATAGATTCATCGAAGCTCTTGATAAGCTGGCATATAACGCTGGAATTAAAATAAAAGGAGCAAAACATGCCTAGCATTGAGGCAAGAACTCTATCAGTCTGCATCCAAGCTTTACAGGCTGCAATTAAGCATAATGATTTTTTATCTCAGTCTGAGACCGTAGATAAAGATGACTACGAAGAAAGTTCGTACATGTATGAGTTGGAGTTAGTGAAATTAATAAAATTGTATAAAAAAGCAGAAGAAAATGGAGTTCCAATTCCACTAAAAGATCTGCTCAAACCTCCTTTCGAAGAACTTGGCTAAAAATGATAGGGTAAGCTCAGCATATTTTGTGGCTTACTCGCTCTTTCTAAATATGTTACCAATGATCTAAATTGGCAACAGTAGCCATAATCGAGTGATAACTTGGTATTATGACTCTATACAGATATGTCTGCATAGAGTCATATGCCATCGTTATTTAGTAGCAATAAAGCTATTTGTGGCAAAGTTAAAAACTCTTCTCTAACAATGCTTGGAAATGAGCGAGAAGCATTTTGCTGCGGGGATTGGGACGCTTTAAGTGTAAAAAAATGCACTTATTCAAACAACAATGCATGCAGAGTAAGATCATGAGATTTTAATAGTCATGAAAGTATATAGAATTAACTGTAAGAATGACCAAGGGGATATATTAGATTTTGACCCTTATTCAATGTATCAATCACTAAAAGGCAATACGGACACTGCTGAGGCAGAGTTTATGGTAAAAATTTTTGATTTACATGCCAATAATGATTCTATTCTTAATATATGGCCAGATGTTATGCCTATTAAGCCGTTATCTATTGATTATGATAAAGTTGATGTTTATATCCAAGGTGGTTTTTTACTATTATCTAAGGGAGCTTATGATTACCTATATCACTTTTTAAATGAGTATGGCGAGTTCCTTAAAATAGACGTGAACGGCTCAGAAATGGTACTTTTTAACTTGCGTGTTTTTGGGCAAGAAGATCTTGATAAATGTATTGAGGACTACACTAAAGGGTTGAGAAGTGGCTTTAAAAGCTTTGCATTTATTGATTCAGATATAGATAGTAAGTTGCTATTTAAATCTAAGTTGTTAGATGGGATAGGGCTATTTTGTGGTGAAGAATTTAAGCAATTAGTTGAAGTGAAAAGTTTAAATGGTATTGAGTTTAATGAAATTAATTAGCTTAGTATTTCACTTAATTGTTTGAGCTCGATTTTGAGCATAATAATTATGATTGGCAGTAGTTTTATATTCTAAGTATGAGCTAGTTAGTTTTTCATATTTGAATACTTAGCTAAAAGAGCCGAAGTGTTCAGAGGACAATTTAAATCTAGAGTATTAATGAAAAGCATCAATTGGTTTACTGATGAACTTTCAGAGATAGGTCTTTATTTTGTGGCTGTAAAATATGGTGAAGGGGCTGGGACATTCGATTTTATAGAGTGGGATGGCAATAAATGGCTAACTGAATATGAAGGTAACGTTATTGCATACACTACACTGGAAGGTTTAATAAGAGATATTAATATAGAATGGCCAGAAGAAACTAAAAAATACAGCTGAAAAAGACCCAAATATAGATGCTGATAATCTATGGGAAAAAATGTAGGACAAAAAGTTATAAAAGTTTTATTAAACGAATTTAGCGTAGAGATTCGAATGTGATATTAGCTTTTAGTACCACGGTTAGTGCCTATGGTTGCAATTCTCGACATTAAAGATCAGTTAAAACAGTGCGTTATGGCTCCTATTACGACTCCCCCAGCTCCACCAATAAAGGTTTTTGAACTACAGATCTTCGTTTTTAGGATTTTATTTTTGACTAATTAACGTTTGTCACTTAATACTTGAACTCAAGTAACAATAAGTAATACCAATCCGCAATAATACTTAATCAATTTGAGGGATTAAATCTGGCGTTAACTGCGTAAAAATTTCTGATATACGACTACATCTCGATGCTGGATGCAGAGCAATGAGTGATAACAACTAAATAACGAAATTTTTGCCTTATTATCGATACGATTTTCTTAGCTCAAAATAATCTCTTAATTAAGCGAATTGATATAATAAACATTAATTGATGCAAGGAAGTTAATTATGGCTAACTTAGTAATTTGCTGTGACGGCACATGGAATAATCCTCAACAAGAAGACAATGGTGCTCCCGCACCAACCAATGTCGTCAAGCTCTACCACGCGCTAGCGAAAAAAGATAATTCAGAGGTCACTCAAAAGTTGTACTACCACCCAGGTCTTGGGGGCGAAGAAACGGGGCTAAAAGATTCTATAATTGATGGAGCTTTAGGTAAAAGTATAAAAAGGCATATTTGTAGTGCTTATCATTGGTTAGCGAGTAACTACAACGAAGGCGACAAAGTATTTATTTTTGGGTTTAGCCGAGGAGCATTTACGGCGAGGAGTTTAGGTGGGTTGTTAGGGCTTGGGCTACTTGATTTTAATAAGCTTGAAAATAACAAAGCGCGGTGGGAAAAGACTCATGGACATTTTGAAAACTATAAGTCAAAACTAGAGAGGATCCCTAAGAGTTTATATATTAACAATAAAAAAAGCTTACCGATTCATTTTATAGGCGTATGGGAAACGGTGGGGGCGTTGGGTATACCAAATGACATGGAGCTATTTAACTTGTTGGATAACCCTGCGTCATGGCGTTTTCACGATACTAGTTTGGGAAAACATATAAGTATTGCTAGGCACGCAATGGCAATGGATGAGAAGCGAAGTAGTTTTTGTGTTACTCGCTGGAGTGAAAATTTAGTTGATCGAGACGTTAAAGAAATGTGGTTTCCGGGCGTACATTCCGATGTAGGTGGCGGGTATTATGATACAGATTTATCAGATATTGCACTTGAGTGGATGATAAAGGAAGCGCAGGAGAGCGGTTTATTTTTTCGGGATAACATTTTAAATCAGCTTAATCCAAATCCTTGTGGCGTACTTCATAATTCATTTAAAGGAATATTTGCTAAGTTTAGATCTCGTCCGCGCAATGTGGATTGTGTGATTACAGCAAATAATGAAAACTTCCACGAGAGTGTATTTAAGCGTCAAGAAATATCGCCTATTGAACATCCTGAATATTGGCCAACAATAAAATTAGAGGTTGGGGAATCGACGGTTGTTAATGTATTTGCTAAGCAACATTGGACTCCAACGTATATTTACATGAATAAGGGTGAGCGGTATATTTTTGACTCTGAAGGCGAGTGGCAAGATAGTAAAGATGAATGTGATTGGCTTGGTACAGAGGATGGAAAATTAACGGCGGGCGACATTATTCGATTTGCATCGTCTATGTTGGGAATGACTGAACGAAAATTTAAACAAGCAACGCAGAATCGCTCTACCGATTTTTGGGGAACTAAACGGGTAGAGCATATGCGATGGTTTATTGCTGTTGGGTGTATCGCAAACGATTCTGGTAAAGCGCAGGCGGTTACAAACGATGGTAGTCCGCACCCTCATCAGTATGAAGCTCTCTCGCATTATCAAAAAAACTCGAAGACGTTACAGATTAGCTCCTCGGGCTATTTTTATGCTTTCCCAAATGATGTGTGGTCCTTGTACCATAATAATCAAGGCTGCATTCAACTCAGGGTAACTCGAAAGTCATAGTGGCTAAAATATTAATGTGTAGCCTGTTTACTTAACTTATAAGTAGAGCTTTGAGGAGTCACTTCATTTTTCGTCCTTTTAGTGGCTTTTTCTATTATGTTTTCGAGAGGTTGAGTACGTACACACATAAGTACATTATTCATTGCTTGGCAAGTACCGGTTGCTTTTTGATTATGTGTTGTATAAGTGCACGTTTGGTTAAGTTTTTTGTTTTCACATGCATGCCAAGGTGCGGTATTACCATGGCCTGCGTGGCTAAGCGCATAAAATGAGTTGCCTAATGTAAAAATCACAATAACCATTTTTGATATAGTTAACATTTTCATGTTGTTGTCCTTTTTATTGTGCGGTTTCGCCTTTGTAACAACCAATAAACATATTTTCTGAGACGCTTGCTGCATGGTAATGATAGCCGCGTGTGTCGTCGTAATGTCCTCTGCATTCATCTAAATCAGTTGGTTCTGTATTATTGCTCCCTAGCATGGCAAAGATCCCAAAACCATCAAATGCATAACCTACCATTGCAGCATGTCCGTCTGATTGAGCTTGCGTTTGGCTACAACCTGCTTCGCCATGATAGTGGTAGCCTTCATTAAGGTTTATGTGGCCTGCACAATCATCAAATGCGGCTATGGTATAGGCACTCAAAATTGCATCTACAGGGGCTGGAGCAGCTAACACAACTCCATTAAGCGCGATGCCTATATTTGATCTACCAACACTATTTGCTTGGTTTGCGGTTACGGGGGTTATAGGTATTAGAAATGATTGCGAGATACCACCATTTACATACTCTATTGAACATTCTACGCAGTGGTTTTGGTATTGTTCTTCTACATTGGGCCTTGCTGCACCATCGCATGATGCATACGTATTTGTGATATTTACTTGTCCTGTGCTTTCGTCATAAAGTTTCCAGTGGCTATCATTATATAATGCGGGTAAATTTAAAATAAAATCACCGGTAATGTCATATACCTTGCCATTACCATCAAACCAAATACCCGCTTCATCAGCATTTGAGGTAATCGTGTTTGGGCAAAAAATACCTATTTCATGATTTGCAGGTGCACCTGCAATCTCAATTTTATAGCATGACGTTTCATCGCCATTACTTAATGTACACAATTGAGTTGTTATAGCTGATACCAATGCACCACCTTCGAAATTAAAAGGGTCTACTTCTATTACTGTAGTCGTTGTTGTATTGGGTGAAGTATTATCAATAATAATCGCTTCTGTTTCAGTTGTGTCTTTGTCGTTATTGCTACCACATGCTGATAACCCAATGGCTGTTACACTCATGAAAACAAGCTTTAAAAACTCTGATTTTAGTTTTATCACGTGATTAATCCAAATAATGAAGTGGGGTATAGGGTATTTGTTAAATGTGCAAATAAAGCGCAAAAATTAAGTAACATTACACGCAGGTAAAATGGCTATTCAGGTTGATGAAAAATAGCAGTAGACCTTGGTATATTTAATCGCCATTATTATGGCTCTATTAAAAGCATGGTTTACAGATGGATTTATTTACCACTGATCTTATTTCGCCTCTGTTGGCGAGCGTTTTTATTGTGTTAGCGGGCTTCACTTCATTTTTTTCAGCTGCATTTGGTGCCGGCGGCGGGTTGATGTTGCTTGTTGTAATGGCATCATTTATGCCAATGACGTTGGTTGTGCCTGTACATGGGCTTGTGCAATTAGGTTCGAACACAAATCGGTTATTACTCACTTTTAAGCATATAGACAAAAAAATGTTTATTTATTTTACGCTTGGAGGGAGTGCAGGGGCTATATTATCGAGTTTTGTTATTGTCGATATTCAACTTGATGCTATGAAATTAATAGCGGGGCTTTTTGTAATTTATTTATTGTGGGGAAAAATCCCCACTGCGTTACAAAGCAGTTCGGTCGTGTGGCGTTTTTTTCCGGCTTTGTTACCACGTTTATTTCTATGTTTGTTGGGGCAAGTGGGCCACTCGTTGGAAGTTGCTTGCACATGAGCAATTACAGCAAGCTGCGATTTACGGCGACGTTTTCTGGCATTATGTCGGTTCAACATTTATTTAAAGCGGGTGTATATGCAGCGGTTGGTTTTAGCTTTTGGCAATGGTTGCCTTTGGTTGGAGCAATGATTTTAAGTGGTGCATTAGGTACATGGTTGGGTGTTCGATTACTGCATCGTATACCGACAGAAAAATTTAAGTGTATTTTTAAATGCATATTAACATTACTGGCATTACAGCTAGCTTGGCAGGGCCTTGAGGTAATATTTAATTAACTTGAACTCTGGGCAATAAATCTATCTCAAGTAGTTATTTTAAGCGCTAACTGCGTTGAATTTACTTTGTTCTCACTGAAAGCTCTGGCTAGAGATAAATAAATTTAAATATTATTATGGTTCAATATGTAATACCAATCCCTTAACCAGAGTTCTGGTTAAGGGATTGGTATTACATTGTACTAATTTTGTGGTTTTGTTGGCGTTTATTTAACAGCGGATTTGATAGGTTTGTCACCATCGAACAGTTCAAAAATACGGTTGCTATTTGGGCTGTTAGTTGAAATATGAAGTAATGCATTAGCAACATTTTCTCGGCTAATTTTAGCTTTGTCACTATCTTTAGGGCGTTCGGTTGTTACTGCTAACGATGCTTTTTCGTCGGTTAATGTAGCAGGGCGAATAATTGTGTAATTTAAGCCACTGTTAATTAAATGCTCATCAGCCATATGCTTAGCTACAAGGTATGGTTTTAAGTCGCCATCTATTGAGTCGGGATCGTCTGCACCAATAGAGCTAACCATGATGAAGTGTTTTGTTGAATGTTCACGGGCGTAGTTTGCAGCTTTAGTTGCTGCCCATAAATCAATTAAAACGGTTTTGTCGTCGCCAGTACTACCGCCCGAACCTGCAGCAAATATAACTTGATCGCAGCCTTTTAGCGCGTTGCTAAAGTCGCCTTCGAGATCTTGCTCTACAATACTTAAAAAAGGGCTTTTTAAATCACTTAGCTTGTTTTTATCACGCACTAGGGCAACCACATTTTGTTCATTTTTTAATAATAACTCAGTGGTCATTTTACCAATTTTACCGCTTGCGCCAATAATTAAGGTCTTGCTCATAATTAATTCCTTCTTAACTAGTACCAATTTTATTAAAAAGTGAATATTCTGGCGAAGATAGTAACTTACTAACGTTGTTAAAATTATTTATACAGATCACTCTATGTCATAATTTTTACTTTGTTATTAAGCTATTTTTCATCGTTATAATAAATCACTAATTTAATGCTGTTGGTATAAATAAATTGAAAAGTAATGTGCTGTGTAAACAGACCTTGGGGTAGGCGTTAATTTTTAAAGGGTAAATTTGAGTTTAAATGAGCTAATTTCAAAAAATACTTTAATTAAAATACGATACTTAACTGAGTATTAAAATTAGCTGTTTTTATCGTGTTTTTTAGAGTTTTTTGATTGGTTGTTATGCTTTTTACATATTATCGCGATGGTGTAAGTTAACAATACTTTTTGGCAGTTATATTTTTAGGTTGTGTAGCGTTTTTGTTGGGAAGGCTTTTAATTATAACTTTTTAAGCGGTGTTTTTTAGCTTACCAAAAAGCACCGCTGTTGCTTAAATTTTATTACGAATTAAATCTCTGACGATAAACCGGGCAGGATGAATCGCTTGGCTAACACGTTCGCTTAACGGGCGAGGTTCATTGTTTAAACAGCTAATAAGGTGCTCTGCACTGAGTGGGGCACTACACAAAGCACGTGCGCCAAAACCGGTAAAAATATGCAGACCTTGCTGTGATTTAGTTAGTTGCTGGTACTGATAGCGCTTACCTAGGCGCAAGTTAGCAAAGGCTGTAATGTAATCACTTTGTTCACACCATTGTCCTGCCATTGGCAGGTGGTCGATAAATGTGCAGCGCACAGCCGCTTTTGCAGAAGTTATGTTGCCAAGCGTTGTTGCAAATTCACTTTGTTTATAAAAGTTAAGCAGTTGTTCGCGGTTTAATTGATTGTCTTGATCTGTTACTTGACGACTTTTAGTGTTTTTTTCAAATGTGGCACCCATACAGTGATGATCTAAATAAGCAGGAGTAAAATAGCCTTTATGACATAGTACTGTTTTTAGTTTGTTTGATTGCTTACTTGCCTGAACATGCGAAACTTGACCTCTTACGCCTACAATAGGCAACGCTTTTGTTTGCTCAAATGAATCACTGTGCTCGCCTGCACAAATAATTACATCACTAAAAGGACCTAACTGCTCATCATTCGTTAATAAAAACCAACCGCTGTCAGTTTTTTTAAGCTGTTTTATATTGCAGTTAAATACGCTTTTAAATGGGTTTATGCTATTTGCAGCGCTTAACATGGCGTTTACTAATTGCGGAGGGTTAACCCAGCCGCCTTGTTCAAAAAACACGCCCGAATAACCTGTTTTTACACCCACTATTTCATCACCTTCCTCGGCTGTTACATTACGCATTAGCTGGGTTGGCCACAGCTGTTTTTGCGCTAAGTTTCCGTGTTTATCGGCGAGAGGCTTTTTTACTGCGTGTTGTAATACGCCGCACCAATCGTAATCAAAGCTAAAGCCGCTACCGAGTAACTGGTTATACAAACGTTTTGCGTATAAAAAGCTATGTGCGAATAATTCACTGTGCGGTGAATTTTTAGCTTGTAGGTGAGGGTAAATAGCACCTTGTACATTATGCGAAGCGCCCATTGCGGGCTTTTCATCTTGGCAGAATAATTGGCTTGCAATACCACGCTTAGCTAAGCTGTATAAAACACAACTACTGGCAATACCACCGCCAATTACAGCCACATTTTTAAGTGTGCTTTTATCTTGGTTAAAATAAGATGGAGCCGATTGTGAACTATTAGCTTGTTTGAGCTTTGCGAACAGTATGTTTTGTTTTTTGCTAAAGCCTTTTGTTTTTTCAGCACTAAAGCCAGCCTCTATTAATCCTCGTTGAACAAAGTCAGCGGAAGTAAAAGTCGATAAGGTTGCATTAGCTCTTGTTATATCAGCCATGGAGTTAAATAAACTTTGTTGCCACATATCAGGATTTTTACTTGGCTCAAGCCCATTTAAATACCAAGCATCAACGATTCCAGATTGTGGGTAGCTCATTGCTTGTATTGATTCAAGTGCATCACCTAAGTACAAATCGAGGATAACACGGCCATTATTAAATTCGAGTCGATGACATCCTTCTAAATTTATAGGGTACTGGGCAAGTAACTCTTCACTTAATGGCTGAAAAGAAGGCCATGCTTGTAAAAGTTGGCTTAAGTTAGCTAATTTTAATGGGTGCTTTTCAAAGGAAATAAAATGCAGCCGTTTAACACCTATATCTAATTGATTTTGAACTTGTTGGCGTGCAATGTGGTCATTAAAGCACTGCCATGCATTTAAAAAGTTAAGGCCGGTACCAAAAGCGGTTTCGGCTATAACAAAATGTGGTTGGTCATGATTTTGTAATCGAGTATCTATATTGTTTTGATCATAAAACACATAATGGGATTCGGCCAAGCCATTATCATCAGAAAAATAAATATCATCGAAGTCGCTGGCAACAGGAGTACCTGAGTGATTAAAGTGTATTTGCGCGTTTTTGATCATGACTTATAAGGTTTACAAATAATATTTTTAATTATTTTACGTGTTTTCTTTGTAATAGTCTGGCGTTATTTATAAGCTAGCGGTTCAGAGTACAAGTGTACGCTAGAAAGCTGACCACTTAGGTGATTAAATTCGCGTAAAATAGAACACAATTGAGTATTAAGCTAAGGGAATTACCCATGAGAAGAGCTGTAATTACAGGTATCGGTGTTGTATCAAGTATCGGTAACAACAAAGAAGAAGTATTAGAATCGCTAAAAACAGGTAAGAGCGGTATCGCTTTTAACCAAGAATTTGCTGATTATAAGTTACGTAGTAACGTATCGGGTAAAATTGATATTGATGTTAAAGCCCATGTTGATCGCAAAGCAATGCGCTTTATGGGTGATGCTGCTGCTTATTCTTATATTTCGATGACACAAGCAATCGAAGACTCAGGTTTGTCTGACGAACAAGTATCTAATGAGCGCACGGGTATTATTGTTGGCTCTGGTGGCGGTTCGTCTAAATGGCAAGTAGAAGCCGCTGATATTTTACGTGAAAAAGGCGTAAAACGTGTGGGGCCTTATATGGTGCCACGTACTATGGCAAGTACAACTTCTGCTTGTTTAGCAACCCCTTTTAAAATTAAAGGTGTTAACTATTCAATTAGCTCAGCATGTGCAACATCTGCGCACTGTATTGGCAACGCGGTAGAACAAATTCAACTTGGTAAACAAGACGTTGTATTTGCTGGTGGCGGTGAAGAATTA
Organism: Pseudoalteromonas sp. B131b; assembly: GCF_037162545.1. Lineage (NCBI taxonomy): Bacteria > Pseudomonadati > Pseudomonadota > Gammaproteobacteria > Alteromonadales > Pseudoalteromonadaceae > Pseudoalteromonas > Pseudoalteromonas sp. B131b. Next base: position 3,576,297 of record NZ_JARLUZ010000001.1, on the reverse strand, counting down.
CACTGGACATTAGCAATGGAATTTGACGCTATGGGCGCACTTTCTACTAAATACAACGAAACACCCGAAAAAGCATCTCGTACATATGATGCAAACCGTGATGGTTTTGTTATTTCTGGCGGTGGCGGTATTGTTGTAGTTGAAGAACTTGAACATGCCCTTGCGCGTGGCGCACACATTTACGCTGAAATTGTTGGCTACGGTGCAACATCAGATGGCTACGACATGGTTGCGCCATCTGGCGAAGGTGCGGCACGTTGTATGCGCCAAGCTATGCAAGATGTAGACAGTATTGATTACTTAAATACTCACGGTACATCTACACCTGTAGGCGACGTTAAAGAGCTTGGTGCAATTCAAGAAGTGTTTGGCGGTAAGTCACCAATGATCAGTGCAACTAAAGCTATGACAGGCCATGCTCTAGGTGCTGCGGGTGTTCACGAAGCAATCTTTTCATTATTAATGCTAGAGCACAGCTTTGTAGCGCCTTCAATTAATATTGATGACCTAGATGAGCAAGCGGCTGGTTTAGATATTATTACTGAACGTCGTGATGTTGAACTCAATACGGTTATGTCAAATAGCTTTGGCTTTGGTGGCACAAACGCGACTTTAGTAATGAGCAAATATAAAGGCTAATTGGTTCTACTTAGTTTTTATATAATTTATAGCCGCTCACTTTATAAGTGAGCGGCTTTTTACTTAAGAATTTATAAGTTATTGCGATTGTTTTTCGTGCTTTTTATTAATAATCATTTGTGGAGGGCCTATGCAGTTATTTACAGAACGATTAAAAATGCGGCAATTGAGTGATGCTGATTGGTCTGTTTTTTTGCAGCTCCATCGTGAACCCGACGTGCTTGAATATTGCTTTGACATGCCAAAAGAAGTATTTGTGAGACAGCGGTTTGAGCAGCGCTTACCTATTTGGGATCCAGACTCTCGCCATCCATTATGCTTTGCTGTTATAAACAATGAAACACAGGAGGTTATAGGTGTTACTGGTTTTACTTATGATGGAATAACTGCTGAACTAGGGTATTTATTTTTAACAAAACACTTCTCTAAAGGGTACGCAACTGAGTCGTTAAGAACCGTAATCGAATGGGCGTGGCAAGAATGTGGTATCAAACAGTTTAAAGCTGTGGTGACACGGGGTAATACAAGCTCAGAAAATGTATTGAGCAAATGCGGATTAACACAGACAGATGCTATACCTCAATCACATATTATTGCTGGTACGCGTTATGATGATTTAATTTACACACTCAAAGTCTAATACCAATGCGCAATAATACATAATCAATTTGAGGGATTAAATCTGGCGCTAACAGCGTTAAACATTCTAAGTTATAAATTTATCAAGGCTATTAAACACAGGGCGCGAGCATACTTTGTTAAAATTGTTAACCAAAAAGAAGTTCTTCTCTAAAAGCATCATCATAACAAGCTCTTACACACTTACTTCTTATTGACCCCTTGCTTTTCGTATGCTGCTTTATCATGTTCCTAACGACGCGTCTAAATAGTGCCATATGTTGCGCACTTAATGGCTCATGTATTTGACAGGCATCTTCTTTAAATACGACATCTAGTATCCAGTGTTGCTGATTTTCTATCAGCCAATGTTGTCTTATTGCTTTATTTATCAATATATTGTCTGTCAACGATGTTAGGTAGTAATGTGTGTCAATACTCGTTCTATTACCCTTCGTTCGCTCTCGTTGCACCGCAACGATTGTCCTAACTGATGGCCAGCTCTCTTTAATTTCACTCGGTAATAAACGCGCATCAAGACAATCTATCGTGTGTACTTCTTTTCGCCCATGCCCTTCATCTTGTGTTACATGACTAAGTATCTCTGAGTTTTCAGATTCATACTGGTGTGTAAATGCATCTTGAATCGCGCTATAAAGTTTCTTTTGATTACCCTTTGCTTGCACTAGATAATCTGCATGTCTGCTAATTAGCTGTTTTAGCGTTTCTTTTTGGCAGTGCAAAGCATCAAGTGTAATGACGGTGTTATTGATATCGAGTATTTTCAATAAATCCCGAACTGCCGGTATTTCATTCGTCTTACTGCCAACTGTTTGGTGGAATAATGTGAGACCTGCTTCACAATCAAATGCTGAGACGAGATGTAATTTATCAGCAATGTGTTTACTTGCTCCGCGAATAGTTTTGCCATCGAAGGCAATGACAGGATGCGCTGACTTAACGCGGTTTTGATTGACCCAGCTATACATCGCGAGTAGTAATGAGTCAGTATCAACGGTTCTAAAAATCCGAGCAATACTATGTCGAGTGGGTATGCCATTTTTGAAAGAACGAAATCCTCTTAACCAATTAAGCTTACTTTCGCCATATATTTCAATATCTTGCCAGTTTTCACACCCTGATGTAACGGCAGTAATAATAAGAAAAAGCACATCAACTAAGTTATGGTGCTGATTTATATGTGAACGATTATCTTTGACGAGTTCTAAATGTGAGAAGAGTGACATAATAAGTTTAAGGTGATGAAATTTATGGTATTAGATCATAAAATTTGTTTATTTACAAAGTGTGATCCCGCCCTGCTATTAAACAGCCCAAGACTGGAAGATTCTAATCTTGAAAGGTTAACAACGTTAGGTGGGTTTATTGGGCTAGAAAGCTAGCCCCTAATAGAAGTAGACGTTTACAAATGCTGCTCTATTGTTTTGCGATCTTTTTCTGGCATGTTTTCCACGACTAAATTAAATGAATTATCGATCATTCGTTCTATTTCGCCTTGTGGAATCGAACCATCTAAAATAACAGTATTCCATAACCGTTTATTCATATGATAGCCTGGGATCACTGCAGGGAAAATGTCGCGTAACGAAAGTGCTTCATCGGGATCGCACTTTAAATTAAGCCACCAAATAATTTCTCCATCGTCATTTGTTTCACCATCATTGCCAACGGCAAGAGTAGCAAACATTTTATGATTCACTTTATAAACATCAACCTCTTGAGCAAACGGTTTTGTAACTTGAACAAGTGGCTTTTTAATTAAATACTCATGCACTCTTATTTGGTCCATGATCCATTCCTTGAAGTCATACTCGGTACACATACCATAGCATTATTTTATTAGTTTTGTGATACGAAATATCGATTGTCTTCATTTTTTTTAGCATTAATACACTGAAGTATTGGAAGTTATTTATATTGATACAGAGATAAACCTTCTAAATACAAAAATCAGCCTATGAGATATTATACCAACCCGCAATAATACTTAATCAATGTGTGGTATTAAATCTGGCGTTAACGGCGTTAAAAACTTCTGACAAAGAGCAACTAAATAATGAATTTTTACCTTGTTACCAACAAGGCTTGCTTACCTAAAGTAAACCAGTTAATAGGCTAAACTGACTTTGGTAAAGACGAATAGGCAATGACAGCGGCATCACGTTGAGCGAGATCTGGTTTAGTTGTATTTTTACTATAAAGAAGGCAAAACTCTGTGGGATCCCCTTTGGCTGTTAAGTAATATTCATGAGTGAATTGTAATAGAACTTCTTTCCAACGCTTTGTAATTGAATCGGGGGCGCTTGGTAAAGAATTTAAAATGAGTTTCGATTCTTCAAAATTACTATTAATTGCAACATTCAGCATGTCATCGTTAGCAGCCGCCAACCAACTAGATCCATTATTACCTACGCAAAGCAATGGCATATAAGGTGCTAGAGCTGGGCACACATCATTTTTGTATATTTCGACTTGCCAGTATGGACGGGCTATTTTTATAAACTGAGTAAAACTTTCAATTGTTGTAAATTTGGATGTTGCCAAAGGTAAAATTTCGACTCTTGGCTTATTTGCATTAACGGTGTCATTGGCAACATCGATATACCATGGCCCGAATATGAGTGCGTTTTGAAAGTATTCATCTCGTAATGACCCCCATGCTTTTTTTAAATCGGTACCTTGGTTAATACGCTTTTTTAATAAGCACAGACCCGGTTTATCTGTTTGTGGTAGTTGTGTTTGCAATAATGAAAACACTTCATCGCGAATTTCTCTACAACGCCCTATTGGGTAGGGTTTATTGGCAAAATAAGGCATTTTAGGCGCAAGTGTTAAATCGGCAATTAATCTAAGTTGTGCTAAATCGTTGCACAACATAGTTAGCTGCTTTGGCGTAAGGCTGTTATTAAGCACTCATATTCCTTATAAAATCTACTGCGACTATTTTAGCTGAGCTTGTGTATAAGCGTCATTTCTTAGCCACCTTAACATGTTTGGATAACCGTTTGGGTGATTGGGCTGTTCACACATAAACCATGAATATAAAAGAGGGTAACCAAAACCAGTGCTGTTGGTAAAGGCCTCGATTAAGTTATCAGATGCCCCTTTATAACCCTGTTCATGAAATAAAATATCCGGGGCGATATTTAAATAGCAAGCTGCTGCCCACGACCAAGCTATTGCAGTCATTTCTTCGGCCGCTTGATGATCATGGTTTTTCATATCCCCTGTTAAACAAGTTCTTGTCGCTTCTGAAGTAACTGCAATATGACCTGCTTCATGAAGAATATCACCTGGGTATAACAGTTTTTCTAAATCAAGTAATAAAGTGCCTTGTTCTATTTTAAGGCCGGGTAAAAAGTCTTTTCGTGTAACGTTTCATACCGGTGGTTTATACCTATATCAGTAAGAAAGGCTAAAATATTTTCAACCTCAGTTAACTGCTTATCGGTATTGTGTTCAGTGCTAATAGTCATAATGATTTGAGATTACTGTTAGTGACTAGCCAATGTTCAAATTCTTCAATACTTTGGCTTTGATAAAGTGCTGCAGTTGTTTCATGGTATGGCAGCGTTAATGAATCTAGTAGCTCTGTCCATAATGCCCATTCATCGTCGGCAATACTAAAAGGGTGACCGGATTTAGCTGCTTGTGCATGCTCAAACATACGCTTTACAGCAGGCAATCCCAAGTTATTGAGATCTGTAAATCTTGCCAATTCATTCATCGTTTTAATCGTGTTTTTTATTGGGAATGTAAATATAAAGTCTGCATTGTTAGGTGTTATGTATTCATAATGAATAGCTTCACCACCACGAAGCTGCGCATCATGAGGTAAAAAAGTAAGCGGTATATTTAAACTACATTGATTTTCCGTTAGTTTATGGTGTTTGTATACTTGAATGTCGGTTGTTAGCTTGAGTCTGTAATTAGTATCAACGCCATTTGGGATCAGCATACTGCCTTTAAAGGTGGATGTATCCCCTGCATTTAAACGCCTTGCTTCGTCGATGTTTAAGCAATAAAACTCTTTTAGGAGTATGTTAGTGGTAATACTCCCTTCTATAGACATTAAAGATTTAAAAGGTGTTAGCCATGCCTTTAAAGAAATATTTTGTGGGATTAAGGTGCCAGAATTATGCAAGTATTGGCATAAATGAGAGAAAATGAACACTTGAGGTTCTCGCTTTAATAGCGCTGTCATAGTTTCTGAAATAATGATGTCAAATTGCTGAGAGGGGGCGCTTGCCAACAAGTTGCGTCATCACACGTAATTGCAACAATGTTTTGGGTGATTGAAAAGTGCTTTACTAGCTTTTTAATTGCACTGATGTTTTCTGGGTGAATGTCAATGAGTGTGACTTTTATACGTGAGTTTGTGGCAAGACTTAAGTAAGGAATAAGTAACGTGCCATAAGGCCCCGTACCAGCATAAAGAATATGAATATCATCAGTCTTTGCCTTTAAACGTTCTTCAATGGCGAGCTTAATACCTTGCATAAATATTTGTGTGCGAAGAGTCTCTTCAGTGCATTTAGCTGCTTGTACAGGAGAAATTGCAACGCCTTGGGATGTATTTTCATCATTCCAGTCATTCATATCTAAGTCAGTTGAAATAGACGTAATATTCCCTAAGTAATTTTTTAAATCGTTGATAAAAGGCTTCATCAACCCCGCATCAGCTGGCTCATTTAGCAAATGTGTAACCGCATTACGGTATCTGTTCAGTAACTCAATAGTCATATCGCTCCCTGTATTTATCTACAACAATTGTTGCTTGCAATAATATAGCACTCTATTCTAATAAAGTTTAGCTTGTGTTAATAAATCAATTTAAGGAGTTTTACGCGTGGCAGATTCAAGTCTAAAATCAGGCAAGAAAAAGGAGTTATTATGCAAAATGAGTTGATAGTAAAAGTACCACCTCCGCACACAATAACGCAGAATACACTTCCTTGTTATAAAGAAACTGGGCGCTTAGGTCTATTTCAATTAAAGCGAATGTGGCACAAAGTACAGTTACAAAAACAAGGCTGTGCGGATAAAAAAATAATAGAAGATGAATGGTCGCTTGATGTCATGATTATGGACACTTTAGGCTTAGGGCTCACACCGACTATAGAGTCTATTTTTGCGAGTGATAGTTTTTTCGAATTTGAAAGTTGGGTAAAAAAACGCATGGTAGAGCTATTTCAAACGCAAAAATAAATCAGCTTAATAAAAACATTGTTTCATTTTTTGAGAAAACAGACATAAAAAATGAAACAGTATTAGTAGAGACGCCTCGTCACTATATTTTAACGCCAGTGCATTGGCAAAGCTGGGATGATAATGGTTATGTTATTATTCCAGCGTTGGTGTCAAAAAAATTATGTGAAGACGTTTGTAATATGCTTTATGAACGTTTGAAAATGGATAAAAACAACCCCGCTTCATGGTATAGCTGTCATGCGCTTAAACAGGGGGTTATGGTACAAATATTTAATGATATAACCATGCAAGTTATACGTTCTCTTCCTCAAGTTCGAGATGTTTTTGAGCAACTTTGGGGAGAAAAAACTTAATAGTAAGCACTGACAGACTTAGTTTTAATCCACCGCAGACAGAAAGTTGGCAGTTTCCTGGGCCAAATCTTCACTGGGATATAGACTTTAATAAAGCACTCACCTTTGCAACGCAAGGGTTGTTGTACCTTACTGACGTTGCCGCTGAGCAAGGTGCGTTTAGTTGTGTACCTGGCTTTCATAAAAAAATAGATAACTGGCTAGCTAACTTACCTAAAAATACTAATCCACACTCTTTTAATTTCGATAAATGCAACAGCACTCCATTAGCGGCAAAAGCAGGTAGCTTAATTGTTTGGCGACATACATTACCGCACGGTAGTTGTCCAAATAAGGGAAGTAGACCTCGTATTGTGCAATATATAAATATGGCTCCATTAAAGTAAGTAGCTAAAGACTCGCTATGAGTAATAAACAATGCCGTGTAATAAAGTGTAATATTTTTTATCTTTAACTTGTGCCACACTTATAGATAGTTTGTTAACAATAAGTTGATTGGTTTTTAGTGTTTTATGCAAGTCAGTGATTATTAAAAATAATAGAACTAGAAAAGTTGCACTCTATACTTTCTGGGTTATTATGTTATCTGAACATAATATTAATTTGCGATAGAATTTTATATTGCAATAAAAGCTCAAAAGAGTGTTTAAGTATGAAAAAACATAGTCCACAGCTTATAGCATGTTTAGAGTACGCACTACCCAAAATTAATAAGCTATTAAAGCACTCGATTCGTACTCGGTTTGAATTTCTTTTAAAAGCGAAATTAACAATCAGGCAACAACACCTACTTTTGCAAAATAGTTTTATTGATGCGATGGCTTTGGCTTTGAGCAACGCTCAAGTTGAACACCTTTAATTAGTTAAAGCTTTTAAGGCCATACATGATCAAGTTGTGCAATCAATAATATTGATAAAATGGATGGCTTCACAGTTTAATTGCTACATCATTGTACGCTAAGAAATATATATTATAAATTATAAGGAGTGTGTGGTGCTACACCATCAATTGTCTAAGTCAGCCGCATGTATTAGTGAAGAGCCAGTTGTAACTGGGTTACTTAATCAGGCACTGCGCGATCAAATTAGTTTGCTTAAACAGCAACCAGCTACAGCGTTGACTCTACAGCAGTCTTTTTTAGCAATCGCAGATCAAGCACTGACTGAAAGAGACGATGCTGTGTTAATTGAAAAACTTTTTGTTGACGCTTACGAAGAAGCAATGAAAGTCCTTAGGCAAGCTCAATTGCATGAAGTTGAAATGACAAAACAGTATATTAATCAACATGGCCTAGTGATGTCGGTTTTAAACTGCACAACAACAATAAAAGATGTACATCGCAACACCCGTTTCTACAAAGGGATTTTTGAGCTTATTAATGATTTACAACAACGGGATTCGCAAATAAATATTGTCTACCCAGCTTGTGGGCCATTCGCCCCGTTATTATTACCTATTTTGCTGTATATGGATCAGCAAAAAATTATTTCACCACAAAAAGTACGCATTTCTTTAGTCGATATTCAACCTGGAGCGATCAAATCTCTCAAGGTGTTAGTTAATGAGTTGCAACTTAATGACTATATCGATGGCATTTACGAGGCTGATGCTGCTTTGTTTAAAGGTAACAAAGCGTTTGATATTTTTATTGCTGAGGCATTTCAGCATGGTTTTTCTAAAGAAGCTCATTTGAGTATATGCAGAAACTTTGCCTCTCAACTAAGCCACCATGGAGTAATGTTACCGTGTAAAATCATGGTTAATGCTGCATTAGTTAATTGCCAACGAGAATATGTTGAACAGTGGCTGCAACCGCAAAGCGATGCTGCGAATCCGATATTAAATCAAGATACGTTGAATGAAAGAATTGAGCTGGGAAATATATTAACTCTTGATCGTCATAGTTTGCTCACGCTAGACATAATTGCTCTTGGAGAACAACAAGTTGTACGCTGTAACACAGTTTCTATTCCTCAAACAGCCACTGATGTAAGCGAACTAACGCTTGTCCTTTACGCTGAAGTAATGACGTATAATGGGCATTGGTTACAGCAATATCAGTCAGGCATTACGCATCCATTGCCTATTTTTTCGGTATGTATTGATTTTGTACCAAAGGCCCCCGCAGTAGATGGTTTATTACTTACAAAAAAAGATAAAATAGATTTTTATTATAAGCTTACCGGTTTAACAGGTTTTTTGCCGACGAAAGCTGACGAAGAGGTACACTATGGAGCAAATTAGCAAGGTAGTGTTATTTACTTCAAGTTGTTTATCTATACCTACGATTGATATGTTGATACAGCGCCAGTTGTTAGGCGCTGTAGTATTAGTGCCAACGCAAACAAATAACATGCAAAGCGAAATTGGTCAATTGCAAGCACATTGCACATCACAAAATATACAATTTTCAGTATGGAATAATGATGATACGTTGCTTGCACAACTCGATGATTGGCAAGTATCAATGGCCTTGAGCTGTTTTAATGCGGGAACTCAAAGTCAAACGATTATTGATTTTTTTCATGGTAATGCTTATGGAATTTACCCTGCAAAGTTATCAGATTATCAAGGTACTGATCCACTCTACTGGCAAATTAGAGAGCATCAAGATAATTTGTTACTAACTGTTTATCGCTTAAGCTGCGAACACCCCCTACAATTTTCGTTACAGCAGAGTATAGCCATTCACCCATTTGATACTTATCAAAGCCTTGCTATTCGCGTTGCATCTGCAATCCCACAAGTGTTGAGTATTTTCTTCGAACAATTTGATAATTTGCATTGGCAATCAGATACCGACATTGAACAAATCAAGGTCGCGACAGCCCTGAACTATGATAATTTAACATTGTCTTTTGAACAGTACAGCGCGGTTGATTTAGTCGCGGCGGCAAGAGCGGGTAACCCGCTTTATGGTGGCTTTATTTTATCGGGTAAATTTGGTGATTTTAATGTGCTACAAGCATCCTTTGTTGATCAAGCCTCATTCACAGAGCCAGCTGGTACGGTCTTAAGTATTGACAAGTCACAAGGGTTAGTTGTGCAGACTAAACAAGGCTCAGTGGCATTAGATATTGTTTCATGTCAGTTTGGGTGTATTTCAGGTTATCGTTTTGCATCTTTAGCTAATATTACAGCTGGTATGCAATTGTAATTATATAAATTATTTTAAAAGGAAATACGTTATGAGCGCAGACCCATTTTTAGGCGAAGTGGAGATTTTTGCAGGAAATTTTGCCCCTAGAGGTTGGGCTATATGTGCAGGACAGCTATTGAATATTGCTCAAAATACCGCCCTTTTTTCACTTGTTGGTACTACTTATGGTGGTGACGGCCGTTCGTCAATGGGGTTACCAGATATCAGAGGACGTACACCGATAGGTGTTGGTAGTGGGGCTGGCTTGTCCAGTCGTAGGTGGGGCCAGCGTGGCGGAAGTGAACTTAGTAATATTACATCTAATAATTTGCCACCGATGCAAAGTACGATTGCATTGCCAAGTTTTGCACAGTCAGTTTCTGTCAGTATTCCTGGGCAGACGATAAGTGGAGTAACGGGATCTGCAAACATTGCAACAACACAAGATGCTAATAGTGGAGAACCAACAGCAGGTGCAGTACTTGCTACGGTTGTTGCTGGTGGTGGGCCTGATAAACAAGAAAAAATATATCAATCTACGGCACCAAGTTCATTGATCAGTATTGGTAATGTGACAGTTGATACATTTGATGTTCCAGCACAAGATAACATTGCCCTAACTCTGCCCGCGAATAGTTTAACAGGTATCGTTAATTTACATGGTGGTGGCCAACCGCTTTATTCTCAGTCACCATTTGTTGCTATGCATTATATCATCGCCATGCAAGGGATTTATCCGAGTCGGAGTTAACTATTTATGTCGCGTCATTATCATTTTATCGCTGGTTTACCGAGGACTGGTTCAACATTATTGGCTGGTATATTACGGCAAAACCCCGATTTTCATGCCGATATGTCAACCCCTGTAGCTGGTTTTGTTACTAGTTTACTTGAGCAAATGGGAGCTGGGAGTGAGTTTGCTAGTAGCATAAGCTCAGCGCAGCGCTTGAATATATGTCATGGGGTTTGGTCTGGGTATTACCAAGATGTTGAAAAGCCCATTATTTTTGATACCAATAGACTGTGGACTGCAAAGCTTAATATCTTAAATTCCTTATTTGGTAATGATTTTAAAGTGATTTGTTTAGTCAGAAATCCAGCTTGGATAATGGACAGTTTTGAACGTGTCTATAGGCAAAACAGTCTTGAATTTAGCCGTATTTATTCCCCCGCAGCACGACAAAACGTGTATACCCGCTGTGAGCACATTGCGTCTAATCAAGGGCCTTTTGGTAGTGCTTGGGCTGCGCTAAAAGAAGGTTTTTATGGTGAGTTTTCGGATCAGTTATTACTGATCGACTACGATTTGCTCGTAAGTAAACCTGAAAAGAGTGTGGCTCTAATTTATCAGTTTTTAGGCTTACCGAACTTTGCGCATGACTTTGAAAATGTGACATATAACGCCAGTGAATTTGATAAAAACTTAGGTGCAGATGGCTTACATACAGTGAAAAATAAAGTGGCTTTTACTGGGCGTAAAACAGTACTCCCCCAGAACTATTTAAAAAATACAGCGATATGGCTTTTTGGTTAGAACCACAAGGCAGTAACGCAAGTTTAATAACACAAAAAACACCTTAATTTACCAGTAATGGTATTAAAAACGTTGTTCTCCATAAATATATTAAAGGATTGAATACATGCTGAAATTCTCCTTATCGCCTATTTCTATTGTTGTCGGTTCGGTTTTAGGGCTCACTCAAACCGCAGGCATTGCACAGAGTGTACAAGTGCCAGTGCAATCAGAGTTTAAACTCACCCCACTTATAGTGCCAAGTATTAATTCATTTAAGGCAAAGGCTGATGATCTTGTGTTAACTGCTGCAAGCAGTGTTAACCATCTAGTCATTATCGATGCGGGAGTACCTGATAAAGCCTTATTTTATAGCGATTTAAATGCAGAGACAGAGATTGTTGAACTCAATGCTGATGAATCAGGTATAAATCAACTTGAAGAGTTGCTTGGTCGTTACCAACAGTTAGAGAGCGTGAGTATATTTTCTCATGGGCGCAGTGGCGAGCTACAACTAGGTAACAGCCAAATAAATACTGCGGTTATTGAAAGTAACCCACAATTTATGGCGGTATTTAAGGGGGCTGTAAAACCTGGTGGGGATGTTTTTTTATGGCTGTGACATTGGTAAGGGTCTGCAAGGCGATCAATTTTTAACACTCTTTAGTCAGTCAACGGAGCTTGATGTAGCCGCTTCTAACGATTTAACCGGTAATAGTCATAAAGGCGGAGATTGGGATTTAGAAATAGTTAAAGGGGATGTCGATTTTGCTGATAGACCATTTTCAGAGCGAGCCTTGATTGACTTTTCTGAGGTGTTAGCGTTTGATGGTACATTGAATTTTGATAATGTACCTACGGGATACGCTAATAATAAGAGTTATATAATACCGGGTACCAGCTACAGCATAAAAGTTAAGTCTGGGGCTGGTGGGGGTCAAGATTTATATAATTTTTCAGCGGGCTATGTTTATATATCTACAGACTCATCAACTCAGACATACAGTAAAATATATTTTACAAATAACGAAACGTTTGATTTATCTAGTTTATATGTTTATAACTCAAGTGGTATTAATAGAGTTATACGACTAACAACGGATAAAGGAGGCGTAGCGGATAGCGGGACTTTACCGAGCGGTAGCAGCGAGACTATAAATGCTTCTGGTGCGTTATTTACAGAAATAAAATGGTTAAAAATAGCTTATTCTGATAACTCTACTCTTAGCTGGTTAAAAATTGACAACCTTGCCATCACTAACTTGTCTTCAACTCCTGTTAATTCAGCGCCTGTTGTTGATTTAAATGGTGGGATTCCAGGTACAGGGAGTTTTTCGGCGTTTACTGAAGGCAGCCCTGCTACCGTGATTGCACCCGATGCTGAAGCCGGTGATAGTGATGGCGACTCAATAACAACAATAACCGTTGCATTAACAAATGATCAAGATGGCGCCTCAGAAGGTCTTAATGTATCTGCCAGTGCGCAAAATGCACTGAGTGGAATTAGTGGTGCATCAGATATTAGTTTACAAGATACAATTTCTATTACAGGTGCAACTGCAACAACGGCTGAAGTTACCACTTTCCTTAAAGCAATCACGTATAACAATACCAGTTCGTCGCCCAACACAACTTCGCGGACAGTATCAGTTGTTATCAATGATGGCACTGAAAACAGTACTAGCCGTACCGCGACAATTTCAGTGGCTAATCTTACAGCAGCTAGCTCTACAGCAGCGGGTTTTAGCACCTTAGATGGTACAAATTTAAATCCGGCAATAACGTTTAGTAGTGACTCCGAAACATTAACGATAAGCAATCCATCACATATTACAGGTTCAGTGGCTGATGGTGGTACTGGTACAGATACCATTCACGTTCCGACTGGATCCGATTTAACGGCTTTTACTACATTAACAGGCTTTGAAACATTATCAGTGCCTAGCAGCGTCACTTTAACGTTAAGTGAAGCGCAGCATGAGCAATTTACAACGATTTCGGGAGCGGGGCTCCTGTTTTTACGATTACAGCAGGCAGTGGGGGCGATGCAAATTTAACGGCAAATAGCACCATCGCAACATACGTTTTAAATACACCAGTTTCATTAACGCTTGTAGACAGAGACCAGTCTGTTACAGGCAGTAATTTAGCTGATTCAGTCGATATTTCCAACTTTTCGTACCGAGGAACTCTCGATGGTGGGGATGGCACAGATACACTTACGCTAGCTAATGGCGCGAGTTTAGCGGCGGCAACGATTTCGAACTTTGAAACACTTAATTTGAGCGGCGGCGTATCTGTCACGATGAAAGAAGCGCAGCATGATGCGTTTTCTACAATTTCAGGCGCAGGTACAGATCAAATTACCATTTCAGACGCAACTAATGGTTTAATTGCTGCGAATGATATTGAAACGTATGTGCTCGGTAGTGCAAACACAATTACCTTATCAAATGGCTCACAAAATATAACAGGCAGCACGGGCAATGATACGGTAAATATTGCAGGTTTAACGGTTACAGGTACACTCAATGCAAATGGTGGTACCGATACATTAAGCATGGCAACAGGTGCCGACACCACAAGTGCTACAGTGTCTAGTTTTGAAAACTTAACCCTTGCAACAAACTCATCGGTGGCTTTATCTGCAGCGCAAGTGAGTACATTTACAGGCACTATTACAGCGTCTGGCGCTGAAACGATTACGGTTTCGGGTGATGGTAACTTTACAACACTTAGCAATATTGAAACGTTTAACGTTGGTGATGATTCAACAAATACACGAACAATTACGTTAGGTTCTTCGTCTGTCAATGTGACAAGCGCATCAACAACCGATGCAAATACGTTTGATGTCAGTGGATTAACGTTTACTGGAACAATAACAGGTGAAGCAAGCGTTAATGATACGCTATCTATCAGTAATACGGGGGATATTACTGGAGCAACAGTTTCCAATATTGAAAACCTAACACTTAGCAGTGGTGCACGGGTTTCAATGACGCGTTCGCAACACGCCGGTTTTATAGGCACTATATCTGCAATAGGTTCTGAAACAATTGATGTTTATGGCGATGGTGATTTTTCTACTTTCAGTGATGTTGAAACTTACAACGTATTTGATGATTCTTCAAACAGTAGAACAATTACGATAGTCTCAGCGACCCAAAGTATAATAGATAGATCTAGTAACACAGCAATGACCTTTGCACTTGGTGGCGCTGGCTTTAGTGGTTCATTAACCTCAGAGCTAAATGCTGCAGATAAGGTGAGTGTTACTGACGGTGCTGACGTGACTTCTGGCTCATTCTTTAATATTGGTACATTAAGCTTAGCCTCTGCAGCAACAGTAGCAATTGATGTTAATAATATTAATGATTTTAATACTGCAATTACAGGCTCTGCTGGCGCTGATACGCTAAAACTGATGGATGGTGGTATTTTTAATTTTTCCAGCACCACGGTATCGGGTATTGAGAATCTGGCAATCGGCACTAATAACAACACGACTATCACCTTAACCGATAATTTTAATACTGATGCTGGCGTTGTATCTTTTTCTAATGCTAGTGGCAGTGCTATTACAGCTGCAGTGACCCTGGATGCAAGTGCATTTAGCGCCGACATTTTAACCATGACCTCATCAGATTTTAATGGTGATGATGTACTTAAAGGTGGCTCTGGCGCCGATACTTTACGCCCAGGCGCTGGTACAGATACGCTAACAGGCAATGCAGGTAATGATAATTTTGTAGGTAGCTCATCACAATTATCAGGAGATACAATTACCGATTTAGCCGCAGGCGATCGTATTACTATTACCGGTATCACAGGGCTTTCGGCCAGTAACGTTCGTTTTAATGGCACGAGTACATTAGAAGTAGATACCAACGCCACCGATTTTAATATTTCTGAACTTACTCTTTCACTTACTAATGCGCCTGGTAATGATTTGGCCTTTACGGTTGCTGATAGCGGATCAGATTCCGTTATTACATTTGTTTCAGCAAATTCTGCGCCTACATTTAGCTCGCTTAATGGCGGTGCTACGTTTATCGAAGGTTTAAGTGCAGTGAGCATTGATAGCGATATGACAATTGCAGATGCTGAACTTGATGCACTTAACAGCAACGCAGGGGATTACAACAATGCTAGCTTAACTATTCGCCGACGTGGCGGTGCGAGTGCCGAAGATCGATTTGGTCATTCGGGGCTATTAGGGACGTTAATTGAAGGTAATACATTTAGTTATAACGGTAATAATGTAGGGACTGTTACCACAAACTCGGCAGGTACTTTAACGCTAACATTTAATAGCAATGCTACTTCTGTAATTGTAGACTCTGTTGCGCAAGCAATTACCTACGCCAATAACTCAGATATTCCTCTAAATGCAACTGTGCTTGACTATACCTTTAATGATGGTGTCGTAGATAGTACAGGTACTAATCAGGCATCAGTTACAATTACCTCGGTTAACGATGCTCCTACTGTATCAGCAGTCGGGGCTAATCCAACATTTACAGAAAATGGCTCACAAGTTGGTATTTTCTCTTCAGCCTCTATTAATGCTATTGAAAGTGGACAAAATATTGAGCAAATATTACTGACGGTAAGTAATGTAAAAGATATTGGCAATGAGTTCCTTCAATTTGGCACTGATGTTATTCGGCTAGAAAATAATGCATCCGGTACATATTCGGGGTCAGTTAATTTTAGTTATGTTGTCACTCTTAGCGGTTCAAAGGCAACGGTAACGATTGTAGCCTCAGACACCGCGACCGTATGGCAGAACTATGTTCCTTTCTTAGCTTATAAAAATACGAGTGAATCACCGACAGAAGGAGATAGAGTTGTAACGCTAACGTCTATAAAAGATAGCGGTGGTACATCTAATGGTGGTGTTGATAGATCTACAGGTAGTTTTGGTTCTTCTACGGTTAAAGTAGTGGGTGTAAATGATGATCCAACAGACATTACTTTATCGGCAACAAACATCAATCAATCTTTAGTGTCTTTGGGCGCTGATGTTGGGACTTTAAGTACAACGGATCTTGATGATAGTACGCATACTTATACATTGGTAGCTCCTAGTTCATCAGCCAGTGGTTCGTGTTCATCAAATAGTGGTAACAGTAGCTTTCAAATTAATGGGAGCGTGCTAGAAACTCAAGCCGCCATTTCAGCAGGCACCTACATAGTATGTGTGCAAGCGGATGATGCTTCGTCATCGTTTAAAAAATCATTCACAGTAACGGTGACTGATAATATTGCACCGACAGGGCACAGCGTTTTAATAACTCAAGATACGATTACTCGAGATAATGAAGCCGCGTTAGGTTTTACTCTAAATGGGCTTGAAAGCAGCGGTTCATTTACTTACAAAGTGACTGATGGCTCTAATGAAATTATAGGTAATTCTAGAGCAATAACGGGAGCTTCAGCTCAGGTTTCGGGTGTTAATGTAACCACTTTAAATGAAGGTACACTTACACTTTCGGTGACAGTATCAGATACCGCAGGGAATGAAGCCAGCGATGTAACGGCAACAATTGTTAAAAGCTACAACATTAAACCTGTACTATCAGGTACGCCATTGGCGACAATAGATGAAGATTCTCAATACAGCTTTACCGCAACGCTCACGGATCCGGATACAAGCGACATACATACGTTTAGTATTACTAATAAGCCAAGTTGGGCAACATTTGATACGGCCACAGGTTTACTGTCAGGAACACCCACCGATCAAGATGTAGGTACCTCAGCGAATGTCAGTATAAAGGTATCCGATGGTACTGAAGATAGCGCAGCGATGATATTTGATATTGAAGTAAAAAATACCAATGATGCGCCTGTAGGTCAAAACTTTGCATTTAGTTTAGATGAAGGGGCATTATTTGCAGCCATCCCTGTTAATGGTGTATTAAGCAATGCCACTGATGATGACCTTGATAGCGGTGATACATTCACTGCAGTGAAAGTGACAAACCCGTCATCGGGTACGGTTACGCTTAATAGCGACGGTAGCTTTAGTTATCAACATGATGGCAGTGAAAGCACGTCTGATAGTTTCACCTACCAAGTAGAAGATGCCGCAGGAGACAAGTCAGCCGTTCAAACGGTAAGCTTTACCGTTACGCCAGTAGAAGATGCCCCTATTGTGGTTGCCGACTCTATGACAACTGATGAAGATACTCCTGTTACTTTTAGTGTTGTTAGTAATGACAGTGACGCTGAAGATAATATGGTTGTATCTTCTGCTGCGATAGTGGACACTCCGACTAAAGGGCAAGCTAGTATTGCAAATGGAATCGTAACTTATACACCATTGAGTAATGTATCTGGTACAGATTCATTTACATATACAGTAAAAGACAGCACGGGTTTAATATCTGAAAAAGCGACTGTATCGATTACTATAACCCCAGTGAATGATGCGCCGATTGCTATTAATTTTAATGAGATGGTCGATGAAGATACACCAACTTCTGCACTTTCAATTAGAAGCAACGCTACCGATATAGAAGATACTATTCCAACGGGTGATATTAGTGTTGTAGCACAACCATCCAAAGGGTCAGTGAGTGTTGATCAAAATGACGGTACTTTAATTTATACACCTACAGGCAATGAAAACGGAAGCGATACATTTACTTATACGATAGCCGACAGCAATGGTTTGGCATCAAATACAGCCTCTGTGACGGTAAATATAGGTGCGGTGAATGACCGTCCGGTTGTCGTTAATGATGCAGTGACGACCGATGAAGATACTGCAACCAGTGTGGCTATTTTAGCGAATGATTCAGATGTAGAAGACCAAGGTTTTAATGGCGCAAATGTGCTGTTAGAAAATAAAGGCGATGGTGCAGGTGAATATGATTTTGCCAGCGTAAGCGTGAACCTTGATGGTAGTTTAGCAATTACCCCTAAAGCAAATATAAATGGGGTTCACAGTTTTACTTACACCGTTACTGACAGTGAAGGACTTACTTCGCTACCAGCTACAGTTACACTGAGTATTACGGCGATAAATGATGCCCCAGTTGCCGTTGATAACACTGCACAGTTACAAGAAGAAGGGCAGTTTGAGGTCAATGTTCTGGGTAATGATAGTGATGTTGATATTGGTGATAGCCTTAACGCGAGCTCTGTAACGATTGTTACTAACCCTGCAAATGGATCCGTGAGCGTATCAGTAACTGGTGCAATTGTTTACACGCCTCAAGCGAACTTTTTTGGCGATGATAGCTTTACCTATACGGTTGAAGATAGCAACGCAGCTGTATCAAATATAGCGACAGTGACTATGAGTGTCGCTCCCGTGAATGATAAACCGATTGCCGTTGCGCAATCGCAATCACTGGATGAAGATGGCTCAATACTACTGACGTTAGTTGCAACAGATGTAGATCAAGACACGTTAAGTTACCGGATAGTCAATGCGCCAAGCAAAGGAACTTTGGTACAGCAAAGTAACGATAGTTGGCTTTATACGACGAATGAAAACATTAATGGTACAGACAGCTTTACGTTTGTGGCCAACGATGGTGAAATTGATTCTGATGAAGTCACTGTATCGTTAATTATCAATGCAATTAATGATGCACCTACGGTCGCTGGGCAAGTACTTTCAACACATGAAGATACAGCGCTAACGGTTACTCTATCGGGTAATGATATTGAAGAGCAGTCTCTAAGCTATCGAGTGGTAACTGAGCCTGCTAATGGCAGTACGACCTTAACCGGTAACATACTTATTTATACACCAAACAGTAACTTTAATGGCAGTGACTCTGTGAGCATTGTGGCTAATGATGGTGAGCTTGATTCAGAGTTTGCACGTATTTCGATTACGGTCGACAGTGTTAATGATGCACCGTTGATAAGTGGGATACCTGCGGCATCAGTGAACGAAGACAGTGAGTATTTATTTATCCCGATAGCAAGCGATACGGATAATGATACGCTGACATTTAGTATTAGTAATAAACCTAGTTGGGCGAGCTTTAATAGCGAAACCGGAAAATTAAGTGGTACGCCACTCAATGCGCAGGTAGGTAGCTACAGTAACATCGTTATAAGTGTTAATGATGCAACAGTGACTCAAAGTTTAGCGCCATTTAATATTACGGTTATTAATACTAATGACGCACCAACAATCACGGGTACGCCGACAGCACAGGTTAATGAAGAAGAGTCGTACAGCTTTACACCAAGTGCACAAGATATGGATGGGGATGCATTAACCTTCAGTATCAGTAATAAGCCAAGTTGGGCTAGCTTTAATAGCGCAACAGGGCAACTTAGTGGCACACCAGTAAGAGAAAATGCAGGTCAATTTACTAATATTGTTATTGCAGTAACTGACGGACAACTTGAAGCACGCTTACCAGCATTTACAGTAACAGTAAATAACACAAATAAAGCCCCAGTGTCGCAAAGTATGATGTTAGATGTTCTTGAAGACGCTTCCATTACTTTTGCTCCAGATGTCTCAGATCTTGATGACGATATACTTACGCTAACAGCCATATCGCAGCCTCAATTTGGTACTTTAAGTAAGCAAGGCAATGTGTTTACGTACTCACCAAATGCGAATTACTTTGGTATTGACAGTTTTACGTACATTGTAAGCGATGGTACAGAACAATCTGCAATCGCTACGGTAAGCTTGAATGTTATTTCAGTGAATGACAGACCTGTTGCAAATCCTGATGTATTCTCATTAGATATAAATGAGGAAAACACGTATTTATTGGATGTATTAGCCAATGATACCGATGCTGATGAACAACCATTGAGTATTATCGGTGCAAGCGCGAGCGTGGGGAGTGTAACAATTGAAAATGGTGTGATTGCATATAAATCGCAAGCGAGTACACAAGGGATTATTCAGATTAGTTACCTGATTGAAGATCCAGATAAAGCAAGAAGTAGAACGACTGCTAAATTAACGTTGAATAAACAAACAGATGATGTGCCAACGATTGAAACACCGGTTGATTTGGATATTAATGCTAAAGGATTGTTCACTAAGGTGGATTTAGGTGTACCGCTTGCTACTGACAATCAAGGTAACCGATTGGCAGTATCACTCGTTGATTCAACGTCACTGTTTACTCCTGGAAGTCATTTGGTCTATTGGCAGGCTTTTGACAGTAATGGGCTTGAAGCAATTGCTACACAGAGCATTAATGTTAATCCGCTTATTTCTTTAAGTAAAGATAGCCAAGTAGCAGAGGATCAAACATATCGCTTTAATGTATTTTTAAATGGCGAGTCACCGACCTATCCAGTAACAATTCCTTATACTGTTTCAGGTACGGCCAACAGTGCTGACCACGATTTAACATCAAGTGAATTAGTTATTGAAAGTGGCGTCCAGGGGCAAGTAAGCTTTACTGTTTTTGCTGACTCAGAAATTGAAGGCAACGAAACAATTATTGTTTCATTAGCGAATACGTTAAATCTGGGTGCGAGATCAACGGTTAATATTACGATTGTTGAAGATAATGTAGCACCTACAATCTCTACATCGATTAAGCAAAATGAGGAAGCTAGATCGCTTGTCGCGATAGGCGAGGAGTTAGTCACTATTACTGGGGTCGCAGAGGATGTAAACCCAAGTGATAACGTAACACTAAATTGGCTATCACAAGATGATCAGTTAACTAATACCAGTACAAATGAGGGGGAATTTGTTTTTTCAACGCAATCACTTGCTCCGGGTATTTATAAAGTGTCAGTGACGGCTGAAGATGACGGTGAACCAAACTTATCAACAACAAAAGAAATCTATGTTGAAGTAGTACAGTCTCTTGATACCCTCGATTCGGGTGATTCTGATGGCGATCTAATACCGGATGATCAAGAAGGCTTTACTGATACTGATAATGACGGCATACCAGATTACCTAGATGCTATTAGTCAATGTAATGTGGTACAAGGTCAAGTCAAAGACAGTGACAAGTTTTTAGTTGAAGGCGAGCCAGGTGTCTGTGTTAGAAAGGGCGTGACTGTTGTACAAAATGTGACAGGAGGAGTTCAATTATTAGAGAGTGAATTACCAGCCGACGCTAACGCATTAAATATTGGTGGAGTATTTGACTTTATTGCGACAGGGCTTCCAAACCCTGGAGATACCTACAGTATTGTATTTCCACAAAGAAAGCCAATCTCACAAAATTCCACTTATAGGAAGTTTAAAGAAGGCCAATGGGTTGATTTTGTATCTACAGCACATGACCAAATATTATCTGCTGCGGGTGAACCAGGTTATTGCCCACCACCAAGAAGTAGTGAATGGACGCAAGGCCTAGCGGAAGGCGCATGGTGTGTGCAACTACAAATTGTTGACGGTGGTCCAAATGATGATGATGGAAAAGCAAATGGCTCTATTGTAGATCCTGGCGGTGTTGCTGTTGTGCGTACAACGAATCAATTACCACAAGCAAATCAAGATGAAGTAACGATAGGTGCAGGTGAATCTATTACTATTGATGTGCTAGAAAATGACACAGACATAGATGGAGATGCATTAACACTGACGGGTGCGACGGTTGATTTTGGGCAAGTGAGTATTATTGATAATCAGATACTTTATACTCCGCCTACATCATTTATCGGTATTGCGACCATTGAATACAGCATTACTGATGGACAAGGAGGAACATCTAACAATAATGCTAAGGTTAACTTAGTGGAAAATAATGCACCAACAGCAATATTTGATACAGCTAGTACCACCGATCGCGTATCAATAGAAATTGATGTACTTGGTAATGATACTGATATTGATATGGATGAATTATTTATTATTAGTGCAGCGGCAACTTATGGCACTGTATCAATTAATATTAATGGCACTTTACAATACATGCCAAAGGTAGGTTTTGAAGGTGTTGATACTGTCGACTATACTATTAAAGACAGTAAAGGAGCTAAATCTTCGGCACAAGTTGAAATTACCGTTAGTGCAGTAAAATCAGTTTCTATTAGTAATAAGTCATCGGGAGGAAGTATGGGAGGCGTTGGGTTGTTGCTGATTTCAATGTTGGTATTTAGCCGTCGAAAGTCATTGTTTCCAAGTTTTGCGATAATTACTACAAGTTGCTTAATAAGTGGCAGTGCACTCGCTGATGCATGGTCTTTTGAGGGAACTGTAGGTCAAGCTAAAGCTAAGCATTCTTTGGCAATAACGGGCAGTGATGTTAAGACCATTTCAGTTGATGATAAAGATACTAGTTGGTCAGTGGGCGCTTACTATGAGCTAGCTCCTAATTGGGAAGTTGCAATACGGTATATTGATTTAGGGCAAGGACGTGTTGAATTAACAGCGGATACAACAACACCAAATGACCTTCATCATGACTACGCGCGTTATGCTCCAATCTTACCAAAAGGTGTTGCCACGGAAGTCGGTTATTTATTTATGCCTGCTGAATCATTTAGTACTAAGTTGTTTTTGGGGGCTTATCGCCATCAATATAAAATACAAAGTGATATAACCAATGGTGCAACGCTAGAGTCTAAAAAGCATACGACCAAGCTTTATGCGGGTGGTACAGTTGGGTATTCGATTTATAAAAATACCGAGTTACTACTCAAGTATAGCTACTATAAAGTGTCAAAAAACGATGTAAGTGAGCTATCTGCTGGCGTTAAAGTCCGCTTTTAAAGTCACTCTTAATAAATCAGCGCGCCATTTAGGGGCGCTGATTTTAAGTATTATTCAAAAAGTATCACTAAGTTGTTTTGTTTCTATTGAAGAATCCTGAGTTCGTGGTATGTTTCTCGCAATCAAAAAAATAATAGGAATTCACACATGCCAAAGGCGAGTGATGTTAAAAAAGGTACTGCTATTGATTTTAATGGCCGAGTGCTAGTTGTAAAAGATATTGTGCGCTCTGTGCCGCAAGGCCGTGCTGGTGGCAGTTTATATCGAATGCGTTTATACGATGTAGTAACTGGCAGCAAAGTGGATGAAACATTTAAAGACAGCGATATGCTAACGCTTGCTGATTTAACACGTCGCGAAGCAA
The DNA here is from genome assembly GCF_037162545.1 of Pseudoalteromonas sp. B131b. NCBI lineage: Bacteria > Pseudomonadati > Pseudomonadota > Gammaproteobacteria > Alteromonadales > Pseudoalteromonadaceae > Pseudoalteromonas > Pseudoalteromonas sp. B131b. Next base: position 3,552,755 of record NZ_JARLUZ010000001.1, on the reverse strand, counting down.
TGTTGTCGTATATTGATGGCGACGAGTATGTTTTCATGGATAACGAAGATTACACGCCATATAACTTAAATAAAGATGCTATTAGCGAAGAGATTCAATTTGTAAATGAAGAAACCCAAGGTGTGCATGTTATTGTCATTGACGGTGCACCAGTAGGCCTTGATTTACCATCAAGTGTTGAGCTTGTTGTTGAAGAAACCGATCCTTCAATTAAAGGGGCTTCTGCAAGCGCTCGTTCAAAACCTGCACGTATGTCTACAGGCTTAAATATTTCTGTGCCTGAGCATATTTCAACAGGTGACCGTATTCGTATAAATACTGTTGAACATAAATTCATGGGCCGTGCTGAAAAGTAAGTTATAAACTTTAAAAAAGCCGAGCCTTAATTTAGATGGCTCGGCTTTTTTGTATGTAAGAGGTTTATTGCTGTAAATTCAACCAAAATAACGCTAGAATACACGCCTTATTTTTAGGCTATTTAATACCAATCCGTAATGATACTTAATCAATTTGAGTGATTAAATCTGACGTTAACAGCGTTAAAAATTCTGATACATGACTGCGGGGTAATGCAGGAGTTAAATAACGAAATTTTTGCCTTGTTATCGACACGATTTTCTTACTTCAAAATAGATCACTTAATTAAGCGAATTGGTATAGGGTGTAGATTTGTTTATTGTTTTACTAAGTTGTGTGTTTATAGCCGTGATGTATTTGGAAACGATTAAAAAAGGCATGCCAATTAAGCGATGGCTTATTTTGGCTGGTTTACTTGGGCCGGTAGCATGGTGCTTGTTTAACTTACATTATCGCCGCGCATTGGTACGAAATGTAGGGATCAAAGCATGTATATGGCGCCCTTAATTTATACCGTTCTGAATAAGTGTTGGGACAATTTAATGAATTAAATCACCCCATACCTAAGCAGATTGGTATTAACTGGAAGTCTGGTTAGCTTATTGATGCCATATTTTCAGTATCCGTTCTAATTAGACTAGGCGCAGCTTTAGTTTGTTGTTGTTTCAAAAAATCAGTAAACTCGTCTTTAGAGAGTGGCTTAGAATAAAAGTAACCTTGTACTGTTTCACAATTCAATTTTTTTAGTATTTCAATTTGTTCAGCCTGTTCAACCCCTTCGGCAACGACATGTAAATCAAGGTTATGTGCAATCGTTACAATTGAGTCGACCATGTTACGACCACGTTCATTTTTCATATCATCTATAAATGCCTTGTCTACTTTTAACGTGTTAAGCGGAAATTGTTTTAAGTACGCCAAGGAAGAGTAACCGGTGCCAAAGTCATCCATTGCTAAGTGAATCCCTCGGGCACTTAATGAGCGCATAATCGCAATGGCTTCTTTGGGATCATCCATTACAGTACCTTCGGTAATTTCAAGCTCTAAGAAATACGAAGGCAGTTCATTTTTTTGTAAAATAACGTCAATGCGAGATGTTAAATCGGGTAGGCTGAATTGTTTAGCGGATAGATTAACGGCGACTCGACCACTAAATAGACCGCTATCAAGCCATTGTTTAACATCTCTGCAAGCTTTATTTAATACCACTTCACCAATTTCAATTATTTGACCTGTTTCTTCAGCTATAGGTATAAATACACCAGGGCTAATAATGCCTTTTTTAGGGGTTATAAAGCGAACCAACGCCTCCATCCCTGTTAACTTTCCGGTGCGAATATTCATTTTTGGTTGATAGTAAACCTCAAAATGATCTTCTTTTAGGCCAAAACGCATAAGGTTTTCTATTTGCAGGCGTTTAACTGCTTGGCGGTTCATCGTGTCGTTAAAAAACAGATAACTATTACCTTTCTTTTTAGCGTGATACATGGCCGTATCTGCATTTTTCAAAAGTAGTTCTGGTGTATTACCATCTTCAGGAAAGAGTACAATGCCAACGCTTGAAGTAATCGCGAGCTCATGACCAGCCATTTTAAAAGGTGTAGCAATAGCGGCTAAAAACTGTTTAGCCGTGCGGGTGATCACATGAATATCATTGGTATCAGACATTACTAGAGCAAACTCATCGCCCCCTAAACGGTAAAATACATCGTTCTCTCGGGTTAGTTTATTTAAGCGCATAGCGAGCTTTGCAAGCAGGCTATCGCCTAACTGGTGTCCTAAAGAGTCGTTTATCTTTTTAAAGTTATCTAAATCGAATACAAGCAGCGCATGGTGTGAATTTTGTTTAACTAACTTATGTAAATCGGTAAAAAATAAATTTCGGTTAGGCAGGCTTGTTGTACGGTCGCGATTTGATAAATTATGCAGTTGTGATTCTGCTTTTTTACGTTCAGTTAAGTCAGAGTAAACAATCACGTAATTTGTAATTTGGTTTTGATCATTTTTAATTTCATCAATTGAAATTTCAAATGGTAGTAAAACACGTTCGCTATTACGTAGCTTTACCTCTCGTTGAATATGTTCATTCTCACGTACAATTTCGATAATTGTATCAATGAAGCCTTGTTCATAACCAGGTAAGGTAAAGTCTTTTTTAAGGTATTGTTCTCGCACACCGCCAAAGAGGGTTAAAAAACTAGGGTTTATATCAACTAACTTAAAGTTTTTGTCGTAAATAGCCAGCGCATCAGTTAGCGACTCAACACATTTTGCAAAGAGATTCAAACGCTCTTCGGTTGATTTTAACTGTGATATATCTCGTACAGTACCCGTCATTCTTAGTGGTGATAGGTTGGTATCTTTTTCTATAATTTTGCCGCGATCAAGTACCCAATGCCAACGGCCAAAGGTATCTTTAATACGATAAGTCGCTTCGAAAAAAACGGTTTTTTCTGCAAAGTGTTTTTTAAGTAAGTGTTCAACGTTTGTAATATCGAGTGGGTGAATGAGACTTTTATTTGGAGGGAAACCTATTAACGTAGTTGAGTTCATCATATATTTGTCGTTTATTCGAATAACTTCCCCCGTTTTTATGTTCCAATCCCATAAAGTATCACCACTGCCTTCAACAGTACTTTTAAGGCGCCTTTCGGATAAACGAAGTTGTCGACGTGAGCGCTTAAGTTTGTGGATGACAAACAACAGATAAGGCAAAGCAAGCGCTATAATGGCGCTTGCTAAAATAAGGATGGTATCTGAATTGTAATTAAATGATGACTCAAAAGCATAAAGCTTAAATGAGTAAGCAAGTAATACAACTGACAAGCTTAATTTTGTTATTATTTTGATTATCATTTTTTTATTACTTCAAATTTACAAATGATAATCTAAAACAAGCTAAACCAAGAGTCAAAGAGAATGCGAATAAACAGGCATATTTTGAGGTTTATTGTCTTTAGCTGAGCTTAAAAGCTCATATCTTGGTCGATTTTCATCAAATAGGATGACGGCATACTCTTTTATATCTTTGAGTGTTAATGCGTTTAATGCATTAAGTAACTTTTGCTGCATATTAAATTCATGATCTCTGTTGCCTATTGCAAGCCAAAAACGTTGCGAGCGTAACCGAAGGTTTTTATCTTTTTCAGCAATATGGGTCGTTAAGCCATGTTTCTGTTGCTGCCAATTTTCTTCATTAAGCTCATCGATGTTGGTTAAATATTTATTAACAAAGCTGTTATGTCTATGCATTAATGTTTTTGCGATAAACTTTGGCGATTGTATATAAAAAGCAATACCCGCACGAGTGTTAAAAGGAGCATAACCAGCCCCAACTAAATAACCTAGCTGTTGTGTGGTTCGTAACTCGTTAAAGTAGTCTTGGTTCATTAAGTGATTAAGTGCCATTAATTTAACTTTTTCGATTACACAATCAGTTTTTGCTTGATAATACACAACCATTGCATGGTCACTGCAAGGCAGCTCTAGTTCGTAGCGTGTTACTTTTTCAATTTCAAATAGCGGACGTCTTAAATCATCAATTATGGCTGCGTTTTTTAAGTGTTCGGCGACCTTTTTTGAAAGGCTATTGCATCACTTTGCTGCCAGTTACCATGTAAAAATGATTCAACATGTAGTGCTTTAAAAAAGTCTTGTCTGAATTCATTAAATTGCTGAAAACTTGTGTTTTTTAATGCTGATGCAAGTTGGTCTGGTTGTGGATTCCAAGGCATTACTTTAGCACCTAAAATACTAAACAGTTCACTAACTGGTTTGTTTTGGTTGCTATTTCGCCAGTGCCTGACAAGTTGTTTTTTGTATTCAGCAAAACGTTTTGCACAAATGTCGACATTAAAGAGGGCGTCAAGAAGCTCATCAACTAATTCTAATTGGCTAGACGATAATCCGGCTGTATGCAGTGTTAAACCGCCTTGGTGAGATGTTAAATGGTAACTTAGCCCTGCCAGCTCCGCTGGGTAAAATTGTTCACCTACGCTATCCATAAATAAATCAGTAAATAAGCGAGTCAGTGCCATGTGTTTTACGTCTTTTACTGCAAAGTCAGAGTCCAAGGCTAAATAAAAATGGCCTTTTGCTACTCTAAAAGTATTGTCTTGCTTAAACCAAAAGTCAAAACCGGGCTCTTTTACTAAAAGTTCAGGTTTTATTTGTGGTTTTTCTACATCATATAGCACTACATTTTTTGTTAAGTAAGGGTTTGCCGTTGGCAGTAGCATATCTTTCAGTGGTTTATTTATATCACTTAAAGCATCGAGCCAGCTGGGTGATATTTTTTCAACTTTATAAGGGGTGTTATACCATGCAGTTTTGTGTTCTGCTTCTACATCAGGGTGGATAAGAACAATACGCATATTATGCGGCGTTAACCATTGCATTGTGATTTCGTGGGTGGCTTTTTTAAAGCCCTCCATCAAGTAGTCGCCTTGTACATAATTGACTTCATCGTAATGTTGCATATTTATACTTAAATTACTGACCCAATCGATTAGACGTGACTTTTCTTGATTATCGAAAGCAATTTGTAATAGGTTTTTTTATCTTGATAAAGACGAGGTAACTTCTCTGTATTGGCATTAATTAAGCAAATATATTCAAACACCATTTCAATAATGTCTTCAAAATATTCAATACCTTCGTCAGTGAGCGCCATGCTTATATTAAAATCTTTAAAGTTACTGCCGTTAATACCGCCGCCAGCTGAGAGCGCATTTATCCAACCTTGTTCTTTTAAAATAGAGTAAAGAGAACCTGCACCTTCATAACCTAATAAATGAGCAATAAAACTCACCGTTTTATGGCGATAAAAATCATCAATATTTGGCATCGCAAAACTGACAATCAGTTTTTGCATATGTTTGTGCGGCTCAATATGCAGCACTTTCCCTATATCTTGTTTACGGTAAAGTGGCTCACTGATCTCTGGTTTTTTAAGGTTTTTATTACCGTTAATTTCGTTAAAATATGTATTAGTCCAGCTTTGTAAGGTGTCGAGCTCTTCATTGGCGCAAATAACTAACGTCATCCACTGGGCTTGATAAAAAGCATTAAAAAAATCCCGAAGTTCGTCACTTATACAGCGCTCCCTGTCTGCCAACGTTTGTAGATTACCAACTGAAAACTTGGCAAAAGGGTGGGCTGGATTTACCGTTTCTTTATGTGCTTGATAAATACGGCGGCCATCGTCTTTAATTTTTAGTTTAAATTCGGCTTCAATTGCGTTACGTTCTTTTTCGGTTTCGGCTGAGTTTAAAAGTGGCGCAATAAAAAAGCGGCTAAATTGCTCTAATGCATTTTTAAATTCTTGATTATTAATATCAAAAAATAGCAGGTATGCTCTGTGCCAGTCCACGCATTAGTGTTTCCACCGGCTTGAGATACATAATTATTAAAACTACCAGAGTCTGGAAATTGGTCAGTACCTAAAAAAAGCATATGTTCTAAAAAGTGTGCGAGGCCTTGTCTATCAAGAGGATCGTCAAAATGACCAGCATTTACTGCCATAGATGCAGCCGCTTTTGTTGAATCTTTATCTTGCACAAGTAGTACTTTTAGACCATTGTCCAGTGTAAGAGCTTTATATGCTCTGTTATCATTGCGACTGATATTCAAATGATGCTCCTGAAATTAAACGTTTGCTTGTTAACAACAGATGATAACTTCAGGAAAGTGGAATACGACTAAAAGGTTTACCTGAATATCACGAAAGAACTATTTTAGAAAAAAATAGGTTTATGTTTTTAATATAGCGGACAAATGGGCAAATTGGCTACTGTTTTATACTCTTTAATCGGTTGATTTTTTATGAAAACAATCCTAATAATGCGCCACGGCGAAGCAACACCGATGCAGGCTGATGATGCGGCTAGAAATTTGACTCAAACGGGTCATACTGAAGCCGAGAAAATGGGCCTATGGCTTGCTAAACACTACCCACCTGATGCCTTGTTAGTTAGCCCTTACATTCGTGCTCAGCAAACTGCAGAAAACGTTGCTAAAAATGCAGAGTTTAAATTTAGCGAAACATGCAGTGATATTGTGCCTGAAGGAAAACCGCAAATAGCAGCGGATTATCTCGAAACGCTTATAGCAGCACACCCCCAATGCAACACTTGGCTTGTGGTAGCACATATGCCAATTGTGAGTTATTTAGTTGATCAATTATGCCCTGGTAACATGCCTATTTTTAATACGGGTGCCATTGCTGTAATAAGTTACGATGAAAGAACTCAACGCAGCCAGTATATGAGTATCAATGCTCCCGATAATGTATAAATTTAATTAATAATATGAGTGAAGAAATGACTATTGAACGCCTTCAAACCGGTGCGCGCATGAGCCGTATTGTAAAACATAACGGCACTGTGTATTTATGTGGGCAGGTATGCGCCGACGCGCAAAAAGATATCAAAGAACAAACTCAAACTATGCTTGATAAAGTAGAGGCGCTGCTTGATGAAGCGGGAAGTTCAAAAGAGCATATGCTTAGCGCGACTATTTATGTAAAGAGCATGGAATACTTTGCTGATATGAATGCAGTATGGGATGCATGGGTAACCGAGGGTTATGCACCAGCACGTGCCTGCGTTGAAGCTAAAATGGCACGTGATGCACTGCTTGTTGAAATTTCAGTAGTTGCAGCTTTAAAAGAATAGTAGCTTTAATGAATCGCTCCCCCGTTGTACTTATTACAGGCTCTAGCCGAGGTATTGGCGCAGCTACCGCACTATATTTTGCAAAGCACGGTTATAATGTTTGCATTAATTATAAAGCTGATTTAGCTAGTGCAATGTTGGTGGCAGAAAAAGTAAAGCGATTAGGCGTTGAGGCTGAAGTAATTCAAGGTGACGTATCACTAGAGGCTGACGTTTTAGCTTTATTTATGCATATAGATAAAGTCTTTGGTCGGCTTGATGTACTAATAAATAACGCTGGTATTTTAAAACCACAAATGCCTTTGTTAGAAATGAGTGCTGAGCGCATAAACGTAGTTTTGACTACAAATATTACCAGTGCTTTTTTATGTAGCCGTGAGGCTATAAAGCGAATGGGAAATGGCGGCAGTATTGTTAATGTATCATCGAGGGCTGCTAAAACGGGCTCTCCTAATGAGTACATTGATTATGCAGCATCTAAAGGTGCAATGGACACATTTACTATTGGCTTGGCAAAAGAGGTGGCAAGTAAAGGTATTCGTGTTAATTCGGTTAGACCAGGGCTTATTTACACTGATATGCATAGCGATGGTGGTGAAAAAAACCGAGTCGATCGCCTTAAAAGTAAATTACCCCTTGGCAGAGGCGGTACACCCGAAGAGGTTGCTGCAGCAATTTACTTTTTAGCTTCGGAGCAGGCTTCTTTTACAACGGGTAGCTTTGTTGATGTAGCCGGCGGTTTGTAAGCTAAAGTAATAAAGCTAGCCAAAACGTAAAGCTAATAACACTTAAGATAGTAGAAAGTACGACAGCCCCAGCAAGGGTAGCTTCATGCTGCTTTATTTGATTCGCAATAAGATAAGCATTTACGCCAACAGGGGACGCACTTAAAAGTACCAATACATTAAGTATTTGCGTGTCTAGCTTAAATACATAGGTGCCTACCAATAAAACTAGCGCAGGCAATAAAAATATTTTTAAAATTGATGCTATTAACGCCGGTTGCCAATTTGCAGCTATTTTATAAAAAGCTAAATTTGCACCAAGTACAAATAGCGCACAGGCAATTGCTGGTTTAGCTAATAGCTCTAAACTATTTGCTAAGTCGGTAAACATTGTTACTCCTAATATGTTTAATATAAGCCCGCACCCAATACTCAGTACTATTGGGTTTAACACCATACTTTTTCCAAAGTGCGACCACGAAAATTTATCGCTACTACCTTTAGCGCCTATTAAAAAAGTAAGTGCAAATAACAATGTGCTATGAAAAGTAATGATCATAAACGCAATGGCTATCATCTCTTTGCCAAGCGATGCAATAACAATAGGGATACCCACTAACACCATATTTGAATAGCTAGAAGCAAGTCCAAAGACACCGTGTTGTTGGTAATTTTTTAAATGTTTTTTACTTAAATAAAAGCGGTCAATTAAAATACCCACCCCAAATACACTCAGAACAGGTACGTAAAAGCTCAAAAATGCAAAAAGGCTAATGCTTTGCTGTAAGTTAATTTGCGACATATTTAATAATAAAAAAGCAGGCAAACTAATATAAAAGGTAAACTTACTCAGGCCTGCAATATGCTGCTTGTCGAAAAATTTTAATCGGCAACAGCTATAACCAAACGCAACAATAAAAATGAGCGGAAAAATAATTGAAAAAATATGCACGTAGTTACATCCTAGTAATGGCTAAAGTTAGCGTCTAAATTCATCACTTTGCGGTAAATTAATTAAAATAAGTACAGCGCCTCTTCCACCATATTCGAGAGGGGCTTGGTGCATCGCTATTACGTCAGGGTGCTGTACTAAGTACTGAGGCACTTTGTGCTTTAGTACGCCACCACCAATACCGTGCACGACACATGCACAATAATAATGCTGCTTTTTACATTCGTGAATGAGTCCAGCGAGTTCGTCTTTAGCAAGTTCTTTATTTAAGCCGTGTAAATCTAGCGTCAAATCGGGTGCAAAGTCACCACGGCGAAGCTGTTTAGCTAGGAAAGTATCTTGGCCAGGTTTTACATATTTAACCGTGCCGTGGGTGTCTATATCGGGAATATAAACGTCTGAGAAAAAAATTCAGATTGAGCCTGCTTTTTTTGCTGGGCAAATTGCTTAGCTTGTGACACCTTAGGCTTTGTATCAAAACGATGAGTATCTTGTTTAAATACTTTGGCGCCTGTGATCGTTTGACGAAATAAGCTTATGTCGTCATTGCTTAGGGACGAATGTGATGGAGTGTCTTTTTTCATAACTATTACCTAAACAAAAAAACGTAAAAACGCAGCGCAAAAGGCGGTACAATACTTAAATGAGGGGCAATTGTAATTTGCCCAGCGCAGATAGGCAATGCAATCGTCTTAAAGACTCAAAACAGTCAGTAAGCTAATACAGGTAAAAATATATGAGCGATTTACAAATAGAAGAAGCAACACTCGAAGAAGCCGTTGCAGAACTGTCAACTTTACATGACTGGTTACGTTGGACTACAAGCCAATTTGCAAGTAGTAGTATATTTTTTGGACACGGTACAGATAACGCATGGGATGAAGCTGTAAGCTTATTACTGCCTGCGCTTAGCTTGCCTGTTGATGCGCCAAAAGAATTAATGCACGCGCGTTTAACAAGCACAGAAAAAAACCGACTTGCGGGTCTTATTGCAGAACGTATTAACGACTGCACACCAGTACCTTACTTAACAAACATTGCATGGTTTGCGGGTATGCCATTTTATGTGGATGAACGTGTACTTATACCTCGCTCACCGTTTGCTGAGCTTATCAGCAACCGCTTTACACCCTGGCTTGAAGAGCCACAATCGGTAAACCGTATATTAGATTTATGTACGGGTTCGGGTTGTATCGCAATTGCACTTGCGCAAGCTTTTGAGCAGGCACAAGTTGACGCGGTAGATATATCGTATGAAGCGCTTGAAGTGACAGACATAAACATTAACGATTACATGTTAACTGAGCGCGTGTTACCGATTCAGTCTGATGTATTTAGCGGTGTACCAGGTCAAAAATACGACCTAATAGTAGCAAACCCACCATATGTTGATGCAGAAGATATGGCTGACTTACCACGCGAATTTCATCATGAGCCAGAGCTTGGACTTGCATCAGGCCACGATGGTTTAGATGTAACCCGTACTATATTGAGCGAAGCGAGTGAACATCTAACTGATAACGGTTTGTTATTTGTAGAAGTTGGTAACTCTATGGTACATATGGATGCACTGTATCCGGGCGCGCCGTTTGAATGGATTGAATTTGAACAAGGCGGCTTAGGTGTATTTGTAATTAGCAAAAAGCAGCTAGATGAGTATTTTGCAAAATAAGTAAAAAATGAATAGCCAAGCCCTGTGCTTGGCTATTGGTAGTCATTAGGAATGAGGAAAGTTAATGGCAGGTAATAGCATTGGGCAGTTATTTAAAGTGTCCACCTTTGGTGAGAGCCACGGCGTTGCATTAGGCGGCGTTGTTGATGGTACTCCCGCAGGTCTCGAAATCACAGAGGCCGACTTACAAATTGATTTAGATCGCCGAAAACCAGGCCAAAGCCGTTACACAACGCAGCGCCGTGAAAGCGATCAAATAAAAATATTAGCAGGCGTTTTTGAAGGTAAAACCACAGGTACCAGTATTGGTTTACTTATCGAGAACACCGATCAACGCTCGCAAGATTATGGCAAAATAAAAGACGTATTTCGCCCTGGCCATGGCGATTACACGTATTGGCATAAGTACGGCTTGCGCGATTATCGTGGTGGTGGTCGTTCGTCTGCACGCGAAACTGCAATACGCGTAGCGGCAGGCGCAATCGCTAAAAAATACTTAAAGCAATTTCATGGTATTGAAGTTAAAGCCTGTTTAAGCCAGCTTGGCCCTATTAAAGCGGAAACGTTTGACTGGGACGAAGTGGAAAACAATTTATTCTTCTTCCCTGATGCGAGTAAGCTTGAAGCGCTTGACGACTATATGCGCGATCTAAAAAAACAAGGTGACTCAGTAGGCGCTAAAGTAAAAGTAGTGGCAAGCAACGTACCGGTAGGACTTGGTGAGCCAGTATTTGACCGCCTAGACGCCGAACTTGCTCACTCATTAATGAGTATTAACGCAGTTAAAGGCGTGGAAATTGGTGATGGCTTTGATGTAGTAGAGCAAAAAGGCTCTGAGCATCGCGACGAGCTAACCCCTGAAGGTTTTACATCAAATCATGCAGGTGGTGTACTTGCGGGTATTTCGACAGGGCAAGATATTATTGCTTCTATTGCGCTTAAGCCAACGTCGAGCATTACCATCCCAGGTAACAGCATTAATACAAGCAACGAAGCGGTTGAGATGATCACCAAAGGTCGTCACGATCCGTGTGTTGGCATTCGTGCAATCCCGATTGCTGAGGCAATGATGGCTATTACATTAATGGACCATTTACTGCGTCAACGCGGACAAAATCCACATGTAAACCACGAACACGGGCCAATTAACGGCTCAGTGTGATTAATTTATTTTTTAAATTAAACTGAGTGGTTTAGTGTATTAGAGCACGGTTTTATATCGTGCTTTTTTACGTTTACTCTTTTATAAATCAAGTTTTGTGACTATTAAAAATTTGCAGTGATTATTTCACTAACTCTTGTTTTAGCGGATTATGTGGTTGCTTGCTCGGTGTTACAGTACTAGGGCGTGTTGACCTTTGTGGATTGAAATTTGTTCAATCTAGGGTCGATTTAATCGCGGCGCGAGGTTTGTAACCTAACGGGTTAAGTAAAAACCGAGTAACAAAGAGTTAATTGTCCCTAGAAAGAACCCAAAGGGCAGCGCATGTTTGGCATTTATGCTGCGTTATCGCCTATTTATGGGGAATAACCACACATCATAGGCTCTGCCTTGCTCAAATACCAAACATACTGCTGCAAATTCACCCACGAAAGGTCAACACGCCCTAGGTAACTGAATCAAATACAGAAACCAATATTGTTGCTGTCATTAAGAGGGGGATATAACTTAAATACGAAGTGGTTTTTTATATTTTTAAGGGGGCTGTACCCCCAAGTTTAGCTTAAAATTTTAATAGCGGTAATGAGCTATTTTTTTGATCTGTCCAATGTACTAACTCAGTTTTTGGATAGGATTTCAACGGCGATAAATCACTTACCTTAATAGCATCCAAAAATAGTTGATTACTTGTTAACACAACCCACTCCGAACCTAAAGCGGTGAGCTTTGTTGAATTATGTTTAAATTTTATTAATGCTTTTGCAAAGTTAGTACTATGCGCTTGGAGTACTGGTAGTAAATCTATATGGTTATTTGATATATGGATAACTAAAATACCGTTTTCACTTAATCGTTGCCAGTAAAGCTCAAGCGCTTCCTGAGTTAATAGGTGGGCGGGAATTACATCACTAGAAAATGCATCAATAACCAAGGCATTCATTAAAGGGGCATTGTTTTTAAGCTCGTTTACTAATGAGACTCTGCCATCACCAATGGTTACATTTACTTTAGCTTGGGTGTTTTTAAGATAATCAAAATATGTATTAGCCATTTTGTATACTGCGGGGTTTAGCTCATAAAAATGGACTGTATCGTGCTTGTCAGCCAGGCTAGCCAATACTCCTGCACCTAACCCTATGACGCCCATGCTGAGGTTTTCTTGGCTTTTAAGTATCGCCAGCGACTTAGCTACGCCAGTGTGCTGATGATAGTAACTGTTAGTGAGTGAATTTTGACCATGCAAAGGCTGCGAACCATGAATTGTGGTGCCATCAATTAAACGTCTTTGTGCAAGCTCTGCAGTATTGATATCTTTTACTGTGAGGTAGCCATAAAAATTTCTTTGTGATGCAACGTTATATTGATTGAAACTAAAATAAAGAACGAGATAACAGCCACACCACAGAGCTGACGCGCCGATTTGCAGCGTATTTATTTTTTTAATTTAGTTATTTGAATGTAGCTAATGAGAGTAAGTAGTACTGCCAAGCTGACTATATATTCGGTGATTTGTTCAAATAACACCGGAGCAAGTAACGTGGTAAATAAGCTGCCAAGCGCGCCACCTAAAGCAATATACAGGTAAAAGTGTGTTAGTAATGTGCTTTGTGGTGCAAGTTCTCTAAGTTCACCGTGGCAAATCATGCAGCCAGTAAATAAAATAAAGCTATAAATTATAATTTGTGAAACAGCGTTAAATTGGCTCCCTAAAAAGTACATTATCAACCCTGCAAACGCGCTTAATATAAAAGCATATACCCAAACAGAACGGTTATAGTTGTTTTTATTGGCAAACGTATAGCTAAAAGTCACTAAATAGATAGCAAGCGGCATGACCCATACAAGTGGCATTGGTGGGATATTAGTACTGATCATTTGTGTTGTCGCAATTAACATGATTGAGCTTGTCGCGGATAAAATAATCCAAAGTACATTTGGTTTTTTTGACATTTTTTGTGTAAGCGGTAACGGTGATTTATTTTTTTGGTGCTCATGCTCAATAGCTTATAAGCTAAACTGATTAATAGCATGCAGTAGATAAGCAGCCCGATTTGCCAGTAATCTTTTTGTTGCTGTAGTGAAAAAAACACCTCAAATATAATTGGGTAGCTTATTAAAGCTAATAAAGAGCCGAGGTTAGAAACCGAATACCAATGATAAGGCACTGTATTTTCACCGCGCTCTATGTACCATCGTTGCATAAGCACACTTGTGGCACTTAGCAGCATAAATACTAAGCCAATTTGATTCAGCAAGTTTGCAATCACTGACCAGTAGGGGTTAAAGTAAAATTAACTTGGAACTTGTTAAGGCTAATTAAGCTTGCTAAAACAACAAGCGAAATATGGATTACCATTTGTTTTTTTAGTGGATAACGAGTTAAAAAGTGTGCGTAAAAATAGCCAAGTAATAAAACAGTTTGATAAAAAAATAGACTGGCAGACCACACCGATGCGCCGCCCCCAAATCGAGGTAACAGCTCTTTAGATAACATAGGTTGAATTTGAAATAGCAAAAAAGCGCTAACAAAAATGGTTAAGATAAATAAGATACGAAGCATGGATTTTAATTGTTAATGAATAATGCGAGCAGCATTGCGGATAATAGATTAAGCAGCAATGGAATTACCCTAGAGTTTCTCTTAAGAAAACCTTAATATATGATTTATAGTAATTTATTGGAGTAGCCAGTGGGCCGTTTTGTAATAGGGGAATTTGCTATAGATGTAAGCCGCTGTAAAATATCATCAGCTGACACAGAGCAAGTCGTTGAACCCAAAGTAATGGATGTACTGCAATATATGTATTCACATCGGGGCTCTGTGGTTAGCCAAGAACAAATTTTTTCAGCCGTATGGCCAAATGCTACATTTAGCCCCAGTTATGTGCAGCGCTGTATTGCATTGCTTAGAAAAGCATTGGGTGAAGATTCAAAAAATCCACGATATATTATTACTCATCCAAAACGAGGCTATAGCCTTGAAGTAGCTGAGCCTCAGCCTAATAAACCCAAGCGTATATACTTATCAGCGTTGGTAATTTTAATGGTTACACTGGGTGGGATCGCAAGTTGGCTTTACCCCGATACACCGCAAGTAAAGACACGTTTTACCAAATTGATGCCTATTTCTTCGAGTGAAGAAAATGAATCGAGCATTTCTTTGTCACATAATGGTGAGTATATAGCCTTTGTGCGTGGTGATAAGTCAAAGCAAGCTATCTGGTTAAAAAACTTACGCTCAGGAAAAGAAGTTAAATTAACACAAAAGCAATCAACCTATCACAGCCTAGGGTGGAGCAGTGATGACAGTGAAATCGCATTTGTGAATCAGGATGATACCCAGATATTGGGGTATTTCACTTTAGACAAGCTGACATTACAATCGGCAAACTATAGAACAATTTATACTTTTAAAGACTTTAAGATTACGAGCCAGCAGTTAGAGTGGGCGAATAACAATCATATTTATTTCATTGAAAAACGCCAAAGCGATAATCATACTCAACTAAGTACAATTGATTTAATAACCCAAGAAAAGCGTGTTATTAAGGAAGCTGCGGGGCAAGATTGGATGATGTTACATGCATTATCACCGAGCCAGAAGTCTATTGCTCTAGCTTCTGAATCTGGTCAAAACCAATACAGAATTGATTTGTTCGACATTGAAACAAGCTTGACTAAAACATTAGCAACGGTTGAAGATGGAGTGCAGGGGTTGAGCTGGCACCCCAATGCACAACAATTATTGATTAGTAATAAACATCAACTTCAGCTATTAAATTTACAGGGGCAACTGACAAAGTTGGCGTTTAATAACTACCACATTATTAGAGACGCGCATTTCTCGTTGTCAGGTAACGACATTTTAATGGAGTTAGTAAAGGTTGATGTGGATATTATTCGCTCAACTCGTCAAGAGCCAACGCAATTTGAAACGCTTGTAGATACCTCATCAGTTGACTTTTTACCGGTGTACTCTCCCGATTCGTCTAAATTTGTATTTGAATCTCACCGATTTGGTACAAAGCAATTATTTTTGTATGAGAATGGGACGCAAACGCTGATTTTTTCTAACCCAAACAATGAAGAATTATTTGGTATCGTGTGGTCAAAAGACGCAGAAGAAGTGATCACTGCCAGTAAAAATACACTCTTTAGAATTAATCTAAAAGAACAAAGCTTTGATAGTATTCCTCATTCCTACCATTCATTTTATCTACGAGAAATGTATCACCACGAAGCTGCTATTTTAGTTTCTTATCGCGCTGCAGACGGAGTTACTTTCCATCCTGCTAAATTTGATTTAGAGACGCTTGAATTAACACCATATACAGGTTCAGGAAAGCGCTTGGCGTGCTATGCAATGGATATTGATGAACAGGATCTGGTTTACTTTTCTAATGAAAAACAAGTGTTTAGGATGAACGAAAAAAACGAGCTAGAAATTATTTGGAAATCACCAGCAAAAGAGATTATTGGTTTGGCCGTTCACGAATCGGTTATGACAGTAACATTTGCAGATAAAGACGGGTATGAGATGAATGAAATAGACTTCAGAACAGGAAGTAGTAAGGCGATCTTTAAAGGCAATGATGATGGAAAAATGTTAATAAACGCATCTCATGACTTTCAGCAGTTTCTTTATTTAACAGAGCCGAAAAGAATACGTACCTTAGTGCGCTTAAATTAACAGCTTTCATGAATGAGTAGGCGTTAATTTATGATTATTAAAGTGAGATTTTATGAATAATAACGCCAAAAAAAGCAACACTCGAGCGTTTTAGTCAGATAACAGATAGTAGTATCCGAATTCCCTTTACCAATTTTAAATTTGGGGTTGAAGCAATAATTGGTATTGTGCCAGTTATTGGTGATTTTGCAGGCTTAATCTTATCAAGCTATGTATTATTTGAGGCTCAAAGATTAGGTGTAAGCTGGCATATCAAATTTCGTATTTTACTAAATATTGCAATTGATTTTATTGGCGGGTTAGTTCCTATACTTGGTGATATTTTTGATGCCTTTTTTAAAGCAAATACGCGTAACACCTGCTTGTTAAAAAATCATATCAAAAAAATATGAAATTAACTTAATATAGTATTCAGAATATGAGCTTCGCGTTGAAGCTGTTTATATTAAAAATTTAAATAAAATTGATAACTTTTCTTACGTATTGTCCATTCACTTGCCTGTAACATATTGGCAGCAAAATGTAGCGGCTATTCCTAAGACGTAATCATAAACGATTAGTTTTTTACAAAAAAATATACACAACTTATAGAATAAATCGTCAATGTTTAGAAGTTTTTCTCATTAATGAGTTTATTTTTTCGCAATTGATTTATTAAACTCTTCAACAAGGGTTATTTTGAGGAATTATCTTCATATCAAGCAATGCTAAAGTGGTTTATATTCATCAATAGATGAATTAATAAGCAGAGAGCATTATGACAGCCAAAGCAGGCAGACCCAAACAAGATGACCCTAACCAAGAATCAGCCAGACAAAGCCTGATTGACGCCGCCAAAATTTGTTTTTCAGAAAAAGGGTTTGATAGCGTTTCAACGCGAAAGATAGCTAAAGAAGCGAATGTAGACGCTGCAATGATTCGCTATTATTTTGGTTCAAAAGCAGGTTTGTTTGAAGCCGTAATGCAAGATACATTAGCGCCCGTGATAGCGCAATTTCAGCAAGATTTGACTCCAGATGCACAGCTCAACCCATTACGACTAATGCAGACCTATTACCGGATGATAGCAGCAACTCCGATGCTACCAAAACTGATTTTACATGTACTAGGGCAAAAGGATAATCCGCAAACTTTCGCTATTTTAACTAGTGTTTTTGATAACATTTTACGGTGTTCCGAAAGCTGGATAAAAGCATTTGAGCAGCAGGGTCACCTTAATCCAAACCTTAATACAGATTTTATACGTTTAAGCTTTATGAGTTTAATGGTGTTTCCGTTACTAGCTCCTGAATATGTACAAAAGCAACTAGGTGTTGAGATAAGAGAACGCTGGTTAATGGGACTGGCGGAACATAATCAGACTCTTTTAGAACAGGGGTTGTTTAACTTTCCAAATAACCAAAGTGATGACAATGAGGAGGGCGGATCATTATGAAAATGTGCTTGTTATTGTTATTTATAGGTCAACTTTTTCTATCTGGTTGCGATACGCAAGATATTGATTATGCAATGGGAACTGTAGAGCGCGACAGAATTAAGCTTTCATCCCCTGCGTCAGAGCAGATTGTTGATATAAAGGTACACGAAGGGCTTGTTGTTCATCAAGGAGATATTTTATTACAGCTTGATACAGTGCGTGCGAATGCACTGGTTTCTCAACGAAATGCCGAACTAGCACAAGTAAGTGCGGCATTGAGTTTACTAAATGCTGGTACTCGTGTTGAGCAATTAAATGCGGCAAAAGCAGCCCTAGATGCTACACGTTCAGACAGTAAAGAAGCTCTGCATCAGTATCAACGTATTATTAAACTTTATAAAAACCATGCTGTTGGTACTGCTGATATGGATGTAGCAAAAGCAAAGAGAAATAGTACCAAAGCTAAACAAAATCTTGCTCATGCGCAGTGGTTAGAGTTAAAAAATGGCGCGCGTCAGCAAGATTTGTCACAAGCTCAGGCTCGAGTGGACGCTGCAAAATCGGCTTTATTATGGCAACAAAAAACAGCAGAAGACCTAACTATTAAAGCACCTGTCGATGGCATTATTGACAGCCTACCTTGGTATAAAGGTGACCGTGTAATTACAGGGACGGAACTAATGAGTGTTTTAGCTATTGCTAAGCCTTATGCCAGAGTTTACTTACCTGCATCAGCATTGATGAAGGTTAAGGTAGGTGATCCAATTGATGTATTTGCTGATGGAATTAATACACCTATTAAAGGACGAGTACGCAATATTCGTTCACAACCTGCCTACACTCCATTTTATGCTTTAAATGAACGCGATAGAGCGCGATTAATGTACTTGACTGATATTGATCTTTTGCAAGCAGAAAGCTTACCCACAGGGCTTGCTGTTGAGGTGCATATACCATGAGTAACTATGGAAATATTGTGTCTGAAACAGTTGAGCATGCAATACAAGCTAAAGGTTTAAGTAAACGTTTTGGTGATAAACTAGCTGTGAATAAGCTCGATTTAAATATTCCAAAAGGAAGTATATATGGTTTTTTAGGACCTAATGGGTGTGGTAAGTCGACCAGTATTCGTCTATTAACCGGTTTATTAACGCCGACAGAGGGAGACGTTACTATTCTAGGAAAGCCATTATTAGGTAATGAAGAGTTGTTTAAAAAGCGTATAGGTTATATGACGCAAAAATTTTCCTTATATGACACTTTAACAGTAGAAGAAAACTTAAATTTCGTTGGTTCAATTTACAGCTTTTCAAGACAGCGTAAGAAAGTTCGGGTTCAAGAGTTACTCCACTTATATGGCTTAGAACAACAGAAAAATCAATTTGCAGGCTCTATGAGTGGCGGACAGAAGCAACGTTTAGCACTTGCTTGTGCAACTTTACATTCCCTGAACTCTTATTTCTTGATGAACCAACTTCTGCTGTCGATCCTCAAAATCGACGTGAGTTCTGGGAGCGGTTATTTGATTTGTGTGATGTAGGAACCACTATTTTGGTATCTACGCATTACATGGATGAGGCCGAACGTTGTCATGCACTGGCTATCTTAGAACAAGGTAAAAAGCGCGCTGATGGTTCCCCTCAAACATTAATGGATGCAATGCCAGCGCATGTTGTCGAAGTAAGTGGAGACAAATTAAGAGAGTTAAAGCATACACTCATTATAAACTCTAACGTCTTGTCAGCGGCTCAAATTGGTGCACACCTTAGAGTATTAGTAAAACATTGTGTACAAGACCCATTAACGTTTATAGCAAAATTTAGCAACAATCGAAAAGCACTAATCGTTCGCCCAAGTCTTGAGGATGTTTTTGTCGCCTGTACTGGAGGTAGAAATGTGGACTAGAATTTATGCGATTTTTATTAAAGAATTAAAACAACTATCTAGAGACCGAATGACTTTTGCTATGATTTTGATGATCCCATTAGTACAACTAATGCTATTTGGTTATGCAATTAATACTGATGCAAGGCATATCCCGGTTGCGCTCGTGGATTTTAGCCAAACATCACAAAGCAGAGCCATTGAACAAGCAATTACGGCTACTCAATCGGTTAACTTTGTTGCACGATATAATTCAATCGAAGAAGCTGAGCAAGCAATTATACAAGGCAAAATTAAAGCGGTATTATATTTACCAAGTGATTTGACTCGGCGGCTATTTGATCATTCTCTTTATAATCATCAACAAATTAATTCGTCAATGACTAGACCTATTGGGCAATGGATAGTGGATGGTTCTGATACGGTTATTTCATCTGCAATTAGAGGGCTACGTAATATGCCGTTGGATGAGATAAGTAATCGGCCTATTATTCAAAAGGCTCCCAGTTTTGCTGTGGTTCAGTATTTTAATCCAGAGCAAAGAACAGTGGTTAATATTGTTCCAGGTTTAGTGGCTGTTATTTTGACAATGACAATGATTTTGTTTACTTCATCGGCAATCGTTCGTGAACAAGAACAGGGAAATATGGAGTTTTTAATAACTACTCCGGTGCGGCCGATTGAGTTAATGGTTGGTAAAATAACTCCTTATGTGTTCGTTGGGTTGATACAAGTTGTTATTATTTTAAGCGTTGGTTTTTGGGTTTTTTCTGTCCCAATTCATGGAGGGATACTTTCTTTGCTAGTAGGATCTATTTTATTTATTGCAGCAAGTTTAACATTAGGGTTAATGATTTCAACGATAGCAAAAACGCAATTGCAAGCTATGCAAATGACTATATTTATTTTACTACCCTCTATTCTGCTATCAGGGTTTATGTTTCCTTATGAGGCGATGCCTATTGTTGCACAATGGATTGCTGAGGCGCTTCCTGCAACTCACTTCATGCGAATTATCCGTGCTATTGTATTGAGAGATGCAAGTATTTTAATATTAGAATATGATGCTATTTGGTTAGGGGTATTTGTCTTCGTTGGGTTAATTATTGCTTCGTTGCGCTTTAATAAAACATTAGAATAGGGAAGTTTCTCCAGAACAATTATATGGATTCACATAATTAATCAATTCGTTCTACACAATAGAGTTTAGATGAGCACTTATGTATAGCTCTAATTGCTTTTTATGTCGCTGGTCCAGCTGTTTTGTAGTCATAATTATTTTTATTAGTGCGTAAGCTCTCCTGACCGTTTTGTTAGTAAACGTAGTTAGTGCTGAAAATAGCTGCTCGAGATAGATTTATTACCCAGAGTTCAGGTTAACTATTATGTTGTCAGGAAAAGGTGCTTTACATACTTGAAAAACATCTTTGCTAAATCAATAGCCAGTACATTATGATATTTTAATTTACTTTTCTCTAGCTATGCACTTTTAATAGTAACTAGTCAGATTTATGCGTAAATAGCTAGTTCATTGCAAGTAAATTCAATGCAGTTAGTCGAAAATAGTTGCTTGAGATAGAATCTTTCCAGTGTTCAGGTTATTCATTTTCCCAAATATGTATTACTTAGTGAGAAATTTAAATGCATTTATTTATTGGAAACAAAAATTACTCTAGTTGGTCGCTCCGAGCTTGGTATTTGATGAGTAAATTTAATATACCGTTTGAAGAAATCCAGCTGGTACTCGACACCCCCGACTTTTACAATGAACTAAAAAAGACCTTTGCTGTGCAAAAAGTTCCAGCGTTAATCGATGGCGATTTACAGGTATGGGATTCGCTAGCAATTTGTGAATATATTAACGATGCTTACTTATCGGGCGCTGCATGGCCAAAATATATTACCCAAAGAGCTAAAGCGCGTGCGCTAAGCGCTGAAATGCATTCAGGCTTTATGGCGTTGCGCAGCGAAATGCCAATGAATATAAGAGCTACCCGTAAAGTAGGCTTATCGAGCGAAGCATTAAAAGACATAGCCCGTATAGACGAGATATTTGTACAGCAACAAGATGTGTTTCCAAATGAGTGGTTTTTTGGTGACTTTAGTATTGCTGATGCTATGTACGTACCTATTGTATTGCGTTTAAAAACGTATCAAATTACGTTATCGCCAGAGGCGCAACAATATTGTGACTTTGTTATGCGCTGCTCAGTATTACAAGTATGGATCACTCAGGCATTAACCGAAACCGACATAGTAGACTGCGACGAAGCAGGAAAAGACGTTTGACACCCTCATCACTTTTACTTTAAGGGTAAAAGCCCGTACAATTCGTCTCGTTTTTAGTGCGCTAATATGGCGCTGTAACCGAGACGAATTAATCAATTTTTATGCATCAAATAGCTGATCTAATTTCAATTTTTGAGCGCACTTTTTATCAAAGTCACAATACACGACTGATAAAAGGCGATTGTGAGCCTGTGTATTTACCAGCAACAGAGCAGGTGCCATATCACCAAGTTGTATTTGCGCATGGTTTTTATGCCAGTGCATTACATGAAATAGCACACTGGCTGGTGGCCGGTGATGCACGTCGGTTATTAGAAGATTACGGCTACTGGTACTGCCCAGACGGGCGCGACAAACAAAAACAAGCTGAGTTTGAAAAGGTAGAAATAAAGCCCCAAGCTATAGAGTGGTTATTAAGCACCGCAGCAGGGTTTAATTTTAATGTGTCGGTGGATAACTTAAACGGCGAGCAAACATGTCGGTTTGATTTTCAGCAGCGAGTACATGCACGGGTATTATCGCTAATCGAAAATGGCTTTAACTCTCGTACAGAGTCACTTTTAAAAGCACTGTGTGATTTTTACAATACAACGTGGCCCTTAACAGCGCAGCAATTTAATTGGCAACATCCAAAGGAGCTTTGTAATGGCGTTTAAATTAGGCTTAATTGTAAACCCTGTAGCAGGTTTAGGCGGCACAGTTGCCTTAAAAGGCAGTGATGGCGCGCACACAGCCGCTAAAGCAATTGAATTAGGTGCAGAGCCAAAAGCAAATATCCGTACAAAAGCAGCGCTTGAGGTGCTATTACCTTATAAAGAACGCTTAACTATTTACACTGTTAACGGTGACATGGGTGAGCAAACAGCAAAAGCTTTGGGCTTTAATGTAGAGGTTGTATATAACACTTCAGCAATAACAACCTCAGATGACACAGAACAAGCAGCAAAAATACTTAAAAACTCTGGTGTTGATTTAGTTTTATTTGCCGGAGGCGATGGTACAGCACGTAACATTTGCCATGCAATAGAGGATACCATTCCCGTACTTGGTATCCCCGCAGGTTGTAAAATTCATTCTGGTGTTTACGCTATTACGCCAAAGGCTGCAGGGCGCGTAGTCGAAATGTTGGTTAAGGGTGAGTTAGTTACCTTAGCCGATGCAGATGTAATGGATATAGATGAAGATGCTTTCAGACAAGGCACAGTAAAAGCCAAACGCTACGGCGAAATGCAAACACCTAGCGAAGTACGCTATATGCAAGCGGTTAAAAATGGCGGTAAAGAAACCGACGAACTCGTACTTGCCGACATTGCAGCGCATGTTGTATCGCAAATGGATGAAGACACATTTTATATTATGGGTAGCGGCTCAACGGTTGAAGCCATAATGGAAGAAATGGGGCTTGAAAATACGTTACTTGGTGTTGATTTAATAAAAGATCAAACCTTAGTTGCCCAAGATTTAACGGCTAAACAATTACTTGAGCTTACACATGATCAAAGTACTAAGTTAGTCATTACGCTTATTGGCGGGCAAGGGCATATATTTGGCCGTGGTAACCAGCAATTGAGTCCTGTGCTTATACGTGCAATTGGTAAAGAAAACATTATTGTAGTAGCAACAAAAACAAAACTACAAGCGCTTAATGGCCGCCCCCTTATTTGTGATACAGGCGATGGCGAATTAGATGATGAATTAACGGGTTATATTAAAGTAACCACCGGATTTAACGACCATATTATGTATGCAGTAGGGCACCAAAACCTTGAAAAATTGGATGCTTTGCAAAACTAGGAGATTAATAAATGAGTTTAGTGAACTATATCGATGCAGCCCAGCAGTACTTCGATGATTTAGTAATAAAAGCAACTGACGATGAGTTATTTGCAGGCGGCTATTTACGAGGCCACTATGATCTTGCAGTAGGCTATGCCGAAGTAGAAAAGCTAACAATTAGTATCGATGAGCTAAACGAAACAGTAGAGCAAAGCTTAGTTAAAGCATATCGCAACGGCGAGCTTAACGAAGAAGACAAAACATTAGTTGCACGCTTGTGGGATGAAGTTAAAGCCCTCGCTTAACCCTAAGTGGCAAAAAAACACGATTTGTTTATCACTATCGTGTTTTTTTGTGCCAAAATTTTTAAAGCAAATCCTCATGTTAATTTACTGTTTCGTTTTTGTGCGGTATTGTTACTGAAATAAACTTTAGGAGCGGTAAAAATGAATAATAATCAAGACGCTTTACCTTCAGGGGTCGCTGCGCGTTTTTTAAATTTTGTTGAGCGGGTTGGGAATAAGCTTCCAGATCCAGCCGTAATATTTCTATTTGCAATGTTATTAATTTGGTTGTTGTCGTGGTGGTTTTCAGGCGTAAGTTTTGATGCAATAGACCCACGTACCGGTGAAGCGATTATTATTAATAATATGCTGGCAAGTGATTCGCTTGCTACCTTTTTATCCTCTATGGTAAAAACCTTTACTGGCTTCGCTCCCTTAGGTGTCGTTTTAGTAGCTATGTTAGGTGTCGGTGTTGCAGAGCATTCGGGCTTTATTAATACCGGCCTTAAGTTAATGCTTAAAGTTACTCCTAAAAAGCTATTAACGCCTTCAATCATTTTAGTGGCCATTGTGAGCCATACCGCTACTGACGCAGGTTATGTATTAGTTATTCCACTTGCCGGCGTTATATTTTATGCTGCAGGACGCCATCCGCTTGCGGGTATTGCAGCTGCATTTGCAGGAGTCAGTGGTGGTTTTGGGGCTAACTTTATTCCATCAGGTATCGACCCATTACTACAAAGCTTTACCCAAAGTGCGGCGCAAATAATTAATCCTGCAATAACAATTAACCCGTTAAATAACTGGGCATTTGCTTCAGCATCTAGCTTATTTATTGTGGCATTAGGCTGGTACATTACCGATAAAATTATTGAACCACGTTTACAAAAAACAGCGGTTGATGGTGTTAAAGAGGATTTACCTGTATTTGAAGATGCACGTGGTGATGAAAAACGGGCCTTTTATATAGCCAGTACCGTGATGATTACAGGGCTTGCGTTATTAGCATTTGTTTCTGCTCCAGACGATTCTGCAATGCGCAGTATTGATGGATCCCTTACTAATTTTAGCTCTCCTTTAATGCAATCAATTGTACCACTAATATTTTTACTTTTTGGATTCCAGGCACTGTATATGGTTTTACGGTAGGTACCTTTAAAACTTCAAAAGATATGATTGATGCTATGAGTAAAGCGATGAGCGGCATGGCATATTATATCGTTATGGCGTTTTTCTGTTCGCTATTTATTGCTGCATTTAGTAAATCAAATTTAGGTGCATTACTCGCAATCGAAGGCGCGCAGTTATTAAAGGCAATGGAATTGCCAAGTGCAGTAACGGTTGTGGGCATTATCTTTTTAACTGGCTTTGTTAACTTGTTTGTAGGTTCAAGTTCAGCAAAATGGGCGTTACTTGGCCCCATTTTTGTACCGATGTTAATGCAACTTGGCATTTCGCCAGACTTAACTCAAGCCGCTTATCGTGTAGGTGACTCAAGCTCTAATATTATTACACCGTTAATGCCATACTTCCCATTGGTGGTGGTGTACTGTCAAAAGTATGTCAAAGGCACCGGTATAGGCACTTTAATTGCTATTATGCTGCCGTACTCAATCGCCTTTATGATTGGCTGGAGTATTTTTTTATTAGGTTATTGGGCACTTGGTATTCCTTTAGGTTTAGATGCAAGCTACATTTATCCAGCATTGCCTTAACCTAAACCTTTATGAACCTCACTTACTTGAGTGAGGTTTTTAAATAAAAGTCCTGTAATGTAAAAGTAAGTCTAAGTTACCTTTCTAAATCTCTCACTATATAGCCAAACAAGCTGGTCTCACCAACAATATACACATAATCATTTTTGTTGTTCATTATTGTAGACTTATCGTCATACCACCTAAAATCATGAATCTTATTCGTTTTAGGGTCTTTGAAGTATAAACGAGTACAGCTATCTTCATACTCAGTGCCACACTCTTGTACATCGGTCAGGATGTATTCTTTATACCAATAGTCGCCTTGCGTGTAGTAAGCCCATAATTTAATAGGATCAGAGATAAAAACATAGAGTATTCCAAAGATTAATAAAGGGGATAATGGGTACATGAAAATGGATGCTAATTTTATTTTAGTATCTGATAAATTGTATTTAAGTGATTCTCTATATTTACTGCAGCGTTTATATTTATTGAATATAAGTATATTTAAATAGATAAATAGTGCACAACAGATAATAGGAAGGGTTATAAAGAAAACAACGTCGTATAGTTCATTTGAGATGAATGGTGGATCTGTAAAGTCCATTAAAATAGGTATAGTGATGCATAATAAAATGGGGAGTACTATTGCTACAAAGAGCAAGTTGTCGTAAATCTTTTTCAATTTTTAATTCGTCCGTGAATTATAGCCTTTGTCTAGTTTACAGAATTTTTGTTATTTTAAAATCAGAGAAATGTATTTATAGGCATTAAGTAACCCGAACTCAGGCTAAAAAAACTATCCCTAGCTGCTATTGAATTGACGCGAAAGTTTACCTTGTTTTCATTGTAGCAACAGCTTAAAAACAAAAAAACCTTGTCACTTTCGTGGCAAGGTTTTTTATTAAAGAGTCGTTGCTTATTTAGCTGTGAAGCTTACAGGGCGACGTTCTTTACGAGGACCGCTGCGCTTATCACCGCGTGCGCCGTCATCTTTATTAAAGCTGCGTTTCTTATCACCAGCTGGACGCTCAGAGCGTTCGCCACGTGGTTCAGCAGGGCCTTGATCAGTGGTAATTGTTAAGCCCATAGGGCGTTTACAAATAAACACTTTTTGGAAATGATCAAGTACATCTTTAGGCATGTTTTGCGGTAATTGAACCGTGCTGTGATTGTCGTGCAGACGAATATCACCAATAAACTTGCTTGAGATGTCAGCTTCGTTAGCGATAGCGCCAACAATGTTTTTAACCTGAACACCATGTTCACGACCTACTTCGATACGGTAAGTATCCATAGGACCTGCATCACGGCTGTTACGTTCGCGAGGTTTACGCTCAGCGCGTTCACCACCACGTTCGTTACGACGTCCACGGTCACCACGGTCGTTGCGTGAATTACGGTCGTTACGCTCGTTACGTTCACGAGGTTGAATCTTAACTTCTTCAACTTTAATTGGCGACTGTTGCTGTGCTAAACACAGTAACGCACCCGCTAAGCTTTCAAGAGGAAGGTCAAGTTTTTCAGCCATGTTAGTAGCTACTTCATTGAAGAACGTGATGTCTTTGTTTTCAAGCGCAATAGTTAATTTTGCTTGTAACGCTTCGATACGTTTTTCTTCAACAATTTTTGCTGTTGGTAATTCAACTTGAGCAATTTCAGACTTCGTATGACGAATGATATTTTTAAGTAAATAACGTTCGTTATGTTTTACGAATAAGATTGCTTTACCAGTACGACCAGCACGACCTGTACGGCCGATACGGTGAACGTAGGCTTCAGAATCTTGTGGGATATCGTAGTTGATAACTAAGCTTAAACGGTCAACATCTAGACCACGAGCTGCTACATCTGTTGCAATAACAATGTTTAGCATGCCACTTTTTAAGCGATCTACAGTGCGTTCACGTGCTTGCTGGTTCATGTCACCGTTAAGTGGAGCAGCAGAGAAACCTTCGCGCTCTAATAACTCAGCAAGTTGTACTGTATCGTTACGTGTACGAACGAAAACAATAGCACCTTCATATTGCTCAGCTTCTAAGAAGCGAACAATTGCTTTATTTTTATGTACGCTTGCATTCCAAAACACTTGCTCAACAGATGATACTGTCGAGTTACGCGCAGAGATATGAACCTGTTCAGGATTGTTCATATATTTGCTGCTGATGTTTTGAATTTGCTTAGGCATAGTCGCAGAGAAAAGACATGTTTGCTTTTCGCGCGGTGTTTTTTCCATGATGTTTTCTACATCATCGATAAAGCCCATACGTAACATTTCATCGGCTTCATCAAGTACAAGTGCTTGTAGAGCATCAAACTTGATAGTGCCACGGTTAATGTGATCGATTAAACGACCTGGAGTTGCAACAATAACCTGAGCGCCACGACGAAGTGCGCTTAATTGGATACTGTAGCTTTGGCCACCATAGAGTGCCAATACTTCAATACCACGAACATGTTTAGCATATTGTTCGAATGCCTCAGCAACTTGGATCGCAAGCTCACGTGTTGGTGTGAGTACAAGGATCTGTGGCTGTTTCACAGACGGGTCAATATTATTTAGTAATGGCAGTGCAAATGCTGCGGTTTTACCTGTACCCGTTTGAGCTAGTCCCAGTACGTCCTTTCTTTCTAGCAATAACGGTATACATTGAGCTTGGATTTCAGATGGTGTCTTGTAACCCAACTCTTCAACTGCCTTCAAAATTGCAGGAGAAAGATTTAGAGATTCAAACGTGACTGGTTCTGACATTAATACGCCTCAACGAATTTAAAGAGGCGCGCATTATATAGGATTCGCGAGGCAAATGCTTGTATAAATTGAAACTAATTTCTATGTGTTTGATGTTGGTCGAAATTTAACCAGTTCAATATTGGGTTTATTGATCTGGTTAACATATTTGATACAAAGCTTATTTATACAAGCCTAGGTTTTCTTTTGCGTAAGCTTCAAATTCGGTAAATCCACCAATGTGATTTTGGTCTACAAAAATTTGCGGCACTGTTGGGCAAGGTTTGCCTGCTGACTTTTCAAGATCGGCCTTACTAATGCCTTCTTTAATTATATCGATGTAACGAAATTTAAAGTCATCACGTTCATTTGTTAATTGCTCTGCTACGTCTTTGGCGCGTACACAAAATGGGCAGCCTTCACGGCCAAAAATTACTGTTAGCATAATGCTCTCCTTTATTTGATTGATATCATTTTAAATGATTAAAAAATATTTTAAAGCGCAAAAAATCGATTGGACTGTTCTAATAAAGCATAAATACAGGAAGTCGCCCCAATATGCTTCGCATTATGATTTTTAAAATGCGAATACGGCTAAAGTGTTTTTAATATTAATTTTTAAGTTATTGAATATAGTCAATAAAGAATGTTTATAAATGTGGCATGTAACTTGATTTAAGCTAAGTATACAAAGTTACATAAGATACATATGAATACTCAAAGCCATATTTTAAAGATTATCCAAGGGGTAATAGGTAAATACTGCGAAACACAAGAGCGGTATATGTCAATTACTTTAATCAATGAGCTGCAATGCAATTACGTATGTTTACATGCGCCTTATGAACACGTTTTAGCGCAATGCGAAAAATTTATTATTCCTGCTTTGAAGTCAGTAAATGATAATTTTGTGCTAAAAGTTAGATCGAATACCTTAGGAGTTAATGTTTGCTATTGGATAGATGATGCTAACCAAGAAAATACATTTGATGTGGATGGTCTGTTAGTTACCAAACAACCTATTGATTTAGCACTTAGGCTTAATCAAAATGTTGGTGTTTTAACTGATTGCGAAACATTATTTAAAAGCTGTTCAATAATGTCAGCGCACACTCATGAGCTGTATGCTTTTAATTTTAGATTATACGAAAATACTTGTAATGAATTTCTACAACTCGAGGACTTACGACACTTAAATAGTCATTCTCTAATGCGAAAGCTGGATACTAACTTTTTAAAAAATAGTATAAAACTTTATGCTATTGGTAAAGTTGATGAACTAAATAAAGACATAGAATTATCAGGCAATGTGCTTGGATGGCCCTTTTTTGATACAGACTTGGTCGCTATTCGAACTTCATTGTATGCCCAGAAACGCTTGTCTGTATTAGTTGCTGACGATAGCTTACCAAGTCAAGTAGCGACTAAAGTGATGCTTGAAATGCTCGGTTGTTCGGTAACATGTGCAGATAACGGTGCTAGTGCATTAACGCTAGCTTTAAATAATCAATTTGATTTACTGCTTTTAGATGAATGTATGCCAGAAATATTTGGCAGTGATGTAGCGCAGCAGTTAGTAAGCAAAAGTACTTTAAATACTGATACACCAAAAGCTATCTTGTCGGGTCTCACAGATGATGTTCAAATAGCAAAATTATTTAAAAAAGGCATTACGCATTATTTACAAAAACCAGTCACAAAAGCGGATCTGGAAAAATTTATTAAGCCTTGGCAGCTTAATTAAATTAGCCGGCTAATAATACCAACCTGCATAAACCTTTGATCAATTTAACGAATTAAATTGCACTATAACGTTGTTAAAAATTTTTTATTTAGAACAACTAGATACAAAAATTTTTGCCTAGTTCTAGCGTAATTTTCTTAACGTTAAATAGACCCCATATATAAGCAGGTTGGTATAAGTGAGTTTTTACAAATGAGTGCAATAAAACTACATCACCTGAACTCTGGTTAAGAGATTTACTAACATATTGAAAACATACTAGCTTAGCTTAGTTAACCATGGCTGCCAAAGCGGGAGTGAGAGCTGAGTTAGTGTGTTTTCAATATGTGTTAATTTTTCAGATGCCTTGTGCATCTCACCCTGCTCTATATTTATTAAATAAAGTTGATATATAGCAAAGGTGTTAGGGACTGTAGCGGTGTTACAAATTTTGTTTAGTGCGTTTAAAGAAACCGCGAATTTTGAACTGTTCCCAGTTTTTCGGTAAATAAATAATGAGATACACAACAAGCTCGGTAGTGCAATATCTTCGTCACTTACTAAGGCAATACTCTGGGCTATAAGTTGCTCTGCAAGTACATAGTTTGCGTTTGTGCAATGAATAGCGGCTAAGTATCCTTTTGATACCGCAACACAGCGATTATACCCAGATAGATTGGCTACGTTTAGTGATTCAGCGCAAAGTGTATACGCTAATTCAATATCGCCTTGTAACAAATAACACGCGCCGAGCAGCTGTAAAGCGGTACTCTTAAATAGATTCTTTTCTATTGAATCGGTTGTTATATCACATTCGTTTAAGCATAAATTAGCTGATTGGATTGCAGCGTTTATATCACCAGAATATAAATAGAAAAGTGCATTTGTGCTGTAATAGTGAGCCTTCTCTTGGTTCGCGTGTTGTAATGTGGCATTACATATTACTAAGTAATGGTGTGACCTTTTAAACTCACAAGAGAATAGTAAAGTAATTGCAGTGCCTAAATTAGCAGAAAACACTAACGGAAGATCATTCACTTTAATTGCTTTATTAAGGCCTTTATCAAAATATTGTAGTGCTTTTTCATATTGACGATGAATAAGCGCGGCATAACCAAGTTTAATATAGAAGTTGGCCACAATAGCGCTTGGTAATGCGGAGTGAAATGTTGATTTAATTAAAGAAATAGCGAGCTTAATCTTACTGCTCATCATTAATTCATACAAAAGCCCATCGTTATGCAATTCATTTACTAAAATATCTCGGTTCTCTTCACTCGGGTAAATATCCACTTCTGAACGGGCAATCAAGCTTCCTTTTTCACAATTTAAAGCACTCGCAAGCTTATTTAAATTACTCAGACGTATTCTTGTAACTGAGCCATTAAGCCATCGAGTAAGGGTTTTTTCGCTTACACCTATTTGATTGGCAAGCCATAAATGTTTTATCGATTGCTCTATTATATATTGTTGTAATTGCCCTCGATTTAGAAGGGCAGTTTTTGAATTGTTCAATTTTTACTCTTGTAAGTCGGTATTAAATATTTTACGGCTTAGGAGGGATTTCAATTCTGACAAAAGGTTTCCTAACGCAATACATAAAATGTCCGGTTATGTCCGTGGATTAATTTGGGTACGCTTAATATCATATATTGAACACACCCTTGGAGCAACAAAGTGTCGTTTTAAGGTCAACTCAATATTGGATAATAAAATGAAAAAAATAATCACACTTAGTGCATTTACATTGTTAATGAGTAGTTTTACTACACATGCCAATGAGGCTCAAATAAGAATGGGCGTTGAGCTTGGTACAGGAAAAATAAAAGTAGATAAAGATTTTGCAATTTTAAAAGAAGATTTTGACACCGACGGGTTTTCGCTTGGTTATATACTCGGTTATAAGTTTGAAAACAATGTAGTCACAGAGGCTAATTTAGCCTATACATCAAGTGATGTATTATTTGGTACTTTTGATAGTTACGAAACGTATGAATTTAAGGCAATGATAGGGTATTCATTTGATTTAGCAACACACTTTAGGGTTGTGCCAATGGTTGGGTTATCGCGCTGGGAATTAGACACTAAACAAGGGTTTTTTAAACCCAGGCCCTGAGGCAAAAGAGGAATTTTCAGGAACTGATTTTACTTATAAAGTAAGATTTGAAGTACCGCTGGGTGATTTGGTTCTACTTTCACTTTCGTATGCGAGTACTGAAGTTGAGTTCGGCCGCAATGAAACAACTCAATTGGGTATATTATTTGAGTTTTAAAGCTCGTAGCTAAATGGCGAGTAGCCTCGCCATTACTGACTATGTAGATTGATATTACATAGATTCGAGCGTTTTACCGCGTGTTTCTTTAATATATTTAACAACAAAAAATATACTTATAAGTGCCGATAACGCATAAAAGCCATAAGCGCCAGCAAGGCCAATATTGGCCAGCATAATAGGGAAGGTCATGGTAATGGCAAAGTTAGCAATCCACTGCGCACTAGCCGCAACAGCAAGCGCTGCCCCCCGAATACGGTTATTAAACATTTCGCCTAATAATACCCACACAATTGGGCCCCAACTTAAGCCAAAAAATACCACAAATAAGTTAGCCATAATAAGCGCAAACGTACCCATGTTATCGCTAAGTGCAAGTTTGCCTGCTTCATCAAGGCCTGCACTGCCAAATATATAAGTAAGCGCGCTTAAGCTGATAAACATACCAATACTGCCGACTAATAGCAGTGGTTTACGGCCAATTTTGTCAACTAGGGCAATGGCAATAAAGGTCGATACAATATTAGTAGTACCTGCGAGCACATTTATAAATAGCGATTGCGACTCATCAAACCCAGCGGCTTGCCAAAGCTCAGAGCCGTAATAAAACACCACGTTAATCCCCACAAATTGCTGAAATACACTCAGCGCAACACCCACCCAAACAATTGGGTGTACTTTTTTACTGTTATCAATAAATAAATCACGAATACTTGGCTTTTTATCGCTATGCAAAGAGCCTTTAACATCGCTTATTTGCGCATCAACATTGTCGTTCGAAATTTTACTAAATACCGATTTTGCATCGTCTACTTTACCTTGCGCCACTAAATAACGAGGCGACTCTGGAATAAACAAAACACCGACTAAAAACAACACAGCAGGCACAAGCTCAGCCCAAAACATCCAGCGCCAAGCAGCTATATCAAGCATTAAAATATTTTGCGCGCTGCCTGCTGCATCAGCAATTAAGTAGTTACTTAAAAAAGCAGCAAATAAACCCAATACAATAGCGAGTTGTTGCAATGTAGCTAAACGACCACGTAGTGCTGGTGGCGCAACTTCTGCAATATAAGCTGGCGCTAATACCGATGCAGCACCAATACCTAAACCACCAAATAAACGGTAAAAAATAAACTCCGCAGAGCTTTCGCTAATGCCCGAACCAAATGCACTAATGGCAAAAATAATCGCAGTGATGATCATAATTGCACGCCGACCAAATTTATCAGCCAGCGGTCCCGCAGCAAGCGCACCTAGGGCGCAGCCAAGTAACACAGAGGCAACATTAAAGCCCGTAGCTACACTGCTTGAATTAAATGCATTACCAAGTGCCGACACTGTGCCGTTAATAACGCCTGAGTCAAAACCAAATAAAAAGCCACCAATAGCAGCCACGGCCGATATAAATATTACGTAAAAAAGAGAGGTGTTTTCAGCTGTGTTGGCTGAGTGGGAAGGCGGTGTGTGCGTTGTCATTATATGCCCTGAAAGTTAATTTAAAGGTATTAGCTTACTGGCGTTACTTTAAAATTAAGTTACTGCCTTTTTAGATAACACAGACTGAATTTTAATAAATAATATGCTTTGTATAGGAAGTGCCTGTTGGAACAATATTACTGATCTGTACCTTTAAGTGTGCTTTTGCAATTACATAAATTGATTGGAAGTTAGGTAATTGTTTACAAGTGATTATTTGGTGGTTAAGGTAAATGCATTGAATATAGGAACATTGTCGGTTTATAAAACGACAAATATCGTCGATTAAGTTGTTATGTTTACTTCAAGCTCAGAGTGTTAATGGAATATTTATGCCAATAAAAAAATGGATTTTTCAATACGCTATAGCTCTACCAATTATTTTTTCTCTGTTGACAGGCGTTCAATACTTAAAAGGCAGAAGTCTAGAATACTCTATTGAATTCGGTATTTTGTGGGCCTTAGTATCGGTAACCATTTTTGCTATTAGGCGTTTCTACAATTATCGCAAAAATATTAATTGTGCTGTATGTAATGATATACCTAATAACAATCAAGATTCTGGTGGTAGGTAAACATAATAAGTAACAGTTGGCTACGTTTCGCTTCGCTACACAGTTTAGCCAACCATTACTTAGCCTGTTATCTAAGCGTTGGTATGACTACCACTGTCAAGTTAAACGCACTGATCCCTGCCTAACTTTTTTAAGCCATAATTACTTTAGCTCGAATTAGAGCGAGTTAATACATAGGATGAAGCAAGTAATGTCGTCGGTTATCTTGCTGATATTCGTTGGTTATTACTATTTCTAGTAACAGAGCAGACCTTACTTATTTCGTCGTGGCACCTGTCTTCAGTCTATGTTCGTGGTTCAATGAAGCGTTAGCTACATTGCCATCCTAACGCCGTCGGTGGTTGTGCCACTCCCGATGCTTGATCCTATGCATTAACTCTAATTCGTTTATCATGCAGGTACTCTTGCCAATCTAAGTTTTGTATTTAATGGCGTTAGCACCACTTCTTTTGCAATTGCCCATATGTATGCAATCATTTCTCGAGCAATGGCGGTGACAACCAGGTTGTAATGTTTCCCTTTGGCTATCATTTTTTTATAGCGCTTGCAGAGCCTAAGTTGTGCTTTCCACGCAATATCAATAATGTCCTTTGGTAAACCCTCTTGTCGTTTTTGCATATCTGTCGATATATTTGCCGCATACCGATAAGTGTGTGCGCCTTCAACGAGAAGGCGCCTCGCTCGGCCGTTTCCGCATTTTGTGATGGCGCCAATATGGCGTTTGCCACCACTCGAGTGCTCACTAGGTACAAGACCAAGATAACTCATTAATTTGCGGGGGTGGTCGAAGCGCGATAAATCGCCAAGCTCAGCAACAACGCCGGTGGCGACCAACAAACGAACGCCACGCATAGCTTGTATTGCTTTTACTACAGGATAATAACGCCACTGGTGAACATGGTGTGTTAGTTCATTGTCTAGCCGTTCAAGTCGGCTTATTCGTTCATTAATTGTGTGTAAAAACTCTTGTAAGACGATGTGCTGCGCGGGATGTGGCAACACAAGCTCAGTGAGCCAACGTAAATGTTTTTGTGACCAATTTGCAGTGCCTCTGTAATTAATATTATTGCGAAGCAGCAGTGCCTTTAATTGATATTTAGCATCTTTTAAATCCTTCATTGCCACTTCGCGTGCGCGAGATAAATCACGTACGGCTTCATCTTCAGGCTCGGGAACATAAATAGGTGTTAAATCTTCAGATTTAAGTAATTTAGCGAGCTTAAGGGCATCACGTTTATCGGTTTTAATCTTCTCACCTGGCTTTTTGGGAATAAGAGAGGGTGCAACCACATAACAGCAATGGCCGAGACTGGTAATTAATCTGTAAATCCAATAACCACATGGGCCAGCTTCATAAACAAAATGAAGTGTTGCGCCAGGGTATTTGGATTCAAACTGACGAACAAGCTTTTGAACAGCCACTTTGGAAGACGAAACTCGGCCAAGATGAACGGGTTTCGCACCTCTATGTTCTTCAATATAGGCGACTTCATTGAATTCTTTATGTGTATCAAGACCGATAAAAAGTATGCTATGTTTATTCATGTTAGCCTCTGCTGTTTAGTTAATTGACAAACTAATTATGGCTCTGGCTTTGAATTAAGCTAACCCACGAAAAGCGGAGGCTAACACCGTGTGGGAGTCATTATGTCTAGTTTTCAAATAAACTTATGGAGTCAATTTTGAGGTTATTTTGTCTTATTTTAATCATGTTCGTATCTGGATGTGCAAGTATTTATGGGATTACTGGTGCTGATGAAGGAAAAAGAGTCGGCAACTCCTTTAAGTACAATATTATCCATCCGGGCTTGGGTGTAACAATCATTGAACCATATAGTGAAAAATTAATTCCTATAGAAACTATTGGTAAAAGTTCTCCCTCTCCCTTAAACCATACGATAAAATTTGGGACTTCCGAAAATATGCATACGCTAAAGATCGTTGGGAAGTATGAGAAGGACTTGTATCTTGATGATGCATACTATGGTTCTATCTGGAATGGAGATGTACTTGTAAAAAATGGAGTACTATTTATTAATGGTAAAATTGCCGAAAAAATTGAAAACTAACAAGGCAAGTCATCGGAAAAACACTTGCTGGCTGCGCCAGAGCGCTCGCGTTTCCAGCTGCGTGGGACGTTATAAGCACGGATGGATATGAGAGCACTTTATCTACTTTTAATTTTAGTTTCTATAAATATAAGTGCTGATGCTTACTTTCCCAGCTGCTTTGAGTCCTCTACTTTTGAGAGATATGGGAAAAAGCTATTTATTACACCAGATGATTTGTTAAACCGTCCTAATTGGGACTTAGGTGATGGCGAACCACCAATATCAATTGGTAATGCAACAGAAAAAGTTATGTCATTTCTTCGTGATAAATACAGTGTTGAAGACGTGATATTTGCATTTGTTCACCTAAAGAGGCAAGTTTGTTTAATAGACCAGCAAATGCAAATAGTTTGGTTTTACGTTTTCGCTGCTGACACACCAATTAGTCTTGTTGGTATCTCAATGACTGGACGATTGATTGAGGCCGTAGAATGACATTTAAAAGAATATTTTTAGCACTATTTATAGTGCTAAACCCTCCCCAATTCCTTACTTACACCTCAAAGCTCTCAAAGTACTCTTTTTGCAGATCTATAGTAAGCGCTTTAGGGCGAATGCCTTGTACTAGGCTGTATACTTCTTCTTTTGTGTAACCTGCCGAATTTAAAATAAGCGCAGCGACCAAACCTGTACGTCCTGTGCCGCCTTTACAATGTATGGCAATGGTTTGTTTGTGTTGTATGGCCTGTAATATGTCGGTTTTGTGGGTGTTCCAGCTTGATGTAAAAGGCTGTTTGGGTGCTTCGTCGTCATTTATAGGTAAATGAAACCAGGTTATATCGTGTTTTTTGCACTCATTATTAATTGTTTCTACGTTGTTTTTTTCAAGCTCCTTTTGCGGCATAAGTGAAAGCAGCATGTGAGTTTTAGCAGCTTTTAATGTAGCGATTGAATCAGCTAGGTTTTGTGTTTTTGTGCCTGGGCAAGGCGTAAAAATAATATTTGCGCCGTTATTGAGTGATAAAACATCGTACGGATGCGCGCTCATGGTAAGTCCTTTATTTTTAATGAATTTACTTTAATAAGCTCACTATAGCGTGTTTTAGTTACAAGTTTAAGATTGAATAATAAGCATAAATGCTGGATACTGTTTTTATATACAGTTGTGGCGATGTTATGAAAAAAGAATTACCAGCAAAATACTATTTAGCGCATTTTAGAGAGCTTATTGAGTTTGTAACAAGTAAATGTATGCATTTACTTGAGCCCAAACACAGCGAATTTATTAGTAAAATTAATCAGCTAGATGAGCAAAGCCAATGCATGTTGGCGCGTGTGTACTCGCGAAAGCCTTATTTAGTGCAGGCGCAATCGCTTAATTATGAAGAAATAACCTCGCCGCATCAGGCTATTTATACGCTAAAAAAAGCGGGTATTTTATTTGAGCCAAACGAGCAGCATTATTCGCAGCTTTTAGCGCACTTAACTAAGCCTTCTTTGGTTGAGTTGCTAAGTAATTACAGTGAGCAAATAAGCTTTAAAAAGAGCGCCGCTAAAGGCGAGCTGGTGGATATTGCACGTGAGTTTTTTAAAGCGTGCCCACAAGAGCTTGCGCCACTTTATAGCCAGTATGTAATTAATAACCGCAGTGATTACTACGAGTATTTTGAGTTTTTATTTGCAGGCAAACTAAGCGGTGGTGATGTGAATCATCAAAACCGTTTTGTAATGCGAGACTTAGGCTTAACCGCTACGCGCGAAGGACACAGCGAGAGCTTGTCGCGTTTTGAAACACTTGACGAAGCGCAATCAAACTATTTATTAAACCGTTACCGGTTAGCATTTAAAAATATAACAGATGAGAGCGACTATGTTGCTTTAGCGTCGCAGGTTTTAGTGCAAGCTGCACATGGTGCAATAGCCGTTGTATTAAAAAACAAACTATTAGTTAGGCTTTATAGGCAGCTAAAAACAGTTGATAGCAAACTTGCTTTTAGCTTACTTGAAGGGTGCGAGGATGATAGCGAAGCACAAGAAATTCAAATAAGAGAGCAATACAGGCTTGGCAATAAAGAGTGGGTAAAAGCTCGATTAGAAGCCATTATCGAAAACCCGCTCACTGATGATTTACTGTATTTTGCTGACGATTTTTTAATGCGTAAGTTTAATAAAAAAACACGTTCGCGTTTAAGTGCCATGCTTGCCGACACCCAATGCGTGCTAGAAATAGATGAACTGTACAGAGGAGAAGTAGAGCAGGGCGTAAACGATTATTATACTCGCCAAGGTATGGCTGTATTTAATACCGAAAACACGCTTTGGCAAAGTTTGTTTGGTTTAGTATTTTGGCATGAGTTATTTGTGGAGTCGCCTTATCCGCCATGTAATGAGTTTGATATTTATCCGCAAGTATTAAGGCTTGGTAATTTTTATGAAGCGCAGCAAACACAGATAAATGAGCTCTTAGCGCAGTGCCAAACGTCGCAAGCATTACTTAATTTAGTATGCAAACATGCAGCGCAATACTTTGAGCAACCTAACGGTTTGTTTAGATGGCGCAGCAATTTATTAGAGCCACTAGAGGCGCTTATTTTAAACAGCCCTATTAAGGCGCTAATAGCGCACTTAACAGCCATGAGCAAACACTATTTGCAGTTAAAAGACGGCTATCCCGACTTAATGGTCATTAATAATGGCCAAGTACATTTTGAAGAGGTAAAAGCCCCGGGGGATAAGCTTAGGCGCAACCAACTTACAACTATTGATAATTTAAAAAATGTGGGCTTTACAGTACATATTGCTGCGGTTAAATGGTTTGTAGATCCAAACCGTGTTTACAGTATCGTTGATATAGAAACCACTGGCGGCTTAAAAGGCGGTAACCGTATTACCGAAATAGGCCTTGTAAAAGTGCAATACGGTAAAGTAATTGACACTTGGACGAGCTTAGTTAACCCCGAGCGCCATATACCTGGCTTTATTACGTCATTAACCGGTATTAGCGACAGTATGGTTTACAACGCGCCTGTATTTGCCGATATAGTTAAGCCGCTATTAGATAAACTCGCAGGCAGTATTTTTGTAGCCCATAACGTGAACTTTGACTACGGCTTTATTAAAAAAGAATGCGAGGTTGCAGGGCACTTTTTTAAAATGCCAAAAATGTGCACCGTGGTTGAATCGCGCAAAGCGTTTAAAGGCTTAAAGTCGTACTCGCTTGGCAATCTCTCATCGCATTTTAATTTAAATTTAACGAGCCATCACCGCGCATTGGCCGATGCAACCGCTACTGCTGAGTTGTTGTTACTTATTCAGCAATCCCAAATTAGTGAATAAGCAGTAAATCTTGACGCAAGAAGTAGTATGCAATTTTAAGCACTTAGCTTACTTTAGCTAAGTGTTTTTTTCGTGGTAAAAATCCAGTTACAAGCATCGTACCTATAATTACAAATAATGCGCCGAGTAACGTATTTGGCCCAATTTGCTCATCTAAAATTAAATGCCCCCAAAAAATGCCAAATAGTGGAATTAAAAACGTGACTGTTAACGCCGAGGTAGGGCCTATATCGTCGATTAATTTAAAAAATAAAATATAAGCAAGTGCGGTACACACTACTCCTAATACGAGTACACCTAGCATAACGTTGGTGCTTGGTATTTCTCGTATTGGCATAAATAAGATAAGCGGTAATACCATAAAGCTTGAAGCCCACATTGAGCCATGGGCGTTATCAAATGGGGCCAGTTTAGGCGCGTTTTTAGTGTAATGCGATGCAATGGCATAGCAAAGTGATGCGCTTAATGCTGCTACTATGGCTAAAATTGATTGGCTATTTAATACAAAATGATTTTGCCCAACAAGTATTGCAACACCTATCAAACCAAGCAGTAAACCAAGCACCATACTTTTTGTGGGCTTTGTTTTTGTCCATAAAATTCCAACTACAACACCCCATATTGGTGTTGTAGAATTTAAAATAGAGAGTGTGGATGCACTAATAGTTTGGGCTGCGTAAGCAAAAAATAAAAACGGCAGAGCAGAATTAAACGCGCCTATAATAAAAAAGTGTTTTTTATGCTGGATAAACGCTAAACGGCGTTTTAAATACAAAGCAACAATAAATAAAGTAACTGCAGCAAAGCCTACTCTAAACTCAATTAATACTGCAGGCCCCAAGCTGTTAGCTGCCATTCGCATAAATAAAAAAGAAGCGCCCCAAATAGCGGCCAAAAAAACAATCGTAGTAAGCTTGCTAAGGTCATGATAGTACTTTAATTATACTGGTTAGCTTTTAGAGTAACAGGGTTTATAAATGGTGTAAGCCATATTCGGAACTGACACATAAAAATAATAAACCAAGGTTAATAAAGAAAAGTTAATTATGAGAAATACGAAGAGACTGTAACTACCTATCCAATTGAGCATGCTAAATAAAGTTAACTTTCGGTTCGCTTCTTTTCAAAGTCGCTTTTAACTATTTCAAGTGCTTTTAGTACTTCTTCTGGAGCAACATCGTGTTGCTCTAATATCATAATTAAATCTACTGCAAGTTTAATGTATGTTGGAGCTTGATCAAGTGGGTTGGTCATGGTGCTTTTTCTTTTTAGAAATTTGACTAATAGCCACATCAATCGCAGTTTGTACGCGTTCTTCCATATGTGTACGTTCGGCTTGTGGTAAGTAAAATGCCATGTCTACGTCATAGCGAATATATCTTGGTGGCAGTTGGTTTAGTACAGTACAGCAAAAGTCAGCCATTACATCTTCGTTGTATTGTCCATCAAGTTTTCTTTTAATTATTTCTTCTAGAACAATTTTTTCGTAAAAGTTGTGTATATCGTCATGTAATCGCATATTCCTATCACTCTTTGTTAATCCATTTAATTGAGTTTATACCAAGGCTTACTATAAATCGATAGCGGCTTTAAATAGTTGTTTATGTACATTAACTAATGAGGTTAAATTACGTTGATAACCACCGCCAAGGCTGCACATGAGTGGTATTTTCTGTTGTTTACAAAAATTGAGAACAAAAAAGTCACGTTTATATACGCCATTGAGCGATACATTTAATAGCCCTAACTCATCTTTTTCGTAAATATCTGCGCCAGCATTATATAAAATAATATCGGGGTTATGAATACGCACGCAAAAATCGAGTGCTTGTTTTAATGTAGTGAGGTACTCAGCGTCGGTTGTTTTAGCGGGTAATGCAAAATCGTAAGTGGATTGCTGTTTATTACGAGGGAAATTTTGCTCACAATGAATTGAGCACGTAATAATTTGGTCATGATTTTGAGTGATTTGTGCTGTGCCATCGCCTTGGTGTACGTCGCAATCAAAAATTAAAACAGTGTCGGCTTGCTCTGTATTTATTAAATGTGCTGCTGCAATAGCTAGATCGTTAAAAATACAAAAACCGCTACCGTAATCACTGTATGCATGATGATAGCCACCACTTAAATTAGCCGAAAAACCATGTTTTAGCGCGTGTTCACTACTTTGGATGCTTGCCCCAACTGATAGTAGTGTGCGCTCTACCAATTCATTTGAATAAGGAAAGCCCATTTTTTTATGGCTTTATTGCTAAGCGTGCCGTTTAAAAAGTTATTTATATAAGTTTGATTATGGCACAGCGAAAGCTGAGCAGGCGTTGCTTTTATAGGTGAAGTAAAATTATTGGGCGTTAAGCCTAGTCCTTCAATTTCTGCTTTGAGCTTTTGGTATTTTTGTATTGGAAAACGATGGCGCTCAGGAAGCGTTAAAGCAGAATATAGCGGGTGGTAAAAAAGCTGCATTAGCGTAATTGTTGTTTTTCGACTTGTTGAATTTTATCTTCGGTGGCAGAAATTGCTTTTCTGCAGCGGCCTAA
Organism: Pseudoalteromonas sp. B131b; assembly: GCF_037162545.1. Lineage (NCBI taxonomy): Bacteria > Pseudomonadati > Pseudomonadota > Gammaproteobacteria > Alteromonadales > Pseudoalteromonadaceae > Pseudoalteromonas > Pseudoalteromonas sp. B131b. The sequence continues at coordinate 3,510,471 of NZ_JARLUZ010000001.1, read as the reverse complement.
TCGAGCGTGTGTGCTTAATATTTCAAGGTTAAGCTTTTGTGCTTTAGCAGGCGAGGCTTTATCCATTTGCATTTTTCGCTCTTCAATCATGAGCACTAAACGGCGTTCAAACTCATGGTTTTGTTTTAATTCGTCGTAAAGCTCATGCGACGATTGCATTATTTTTTGTACCGCTTGCTTGTAAACAGTTTGCTTAGGGCGTGGTTTATAATGGCTTTTGTTTTCTTTAACCCAAATAGGCGTTGATTTAATAACGTTGAATACAGCTTGTACTTGAGCTGCAATACGTTCAAGCGCGTAGGTATAAGCATGGCGATGCTCACTTGGCGGTAATCTTGACACTTCATCTTCTATTTCTATTACGTAATCGACTAGGTTCATGCTCTTTGTGCTAAAAACTGCGCGGTCAAACAAGCTAGGTTGCGCTTGCATGTAACGGTTTTTAGAAAAAAGTTTAGCTTTATCAAATTGCTCAGCTTGTTGTTTTAGCGTTGTAACTTGTTGGCGTAGTTTATCTAAAGCCATTGAATGCATATTAAAAGTAAGCCTCGTAAATTAGTTTTAATGCTAAAAGTATAACCATAGTATTAAAGACTGGACGAATAAATTTGCTGCCAAAGCGGATTGCTGAATGCGCGCCAAGCCATGCGCCTAGCATAATAAAAAAGCCCATTGTTATGCCAAGTAAAAAGTTTACATGGCCGAGTGCTACAAAGGTTATCAACGATATAAAGTTAGAAACAAAGTTCATTGAACGCGCTAGACCACAATTGAGTAGCAGGTTCATTTTGTAAAGCATGCCATTGGAGGCTGTCCAAAAAGTACCCGTACCTGGGCCTGCTAAACCATCAAAAAAGCCTAATAATAAACCCTGTAACCACTGTTTTATTTTCATCGCTTTGTTTAGTTTAGGAAGTTTATCACCTTCGGTGGTACTTAAATTACCAAATAAACTATAAGCGGCAACTAAAATAATAATAATTGGGAGTAGTTTATTTAAAAAGTCGATACTTAAATGATCAACAATAACAGTACCTATCAATGCACCTATTGCGGTAGCAATAATAGAGGCTGCCCAAAACTTAGGACTAAATAAGTTCTTTTTATAGTATGTATAGCTTGCCGTTAACGAGCCAAAGCTTGCTGCTAATTTATTGGTGCCTAATGTTAAATGTGGAGGCAAACCAGCAGTTAATAAAGCGGGTACAGTTAACATGCCACCGCCACCGGCGATAGCGTCTATAAAACCTGCGGCAAGTGCAACAGCACATAAAACAGCCCAGGTTGTTGGATCGAGTGCGAGTTCAAACATTAATAATCTATTTGTCTTTTAAAAGGTGGTAGGGTGTCGAGCATGGCTTTACCGTATCGCTTAGTAACTAAGCGCCTATCGAGAATAGTAATACAGCCTTCATCACTCTCTTTTCGCAGCAGTCTACCACAGCTTTGTACCAATTTCTTTGCGGCGTCTGGCACGGTAATCGTTAAAAACGGGTTACCACCTTTGCTTTGTACAAATTCTGCTTGCGCTTCTTCTATCGGCGAAGTAGGTACAGCAAACGGAATTTTAGTGATTATTAAGTTCTCTAAATATTTACCAGGTAAATCAAGGCCTTCCGAAAGACTCTGGGTTCCAAATAAAATACTGCCTTTGCCTTCGTCTACATTTTTGGTGTGTAATTTAAGCAACGCTTCTCGCGACATCTCACCTTGTACTAATAAGTTAAAACCTTTTGTTCTAAGAAACTTTGTTACGTGGTCCATTTGCCAGTAAGAAGCGAATAGTACAAGGTTCGCTTTTTTATCATTTAGGTACTCTGGCAATGTTTTAGCTAAGTGGTCACTAAAGTCTTTATCGGTAGGTTCTACTTTTGATACCGGAATACGTAAAGTGGCTTGTTTTGGGTAATCAAAAGGAGAAGGTACTTTAATAAATTTAACGCCTTCTTCTTTAGCAAGCCCTGTTTCGTAAGCAAAGTGATCAAACGAGCCCAGTGCACTTAATGTAGCAGAGCATAAAACAGCGCCCGCGCATTCTCGCCACAATTTATCTTTTAAGTAGTAACCGACTTCAATAGGGCAGTCGCTTAACAAGTGGTCGTGATGGCTTTTATATTCAAGACGTTTTATCCACCGTGCATGAGGTGTACCTTCACCCTTTTTTGCGTAACTAAACCAAAGTTTGTTTAGTTGTTCTAACCGGTTTATGTATTGGCCACTTTCGCCTAGTATTGGGTCGGCAACGTAAGGTTTTATATCGCCGTCGCTTACATCTTGGGTAAGGGTGTCGTGCATTTTGTTTAAACAGCGCAGTGCATCTTGTGTGGCTTCGCTTATGTCTTTAGCTTTACTGTGCAGCGATTCTGGGATTTCACCGTGTTCAAAGCGGTAAGTATCGTCTTTTGAGTATTCAAAGTCGGCATTATCAAGAATATCGCGAACTACTTTTAAATCTTTATTTGCGTCATTAATACTGTCGCAAAGTTTAAAGTTTTGCCCAATAGCTCTTTGCCCCACTAAGACCTTCGCCATTTTCCCGCTAAACTTAGTGAGCTTATCAAGCCATTCTATTGTGCCTTTTATTGTGGCAGCAGCAGATGAAAAATCGCGTGTTATATGTGCTAAATGGTGCGCTTCATCAATAACGTAAATGGTGTTGTCGGGCTCTGGTAAAATTTTACCGCCGCCTAAGTCTAAATCGGCAAGTAACAAAGAGTGATTAATTACCAGTACATCCATTTGCATTAATTGATTACGGGCAAGTTGAAACGGACACGTTTGATGGGCCTTCATTTGGCGTTGGCATGAATGTTTATCGCAGGCTATTAAGTTCCACACTCTATCGGGTACAGTATCGGCCCAGCTGTCTCTATCGCCTTGCCATTTTTTATTAACATAGGCGTTATATAGCTCATTTAAACACTTGGTTTCCATTGCGCTCAGTGGTGAAGCAAGCGATGGCATAAAATCCATTTGTGTTTGGCTATCGCCATTAACAGCATTGTGTAGTTTGTGAGCGCAAATATAACGATGACGACCTTTTACCAAATCAAATTTAAAGTCGAGGCCTGAATGCTTTTTAAAAAACGGGAGCTCTTTTGCTATTAATTGTTCTTGCAGTGCAACGGTAGCAGTCGAAATAACCAGTTTCTTTTTTTGTGCCAAGGCCAGTGGTAATGCACCTAAACAATAGGCAAGAGACTTACCTGTACCGGTGCCTGCTTCAATAACACATATGCGTTGTTTTTTGTGATAGTCGCCTGCGAGTGTTTTTGCTATTTCGGCAACAAGGTAGTTTTGGCTACTTCGAGGGCGATAATCGTTTAGGTTATTAGCCACATGCTGGTGTACTTGCCTAATTGTTTTTTTTAGTGAGTCAGAAAGCATGGGATGATTTACCTAAAGTATGTATATAATTACAGTGTATATATTAAGTGGGATCGTACGTTGACACAAGCAATCTATCAGGGCTTTATTTTATCAAGGCAACAATACTCGCCTAAGAGTAAGCGTGGGATCACGCTTTGCTACTGGCTCGTATCTGACAATGGCCCAATTAAAGTACTAATTGAAAACCAGCAAGCTGTTTTTTTATCCCACAAGATGAACACAATTTTGCACAAAGCATATTAAATAAAGAAAATATAAGTGTTAATTTTAAAACGGTAGAAATGCGCCATTTTAGTGGTGTTGTGTGCATAGGCTGTTATTTTAATGATGTAAGTAACCTTTACAAAGCACGCACATTACTTGAAAAGCACATAAGTATATACGAAGCGGATATACGCCACAGCGATCGTTTTTTAATGGAACGTTTTATTAAAGGTGGTGTATGGGTTACGGGTGAAGTATCTCAAAAAAACGGCTTTATTTTAATTAGCAATGCTAAATTAAAAGCGAGCCCTGAATATACACCCACGCTGAAATCGCTTTCATTAGATATTGAGTGTAATGGTGAGGGCGTATTGTTTTCGGTTGGGCTGGTAGGAAATGGCCTTGATACTGTATTAATGATTGGTGAGCCTCAACAGCATAATCAGCCATTTAATATTGATTGGTGCTTTGACGAGATTAATCTACTACAAAAGCTACAGCAGTATATCAATAATAATGATCCTGACATTATTGTGGGTTGGAATGTCATTGAATTTGATTTTACAGTGTTAAACTCTAGGGCAGAGGCACTAGGGGTAACGCTTAATTTTGGCCGAGATCAGCAGCCTTTAAATATAAAAACAGGGCATTACACTCGCCTCACCTTACCTGGGCGAAGCGTTATAGATGGCATTGATACCTTAAAAAATGCCACTTATCACTTTGATAACTATTCGCTTGCGAATATTTCTTATAAAGTCCTTGGTGAATCTAAACTAATTCAGGCAGATAATCGTTTAAGTGAAATTGTTCGTCAATTTAATGAAGATAAGCTCAACTTAGCAGCTTATAACCGACAAGATTGTATACTCGTTAAGAGGATTTTTGCAGAGTTACAACTCTTTGAATTTGCAATAGTGAGGACTCAGTTAACCGGTCTTGAGCTTGAGCGAATGGGCGGCTCGGTTGCTGCATTTACTAACTTATATTTGCCATTACTACATCGCAGCGGGTATGTTGCGCCAAATTTAGGCGATCACGGTTTATCTTTTGAAAGCCCCGGTGGTTATGTAATGGAGTCAGTGCCTGGGCTTTATAAGAATATACTTGTTTTAGATTTTAAAAGCTTATATCCCTCAATTATGCGAACTTTTTGTATTGACCCTCTTGGGCTTATTAAAGGGTTAGACTCACCTGAAAATGCAATTGAAGGGTTTAATGAAGCCGTTTTTTCACGAAATGAACACCACTTACCGTCGTTAATTAAGCATTTAACACATACACGGCAAAGGGCAAAAGACACAAATCAGCCAATGTTATCGCAAGCTATAAAAATAATAATGAACAGCTTATACGGCGTACTTGGCTCTAAAGGGTGTCGATTTTATGATCCAAGATTATCGAGTTCAATAACATTACGTGGGCATGAAATTATGCAAACAACCCGTAAATGGATTGAAACGTTAGGTTATGAAGTAATTTATGGCGATACAGACTCTATTTTTGTAAAAGCTGACGATCAGCTAAGTGCTCTGAGTTGCAATCAAATAGGCAAAGATTTAACGATCTATATTAATAATAAATGGAGCTGCGATATTAAAGACCGTTTTGGGCTTACTAGTTATTTAGAAATAGAGTTTGAAACCCACTATAGCCCATTCTTTATGCCAACAATAAGAGGTAAAAAAACGGGTTCAAAAAAACGTTACGTAGGACAAATTATAAAAAATGGGATGCCTGAACTTATATTTAAAGGAATGGAAACCGTACGCAGTGATTGGACCGAATTTGCACAAGAGTTTCAAAAAGAGTTATTCAAAACTTTATTTAATGAAAAATTTGAAATAAAACAACTTCACGAGATTATAAGTGACTACACCAAAAGATTGTTCGCAGGTGAATTCGATGAAAAGTTAATATACCGTAAAAAGTTAGGACAAAATCTAAATGATTACGTAAAAAATGTTCCTCCCCAAGTGCAAGCGATTAAAAAGTATAAAGCTAGTAATCCTGATTTTGAAATTAAACGAGGTCAAATTATTGAATATGTTTATTCTGATGATGGGGCGCAATTATACAATGGTTCAAATAATTTTAATTATTCGGTTTACATACAAAAACAGCTAACACCTATCGCTCAAATGGTACTTGATGCCTTGAATTTGAAAGAAATTGAATATCAAGGGGCTCAACTTTCATTTTTATAATTACTTTACAGTTTTCGTATTTAAATAGTCATATTTTTTGTATGAAATTTAACCTACTCTGATATGGGATGAAGTGTTTTTCTCTTTTTTTGTTAAAACTTAGGATTCCCTCATGTTGTTTTGTTAATAATTCCCTGTTTTATGTAATTTAAATTGAACCTTTTTACTTATTTTTTTATTCCTTTAAAACAGCAGGTTACGAATTTGTGTTTTTCTAAGTGATTGATATTTAATTGTGTGTCTAAGCTTTTTTTGTAATTTAAAAGGGTTTAAGGTTAATTGATTGTTGACGTTGTTGTTTCACTGGTATTATCATTCATTACACAATTGTAGCGTTTTGTAACACTTTGCCATCACGTTAGATTGAAAATTATAATTAATAAAATGTATTCTTGGGAGAATCAAATGTTAAATAATCAAGTAACAAAAGCTGTTCGCTTAGCGATTGCTTTTGGTGCAGCATCAACAGCTGCATTTTCAGCAAGTACCATGGCAGCAGAGGGTGCAGGAAAAGTAGAACGAATAGAAGTTACTGGCTCACGAATTAAAAGAACGGATATGGAAGGTGCGAATCCTGTACAAATAATTTCTCGTGATGATCTTGTTACTTCAGGTATCAGTAACGTTGGTGATATTCTTCAAGAAATCCCTTCAGTAGCTGGCGCTGGTACAAATGCAGCAGTTAATAATGGTGGTTCAGGTGCAGTTCGTGTTTCTTTACGTGGGTTAGGTTCTTCAAGAACCCTGATACTCCTAAATGGCCGTCGTATGGTTGCATCAGGAAGTGGTGCTAACTCTTCTGTAGATTTAAGTACAATACCTACAGCAATTATTAAACGTGTTGAAGTCCTCAAAGACGGTGCTTCTGCAATCTATGGTTCAGATGCAATTGGCGGCGTGGTTAACATTATCACACGTGATGACTTTGAAGGCTTTGAAGCTACAGCAAGCTATGACGCGTCAACGCATGGCGGTGATGGTGAAACTAAAAGCTATGACTTTACTGTTGGTTTAACAAACGACAAAGGTGGCGTTGTAGCCAGCGCTTACTATGTTCAGCAGGGCTCTCAGTCTTCTGGCGATCGTGATTGGTCTAAATTTTCATTAGATATGGATCACACTGGCGAAATTTCTAAAGGTGGTTCATCTGCGGGACCTTGGGGCCGTTATGGTGGCATTGATGGCTCAATTGCTGGTGAAGATTGTTCTACGTTTACTCACGGTGCAGCTAATGGACCAGGTCAATCAGATCCAAGTGACTTTGCTAACCCAACAGGCTATGATTGTTACGGAAGCAAAGATGCATATAACTTTGCCCCTGTTAACTTCCATTTAACGCCAGCAGAGCGCTACGGTATATTTGTACAAAGTAATTATGAATTTTCTGAACATGCTCGTTTCTTTTCTGAAATTAGCTTAAACCGCCGAATTTCTGATACTAAGCTTGCTCCATTACCATTAGCACCGCTTGCATTCTTTGGTGTGACTGATGCAAATTATTCTGCGGATAATTACTACAATCAACAGTTTGGTCCTAAAGATCGTAATGGTGACACAGTAGAAATATCTGATTGGCGTCGTCGTATGGTTGAAACTGGTGGTCGAGATACTCAATTCCGCGTTGATACTGTTCGTGCTGTAGTTGGTTTTGAAGGTGATATTAACGATGATTGGGGCTATGAAGTTTCATACATCTTTGGTTCAAGTGATTCTACAACTAAACGAGCTGGCGGCGTAAACTTTGAAAAAGTTACACAAGCTGTAGGTCCTTCGTTCCAAGATACTGATGGAAGTATTGTATGTGGGACTGTAGATAATCCTATCGTAGGTTGTACATCACTAAATGTATTTGGTATCCCAGGAACTGATACTCAAGTTACCCAAGATATGTTAGATTTTATTTCGTTTGAAGCACATGACTTTGGTTCAAATGAACAGCAAATTATTAGTGGTAGCGTATTCGGTAGTGCATTCGAATTACCTGCTGGTAGTTTAGGTATGGCATTTGGTCTTGAGCACCGTGAAGAAAAAGGTGGTGACTTCCCTGATGCTCTAATTGCATTAGGAATTACATCTGGTTCTAGTCGTCAAGAAACATCAGGTAGCTACACAGTAGATGAAGCTTATGCTGAGTTTAATGTACCACTATTATATGACGCACCTTTTGCTAAGGTATTAGAGTTAGATTTAGCAATTCGCTATTCTGATTATGACACTTTTGGTGATACTACAAACCATAAAGTAGGCATTAAGTGGTCTCCTATGGATGGCCTGATGTTCCGTGGAACATCATCTACTGCATTTAGAGCTCCTTCTACTTCTGACCTGTTCTCAGGTGCATCAGATAATAGCCCTGAAGTTTCGGATCCATGTGCTACAAACCCAACATCGTTCTGTATAGCTGATGGTGTTCCAGCAGCTGGTTTTGAACCTATCGGTGATCAGTTATCTTCTACTCTAGGTGGTAACCCAGATTTACAACCAGAAGAAGCTGATATATTTACAGTTGGCGTAGTTTATAGCCCAGAGTTTGTTGATGGTTTATCTTTCACAATTGATTACTGGGATATTGAACTAGAAAATGCAATCAGTTCTGTAGGTGAGCAGCTAATTTTAAACAAGTGTGCCGAAAGCGGTACTTATTGTGATCAAATCACTCGTTATACATCTGGTATTTTAGCTGGTAATTCAAGCGATATTGATAACAGAAATATTAACGTAGGTGGTGTTGAATCATCAGGGTATGACTTCAATATTGCTTATACTACAGATACTTCGATTGGTTCATTATCAACAAGTTTAGATGCAACTTACTATGATGATTACACTATTACTCAAGCTGATGGTTCAACGCTTCAAAATGCTGGCTACTACCGTCGAAATAGTGGTGATGGTAACTTCCCTGAGTGGAAAACAAACCTTAATGTTTCGTTAACTCAAGAAAATTGGTCTGCTACTTATGCACTGCGTTATATTGGTGAAGTTGAAGAGAACTTCACAAATGTTGATCCAGAAGATTTAGCTGATGTTAATTCATCATTTAGAACTGAAGCTGTTAATGTTGCAGGTGTTCTTGATTCTTACGATGTAATTAGGACTGTTGACTCTCAAGTTATTCATAATGCTCGTTTTAGTTACTTCTTTGATAACTACACAACGACATTTGGTATTAATAATATCTTTGACGAAGATCCTCCGTACGCAGCTACAGGATTCAATGATAATACAGACCCTCGTACTTACAATACAACAGGTCGTCATTTGTATTTAACACTTCATGCTAAATTTTAAGTAGTTGTTATTTATTATAACGTCAATACATAAGTATTGACGTTATAATTTAAGGAAATCGAAATGAAAAAGTTGTTAGGTATATTAAGTATCAATTTATTATTACTAAGTGGCTGTACAGCTCTAACAAAGGACGATAACTCTAATTCAAATTTAGTATGTGAAAAAATAGCTGTTACTGGGAGTAATATAAAAAAACGGACTTGTATGTCAAAAGAATTAGCTGAAGAACAACGTAAGAAAAACCAAGATGCTATGAGAGAAATAAATAAAAGAGGGAATATCTACCAAGATAGGACGTAAAACTATAACTTACATTAAATCTATTTGCGGATGCTTTGTGGCGACAGCTTATATTAACTTATTATTTCGTTAGATAATTAAAATTGTGCTACTAGTTATATTTAGTAAACAAGCATATAATAAACAAGAATATAATAAGCAAGCATAACCAAATAAATTTAGAGAGATATAAATGAAAGAAGTCCGATCTTTTATTAAAACTGCATCATTAACAGAGCTTGAAAAAGCTCAACAGCTTATCAATGATGCAATTTCAAAATATACCCAGCAACAAAAAGCAAAACAGGAAGTTTTGGAACTTTTAAAAGAAAAAGGACTTACGCTAGAAGATTTACAAGATGGAGCATCTGACAAACGCACCAAAGTTAAGCCTAAGTACCGCATGGAACTGAATGGTGAGACTATTGAATGGACTGGCCGTGGCCGTCGCCCTAAAGCGTTTGAAGGTGTTGAACTTGAAAATTATTTAGCCTAAAGCTAAATATAAGAGAAGCCGAAACTTCTCTTTTTATCCCTCAATAAAATATAATTAAAGTTTAAAACTCCTAGCTATTATTTGCTAAAATCTCCTCACTCAAACCTATTTGTTTTCCCATGAGCTATAAACTAAGACCTTACCAGCAAGAAGCCGTAGAACGAACTGTTTTACACTTTAGAAAGAGTAATGATCCTGCCGTTATTGTCCTACCAACCGGTGCAGGTAAAAGTTTGGTTATAGCTGGACTTGCCCGTATTGCTAAGCAAAAAATATTAGTGCTTGCTCATGTAAAAGAGCTTGTAGAGCAAAATTCGCAAAAATATAAAAGTTTTGGTTTAGAGGCGAGTATATTTTCAGCAGGCTTAAAAGAAAAATCATTAAACCATCAAGTAACCTTTGCCAGTGTGCAATCACTTTCCCGTAATTTAAATAAATTAAATGAGCATTATTCATTACTTATTATTGATGAATGCCACAGGGTAAATGGGGATAAAAAAAGCCAGTACGGAAAAGTAATAAACAGTTTAAAAGAGTATAACCCTCAGTTAAAAGTATTGGGTTTAACAGCAACACCTTATCGGTTAGGAATGGGGTGGATATACCACCACCATTATCATGGTTTTGTTAAAGGGACTAAAGAAAGCCCGTTTAAAAGTTGTATTTTTGAATTGCCGCTCAGGTATATGATCAAACATAATTATTTAACGCCGCCTAACGAAGTTGATGCAGCAATTAGCCATTATGATTTTTCGTCCTTAGATAGCAATGCATTTGGGCAATATACGACTGATGATATGAATGCGCTTTTAAAAAACAGTGAGCGCGCAACGAAAGCTATATTACAGCAAGTAATTCAATACAGTGAAGAGCGCGAAGGTGTTATGGTTTTTGCCGCTACGGTAATGCATGCTCAGGAAATATTAAGCTACCTACCAGCTCATCAAAGTGCACTTATAACAGGTGATACGCCAAACACTGAGCGCGATAAAATCATTAAGCAATTTAAAGCTAAGCAATTAAAGTATTTAGTTAATATATCGGTATTAACTACAGGGTTTGATGCCCCGCATGTCGACTTTATAGCTATTTTACGACCTACAGAATCAGTTAGTTTATATCAACAAATTGTGGGGCGAGGTCTCAGGTTATCTGAATCAAAAACAGATTGCTTAGTAATCGATTATGCCGGCAATGGTTTTAATTTATTTCACCCAGAAGTAGGCGATAAAAAAGGCGATAGTGATAACGAGCCTGTGCAGGTACTTTGTCCTGGCTGTGGTTTTGCGAATATATTTTGGGGTAAAACTGATTCTGCAGGAAAAGTAATAGAGCACTTTGGCAGGCGCTGTAAAGGGTTATTAGAGGACGATAGTGGCCATAACGAGCAGTGCGATTATCGTTTTAGGTTTAAAGAATGTGAGCAGTGCGGTGCCCCAAATGATATTGCTGCACGACAATGTCATGATTGCGGCGCGGTAATGGCCGACCCTGATGATAAGCTACGTAATGCATTAAACTTAAAAGACGCACTTGTGCTTCGATGTAGTGGGTTATCAGTAACTCTAATTAAAGATGAACTTATTAAAGTAACGTATTTTGATGAAGATGGCGCAAGTTGCGATGAGGTATATAACCTCGCAAATAAAGGCGGGCAATTTATATTTAATAAGCAATTTGGTCTACGAGTAGGACTTGGGCAAACACCTATTAATTTTAAAACTGCAGAGCAAGTAGTAAAAGCACAATTTGAATTAGTACCACCGGATTTTGTTATTGCACGAAAAAGCAAAAAATATGGTTGGAAAGTAGCTGATAAGCTATTTGACTATAAAGGGGGTTTTAGAAAGGCAAATCAGTTAAGCCGCTAAGCTTAACTGATAGAGTACATTGGACTAATACAATTAAAAGGCAATTAAGCCTCGTCACCGTCCATTAATCCCCAGCCATCACCGTATCCATTAAAGCTATTAGCAATGCTTTCAATGTATTGCTCTGCTTGTCCTAAAAGGGTGTGCTCTGGCACCATTTGTACTTGAGTGATTACTTCCCAAACGCCAGTATCTTTACATTTTTCAAGCTCAGCATTTTGAACTAATGCATCAGAGACTATTTCTTTAGCAAATTTTTCAGCATCGGCTTCTTGTTCAAATAAAATAAAAAAATCGACTTGGTGCATTTTATTTAAATCAATGCCAGCAGCGGCTATTTCGGCTAAAAGTTGGCCGTTATCATCATCAGGGAATTGCATTAAAAACTCATTTAAAATTAATTTTTTATTCGTAGGCACTATTGTAACTAAAATATTGTCTTAACGCGTACTAATTTTAATTATGCTGATATTTATTCAAAGTTAAATTTACGCGTTAGATTGTTATTAAGTTAATGTGTTGCTCATTATGGCTATGCTAATATGCGGGTAATTAAACAGTTTTTTGTTAGATATTAAAAGTAAGGATATTTACTTGTTTATTAAGTTTTTACGTTGCATGTGTGTTGTGATCGCTTTAATTGCGACAAATAGCTATGCGGCAGAAAAAGTCATAGAAGATTACGAAATTGAAGGGTTAAGTGGCGATTTAGAAAATAACGTAGCGCTTTACCTCAAGCAGTTAATTGGCGAGAAGCCAACCCGTACACTTCGCCGTTATGCTCAAAAACAAGTACAAAATAGCATCAAAGCACTTGGCTATTATAGCCCGACCGTCGAGGTTATTTATGATAAAGACGACAGCGAGCTAATTGTTAAAGTTGAACGGGGGCCTGCAACTCGCATAGAAGCAATTAATATTACGCTAAACGGTGATGGTCAAAGCGATACCCAATTACAGGCATTGATTAAAAGCAATCACTTAAAGCAAGGTGATGTTTTAAATCATGGTAAATATGACTCTGCTCATAAAAAAATAGAATCGATGCTACTAGAACTAGGTTATTTTGATGCTAAGTGGCCAGCGCGTAAATTAGAAGTATCGCTTAAAAAAAATAGTGCTGTTATTACTTTCATAATTGATACCGGAGTTAGGTATGAGTTTGGCGATATACAAATTGCCAGTAGTACACCCGCTGAAAAATACATACGCTCTATAGCGCCTTTCTCGCAGGGCCAACCTTATAAATCAACACATATTGCTGACTATAACTTGGATTTATCAAGTACCCCTTATTTTGCCAGTGTACGTGTTTATGCTGACATTGCAGCGCGCAAAAACAGCCAAGTACCGATTAAAGTTGAAGTATTACCCAAGCCAGCTAACAGCTATGAAATTGGCGGTGGTTTTAGTACTGACTTAGGGCCTAAGGTGCGTTTTAAATGGAGTAAACCGTGGATCACAGAAGACGGCCATTACCTCGAAACTAATTTCAATGTGGCACAAAAGCAGCAAGATATTTCCATGGCTTATACAATTCCGGTTGATGATCCTAATGATGATTTATGGCGATTCTCTGTCGGTTATAAGCTAGAAGATGAGCTCACAAACGACACTTACAGTGAAATATTAACAGGGCAAGTTCAGCGCCAATGGTTGACCGAAAATAAGTGGGTGCGTACTGCATTTTTACGCCGCGACCAAGAAACCTACCGTATTGGTGATGAAGACGAAGAAAGTACCGAAATGTTAATGCCGGGCATTAGCTACGCGCGCAAAAAATCAAAAGGCGGCACGACTCCTTATTGGGGAGAGCAGTGGCTTATATCTGCTGAGTTTGGCTTAGATGATGTGCTTTCGAGTACTAATCTGATTAGGGTGCAAATGCAACATGCATGGCTACGCACTTATTTTGACCGTCACTTGGTGTTTTTAAAAGCGAATGTGGGGGCAATGCTTGTTGATGATATTAACAACGTGCCATTTTCACTTCGGTTTTACGCAGGTGGCGATCAAAGTGTTCGTGGTTTTGCGTACCAATCAATTTCGCCTGAGAACGATGACGGCGAGCTAATAGGTGGTAAGTATTTACTATCGGGCACGATGGAATATAACTACCAGTTTGCTAAAAATTGGCGAGCAGCTTTATTTGTTGATGGTGGTACTGCGACTAATGATTTTTCTGATTATTTTGAAGTAGGTGCTGGTTTTGGTTTTCGCTATTTAACACCCGTTGGCCCAGTGCGCGTAGACCACGCTTGGGGATTAACAAAAGAAAGTAAAAGCACACGTTTAAGTATTACCATAGGGCCAGAAATTTAATGTCAGTATTAAAAAAGATAACAGCCGCCGTAAGTGCTATTTTTGTCACGTTAGTTGTTGCACTATTTTGTTTGTTATTTACCGCACCCGGTAATCAATTTATTGCTTATAGTGCAAACAAAGCAGTAGATGGACTACATATTGAAATTAAAGATGGTCGTTTTATTTATAATGATGCCTTTAATGTACGCTTTGCTAGCAACGGATTGGACTTTAATGCACAACAATTGAAAATTGATTTGTTTTGGTGGCAGTGCGATGGAATTTGTATAGATAACTTAAGTGCTAAATCTATAAATTTAACATTACCAAAAACTGCAGAGTCACAAGAAGAAGCCCCGACAGAGCCGCTTGAAAAAATCAGCTTACCTTTTAATATTGCTGTAAAAAACATTGCGATCAATAAATTTACGCTAGAGCATCCAAGTGCAAACGTAAGCGTTAATAACTTTAAACTCTCAGCAAAAGCTGAGGGTTCAAAGCTGACGGTTAAAAGCCTGAATATTCCCACCATACTTGTTGCCTTAAAAGAGCAAGAACAAGATGCGAAAACACAAACGGCGCAAAATACTCAAGCGCCTTTAACGCACCTACCCGCATTGCCTAATATAGAATTTACTTCGCCACTTGATTTAGTTGTTGAAGACTTTGAAATTGCTAAAATTACGATTGAGCAAAACGAAGCCCAACATGTTATTGAAAACATCTCGCTGCAATTAAGTGTGGAAGATGCGGTTATTAATTTAGAGTCATTCTCAGCAAAGTATGAACAGTGGCAGCTTAATACGCATCTTAACGCTGAGCTTGCAGGGAATTTGCCCGTCAAAGGGGATGTTGTTTTACAAAGTGATGAGCACCAAGCCAATTTGCAGTTGAATGGCGACTTATCAAATCTAAACTTAAATTTAGAAACGCAGGGACAATATCCGCTTAGTTTAACGGCAACGGCAAATTTAAAGCAAAAAAACTATCCGTTTGAGTTAAATGGCAAAATTAAACAGTGGCTTATTGATGCACAAAGTAATGAGCTTAAAGTGCGAAATGTAAGCCTTAACGCACAAGGTAATGCTGACGACTATCAGCTTAGCCTTCAGGCGAATAGCCAACTAGGCGCGTACCCAGCTGTTGACTTAAATACCCAATTAAAAGGCAGTCTTACCAAAGCAACTTTACAAGCGCTAAGCATTAAAGCAAACGAAAGCAGTGCAACTATAAAAGCCAATGTTGATTGGCAAAAAGGCATACAGGCTAACTTTAATGGCACGGTTGCTAACTTAAAAGCGCAATACTTAACTGATGCCGCTACCAGTGATATTTCAGGACAGTTTAAAGGCTCGTTTAATGCAGCTGACGACAAGTGGCAGCTACAAATGAATAATACAAAGTTAAGCGGATTACTTAACGACGTGCCACTAGAATTTGCCTCAAACTTTAAGCTAGACAACACGTTAAAAGCTAATATTGATAGCTTTTATTTAAGTAGCGGCACCAATAAATTAGCACTAAGCGGGCAAGTTGATGATACTTGGCAAGTTGATGGCAAAGTAACGCTAAAAAGTGATGAAAAAGCTAATATTCCATTTACTGCCGACGGCAACGCAAATTTAAAAGTGAGAGGGGAAAGGTTAACGCCCTCTGTTGATTTAGCACTAATACTCGATCGCTTTATTTTTGATGAAATAAATATTAATAAATTATCAGTAAAAGGGCAGTTAGATACCGCAGCCGATTGGCAAACCGATGTTTCGGTAAGTGTTGGTTCGGCGCTTGTGGCCGAACAACAAATCAATAGTGTTAAAATTGATATTAGCGGCGACAAAACAGATCACCAACTTACGGCATCTGTAGATGCCGAGCAAGGCAGTGTAGAGCTTGAAGTTAATGGCAAAGTTAATAATACCACTTGGAATGGCGAGCTTAGTAATGTAACGCTTAGCGATAAAAAGCTTAGTTTTAGTAATACTAAAAATATTGCCATTATGGTTAATACGCAAAGTGGCGACTTTGATGTGAGTGCACATTGTTGGGCATCTGAGCAAAGTAAATTATGCATAGACACCTTAGCGCAGTCAAAAAATCTCGGTCAGTTAAATGCTAAACTAAGCAACTTAGCACTTGAGGAGCTTAAGCATTTTTTACCTAATAGCATTCGTACTCGCGGTAATATAGCTGGCGATGTAGCACTTAATTGGCAAAGCGGTGCGCTTAAAACATTACGCGCAAATATCGATTCTAGCGACTTAGAAGCGGTGCTTACATCAGAAGAAGATCGTTTTAAATTACCAATCGAAACTCTAACTATTAGTGCGTTTTCGGATTCTCAAATTGGCAAGCTTGAAGCTAATTTAGAATCAAGTGTATTAGGCAAAATTAATACACACATTAATATCGATGATATACAAGATACGCAAGCGCTTAATGGCACCATTAATATCGATAAAATACTCCTTTCAGACTTACAACCTTTTCTTGAAACCCTTGAGCAGTTAAAAGGTGATATTAGCGGGAAAGTGGCGTTAGCTGGTACGTTAAAAGATCCTTTATTAAATGGCGAGCTTAATGTGAGCGATATTAGTTTAGAGGGCGAGCAATTACCTATAGCGCTGCAAAAATCAAATATAAACGTATTGTTTGATAAAACAACAGCCACAATAAAAGGCAACTTAAACGACAATCAGGGCGGTAAAATAAATCTCACCGGTGACGTTGATTGGCAAGGTGCGCAACCTGCTGTAAATGTTGCGGTAGTTGGCGAGCAGTTTTATGTACGCGCGCAGCAAGGGGTTACTTTTAAAGTATCGCCGGATTTAAAAATAGGCTTGGCTAATAATGCACTCAAGCTTGCTGGTGAGGTAGTTGTGCCTTACGGTCGTATAATGATTGAAGAGCTTCCTGAGGGCGCAGTGCAAGTTAGCGATGATGAAATTATTGTTGATCAAAAAACTGAGGCCACCGAAACAGTCCCGTTTGATTACGACATAGATTTAAAAGTGATTGTTAAAAACGATGTAAAAGTAGAGTCGTTTGGCTTGGAATCAAAAGTTGCGGGTGATTTAGCGATAAAAATGAGTCAAGGTGCGCCAATTATAGCCACAGGTGAGCTTAACTTAATTGAAGGTACTTACTTAGCCTTTGGGCAAGATTTAATAATCAGCACCGGGCAAGTCGGTTTTAGCGGTTCAATTGAACAACCATTTTTAAATATTAAAGCAATACGTAACCCCGATACGACTGCAAATGGTGTCATTGCAGGGGTTACGCTCACGGGTAATGTTGAACAACCAACGCTTAAAATATTTTCTGAGCCTGCGATGGATCAAGCTCAAGCACTCGCATATTTACTTAATGGCCAACCTTTAGGCGATGGAGAAAGTTCGTCAAGCGATGCGATGCTTACGCAGTTATTGCTTTCTCAAGGGGTTAGCCGCAGCGAAGGGGTTGTTTCTAAGGTAGGTGAAACCTTTGGGCTGTCAGATGTAAGTTTAAGCTCATCAGGTAGTGGTGATAGCACCAAAGTAGAAATATCAGGTTACGTAGCACCCAGTTTGCAAGTTAAATATAGCGTGGGTGTATTTGATTCGCTCAGTGAAGTGGCTGTGCGATATCAGTTACTTTCACAGCTATACATAGAAATAACGAGCGGGCTATACCAAAATGTTGATGTGCTATATAAGTTTGATTGGGAATAACCAAAACTATAATAATTATAAGGATATAAGCGATGGAAAAAATTATATTGCCAGCTCTGCTTAGTGTTTTTTTGAGCGGTTGTGCTCAACAACTCGGTGATGATGTTGCTAATCAAGAGCTACCCTTATTGAGCGCGAGTGAAGTAATTGCTAGTGCAACAGATAATGACTGGCGAGTAGTGGACGCTCAAAATACTTTAAAGATAACGCTGCCAACGGGCGATGCGTACATTGAGCTTAATGAACAGCTTGCTCCAAAGCACGTTCAAAATATTAAAAAACTAGCGCGAGAAGGATTTTATAAAAATACTAGCGTTTATCGGTTTGTTGAAGGTTTTGTAGCGCAAGGCGGAGACAGCTCGGGTAAAAAGTTAATTAAAACAGCGGATAAAACAGTCCCTGCTGAGTTTTATTTAACAACAAACAAACCACTTTTAATTACTGAGCTAAATGGCGACGGATATGCACCAGTTACTGGCTTTTTAAACGGCTTTGCAGTAGCTCAAAACTCAGCACATACGCAAACATGGCAAGTGCATTGTAGTGGTGTGTTTGCAATGGCGCGCGATAACGATATAAATAGTGCGAGTACGGAGTTTTTTGTAACGATAGGGCAAGGCCCGCGCTACCTTGATAAAAACATTACGGTGTTTGGTCGAGTGCTCGAAGGTATAGAGCATTTTAATCGTTTAGCGCGTACACCAACTGAAGATAAAGTATTTAACCCAATTACCAATATACAAGTACTTGGCGATGTACAAAGCGATAAAAGTATATTTAAAGTGATGAAAACAAACTCATCTGTGTTTAAAAACTTGATCAGTGCTCGTAAAAACCGTATTGAACCATGGTTTGTTAAAGCACATAATTACGTTGATGTGTGTGGTATGCCCATACCCACTAAGCGCGAAGTTATACCAATCCGCAATAATACTTAATCATTTTGCGGGGCTAAACGTGTCGCTACCTGCGTTAAAAAATTCTCATTTACGACTGCATGGATGCAGAAGGTAGAGCAATGCAGGAGCAATTGCCGAGAACAACTAAATAGCGAATTTTTTGCCTAGCTATCAACACGTTTTCCCAGCCTCAAAATAGCTCACTTAATTAAGCGAATTGGTATTAATTAAATATACAAATAGAAAAGGAGCCTAGGCTCCTTTTTTAATACTCATATTCCAGTTTAAAATAACCTACTGACGATTAATTTTAACTGCAAATGGCGTGTCGTTATAATGCGTAGAGCGATACGGGTTTATATCAAGCCCGCCGCGACGAGTATAACGCGCGTAAACCTCTAACTCTTTAATATTAAGTTGTGTTGTTAAATCGCTATAAATACGCTCAACACACTGCTCATGAAATTCGTTATGTGTTCTGAATGAAATTAAGTAACGCAATAACGACTCACGACATATTTGCTCGCCTGTGTATCGTATAATCACACTTGCCCAGTCAGGCTGGGAGGTAATTAAACAGTTCGACTTAAGTAAATGGCTGTAGAGCGTTTCAGTAACTACGTTATCACTTTTTGCTTTAAGTGAATTAGCATCAATATCGTAATTATTAATTTCAATATCTAAGTCATCAATACATTCACCTGGCAGCGCCGTACATGGTAAGCAATTGTAATCATCAGGATTATATAAAGTTACTTTGACAGGGCTGTTAACCGCGTTTGATAAATCATCAATTAAATGCTGTTTTACTACATCAATGCTTTCAAATCGGGTTTGGTTAAAGCTATTTAAATAAAGTTTAAACGACTTTGACTCAATAATATGGCTGCTTTGGCATTCAAAGGTAAATAAGGCCACGGCAACTTGCGGTTTACCTTTAGCGTTTAACCATGAAAGCTCGTAACCAGTCCAAATATCTTGGCCTTTAAATGGCAGCTCTGCTTCGTCAATATTTAAAGCATCACGATTTAGTTTGCGCGCAATAGGGAAAAGCAAGCTTGGCGTGTACACATCTACATACTCAGTAGATTGGCCTAATACGCTACCTTTAAGGTCTGGAGAATTGCTGTAATCTGTCATGTTTGCTCTTAAATAGTTACAATAGGGACATTATATCTAATTTAAATGAGTTTCACAGTATGTCTGTTGCATTGCTTATAGAACAACTTCATCAAACATTTAGCGAAAATACCCTTAAAAACACTACAAAGTACCCACTTATTGCGCACGACGAACAATGGCCAAGCCCATGTGAAGTTGGTGAGGTTGACGAGCAAGGAAACATTCAATGGCAGGGGGCGCGTCAGCAACCTGCAGGTTCGCTTAATGATTTAGCCAGTGCACTAGAACTTGAGTTTCCAAAAGCGCTTAGCGAGCTATACGGACATATGTACGGTGGAAGTATTTTAGCAAGTATTGATGGGCATCAGGTTGAATTACTACAAGCATGGAACGAAGAAGACTTTAATTTGCTACAGCAAAATATAACGGGCCACGTTTTAATGAAACGCAAGCTCAAGCAACCAGAAACAGTATTTATTGGTTTAACTGATCAAGATGATTTACTAGTAAGTGTATTGGTGCACACTGGTGAAGTATGTTTAGAGCACGTAGGCAAAAAAACATACCATGTACTTGCACCTAACATTAATGCTTTTTTAAAGGCATTAGAGGTTTAAAACGTGTTTAATAAATCAGCTTAGCGTCATCACTAAGCTGATTTTAAGCACTCATTAAAGTGGTTATTGAAAATCCCACGATATATTAGACACTAAGCCACACGGCTCACACCTAAAGTCGAATAACCCAAACCACGATTCAGGTAATTTCCAATCGCCATTACAACTAGGGCATTTTCGTTCAAGTTCAGACGCTTTATCTACGCCGCCTACACGGTATAAATAATAATAGGTTGGCTTTTTAGTTAAAAAACTAATTCGCTTTGTTATGTCTTTTCCGCGTCTATATAGGTCGCTTTGGACACTCGATATTTCTTCAAGCGCCGGAAACTCACAACGAGTTGCGCCATTAATTTGAATTTGATCGCAGGCTTGCCAATCTTCTTGCCATTTTATAAGCGTTTTATAGTCACCATTCGCAATTGCCGGAATACGAAATAGCGGCACAGGCAAAAAGTCATCACCACAATAAAGCGGGCTGCACGTATGCACATAGGTTGTGTATAAAATATAACTTGATGGTTCTTTACAGCAATCAGCCCCGTTGGAGTGAATATCTTGTCCGATCACTTTTACTTTTGGCGCAAGTAGCCCAGCACTATGTAACTTTTCGATACTGTGCTTAACAAACGGGCTGTTATTTAGCGGGTGCATTGCATCTTCGGTCGGGCACATTACGCGGGTAATAAAAAATCCATCTTTTAAAACGGTTGAAAATTCTTCCCCCATTATTTGACCATTAAAACGCAGTGCATTTACTAAGCGATTTATTGCTTGTTCGGCTTGTTCTAGGGTGGTGTCTTGGTAGCAATCAAAAGTTAAATCAACAACGAACATTTATAGTCTCAAATTATTTTTGTTCTAGCAGCGCAAGAAGTTTATCGAGTTTTTGCTCAATTCTATCTAATTGACTTGTTTTAAGCTCAGTATTATCTGACTGCTGTGGGTTTCTCATGAAGTTATTAATTGAATCAGGATTGTTTTTATATTGGCTTACTGCTGCAATAATCATCGGCATTGGAACCGGTTGCGCCAAACGGCTTTTAGTTAGTGCTACAGTAGGGGTTTTGCCTTCATCGAGAAGGGCTTTGATTGCATCAAATACAACTGAATTCATTAGATATATAACTCTTTAATAAAATAAATACGCAGCATATAAATGCTGCGCAAATGCTATGTTAGCAATAAATAAGGGAGGGTACATTAAATAAAATTACTTACTTTGACGAATGCGTACATCTAACTCGTCAATTACTTCACTCCAATCTCCATCTTCTGCAAGGGATTCAGCTAAAAAGTGTTGTTGTGCTTCATCCCAAAAAGAAGCTTCTTGGAGTCGTGTTGTGTCTTTTAATTCATGTGAGGCAATAAACGCATCTATTTGCTCATCACTATTTGGTAATCCAAGCTGTGCAAAAAGTGTGTTAATGTCGTGTTTTGTCGTATCCATGATATTGCTCCTTTAAATGAATGAAAACTCATACTAGTGCCTAACTGTACTTCTTGCTAGTTAAACTCTCGCTGAATTTACGGTTAATAATTTTAGGTATATAGTTAGGTTTAAAGTTAAACAGCCTATAGCTAAAATAATAAAGGAAATACAATGAGTGTAACCACACCAGCTGATACGTTCAGCGTACAGTATTTAGCTGCAGAAGATATTAGCACTGCAGCGAGCCTAATTTATCAGGCTTATCATGACGATCCTGTATTACTAAACATGCTTAGCTACAATGACGAAAATAAATCAGTTTACGAAAAAAACTACGATCATTAATTCGCGAAGAACTCAGTAGTTTTTGGCAAGAAAAACAGCCACTAATTGGCCTATACCGCAACGATAAATTAAAAGCAGTAGCGTGTGTATTTGAATCTAATAGCCAATTACAAGCGCAGCGTTATTGGCACTGGCGTTTAAAATTAATGCTGAGTGCGGGCTACTTGCAAACAAATCAATTAATAGATAAAGAACAAACAATTAGAGACGCGCTTAAACAGAAAGGTAATTACTATTTTTTAGCTTTTATTGCCGTAGATCCGCATTTTCATGGGCAAGGATTTGGCCGTTACTTACTACGTGGGCTGGATGACTTAGTTAAATGTAACGCTGAGTCAACAGGGATGGCTGTATTTGTAACACGTAAGGAGCACATTGAATTTTTTAAAACTGAAAAGTTTGAAGCATTTAAACACCTTACTTTTAACCAAGTAGAGGGCGAATTACTGTTTAAATCAATAATTGAGCCAGCTATTTAAAATTATAATGTAAGCCAATGCGCCCAAACGGACATAAGGCCGTGAGACATCTCTTACATTGTTGTGAGCATAATCAGTTTAAGGCTACTATTAAGTGGCTTTTTTTAATTTAAGTTACTGTTATTAATTGTTTATTTTGTTTTTTCATTTTTGTGACGCTTATTTATTTAATGTTAAGTCCTATTACTCACACTCGTTTGCTTTAAACTTTACTTTGTCAAGAAGACATAGCTCAATGATTGAGTTACTGCCAAGGATATGGAATAGGCAACGTAGCGGACGCTAGCAGGAAGCAAAAAGGATAAGTTAACAAGGAAAGCAAGGACGAATAGGAAGTGCAAGGTGCGCTAAAGTAGCAGGAGCTACTTAAAGGATTACCACGGATGATGCTAAAGGATATAGCCAAGCGTTAGATTACGCATAGGCCAAGGTGGCGAGAGGACATGGCAGGATGCAAAAGTGGCAGGAGCTACTTCAAAGGATTACCAGGGATGATGCTACAGGATGTAGCTAAGCGTTAGTTTGCGTGGATTTGCCAAGAAGGTTATGGATATTGCAGGATGCAATGTGAGGGTAAATAAGGCTGTTTACTCGTTCAGGGGATGATAATACGGATTAATAGATAACGGATATCTAGCAGGATGCAGTCCAATTGGGGCGTAACTTTAGTTACGCCTTAGTTTTTGTGTTTGAGTAAATTTAATTTAGCCCTAAATTAAATCCATTTATATTTTATGTGGTGGAACAACCACACTTTTCAAAAACTCATTTTCCATAATTAACACACCTTGATAAGCATTTTCACCGTCGCTTGAAAACTCAAATATAAATTCACTTTTAATGCCTGGCTTGCCGCTCTTTAAAAAACCAAAGCGGCGTTTTGTGCATGCAACACTCATCAACTGCACCTGCAATTGCTCACTTTGACGTTTAGCATGAACGTTCGCCGCTTCTGCCACCTTTCGGTTAAGCCAAAATAAGTAAATTACACTACCAATAAGTATGAACGTCCATAAACTTGCCATTTAAGAGAATAACCTTCCAA
This sequence comes from Pseudoalteromonas sp. B131b, assembly GCF_037162545.1. Classification (NCBI taxonomy): domain Bacteria; kingdom Pseudomonadati; phylum Pseudomonadota; class Gammaproteobacteria; order Alteromonadales; family Pseudoalteromonadaceae; genus Pseudoalteromonas; species Pseudoalteromonas sp. B131b. The sequence continues at coordinate 3,486,780 of NZ_JARLUZ010000001.1, read as the reverse complement.
TTGCACGCGCGAGGGTTTCGCTGCGATTTTCTTTACGTAATAAGCCTAATAAATGCGGGCGAATAGTCGGTATTGCAACTAAATCAGCAAAAATACTTGGAAACAATTCTTCAATTTTTTGATGATGCGCGCAATTATCCATAAATACATGCAAGCGTTCAGGGTTTTCTAATTGCTTAAAACAACGCCCAGCTACCGTTAATAACACATCTGAATCTTGCCCTGCAGGTGAGCTTAGTACAGTATCAACTAATTGAGCGCATAACCCTTGAGCTTGACCTTTTGATGCAGATCTTAGTGCTGCGGTTATAGCCACTGTGTCGTTGTTACTAATTGCGGCCTGCATGTAATCAACAAGTAACTCACTCATTGATGTTGGTATTTCAATGTGTTCAAGCATGGCACTGAGTGGTTGCAGTACTTCAATAGGTAAATGCGCCCATGCTTTTTGCAAATTACTTAAGTTTGTATCGCTGCCCAAGCGCAGTGCAAAATCGGCAATACCCTGCAGTGCAACACTTTGCCAATTATCAAAACCAATTTTACCGCTAAAGTAAAGCTGTGCATGCTCGTAATACTGCGACGCAGGCTGTTTTAATAGTACTTTTACTTGGGCGTTAAATGCCGCTAATTTATTTGCGTTTGGCGTAAAAACATAAGGATTATTATCAAGTTTTCCATCGGCTTGCTCACCTGTAATTTCAGTGCCTAGCGCTTGAATAACCATATCAGCAAAGTGATCGCGACTAGCACTTACCAGCATACTTTGCTCATCAAGTGGAAACTTTAAAAACCATACATAAGGTTCTTTACTGGCTTTAGTATCCCAAAATTGAATAGCGAGCCATGCATGACCAGCAAGTGGGTAAGGGTAAGGCACTTGAGCTTGTTCAATAGCTAAAAATTGTTTTTTATCAAGCTTAGTAATGTGCCTGCCAATATCAAAAGCACGCCACTGAGTACCCGCACCATCTAAAAGCTGACCTAATGTAGCTATTTGATCACTCATTGTTTTCTCAACTGTTTTTACTGCAAAATTACATTAATTATACGTCATAGCCGCCTATGAGGGAACAGGGTATAATTGCATTACATATATAAAAGAGGGTGGTTATGTACCAGCAAACCCAAACTTATTTAGTGCAGCTAACAGCACTTTTACAAAAGCACGCGCTTTGGCAAAGTGAGCCAATAGACGCTGAGGCACTGCTTTCAAATACTCCTTTTTGTCACGATACAATGGCATTTGAGCAGTGGTTACAGTTTGTATTTATTGAAAAAATACAGCAACTAATAACACATAGGCAACCACTGCCGCGTAACTTTGCTATTGCCCCTATGGCGCAAATGACACTTGTGCATAAAGCCGGAAGCGATGAAATAATTGAATTACTAACAGCCCTTGATACCTTTTTAGGAGAACCAAATGAGTGAGCGTCCAGCGCCTATTGAATATGGCGAGCTGACTATTTTGTATCAAGATGAAAACTATGTGGCTATAAATAAGCCTTCAGGTTTATTAGTGCATCGCTCGTTTTTAGATAAACACGAAACCCAGTTTGCTATGCAAATGTTGCGCGACCAGCTAGGGCAACATGTATTTCCAGTACATAGGCTCGATAGACCTACGTCGGGCGTATTACTGTTTGCATTGAGCTCGGAAGCTGCTCGCGATATGAACCAGCTATTTATTGAAGGTACCATTGCTAAGCGCTATTTAGCCTTAGTGCGCGGTTTTGCGCCAGAGTCAGTATTTTTAGATAAACCGCTTAAAGAAGAGCTGGATAAAATAGCCGATAAATTTGCAGATCAAGACAAAGCACCACAAGAAGCGCAAACCCAGTTTAATTGCTTGCACCAAGTTGCACTGCCTATTCCTATTGGTAAGTACCCAACAGTGCGTTACTCGTTAGTTGAGTGTTTTCCAAAAACCGGGCGCAAGCATCAAATTCGCAGGCACTTAAAGCACTTATCACTGCCTATCATTGGTGATGTAAATCACGGTGATAACCAGCATAATCAATTTTTTAGGGATCATTTTGAGCTAAGACGGTTAATGTTATTTGCAACAGAGCTTAGTTTTGTGCACCCTTATAGTAATGAATCAATAAAAATTAAAGCGCCACTAGGTGAAGACATGCTTAAAATATGTAAGCAGCTAGGTTGGCCAGAGCAAGAAAAGGATTATTAATGGCACATATTAGTATTTTTGTAGGCAGCGTTAATGGCGGTGCAGAGCGTTTAAGCGATGAAGTTGCAGCCACAATTAAGCAAGCGGGTCATACTGCTACAGTAATTACTGAAGCATCACTTGATGATATAAAAAATGCATCGCATATTTTAATTGTTACCTCCACAACAGGCCAAGGTGATGTACCGAGTAATTTGGCAGGATTGTACTTTGCAATGAATAGCACTTTCCCAATGCTTACCGATAAACCATTTGGTGTAATTGCAATGGGTGACAGATGCTACGGCGATACATTTTGTGGCGCAGGGCGAAGCTTTGACGAGCTACTTCGCGATTTACAAGCAAAGCCTGTGGGCAACCGCCTAGAAATAGATGCATGTGAAGATTTTGAACCATGGCCGGTAGCCGAGCCTTGGTTAAAGGCATGGCTAGAAAAACTACCTGCTTAATACTTTAACCTTAAAGTATTAAAAAAGGAGCGTATGCGCTCCTTTTTACTTTTTTACTTTTAATATAGATTTATAAATTAACTACTTCTGACATCTACTTTAAGTTTTAGCTTTTGGCCAGGTTGTAGGTATTTTTGACCGGCTAAATTATTCCACTTAATAATTTCGTTAACGCTTAGATTAAACTTAGACGCAATACGTGCAAGTGAATCACCTCGGCGTACTTTGTATGTAATAGTACGGTTGGTGCTTACCGTTGCTTGTGGTTTATTAGCTGACTTATACACAGTTAGTTTTTGATTTAGGCGCAATACAGAGTTTTTCTTTAGTTTATTCCATTTAGCCAACTCATCCATAGTTACGTCATATTCGCGGCTAATATCCCATAACGTGTCGCCACTTTTAACTGTGTGCGAAAGTTTTGTGCGAGTTGCTTTATTAGCAGCTAAACGCATCTGCTTTGGTAAATGCTCACTATTTATAGCGCCATCAGTAAGCGGGACTAATAATTCTTGGCCTACTTTAATCGTATTTGATTTGAGTTTATTAAGCGATCGGATTGCGCTTGAGCTTGTTGTAAACTTTTTGGCAATTACCGATAAGCTGTCGCCTCGAGCCACAATATAACGCTGCCAGCGTAATCTGTTTTTAACATCAGTGTTTGCTAGTTTTTGGCTAAATTCCTCTGCTTTATCAACAGGCAATAATAAAGAATGAGGGCCATTAGGATCTGTTGCCCAGCGATTAAAACCGGGGTTTAATCTGTATAGCTCAGTAAGCGTCATATCAGCCATATCAGCAGCAAGTGCTAAATCTATTTGCGAGCCAACATCAACCACTTCAACCACTTGTGCATTAATTACTGGTTGCCATGTAACGTTAAAATCATCTGAGCGTTTTAATAAATCGGCAAGTGCTAATAACTTTGGTACGTAGGCTGTTGTTTCGCTTGGTAAATCAAGAGACCAAAAATCGGTAGGTAAATGCTTTTTACGATTCTTTTTAATCGCGCGCATTAAACGCCCTTCACCTGAATTATAAGCAGCAATCGCATTTAGCCAATCGCCTTCAAGTGTTTTATGTAAATACGATAAGTAATCAAGTGCTGCGCGAGTCGACTGCACTATGTCGCGACGACCGTCGTACCACCAGTTTTGTTTTAAATCGAATCGCTCACCGGTTGCAGGCATAAACTGCCAAATGCCCGATGCGCTGCGATTAGAATAACCAAACGGGTCAAATGCACTTTCTACAATAGGCAGTAGTGCAATTTCGATTGGCATTTCGCGCTTTTCTACTTCTTCAACTATAAAGTGTAAGTAAGGTTCTGCACGTTTAGAAATACGATCTAAATAGGCTTGGTGGCGAGCGTAATAATTACGTTCAGTAACAACAGGGCGGTTTTGCGGTATTTCAATAGAAAGTTGGTAGCGAATTCGCTCCCACACATCATCAAACACGGGAGCTTCTTGCTCATCAGGGTCAACTTGCTGATATTGTGCGTTTACCATCAATGCATTGTTAATGTCGTTAGGACTTGCGCCTTCGAGTTGTTGGTTTGCTTGCGTGGCGACTTGAGAGTCTGAGTCTAAAGTTGTCACAGTTTGACAACCACTTAGCGCTAACGCCAAGGCTATTAATAGGGGAGATTTATTCATAAATACCAATACATCGGGTAAAAAACTCGGCGAATACTACCTGTTATGAGTTAACATTGCCACTGAATGACTTTTTAAAACGCAGAAATAGAATCATCACTATATCTTAAGTTAATGATTCTAATAAAATAAATATTAAAGTATTAGTTTGTGCATTAAAAATTGTCTTTGAACTGCCTCAGACTAGCAAAGTTTCCCCAAGGTTCATTGTTTTTTGTAACCGAGGTAAACTCTTCTGGCACTAACTCTGTAATGGTTGGCAAATCGCTACGCATAAATGGATTTATTTTTAGCTCCTGTCCAATAGAAGTGGGTAGGGAGATTTGGTTATTACTGCGTAATTCATCTACTTTTTTACTGTACGCAAGGAGTTCTGGGTTACGTGGTTCAACGGCTTTGGCAAAGGCAAGGTTAGCTTGCGTGTATTCGTGCGTGCAATACACACTGCAGCTTGCAGGCAGCTCTCTTAGTTTATTAAAAGACTCCCACATTTGCTCTGGCGTGCCTTCAAATAAGCGCCCACATCCACCGCTAAACAATGTATCGCCGGTAAAAGCAAGTTCATCATTTGTGTAACAAATATGATCAAGCGTGTGCCCGGGAGTTGCTAAAATAGTAAAGTTAATATTAAGCACACTGATGCTTTGTCCATCAGTGAGTGCGTGAGTGACGCCTTTAAATGGACTATTTGCAGGGCCATAAACCGATATATCTGGATAGGCGTCAACTAACTCAGCTACGCCATCAGTGTGGTCGTAGTGATGATGTGTAATTAAAATGCCACCAAGCGTTAGTTTATGCTCAGCTAAGTACGTTAATACGGGATGTGCTTGGCCTGGATCGACTACCCATGCTTGGTTACTGTTATCGGTAGTTAAACACCAAATGTAATTATCAGAAAAGGCTTTAATTGCTTTGACTTGCACCATGGTAAATTGCTCTATAAAGTGACACTTATCGCATAGTATAACGAGCTCAAAAAATGAAACCAGCCCTTAGTTTTCAAGAAGGACCCAAACCACTGTCGTGGCAACAGTTTCCTCATGGGGATTATTTGCGTGCAGATATTGAGCGCAAAATGGAGCAATGGCTGCCGCGTATGTTTGGCTATCATATGCTTAAGTTGGGCAATTTAAGTGGCGAATTAAACACAAGTATAAGTACGATTAAACATCAAGTGTGTGTTGCAGAGCCAGGACCTTACACCGGGGTAGTTGCTGACATAGATGAACTGCCATTTTACGAGTACAGTATTGATGCTTGCATACTAAGCCATTGCTTAGAGTATCATTCAGACCCGCATCATATTTTACGAGAAGCACATCGCACGCTTATTCCGGGCGGTTATATACTCGTGACTGGTTTTAATCCGTTTAGTTTGTGCGGGCTTGCACAAATGCTGCCTTTTAGTGGTCAGAAATTACCATGGACAGGGCGCTTTTTTACCCCTGCGAGGGTTAAAGATTGGCTAAATTTATTGGGTTTTGAAATTGTAAGTGACGAACGTTTTATTTATTCATCACTGGCTAGAGGTAATAGGTTATCAAGATTTGAGTTTTGGCGTACTTTTGCAAAACAGTATTTAAAACCAATGGGCAGTGTTTATATGCTGGTGGCACGAAAAAGAGTTGCGCCACTCACGCCAATAAAACCTAAGTGGCATGCAAGGCCGCAGTTTGCACCAGTAAAAGGGACAGGGCTTAGGCAAACCTCTAAGCAGCATTACAAAACGTGTGACCAAAAAAATAATACCAATTGCATTAAATAAGTGATCTATTATAGCGCTAAGAAAATAGTACATTAACAAGACGAAAATTGTGACATATAGTTGTTCTATATGAATAATTTTTAACGCAGTTAGTGAGTTATTTAATGCGATAGAATGAACATGTTTTTAATAAAATAGGTATAACAATAGCTAGGGCTGGTAGCCTACATCTTCTAATAAATCTTTACTGCCTGCGGCATCGCGTGCTAAATCGTCAACTATTTCGTTGTATTTGTGGCCGCTATGCCCTTTAACCCACTTCCAAGTTACATTATGTTCGCTACAAGCTTTATCTAGGCGTTTCCATAAATCGACGTTTTTAACCGGCTTTTTAGCTGATGTTAACCAGCCACGTTTTTTCCAGTTAGTGATCCACGATTCAATACCTTGCTTAACATATTGGCTATCGGTTGTTAGATTTACTTCGCATTCTCGAGTGAGTGATTCTAGGGCTACAATAGCCGCGAGCATTTCCATTCGGTTATTCGTTGTGAGTTTATAACCTTGGCTCATTTCTTTTTCGTGACCGTTATAAATCATAAAAATACCATAACCGCCGGGGCCTGGATTACCTAAACATGAGCCATCGGTGTAAATCTCTACGGTTTTTTGCACTGTTTTACCTTGATCTTATGTACAATAAAGTGATTATAGAAAGATACCAGAATCAGGCTAAATTCGATATGGCACGTAGACAAATAGTTTTAGATACAGAAACCACCGGCATCGACCCTAAACAAGGGCACCGTATTATAGAAATTGGGTGTGTGGAGTTAGTAAATCGCCGTTTAACAGGCAATAACTTTCACGTTTATATAAACCCACAACGCCCAAGCGAAGAAGAAGCAATCGACGTTCACGGTATCACTAACGAATTTTTACGTGATAAACCACTGTTTCATCAAATCGCGCAAGAGTTTTTCGACTATATTGAAGGGGCTGAACTAGTTATTCATAATGCGCCGTTCGATGTTGGTCATATGGATAACGAATTTGCGTTGCTTAATCAGGGTTATCCTAAAACGAGTACGTTTTGTGAAGTTCTTGACACGCTTAAAATGGCGCGTGACTTGCATCCAGGTCAAAAGAACAATCTTGATGCTTTATGTCGTCGTTACGATGTAGATAACGCCAAGCGAACGCTTCACGGTGCGTTACTGGATTCTGAGATTTTAGCTGATGTTTACCTTGCCATGACGGGCGGTCAAACAAAACTAAATTTGAATCAAAACAAAGATGACGGCAGCGAGCAGCGAAAGGGGGTATAAAGCGTTTAAATAGTGACAGAGCCCCACTAGTTGTATTGCGAGCAAGCGATGCTGAGCAAAGCGCACACGAAGCCCGATTAGATCTTGTAAATAAAGAAGGCGGCCAATGTTTATGGCGCGCTGAATAAGGCCATAATATGAAAACGATGTGTTTTGTAACTGTGCTAATAGCGGTTAGCTGTTTTACAAATAATGCTTATAGCGCTAAGCAAGTGGAAGTACTTAAACGCGATGGCCAACAAAATGAAATACCTTTATTAGAAAATCGTTTTCGTATAGATAGTCAAATTGATGAAATAACGTTACTTTTTTTAGAAAGGCAGGTACACCTGCTGTTATTTTAGTAAGGCCAGATGGCAGTAAATACTTTGCTCCCGACTCAGTTAAAGATCCTAACATTGAATGGTTTGATGAACTTAACTACGATCTCGTTACAATTAAAAAGCCAACGCCTGGGCCTTGGCAAGTTATAGGCAGCATATTACCAGATAGTCGAATCGTGGTATTAGGTGAGGTGTCGTTGCAGGCAGAGTCGTTACCATCGGTGTTATTTAGAGGCGAATCTGTAAAGGTTACGGGTAGAGTATTAAATGATGGCGAACCAATTAATGCTAACTTATTTAAAGATGTGGTTAGTTTACATGTCGATTTTGTCAGTACTAACAACGAGAGTTTTGCGAATTTCGGTGCCGGTATACAAGAAGTTGCTGAGTTTAAAGATGATGGTCGTGGGTTTGATGAACGACCAAAAGATGGTGTATTTACCGGTGAATTTAAATTAGATTTCCCTGCAGGAGAGTGGACACCAGAACTTTACATTGCGACTCCTTTGCTACAAAGGCGTATAACCCAAAAAGCACTTATTATTCATGAGCCGCCTTTTGAGTTTGATATAGCTTTAGCTAAAGAGGATTTTGATGATCATATTTTAGCTATAACTATTGATGCAAACATTGTTAAACCTGAAACCGTGATAATTCAGGGCAAAATATATTATCCCAATAATGAAGAACAAATGTTTACTATTGATGCAATGGCAAATGTATCACGCCAGCTTACGATAAAAAATTATGACTGGGGTCGGTATAGTGTTGAACTGTCTGTTTTTGGCACTAATATAAATGATCGTGAATTTATGGCAACGCTACCCACATATAAATTTGAGATAGAACGACCCATAGAAGCGGTGCCCGAAATTGACCCTGCAACGATTATTACGCCTGATGAAATGATTAAAAGCGATCCTGATGAAGGAAAAATGACCACATCAACAATAATTAGTTTGATTGTCGGCTGTAATATATTCATATTATTGGTTGGTTGGCTGTTAATTCGTATATTTGTTCAGAAAAAGTCGATTAAATTTAACGTCAGGCTGCCTTTTTTAAAGAAAAAGAAAGCAAGTGAAGATGACGTTACTGACTCAGAAAAAAATCAAGTCGGTAAAAATGGCTCAAAAAGTGACAAATCAGGTGAAATTTTAAACCTTTCGATGACAGATGACTAAAAAACCTATAAAAAAACAAAAAAGCCCTTGACGAAATAGGGGTTGGTTCGTATTATTCACGCCGCTGTCAGGGAGACCTAAACAGCAACGAAAATATGGAGTGGTAGTTCAGTTGGTTAGAATACCGGCCTGTCACGCCGGGGGTCGCGGGTTCGAGTCCCGTCCACTCCGCCATTTTCGAAAACTTGTAAGTAAAAGCTGGAGTGGTAGTTCAGTTGGTTAGAATACCGGCCTGTCACGCCGGGGGTCGCGGGTTCGAGTCCCGTCCACTCCGCCAACACTTACACAACGTATGGTTGTAAAACATATTCTTATTATGGAGTGGTAGTTCAGTTGGTTAGAATACCGGCCTGTCACGCCGGGGGTCGCGGGTTCGAGTCCCGTCCACTCCGCCAATAAGAAAAAATAACAGTTTAAATATGCGCTGGAGTGGTAGTTCAGTTGGTTAGAATACCGGCCTGTCACGCCGGGGGTCGCGGGTTCGAGTCCCGTCCACTCCGCCAACTATTTAAGCAATGTTATATTACAAAATTTGTATGCTGGAGTGGTAGTTCAGTTGGTTAGAATACCGGCCTGTCACGCCGGGGGTCGCGGGTTCGAGTCCCGTCCACTCCGCCAACAAATTAAGTAATAACAAGTATAATGATATCTCTGCGGAGTGGTAGTTCAGTTGGTTAGAATACCGGCCTGTCACGCCGGGGGTCGCGGGTTCGAGTCCCGTCCACTCCGCCATTTGATATCATGATTAAAATTAGTAAGTGCATTACCCCATGCACATACCACTGCGGAGTGGTAGTTCAGTTGGTTAGAATACCGGCCTGTCACGCCGGGGGTCGCGGGTTCGAGTCCCGTCCACTCCGCCACTTGTTATTTCCTCAATAACAAGCTTATAAAATCCTTGATTAAATAATTTAGTAAAAATTTTTTTGGCTATCAGCTAAAAACTCGACTTTTTAATATTACCTTACTAATATTTCTCTTATTCCTAAATATTCATCTTCTTCTATCTCCATGAATAGTTAAACACTTAGCACTGAATACCGCTCCAGTCTTAAATTGCCCCATGGTGTCACACATGACGTAATTAGCTCTTATCGGGTATAACGGCTAGTTAAAGTATTTACTCGTGCCAGAAGCTATTTCAACGATTTTAACAACCTTAATTTTTTCATGGGTGGTATGCAGTGTGAGCTACAGCACCACTCCAATCATTATACCAATCCGCAATAATACTTAATCATTTTGCGGGGCTAAATGTGTCGCTACCTGTGTTAAAAAATTCTCATTTAGAAAAACTAAATAGCGAATTTTTTGCCTAACTATCAACACGTTTCTCCATCCTCAAAATAGATCACTTAATTAAGCGAATTGGTATTAGTTGTTTCTCATAACAGAATTCTTATAATGAATAGTCAGTTTAGAGGGATATTTTATGATTGAAGTCATAAGCTTAAATAAGCAATTTTCAGGCAACGTTGTTTTTAAGGATTACAACAAAGTTTTTTCAGATCAAAAGGGGTGTATTGAAGCGCCTAACGGCCAAGGAAAAACGACATTACTGATGATGCTAGCAGGACTCGAAAAGCCGCAAAGTGGTTCACTTTTATTTGCTGGTAGCCGATTGAACACTCCAACAAAAACCGTAGCAATTGCCAGTGACCGTATTGCGTTACCAGATTTTTTAACTGCAAATCAAATTATTGATTTATCTGTTAACACATTAGGTTGCGATTGGCCCCATTCGCTAGTTAACGGGTTTAACTTTAATGCATTTTTAAATACGCGATTCGAAGCACTGTCGTCGGGCAATCAAAAAAATGCCAGCTAATTTTAGCATTAATGCTAAAATCACCTTATTTATTATTAGATGAGCCAAGTGCTGCGCTCGATCAAACCAGTATTCACACTCTTTTAAGCCAACTCGATGCTTATTTGGCTGACAAACCCAATGGGCAAATTATCATTACTTGCCATGAGCCCGCTGTGTTTATTGAGCATGGTTTTAAGTGTGTCTCGCTATGAGTATCATAAGCATAAAAAGCAAACTTAATCAGTATCTCGCGTTTATAGGTTACCGGTATTTAGCGTACACGTTTGAGCTTAAGCAATTGCTTCAACAGCTAAAAAACTTTGGTTTGTTATTTTTAGTGGTGTTGGGATCATCCGCTCTTGGTTTTGTATTATTGCTTTTTTTAGGCTTAGGGAAAATTATAGATAGTGCAGATACGCCTTTATATGGCGCGCAAATGGCACTATTTTACTTGTTATTGCAAAGCGTGATGATAAGCGCAATGAAACTGGCGATTAAAAATAGTAACCAACGGCTGTTTCAACTTACGATCGCTCACCCTAGCTGGCTTTACCTTGCCGATATTAAATTGTTATTTATCAGCAATGGTTGGCTTATCGCTAGCTTGTTGATAGCGCTTGATCTTACCTTTGAACAGTGGTTAAAGGTGCCGCATTTTATAGTATTTATGTCTATTCAGTTAGGATTAGGCATTGTGTGTTTATACAAACCTAGCGCACTAGTTTATGGTTTTATGCTAAGCGGCCTTTTTTTATTCACTCCCATCAACATACCGCCGCTTATTTATCATATTGGTTTTTCAATCATCTTTAGCATTAGCTTGCTTATACCTAGAGTTAATATAAATGGGCGTGTTAGTGTTCGGTCACTGTTTGGTTTTTGGTTTTGCTACTTTATAAATCACAGCTGGACACTGGTATGGCGTATGTCATTACTTTTATGTGTGTTTATGGCCTCGACTACTTTAGTCGCTGAGCGTGCTGATCTCGTGAATATACTTGATGCTGTGGCGATGGCTTTTATTGTATTATTTTGCAGCTCATTACAATTTGATTGCACTAAAATTTATACGCAATATCGCTTGTTTTTTAATACATGCCAAAAAGCACGGGTGTTTTATATTAGCCAGTTTATACCTAGTATGCTGTTGTTTTTAGCGACCTTTGTAACTTACAGCATTACGTTTGAGAGATTAAACATTATTTTGTTGAGTTTAGGTTTAGTGTGGTGTTTGTTGCAGGTTTATTTTGCACAAAAAAACCAGCGCATTATGCGCTGGTTTGGATTTTTTTACAGCTGGGCTGCTTGCTTTGCTAAATTAATTAAGCCGCATTAGCTTCTTTTTTAACGCTATTTCGTGCTGCTTTGCCTGCAAGTAAATCAGCAGGGTCAAAGTCATCAACGTTAATAACATCTAAACGAGATTGCTCAACAGCAGCTAGTTTATCAGCCTCTGCTTGGCTTAATATACCTGCTTCAAGCCCCATTTGCGCGACTTTATCAAGCTGGAAGAATGGCAGTTTAAGGCCTTTCTCTTTACATACTCTTTCAAATAATGGCTCAACGTCTAGGATGTCTTTAAGCGTTTGCTCTTGACGGCCCACAAGGTTAAGCGGCTCATTTTTTAAGTATACGTAGCTTGCTAAACGGTTACGCGTTTCGCTAGGTACTTGTAGTAGTTGTGCAAGTTTATGCTCAAGCTGGTCAGTTGGTTTACGAACAGGGCGACCAAACGGGAATAACAATACTTTTAACACGGCGCGTAGTGGAGCCGAAGGCATGTTATTAATTAAATCAGCAAGTGCACGTTGGCAATGGTAAAGATGATCTTGGCAACTCCATTTTACTAGAGCAAAATCTTCTTTTTTACGGCCTTCGTCGTTGTAACGCTTAAGCGTTGCAGACACTAAGTATAAGTAACTAAGTAAGTCACCTAAACGTGCTGAAATACGTTCTTTACGTTTAAGTGAGCCACCAAATACTGCCATGCTAATGTCAGACATAAGAGCAAGTGATGCACTAAAGCGCGACGCTATACGGTAAAATTCAGCTGTTTCGTCGTTGTACGGCACACTTGTAAAACGAGCGCCGGTAAGTGCAAGCCATTTAGTACGTACAAGGTTCGACATAGTAAAACCAATGTGACCCATTAGCGCTTTATCAAATACGTTAAGCGCTTCTTCGCGGTCTTCAATTTCGCACGCACCTAGTTCGGTAAGTACAAATGGATGACAGCGAATTGCACCTTGACCGTAAATAATCATATTACGGGTCAAGATATTTGCACCTTCAACGGTAATGGCAATAGGTGCACCTTGATAGCCACGACCTAAATAGTTATTTGGCCCAAGCATGATGCCCTTACCGCCAAGTACATCCATTGCATGAATAGTTGCATCACGCATTTGCTCTGTCAGGTGGTATTTAATAATGGCAGAAACAACTGATGGCTTTTCGCCTAAATCAACCGCACCTGTAGACATACTAACCGCAGCATCAGAGCTGTAAGCGTAACCAGCAAGTTTTGCTAGTGACTCTTCAACACCTTCCATTTTACCAATAGGTAAACGGAACTGGCGACGAATGCGGCTATACGCACCCGTTGCAACGGCAATCATTTTAATGCCGCCAGCAGAATTTGACGGCAATGTAATTGCACGACCAACCGATAAACACTCAACCAGCATGCGCCAGCCTTGACCTGCCATATCTGGACCACCAATAATATAATCAAGTGGTACGAAAATGTCTTTACCGCGAGTAGGACCATTTTGAAATGGTACGTTTAGCGGGAAATGTCGACGACCAATTTCAACTCCAGGAGTGTCCGTTGGGATAAGTGCACAGGTGATGCCTGGCTCTTTATTGTCGCCAATTAGCCCATCTGGATCTTGTAACTTAAACGCAAGACCAAGTACGGTAGCAACTGGGGCAAGTGTAATGTAACGCTTATTCCACGTTAAACTAACACCCACAACCTCTTCACCATTCCATTGCCCTTTACATACCACACCGTAGTCTGGAATTGAGCTTGCATCAGAGCCCGCTTCTGGCGAAGTTAACGCAAAACATGGAATTTCTTGACCGCTCGCTAAGCGCGGTAAGTAATGATCTTTTTGCTCTTTTGTACCATAGTGTTGTAATAATTCACCAGGGCCTAAAGAATTCGGTACACCCACAATTGACGAAAGTAATGTTGATTTACTTGTTAGTTTTTGAAGTACACAAGACTGTGCAAATGCAGAAAACTCTAAACCGCCATATTCTTTTTTGATGATCATGGCAAAGAATTTATTATCTTTTAGATATTGCCATACATCTTGAGGAAGGTCGGTTAGTTCGTGCGTTGCTTCCCAATCGTCCAACATGCCACATACTACTTCAACAGGGCCATCAACAAAGGCTTGCTCTTCAATAGTAAGTTTAGGAACTGGGTATTGGTGAAGTTTTTTCCAATCTGGGTTACCGCAAAATAAGTCAGCTTCCCACCAAGTTGTACCGGCATCAATAGCTGATTTTTCAGTATCAGACATGCTTGGCGTTACTTTTTTGAACACAGCAAAAATAGGCTTGATGATATATTGCTGACGAAGGCCAGTAACAGAAAGAGGAACCGCGATGATCAAAAAGATCAACCAGCTAATTAAACCAAAAGCACCGGCGAAGGTACCTATAAGTAGGGTTGCGGCAGAAACACCAAGTGCTGTGTTCCAACTCGCTCTGTGGTAAATCGCTGTGCAAAGCAGCACGATTAAACCGAGTGTAAATATGAGTGTCATTTTTATTCCTTAATAGAGGTCAGACCACCTCACTTAGAGTAGCGCTAGTCACAGTAATTTTCAAGTACATAACGATGTTAAATTGTAGTAGAAAGTAACTTAAATACGATATTTATTTACCCGATAGAGGAAAGCTTAATAACTATCGTATAGTCAAAGCATTAGCCGTAAGTAGTGTTAACGTAAAAATAAATAAATCTAATAGCAAAATGACACTTTTTAAGTAAATATAGCCGTTATAGCGGGCTGCAAATTAGTGTACGCTTAATACACAAATATAACGCTATTTATTTTAATGTATGGTTTTTAAGGGTTATTTTATTAATGTGTGAATTACTTGGCATGTCAGCCAATGTGCCTACCGATATTTGTTTTAGTTTTTCAGGCCTTTTAGAGCGTGGCGGAAACACGGGACCACATAAAGATGGTTGGGGTATTACATTTTACGAAGGTAAAGGCTGTAGAACCTTTAAAGATCCTGAGCCGAGTTATCAATCTGAAATTGCAAAGCTCGTTAAAGCATACCCAATTAAAAGTGTCTCGGTTGTTAGCCATATTCGCCAAGGTAACCGCGGTAGAGTATGCCTTGAAAATACTCACCCTTTTACGCGAGAGTTATGGGGGCGTGAAATCACTTACGCTCATAACGGGCAGCTATCTAATTATCACGATTTAAAACCACAGTACTATCGCCCAGTAGGTAACACCGATAGCGAACTCGCTTTTTGTTGGTTACTTGATAAAATTCGCGAAAAATACCCAAAGCGTCCATCTAATATGGCGTCGGTTTTTAGATACGCCGCTAAGCTTTCGCATACCTTTCGTGAAAAAGGCGTATTTAATATGCTGCTAACCGATGGCATATTTGTTTTAGCCTATTGCACTAATAACTTACATTACATAACGCGCCGTGCGCCATTTGGTAAAGCAACGTTGATTGATGCCGACATGGTGGTCGATTTTCAACAAGAGACCACACCAAACGATGTAGTAACAGTTATAGCCACAAGGCCTTTGACGAATGATGAGCGTTGGCAAAAAATGGAGCCGGGGGAATTTGCATTGTTTAAAATGGGTGAGCTAATTTAGCCCACCTATTTTAAATATTAGGACCTGTTTATCTTTCGAGGTTAAATTTGCAGCAGACTGTTTGGTATTTAGGCAAGGCAGAGCCTATGTAGTGTGGTTATTCCCCATAAATAGGCGATAACGTAGCATAAATGCCAAACATGCGCTGTCCGAAGGGTTCTGCCTAGGGGCTATTTACTCCTTGTTGCTCGGTTTTTACTTAGCCCACTAGGTTACAAACCTCGCGCCGCGATTAAATAGCCCCTAGGTTGAACAAATTTTAATCCACAAAGGTCAACAGGTCCTAGCTTAACTTTGGTTTAATTAAATTTAGTTAGCTTCTTGAGGTTGTTGTGCTGCAGCAGGCGCAATAGCTGTTGGTGCAGTAACAGTAAATGAATTTATTTGAACTTCAAACTGCTCCATACCTTTCTCGCCTTTCCACATACGTACCAGCATGTAATCCATTTCTGGCGCAAACCATGCAATTGCTTGGCGTTTATCGTTATCGTATAAACGTTTAACTTTAATGGCTTCTACATTACCGATAGGTAGGGAGATCATCTCTTTTTCAACAACTTCAAAGTTGTAGTCGCGGCGGTTACCTTTTTTGTCTATAAGCGGGAATGAAAAGCTCGTTTCGCCTTTTTTCAACCCTTCGCGCACTTGTACTTGGTACGAAATAGCATCCTGAAATTCATCAGTCCATTCGCACTTAAGTGGGTATTCGCTAGCGCTGCTAGTCACTACTTTGTTTGTTGTATCAAAATCAATTTTATAATCTTTATCTGGGCCTGTACCGGTGCGGATCATATTGTAATGATGCGGGGTAACCTTGCCATCTTTAAAGGTAAACTTTGATGTTTCTTCACGAGAATCAGAGAAAATCATCCACTCAATATTGCTGTGGTATGTTAGTTCATAAGTATCGTCGCCCATTTTTTTGAGCTCACGAACAGCCTCACCATGATTTTTACCTTTGCGTAAAATATCGTAATTAGCTTGATACTGGGTCAATTCGCCTGCAATTAGGCTAGTTGGAAGTAAAGCGCCCGCACATAACAACAGGGCACTTATTTTTTTATTGTGGGTAGTGCGCGCCGTGTGCAGGAAGTTGTTTTTTGTCAAGAACTGCATAATCTGCTTCCATAGTAAGTCTGTGTTCACTGAACCACTTGACCACCAAAGGATAAATTATATGCTCTTGCTCATGCACGCGTTTTGCTAATGTTTCTGCTGTATCATCCTTGAGTACAGGTATTTGCGCCTGAAGAATAACGGGACCGCCGTCTAATTCTTCAGTAACAAAGTGAACACTTACGCCATGAACATCGTCTTTTGCATCAATTGCTCTTTGGTGGGTATTCAGCCCCTGATACTTAGGCAACAAAGATGGATGAATGTTCAACATTTTTCCAACATATTTTTGCACTAAGCCAGGAGTAAGAATACGCATAAACCCAGCTAATACAACTAGATTTGGCATAAAAGAGTCGATAACGTTCATTAATTGCGCATCGTACGCTTCGCGCGAGTCAAAATCTTTATGACTGAGCACTTTTGTAGCAATACCTGCTTGTTTTGCACGCTCTAGGCCATAAGCGTCTGCTTTATTACTAATAACAGCCGCTATATGCCCGTTTATCTCGCCACGTTCGCAGGCATCTATAATGGCTTGTAAATTAGAGCCACTACCTGAGATTAAAACTACCAGACGAGTCGGTGCCATTACTTAGCACCACCTACAATTTCAACTTGCTCTTCGCCAGCTGCTGCATCTTGAATTTCACCAAGGTGCCATGCATTTTCGCCCAAGTCTTTTAGCATTGTTAAGCTTTGCTCAAGTTTGTCTGCAGGGACTACTAAAACCATGCCTACACCACAGTTAAATGTACGGTACATTTCGTGTGTAGTAATGTTGCCGTTTTCTTGTAACCAATTAAAAATTGGTGGCCATTGCCAGCTATCACCTTTAACTACAGCTTTTGCTGAAGCGGGTAATACACGTGGAATATTTTCCCAAAAACCGCCGCCAGTAATATGCGAAAGCGCATGTACGTCAACGTTTTTGAATAACTCAAGTAAAGGTTTTACGTAAATACGCGTAGGCTCAAGTAGAGTTTCGCCTAATGTTTTACCTTCAAAGTCAGCGCTGGTATCAGCTTTTGACACTTCAAGTACTTTACGAATTAAAGAGAAGCCATTTGAATGAGGACCACTTGAAGCAAGTGCAATAAGCTGATCGCCTGCTGCTACTTTTGTGCCATCAATAATTTTTGATTTTTCTACAACGCCTGTACAAAAGCCTGCCATGTCGTAGTCTTCACCATCATACATACCTGGCATTTCAGCTGTTTCGCCACCAATTAGGGCACAACCTGAAATTTCACAACCTTTGCCAATACCTGTCACTACGTCAGCTGCTGTGTCTACATCTAGTTTACCAGTTGCATAGTAATCTAGAAAAAACAGGGGTTCAGCACCTTGAACAATTAAGTCGTTTACACACATTGCAACTAAATCAATACCAACCGTATCGTGTTTTTTTAAGTCGATTGCTAAACGTAGTTTAGTACCAACGCCATCTGTGCCTGCAACTAATACTGGTTGCTTGTAGCCTTCAGGAATTTCGCAAAGTGCGCCAAAACCACCAATTCCGCCCATTACTTCAGGACGACGAGTTTTTTTAACTACGCCTTTAATACGCTCAACAAGTGCATTACCAGCGTCGATATCTACGCCCGCGTCTTTATAGCTTAGAGACTGTTTTTGTTCGCTCACAGGTTTTCCTCAAAATAGTTGTTTTGGGTTGCTTAGAAACGCGCGTATTTTACAACAATTGCAAGGTCGCGGCTAGCGCAAATGTAATTTTGAAATAATAAACAAGGACACTTGTCCGCTGCTTGTTGTTTAAATAAACAAAAAAACGCCCGCAGGCGTTTTTTTAGTATTTAAGGCGTTAAATTAACCGCTATGCTTTTGCAGTTAATATTGCTCTAAGTGGAGCAGGGTAACCTTCAATTGTTTTACTTGTGTCGTTTGGATCTAAAAAGTCGATTAACGATTCGTTTTCCATCCAATCGGTTTTGCGTTGTTCTTCAAGCGTGGTAATAGCGCAATCTTTTATTTGCACATCTTTAAAGCCAACGCGTTCCATCCACAGTTTTAATGCTGCAGTACTTGGAATAAACCAAACGTTGCGCATTTTAGCGTAGCGATCAGTTGGGACTAATACTGTGTTTTCGTCACCTTCAATTACTAGCGTTTCAAGCACAAGTTCGCCGCCTGGGCGTAGCTGCGCTTTTAATTGCGCTAAAAAGTCGATAGGTGAGCGACGATGATAAAGTACGCCCATCGAAAAAACCGTATCAAACGCTTTAAGCTCGGGTAATGCTTCAACACCTAGTGGCAGTAAATGTACGTTTTCATCTGGGTTGTAGTGTTTAATTGCCTGAAACTGACATAAAAATAAATCAGATGGATCAATACCCACGACAAACTCTGCGCCTTCACCGCGCATACGCCATAAATGATAACCCGAGCCACAACCAATATCTAAAACAGTGCGGCCTTTTAATGGCTCAATATGAGGAAGCAGGCGGTCCCACTTCCAATCACTGCGCCACTCTGTATCTATTTCAATACCGTGCACATTAAATGGGCCTTTGCGCCATGGCATCATGCGTTTTAATAAATGCATGGCTTGCTTTTGCTCGCCATCACTCATCTCCCCTGGTGCGCCAATTTCTACCTTAGTAGAAATATCAACATGCGAAGTTGTCACCTCAGGCAAGTTTTTAAGTACTTTTTGCCATTTAGGCAAATCACCATGGCTTGCCTCGTTTTGCCAATGCTTTAATTGTGCAGGCAGGGTTTCTAGCCAGTGGCTAAGTGGGCTTTGTGCAATAGATGCGTAAAATTGGTTAAACCATTGAGACATAAGTCACTCTCTTTATTTAATTGCTACCATTGAGCAAAAATTAAAACATTGATACCACACTTGAGTTTGGCTAAAACCAATATCTTGTAAGCGAGTAAAGTGAGCGCTTAGTGTATCTGGGCGCATAACGTTTTCGATGGCGGTACGCTTTTGGCTTATTTCAAGCTCAGAGTAACCATTGTGTCGTTTAAAGTCGTGGTGCAAATCAATCAATAAATTGTCGCATTGCTCATTTTCAGCTTTAATTTTTTCGCTTAGCAGCAATACACCACCAGGTTTTAAATTAGCATATATTTTTTCAAGCACAGCTTGGCGCTGCGCGTGTGGAATAAACTGCAACGTAAAATTCATTGCTACTACCGAGGCGTTTTGAATTTCAAGCTCGTTAATATCGCCTAAGGTAACAGTAACAGGCACATCTGATTTAAAACCTTGTAAATGTACCTTACAACGCTCAACCATAGCTTGAGAGTTATCTACCGCTATTATATGGCAGTTATCGGTACGAATATTACGGCGCATACTAAGTGTTACGGCGCCCAGTGAGCAGCCTAAATCATAAAGATTTGAGTTACTTTGCGCATATTGCCCAGCAAGCTTTCCCATTGTACTGACAATAGTTGCATAGCCCGGTACTGAGCGCTGAATCATATCGGGAAATACTTCGACTACATTTTGGTCAAAGCTAAAATCTTTTACTTGTTGCTCAGAGGCATAAATACTGTCTTTTATGGTCACGAAAGCAGTCTCTTTTAAAATAATAATGCTATTTTAACATTTTATACTGGATAGTCAGTGATAAATTCAGTAGCTTGACTAGAATTATGAATAATAAGCACAAAAAGAGATTATTAAATGAGTAAAAGTAAGGTGATTAGTACCGACGATATTTTAGCAACCCTGTGTCATTCTGTAACAGGCGTACTTACCTCAGCCAGCGGCAACAGCATTAGCTATTCTGCAATGGTACAAAAAATAACGCGAACATGTATGCGCCCAGATATTGGTTGCTTTGTTTTGTTTGATGGTGGCTTTACCGGATTGGTAATTACTAACTTCACCTCGCAAGCAGCAATGGAAATTTATGGCGATTATATGCGTAATATGGGGATGCCAGAAGAAGAAATAGCGCATAGCCATTTATCAGACGATGTGTCTAACGTATTAGGTGAGTTAATGAACCAAATTGTTGGCGATTTTACATCTAAAGTACGCGAACAATTACACACTTCTATTACGCAAAATCAGCCAAAAATGATGGCAATTAACAAACAAGTGCAAATATCGGTAGATACCACGATGGATCGCCCACAAGCACGTCGCGTGACATTTACTACCAGTAAGCAAAATATCTTTTACCTAGAACTTGCTATGGATAAAACTGAGTTTATTAAACTACATGATTTTGACATTGTAGAAGCTATAGACCCTGATGACATTATCGAAAATGAAGCCAAACAACAAGCTGAAAAATCTAAAGCAGCTGCGTCTTCTGGACAAGATGACGACGATGACGACTTCATGGCAGGCTTAGGGCTTTAAGTTTATTTATGTAGGTTGGGTTGAGTGAAACGAAACCCAACACGCTTTTGAGCTGCCAGTTTATAGCTATAAGCGGTTAGTAGAAAAGCTACCAAAGAAAACGCGATTTTAAATCGCGTTTTTTGTGAATAAAAATAAAACCTAAAGGAAAGGGGTTACATGGCAGTTATCCATAAGAAAAATAATAAAATTTTTAAAGGGGTTTTGATTTCTTTAATTGTATTAGCAATAGTTCCAATGGTTATCATCTTTACACTTTGGTTCAAAGGTTTAGGTGTAGGAATCGGTGGAACCACTGAGACTTGGTCTCACTTTGGAAGTTTCTTTGGTGGGGTATTAGGTCCTATACTTTCTTTCTTCTCTTTTACTGCGATTATATATACTGTTTATCTTCAATCGGATAGTAATAGAGTTCAAGCTCTAGCCAATAAACAGGCAGCAGAGGATAGGCTTACTTCTGAAAAGTTAGCTATTAAGTCCCAAAAAGACCAACGTGATGCATTCCACAAGCGCATAAAGCATGAAAAGCAGCAACAGTTACTATCATTTTTCATTAATACCTTTGATGAACTCGAATCACTAGGTTGCAAAGCATTAGAAGATTTTACTTTAAAAAACAATCTAGAGCTCCCCACTTTAGCATCTAATAGTAACTCGTATGCTTGGAAGGCACATTCAACGTCGCTAGTTTTAAAAAGATGTCTTGATAAATTTGATAGTGAAAGTGCAGAACTCATTTATATATACGCTACTAAATGTTCAGGACAGATAAATGGTTTTAAGAGGAATATTGGTACCTATCAGAATACACTTAACAATAGTACTGAAGAAATAAAAGAGATCTTAAAAGAATGGGAAGCTACGCATTGCAGATTTGAAAATTCTCTACAAATTTTTAAGAATAAGTACTTTTCAATCTGGGAAGAGGAAAGTAATAATGGAAGTTAATCTGAGATTACTAGCCATAAGGATTCTCTCCCATCGCCACTACCACACAAAATATCCTTAAATCTAACTCTAGCTGGTGGTAACTCGGCTCCATATGGCAGCAAAGCTGATAAAAGCCTTTGTTGTGGTCTTTTTCTTTAAAGTGGGCGAGCTCATGTACCACTAACGCTTTTAATAACGGCTCGGGAGCGCGGAGCAAGTCGCTGTTTATCGCTAAATCGTGCTTACGGGTTTTACCTTGCATTCGATACGTATGTGTACCAAGTGCGTTAGTGACCATATCGCCTTGCTTTTTAAATGCTGCGCGCCCAAACGGTGGTGCATTTTTTAAATACTGTTTTTTAAGCTCGGTTGCGTAGTTATAAAGTAGTTTATCGCTAGTAATGGTATGTGCTTGCGGATACTTTTTAAGTAAGTAGTCACATACCTTTTTGTTATTTATAAGGCTTAATACTTGCTCAACGATGTTAGCTGGGTAGCCGGTAAAGTAACGTGCGTATTCACTCATTATTGTTTCTCTGTCGTTTTACTTTTAAAAAAGTGCTTGCTGGTGGGCTTCTTTTTCGCCAGTAAATGGGTTTAATGCTTTGTGATCATAACCAAGGTCTTTGCAAAACTGCCTTGCTAATAATGGCGCTTCTCGGTTATCTGCCGTATGAAAAAACACATAAGGGGTTTTTCCTTCATCAAGCCATTGTTTTACTTTACTTAGCCACGGTTTATAAAAGGGTTTATAGTCGTTTTGTAAATCGGCTATTACAAAGCGCGCCATAGGCTCTGAGCCAGTAGCTATTGCATGTACCGGTAAGTGGGGCTTTTTTTGCTGTGCATCTATTAGCGCTTCGGTTGTTGGTTTTACCGCAAATAGGGCGCGAGTATCCATCGATATACGATTTATGTTGTTTGCCATTAATAATTGGTTAAGCGCTATTTCGGCTTCACCCTTTTGAAAAAACGCAGTATGACGTACCTCTATACCGTAATTAACCTCTTTTGGTAACAGGCTAATAAATTGGGCGAGTTTAGGTAAGTCACCAGGGCCAAATGCTTTAGGTAATTGCAGCATGATTTGCCCGGTTTTTTCTAAAATAGGGTAGAACAAGTTAAGCCAATCAGTAAGCTCGGTTTGAACATTAGTTAGGTGCAGCTCGTGGCTAAAGCGACGATTAAACTTAAACGTAAATTTAAAATCATCGGGTACGCTGTTTGCCCAGCGCAATACGGTACTTGGCGATGGGTCAGCGTAAAAGCTGGTATTGCCTTCAACTGAGTTAAAATGTTGGGCGTATTGGCTAAGCATATCGGCGTTTTTACATTGGCTTGAAAATAAATTGCCTTTCCATGCGTTGCTCGACCACTGAGGGCATCCAATATATAACATATAAATGACTGATAAATTACTTCGTGGCGCAAGTGTACCAAATACATGCGGTGGTTGCTGCAAATTAACATTACAAAGCTAAACACACGGCCTAGGGCGTGTTGTTCTTTGTGGATTGAAATTTGTTCAATCTAGGGGCGATTTAATCGCGGCGCGAGGTTTGTAACCTAGTGGGCTAAGTAAAAACTGAGCAACAAAGAGTTAATCGTCCCTAGAAAGAACCCAAAGGGCAGCACATGTTTGGCATTTATGCTGCGTTATCGCCTTTTTATGGGGAATAACCACACTACATAGACTCTGCCTTACCTAAAAGCCAGACATACTGCTGCAAATTCAACCACCAACGTTCAACACGCCCTAGCATCTTGATACTACTTGGGTATAATGCAGGGCTTAATTTGATTATTTTTAGATTGCTAGCGGCTTTATTTGTATTGTGGTGACCTGTTTTTTAAATCACACGCCTTAAAACAAATAAATATAACCGTTTAAGCCTTTTATCTGACAGGAAAACTATGCGCTCTATATATTGCGGACAGCTAAATAAAACTCACGTAGATCAAGAAGTAGAACTATGTGGCTGGATCAACAAACGACGTGACCTTGGTGGACTTATCTTTGTCGATTTACGCGATAGAGAAGGTTTAGTACAAGTTGTATTCGATTCTGACATTGAAGAGTTAATGAGTTCAGCTAACACACTTCGCCAAGAATTTTGTGTTCAGTTAAAAGGTATTGTTCGCGCACGCCCTGATAGCCAAGTAAATAAAGACATGGCAACAGGGGAGATCGAAGTTTTAGGTAAAGAGCTTAATATTATTAACCGCTCTGAGCCATTACCGCTTGATTTTAACCAAGTAAACTCAGAAGAGCGTCGTTTAAAATACCGCTACTTAGACCTACGTCGTCTAGAAATGAGTGACCGTATTAAATTACGTGCTAAAGCAAGCAGCTTTGTTCGTCGCTTTTTAGATGAAAACGGCTTTTTAGACATCGAAACACCTGTACTTACTAAAGCAACGCCAGAAGGTGCGCGCGATTATTTAGTACCAAGCCGCGTTCACAAAGGTAGTTTTTACGCATTACCGCAGTCTCCACAGTTGTTTAAGCAATTGTTGATGATGTCTGGTTTTGACCGTTACTACCAAATTGTTAAATGTTTCCGTGATGAAGATTTACGCGCCGATCGCCAACCAGAATTTACCCAAATAGATATAGAAACCTCGTTCATGAGCTCTGATCAAGTACGTGGTATGACTGAAAAAATGATCCGCGAAATGTGGCAAACATTACTAAACGTTGATTTAGGCGATTTTCCAATCATGCCTTACAGCGAGGCAATGAGCCTTTACGGTTCTGATAAGCCAGATTTACGTAACCCAATGAAGTTAGTTGATGTTGCAGATTTAGTTAAAGACGTAGAGTTTAATGTTTTCTCAGGTCCGGCTAATGACGAAAAAGGTCGCGTTGCTGTGTTAACTGTACCGGGTGGCGCTAAGCTTTCTCGTAAACAGCTTGACGATTACACTAAGTTTATTGGTATTTACGGCGCTAAAGGCATGGCGTGGATGAAAGTAAATGACCACACTGCAGGCGCTGAAGGTGTTCAATCGCCAGTGGCTAAGTTTTTAAGCGAAGACGTAATTACTAAATTACTTGAGCGTACTAATGCACAGTCTGGCGATATCATTTTATTTGGTGCCGATAAGCGCAACACAGTAAACGAAGCAATGGGCGCACTGCGCGTTAAGATTGGTGTTGACTTAGAAATCACTAACCTTAATAGCTGGGCACCACTTTGGGTTGTAGACTTCCCAATGTTTGAAGAAGATGACGAGGGCACATTACATGCTGTGCATCATCCATTCACTGCACCAAAAGACATTAACGCCAGTGAGCTTGAAGCAAACCCAGCAGCTGCTATTTCAGATGCCTACGATATGGTATTAAACGGCTACGAAGTGGGTGGCGGTTCGGTACGTATTCATAATGCAGATATGCAAGAAACTGCATTTAGAATTTTAGGTATTAACGAGCAAGAGCAACAAGACAAGTTTGGTTTTTTACTTGATGCACTTAAATACGGCACACCACCACATGCAGGTTTAGCATTTGGTCTTGACCGTTTAGCAATGCTTTTATGTGGTACCGATAACATTCGTGACGTTATTGCTTTCCCTAAAACAACACAAGCGTCGTGTTTATTAACCAACGCACCAAGCAAACCTAACCTTGATTCGTTAGCTGAGCTTGCAATTAGTGTTGTTGAAAAAGCGATACCTAGCGAAGAGTAATTTTTGTTTAGCTTATTGAGCTAAATTTAAAAACCCTTAAGTTATATGCTTAAGGGTTTTTTTGTGGTTAAATTTGCAGCAGAGTGTATTTTAACCGAACAGACGAAAAAGGAATTATTATGTCGATCAATGCAACCTTATTTGGTGAGTTCTTAGTTTTTTTTATTGTGCTGAGTATTCCTATTTTTGCTGTAATTAGCTATAAAATAGGTAAGCGTAAAAGTACTATGCCTGGGGTTTTAGCTTTTGTGGGTGGCTGTTTAGCGCTATTTCCACTATTTGCTTTGATTTTTATTGCAGTGCTTGCGCTTAAAAAAGATTTACCTAAAAATAGCGTCTATGCCCATTAAAAACTAGGTTAATAGTGTCAATTTCAAATAATAATCAGTACTTCGACGAGCAATTTAATGCTTTGCAGCACGAAGAGCAACTAACTGAAAATTCTGAGTTTGAAGAGTGCACATTTACCGATTGCGACTTTTCAGGCGGGCAGTTTAAAAATTGCCGATTTATACAGTGCAACTTTAAAAACTGTAATTTATCGTCACTTAAATGGAACTACAGCTCGCTTGAAGATGTAAGTTTTAGCCACTGTAAATTAAATAGTCTGCAATGGACTGACGTAGATTGGCCAGCGCTTAGTATTAACGCACCGGTGAGTTTTAATTATTGCGAGCTCAGTAATAGTTCTTTTTTTGAATTAACCCTCAAAGCCCTCAAACTAACACACTGCTTTGCCAAAAATGTTGATTTTAGACATGCAGATTTAAGCGGTAGTGAATTTACAGGAACAGATTTTCGCGATAGTGAGTTTTTTCAAACTAACTTAACAAAATGTGATTTTGTAGGTGCTACAGCATTTAATATAGATTTGAATAATAATATTTTAGCGAATGCTAAGTTTGATCGCTTCGAAGCACTTAATTTACTTACCAGCCTTAATATAGAGCTTTGTGATTAACTGAACACCTAGAAGCGGCAGCTTGGCTGGGCTTCTAGATACTGCGTGACTGCGTAATTAACGGCTAGGGCCATTTTTATTACGTGCACTGGCTAGTTGTCTTGCGATTTCTAATAACGCTGGTGAAATATCTTCAGCGCCATCTTTAATTAGTTTTGTAACGTCACCTGATGAAAACAAACCGTCACGTGGTGATTTAATACCTAACTCACGAACAAAATCCTTCGTTTTACCTGTGCTGCCTGTTTCAATAAACTTAAAAATAATACGTTCATTGTTGTTTTTAGCAGGGGTTTTTAGTGTTTCGATTTCGTCATGTATTGCCGTTAGTTTGTCTTCTAAAATTTCTATACGTTCTTGAATGCTATTGTATGATTTCATTTATTGGATCTTTTACTAAATATATTTGAACAATGGCGGCTATTATCGCATAGTTTGACAATAGAGAATGCAAACCTATAAAGTAAAAGTTATTTTTAATTAAAAACAATAATTTATATAAGTTTGAACATGCAAAAAACACTTAAAAAGCTTTTTATGTTAGGCGCACTAGCTCTAAGTACATCAGTTATAAGCACATCAGTAATAGGCGCGACAAGCTATGCAAACGATGGCGTTATAACTGATGAAAGCCGTAATCGCACTATTCCTATCAATATCACACTACCAAGTAACAATGCTAAGTGCACTGAACAAGTAAAATGCCCTGTAGCGTTTATTAACGCAGGTTACGGGATTAGCCATAACGGGTATACGTTTGCCAGTAATGCGTTTAATCAGCGTGGATATTTAACAATAGCCGTTGCACATGAGCTAAAAAGTGACCCTTACTTAAACCGTGAGCAGCCTTACTTAACCACTCGCATGGAAAACTGGCATCGTGGCGTAGTAACGCTTAAGTTTTTAGTTAATGAGCTATCGAGTAAATACCCAGCATACGAATTTACAAAACTCACCTTATTTGGGCACTCAAACGGCGGGGATATTTCCGCATTATATGGCTCTATTTATCCAAACGAAGTTAGCACTATTATTACGCTCGATCATCGCCGCATGTTGATCCCGCGCAATAAAAACATTCGCGTACTTACTCTACGCGGTAGTGATTACCCAGCTGATGCGAATGTGCTGTTAAACGATTCAGAGCTGGATAAGTTTCCTGTTACACAAATAACAATAGAAAAATCGCGTCATAACGATATGTACGATGGCGGGCCAAAATGGCTGGTGGATAGAATGAGTAAAGAAGTAGAGGCGTTTTTTAGATAGTAAAAATTAGGTTTATAAAAGTTAAATCACAGCGCAGTGTGACCTGCGCTATATTAATTTTACGGCAGTTATTCTACCAGTTTACTTACAATAACTGGGTTATTATGTAGTGTTTTATGCACAGGGCATTTGTCGGCTATTTCGAGTAAACGCTGGCGTTGTGGCTCTGTTAAGTCGCCACGTAAGGTGATTTTACGGGTAATTGCTTCAAGGTTACCTGTTTGCTCACAATCGTCGCAATCTTTGTTGTAATCGCGAGTGTGATCAAGCTCTACTTTTACATGCTCCAGTGGTAAGTTTTTACGTGTAGCGTACATACGCAATGTCATTGCTGTACAGGCACCAAGCCCCGCTAATAAGTGATGATACGGATCAGGACCTAAGTTTTCACCACCTACTTTTATTGGCTCATCTGCAAGCCAAGTATGATCTTTTGTACTTACGTGCTGAGTAAATACATGGTCTTTTTCTTCAACAAGTACATTACCACCCGTTAAACTTGCCGTGTATTTAGTTTTGTCGTACTTAACATAACGGTTTGCCCACGTTGCAATTATTTGTGCAGCGTAGTCGGCATCGTTTTTATTTGTTAAAAGGTGATCGGCGTTATCTAGGCTAATAAAGCTTTTAGGATGCTTAGCTGATGCATAAATTTTTTCAGCTTCACTAATATTTACCGTCGCATCAATAGGGAGTGCATTACTAATAATGCGCGCTTAAGTTTACTTATGTGGCTTTTATCGTACTTGGCTATATCGTCAATAAATTGCTTTTTAATGGTAAATTCACGACCAGCTAAGTTAACTTTAGCTTCACCTGCTGCGTTAATTTCATCAAGGTGTGCTTCAAAGTTATGCGCTACGTGCTGCGCATCTGACGGTGCGCCAATGGTTGTAATAGCCGATACTTCAGGAATATGCTCAGCAGCAGCAAGAACCGCAGCCCCGCCTAAACTGTGGCCAATGAGTAGTTGCGGCGCCGCAAAATGCTCACGTAAATGATCAGCGGCTGATACTAAATCTTGAATGTTCGATGAAAAGTTACTGTTAGCAAAGTCGCCATCACTATTACCTAAACCAGTAAAGTCAAAACGCAGTACGGCGATACCTTGTTGTGTGAGTGCACGGCTAATCCGTGTAGCTGCTGCAATGTCTTTACCGCATGTGAAGCAGTGTGCAAATAGCGCGTAAAACTTAATATCGCCAGATGGGCGTTCAAGTTGGCCGGCAAGTTCTAAATCGCCGCTTTTAAAAGATACTCTTTGTCGCATGGGGAGCCTTATTTACACAAATAAAATATATTCTAATAATAGACCAGAGATAGTTACTAAACCTTGCAAATTCAACGTTTTTTTATTAGTTGATCTTGATCAAATCAAGCGATGGTGGCGCAGCTTTGCGGACATATGTCCTTATTTTTTTGAGGTCATTTGTCTATCCTCGCATAGCGCTATAATGAAGGCTTTGCTACTTTATATAAGTAATTTAGCACTATTAAAAGCAACTCACTTCACACAACCTATTCACTGGAACGTACAATGCAATTACCTACTGTTGATTATAAAGCTCCCGATGCGGCTGCACAATTTGTTGAATCGTTAAGAAATACTGGATTTGGCGTTTTAAAAAACCACCCAATCCCACAGTCTTTAGTTGAGTCTATTTACAAAAATTGGCAAGACTTTTTTAACTCAGAGCAAAAGCACGACTTTTTATTCTCTAAAGAAACTCAAGACGGTTACTTTCCGCCTTCAGTATCTGAAGTAGCGAAAGGCTTTACAATAAAAGACATTAAAGAGTACTTCCATGTGTACCCTAAAGGTCGCGTTCCTGCCCAGCTTGAAGCTGATGTACGTGAATACTACCGTTTAGCAAGTGAATTTGCTGGCACGTTGTTAAGCTGGGTTCAGGCTGAATCTCCGGCTGATGTACGTGCTAAGTTTTCAATTGATTTAAAAGACATGATTGCCGATTCTGAGCAAACATTGTTACGTATCCTACATTACCCACCAATGACGGGTGATGAAGAGCCAGGTGCTATTCGCGCAGCAGCCCATGGCGATATTAATTTATTGACTGTATTACCAGCTTCTAATGAGCCTGGTTTACAAGTTCAAAAAACAGATGGCGGTTGGTTAGACGTGCCATGTGATTTTGGCAGCTTAATTATTAATATCGGCGACATGTTACAAGAAGCGTCGGGCGGGTATTTCCCATCGACAATTCACCGTGTAATTAACCCAACGGGTAAAGCATCTACTAAATCGCGTATTTCACTACCGTTATTTTTACACCCGCATCCAGATGTTGTGCTTTCAGAGCGCTACACGGCAGATAGCTACTTGCAAGAACGCCTGCGTGAGTTAGGTGTTAAGTAACTCTTATACTTAGAGTAATTAAGTATAAACAAAAAACGGCTTATGGCCGTTTTTTGCATTTTTAAGCAACTTGAGCACAGGTTTAATTTTATTAAGCTATGCTCAATTGCTCGCAACGTAAATAATGGCATGCATTCTTAGCTACTACAGGTATAATGCGCGCAACTGGCTAACGTAGCCTAATTTAAAAGAGAGTTTATATGAGTTTTGAAGGTTTAGGTTTATCACAGTCTTTGGTTAATGCGGTTTTAGAAAAGGGCTATGAAACGCCAACGCCGATTCAGGCTCAAGCAATTCCTGCAATTATTGAACGCCGTGATGTTATGGCAGCAGCGCAAACAGGTACAGGTAAAACAGCGGGTTTTACATTGCCACTTATTGAGCGTTTGTCGTCAGGCCCTAAAGCTAAAAGTAACCACGTACGTGCACTTATTTTAACGCCTACGCGTGAGCTTGCTTTGCAAGTAAGCGAAAACGTTGAAGAGTACGCTAAGCATTCAGATGTGAGCTCATTTGTAGTTTACGGTGGCGTTAAAATTAACCCACAAATGCAGCGTCTTCGTAAAGGTGTTGATATTTTAGTAGCAACGCCGGGTCGTTTAATCGACTTACATAATCAAAATGCAGTTAAATTTGATAGCGTTGAAGTGCTTGTACTCGATGAAGCTGACCGCATGTTAGACATGGGCTTTATTCACGACATTAAACGCTTAATTGCTAAAATGCCTGCTAAACGTCAAAATTTGATGTTTTCGGCTACATTTTCTGACGAAATTCGTGCATTAGCAAAAGGGTTAATTAATGACCCAGTTGAAATTTCAGTTGCAGCAAAAAATACCACAGCGAAAAGTGTTACTCAGTGCGTTTACGCGGTAGATAAAACACGTAAAACAGCATTGCTAAGCCACTTGATTCGCACTAACGATTGGCAACAAGTCTTAGTGTTTAGCCGTACAAAGCACGGTGCTAACCGCTTAGTTAAACAACTTGAGCGCGATGACATTGTAGGCGCGGCTATCCATGGTAATAAATCACAAGGCGCACGTGTTAAAGCACTTGATGGTTTTAAAAGTGGTGAAGTACGCGTATTAGTAGCAACAGACATTGTTGCACGCGGCTTAGACATTGTTGAATTACCGCATGTTGTTAACTACGACTTACCAAACGTATATGAAGATTATGTTCATCGTATTGGCCGTACAGGCCGTGCTGGTGCGTCGGGTCATGCGATTTCGTTTGTAACAACAGAAGATGCTGTTGATTTATACGGTATTGAACGCTTTATTGGTGAGCTTATTCCACGTGCTGAAGAAGACGGTTTTGAGCCTATTAATCCAGTAGCTGAACGCGCATTAGATGCTCGCCCACTGCCGGCTAAAAAGCCTAAGAAAAAGCAGCCTTTTAATAAGCCTAAATCTGATAGCAGCAAGCCTAACAGTAAAAAGCCGAACAATGGTGGAAATGGTACCGGCCCACGCCGTGGTGGTTCTAAAAAGCCAGCAGCTAAAACAGATGATAATGCGCAAAACCCATGGGCAAAGCGTGAATCTGTTGGCGGTAATGGCCAACGCCGTCGTCGCACAAATAATGATTAATTGCAATTGCGTTTAGTAAAACGCAATTGCAAAAAACGCGCTTACTTTTACAGGTAGCGCGTTTTTAGCGATTAAATTAGCTTAATAAAGTATAAGGTGGTAACACCAATAAAGAGTGTGACGATGACGCTTAATAAAGTACCTAGCATGACGTATTCGCTTTGCCCTTTACCCTCATTATGTTTTAAGTCCCCGAATCTAAAAATAGACTTTGCAGCTATTAGAAAGCCAATGCCAGAGTATTCTCCAATGAGGATAAAACTAAGAATTAGCACTCTTTCAAGTAGTCCTAAGTAATGACCAGACTTTGCAATACTTTTTCTTGAGGCTTTAAAGTTTCCTGTTATTTTATCTAGGATGAGACCAATTAATAAAGAACTTGGTTTTAAAACTAATAGGTATGAGCAGATAAAAATTAATGTATCGATAGCAACGAGTTCTTGCCACATTAAGACATAAAACTCATTTTTATCTGCAAGCCACACGACAAGTACTAATATTACAATAAGGTGTGTTATCTGGTCGACTAAAAAAGGTACCACGCCTTTATTTGAATATGACTTGGCTAGATCAATAAAATAATGGGTCAACATAATAGTGAGGGTTGCCAAAAACACTCTTGCAAATTCTTGCCAGCCGTAAGTATATTCCCACATTGTAAGCACCGTTAATGATGTCAGGCCGTGTATTACTGCGTGGACGTAGAGCTTTTTCGCACGAAAATGGTGTTTGTTTCTGTCGTGTACCCAGCTCATTGGTTGCCAATAAAAGTCAGCAAGCAAATGGCCTAGTATTAAAGCGGTGAGTAATAAAGTAAAACTGCTCATAGCAATCCTTTGAGTGTTGTTTGGCTGTAGTTTACAAAGCGATCAATGAGACGATAATGGGCTAGGTTTAGTAACTTAGTGACATTCTCTCTGCTAGTGATGAGCTCTATGGCAAGCTCTGCATGGTTGTTATTTTCTGCGGTTAGATAATAAAACAGTGCATTAGCTTGCTTTTGGCTCATTTTTTGAAGCAATATGTCGATCAAAGCGATATTAAGTGTAAAGCCTTCCTCGATGGCTTTGTTTTCAAGGTTTAGGACTAAGCGTTGCTGGCCCATGGCATCTAAACCACGGCCAGATAATGTATAAGCACTGCCTGTGGCTGTTTTTATATCAGCGCGAGGATTGTCGAGTGAGCCTATAGCAAGGCTTTGCCGCAGTTCGTAATTTGCTGCTTTCAATTGTAAATACAATAAGATTGCGGCTTGACACACTTGCTCAGGCTCTTGTAGCTGTAGTTGTAACGCATCACCACGGTAAATGCTAAAGCTTGCATTAAAACGTTTGGCGATAAAGCGCAAGCTTTGATCAAGCTGATAAAGCATTGCATCGTATTCTTGTTGTGGAATATTTTGTGATTTAATTAAGTCTCCAGTGATGACCGCAATTCTCACAACTTAAATCCTTTATATTTTTGAACTATTAAACTTTGTATTCTTTTTTATGCTAAATTATAGCAAAACGAATATAAAGTAAATTATGGCAGCATTAGATAAGCCAAAAGTAGGTATTTTTGTCGATGTACAAAATATTTATTACACGTGCCGCGAAAGCTACGGAAAAAATTTTGATTACAATGCGTTTTGGCGGGTAATGCGGGCGCAATACAATATTGAGTGTGCTTTTGCGTATGCAATTTATCGAGGAGATGAAAAGCAAAATCAGTTTCAAAATATTTTGCGTGCGATTGGTTTTGAGGTAAAGCTAAAGCCATTTATTCAACGCCGTGATGGAAGTGCTAAAGGCGATTGGGATGTAGGCATAACAATAGACATGTTAGAGCAGGGTAAAAATCTTGATAAAGTTATTTTGCTCTCTGGCGATGGTGACTTTGCTTTGTTACTTGGGCATTTAAAAAATCAATATAATGTACCGTGCGATGTATACGGTGCTGACAGGTTAACTGCTGAGGTATTAAAACAAAGCGCAGAGCAATTTCATTTAATTGATAATACTTTGCTACTTTAACAGTAAAAAATAGTTAAAAAAGTGCAAGCTAAGTGCCTGCAACATGAGAGATTTTAATACAAAGCCGTAATAGATGAATTAAGCCTTATATAGGCTTTTTTTATTACTATAATCAATTGGGTTTGCTAAATGATTATGGTAATTTTAAAGCATAACGAGTTACCAAGGACTTACATGCTTCATTACAGCAACATGCCACTAGATAGAGGTTCAAATTTTCGTAAAGACCCATCGTGGCTTAAAGCGCAAATGTCGGCGCAAAGTAAATGGGTTTTAGTTAAAAATAATCAAACCCTATTTATTAAAGATACCCCTAAAGTAAGCTATTTAACGTATCAGCAAGTGGCGCATTTAGATTTAACGAGTGCTATTTTTGTTGGTTTAAACAATGCTAAACATGGTGTGTTTGCATTGGATGTTTCTGATCTGGATGAAAGCGTACTTTCGCCTTTAATAGAGGGCGCTCAGTTTTTTGATATTCGCCAATATGGGCCTCAAGTAACCATTAAATATGCCTCAATAGCCGCCCTTGCGAGAGGGTTATGTTATTGGCATGCCACGCATCGTTTTTGTGGGCGCTGCGGTAGTAAAAACCGTTCAGTGGAAGCCGGGCATTCTAGAGTCTGTGAAAACGAAAACTGTAAGCATCCTACATTCCCTCGTACCGATCCTGCGGTAATTATGGTCGTTACTAAAGTCTTTGCTGACGGAGTAGAACGCTGTTTATTAGGTCGCCAAGCTGCGTGGCCCACTGGTATGTATTCGTCGCTTGCTGGATTTGTAGACCCAGGGGAGACACTGGAACAAGCTGTTGCGCGTGAAGTTAAAGAAGAGGCAGGCATAGAGGTTGATAACGTAAGGTATGTTGCATCTCAGCCATGGCCGTTCCCATCGTCAATTATGCTAGGTTTTTTTGCACAGGCGACATCTGAGCAAATTAACGTAGATAAAGAAGAGCTAGACGATGCAAAATGGTTTAGTCGTGAAGACTTAGCGCAATTTGGTAATTGGCACGAAGAAGGCGAGCATTTAAAGCTGCCTAGAACCGATTCTATCTCTCGTTATTTAATTGAGCATTGGCGCACAAACCCTTAAGGATTAACAATGTCGAGTAAAAGTAATAAAAACACTCAGCTAGTATCATCAGGGCGAAAAAAAGCCTATACACATGGCGTAGTAAATCCCGTTGTACAGCGTGCATCTACCATTGTATTTGATACCGTAGCAGATTTAAAAGAAGCAGCTAAAACCCGTGGCGATAAAACGTTATTTTATGGGCGCCGAGGAACAACAACACACTTTGCGCTACAAGAAGCGATTACAGAACTTGAAGGCGGCGAAGGGTGTGCATTGTACCCTTGTGGCGCTGCGGCGATCAGCCAAGTATTTTTATCGTTTTTAAAAACCGGTGATCATATTTTAATGGTTGATAACGTGTACGAACCAACTCGCGATTTTTGCGATAAAATTTTAGTGGGGCTGGGCATTACAACAACCTATTACCCGCCAACCATTGGCGCAGGTATTAAAGATTACATTCAGCCAAATACTAAAGTGTTGTTTTTAGAATCTCCAGGTTCTATTACGATGGAAGTGCAAGATGTGCCCGCTATGGTAAAAGTAGCCAATGAGCACAACGTAATGACCATGCTTGATAATACCTACGGTAACGGTCTGCATTATCGCCCGTTAGAGCACGGTGTTGATATTAGTATTCAAGCTGCAACAAAGTATATTGTTGGCCATTCAGACGTGATGATGGGGGTGGCTGTTGCTAATAAAAAGTATTGGCCAACCTTGCGCGAAAACTCATACTTATTAGGGCAATGTACCAGTGCCGATGATGCGTATTTAGCACTTAGAGGCCTGCGTACAATGGGTGTGCGTTTAAATCAACATGAAAAAGCAGCAATAGAAGTAGCTAAATGGCTTGAACAACATGAGCTTGTTGATCATATTCGACACCCTGCATTTGAAAGCTGCCCAGGGCATGAGTTCTTTAAACGTGACTTTGATGGCAGTAATGGGTTGTTTTCATTTGTGATGAAAACCGGCAATCAAAAAGCGATTGATGCATTTTTAGATAGCCTTGAGCATATCAAAATGGGCTTTTCGTGGGGCGGTTTTGAAAGTTTAGTAACGGCTAATTTAACTATGAAAGGGCTGCGCTCAAATACAGGCTGGTATTTAGGGCCGGTTATTCGCCTGCACATAGGCCTTGAAGATGTAGAAGATTTAATTAGCGATTTAAGCCAAGCACTTGAGGTTTATAAGCAGTATTTATAATTTATATCGCAATTTATGTTGTTACATTTAAATGTATTGTTACAAAGCTCACCACAGGTGAGCTTTTTTTGCTGGTAATTCAAGGTGTTTACACTTAGTGTGGATAAATACACAGAAAATAAAAAGTCATTAAGGATAGTCAATGGCAACACCATTACCGATAAACGTAGGGCGATTAACGCAAATAGCGGGATTTGAGCTTGTACGTATGTTTTTAACTAAACGTGGACTTATTGCATTAGCTGCCTTTGCATTGGTGTGGCTAATAATACTGCGCTACCCAATAGGGCAGGCAGTAGGCATTGTAAGTGCGCCCGATTTTGAGCAAATAGCCCGTGATATATCAGGTTCTATTGGTTTAAGTAAATTATTGGATTGGCCTGAGGCCGAATTTGCTATGTACTGGTTAATAGCCCTGTATAGCTTTCCTGTTTTTGGTTTATTTATTTGTAGCGACCAAACGGTAGGCGACAGAGAGCGCGGCACACTAAGGTTTTTATCACTGCGCTCCACTCGCTTTGAAATACTGTTTGGCCGTTTTTTAGGGCAGCTAGGAGTATTAGCCTGCTTGGTGGGTATAACGCTTGTGGCTACGCTCGCGGTACTAGGGTTTAGAGATCCAAGTTTACTGGCTGGTGGTTTTGCTCGTGCGCTTTCTATATTTTTAATATTAGTGATTACTCTGTGCCCATTTGTAGCACTTATGACGTTAATTAATACCTTTGCTCGCTCATCGCGTTTATCTATTGTATTGGCAATTTTATATTTTGCAGCAGGCGGTATTGTTGTGGGAATACTACAATGGCAAATACCCGCATTAGGCTTGCTTGATTATTTATTTCCGGGTGTGCAATTAGAGCTATTAGCGGGGCAAAATTTACCATTATTGAGCGCTGTGGCTATTCCCCTTGTGCAAACTGCAGTGCTACTAAGCGTTGCTCAACGTATTTTTGCAAGGAGCTCACTATGAGACCATTAATTACAGCTAGCGGTTTGAGTAAATCGTATGGTGCAAAACTTGCGCTTAATAATGTGGACTTTGAAATTAACAAAGGCGCGCCAGTGGCGCTTGTTGGGCCAAATGGTGCGGGTAAAACTACCTTATTTAGTTTGTTGTGCGGCTATATAGCACCAAGTAAAGGCAGCCTTGAAATATTAGGGCATAAACCTGGTAGTGCTGCTTTATTTAATAAAGTAAGTGCATTACCGCAAGATGCACAGCTTGACCCTCGTTTTAATATAGACAAGCAACTCGCCTTTTATGCAAAGCTACAAGGTATGGGGGCAAGCAAAGCCAAACTGAGGCGCTACGTGTACTTGACTTGGTTGGCTTAAAAGAAATTGCAAAGCAGCGTGCAGGGGATTTATCGCACGGTATGCGCAAGCGCGTTACGATAGCGCAAGCACTTATTGGCGCGCCACAAATTGTAATGCTTGATGAAGCAACCGCAGGGCTTGATCCGATTCATGCCAGAGAAGTACGTGAGCTTGTATCTGAATTAAGTGAACAAGCTACGTTTATTTTAAGCTCTCACGATTTAACTGAGCTTGAGCGACTATGCTCACAGGTACTGCATTTAGATAAAGGCGTACTAAGCGAGCATCAAACAAAAACAAATAATACCGATAAACACTTTTATACATTAATGCTAAGCGAGGCTTATCAAAATGTTGAGCAACAGCTTCAAGCAATTGCAGGTGTGAGTCGTGTGTATATGAGCCAACATAAAGAATATGTAGTTGAGTATCAGCCAA
Source organism: Pseudoalteromonas sp. B131b (assembly GCF_037162545.1). Lineage (NCBI taxonomy): Bacteria > Pseudomonadati > Pseudomonadota > Gammaproteobacteria > Alteromonadales > Pseudoalteromonadaceae > Pseudoalteromonas > Pseudoalteromonas sp. B131b. The sequence continues at coordinate 3,448,919 of NZ_JARLUZ010000001.1, read as the reverse complement.
CGAGCGATCCACTTGATATTGCACTACTGAATTTTTGTCATCAACAACACTGGCAGTACAGGCAGTTAGTTAATGGTCATACATTAGAGAATCAAATATTTAAACAGGAGAAAGTATAATGGGTTTACTTAGCGGACTTATGGGTAATGCAAGTGAAGTTGACGATTCTGATTTAGAAAAAATCCTCGCCAATACATTAATTGACGGCGAGCAAGTAGAAAAAGCATATAAAGTAGTACGTGATATGTTTATTTTTACTAATAAGCGCTTAATTTTAATTGATAAGCAAGGTATGACCGGCTCTAAAATGGAAATGGTGAGCATTGCTTACTCTAAAATAACTAAGTTTAGTAAAGAAAGTGCAGGCCATTTTGACTTAGATGCCGAGCTAAAAATATGGGTTGGCTCAGATCCTACACCAATTAGTAAAGAATTTAAGTCTGGCGATAACATTAATGATGTTTATCGAATTATTAGTCAACATGCACTTTAGGTACAAATTGCATTGTATTTATTGGCTTTTTTATTGATGCATATTTTAAGTAGTTGTTGACTAAATGTAGCAACTACTCTAAGTTAACATTTAGTAACAATAATTTATAATTTATCTAATAAATACAGGTGGTTAGTTGAGCTGCCGTTCAGTTTTGATTCAGTTTTTAGGCGCTAGGATGTGCCCCGACTTTAGCAACACAGCTAGAGCGTAAAAAGTAATATACATAGGGAAATTAAAAATGAAAAAGTTAGCCGTTATTATTTCGAGCATTTTATTATCAAGCGCTGCAACCACTGCAATGGCCGCAGATACTTACCAATCAATCAGCCATGTAGGATACATGGACACTGATGGTAATGACACGGTGAGCGTTGACTCAACTTATTATTTTTCTCCAAAAGCGACTTTAGGTCCTTACGATCAATTTGAGTACATCAATAAGCAAACAAATGTTTATGGTGCATACAGTGATAATGACTTTGGAGATGTTACTCGCGTTGGCGGTGAGTATTTTGTAGAAGATTTTGTATTAGGTGCACAGTACAATAATATCGATAGTGATTTTGGCTCAAGCACGGATGTAATTGAACTTTCTGCTGGTTACTTCTTTAATCCAAACCTTGTACTAAAAGCAACGTTTGTAGATTTCGAAGATGCTGACAATCATTTTATGTTTGACTTAGCATATAATCACGAATTAAACAGCACTGATTACATCGGCTTTACAGTAACATCAGATGATGAGTTTGATTACCGTGCAGTAGCAGCAAAGTACTTTGTTGATTTACAACAAGGTAACTACTTAACTGTTGAAGGTAAATTTGAAGATGTTGATGGCGGTTCAAGTAACTGGGAATTAGCATCTAACTACTATTTCAGCAAAGCAACATCGGTTTTTGTTACAGTTAATAAAAATGATGATTACACTCTTGGTGCTCAACACTTTTTCAACAACAATGTTGGTTTAGAAGTAGGTTATGGCAATAACTGGGATGATTCTGATTATGATGCTTACTTTGCAAATGTAAGCTTACAGTTCTAATTCAGCTGTAAATTAGTAATATAATACTAAAAGCCCGCTCAATTGAGCGGGCTTTTGCGTTTAGCACTATTTATCAGCGGCAGTTACGGCCTTCATTTTGCTTCGCGTGTACTTCTTTTGAGTTTTTCAAGTTTGCGTATATTCATACCAATTCCAATAAATAGCTGATCTATTTTACTTGCTAAAAACAACCCATTTCTTTGTTGTAAATTTCGCAAAGGGAACAACCATTTACATCAATTTACGCCTAGAACTGAATTATTTTTTCGGCGTAAAATTTAGATCACATACTTAATGGAATTGGTATCGCACTGCACGGTTCAGTTCTTTTTCTGTTTTTGTTATAAATGCATTTGCATCTTAAGCAGTTACGGCTTTTTAATTTGTGTTGAATCTCTCGTATCTATGATATTCCTTAATTTATTATTTAACCTGAACTCTGGTTAAGAGATTTAGTAACGTATTGAATCATGGTGATATTTAAATTTATTTTCTCTAGCCAGAGGTTTTCAGTGAAAACAAGGCGAATTTACGCGTCAACAGCGGGCCTATTGCAAGTAAATTCAACACAGTTAGCGCTGAAAATAGCTGCTTGAGATAGATTTATTATCCATAACCCAGCTTATTTAGATCAAAGATAATAGTAGTGAATTTTTAAATAATAGAATGAATGCGTTGAGGCAATAGAGTCACTGCGCAAGGATTGTATTTAAACTAAGATGGGTCATAATTGAGCTACTATTTAATTCAATGTGTAAGGAATGTGCGCATGTCAGTATTTATTATTTTACTGGTTGTGGTGGTGGTTATTTTTGCAGTTAAAGATATACGCCTTAATCTGATCAGTAGACCCACGTTTAAAATGTTCAAAAAGGTACTTCCGCCGCTATCGCAAACAGAGCGAGAGGCGATGGAAGCAGGTGATGTTTGGTGGGATGGTGAGTTATTTAGTGGTAACCCAGACTGGCAAAAACTGCACCGCTTTCCTAAACCAGAGCTTAGCGATAAAGAAAACGCATTTATGGCTAACCAAGTAGAAACCTTATTGGCGATGCTTGATGATTATCAAATTGTACAAAAAGACAAAGACTTACCAAAAGAAGTGTGGGATTACCTAAAAACAGAAGGTTTTTTTGCACTGATCATTCCTGAAAAATTTGGGGGCGTGAGTTCTCCGCAATTGCTAATTCAACGATAGTGTCAAAAATTTCGACTAAAAGTCTAACTGCCGCAGTCACTGTTATGGTGCCTAATAGCTTAGGTCCAGGCGAATTGCTTCTTCATTATGGTACTAAAGAGCAGCAAGATCGTTGGCTGCCAAGTTTAGCTAATGGCACAGATGTGCCTTGTTTTGCATTAACGGGCCCAGAGGCGGGTTCTGATGCTGGCAGCATTCCTGATTCAGGCGTGGTGTGTATGGGGGAGCACAATGGCGAGCAAGTAATAGGCCTGCGTTTAAATTGGTCAAAGCGCTACATTACACTTGCACCAGTGGCTACTGTACTAGGCTTAGCGTTTAAAATGTATGATCCAGATGCTTTATTAGGTGATAAAAAAGAGCTGGGTATTACGTGTGCGCTTATACCAACCGATCATCCGGGTGTTGAAACGGGTGAGCGTCATTATCCGCTTAATATGGCCTTTATGAATGGCACAACGTACGGTAAAGATGTATTTATACCACTGGATTGGATTATTGGTGGACAAGAGTGCGCAGGACGTGGTTGGAGAATGCTTGTTGAGTGTTTAAGTGCAGGGCGTGGTATATCGCTACCAGCATTAAGTGCAGCAACCGGGCACTTAGCTTCAAAAATGACATCGGCATACGCCATGGTACGCCAGCAGTTTGGTGTATCTATAGGGCAATTTGAAGGTGTGCAAGAGGCACTTGCGCGTATTGGTGGTTTAACTTACACACTTGAGTCGTGCAGATTAATGACCGCAGGTGCGATTGATTTAAAATTAAGCCCGTCGGTTGTAACAGCGATTGCTAAATACCATATGACTGAAATGGGTCGTACGGTAATGAACGATGCAATGGATATTCATTCAGGTAAAGGAATTCAAGTAGGGCCTAATAACTATTTGGCGCATGGTTATATGGGGATTCCGGTATCAATTACGGTAGAAGGCGCGAATATTTTAACGCGTAATTTAATGATATTTGGCCAAGGTGCAACACGCTGTCATCCATTTGTTTTAAAAGAAATGGAAGCCGCTGCAATGGAAGATGACGACGCAGCACTTGAACAATTTGATGGTTTATTAATGAACCATATAATATTTGCAGCAAGTAATGCAGGTATGGCATTTGTGCATGGCTTAACACGTAGTTATTTTGCTAAAGCGCCTGTAGGTGGTGAAACGGCTATTTATTATAAACAACTGAGTAGAATGAGCCGAGGCTTAGCTATTTGTACAGACGTTGCAATGTTAATGCTTGGCGGTGAGCTCAAACGTAAAGAAATGATATCAGCGCGTTTGGGTGATGTATTAAGTCATTTGTACTTAGCATCAACTGTTTTAAAACGTTATGAAGACGAAGGGCGCCAACAAGCTGATTTACCATTTGTAAAATATGCAATTGAGAACTCATTATTTGAAATTGGCCAAGCGTTTAATGGCTTCTTTAAAAACTTTTCAAATCCGGTTGTTAATTTTACCCTTAAACGTATCGTGTTCCCGCTTGGAAATCATTACCACAGACCAAGTGATGAAATAGCGCAAAGTATTTGCGAGCGTATGACTCAACCTGGAGTATTTAGAAACCGCTTAACGCATTTATGTTATGTAGATGAAAATGCAGGTACAGGGGTAATGGAAAGTGCATTTTTAGCTATGCATGATATGCAAGCGCAGTTTAAAGACCTAAAACAATGGCAGCGTAAGGGCAGTGTACCTGCAACGCTTGATATTGAAGGCGCTATAAATTATGCACTTGAAAATAAGTTGTTAGAGCAAACGGATGCTGATGCTATGCATCATGCTAATAAGTTACGAATGAAAGCCATTGCAGTTGATAACTTTCAACCAGGTGAGCTGTAGCGCAGTACTTTAAATACTAGGGCGTGTTGACCCTTCGTGGTTGAATTTGCAGCAGGCTGTTTGGTTTTTAGGCAAGGCAGAGCCTATGTAGTGTGGTTATTCCCCATAAATGGGCGATAACGCAGCATAAATGCCAAACATGCGCTGCCCTTTGGGTTCTTTCTAGGGACGATTAACTCTTTGTTGCTCGGTTTTTACTTAGCCCACTAGGTTACAAACCTCGCGCCGCGATTAAATCGCCCCTAGATTGAACAAACTTCAATCCACAAAGATCAACACGCCCTAGCTAAAGCGAAAAAGGCCTTACAAATGTAAGGCCTTTTTTATGTGTAATACATTTATTTTAACGAGCGTACGGGTCGGCAACTATTTTATCTACGTACCATTTTCCTTTTTTACGAAGCATTTTAACACTGCGCATTTCATCAATTTTCCCGCCATTTAGGGTGCCAGTAAAAATCAAATTTATTTTAGCTTTATCACCATATTGTTCTCGTAAACTCATATTTGACATGTCGACTTCAATAACTACCTCATCATATTGCATGTTTATCAAGTTACGAGAGAATTGTTTAGCTGTTCCGTAAGATTTCATTATGCGAGTTAGGTTAGGTGTTGCCATTTTGCTGGCTTTTTGAAGGTCTTTTTGGTTATAAAGTGCATCAAAATAAGCGGTTGCTGTATCACCTGGACTATCGCTAGATATTTTGGCATCGTCGCCGCAACCTACAATAAATAGGCAAGTTATGACACTTAGAATAGTTAGTAGTTTTTTCATTGTTATCATTATTGTTGTTGATTAAGCTTTTTAAAGTGTGTGGCTAAATTATGAATATGTAAAGAGGGAGGCAATATTTAAGGGCTGATCTTTCGATAAATAATAAAAAAGGATGCCATAAGCATCCTTTTTAAACATGTGTAGATTACTGTACTAGCTCTTGTTCACTAAACTCTTCATCAAACATTGGGCTTGATAAGTAACGCTCAGTTGCACTAGGTAGGATAACAACAATATTTTTATCTGCGTTTTCAGGTTTTTCTGCGATACGTTTAGCTGCAACAACGGCTGCACCTGATGAAATACCCACCAAAATACCTTCTTTTTTCATTAATTGATGCGCCATAGCTATTGCGTCTTCGTTAGATACAAGCTCTGCATCATCAATTAAATCCATATCTAAGTTGCCAGGAATAAAGCCTGCACCAATCCCTTGGATTTTATGAGGGCCTGGTTTGATTTCTTCACCGGCAAGCGTTTGGCTAATAACAGGAGAGTTAGTTGGCTCAACAGCAATAGACTTAACGTTTACACCTTTTTCTGTTTTAAGGAAGCGGCTAACACCTGTAATAGTACCACCAGTGCCTACACCCGCTACAAAAAAGTCTACTTTGCCGTCAAGCGCATCATAAATCTCAGGACCTGTTGTTTCAAAGTGAATTTTAGGGTTTGCAGGGTTTTCGAATTGCTGTAATAAAATATATTTATCAGGTGCCGTTGCTTGAATTTCTTTTGCTTTTTCAATTGCGCCATTCATACCTTTAGCACCGTCGGTAAGCACTAGATTTGCACCTAATGCTTTTAATAGCTTGCGACGTTCTAGGCTCATAGTATTAGGCATAGTAAGCGTTAACTTATAACCGCGTGCTGCTGCAACAAATGCAAGTGCAATACCGGTGTTACCCGATGTTGGTTCAATAAGCTCCTTACCTTCAACAAGCTGACCTGATTTTTCAGCTTCCCAAATCATTGATGCACCAATACGGCATTTGATGCTAAAGCTAGGATTACGAGATTCAACTTTAGCGTATACATTCCCACCTGTAACACGGTTAAGTTTTACTAGCGGCGTATTACCAATACTTAGTGAGTTATCTTCAAAAATAGTAGACATAATGTTCCTTTGGATACAATCTGATCAACGTGTTAATAGCCTTTGCCACTAACTATATAGACACACTTTACTGAGAGTTTAAAAAACTAAAGTAAAGTTTGGCTATAACATATATCTATTGAGCTTATAACTAAGTGAAATTAAAATCCACAATAGCTGATACTTTAGTTATTAAAGGTGTGTACTAAATTTTTAAAGTAAGTGAGAGAAGATTAGTTGAGCAATTTAAGTTAAAAATTAACTTAAAATAAGTGCAATTGATGTTTATTTGTGCAAATGAACTTCACTTGAACAGTTTTATGACACAAGCTAGGTAAAACATGATAAAAACACGTATCTAAATTCAATTAAGCAATCACAATGAAGTTAATCTTAAAATTAATTGCCGGTATTGTGGCCGGTATTTTAGTCGGACTTTACGTACCTATAACGGGTGTTGAACTTTTATTCACAGTAAAAGAGCTGATTGGTCAAATTATCTCCTTTACCATTCCACTTATTATTTTATTTTTTATTGCATCGGGTATTGCAGGCCTACCAAAAGGGTCAGGGCACTTACTTGGCAAAACCGTCGGCTTTGCTTATAGCTCTACAATTATTGCCGGTACACTTGCATTTTTATTAGTAAGTGCTGTTATCCCTTTTTAAGCGGTGGCATTACATTCGAGGCAGAAGTTGCTACAGAAATTGGCAGCTTTATTGATTTAGAAATTCCACCTCTGATGGGGGTAATGACCGCATTAGTAACTGCTTTTGTATTTGGTATAGGCATGAGCCAATTAGAACTTGATACGCTTAAAAAGGTGTCTGATCAGGGCCGTGATGTGATTGACGGTTTATTATCAAAAGTGATTATCCCTGCTTTACCATTTTACATTGCAGGTGTATTTGCCGAAATGACGGTGGCAGGCACTGTGGTAGATACATTGCAAACATTTGGTGTAGTACTAATTGCAGCGCTTGTTATGCATTGGTTATGGTTAAGCGTTTTATATATAGCGACAGGTATATTGTTAAAACGTAATCCAATCGAATTAGTTAAAAATATGCTACCTGCCTACTTTACTGCACTGGGGACAATGTCGAGTGCGGCAACAATTCCAGTTTCGCTACAATCAAGTAAAGCAAACAAGGTAAAAGATGATGTAGCAAACTTTACCGTACCACTGTGTGCAACCATTCATTTATCTGGCTCAACTATTACTATTGTAACGTGTGCAATGGCTGTTATGTTTTTATCGCCAAACATGGAAGTACCTTCATTAATGGGGATATTGCCATTTATTATGATGCTCGGCGTCGTTATGATAGCAGCACCGGGTGCTCCAGGTGGTGCAGTCATGTCGGCGCTTGGTTTATTAACAAGCATGCTTGGGTTTAATGAAGGCGCTGTTGCATTAATGATTGCTCTTTATTTAGCACAAGATAGCTTTGGTACTGCATGTAATGTAACCGGTGATGGTATCATTGCATTATGGGTTGATCGTTTTAGCGATAAAAAATCATCTTAAACTATTAGATTGAGACAATAATATTAGTTATTGTCTCGCTTTATATATGTTACTGTGGCAAATTAATTTATTAAATTGCATGTTGTTAGGTAAATGAGGATGTTCCATTGATTAATGTACTTTTAGTTGATGACCATGAACTTGTACGAACAGGCATCAAGCGCATTCTTGATGACGTACGAGGGTTTAAAGTAATTGGCGAAGCTAAAACCGGCGAAGAGGCTGTACAGTTTTGCCGTCAGCATGCGCCAAACATCGTATTAATGGATATGAACATGCCAGGTATGGGCGGATTAGAAGCGACTAAAAAGATTTGTCGTTACTGTCCCGATGTAAAAATTATTGTGCTCACTGTTAATTGCGAAGACCCATTTCCTAGTAAAGTAATGCAAATTGGCGCGCATGGCTTTTTAACTAAAGGTGCAGGTTCTGACGAAATGGTGCGTGCTATTCGCTGTGTTCATGCAGGTCAGCGATACATAGCTCCTGAAATAGCGCAGCAAATAGCGCTAGCGCAAGTGACCGGCCGTACAGATGAAAACCCTTTTCAGAGCTTATCTGAACGTGAGCTGCAAATTATGCTTATGATCACCAAAGGTGAAAAAGCACAAGATATAGCTGAACGTTTGAACCTAAGTTCTAAAACAGTAAATAGCTATCGTTACCGTATGTTTGAAAAGCTTAATGTAGGTGGTGATGTTGAGCTTACCCACTTAGCTATTCGTCATAAAATGATTGATATAGACGTGTCGTACTAACCTATAATTTATGTCTGAATTTGATCACGTACATTTCCTCAAAACGCTATCAAGCGAGCCTGGTGTTTACCGTATGCTTGATAGTGATAGCCAAGTTATTTATGTTGGTAAAGCCAAGCATTTAAAAAGCGTGTCAGCAGTTACTTTAGAAGTAACATTACCGACAGTAAAACACGCGTTTTAGTGAGTAATATTTGTGATATTGACGTCACACTTACTAATACTGAAACCGAAGCGCTGCTGCTTGAAAATAATCTAATAAAAAAATATCAGCCTCGCTATAACATATTATTACGCGACGATAAGTCGTATCCCTATATTTTACTAACGAGCCATAAACACCCTCGTTTAGCGTTTCATCGTGGTAGTCGTAAAATTAAAGGCGAATACTTTGGGCCATTCCCTAGTGCAGGAGCTGTATCTGAAAGCTTGCGCTTAATGCAAAAAATATTTCCTGTTCGTCAATGTGAAGATGCTTATTACCGCGCAAGAAGTCGCCCGTGTCTGCAATATCAGCTTAAGCGTTGCTCAGCTCCGTGTGTGAATAAAGTTACGGATGATGATTACAGCGAGCAAGTTGACTATGTCCGTAAGTTTTTAACGGGTAAATCTCACGAAGTTATTGCTGATTTAATAAAAAAAATGGAAGCAGCCAGCCTACAATTAAATTTTGAACTGGCGGCAAAAGTTCGCGACCAAATAATGCTACTTCGTAAAATGCAGGAGCAACAGTCTATATCTGGTAATTTTGCTGAAATGGACGTAGTTGGTTTTGCCCATTTAAACGGATTAAATGGCATTCATTTATTAATGATCCGCGATCATAAGGTACTGGGCAGTAAAACGTATTTTCCTAAAGTACCTAAAGATTCAAGTGAGCAAGAAATCCTAACCTCATTTTTAGGCCAATACTACTTAGCGCCTGGAGCAACAGGGCGTATTGCAAAAGAAATCATATTACCGTTTGAAATAGAAGAGAGCGATGCACTCGGCGAAGCACTCACACAAGTAAGTGAGCGCAAAGTAATACTTAAAGTAGTTACCCGTGGTGAGCGTGCTCAATACTTACAACTGGCCAACAAAAATGCATTAAACAGTATTGCAGTTAAGCAAAGTACCCAAGACTCTATTAATAAACGTTATGCACAATTAAAAGCAACACTGCGACTTGACGATATTACTCGAATGGAATGTTTTGATATAAGCCACACCATGGGAGAGAACACTGTTGCAAGTTGTGTTGTATTTGATTCTCAAGGACCAAATACTAAAGAGTACAGGCGCTATAACGTAACGGGTATTACCGGTGGTGATGATTACGCTGCAATGGAGTTTGCGCTTAATAAGCGTTACAACAAATTAGTAGATGAAGACAAAATTCCAGACGTTATCTTTATAGACGGTGGTAAAGGGCAACTGGGGCGTGCGGAGCAGTACTTTTCTAACTGGCCGCATACAAAAATGCCATTATTGGTCGGTGTTGCTAAAGGTACTAGCCGTAAACCAGGCCTTGAAACACTATTGATTGACGGTGGTCGAAAAACTATCCCAATGGATTCTGATGCACCAGCACTGCATTTGATTCAGCATATACGCGACGAATCTCATCGCTTTGCTATTGCAGGGCATCGTAATAAACGTCAAAAACAACGAACACAATCACTATTAGAAGAAATAAATGGAGTAGGTTCTAAACGTCGCCAAACATTATTAAAATATTTAGGGGGCATGCAGGGAGTAAAAGCTGCTAATATAGAACAGTTAAAGAAAGTTCCTGGGATCAGCCCTGACATGGCTGAGAAGATATTTAACCATTTGCATGACAAGGGCTAGCCCTACATGCGAATATAGAAAAAAGACATATCCAAGTAGTTATGTGGAATATTCCAAACACACTCACAACATTTAGACTTTTTCTTATCCCCGTTTTTTTGGTGATATTTTATTTGCCTTATAGCTGGGCTTTTTTTGCTGCCGCTTTTATTTTTTGGCTTGCATCAATAACCGATATACTCGACGGTTATTTAGCAAGAAAGCTTGAGCAATCAACTCCTTTTGGTGCTTTTTTAGATCCCGTTGCTGATAAAGTAATGGTATGTGCTGCGCTAGTCGCATTATCTGATCAGTACCAATCAATGTATATGACAATACCCGCTCTTATTATAATAAGTCGTGAAATTATCATATCTGCACTTCGTGAATGGATGGCAGAGCAAGGTAAGCGTGGTAACGTCGCCGTATCAAATATGGGTAAAATAAAGACGGCTGCACAAATGTTAGCCATTATCGGTTTGATTTGGCAATATGATACGTGGATGAACTATTTAAGTTTTGGACTACTGTATATTGCGACCTTTTTAACCTTGAGTTCAATGCTGCAATATTTACGTGCAGCGTGGGGCGAATTGACTAAAAATTAACTCTAAATGTATAATAACGCACCGTTTTAGATAAAAAACAAGCAAACAGTTCAAAACTAGCATTTTTTGTATTGACGCGTTTAATAATCTCTGTAGAATGCGTCCGTGTTGAGAGGGCATAGCCCCCTAGATAAACAAAACGGTAATTAATCAGTTACCTAAATGACTCGCATAAGTAATCATGTGATAATTAAAATAACTGATAAATAAAATGCGGTACTAGCTCAGTTGGTAGAGCGCGACCTTGCCAAGGTCGAGGTCACGAGTTCGAGCCTCGTGTACCGCTCCAAGTTTATCTTAAGGTTAATACCCCGTACAGGGGCGGAATGGCAGAGTGGCCATGCACCGGATTGCAAATCCGTCTACCTCGGTTCGACTCCGGGTTCCGCCTCCATTTCAACACTCCACACGCTTTAATTAGCAAACTCGATGCCCGAGTGGTGGAATTGGTAGACACAAGGGATTTAAAATCCCTCGACTAACAAGTCGTGCCGGTTCAAGTCCGGCCTCGGGCACCACTTTGTGGTTTAATTGCATTACCAAGTGTAATTTATAAAATGGTTAATTTAGAATTAATATGATGCGGTACTAGCTCAGTTGGTAGAGCGCGACCTTGCCAAGGTCGAGGTCACGAGTTCGAGCCTCGTGTACCGCTCCATATTAGTTTTATCCACTTGCTTTTAATAGCAAACTCGATGCCCGAGTGGTGGAATTGGTAGACACAAGGGATTTAAAATCCCTCGACTAACAAGTCGTGCCGGTTCAAGTCCGGCCTCGGGCACCACTTTAAATTATTTTACCAAGATGATTTAAAGTTGATAAAACAGTATTTTGCGGTACTAGCTCAGTTGGTAGAGCGCGACCTTGCCAAGGTCGAGGTCACGAGTTCGAGCCTCGTGTACCGCTCCAAATTATTTGGACACATTTAGGCGGAATGGCAGAGTGGCCATGCACCGGATTGCAAATCCGTTTACCTCGGTTCGACTCCGGGTTCCGCCTCCATATAATTTACTCCACACGCTTTAATTAGCAAACTCGATGCCCGAGTGGTGGAATTGGTAGACACAAGGGATTTAAAATCCCTCGACTAACAAGTCGTGCCGGTTCAAGTCCGGCCTCGGGCACCATCTTTATATTAAGTACTCCGCTTAAAAACCATTTAATACACCTTCTAATATATAAAAAATACCCAGCAAGAACCTGATTTACTATTTTTATGTTTTCTATGATTTATATTATCTTGATATGCACTATTTTATGCATAGTCTACCCAATAATAGCGTTGTGTGATAGTGCATTAAGAGTTTGTATATCTATTGTATTAAAGATATATATGAGTAAGCATAATGTAATATTTCCAAACCCAATCCTATAGCGCCTCAAATAAACCAGCCATGCAATCCTTAGCGACACACAGTACTAATGCTAATGAATACACTTTGAACTGAACTAAGCGTCATAGACTTATGATACCAACCAGTAAAGTAGGCCATTAGCTTTAAAAAATTCAAAACAGTAAAGCAATCTACACCTCGAGAGCAAACAACCTTGAAAGCAAAGTTCAAACACTCATGTACTGGTAGCATAAAGTAATACCAATCTGCTTATATATGGGGTCTATTTAAGGTTAAGAAAATTACGTTAGAACTAGACAAAATTTTTTGTATCTGGTTGTTCTAAATAAAAAATTTTTAACGACGTTATAGTGCAATTTAATTTGTTAAATTGCTTAAAGATTTATGCAGGTTGGTATAATTATCGAATTGGTTAGTAATACATGTTCATTGGAAGTTAAAAATCACGGGTAATAGTAAGTCTAGAGTTATGGTGAGAACTCCAAATAGGCAATCAATAAAGCACTTATGCAGAATTATTGGCATTGAACACCTATTTTTTGTAGGTTGTCTTATCTAAGCTAATAATTAGATAATATCTATATAGTACATATCGTCCGTAACTGCTTTTCATTTATAAAGGGTAGAGTGACTTAATGTAAGTGCTTTTTATTTTAGAACTAAAAAAGCGAGCCGTAGCTCGCTGGTTGTTGTTTATTTCCAGGCCTCAGGATCGACCTCTTTAGCAAGTTTAGGATGCTTACTTTTGTCAAAGGTGGGTATTAAGCCCTTTTTGTGTTGTTCGTTATAGTCTTTTGAAAGCCATACAACAACACCTGAAAGCATAAATAGCGCTATAACGTTGACAATGGCCATTAAGCCCATTGATATATCTGCCAGCGTCCAAATTAAACCAAGCTCACCAACAGCACCAAACATCACCATACCTAAAACCACCAGTCTAAAGATAAACATACCTTTATTAGAGTTGTGCTCTAAAAACATTAAATTTGTTTCAGCGTAAGAGTAATTAGCCACAATAGAAGTAAAAGCAAAAAACAATATAGCAATAGCAATAAAGTAAGTACCCCAATCGCCAACATGTTCTTGTAATGCTGCTTGTGTAAGTTCAATCCCCATAACACCAGATTCAGGTACTAATTGCTGAGATAGTAATATAAGAGAAGCAGTCGCTGTACAAATAACAATAGTATCGATAAATACACCTAACATTTGCACATAACCTTGTGATGCAGGATGAGGAGGGTAAGGCGTCGCAGTAGCTGCGGCGTTAGCTGCACTACCCATACCGGCTTCGTTTGAGAATAAGCCACGCTTTATACCTTGGATCATCGCTTGTGTGACACCGTATCCAATAGCACCAGCACCAGCTTGTTCAATACCAAAAGCACTTTTTATAATAAGCACTAGCACATCTGGTAGTGCAGTAAAGTTAGTGGCGCATACATAAAGAGCAACCAGCAGGTAAGCTAATGCCATAAATGGCACAACCATTTCAGCAAAACGTGAAATGGTTTTTAGGCCACCAAAAATAATGATGCCAGAACCAATAACCAACAAAATGCCTACTATATACTTAGGTACATCAAACGCGACTTCAAATGCTGCAGCAATAGAGTTCGATTGTACGGCGTTAAATACTAAACCAAAGGCTAAAATTAAACATAACGAGAATAAAACGCCCATCCAGCGTTTACCTAAACCATTTTGCATATAATAAGCAGGGCCACCTCTAAAATTGCCTTCGGCGTCTTTTGTTTTATAAGCTTGTGCTAAGGTACTCTCGGCAAAGCTTGTAGCCATACCAATTAAGGCTATAGTCCACATCCAAAAAATAGCACCTGGGCCACCCAAATATAAAGCAACAGCAACGCCAGCCATGTTACCCGTGCCAACACGTGCAGCTAATGAAGTACAAAAAGCCTGAAAAGATGAAATTTCGTTGTCGGCACATTTACGAGAGCCAAACATAACTTTGAACATATGTGGAAATTGCACAAATTGAATAAAGCCTAGTCGAAAAGTAAAGAAGAGGCCCGCTGCTATTAATAAGTAGACGAGAACTTGCCCCCATAGAAGGGCACTTATATTATTTATTATGTCTGTCATGGATACTGCCTAAATACATGAGTTAAAAAAAGTGACCGCAACTTATCACATCAAGATAAAAGTGTTTAGTTTTAAAGTTCAAAAACAGAGTTATCAACAGGCTTTTGTGGGTAACTTGTGCTTATCATGTGCGCTTGCTTGGGGCTTAATTTTAATTACTATTTTATGAAAATAACGCTTGCGTAAAATCCGCCGCTCCCTATAATGCGACCCCACTGAGACGGGAAAGGCCAACGCATAGCGAGGCAGGAACTACTTAGAGAGTTAAATAAAACTTCGGTTTTAAATCTTCTAAAAAGAAAGTTTAAAACAAAGTATTGACTCGAAAAATAAAGGGTGTATTATTCGCATCCCTTGAGACGCTAAAGCGACTCAAAACGTTCTTTAACAATATAAAGCAATCATCTGTGTGGGCACTCGTACAGATTGAGTTCTAACAGCCAAACTACTTACTCTTTATGGGTAATTAGCGAGGCAAACAAATTAGAGTCTCAATTGAAAACTGAGTGACCAACAGAATAGTTATTTCGGTAATTATTCGGCACAGTCAATTCAATATCGAAAGATATTAAAAAATTCAGAATTCATTGAGCTGTCGAAAGACATAAAACTTTTTAATTGAAGAGTTTGATCATGGCTCAGATTGAACGCTGGCGGCAGGCCTAACACATGCAAGTCGAGCGGTAACAGAGAGTAGCTTGCTACTTTGCTGACGAGCGGCGGACGGGTGAGTAATGCTTGGGAACATGCCTTGAGGTGGGGGACAACAGTTGGAAACGACTGCTAATACCGCATAATGTCTACGGACCAAAGGGGGCTTCGGCTCTCGCCTTTAGATTGGCCCAAGTGGGATTAGCTAGTTGGTGAGGTAATGGCTCACCAAGGCGACGATCCCTAGCTGGTTTGAGAGGATGATCAGCCACACTGGGACTGAGACACGGCCCAGACTCCTACGGGAGGCAGCAGTGGGGAATATTGCACAATGGGCGCAAGCCTGATGCAGCCATGCCGCGTGTGTGAAGAAGGCCTTCGGGTTGTAAAGCACTTTCAGTCAGGAGGAAAGGTTAATGGTTAATACCTGCTAGCTGTGACGTTACTGACAGAAGAAGCACCGGCTAACTCCGTGCCAGCAGCCGCGGTAATACGGAGGGTGCGAGCGTTAATCGGAATTACTGGGCGTAAAGCGTACGCAGGCGGTTTGTTAAGCGAGATGTGAAAGCCCCGGGCTCAACCTGGGAACTGCATTTCGAACTGGCAAACTAGAGTGTGATAGAGGGTGGTAGAATTTCAGGTGTAGCGGTGAAATGCGTAGAGATCTGAAGGAATACCGATGGCGAAGGCAGCCACCTGGGTCAACACTGACGCTCATGTACGAAAGCGTGGGGAGCAAACGGGATTAGATACCCCGGTAGTCCACGCCGTAAACGATGTCTACTAGAAGCTCGGAGCCTCGGTTCTGTTTTTCAAAGCTAACGCATTAAGTAGACCGCCTGGGGAGTACGGCCGCAAGGTTAAAACTCAAATGAATTGACGGGGGCCCGCACAAGCGGTGGAGCATGTGGTTTAATTCGATGCAACGCGAAGAACCTTACCTACACTTGACATACAGAGAACTTACCAGAGATGGTTTGGTGCCTTCGGGAACTCTGATACAGGTGCTGCATGGCTGTCGTCAGCTCGTGTTGTGAGATGTTGGGTTAAGTCCCGCAACGAGCGCAACCCCTATCCTTAGTTGCTAGCAGGTAATGCTGAGAACTCTAAGGAGACTGCCGGTGATAAACCGGAGGAAGGTGGGGACGACGTCAAGTCATCATGGCCCTTACGTGTAGGGCTACACACGTGCTACAATGGCGCATACAGAGTGCTGCGAACCTGCGAAGGTAAGCGAATCACTTAAAGTGCGTCGTAGTCCGGATTGGAGTCTGCAACTCGACTCCATGAAGTCGGAATCGCTAGTAATCGCGTATCAGAATGACGCGGTGAATACGTTCCCGGGCCTTGTACACACCGCCCGTCACACCATGGGAGTGGGTTGCTCCAGAAGTAGATAGTCTAACCCTCGGGAGGACGTTTACCACGGAGTGATTCATGACTGGGGTGAAGTCGTAACAAGGTAGCCCTAGGGGAACCTGGGGCTGGATCACCTCCTTATACGATTTAGAACTTATTTGTTCGTAGTGTCCACACAGATGATTGTTAATTAGTGCGTGTCCCTTTGGGATAACTAATTAATATGCTCTTTAAAAATTTGGAAAAGCTGATAATAAAATTCTGATGAATACATTGTATTTATCAAGAGTTTTCAAAAGTAAAAAAACAATGGTAGCAGTACCATTGAGTGCCATTTAGTTAACGTCTTATGAGTTGATTGATTGGTATCTACTTTAGTATTCAATATTGACTTCTGGCGAAGTTAAACTGTCACAAAACAAAGACCCGTTTGGGTTGTATGGTTAAGTGACTAAGCGTACACGGTGGATGCCTTGGCAGTTGGAGGCGATGAAGGACGTATTAACTTGCGATAAGCTTAGTCAAGCTAGTAAAAAGCGCTTGAGACTAAGATTTCCGAATGGGGAAACCCACCTGCTTGCAGGTATCGTTAACTGAATACATAGGTTAACGAGGCGAACGCGGAGAACTGAAACATCTAAGTACCCGTAGGAAAAGAAATCAACCGAGATTCCGAAAGTAGCGGCGAGCGAAATCGGAACAGCCCTTAAGCTTATTATGTGTTAATGGAAGGCTGCTGGAAAGCGCCACGATACAGGGTGATAGTCCCGTACATGAAAAGACATTTTAAGTGAAATCGAGTAGGTCGGAGCACGTGAAACTTTGACTGAATATAGGTGGACCATCATCTAAGGCTAAATACTCCCAACTGACCGATAGTGAACCAGTACCGTGAGGGAAAGGCGAAAAGAACCCCTGTGAGGGGAGTGAAATAGAACCTGAAACCGTGTACGTACAAGCAGTAGGAGCCCACTTGTTGGGTGACTGCGTACCTTTTGTATAATGGGTCAGCGACTTATATTTTGTAGCGAGGTTAACCGAATAGGGTAGCCGTAGGGAAACCGAGTCTTAACTGGGCGATTAGTTGCAAGGTATAGACCCGAAACCCGGTGATCTAGCCATGGGCAGGTTGAAGGTTGAGTAACATCAACTGGAGGACCGAACCCACTAACGTTGAAAAGTTAGGGGATGACCTGTGGCTAGGAGTGAAAGGCTAATCAAACCGGGAGATAGCTGGTTCTCCCCGAAATCTATTTAGGTAGAGCCTCGGACGAATACTTACGGGGGTAGAGCACTGTTAAGGCTAGGGGGTCATCCCGACTTACCAACCCTTTGCAAACTCCGAATACCGTAAAGTAATATCCGGGAGACACACGGCGGGTGCTAACGTCCGTCGTGAAGAGGGAAACAACCCAGACCGCCAGCTAAGGTCCCAAAGTCATAGTTAAGTGGGAAACGATGTGGAAAGGCCCAGACAGCCAGGAGGTTGGCTTAGAAGCAGCCATCCTTTAAAGAAAGCGTAATAGCTCACTGGTCGAGTCGGTCTGCGCGGAAGATGTAACGGGGCTAAACTATGCACCGAAGCTGCGGATTCAGAATTTATTCTGAGTGGTAGGGGAGCGTTCTGTAAGCCGTTGAAGGTGTACCGGGAGGTATGCTGGAGGTATCAGAAGTGCGAATGCTGACATGAGTAACGATAATGGGAGTGAAAAACTCCCACGCCGGAAGACCAAGGGTTCCTATCCCATGTTAATCAGGGTAGGGTAAGTCGACCCCTAAGGCGAGGCCGAAAGGCGTAGTCGATGGGAAACAGATTAATATTTCTGTACTCGATATAATTGCGATGGGGGGACGGAGCAGGCTAAGCAAGCATAGCGTTGGTAGTCTATGTGAAAGTGAGTAGGGCGTTTGTTTAGGTAAATCCGGACGAACACTAAACCTGAGACACGAGACGAGTCACTACGGTGATGAAGTTGCTGATGCCATACTTCCAGGAAAAGCCTCTAAGCTTCAGATTATATGGAATCGTACCCCAAACCGACACAGGTGGTCAGGTAGAGAATACTAAGGCGCTTGAGAGAACTCGGGTGAAGGAACTAGGCAAAATCGTACCGTAACTTCGGGAGAAGGTACGCTCCTATCTGTGATGAGACTTGCTCTCTAAGCGGACGGGAGCCGCAGTGACCAGGTGGCTGGGACTGTTTATTAAAAACACAGCACTGTGCAAAATCGCAAGATGACGTATACGGTGTGACACCTGCCCGGTGCCGGAAGGTTAATTGATGGGGTTATCCTTAGGGAGAAGCTCTTGATCGAAGCCCCGGTAAACGGCGGCCGTAACTATAACGGTCCTAAGGTAGCGAAATTCCTTGTCGGGTAAGTTCCGACCTGCACGAATGGTGTAACCATGGCCACGCTGTCTCCACCCGAGACTCAGTGAAATTGAAATCGCAGTGAAGATGCTGTGTACCCGCGGCTAGACGGAAAGACCCCGTGAACCTTTACTACAGCTTGGCACTGAACATTGAACCTACATGTGTAGGATAGGTGGGAGACTTTGAAGCAGCGACGCTAGTTGTTGTGGAGTCAACCTTGAAATACCACCCTTGTAGTTTTGATGTTCTAACGTTGGCCCCTGAATCGGGGTTACGGACAGTGCCTGGTGGGTAGTTTGACTGGGGCGGTCTCCTCCTAAAGAGTAACGGAGGAGCACGAAGGTTGGCTAAGTACGGTCGGACATCGTACGGTTAGTGTAATGGTAGAAGCCAGCTTAACTGCGAGACAGACACGTCGAGCAGGTACGAAAGTAGGTCATAGTGATCCGGTGGTTCTGAATGGAAGGGCCATCGCTCAACGGATAAAAGGTACTCCGGGGATAACAGGCTGATACCGCCCAAGAGTTCATATCGACGGCGGTGTTTGGCACCTCGATGTCGGCTCATCACATCCTGGGGCTGAAGTCGGTCCCAAGGGTATGGCTGTTCGCCATTTAAAGTGGTACGCGAGCTGGGTTTAGAACGTCGTGAGACAGTTCGGTCCCTATCTGCCGTGGGCGTTTGAGAATTGAGAGGGGTTGCTCCTAGTACGAGAGGACCGGAGTGAACGAACCGCTGGTGTTCGGGTTGTCATGCCAATGGCATTGCCCGGTAGCTACGTTCGGAACTGATAAGCGCTGAAAGCATCTAAGCGCGAAGCAGGCCTCGAGATGAGTTCTCACTAGACTTTTAAAGTCTCTGAAGGGCCGTTGAAGACTACAACGTTGATAGGCAAGATGTGGAAGTGGTGTGAGCCATTAAGCTAACTTGTACTAATTACCCGTGAGGCTTAACCATACAACGCCAAACGCGTTTTATGTGATAGTGAAGCAAGCGAAGAAGTTAATATGACTAAAGTAGAAATTACTTAGAAAGACTTAAAAAATATTATCAGATATTTTCCAAATTCAAGAGGTGACTCTTAGCGCGTAGCGTTAAAGTTGAGGCACCTTGCGCAAAGAAAATGGTAGCACTACGTGCTTGTCATTAATTCTTTGCACCATATTTGCTTGGTGACAATAGCGTTTTGGACCCACCTGATTCCATGCCGAACTCAGTAGTGAAACGAAACAGCGCCGATGATAGTGTAGCATTTGCTATGTGAAAGTAGGACATTACCAGGCTTCAAATTGTAGAGAGCCCGACTAGAAATAGTCGGGCTTTTTTACGTCTGCAATAAAGTTAAGGGTAGGTGAATAGCGTACTACGCACTTATTTATATTTAATCTTTTTACTTTCTACAAAAGCCAATTACTTTCATTTCCTTAGATAACAAATTTAATTTTGCTTTGTTACTGTCTTTGATTTAGGATCAAATCAGTTTAAAACCAAGAACTAATAGCCTGTGTATAGATTATTAATTAGTGCCATATCCATTTTATTTTGTTTTTCTGTAACGGCAGTTGAAGTAACTGATCTATATCAAGATATTTTAAAAGTGGATGATAAAACACGAGATACTCGATTAGCGGCGAGTCGCAAAGCTTTACTCAATGTTTTAGTGAAAGTAAGCGGTGATGAAACTGCGGATCAAAATAAATTAGCACAGCAACGCACTAAAGATATTTCTGATTATATGCTTAAGTTTGAATATGACGAGAGAGCAAATGGACAATTGAAACTCGTTGTTAAATTTGAAGCTCGAAAGATCAACGCGCTAATCAAAGAATTAAACTTACCTTTATGGGGAGTGCAGCGCCCATTAGTTGCAATATGGCTAGGTATTGAAGACAACTGGCGCAGAGAATTAGTAACACAAGAAAGTTACCCGCAGCTAGAGCAGTTAATTTATGACAAGGCAGGACGCCGGGGGCTACCCGTTGTAGTGCCATTACTTGATTTACAAGATAGACGTTTAGTAGGTATCCCTGAAGTATGGGGTAACTTTTCAGAACCAGTAGAAGAGGCTTCTAAACGCTACAGTGCTGAGCGAAGTATTACGGCAAGAATGTATAAAGAAGCGGATAGCGAAAATTGGATTTTAGATTGGCGTTTTACAAATGATGATTTATTTGATTCAAATAGATTAACGGGTGATAAGCAGCAAATAGTAAGCCAAATGATCGATACCTTAGCACGAGGTCTTGCAAGCGAGTACGCTATTGATCCAAATGCTTATTATGAACAAGCTACTGCTATGCTTACGCTAAAGGGCACGCAAAGTTTTATTGATGTTGAATTAGCAAAACGAAGGTTATTGAGTTTAAGCGTTGTTACTCAAGTTAAAATTGTGCGTAAAACACCGGAGTTTGTAGAGTTTAAGCTAAACCATACTGGTAACCTAAGCGATCTTAAAAAAGGATTAGGGTTAGACTCCTCATTTAAAGATTATGAGGATCCACGCGCTTTTTATCATGTTGTTGATAAAAATAGCTTAGAGTATCAATGGATAACGCCATAATGCTAACTTCTGAGCCGATGCAAATGGCATTACCGGTTACTTTACCGGATGACGAAACATTTGCATCGTACTTTGGTGGAGAAGATTCGTTAGAAGTTAACCATTTGAAAGATAGTTTTTCGAAGTTAGCAAAAACGTTTCAGTATACCTATTTATGTGGATTAGGTGACTCGGGTAAGTCTCACCTTTTGTATGCGACCTGCATTAAAGCTCAAGAGCGTGGCCTGTCTAATATGCTACTGTCTATGCGCGAAGTGATTGATTTTGGACCTATGGTACTAGACGGTTTAGAAGCGCTTGATGTTTTATGTATTGATGACGTGCATTTAGTTGCAGGGAATGATGCATGGGAAAAAGCACTATTTAACTTTTTTAACCGGTTTAACGAACCCGGTAAGATGTTAGTAGTAACTGCCGATTTACTTCCTAGCATGCTTAATATTACGTTGCCAGATTTAGAGTCTCGCTTAACGTGGGGAACAACCTTTCAAATTCGCTCTATGAGTGATGACGATAAAGCACAAGCACTTGTTAAGCGCGCCCATATGCGCGGCCTTGAATTAAGTGATGAATGTGCACGTTTTTTATTAACGCGTTTAAGCCGTGATATGCGTGCTTTGCTCGATGTACTCGACAAATTAGATCATGCGTCAATGGCTGCACAGAGAAAATTAACAATTCCTTTTATAAAATCAACGTTAAAGCTGTAGTAGGTCTAGAATCTAGACCCTGCTTTCAGTTATCATAAGCTATTACTTAACAGCAATCACCTTCTGTGAAAGATCAGGTATCGAATGAACTTAGAAAACATATTAGCGCAAGCACTTGAGGCGGTAGCCAGTGCCAGTGAAATCGCGCAGTTAGAAGAAATCAGGGTTAATTACCTTGGCAAAAAAGGCGAAATCACAAGCTTGCTTAAAACGCTAGGCAAAATAGCACCTGAAGAACGTAAAGAAGCAGGCCAAGTTATAAACCAAGCTAAACAAGATGTACAAGCTGCTATCAACGAAAAGCGTGAATTGCTAGCAAGTAAAGCACTTGAAGAAAAGCTAGCTGCTGAAACTATAGATGTAACTCTACCTGGGCGTGCTATGCCTACTGGCGGTTTACACCCAGTTACGCGCACTATTGAGCGCATAGAAAGCTTTTTCGGTGAGTTAGGTTTTGAAGTTAAATCTGGTCCAGAAATCGAAGACGATTTTCATAACTTTGATGCGCTAAATATTCCAGAGCACCATCCAGCACGTGCTGATCATGATACCTTTTATTTCAATCCTAAATTAGTACTACGTACACAGACAAGTGGCGTGCAAATTCGTACTATGGAAACTGAGCAGCCACCACTGCGCATCATTTCACCTGGACGTGTATACCGTAACGATTACGATCAAACACATACACCTATGTTTCATCAGGTTGAAGGTTTAATGGTTGATACCGATGTTAGCTTTACTGAGCTAAAAGGTATTTTGCATGATTTTTTACGTAACTTTTTTGAAGAAGATATGGAAATTCGTTTCCGTCCTTCATTCTTCCCATTTACAGAACCTTCAGCTGAAGTAGATGTTATGGGTAAAGACGGTAAGTGGTTAGAAGTACTAGGCTGCGGCATGGTACATCCAAATGTACTTAAGTCTGTGGGCATTGACCCAGAAAAATACACCGGCTTTGCTTTTGGTATGGGTGTAGAGCGTTTAACTATGTTGCGCTATGGCGTAAACGATTTACGTGCATTTTTCGAAAATGACTTAAAATTCCTGAACCAGTTCCGTTAAGAGTGAAACAATAAAATGAAATTTAGTGAAAAGTGGTTAAGAGAGTGGGTAAATCCTGCTATTGATACGCAAGCTCTTTCGGAACAGCTTTCAATGGCTGGTCTAGAAGTTGATGGCGTTGAGCCTGCTGCGGCCAAATTTAATGGCGTAGTTGTGGGTGAAGTTGTTGAATGTGGGCAACACCCTGATGCAGATAAACTACGTGTTACCAAAATTAACGTAGGTGGCGATGAGCTACTTGATATCGTATGTGGTGCAGCAAATTGTCGTTTAGGTATTAAAGTTGCTGTTGCAACTGTGGGCGCTGTACTTCCTGGTGACTTTAAAATTAAAAAAGCTAAACTACGCGGTCAACCTTCAAACGGAATGCTATGTGCTTTTGTTGAGCTAGGTATTAGCGAAGAAGGCGACGGCATTATGGAATTGCCAAGCGATGCACCAGTAGGGACTGATTTACGTGACTACCTAGGTCTTGATGACAACATTATAGATGTTGATTTAACGCCAAACCGTGGTGACTGCTTAGGTATAAAAGGTCTAGCACGTGAAGTAGGTGTTTTAAACAGCATTGACGTAAGTGTATTAGATATTCCTGCGGTTACGCCAACAATTGATGACAAAGTATCAATTGAGCTAGTTAACGAAGATGCATGTCCTCGTTACCTTGGCCGTGTGATCAAAGGCATTAACCTTGATGCAGAAACACCACTTTGGATGGTTGAAAAGCTACGTCGTAGTGGTGTACGTTCAATTGATCCAGTAGTTGATGTGACTAACTATGTATTACTTGAGCTTGGTCATCCAATGCACGCGTTTGATTTAAATGCGATTGAAGGTGGTATTAAAGTTCGTAGTGCAAATGCAGGTGAAGAACTTGTTTTATTAGATGGTAATACCGCTAAATTAAACGACACAACACTTGTGATAGCCGATCATAACAAAGCACTTGCAATTGCGGGTGTTTTTGGTGGTGAGCAATCAGGCGTTACAGATAAAACATCTGATATTTTACTCGAAAGTGCATTTTTTAATCCTGTTGCAATTGCAGGCCAAGCACGTAGCTACGGTTTGCACACTGATGCTTCACACCGTTATGAACGCGGTGTTGATTTTGCTCTGCAACACGATGCAATGGAACGTGCGACAGCACTTCTTCTTGAAATAGTAGGCGGTCAAGCAGGTCCTGTTGTCGAAGCTGTCGCAGCTGACAAACTACCAAAAGTGACTGAAGTACGCCTTCGTCGTGCACGTTTAGACCGTGTTATTGGCCATCATATTGAAGATGCTAAAGTAACCGATATTCTTACGCGTTTAGGACTTGATGTAAAAGTAGAAAATGATAGCTGGAGTGCTGATGTACCAAGCTACCGTTTTGATATTCGCATTGAAGAAGACTTAATTGAAGAAGTAGCACGTGTTTACGGTTACAACAGCATTCCTAATGTTGCGCCTACAGCAAAACTTAAAATGACGACACATAACGAAGCAACGATTGCGCTTAGCAAGTTCCGCAATACGTTAGTGACTCGTGGTTACCAAGAAGCAATTACATACAGTTTTGTAGACCCTAAGGCACAAGCTATTTTGCATCCAGAATGTAAAGCAATGGTATTACCGCACCCTATTTCAATTGAAATGTCGGCAATGCGCGTAAGTTTAATGCCGGGTTTATTAGCGTCTGTAGCGTATAACCAAAATCGCCAACAACCTCGTATTCGTTTATTCGAACATGGTCTTAAATTTATAAGCGACGAAAGTGCAGAAAACGGTGTTTACCAAGTACCGGTTATTGGTGGTGTTATTACTGGTCTTGTAAATGGTGAACATTGGGTTGAAGAGAAACGTAATGTTGATTTTTATGACCTAAAAGGTGATGTTGAAGCCTTACTTGCAATTACCAATGACGTTACTCGTTTTGAAATTAAAGCAGAGCAGTCAGATGGGCTTCACCCTGGTCAATCAGCAGTAATATATGTTGATGGTAAAAAGGTTGGCTTTTTTGGCGCTTTACATCCACAAGCTCAAAAGTTGTTAGATATCAACAACGCAACTTTTGTTTTTGAAATTGAAATGTCAGCAATAGAGAAAAGAAATTTACCGCAAGCAGAAGGGGTGTCTAAATTCCCTTCAAATCGCCGCGACATCGCGATTTTAGTGGCAGACAGCGTTAAATCGGGTGACATTTTAAGCGTGATCGAAAAAGTTGGCGGAAATCAATTGGTTGACCTAAACTTATTCGATGTGTATAAGGGCAAAGGTATTGAGCCAAATTATAAGAGTTTGGCGATTGCTCTAACACTGCAAGCGGTTGATAGAACACTCGAAGAGAAAGATATCAATCTAGTAGTTGATAACGTGGTGGCCGAATTGGCCGAACAGTTTAATGCATCGTTGAGGGACTAGATATGGCGCTTACTAAAGCCGACATAGCTGAACACCTATTTGAAAAGCTCGGGATCAATAAAAAAGATGCCAAAGATTTAGTTGAAGCGTTTTTTGAAGAAATCCGCTCAGCGCTAGAAAAAGGCGAGCAGGTTAAGCTCTCTGGATTTGGTAACTTTGATCTTCGAGACAAAAAAGAAAGACCAGGCCGCAACCCGAAAACAGGCGAAGATATTCCTATTTCGGCGCGTCGTGTGGTGACCTTTCGACCAGGTCAAAAGCTTAAAACCCGCGTAGAAGTGGGCACAAGTAAAGCAAAATAAAAAAAGGCAGCGTAAGCTGCCTTTTTATTTTACATGAATAAGCTAACTAAAAAGTTAGCTTATTTTTATACTAATAAATTAAAACTCTCTAGGTGATACAAACTCACCGTTTTGTATTTGCAAATATGTTTGCTCTGCAAGTATATCTAAGCTGTCTAAGCTTTTACCGCTACTAATTAGTTGATGTTCTATTGGCAGCAGTTCAATATTTTCAATACCGAACATTTGGGCCACTTTAGAAAATATATATGCATGCTTAAATTTATCATGTTTATAAAACAGGCTAATTAATGAGGTAAGGACTTCGGGGTTAGGTACGGTGTCTTTTTTATTTAACTCTAATGTTTTGTAGAGTAAATCAATGGTTTTTTCATCATCGAATTTAATGTAATACGACGCTAAGAAAAATTGCATTTCAGCACTTTGTGTCACACTCGTTTCGTTTTCTAGCGAAAGAAGTTTAGTTAGTGCACTTTGATTATTATTGCGCGACCAATGGTAATAAAGTAAACCTGGGTGGTTAGTATTTTTAGTATCTCGGTATAAGCGTGTTATTTCTTTAATACTAGTTAGTTGTCCATCAATACGAGAGGTTGTTTTTTCTTTGAGTTTTACGTGCTCGATTTTTGCAGCCAATGTTATGCATTGATTGTAATCTTCAAATCCTTTAAGTAATTGGTATTTATTTTCATCTGTCGGGTCTTTATATTCTGTGTAGCGTTTTATAATAACCTCTGCGCGAGGCTCCTTACAGTGGCTATCTTTATTTAGATCGGCACAAAACCCTGGTGTTTCTTTGCATACCTTTGAGAGTGTCAACTGATCTCCACACCCAGTTAGGGCTACCAACCCTAGTAAAACACTTGCTTTTAGAAACATCCCTTAACCCCAAATGAATATATACCCTCCTATTCTAGCTCAATCATTTAACTCCTAACAGTAGAGAATAACGTCAGATTAAATTAGAATGGCAGTGCCCATTTGGGCTATCCGTTCAAAATGTTTAACTTAGGTAAATAAAATGACCTCATCTCACGAGTTAGAATACACAAATAGTTGGCAAGAGCGCCAAGATTACGCAGAAAGTATGCAACCAATCATTGGTAAGCTTTACCGTAATCGTGGTATTGAAATTGCGGTATATGGCCGTCCTCTCGTAAATGCCAGTACTATCGATATTATCAAATCTCACAAAACCGTTGCTCAGTTTGAAGGCACTAAATTACGTTTGCGCGAAAGCTTCCCATTTTTAGAAGCTATCAGCAAAATGGAATTAAACTCTGCACGTATTGATATTGGTAAGCTTGCATATAGTTATTTATTCACTGAAGCCGCAAATGGTCGTTCAGTCGAAGAGTTTGTTAAAGACGAACTTGCAGAAATAGCTGATTTACCAGCGAAAGAACCACGCGATGTTGTGTTGTATGGTTTTGGTCGTATTGGTCGTTTACTCGCGCGTTTATTAATTGAAAAATCAGGTCCATATTCAGATTTACGTTTGCGCGCTATTGTTGTGCGTGGTGGTAAAGATGGTGATCTTGAAAAACGTGCAAGCTTATTGCGTCGCGATTCAATTCACGGTCCATTCAATGGCTCAATCACGATTGATAAAGAACGTAATGCAATTAAAGCTAACGGTAGCTACATTCAAGTTATTTACGCTAACTCTCCTAGCGAAATTGATTACACCCAATACGGTATCGACAATGCATTAATCGTTGATAACACCGGTATTTGGAAAGACGAAGCGGGCCTTGGCCAACACCTAGAGTGTCAGGGCGCTGCAAAAGTATTATTAACAGCACCAGCAAAAGGTAATATCAAAAACATCGTATATGGTGTGAATAACAAAGATATTTTACCTGAAGATAAAATTGTTTGTGCAGCAAGCTGTACAACCAATGCAATTACACCAACGCTTAAAGCATTAAACGATAAGTTTGGTATTAATAATGGCCATGTTGAAACTGTACACTCGTACACGAACGATCAAAACCTTATTGATAACTACCACAAAGCAGAGCGCCGAGGCCGCGCCGCAGCACTTAACATGGTAATTACTGAAACGGGAGCTGCAAAAGCGGTTTCAAAAGCATTACCAGAGCTTGAAGGTAAGTTAACAGGTAATGCTATCCGCGTACCTACGCCTAACGTATCGTTAGCTATTTTAAACCTTAATTTATCAACAAGTACTTCTGTTGAAGAGCTAAACGCATTTTTACGCGACACAGCACTTCATTCAGACTTACGTGATCAAATTGATTACACTGCATCAACGGAAATTGTATCTACCGATTTAGTCGGTAGCCGTTACGCAGGTGTTGTTGATTCACAAGCAACAATTGTTGAAGATAACCGTATTGTTTTATATGTATGGTACGACAATGAGTTTGGTTACAGCTGCCAAGTAGTTCGTTGTATGCGCGATATGGCCGAAGTGTCATTCCCAAGCTTACCTCGCTAATTTGTTTGCAGTGATGTAAAAGCCAGCATGTTGCTGGCTTTTTTGGTCGTGTATTATTTTTAAAGCGTATGCCTTGTGATAGGCTTTAATTATTCAAATGTTAGCAATGCTCAGTTTTTATTAGTATTGCAATATTTTACTACGTGTATTTAATACCTGTAGTGTTAGTTCTGCAGAGTAAAAGCAGATAAACTTATTCAACCTAAAGGTTTTTTCATGAAAATCAGCAGCAATTTCGACAGTGGTAATATCAAAGTTATTGAAGCCACCGATCCTTTAAATATTCAATTAGAAATTAATAAAGATCACCAGTCTGAATTTTATCAGTGGTTTCACTTTCGTCTTGAAACAACGCCTTACCAATTGCATAAGTTAAATATTAATGAGCTTGATAAATCAGCTTACCCCGATGGTTGGGAAGGGTATCAAGCCGTTGCATCATATGACCGCCAAACATGGTTCCGTGTACCATCAAGCTATGAAAATGGCACATTAAGCTTTGAAATTGAACCAGAGTGCGGCAGTGTGTATTTTGCTTACTTTGCACCATATAGTTACGACCGCCATTTAGATTTATTATCTTGGGCACAAAGCCAAGGCGCTTGCCAATTAATAACGCTTGGTGAAACACTCGATGGCCGTGATATGAGTGTGCTTAAAATTGGTGAACCAAGTGAAGACAAGAAAAACATCTGGATCACAGCACGCCAACATCCAGGTGAAACAATGGCGCAGTGGTATGTAGAAGGTCTATTGCACAAACTTCTTGATGACGAAGACCCACATGCAGCTGCGCTTCTATCAAAAGCAGTATTTTACGTTGTGCCAAATATGAATCCAGACGGTAGCGCACGCGGACATCTTCGTACTAATGCTAAAGGCGTTAACTTAAACCGTGAATGGCAAACACCAAGCATGGAAAATAGCCCTGAGGTTTACCTAGTGCTAAATAAAATGCGCGAAGCTGGCTTAGATATGCACCTAGACATACACGGCGATGAAGCGATTCCGTATAACTTTGTGGCAGGCAGTGAAGGTATTCCAAGTTACGATGCACGCCTAAAAGGCCTTGAAGATAGCTTTAAAGCCGCGCTTTTAACGATTACTCCAGAGTTTCAAGATGAGCATGGCTATCCAAAAGATGAGCCAGGCCAAGCTAACCTAACGGTAGGTTCAGCAGCAACCGCTGAAGAATTTAAAGCATTAACGTACACAATTGAAATGCCATTTAAAGATAATAACGATTTACCTGATCCAGACTATGGCTGGTCAGACCGTCGTTCGTATCAATTTGGTCAAGATACGTTAGCGGCAATTGTTAATGTTGTTGATAATTTAAGATAAAACATTTATTTGAAGGGTATCAATAGTTTTGATGCCCTTTTTGTTTTTAGTAAAACCCCTTTTACAAAAAATAATAATCATATAGCAACTTCATTCCAAAACGTTTTTAACGTTTCTTCGCTGCGTATCATCACCGTATCGGTACAAATCAATCTACTTTCCTTTAAATACTGCTGATGTAGTGCCTTGCAATAGCTACGTAATTAGATATTTTGAAAATTAAGTGTTAACAAAGTTAGGTTACTTAAGTTAAGATTAATTAAATCATGAGTCGGGACGGGAGAGGCAAAACCTTATTTCGTAAAGCTTATGTTGCGTAGTAGCTAAAGCAGAGTCTCGTAACTAAAAATAATAAATATAACTATAGAGGATATCCATGGAAGCTATTGTAAGCGCTGTTAATGATGTTGTTTGGAGTAATGCACTCATTTATTTATGCCTAGGCGCAGGCTTGTTTTATTCAGTATTAACTCGATTTGCTCAAGTTAGACATTTTAAAGAAATGTGTAAGTTATTATTTAGTCCTAACACGTCTGATAAAGGTATCTCATCTTTTCAAGCCCTTGCAGTCTCGTTGTCTGGACGAGTAGGCGTCGGTAATATCGCTGGCGTTGCAGCGGCTATTGGTTTTGGCGGACCAGGCGCTATTTTCTGGATGTGGGTTGTTGCTTTTCTAGGCGCAAGTACCGCATATGCAGAATCTACTTTAGGTCAAATTTATAAAACAGAAGAAGACGGGCAATACCGTGGTGGCCCAGCGTATTATTTTGACCGTTGTTTAGGACAAAAATGGCTAGCTATTTTATTCGCTGTTTCGGCAATTATAGCATGTGGTGTCTTTCTGCCTGGCGTACAAGCAAATGCGGTAGGTAATGCGTTTACCCAAGTGTTTAGCAATGGCAACATTGTTTCTACTAGCTTTGGTGATGTAGGCAGCTTTAAATTAGTCGCTTTAGCAATTATTCTTATTGTTTTGGCATTTATTATTTTCGGTGGTATAAAACGTATTGCGAACTTTACGCAAATTGTAGTGCCATTTATGGCGCTTGGTTACATAGTACTGGCATTAATCGTGGTATTTTTAAATTTAGATAAAGTGGGCGATATATTTTATTTAATTATTAGTGATGCATTTACTGCGCAGGCAGGTTTTGGTGCCGCTATTGGTTGGGGCGTTAAACGTGGTATATATTCTAATGAAGCTGGCCAAGGTACTGGGCCTCATGCAGCAGCTGCAGCAGAAGTTGATCACCCGGCTCAACAGGGTTTAGTACAAGCTTTTTCTGTTTATGTTGATACCCTCTTTGTATGTACTGCAACTGCATTAATGATTTTAATAACGCAGCAATACAATATTGTGGGTGAGCTACCAGCAGGGCAATTTATTGTACAAAATGTTGATGCAGCCACTGAAGTGGGATCAGCAGCCTTTACTCAAATGGCTCTATTTAGTGTATTTGGCAGCTTTGGACAAGCATTTGTCGGTATTGCATTATTCTTCTTTGCCTTTACCACAATACTTGCTTATTACTTTATTGCAGAGACTAATATTGCTTACTTAAATCGTTATTTTAAGGGCAGTATTCCGCTTGTTCTTGTGAAGTTTGTAATTATGTTTATGGTTGCATACGGCATGGTAAATAATTCAGGTTATATTTGGACTATTGGTGATATTGGCGTTGGCTTAATGGCTTGGATTAACATACTCGGTATTTTAGCCATTTTCTTTGTCGCTAAGCCTGCTTTGCTATGTTTGAGCGATTATGAAGAACAAAAGAAAAAAGGCGGAAAAGTCATATTTGATCCAGTTAAATTGGGTATAAAAAACGCCACATTCTGGGAAAAACGCTTAGAAAAGCAGTCAAAAGACGCAGAGTAATTAAACTTAGTGGGCAACTTGGAAAATTATCGCCCCTAAATTAGTTATTGGTTTGAATTCAAAAAAGACAACGAGAAATAAAACACGTACAATAAAGGCGCCGAAAGGCGCTTTTTTTATGCGTAGTATGGAGAGAAGTATGGCGATTATTCGTTGCCCAAAATGTGCAAAATCAATTTCAGATAAACATAAGCAATGTCCGCATTGCGAAAGCAACATTGCAGAGCTAAACGACGAGCAAGTTTTACAACTTCAGCGCGAACAGCGAATTAAAAAAAGCAGATGTTTATAAATCACTCCTTTTTGGCGCTTATTTTATTTTTAGGTGGTTTTTTCTGTTTGTACTTTCTACAACCGCAAGAAGAAACACTGCAGTGGTACGCTTACACCGCCGCAATTGGCGTAGGGTGTATTTGGTATCTTATAAACCGTATTGTTTTAGTGACTCTAAAAAAGAAAAAATGACATGAACATCGACAATCTTGTACAAAATATTACTCCCGAATTATTCGAACGCTTACAATACGGTGCCTCTACTGGTAAATGGCCAGACGGTACCGTTTTATCAGATGAGCAAAAGCAACAAACAGTGCAGTTGGTTATGTTGTATCAAGCAAAAGTGGCTCAATCAAACGAGCAATTTACGATTGGTGCTAATGGTGAGATGATCCAAAAGACAAAAGCTCAACTACAAAAAGAATTTAAATCAGACAACGAAATAGCTAGGTTTAGTGAACATGATCTTTAAGCACCTTTTTACACCAAAATGGAAACACCCTAAGCAACAAGTACGTCTTGATGCTATCGAAAAATTAGACATTGAACGTGATGCAACCATATTAAACACGTTAGCACTTGAAGATAGCTCCGCTGAAATACGCCGTAAAGCGCTCCAAAAAGTGAACGACTTACCACTTTGGTGGAAAGCGTATAAACAAGATCAAGCATTAAAAGATATAGCCGAGCTACAAATATCTAATGCTGTTTTAAATAGCGAAAGTACGCTAACAGCAAAAATTAAAAACGAATACATAGAGCGTTTTGCACCCGTTAAAACACTTGAAAAGTTAGCGTTTGCAGAAAAAGAGCTGCAAGTACGCGTTAAATTACTGAAACGTTTAGCAAATCCAAAACTAGTAGAAAAAGCATTTAAAGAAGGTAGCGAAGAGCTACAAACTCAATTAGTTGAACTTGTTATTACTCATCAATTAATTAAATCATTAGTAAAGCATGCAAAGGGTGGTGCAAAAGCAGCACTTGAAACGCATATTGAAAATGAACGTTTAGCAATTGAAATGCCACTTGAAGTTGAAAATGCAACACGTGTTATTTTAGCTAAGTTAAATGCTTTACGTGAAAAAACAGATTTTGGTATTGTTAATCCACAAGCGAGCGATTTAATCGCTCAGTGGCAAGCACTTGAGCTTAAATGGTTAAGTGATGAGCGCGTTAAGCTGCTTGACGAAAAATATACTTCTATCACCACCAAGTTATATGCACACATTGAACAGCTAAAAGCGGTACATGACAAAGAGCAGCAGCAATTAGCGCAACAACAGCGTCAATTATTAGCACTTGCAACACTTGAAGCTTTGGGTGAAGAAATTGAAAATGCCTTACAGCTTGGTCTTGAAACGCCAGAGCAAATTCAACAAGATTGGCTTGATGCAAAAGTAGCGCAAGCTAAGCAAGCTATTAGCGAAACAGAACTTGCTAATAATGCACAATCAAAACTCGCTGTAAGCAAGTTAGAAAAACTATTTACTCAAGTTGCTAAGTTACCTGAGTTAACAACGGCTATTAAAGAGTACAAACTCGCTTTTGCAGCGCTATGCGAAATTACGCCAGCAGAAGATTTGACGCAATACGATGCAACTTTAACTGAATTTAATAATGGCTTTAAAGCAGCGCGTAATCATTTAAATATTTTAGATGGCGCACTACAAAGTACGTTTAAAACACAGTTAAATGCGCATAAAAAGCAATTTTTAGCACCAATGAATGAGCTAGTTAAGCCACTTGAAAAAACCAAAGCCAAGCAAAGCGCAAAGCGCGTGATGTTAAACGCCTAATTGAAGAAGGTCGTTTTAACGTTGCTTTTGGTGTGTTTAAAGGCTTTGAAGAGTTATTTAATACACTTACTGAGCAATATCAACAGCCGCTTGTAAACATAAAAGCGGAACTTGAAGCGCAACTTGCTGATGCTAAAGATTGGCAAAAATACGCAGCAGCACCAAAGCGTGAAGCCTTATTAGAAGAAGTAAGTGCATTAGTAAGTGAAGAATGCACCGACCCACAACAACGCGCAGAGCAAGTAAAAGCGCTACGTAAACGTTGGAATGAGTTAGGTCGTTTAGATACAGATGAAGAAAAGCAACAAGGCGTGCAGTTTGATGAACAAATCGAGCTGTTATTTGCGCCTTGCCGTAGTTACTTCGCAGAGCAAGAAGTACAACGAGAAGCATCAAAAGCACAACGTGAAAGTATTATTAACGACATGCATGCGCTCCATTTACAGCCAACTGCTGAGGATGACTTTGATTGGAAGCAATATGAAAGCCAATACAATCGTTTAAATAAAGCGTGGCGCAGTGTGGGTAAAGTTGACCCTAAAACATACCGTACACTAAACGATCGTTATAAAAATGAGCAACAACAAGTACTGGCTTTGTTAAATGCATTTCATAAAACTAATGCCACACTTAAAAACGAACTAGTAGAAAAAGCGCAGCAATTATCACAAAGCGATGATTTAGCCGCTGCATGCCAAGAGTTGAAGCAAATGCAACAACAATGGCAAGCTATCGGTTTTGCAGGTTTAAAAGCTGAAAATGCGTTATGGCAAAAGTTTCGTCAGTTTAACGATGAAACATTTACCAAGCGTAGCAGTGAGTTTGAGCAGCAAAAACTCGAGCAAAACGAGTCAGATAAGCAAGCAGTTGCAGAACTTGCTGAACTTGAAGCAGCATTGAGTGATGTTAATCAAAGAGCGCAGTTGCACGACCTCGAAACAAAAGTGAAAGGGTATACGCAATTTAGATCGTTAGCGCCAAAGGTTACTAAGCTACTAGCTGCTATTGACGATAAACTTGCATTGCTAACAAGTAAATCAGAGCAAGCTAATTTAGATGCATTAATTACTGCACTTGAGAACAATGAAGCATTACCAAGTCAGTATCAAGCACCGCTTAAAACAGCATTAAATACTGAGCAGCTTATTACGCGCATGGAAATACTAGCGAACGTAAGTTCAATCGATAAGTCACTTAGAATGGCAGAACAAGTAGCCATGCTAGATGACAAACATCGTGGCGATCATGCTGATTTAAACTATTATTTAAAACAGTTATTAGCGCTCAGTGACGGTTCAGTTGAACCTGACACACTAACGCGACTTAAAGCGACACTTGCAGCTTAATAAAACCAGCATAATATGTGCTGGTTACTATTTTACTAAGCCGCTTTAATAGCGGCTTTTTTATGTATCACTAATTCATAAACAAAAGGGTTCTCATGAGAATTTTAGTTATTATTGCAGCGTTATTTTTAACTGCCTGTAATACCACGCAAGGCATATCAGTATATTCATTTACTAACTCTGAGGTTGAATCTGTACTGGGTAAGCAATTACCAAAGTTAAGTGAAAAAGTAAGCTTAATGGGTTTACCCGTTCAGTTTGATGTAAACGACTTAAGTGTCAACATTGGACCTGATAACCGCGATGTTGTTGTGCTTGGTGCTGATTCAAGCGCTGAAATTAATGCATTCGCACTTAAATACCCAGTGCTTTTAAAGCTACAAATTGAAGGAAGCCCATTTTACGACAGTGAGAAAAAAGCGGTGTTTTTACGTAATATTAAATTACTTGATTCGAGTGTAGATGCCGGTGGTTTTAAAGGTAATTTAGGTGCACTTGATAGCCAAGCAATGGATGTTATTAATGCTTTTTTAGCGGTTAACCCAGTTTATACTCTAAACATGGATGACCCTAAAATGATGCTACTTAGTAAACTTCCACTTGATATGAAGGTGGTTGAAGGCGCAATTAAGCTAGTACCTCGTCTATAAGTAGATCGACCTACTTACAATATACGTATTGATTAGCCTGACTTTCAGGCTAATTAGGTTTTAATATTATGGCGGCTCCTCGCACTGTTCCCACTTCTCGGCTTTCTCGATTTGCAAAATTAGGCTCACTTGCAACAGGTGTTGCTACCAACATGTTAGTTGATGGTGCTAAGAGTGCGCTAACAGGTAAAGGTTGGGATAATAAAAGCTTACTACTACAACCTAAAAATATTGAAAAATTAGCCACACAGCTATCACATTTACGTGGTGCAGCAATGAAACTGGGGCAATTGCTTTCAATGGATGCCGGTGATCTACTTAGTCCTGAATTAGCTCAGTTACTTGCTTTACTGCGCTCAGACGCGAACCCAATGCCTCATAAGCAGCTTGTTGAAGTGTTAAAAGAGCAATGGGGGGATGAGTGGCTAGCGCGTTTTTCTCACATTGAGCTAAGACCTTTTGCAGCGGCTTCTATAGGGCAAGTTCATTTAGCTTATAAAGAAAATGGCGATCAGCTTGCTGTTAAAATTCAATACCCTGGTATTGCAAAAAGTGTAGTAAGTGATGTCGATAACGTTATTTCTTTATTAACGATTTCTCGATTATTGCCAAAAGATCTTAATATTAAACCACTTATTAGTGAGGCTAAAGCGCAGCTATTAGCCGAGGCTGATTATAAACGGGAGGCTCAGTACTTAATACGTTATAAAAATGCACTAGCAAGTAATCCCCACTTTAAAGTGCCTAACGTATATCCAGAGCACAGCACACAACACGTGCTAACTATGGAATATATAAAAGCAGAGCCCATTGAGAGCATTACAGAGCTACCTGATAGTCAAAAAAGCTTTGTTGCAGAGCAGCTCATTGATTTATTTTTTAAAGAAATGTTTGAATTTAAATTAATTCAAACCGACCCTAACTTTGCCAACTTTCATTATCAGCTTGATACACAAAAAATTGTTTTATTTGATTTTGGTGCAACGCGAGAAATATCAACCGAGCTTAGCTTAGCGTACTTAGCCTTATTTAAAGCGGGTAGTGAAAACAACCGAGAAGGTGTACTTAAAGCGGCATCACACATAGGTTATTTTAAAAATGACTTAGTTGATGAGTATAAAAACAACGTCATTGATTTATTTTTAATGGCGTGCGAGCCACTAAGAGCAGAAGGGGAATTTGATTTTAAAAATAGCGAACTCGCGCTCAAAATTAAAAATGCAGGGCTTGCTCTTAGTGGGCAATCTCAGCAATGGCATACACCGCCCGTTGATGCGCTATTTATTCACCGAAAACTTGCAGGACTTTACTTAATAGCCGCAAGGCTAGGTGCAAAAATAGATGTAAAAACGTTATTTAAGCACTATTTATAGCTTTTTAATTTACGCGTAAGTGCGCTTTAAGTAATGAGTGCACTTAGCGTATAAAATTGCCATAATACTCGCGATATTTCGCGAGGTGTATTTATGATAAAACAATTTTTAAACGATCCTAAATTATTGCTAAACGCAGTCGGTGAGGGTATATACGGTTTTGACCTGTCGGGTAATGCGGTGTTTGTTAATCCTGCCGCTGAGCGCATGACAGGTTGGTGCGCTGAGGAACTATTAGGTAAAAAAATACACCAATATCATCACCATACTCATGCTGATGGCACACCTTATCCCGCTGATGAATGCCAAATTTACTGCACCATGTTTGACGGAAAACGTCGTGAAGTTAAAAATGAAGTTTTTGGCGCAAAGACGGTAGCTCATTTGCAGTTCAATACACCTCAACACCGGTTTATCAAAATGATGAGTTAATTGGTGCTGTAGCTGTATTTCGCGACATATCACTGCAACAGCAAACACAAAATGCACTGCAAGAGGCACTTGAGCAAGTAAAGCATTTAAGTGAGCAGCTAAAAGATGAAAACAACTACTTAATTGCAGAACTTAACGAAGATTGGCAAGACTCAGGGCTAGTTGGACAAAGTCATATATTTCAAACCATGTTAGATCAAATAAAACTGGTGAGTGAAACCGACAGCACAGTGCTTATACTTGGCGAAAATGGCACGGGTAAAGAGTTAGTAGCTCGTAATTTGTATAGGCTAAGCAAGCGTAGCGAACAAGCCTTTATAAAAGTAAATTGCGCCGCATTTACCCCAAGTTTGCTAGAATCGGAATTGTTTGGCCATGAAAAAGGCGCGTTTACAGGTGCAAATGAACGCCGTAAAGGGCGTTTTGAACTTGCTGATAAGGGCACCTTGTTTTTAGATGAAATAGCAGAGCTGCCACTTGAGGCGCAAAGTAAACTACTAAGAGTTCTGCAAGAACAAGAGTTTGAACGTGTGGGTGGCAGCAATACGCTAAAAGTAAATATTAGAGTGATTGCAGCGACTAATCGCGACCTGTGGGAAATGGTACAAAAAGGCACGTTTAGAATTGATTTGTATTATCGGCTTAATGTATTTCCTATAAAAGTACCCGCCCTTAAAGATCGAAAAGAAGATATTCCTTATTTATGCGCTAATTTAATTGCGCAGCTAAATAAGCGGCTCGGGAAAAACTTAAAAGGGCTAAGTAAAAAAGCAATTACGCAGCTGCAAGCTTACGATTGGCCAGGCAATATTAGAGAGCTGCAAAATGTACTTGAACGCGAAGCTATTTTATCTAATCAAGCGGTACTTCAGCTAAGTCAGCCTTTGCAAGCGGGTGGTGAAGTAGTTATTAATCCTTCACTTACGCTCGATGAAGCACAAAAGCAGCATATAACTTCTGTTCTTGCGTTATCGCACTGGCAAATATCGGGTGATAAAGGAGCGGCAGTTAAATTGGGTTTACCTGAGAGTACACTACGTTCAAAAATGCGAAAGTTAGGGATTGCTAAAAATTCGTGATATATCGCGAATTACGCTTTATATCGCGAGGTTGGTTTTTGTTTTTTAAAATAATTTCTTTAATATCAATTAAGTAATTAAAGTTTCAGCTTGGTCTGAAAGTTGCTAATACTTGCTTAATACCCGTCATTATGAAGCAAGTACTATGAAGTTTGATATTAAAGAAGAAGACATGATCATTAAGCCCTATAACACCGAAGGGCCAATTTATATCCGCGAGCAAAAAGGATTTTTTCAGCGCATACGCCGTAATTTAGGTTGGCTGCTAATGCTAACTTTTATTGCAATACCGTGGATCCAATATAACGGTCAACAAGCTGTGCTGCTTGATGTGGCAACGCAAACTTTTACTATTTTTGGTCTAACACTCCTTCCTCAAGATTTTATGATTTTAGCCCTGCTATTTATGGTGGGGGCTTTTGCATTATTTTTTGTAACTAACTGGCTTGGTCGGGTTTGGTGTGGATATACGTGCCCGCAAACAATATGGATGCTCATGTTTTCGTGGGTAGAGCAACGCTTAGAAGGCACTCGAAATCAGCGTATTAAATTAGATAAATCACAGTGGACGCTGAGCACTTGGCGCAAAAAAATTACTAAGCACAGTGCATGGATTGTTATTTCGATTTTAACCGCCACCTCGTTTATGGCGTATTTTATTCCGGCAAAAAGTTTGTATATGGAAATGCTTACGTTTGAATGGTCAGGTATTACGAGCTTTTGGGTGTTTTTATTCGCTTTTGCACCTACGGTAATGCAGGGTTTTTACGCGAAAAAATGTGCACTATTGCTTGCCCGTATTCTCGTTTTCAGGCTGTTATGTTTGATAAAGATACGTTGCTTGTTACCTATGATAGCAAGCGCGGTGAAAGCCGAGGACCACGTAAACGCAAAGCCGATCCAAAAGAGCTTAACCTAGGTGACTGTGTAGACTGTAACTTATGTGTAGAGGTATGCCCTGCAGGAATAGACATTCGAAATGGCTTACAATATGAATGTATAAACTGTGGCTTATGTATTGATGCTTGCGACGATACCATGGAGAAATTTGGTTATCAAAAAGGCTTAATTAAATACGCGAGTGAAAAACAAATGGAGGGTAAAAAAACCAATCCATTTAGATTAAAACTAATAGGATACGGCGCATTAACGGCTTTGTTAATAATTTCTATGTTTGCATGGATGCTACAACGCACACCAATAGAAGCCTCAGTACTACGAGATAGAAATGCGCTTTATAGAGTGAACTACGAGGGCCTGGTAGAAAACCCTTATACACTTACTATTATTAATAAAACGCAGCAAGCACTGCATTACAGTATTGCCATAGAGGGCTTGCCAGAAGCAACACTCTCAAGTCCAAGTTCTACACTTATACAGCCAGGTGTGATGAAAAGAGTCCCCGTTACTGTAACTGCCGATGG
Organism: Pseudoalteromonas sp. B131b; assembly: GCF_037162545.1. Lineage (NCBI taxonomy): Bacteria > Pseudomonadati > Pseudomonadota > Gammaproteobacteria > Alteromonadales > Pseudoalteromonadaceae > Pseudoalteromonas > Pseudoalteromonas sp. B131b. Next base: position 3,408,803 of record NZ_JARLUZ010000001.1, on the reverse strand, counting down.
TTACGATATTGAGCGCAAAGTTAGCAAGTTACAATTTGTAGTAACGGCGCAAGAAGACGCCAGTATAACCATAACTAAAGATAGCCAGTTTTATAAAAACTAAGATTGATAAAATTTCATAAACAACATGCCCAAGTCGATATTCTTCTTGGGTATTTTATCTGTAGTTTTTATTACGTGTTTGCATTTATATATTTGAGTGCGCTTGTTATAACGGCCACTTGTGCCAAAATACATTCTTCATCGGTGGCTGTTGGGCTATCTGGGTACACTTCGGTAGTGGTTACATAAGGCGCGTCAGTAAAGCCCATACACAAACCTAACTCACGTGCCGCATAGTTAATAACGCCAAATTGCTCTTGAGGGACGCCTATTAGCTGGTTGTTTTCATCGCTCGGGGCAATGTGCGTGACCTTTTCCACATCTTCGATAATTACTTTTTGAAATTCAGGCTCAGGCTTATTGGTATCGGCCACTAAATAAAACCCATCAGGTATGTTCCAATTAGTGTTTGTAGTGCCTTCACGGGCAGCAAGTGCGGGTCTAAATTCACTGTTATCGCTGTCGGTTGTTTCGTGTAAATCAATATGAGCAACTAAGTCTATATCGAGTGATTTTACATACGTCATAATAGCTGCTGACTCTTGTGCTGGGCTGCCTTCGTAAAATGAGCGGTTAGGATCAATAGCATCAGGGTTCCAGCGGTTTATAGTCTCATATCCCCAAGGGCTAATGCAGGGCGCAACAATAATATTAAACTGCTTTGAGTGTTGCATAGCCGATGTTTTAGCAAACCTAAGTGCGCCATGTACGCCACTGGTTTCGTAGCCATGCACACCTCCGGTGATTAAAACTGTTGGTTTATTAGCATTAAAGTTAGGCGTTTTTAATATATATAATGGGTAAGTGCCAGCGGCGTAATTAAGCTCGCCGTATTGCTCTATATCTAAGGTGCTTTTAAGATCATTAATTAGCGTTACTACTTCATTTTGGTAACTGCGTTTAATGTTTTGGCGTGCTAACCACTGGGCTTTATCGTTGTTATTCCATTTTTTTCCAGGTGTGCCAATAGGGTATGTGCTGTTAGTCATAATAAACCTTTATATCAATTGTTATTAGCCCATATAAAAAAGCAGACAATTACAATTGGTAAAATTACTTAATAAAGGCGTAGCTTAACGCTGAGTAAATTGGCGCGCAAATTAAAACGTTAAAGTCATATTATTTATTGTGCGCTGTTGTTTAGCTTGAATATAACTTTGACTAGCAAACTCCCCTGAAATAGCACCAGAGCGAACCCGCTCAACCAAAATAGTTAAATTGCATGCCTTACTTTTATCTATTTGCGTATCATTAAACATTATCAAATTATTTAGATTAAATGAATAACTCGACGATGTAACAGATGAAGACGTAGATTGTATTAATGTAGAGTTGTTATTTGTGGTGCAACGACTGCTTAACTCAATTGTGCTGGCGCTATTGGTATCTATACCATCAAGTTGTACTGTTATTGTGTTTGTTATGCTAAAGTTTTGCTCACTACTTGGTGTTAAAATAATAAAGTTATGAGGAAGTTCAACAGTTGAGCGTGTGCTTATTTCATCATCACGGTTAAACAATATATCAAACGGCTCGTTATCATCAGTTATGTTGATGTAGGCTTGGTAATCTACATCTAAAAAATCTGTATCTTTACTAAGTTCAACAGCTGTGCCTCGCACGATTACTTGTAATGTGTCGCTATCGCTTAATACGATGTTAGACCCATTCATATCACCTGCATTTAGCTCTGCATTAATACGAGTACGACTTCCGTCAGACACAAGCTCAAAACCCGCCCAAATACCTTTCGTTTTAATTAGATCTGATGCTGTTTCTGATGTGCAAGCACACAGCATTAATATGATGCCCACGAGGGAAAAGCTTTTTTAAACATGTTAGCTCCTTTATTTGTGAGCGTATTGTTACACAAGAAAGTACTTTTAGATGTTTAAAATTGTTAACAACTGTAAAATAAATTTTAAATAAAAGATCTTGGTAGGCAGTGTTGTTTTATTTTTAGTAAAATAACGGCCAGTATTGTGAGTAAATTTATTATAAAAGAGTATGTTACAATTAGTTTATAGTCTGCTTTTGTATTGAGTATTATGGTGCAGTATGTTGCCACACCAAGTTGGTTAGGTCGTTTTTTTACCCGTATTAAGTGGGTAAGTATTGAGCAAGACGTGCTTGTTGTCCACTTTAGAGATATGACTAAACAGCAATTTTTATTAAGTGATTTCAGTAACTTTTCTGTGCTGCAAAATAGCTTGTTTAGCGCAAAAATTTATTTATGTGATCCTAATAACACATGCGTTAGTTTTTTAAAAAAAGCCGAAGCAGATGTGCTTAATAAAGCGTTAAATAAATATTTCTCAAATACGTTAGAACAAAAAGTGAACAATGCGAAAGCACTTTTAAAGCGTTATGCCCTTGATGAATTTTTACGCGACAGTTCCATTGAAATCTTAAATAAAGCTGTTTTTTCTTTAAGTAAAAATTACGCACATAATCAAACCGTGTGGCAACAGCATTTATCGCCTATTAGCGTAAAATTTTTAAGTATTTTAAGTAGTACACCAAAAACAGCAGACGCTGTAGCGCAATTACGCCATAAATATGAACAAAAGCAGCTTACCCTAAGAGATAACTTTTATAATAATGTTGAGTCTAACCCGCTCACTACAGAGCAGCGTTTAGCGGTTATACGCGATAACGATAAAAATCTAGTACTTGCAGCAGCCGGCACAGGAAAAACCTCAGTTATGGTTGCCAAATCGCTTGATTTAATCGCACGTGGAATAGCACTGCCAGAGCAGGTATTGGTACTTGCTTACAATAAAACGGCTGCACAGGAATTAAAATAGCGCTTTATTAAACGTGCAGCACACGCCAATTTAAGTATTAAACCACCTGCCATTTTAACGTTTCATGCACTAGGATTGAGGCTATTACAAGACGCGAAAAAATCAACGAAGCTTTCTACATTTGCAACCGATGAAATACAGCAAAAAACATGGTTAACCGCATGGCTTTATAAGCAAATGCAGACCGACTCTACATTTTTGAAAAACGTTGTTGATTTACTTCACGAACCAGTCGATATTTTTAGTTTTAAAAGCAGTGCTGAGTATGAGCGCTACCTAAGAGATAACGAATATAGAAGCCTTGCAGGGCTTAAAGTTAAAAGTTATCAAGAGCTACTTATTTCAAACTGGTTATATTTACAATCAGTTGAGCATGAGTACGAGCCTCACTACAAAAATAAGCTAGAGGTTTCAGCAGAAGACATAACCCTAAACGCACAATATAATCCCAATTTTCACTTATCAAAATACAATATTTATCTAGAGCACTTTGACATTGATAGAGAGGGTAATGCACGCGCCGATATAAATAAAAAACGCTATAACGAGCAAATAGCTTTTAAGCGAAAACTGCATAAAAATAATAACACTATTTTACTTGAGACTTTTCACTACAATTGGTTCGAAGGCAAGTTAGAGCGGCGCTTAAGTAAACTTTTAAAGCAACATAGTGTGGCGCTTGTACCTTTAAATGACGATGAAGTATTTAGCACGTTAAATAACTCAGGGCTGCTACAACAAGGGGTTGAAAAATACTTAAAGTGCTTGCAAGCCATAAGAGCTGAGCAGCTCACTAATACGCAAATAAAACAACGTATAAAACAAAGTGGACTCAAAAACCATCAACGTTATGCCGCAATGCTTATAGCTATACATAATGCTTATATGCAAGAGCTACATACGCAAAACGCCATTGATTTTGACGATATGATTATTCATGCAACAAAGGCTGTAAAAAAAGGTGAATTTAGTGTGCCTTGGAGCCATATTTTAGTTGATGAGTTTCAAGATATATCAGATGCGCGTATGGCCTTTTTAAACACACTTATTAACAAGGGCAAAAGTGTACGTTTTACTGCCGTAGGTGATGATTGGCAGGCAATTTATCGTTTTTCGGGTGGTAAGTTAGCGTTTACAACGCGTTTTAATGAGCTGGTGGGTGGCCACTCACTTACTATGTTGCAAAAAACATTTAGATATAACAACAGTATTAGCGATGTAGCAGGGCGTTTTGTAATGCAAAACCCTGAGCAATATAAAAAGCTGATCAGCACACATACACAAGTAACCACACCACACGTTATTTTATTAGACGATTTATACCAAGGTACTAAATCGATAGAAATAAAAGTGCAGCAGAGCATAAGCACGATTCAAAAAAACGATGCATCAGCGAGCATTGCCATACTTAGTCGATATCGATACATGTTAAATAGCGTACAGCAGCATTTAAAAGATAAAAAGCATACAAACTCTCTTTATTTTTGGACATTACATAGTGCTAAAGGGCTTGAAGCCGATTACTGTATTATTATTGGTTTTGAACAAGGTAAATTAGGCTTTCCTAGCGATAATCAAAATAGCGTGCTGGTGGAGTCGTTATTACCAGAGCAAGATGAATTCACTCACTCAGAGGAAAGGCGTTTGCTTTATGTAGGCATTACACGTGCTAAACATAAAGCGTACTTAATTGCAGACCCTTATGCATGCTCAGCGTTTGTAAAAGAACTAGTAAATGACGATTATCCTATTCAGATCGCTTCAACATTGTTTAACAAGTCGCAACTAAAGCAAAGAGAGTGTAATACATGCAGCGACGGATTAATCGTGCCAAAAACGGGTCAGTATGGTAATTATTATAGCTGTACTAACACGCAAATTTGCGAAACTAAACTACGAGTGTGTAAAAGTTGTAGTAGCCCATCGGTTGATAAAAGCACGTATTCACAATGTGTAAATATAGAATGTAAAACACAGCATCCAATTTGTGAAAAATGTGGGCGTGAAATGCGGAAACGCAAATCTAAGCATGGTGAATTTTTAGGATGCAGTGGCTTTGAGCTCAAAGAAGACAGCTGTAAAAACACTCGAAAGCTAACTGTTACATGAATAGCCTATTTAAATTAATCTTAAAGTAGTACTTAAATTGTAATTAGTCGTATTTTATTGCTTTTATTTAGTATCAATGTTTAATTAACGCTACCTGAGTCTCATTATTGATTACCATGCACTTTTTCAGTCGATTTTTTTGCTTGAAGACCATCATTTACCAACAGGGCAAATACCTAATTGGCGTGTGAGTGCTTTACGTATTATTTTTGCAACCGGTATTTTATTATGCCTAGCTATATCGCTTCATAAATCTAAACAAGCTGCTGAATTTAATATTTTATACTTTGTAGGACTAAGCGTTAGTTTCTTTTTTATAACGACCTTATTATTAGCAGCAAGCAAAAGGTATTATATATTTTGTGCGCATGCACTGCTGCTCTCTATAGTTGCAGCAAGTCTGTGTATTAACTTATTCGTGACCGATTTAGAGCTGGCAAAAATTGGCTCGATATATATGTTTTCGTGCCCTTTAATCGCACTAATGTTAATAGGGTGCAGAACGGCCATTTTTTATGCTGTGTTAAATATAATTCCTTTTTATATTATAGTTAACGACATAAATCTATCTTCTTTATCTGGTGTCTCAACTAAACTTTCTGATGAAAAGCTGTATATTACAAGCCTTATATTTTTATCTTTAAATGTTTGTATTCCACTTGCTTTTGCTCGCACTATTGTTGCGGCAAAACGCTTAAATAAAAGTATGAAGAGCGCTAATACTTACCTCAAAGATAAAAACGATCTTTATAGGGCTCTTTTTACTGAATCAAACAAAGCGAAGATTATTGTAGATGAAAATTTTGTGATTACAGATTTTAATCAACATGCTATTGATATGTTTGATATTAAAAAACATTTAAAAGAACATGGCGTTAAACTATTCAATTTATTACCTTCGCTTGATGTTGATGAGCTTGATGCTCAAGATCAAATTGTTAAACACAAAAACAGTTTTTTTCGGACTAACTACCAGCACGTAATGAGTGCTAATTATCGTGTTTATGATTTTTATGATTGTACTCAAGAACAGTTAATCAAACAAAACTTAACTATAATGGAGCAAGAAAACAAGCGCTTACGCTTTAGAGATCCACAAACAAAGCTACCAAATAGAGGATGGTTTGAAACACAGTGCAACAGATTAACCATTAAATATCACAAAGGCTTTTATATTGTGGTTACACAAACGGCTAATAGTGAGTATTTAAATTTAAAGTTTACTAAAATTGATTCACAAGCTTTGCTAATTAGTGCATTTAAGCGTTTAAAAAAGATGCCAGAAGGTCCTTTGTTGTGTGCGCATGTAGGAGTGGGGAAACTGGCTTTTATTGTTGGAACACATTCGGCAAACGAACTAAAAGATAAACTTTTGGTAAATATAAAAAACACGTTAGACGAAGCATATAATGTACTTGGAAATAAGTGTCAGCAAACTTTTTTATTTGGTTTTGCGCGCTACCCAAATCATGGGAAAAGTAGTGCTGAAGTGTTAACAAATGCCTGCGAAGCACTTAAATTAGCAAACAGTAATTCTCCTATTTGCAGCTATAGTGAAGAACAATCACAAGCGTTTATAGAAAAATACGAAATATCAATGTTGCTCGATGAAGCGCTTCAACAAGGTGATTTATCGGTGCATTACCAACCAAAAGTGAATGCTAAAGGAGAGTGTATAGGGCTCGAAGCACTCACGAGGTGGCATAGTTCAATACTTGGCAACGTATCACCAGTTGTATTTATACCTATTGCAGAAGAGTACAGAATGATCAGTAGGTTAACTGATTTGATTATTCAAAAAGTGTGTGCTCAAATTGCTCAGTGGTCTACAGTAGATATGCCAAGTGTGCCTATAGCAATAAATATATCTTTAATTGATTTCAGCCAGCCTGACTTTATTTCAAAACTAGTAAAATCTTTAGCTGATTTTAACGTAAAGCCGCAGCAAATAGAGTTAGAGCTTACTGAGACCTCACTTGAAGCAAATCAAGGCCATTCATTAAAGCTAATGCAAACATTGCAATCGTGGGGTTTTATAATATCAGTTGACGATTTTGGGGTCGGATACTCAAATATTGCTCGTCTTGCCCATTATCCTATAAATAAGCTCAAACTCGACCGTTCTCTTATCAGTCAAATTACTCATTCTTCACGTCAAAAGAGTTTAGTGAAAGCGATACTCGTTATGTGCGAAGAATTAGATATAAAATGCGTTGCCGAAGGTGTTGAAACGCAAGAACAAGTTGCTATTATGGCGGAAATGGGTTGTAAAGAGTTCCAAGGTTTTTATTTTGCACAACCTATTACAGTTAAAAATTATGAGGCTCATATAAATAAACACGGAACAAAATTTATAGCTGCTAAAAATAATGAAAAACAAGTCTTTTAATTCCGGTAGTAATTGACGACTACTTTATTGAGTTAATGTTTTAGATTTAACTGAACGGCTCAATCTACTAACCATTACTATATAAATTAACCTAAAATCTGGTTAAGATATTTACTAACATATTGAATCATGATGATATTTTAATTTATTTTCTCTAGCCAGAAACTTTCAGTAAATTCAACGCAGTTAGTGCTGAAAATAGCTGCTCGAGATAGATTTATTATCCAGAGTTCAGGCTAAGTACTTATCCTACGAGGCTAAAAATATCGTACTGCGATTAAACCGCCCCTAGATAGAACAAATTTTAATCCTGAAAGGTCAGCAGGCCTTAGAGTTTATATTATGAAATACGTATTTTTGTTTTGCCAAAAACTGCAATTAACACAATCTTTTGCCATATTTTTAATGGTTGTATTTTCAACAAACTTAGCTTGTAAAGAGCAAAGCCAAACGTTGGTTTTAGCCGGTAGCACATTTTCGGTATGCTCTAGTTCGAATTTAAAAAGTTGTAAAAATAACACGAAAGTTCTAGGTAAAAAGCATCGTTTATTTACAATCACAAGCGCTAAAATTAATCAAATTAACTCACGCTGGCCCAATAATAACAGCGTAACTAAGTTGGAAACGTTTAACTCGTTGACCGCATTACATCCTAAAAGTACTTCACCAATGACTAAAGCTGAATTGCTTTGGCTATGGCGTGATATAAATAACGAAGAGCTAAGTCGTTTGACAGATCAAGAGTTCGATTTTTTGTTTGATATGTTAGAAACACATCAATTAGATAATGATGGCGAGCGTTTAAAAGAACAAGTAAACACTGAACTCAATAACGAGAGCGCGACTAATAATATTTTACAATTTGTGTCGGGCAGTTTAAAAGTTAATAACGCAAAACCTACAATGCTTGCTATTACGGCATCGAGCCGCGACCCTTATGAGTCGGCAGATGTAGCGCAAAGTCTTTTGGCACAATCAAATATAAACACTCAATGGTTAGCACTAACGCCAGCGCTTGCTAAAGCGATTACGAGTAACTCGTGCGATAAATTACCAGCGCTCAGAAATACATTAATGAATGTGTATAACCGTGAAGTGATTTATCCCGATCGCACAAAGGCCGAATACGCTTTATGTAAAAATGGCACTAATGCACTTGTATCACTTATTAAAAATAGTACCGGTGTGATGTTTAATAGCGGTAATGCAGCATTAACTCATAAGGTATTATTTGATCAAAACAATAACCCATACCCGTGGACGCAAGCATTGCAAACTCGCCCAGTAATTGTAGGTGAAGGAGCGGGCGCAGCAATCCAAAGTAAAGTGACGGGCATGCTTACAAATACGACAAGCCTTGAGGCACTTCGTAAAAGTGAAAATAACACTAATGCTGGTGGGCTGGGCAGTTTTAACTTTGGTGTACTAGATACTCAATTTAGCGAGCAAAACCGTACATTTAGGCTTGCAGCAGCGCTAAATAAAAACGAAGTCAAAAATATTAAAACAGAGATTCAACATGGTTTTGGTATTGATGAAAATACGGCTTTGGTTGTTATTAAATCACCAGAAGATAGTTTAATAACCGTAATAGGCAAAAGTGGTGTAGTGCATTTAGCTAACCAAGGTAAGGTACAGCCAAATAGTAAAAGTTATAGCTACTCCTACTGGCCTACAGGCAGTGTAATTGATATTACCAATAACACGTTTACTCTAAGTGATCGCACTATAAGCCAAGCGTTACCGGCTATAAAAATACCTCCACTGCCTGTGCAGCGTTTTGGTGCAATTTTAACAAATTCAAAACTGCGCTCACTAACTCAAGCTATGTGCCTAAGCCAAGAGCAAAGTGCGGTAGCCCAACAAGACGAGTTTATAATTAGCCTCACAGCAACGAGTGACACACAGTATCATCGCATCAATGCAAAAGAGTTTGGTTGTGCGCTAAGCAATTTAGAGTTAGCTATAAAGTCGATTTAGTGACTAACCTGAGCCAAGGGTTTAAGTTTTTGGCTCTTCTCTATAAAATAGCCACCATAATGATTTAAAAGCCTTACTAAAAGAGTATTAAAATGAATAAAGAAAATGATGTAATTTCTAGTCTAGCCGAATTAGAAAGCTTTTTATTAAATGTAGAAAACGGCGGTCTTGGCCTTAAGGGTGTTTCGGGCGTTGGTATGGCAACAAACAATAGTGATAGTAGTCGTTTTGTAGCCGTGTTTGACGACCAACAAAAATTACTTTTAGCGCGCGGTATTACAGAAGACGTATTCCAAACCGGGCAAGACATGGTACGCAATGGTGTAGGTCGTAAGCACTAAAGTAGTACCTTTTAAATATTATAGATGCGCCTTTAGGCGCTTTTATAACTTAGTTTTTATAAAATAAATGCTTAGCTTGTCATCTTATCTTAAAGTTAAACTATCAAAAAATTCCTTTCATAAAATAACCAATGTGAACTCTGATATAAATATTTAATAACATAGATTTATTATCGATTTGCTCGGTTTTTACTTAGCCCACAAGGGTACTAAAGCATGTCTGTCATACCGTTTAAAAAGTAAGAATATTTCTTTTAAAGGGAATTAATAAAATATAGAAGTAAATGCACCAAAAGAGAGCATTATTTTTCGTTATCATCATAATAGTTAATTACTTATAAATTAAAAAATAAAATACTGTTTAAAATCAGGTCATTAAATATTGGTTCGTATCTTGCAATTAAAAATCATCCGCATTCTTAATTGGACTGCACTACTTTGATAATATTTTTACCTATAACTTTATTAATAAAAAATTTAGGATTAAAAATTTATTTTTGGATAACATTAACTATCTTCTTTGGCTTTTTTGTAAGTTTATTTTATTTTCCAATAGTGAAGTTAATCTTTGTTTTTGTCGTTCTTTTATATCTTCTATCGGGCATTGCTTGTATTGCAAGTTCACAATTAAAACAAATAAAGAGTGTTATTGAACACATTAATACTAAAAATTTCGATCACCGCGATATTCATTTTAACAGTTTGGCAAACTCAGAATTTATTGAGGAGTTACTAGTAAAATATCGTGAGTTAGGTCGAGTTATTACCCATCATAATGAAAAAAATAAAGAGGTTGAGTATTCCGCGATTCAGGTTATTGAAATTTCATCGGAAGTAAAAAATAATGTTTTGCTTCAATCCGACGCTATAAATTCAACAGCATCAGCAGTGACACAAATGAGCCATTCACTAAGCGAGATCAATAACGAAATATCTAAAACACATCACTCTTCATGTTTAGCTTCAGAAATAGCTAATCAGGGTAGAGACACTTTAGTGTCACTAAGTAATGCGGTAACCAACGTAAATAAAAGGGCCAAAATAACCCAGCAGCGTATGGTTTCGTTGAATGAATTAGTTATAAATGTTGAAAAGATCACTGAATCGATACAACAAATTTCTCAACAAATAAATCTACTAGCACTTAATGCTTCAATTGAAGCGGCTCGAGCAGGAGAGTTTGGTTTAGGTTTTGCTGTTGTTGCAGAAGAAGTTCGAGCTTTAGCTAAACGTACACATAATTCTACGGACAGTATTGTGGCCAATATTGATGATGTATTGAAAGAAAGCAGTGAGATTGTTAGCACGATGAGTGAGGTCGTTATACAAACTGATGTTTGCCTTCAAAAAGTTAATGAGGTCGATATTTCATTTAACGATATCGAAAAAGCAACTGAGCAGGTTAAGCATCAAATGGAAATAGTGAGTAATGTGTCAACCGAGCAGGCAGCTGCAACCCATGAGATTTCTGAACATATTGCGCAAGTTGTTCTTGGTGCACAAGCTAATTCAGATATAGCGGTCCAATCTCAATTAGTTGCAAATCATTTACGTAAATTAACCCAAAGGCAATAGTCGTTCTTATTAAGGAGTGTAATATGCAATGGATAACCTTAACTACAGCTACTTTTTGTATCCTTATTATTTTTTTGATAAAAAAATGAAAATAAGCAACAATAAAAAAATACAAAAAGACGGACTCGTACATATTTGTCAGATCAAAAGGATAATTATTTTCGCTCAACAACACCGAGGACTCACTGCTGCTTGGTTAAATGGCGATACTAACGCAGAGGCTAAATTGACTGGTATTAAAAAATTAATTTCTCAAGAAATTAACTCTTTAATGCTTTCACCTGTTGCTAAAAATGAGCGTTGGGCAGCCTTTACTGATCATTGGGGTAGACTTCTTAGTTTTAACAATAAATCATCGGTCAGTAATAGTTTTGAACAACATACGATGATGATTAAAAACTTAGCCTATTTATTAGAGGATACCGCTGAAAGCTCGCATTTAACGGCCGATTTTTTACCAAAAATAAATAATATAGGGTATGTTTGGCGCGAGTTAATATTAACGACAGAAAATATAGGCCAGTCACGAGCCATTGGAGTGAGCGTTGCTGTTCAACAATGCTGTTCAAGTGTTGATAAAATCAGGTTAAATTTTTTAATTCAAACAATGGCAAAAACCACTATTGATACTTTACAACGATTATCACACCTACCAGAAGAGCACCATACCCATACTAATCTAGTGAAAAAAGCGACTGAAAGTATGAATAAATTAATAGAAGTGATGACGTCAGAATTAGTTGGTGCAGCTAAAGTTGCGATAGATAGTAATCAGTACTTTGAACTCGCAACTGAGACTATGTCAAAGATGAATGATATTTTTGATCACCAAGTGAAGCAATTAAATAAAGTTATATAAGATTTAAAATTAATTTCATATAGCTCTGCGGCCTCCGTTAGAAATGGAGATTACCAACGCTCAACCCAAGAAAGTAAATTTAGTGCATAGGTTTGCTTAATTAATGAGGCTGTCTAATTTAGTTAATGATAGTAAAACTCATTTACCTCACCTCTTAATGGTTATATGCTTTGATACCATTAAAAAAATAACCCTTAAGACACTTAGTTTTCTAAATGGCTGCCTTAAATCTCGATAATTTAAATCTCATTTACAAATCATGCAAAGGAATACAGAAGTGCGTCTTTATAAATTAGCAGTGCTCTCAGTACTAGCTTCAGGCTGTCTTTCAGCAAATGAATCAACCATCCCACTAAATGAAATTGCCCTAATGGATCGTAAATCTTTAATTGAAATCTTCAAAGAATCTCCGACGGTTGAAATCGAAGTTAATCTTACCTTCAATGAGATTGGGAGTGATAAAGAGGATTTATTAAAAAAATCACAGCTAAACCATTACCTAATTTTGAAGGTTTAACCTTTTCCGTACCCAATAAGCAACAATATTTATCGAAAAAGAACAATCTCATTTCCACACAACCTATTTGCAAAGTAGGACTAGTATCTGCGGGTAAAACTGTTTATAAAAAATCTAAAACGAGTGCATTAGAGTTAATTCATAGTTGTGGTACGAGTGGTTGTGGGTATGACTTCAAACTCCACCTTTTACCTGCTAAGGAGGTTTGCAAAGTGCTGTAGTGGTCAAAAGTTAATTCATTAAACGATGAAATTAAGGGAGGCAGAAAAAGCAGCTACAGACACTGCGGTTAAAAAGCAGTTAAAAAACCAAAGAAACGGGCGAAAAACCAACTCAACAGGCTGCTGTACTTTATACCAGTCTTAGTTTAAGAACATAAAAGGTATTGGATAGCATAATGTGACAGGGCACTTAGATTAAAATTAAACAGCAAAATATGAAACTGAGACAATAAGGTTTAGAACTTTCAGGACTAGTTCCCCGACCGCTTAGTGCCAAGGGCAGCCGTTGATAACCTTAGCCTATTTTTTATAATTCTAATTTTACAAGTGCATCTTGCTCACCTTGATATAAATAAACTGGGACGATTTCATGTTTTCCATTATTTTTTCTAAGCTGAAAGTAATTTTCAGTACACTCATAAGAGTACGAGTTGTTTTCCCGGGGTATGATTTTTAGTTTATTCTCACCTTCATATTGGGAATAAAGTGTACCGTTTTCGAACGAAATATTTAAAATTTTCGAATCGGAAGAACGATAACTTCCAACTAAAGATGCTGCTAGGGCCTTTGCTTTTTGACTATTTACTTGCTTAGGAGATAAGTTTAGTTGTAGCGCTATCATGTCTAATAGAGCAGGGCCTGGGTGTTTTGTGTCGATGTTGGTTAAAGCTGTAGCGGTTAAATCTTCATTTGGGAAATAGACATGCCAAGCAAAAAATCCGGGAACCTGACCTTGGTGGCTAAAGCTATCTAATCCACTTATTTTGTATATATCTAAGCCGTATCCATAATCCACATGCGAATTATTATTTAATAATGCCTTGGTGGTCATTAGTTTATAGTTTTCTTTTGAAATTACATGCCCTGACTTTAATGCATTTTGCCAAAGGTGCATATCAGCAAGTGTAGAAGCAATAGCGCCCGCAGAATAGATCCAACTACGATCAACATTCCATTGCCTTTCAGTTGAATCTTCAGGGTTAATATACTTTTTAGGCTCATTACGACTAGTAGTGTAGCCGTTTACTTTCCCAGCAGATGTTCCTTTAGTAATAACAAAAGTATTATCCATTTTCAGAGGTTTAAAAAATGTGTTTGACATGAACTGGTCATATGGAGTATCAGAAGCAACTTCAATGACTTTTCCCAGAAAGACGTAACCCAAATTTGAATAACTATATTTTTTACCAGACTCAGAGTTAAGAGGTTGTTTACTTATACTTTGTATAACTAAGTCAATAGAAGCATACTTATCATAAATTTTACTTACTGAAGGTTCCCCTAAGTAATCTGGCAGGCCAGAAGTATGGCTTAAAATTCTATCAATCGTTAAATACCTAAACTCAGGGTTAATATCAGGAATAAATTGCTCTAATGTATCTTGTAATGATAGCTTTTTTCTTCCGATAGTTTCAAGATCGCTGCAGCAGTAAATGTTTTCGTGACAGAACCTATTTGAAATATGTCATCTACATTGAGAGGCCTCTCAGTATCAATATTTGCCAAACCAACCGCACCACTATAAATATGTTTACCTGACTGTTCTAATCTAACAACCATGCCAGGAGCTTCTGAAGAGTTATGGCACTGCATTAATTCAGCAAAGTTGTGTTGTTGTGCAACAGCTTTTACTCCATACAACCCTACAAAAAGACAAAAAAATATATTTTTTCCCATAAACTATGTTCCCTTAATCATTTAATAAATCTGTAAATAAAAACACAGATTACACTTGTAATCAATGATATTACATATAGCAGCTGCTTGCAATTTAATAAATAAAACCAATATTATTCAATAGCTTATTTAATTTTTTCAATGAAGGTATATTTGCTTATAATGGCCAAGTGAATGTAACAGCTTTATCAGAGGTCATTTTTTACCTTAACGTGGTAGGGTTCTTATTTTAGTCTTTTCTATTAATAGTAAAAGGGTAAGTTATTGCTAATTAAGAGTATTATTAGAAGCGAAGATTGTTTTTATATAAAAACTAAAAAACTTCTTTTATCATATTACTTAGATGGTACGAGTTAAATCAACTAGCTACTCAATGTCTACTTTATCGGGTCAGGTCAACCCGCTGCTTAGTCCCAATTGCGGACATTAGTCACGCCTCGTTAACGGGACGATTTTAAAAATGTAATTTTTCTGACCGTCTCTGACATAACTGATTTCCATACACTGGCCTTCAGTGATGAAGTTATCGGTATGATCATCGCCAGTAAAATATAAACTTTGAGTGTAATTGCTAAATTGGAATTTTGTATTTTCGATTACGAACGTTTCCGTACGGTAGTTTGTTGGTGAAGTCTCAGAATTGTAATGTTTCACGCATCCAACTACCATCTGATACTTTTTCTCATCAATGATTTGGCGTAAATGTGAAACTTTAAAGTAACCAAAGATACTATCCGATACCAAAACGCAAGATAAAAAACCAAAACCCAAAAGAAATTTGTTGCTACTTATTTTTAAAATCTCTGAAATATATTGAGTAACGTCAGAAAATTTAAATAATATAAATAAAAGCAGTGCTATCGGGAAAATAGGCAAAAGCTGAACTAAAGCAAAACCTATCTGAGTTTCAAAATATGCACCTGAGTTCAATTTAGTCCTGCTAATAATTTAATAGTGCGATAAAGAAGATAATTTAATTTGTAACAAGTTGAAATAAAGAGGGATTAATTGGTCGGTATGGAGAGATTCGAACTCTCGACCCCTGCCACCCCATGACAGTGCGCTACCAAGCTGCGCCACATACCGATTTGTATGCAATAGTACGTGTATTTTTTTAAAAATCAATAAGCGATTGTTTGTTTGGATGTTTATTGCGCAAGAACGCTAAAATAGCACATCTTGCGATGTACTAATTGGCTAGTCTTTATTTAACCACTTTTTGATCGAGTCATACATCTCATCTCGTATTATTGGCTGAGCTTTTTTGTTAGGGTGTAAACTATCGTTTTGCATTAGCTCAGCTTGGCTGGCAATGTTTAGCATAAAAAAGTTCATTAAATGCGCACTTGTCTCTTCGCTAACGCGCGAAAAAGTGTCAGTAAACATTTTACTGTAACGCGGGCCGTAATTAGGGGGAATGTAAATCTCCATTAAGGCGGTCATCGCATTAGCTGCTTGGCTTTTTTGAATAAGAGACGTTAAGTTAGTTTGCATTTTTTTTACTGGGAAACCACGTAAACCGTCATTAGCACCTAGCTCAATAAGTACATGAGTGGGCTCGTATTGCTCAAGCAATGCATCTAAACGGCGTAGGGCTCCACCAGATGTTTCGCCACTAATACTGGCGTTGATAAGTTCAATGTCGGCTTGTTCGTCATCGTATTTATCTTGTAACAATTTTACCCAGCCTTCTTCTTGTTGAAGTCCGTAGGCTGCGCTTAAACTGTCACCGAGTATTAAAATCGTGTTGTCGGCTGCTGCGATCAGCGGTTTGATAACTAAAAATAAAATGAATACTAAACGAAGGATTGAATGAGTCATATGTCAGCGCTTTCTCAATTAAATATAATTCAGGTTAATGGTTTGTCTAAAGTAGTCTCTACCTTTGAAGGTGAGCTGCCCATCCTCAGCGACATCAGCTTTAATGTCAAGCATGGCGAGTCTGTTGCTATTGTTGGCACGTCGGGCTCTGGTAAATCAACGTTACTCAGTTTATTAGCAGGGCTGGATACCGCAAGCAGCGGAGAGGTGTTTTTAGATGGTGAGCCATTACACAATTTAGATGAAGAAGAGCGTGCTGCACTGCGCGCGGCTAAAATTGGATTTGTGTTTCAATCGTTTATGTTAGTACAAAGCTTAACGGCACTTGAAAACGTTATGCTACCAGCAGAGCTTGCTGGCGAAAGTGATGCGAAAGAGCAAGCAATTGCTTTGCTTGAAAAAGTAGGCTTGAGCCATCGAATTGATCATTACCCGTCGCAACTTTCTGGCGGTGAGCAACAACGTGTTGCTATTGCGCGAGCATTTATTGGTACACCTAAAATACTATTTGCTGATGAGCCTTCGGCTAATTTAGACAGCAAAAACGGTAAAATGATTGAATCCTTATTATTTGATTTAAACACGCAACACGGCACTACCCTTATTTTGGTGACTCACGATGAAGGGCTTGCACAAAAATGTGAGCACATTATTCAAATAGAAGCGGGTTTACTGGTAAAAAGCCAAGTAGAGGACGTTGCCGATGTGGGTTGAGTTAGCGCTTAAATTATTTTCGCGAGAATTTCGCCGTGGTGAGCTCACGGTTATAAGCGCAGCTATCGCTCTTGCTGTGTTAACCGTGCTTACATTGTCGATGGTTACTGAGCGAATAGGGCAAAGTATTGCGCAAAAAAGCAGTGCTTTTATTGCAGCAGACCGTGTACTTGCAAGCGATCATGTTCTGGACACCGCTTTTATTACTCAAGCACAGAGCCAAAATTTAAAAACAGCGCAAATGGTGTATTTCGACACTATGTTGTTTGCCGATGATGAAATGCAGTTTAGCTCAGTAAAAGCGGCATCTAATGCGTACCCGCTAAAAGGGCAGTTAAAAGTTAAAGATACCCTAACCGGTGAAACTAAAGTTGCTAATAGCGGACCAACGACGGGTAATGTGTGGCTAAGTGAGTCGGTATTTTACAGTTTAAATATTGATATTGGCGCGCAAGTAGAGCTTGGCGCTGCATTATTTAATGTTTCAAAAGTTATTGTAGAGGAGCCAGACGCGCCATTTAATGTATTTTCAAGCAGCCGTCGTGTGCTTATTAATATTGACGATGTGGCAAAAACTGAAGTCGTGCAGCCGGGTAGTCGTGTTTATTACCGCCAACTTTATGCAGGTAGTGAGGCCGACATAAATAGCTTTTACGAGTGGCTTAAACCACAAATGAAAGAAAACCAACAATGGTATGGTGTTAAAGACCGCCAATCACCCATTTCAAACAGTTTAAACCGCGCAGAGAGCTTTTTATTACTTGCCGGCCTATTAGGTATTATTTTGGCTGCAGTGGCTATAGCTGTTTCAGCAAAACGTTATTGTGAACGCCAATACGACCCAGTAGCGATGATGAAAACGCTAGGCGGTAGCCGCTCAATGATCCGCAAAATATACATGCTGCATTTATTGCTTGTATGTGCAATGGCGGTAAGTATAGGGCTGTTAATTGGTTATGGCTTGCAAGAAATAGCAACAAGTTACTTATCAAAAAGTATGGGCACAGAGTTACCCTTAGGTGGCTTTAAACCTTGGCTGGTGGCTATAAGCACTGGCGTAATTTGTGCTGTTATGTTTTCTATTAAACCATTATTTGATTTATTTGATATTCCGCCGCTTAGAGTACTGCGCCGTAACTTAGGTGACAAGTTGGCAGTAAGTCGTGTGCATTTAGGTATGAGTGCGCTAACCGTGTTTTTATTAATGTGGTTATTTAGCAACAACATAAAAATAACGCTTATTTTGTTTATATCAACACTTGCGCTAATTGGTGTGCTGTTTTTAGTATCTAAATTAATATTTGGTGGTGGTCGAAAACTAGGATTAAAGCCAGGTAATAGTTGGTCGCTTGCAATTGCATCTATTCAAAAGCGTGCAAATGTGAATGCGGTACAGTTAATTAGTTTTTCGTTAGCGATTAAATTACTGCTGTTTTTAGTGGTACTTAAAAACGACATGATATCTGATTGGCAGTCGCAACTACCAAACGACGCGCCTAATGCGTTTTTAGTTAATATTACGCAAAATGAGCTTGAGCCAATTAATGAATATTTAGCTCAAAAAGATATTCAGGTATCAGAGTTTTATCCGACTATTCGTGGACGTGTAAATGCGGTAAACGGCGAGTTGGTAGCACGTTCTGTATCGCTGCAAGACAACGAGAAAAAAGACGAAGAAGCACGTGCAGGTATTGGTCGTGAGCTAAATCTTACATGGCTTAAAGATGTGCCTGATCAAAATGAAGTAACACAAGGCACGTGGTTTGGTGAAAATGCGATGGCTGAGGCTTCAGTAGAGGAGTCGATGCTTGAGCGTTTAGATGTTGAGATAGGCGATACGCTTACATTTTTAATTGGTTCGCAGTCGTTCGACGCTAAAATCACCAGTGTGCGCAAAGTAAATTGGGCCACGCTTAAACCTAACTTTTTTATTATTTTAAGCCCAGATGTACTTGCAGATTTTCCGGCAACGTATATTTCGTCGGTGCGTATAAACCCGGATCAAAAGCGTGACTTTAGCCAGTTATTACGTACTTACCCTACTATTACAGCCATTGATATTGATAACTTTGTTAAGCAAATACAAACAACTATTTCGCAAGTATCACTCGCCATTGGTTTTGTACTTGCAATTGTAGTGCTGTGTGGCGCGCTTGTACTTATATCGCAAGTTCAAGCTAGTTTAGGTGAGCGTATGCAAGAAATTGTCATACTGCGAACGCTTGGCGCTAAAAGCCGATTAATTAAAAACGCGACCTTGTATGAGTTTTTATTACTAGGCGGTTTAGCTGGTTTAGTGGCCGCACTTTTTAGCGACATAGCGCTTTTAATTGTGCAGCAACAAATGTTTGATTTAGCAGGTAAGTTACACCCACGTATATGGATTATAGGTCCGGTAGCTGGCGGCGTATTTGTGGCAGGTTTAGGTTATTTAATGATTGCCCGAACACTTAAACAAAACACCCAAGGATTAGTGCGTGCCCTAGGGTAAGCTTAAACTAACATGCTCTGTAAATGCCCACCTAGTACGTGGGCATTTTTGTTTTTCTTTGTACTGGTAATTTATACAGTGCTCTGGCATTATTAGCGTAATTTAAAAATAATAACAATGGAGCGCTGTTTGGCCATCATTTTAGGGATCGATCCTGGTTCACGTTTGACCGGATATGGTGTTGTTGCCCATCAAGGTTCTAAATTTACATACTTAGGCAGTGGCTGTATTAAGTTAGCCGATCATCCTTTTCCGGTTAGGCTTAAAATGATCTACCAAGGCATTACACAGCTTATTGAGCAGTTTTCGCCAGAAACCTTTGCCATTGAAAAAGTATTTATGGCGCACAACCCCGATTCAGCTTTAAAACTAGGCCAAGCTAGAGGCGCTGCGATTGTTGGGGCGGCAATGGCCGACTTACCTGTATTTGAATACTCAGCTAGGCAAATTAAGCAAGCAGTAGTAGGCAACGGTGGCGCAGATAAAACACAAGTGCAACACATGGTAAAAAATATTTTAAAACTACCCGGTACGCCACAGGCCGATGCAGCTGATGCACTCGCTATTGCGATTTGCCACGCTCACTCAGAACAAAATTTAATTAAACTAGCGGGCAGCGCAAGCAAAACCGTTAGAGGACGTTTAAGGAAATAATTATGATAGGCCGCTTAAATGGTATTTTAGTCGAAAAACAGCCACCAGAAATATTACTCGAAGTAAGTGGTGTAGGTTACGAAGTACAAATGCCAATGACCTGTTTTTACGATTTACCAAAAATTGGTGAAAACGCGATTGTTTACACTCACTTTGTAGTGCGTGAAGATGCTCAACTATTATTTGGTTTTAATAATAAAGTTGAACGTGCCTTGTTTAGAGAGCTTTTAAAAGCAAATGGCGTAGGGCCAAAACTTGGCTTAGCTATTTTATCGGGCATGTCGGCAAAACAATTTGTAAGTTGTGTAAATAACGAAGACTCAACATCGCTTGTTAAATTACCCGGTGTAGGTAAAAAAACAGCCGAGCGTTTAGTACTCGAAATGAAAGATAGACTAAAAGATTGGGGTAATGATTTATTTACGCCATTTAGCGACAGCGCAGTAATAGAGCCAATGAGCGATGCGACAATAGCTAATAACGCAGCCGATGATGCCGTATCGGCACTGCTTGCATTAGGTTATAAATTGCCACAAGCTCAAAAAGCAGTAAAATCGATAAGCAAACCCGATATGTCTACTGAGGTTCTTATTAGAGAATCTTTAAAATCTATGTTGTGAGTAACCCATGATTGAAGCGGATCGCTTAATTGATGCGACTGAAAAAACAAATGAAGACTCTATAGATCGTGCAATAAGACCAAAACTTTTAGCCGATTACAGAGGCCAGCCTCATGTTAAACAGCAAATGGAAATTTTTATTGAAGCTGCCCGAACCCGTGGTGAAGCGCTCGATCATTTATTAATATTTGGCCCACCTGGGCTTGGTAAAACCACGCTTGCAAATATTGTCGCTAACGAATTACACGTAAGTATTAAAACAACATCAGGCCCTGTACTTGAAAAAGCAGGCGATTTAGCTGCGCTGCTCACAAATTTAGAGGAAGGCGATGTACTGTTTATTGATGAAATACACAGACTCAGCCCGCAAGTTGAAGAAATACTCTACCCCGCAATGGAAGACTACCAGCTTGATATAATGATTGGTGAAGGCCCAGCTGCGCGTTCTATTAAATTAGACCTACCTGCATTTACACTTATTGGAGCAACCACCCGAGCAGGCTCGCTTACATCGCCACTACGTGACCGTTTTGGTATTGTGCAGCGATTAGAGTTTTATTCTGTAGAAGATTTGTCGCACATAGTAGGGCGCTCTGCACATTATCTAGGTTTAGAAATGTGTGACGATGGCGCAACCGAAATTGCACAGCGTTCGCGCGGTACACCACGTATAGCTAACCGCTTATTGCGCCGTGTACGTGATTACACACAGGTAAAATCTGACGGTACAGTAAACGCCGAAGTAGCTAAGCAAGCGCTTGACATGATTGACGTAGATAAAAGTGGTTTTGACTATATGGATCGCAAATATTTACTCGCCATAATTGAAAAATTTATGGGCGGCCCAGTAGGGCTCGACAATGTAGCGGCTGCTATTGGCGAAGAGCGCGAAACAATAGAAGATGTGATAGAACCATTTTTGATCCAACAAGGATTTATTCAGCGCACACCTCGCGGGCGAATAGTCTCTGACAGTGCATACCATCACTTTGGATTAATGCCAAAAAAGACGACTTAATCTAAATTTCAATTAATCACTTGCGCTTGCATAAGTAAATGTACAGCAAGCGCGTATACCTAATTTTATAATGTTACCCACCATATTTTCACATCGTTACTCTAAACCAAGTTATTACAATTTTACCCACTATATAATCAGTTAACGCTTAATTCACAGAGCGTTAAGACTTGCGTGGCTATGCTGCGGGCTATTCGATAGATAGAGTATATTGCATAGCCGTTATCGTATTAGGCTGTTACAGTGTTGTTTAGTTTGCAATAATACTTAATCAATTAGAGGGGTTGAATCTGACGTTAACCGTGTTAAAAATTTCTGATATACGACTGCATGGATGCAGAGCAATGCAGGAGCATGAGTGATAACAACTAAATAACGAAATTTTTGCCTTGTTATAGATACGATTTTCTTACCTCAAAATAGATCACTCAATTAAGCAAATTGGTATTAAATGATTTCAATTTTTTTGGCAAAAAAAACCCGCAAAAAATGCGGGTAAACAACAAGTTGAAGGAAGTAATCTTGGGGAACTACATTTTACACAACTAGGTTTTATCCTAAAAATGTAAAACAATGTAATACGATAAAATATCCTATTACTAAGAACTTTGCTTAATGAAGCTATTTCACTCAGTGCCAGCTCGGTATGGGGAGATAATACGCAATATATATTTATTATTCAAACTAGAAAATTTATAATTTCGGATTATAAAAACTAATGCAATGAAATTTCTGGTTGTTTAAAACTTGTTCATTAATGTTTTTTTCTGTTTGTAAGTTAATGAAAATTAGTGATTAAGTTTGAGTTTGCACTGCTTGTCGCTATTAGTTTTACTATTACCTTTAGGTTTTGTTTAAGTTTTTTGAGTGTTTATGCAGTGATTTTGAATAAATGAGGCGTTTTATGGTGTTTTGCTTGTATATTTAAGCATATCTTGAGCGCATTATTAAATAGCGGAAATGGCTTTAAATTCTTTTGCTAGATAATTGCGAAATAAAGGTTATTTCAACGTTTTTTGTTGCTTGTTCATAGCAATATCGTTGTCAGTTTGAAATGGACTCGATACACTATGTGCAACTTTTGGCTGCACGAGCGGTCATATTTACACAAATCAATCAATTTGACGTATTTTGATACTATTTAGGAGTTTCACGTGGGATCAGGGCTTAATTTTTTGGATTTAATATTAGAAGCCAGTTTGCTTGTTCAACTAGTAATGTTAGGGCTAGTTGCTATGTCTGTAATGTCATGGGCAATTATTTTTCAGCGTAAAAAAGCAATATCAGATGCGTTAGCAAGTGCTAAAAAGTTTGAACAAAAATTTTGGTCTGGTATTGATTTAAGTAAACTATATAACGAAATTTCATCACGTAACGGTCAATCTGAAGGTATTGAAGCTCTATTTACAGCTGGTTTTAAAGAGTTTGCGCGACATAAGAAAAATACCTTTCAAAGTGCGAGTATTGTAATGGAAGGTACACACCGCTCTATGCGCGTGGCACTCTCTCGAGAAATAGAGAAAATAGAGTCAAGCTTATCATTTTTAGCGACAGTGGGTTCAATTAGCCCATATATAGGCTTGTTTGGTACTGTATGGGGCATTATGAATGCTTTTATAGCATTAGGTGAAGTTAAACAAGCTACGTTGCAGATGGTAGCACCTGGTATAGCAGAAGCACTTATTGCCACAGCAATGGGTTTGTTTGCAGCTATTCCTGCTGTTATTGCTTACAACCGTTTTTCTAATAAAGTTGAAAAGCTAGAATCTCACTACATTAATTTTATGGAAGAGTTTGCTAATATTTTACACCGTCAAGCAGCTACACAAATAGAGGCCCAAGCGAATGTATCAGCGTAAGAAGCGCCGTCCGGTCGCAGAAATTAATGTAGTTCCTTACATTGATGTAATGTTGGTGCTACTGATTATATTTATGGCAACAGCGCCACTTATTACACATGGTGTTAAAGTCGACTTGCCTAAAATGACGGAGTCAGATTTAGTTGATACTAAAGATGCGCCACCTATTATTGCTTCGATTGACGCACAAGGTAAATATTACGTTAGTGTAGGGACTGATCCAGAGGCTCCGATGGAGGCGTTTGATGTAGCGGCTGTGATTAAGTTACAGCTAATGAAAAATCCTGATGTACCTGTAATGATAAAGGGATCTGGAAAAGTATCATACCAAGAGGTATTGCTCTTAATGGACTTTTTAAAAAGTGCTGGTGTACCGTCAGTTGGATTAATGACAGAATCCTTCGAAGGGACAAAATAACGGTATGAGTAGTTCATTAATTAAATCAGTAGTTTTGCATGTGGCGCTGGGTGGTTTTTTATATGCATCGGCAAACATTCACCCGCCAGCACCAAAGGTTATGGAAGTAACGCTTAATAAAGCTATACCTGATGTTGATAAAGCGGTGTCAGCTGTGACAGTTGACCAAAAAATGGTTGAGCAGAAAATAGCTGAACTCCAAAAGCAAGAAAAAGACAAAAAAAGGCAGAAGACAAACGCATCCGTGATTTAGAGCGCAGAGCTGCAAATGCACGCAAACAGC
This sequence comes from Pseudoalteromonas sp. B131b, assembly GCF_037162545.1. Classification (NCBI taxonomy): domain Bacteria; kingdom Pseudomonadati; phylum Pseudomonadota; class Gammaproteobacteria; order Alteromonadales; family Pseudoalteromonadaceae; genus Pseudoalteromonas; species Pseudoalteromonas sp. B131b. Next base: position 3,384,348 of record NZ_JARLUZ010000001.1, on the reverse strand, counting down.
GCGAGTCAGAAACCCGTCATATTAAGAAATTAGAGCAAGAACGTAAGGCTAAAGAAAAAGAAACAGCCGAGGCGCAAGCACAAGCTAAAAAAGCACGCGCAATAGAACAAAAGGAACGTGCTAAAGCAAAACAAGCCGAAAAACAAAAGCAAGAGTCTGAAAGTGCAGCAAAAGCAGCTGCCGATAAGCGTAAAGCTGAGGAAGAAGCACTTAAAAAAGCTGAAGATGAACGTAAAAAGCGTGATGAAGAGGCTAAAGAACGTGCTAAAAAGGCTGAACAACAGCGTCAACAGGCCCTACAAGAACAAATGTTACAAGAACAACTTGCTAAAGAGCAGGCTGCGCGTAGTAAAATACGTCAACAACAGGTCGTGGGTGAAGTTGATAAATATCGCGCTCTAATTATGGCGCGTATTCAGCAGAACTTACTGATCGACGAGAAAATGAAAAATCAGCAGTGCCGAGTAAATATTCGTTTAGGCTTTAATGGTTTAGTAACACAAGTTAAATCATTAGGCGGCGATAAACTAGTCTGTGAGGCTGCACTTAGGGCTGTTCGTATGGCTGACACATTACCGGTATCTAAAGACAAAGACGTATTCGAACAACTTAAGAATATTAATTTAACAATCAAGCCAGAATTTTAAAGGAATGATATGTTCAACAAAGTAAAAATTGCCTCGTTTAGTGCTGTTATTTGGTTTTCAGGGCATTGCTAACGCAGCCCTTGAAATTGTAATAACAGAAGGTGTAGATGGTGCAAGACCTATTGCAATTGTGCCGTTTAAATACAATGGTGTTGGTCCAATTCCTGAAAAAATAAGTGATGTTATTGCTGCAGATCTCATGCGTAGTGGTAAGTTTAAGCCTGTAGATGTTATGCAAATGCCGCAACAACCAAACAAAGATGCTGACATTGATTATGCATCTTGGGTTAATAAAGGTGTTGAAGCGATACTTGTTGGCGAGGTTGAGCAACAGACTGATGGACGTTATTTAGTACGTTATGAGTTAGTCGATGTTATTCGTGGTCAAATCACGGGTGGTGAAACGCAAATGATGAGTAATGGTAAGTTACTTAAAAGCCAAGATCATATTTTAGAAGCACGAGATAGTGTTATTGGCATAAGTGGTTTCCGTCGTTATTCACATCGTATTAGTGATGTCATTTATGAGAAATTAACGGGTGAGAAAGGTGCTTTTTTAACCAAGATTGCGTACGTAATTGTACGTGATGGTGATGATAAGCCTTATCAGCTTGTTGTATCAGATTATGACGGGTTTAACGAACAGGTGTTACTACGTTCGAAAGAGCCACTAATGTCACCGGCTTGGTCACCTGATGGCACAAAATTAGCGTATGTGACATTTGAAAACCGTCAAAGCCAAATTTATATTCAAGATTTGTATACCGGTAAGCGTGAAGTTATTGCAAGTTATCGCGGTATTAACGGTGCTCCGCAGTTTTCGCCAGATGGTAAAAAGCTTCTTTTAGTGCTCTCTAAAGACAAAACGGGTGCTACAGAAGTTTACTTATTAGACTTGGCAACACGCAAAGAAATACGTCTTACGCGACATCGTAGTATAGATACTGAACCATCTTGGTATCCAAATGGTCAAGATATAGTGTTTACCTCTGAAAGGGGTGGTAATGCTCAGATTTATAAGTTAAATTTAAAAAATGGTAGGTCACAGCGATTGACCTTTGATGGTGATATGAACCTTGCGGGTTCGATAACACCAGACGGTAAAGAATTAGTGATGGTTAACCGTACCAACGGGCAGTACCATCTTGCTAAGAAAGAGCTTGCTACGGGCGCGTTTCAAGTATTAACGCGAACTCGCCTAGATGAATCACCGAGCATAGCACCAAATGGTTCGATGATTATTTATAGCACGCTTCATAATAATAAACAGGTACTCGCGCTGGTATCAATGGACGGTCGCTTTAAAGCTCGTTTACCTGTGCTTGACGGACAAGTAAAGGCGCCAGCTTGGTCGCCATATTTACAGTAATATTACTGGTTTACTCAAAATAGGAATCTACTTAATGCAACTTAACAAAATACTTAAAGGCCTGCTAATTGCTGTGCCAGTAATGACATTAGCAGCTTGTAGCTCATCTTCGGATATTGATGAAGGTGCTGCAAATCAAACAAATGAAGCTGTTGTTGAACAATCGACAAATACAGACACAGTTGAAGTGGCTACAATTTCTCCTGAGCAACAAGCAGAAGAGCAACTTCGTCAAAAATACGAAGCACTACGCCAAGAGCAAGTAATCTACTTTGATTTTGATAAAGCGACAGTTGAAGGCAAATACGCTGACTTACTTCGTGCTCATGCTGAATTTTTAGTTCAAAATTCATCAGTTAAAGTACTAATTGAAGGCCACGCAGATGAGCGCGGTACGCCAGAGTACAATATTGCACTAGGTGAGCACCGTGGCCAAGCTGTTGAGAAATACTTACAAAGTTTAGGTGTTTCAGCTAGCCAAATGTCAGTAGTAAGCTACGGTGAAGAGAAGCCAATGGTTAAATCTCGCACTGAATCAGCTTTCGCTAAAAACCGCCGTGCGGTACTCGTTTACTAAGATAAGAGATATTATGAAGCCGAAACTTATTTTGGCAGCCATGATATTGAGCGGGAGCACCCAGTTAATGGCTGCTCCCGCTCCTGTTTCAGAAGCTGCAGGTTCACAATCAAGTATTGAGAAGCGTTTAGCATCATTAGAGAGCATGATGCAGTCGCGTAATTTTTTACAAGTAGAGTTACAGCAACAACTCAATCTATTACAAGATGAAGTAAGTCAAATCCGTGGCGTAACTGAAGAACAAAGCTATAAGCTTGAAAAAGTACTACAGCGTCAACGCGAACTTTATCAAGAAATTGAAAATCGCGTAAGCCAAGCATATGCACAACCTGCTGTAGCGCCTGCAGCTGATTATACGCAACCAAGTGATGCACAGACATACAGTAACGATTTATCTGAAAACGAAGCATACGAGCGTGCTGTAGCGCTTATAATGAAGGATAAGCGTTATGATCAAGCAATTCCTGAGTTTCAAACTTTTTTAACGTCATACCCAAACTCAGTTTATGCATCTAATGCACATTATTGGCTTGGGCAATTGCTGACGATTAAAAATACGCCAGTAAAAGCAATAGAGCACTTTAAAGTGGTTGTTAATGAATTTCCTAATTCAAATAAACGACCAGATGCAATGTTAAAGCTAGGAACACTTTTGCAAGAGCAAGGTTTAGCAGAGGAAGCTCTAAAAATTCTGAATGATCTTGTTAATCAGTATCCAAGTACAACTGCTGCAAAATTGGCCACAGAACGCTTATCAAAATAATTGAATCGGCTTGATTAGACTGCTTTTTGTCATAAGCGGTCTAAAATTGGTCAACTAGGCATAAAAACTTAAAAAAAGAGACAATTTCGGTTGCACTCATTTTATAAATAAGTATTATAAGCGCCCGCAGCAAACGAATGGTTACCCCACTCGAAATGCGGCAAAAAGAGCGGGTTATTAGCTCAGTTGGTAGAGCAGTTGACTTTTAATCAATTGGTCGATGGTTCAAATCCATCATAACCCACCATTTTTAAAATGGTCTTTTATCGGCGGATTTACGTAGTATTTAAAGTTGTTAAATTAGAGCGGGTCATTAGCTCAGTTGGTAGAGCAGTTGACTTTTAATCAATTGGTCGATGGTTCAAATCCATCATGACCCACCATTTTATATTTATAAATAATATAATGGTTTAACTTAGACTTTAGTACAGACAATTATATCAGAGCGGGTCATTAGCTCAGTTGGTAGAGCAGTTGACTTTTAATCAATTGGTCGATGGTTCAAATCCATCATGACCCACCATTCTTTATTCCTTGTGAATACGGTTTGGTATCAATCGGCGGATTTACGCAAGCTTATTTATTTTAAATAGGTGCATGAGCGGGTCATTAGCTCAGTTGGTAGAGCAGTTGACTTTTAATCAATTGGTCGATGGTTCAAATCCATCATGACCCACCATTCTTTATTCCTTGTGAATACGGTTTGGTATCAATCGGCGGATTTACGTAAGCTTCATTCATAATTGAATAAGTGCATAGAGCGGGTTATTAGCTCAGTTGGTAGAGCAGTTGACTTTTAATCAATTGGTCGATGGTTCAAATCCATCATAACCCACCATTCTATGAAAATTTATATAAGAGCGGGTCATTAGCTCAGTTGGTAGAGCAGTTGACTTTTAATCAATTGGTCGATGGTTCAAATCCATCATGACCCACCATTCTTTATTCCTTGTGAATACTGTTTGGCATCAGTCGGCGGATTTACGTAAACTTCATTCTTAACTGAATAAGTGCATAGAGCGGGTTATTAGCTCAGTTGGTAGAGCAGTTGACTTTTAATCAATTGGTCGATGGTTCAAATCCATCATAACCCACCATTCTATGACAGTTTTAATCGGCGGATTTACGCAGCTTTTTACAAAGCAGATTTATATTAGAGCGGGTCATTAGCTCAGTTGGTAGAGCAGTTGACTTTTAATCAATTGGTCGATGGTTCAAATCCATCATGACCCACCACTCTCTAATACTTTCCTTTATATTCTTTTTTAAATTCCCACTTTATTTTTTATAAACAGCCTCGCTAGTTTGCTGTTATTTGCTTTGATATTCTCGTATAATTCGCCCTAATTAATGCACTGTAGATAAGTGGTCGAGAACATGAGTCTAGCTCAAACTATTATGCCTGAAGGTTATATCTTTCCCCCTAAGCCAGCACCGTTAACACAAGACGAGCAAGGCGAATATAAAGCGCGTATAAAGCAATTACTAAAAGATAAAAATGCAGTACTTGTTGCCCATTATTATACCGATCCTGAAATTCAAGCACTTGCTGAAGAAACCGGCGGTTGCGTTGCCGATTCGCTAGAAATGGCACGTTTTGGCGCACGTCACGATGCAGATATGATTATCGTCGCGGGCGTAAAATTTATGGGCGAAACAGCTAAAATATTAACACCCAATAAAACGGTTGTTATGCCAACACTTGAAGCAACATGTTCGTTAGATATTGGTTGCCCGATAGACGATTTCTCTGCGTTTTGCGATCAGCACCCAGATCGTAAAGTTGTTGTATATGCAAATACCTCTACTGCGGTCAAAGCGCGTGCCGATTGGATTGTAACGTCATCGTGTGCACTTGAAATTGTAGAGCACCTAGATGAGCAAGGCGAAAAAATCATTTGGGGACCAGATAAGCACCTTGGTAGTTATATTCAAAAAAATACCGGTGCTGATATGCTTATGTGGAATGGTGCATGTATTGTACATGACGAATTTAAAACTAAAGCTTTAAAAGATATGAAGGCGCTACACCCAGATGCAGGCGTATTAGTTCATCCAGAATCGCCAGCAGAGATTGTTGCACTTGCCGATGCAGTAGGATCAACGAGCCAACTCATAAAAGCTGCGCAAACAATGCCCAACAATAAATTTATTGTTGCAACCGATCGCGGTATTTTTTATAAAATGCAGCAACTATGCCCAGATAAAGAGTTTTTCGCGGCTCCAACGGCAGGTGAGGGCGCTTCATGTAAAAGTTGCGCTCATTGCCCTTGGATGGCAATGAATGGCTTAAAAGCGATTGAGGAAGCCCTAATTGACCCGAAAGGCAAAGAAGTATTTGTTGATATGGATTTACGCGAAGGCGCACTTAAGTCACTTAATCGCATGCTTGAATTTACCGCGAGTATGGCTAAGTAACCTGAGCTCTGGCTAGAGAAAATAAATTTAAATATCATCATATTCAATACGTAGTTAATCTCTTAATCAGAGTTCAGGTTAAGTCATTTTAAAGTTTAAATTAAAAACGGTTAAATCTTGAATTTAGCCGTTTTTTATACTTAAACGTAAGTTATTGCTTGATAAGTAAGCACTTGAAGGTTGATATTTAAAAATGCCTTGCACCTTGTGGGCCTATTTCATACTATAGCGTGCCGTTGCATTATACAATTGCAACACTGTGGAGGGATGGCTGAGTGGCTGAAGGCGCACGCCTGGAAAGTGTGTTTAGGTTTATCCCTAACGAGGGTTCGAATCCCTCTCCCTCCACCATTATTCTTAAGGCCCAGTTATTAATTTAACTGGGCTTTTTAATGTAAAGTAAACTCTGCTCAACTATTGTTTAGGCGCGACAAAGTAATTTGGAGTATGTTGTTAATTCAATCTACTTAAACTTGATTTGTTGAGGCATATCAAATGTTTTCCTCTGTATTATTCATATGTAGTGCTTTTATTAATTCTTGTTTTTCAATAGGCTTAGAAATATAGCCATCAAAAAGTTGTTTATACAATTCTTTTTGTTCAGTAAAAACATTGGCCGTTAGGGCTATAATGACTTGTTTACTATTTATTTTTTTATTTTTTTACAGGCCTCAAAACCATCCATTTTCGGCATCTGAATATCCATAAGAATAATGTCAGGTAACAACGATTCATATAATGCAATTGCTTCAAGCCCATTATTAGCTATTACAATATTGGCTTTAGTCGGCTCTAACATTGCAGTTGCAACCAGTTGATTAATTTTGTTGTCTTCTGCGATTAAAATTGTTTTGTTTGATAAATCAGGAAATTCTAAATACTTTGTATTTAGATCTATTGCTTTTATATTTGCTTTCTTCAGTGGTAAATAAACACAAAATTGGCTTCCAGAGTTTAATGTGCTGGTCACTTTAATTTCACCTTTCATGAGGCTAATTAACGATTTTGTTATTGGTAAGCCAAGCCCTGTTCCACCATATTCTCTGGTAGTAGACGTTTCTGCTTGCTCAAAGCGTTCAAATAATCGATCAATTGCATTTTGTGATATACCAATGCCTGTATCTGAAACAATGCCGTATATTTTATTATCGTCAGTTAACTTAAACTCAACGGTTACACCACCTTCGTGGGTGAATTTAATGGCATTAGAGATTAAGTTAATGAAAATCTGTCTCAGCCTAACCGGATCACCTATCCAATAGTTGTGATCAATATTAGATATGAAACGTAAGTAAATGCCTTTCTCATTAGCAAAAAGTGCGAGATCCGACTCTAAATGGTTTATCAACTCATTCAGTTCAAAGTGCATGCTTTCTAATGATAATTTACCGGCTTCGATTTTAGAAAAGTCGAGAATATCGTTGATGATGGTTGTTAATGCTCTTGTTGAGTATAATGATTTTTTTAAATATTCTTGTGATTTTTCATTAAGTGGCTGCTCTTGTAGTAGTTGCAAAGTACCTAAAATACCATTCATTGGGGTACGAATTTCGTGACTCATATTTGCTAAAAACTCTGATTTAGCCTTAGAGCTTTGCTCTGCTAATTCTTTTGCTTGTGCAAGTGCTTCTTCATGTTTTATTTGCTGTGTTAAATCAAATGCGATACCTAAAAAACCAACTACTTGACCTCTATTATTGAGCAATGAGGTAATGCTTAAATTAATTTGGATATGCTTACCGTTAGAATCTATGTATGTCCATTGGTTTATATCAGGTTCGGTGGGGGTTGCTTTAACGACAAATACTTCAAAGCCAGGTTTAATAGGTTTGTTTAATTCTTTTGTTAATTGCTGCGCTTTTTTAACTACTTCATCTTCTACATGAAAAATACTCGGGTTTTTGATACCAATAATTTCGCTGGCTTTGTAGCCAAGTAGTTTCTCTGCAGCAGGATTAAATTCAGTAATTAGGCCGTCTTTGTCTGTAGCAATAATAGAGTAACTCGCACTGTCTAAAATACTGCGTTGTAAAGTACTTATATCGGCTATTTGTTGGGTGCGTAACTTTACTTCAATTTCTAGTTTTGAATTTGCTTGTTCAAGTATTTGTTCGTGCTTTTTAGCGGCTTCTACTTTGAGTTTTATTCTTTGTGCCCTGCGATAAAAAAATAGCTGTAGAGCGAATATAAAAAACATTGAGAAGACGGTTAAAAAGACTCCATCAACGAGTGCTTGATATTTATTAGCTAAATGGAGGTTGGCGATAAAAGATTGAGAACCATGCAGTGTTACTTTCCAGCTTCGTCCCATAATATTGATAGTATTAGAAGTTTGAAACGCGGTGTTATTATTCTTATTGCCGTAATTAAAAAAGGTAAATTCAGTACTGTTATTTAAATCACTGATGCTTAAACTATTTTCGTCTACTTGAGAAAGTGACTCTAAAATATTATTAATTAATAGAGGGGCATAAGTCCAACCTACTAATTTTTCTAGGCGGTGTTGTGTATTTTTTGGCACGATATTTTGTTGATATACAGGGAGTAAAATCAAAAAACCTTGCTGTGGTTTTTTGTCAGCCTGTACTAAGGTAATTGGCGCCGATAATTGGGTGCTATTGTTTATTGCTGAGTTGAGTGCTGCTTGTCGGCGTATGTTCTCAGAGCCAATATCAAGACCAAGTGCTTTTGAATTATTTTTTTCAGGAAAAATATACTGAATAATAAAATGCTCATCGTTGTCGTCTTTGAGTGACTTTAAACTAAAGGTATTATCGGGCCGCTCGTTTTTAGCGTGTTCTAAAAATTGAGCTAAATGCGCTGGTGATACTCTTTTAATAAAACCGATACCATCTGCACCAGGGAATTCTAAAGTATAATTTCGGCTATTTGAGTAGTTTTGCATCGCTTGATAATTTAAATTATCAATGCCAATACCGTGTATAAATCCTTTTAAGCCGAATAGCCCATATTGATATAAATTAACCCTATTGATGATACCTGTGGATAATGAGGAAAGTCGGTTGTTTAGAGCCGTTGAAATAACAGCATTACGTTCGCGTTGATATTGAATATGCTGAGAATAAGTGAAAGTAGCACCTATAATGAGGATAATAATTTGGATGATTACTTGTAGTAAAAGCCCATTATTAATCCTGCTTTTTGCAAGCATTCATTCGTCCTTTTATATGTACTTATATAAGCGTTTAGTATCTTATGCTCGGACTAAATATAGCACTTATTTTGAATGTTACAACTTAGGCTTTTTTTGTAATTTATATAATGGACAATACCTTATAGAGTTGTATCGACTTAAATTCGAGGTAATATGTTAATCTTAAGTTGTTACTTATTGTGTTATTTGAGCTGGACTTATGTGTAATAAGAAATAACTAAAAATGTAGTTTTATATTAAAGATATAAAAATGAAAGCCCCATAGAATCAACATAAAGGGCTTTTTACTTGGGAAGGTTACTGAATTGTTAATTCATCTATCGTAATAGTTGCCTCACTCTCTGTACGGATAGTTATAAAAGAGGTTGGTGTGGCAACAAAACCATCAACAGTATAGGTTTGCCCCAGTACTAGCTCTTCCAGCTTTATAGAGTAAAACTTAGAACTACCGTTATGTATTGAATTAGCACTTCCTGAGGTATTGTTGTCTACGTATATCTGAAAGCTTTTAGCTGTATTACCGCTTACAGCATCCACCTTGAACGTTACTTGGTAGTTATTTGATAGGTCTAATAATCCGCTTGTTTGCGTATCGCCACCCGTGGTGTTAATGGTCGGTGTTGTATTTGCAATACTAATACGTGTACCGGTCATGGTTAGTTTTCCATTACTTACCTGAACACTGCCTGTAACACGGTGAAATAGGGGTGTTGCTCCCTGCAAGGCCTGATAAGTCACGGTAACGATTACTGAAAAATTCATCAGCGTTGTTTGCAGAAAAATTTTCAGTAAATGGTAGCCCTAACGGCTCTTGAATCGGCGGCTCTGTAGGCTCTTCAATCGTTGGGATATCTAAATCACTTTGATCTATTTTACCAATACCTGCATGCGCAATAACATGATCTTTAATAGCCATAACAGGGGTTAGTGTGTACTCATAAGGCACTTGGTAGCTACTTGTTGGTGTAATTCCATTTTCGGTTACTTCACCCGCTACGTCACCGTCTGGTACTTCACCCCAGGTAACGGTATCACTGAGGTAGTTACCCGATGTATTCCAATAGCCAATAGTATCTGAATAAAACGAGATCACCGGGTTTTTGGTGTTTTCAAAGTAGTTACCTTCTATTTGAAGCTCCGCCCCCATACGTGAATTTATGGCACTAGAGGTAATGTTGTTGTAGTAGTTATTAAATACATGGCCGCGACCGAATCTAAATAAGGGTACTCGCGATACAATATTTTCAAATCGGTTATGGTGAAAAGTAATAAAGCGATTTTTGTTGGTACTGGTGTCATCATCACTATGACCGTGTAATGAGGTTTTCCAGCTATCGTGTAAGTAGTTATAAGAAATTGTGATGTTTTGCGCGCCAGATTTAGAATCAATTAGGCCATCATAAAAATCTTGATCTGAGTCTAGCGATGAATATAACTCATTGTGGTCAATCCAGATATTAGAGGTACTTCCGTTTTCATCGCCTTCAATTGAAATACCATCCTTACCACCGGTAAGCACTTGATTAATTTTTAAATTTTGAATTATGATATTATTCGCTCTGCGAATTTCGATGCCAATACCATCCAAATGACCACGATCTGCTACGCCCACAATAGACACATTATCCATATCTTTTATCTGAATTGATAAGCCATCACCGCCACTGTTCGCATCAGTAATAACACCATCAACATAAATGATAATAGGTGTACTGGTTGCTTTTGCTTCACTTAATGCTGCTTTTAATGATGAGCCATTATCTACAGTTACCACAGTGCCATTAGTACCACCGGTCACATCAAAGTTATAACCAGCAAATCCTAAATTCACGTTAACAGATATTACTTTTACAGGTTCGTCAGGTAACACTGGCACTGGTAAAGGGGTTGGGGTCCACCCTGCGCCATCGCCATAACTTGCAAAAATACTATCACGTTCAAGCAGTTGAGCTACTTCACTTGTTTGTAAAATATAACCACCATTACGGGTGCTTAAATCTAGTGCGTTACCTTGCATATCCATGCTGCCGTATTCACGCCAGCCGCTTGTTGCTGAAGGTGCTTCTGGATTTGGAGCTGGTTGATTTTCAACACCTTGAACAGCCCAGCCAACAGTTGCAATGTGGGTATCAAACTTGTTATTGATAAGGGTTACATTATCAAAGTATGAAGAGCTACCACTACTGCGGGCAAGATATGTTGAATTGTCTAGTACGCCATTACCAATAGGGCCAGGACCATTGGTAAACTCATTGTTTAAGAAAATAAAGCCAGGATCGGTTTCTACCGGTACACGCGCTTGTAAAACATAGCCACCTTTGGTGTCTTGGGTTGGATCTCCATTTTTAGAATCACCTAGGGTACGTATTTCGCTATCTTCAAATAACGAAGTAACTGGGTATCCCCATATGAAGTCTACGTTACCGGCAACTAGCGTGTTGTAAAACCAAGTATAGCCTTTTAGTAGTAGGGTATCTTGCTCACTAATAAAGTTTGCGTTGTTGGCAACTAAACGATATTGGCTATTGAAATAAATAGTTTCAGCTTGATTTGATACGCTGTTACTACGAATGTGCGTGTTTTTTAACGTTAGATTGTTAATAACCAGCATATCTGTGCCTTCAACCAAAAATACACTACGGCCACCGTTTGGAGTACCACCGCCAAGTGCCGCGCTACCACCTGAACCGCTATTAAGTGTTTCGTAGTTTTCGTACTGAATAATAGTGTTGTTTTGGCTTTCACCTTGTAGCGTTATATTATTTTTATTGCGCAGAAATAGCAGCTCATTGTAAGTCCCGTCTTTTATTGAAACCGTTGTTTGCTCATCTTTATCAAGATGCTGCATTGCAAAATTAAGTGCGCCTTGCACGGTTCTAAAGTCAGCAACGTCATTATCGTCCACGAGTAGCTCATTTCCTACTGGGATATTTACTTTGGTTGTAAATGTCCACTGACTGTTATTGCCAAGTCCAGCGAAATCCATGTCATTTAATTTAGCACCAGTAACAACGTCGTCACCGATAACTACACGATAAGTTTGGCCATACTCAAGCACACTGTTGCGAGGCTTAATGATTAATGTATTGTCCTCTAAGCTAATAGGGAAGTAATTTACAGCACGTATGCGATCTTGCCCATGGTAACCAATTACATCGATGTTTTTACCTACTTTTAGGGTATCAACTAAAGTGTCATCACTTTGTTTATAAATCCTAACTTCGCCAATACTACCTAAGGTTGGTGTTACACCGGTAGTATCAAAATCAATTGAAATTAACGTATCAACAAATTGATTATCTGCTGATTTTTCAGGCATTAGCTTACCGCTTAGGTCACCATAATCGGTGCTTGGCATCACAAAGCCTTCGACAACATTTACTTCAATCGTTCTGATTATTGTTTCATCAGAACCTGATACAAACTTAATTGTTGCTTCACCAGCACTGAGCGGGCTTAACGTAACTACATCGCCTGAGACATCAGCAGACACTACGTCTTTATTACTCGATGTAACGCTGAAGGTATCGGGTGTAACACCATCGTCTTTAATTGCTGTCACATTAATTATGAGCGGATCAGTGGTTGTACTGGCATCCCATGCAGGATCTTTATAATCAAGGGTTAATTGAATTGGCTTAATACTTGGATCGCCGACTTTAACGTTATCAAGTTCAAATGAGCGGTTGTTAGTAAACAAACCAATTAGGCCACGAGCGCTATACGTGCTGTCGCTAATTGTGCCCATTTTTTCACCATTCAGGTATGCAGTAAGCTCTGAGTCTATCATTTCAAAGCGGGTGGTATACCAAACGCCATCAGTTGTACCGCCTTTTTCACCTAATAAGATAGGAGACTTAGCTTGTACAGGTCGAGAAATAGAACCGTCAACAGTCACAGCCACTTCTACTTGTGTGCTACTTGTTGAGTTTTGTACATTTAAGCCACCAGCAAGCCAGTTGCCTTCACTTTCATAACGAGCCATTAAGTAGAGCTGTTTGCTCGCTGTTGTACTGTTTTGACGTGGTCGAATATCAGCTTCAAAAAAGTAGTTACCGGTATCTGGCACATTTTGTAATGCGTCTTCAGTGGCTAAAATGAGCTCACCACCAACACCACCGGCGGTGTAACGCATAACGTTGTTACCACTTAAATCTAAAATATCAAATTCACCCACGGCGCCCGCTGTGTTATCTGGTTTTGCAATAATTTTCCAGTTGGATAAATCGCCTGCTGAAAAGTCATCACAAAAATACAGCTCAGGAGAGCTATTACATTTAAACACGCTCGGATCGTCTAAGTATTCGATACGTAGATTTTTAATAACAACCGTCCCGCCATTTTCAGTACGCAGCTGTAAAAATGAAGTTGCTGTTGCAACTTTACCTTCAACAACTAGCGTAGTGTCAGGTACTAAGGTGTTAATTAATTCATTGTAAAATTTTGAGCTAGAGCCATGAATTGACTTTGAGCTGCTAGAGGTATTGTTATCCACGTAAATTTGGAAGTTATTATCACCATCAGGATCGCTCACACTCACGATATCTATCAAAATTTGATAGGGGCGCGATAAATCAAAGCTACCAGTTGTACTTTGATCTGTTTCGGTCGTCTCTACATTTGGCGTTGTATTACCCATTGTAAAGCGGCCACTATTAATTTCTAAACCGGTATCAATAACAGAAACCGATCCACCTGTCTTTTTAAACATAGGGACGATAGAGCCGTCAGCTGCTGTAATCGCGGAAAAATCAGTTGAAAATAAATCACCTGTTACCGTTGTAAAATCAGTAACAAATGGGAATGGCGTTGTCGTGTCTCCCCCTGTTGGTGGTGTGGTTGGATCAGTAGGCTCTTCAATTTCAGGTACATCTGTGGCAACCGTAATTAACTCTAAATTATCTAACGTAATTGATGCCGCGCTATCAGTTCGAATCTGTAAAAATGAGTTTTTAATCTCTGCATTTAATACGCCTTGCGCGCTTTCGCTGTCCAGATCAGGGCCTGTTACTACGTCTTCACCTGGTTTATAGGTATATGTAAAGCGTTGACCTTGAGGTAAATTTTCAGCTGTAATAGCTTTTGAATAAAATTTAGATGCTTTGCCATGTACTGAGTTGTCTTGGCCAGTCGTATTATTGTCAACATACAATGACAGAGTACCCGCATCATTATGGGCAATAACATCAAAGCTAATTGTAAAGCCTTCACTTAAGTTATAAATACCTTTACCCAATGTGTCACTTGGGCTTGTTTCTTTGCCTGGCAGTGTGTTACCAATACTAAAGCGGTCGCCTTCAAGCACTATATTGCCATTTTCAGCATCAAGTTCTAAGCTACCACCGGTTTTGAAGTAAAGAGCAGCACTGCCAATCTCATCACTTACGCTTTTATAGGTAGACTTAAAGAAGTCTTCAGTGGTGGTGTTAAAATCTTCAATAAGTGCTTTGCTGTTCTGTTCTGCTAAATTGTTGAGGTTTTCAAGCTCAATGGCAGCTTGCTCTTCACTAAATACGATAACGTTATTTTTAGCATCGTCGTTACTATCGCATTTTGCAATCATGTCGCTAAGCGATGCGTCATCAGATTGGTGGCACAAACTATACACACTATCAACCGTATTAAATGAACGTGAAATTAGGTATTGTGTATTTGACTCACCATTAACAGCAGTTGTAAAAGCGAGTACGCGATCACCAAATATAAATTCATAATTGCCGTTGCCAATAATTTCACCATCAGCTGTTCTAGTAAATGTGCCCGTGGAGTTAGTATCATCAGCGGGGCTAAAATTAAGTATTTCAATACCGGCAGTACTGCCTTTTACCAAAGGGTTGTATACATCACCGGTAAATAGTGACAAGTTAAATGCATTAGGCTGTGTACTGTTGTATTGCTTATACACAAAATCAACAAAATGTAATATAGCCTGATCAGCATCAATGAGTTCCGTTGTTGGTGTGCCTGCATTTGCTAGCCAAACGTTTACATCTGCCGCAAATTCATCTTCACTACGACTAAAATAATCGGTAATTGTTTGGCCTTCTGATAAGTTGATCGTTGCTGCATCGGCTGTTGTGGCACTAATGGTAATACCGTTACTCACATCGCCATCACTATCAAGTGATTGAAATAATCGCAAGCTGTTTACAACAGCAGGATGAAATACAGTATCGGTTGAAAATAAATTTAAAGGTGACAAGATATTACTTGCCGCAATAGATGGAAACGCAATATCTCCTATTGCAAACGTAATCGCTTCGCCGCGAAAATAGTTAAATTGACCGTTGGCATCGGTTACACCATCAGGTACTGATAAACTTGTGTAACTTAAGCCTGCAACAGGGCTATCTACAAAGGTTCCTTGAATAGCAGGGGCGGGTGCTTCTTTAACGTTAATTGAACTTTCTTCCTGGCATCCCGTTAATATTGTACTGAGTAATAATGTGGTGATTACACTTATTTTTGTTTTCATACATCCCTCCAAGGATGAACTTTTTAGCGTCTGTGTTGGCAGTGTGTGATGCACACGTAGAGTGTGCTAATTTTTAGTTTTGTGTATTTAATCTGTACTCTGGTTAAGAGATTTATTATTTAGAGTTCAGATTATTTAGTAGAATTTATAATTCATACCAAGTTGAAAGGTTCGTCCATAGTTCTCACGCTGATACAGGACAGCACCACCAGATAGCTCATTACCTGCGAAATAGCGAAGATCAGATTGATCGGTTATGTTAATTGCATCAAAGTAAGCGCTTAGGTTTTTGCTAAAGTCATACTTGAGTTTAAAATCTACGGTAGTAATTGCGTCTTGATATATATCCGCCCATTTTTTACATTCGTGGGGATCAGATATATTTGCAGAAGCAGGGCAAGCACCAACTTCTTCAAGGATTTTTGAACGGTAATTACTGATTAAACGAAGTGACAAATCGTCATCTTCCCAACCGAAAGAGATGTTAGCAGTAATATCTGCTTGTCCAGGTAGTGGCATTTTATCTACACGTATAGAATCGTCTAGCGTTGCTTCACTGCTTACTACCGTCATATTACTTTGCCAAAACAAACCATTTTCAAAAAATTGATTAAAGCTCAATTCCATACCATATACATTGGCAGTGTCACCATTGAGTGTGATATCTACTTGATTTAGTTGTAAGTCTTGTAAAATTGCAAACTCAGAAACTTGATTAACGGGCAATGTTAAAGGCAATTCATCCAAGCGCATTTGAATACCTGAAACATCAACGATAAAATTATCAATATCCTTATAAAAAACAGCAAGTTCCATAAAGAGTTCTTTTGAAGGATACCAACCAATTGATGCATCGAAGTTAGTTGAGCTCATTGCAACTAAGTTTGGATTACCTACTTGTAATGCGTTATCAGGGCCTAAAACATAGTTTTGTAAATCAAGTGCGCTTTGGCCATCCTGCGAGTTAAAACAGTCATCGGTGGCTGGATCACACAAGCTAATGTCATTATCAAATTTCGCATAACCACGTGCTTGTTTAAACGAAGGTCGGGTATAACTAGTCCAAAGTGATGAACGTACTAATACCGTATCAGATGGCTCATACCGTATATGCATACTCGGAAAATATTCACTGTAAGTGATACTACTTTCGGGAAGGGGGACAGCTAGATCGAGTGTGTTTATACCATCGAACTTCCAATCATCATTCTCAAGTGACATAAAACCAGTGGATGAGAATTCAGTGTGCGCATAGCGTACCCCAGTGATTACTTTTAAGTTATCCGCTAGACGTAGCTCAGTCATTACGTAGGCGGCATAAGTATCTTCGTTTAATGTATAATCTTCTTTAGTACTATCAATTGACGTTTCACCACCGGTGGCACTTTCGCGCGTAATTGATGTTGCATCAACCATGTATTCCATTTGCGAGCGAGATACAAACGGATAAGAGAAATCACTATTATTAGGTATTGCGTAGTCATAGTTAGTTATATTAGAGTTCGCAACAGTAATACAAGTTTCATCCCCATTGCAGTCACTATCATCAATGCTATAACTCCAGCGATCTTTGTTGTTATAGTGCTCGCGTTCATTATAGGTACCACCAAACTTGATATAATTTATATACTCCGAGTCAAACTGTTTGGTTAAATCTAATTTTAAGCTACTAATTTCGTCAGTACGAGTGCTGTCTTCCATAAACAAGTTATCGTATTCCATGTTGGAAAGATCGCTTAAATCTCCATCAGCTTCACCGTTGAATACATCGCCTTCGTTACTTAATGCAAACCCGCCTAACTCAGCGGCTTCTGCGGGAGTAAGTACACGTGCCACAATACTGTTTTTAGACGCTTTGCCGTAGACAATATTTTCTCTTTCACGAAATTGCACACGACGGTCACCTACAGACTCATCATCTGTTTTTGAATATGCATACTCATAATTTATTTTCCAGTCATCACCTACGTAATTTTCACCCCCAATACTCATATTAATAGTGGTTTTTTCGCCTTCTTGAACAAAATATTGGTTCATTACATCAATGTCAGACAGTGCAAATTCTTTAGTTTCTGAATTTACATAAATAACTTCGTCATCTTGGTCGCCATTATAAAAATTATAGAATTCACGTAGTGCTATATCTTCATCTGTATAGTTTGAGTAATTGGCACGTAAATAGTAGAAACCAGAGTCTGTTGGTTTAAATTCGATATTAACCGTTGCGGTAGTTCTTTCCCTATTTGCTATTTCACGGCGGTTTTCTAATTGCGCAGGAGCTAAAATTTCAGGTGCGCTTTCAATGTCTTCCGCAGTTAAGCCTATTCCACCTTTTAAAAAATTTAAATCACGGGTACTGTGATGCCTATTTTCATCCACTTGTGTTTTACGATCTTCGTAAGATAAGGCAAACCCAATACCAATGGTGTCATCAAGAAACAATTGAGTCCCATCAATACTAAATTTAGGAGAGTGTTTTTCGCGCAGCTCATTGTAAGCGTCTTGAATTTTTATTTTTAGGGTATTCTCACCTCGATCATAAGCAGAGATCGATTTAACATTTACAGCACCACCAATTGAATTTAGGTTCATGTCAGGAGTCAGTGTTTTAAAAACTTCAATGGAACCAAGAGAATCACTCGTTATACCGTCCAAACCTACTTTTCGGTCATCTCCTGCGCCAGATAACTCAGCACCGTTCATATTTATTGCTACAAACTTAGGTCCTAAACCACGAACAGCTACGTATTTCCCTTCTCCTTCACTTCTTTCCAGTGTTACACCTGGCATTCTTCTTAATGACTCTGCGACATTTTGATCAACAAAGTTGCCCATGTCATCAGTTGCAATAACTGAACTAAATGCATTACTGTCTCGCTCAAGTGCACGTGCTTTTAAATCAGCTTGGTAAATACCGGTAACACTAATAATTTCAATATCATCTTCTGGTGTTTGAGGTTTACCTTCTTGTTTCGATAATGCACTAGAGATCGGCTTTTCTTTATTGTTAAGCTCATCAGCGGTTGAAGAGCTTTGCCCATAAGAGGGAAGGGCTAATAATAATGCAGCTGCTATTGTGCTGAGTCTCATGCTTTTCATGATTTTTCCTTTATATAAGAGCGTTGTGTGTAACAAAAATGATACTTAGATGTCTATTGCCACCGGTGGCATTTGTGTTTTATGACGTTAACACTTCATTAATAAATATGTCAATCGTTTAATATTCGGGCAGTTGATTTGTGACTACGTAGTTGAATATAGTTATAAAGTATTATTTGAAGTTTTAGTATGTGTTATTTAAGGCGCTGTAATCGTGGTTTGTTCATACTTTTAGATGTGTTCTAATTAAAAAAGAAAATAAATCAGCTTGGGTCGTTAATCTACTTATTTAAAAATTTATTATAAATACGAAAAGAGTATAAGGTTTTGTGCTAATAAACTTTTTATAGTTAAAAAAGCGACTGACTGTTTAGTTAGCCGCTTTTTAAATTTATTTAGGAGCTGTTGATTTTTTCGGATTAAAATTTTTCCTAAATATCAATTTTATTACCTCTTCATATCACTCTTATGATAGAACTACACAAATAAATAATAAAAATTAAGCTAATACATGGTTTCCCTACAGCAGTGGCAGTCTCAGGGTTCATTTACCCAAATTAATGGTCATCAAATATTTACAAAAGTAGCCGGCGATGTAACAAAACCTGCAATACATGGCTTTCCAAGTGCTAGTTGGGACTGGGAAGGTATGTGGCAAGCGCTTAGTGAACATTATTTTGTAATTACACTCGATATGCTAGGTTTTGGTTTGTCAGATAAACCTAAAAATGCAGGCTATAAAATTACTGAACAAGCCGACTTATATACTCAATTTTTAAAAACGTTAAATATTAATGATATACATATTTTAGCTCATGACTATGGCGATACTGTGGCTCAAGAGTTATTAGCAAGGCAAGTACATAACCAAAGTGCCATAACGATCAATAGTGTTTGCTTTTTAAATGGTGGACTGTTTCCAGAAGTGCACAAACCCTTATTTATACAAAAATTATTATTATCTAAGTTTGGTTGGCTAGTGCCAAAATTAATGAATAAACAAAAATTTGCCAATAATTTAGTGACTATTTTTAGTAAAAGTACACCCCCTTCAAAACAAGTGGTAGACACACTTTGGGAGTTGCTAATTCATAAAAATGGTTTAGCCGTTATGCCTAAACTCATTAGTTATATAAAGCAGAGGCAGCAAAACAGAGAGCGTTGGGTTGGTGCCATCATAAATAGCAATATACCACTTACGTTTATAGCAGGCGCAGAAGATCCCATCTCTGGTAAGCACATGATTGAACATTATAAAAAGCTGGTCCCCAATGCGCGCGTACAAGAGTTTGTAGAGCTTGGGCATTATCCGCAAGTAGAAAATCCAGATGCAATTACGCAGGCTTACTTGAATTTTAGATATTGCCAATAAAAACGCGGCTACTAAATTAAGTGCCGCGTTTATAAATTTTAGAACTCTGAGTATTTAGGCTTTGAACCTTAATATTTTTTCTTCGGTGCTCTTAATTGTTTTTCAAACTCATCTGAAAACAATATCGTGCCGTCGTCTTCCTCAGTAGGAAAGGCAGCAATAAGTAAATCATCCTCTTCAAGGCCTGGTGTCCAGCGACTAAACCAATCAGCAAGTGGAATTGCTTTAGCGCTACAACCAACCCATTCGCCAGTTGCCCATGCCTCTGCAAATTCGCGAGTTGGCCAAACTGGAACACAGTCGTCATCTTCGTTGGCAAGCATAACGCAGCCATCATCATCGTTTAAAATCCATACTTGTTTAAATTGTTGTACGGTTTCGAACATATAGGCTAGGCGTTTTTTTGCCCCAAGCCCTAAAATTACTGCGTGTTCTTCACTTAAATTTGGCGTTGTCATAATTAGCTCACTCTTAATTACTATATCTAAATTATATGCACACAAGTATATCGAGTTATATGACAGAGTGTTGAAAAGTTGTTATTTAATTTCAGCAATGCAGATCTAATTTGTATATTGACCAGTATAAGTCCTCACTAATTTGAGCGATCACTCAAGATAAGCTTGAATGTTTGTAAAAAGGCCACATTGTAGTAAGCATATATTTAATGAAGGATTAAAAAATGACAACCGATCTACTTGCTCCGTTTAAACTAAATAACACGATTGAGCTTAAAAACCGCGTACTTATGGCGCCATTAACGCGTTGTATGGCTGACGATAACTTAGTGCCAACACAAGATATGGTTGAATATTATGCTCGCCGTGCCGAAACTGGTTTAATTATTAGTGAAGCAACTATTATTCGTCCAGATGGACAAGGTTACCCAAATACACCGGGTTTATTTAACAGTGAGCAAATTCAAGGTTGGAATAAAGTAACTGACGCAGTGCACGCTAATGGCGGCAAAATGTTTGCACAGCTTTGGCATGTTGGCCGTGTTGCACACCCTCACTTTTTTGATGGCGATGTACTGGCACCATCGGCAATTGGCGTTGAAGGCTCAGTACCTCGTATGCGTGAGCTTACATACATCACACCAAAAGCAGCGACTATAGATGACATTAAGGGCCTGGTAGCTGATTACGCAAAAGCGGCAGAAAATGCGATTGAAGCGGGTTTTGACGGAGTAGAAATTCACGGTGCTAACGGGTATTTGATTGACCAGTTTTTACATTACGCTGCAAATACACGCAGCGACGAATACGGTCAAACGCCTGAAAATATGTCGCGTTTTGCACTAGAAGTAACCGATGCGGTTATTGCTGCTGTAGGCAGTGATCGTACTGCACTTAGATTAACACCGGGTGCTTACTTTAATATGAGCGAAGATAACCGTGATAAAGCGGTATTTGATTACTTATTACCAGAGCTTGAGAAGAGAGATTTAGCATACTTACACGGCGGTATTTTTGACGACAGTACAGCGTTTGAGTCGCTTGAAGGTAAAACAACGTCTGAATTTTTACGTGCAGGCTACAAAGGTACATTAGTAGGCGTTGGCAGCTATACTTTTGAGTCAGCAAAAGAGGCAATTAACGATGCTAAGTTTGATCTTATCGCTATTGGTCGCCCGCTTATCGCAAACCCAGATTACATTAGCAAAATTGCAAACGGTGAAGAACTAGTACCTTACAGCGATGAAATGCTAGCTGAATTAAAATAACAGCTAAATATCATATTTAGTTATTAAGGCACCTTAAGCCAAACCTTTGGGTGTCTTTTTTTGTACATATTCCCGCCATAAATCTTCCATATTTGTTTAACCTTTATGTAAATAAAGTTCATCCTCGTTGTCATATTTAAAATTCATACTGTGCTCGTTTTCATATTTCATAATTAAAACTAAACGGGACAACAATGTACGCCTTAAAAAACAAATCGCTATTGAGCATGGCTATTGCCATGGCTGTATCAACATCTACTTATGCTAACGACAGCACCATAGAAGAAGTAACCGTTGTAGCTAAACCAACGAGCTACGCTAACAATGTTATTGAGCCTGCAATGCTTGAGCAGCAAAGTTCGGTATCGAGCATATTATCGGTTATTGATAACTTACCAGGTATTAGCATAAACGAAGGTGATGCATTTGGTGGCGACGATTGGTCTACTACAATCACTATGCGTGGTTTTAGTATTGATGGGAACCAACAACAATTAGGAATGACCGTTGATGGCATTCCCAATGGTGGCTCTAATTACGGCGGTGGTGCTAAAGCTAACCGTTACTTGGAGAGCGAAAATTTAGCAACGGTAGAAGTAGGTCAAGGTACGTCTGATATTAAGTCGGCTTCACTTGAAGCACTAGGCGGGACATTTAACTTTGTAAGTAAAGACCCAAGCCTTGAAAAAGGCACTACCTTTGCTTATACATCAGGCAGCCACGATGCCACGCGTTATTATATTAAACACGAAACAGGCACTGTTTTTAATAACACACAAGCGTACGTAAGTTACTCGCAAACAGATACAAGCCGCTGGATTGGTTCAGGCAGTAATGGGGGCAAAGACAACCAACACGCTGAGCTTAAGTTTGTATCTAATTTTGACGATTTAACGCTCACTGGTCGTTTATCTTACGATGATGTAAGCGAGACAAACTATAACAGCGTAAGCCTTGAGCAGTTTGAACAAACACCCGATTGGGATCAGCTAACATGGAATTGGACAGGAGTTCCGCATTTTGACCAAATGTTTGCAGAAGGTTGGGGAACGCTTCGTGAAAATACCTTAGGCTATTTAAAATTTGAATACGCGATTTCGCCAACTTCATTATTAACCGTTAGTCCTTATTATCATAAAAATTCAGGTCGCGGCGATTGGATCCCACCTTATTTAACAACGCCTGTTGATGAAAATGGCGACCCAACAACCGAGGGTGGCACTAATGCAGGCTCTTATGGTTTTGCTGATAGTGAAGGCAACCCGCTTGCACCCAATGCCGATTGTACGCAAAGTTTGAGCTGGCCATGGGAGTCGGGTCCTGGTTTAAATCCTGCGTGTTACGATGCAACAGCAACGCCTGTTATGTCTTACCGCCATACGCATTACAACAAAGATCGTTTAGGTGTAACGGCAAATTACCAAGCTACATTTGGTGATCACGATATCGAAGCGGGCTTTTGGTATGAGCAAAGCGAACGTGATGAATCGCGTGATTGGCACAAAGTAATTGATGCGCGTATTTATCATCACTTTGATAGCACGCCTTACTGGACACAATACAAAAACACTTTTGATACCGATACATTCAAATGGTACCTACAAGACTCGATTAATTTTGGTGACTTAACATTAAATATTGGTGCAAAACAATATTTAGTTGAATTACAAAAATACGACCACTTTGCTAACGAAAGATCAGATAAAGTAGATAGCGATTCAGACGTGTTATTTAGTGGTGGTGTATTGTATCAGCTAAATAACAGCACAGAATTATTTGCCAGTTACAGCGAGAATTTTTCAGCAATTAAAGACGGTGTACTTGAGCGAGATAGCTCAACACTTACAAACATAGAGCCAGAAACTGCCGACAACATCGACTTTGGTGTACGTTACCAAGCCGACAGATTAACCCTTACAGCAACGGCTTACAGTGTTAAGTTTGATAACCGCATTACCTTTATTGCCCCTGGTAGTGGCACAGATGGAATTGATTACACCATTGGTACAAATGGCTCGTACGTAAATGTAGGGGGTATTGACTCAAATGGGCTTGAGCTTGCAGCAAGCTATATGTTAACACCAAGCTGGAGCGTGTACTCGTCGTATACTAATAGCAGTTCTGAGTATTCATCGGATGATCCAAATGCATACGATTCACAGGGTGTAATATTAAGAGATGAAAGTGGTAATGAGGTAGCACCGAGCTTTAGAAAAGGCGACAGCATAATAGATTCATCAGAGGATTTATTTGTGGTATCTACCGATTACTTTAGCGATGGCTTTCGTGTTGGTTTATCGGCTAAATACACCGGTGAGCGCTTAGGTGCATGGCAAGACGAAGACACTCGCACGCGTAATAAAGTAGACGGCTACACCGTACTTGATTTTAATGCAGGTTATTCAACTGACGTAGATGCAGGTCCGTTTAAAGCCATTGACGTATCGTTTGTTGTTTATAACGTTACTGACAAAAGCTACTTAGCAGGTGGTACTGGTAACGGCGCTACTTATTACATTGGCGCGCCACGCACCGCAGCAGTTACATTTACTGCTGACTTTTAATTAAGTTTTAGTAATTGAATTAAAATAAAGCCCATCATTGATGGGCTTTATTATATGAAAGGGCGCAAAACGCGATGAAAACGATTTTAAAAGTAACACTATTTAGCTTAAGTGTATTAGCGAGTAACTTTGCAACAGCAGCGCAAAATGTAGTGCTGGTAACGCTTGATGGAGTACGCTGGCAAGAAGTATTTAATGGGGCTGATAATAGCTTAATGAATAATACTGATTTTGTTAAAAAGCCAGAGCAATTAAAGACCCAGTTTTGGGAGAAAACAGCAAATGAGCGCCAGCAATTACTAATGCCTTTTTTAACGCAAGTAGTGGCTAAAAAAGGCATTATAATTGGCGATAGAGCTAACGGCTCTACTATGTCGGTAAGTAACCCGTGGTATTTTTCATACCCTGGTTATAACGAAATACTCACCGGTGAAGTTGACGAAAATATAAATAGTAATAACAAAGTGCTCAACCCAAATAAAACTATTTTAGAGCGTTTAGATAAGTTACCTGAGTTTAAAGATAGCACAGCCTTATTTGGTAGTTGGGATGTATTCCCATACATTGTAAATACTAAGCGCAGTAACGTGTATGTAAATGCAGGTTTTATGTCAATTGAAGAGAATTTATTCACAGATGCGCCACTGTTAAATGCGCTACAAAACGAAATCCCCAGTCCTTGGTATAACGTACGACTAGACAGTTTTACATATCGCTTTGCTAAAGCGTATATGTTGGCTAAAAAGCCTAAGTTGTTAGTGATAAGCTTAGGCGAAACCGATGACTTTGCGCATGATGGACATTACGATCAATACCTTAAATCGGCAAGGCAAAGTGACGCGTTTATAAAAGACTTATGGGCAACCATTCAAACTACAGCAGGTTATAAAAATAACACCACACTAATTATTACTACTGATCACGGCCGTGGCAATAATGCCAACGATTGGCAACATCACAGCTCTAAACGTGCGCTTGCTGAGCTAGAGTTAGGTGAAAATAACTACCCAGAAGGAATTGTCGGCTCTGAACATATTTGGCTTGCAGCCATTGGCCCCGCAATAAAAGGTAGTGGCTTAATTAAAACTAAAAATGAGCTTAAACAAGCGCAAATAGCGGCGACCGTTTTAAAGGCGCTTGGGCAGAACCCAAATGAAATAAATTCAAATATGGCGCCTGCTATTAGCGAGATTTTAAAATGAAGAATCTATTAAAACCATTAACCCTATCTGCCTTGGTGTTGAGTTTGGTTATTAGCGCGAGTGTTAATGCCGCGCCATCTAAAATCCTATTTGGTTCGTGTGGGCATCAAGATAAAAACATACCCATATTTAATGCAATTAACAAAGAGCAGGGGGATTTGTTTATATTTTTGGGTGACAATATTTACGGCGATACCAACGATATGGATGTACTTGCCGATAAGTACCAACGTTTAGAGGCAAAGCCTGGTTTTAAAACGTTAAAAGCGCAAACGCCTATCATTGCCATGTGGGATGACCACGATTATGGCCAAAACGATGCAGGTAAAGAGTATCCGCATAAAGAGCAATCACGCCAAATTATGCTTAATTTTTGGGATGAACCTGTAAACTCAGCGCGTCGCACTCGTCCTGATGGAATTTATACCTCGTACATGTATGGTGAAAATGAGCAAACCATACAAGTAATAATGCCTGATTTACGTTGGAACCGTGATGCGCTAAACCATGTAGGTGAGCTTGAATACTACACTAAGCGCAAACTTAATAACCAAGGACCGTATAGTCCCAGTGAAGTGAAGGGTGCATCCATGTTAGGTGAAGCCCAGTGGCAATGGCTTGAACAAGAGCTTAAAAAGCCTGCTGCAATAAAATTGATTGCCTCAAGCTTACAGCTTTTACCCGATTTTACAGGTTGGGAGTCATGGGCAAACTTTCCTGAAGATAGAAACCGTTTATTTGCATTGATTAAAAAGCATAAGGTAAATGGGGTAGTGATCATCAGCGGCGATACACACTGGGGTGAAATATCAAAGTATCAGCAAAATCTTGATTACCCATTAATTGAGATGACCAGCTCTGGCTTAACTGAAAAATGGAAAGACGTAAGCCCTAACAAACACCGAGTAGGGGATTTTACTCATAACGTAAATTATGGTGATTTAAGCATCAACTGGCAGCAAACAGATCCCACTATTTCACTTAAATTAAAAGGCGTTGATGGCGAAGTAATAATGCAAAGTGACTTTAGTTTATCAAGTATTAGCCCTTATAAATAAACTCACTACTACGCACAGTATATAAAATAGATGCTGTGCGTATAAAAATCTGTAAATTAGTTCTTAACTCTCTGATTTATTAAAGCCAATTACCCGTTTGCGCTACCCCTAATATTGAAAATATCTTACACTGGTTTTATCTCAAGCAAGGTCAGTGTTATATGCTAAATATTATTCAATCAAACCGGATGGAAGCCCTGCAAGCGCAGTTCCACCAGCTGTTAAAAGTAAACCCATTGCAAAGCCCGTTCGACAAAGAAGTGGTGCTAGTCCAATCGCCGGGTATGTCGCAGTGGTTAAAAATAGGTTTGAGCGAAAACTTAGGGGTTGCAGCGCAGGTTGATTTTCCGCTGCCGTCGAGCTTTATTTGGCAGTTGTATCAGCAATTGCTGCCAAATGTCCCTAAAGAGTCGGCATTTAATAAGCCCAACCTTGCTTGGAAACTGTTTGCAATTTTACCAAACTGTATTGACGAGCCATTATATTTGCCGCTAAAAACCTATTTAGAAGGCGATATAGACGGGCAAAAAACCTTCGCGCTGTGCGAAAAAATAGCCGATGTGTACGACCAATATTTAATGTACCGACCGCACTGGATAGCCACATGGGATAGCGGCAAAGATGAGCTTGATGACGTAGATGTAGCCATTGCCCCATGGCAACCTGATTTATGGCGACGCATTGTAAAGCTAAGCCAAGAACTTGGGCAAAGCCAATTTCATCGCGCTAACATGCAAGGGCAGTTACTTGCAGCACTTGAGACTATGGATAATAGTTTACTGCCACAACGCATTAGCTTATTTGGTATATCGGCGATTGCCAGCTCCCAGCTAGACGTATTTGAAGCGCTGAGTAAAAAAACTGAGGTTATATTATTCTTTTTTAACCCAAGTGAGCACTACTGGGGCGATATTATAGATGAAAAAACAGCAGCTAAAATAAGCGCTAAATACGCCAAAATGCCGCTGGTGGAAGCGCAACAAAAAAACAAACCAATCCAGATGAAGAATACTACTTTATAGGTAATCCGTTGTTATCGTCGTGGGGTAAATTAGGTCGCGACTATTTTGAACAACTTGTACAGTTAGATGCCCGTTGGATTGATGGTTTTATTGATGTGTTTGACGACACCTTACTAGGGCAAGTACAAAGCGAGATTTATCAGCTTGCATTTAAAGGCGAATCACTGACTGATAACAAAGAGTGGTTTATTAACGACGAAGGTAAATTACCAATCAGCGCAACCGACACCAGTATTACGCTCAGCGATTGCCATACACCGCTTAGAGAAGTTGAGCGCTTGCACGACTACTTACTTAACTTATTTAATCAAAACCCAACGCTTACTCCCAAAGACATAATTGTCATGATGCCCGATGTAGGCACTTACAGCCCCTACATTGAAGCCGTATTTGGCGGGGCACAAGGCAGCCGCTTTATTCCTTATGCATTGGCCGATTTAGCCATAGAGCAAGAAAAGCCCGTCCTTAGCTCATTTGCGAGTTTAGCTAACTTACCGTTTTCGCGCTTTGGTGTGTCGGATATTCTCGATTTATTACAAGTTACGCAAATAGCCGAAAAATTTGGGCTTGAAGCACACGAATACGAGCAAATTCAATACTGGCTTGAACGTGTTGGGGTTAAATGGGGTATAAACGCAGCGCATAAAAGCAGCTTTGATTTACCCGCTATCGATTTAAATACCTGGCAACATGGGCTCAACCGTTTATTGCTTGGCATTGCCATGCGCGACGAACAATGCCCGTTTAACGGCATTTACAGCGCTGACGAAGTAGAAGGTATGGCGCTTGATACACTCAATAAGCTCGTGCACTTTATTGATGTACTGCAAAGCTTTAAAGAGCAGCTAACGCCTGATGACACGCTCACTAATAAAGCGCATATTTTAAGCGAGCTATTAAACGCCATATACGAAAGTGAAAGCGACGACAGCTGGGATTTATTAGTACTTCAAAACGTGCTCGAAGAGTTACAAAAACACCACGACAACGGCGATTACAGCAAGGCGGTTTCGCAGCGTATTGTTAGTTACTTAGTTAAACAAGGCATTCAAGAAAAAGGAGTAGGGCAGCGGTTTTTGGTCGGGCAAGTAAACTTTTGTACGCTTATGCCAATGCGCGCAGTGCCATTTAAAGTGGTGTGTATGCTGGGCTTAAACGATGCTGACTACCCGCGTAACGTACAACCCATTGGTTTTGACTTAGTGCCTTATTCTAAAAAACAAAAAGGTGACCGATCACGTAAATTAGATGACCGCTACTTATTTTTAGAAGCGCTACTGAGTGCCCGCGACAACTTATACATGAGTTACATTGGTCGCTCGTGTTTTGATAACCAACCGCGCATGCCATCAACCCTTGTAAGCGAGCTGTTAGAATACATAGGGCGCAGCTTTGTATTAAACGAAAAGAGTGAAAAAACGCTGCCCGCATGTCTAATCAATCAGCAGCATTTACAGCCCTTTAATAGCCATTATTATTTAGCCGATGAGCAAGCCAATACGGTGCTGAGCAACCACAGTTACAATCCAATTTGGCTGCCAAGTGAATCAATTAAACCAGAGCCAGTTATTGCGCTTGATGTGACTGTGCCAGATCAGCTAGATCTCGATGTGTTTATTAGAAGTGTGTGCAGCGCACAAGAGAGCTTTTATCAACAAACATTAGGTTTACGCCTGCCACAATTTAACGAAGTAGCAAAAGATGAAGAACCCTTTAGCCTAGATGCGCTGCGCCGTTATTTTTATCTTGATGAAATACTTGAAGCCAATATTAATGAGCAGCCGCTGAGTACCGAACAAATACTGCAGCGAGGTGAGTTACCTCAAGCCAATGTAGGCAACCTCATATTAGAGAGTATGGAGCACCGAGTTGATGCGCTTGCAGGGCAAGTAAAAGAGCACATAAAAAGCGGGAAAAATGAGCCAATAGAAGTTTTGCTTACCATTGAAGGCACCAAAATAGAGGGCTGGCTCAATCATGTTTATTTGCAAAAACAAGTGTTTTACCGCAGTGCGAGTATTAAAGCGAAAGATTTAATTAAAGGCTTTATTTATCACCTCGCAGCGCAAAGTATGGATCAACAAGTAGAAACATTGTTACTTGGGCTTGATAAGCAAATTACCTTTGCGCCAATTAATAAAGCTGATGCCGATGCATTGTTACTTGATTGGTTTGAGTTATACAAAGCGCTGCGCGCAGAGCCTGTGCCGTTCTTTCCGGTAAGTGGTTATGAATACGTTAAAAGCGGCGGCGATATAACAAAAGCAATGAGCAAATTTAGCCCGCAATACATAGGGCGAGGTGAGGGCGAAAATCCGTATATTCGCTTAACGGTGCAATCGCTAAACGACTGCCAAGAAGAATTTATAAAATGGAGTGATAAATTGCTCACGCCGTTATTTGAACACGCAAAGGAGAGTGACCATGCAAGCACTTAATCCTCTTACTATGCCGCTCATTGGTCAAAGCTTAATAGAAGCCAGTGCGGGTACTGGTAAAACTTATACAATTACGGGGCTGTATTTACGTTACTTACTAGGTATGCAAATAGAGGGTGAGTTAAATACGCCGCTCAGTGTTGAGCAAATTTTGGTAGTAACCTTTACCGACGCTGCCACCCAAGAAATTAAAGACCGCGTACGTAGCCGAATTATTGCTGCGCGCGACGCATTGCTTGGGCAAGACCCAAACGACGAACTCATTGAAGGCGTAATTGCCAAAATTGATGATAAGCACCGCGCGTTTGATTTACTCGATGCAGCTGCTAAATCAATGGACGAAGCCGCTATTTTTACTATTCATGGCTTTTGTCAGCGGATGCTAAAACAACATGCGTTTGAGTCGGGTGTGGCGTTTAATCTCGAATTTATTTTAGATGAGCGCGACATACTGCTCGAAACCATTAAAGATTTTTGGCGCGCGTTTGTATACCCACTTAATAAAGAACGCACCGATGCTATTTTAGATGTATTTGCCGCACCAGAGGCTTTATTCGCTCAAGTGGCGAGCATTTTAAACAAGGCTAATGCGCACATTACACCACAAATAAATTTAGATGATGTATGGAAAGCCCGTGACGAGTACATAACCCGTGTGCCTGCATTTAAAAAAGGGGTGTTAGAGCAAGAGTTTATAGGTGCTATTAAAGGCTCGGGTTTAAGCGGGTCTAAAACGCCAGCACGAAAGGGCAGCCTTGGTGCGCTTGAGGCATTTTGTTTAGGCGGCGATTTGTTTTTTGAATTTGGCACTAGCAAGTATTCGTTTGAAGTATGGAGTACAGAAAACTTAAGCGATGTAGCTAATTATAAAAAAATCAGCCATTATTTGTGCATCCATTACTGAGTCAGTTTGACGAGCTTGCCGCCCTAAATTACACCATAAACCAAGGGCTCAAAATAGCAGTTATACAACATGCAGCACGCTGGGTAAAAGGTGCAATAGTTAAGCGTAAGCAAGAGCAAAGCGTGATCACCCCAGATGACTTACTTACCAATTTACACAGTGCGCTTAATAACGAGCAAGGCGACGTACTGGCGCAAAAAATTGCGCAGTTGTTTCCGGTTGCCATGATTGATGAATTCCAAGATACCGATCCGATTCAGTACGGTATTTTTAGTAAAATTTATGGGCAACAAAATACCACGCTTGCCATGATAGGCGACCCCAAGCAGGCTATTTATGGCTTTAGGGGCGCGGATATTTTTACGTATATTGGCGCAAAAGAAGCTGTACAGACTGATCAGCAATTTACGCTGGGTACTAACTTTCGCTCAAGCACCGACATAGTCAATAGCGTTAATAGTTTATTTGGCAAACATGCTAACAGCTTTATTTATAACGACGCTATACCCTTTAACGCAGTAGCTGCTAAAGGTAAAAAAGCGGAAGACTCTTTTTTAATTGATGGCAAACCCGCGACCGCATTCGAATTTAATGTATTTGTGGATGAAGCCGCCGATGAAAAAAACAAACCAACCAACAAAGGTGTAGGGCAAGCACATTTAGCCACTCACTTTGCTAATAAAATAGTGACCCTGCTTGAAAAAGCAAAACAAGGGGATGCGTGTATTGGCAGTACCCCTGTCAGCGCTGCCGATATTTGTATATTAGTGCGCGACCGTGTTGAAGCGCAAATAATGAAAAAAGCGCTAGGTGATGCCAAAATAGCCAGCGTGTATTTATCGCGAGAAAGCGTTTTTAGTCAAGAGCTTAGCCATCACCTACTTAACTTTTTAACAGCGCTGCATGGACAATATGATGAGTCATTGCTGCGCGGTGTTTTAGCTGGTCCGCTATTTTGTTTAAGTTATAACGAAATACATGCACTCGCTGATGATGAAAATAAATGGCAAGACTACTTAAACTTTTTTGCACAACTTAGCCACATTTGGAACAAGCAAGGCGCTATGGCAATGCTTGAGCGCTTAATGAGCTATAACCAGCTAAGCGCTAAATGGCAAGGGTTAGGATATAACGTTGAGCGTTGGCTGACAGACTTTAGGCACTTGGGCGAAATACTTCAGCAAAAACAAATAGAGCTTGAAGGTACGCTACGTTTACTGCGATGGTTTGCACAAAAGGTAAGCCAACAAGACGGTGAAACAGTACAAGTGCGCCTAGAAAGTGACGCCAACTTGGTTAAAATTGTTACTATGCATGCCTCCAAGGGGCTTGAATACCCTTTGGTATTTATGCCGTTTGCCAGTGGCTATCGCGAAACAAAAGAAGCGCTTTATCATAATAATGGCAAGCTAGTTTACGATTTAAGTAAAGACGAAGATGCCCTCCAAAAAGCAGAACAAGAACGCCTAGCTGAAGATTTACGCCTGCTTTATGTAGCACTTACTCGCGCTGTGCATTTTTGTGCGCTTGGTGTTTATAATATAGGGCAAGGACAAAGTAGCCGCTTGGCTATGCAAAGTAGTGCACTTGGGCATGTTTTATTTGCAGGGCTTGAACTTGCCAGTAGCCAAACATGGCGCACGCATTTAAGTGAGTTTTGCGACGCTAACAGCGCGATGAGCTATCAGCAGTTTACCTCACAAACGTTATTAGAGCAGGGAACACTTTGTTTTAATAATAGTGAAAGTGCGCAGCAAACGTTAAGTGTTAATAAAGTAACGGCAAATATTGAGCGTAACTGGCGAGCAACCAGCTTTAGTGCGTTGAGCTTTAAAAAGCACAGCGACAAATTAGCCCCAGGGCGAAGTGATGAAGATCACGAAAAAGACGAGTTTGCAGTGCAAGAGGACGAACTACCATCACCTTATAGTTTTCCTAAAGGGGCAAAGCCTGGTAGTTGTTTACACGAAATATTTGAAAAAATAGATTTTACTAGCCCAATAGTTCACCCAACTAATACTGAGCAAAACTTATCTGAGGTAGTTAAGCGCAGCCTTGAAAAGTACCACATAGGTGAGCAATGGCGAGAAGTGGCTGAAAAATGGGTGCTTGATGTTCTTGCGTGTCCCCTAGATAACAGCCTTCTTTCATTGGGTGTGCTTACACCCAATGATTGCCTAGTCGAAATGGAGTTTAATTTACCCCTTGAGAGCTTAAGTGCACCTAAGCTAAACGAAATGCTAATTAAACATTTTGGTTTTGCACAAAGTAAGCTTGAATTTTCGCAAGTAAAGGGCTTGTTAAAAGGCTTTGTCGATTTAATATTTTGCTACCAAGGCAAATATTATATTTTAGATTATAAGTCTAATTATTTAGGTAGCACGCCAGCGGATTACGAGAGCGACATGCTTGAGCAAGCGATGAGCAGTCATCAGTATCATTTACAGTATTTAATCTACACGGTAGCGCTGCATCGTTTATTAAAACAACGTATAGCTGATTACTCGGTAGAAACCCATTTAGGCGGCGTGTATTACACGTTTTTACGTGGGATGCCCGCAGGGCAAGGCGTGTACTTTAAAAAGCTAACTGAAGAACAAGTGATTATTTTAGATGGCTTATTTAGCCAAGGAGCCATGCTATGAGCGATTTAAATGAGCAACCTGGCTTGTTTGACGATATAGACGAGACACTTAATAATGAAGCCGTAGAGCCTCTTACTTCAAAAAATGTAGCACAAGATGCTTCATTGGAGGACATTGTGTTAAATAATACGATTATCGAAGTCCCGTTACTTGAATATTTATTAGCGCAAAATCGACTACGTGTGGTTGATGTTAAACTCGCAGAATTACTGTGTGCTAATGACATTGAGCAAACTCATAATGAGCTGTTTTATATTATTTTATTACTTTGCTTATCGCAGCAAAGTCAGCATAGCTGCCTAACTTTAAATGAGGTTGATTGGAATAATCCTTTTAACTTGCGCAATAGTGACTTTAATAAACTCGATGGCAATGTACCCAGTACGCTAAGCCCGTTTGGTGATGACTTTAACGTACACACAGCGCTTAGTTATTTACAAAGCCATGAAAGCGTAGGCGAAAATAAACCACTGCAACTGTTTAACGAGCGACTTTATTTTGCGCGCCTTGCCGGTTATGAGCAAACACTCGCTGACAGATTACTAAGTATGAGCGAGCGAAAGCTCAATATTAACAATGAAGTATTGGCTGAACTTTTAAATACCTATTTTCCTGCAGATTCTGCAATTGAAACTGATTGGCAAAAAGTGGCATGTGCGATTGCCGCCACCAAAGGCTTTAGCGTGATCACGGGTGGTCCTGGGACAGGTAAAACTACCACAGTGACTAAGTTACTGGCTATTTTACAGTCACTTTATAAAACCGCGCCGCTTAGCATTAAGCTGGTGGCACCGACTGGTAAAGCCGCTGCACGTTTAAGTGAGTCTATTTTGGGCGCTAAAAATATGCTCACAACGATTCCTGATGATATAAAAACGCTGATACCGCAAAGCGCCCAAACTATTCATCGCTTATTAGGCGTAAAACCGTTTACTAATAAATTCAGACATAACAAAAGCAATCCGTTGCATTTAGATGTACTAATTATTGATGAAGCCAGTATGGTCGATTTATCGCTGATGGCTAAATTAATAGAAGCACTTCCTGCGCACGCGCGATTAATACTCCTAGGTGATAAAGATCAGCTTGCCTCGGTAGATACCGGCAGCGTAATGAGCGATTTATGCCAAGGTTTAACACTTGGACAAACGCCACGCTACTCGCAAGCACGTTGTGATGTGCTAAATAGCTTATGTTTTAATAATGAGCCTAAGCTCGTAGCGCAAAGCGTGAGTGAATTTAAACTCGCAGATTGCGTTGCCTTTTTACAGCACAGTTATCGATTTGATGCACAAAGCGGCATTGGTCAACTCGCACTTGCGGTAAACACCAATAACACCGGTATTTTAAATTACGTTGAGCAAGAAAGTACTGAAGGGCGTTTTAACGATGTAATTTTAGATTACGACTTTGTAGCAAAACCGATTGAAAAGCTAGTTAAAAGTGCAGCAAGTCATTATGCAAAATACCTTAACTTAATTGCCCAAGGTGCAGATGTTGCACAGGTGCATGCTGCTTTTGCTAGTTATCAGCTTTTAGCTGCGGTACGAGAGGGCGATTACGGCGTGCATAGCTTAAATCAGCGAATAGAGCGCGTGTTGCAACAGCAAGGTTTAATTACCGTAAGTCCTAATACTCACCACTACACGGGTATGCCTATTATGGTGAGCCAAAACGATTATCAACTTAAGTTATTTAACGGTGATATTGGTATTTTAATGCCTGATGAAAGTAATCAACTCAAAGCCATATTTATTGATGAGCAAGGTAATCAACGAGCATTTTCACCTGCACGACTCCCTGCGCACGATAAAGTCTATGTAATGACTATTCATAAATCACAAGGTTCAGAGTTTAGCTACACAGCCATGGTACTGCCACCGCTAAAACAAGCGCGCATGGGTATTAACAGGCAATTAGTGTATACGGGAATAACCCGCGCTAAAAACACCTTTGAGCTGGTGGCTGACAAAAAAGTACTGCAACTTGCAATGAATAAAAGCGTATCAAGAGCATCTGGTTTGTATGAAAGGTTACAATTTTAAGCTTAGTTTGAATTTTTGATTAATAATTTAGCTTCAAACTACTTGTTATTTATCGCGTTATTATAAATGTCTTCTATACTAAAATTAACTTTATATTGAATGTATTCGGGTGTGTTGATCTTTGGTGGGTGAATTTGCAGCAGTGTGTTTGGTTTTTAGGCAAGGCAGAGCCTATGTAGTGTGGTATTCCCCATAAATAGGCGATAACGTAGTATAAATACCAAACATACGCTGCCCTTTGGGTTCTTTCTAGGGACGATTAACTCTTTGTTGCTCGGTTTTTACTTAGCCCACTAGGTTACAAACCTCGCGCCGTGATTTAATCGCCCCTAGATTGAACAAATTTCAATCCACAAAGGTCAACACGCCCTAGTAAGGATATTAATGTTTTTTTCTAAAAATAAGCAAAATGAAATAGCCTCTTTAAAAGCAGAACTCTATCCGTTACAACAAGTGTGGGAAGGGCTTTACCGAGAGATGTTAGTACTAAACATTCTTTATGATGGTAGAATTTCGCACGCTAATGATAGGTTTTTAGAAAACTTAGGCTACAACGAAGACGATCTTACTAATAACTCTTTTGATGATTTTATTACTGAGTCGTCTCGTCAATCTTCAGAATTTAAAAGCCTACAGCAAGCTATAAAAAAAGAAGGACATTGGGGAGGTGCATTACAAATTGCGCGCGGTGATGGTAAAGCTGAATGGTTACGTTTAATAGTACACCCAGTAAAAGGTGAGCAAGACCAGCTGCTCTATTTTTCTATATTCGGGAGTGTACTTACAAAAACAATTACAGCTTCTCGCGAGCAAAGCGACACTATTAAAGCAATATATCGCTCTATGGCTGTAATCGAATTTGATTTAGAAGGACATGTTTTAAAAGCTAATGATCAATTTTTGGTAGCTATGGGCTATAAAGAAAGTGAAATTATAGGCAAGCACCACCGTACATTTTGTGAGGGATCAGAAGCAAACTCTCAAGAGTACTTGCAATTTTGGACTAAGTTGCGGGAAGGAAAATTTATTGCGGAACGTTTTAAGCGCGTAGATAAACATGGCAATATTGTATGGTTAGAAGCGTCATACAATCCAATCTCAAATGATGCAAATGAACTTTATAAAGTAATGAAATTCGCGACAGTTATTACAGAGCAAGTAAATCAAGAAATAGCAATATCACAAGCGGCCGAAATTGCTCATGGCACCTCAACCCAAACCGATAAAAAAGCAGAGCAAGGTGCGCTTGTTATACAAGATACAGTCGCTGTTATGACTGAGTTGGCCGTTAACATGGAGCAAGCTGCTAGTGAAATATCAGCGCTCGATCAGCAGTCACAACAAATTGCGAGCATTGTACAAAGTATCAGCAGTATTGCCGAACAAACAAATTTATTAGCGTTGAATGCCGCAATTGAAGCAGCTAGGGCTGGAGAGCAAGGTCGAGGTTTTGCTGTTGTTGCAGACGAAGTAAGGTTGCTTGCATCGCGTACCTCAAAAGCAACAGAAGAAATTGTTGAAGTTGTGCAGCGTAATCAATCACAGACACAAAATACGGTGGCTGTAATCGAGAAAGGTAAAGAGAAAGCAGAGCAAGGTTTAGCATTATCTAAAGAGTCAGGTGATGTGATGCAGGAAATTCAACAAGGTGCGCAAGAAGTTGTGAATGCTATAGGGCAATTTACTAATGAACTTAAAGCTAATGGTTAGCCTAATTGTCTCCTCATTTTAAAGCTGGTCTTCCTAAAGCACTTAAACATTAAAGGTTTAAATGCTTTAGAAAAACTTAGCCACATTTGCATTCATAAACACGAAGCTAACCGAATTAGTTTAATTTTAATACTCCTCAGTGTAATCTTTTAAATCAGTCCAATAATTTCAAATTTAACAATTATCGTTTTGTTAACCCATTAATAAATGTGAAATAAATTATTTTCCAACACAAATGATAATAAAATGTTGCATTTTAGTGGTTTGTTCCTAATACTGTTGAATGCCTGAGCTGACAAGCTCAAGTACATTGAACATGAATACCTTAAATATAAATAACCTGAGCTTTAGATAGTAAATCTATCTCAAACTGCTACTTCAGCGCCAACTGCGATTGCAACAGATCCACTACTGACGAGTGAATTAGCCTTGTTTTCACTGAAAATCGCTGGCTTAGAGAAAAACAAATTTGACTATCATTGTGGTTCAATATGTTAGTAAATCTATTAGTTAGAGTTGAGGTTAAATAGTAAATATAAAACACACCACATTAAGGAATTGTATGAACAACAACAAACGCACACACAAACTAATAAAACCAAGCCATTTACTTGGTGCGGGACTCGCTATGTTAATGAGTTTTTCCGCTGCGAGTAAAGATTACAAAATTATATTAATTCATGGCTTACAAGTGTCGCAAATAACAAATAAATCAGGCAGTGATGTTGTCAATGATGGTGAAACATATTGGCAATCGTACTGGAATAATCGCGCTGACGAACGCATTGATTGGCCTTCATACGAGCGTGTAGAGGGTAAAATAGCCACTGATTGGGTTTGGCCTAAGTTGAAACAAATTTCGCGTTCTAATTTGTGTAACGATGGCTGTGTGCTTGTAACTCATTCTACAGGTGACTTAGTTGCACGCCATATTATTGATAATCAAGAAAACTGGTTAGAAAACGCGGGGCTACAACCGCTTAATATTGTTGCTACGTTTGATTTGGCAGGGGCTGGCGGTGGAAGTGAGCTCGCTGATATTGCAGTGAGTGCATTAACCGGTGCTTCATGGAACTTTGCGATAGATGCTGCACTCAAATGGTGGTTAGGCAGCGATGTAACGCAAGCAATTGGTGTATTACACGATTTAAAAGTAAATAATGCACGTAAAATTTCACCATTTCCTGACGCACGCACACCACGCTTACGTTTTGTTGCTGATGGTAATGCATACTTAGGCCTAACGGGTGGTTTTTTAAGAGGTAACGATGACTCCGTTGTAGCATCACACTCATCATGTGGGGCAAGTTCTGTAGGATCGTTTGGAAGCTGTAGCCGCAGTATCGATACAGATGGACAGTTAGATTCACAAGGCGATGCAGTAACAAGCTTTATGCCAAACCATTATCCTATGATGATGAGTGATAGCTATAGCCACAATGAAATTCATAATGCACAACGCAAAGGTAATGTAACTATTGCGATGAATAATGTGAATGTTGATGGCCAAAACGTAGGTTTTAATACGTTTGATGAATCAACAGGTACTTGGTTTTGGAAAAAACAATACCGGTACATAAAGGATTCTAATAATTTAAGTGCATCGGCGCTTATTTATAATGTGATTCCATAATATAAAAGCGTGCAGTTACTAACTGCACGCTTTATGCAGGATATGAATATAGCCTATGAAAAAATTTTATCTGATCACTTTAATCATTAGCGTTGCTTTATTTGTGCTGTGGTTTACAAATAATAATGACTCAAAAAAACTGGATGAGACAGAAAAAAACCAATATCAAAGTCTCTTAGTGCCCCAAATACAGATCCTGTAAAAGTAATAGCCATTGATGTACCTAAAGTAAAAAAAACACCATCTAAACAACAAATTGCTTTTAATGAAGATTTAAC
This sequence comes from Pseudoalteromonas sp. B131b, assembly GCF_037162545.1. NCBI lineage: Bacteria > Pseudomonadati > Pseudomonadota > Gammaproteobacteria > Alteromonadales > Pseudoalteromonadaceae > Pseudoalteromonas > Pseudoalteromonas sp. B131b. Next base: position 3,345,228 of record NZ_JARLUZ010000001.1, on the reverse strand, counting down.
AAAAGCAGCTGAACAAATAGTTATGCAATACGAAAGTGCACTTAAATTTCCTCCTTATTCTCAACCGTTGAGCACATTAGATGAGGATCGTCTAAAGCCAAACCAGTTTTATCCGGTATCGAGCCCAATTGACGAAACTGGCTCTGCGCTTACGTTAAGCCTTGAGCAGTATCGTTTTGTATACCCAGAAGAAATAAGGTTAAACGTAAGCGCGCAAGGGCTCGGTAAAGTGGTGGTTGAGCTGGCAAATACAGACACAAAAGAGGTATTAAATACTCATACTGGCAGTGCACACGAAGGAGAGGCGAGTATAACGTTTAAAGCTAAAGAAGATTATCCTCGTAGTTTACAATTGTTTGTAGAGGCTGATGTGGCAGGTAAAAAAGTACCCGTAGTTGCGCAAATTCAATATATGCCACCAAGTGCAACCTTAATTGGCTTTAATACAGCCTATGCACAAAATGAAAATATGCTTATACCAGCAAATCTAACCGTCATAAAAAGCGGTTTATATCGGGTGAGAGCTAATTTATATAATGGTGATACACCACTAGCTCATTTAGTATCAAAGAAGAGGTTAACGCAGGGGAGTCAAACACTTAATCTAAAAGCTCACTGGTCTGTATTACCACAAGGTATTACAGAAATGCGCTTAAGTGACTTTGTTGTTGAGAGAATGTCACCAAGCCCAGGTGAGCGAAACAGCTTTGGGAATAGTGAAATAAGTCAATTTGATATTAACGATTTTTCGTACGATAGCTTGCAGCAATTACCCTATCAGGCTAATGCACAAGAAAAGCTGAGCTTGGAGTTTTTACAAGGCTTAGCTGAGAGTTGAAAATAGAGCGTAATACTAAATTGGTAAATTATAAGGGTTTGTATATAAATACAAACCCTTAAATTAGTTAGCTTAGGTTTATAGTTATAGTAACTACACTTGGCGCTTCTTGTTCATCAAGTTCATTTGTAACAGGCACTTTAGGAATGTCGGGTTTATCAAGGGCGATATCACCACCATTAATTACTTCACCGGTTTGTAAATTTTTAAAATCAAATAGATCAGCATCGGCCAAATGCGAAGGAACTATATTTTGCATTGCAGTAAAAATGCTTTCTATACGTCCTGGGTGCTCAGCATCCCATTTAGCGAGCATCGCTTTTGTATGTTTACGTTGTAAGTTTTCTTGCGAGCCACATAAATTACAAGGAATAATAGGGTAACCTTGTGCAAATGCATATTGGGCTATATCGGTTTCTCTGCAATATGCAAGCGGGCGAATAACCATGTGCTCACCGTTATCACTCATTAATTTAGCGGGCATACTCTTTAGTTTACCGCCGTAAAACATATTTAAAAACAAGGTTTCAATCATGTCGTCGCGATGATGGCCAAGCGCAATTTTTGTAGCACCTAGCTCTTTTGCTGTGCGGTATAAAATACCACGACGTAAACGAGAGCAAAGTGAACAGGTTGTTTTCCCTTCAGGAATAATATCAGTAACAATACTGTAAGTATCTTCTTCTACAATTTTGTATTCAACATTTAATTTATCAAGGTATTGGGGCAATACATGCTCAGGAAAATCTGGTTGTTTTTGATCAAGGTTTACAACAACTAGATCAAACTTTATTGGTGCAACACGTTTTAAATGCTGCAGCATTTCAAGCATTGTATAGCTGTCTTTGCCACCTGATAAACACACCATTATACGGTCACCTTCTTCAATCATATTGAAGTCCATAACGGCTTGACCAGTTTGGCGACGTAAACGCTTTTGCAGCTTATTTAAGTTAAATTGAGCTTTAGCTTGATCTGAGTGTGACAATTACGCCCCCTAGTAAAACAATGCAGCAAAGTTATTTGCTAAAAATAAAGGGGCGTATTATACCCAAACCACCTGAATATGCGAGTTTAGGATGTAATTAAACGCGGTATTTTTAGCAAGTAAGGTACGTGCTGTTATTTGCTAAAATATTTTTTGGTTAATCTAGCTTTTTTGCCAACGGGCTTACGTAACCATCGGGTTTAAGTGCCAATACATCGCAGTCAAGGCTATCAATTACATGCTCTGCAGTATTACCTACAAGTGCTGCACTTAAACCTGTACGACCTACAGTACCAATAACAACCAATTCACTATTTAATCGCTTAGCCACATCAGGAATTACATCCTCTGGTAAGCCTTCTTCAATAAAACATTGTTCTTGGCTTAAATTAAATTCAGCGGCAAGTTCATTGGTTGATTCGTGGTGATGTTTTTTAACTGATTCGTTATAAAGTCCAGGGTTAAACTCAGGGATTTCGATAGCGATATTAACGGGGGTTGCAGGGTAGGCATTAACTAAATTGAGTGTTGCATTGGCGAGTCCACATAAAAATTGTGCATCTTTGATAACTCGTTTATTAAGTGCTACATGTTCTTCGTTTTCACTAACTGCATTTACAGCAGCTAAAATATTTCCGTTTGCTGGCCATGCCATTTCTTTTACAAACAATACCGGAGCTGGGCATTTACGTACTAAGTGCCAATCTGTAGGGGTGAAAATAACAGATTTAAGTGCGCCATGTTGATGTGTGCCTTTAATTACTAAATCGTACTTTTCATCAATTACGGCATCAATAATAGCTTCATAAGGGCGGTTATGCCATACAACTTGAGTTTCAATACTTATATCTTTGTAGGGAGAAACCAAATCACTTAGCCATAGTTCGCGGTCTTTAACAACAGCGTCGCGCATAGCTTCTCGTTCATCGCCAGAGAGCATTGTGGTCATTTCATAAGAGAAGTCATAAACCGTCATAAAGGCGGTAATACTTGCGCCAGATTTCTTAGCTAAATCTATTGAACGTGCTAAACCGTGTTGATCGTCTTTGGTAGGGTCAATAACTGCAATAATGCGTTTAATAGTGTCCATGTGCTACTCCATTTACTTAACGGGTGTATTTTTAGTGTAACGTAAATACAAAACAGTTAAAGGGGTAGCACATAAATTGTTGTTCTAAATCAAACTATTTTATTTAGCAAGATTTAACAATTGCTGCGGCTTTAGCTAATGCATTGTTATCTAAAATAGTAATAAATTTACCTTCTACTTTAATTAAGTCAGCTTTTTGAAAACGGCTTAATAAGCGGCTAATAGTTTCTACGGTAAGGCCTAAGTAGTTACCTATTTCACCACGAGTCATGGTAAATCTAAATTCTTTACGCGAAAAACCACGCTCACCAAAACGCTCTGACAGGTTATAAATAAAACTAGCTAAGCGTTCTTCTGCTGATTTTTTATTAAGTAATAACAGCATTTCTTGATCGTATGTAATCTCACTGCTCATTAAACGCATAATTTGTTGACGAAGTTTTGGTAATTTACCAGCAAGTTCATCAAGTGTATCAAATGGAATTTCGCATACCATTGACGTTTCGAGTGCTTGCGAAAAGCTCTGATGCGCCATTTTGCTTATCGCGTCAAAGCCCACCAAATCGCCCGCTAAATGAAATCCGGTTATTTGCTCATCGCCTTGTTCTGATAGTGTATAAGATTTAAATGAACCTGAACGTACTGCATAAATAGCTTGTAAAGGGGCACCTGATTCAAATAAGTAGTCGCCTTTATGGAGTGGTTTTTTTCGCTCAATAATTTCGTCAAGCTTATCCATTTCTTGGCCATTGAGTGAAAATGGCAAACACAATTGACTGATACTGCAGTTATTACAGCTAATAGCACAATTGCTTTTAGCGCGACTTTGAGAGAAATCCATATTTTAATCCGTTTTTAATTTTTATGCACGACGTTGTCTAGATTAGTGTACCAGCTTGTCGGTTGCAATAATCAATAAGTAGATACCATACCAAATTATAACACTGCCTAATACAATGCGAGTCCATGGATGGTTAATAATACTATTTAGCTTTTGTGCGGTGATACCTAGAGTGATCATTGCCGGAAAAGTACCTAAAGCAAAACAAATCATCACTAAAGCGCCATCTAAAGCACTTGGACTAGTCATCGCCCATGTAAGCGCTGAGTATACAAGTCCACAAGGCAGCCAGCCCCACAATGCACCGTAACCTAGGGCTTTAAAAGGAGAGTTAATAGGCATTAAATATTTATTTAGCTTAACAATGTGTTGCCATACCAAGGTTTTACCTATTTTCTCTAACCACTGCAGCGTAGGGCCCAAGCGCATTATATATACGCCGACTAGGAGCATAAAAATAGCTGCAATGAATGAAAGGGCTAAAGAAAAAGACGTATTTTGCCTAGCAAATTGACTGCTAATACCAGCAACAAGCGCGCCTGCTGCCATGTAGCTAAGTGCGCGTCCAATATTATAAGCAAATGAATAGGTAAATGTTTTACGTTTATCGCTTGCCAGTTGTAATGAGCTTGCAATACCGCCGCACATAGCAATGCAATGGCCGCTACCTATTAGCCCCATTAAAAATGCACTGGTATAAAGAGGATCAATCATTACTTTTGTTGTGTTGCTCTTTGTCGTCTTCAAACAAAATACTATGACCTTGTTTGTTTAAATCAGAAAACTGCTCACTTTTTACGGCCCAAAAAAACACGCCAATAGCAATAATGACAAACAAAATGGCAATGGGGATCAAAATGTAAATTATGCTCATAACTTTAATAGCCTTAGTGAATTACTAATCACAATAATGGAGCTGGCAGACATGCCAATAACAGCCATCCACGGAGCAACTAAGCCTAATGCCGCCAATGGTAATATGGACGCATTATACAATAAAGACAGTGCAAGGTTTTGCTTAATAATACGCCGGGTTTGTTTTGCCACATTGAGTAAATGATCGATTGAAGCTAAATCGCTATTAAGAAGCACTACATCGGCGCTATTTTTTGATATGTCAGCACCTGTTTCCATTGCAATGGATAAGTGTGCACTGGCAAATACAGGACTGTCGTTTACGCCATCGCCGACCATTGCAACTACTTCGTTTTGTGACGCCCATTGTTCAACGGCTGTTTGTTTATCTTGTGGCGAACATCCAGATTGCACACTTTCAAGGTTGAGTTGTTTAGCTACTTTTTGCCCAGCATCTGATGCGTCACCAGTTAACATATGACACGTTAAATTTTGCGATTGAAGTGAGTCTATAAGCTTTTGAGCATCGTTTTTCACTTTATCAATAAAGTAAAAACGTGCAACAACTTGCTTATTAATATACAAGCTTGCTTGTGCATTTGATTTTTTGCTATCAAACCAACCACTTTTACCAATTGCGTAATGATTGTTTGCATCTTGTGCGCTAATTCCCAGACCTGGGTGTACTTCAACGTTATCAAGGTTGTGGTGAGCAGGGGTAATTTCATCAAAAGCACTGGCGATAGGGTGTTCAGAATAACGCTCTAACATAGCTGCCATATCTAGCACTTGCGCTTTTGTGTATTGCTTATCGATTATATCCACTTCATCAAGGCTAAATTTACCTTGGGTGAGCGTGCCTGTTTTATCAAACGCAAATAACGTAATTTGTGAGAGTGTTTCGAGCACATGCGCTTGTTTTATCAACACGCCTTTACGAGTAAGTGTTGCAACCGCGCATGTAAGTGCGGTTGGTATCGCTAAACTCAGGGCACATGGGCAGGTAGCAACTAAAACCGAAATGGTGATCCAAAATGCGTGTTCGGGGTCAATTTGGTACCAGCCAATAGCTGTAAGTGAAGCAAATATAAGTAAAGACGCAATAAACCATTGCGCAACTTTATCTGTAATTTCAACCAGTTTAGGGCGCTTGGTTAAAGCGTTATGTTGCAGGCGTATAATTTGGTTTAAAAGCGTATTTTGACCAATTTTATTAATTTTTATTTCAATAACGCCGTCGTGGTTAACGCAACCGGCATAGACATTGTGACCAATAAATTTAGTGACAGGCTGGTGTTCTCCCGTCATCATTGATTCATCAACCGTAGTTTTACCTTTAATAAGTTCGCCGTCGGCAGGGATTGTTTCACCCGCTTTAATGAGTACTACGTCATTAAGTTTTAGTTTTTTGGCTGCAATTATAAGTTCTTCACCACTGTCGTTAATGGTGCGGGCTGTTAATGGCAATAATTTTTGTAAGTTGGCAGTAAATTCGCTCGCTTTTAAACGCGCTCTAAATTCAAGGTACTTACCTAATAAAAGTAAAAAGGTAAACATGCACACAGATTCAAAATACACTTCGCCGACTTGCATAAATGTGGCGTAACAACTTGCACTAAACGCACCAAAAATAGCCAGTGATACGGGTAAATCCATATTGAGCTGTTTTGCTTTTAGTCCATTTATAGCATTGGTTAAAAAGGGGAGTGCACTGTATAAAATAACCGGAGAGGCTAGTACTAAGCTGATCCATCTAAAATACTGCTCAAAATTGCTGTCCATACCGGAGAACATGCCAAAGTACATGGCAAATGCAAACATCATAACTTGCATGGTCATTAAGCCTGCAACACCTAAACGGCGAATATAGGCTTTGGCGGTTTGCTGTTTTTGTTGTGCTTCAATATCTGATTGAAACGGGTAGGCTTTATAACCAATTTTAGCTAAGGAAGTAATAACTTCACTTAATGGGGTGCTGGTTTTATCCCATTGGATCATCGCGCGGTTGGTAGATGTATTTACATCAACCCGTTTTACAGTATTTAAGCTTAAGAGTTGTTTTTCGATAAGCCATGCACACGCTGCGCAGGTTATACCTTCAACGCTCAACAATACCTCAGAGATATTATCGTTAGTGGCTATAAATTCGTTTTGAATGTCTTCGTTGTCATAACTTTTTATAAATGCGAGTTGCTCAGGTACTAGCTGTTCGACTTTTCCAGCGCGAACTGTTCGGTATTTATAGTAGTCGGTCATACCTTGATCAACAATATTTTGCGCAACAGCTTGGCAGCCAATGCAACACATCGGCTGGGCTTTATCGTCAATGATAACGCTTGCGCTAAATCCGGTTGGCACACTTTCAAGGCAATGAAAGCAAAAGTTAGACATAGTAATGACTACTTATAGTTAGGATTAACTAAAACGGTTTCAGCCGTCGGTAGAACAATGTTCTCTTTTAGTTTCCAACTACCATCAATTGGCTCAATAAATACAGAATATGCACCCGCTGTGTACTCATCAAGTAATGCAGTAAACTCTTGATTGGCATTAGGCGTAAGTGTGGCTTCAAAGTCATGCGCTTTAATGGTGCGATGGTAAAACGAGAGCTTTAATACATGCACATTGCTGCTATCGCCTTTTGTAAATTTAAAGCTTACACGTTCATTAGTAACATTTAATTCGCCGTGTAAATAAAGTGCTTTTGCTTTTTCAAACTTGGTTAATTCTAAGTTTATTGCTTTCCCTTTTTTGTAGTAGTCGTCAACAACCATATCTGGGCCGTTACCTATCGCCGTAATAAACAAGCTAATACAGCCAATAATGGCAACTAACGGAAAAAAGATTAAAAACCAAGGCCAAAAATTTTTATACCACGGAGTAGGTTGCATAGTGTCTCTAAAATTAGTTTAGGAAGCGTTATTTTATAGGAATTATACGTAAAAGACTAAAAAAAGCCTCACAGTGGAGGCTTTTTTGATCTGGATTAATCTATTGAATTAAATAAATTAATTTATAAACATTTTATTAACCGCGTGCTTATTTATCTTGCGATAAACTGTAAACGTAGGCTGTTAATAAGTGAATCTTATCTTCACCTAAAATGTCTTTCCAAGCAGGCATTACACCAGCACGGCCGTGGTTAAGCGTTTCTTCAACAGCGCGTTGAGAGCCACCGTATAACCAAATGTTATCAGTCAGGTTAGGTGCGCCAAATGGTAGGTTATGTGCAACCGACCCTTTACCATCAGCACCGTGACATGCGGCGCACATTGCAAACTTAGCGGCACCTGCTGCTGCATCTTTTTGGTTAACAGTACGGCCAGAAAGGCTCAGCACATGTGCTGTCATTTCTTTAACGCCTTGCTCGCCAAGAGCTGGGCCCCAAGCAGGCATCGCTGCAATACGACCATTAAGCAGAGTTTCTCTAATTTTGTCTGGTGTACCGCCATATAACCAATCTTTATCAGTTAGGTTAGGGAAGCCAGTTCCACCACGCGCATCAGAGCCGTGACATTGCGCACAGTTTTGTGAGAATAAACGCTGACCAATTTCGATGGCTAATTGGCCATCTGTTTGCTCATGTTTGTCGCCATTTTTTAGAGCAACTTGCTGCGCTGCGTCACCTTCAAACTTAGAATTAACTAAATCTAAAACCGGCACTTGTGCAAGTCGGTTAAAAATAGGACCAAAGCGTTCTTCTGCGGCTTCGTACTCTTTATCGAGTTTAACAAAACGACCTTCAGCTTTGGCCTCTGCAACTGCTTTTTTAGACTCAGCTAAAGACGTAATACCTTGATTAGAACTAGTCCATTTACCTAACCCTTCCCAGTTACCTAAACCTGGGTAAGCTGCAAGGTAATATACTGACCAAATAAAAGTTGCGAAAAACATGTAAGTCCACCATTTTGGTAGTGGATTATTTAGCTCTTCAATGCCGTCAAATTCATGTCCACAGCTTTCACCTTCTTTTACGCCAGCATAGTTTTTTAAGTTCCAAACTAATAAGCCAAAGATGATGCATAAGCATGCAAGGGTTAATACAATAACCCAAATACTCCAAAAGCTAGTCATTTTTCAGACTCCTTTTCCTCGTTAGAGAGTGTGTTGTTATGTTTTTTTCATCTTCGAAAATGGCATTAGCAGCGCTATCAAAACGATTTTTGCTACGCTTGCTGTATGCCCATACAACAATCACAATAAACAATACTAAAATTACCAGAGTCAAAATGCCTCTGTATGTTCCGTAATCCATAATAATTTACTTCAAGTGGGTACCAAGTTGCTGTAAATACGCGATTAGAGCTTGCATCTCTGTTGCGCCTTCGCCGTTATTCATAGCGTTAACTTTTTCAACATCAGCTTTAAGTTCTTCGTCGCTGCCATAACCTAGGCCCGGGTGTTTAGGGTTTTCTGGGTTAATAGCAAAAGTATCACGGAAAATTTGTAGTTTTTTCAGAGTCAGGCTTGTATCTACCTTATCCTCTGCTAACCAAGGAAAACCTGGCATATTCGACTCAGGAACCACGGCACGTGGGTCAACTAAGTGAGCATAATGCCAATCGTCCGAGTAACGTTTACCAACGCGAGCAAGGTCAGGACCAGTACGTTTAGAACCCCATTGGAAAGGGTGATCCCATACTGATTCGCCTGCTACAGAGTAGTGACCGTAACGCTCAACTTCATCACGAAAAGGGCGGATCATTTGTGAGTGACAGTTATAACAACCTTCACGTACATATATATCACGGCCTTCCATTTCTAAAGCGTTAAGAGGGCGTAGGCCTTCTACTGGTTTAGTTGTGTCGTCTTGGAACATTAGCGGAGTAATTTCAACTAATGCACCAAAGCTGATAGCAAAAACAGTCAGAATAGCCATAAGGCCAACGTTTTTTTCTACTATCTCATGTTTATTTTGTGAATTTTTATTGCTCATCATCTCACTCCGTTATGCTAATTGTGCTTGCGCGTCTAACTTCAGAGATTCTTTCTCAGCTGAAATTGTACGGAAAACGTTATAAGCCATAACTAACATACCTGTTACGATGAATACACCGCCTACAAAACGCATGATGTAGAAAGGATGCGACGCTTCTAAAGACTGCACAAAGCTGTACATTAATGTACCGTCAGCATTCACTGCACGCCACATTAGACCTTGCATTACACCAGAGATCCACATTGCAACAATGTATAAAACAACACCTACAGTGTGTAACCAGAAGTGGGTATTAACCAATTTAACGCTATACATACGACCTTGCGCAAATAACGCAGGAATTAAGTGGTAAATAGCACCAATTGAAATCATAGCAACCCAACCTAGCGCACCTGAGTGTACGTGGCCGATTGTCCAATCTGTGTAGTGAGATAACGCATTTACAGATTTAATTGCCATCATAGGACCTTCAAACGTAGACATACCGTAGAAAGACAATGAAACAACTAAGAAGCGTAATACTGGGTCAGTGCGTAGTTTATGCCACGCGCCTGATAGGGTCATAATACCGTTAATCATACCACCCCAAGACGGCACGAATAGGATAATAGACATAACCATACCTAAACTTTGCGTCCAATCAGGAAGCGCAGTGTAGTGAAGGTGGTGAGGACCTGCCCAGATATATAATGAAATTAGTGCCCAAAAGTGAACTACCGATAAGCGGTATGAGTAAACTGGGCGACCTGCTTGTTTTGGTACAAAGTAATACATCATACCTAAGAAACCAGCAGTTAATAGGAAACCTACAGCGTTATGACCGTACCACCACTGGACCATCGCATCTACCGCACCTGCATAGATTGAGTATGATTTAGTTAACGACACAGGCACAGCCATGCTGTTTACAATATGAAGCACTGCAACAGTAATTATAAAGCCAGCATAGAACCAGTTAGCAACATAAATGTGCGACACTTTACGCTTGATTAAAGTACCAAAGAATACAATGGCGTAAACAATCCAAACCACAGCGATTAAAATATCGATTGGCCACTCAAGTTCTGCATATTCTTTTGAGCTAGTAATACCTAAAGGAAGCGTTATTACTGCTAATACTATAACCAGCTGCCAGCCCCAAAATGAAAAGGCGGCGAGTTTGTCTGAGAAAAGACGCGTTTGACAAGTACGTTGTACGACGTAATAAGACGTCGCAAAAAGTGCACTAGTACCAAATGCGAAAATTACTGCGTTCGTGTGTAACGGACGTAGTCGAGAGTATGTTAACCATGGTGTATCAAAGTTAAGTGCTGGCCAAGCTAATTGGGCAGCAATCAGAACCCCAATACTCATGCCAACGATGCCCCAAATCACTGTCATAATAGCGAATTGGCGTACAACTTTATAGTTATACTCAGTTTGTGATGCTACTGTTTGGCTCATTTTCTGGCTTCCGCTGCAATAAATGCGTTTAGAAATGAATTACCCACTTTTAAAAAGTGGGGCCTACTATTACTTCACAAGCATGTTACCTAAAACGTTCAAAGCATGAATGCTTCAGAAAACAAACTCGAGAAACCCTTAATTTTTGCGGGTGAAATGATAAATTTTTTGACCTAAAAAAGATAGGTCAATTACGTAATATTATGACATCAATCAAACTTTGTGAGCTTGTTGTTTATTTTTTGATACAGTTTGTGCCATATTTCGACTAATAGTAACACTCCCACTTGTTATTTATAGACCCGATTATTAGTATTCGCTTTTATTTACAGCGAGATTGTTATGCTTATATATAGATTACCCATATTTTTTGTAGCGTTTTTTTATTAATAGCATGTGATTTTTCTGAAAAAAATGAAGCCCAGCTTCTAAAAACAACGCAATGTGATGCCAATTTACCATGTACTTTCCCAAGTGGTGTTAAAGTATGGTTAAGCAATTCTACACTTTCCCCCGAAACTCCATTTACAATTTTTAGTGAGCTACCAAACGGATTGCACATTACAGACGCAAAATTAAAAGGCGTTACTATGTATATGGGGTACATACCTCAACAGTTCATAAAAAAGGGTGAACTTTGGCAAAGCAACACTATGGTCGGTATTTGCTCTGAAAAGAATATGCTTTGGCGCTTGGAGCTTACAATACTTAATCAAACATCTTCAGTAGAACAAGTACTTAACTATAATTTTTATGTAACGTACTAACATATAAAGTTACGATATTTAAATTAATTAGATCACCCAGAAGCGGTTTATCTTTCGAGATTGAATTTTCAGCAGAATGCACCGTTTTTAGGCAGCGTACGCCTGTGCAGTATTTTAATTTCAACCAAGCGGTGATAACGCAGTATAAATGCCAAACATGTGCCGCCCTATGAATTAGACCTAGGGGCGATTTCCCTTTGTAGCTCGCTTTTTTAGCCTGCATGGTTACAAATCTCGCGCCGTGATCAAATTCCATTACGTAGAACAAACTTAATTCTGCAAGGTCAACAGTCCTTAAAGCTTTTACATAAATTAGCACGTATTAAGTTTTTATTGATTGGGTAGGAACTTATTAAAGTGATGACGCAATTTATGACCTAACCTTGTTGATAGCCATTCCTAGTTTATATCCACAGTCCTACACTAAAGAATAAGTAATCCGATTTCAGGTTAAGCAAAGCCCAGTTCTGATCACTTGTAACTACTAGGCCAGCAAAAAACATTTTAAAGAGATATTTTGAACAGCGAGTATTTGGTGTTTAATAATTATTGTCAGCTATCTATAAAGCAACGGTACGAAACAGGCTTTTACTTAAGCTAAAAAGTAAATGTATGCTTTTAAAATAAATATCTAAAAGTAAGCCATGGCTAAAATTATATTTACTTTTGATGTGATTTTAAAAAGTTCAATTTTTAATGTTTCCTGAATAAAAAATTTCTCCTTAAACGCCTCCTAAGCAGCTAAATAAGACTAATTAATCGCTCATTCTGCATAAATATGGTTAGTAATTAACATTTTGTTTTGCGGTTTTAATAATGCGCTGTGATTAACTTGTTAATTAATCAAATATAGGGACATTTTTCCGCTAATTACATTTGATTACAAAGTGAATCACTTTGATTTCAGGTGTTTTTTGTATGTATCATGAATCATATAACTCACTGATGTTTATGTGTATTTATTAATTAACAATGAAACAATCTGTAACGTGTGTACCTTTACTGGTTATTCTATTTTTACGGAAATTAAAATTTGACCACTCGTTAAGTTTTCGTTCAGTTAAAAGCGCCTAAGTTGCCGACCTGACTCACTATTCTTATAACAAGTGAGCATTACCAATCACGGTAAATTTCCAACAAGTAGGGTTCTTTCATGAAAAAATCAACTCTTGGTTTAGCTGTAATTGCAGCAATCCCGATGTTCTCAAGTGTGCAAGTTTTAGCGGCTGACGAAGCAGCTACATCAATTGAAAAAATTCAGGTAACGGGCTCTCGTATTAACCGTACTGATATGGAAACAGCAAGCCCAATCACAGTTATCGGTGATGACTTCATTGCAAAAAGTGGTTTCACATCGGTTGCTGACATACTTTCTACTCAGCCATCCGCTGCAGGTATTAGCTTAGGCGCTTCAAGTAATAATGGTTCAGGTGGTTCTGCGACAGTTAATTTACGTGGTATGGGTTCGCAACGCACACTGGTATTATTAAATGGTCGTCGTATGGTTTCTTCAGGTACCGGCGCAGATTCTTCTGTTGATTTAAATACCATTCCTGTAGCAATGATCAAATCTATCGAAATCTTAAAAGACGGCGCGTCTGCAGTATATGGCTCTGATGCTATTGCTGGTGTTGTTAACATCATAACAAAGAAAGATTTTGAAGGTTCAGAGCTAAACGTTGAAGGAAGCCGCACTACAAAAGGTGATGGCAATAACTACGGTGTTAGTTTATTACACGGAATGAATATTGCCGATGGCAACTTAGTTGTTGGTGCTCAATACTCAAACCGTGGTGAAGTAATTCAGTCGGATCGTCGTTTTGTAGAGCCTGGCGAGTCTTCATTTATCCCTGAAGGAACACTGGGCGGCAGAACTTACCAGGGTAATGGTGTTTTTGCAGATAGAACTACTTCATACGACTTCACAACATCAAGCTATGCTCAAACACCTAATGAGCTATACAGCTTATTTACTAGTTTTGACAAAGAGCTAGACTCAGACACTACATTTAATGTTGATTTGATGTATACACGTCGTGAATCTAATCAACAACTTGCACCACAACCAGCAAGTATTGATTTAAGTACTTCTAGCTTGGATTCAACTTACACAGATAGCTTCCGTGACGCAGATACAGGCGATCTTACTGACTCTTTAGAGTACAGAAGAAGAATGGTTGATGCTGGTCCTCGTATTTATGAGCAAGAAACTGACACTTACCGTGTATCTGTTGCATTACAAGGTTTATTAGATAACGATGCAAGCTGGGATGTAAGTGCAACTTACGGTCGTAATGACTCAAAAGATAAAGTTCAAAACTCAATTAATGCAAGTCGAGTTGAAGAAAGCATTTATGCAAACCAAGCTCTTTGGTTCAGCGGTGATTCTTTAGATCGTAGCTTATTAACATCTAACGATTCAATTTATACTGAGTCAAACGAAGGTGGTAACGAGCAATTTATTCTTTCAGCTGGTTACAGCGCAGTAACAGAAAGTGATATTGGTTACGCAATCGGTGTAGAAAACCGCTTTGAAAGTGGTTACTACACACCAGATCTAATTACTCAGCTTGGTGAGAGCACAGCTGCACAACAAGATCCAACTGAAGGTGATTTCTCAGTACAGTCTATCTACTTTGAAACATCTATGCCGGTATTAGAGACTGTTACCCTTGAAGGTGCTGCTCGCTACGATAACTACTCTACCTTTGGTGGCGAAACAACGTGGAAACTTGGTGCAACGTGGAATGTAACTGAAGAGTTTATGGTTCGTTCTGTATTAGCTACTGGCTTTAGAGCACCAAACGTATCAGAACTGTTTGGTGGTAACTCAGGTTCGTACGATTACCTAGCTGATCCATGGGGCAACGAACAAGATGCTCAAATACTTGTAAACTACACAAGTGATAACGATCTTAAAGCCGAAGAAAGTCGCTCTTTCACTTTTGGTATGGTTTGGGAAGTAGCTGACGGTTTATCAACAACTCTAGATTACTGGAAGTTTGATATTACTAATGCGATTACTCGCTTAGATGTTCAAAACGAAATGAATAGCTGTTTTGCAGGTGACTCAGAATCATGTTCATCAGTAAACATTACACAATCTGGTGACTTATCTAACCTAAGTTCAGCACTTACTAACGTAGGTTCTCAAGAAACGTCAGGTGTTGATTGGAATATTAGCTACTCTGCAGATAACTACCGTATAAACCTTGATACAACTTATTTAATTAAGTTTGAAGAAGATGACATTAATTACACAGGTACTATTGATGGCAACATCGGTGGTTACTCTAAAATAAAGTCTAACCTTTCAGTTAATTACGATCTAACTGATTCATTAAATATCCTTTATAACGCAAGATTCCTTCGTGGAATGGATGGTGACTACTACGGTGAAAACTTTAGTACTGACAACGTTATTTACCACGATATTTCAATGAGCTACAACTTGAATGATGCATTACGATTTACTGGTGGCATGAACAACATTTTCGATAAAGAGCCTGAGAAAGTATTAGGTGGTAACGATATGGGTACTGTTCCAGAAGTTTATGATGTAATTGGTTCACGTGTTTTTGCAAGTGTAAACTACAAGTTTTAACTAGCACATTAATCGTATTAAGGCTCAGTATTTACTGAGCCTTTTTTATTGAACAAAACAAAGGAGACAAGTACACTAAAACGATATTTTAGAAGGAGAACTGATTGTTAAAACAAGATGAAAACTTATCTTTTGTCATTGAACCAGAGCTTACTCCTCGTTCTGAACAGCGCATAGATCTGTATTTTTCTATCCCTAATGAAATGGGGATTAATCCGCAAACCCTCACTGAAGAATCCTACTTTAATAACCATTTTAAATCGCACTTAGCGTATAACGCTAATAATATTCATTTGCCCTTGGTGCGAAGTCGTTTTGTTAGTAAAAACAAAGGCGAACAGCAAGATTACCGGCAAAATCTTAATTTATTCTGTTACCAAGTACGTTTAGCACTCGACGCCGATATAAAAGATGCGTTAAAAATTAGCGAGGCTGATGATTTTTATAAACGCGCCAATGAAGTGTACGAACAAAGTGAAGGACTTTTAAAAAAGCTGCGTCGATATACGCCTGATGATGAAAAGTTACTGCCATTTTTTACCAATGCCGATAATTACTTGAGTTGGCATGTTGAGCAATCTTTTTAAAGCTTTTAGATGAAGGTCCACGTAGCAGCGATTATGCAAAAGAACGTAATGAGTTACTGCAATTTTGTAAAAATGAAAATACGTACCGCGCTGATAAAAATTATAATTCTGAAACCACCATGCAAGATGCTAATCGAATAACGAATAAGATGCGCTTGCTACAACGCTTAATTGAGCATGGCGTTATATTACAGCGGCAAACGCGATTTTTGAATAGCTATCTAAAACGTTTGGTTAAAGGTACAGTGACGGCCGTTATAATGGCTTTTGTGATGGTGGTAATATTAAACGCGCGCTCAAGTTTTACAGAAGTAACTGCAACCCTTATTTTGATTTTAGGGGTGATCTATGGCTTACGAGAAATATTTAAAGAAGACATAACACGTGTAATCTGGCGGGCTATTGTGCAGGGTAGACCTAAATGGCGATTTAGTTTTAAAAATAGCATTACTAAAGATAAAATAGCGAGTCAGTTTATTTGGCTCGAATACACACGTTTTAAAAAAATCCCTAAAGAAGTTAAATCTATCTTTTCAAAACGTCGTCAGCAAAATAAACAAGCGGCTCAGTGGTTGCATTTTGCAAGTGAAACGCGTGTAAGCGCAAAAGAATTTTTACCAGGTTATGATACGCTACAGCAAACATTACATTTTAACCTTGCACCGTTTGCACGTTACTTAAAGCGGGGAGGGGAAGTTATATCATTTAGACAGTAATAAAATTTCTAAGCAGGCAGTAGAAAGGCGCTATCAATTAAACATGGTGCTGGTGTTAACTGAAGAGGATAAAAAGCTTTACCAACGTTATAAAATCACCCTTAATCGCAGTAAAATAGTCAATATAGAACTTATTTATTCTACAAAATAATACGCCTTTTATTAAAAACATGATCATTCTAGCGAATTAAATAACTCACTAATTTAATGCAATTAGTATAAAAAAGGAGGGCAGACTTAAATCTGCCCTCCTTTTTTATAAGTATACGTCTATTTAGTTAAACCGTGCTTACTGTATAAAGTTACTTTATCTGATACTAATGTGATTTCTATATTTTTAGTCTCATCACCCCAAACGCAATTAGTATGAAGTGTTTTTTCTACACAGTTATCCGCACTACCTAATAGTGTTTCTACTTCAGTTTTATCCATTCCGATTTCTATTTTTTCGTAATTCTCTAAGCTTACTTTTGAACAAGCTGCAAGGCTAAGTGTAGCCACAATAATGAGGAGTTTTTTCATTGTTATTTCCTATTTGGTAAATACGATTAATGATTAAATTTTCTTATTTGTACAATCATTCCCATACGAGGATGATCAAAATAATGAATCTCGCTGCTTATCACACGTCTAAACTGTGAAAAGCGGGCTGATTCTATGTCGCCATTTTCTAGCTTTTGACTGATATCAAAATCGGCTGTTATGTAGAGATAATGACGTACATGGATTTTAAATAAACCCTCTAATTCCCAATTAACGTTTAGTTTATCTGGATCGTTAAATAGCTTAGGTTGGGAGTTTAGTAAGCTGACAAAATCGGGGTTTGAGTAGCTAGGAATGGTGTTTATGTTATTTCTTATATGTTTACCAGCAATTAAGCGTACGCTTGGTGCACGGGACTTACTCGCTTCTTCAAAGCGCCAGCCAGTATGCAGAATAGGTGTTAATCCTTTTCGAACAAGCTCTGTATATTGAGTTTTAAACTGCAATTGTTCAGGTGATAAGAGGTAGGTTTGTTCCATAGTTTCTTGCGTTTCAGCAATTGGCGTCACAGGGAACTCATCGTAGCTTTGTATATAGTCAATACTATCGTCACACACATTCGACTGTGGATTTAGGTTAACTAAAGAGTCGGTAAATGAGCGTTTTTGAAAACGCTCATCGCCATCTATGCAGGCCTGCATTGCTTGCTCTTTATAAAGAGGCGTTAGTAAGTCTAGGGTGTTCTTATCTTCAATAGCTTTGTGTTTAAGGCTAAAGTCTTCTTGTAAGTAAGGGGCGGGGAGTTGTTTAAAAACGAGTACTTCAACCTCAAACCAACGCTCTGCAAATGCAGTGCTGCTAAATAAGCAGCATAAAACAACAAGCGATTTTTTTAGCAACATTAATGGCTAACCTTTTTTCGAAATCTGCAATCATTGCAGTGACCATTTTTAAGCGTTCGCGGGCATTTGCCTCACTAATTGCAAAGCGCAGTTTATTTGCGCCATCCATTTTGTACACCTTAGGCGAACTTTGTATCAAGCCAATGATGAAGCTAGGGTTAACCTTGGTATCTTGGCTAAACTCAAAGTAACCGCCTTTAGGGTTCGCTTCAATTTTTGTAATGCCTAAATTACTGGCTTGCATTTTAAGTTGCTGCAGGCTAAATAAGTTTTTAGCAGCATCAGGCAGCAAACCAAAACGGTCTATCAACTCGACCTGTAGTTCATCCATATCATCAAGGTTAGCACAACTAGCAACGCGCTTGTACATACCTAAGCGTGCATTTACATCGTGTATGTAGTCATCAGGTAATAATGCAGCCAGTTTTAAATCTACTTCGGTTTGTTTTTGAAGTAGGTTTTCAAGCGTTGGCTCTTTACCCTCGCGCAGCGCATTTACTGCTTGTTCGAGCATTTCCATATACAAACTAAAGCCGATGGTTTGCATTTGACCTGATTGATCATCGCCAAGTAACTCACCCGCACCACGAATTTCTAAATCGTGTGTAGCGAGGGCAAAACCTGCACCTAAATCTTCTAACGATTCGATTGCTTGTAAGCGTTTGCTCGCATCTTTAGAGAGTGCTTTAGGGTCACCTGTTAGAAGGTAGGCATATGCTTGATGGTGGCTTCGACCAACTCGTCCACGTAATTGGTGTAACTGGGCAAGGCCAAGTTTATCTGCTCTGTCCATAATTATGGTATTAGCCGTAGGCACATCAATACCGGTTTCGATAATCGTGGTACATACCAGCACGTTGTATTTTTGATGATAAAAGTCAGTCATTATTTGCTCAAGCTCTTGCTCGCGCATTTGGCCATGGGCTGTTGTCACACTGGCTTCAGGTACCCATTCACTAATTTCTTGTGCAACACGCTCAATAGTTTCTACGTTGTTATGTAAAAAGTAAACTTGGCCACCGCGTTTAATTTCTCGCAGTACCGCTTCGCGTATTAGTTCTACATCGCGTTGGCGTACAAAGGTTTTTACCGCTAAACGTTTAGCCGGTGGCGTTGCGATTATCGATAAATCGCGCATGCCGCTCATGGCCATGTTGAGTGTACGAGGTATTGGCGTTGCAGTCAGTGTGAGTATGTCTACATCGGCGCGCAGTGCTTTAATTTTCTCTTTTTGGCGAACACCAAAGCGATGCTCTTCATCAACAATTAACAAGCCTAAATCGTTAAATTTAATGTCTTGTTGAATAAGTTTATGTGTGCCAATAACTATGTCGAGCTTACCGTTGGCCATTTTCTCAAGCGTGTCTTTTTGCTCTTTAGTGGAGTTAAAGCGCGAAAGTACACCAACTTCAATAGGAAAATCAGCAAAACGGTCTTTAAAGTTTTCATAGTGTTGTCGAGCGAGCAAGGTGGTGGGCACTAAAATAGCTACCTGCTTATCATCGTTAACTGCTACAAAAGCAGCGCGCATGGCCACTTCTGTTTTACCAAAGCCTACGTCACCACACACTAAACGATCCATCGCTTGTTTTGATTGCATATCACCTAATACGGCTTCTATGGCGTTGCGCTGATCGTCAGTTTCTTCAAACGGGAAGCTATCGCTAAATTGGCGATATGCAGGGGCGTCTAGAATAAACTTATTACCAGGTTTTGCTTGGCGCTGAGCATAAATGTCGAGTAATTCAGCGGCGACATCGCGAACTTTTTCAGCCGCACGTTTTTTTGCTTTTTCCCATGCATCTGAGCCAAGCTTATGCAGCGGGGCGCTGGCTTCTTCACCACCAGAGTATCGACTAAGCATATGCAATGCAGATACTGGCACGTACAATTTAGCTTCACTTGCGTAAGTAATCGTAACAAACTCAGTAACTACACCTGCAGCATCAATTGTTTGCAAACCTTGGTAACGCCCAACACCATGATCGAGATGCACAACAGGTTGGCCTTCCTTAAGCTCTGCTAAATTACGGATTAGTGCATCTTGGCTGGCTTCGTACTTGTGCTTGCGGCGTCTGCGCTGAGATACTTTTATGCCAAGCAGTTCTTGCTCGGTAATAATAGATAGGCTTGGCTTAGTGCCAAGTACGACACTTTGCTCGAGCGGACTTACTATTAAGCCTACGTCACTTGCACTTTTTATAAATTGTTCGAGTGTTTCAAATTCTTTAAATTTTAAACCGCTTGGTTTTAAAATGCTCAGCAATGATTCGCGACGACCGTCCGATTCAACACTGAGTAATATGCGGCCTTTTTTCTTTTTTTGCTCTGCTACATAATTTATAAACGCGCCATAAGGTTCATGCTGTTTATGGTCTATTCGAATTGCTGG
The DNA here is from genome assembly GCF_037162545.1 of Pseudoalteromonas sp. B131b. Classification (NCBI taxonomy): domain Bacteria; kingdom Pseudomonadati; phylum Pseudomonadota; class Gammaproteobacteria; order Alteromonadales; family Pseudoalteromonadaceae; genus Pseudoalteromonas; species Pseudoalteromonas sp. B131b. The sequence goes on along the minus strand of NZ_JARLUZ010000001.1, from coordinate 3,324,783 downwards.
CAGCTCGCTAACGCTTAAGTTTTTATTACCTGCTTTAGTGCCAAGCTTTGCAAGGGATAATCTAATACGTGCAAAATTGCCTAAATTAGAAAACAGCTCTTCAATAGGCTGATAAAGCGCATTAGGTTCAAGTAATGGACGAAGTGGGTCAACTCTGCGGTTTTCATAGCGTACATTTACATCGTGCCAAAAGTTATCTGCCGCATGCTCTAAATCACCCAGCTGCATAACGGTTGTTGTATCTGGCAGGTAGTCAAAAATAGTCGCGAGCTTTTCAAAAAACAACGGCATGTAGTATTCAATACCTGCAGGCCAGTTACCTTTGCTTACTTGCATGTATACTGAATCTTGCTGCGAGCTTGCGCCAAATTTTTCACGGTAGCTTATTCTAAAACGTTCAATATCAGCGTCGTTAGTAGGAAATTCATGCGCTGGAAGTAGCTCAATTTTATCTACTTTTTCATCAGAGCGCTGTGTTTCTACATCAAATAAGCGAATGGTATCGAGTTCGTCATCAAAAAAGTCGAGTCTAAATGGGTGTGGGCTACCCATTGGGTATAAGTCAACGATTGAGCCGCGTATAGCGTATTCGCCGTGCTCCATTACTTGTTGAACATTTAAATAACCGGCTTGCTCTAAATTGTCACGAAAGTTATGAGTGTCTAGTTTGTCGCCCACTTTAAAGTTTATTGTTGAACCGTAAATAAACGAGGCCGGGGCTGTGCGCAACATTAAGGTAGATACAGGCACAATTAACACACTTTGTTGTTCTTTTTTTAAGGTGTTTAAAGTGGCCAGACGGGCTGAAATAATATCTTGATGGGGAGAAAAATGATCGTATGGCAGAGTTTCCCAATCAGGAAATACCATGACTGGGTTATCGGGTAATAAATATTCTAATTCTGTTTCAAGGCGCAGTGCGCTTGGTGTATCAGGCGTAACAATCAAGACTAAGTTGTCTTGTTGTTTAACGCCTTCAGCAATGGCAATACTTAAACCACTTCCGCTTAGCTGGCCCCATTGAATTTTATCTTTTTGAGATTTTACCCAAGGCAAGGCTGCCCATTGCTCAAACGCCATTTATTACTCCATTTATAGTTGGCTCTTAGCAAGTAAGAGCCATCTTGAGTTAAGTTTACTTAGTCTCGGTATATTTTTGTTAGGTCTTTATAGTGATCAATTCGTCTATCACGTAAGAAAGGCCAAATACGTCTTACGTTTTCTGAGCGTTTTTGATCAATTTCTACTACTAAAATTTGCTCATCAGTATTATTCGCCTCTGCTAATAGTTCACCTTGTGGGCCTGCAATGAACGAATTTCCCCAAAACGAAATACCATCGCTTTGTCCGCTTGGGTCACTTTCATGGCCTACGCGATTACAACTAATTACCGGCACACCATTGGCAACAGCATGAGCACGCTGGCTAATAACCCACGCATCTTTTTGACGAGTTTGCTCAGCAATGTCGTCGTTAGGATCCCAACCGATAGCGGTTGGGTAAATTAATATCTCAGCGCCTGCCATTGCCATTAAACGTGCAGCTTCAGGAAACCATTGATCCCAACATACTAGCACGCCTAATTTACCCACCGATGTTTGAATAGGCTCAAAACCGATATCACCTGGGGTAAAGTAAAATTTTTCGTAAAAACCTGGGTCATCAGGAATATGCATTTTACGGTATTTACCCGCAATGCTGCCGTCTTGCTCTAATACAACCGCAGTATTGTGATAAAGGCCCGTAGCGCGTTTTTCAAATAAAGAGGCCACAATAACAATGCTTAGCTCTTTAGCAAGCTCACCTAAGGCATTACTGCTAGGGCCTGGAATGGTTTCGGCTAAATCAAATACGTCAACATTTTCGGTTTGGCAAAAATAGAGGCTTCGGTGTAGCTCTTGAAGTACAACCAGTTTTGCACCTTTTTGAGCTGCTTCACGAATGGCACTCATTGATTTTGCCATATTGTCCTGAGCGTTATCGGTATTGCTTTGTTGCACTAACGCAACGGTTAATTTTGCAGGGCTTGTCATTGTGCTGCTCCAGCTAAAAATCCACGAGGTAATTGCATTGTAATACAGTGCAGGCTGCCAAATTGTTCAATTATTGGTTGGCAATTAACGCCAATAATAGTGTGTTGTGGGTATGCTTTTTGAACTTGCGCAAGAGCACGCTCATCATTGGCATCATTATACGTTGGCACAAGCACAGCATTATTAATAATTAAGTAGTTAGCGTAGGTAGCCGGTAAGCGTGTTTGCTCATCGTCATAAGCGGCTTTTGGCCACGGTAACTCAATTAAGTTATATGGGGTGTTATCGGCAGTTTTAAAGGTTTTTAGTTGTTTTTCCATCGCATCAAGTGCGCTAAAGTGCTCATCAGTTTTATCGTCACACTGCACATATACAAGGGTATTATTTGGTGCAAAGCGCACTAAGGTATCAATGTGGCTGTCGGTGTCATCGCCCGCTAAATAGCCATGTTCAACCCATAAAAAACTGGTCGCGCCTAAGCGCTCTTTTAAAAGTGCTTCAATATCATTTGGGTTTAAATCAGGGTTACGGTTTTTATTAAGCAAACACTCACTGGTTGTTAGCAACACACCGTGCTCGTTTATTTCAATACCGCCACCTTCAAGTACCATATCGAGCGCTTGATATTGGTTGTTTGTGCTACTTAGCTCTTTTACCAAAGTACGATTAATTTGATTGTCCAATGCGCTTTCAAATTTATTGCCCCAACCATTGAAAGTAAAATCATATACTTTTAATTGCTCTGTTGAATCAATAGCGGCGCAAGTAAGCGGACCATGATCGCGCGCCCATGTATCGTTAGTAGGCGTTACTACAAAATGAACACGATTAAGAGAGACGTTAGCACTATTTAGTAAAGCTGTAATATGCACTTTTAAGGCACTGTTATGCGCCACAATAACAAGCTGTTGCTGCGTTGTTATGTGTTTAGCAAGTTCAATATATACAGGTTCTACACGCGCTAAGTTGTCGGCCCAATCGGTGTCTTTGTGAGGCCATGTAAGCATAACAGCGTCTTGCTCGGCCCATTCTGGTAAAAGTCTAAAGTTCATGAATTTTATATACTAATTAAGATGGCGCTAGTTTAGCATTTTACATAAAGATGTCAGCTAATTATCACTGTTTAGGTCGCCTTGGTTTGGTTCAAGTTCTTGACGTTTTTTAAGTTGGCGGGTTTGAGCATGTAAACTCGCTCTAACAATAAGTTCTTGGTCGGTGGTTCTAATTGCGGTAAAAAGCAGGGTGTATTGGTAATGTTCACTATCTTGTTTCTCTACTGCTACAACTTCAGTATAACAGTACACAGCAGATGCTTCGTGATGTAAAAACAGTTTGGTTCTAAATGCTTGGCCAATTGAGTGTACTTCTGGTGATGTAAAGCGAATACCGCCACCGCCATAGCTGTCACATTGGATTGCGTTATCTTGCGCTTGTTCTGAGGCCAAAATATGGCTCATTATTAAATCTATTTTACGCGACTGTGCTTGTAAAAAAGCGGCTAACTCTTGTGCTATATCACCTAAGTTACGCAGAGGACGCAAAGAACTTTGTTCGAGTTCACTGACTTCGTTGGCTAATTTAAATAATGGAGGAATATCGTCTTCAAGCTCAAGTTGTGACTTAGGGACTTGCTTATTTGTCACAGCTAATAGATTCACTCTAATACTTTCATCAATTTGAAAGTATTGCTCAAACTCACCTAATCTTTGACTTTTCATTACACTCTCCACCACGTATTTAGTTAATAGTAGCGTTGTGAGTACTAAATTGCTAGCAGATAAAATAACGCATAGCGGGCTAAATACTTTGTTTACGTTCAATTTTTTAACATGCTGATTATGAGAATAAATACCGTAAAGTTCAACACGCTCTAGGAGTTATAAAAAAGCGGCCAATGTCATCCTAACATTGGCCGCTTGGGTATTGATTCATCAGCGCATACTTATTTAAGTAGAGCGGCTAATTCATGTAAATCTTTCACAACGTGATCTGGTTTTTTAGCTAATGGATAAAGTGCTTTACCCGGGCGTGCTATAAAAGTGGTTTGTAAACCCGCTTCCTTAGCACCAGCAACATCCCAGCCATGGGCTGCTACCATCATTGCTTCATTTGGAGCTACATTTAACTTTTTAAGTACCCACTCATACGCACGTAAGTCTGGTTTGTAAATTTTAATATCTTCAATGCTGTAACGTGCATCAAAGTAAGATATTAAACCAGCGCTTTCAAACTGTGCCTTTACACCTTTGTTTGAAGAATTTGTAAGGCTCACTAATTTATAGCCCTGTGCTTTGAGTTTCGCCAGTCCTTCTTTAACATCGCTGTGTGGAGGAAGCGTTAAAAGAGGTGTAACAATAGCTGTTTTAGCTTGTTCACTAGTAATATCAATATTGTTGTTTTGAGCGACCATGAGGAGTGACGCCACCCCAATTTGCCCAAAGTCATGATAACTACCGCTTACAGTATCTACTAATGAATGGTGCAGCATAGTTGAAAACCACAGTGGTAGTAAATCTTCACGTCCGCCTAATGCTTTACCAATAGAGGTGCGCATTGACGTTAAATCAAGTAGGGTTTCGTTTACATCAAAAATAAGCACTTTAGGTTTTGCTTGTTCTTTTGGTTCATCAGCTACGGCATAACCTGATACAAGGCTTGTGCCCACAAGTAGTGAAAGAGTGAGTGTTTTTAACGATTTTAAAATAGACATTAATTATTCTCCGATTCAAGTGCTGCCATAACATCAATAGGTTCTGCGCGTAGGGTGTAATCTTCGCTTAAAAATGCGTATGTAATAACACCTTCTTGGCTTATTACATAGGTAGCCGGTAGCGGCAATTTAAAGCTTTTATCGCCGTAGTAGTGTTCAAAATCAATACCAAATTGTGTATATAACGCTTGGATACGCTCATCAAGTGTAAATAATAAACCAAATTGCTCAGCTACTTTATTGCTCACATCGCAAAGCACGTCAAATTCAAGGTTGTTTTTTTGTGCAGTTGAGAGAGTCTCATCAGGTAGTTGTGGTGATATTGCGACTAACTGAGCACTTTGAGTTTTAAATTGTGGTAAGTAGTCGTTAAGTGCTTTTAGCTCTAAATTACAATATGGGCACCAGCCACCACGATAAAAGCTAATAATTACTGGGCCTTTTTTTAATAAATCCGCAAGCTCAACGTTTTCGCCTTTATGATTGGCTAGGCTAAAATTTTCTACTTTTTGACCAATTTGCAACGCATTATCTTTAATATGCTGTGCAATAAGCTCTTCGTTTGTAGTGTTCATTAATGCTAAAACGTCAGCTGGTAACTTGGCCTCTTTTTGTACGTTATAGGCATCTATTTGCGCTTTTAAACTCATGATTGAACCTCAATAATTAAACTATCTACAATTATAGTGTTCCAGTTATTTAAATAAACATTGCAAAACTGAAAGCTTCATTCGAAAATGTTAAACATTGAAAAGTGCACAATGGCATCTTTATGTATAATTTAAGCGACCTAGAAACATTTATAGCTGTAGTTGAAAATAAGGGAGTACTTGCTGCTGCCCGTGAGCAGCGTTTATCGCCTGCAACAGTGAGCCATCGCTTAAGTAAACTAGAACGAGAGCTTGCTACAGTGCTTGTTTTTAGAGATAGTAGACGAGTACGGTTATCTCCCGCTGGAGAAATATTTTACACCCGAGTTGGCGCCATAATAGAAGCTTTACGCGATGCTGAGCATAGTATTGGTGCGCGTAGCTCATCGGTAAGTGGCTTACTAAGAGTGACAATGCCCCCATGGGTTTTTTCAAAATACGTAATGCCTAAACTCAATGAGTTTGAGCAAGCTTACCCTGAACTAAAGCTTGATTTTTTAATAACGGATCATTTTGTAAATGTGGTTGATGACGCTCAAGATGTTGCAATTAGGGTGGGAAAATTAAATGACTCAGGATTACTTTCTCGTAAAATCGTAAACAATAGTCGCATACTGTGTGCAGCCCCTAGCTATATAGAAAAGTACGGCATGCCTGAAAATTTAACGCAATTGAGTGAACATTATTGGGTTTGCCTGCCGTGGCAACGCCAGTTAAAGCTTTTGACGAACACAAAAAAATCCATACCTTTAATGCTAAAACTCGTTTTACTATTTCAAACTCCGATAATATGACACAAGCTGCTATTGCAGGTCATGGTATTGCTATTAAGTCAAAAATAGCGATTAATGAAGATCTTAAAAACGGTATTTTGGTTGAAGTTATGCCAGGCGTAATGGCACAAGATGATGCACCAGTTTGGTTTTTACGTCCGCAAAACAGTTTAACTACCCGTAAAACGGACGTATTTTATGATTTTATGAAATCACTATTTTTGAGCTGCGAGTAAACGTTTAAATGAGCGTTTTACTCCAGTTAAAAACAAATAACCAGTAAGCTCTGCAAGCAAGGCTACTATTATGGCTGCAACAATGGCGGCTATAATAGAGTCTTTTTTAAAATGATTTGACCTTCAAAGCGTTGCCATACTTGCTGTTTTATATCGCTTAAATTACTGGTTATGGTAAATAAGTAGGGAGATTCAGAAAACGCATTAACAGCTGCTTGTAAAGCTTGCTGGCGTTTATTTAACACATTAATATTGTTTGCACCTTTATTAATAATGTCATCATCTAAATGTTGATAATGTTTAATGAGTTTATCTAAGTCATTATTAAAGTATTGCGCTGCGTCATTCTTAAATGGCTTAATTGCGTTGTTAGCTTCAATTAACTGCGCATTTATAGCTTGCCCAAAATCACTCACAAATGCAGGAATTTGCACACCTAAAAGTAAACCACACGCAAAAAAACTTAATCGTATATAGTCTAAAAGTTTACTCATAAACTTTCCTTTTTAAAAACAATACATATAAATAACCCAAAGTTAACATTTTGCTTGTTTTTATGCTCAAAACTCGTAATCTAAAGGTACTAAAAATAACAACAGGTGCTAGTTAAGGATGACGAAAAAAATAACGTTTACGTCAACATTTGTTGATATTTCAAGTCAACTTAAGCGCTTTGTCTCTCGAATAGTTCAGCCCGATGACGTAGAAGACATTGTGCAAGAAACATTTGTAAAAAGCTATGAAGCCGACTTAAAGCAAGATATTCAATTTACTCGCAGTTATATGCTTAAAACAGCAAAGCATTTAGCACTTAATCATATTGCTAAATGGGATAATAAATTTAACGAATCCCTTGAGCAAGACAGTGAGTTGCCTGTATTACTTAAATCAATGCAGCTAGAAGATGAATACACATCTAAAGAGCGCTTTTTACTTTTTGTAAAGCCACAGAGCAATTAAGTGTATCAATTCGTAAATGTTTTATATTAAAAAAAGTATACGGCATGAGCCAAAAAGAGATAGCGAGCGAGATGCAATTAAGTCAAAGTACGGTTGAAAAGCACATTGCCAAAGGATTACTACAGACTATGTTGTATATGCGAGAGCATGACAAAACCCACGAACTTCCTGATGCAAGTATTATGTCAGTGCAATCGTTACCCCTAGAGAGGGTTTCAAAATGAGCAACGTACATCAATTTACCTCAAAAGATTTAATTCTCGAAAAAGCCTGTAATTGGATAAGTGCAATAGATCGCGGCTTAAGTGCTGACGAAAAAGAGCAATTTAAATTGTGGATGATGCAAAGCACTGCTCATCAAGATGCTGTATATGAACTTGCTCAGCTTTGGGATGAAATATCTGTTTTAAACGAATTAAGTCATTTATTCCCGCACCGTAGTAGCAAACAGTCTAAAAATAGATGGATGTTTTCTTACTCGATTGCAGCCAGTTTATTTGCAGCATTAATGGTGTGTAGCTATTTACTGATCAATTTAGAAAATGGTTATAACCAAGAACTTGCTAAAGTTAATTATACTAAAATTTATAAAACGAAAGTAGGTGAGCAAGCTACTTATGTTTTACCCGATGGAACGATTGTTCAGTTAAATACCAATAGTTTACTTGAAGTTGCTTACAGCAAAGGGCGCAGGCAGCTATTACTCAGTCGTGGAGAAGGGCGATTTAATGTGGCTAAAGATACGACGCGTCCGTTCAGTGTTATGGCTGGTGATAAAAGCTTTACCGCGTTAGGCACGGTATTTAATGTGCAACGCAATACTTCATCAGATTTAGAACTTGTGGTTACCGAAGGTAAAGTGATGATTACCGACCCAAGTGTTGCTGTAGATGCTAATGATTTTAAAGCATATCAACTTGCTGATAATAGTACGCAAAAAATTCGCAAAATTAATGCAAATATTGTTACTTCGGGCGAGAAAGCGATTATTGAGCAAAGTATAACAAAGCCGATAACGCAACTTTCTGCGGGCGATGTTCAGCGCGATTTAGCATGGCAAAATGGTATGTTAATTTTCAATGGTGAACAATTAAGCGATGCTTTAAATGAAGTAAGCCGTTATACCGCAACGCGTTTTGAATTGTCGTCAGCTGAACTTGCTAGTATTAAAGTGGCTGGTGTATTTAAAGCCGGCGATGTAGCTGGCTTACTTGAGAGCTTACAAACTAATTTTTCGATTGATCATGAACGCTTAGGCGAGCATGTAGTTAGTCTTAAACGCCATACAGAATCATAAGTAGCAGCTATGCAAATCAAGCTAATGTTAGATAAAGTTGCACCTATAAAGATATCACGTAAAAAAAGATTAAAAAAAGAAACAAAACCATAGAGGATTTTTGTTTGTCAGCTGTTTATATAAGTTGCGCAGTAACCATACGTATTTATTGGGTGGTTTAAGTGTGCTTGTCCCCGCTATTTTTAGCATCAGTGTACAAGCCGCGACGCAAACCACTGGGCAAATGGTGCAATTTGATATAAAAGCGCAGCGAGCAGACAAAGCCTTAATTGAATTTGCTAAGCAAACAGAGCAAACCGTGGTGTTTTCTTATGAGTTAGCTAAGCAGTATGATGCAAATTCGGTATATGGATTTTATACCCAATTTGATGCTTTACAGGCATTACTAGGTGGAACTGAGCTCGATGCGGTTGTTGATCAAAATGGATTACTGAGTATAAAACTCAAACAAATCAACAGGAATGATAACAACATGATGAAGCTTTCAGCGGTCAGTGCAGCTATATTACCAGCGTTACTTGCGGCAAATTCGCAAGGTGTGAATGCAGCAGAAGAAGTTGCTCAAGAAAAAATTGAAAAAATTGCTATTGTCGGTAGCCGTGTAGCGGGACGTTCAGTTGAAGATTTACCCGTTCCAGTAGATATTCTAAGTGCAGAAGCGCTTGAAAATACGGGCCAAACAGAAGTTGGCCGTATGTTACAGTCTATTGCCCCTTCATTTAACTTTTCAAGCTCGTCGATTAGTGATGGTACCGATGCATTAAGACCTGCCACGCTTCGTGGTTTAGGTCCAGATCAAACGTTAGTGTTGATCAATGGTAAACGTCGCCACCAAGCAAGTATTATTCATATTAATACATCAGTAGGACGTGGTACTGCGGGTACTGACATGAATGCAATACCTGCGTCAGCTATTAAACGTATTGAAGTTCTGCGTGATGGCGCTGCGGCTCAGTATGGTTCTGATGCAATTGCCGGTGTAATTAATATTGTACTTAAAGATGGTAGTGAAGGCGGTAAAGCGGCTATCAATTATGGTCAATATTCAGAAGGTGATGGCGAAACAGTTAACGTCGATTTTAACAAAGGTTTTGCACTAGGCGATGACGGTTATTTAAATGCAACAATTAACTATCGCGACCGTTCACCTACTAACCGTGCTGGTTTACATGGTTCATGCCAATTTTACGGTTGTACAGAATTAAGTGACGGTACTTTACTGGCTGGCGATCCACGAGAAGTGACCGCAGACAGAGATACATTTAGAATTGGTGATGCCGACTCTCAACAGTTTGGTTTAACAATTAATACAGGTTATGAGTTAGGCGATGGCGAGCTTTATGGCTTTATTACTTATTCAACGCGTGATAACGAATCAGCTGCATTTTTCCGTCACAATGCAAATGCGGGTGGCAACCCAGTATTACAAGATAATGATGCGACGATTCCGCTAGGTTTTTTACCAAAAATCAACACAACGATCGATGATATTTCATATAACTTTGGTTATAAGACACAATTTGATAACGATGCTAGCTTAGACTTATCCTACACTTACGGCGAAAACAGCATTGATTACACGACAAGTGACACAATTAATGCTTCATACGCTAATTTTTTACGTTACGACCAAGGCTTAAGTGCAGCTGATATTCGTACAACTATTCCACGTGAAGCATACGCTTATGGCATGGAGCTCTCTCTGCAAACAATCAATCTTGATTTCACACAAAACTTTGATGATTATTCTTTAGCAATGGGTGCTGAGATTCGTACTGACGAATACCGTATCCTAGAAGGTAATGAATATGCATACCGAGATTATGATACAAACAATGGCGTAAGTATTTACGATGGGTTAAGTGGTGGTGTAGGCAGTGAAGATGCATCTGGTGGCACACAAGGTTTTGGTGGTTCATCTCCAGCATCGTCGGTTGACGAGTCACGCGATGTTATTTCATTTTATATGGATGCAGAAGCCTACTTTATTGAAGATGTTATTATATCTGGCGCACTTCGCTACGATAACTACAAAGGTTTTGGTGATACTGTTAACTTTAAACTAGCGGGTAACTGGTCGGTTACAGATGATATTTCATTACGTGGTGCATTAAGTTCAGGCTTTAGAGCGCCATCTATGCAACAACTATACTTTAACAATATTAGTACGCAGTTCGTGACAGGCCCTAATGGTACATTAGTTGCTGAGGAAGTAGGGACATTTAGAAATGACTCAACACTTGCACAAAGTTTAGGTATTCCAAAACTGAAAGAAGAGAAATCTCAAAACCGTAGTTTAGGTATCGTTTACAACGTGACAGATAACATCAACTTAACAGTTGATTACTACTCAATTGATATTGACGACCGTATTGTTATTAGTAACCGTTTGGGTAAAGGGCTTTCTTCAAGCTTAGATGCGGCCTTAGTTAGCTCAGGTGCAGGCGCTGGTCAGTTTTTCTTAAATGGTGCAGATACAGAAACTCGTGGTATCGATTTTGTTGCAACATGGAATACAGAAGGCTTAGGCGGTACGCTTGATTTTACACTTGCGGCTAACTTTACTGAAACTGATGTTGTATCGTTATTTACGCCATCAGGTTCTGGTTTAGAAACTGTGCCGGTTGAAGATGTATTCTCGGAACAAGAGATTTCAATCATCGAAGAGTGGCAACCAGAGGATCGTATTAATTTAAGCGCGCTTTATCAACGTGATGACTGGACGGTTAATTTATCACTGAATCGTTTTGGTGAATACACCGTAGAGGATGGTGATAGCCAAACTTATTCGGCAGAAATCTTAACGGATGTTAAAGTTAATTACTTCGTAACAGAAGATTTATCTGTGAATATTGGTGCTAATAACCTGTTTGACGTTTACCCAGACAAAAACAAAATTGGTAACTCACGTTCAGGCACAATCGTTGATGCTAACGGTAACACTGTAGTAAGCAGCTCCGGTGTATTTGAATACTCTCGCCGTTCAGCTCCATTTGGTTTTAATGGTGCTTATTACTACATAGGCGCAGAATATCGTTTTTAATAAATAACTCTCCTATTGTTATTTAAAGTTGAAGGGCCGCAAGGCCCTTTTTTGTTACTTTAAGGAGTTATCCTATATCTAATACCAACCTGCATAAATCTTTGATCAATTTAACGAATTAAATTCGCACTATAACGTCGTTAAAAATTTTTTATTTAGAACAACTAAATACAAAAATTTTTGCCTAGTTCTAGCGTAATTTTCTTAACGTTAAATAGACCCATATATAAGCAGATTGGTATAATACCCATCCGCAATAATACTTGATCAATTTGAGGGCTTAAACCTGTCGCTAACTGTGTTAAAAATTTCTGATATGGAACAACTAAACAACGAAATTTTTACCTGGTTATCGACACGATTTTCTTATCGTTAAATAGACCACATTTAATTCGCTTAGTATTATTTCGAGATTAAAGAAATGGAGTAGTTTTCATACTCTTTAATATTATTCATCACGTTCATTAGGGTGTTGTGATTACTGTTTTCGTCAGCTTTTATCAATACTGAACTTATTTCATATTTTGCAGCAAACATTGCTAGGTTAGTCGACACTTGCTCTAAGTCAATCAACCTACCTGAGAAATAAACCCCATTACTTTCATCTATACTAAATAAAGCATTTTTAACCGGTTTATCTATTTGAGGGCTATCGAGCGGACGATTTAACTCAATGGCCACAGGTTTAACAAATGAAGTAGTAACAATAAAGAAAATGAGTAGTATAAATACAATGTCTAACATTGGAGTCATATCTACATCAGCATTATTTTGCAGTTGAGCTAGTTTTTTTCATATTGGGACCTTATTTATAATTTAAAGCTGCGGCGCCACAGCAAGATTTCAGGATCCTATTAATAAAACTAGCACAGCTAAAATAAAATGTAGTTAATTAAATATTCTAATAATATTAAATATTTGTATGAATTATGTCGTTATATGTAAAATAAAATAAATTAATACTTTAAGACAATAAAAAACCCAGCGCTATGGCTGGGTGCTTGGCGTCAAAATCAAGTTTAATGGTTTTTCATGCGACTCATTTCTGCATGGCAACTCTGCATTGTTAATAGTGTTTTAGCCAAAGCAGCTTCACAGTCAGCAGGTTGTGGTTTATCCATCGCGGCTTTAATTTCTTCAAGGGTTTTATCCTCAACTTCCTCTAGCTCCTTCACATAGGTGCTGTCGTTGTGTGAGCTAAATGTTGTGAGCAGTTCAGTGTATGCACGGCGTGCTTCAATAGCGAACGAAGAGCCATCTTCGCGTTCACCTTTTTCATTAATAGCATAGGGCTGCAAGCGCTCAACACTCACTTTACGTGCATCGATCATGCGCTGAAAAAGAGCGCCAATTGCAGGGTCTTCAATTTTTTCTAGGGCTTTTTCATAAAAGTCGATGCCACTGTTCATTACTTGAATGATGTCTGTAATATGATTTACTTCTGATCCTTGATGGGTGTTCATAATGACCTCTTTAATTAAATGAATATAAACTTCGATTTAATTAAAGCAAAGGTCATTCCATAATGCCTTTCATGTATAAATATTTGATATTAATTGCTTTATTATTTATTTTTAAATTGCTAGGTTAATTTTTTCTATTAGCCTAGCAATTTTTACAAAGTATTGTGTAATAAAGCTACTTTAGTTCCTCGGCAACTTCAGCTACTTTTTGGCGCAACCAAATATGACTCGCATCTCGGTGTAGCAGTGGACTCCAAATCATATCAAGTTCAAAAGGAGGAATAGGAAAAGGAGGTTCTAGTATTTTAAGTCCTGGATCGTCGATATAAATATTAGCGGCTTTAGATGGTAGAGTGGCAATAAGGTTTTTCTCTTTTGCTAAATGAATCGCTACATGATAATTACGCGTAAATGTAGCGATATTACGATGTTTACCAAAGTGAGCGAGGGCTTCGTCAACCCACCCTAGCTTTTGCACGTCTTTTGGATCCATTCCTACACCAACACCAAAACCTGTTTTACTTACCCAAATATGGCGTGCTTTTAAATAGCTATCAAGGCTAAAGTTTTCAATTATTGGATTATCGGCTTTTACTAAACAGCAAAAACTGTCTTTCCAAATACGCTTATGATGAAAAGATTGTGGTAAGTTTTCAAAACGATTGATAGCCATATCAACTTTACCATTTTCTACATCATGAAAAGTCACATCACTTGGGGTAAGTATATCTAATGTGGTGTCGGGTGCCTCGTCATGTAATTTACTAAGCAGTTTAGGTGCTAGGGTACTTGCAGCGTAATCGCTGGCCATAATCCTAAACACACGTTTACTTTGGCTTGCCTCAAATTCTCGATTAGGTGCTAGAGTTTCTTCGAGAGTCATTAATATGCCACGTATAACAGGTTGTAACTCCAAAGCACGCTCAGTTGGAACCATACCATCGCTGGTACGAACTAAAATAGGATCGTTAAATAGGTTACGAAGACGTTTAAGGCCATTACTCATTGCAGGTTGTGTAATACTCAACTGGTTTGCAGCGCGTGTTACGTTGCATTCTCGTAGTAGTGTGTCGAGGTAAACCAGTAAATTTAAATCTATTTTACTTATATTCATTGTGTGTCCTTTAGCGCCTACCAGTGGTGAATAAAGCGCTGTGCTGTCGGGTATGGGTAAATATGACTCACATGCCCATTTTTTATGTTTTGCTGTGCTTGTTTCCAAAAACTAACATCAACTAATTCGGGATGTGTACTTAATAAAAACTGTTTATAAGTTGGGTTAGGTGTAACAAAAGTACATAACTGCTCCGGGAAAACATCTTGTGGAGCGACAGAGTAACTTTGTTCACTCATTAAATAGTCATCGTAATTTTTAGCTTTAGGTAATTCTCTAAAGTTCATATCTGTTAGATATTGAACTTCATCGTAATCATAAAAAATAATACGTTTATGCTTACTTACCCCAAAGTTTTTTAATAGCATATCACCAGGAAATATATTAACGGCAATCATTTCTTTAAGTGCTTGGCCGTACTCCTCTATTGCATCTGCTGCACTTTCGTCATCAGCGTTTTCTAAAAACAGATTTAGTGGTGTCATGCGCCGTTCAATGTAAAGGTGTTTTATAATCAACCAATCGCCTTCAATTATCATAGAGGAGCCAATTGTTTTATGTAATTGCTCAAGCAAATTACTATCAAAACGAGCCAAAGGAAATACGACATTAGAATACTCTATAGTGTCAGCCATACGCCCAACGCGATCGTGACTCTTTACGAGCTGATAGCGCTTTAAAACGGTGTTGCGACCAAATGGTTTGCTTTCACCAAACTTATCTTTAATGACTTTAAAGACATAACCAAAAGAGGGAAGGGTAAATACCATCATCACCATGCCCGGTGTACCAGGTGCAATTGTAAGCTCATCACTTGAATGCGTTAAATGACTTAAAAATTCGCGGTAAAATTCAGTTTTACCTTGTTTATGAAAACCGATCGCGTTGTATAGCTCTGCAATTGTTTTGTTTGGCATTAGCTGATTTAAAAACCTTACCAACGCTGAAGGTGCATGAGTTTCCACCATAAAATAAGCACGCGCAAAGCCAAAAATAACACGCATTTGTGAAGATTTAGTGAGCAAGGCGTCTAAGTATAAGCCTTTATCTTTATGATGTAGTACTGCAATAATAAAAGGTTGCACACCGCTTTGAGAAACTACACGGCCAACAATATACGCCGCTTTGTTACGATAAAATGCAGTATGTAATATATCAAAGCGCATTTGCCAAGGTTGGTGGTGAGTATCGGGGGCTTGTTTGTAAAATGCTTTAACAAGCAAGCGTATATCTCGTTCTAAATCTACAAACGGGGCTTTAAAATCAAAGTGATTAATAATACGTTTTATCGTAGGCTTTAAACCATCAACTACCGGGAAATAACTTCTATACTCGGATTCAACCGGTACAGATGGCGCGTCTTTTAATGTGGCTTGTACAAATATAAAGTCATTATGAAAGTAACGTCTATGGTAAAGACGGCAAAATACAGAGTTATAGAATGTTTCGGCAAGCTCTGCTTGTGGGTGAAAGCATAAAAAGTGTTGATATATTTTTTTACTGCAAGCCAAAGAGACTCATCAAGGGTATCTGTAGGATGTTCTATTTTTAAAAATTGTGTCGTTTCGTTAACACGATCATCATAATAGCTAATACGTAAACGGCTTATATCGTTAATTGCTTGCCAATCTTTATTAGCAAAAGCGAGAGGAGCCTTTGCCGTGGTTTTTTGAAATAGCTTATAGTGCTTTTTAAAGCCAGTTAAAATTAGTTCAGCAATACGATGTGGCTGCATAAGCATTCCTTAGTATACGTTAGAGTTTATACTCTATTGTGTTAAGGGTATGTTATTTTAAGTTTAAAACCAAGCTAAATTACGAACACGCTCATAATGCTTTATGAGCGTTTTATTTGTATATTAATATTTTTTTCTAGTTCTTTAATTTTTTTAGCAATAGCAGATACTTCTTTTTTATATTCTTTATTAATTCGTTTAATGTTCTTGGTAATATCTTTAGTTATTCTATTTTTCTCATCGTCGGCTAAAATATGGTTAAGGCGCTGTTGTTGCTTGTATTCAGCTCGCTCTTTTTCACGATCGAGTATCGTTAATTTATGGTTGTTACTGCGAAGTTCAGCTTGTAACCCAGCCAAAAGCCTTTCTCGCTCAAGATCGTTTAGTTGTTTTCTATAATCAACTTCAGGGCCATTTTGCAGTATGTTTGTGGTATTTACTTTGTATGTAGTTGCGCGATGATCGCAAGGAAACTGAGAAAAAACAGTCTCTTTTTCTGTCACGCATTTGTAGTAAGTCGTGGCGTTATTATAAAAGCAGATAAAGATGCAAAGTGAATAAAATAAGTAACTAACAAGTTTAATCATAGCAGGGCATCCATGAATTTATTTTGCGTTGCTAAAAACGCAGTTCCAAAATAAAAACTATAACCTAGCTTGACGTTATAGCAAGCTAGGTCAGGATTACAGTTATTGAGTGAAAGTTTTTAACTTCTTTATGCTTTGTACTAAAAATGGAATATCTAAACCTTGCTCAATAGAGAACCCTTCAGCGGCAGAGATGTTTTTAAAATTCCCATCAGAGTCTATTAATGTGATCCTATCTTTTTTGTATGCTATGACTACACCTTGGGAGTAATTAACACCCATATTGTCTTTTTTCTTGTATAAGTTAACACCTAACATTGTTTGTTTGGCAATCGCTTTACAATTTAAGTACTGACCGACACTAGTCGCAATTAAATCACTTGGTTGAATTAAGCCTTCAATTTTTGAGATTCTTTTATCTGAGCTGTATAAGGTTGATGTACTTACCACTTCTTGAGTATCATTTACTAAGCTAAAAGCAAATATTTGCGTTGCGTTATCGCGTGGGGATACAACTTTTGAACCGCTAATAACTCTAATCGCACTGTTAGTGTGAGCTTGGTCATTAATAAAACTCAGCTCGTCAATACCACTTACTTCAATACTGCGACGTTGGCTCTGCCATGCGGGAAGAGTGTGCTCTTCAATTATCGCAACTTTATAAAAGGCAGGTAAACCGTATACCAAACTAAATAGCATGTCGCTATGATTAGTTGGCTGTAAAAATTGCTCTGTTTTATGTAGACCTTTATTTTCTGAAATAAAGTCGGCTAATTGTTGGTCGGTTTCAAAAACAAAAATGTCGATATTAGCCTGAGTGTAATCTTCACATTTCTCAAGAGGAGTTGGTATTTGGTAGTTAATATTTTGGTTATTAATTTTAACGCTATGAGCTTGTTTATATGTTTCGATATCTAGTAAATCATTTTTAGCTAACAAACTTTTAGCTGTTGTAGGGTATGAAAGTGGTAAAACATTATCTTGCTTTGTTACATCAAATTTTAAGTTAGCATCTGCCCAAATATGAATGCTGTGGCTAAGCGCAAAACATATAACTAAAAATGAGCTTGCGTAACGTGCAAATTTAAACTGTTTTAGACGCGCTAAATGCCGCCATGTAAGATTACTGGCAACGAGTTGAAAACCTAAGATTAGCAGAACAATACCGCCGGCAAAAAGAGTTGTTAAAGCAGGCGAACTTGTTAATCGATGCCACAGTAGTGAGATGATTTCAGGCAAAGCGGAAGTGCTTAAATGATAGCCCAAATTAACATACACATAAGCATCAAGAGTAAGCAGTGATGCGCCAAACGTAGCAATTACAGCAGCCATTCCACGAATGTGCCTAGGATAGGGAAAATCAAACTAAGCGGAAATACCGTCAGCACAAATGCTAAAAAGGCAATAAAACTAGTGTGGCTAAGCCATGTCACTAGCATATAAGTTATGCCCATAAAGCTAGTTGGTGGCGAATCGGCAAATAAATAGCTTAAGCTAATAAATAGCGCTAAGCCGATGTTGGCAAAGGTGAACCAATGCCCCCAGCTTAATAACTGACTCGCTTTTGATGAAAACTGATTGTGCTGCGATAAGTTCATAGAGTTTATTTAACCGACTGTGACAATGCTTTTGCAAAGTTCTCAGTTACGGCTTGTCTTTTCCCTGTTGGTACATGCTCTTTTAAGATATGCGTGATAGAATTTCCTAAACACATAAGGCTTAAATCAACCGGTGCATTATGTTTAGTTAGCACATCAATAAGCTGATCGACGATTTGTTCTACTTCTTCATTAGAGTATTTTGATAAGATTGGCATCAGTTGGTTCAATAAAATAGTTATATTCCCGTATTTTAACACTAGAGGCGTGAAAAACAAAGATGACAACAGACGTTAAAAAATTAGTCGTTCATTATGTAGACAAAAAAGACGACGATACGCAAATTCACCTTCGAAATGATGAAATGATCATCAACGATAAAGTGGCCGTGTTCATTGAGCAGTTACATCATGCGTACAACGGTAAACCTGGTAAAGGTTATTGTGCTTTCAGTGGAGACAAAAACAGTATTGTAGCATCAGCAATGCAAAGTTACCGTAATGATGAGTTGGGCTTTTGGCATATGACAGAGCAAGCTTCAACAGTCTTAAAAGAAGAGCTCGATAAGTATGCTTTTAGTGAAACAGGTTATTTAGTATTTTGTCATTATCAGTATGTTGCAACTGATTACATGTTAATTGCGATGATTAACATCAAAGAACATTATTCAATGACTTCAGAGCTTGATTTAGCCGCTTCTCGTCATTTAGACATATCACGCATGCAACTTGCTGCTCGTATCGATTTAACAGCGTGGGATACACAAGCTGACGACAACCGTTATATTTCATTTATCAAAGGACGAGCTGGACGTAAAGTTGCTGACTTTTTCTTAGACTTTTTAGGTTGTGAAGAGGGTATTGATTCAAAACAGCAAAGCCAAGTAATGCTTAGCGCAGTAGAGGATTATTTATCAGAGCAACAGTTTGATAAATCAGAAAAAGACGACTTACGTAAACAAGTATTTGATTACTGTAATGATTGCGTAACTACAGGCGAAGATGCCAGCGTAAGCGAGCTTTCAGCAACGCTCACTAAAGGCGATGACAGCCCGTTCGACAGTTTTTGTAAAGAACAAAGCTATGACTTAGAAGAAACCTTCCCTGTAGATAAAAAAACGGTAACCAGTATGGTTAAGTTTTCAGGTCTAGGTGGTGGCGTAAGTGTAAGTTTTGAGCGTAAACATTTAGGTGAGCGCGTTACTTATAATGAAGCGACTGATACCTTAGTGATTAAAGGTATTCCGCCAAATTTAAAAGATCAGTTACAACGTTTTATGGAACAAGAGCAAGAATAAACGTTACATAAATAATGTTTTAGCTTTATTGAAAACGCGGCAAGTAGACCGCGTTTTTTTGTGAGAAAACTTAATTTTAAACCTAGGGCGTGTTGATCTTTGGAGGGTGAATTTACAGCAGACTGTTTGGTTTTTAGGCAAGGCAGAGCCTATGTAGTGTATTCCCCATAAATAGGCGATAACGCAGCATAAATACCAAACATGCGCTGTCCTTTGGGTTCCTTCTAGGAACGATCAACTCTTCGTTGCTCGGTTTTTACTTATTCTTACATGGATGTAAGCCACTAGGGTAACGCAGGAGCAGTTACCGAACAAACCTCGCGCTGCGATTTAATCGCTCCTAGATTGAACAAATTTCAATCCACAAAGATCAACACGCCCTAATAGTTAAAATGTAGATGCAGATCATTCTCACGTTAGTAGCGTAGTTTCCTAAAGCTTTAAATAGTGAATTAAAAAAGGTGAGGTGAGTTTTAATGTATTGCAATGCATTAAAAAGGTACTGCTAGTTAATAATTTTGGTAAAAACGTTATTTTTAAACGCCAGCATACAGGTTATGGATTTAACGTTTGGTGCTTATCTGTAGACGTAGAGCTTGCTCACGTTAGAAGCGTAGCTTCTTAAAGCTTTAAATAGTGAATTAAAAAAGGTGAGGTGAGTTTTAATGTATTGCAATGCATTAAAAAGGTACTGCTAGTTAACAATTTTGGTAAAAACGTCGTTTTTAAACGCCAGCAAGCTGTGCGTCTACAGGTTATGGATTTAACGTTTGGTGTTTACCTGTAGACGTAGAGCTTGCTCACGTTAGAAGCGCAGCTTCTCAAAGCTTTAAATGGTGAATTAAAAGAGGTGAGGTGAGTTTTAATGTATTGCAATGCATTAAAAAGGTACTGCTAGTTAACAATTTTGATAAAAACGTTATTTTTAAACGCCAGCATACAGTTTATGGATTTAACGTTTGGTGTTTACTTGTAGGGCTTGATCACGTTAGAAGCGCTTTACATAGCACTTAAAGCAAAAAAGCCCCGCTATTGAGTAAATAGCGGGGCTTTTTAATGAGCGTTAGTTACTAATCAGCACTCATTGTTTTAGTCATTGCAGAGCTTGCACGACCAGCAGGTTTGATTGAGCCTGCACGTAAGCCACTGTCGGGTACTAGTTCACGTTTGTCGTGAGCCATTGCAACAGAGATATGTTTTACTTCGCTATCAGCTACAGGAGTAGGTTGTGCCATTGGCGCACTTGCAGATCCTTGCGAAACGACGGTTTTAACATGCTGTACTGATTTTTCAACTTTAGCTGGTTGCTCAGTCACTACAGGTGCTTCAACTTTAGCTGGTTGCTCAGTCACTACAGGTGCTTCAACTTTAGCTGGTTGCTCAGTCACTACAGGTGCTTCAACTTTAGCTGGTTGCTCAGTCACTACAGGTGCTTCAACTTTAGCTGGTTGCTCAGTCACTACAGGCGCTTCAACTTTAGCTGGTTGCTCAGTCACTACAGGCGCTTCAACTTTAGCTGGTTGCTCAGTCACTACAGGCGCTTCAACTTTAGCGGGTTGCTCAGTCACTACAGGTGCTTCAACTTTAGCTGGTTGCTCAGTCACTACAGGCGCTTCAACTTTAGCTGGTTGCTCAGTCACTGCAGGTGCTTCAACTTTAGCGGGTTGCTCAGTCACTGCAGGTGCTTCAACTTTAGCGGGTTGCTCAGTCACTGCAGGTGCTTCAACTTTAGCGGGTTGCTCAGTCACTACAGGCGCTTCAACTTTAGCTGGTTGCTCAGTCACTACAGGGGCTTCAACTTCAGCTGATTCTTTAACCGCTTCAACTTTAGCCAAGTCTTCTACAGCAAGTGCTTGTTCAACTTTTTCAGAAGCATCAACAGCGGTTTCTTGCGATTTAGCTTTAAGTTCAGCTTCATACTCAGCTGCAGCTTGATCTGCTACTGGTACAAATGCAGGTGTTTCGTCTGATTTGTTTTCAGAACCTTCACCTTCTGGTCGGCGGCGACGTTGACCAGATGCACGAAGATGACGAGGAGAGCGGCGTGAACGTGTACGTGTTTGCTCTTGTTCTTCATCAGATGCAGATGTTTCATCGTTAGAATCAACAACGTCAACTTTCTCTTCTTTAATATGCGCTGTTTTTTCTGCTGGAGCTTGCGTTTGCTTTTCTACAGTAGGCGTAACTTGCTCTTTAACTTGTGGTTTTTCATCACTTACCACAGTTTGTTCTGTTATTTTATCTACTGTTTTTGCTTGTTCAGCATTTTCGTCTTGTAAACGTACTTTTTTACGTAAATTACGTCGTTGACGGCGAACTTTAGGCTTCTGCTCTTTAGGCTCTGCAGCTTGTGCTGGTTTAGAGTCAGTTTCTACTTCCGCCTTTGCAGGGGCTTCAGTTTTAACTTGATCTTTTTCTTGGTTTTTATGCTCTGGGCGCTTACGAGAGTTAGGATTACGACGGCGCTTGTTGCGATTTTCGTTTCTTTCCTGGTTCTCGTTAGTTACTGGTGAATCAGTTTTAGCTTCATCTTGATCAGTATTGCTGCGTTCAGCACGAGGCTTAGTGCGAGGATTATTTCGACGACGTTGATTGTTATTTCGACGGCGGTTATCGTTACCTCTGCGGTTATTACGTGCTTCTTCTTGCTGCTTTTCAGCGGCTTCTTTTTTCTCTTCTACCGTTTCAGTAGCAAATAACGACTTAAACCACTTAGTGATTGCTGTAAATAAGCCACCATTAGCTTTAGTCTCATTGGTCACTGGCTTAGCTGTTTGTGCAGGCGCTGCTTGTGGAGCTGGTGTAGAAGGCATTACTACACCTTTTAGCATTGGTTCTTCACGTACTGGAGTACTTGGAGATTTAGACATCTCAAATACTTCAGGCTCAGGCGCAATAACTTGTCCGTAACTTACCGTTTCAAGTGTTTCGTCTTTACGTAAACGCATAACTTCGTAATGTGGTGTTTCCATATGTTGATTAGGAATAATCACTACATCACATTTATGATGTTTTTCAATACGATGAACACTACGTCGTTGCTCATTTAACAAATAAGCGGCAACAGCAACAGGCACTTGTGCATTTACTTGTGTCGTATTGTCTTTTATTGCTTCTTCTTCAATTAAGCGAAGAATAGAAAGTGCGATTGATTCGTTAGAACGAATAGTCCCTTGTCCGCTACAGCGAGGGCATGGGCCTTGGCTTGCTTCACCTAATGAAGGACGCAAGCGCTGACGCGACATTTCAAGTAAACCAAAGCGTGAGATTTTGCCAATTTGAACACGAGCACGATCTGGGCGAGCAGCATCTTTT
This sequence comes from Pseudoalteromonas sp. B131b, assembly GCF_037162545.1. Lineage (NCBI taxonomy): Bacteria > Pseudomonadati > Pseudomonadota > Gammaproteobacteria > Alteromonadales > Pseudoalteromonadaceae > Pseudoalteromonas > Pseudoalteromonas sp. B131b. The sequence continues at coordinate 3,301,972 of NZ_JARLUZ010000001.1, read as the reverse complement.
AAGCGATTTTCTACTTCACGTTGATGACGTGGAGGGGTCATATCGATAAAGTCGATTACAATCAAACCACCTAGGTCACGAAGACGTAACTGACGTGCAATTTCATCAGCAGCTTCTAAGTTAGTATTTAGTGCTGTTTCCTCAATATCACCGCCTTTTGTTGCTTTAGACGAGTTAATATCGATAGATGTTAATGCTTCAGTAGGGTCAATAACTATTGAACCACCAGACGGAAGACGCACTTCACGCTGAAACGCTGACTCGATTTGGCTTTCAATTTGATAATGTGTAAATAATGGCGTATCGCCTTGGTAAAGCTTAACGCGGCTCATGAAATCAGGACGAAAACGCTCAATGTGCGCTTTAGCTTCTTCAAAAACACGTGGTTTATCAATTAATATCTCACCAATGTCGCGACGTAAATAATCGCGAATGGCGCGAAATATTACGTTACTTTCTTGGTGTATTAAAAAAGGAGCTTTAGCACTGTCGGCTGCTTGGCCAATAGCCTCCCAGTGTACTAATAATGCTTTTAAATCGTAGTTAAGTTCTTCAAATGACTTACCAACACCAGCAGTACGAACAATTAAGCCCATACCTTTAGGTAATTCTAAACGACCTAGTGCTTCTTTAAGTTCAGTGCGCTCATCACCTTCAATACGGCGAGAAATGCCACCGGCACGAGGATTGTTAGGCATTAGAACTAAGTAACTACCAGCAACGCTGATAAAAGTAGTTAACGCTGCGCCTTTTTGGCCTCGTTCTTCTTTATCAACTTGTACTATTACTTCTTGACCTTCTTTGATTACGTCGCGAATATTCGGACGACCATGAAAAGTGTAACCTGCAGGGAAGTAAGTACGGGCTATTTCTTTTAAAGGGAGGAAACCATGGCGATCAGCACCGTATTCAACAAATGCTGCTTCAAGAGATGGTTCAATGCGAGTTATTTTGCCTTTATAAATATTGGCTTTTTTCTGTTCGTGACCTGGGCTTTCTATATCTAAATCATATAGGCGCTGGCCATCAACCAGTGCTACGCGCATTTCTTCTTGCTGCGTTGCATTGATTAGCATACGTTTCATATTGTTACTCTACTTATTTATGTCGCTGACATGACGATGTTTTTATCGCCTGTTCAGTTGTTCCTATTTTTAGAATGTGCAGCCTCACGACTGGGTCTTTAACGGAACGGCTCTGTATTTTCGTACGCAGTATTTTAAATGCTGGCAAACAATAACGTGTATTACCGTTATTAAATTCTAAATGGTGTTAAAACAGTCGGCTTTTCAGCTACGTTTACATGTTTTACCCAGAAGTTGGCCTGTCATATCAATCTTACTAAATGTCATTCATATTAGGTGCGTAGGGCTCATTAAGTTGGTGAGTAATACATATTTATGTATCACTAATATCCATTTTAAGAGCAAAAGTTGCTACCAATGTTAATGAACGCTTATTTATTAGATTTTTTTAGTTCTAAATAAGCTGCTGTACGGTACTACAATAATTGAGCAAATGCTGAACGACGTGTTTTTACGTCGTCACTATCAGACAAATTATCTGTTCATTGCTTTCTCAATCGCATTAAAAACCACTTCATGTTCAAACTTAACCAGCAATATATTACGCGCATTGCCGTTAATTGATCGCACGTGTTGACTAGGTATGTATAAAAGCTTTGGAAAACTTAACTCGGATCTGTATGATCGGCTACCCAGAATGTGCATCACGAATGTTTTAATGTGTTAAAAAGCACCGTTGTTATTTGCAAATACTAAATATTTGCGCTGCTGATTATCCCACTATTATTACAGTGTTAGCAACTAAATTATTTTACTTAAATTAGTGATTAGGCAATGTCAGAAAAAAACGACTTACAAGTAACTTATGTCACGATCAATGAAGACCATTTAGGTCAGCGTATTGATAACTTTCTTATTACCCATTTAAAAGGGGTGCCTAAAAGCGCTATTTATAAACTTTTGCGCAAAGGTGAGGTACGCGTTAATAAAAAGCGTATTAAGCCTGTATATAAACTACAGCTTGACGATGTGCTTCGTATTGCACCTATCAGGGTTGCTGAGCGTGAAGAGTTTGTACCATCAAAACTAGATAAAGTAACTCGCCTTGAAAACGATATCTTATTTGAAGATAAATACCTTATCGTTATAAATAAACCTTCAGGCATGGCTGTTCATGGTGGCAGTGGTTTAAGTTATGGTTTAATTGAAGCTTTGCGCGCGCTTCGCCCAGAGGAGCGCAGTCTTGAGCTAGTTCACAGGCTTGACCGTGATACATCGGGTTGTTTACTTATAGCAAAACGTCGTTCGGTGTTAACAGCATTGCATGAACAGCTTCGTGAAAAAACAATGGAAAAAATTATTGGGCGCTAGTTGAAGGGCAGTGGGACTCTAAAACTAAAAATGTAACCGAAGGGCTGCGTAAAAATACGCTTAAATCGGGTGAACGCGTAGTACGTGTAGATAACACTGAGGGCAAGCCTTCGCATACGCGTTTTAAAGTACTTGAACGTTTTAATGATTGCTCGCTTGTACAAGCGTCGCCTGTTACAGGTCGTACACACCAAATTCGTGTGCATACGCAGTGTAAAGGTCATCCAATAGCGTGTGATGATAAATACGGCGATCAAGGGTTTGATGAATCTATGCGTAAAGTTGGCTTAAACCGATTATTTTTACATGCACACGATTTAAGTTTTTATCATCCTAAAAACGAAACAACGATGCGTATTGAAGCGCCCCTTGATAAAACGCTTAAAAATACATTACTAAAATTACGAGACGCAAAACAATGATTGCAGTGACGCCAATTAAAAAATATAAGCTTGTCATTTTTGATTGGGATGGCACCGTTATGGATTCAGTCACTAAAATAGTTAACTGTATTCGTAGTAGTGCTGAGTCACTTAATTTAGTGTCACCAAGTGATTTAGCAATTAAAAATATTATTGGTATGTCGCTTGAAAAAGCAATTGATGTTTTATTTCCTGATGATACCGCGCAGCATCAAGCGCTAATTAAAGGGTATAAACACCAATATAGTGTTGATACCACGCCAACTCCTGTATTTGCTAATGTTGTCAGCGTTTTAACTGTTTTAAAAAAGCAAGGCATTGTTTTAGCTGTTGCCACAGGTAAAGGTCGAGATGGATTAGAGCGCTTGCTTGATCAAAGCCAACTTAGACATTTTTTTAGTGCAACACGTACAAGCGATGACGCACTGTCTAAACCGTCTGCGGATATGCTGTATCAATTACTTGAAGAACTTGGCATAAGCGCTCAAGATGCCGTAATGATTGGTGATACTCAAATAGACATGACAATGGCAAAAGCTGCTGGCATGGATAGAATTGGTGTAACCATGGGGGTGCACAACGCACAGCAATTAAATGAGCTTAATCCGGTTGCAACGGTAGATAACTATCTGCAGCTGCAACAGGTTTTGCTTGGCTAATTTATTTAACTAGAACTTGTTTTGAGCGGTAAGTACATCAATACCAAACTCAGCCAGTAACTGGCTGAGTTTAATTAATGGCAACCCAATTAAGCTATTAGGATCGTCTCCGCTTAACTTTTCAAATAAACAAATACCTAACCCTTCACTTTTAAAACTGCCAGCACAGTTATATGGCTGCTCTGCGTCGCAATAAGCACTAATTTGTGCATCACTGAGTGTTTTAAACGTCACATTAAACGGTTCAACACAGGTTTTTTTAGTGCCAGTTACAATATCGTAAACACAAAGCCCAGTTAAAAATGTTACAGTATTCCCGCTAAATAAATTTAGTTGTTTTACGGCATTTTGTTTATTGTGTGGTTTACCTAAAATTTGATTGTTAAACACAGCTACTTGGTCTGATCCAATAGCTAACCCTTTGTTAAAGTGTTTATTAGCTGCAGAGGCTTTTAATTCACTTAAACGCTTAACCAGTTCGGTAGGTGTTTCGCATTCAAGTGCTGACTCGTCAACGTCTGGTGAAAATGTATCAAATGGTAAATTAAATTTTTGTAATAAAGACTGCCTAAAAGGCGAGCTTGACGCTAAAATAAGTGGGTGCTTCACGGACTGTTTCCCTAAGATAATTCAGATTGAGTTAGGATAAATCAGATCCGAGAGTAAAACACGTTAAAAACCAAGTAAAAATGGTTTTTTACTTTGACTAACAAACTAACTATCTATATGATGCAGCCCCTATGCAAAAGGTGAAAATTCCCATCACTCTTCATCCAGGCAAAGCAGCGCAGCACCGTTTAAAGTATGACGGAATTGTACCGCTTGAAAAACTTACTCGTTTAGAGAAAGTTGTGCAGGAAGAAGTAGGTGAAATAGCGGTAAAAATACATTGCAAGAATGATGATCAAGGTTTCGCTGTGATTAGAGGCAATTTGTCCACACACGTGACTGTCATTTGTCAACGTTGTAATGGTGATTTAGGGTTGGATTTGGTTCAAGACTTTGCATATTCACCAGTAGGTGAAGATACAGAGTTAGATATTTTTCCAGAAGACTACGATGAAGTAGCGCTTGATGAAAATGGTGAAGTTAACGTTTTTGATTTAATTGAAGACGAACTAATTTTAGCAATTCCATTAGTAGCTACCCACAACGAAGCTTCATGCAGTTATTCAGCAAAGCCTGCCAGCTTTGGTGTTTTAAAGGCGGAAGATGATAAACCTAATCCATTTGATATTTTGAAACAACTTAAGAAAGATTCTTAGGAGAAGACTATGGCTGTACAAAAAAGCAAAAAGTCTCGTGCAAGACGCGGCATGCGCCGTTCACACGATGCGATCAGTGGTCCAACTTTAACTGTAGATCAAACATCTGGTGAGACTCATCGTCGTCACCATGTGACTGCAGATGGTTACTACAAAGGCGTTCAAGTAATTTCTAAATAAGAGATTACTTATATGCTGAATGATCTAACCATAGCGTTAGATATGATGGGGGGCGATTACGGCCCCCGTTCATCTATTCCTGCTGCCGTTCACGCAGTAAACGCTCATGCCAATTTAACTCTCATTTTATGTGGCAATGAAGACGTTATATCTAAAGAACTCGAATCCCTCGATTCCTTACCTCATCCTAGACTCATAATTCGTCACTGTAGTGAAATAGTCACTAATGCTTGTGAACCTGCAATTGCTGTGCGTTCAAAAAAAGATTCATCTATGCGTGTTGCCCTTGATTTAGTTAAGTCAGGCGAAGCTCAAGCGTGTGTTAGTTCAGGTAATACTGGTGCGCTATTTTTTATGGCTCACTATGTGCTAAAAATGCTGCCAGGTGTAAAACGTGCTGCACTCATTTCATCCGTTCCTACAGAGCTTAAAAACCCAGTATATTTACTCGACTTAGGTGCTAATGTGCATTGCGATGCGCAAATGCTGTATCAGTTTGGCATTATGGGCTCTGTAGTTGCTGGCCAAGCACTTGGCTGCGATAACCCTCGCGTTAGCTTATTAAATATTGGCGCTGAGGATATTAAAGGTCACGATGACATTAAACAGGCTGCACAATTAATGCAGCAAAGCCCACATATTAATTACATTGGTTATAGCGAAGGAAGCGATATTTTTTCTGGCAAGGCTGATGTTATTGTATGCGAAGGTTTTGTGGGTAACGTTGCACTTAAAACATGCGAAGGCATTGCCAAGCTTATTATGAATAAGTTTACAGTTGCGCTCGAAAAGCACCTTTTATATAAATGTATGGCGTTTATATTGCGTCCAATAATAAAAAAACTCTATAAAAGGGTGAACCCCGACCAGTATAACGGTGCTTCTCTGGTAGGATTGCGCGGTATTGTCGTTAAAAGTCATGGAAATGCGTCAGCTAAAGCATTTCAAGCAGCAATTGATGAAGCGGTAAAGGAGGTTGAACGTCAACTTCCTGATAAAATAGCCGCTATTTTCGAAAAAACACATTCTAAAGACACGGCGGTTAATCAATAATTGATGTGCCGTGTCTTTCATTATTTATTTGTTTAATTAAAAAGAGCAAAGTATGGCACAAAAAATTGCACTTCTATTCCCTGGTCAAGGCTCGCAAAGCGTTGGTATGTTACAAGGGCTACTAGAGAGTTCTGACATTGTTAAAGCAACATTTGCAGAAGCATCAGATGCATTGGGTTACGACTTAGCAGAGCTAGTTCTTAATGGCCCAGAAGAAAAATTAAATCAAACTCATCGTACACAACCTGCATTATTAACTGCAAGTGTTGCTATTTATCGTGATTGGCTTGCAGCAAACCCAGATGCCGACGTTGTTATGGCCGGTCACAGCTTAGGTGAATATTCAGCACTAGTGTGTAGCGACGTACTAAGCTTGAGTGAAGCTGTTAAGCTTGTTGAAAACCGTGGTTTATATATGCAAGAAGCTGTGCCTGCAGGCGTAGGTTCAATGGCTGCGATTATTGGCTTAGGCGATGAAGAAATAAAAGTGGCGTGTTCTGCCTCAGCGCAAGGTGAGGTTGTATCTCCAGTTAACTACAATTCTCCTGGTCAAGTTGTTATTGCAGGGCATAAAGCGGCAGTAGATAGAGCATCACAAGCATGTAAAGATGCTGGTGCTAAACGCGCATTACCACTTTCGGTTAGCGTACCTTCACATTGTGAACTAATGAAGCCAGCAGCGGATAAGCTAGCGGTAGACTTAGCCGCTTTAACATTTAATACACCTAAGTGTGATGTAATTAATAATGTTGATGTAAAAGCTGAATCGACCGCTGATGCAATTAAAGATGCACTAGTACGTCAACTATACAGCCCAGTTCGCTGGACAGAAACAGTACAAGCCTTGGTTGCGCAAGATGTAACACAAAGCTACGAATTTGGTCCTGGTAAAGTATTAACAGGACTTGCTAAACGAATTGATAGAGCAATGATCTGTGGCTCAGTAAGCGATGCCGCTTCAATCGCTGCAGCTAAATAAGAGTATATAAAATGTCTAATTTATTTTCATTAGAGGGCAAAATTGTCCTAATTACTGGCGCTAGCCGTGGTATTGGTAAAGCAATTGCAACAACATTAGTTGCGCAAGGTGCAAAAGTTGCAGGCACTGCTACAAGCGAGTCAGGCGCTGCTAAAATCAGTGAGTACCTGGGTGATAGTGGTAAAGGTTATGCATTAAATGTAACGGATCCTGCATCTATTGAAGCGACACTTGCCGCAATAAAAGCTGATTTTGGCGATATTGACGTACTTGTTAATAACGCAGGTATCACACGTGACAACCTATTAATGCGTATGAAAGAGACTGAGTGGGACGATATAATCGACACTAACTTAAGCTCGATTTTTCGTTTATCTAAAGCGGTACTTCGTCCAATGATGAAGAAAAAGAAAGGCCGTATTATCAATATTGGCTCAGTAGTGGGCACTATGGGTAATGCAGGACAAGCTAATTATGCAGCGGCTAAAGCAGGCGTAATTGGTTTTTCTAAGTCACTGGCGCGCGAAGTTGCATCTCGTGGTATTACAGTTAACGTAGTGGCACCTGGTTTTATTCAAACTGATATGACTGATGATTTAACTGATGAGCAAAAAGCAGCAACGCTTGCCAATGTTCCAGCAGGGCGTTTAGGTCAACCAGACGAAATTGCTGCTGCAGTGTGTTATTTAGCATCTGACGCAGCTGCGTATGTATCAGGCGAAACTTTGCATGTAAATGGTGCGATGTACATGGTTTAGTAGTCATAATATCGGCTAAATAATAAAATTAAGTTAAGTTAGTTAACTCAAAAACATTGAATTATTTGTGAACTTGCTTTAAACATACTTGAAATTGCTGTGAAAATAAGCGATAAAAGATAAAACTTACACTCAGAGGTTTGACCAGACAATTATTTATGGCCAAATCATTGAATCAGAGAATTATGCGGCGTAAACTACGCCGCAATCTGAAAATAACGCATTGGCGTTTTTAATAAAGGAAAGAAGAATGAGCGATATCCAAGAACGCGTAAAGAAAATCATCATTGAACAACTAGGTGTTAAAGAAGAAGAAGTTAAAAATGAATCTTCTTTCGTAGATGACTTAGGTGCAGATTCTCTTGATACTGTAGAACTAGTAATGGCTCTTGAAGAAGAGTTTGATACTGAGATCCCAGATGAAGAAGCTGAAAAGATCACTACAGTTCAAACTGCAATCGATTACGTTACAGCTCACGCTGAGTAATTAATCGCAAATTAAGGGCAGCATTCGCTGCCCTTAATCTATATATCCAAACCACCTCAAAGTTCGTGATTCAAAAACAAACCTTAACTCCCAATCTTAACTAAAAATTATTTTTGCTAGTGTTATGCGTTTTTAATCTATTTTGGGACTAGCACTTTGAGGTAGCTTGGGTATGATCATCCACCTTATAAAAATATCCCTTATTGGAGGCAAACCGTGGCTAAACGTCGAGTCGTCGTAACTGGCTTAGGAATGTTGACGCCGCTAGGTAATGATGTTCAATCAACCTGGCAAGGCTTATTAGATGGTAAAAGTGGTATTCAAACAATAACCCACTTTGATACATCAAAATTTGGTACAAAGTTCGCTGGTTTAATTAATGACTTTGATGCATCGGCTTATATGTCACCAAAAGATGCAAAAAAAATGGATTTATTTATCCAGTACGGCATTGCAGCGGGTGTTCAAGCTTTTGAAGATTCTGGCCTCGAGATAACAGAGCAAAATGCAACACGCATAGGTGTGGCTGTAGGTTCAGGTATTGGTGGTTTAACGCTTATCGAAGAAAACCACATTAAACTATTAAATAGTGGTCCGCGTAAGTTATCGCCATTTTATGTGCCATCTACCATTATTAATATGATTTCAGGTCATTTATCAATAATGCATGGGCTTCGTGGCCCAAATATTTCTATTGTAACGGCTTGTACAACAGGTTTGCACAACATAGGCCATGCTGCGCGTATGATTGCTTATGGCGATGCTGATGCAATGGTTGCCGGTGGCGCCGAAAAAGCCTGTACACCAATTGGTATGGGTGGCTTTAATGCTGCACGTGCACTATCAACCCGCAATGACGATCCACAAGCGGCTTCTCGCCCTTGGGATAAAGACCGCGATGGTTTTGTGCTTTCTGACGGTGCTGGTGTTGTCGTAGTTGAAGAGTACGAACATGCTAAAGCACGTGGTGCTAAAATTTATGCTGAGCTTGTAGGCTTTGGCATGAGTGGCGACGCGTACCATATGACATCACCACCAGAAGACGGTGCAGGCGCTGCCCTTGCAATGCAAAATGCATTAAACGATGCGCAAGTAAATGCAGAGCAAGTGGGCTACATTAATGCACACGGCACATCAACGCATGCTGGCGATAAAGCCGAAACTGCCGCTGTTAAATCTATTTTTGGTAATGCAGCTAAAGATGTAATGGTTGGTTCGACTAAATCAATGATGGGTCACTTATTAGGTGCTGCGGGTTCTGTTGAATCAATCGTTTCGATTTTATCGTTAACGGATCAAAAAGTATCGCCAACTATTAACCTTGATAACCCAGACGAAGGGTGTGACTTAGATTATATTGCGCACACTGCACGTGATGCAAAGCTAGACTTTGCACTGTGTAACTCGTTCGGTTTTGGTGGTACTAATGGCTCGTTGCTGTTTAAAAAGGTATAATCTTTTTTAACAACGAACCAAATTATAAGAGCTCAGTTGTTTAACTGGGCTTTTTTTATATGCCAAATAAAATGCAAACAATAATAGCAGTAGATCAAAACAGCACTTTAAGCACGCGTGACAGAGGCTTAAATTACGGTGACGGCTTTTTTACAACGGCTAAAGTTGTTGATGGGCAAGTACAGTATTGGGCTCACCATAAAGCGCGTTTGATTGAATGTGCACAGCGTTTGGGTTTTCCTGAGCTAGATTTTAATAGCCTTGAAAATCAAATTGCTTTGCATATAAAAGCAGCATCACTCAACGTGCTTAAAATACTTGTAACGCGAGGCGAAGGCGGACGTGGTTATGGGCTGCCAAGTGAGTGTAATGTTACTATTTTATTGAGTGTATTAGATTACCCTAGTAATTACAGTGCGCTGACTAAAAAGGGTGTAAATCTCGAAATAAGCCCGATTAAATTAGCTGCACAACCTCATTTAGCGGGTCTTAAAACATTAAACCGGCTTGAGCAAGTACTAGTTAAAAAAGCCATGCAAACGCAAAACTGCGACGATGTGTTAGTGCTTGATTACAATAACAATGTAATTGAAGCCTCAGCAGCTAATATTTTTGCGATTAAAAATAAGTGTGTGTTTACGCCACTGCTTGATGAGTGCGGAATAAAGGGCGTTTACCTACAATCGTTATGTGCTAAATTACCAGTTGAATTTAAACGCGTGAAAGTAGAAGACCTAATCCAAGCAGACGCCGTATTTGTGTGTAATAGCTTAATGGGAGCAGTACCAGTAAAACGTATTGAACAACAGGTATTTAATACAGACGACAGCCACGCATTATTAACTAAATTATTAGCCAAGGAGGCTGAGTGTTAAAAGTTATTTTATCGGTACTCTTTTTAGCTGTTATAACCACTGCTGTTGGTTACCAGCAATTACAAGCAACAATAAATAGCCCGTTAAAGGTAGCTCAAAACACACAATTTGAAGTTAAGCATGGCACTGGCTTTAATAAGTTATGCCACCAATGGCAAGCTAAAAACTGGGTAGAAAGTTGCTGGCGCTATCAGGTAATTGCCAAATTAGATCCCACACTCACCGACTTAAAAGCGGGGCTTTACGAGCTAACAGCCGATAGTGTTATCAGTAATATAAAAAAATTAATCAAGGCCAGCAAGTCAGTTTTAGTTTTACCATTATTGAAGGGCAAAACTTACGTGAAGTACTAAGTGCTATTAAAAAAGCCGATAATTTACAAAACGATTTAAAAAGTGATGAACTAAGTACTCAAATACTGGGTAATGACACGCACTTAGAAGGCTGGTTATTCCCCGACACTTACCATTATCATAATAACGATACTGTAAGCGGTGTATTAAAACGTGCAGCACAGAAAATGCAGCAAACATTAGATGATGCTTGGCAGCAGCGCGCTGCTAATCTACCCTATAAAACAGCATACGAAGCACTAATAATGGCTTCAATTATTGAAAAAGAAACAGGCCTTGCTAGTGAACGTCCGTTAATTGCATCAGCGTTTGTTAATCGATTAAACACCAATATGCGCCTGCAAACCGATCCCACCGTAATATACGGGCTAGGCGCTGATTTTGATGGTGATATTAAACGTAAAGATTTGCGCGATTATACGCCTTACAATACGTATCGAATTAATGGTTTACCACCAACACCTATAGCAATGCCATCAAAAGCTGCTATTTTAGCTGCAGTTAATCCACCCCAAAGTGAGTATGTTTACTTTGTCGCAAAAGGCGATGGTAGCCACCAGTTTTCAACCACGTTAAAGCAGCATAATGCAGCAGTTAAAACGTACATACTAAATAAAAAGAACTAAATTTTTATGAAACCAAAATTTATAGTAATAGAAGGGCTAGAAGGCGCTGGTAAATCAACCGCTATTTCGTTATGCCAAGATTTTTTAAACAAAAAACAGATCGACTTTATAAATGTACGTGAACCAGGCGGAACACCACTAGCCGAATCACTGCGCACACTTGTAAAAGCAGAGCATGAAGAAGAAATTGCCTTTGAAACCGAATTGCTGATCATGTATGCGGCGCGTTCGCAGTTAATGCATAACGTCATTAATCCTGCGCTTGAGCAAGGTCAATGGATATTGGCTGATCGCCATGATTTATCATCTCAAGCATATCAAGGTGGCGGACGAGGTATTAGCTCAAATACACTAGCGTCGTTATCATCAATGGTATTAAAAGGATTGAAGCCCGATTTAACTATTTACCTTGATATTGACCCTGTTATTGGCCTTGAACGTGCAAAAGGGCGAGGCGAACTTGATAGAATAGAGCAAGAAGCTATTGAGTTTTTTCAGCGCACTCGCATGCGTTACCTTGAGCTTGCTAACGACGACAGCTCAATTAAAACAGTTGATGCAAACCAAGACATCGATAAAGTACACCGCGATATAACTAACGTACTACGTACATTTTTTGAAGGGCTAAAATAATATGGCACTGCCTTGGCTACACGATACACAGCAACGCTTAGCGCAGAGCTTTCGTGGCCAACGTTTTCATCATGCACAGTTGTTTTGTGGACCCATTGGCGTTGGTAAATTCGAGTTAAGCGATCAGTTAGCTAATGCCTTATTGTGCCAAAATATAGTACAGCAATCAGCAGCTGCTAATAGTATTTTAGCACCGTGTGGCCACTGTAAAAGTTGTTTACTCACACTTGCAGGCACGCACCCTGATAAACGTTTAACGCAGGTTGATGGGCAAAGTATTGGCGTAGACGATATACGCGGGATCAGTGATTTTATGAATCACTCTGCGGCGCAAAATGGTAACAAAGTAGTTGTTATTAAAAATTGTGAAAAAATGACAACCGCCGCAGCAAATGCATTATTAAAAACGCTAGAAGAGCCAAGTAATAGCCGATTTTTGATACTTACAACAAGCCAAGCTGCACAACTTCCGGCCACGATATTAAGCCGGTGTGCTAAAACAGATATAAAAGTAATAAACACACAACTTGCCCAGCAATGGCTTGAGTCATTGCAAATTAAAGGTTATAGCTGGTTGCCACTTTTTTATAGCCAACCATTACAAGTTAAGCATTGGCAAGAGCAAAGTCAGTTACAAAGTATTGATATGCTTTATAAGTTTGCAACTGAGTTTAAACAAAGTCATAATTTTAAAGTGTTAGTCGATATTATAAATAAACAGCCTGAGCTTGTTCGCATATTTACTTTGTTCTTAAGTGAGCAACTAAAGCAGCAGTTAATGCAAGGCATGAGCTTTGATGCATATCAGATTGCGCAACAGGCTCTGAGTGAATTTTTGCAAAATAACACAAAAATCCTTGGGCTTAATTTACCGCTTGCAGTATCGCGATTAGCGCACATATTACGTAATTCATAAAAAGGATTAAACATGCAAGAGCTATTAGTTGATATAGATGATCTAGAGGAATTATATCGTTGTTATATGCCTTATTTAAAAAAAGGTGGCTTATTTGTACCCACTAATATGCGTTACGAAGTAGGGCACTCATTGGCACTTAGAGTTACCTTGCCTGATGCACTAGAAGATGATGTAGTGACGGGTAAAGTGTCGTGGATCACCCCACAAGGTGCACAAAGCTCTAACCCACCAGGGATAGGTATTACTTTCTTAGATGATAAAACAAACCTTAATTCTAAGATCGAAAAGCTACTGGGGACTATGTTAAACTCCGGTAATCCGACTTACACTATGTAGTAAAAAACAGGCCCAATTTTGATTGTAGATTCGCATTGCCATTTAGACCGTCTTGATTTTGATAAACTTGATTTAAACCTTGACCAAGTGCTTGATAAAGCACGTGCTAAAAAGGTTGAGCATTTTTTATGTGTAAGTGTAACACTTGATCAGTTCCCGAGTATGCTTGATAAAATTCAGCATTACGACGATGTATCAGCTTCTTGTGGCGTACATCCACTTGATCAAAAAGACGCACTTAACAAGCAGCAGTTAATTGACCTAGCATCGCACAACAAAGTAGTCGCTATTGGCGAAACAGGCCTTGATTATTATTATTCAAAAGATACACATGCAGTACAGCAAGCCAGTTTTGTTGGGCATATTGAAGTAGCTAACGAATTACAAAAGCCGTTAATTATTCATACTCGCGATGCACGTGTCGACACCATAAACTTAATGCGTGAACATAAAGCGGAAAATTGCGGTGGCGTATTGCATTGTTTTACTGAAGACTGGGATATGGCCAAAAAAGCGATAGACATGGGCTTTTATATTTCGATTTCCGGCATTGTTACCTTTAAAAATGCTTTAGAACTAAAAGAAGTCGTAAAAAAATCCCACTCGATCGCTTATTAATAGAAACCGACTCGCCTTATTTAGCACCGGTACCGTATCGTGGGCAAACAAATCAGCCAGCATACGTAGAAGACGTTGCTTATTACATTAGCGAACTTAAAGGCATTAGCTTTAATGAACTGGCTAAAGCGACTACCGAGAACTTTTATTCTTTATTTAAATTAGCAGCTAAAGGCTAAATGCATGATTACTAACACGGCAAACCTTCCTATTTTACTAATGGGGCCAATGGTGCGCCGTGCAGAGCAAACTGGAGTCTGTATTCAGTTTGCTACCAGCAAGTCTGCAAACTGCCAAATAAACTTATTAAATGTTGAGTGTTATAGTGATCAACACACTGTTTCTTTAGGGGAACATTTGTATCTGCATTTCGTCATTATAAAGCCAATAGACAACAAACTCCCTCTAGATAGCTTATTAAACTATGAGCTTGTAATTGACGATACAGTAATCGATTTATCGCCTTGGTGCTATAGCGGTCAAACAACGCCTGCATTTGTAATTCCTAATAAATTAAATGATATTTTGCATGGCTCGTGCCGTAATGCACATCATCCAGCAAAAGATAGCTTAGTGTCTGCAAGTCACTGGCAAAATAATCAGCGCGGTAATAATAATCAAGGCGCACAATTGCTATTACTGAGCGGTGACCAGGTTTACGCCGATGACGTAGCAGGCCCCATGTTATTAGCTATTCATCAGTTAGTTAAGCAACTCGGTATTTATAAAGAGCAACCACTTGCCATTGAGTTACCGGACGATATAAAAGAGCAACTTTATAATCGTCATTTGTATTTACCAAAAACGCCTTGGCAAAAACGTTCAAAATTAGGTATAGGTTACTGGCTAAAAAAAGACGAACCTCACTTTTCAAGTGTAAAAGCCTACAATCACCTTATCCATTTTGAAGAATACATAGCGCTTTATTTATTAAATTTTAGTGCTGCTGCTTGGCAATGCGTTGATATACAAAATACAACGTATTCAGGTCAAAACAAGCAAAACAAAACTATTTTTGACGCTGAAAAAACAGCACTGATTGATTATGCAAAAGGCTTAAGTGAAGTAGAGCGGTTGTTTGCCAATGTATCGACATTAATGATGTTTGACGATCACGATGTAACCGATGATTGGAACCTCACCGCTGGGTGGGAGCAAGCTATAAATGAAAATCCAAGTAGTAAACGAATCATTAATAACGGCTTAATTAGTTATTGGCTTTTCCAAGGAATGGGGAACGACGCACTAAATAAAACAGGCGAGTTACTAACACCTTTTAAGCAAAGCCGTACTGCTAATAATTTATGGCAGTTTAAAGCATTTGATAAACCACTAAACGATTTTAGTTTTTGGCATTACGAGTTAACTACAACCCCAAAAGTAGTGGTGCTAGATACACGTACGCACCGTTGGCGAAATGAGCAAAATTTTAACGAGCCTTCAGGTCTACTTGATTGGGAACGCCTAACAGAGCTTGAAGAAAGCCTATTAAGCCACGATCAGGTTATTATTGTATCACCAGCCCCCGTATTTGGTGTTAAATCAATAGAAGCTATTCAAGCCATGTTTAATATTTGCGGGCAACCGCTTATGGTTGATGTAGAGAACTGGATGGCACACGAAGGATCGGCTAAAAAACTACTCGATACGTTTAGGCGAACTGATACACCAAACGAAACGCTTATTTTATCGGGAGACGTGCACTATTCATTTTGTTTTTCAGTGCAAAAACGTTTTGGTAATCACCCAAACCGAATTTGGCAACTTACCGCCAGTGGTATTAAAAACGAATTTCCACGTAAATTAATAAACGTACTCGATAAACTAGATTCAATTTTATATGGACCAAAAAGCCCACTTAACTTTTTTACTAAACGTTGGCATATGGAAGTAGATAAACACCAAACTAAGGGCGAAGGGCAAAAGTATTTAGTAAGTGACTCTGCGATTAGTTTAATAACACTCGAACAAGGCAATTTAGCGCGCTATCAATTGATTCATGGCTCTGGGGAATTAACCGAATTTGATTTAGTTGGAAATTAAAAAATGCCCAGAGTAATTAGGAAAACTCTGGGCTTTAGAATGACTCTCTGTTGAGTCTTGCGTTAACTAAAAAAACTTTCTAGATTCTTAGGGAGAAGAAGAAAGTACTTAAAAGTGTAGTTAAGTAATGATAAAAGGCATAACTAAATTTTGCATTTAGTTATATTTAATAACAAATGCTTAGATTTTTTATGCGCAGTTTAAAATGGTTATCCATTTTTTATACCCAGCTTATTAACTGCGTATTTTGCACGAGATCTCGCGGCAGTGAGTTTTTAATCTTATTTTTTTGCCATTTTCCCAGCCCAATAGGGCACCCACACAGAGTTAATACCACCTCACCTATTGTCTGAGTTGCTTCAGTTAAGCGTATATCTTTACCTTGAAAATAATCATTTGCTTGCTCGTTATTTAAAGCAAATACATTAGTTTTACACTCATTGCCAAATACGGTTGCAAACTCGTGCGTTAGCCTTACGCCATTTTTATGAATAATGCCAATTTGAATACCTAAGCGTGCGTACTTAATTTTATTTTGCAGGGCTTCAAACCCTTGTGGAAATAACCACAGCTCTTTGTCGCGCTGCATTAAGTTGCCAGGAAGATTAGTTAATTCAAAGTGCTTTTTAAGCGACTGCATAAACGCGGCACTTTGCTTTTTATCAAACTCGTTAAACGGAAACGCGCCTTTTTTAACAGTTTGATTTGGGTTATCGCAACTTGCGTGCTTTTTAAATTTAGCAATAAAAAAGCCTTCGCTATCGAAGGTTTGCGGCCATACATGTAAATAGCCCTCATTAGTTGTGGCTTCGCTTGCACCTTCAAATAAATCACTTAGGGATTGTGGCTCTATATAGTCGCCAAATTCACTGAGTAAATAATCGCATACTTGCTGGTTTTCGAGCGGAGTAAGTGTACAGGTTGAATACACTAACGTGCCACCTGGCTTTAATGCGTAAAATGCGCTTTTAATTAAGTCTTTTTGTACTTGGGCTATTTGTATGTTTGATTCTATTGACCAATTTTTTAGTGCGTCGGCGTCTTTACGCACAGTACCTTCGCCAGAGCATGGCGCGTCTAGCAATATGCTATCAAAGCATTCAAACATGTAGTTGCCAAATATAACGCCATCAAAGTGCGAGAGCGCACAGTTACCAACCCCCATGCGTTTTAAGGTGGCGCTAAGTACCTTTAAACGAGATGACGAAAGCTCATTTGCAACAAGCACGCCTTGGTTATCCATAAGTGCTGCAAGTTGTGATGTTTTAGAACCCGGTGCTGATGCCATATCAAGCACGGTGTTATTTTGCGAGTTAGCGAGTTTAATACTTTGTTTTAAGGCAATAGGCGGCAGCATTGAACTTGCTTCTTGTACGTACATCGCACCGCTTAGATGTAAGTCAGTATTACCAAGAGCGAGGTTTTGCTCTTCATCGCTTGGGCGTTCTAACCAAAAGCCTTCACTGCACCAAGGGATGGGGGTTAGCAGCCAATTTTTTCAGTTGCACGTTCTACAAATTCTTCAATGCTAATTTTTAATGTATTAACGCGGATAGATTTTCTGAGCGGTCGACGACACGCATTTAAAAAGTCATCTAAGTTTAGATGCGCTGGTAAATAGGTTTTTACGTCATCAATAAAGTGCTCAGGAATAAAAGTGTTGGCGTTCACGCGTTAGCTCATACTATAAAAATAAAGCGCGATAATAGCATTTATATAACGCATTTTCAGCGCTTAAAAACGTAACATCCAATTTATTACTGTGTCGACACTTTGTTGTTTTACTCTATTTTAAAGGTGGTTTTATACGACTTTAGATTAATAGTGTCGACAATGAGTGCGTTTTTTAGTCTTTTTGTTGTGCTCAAGGGTTGACATGGTTTTTTAATAAGCCCATAGTAACGGCATTAATTGTCGACAATCTAAAAAATAACTTATGACACACACATTTTTAAACGAAGCGCCTATTACTACCGCATCAGATCAGGTATTTGTAGATATGCGCCGTGAGATTGTTGAAGGCAGTATAGTTCAAGGCAGTAAAATATCAGAGCCTGAACTTGCAAAGCGTTATAGTGTAAGCCGTGCAACGCTTAGAGAAGCGTTAAATCGCTTAGAGAGTTGCTACCTTGTTGAGCGTAAAGCTAACGTAGGTTGCCGAGTAGTTGCCCTTACCGCTGAGCGTTTGATTGAAGTTTATCAAGTTCGCAGCTCACTTGAAGGCTTGGCATGTAGGCTGGCTGCCG
Organism: Pseudoalteromonas sp. B131b; assembly: GCF_037162545.1. NCBI lineage: Bacteria > Pseudomonadati > Pseudomonadota > Gammaproteobacteria > Alteromonadales > Pseudoalteromonadaceae > Pseudoalteromonas > Pseudoalteromonas sp. B131b. The sequence goes on along the minus strand of NZ_JARLUZ010000001.1, from coordinate 3,283,669 downwards.
ACAATATGGAACCCGAAGAGATAAAAGGCTTAAAGCAATTACTTAATCAGCACTTGCAAACACAACGTGTTAAAGAGGGCGAGTCTTACTATCAAGAAGCCGGCGATTTAGATTTTCATTACCGTATTATTCAAGGCAGTAAAAACGCGCATTTAATTCATTTACTGTGTAATGAGCTCTATCAATTAATACGCATGTACCGTGTACAAATGGGCATGGTGGGGCCGCGTGTATCAAAAGCGTTTGATGAGCATTTAGCTATTATTAACGCGATTGAAAACCACGACGGCGAACTGGCCGAAATGCTTATGAAGCGCCACATAAGCGCATCGCAAGCAAATATTCAAACCAAATTCGACTTATTAGCTAAGCAAAAAGCATAAGCTGCTAAAAGCTAGCAAGAGCAGTTAAACAGTCATAATTACAGATTAAAACTATAAGTTACTCCACGTAGCAACCGTTCAAAGTGAGGAGAAAGTAATGTCAGCAGGATTAAAATTTAAACACGCTATTGCCAATAACCGCCCGTTACAAGTGGTAGGTACTATTAACGCCTACACAGCGATGATGGCTGAAAAAATGGGTCACCAAGCTATTTACCTCTCAGGTGCCGGTGTTGCAAACGCCTCGTTTGGTATGCCTGACTTAGGTATGACGAGCCTTGATAACGTGCTTGAAGATATTCGCCGTATTACAGGTGCGAGCGATTTACCACTACTTGTTGATGCCGATACCGGTTGGGGTGGGGCGTTTAACATTGCACGCACAGTAAAAGAAATGACTAAAGCCGGTGCGGCGGGTTTTCATATTGAAGACCAAGTAGCGCAAAAGCGTTGCGGGCATCGTCCTAATAAAGAAATTGTAAGCCAAGGTGAAATGGTTGACCGCATTAAAGCGGCGGTTGATGCAAAAACCGATAGCGATTTTTACATTATGGCCCGTACCGATGCATTTCAAAAAGAAGGTTTAAATGCCGCTATTGACCGTGCAGCTGCCTGTGTTGAAGCCGGTGCTGACGCTATTTTTGCAGAAGCCGTACACGACCTTGCTGATTACCAAGCATTTGCAAAAGCGATCAACGTTCCAATTTTGGCAAACATTACTGAGTTTGGCCAAACACCTATTTACACAAAAGAGCAGTTAAGCGATGTAGGTGTTGAAATGGTGCTTTACCCACTTAGTGCATTTAGAGCCATGAACAAAGCAGCATTAAACGTGTATTCAGCAATTTTAAATGAAGGCTCGCAACAAAGCCAAATTGAAAATATGCAAACGCGCTCTGAACTTTACGACTTTTTAGATTACCACACGTACGAGAACACACTCGACACACTTTTTTCATCAAAATCTGACAAATAATAATTATTAAAAAATAAAATCACACACAAATTTAAGATAGGAGAAGAACATGGTAGATAAAGCATTAGGCGGCGCGGGTTTACGCGGACAAGTGGCTGGTCAAACAGCATTGTGTACTGTTGGACAAAGTGGTTCTGGTTTAACGTATTGTGGTTACGATATTAGCGAACTTGCCGAAAAAGCGCAGTTTGAAGAAGTGTCTTTTTTACTTTCACGCGGTGAGTTACCTACAACTAGCGAATTGGCAGAATATAAAGCAAAACTAAAAAGTTTACGCGGCTTACCAGATGCACTTAAAACCGTGCTTGAAAATATTCCTAAAGACGCGCACCCAATGGATGTAATGCGTACCGGTTGCTCAATGTTGGGTAACCTTGAAATGGAGCTTGATTTTAGCCAAGCCAATGATGCAATTGATCGTATGGTTGCTGTGTTCCCAAGTATTATTTGTTACTGGTACCGCTTTACACACGATGGTGTACGCATTGAAACACAAACAGATGACGACTCTGTTGGCGCACACTTTTTAACACTGTTACACGACAAAGCACCCAGCGAGTTATTTGCGCAAGTGATGAACGTATCACTAATTTTATACGCAGAGCATGAGTTTAACGCCTCTACCTTTACGGGGCGTGTGTGTGCATCAACGCTTTCTGATATTCACTCTTGCGTAACTGGCGCGATTGGTACGCTGCGTGGTCCACTTCATGGTGGTGCTAACGAAGCGGCTATGGATATGATTCAAGGCTTTACAAGTGCTGAGCATGCTGAACAAGAAGTCATGGGCATGCTTGAACGTAAAGACAAAATAATGGGCTTTGGTCATGCTATTTATCGCGAATCTGATCCACGCAATGTAATTATTAAAAAATGGTCTGAAAAACTAGCAGCAGAGGTAGGCGATACCGTGCTTTACCCTGTGTCTGTTCGTTGTGAAGAGATTATGTGGCGCGAGAAGAAGCTGTTTTGTAATGCTGATTTTTTCCATGCGTCTGCTTATCATTTTATGGATATTCCAACTAAATTATTTACGCCAATATTTGTAATGAGCCGTGTTACTGGTTGGACTGCGCATGTAAAAGAGCAACGCGCTAACAACCGTATTATCCGCCCAAGTGCCGATTACACAGGCCCTGATGCTCGTAGTTACACACCAATAGAGTCACGTTAAAAAATGGGTGAGCACGCATGTGCTCACTTTTTATTGCACATAGCCACTAGCGAGCAGTTTTTCTCAAACTTTTCATTAAACACGCTAGCTGTGAGCAAACACCGTCACCAATTAGCGAATTTATTATGACCATAATTAATAATACCCAATACCGTAAACCTTTACCTGGCTCAAACGTCGACTATTACGATACACAAGAAGCCGTAGATACAATTAAGCCAGGTGCATACGCCACACTACCTTATACATCACGTGTATTTGCCGAAAATCTAGTACGCCGATGCGACCCTGCTATGTTAACCGATGCACTTAACCAGCTAATTGAGCGCAAGCAAGATTTAGATTTCCCGTGGTATCCGGCGCGCGTGGTATGCCACGATATTTTAGGCCAAACAGCACTTGTTGATTTAGCTGGGCTTCGTGATGCAATTGCAGCCAAAGGCGGCGATCCGGCTAAAGTGAATCCGGTAGTACCTACGCAGTTAATAGTTGATCATTCACTAGCGGTAGAGCATGCCGGTTTTGATCCTGACGCATTTGAAAAAAATCGTGCCATTGAAGACAGACGAAATGATGACCGTTTTCACTTTATAAACTGGACAAAAACTGCGTTTAAAAATATTGACGTTATTCCACCGGGTAACGGCATTATGCATCAAATTAATCTTGAAAAAATGTCGCCGGTTATTCAAAACCGAGATGGCATTGCATTTCCAGATACACTAGTAGGTACCGACAGCCACACGCCACATGTTGATGCGCTGGGTGTTATTGCTGTGGGTGTAGGCGGGCTTGAAGCTGAAAGCGTTATGCTTGGCCGTGCTTCTTATATTCGTTTGCCTGATATTGTCGGTGTTGAATTAACAGGCAAGCGCCAACCCGGTATTACCGCAACCGATATTGTGTTGGCCATTACTGAATTTTTACGTGAGCAACGTGTTGTTTCTACTTATTTAGAGTTTTACGGTGAAGGTGCCGACGCGCTTACACTTGGCGACAGAGCAACCATTTCGAACATGACGCCTGAATTTGGTGCAACTGCAGCCATGTTTTATATCGATGATAAAACAATAGATTACTTGCGTTTAACAGGTCGCGAAGAAGAACAAATTGCCCTTGTAGAAAACTACGCTAAAACAGCAGGCCTTTGGAGCGATAGCTTAAAAACCGCAAAATACGAGCGTGTGCTTACGTTTGATTTATCAAGCGTGGGGCGCAATATTGCCGGTCCATCTAATCCGCACCGCCGTGTATCGACAAGCGATTTAGCTAAAGAAGGTATTTCGGGCATTGTTGAAAATGAAGAAGGCTTAATGCCAGACGGCGCGTGTATTATTGCGGCTATTACTAGTTGTACCAATACTAGTAATCCACGCAATGTAATTGCCGCAGCACTCCTTGCCCGTAACGCAAATGCAAAAGGCTTAACGCGTAAACCTTGGGTTAAAACCTCATTAGCACCGGGTTCAAAAGCGGTGCAATCGTACCTTGAAGATGCAAACCTACTAACAGAGCTTGAGCAACTTGGCTTTGGCATTGTTGGTTTTGCGTGTACTACCTGTAATGGTATGAGTGGAGCCCTTGACCCTGTTATTCAAGAAGAAGTAATCGAACGCGATTTATACACGACAGCGGTGCTTTCGGGCAATCGTAACTTTGACGGGCGCATTCATCCTTATGCTAAGCAAGCATTTCTAGCGTCACCTCCTTTAGTTGTTGCGTACGCCATTGCAGGTACGATTCGCTTTGATATTGAAAAAGGGATACTAGGGCAAGATCAACAAGGCAACGATATTACGCTTAAAGATTTATGGCCATCAGACGAAGAGATTGATGCAGTAATTAAGCAAAGCGTTAAGCCAGAGCAGTTTAGAAAAGTATACGAGCCGATGTTTAATTTAACCGTAGATTACGGTGAAGATAACGACCCACTTTACGACTGGCGCCCAGAAAGCACCTACATTCGTCGCCCTCCTTATTGGGAAGGTGCACTTGCGGGTGAGCGCACAATGACCGGTATGCGTGCGCTTGCAGTTCTTGGCGATAACATTACAACGGATCATTTATCGCCATCAAACGCAATTATGGCAAGTAGTGCTGCTGGCGAGTACCTGACCAAAATGAACGTCCCAGAGGAAGACTATAACTCGTACGCAACGCACCGGGGCGATCATTTAACAGCGCAGCGCGCAACATTTGCCAATCCAAAGCTGCTAAACGAAATGGTACTTGACGAAAACGGCGACGTTAAGCAAGGTTCTTACGCACGCTTAGAGCCACAAGGCACTAACACCCGTATGTGGGAAGCAATCGAAGCCTACATGGAGCGTAAACAACCGCTTATTATTGTAGCCGGTGCCGATTACGGTCAAGGTTCGTCGCGCGATTGGGCTGCAAAAGGCGTAAGACTTGCAGGCGTTGAAGTAATCGCAGCTGAGGGCTTTGAGCGTATTCACCGTACTAACTTAATTGGTATGGGGGTTTTACCGCTTGAGTTTAAAGCAGGCACAACGCGTAAAACTCTAAAGCTGGATGGCAGTGAAACGTACGATGTAACGGGTGATTTAAAACCAGGCGCCACCGTTAATTTAAGCATTACCCGTAAAGATGGTGAAGTGCTTACTGTGCCTATGAAGTGCCGTATCGATACCCAAGAAGAGCTTTCTATTTACGCGGCTGGTGGTGTGTTACAACGCTTTGCTCAAGACTTTTTAGAAGCAACGCAATCTGCATAAGGGCAAACACTATGTTTAAACCGCAAATTAAAGTGCCTGCAACCTATATGCGTGGCGGCACCAGTAAAGGTGTGTTTTTTAATTTAACTGATTTGCCAAAGCCTGCTCAAGTAGCAGGCGAGGCGCGCGATAATTTATTACTGCGTGTTATTGGCAGCCCCGATCCGTATGCTAAGCAAACGGATGGCATGGGCGGTGCTACATCAAGTACCAGTAAAACCGTCATTTTAAGTAAAAGTGAGCAAGCCGAACACGATGTTGATTACTTGTTTGGTCAAGTGGCTATAGATAAACCTTTTGTAGATTGGAGTGGTAACTGTGGCAACTTAACGTCAGCAGTCGGTGCTTTTGCCATTAGTAATGGTTTAGTCGATAGAAGCAGAGTACCTAATAACGGTGTTGCTATCGTGCGTGTGTGGCAGGCTAATATTAAAAAAAGCATATTAGTGCATGTCCCTATTACAAATGGCGAAGTGCAAGAAATCGGTGACTTTGAACTCGATGGTGTTACTTTTGCTGCAGCTGAAGTAAAACTTGAATTTATGGACCCCGCTGATGGCGATGGCGCGTTATTTCCAACAGGTAACGTAGTTGATGACTTAAAAGTACCGGGTGTTGGTACTTTAAAAGCAACCATGATAAATGCAGGTATTCCTACTGTATTTATTAACGCCACTGATATTGGTTATACCGGCACAGAGCTGCAAGAGGATATAAATAACGATGTTGCAGCGCTTAAAAAGCTTGAAACCATTCGTGCTTATGGCGCCGTTAAAATGGGCTTAATCACTAACATTAGTGAAGCGCAAGTTCGCCAACATACGCCAAAGGTTGCGTTTGTTGCATCACCTTTAGATTACAAAGCGTCTAGCGGTAAAATTATTGAGGCTGCCAATATCAACTTATTAGTGCGCGCTATGTCGATGGGTAAACTACATCATGCCATGATGGGCACAGCCGCTGTAGCTATTGGCACTGCCGCAGCAATTGAAGGCACACTTGTTAATATAGCCGCTGGTGGCGGCGCATTGAGTGAAGTTAACTTTGGTCATCCGTCGGGCACCTTAAAAGTAGGTGCTGAGGCTAAAAATACTGCGGGCAACTGGCTTGTCACTAAAGCAAGTATGAGCCGCAGTGCACGAGTATTAATGGAAGGGGTTGTAAGGGTTCCTTATTAAAATAAAGTCCCTCTTGTGATTATACAGTGGGGTTTTCTATGTAGTAATTGTTTCAATATCTGGGTCTATTTATCTTCGAGGTTGAATTTGCAGCTGTATGTTTGGTTTTTAGGCAACGCAACGCCTATGGTGTTATGCCCTTGGATTCGTCTTGGGGACTATTGCTCGGTTATTACTTAACCTGAACCCTGGTTAAGAGACTTACTAACATATTGAATCATGATGATATTAAACTTATTTTCTCTAGCCAGCTATTTTCAACGCAGTTAGCGAGCCCACTAGATTACAAACCTCGCATCGGGATTAAATTGCCTTAGGTAATAAAAAGAAAAACCAAATATATGACTCAATGCTTAGCGATAGAAAAAATTTGAATGTTGTCATAGTCATATTTTTTAGTTAATTTTCATTCCAGTTCAGTAAAAAAACCGCTTTTTTCTTCGATTCATCGCATTTACTTGAAGAATAATATTAACAAACTAAATTAAATGTAATATTCAATTCACAAAATGGATATACTATATTTTAGCGTCCTGAGTTTTTATGATTTTTAATTAGATTACTGAGGGTCATAAAGAAATAGTATGTAGATAAAATCAAAATACATTTAATAAAATGTATAAATATGTAGCAAAAATATATGGCTTAATGGTATTTTTAGAATTCTAGTAACAAAGGTTAGTATTGCGTGTTCGTTTATTATTTTTGTAAACGTGTAAACGTGTAAACTTATAAACTTGAACAATGCAAATTGTGACTAAACTAATTTCTGATACTCATTTCAAGCTATCAAGGAGAAATAAATGTCGAAGCGTATGATCAAATTTACACCAATTGCAGCATCAGTTGCACTTACATTGGGTTTAACAGCTTGTGGTTCTGATAACGATAGGAATGTATACGTACCTCCTGTTGAATCTTTTAGCTCATCAGATGATGCTCAATTTAATGTTGAAGTAACTGGTAAAGCTGTTAAAGGCGCAATGATGAACGCGGTAGTAAGCGTTTCTACATTAGATGCAACTGGTCAAAGTGTACCTGTTGCATTTAGATTAGAAGCCTCTTCTGAAGCTGAATCTTTCTCTGGAGAAGGTTTATCGCAAGATGCCGCAGATGCTGATTTAGAAGCAAACAAAATTGCAGGTAACCCTGATGATGTTCTAACAAATGAAAGCGGACGCTACAGCATTTTCTTAGAAGATAACTTTACTGGACCAGTTTACATCACAGTTAAAACGTCAGCAGAAGGCGATGAGAGCTTTTTAAGATGTGATGCTTACTTAGGTTGTGGTTCTTACGCAACGGCCCCAGAAGTTGATGATGTAAATGATGGCGATACTGCAATTGAATTTGGTGAATGGTACAAAACTGATCTAGAACTTTCAGTAATCAAATTTGTCCCAGCAATTACAGCTGATACGTCTGGTGCAAGTGGAGCTCAAGGCGACCCAGGTGTATCTCGTTCTTTAAGAGCTAATGCTACATTTTTAACGACTATCGGTTCTCAGTTACTTCTTGAATCTCAAATTGAAGTTCATCCTACTTTTATTGCTGAAGTAAATATGAGTAGCTTGTTTCAATTGATGGGACCTGATAACACATTTCTAATACCAGAGTTACTTGCTGACCCTTCAAATGGTGGTGCAGTTGATTTAAGTGATGTAGATGGTGAAGAAGAGTTAAGTGAAGGTATTTTAGCAATTTCTCAAATAGCGTCATCTATTCAAGGTTTAGATTCTATCAGTGATGTGCTAAGTAAATTAAAAACGGGCATTAAAGATGGTAAGTTAAACGGTAGTGATGATACTGAAATTGCAGCGTTAGCCGCTAAACTTCAACAAGCAGTAACAAACACATCTAACATCTTTTTAGCCGTAGCTACTGGTGATGATGCTGCTATTGAAGCTGCAATTTTAAATGCATTCAATGTTGTTAATCCAAATGCAACAGATGCTGAAAAAGATGCATTTATTTTACAAGCGGCCGGCATTGCTGCTAAAGCAAAAGCCGCAAAAAATAAAGCAATTAAAAATGGCGCAGCAACTGACGCTAGTTTAGCGCTTATTGCTAAAAAAGTTAAAAAAGCATTAGAAAAGTTAGGTTGTACAGATAACTGTGAAGCTGATGACAATTTTTATGCTCAATTAGCTGTTTCTGTTACAGCAGAAGTTACAGCATCAGAAGCTGAACTTGTTACTTTACAAGCTTTAGTCGTGACAGCTGAGACTAACTTAGCAGATGCTCAATCTCTAGGTGGCGATACGGTTACTGATGCAGCAAGTGCTGTCGCATTTGTAAGTGCAGTAGCTACACTTGTTAATGAAGCTGAAACTGCCGATTTAGCAAATAAAGTAAATAAATTATTTATTAAGTCTCAAGGTCTTGTTTCAGCAGCAACATTACTTGTTGACCAAAATAATACATACCAACAAATTCTTGATAATGCGGAAGATTTACTATCTGATGCAAATACAGAAGTTGACAAAGTAAGTGCGTTTGACGCAGCGCTTGCTGAATTAGTTATTGCTGCTGATGCGGCTGTTACAGAGTTTGATGTAGAAGTAACGGCGGCAAAAGCTATTGCTATTGATGCAGCAGATGTTGCAGATGCAAAGCAAACCCTATCAATGACAGCAGAAGCTGCTTCTACTTCAGCGCTTGCTGATGCACAAAACGCGACGATCGATACCGCTGTTAATGCAGCGGCTGCTCTAGAGCTTGCAACAGCAGCCGTCTCTGCCGCATCTGAATTTGCTGCATCTGTAGATGCATTGGAAATTGCTATAGCGCAAGCTAAAGCAGCTGCACAAGCATATTTAGATGTTGCTGTAACAGATGAAGATAAAGACGCAGCACAAACATTAGTTGATGATGCTGATGCAATGGTTAAAGTTGCTACAGATAAAGCTGAATTAGCATCAGAGCAGTTTACAGCTGCGTTAGCGCTTCAAGTTGCTGCAGAAGAAGCGCTTCCTAAACTAACTGTACTAGCTTCTGTTAAAGCTACGTCAGAGTCATTAGCGACTATGACAGTGCTAACGAGTACTGGTGGTGATGCTATTATTGATGCTGCTGAAATTGTAGCTGATGTAATCGATGAAGTTTCTGGTATGGGTGATTCTGCATCGGGTACATCTACACGTTTCCCTAACTGGGCTTACAATTACAGCTTAGATGACCTTACACTTATGCTTAGCAATGCTACTACAGGTGAAATGATTAACGCAGCGGCTTCTTATGAAGGTGATAAGCTAGTTGTTGCTTGGGGTGCTACGCTGGTAGGTGAAAATGATGCATCTATTAAGCTTGTAACTGCTGATACGCAAGTAGCAGCATTGACAGATTGTGTTGAATTTGCAGCAGGTACAATTGATGCTACTCAAATCGATTCATGTTTAGTATTTACTTTTGATGGCGCAGTGAGTGCTGATAATGTAGATGATGCAGAAATCATAATGACTGAAACGACTAACCATATTGAAATCATGGATGGCGATTCTGGCTTTAACGGCGTGTTAAGCATTACAGCTGATGAAGAAACAGATTCAAGTTCTATTTCATTAGAAGGTGTATCTGGTGATGTAGACTTTAAAGTAATGACTACATACCTTGACAGCGACATGGAAGAAGCTAGTGCTTTAGATATTACAGTAAATAATGCAATGGGTTACACGTTGTCTATTACTGGTAATGAAAGTGCAGGTTACACTGGTGACGTTATGGCTATGTACAATGAGATGATGATCTCTTTTGGTACTGCAGCTAAAACAACAAACGGCCTTTCAATTACTTACATTGATGGTGACGTGGTTGATTACACTGATGTTGATTTAATTGATTCATCTAAGTAATATTTAAACTATAAAAGGGGAAAGCAGCGCTTTTCCCTTTTTTTATAGAAAGCGATTAAATTATGAAAAAAATTCTCTTGTTAGGATTTTCAACAGCTCTTATTTCTCCACTTGTTTCCGCAGATAACCAATTTCAAATATTTACCCATTTTGACGCAGAAATTTACACCGAAGCACAGCCAGTACAAGCTTTTGTCGATGATTTCGATGCACCACTAAAATCGGGTGACAGTGCATTTACTTACAATATATTTGAAGTCGGTGTGGGTTTCGGGAATTTTAAGGTTGGTTTACAAAGTCGCTATGATTACGTGCTTAATTTTGATCCAGATACGGCCAAATACACTCACACTGAAAAAAATGATTTAGAGTTTGAGGATCGTTTTTATACATATAATTTAGATGCTAAACAAGCAACGTCTAACGGTGTATTTGTATCTTACGATTTTAATTTTTTAGATAAAAATACATTAACAATTACACCTAAATTATCCGTTTTTGCGAGTACGCATTTTCAAGATGCTACTGTAAATGGCGAAATTTATAGCGATGAAGTTGAAGGTGCTGTAACTGTTGATTACAATTTTTCAAAAGATATTTTATTTAAAAAATTCACACCAGACCAGAAGCCTGAAGGGCTTGGCTATAGCCTAGATATTTTTGCTGATTGGCAAGTGAATGATGAATTACAACTTGGTTTTAGTGTAAAAGATTTACTCTATAAAACAGATTACGACGATAGTGGCTTTGTTAAAGGCCAAACTACAGAAGTTCCATTTAGTGAAAATGACAACGGCGACATTACTACCCAGCCAACAGTATCATTAAAAACGTCGGCATTTGGAAATACCGAATCGCATGATTTTGAGATGGAGATGCGACTACAAGCATTTGCTGATTATAGAATAAACGAGCGTTTTTCAACCCAACTAACTTTAAAACGTTACGATAAAGACACGTTTAGTCAATTGAAAGGCCGCATTCATTTTTGGGAACATTGGAAAATACAAGCAGGCTACGAAACAAAAAGTGAAGCGTTTTTGGTTGGTATAGAAAGTAAATATTTTGGTCTTAATTTACAAACAGATAGCTTAGATTTAGATAAAGCCTATTATGCGAATGTGAATTGGTACGTGAACATTAAGTTTTAAGGAATGAAGATGTTAAAACAAATTATACCTTTAGGGGTCGCTATTGCATTGGTAGGTTGTGGTTCTTCATCAGACAGTGACAGTTCAGAATCTGTTGCAGTGAGTGAAGTTTCAACATCTTCTTCTGTAAATTTTTATGTATCTAATTGGCAATCACCACAGGGAACGCTTAATGTTTTAGATAGCGATGGGGTGGTGAAAGAATCAATTGAAGTCGAAAACATCAATACTGCGAGTATAACTGTAACTCCACTTACTTTTAATAGCTTTGAGTTTATACCTAGTGATACAACGCTACCTTGCCCACGCTTTACCGGTTGCGGCAGAACAGTTCGTGGTGATGCAAATGACTTAAACGCGAACCGTTTAATCGACTATCAAGAATTAACAGCCGTTACTCTTAATTACAAAGCAGCTGCTTTTAGTGCTCCTGGTGTAAATACGGTTTATTTATCGCCATTGAGTAAAGCAATTACTGACGAAGGTTTTGGTGCTACACAGGCTAGTTTATCAGCCACGCCTTTTTATCATTTAACGCACAGTAATTTAAATGCAAGTGTTGAAGCAGAAATGGTTACTAACGCATTTACTTACGCGGCAATTTTAGCTGGTGTTGCTGATAGTACGTTTAGCGTTGTAAGTGCTTTTAATGCATTTACTAACTTGGAGACTGACCAGCAAGCGTGGCAAGATTACAGCGATTTAGCAGTGCAGTATGTTACAGATAACTTATTTAGCGACCAAGGTAATGCTTTGCTGAAAAATGTCGCTGGTCAAGTTAAGCAAACCATTGCGAGCGTAACTACATTCACAAATTGGCAGGCTCGTTCAGCAGAAATACAAAGCTTAGATTCAAGAGAGTTACTTGTTGATACGCGAAATATAATAGGTGTTGCAAGACTTCAAGAAAAAGCTTACTCAGATGAATTAGACGCAAAATTTACTGAGCTTGAAGGTGCATTTGATGAAGACACACAAAGAACTCTTAGTGCGCTTACTAATGCTTTAAATGAAGTTATTACAAACTATTCTCCACTTGCAGAAGGCTCTACGCCAGCAGGACAATATAAGCTTCGTGATTTGGATATCATTTATAGCCAATCACCTTATACATGGGCTATTACTGGCACATATGATGATTTACCTATAGCAATTGATTTATCAATCCCAACATTTAGGGTAAGTGGTGTACTGGGAGATAAAATTGAAGGTGTAATGAGTGCAACTGTCACAAATGGCGCTACGGTATTAAGTGTTGATGTGAGTGAGCTGGTGATTCAATTTGATGGTATAGATGCTCAAAGTGAATTAAACCCAGAAGCTGATACAGGTATAGCGCAGATCACGACCAATGTAATTATCAATAAAGCAGCGGGTAAACTAGAAGGTGACTTATCATTAAACTTAAATCGTTTTGTTAATTCACTAGGTGAGGAGTCAACTACGTTATCTACCTTTGATTTTAATGGTAATTACGTAAGCGGCATTCAAAACACTGCATTTCATATCACAGCAGTAGAGGCTTCGCCTTTTATTGGCGAAGACAATGATGATTTAGCCTTTACTTTTGAATTAGATTTTCCATTGAGTGGTGCAAGCGATTTTAAATTTGCATACGTAGGTGATGTTGAAAATTTATCTGAACTTACTTCTACAGATATATTTGTTAGTGTAAAAAATAGGGCGTTGGATTTACGTATTCGTGATGTTAGTGGCAATATTAACCTCATTGCGAAAGGCGAAAATGGCCGTTGGTTAGATGTAAAACAAAAGGGCCGTAATTACAGTGGAGGTTTATATTTTGGTGATACTAAAATAGCTGACGTTACTGCCGTTCGTGGCATCCCCGGGGTTTTATTTTCAAATGGCGATTTTGAATCGTTGTTCTAATTAATTGACTTAAATATTAGACATAAAAACCCAATATTAGTTGGTTTTTTATGTCTAATAGTAAGCATTTATAGCAACTCAATACTTACTGTTGCGCCTTTTTCGATATTGCCGCTTTGTGCTGGCACTACAATTAAGCAGTTAGCTTTACTAAGCGACGAAAGCACACCCGAGCCCTGTTTATTAAACGGGGCAACCACCAAGTCACCTTGCTCGTTAGTTGTTGCAGTACCGCGTTGAAAGTCAGCTCTGCCAGGGCGCTTTTTAATAACGGATGTAGTAACAGCGTTAAAGCGCATTTTAGGGTTTACTACACCAAGCCCCGACAGCTTTTGCAGTGCAGGCTCTACTAACTGATTAAACGTAACAGCAGCCGACACAGGGTTACCTGGCAAGCCAAAAAAGTAACTGTTAGCTAGTTTACCAAAGGCAAAAGGTTTACCTGGTTTCATGGCTATTTTCCAAAAGTGAATATTGCCAATTTCGTTGAGCACTTCTTTAGTAAAGTCGGCTTCACCAACCGATACACCGCCTGAGCTTATTACGGCATCGGCAAGTTCGTTCGCTTTCAAAAATGCATTAGTGATGAGTTCTTTGTCATCAGGGATTATTCCTAAATCAAGCACGTCTATATTTTTTTGTTGCAGCGCACTAATAATAACAGCTCGGTTGCTTTCAAAAATAGCGCCTTGTTTAAGAGGCTGACCAGGTTCAATTAGCTCATCGCCTGTAGAAAGCACGGCTATTTTTAAAGTTCTCACCACGTCTATATTGGCAATCCCTAAAGATGCAAGTAGCCCCACATCAACGGCTTTTAATTTATCCCCTGCTTTTAAAATAACATCGTCTATTGCAATATCTTCGCCAGCAAAACGTACGTTTTCATTTAGCTCTGGTTGCGCGGTAAACGTAATTTTATCGCCATCTACCGAGGCGTTTTCTTGCATTACAACGCCGTTAGCGCCAGGTGCAATGGCGGCGCCGGTCATTATTCTTACGCATTGACCAGGGGTAAGTGTTCCTTCAAAAACTTGACCTGCAAACACACTACCTACTTGTGTGTAGGTTAAGCTTTTATCTGAAATACACAGCGCATAGCCATCCATTGCAGAGTTGTTATGAGCAGGTACGTTTATAGTTGACTTAACATCGCTTGCTAAAACGCGATCAACACTTTGCATTATAGAAATGGTTTCAACGTCTTTAACAGGCGTTATTGTGCCAAGTATATTTTGTATTGCAGTTTCAATTGGTAATAAACCGGGTGCATTGCAAACATCGTTCATATATATTGCTTACTTAAATCATTTTATTTTGAAACAATACTTATAATGTCAAAGCTTTACAATACATGGTTGGGTTATTTTTTGTGTGTGATATGCATGCTTTCGTGCAGCGTAAACGCAAAAGAAACGCTGCAAGTAGCCGTAGCGAGTAATTTTAAAACTGTATTGGAAACCCTACTAAAAAAATCCCCATTACCTAATGTTGACGTAAAAATATCAGCCGCTTCTAGCGGTGTTTTATATTCGCAAATAGTGCATGGCGCGCCATTTGATGTGTTTTTATCGGCTGACGATTTTCGCCCGCAATCGCTTATTAAAGAAGGCTATGCCGAGCAAAGCAGCTTAATCACTTACGCGTTAGGCGAACTTGCTTTGTGGCAACCCAAAGCTGAAAAAGTAAATGATAAAGTAGCCATTTCTAATCCGCGTTTTTCACCATACGGACGTGCCTCAGAGCACTACGCGAATAACCATTTTAAAAAACCAATAAATTATGTGTACGGGAATAATATTACGCATGCGTTTCAGTTTGTGCAAAGTGGTAATGTAGGAGTAGGGCTGGTGGCTGTTTCATCCCTAAAGGCGGCTTACAGTAACACGCTAGATCAAAAATATTTAGATTATACCGTGCTGCCTACCAATCAATATCCCGATATAATTCAACAAGGCGTTATTATTAGCTCGACTAAAAAGCATGCTAGCGCTAAGCAACTTATGCAATTTTTAATGGCAGAAGCTACGCAGCAGCAGTTAATTGAATTAGGTTACAGAATAAAGGACAACAATGCTTCAAAGTGATTTAACCGCGCTGTGGTTAACTATAAAACTTGCCTTTATAACCGCAGTGCTCCTTCTTGTTTTTTGTATTCCACTGGCTTACAAGCTTGCTGGCTATAACGGTAAATTCAAACCATTTTTAGAGGCATTAATTGCAATGCCTTTAGTGCTGCCGCCTACGTTATTAGGGTTTTACTTACTTGTTTTATTTTCGCCTGATCACGCTTTTGGGCAGTTTTGGTTTTGGCTAACGGGTACGCAGCTTGCGTTTAGTTTTCAGGGCGTGGTTATTGGCTCGCTTTTTTATTCACTGCCTTTTGTAATGCAGCCGCTTGTGGCAGGGTTTAAACATATTAATCGAACCTATAACGAAGCTGCCATTGCGCTTGGGTTGAGCCCGTTTAAACGCTTTGTGTATTTAATAATTCCGCTTTTAAAACCCAGTATTGGTAGCGCGTTTGCTTTAGGTTTTGCGCATACATTGGGTGAATTTGGTTTGGTATTAATGATTGGCGGTAATATTCAGGGGCAAACACAGGTGGTGTCTATTGCGCTTTATGACCATGTTGAATCGTTAAATTATACGGCGGCGCATCAGCTTTCACTTATTTTACTGGCTATTTCGTTTGCCTGTTTAGTGCTGTTATTTAAGTTTAATAAAAGCATTGTAGGGGTTAAGCAATAACATGATTAAGTTAAGCCTTTTTAAAGCACTCAATAATTTTGATTTAGATATAAACCTTGAGCTTGAGTCGTTTAATGTATTGGGTGTTTACGGGCCTTCTGGCTCAGGTAAATCAACATTACTGCGTTGTATTAGTGGTTTAGAGCTTGCAAAAAGTGTTTATGTAAACAATCAGCCAGTGCATGAGTTGCCAAGCGATAAACGCGGTATAACGCTTCAGTTGCAATCGTGTCCGTTGTTTCCTCATTTAGATGTGGCAGGTAATTTAGCGTTTACACAAAAACACTGCGGAAATAAGCAAACCAGCTTAACGCTTCAATACGTTGTTAAAACACTTAAATTACAAGACTTACTAAATCGTGACGTACAAAGCTTATCGGGCGGTGAGCGCCAACGTGTAGTATTTGCGCGCACTTTGCTTGCCGGTCAAAAATTTATAATGCTCGATGAGCCTTTTAGTGCGCTTGATTGGTCATTGCGTTTTAAAACGCTCACTAAACTTAGCGAGTTTGCAGTTAAGTTTAATATTAAATTTATAATAGTAAGTCACTCATTAAAAGAGCTGCTATTTTGCTGCGATACCCTTATTCAGCTTGATAAAGGTAAGGTGATAAACCAAGGTGCAAGCACGCACGTTGCAAAGGCTATTTATGCAAACGACAGGCAAACACCGCTGAGCTTAATTAATTACGATGTGGTCAAATTTGATGAAGACTACGGGCTATATCAACTGCAATTACAGCAAAGTGAGCAACCGCTTTTTGTGCTTCTTGCACTTGTAGATAGCAGTAATAAGCTAATTATAGAAAGTGAGCAAATGTCGCTTAGTGCGTTAAAGCCTGAGCAAACAACGCACAGTAATGTTTTAAAGTCGGTATTAACTCAGGCTGAGCTTATTAATAATAAGTGGCAGTTAACGCTTAATGTAGATGGGCAAACTTTGTATTGCTTGGCTTCAAGACGAGTGTGGGACAAAAACGACTTTAAAGTGGGCGATGTGCTTTATACAACAATCAGTGATCTAGAATAACTAAATGCTGCACACCGCACATTGACTGTTTTTAGCTATTTTAAAACGATTAAACTCCATGCTTAAACCATCCACCAGCAATAAGTGCTCGCTTAAGCCACTTGGCAAACCAGCAAGTATTTTTAGCGCTTCAGTTGCCTGAATACTGCCTATTAGCCCCACAATAGGAGAAAGCACACCAGATTCGGAGCAACTTTGTGTTTGTTCACTAAAAAATTGCGATAAACAACCATAACAATGGCTGTTTTCATCCATAGTAAAACACGCGACTTGTCCTTCCATGCGTATTGCAGAGCCTGACACTAGCGGAACTTTAGCTTTAAAACAGGCGCTATTAAGTGCATTACGTGTTGCTAGGTTATCTGAGCAATCAATCACTATATCAATGTTATTAAATAGCTGCTCTGTAGAGGTATTTACATCAAAAAATGCCTCAATGGTGTTTATATCTATTTCACTATTAAGTGCGTTAAGCTGTTTTTTTGCAGCACTGCATTTTGAGCTACCAATATCGCTTTCTTTATACAGTATTTGCCTTTGTAGGTTGGTTACGTCTATTTCATCGTTATCAACTAAGGTAAGCGTGCCAACGGCAGATGCCGCTAAATATTGACTTACCGCACATCCAAGCCCACCTACACCAACAATTAAAGCATGCGATTGCCATAGCTTCTCTTGTCCGTCTATATCAAGCTGCGGCAGCATAATGTGCCGAGAATAGCGTAGTTGCTGTTGGTACGTTAACGGTGCTTTTTGCATTTTTAAACATCTCATACTTTTTTTGAACAATACCAATTTGTTAAATCCTAGAGCAAGTAGTAACGCTTTTTATTTGCACTGTAACAGCCCATATCCCCTCACTCAAATAGTGCAACTATAACGCATTAAAATAATAAATGCATATAACCAGCTGAAATATATAGTTTTTAATTAGTGGCTCAGTAATTGCTGTATTGGGTTAACTAAAATTTAACAAAGTTTGGGCTGCTACTCATATAAAAGAGTGGGGCATTTATAAAACAATAATACGTTTACGAGGAAATAAACATGCAACCGAGTTCTGGATTTAACTTAATATCCTTTAAAGGAAAAATGAAAGTATTACATCTAAGTTGGATGGTCTTTTTTGTGTCATTTTTTGTATGGTTTAACCATGCTCCTTTATTAGGTGCAATTGCGGGCTCGCTTGGTATTACCATGGCACAAGTTAAAACATTACTAATTTTAAATGTAGCGTTAACTATTCCTGCCCGTGTTGTGGTGGGTATGCTGACCGATAAATTTGGTCCCCGGATTGTTTATGCGGCGCTACTTATTACCTGTAGTATTCCTTGTTTTATGTTTGCTATGGCAACCACATTTGAACAAGCCGCTATAGCGCGTTTTGCGCTAGGCTTTATTGGTGCTGGTTTTGTTGTGGGCATTCGTATGGTGAGTGAATGGTTTCCTGCTAACGAGTTGGGTATAGCAGAAGGTATTTATGGCGGCTGGGGTAACTTTGGTTCAGCAGCAGCGGCTATGTTATTGCCAATTATTGCACTTATGTTTGGTGGCGAAGATGGTTGGCGTTACGCAGTAGGTTTAACGGGTGTATTAAGCGTTATATTTGGTATTATTTGGTACTTAAATGTAACCGATACACCAAAAGGCGGTACATACTTTAAGCCTAAAAAAGTAGGCGCAATGGAAGTAACCAGTAAAGGCGACTTTGTATTACTTCTTATTATGAAAATCCCTATGTATGGTGCACTAGCATTACTTACTTGGAAGCTTTCACCAACCGGTGCTAACCTAATTTCGGCTAACTTTGTACTTGCCGTGTATGCTTTTTTAGTTCTGCTTTATATTTACGAAGTGTATAAAACCTTTGACGTAAATGGTCATATTTTTAAAGAGCCTGTACCCGAGTCTCATCGTTATGAATTTAAGCAAGTGGCTGTTTTAAATATTTTATATTTCACAACCTTTGGTTCTGAACTTGCGGTTGTCTCTATGTTGCCGCTGTTTTTTATGGATGTATTTACGCTTGATATGGTGTACGCGGGTATTTTAGCGTCTGCTTATGCATTTATGAACTTAGCATCTCGCCCAGGTGGCGGTTGGATTTCAGATAAATTAGGTCGTCGTATTACCCTTATTGTACTTACAACGGGTCTTGCTGTTGGTTATTTTGTAATGGGCTTAGTTGATGCATCTTGGCCTTTATGGCTTGCAGTTGTTGCGGCTATGGCATGTTCGTTCTTTGTGCAAGCTGGTGAAGGTGCTGTATTTGCGGCAGTACCGCTAATTAAGCGCCGTTTAACTGGGCAAATAGCAGGTATGACAGGTGCTTACGGTAATGTAGGTGCAGTAGTGTACTTAACGGCATTGTCACTTGTTGATTATCAAACTTTCTTTTTCATTATTGCGGGCAGCGCAATACTTGGCTTAGGAGCACTGTTTTTTATGACCGAGCCAGACGGACATATTACCGAAGTAAATGAAGACGGCACCGTTGAACTTATTTCAGTGACTTAAGGCATTATTGACTATGTTTGATGAAACACTCCACGTTAAAGCGCTAAAAAATGAACTCAACGTTTCATTTGGCGGACACAGCGCAAAAGGCTTAAAAGCAGAAAACCAAGATGCGTTTGCAGCTCTTAATACCAAAGCGCAAGAAAAAGAGTCTAAAGGCGTTATTGCCTGCTTAGCCGATGGGTGTTCATCAGCAAAAAATGCTAAACAAGCGTCTCAACTTTCGGTTACTCATTTTATAAATGAGTATTTAAATACCCCGAAAGTTGGGCGGTTAAAAAGTCAGTATCGAAGGTGTTAGCAAGTTTAAATCAGTGGCTTTATTCGCAATCGGTTAATTATAATCACCTTGGTCAGCGCCAAGCCGATTGGATGACGACTTTTACAGCGCTTATTTTAAAGTCGGCAACGGGTTATATATTTCACTTAGGTGATACGCGTATTACCCGCTTGCGAGAAGATAAAATAGAGGCAATAACACGGGATCACAAAGTAAACGATACGCTAACGCGTGCGCTTGGCGCACAACTTCATCAAGAAATAGATGTATACGAAGTTGACCTAAAAGCAGACGATATTTATATATTAACCTGCGATGGCGTACACGATGTGCTCCCAAACAGCGATATAGCTAAATTAGTTAATGAACACGTTAATTTAGAGCACACTAATTTAGAAAGTGCAGCTAAAGCAATTACCGAACTTGCATTAGCGCGAGGCAGTGACGACAACGTAAGTTGCTTACTGGTAAAAGTAGAAAATATTGCCGAGCAAAAGTTAGATGAACTTTATCATTCGCTAACACGACGAAAAATTCCACCAGCGCTTAATGTTGGGCAAAAAATTGATGACTACACGGTTATTCGTAAATTACATGCCAGTAGTCGCTCGCACATTTATTTAGTGCAACAAGCGCCCGATATACCGCCAGTGGTTTTAAAAGCACCTTCGGTTAATTTTGAAGACGATGTGCACTACCTTCAAGGCTTTATAAGAGAAGGTTGGGTAGGGCAACGCATAAACCATTTAAACGTGATGAAAGTACTGAGTACGCAATCGCAGAGTCGTTTTTTGTATCATATTTGTGAGTACATGGACGGGCAAACACTCAGTGATTGGAAGCACGACGTGCCGCACCCAGAAATAACCCAAGTACGCAGTATTATTGAACAAATAGTACATGCACTAAGGGCGTTTCAGCGACTCGATATGGTGCATCGCGATTTAAAACTCGATAACGTAATGATAGATGCGCACGGTAAAGTAACGCTCATAGATTACGGCACAGTAAGTGTTGCGGCTATGGACGAGTCGGTTAAACAAATTGCGGATGATTGCCCGCAAGGCACTGCCGACTACACCGCACCCGAAACACTTATTACTATGCACGCCGATTTTAAAAGTGATTTGTTTTCACTTGGCGTGATTGCATATGAGTTATTGTGCTCAAAATTGCCTTATAAACCACTGCCACTTAACCACGTAGCGCCAAAAGATTACAGCCATTGGCATTACACAAGTATTCGTAAATACAGAGCCGATATTCCGTTTTGGTTAGATCAAGCCCTTATGAAGGCGCTTGCCCCTAAACCTGAGCTCAGATACCAAGCTTTTTCTGAGTTTATAAACGATATCAACAAACCTAATCCTTATTTAGAAAGTACCGCTAATAAAAGTTCAATAATGAAACGCGATCCAGTTATGGTGTGGAAATGTATTTCGCTGTGTTTATTTATTGCTTTGGTATGTGTATTAATAATTAAAACTTAGAGAACCAAAATGCTTAACTATAAGAACAACTTACCTATTATTTTTATACTGGGTTGCTTCACTGCGCCTTCAATAAGCCAAGCTTCGCAAACTGATCTTGATTTTAGACTGCGTTTTGAAAGCGTTGATCAAGAAAATGCTCTAAAAGATGCAAGCGGCTTAACACTTAGAACCCGCTTAACGCATCAAACAGACGAGGTTAATGGTTTTTCAGCCCTTATTGAAGTAGAAGATACTCGCAGCCTATTGGGCGTAGATGATTACAACAATACGGTGGGGAAAAATACTAATTACTCTGTTATTGCCGACCCAGAAAACACCGAGATAGACCAAGGTTTTGTTAAATATGCCCGCGATGGTCTATCGCTAAAAGTAGGGCGCCAAGTAATAGCCCTTGATGGGCAGCGTTTTGTTGGGCACGTAGGTTGGCGTCAAGACAGACAAACCTTTGATGCAGCAACCATTAATTACGCATTTAATAACATAGATTTACAGTACAGTTATTTAAATAAGCGTAACCGCATATTTGCTGACGATAAAGACATTAAATCGTCCGATCATCTAATTAATGCAAGCTTTAAAACAGACTACGGTAAAGTGGTTTTATACAGTTACTTATTAAGTGACGATGCACTACAAGACGACAGTTTAGACACTTATGGCGTTTCTTTTAACGGTAATAAAACCCTAAACGACATAAAATTTTATTACAAAGCGGAGTATGCAACGCAGTCTGCCTCAACAAGCGTGAGTGATTTTGATGCCGATTACTATGCACTTGAAGGCGCTGTGGATTTAAATGGTTTGGGTATAAAAACAGTAACATTAAAAGTTGGCATAGAGTCACTTGGCTCTGATAATGGCGATTACGGGTTTGCAACACCGCTTGCCACGTTACATAAATTTAATGGTTGGGCAGATACGTTTTTAAATACACCCGCGCAAGGCTTGGACGACACTTACATAAGCTTAAATGGTAAAGCGTTTGACGGAAAATGGTTAGTGGCTTATCACAGTTTTGATGCTAATGAGCAATCAAATGGGGTTGACGATTTAGGCAGTGAACTAAACGTGCAATACGTTAAACCTATTAATAAACAATACGCAGTGGGTGTTAAATATGCTGACTACTCAGCGGGCGATACCGCTGCTAATAAAGTCGATACTCAAAAATTATGGGTATGGATGAGCGCTAAATTTTAACCCTCATTATCTTCTAATATTCACTTGTAATTTATAGCGACACAAGATGGTGCAATTGCACCATCTTGTGGGGCTTTATGCTTTTCACCTCTGCACCAATGTAGTCAACTTACTGATTTTGAATGCTTATATATTTGGCTTACATATTGCTATAACAAACCTATAACAAATTATTCGATTTCAATTTTAGTCAATTACTAAAATAGGTATCACTTTAAGGTGGGTAAATGTTAAGCAAGCAGCGTGTTGTAGTGGTAGGAAACGGAATGGTCGGGCACCATTTTGTGCAGCAGCTAGTTTCTCAAAATCAAGCTGATGAGCAATTTGAAATTACGGTACTTAGCGGTGAAGACCGTTTAGCGTATGACCGCGTGCAACTATCCTCTTTTTTTAAAGGCAAAACCGCAGACGACCTCGCACTTACATGCAATAAAACCTATGACGATTGGCAAGTACGCTTTCATACTCATTCTAAAGTGGTTGATATAAATCGTGATATGCAAACTGTAACGACCGCTAAAGGGGAGTTGTTTGAATACGACAAACTTGTGCTTGCTACAGGTTCATTCCCATTTGTACCGCCTATACCGGGTAAAGATCGCGATCATTGCCTTGTTTATCGCACCATTAACGATTTACACGCAATAAAAAACTCAGCCCACGGCAGCAAAGTAGGCGTGGTAATTGGTGGCGGTTTACTTGGGCTTGAAGCTGCAAACGCATTAAAGCAACTGGGTCTGCATACTCACGTAATAGAATTTGCACCGCAACTTATGGGCGTACAAGTTGATGCTGGTGGCGGTCGGCTACTAAAAAACAAAATTACAGATTTAGGCGTTACTGTGCATACATCGGTAGCAACCGAGGAAATAGTAGAAGGTGAAAGTTGCCGTTATAAAATGTGTTTTAAGGGCGGTAAAACCCTTGAAACCGACATGATTGTATTTTCGGCGGGTATTCGTCCTTATGATAATTTAGCCCGCGAGTTTAATTTAGAATTAGGTGAGCGCGGCGGTATTGTAATTAATAACCACTGCCAAACGAGCGATAAAAACATATACGCTATTGGTGAATGTGCACTGTGGAATAATTTTATTTTTGGCTTAGTGGCACCTGGTTACGCCATGGCTAAAATAGCAGTTGGTCATATTTTACAAGATACGCAGCAAGGTACTTTACAAAGTACTGGCTTAGACAATAAATCCGATGAATTTAGCGGTGCCGATATGAGCACTAAGCTTAAATTAATGGGTGTTGAAGTAGGCTCTATTGGCGATGCACATGCACGCAGCGAAGGCGCAATAAGCTATTACTTTGAAGACCAAGCCAATGGTATTTATAAAAAAATAGTCACTAATTCACAAAGTAATAAGCTGATTGGCGCGGTACTTGTTGGCGATACCAGCGATTACGACAATTTGCTGCAATATCATTTAAACGACATTGAACTTACCACCGCTCCCGAAGCGCTCATTATGCCCCTTGCCGGCGACATAGCAGAGCTAAGCGCCGATGACTTGCCTGATGACGCCATTATTTGCGCGTGTCATAAAGTAACTAAACACACCATTGAACAATCAGTTTCTAACGGCTGCATAGATTTGGCAGGTGTGCAGCAAAGCACCAAAGCCAGTACAGGCTGTGGAGGGTGTGAAAAGCTCGTTCAAAACGTAATAAACAGCGCGCTCGCTAAAGCAAGTAACACTATTAACGTAGTTACTCTTAATGAGCCTGTAAAACAGCCCGCATAAATTAAAGCACACTAAAAGAGAGCAGTATGGCAAGCACAAACACGTCACCAACTTTAAATAAAACCAGGTTAAAACAAACAACATGTGCTTACTGTGGTGTAGGGTGCGGTGTTGATATTTCACTTTTTAATAATGTGCCAACCAAGCTTGAAGGCATGAGAGAGCACCCCGCAAACTTTGGTCGTTTATGTGTAAAAGGCACCCATTTGCTCGACACCACAGGCAGTGATAATCGCTTAACGTCGCCCTTTATTAATAACCAAGCCGTTACGTGGGATGAAGCCACTGACCATGTTGCCAATAAATTTAACGACGTAATACAAAAGCACGGGCCTGATGCGGTGGCATTTTATGTGTCAGGGCAGTTACTTACTGAAGATTACTACATCGCTAATAAATTAATGAAAGGCTACATAGGCTCAGGCAATATTGATACAAATTCGCGCCTGTGTATGTCATCTGCTGTGGCAGGTTACAAACGCGCTTTTGGTGAAGACGTAGTGCCGTGTACTTACGAGGATTTAGAGCAAACTGAGCTACTTATTTTAATTGGCTCAAATGCAGCGTGGACTCATCCGGTTTTGTATCAGCGAATGGAGCGTGCAAAGCAGCTTAACCCAAATATGAAAGTGGTGGTTATTGATCCGCGTAAAACCGACACAGCGGAGCTTGCCGACACATTTTTAAATATAAAACCAGGCAGTGACGCCGCGCTTTATAACGGTTTGCTTCATTATTTAAATGAGCATAACCACCTCGATACGCAATTTATTGCTCAGCACACAAACGGCTTTGAAAGCGCATTGCAAGAGGCAACAAAATGGAGCTGTGAGGCAGTTAGCGACTTTTGTGATATAGCAATTGAGCAAGTCACTGAGTTTTACGCACTATTTGCTAACAGCCCAAGTGCGATTAGCTTTTATTCAATGGGTATAAATCAGTCAAGCTCGGGTGTAGATAAATGCAACGCCATTATTAATGCACATTTAGCCTCGGGTAAATTACTTAAGCCAGGCAGTGGTCCGTTTTCAATTACTGGGCAACCCAATGCGATGGGCGGGCGCGAAGTCGGTGGCTTGGCTAATCAGTTAGCGGCGCATTTAGATATTGAAAACGAAGCGCATCAATCACTTGTACAACGCTTTTGGCTCTCGCCAACTGTGGCTAACAAAGCAGGCAGCAATGCCATTGATATGTTTGATGAAATAGCCGCAGGCAAAATAAAAGCAGTGTGGATAATGGCAACAAACCCAATGGTGAGCTTGCCCAATAACGCCGCTATTAAAAAAGCATTAGAGACCTGTGAGCTGGTGGTTGTATCTGACTGTATTGCAAAAAGTGATACGTTAAAATTTGCCGATGTTGTTTTTCCATCAACCGGATGGGGCGAAAAAAACGGCACAGTAACTAACTCAGAGCGCAGAATATCAAGACAGCGCCCGTTAGTAGCGCCTTATTCAGGAGCTAAAAACGATTGGCAAATTATGTGCGAAGTCGCTAAAAAAATGGGCTTTGAAGGTTTTGATTTTACAGATCCAAGTGGCATTTTTGAAGAATGGGCACAATTAACCGACTTTGAAAATAATGGCAGTCGATTATTAAACCTCTCTGGTTTAGTTGGGCTCACAAAAAGTCAGTACGATAACTTAAAACCCATTATGTGGCCTGTTGTTAAAAATCAGCCTTATAAAAACGGTCAGGTTTTTACAGATAACCAATTTAGCACCGCTGATAAAAAGGCGCGTTTTATACCCATAACGCCGCAATTACCTGTGCAACAAACATCAAATGATTATCCGTTTGTAATGAACTCAGGACGTATACGCGACCAATGGCATACCATGAGCCGCACGGGTAAAAGCACTGCGCTTTCATCGCATATTACACGCCCGTACATTGAAATTAATCCGCTTGATGCCAGTAAATTAGCAATTAAACAAAACGATTTAATAAGCGCGATTGCCCAAACGGGACACGTTACCGCGCATGCAAAAGTAACCGATTCGGTGCGAAAAGGTGAATGCTTTATGCCTATTCATTGGAACAAGCAATTTGCGTCATCAGCAACAGTAAGTGGGTTGTATCAATCGGTAGTTGACCCTCTATCTGGTCAGGCTGAGTGCAAACACGGCGCTGTTAATATAGTTAAGGCACCCTTTGTGCAATATATGCAGCTGTTTGCTAAAAACGAGCTTGTTATAAACAGTGATTTTTGGCTCAAAGTTAATGCTAGTAATTGCTTTAATTACCAATTGGCGCTTAATGAGCCACAAAGTGATTTACTGTATTACTGCCAAACCTTAACCGGTTTACAAGGGCAGTGGTCGGCTATGAATACGGCAAAAGCCATGCACGTGCAATGTATTCAAAACGATCAATTAGCGTTTGTTGGTGTTATTTCTAACGAGCAAAAAGAAATATCACTCGAGTGGATAAACCATTTATTTGCAGAGCCATTACTAACTTTCACCCAATTACAGTCTTTGCTTTATGCAACTCCCGATGAAGAATTTACCCAAGGCGTGCAAGTGTGTAGCTGCTTTAAAGTTAGAGAGCAGCCAATTATAAACGCCATTAAAAACGGTGCAAACACCGTCGAGCAATTGGGGTCTGAACTTAAATGTGGAACGAACTGTGGTTCGTGTAAAACACAATTAAGCCAATTAATAAAACAACATTACAAAGCAGGCTCTAGCAGCATTGATGTTGCGGTTGTAATGTAAAGAAAAAAAGGAAGCATATGCTTAATGATCAATTTGGTCGGCAGTTTAACTATTTGCGCCTCTCAATAACTGATGTATGTAATTTTAGTTGTAGTTATTGTTTACCAAACGGGTATCAGTGCGATACGCCGCGTAATTTTTTAAATAAAAACGAAATTAGCACGCTAGTAAATGCGTTTGCAGAGCTAGGTACTAAAAAAGTACGCATTACAGGTGGCGAACCGTGCTTGCGAAACGACGTAACCGATATTATAAAACTCTGTAAAAATACACCTGGCATAGAAAAAGTAGCCATTACTACCAACGGGTTTAATTTATTAAAGAAAATTGATGAATTTGCAGAAGCCGGGCTTGATGCGCTTAATGTCAGTATTGATAGCTTAAATCCGAGTATGTTTAAACTCATAACAGGGCACGACAAACTTAACCTTATTTTAAAAGGGATTGAACGCGCGGTAGATCTGGGCATAAAAGATATAAAAATAAATGCAGTGCTTGCCAAGCAGTTTAATAAAAACCAATTGAAGGATTTTTTAGCGTGGGTAAAACACCACAAAGTTACAGTGCGCTTTATAGAATTAATGGAAACCGGTGACGGCGCAACCTTTTTTGAAGAAAACCACTTAAGTGGGCAAACGGTTAAAGCCCAATTACTCGCCCAAGGCTGGTTACAAGTCGTTAGGGGAAAATTAAACGGACCCGCAGAGGAATTTTGTCATCCTGATTACGATGGTCGTATTGGTTTAATAATGCCTTACAGCAAAGATTTTTGTAAAAGCTGTAATCGCTTAAGGGTGTCGGCGCTGGGTAAATTACACTTATGCTTGTTTGCCGAGCAAGGTATAGATTTACGCGAACTACTCAACGAGGACGATACTGCAGCGACCGTAAAGGCAATTCAAGCCGCTATGGGCAATAAAGAAATAAGCCATGAGCTGGATAAACGCTTAACAGGTGCGACAACTCACTTAGCCATGTTAGGCGGCTAATATGAAAGTTAAGCGAGATTTTACAGGTGTTGTGCTTGCTGGTGGTAAGTCATCAAGAATGGGCACAGACAAAGCCGATTTAGTTTTAAACAACAAAACTCTATTGCACAATGCGTGTGATTTATTAAAAGACGCAGGCGCTAAAAACATACTAATAAGTCGCAACGTTACAAATCCAGTTAAATCATCGAGTCATTATTCACCGAGCGATTATCCCTCAGAAAAGTACGTTAAAGATATATACCCAAATAGTGGACCCCTTGGCGGAATTTATTCCACATTAATAGCCACTGAGTACGACTTACTTATTACTGCGGTAGATATGCCTCTACTTACGAGTAGTTTGTTAAGCACAATTGTGCTGGCTTCTCAGTCAAATAAAGTACAAAGTGTGAGCAATCAATTAAATCAGTCACAAATACATGCTTGGCACTTTGAAAATGAACCACTACCGCTGTATATTCGTAATACAAGCAGTGTAAAAAATCATTTAAAACACATACTCACAAACGCTAACAGTCATAAATCAATAAAACAGTTTACCCAAAGCATTGGTGTGCAAACGCTTTTATGTAATAAAGCGCACGCATTAATAAACACCAATACACCGGCGCAATTTAAAGCTGTAAATGAGCATTTTGACCAAAGCATTAATCAATTAAGAAGAGCATTATGAGCCACACAACTGAGTCACAAATACCTTTAAACATTGCCGTACTTACAGTAAGCGACACGCGCGATGCGATTACCGATACTTCTGGTCATTACTTAATTAAAGCGCTAACTGAGGCGGGTCATCACTTAGCGGATAAAGAAATTGTAAAAGATGATGTTTACCAAATGCGCGCTATTGCATCGCAGTGGATAGCCGATGACACCATTCACGCTATTTTAGTGACTGGCGGTACAGGTTTTACCGAGCGCGATTCAACACCTGAGGCATTTGCGCCGCTGTTTGATAAAAGCGTAGATGGCTTTGGCGAGCTATTTAGACATATATCGTACGGTGAAATTGGTAACTCAACTATTCAATCTCGTGCATTGGCAGGACTTGCTAACAACACGGTTATTTTTTGTATGCCAGGCTCTACAGGCGCATGCAAAACAGCATGGACAGGCATTATAAAAGATCAACTTAACTCAATGCATAAACCGTGTAACTTTGCACCGCACATTACCATTGGTAAAAAGTGTGAATCGCGTGAGCAATAGTATGCTGAGCCACGTTGACGAAAACGGCCAAGCGAATATGGTTGATGTATCGCTCAAAGACGTAACCTTGCGCGATGCCTCAGCTGAAGCATTTATTAGCATGAGCAAACTTGCCTTTGAACAAGTAATGCTTAATCAAAACAAAAAAGGCGATGTGTTAGGCGTGGCACGTATTGCAGGTATTCAAGGCGCTAAAAAGTGCGCCGATTTAATCCCGCTTTGTCATCCGCTTGCACTTAGCAAAGTCGCTGTTGATTTTGAACTTGATGAAGCAAACAGCCAAATTAAAATAACCAGCTACTGCAAACTTGCCGGTAAAACTGGGGTTGAAATGGAAGCGTTAACAGCGGTATCTGTGGCTAGCCTTACTTTGTTTGATATGTGTAAAGCAGCCGACCCACTAATGGAAATTAGCGGCATGCGCGTTACTCAAAAAGCTGGGGGAAAAAATGGCAGTTGGCAACGAGATTAATCCAAACAATGTTATATCTAGCGCCAAAAATGTAGAGTTATTGTTTTTTGGGCAACTAAAAGAGCGGTTAAAGTGCAGTAAATTAAGCCTTGAGATTACGCAGCCGCTTACTATTTCAGAGCTTAAATTAAGATTAGTAAGCCAATACCCGCATTGGCAACCGTGGCTGGAGGAGCGTGAGCTACTTGCAGCGCTTAACCAAACTATGTCATCAAGCGACGAAATAGTGAAAGCAGGGGATGAGCTTGCCTTTTTCCCGCCGGTTACAGGTGGCTAATGAGCATACATATTCAAGTGCAAACCGATGATTTTAATGTAGGTGACGAGCACAATACGCTTTGTAGTAATAATAAAAGCGATGGCGCTGTTGTCACCTTTACAGGTTTGGTAAGAGAGTTCAGCAGTGGCGATAACGTTATTGCACTTGAGCTTGAACACTATCCTGGTATGACCGAGCAACTGCTTCAATCTATTGCAGAGCAAGCACAAACGCGCTGGCAACTGGCTCGAATATGTATTATTCATCGCGTTGGTTATTTAGCACTTGGCGAGCAAATTGTATTTGTTGGCGTAACGTCCCGCCATCGCCAAGCCGCGTTCGAAGGCGCACAATTTATAATGGATTACTTAAAAAACCACGCCACGTTTTGGAAAAAAGAGCACTTTAAAGACTCATCAAATTGGGTTGAGTTTAAACAAAGTGACAAACAAGCATTAGGTAAATGGGAGTCTTAATGAAAATAATCTCTACCAATATCTCTAAAATAAAAACGGTTGTGCATAACGGCAAAGAAGTTAAAACAGGTATATTTAAAACGGCTACTAACGAACCGGTAACTATTGAAAAGCTAAGTATTATAGGTGATGAGCAAGCTGATTTAGTTTACCACGGCGGCGTAGATAAAGCGGTATATGCTTTTTCGCACAATCATTATGACTATTGGAAGAAAACGCTTGCAAACGAGGATTTAACCAGTGGCATATTTGGTGAAAACTTCACAATTTCTGACCTTGATGAAGCGAATATACATATAGGCGATCATATTCGAATTGGTACTGCACTGCTTGAAGTAAGCCAGCCTCGTGTGCCCTGTTTTAAATTGGCTATCGCCCTTAATAATAAAAACAGCCTTAAACTGTTCACGCAGTATTATTGCACGGGTGTGTATTTTAGAGTCATTGAGCAAGGAGTTGCCAAAACAGGCGATACAGTCACTATAGAAAAAAAGCGGCGCATAATATTTCAGTTAAAAAGCTGTTTCAGGCGTTTTTTGACAAAAAATACGTAGGTTACGAAGACGTACTTTTAGAGGCCCTAACTTTGCCAGAGCTTGCTGTAGAGTGGCAAGAAAAGTTAAAAAAGAAACTTGCTATTAAAGTTGAATCGGCCAAATGAATGCGGTGCAATTCTTATGCAGTAATTAAATTCTCTAAATAAGCGCAAAACTTATACATTAACTAGTAAAAAAAGAATGCCTGCTATAACTAAGGTTAGAAAAACCATAATAAATATAGTGTTACGGTTATTAACCAATAGCGAATAGAAAAACAGGCTTCGTATATGAATATAACTAAAAAATTGATGCTTATAGTAATCTTAACGACAGCCGAAGTAAGTATTACCGTTTTTTCTGCCTTTGAAATAGCTAAAGGCGCTAAGTTTCATCAGCTTAATTTTCTTCATTTAAAGTATATTAACCAATTAACAAAGACAGTAAAAAAATAAAAAACGACACCCCTGTAGACATAAATACAATAGAGTTTGATATATTGGCTATAAAGCAGCAACCTATTGATTGTCTTGATGAAGTTAATTATTTAAACCGTGTTATTATGAAAGTCATTAAGACTGATCAAGCTTTAACTATTTGCGAAAATGATATAGAAATTGCGGATAAAGCACTACTGTCAGTTACTCAATATAAGAAAGGTGAACTCAGTAGAGATGATTTTTTACTAAACCTTAATGTTGCACTTGATGGATTCAATCAACATTCAGAAATGTTTGAAGAACCAATCAGAAAAACAGTGTCGTTTATATTGAGCACTTTAATACCACTTGTTTTAATCATATCCCTTTTTAATATTATTTTAATCAGTTACCTGTCACGTACCATATCTAGCTCTATACGCAATTTAACCATTCTTTTAACTAGTAAACCTGAAGATAGTACTAATTTAGATGACGAACTTGATAAAAATACCACGGGTGAATTAAAAGCATTGGTAATAGCAGCAAGACAGCGTATCAAAGATGATTTATTAAACATAGAAAATAGTATCGAGCTAAAAGCTATTGTAAACAGCCAAACAGCTTCTTTGCAGCAGGCAAATGATGAACTGGCTCAGTTCGCTTACAGAGCATCACATGATTTAAAGTCACCGTTATCGGGCGCTAAATCTTTGGCCCAATTTGTTATTCAAGATATAGAAGCTGGTGATATTAAAGAGGCCTGTCAAAATGCGAAAATTATTTACCAACAAATGGAGAAGTTAGAAACACTTGTTGTTGATATTTTATTATTAGCAAAAGCAGATATAGGTAATGAAAATGAAGAATTAATTGACTTTAATCAGTTGATTACTGATATGGAAGAACGACTGGCTTGGTTAATGAAAGATAATCCTTGTACATTAACAACGAATATTAATTTATCGACACCTATCAAATCAGAAAAAGCGCGTTTTGCTCAAATCATCGAAAATTTGATATCAAATGGGTTGAAATATTACGACACAAATAAGGATGCGCCCTATGTTCACTGCGATATTTTTAACGAACAAGAGACGTTCAATATTACAGTTACCGATAATGGGATCGGAATACCTGATAAGCATCAAAGCGAAGTGTTTGATATGTTCAAGCGATTTCATGTTGAGACGAGTAGCGGCTCAGGTTTGGGTATGGCACTAGTTAAAAAACATATAGAGTATTTAGATGGAGAAATATCATTGCAAAGTTCTAATAGCGGTACAACATTTAAAATAACAATACCTATGGATAAATTAAGATGAAAAAAGTAAAACCACCTATATTAATTATCGATGACAACGAAGTTGATCGGTATATCCTTAAAAGATTAATAAAAGAAGCTAACTTAGAGCTTACCATTTTTGAAAAAAGATGGTCAAGAGGCATTAGAATTTCTCGAAAATTATGAAGCGAATAAAAAAGAACACCCAGATGGCTTTCCCCCAATATTGATTTTTTTAGACATTAATATGCCCAGAGTTAATGGTATTCAATTTTTAGACGAGTTTGCCAAGCTCAGGAAAGTCATTGAAATAAGTTCTTGCGTAGTTATGATGTTCAGCTCATCAGAACGAGAAGAAGAGAAAAAAATTATTATGGCGCATGATTTTGTTAAAGGCTATTTAGTTAAGGGAACTTTTAAGGCTGAAGATCTAAAAGAGAAGGTACTGTCTGTCATTGATACTCCAATACAGGGAGATTAAAAATTATTACGATCTCAATATATTATTAGTTTATATTGAGTGAAAATAGAGTTTTAGGTGTTTTTCGGTTTAGCAAAATACAGCCTCTGTTATTTTATTTTGACGATTTCAATATAGGTAATATTTCTAGATTGAATCGTCGGCGTTCTTAGTGAGTAATAAGTCTATGTCGTTTGCAGGCATGGGCCTTGAAAATAAAAAGCCTTGTAAATAGTCTATTTCTAATTGTTTACATAAATCGTGCTGTGCTTGGGTTTCAATACCTTCGGCGACAATATCAAAATCTAACTTTTTAAGCATCAGAGACAACCCTTCAATTACTCTTAGTCGTTTCCCTTTTTCACCATCAGATGATTGCATGCTTTTATCTAACTTAACAATATCAATGGGGTAAGATATAAGATGAGATATAGATGAATAGCCCATACCAAAATCGTCCAAAGCAATTCTAAAGCCATTATTGGATAAGGTGGTTAATATATCAGTAACTTCTTCGTTATCTTTGATAAAGGCTGTTTCAGTTATTTCTAAAATTATACTATTAACATTCACATCATATTGCTTTACAGCTGCGAGTAAATAAGCGAGCAATCCTTCACTCTGAAGTTGTATCGGGGAAATGTTTATTGATAAATTTAGCGGAATTTTAAAACGAGTTTGCCATAATGATAATTGCTGTAGAGCTGTTGAAATAATCCACTCGCCAAGCGTCACAATTAATCGGCATTCTTCCGCAATGGGTATAAATTCATCAGGAGTATAACTAATATCGGAATCTGGCCAGCGAATTAAAGCTTCTACACCTGATATTTTTTGCCGTTTAGAGCAATAAACAGGTTGGTAAAATATTCGAAAATTTTCTTGTTCTAAATTTTCTTTAATTTTGTTTTGAATATCAACGCGACGACTAAACTCGTATTGATATTGTTCTTTATAAAAACTAATTTTTGCCTTACCGTTTTGCTTAGAGCGATACATTGCAATATCAGCACATTTAAGCAGTTCATGTGACTCCGTCGCATCTTGAGGATATATAGCACTGCCAATACTCACACTACAGTTAATCGTTCTACCATTATGTAAAAATGGCTCAGAAACATTAGCTAATATCCTATTTGCTATCATACCTATTTGATTAATATTACTTATACCACCAATAATAACAGCAAATTCATCTCCCCCTAATCGAGCAAACCCTTCGTCTCTTCTTAGGCAGTGGTTAATTCTTGTTACAGTTTGTATTAAAATCTGATCGCCAACATTATGCCCTAATGTGTCGTTTATATGTTTGAAATTATCTAAATCCAATGCCAAAAGCGCGACACTATTTTTAGTCCGTTTATTATTGGCAATCATTACTTTTAATATTTCTTCAAAATGGTATCGGTTTGACAAACCCGTTAGCTGATCCCTTTCTGCCATATGCTTTACAGCGAGGTAACTGTCATGCATGCGTTGTTCAGCTTCAAATCGCTTTTTAGCGTATATAAGTGCTTTATTTAAACTACTACGTGTAATATCACCCTTAGGTAAAAAATCTTGTGCGCCGGCTTCTATACACTCAATTGCGAGGGTTGAGTTCTCTGATGAACTAATCATAATTATTGCAGTATTACCAAGTTTTGGCTTTGCTCGCATTTCAAGAAGCATTTCGATACCATCTTCTTTAGGCATATTATAATCGAGTAGTATTATGTCAAAATGCATACTTTCAATGGCATTTAAACCTTCTTTAACACATGTTACTTCAGTAATATCATGAAGTTGAGAGCCGTCTGAAATAAGCATCTTTTTAATTAACTTACGATCTACTAAGTCATCATCAACTATTAAAATATACATAAGTTCCTTAAGGGTTTAGCACTATGCCAATACTCATCTTTAATTAATAAAACAATTTTATTGCTAAATTTTTGGCCAAAAAATAGTAAATGTACTGCCAAGCTTCCCATCAGATGCTACTTCAATCTTACCGCCATAATTAATAATGAGTTTTTTTGCTACACAAAGGCCAATACCACTGCCCTCTACGTCATCACGAGATCGCAGAGTTTGAAACAATTTAAAAATGAGTGAAAAATACTTTGGATCTATTCCAGGACCATTATCTGTTATTTCAATAAGATAATAATGATGAGAAGGCCGTAGAGAAACGTGTATAACACTAAGCTCTTTATCGTTATGTTTTATAGCATTACTAATTAGGTTTAAAATGACTGTTTTGAAGGGGACTACTGGTATGTTTAATAATTTATCATTTGCATCTAAATGAACAGTTACTGTTTCGGGGATCTCTAAACATTCAGCGATTTCAAGATAAACATTTTCTAAAGACAAGTCAGAGCGGTTAGAATCACAGCGATCTACTCTCGAATAGCTCAGTAAATCTTCTAGTAATACCTGCATTCTATTAGTGCGATTAATTACTAATTGAAAGTTTTCTAAATGCTCTTCAGGAAGCAGATCTTTACAGTCATCCGAAATCCACTCTAATAAACGCTTAATTGCATTTAATGGCGATTTTAAATCGTGAGAAGCAATACTGGTAAACTCGTCAAGTTCACTGTTTGCTTTTTGTAATTTAGATATTAAATTTTCTTTTTCAGCTATATTTCTGCACACACCTAAAATATAATGTTTACCAGACTTATCTTCAAAGCGTTGTTTTATAGTTTCTACAGTAATTTGCATGCCATTAGGCATTGCTAAATTTTCGACTGTTTTACTAATGCCGCAATTTAAAGCAATTTTGTCTTGCGCTAAAAATGCTTTAGCCGCATCTTCTTCGTAGTGTTCAATTGTAGTAAAGCCGATTATTTTGTTTTGCATTTCTTTTGGATAACTATTTTTGAAGGCATCATTTGCGTATACAATTTTAAAGTTTTCGTCCTTTATAAAAACAAAATCTCTATTTAGCTCAGAAATCATTGAATGCAGTTCAGCATCTTTTTCTTTTTTAAATATAAAGTTAAGTTGAAGCAATTGATTTACAATATTTTTTTGTATGGTGGCTAATATCGTTTTATCTTTTTCTGTAAATGCGGATTCACTTTTTCGTTCAAATATCAACCAGCCTAATTTTAAGTTCGATGGTAAAATAATGAGTGATATAACCCTGCGTATTTTGGAGTTTACATTTAAGGGAGTATTTGAAGTGCTTTTTGAGTTACCCTCGATAATAGATTCATTAAATACTTCACTATTTAGCGCCTCTGTGGTTATGGCTATTTTCGAACCATATTGGTACAACTCAATTTGACCCTGTGGTGAATTTGCAATAATAGAGCATGCCGTAGCATCAAAAACATTTAAGATTAGTTCAACAATGTGCTCTAAGTTTTTTTGAATGTCGTTATCAACAAAAAAATTCGAATCTGTTTGTAATATATTCTCAATATAGCGTCCTACATTAGGCATTAACACTTCCTTCAATCTAATCACTTAACTAGTACCTGTTGAACTTTCATGATTGAAATTCGTTCAATCTAAGAGCTGTTTAATCGTGGCGCGAGGTTTGTAACCTAGTGGGCTCGGCACCTGCTCCTGCGTACTCTAATGGCTTACACCACTGTAAGAATAAGTAAAAGCCGAGCAACAAAGAGTCAATCACCCTTAGGTAGCGCATATTTGGCATTTATTCTGCGTTATCGCCTATTTTTGGGGAGTAACCACACTACATAGGCTCTAACTTGCTTAAATACCAAACAGCTTGCTGCAAATTCAACCTCGAAAGATGAACAGGCCTTAATATAAAATGCCCTCACATTAAAACGCTATGTAACAAGTAATTAACTTATTGTAGTTGATTATTATGAGTTTGCTTAAATAATCTATTTTTATAAATTAACTTTTTAAATTAAAAGCTTACCTAATTTAAATACACCGTGTTTTAGGTTTTTAAAAGCAATTACACAGGCATTTTAATATACGGTTTAATATCAGTTCGCAATAATGCTTAATCAATTTGAGAATTAACTCTGACGCTAACCGCGTTAAAATTACTGGTTTACGACTATGGATGCAGAGGCAACTGTCGAGAACTACTAATAACGAAATTTCTGTCTTGTTATCTATCAGGTTTTCTTATCTCAAAGTAGCTCACTTAATTAAGGGAGTTGGTCATAATTAGTTTAATCAGAAAAGGTATAATAGGGCGTGTTAAGCTCGCAAAATTAAACTTTAATTAATGAAGTTTAATCACACGGCTAAATTTGGGTTTAGTGGAAATTGAACAAAGCTAATGCTACTTGCAATACAGGCTAAGTAAAATTTTTGAATTGTAGTATTGACCATTTTATTAACCAGAAAGTAGATTATTTATTACTTCAATCACTCAGTTCCACAATTGTTTGCGCTACGCTGTATAACGTTTTATGTGAATTCATCGCTTGCTTTTGAAGTTGTTTATGGGCTTGTTCTTCAGTGAGCTTTAACTGCTCAATAAGTATGTACTTGGCTTGGTGAATGACCTTTTGCTCACTAATAACTTTTTTAGCGTCAAGTAACGCTTGGTTTATTTGTTTAATATGCTGGCTTTGCTCGATAATTAAATCATACATAGTTTTATTACTATTGAGCTTATCGGCCGCTATATTTTGGTTTACTTGTGGCTCTGGTTGCTTAATGGCTAATTGGCCAAAAGTAGGTGCTATGTGTTGCTCTGCCATATTGTTAAGTACTTGCTTATTTGTATTTAAACTACGTTGAGCACAGGCTATTTGCATTGCTGCGGTATCAATTAATTGATCTGCTATATTTTGTTCAATTTTGTGCATTATATCTATGCGCGTAGTGGTTACTTCGTACCATACTTCGCTTAGTTGCGAGAGCGGTTGAGCATTCTCGTCATCGAGTTTTTGCAGTAAACTTCTAAGTTGCTCTACCTGATTATTAACCTGATGTGTTGTTAATGTGGCAAAGCATTTTAAAAGGTGCGCATCGGCGTACTCATTAAAAAAGTCAAAGCTGTGGTTTTGTTCTTGTACAAAATGCGCGAGTTGTTGTTTTTGCTCAGTGGTAAATTTACTCGCTGCAAATGCTTGTGCACCACAGGCGCGCTCTTGTCCTGCGTACTCTTTACCTTGCATAAAATTGAAAAATGCGACTAACAAACGCGTTATTTTAGGATCGCTTGCGCCATCAGCTGCCTCTAAAATAATATTGAGTAAACTAGCAATTAACTGCGTGAACGACTGCGTAGCATGCACTGCACTAATGTTTTGTTGTGCTATTTGATTGCGTAATTCGGGCAATGCGTCAAGTGTTTGCAGGCTATAGGTAATTAAATTAAATAACCGAGTATGGCCAGTATCGGCGTTGTCTTTTATAAATGTTTGTTTAAGAGAATCATAAAATGCAGTTTGTGCGCTGCTGCTTAAAGGGATTTGTTCTTGTAACTGGGTTTTGAATCGTTCACGATTTGAGGCCAAAAATATATTACTCATTGCGCGCTCTTTTTGTAACTGATGTACAAAATCGCCTAATTTAGTAAGCGAGGCACAGCTGTTTTGTAATTGCTTTAGCGCGTGTATTTCTTGATATTTAGCCGCTAATAAAAACTGTTTTGTGAGAGGATTACTTGTCGCCATTGGTATTATTCCACACTTTTTTGTTTTTAAAGTGCAACCACTGTTCCAATCATTAATAAATTTCATCATTGAATTTAAAATCAAGCTAATACAATTACTTAAAGTATAATTTTTGTTTGTCACTGTATTTCTATAATTTAAATTGCCATTACTTTTAACTTATTTGGTGCATTTAAACATGTTATTGCACACAACTTGAACCCAAATTAAAAACAAAAAAAGCGCCTACTCCTGGGGAGGTAGTAAGCGCGAAAAGTGCATTATTCATTTTGTATCATGCGTTAACATTGATACTGTTTAATAACTCAGGACTAATTGCCATTTTATGATTTATTACTTCACCAATCATAATTAGGGTAGGGCCTTGAAGGTCGTGTTTAGCATGCTCATTTACTATCAATTCAAGCGTACTGGTAATTACCTTTTGCTTAGTGGTAGTGGCATTCTCTATTAATGCAATGGGTGTATTACTTGGCCAACCCACTGATTGTAAACCGTTGCTTAGCGTTTGTAAGCGCGAAAGCCCCATATAAACCACTAAAGTGGGGTTGTTATTGCCTTGCTCAAATGCGTAATTTTGCCAATGAGGTTGCTTATTAGGATCGGCAAACTGCGCTGTTAAAAACGTAACACTGCGCGCTACGTTCCTTGCTGTTAGCGGAATTCCCGTATAAGCGGACGTAGCACAAGCCGTTGTTACACCCGGCACAATAGCAAAATTAATATTATGCTTACTAAGCGCATCGGCTTCTTCGTTAATACGTGCAAATATACTCGGATCACCGCCTTTTAAACGCACTACGTTTAAGCCTTGTTGCGCGTATTTAACCAGTAGTTCGCAAATATTAGCTTGGGTCATCGAATGTTTACCAGCACGTTTACCTACAAATACACGCTGCGCTTTTTTAGGTAGTGTTTTTAGTAAATCATCGCTTACTAACCAATCGTACAAAACAACATCGGCGGTATTAATTAAACGCTGCGCTTTTACCGTAATTAGCTCTGCGTCTCCTGGGCCGGCACCAATTATGTAAACGTTGCCGCTTTTGACGCTGCGACTATTGGTGCTTGTTAGCTTAGTAACGAGCTTATTTAGCCACACGTTTTCAATACCCGAAAAATAAGACAATACACTCATACTATTCCCCTAAGCCACAGCTATTGTAACTTTTGGTTCAGCGCTTATAAATACACTGCCGTCTTCAATTTTTGCATTAAAAACCGGTAAGTGTATTGCTTGTGCTTCTAAACATTCGCCTGTTTCTAGGCAAAAAGTGTTGCTTATATAAAGGCGATGCAACAACTAATTTATTGTCGATTGAGCCAATAATACCACGCGACAATACATTGGCTTTGCCAATCGGGTCGTAGTTGCTAATGGCAAACACAGCCGTTGGATTTTGTGGAATGTAAAAAATAGCCACTTGCTGATTATTAACTAATGCGCATACGCCGCTATTAGCCACTAGGTTGTCGATTGTTCCAATATTATGCCAAGACATCAGCTTGCTCCTCTTCAACTTCCATTACTGGAATACGGTTTTTTGTATTACGTTGCTCACGCTTTTCGGCTTCTGTAGCAGGGCGGATTTGGTTACGCTCTTGTACAAATAAAATGTTATCGTCGGTTTCGGGGCTATTAACAAACTGGCGGAATCGTTTGGCTGCATCAGGGCTTTCAATCGCTTTTTTCCACTCACACGCATAGGTTTGTGTAATTAACTCCATTTGCGCTTCTAGCTCGTCGCAAATGCCTAAGCTGTCGTCAATTACTACGCTTTTAAGGTAGTCTAAACCGCCTTCAAGGTTTTCCATCCATACCGATGTACGCTGTAATTTGTCAGCCGTTTTAATGTAAAACATAATTACGCGGTCAATGTATTTAATAAGTGTTGGCGTGTCTAAATCGGTCGCAAATAAATCAGCATGGCGAGGGCGCATACCGCCATTACCACACACGTATAAGTTCCAGCCGTTTTCGGTGGCTATAATGCCAATATCTTTACTTTGTGCTTCGGCGCATTCGCGGGTACAACCCGATACCGCCATTTTAAATTTATGCGGCGCACGTAACCCTTTGTAGCGGTTTTCTATTTCTATTGCGTGTCCAACGCTATCTTGCACACCATAACGACACCACGTACTACCCACACACGATTTAACGGTTCTAAGAGACTTACCATAAGCATGACCTGTCTCAAATCCGGCTTCGATAAGTCGCTCCCAAATAACAGGAAGCTCTTCTAAGCGCGCACCAAATAAATCAATACGCTGACCACCAGTGACTTTGCAGTACAGGTTAAAGTCTTTTGCTACTTGTCCAATTACAATGAGTTTGTCGGGGGTAATTTCGCCGCCAGCAATACGGGGTACTACAGAGTACGAACCATCTTTTTGCATATTTGCTAGGTACGTATCGTTAGTGTCTTGTAAGCTAACATGAGCGGGTTCTAAAATAAAGTCGTTCCATGTTGAGGCTAAAATAGAGCCAATGGCAGGTTTACATATTTCACAGCCATGACCACTGCCGTGTTTAGTTAGTAAGTCATCAAAGTTTTTAATGCTTTCTACTTTTACCATGTGCAGTAGTTCTTGGCGTGAATATGCAAAGTGCTCACATACATGGTTGTTTACTTCAACACCGCGACTTGCTAATTCGTTATCAACAACAGATTTTAATAACGCTGCACAACCACCACAGCCACTTGCTGCTTTAGTACATGATTTTACAGAGGCTAAATCGCATGAGCCGCCATCAATTGCACCTACAATGTCGCCTTTACTCACATTGTGACACGAACAAATAGTGGCGGTATCGGGTAGGGCACTGCCCGATAACGACGGCGCGCCGCCGCTGTCTGGTAAAATTAAACACTCAGGGTTTTCTGGTAAGTCCATGTCGTTAAGCATGTACTGCAATAAAGTATCGTAATCGCTGGTATCGCCAACGAGTACAGCGCCCAGTAATTTATCGCCTTTTTCACTTAGTATAATTTTTTTATAGCAGCCGCGAATAGCGTCTTGATATATAAGTTCTTTACAGTCTGGCGTTTTTGCATGAGCGTCGCCAATTGAGCCTACTTCTACACCTAATAACTTAAGTTTTGTGCTCATATCAGCACCTAAAAACTCAAGCTCGCCGCCACTTAATTGACTCGCTGCAACGCGCGCCATGTTGTAACCCGGTGCTACTAAGCCAAATAGTTTTTTGTCCCACAGGGCACATTCACCAATGGCTAAAATATCAGGATCTGACGTTTGGCATTGGTTATTAATAATAATACCGCCGCGTTCACCGAGTTCTAAATCAGCAATTTTACCTAGCTGATCATACGGGCGAATACCGGCAGAGAACAAAATCAGATCTGTTTCTAAAAATGTCTCATCCGAAAAGTTTAATCTAAAGCGGCTCGTTTCGCCTTTTACTATTTCACTGGTTGCTTTTGATGTGTGTACCGTTACGCCGAGTTTTTCTATTTTATTTTTTAGTAGCGTACCGCCTTGTCCATCAAGCTGTACAGCCATAAGTTGTGGCGCAAATTCAACTACGTGGGTATCAAGCCCTAGTTGCTTAATGGCGTTTGCGGCTTCAAGTCCCAGCAAACCACCACCAATAACAACACCGCTTTTACTTACAGCGGCACTGGCTTTTATTTGTTCTAAATCTTCTAATGTGCGATACACCAAACAATGAGGTTGGTCGTTACCTTTTATAGGCGGCACAAACGGAAACGAACCTGTTGCAAGTATAAGTTTGTCGTACGGGTATTGCTCACCGGTTAATGTGGTCACTATTTTTGCTGATCTATCAATGCCTTCAACCCAATGGCTGGTATGCACATTAATATTAAGCTGTTTGTAGTTGTCGTGAGTGGTAAGTGCTAAATCGGCAGCTGTTTTGCCATCAAATACACTTGATAAGTACACGCGATCGTATGCAAGATTTGCTTCTCCGCAAAGTACAGTAATGTCTGCGTTGGCATCGCTTTGGCGCATTTGCTCAACAAAGTGGTGTCCGACCATACCATTACCAATAATGAGTATTTTTTGCGAGGTTTGCATAGGGCATTCCTTAAAGTGACGGTTTAAATACAATTAACAAAAAAGCCCGCCACAAATACGCATTATGCATAACTGTGTGCGGGCTTCTTTGCCGGTGGTTGCTAATATCTATTGTGCTCACAACCTAAATTTTTGCCGTAAGTAAAACGGGCTTGTTAATAGAATGTTTGCAAAAATACAGCCAGTTTTTTAAGTTATTGTTTAAGTAGTATTTAATGTGTTTTTAGAGTAATGATAAAACTCGTTTTGTTATATGTTGGTGCGCGCCTAGCACTAAGAGGGTGCAAGTATTGTCATTGTTTTGTGCATTATCAGTCAATAAAACACTCATTATCACTGAGTGTGTATTGAGTTAAATTTAACCCATAAAATACGCACACGAATTACGATCAAAATGACTAACACTAACTCAATAGATGCTTCACCTTTTCACGAAGGCGAGCTGGCAATACAAGACAAACTCGGTAAACGAGAAATAATGGCAACATTTGGCAAACGTGCTGTGCGCTCATTTATGCCAGAGCAGCATCAAGCCTTTTTTGAGCAGTTACCATTTGTGGTTGCAGGCAGTGTTGATGAAAATGCTAATCCGTGGGTATCTATTGTTTCAGGACAGTCAGGCTTTTTAAGCACCCCAACTCCTACGTCGTTATTAATGAAGCACGCGGTTGATAAAAACGACCCCTTACATAACACGTTAAATATTGTCGGCTCGCCAATTGGTTTATTAGGCATTGAGCTAAGCACGCGTAGGCGTAATCGTTTAAATGTGCGCGTAGGTGAGGTAATTAGTGATAATAAAGTGAGTTTTAATGTTGATCAATCCTTTGGAAATTGCCCACAGTATATTCAAACGCGCGACTTAACGTTTAATAGAGATCCTTTACTTAAAAGTAATGCGGTACAAAAAGTTGAATTTAATACACTTGATAACGCAGCTAGTGCGTTAATTGACACCACCGATACGTTTTTTGTATCGAGTTTTATAACAGCCAAAAACAATCCAAAAATTGAAGGTGTTGATGTTTCTCACCGTGGTGGAATGCCGGGCTTTGTAAAGCGAGAGGGCAACACATTAACGATTCCTGATTACGCAGGTAATAATTTTTTTAATACCTTGGGTAACTTTTTATTAAACCCAAAAGCAGGTTTGTTATTTCCTGATTTTGACACGGGTAATGTATTAATGCTTACCGGCAGTGTTGAAATTTTATGGGACGGGCACCCAGAGTTAGAGGGCTTTATTGGTGCAGACCGAGGCTGGAAATTTACCCTCACTAAAGGAATGTGGCTTAAAAACTTACTCCCGTTTAGTGCTAAATTTGATGCTTATTCCCCTAACACTAAAATGACGGGCACGTGGCTTGAGGCTGATAAAAACAAACAAGCCGAAAAACTAAAACATACTTGGCAGCCTTTAAAAGTAACCAAAATAATTAAAGAAAGTAATGTAATTACCTCCTTTTATTTAGAAGGGCATAACAATACAACCTTGTTACCGTTTAAAGCTGGGCAGCATTTAACTGTACAAATACCATGTAAAAATAGTAGCAATAACAGTAATAGCAAACCTGTTATTAGAACCTACACCGTGTCATCAAGCCCTCATGAACTATTTTATCGGTTATCTATTAAAAAAGAACTCAGAGGCGAAGTGTCTAACTACTTTCATAATAACGTAAATGTAGGCGACGTTATTTTAGCTAAATACCCACAAGGGAAGTTTTTTATTGACCCCACCAGTGCCAAACCTGCGGTACTCATTGGTGGTGGAATAGGTATTACACCTATGATCTCAATGGCTAAACACATTACCAATGAAGGGTTAAGAACCCGCTAT
The DNA here is from genome assembly GCF_037162545.1 of Pseudoalteromonas sp. B131b. Taxonomy (NCBI): domain Bacteria; kingdom Pseudomonadati; phylum Pseudomonadota; class Gammaproteobacteria; order Alteromonadales; family Pseudoalteromonadaceae; genus Pseudoalteromonas; species Pseudoalteromonas sp. B131b. The sequence continues at coordinate 3,238,970 of NZ_JARLUZ010000001.1, read as the reverse complement.
ACACGCCCTTTGCATATTTTTCACAGTGCTAAAAATGCCCAACAGCGTGCGTTTTATAACGAGCTAAAAATGCTTGCAGATACGAGTGGCGGGGCAATTGATTACTACTCACTTTTATCTCAGCCTGAGCCTAATGAAAAACAAGGCAATGGTTTTAATTTAAAAGATGAGAGCTTTAATTTAAAAGACGAGGGCTTTGATTTAAAAGGGCGCATAAATGCGGATGTGTTTAGATACTATTTACCGCTTGATGATTACGAGTTCTTTTTATGCGGACCTGCTGCGTTTATGCAGCAAGTATATAACGAGCTGTTATTACTCGGTGTGCAGGATAAAAATATATTTGCGGAAGCATTTGGACCCTCCAGTATTAAGCGCAAAGTACTTAACACAAACGAAGCGCCTAATAAAAGCAAAGAGATGAGCGTTGAAGAAGCAGACAACACTGTAATTAAATTCAGTAAATCGGGCTTTGAACAGCGCTGGAATAAAGGCGATAACACTATACTTAATGTAGCCGAATCTCATGGTTTAGAACCTGAGTTTGGCTGTCGAAACGGCAGCTGCGGCAGTTGCGCTGTAAAAATAAACGCAGGCGCTGTGGTTTATCGCAATACCGTAAGTTACCCAGTAGAGACAGGGCAGGCGCTAATTTGCTGCGCCGTACCCGCCAAAGGCGTTGATGAACTTGATATAGAGCTGTAGTTGTTTAATTTTGATAGTCAGGTTTGATTATTAGGGTTCAAGTTCTGTAACGTCCAGTTGTTTCGGATACTTTTTTCTACGCGCCCAAAGCATTAAAGCAGGCATTGAAGAGTAAAAGACTCCAAGAGCTATAAAAAATATTGGTTGTTGATTAATAGACTTTTGAGTCGATCCTTTAGACAAAAAGTCAACGATGAAGTCTCTAGCTTCTTGAGGTAATAGACCGAATGTGAGCATTGATAATCCGATAAAAAGAGCAGTCACAGTAATAATTTTTGGTCTATTTAATAATATTTTTAATGGGCCTTTAAAATTATTTCTTTTTTCTGAAGAACTTTGCCCTGATCAACAAAGCCTGAAGGCAGTCCCTTAATTGTACCGTTAAAATTTGGATACCTTTCTTCACTATCATGAAGCAACTCAATAACAACACCATCGTTTGGATCTAAATATTCAAATTTAAAATAAAGTTTGTTAGTGGAGTTTTCAAAGGCTTCTAAAACAAATGCGTTAGCATCCTTCGTTTTTTTAAGGATTTTGTGACTTAAAATTTTGTCATTAGCATTAAAGGAAATGAATAGAGGATCAGATTTAACTACATCGTTACCATCAAGTATTTCGGTGCCGTTATTCCAAATCGTTAATGTTGTTTTTGTAAGTCTGTCTACTTCATTCCCCTTATAGGTCACCTTTACAGCTTTGGGTAAGTTATCCTCATTTCTTCCAATTAGCCTCAATGAGGATTTTTGGTACGAAGGCTTAGCTATGCTTTTAGAAATTCTATAAGAAAAAATACCAACTATACCAAGAATGATGCCGACCACTCCTATTAATGAGCCAACCCAACCTTGATTAAAAAACTTAAAGATTTCTAGCATGTATACATACCCTTCCTTGAATATTAATAACTTAATAGTGCGTAAATTGCGCGTTCCGTTTTATGTCACGCTTATCCTTATGTTTTGTCCAAGCTTAGTAAATTATTTAACATATCACTATCGCAAAGTTTTTATAGACTCATAATTAGGTAGAGCGGATAAAAGTACTGTTCTAGTCTATTGTCTTAAATATGTGAATATATATCAACTAGGTTTCTAAGCTAGTTATCATATTGGGCTTATGAAGTATCTGCTGATTGTTTTCAGTTAAGCGAAATATCACTATATCTACTAACTTTAAAGCTTGACTTAAACAAACGCAGAAAAGAGGCTCAATAGCCTCTTTTAAAACAGTATTAAAAACTTGAAAAACTAAGCGAGTAAACCTGCTTTTGTTTCAGGCATTGCTATAAAGCCATCAAGTTTACGAACGTTGTTTAGCCATCTTAAAATATTGGTATATTGCTCAAGTGATACGCCGCCCTCTGGTGCGTGCGCTATGTACGAAAAGTTGGCAATGTCGGCAATAGTTGGCTGAGTGCCTACTAAGTACTCGCGATTTTGTAAATACGCATCCATTGTTTTAAATAATGTATGGGCAATATTTATCGCGTTATGATGATCAAGCTCTGCGCCAAATACAGTGACTAAACGAGCTGCACACGGACCTGAAGCCACAAGCCCTGCAGCAACACTCAACCAGCGCTGAATGTGCGCTTGAACAGTTACATCTTCAGGGTACCAGGTTCTGTTAGCATCAAATTTTTGTGCCAAGTACAGTAAAATAGCGTTTGAATCGTTAATAATGTCGTCGTTATGTTTTAGTACCGGTACTTGCCCAAAAATATTCATTTTTAGAAAGTCAGCGTGCTTTTGTGCGCCGTTTTGCAATGCAACATCAACCATATTTACATCAAGCTTTAAAAGCGATGTAAATAACTCTGCACGATGTGAATGACCAGATAAAGTAAAACGGTATAGCGTTAGATTGCTCATGGGTTGTCCTGTTTTTAATTTTGAATAGTGATTTTTAATAACGCTATTCTTTCACTATTATCAGTTTTGAAAAACCGAGCTAGTAAGGAATAAATGTCAATGCTATATTGACAATCATGGATACTATTATTGGCATTAAAACAATCATAGCGGTTGTTGAAACAGGCTCTTTTACAGCCGCAGGCGACAGACTAGGGCTTTCAAAGGCGCTGGTTAGTAAATACGTGGGCATTGTAGAGCAAGACTTAGGGGTTAGATTATTTAACCGCTCCACGCGCAGAATTTCGATTACCGAAGCGGGGCAAAGTTATTACACAAGCGTAGTACCTGTAATTGAAAGCTATAGTGAAATGCTCGATAACTTATCGGGTCAAACAGCACTTGCCAGCGGCAAACTTAGGGTGAGTGCGCCGGTGTCGTTTGGTGAATCAAACCTTGCGCCGTTAATGCCTGAGTTACTGAGCCGATACCCCGATTTAAGTATTGATTTAGTGCTTTCAGACAAAACAATTGATTTGTTAGAAGAGGGGGTTGATTTAGCAATAAGAATTGGCAGTGTGTCTGACTCTAATTTAATCGCGAGGCAAATTACCAGTTACCCTTTAATTTTATGTGCATCAGCCAAATATATTCAGCGCTTTGGCGCACCAGCGAGTGTTGATGAGCTTGAACAACACGCCACAGTGATTGATAGCAACTTTAAAATAGGTCGCCATTGGCCACTTGTTTCACCTACTGGTGAGGCATTAACGGCAAGCGTAAACTCGCGTGTTTCGGTTAATAATCCTCAAGCAGTAAAAGAGGTGGTTGTAGCGGGTGGCGGTATTGGCTTAATCCCTGAAATAGTGGTGAGAGACGATATTGCATCGGGTAAGCTTGTACAGGTTATGCGGGACTATAAAACCTTTGAGTTTGGTTTATTTGCTATTTACCCGCATAGAAAGTTTGTGGCTCAAAAGGTTACGTCGTTTATTCAGTTTTTATTTGAAAAGTTTGAAGCTAAAAAATAAAGCTTACTTTAAAACTAAAAGTCAAACCAAGCTAAAAACAAAAACGCCTAAAATCAGTTAAGTGATTTTAGGCTTTTTAGAATGGAATATTAAAATATTATTTTAAAATAACCACAGGCACATCGCTGTTCTCGAGCATTTTAATGGTGTTACTGCCCACAAAAAACTGCCTTAATTTAGAGTGCCCAAACGCACCCATTACAATTAACTCTACATTATTTTGCTCTTTATATTGCATTAACGAGTCAAAAATATTGCCCTCTAAAAAGCTTGCCGACACTTCAAAGTCCATACTGATAAGCTTGTGCTGTGCATTAACAAATTTTTCTTCAAGGTCTTTTTCGTTGTTTTTAATACTCACTAAATGACAATGCAAACCATGTAACAAGCCGCCATCAATCACTTGTTGTAGCGCTTTGTCGGCTGTTTCGCGGCCGTCATACGCAATCATAAATGATTTAGGTTGTTTAAATGTTTCAGGAATAAGCAAAATAGGTTGTGTTGCATTACGTATTAGGGTTTCTATATGCGAGCCAAGTACCGCTAAGCTATTACTATGTCCAGCACCATTTTGGCCAATAACAATAAGGCGTGTATCGTCTTGTAAGTCTATAACGGTATCGAGCAAATCACCGTGGCGCTTAATTAGTTCAAAATTAGTAACACCTGCCGATTTAGCATGCTCACTTACTGAATTTAATAATTCGTCAGCCATTTTTAAACTTACTTTGCAGCGTTGTTCGTCAAGCTTAGTCATTTCATCAAGAAGTGTTGACTGTGCACCAAGCCCAATACTACCAGAGTAGTCACCAACATTTGTTCGCTGCGTTTTTTCAATTGTATGCACAAAGCTAATTGGTTTATTTAGCTTTTTTGAAGCCCAAATAGCAGCATCGGTTACATTTTTAGTAATGGCTGAGCCATCTACATAGGTAATTATTTTAGTCATTGCATTCTCCTTAATGTCCGCCAAGTAGTTTTTCGACTTCTTCAGGGTTGTTATGCACACCAAATTTATCAATTACAGTTTCGGTTGCGCTATTCATACCAATAATATTAACCGTTGCGCCTTCACGCCTAAATTTAATAACCACCTTGTCGAGTGACGATACACCAGTTATATCCCAAAAATGTGCATGGGTTAAATCAATGACCACGTTAGAAACCGCATTTTTAAAATCGAACGATGCAATAAATTGCTCAGCTGAGGCAAAAAACACTTGGCCAACGACTTCATAGGTTATTTTATCGTTGCTTTCATCATGGTTAGCTTTAACCACCATGAAGCGACCAATTTTATTAGCAAAAAACAGCGTAGCTAACAACACGCCTACTAAAACGCCAATGGCTAGATTATGCGTGGCAACAACCACAATAACGGTGGAAATCATCACTACATTTGATGAAAGCGGGTTCTTTTTTAAATCCTTAACAGAGGTCCAAGAGAATGTACCAATCGATACCATAATCATTACGGCAACTAAGGCTGCCATAGGAATTAACTGCAGCCACTCATCTAAAAACACCACCATAATGATTAAAAATGTGCCTGCAATAAAGGTAGAAAGCCTGCCGCGACCACCCGATTTAACGTTAATAATTGATTGCCCAATCATAGCGCAACCCGCCATACCACCAAATAAGCCTGCGCCAATATTAGCAATACCTTGGCCTTTACATTCTTTATTACGATCGCTCGTTGTATCAGTTAAGTCATCAACAATAGTGGCGGTCATCATTGACTCAAGTAAGCCCACAACAGCAAGACCAATTGAATACGGTAAAACAATTTGCAGTGTTTCGAGTGTTAGCGGTACATCGGGCCATAAGAATATAGGTAGAGTGTCTGGTAGTTCGCCCATGTCGCCAACGGTTCTTATATCAAGACCCAAAAATATTGAAACCAGTGTAATAACAACAATACACACTAAAGGAGAGGGAAGTATTTTGCCAATAGTTGGAATATATGGGAATAAGTAAATAATACCTAAGCCCGCTGCGGTCATCGCATAAACATGCCAAGTAACATTAGTCAGCTCAGGTAACTGCGCCATAAATATTAAAATCGCCAGCGCGTTTACAAACCCTGTTACAACAGAGCGCGATACAAAGCGCATTAATTCACCGAGCTTTAAAAAGCCTGCAAATATTTGTAGTACACCAGTGAGTAAGGTAGCAACCAGTAAGTATTCCAAACCATGATCTTTAACTAGCGTCACCATTAACAGTGCCATTGCACCGGTGGCCGCCGATATCATGCCAGGACGTCCGCCTACAAAGGCAATAATAACGGCGATACAAAATGAGGCGTATAAACCTACTTTTGGATCAACACCGGCAATAATAGAAAAGGCAATCGCTTCAGGTATTAGGGCAAGCGCCACAACAATACCAGCAAGCACATCGCCACGAACATTAGAGAGCCAATCTCTTTTTACGTGATCAAACATGTAAATAACCTAATGAGTTAGTTTCCCAAAGTATAAGGGAATATTTTATTTAAATAACAGTGATTCTCGCACACCTAATAAAGCTTACAGATAAAGCGCTGACAAACAAGGAAGATAGATTACCTAAGGGCATTTTAATTTTAAAAAGCACCTATGGTTAGATAAAAAGTTAATATCTTGGTATTTATAGAGTTCATAAGCTAGCTGGTTTATTTGCGATACTAATAATTTTAACACCTCTCATACTTAGAACTTTTTCCGTCATATCTATTTTATAAACACGGTATTAATTCGCATAATGCAAATTTATAGAGTTGCAACATGCATAGAAATCGCTCTATTTTATTTTTTTATAAAGAATTCAATGTACTAAATTTTGGAATGAAGTCTGCACTGATTTATTTACTTAATAAATAAGGGCAACTAATTATGAAATTAACCCAATTATCCACAGCACTTTTATCACTAGTTCCGTGTGCTGTTTTAAGTCAGCCATTTGATGAATGTCCAAGTCAGGCTTTTTTAATGCAAAACTCAAAAGCACAACTGTATGGAATAGATTTAGTGTCTGCTAAACCTACCGTTTTAACGACAGAGCTGACATTTGCAAATGAGGCTAATAATGAAAGTGTTAACGCAATAGGCTTTAATTATAAAGATCAATATTTATACGGGTTTAGTAAGCAATTACCAAGTAGTGTTGTGCAAATCGGTGATGATTTTGAAATGAAACGCTTAGATGTTGTTGGTCTTCCTGCAACAAATTTTTACGTTGGTGATATTCAAGTCATTGAAGATGAAGGAACTCAGAGCGCTTCATATTATGTTTATACTCCAAATTTTGGTCTTTATTCTATCAACCTAGATGGTGATTTAGATGCCTCTATTACGGCCACACTTCAACCTGATTCAGATACATGGAAGCTAGGTATATTTGATTTCGCTTTTCACCCAAAGAGTAATTTATTATACGCTGTAGAATCTAATGGTGACTTGCATGAAATAGACATAGCAGCTAATACCGCTCGATTTATTACTCAAGTAGACATTGGTGATGATACTGGGGCTTTTGGAGCTGCATACTTTGATATTAATGGGCAATTTTATTTCAGTAATAACAAAAGCGGTAAAATTCATAAGGTTGATTTAAGCATTAGCCCAGTTGTTGACTATACGCCGGTTGCTAACGTATTTACATCAGGCCCTAAATCAAGCCAAAACGATGGGGCACGTTGTGCCATAGCTGAGGTTAAAGTCACCGATAGCTCAATTGACTTTGGTGATGCACCAGCACCGTATAACACGAGTCTTGAAAAAAGTGGCGCTAGGCATCTGTTTGATCCTAATAGCACTGGCAGTGAGTTAATTTATCTAGGAGATTCTGTTGATGGCGAAAATATAAATACAGAAGCTGATTTAGTTAATTTTCCGATTGATGGATCGGATGATGGGGTTAGTTTTGTAACTGCAATATCTGCAGGTCAAGATAGCCAAATCATAGTTAGGGCATCAGCGACTAGCTTTTTATATGCATGGTTTGATTGGGATCAAAACGGAGCATTTAGTGAAGATGAACGAACGGTCACCAAACTTCAGCTTAATGAGGGTGATAACAGTATTCTGGTCAGTGTTCCTAGTAATACAAAATCAGGCCAAACATGGGCTCGATTTAGAGTAACTGATGGTACCGAAGCCTCGCTTATCACCGCAACAGGGGGAGTACTTGGCGGCGAAGTTGAAGATTACGAAGTAACTACATTTGCCAGTGCAGTGTATCCAGGTGAGAGTGATTGGGTAACGCTTGCTTACGAAGATAAATGGCCGTTTGCAGGTGATTACGATTTTAATGATGTCGTACTAAATTACAGAACGACTCAGCTAATAGAAGGGAGCAGTGTAGTTGGCTACAAAATAGATGGTCAACTTATAGGTATTGGTGCGACCTATCATAATGGCTTTGCTGTGAGGCTAAAGGAAACGGTAAATGGTAATCCACTCTCAATTTTAAGAAATGAAGTTGATGAGAGTGCTATTTCTTTGGTTATTGATGGGCAATTGCAAAATGGCCGTTATTTAGAAGAAAACCGCGATGAAGCTATTCTAATTTTTATGCAAGATACGTGGGAGTACGTTTCTAAACAGTCCGGTTGTGAATACTTTAGAACAGAAAATAACTGTGATGATAACGTTAAAGTCACATTTAGCATGACCATTCCATTAAAATTACCAAAAGCAATCACAGCCTCTCCAGGTACACTTCTTGACCCCTTTATTTTTGCAACAGATGGTTTTTATCATGGAGACTTTTTGGTAGGAAAAGAATCCAGAAGCTGGGAAGTGCATATCAAAAATCAAACGCCGACTGAAGCGTTTGACTCCTCATTTTATAACTATGTTGGCTCTGATGATGTGAGCGATCAAAGTAAAGGTTTGTATTTCCTTAGTGAAAGTGGCTTACCTTGGGCAATGGAAGTTGGTATGCAATGGCTCCATCCACTTGAGGGTGTTGATATAACTGATGCCTATGGCAGCTTTGCCGAATTTGCAGAGTCATCGGGTGCGCAAAAAACAAAATGGTTTAATGATTACAGTATTAATAATGTTGTAAAAGGGGATCAATAATGAATAACGCTATTATAATTTCAATGTTATCACTAGGTTTAATTGCATGTGGCGGCTCGGGTTCAGAAGAATCAAAAGCTCCTGAGGCAGCGGTATCTCTACCTTTGGAAAGTTCAAATGAACCTGCAGGAATAGCAGCTTTACAAATTGATGAACAATTTAACCTTTCCACTAAATACTCACTTAATCTTGATGTTGATCTTGGACTGGGAGAGGTTAGAGCGTATTTAAATGTATGCCAAAAGAAAATATCAGCACAGCGGGCAGATTATAATAACTGCGTTTATAGAGGGCCATTGGTCAATAGTATGCTTGAAAAACAGCTTACACTGAGTCGCGAAGATATTGAGTTAATAGCCGAAATTTGGTTTTACGATAGCTCTACTCAGCCACTTTTATATTCATGGGAATATAATTCAGGCGAACAACAACAGTTATTTATAATGCGATAACCTTTGAAAGTTTTCACTCACGGGGTCAAAAATTTATGTTTAGAGCCTTAGGTATTAATAATCCGCAACGATTTTTTGCGGATTATTCTTTTGTTAGCCGCATTGTTATTTATTGCACTTGCGTATAATCCTTTAGAGCATTTTTATGCAGATGTGTTTGTGTCTCTGCGCTTACAATTATTGTCAGCTGCGTTAGTGTGTGCGCTGCTATTAATTACCCTCAAACTATTTAAATTAGGAGCCGCATTACTACTTGTGTGTATTGTAGGGGTTACCCCTGTGTTATTTAATCTATCTAGCTCAACATCCTACAGTGGGCCGGTATTATCTGTTAAGCAAATAAACTTAAACTATAGTAATAAATATATAGAAACTCATTTAGCAACGTTGTTGCAAAAAAAATGGGATGTGTTGATTTTACAAGAATTCAGCGACAAAAATCGTAATTTACTGAACCAATTTTTAAGTACAACTGATATGTTTGGCTATGAAGAGATAGAAGGAATTCCCTATGGCATAGTTGTTTTATCACGAATACCTATGGTGTATAAGCATCAAGTTAAACTGGATGCTGATAGATTAGGTTACATTAAATTGAAGTTTTTATTTATAGATCGCATTGTCACGGTTTTTGTAGCTCATCCTCCTTCCCCACGGTCAAGACAACATTGGCAAAATAGAAATACGTTATTAGCAGCACTAAACACGGCAGCACATAATGAAAAGGGCGTTTGGGTAATCGCTGGTGACTTAAATATTGTCCCTTGGTCTCAATACTTTAATTGGGATGATAGTAAAACGTGTTACGGAGAAAGTGAGCGGTATGTGAGCTTTATGCCTTTTGAACGTGGGCGATCTATTTTTACAGGCTTAGCCATAGATCATTGTATAATGAGTGAAGGCATTAATTTGCAAAGATTAACAGCGAGTGACTTTAAAGGCAGTGATCATAGAATGCTTAGTTATGATTTAATTATTGATTAACCTTAAAGGCTCAGGATTTTATGCTGAGCCTTTAAAAGTCGGTTTGCGTAAGCTATTTAATGGGCTTTGGTATATAAAAATTGCTCACGATGGCTTAATCGTCTGTTTTATATCATGTAATAGGTGCTGAAAATTTCGTTTGTGAGGAAATAACATAAAAGCAGCCGCTGTAATACGTAAGGCTTTAAATTTGAGCCCGATTTCCCTGTAGTACTCACCATAACACTCTAACATTCTCGCTTTAGCTTTAAGCTTTGTATCAAATCCAGTATCGTTTTTGCATCGAGAAATGATTACTTTCATTGCATTAAGTCTATTTTTTCTATTTGCTGTGATTGAGCCTGCCCTCATTAAATAGCCCATTGATGTTTGAAGTGAAAATGCAACATCACCAATTCGAGCTAATTTTAACCAACAATCCCAATCACTTGCGCTATTGAGTGAAGTATCAAACTTTCCAACGAAGCTGATAGCTGATTTTTTTACCACCACAGAAGACGTGCCTATCACATTAGCAAATAGGAGTAAGTCCATAGGTGATTTAAGGTTTTGATACCCTGTGCTATTTTTATCTATAAATTTTGAGAACTCCGGCCAATAAGAGAAACAATCAATAATTGGTTCATATTTTTCATTTACATGCATGTAATTAGTAAAACTTAAAACACAGTCACTATTTTGTTTCATATAGTTAATTTGATTTGATAACTTGTCGTCTGTCCAGTAATCATCGGCGTCTAAAAAGGCAATGTAATCGCCTTTAGCCTCAGATATTGCTCTGTTTCTCGCTTTTACAACCCCTGTATTTGGTTGTGCAATGACTCTAATTTCAGGCAGTGTTTTTTGAAGATTTTCTAACCATTCGACACTGCCGTCAGTTGAACCATCATCGACGACGAGTATTTCGTAGCTAATATTCTCTTGTCTAACAATGCTTGATATTGCCTTTGCTAAATAGGGTTTACAGTTGTAATTAGGAATAATAACGCTTACTTCAATGCTCATATTAAGTAACCTTCATTTTCTCAGGTAGTTAGACTACGCAAGATAAGCGCCAACGATTTTAATACGCTTCGGAGCTATTTTTTGTTTAATGGTTTGCATATTGCGATTTATCTTCGCATATTGATTTTTTAATGCTCATTTAAGCCGTTTTTTGCAGGGCATAGTTCTTGCGAAGTAACATTAAGTTTATCTGGAGTTTTTAAAATGAAACATATTGGTATTGTTGTCCCCAGCTTTCACATTCCATCAGAAACGTTTGTCGTTACTGAAATCAATGCTTTAGTTAAAGCAGGACATAAAGTAAGTGTGCTTACGTTCGAAAACTTGAATGAGTGCATCAATTTAGATAATAGCGTTCGTATTATTGTAATAAAAAAATCGACTCAGTCTGCTATCAGTTTTGCATTACAACACCCTGTTATGGCACTTAAAAGTAGTATATTGGCCAGTAAATTTAGCGCTATCTCTCTTGTATCGCTAATGGGTTATGGACTGAATATTGCTGAGATAATTCATTCTCGTAAAATCTCTCATATCCATTGCCATTTCATGCATGCCCCGCTCACATATTCAATAGTTGCCAGCAAAATTGCAGGTGTTAGCGTGTCCTCAATAGGGCACGGTCACGATGTTTACGTGAACGATTCTGATTTAAAACTTAAATTATCACTGTGTGATTTCTCAGTTGCGGTATGTAAAGACATGCAGATAAAGCTAAATAATTACAGCGCAGGTAAGGTTCAATTACTGCACTGTGGTATCGATTTAAGTATGTTTAACGCCAAACCAAGTCGTCTAAATGAGTCAGTAAAGCTCTTATTTGTAGGGCGATTAGTTGAAAAAAAGGTCTGCAATTTCTATTACCAGCAATAAAAAAGTTAAATAAAAAATACTCTATTTCGCTAGATATTGTAGGGGAAGGGCCTTTATTAAATGATCTAATTTATTTATGTGAAGAACTTAATATTGTTACTGAAGTTAAGTTTTTAGGTGCAAAAAGCCCCACATGGCTAGCAAAAAACACCAGTGATTACTCTGCCTTAGTGGCTCCTTTTTGTGTGTCTAGTAATGGTGACCGCGATACCGGACCTGTGGTTTTAAAAGAGGCGATGGCCAGTGGCATTCCTGTAATAACGACAGAACTGATGGGAGCAAAAGAAATTGTTAATGACTCCGTTGGGTTTAAATGTGAGCCTTCTAGTATTGGCGGTCTCGAAAGAATTTTAACTGAATTTTGTGACCTTAGCCCGTATGAAAGATACGCAAAAGGACTAAATGCTAAAAAATTAGTGACTAAAAAGTTTGATGCAAATTCGCAAGCTAAAAAGCTATCTAACTGGATTCAAACTGTGTAGGTGAAACTATGAATGGAATTAAGCAAATTGCATATTTTGGTTTATCTACCTTATCACTTAAAGTGCTGGGGTTTGCTTTATTACCTATTTCTACACGTATTTTGAGTCAAACTGAGTTTGGTGAGCTAACTTTTTTAGTGTCAATATCAGCGGTTATGTCGTTACTTTTATGTTTAGGCTTACCGGAATTACTTTTTAAGCAACAAATAAACAACCCTCAAAAAAAGCGAGCATTATTTAGAGATGCATTTATTTTATGTGGTTTATTCAGCAGTATCTTTGTGTGTGTATGTGTTTACTTTGTAGAGCCGTTTAGCGCGTTACTGCCTGTTTCATTAACTTTGATAGATATAAAACTGTTGGCTGTTAATTTAGCACTATCATCGCTGCTTTCAATTTTATTTTGTTACTTTAGATACTACGAGATGGCTAAGCAGTTTTGTATTTTAGCTATACTACAGGGCATTGTTCAAACTGTGTGTACGCTTGTATTGCTTTATTTAGGCTATGGGGTAACCGGTGTGATGGTGTCGGGTGTTGTATCGAGTGCTTGTGTATTATTTATAGCATTATCGGTTGTTTTTCAGCAGATTAGCATCGGCTTTAAATATATTCCTTGGAATATTAGCTATAAAAATAGTCTGTTCTTATTAAGCATTATTATCTCTTCATTGTTTGTATACGCAAATAACGGTGCTGAAAACTGGTTTATTGTAGCAAGTGTAGGTAAAGAAAAACTAGCTCAATACTACGTTGCAGTGCAGTTTGCATTAATGGCGTCGTTTACTTTTGAACCGATTAGAATGTGGTGGTTTTCTCGTCGTTTTAATGAATTAGCACAAGATCGTACTCGTTATGTGTTTTTATGCGAACTTAGTTTGGATATTGGCATATTACTTTGTGCGTCTATGACGATAGTGGCGCCTCATCTTTTAGCCGTAGTATTACCCGATAGCTATCAATTAAATATATGGCTGTTACCGAGTTTAATTGTGATTGTAGTACTAAGGCACCACAGTGATTTATTAAATATTGGTTGTTATACCAAATTCAACGGTTTTTTTGTCACTGTAGTGAATGTTATTAGTGCTTTAACAGCACTGATACTGCTTTTCTTTTTGGTGGCTGAATTAGCTGTACTGGGTGCTGTTATTGCTTTAATGGCAGCCCAGTTATTAAAAGCAATACTTTTTTTGTTATAAGTCAAAAGCTTGAATATTTGTCGTTTAGTGTAAAAAACCTTATGCCGAGCTGGGGATGTTTTTTAGTCATTTATATGATGAGTGCTTTTGACTTTCCACAATATGTAATCTGCCAACTCATCACATTTATCTGTTTTTTAATGATCCTTTGTCATAAATATAATCAAATAATTAGCAATGTCATTCATCACATATTGAAGGGCAGAGTGCATGATTAATTGGTATAAAAAACATTGTTTAATTATAAATGGGATGCTTATTACAGCGCTAACGCTTGTGCTGTATATTTTATTTGGTCCTATTGCTGCATTTGCATTATTACTGCTGCCATTTGCAGGATACTTAGCGGTTAAGATAAGTACTGTATTTATTATTTTTTTATTCTATTTAGTTATTTTAGATTACACGAAGCCTTTGTTTTTTTAATGCCCCTCAAAATACCTAAAATGTTGGCGCTCGCCTCGCTGTTAGGAATTACATGGCATTTGTTTATTTCAAAAACCTTAAAGCCACATTGGAGCTCAACACATCTGATTTTTGTTATTTGGTTTGCTTGGCTTACGGTGTGTGTGTTTAGTGCAACAAACAAAGGGCTGGCAATAGAGTATTGGATAGGGGTACTGGTTAAGGTATTTATTATGGTGTTTGCTATCAGCTGGTGGCTAACACGGTTCTCTCATTTTAGTTTTGTTCGCATGGGGATCATGATCTCTGGTGTTGCTGTTGCATTGGTTGCTTTAAACAACAAAATTAATGGCATTGGTCTAATTGAAGGTACTCGGGTGACTATTTCTCGTGAGTATCGCTCACAACTGGGTGATCCAAACGATTTATCTTTAGTGTTAATGTTTCCGGTTTCTTTTTTAGCCGCTGAGTTATTCAATTCACAAGTTAATAAATACCGTCGAATATTTGCAGCAATCGGTTTAATTTTTACTATTTCTGGTGTTATTGCTACGCAAAGTCGCGGTGGGGTATTAGGAATTGCGGCTATCTTAAGCTTCTTTTTATATCAAAAAGTAAAAAATCCTGTCGTTGTTGCAATGTGTGCAGGTGTTGCGATGTTAGCTATGATGGTTTTTGCTGGTATAAGCGACAGGCAAAGCGGTGGAGCTGCAGAAGATGGGGTTGATGAATCTGCAATGGGTCGAATATACGCGTGGCAAGCGGCAATTAATATGGCGCTGTCGAACCCCTTAACAGGCGTTGGTGTAGATAACTTTTTTGTAAATTATTACTTTTACAGTCCTCATTGGGATGGCAAGAATCATGCAGTACATAGCACCTGGTTTCAGGTTTTAGGTGAAACAGGTTTTGTTGGAATATGTATATTCCTGGTTTTAATTGCCAGTATTTACCGAAGTCTTTCGAGAGTTTATTGCATTAATAAACTTAACTACAACCACCAAGTTGTTGTTAATGCTAATGCATTAAAGGCTGGCATTATTGGGTTTATGGTTGCTGGTACATTCCTAACACAAGCATTTACTTGGCCTTTATATATTATTCTGGCACTAACAATTGCGCTAGAAAAGCTCACAATACAAAGCAATAAGGAATCGTAGTATGTTAATACATTTTAAATACTGGCTTAAGAATAGCCCTCACCCTGTTGCGAAATCGCTGTTTTATTTTGCAACTTATCTTCGCAATCCACAAATGGTGGTTATTCCGTTATTTCACTCTGGATTCTATTACCTACATCAATTTTTAAAAACATTTTCCCATGAATTACTAAGAATACTTTATTACACCCCACTGTTTAAAAGTCAGATAAAAGGGAGTAAAAAACAGTTGTTTCTTTACTCAGGTATGCCACAAGTTTTGGGGGAGCTTAAAATTGAGTGCAGCGATAATGTACGGATGTCGGGTATATCGACTTTTTGTGGGCGGGTGGGTAGCGTTACCACGCCCACTTTAGTTATTGGTAATAATGTAGATATAGGTTGGCAGAATGCATTTTCGGTAGGTCGAAATATTACGTTAGAAGATGATGTGCGGCTCGCGGGACGTATTTTTTTAGCCGGTTTTCCTGGCCATCCAGTTGATTGTGAACGAAGAGCACTTGGGGAGAGTGATGATGAGTCTCAAATTGGCGACATTATTATTAAACGTGGTGCGTGGCTTGGTACTGGAGTGACTGTTCTTGCTGGCGTTACTATAGGCGAGGGGGCAATTATAGGTGCAGGAAGCGTTGTTACGAAAAACATTCCGCCTTTTACTATTGCAGCAGGTAATCCGGCTAAAGTGGTCAAGCACATCAAGGAATAATAATATGAAATTTATCGTTTTTGGCGAAGATTGGGCAAGTCACCCGAGTAGTACGCAACATTTATTTTCTCAATTGGCTAAAAATCATGAAATACATTGGGTTAACTCAATAGGTATGCGAAAACCTCGCTTTAAATTACACGATATAAAACGAGTTTGGGGAAAGTTTAAGCAGCTTTTTAGTAAACCTGAAAACACTGCAATTAAAACACCTTCGACGATGCAAGTTTACCGATTACCAGTCTTGCCATGGCACGATAATCGCTTTGTGAGGCGTTATAATAGGTGGGTTTTTTCTTTTTATTTTAAAGATATTCAAAGTAATGGCCCGTTAACGTATTGGTTAAGTGTGCCTACCGCAGAATACTTTTTCACTAAAAAAGCACAAGACACCATTATTTACTACTGTGGTGACGATTTTAATGCATTGGCAGGTGTCGATCCTAATTTAGTGTCATCCTTTGAGAAAAATTTAATTAAGAAAGCCGACCTAATTTATGTTGTGAGTGATTTTTTAAACAATAAAATGCCGGCTCATAAAACAAAGCTACTTCCCCATGGTGTGAGTTATGATTTATTTACGTCTGATGTAAAGAGAGCCCCAGAAATAGATGTTTTAAATGGACCAGTAATTGGGTTTTATGGAAGTATTAATCAGTGGTTAGATATCAGTTTATTAACAGCGCTTGTTGCGGAGCGACCAAATTATCAACTGTTTTTGGTCGGAGATATTGTTGCTTGCACATCTGAGCTAATGCAGTTTAAAAACGTTACACATGTGCCAGCTGTTGATCACGAGCGTTTAGTGGAGTTTTCGGCACATTGGGATGTGTCTATTTTACCATTTGTAAATAATGAGCAAATTAGAGCATGTGATCCGTTAAAGTTAAAAGAGTATTTAGCCGCAGGAAGCCCGATTGTTGCCACGGACTTTCCAGCCGTAACACGTTATAAGTCGAATATTTACATAGCAAAAAATCAATTCGATTTTATAAATAAAATAGATCAGGCAATTGCCTTAGATAAAGAACAGTTAAGCTCTCTTAAATCAGCGCAACAGGACATCGCTAAAGATCATAGTTGGGAGTCAAAAGCATTGCTCGTTCAACATGATATTTTAATGTTAAATAAAGCGCCTTAGGCAGTAAACGATAATCTTGGCGCAGCCTGTGCAACTACCTTCTTAAAGTACGCTATTTGCAGCTTAAATTTTTATTATGCAAATAGCAGCTAAATTTCGCATAGCAATATGCAAATGTATAGGTAGGGTTTATGTTAGTAAGAGAGCAAATAAAAAGGTTACTTTATTTAACCTTGTATAGTGTTTATACAAGGGCAAAGCTATTCATTTTACCACTTTTGATTGTTCCTTCAGTCGTGATTATCTTGGCTGTGACTGCGCAAAAGCAATACACAAACCATGCAACTATTTTAATAGAAGAGTCTTCGTTACTTAATCCATACCTGGATGATTTATCTTTTTCTTTCGATTTATCAAATCGAATGGCGGCACTTAGAACACTTGTAATTAGCCGAAAAGTACTAATAGCTGTAGCAAAAGAAACAGGCTTAATTTCTGAAACGGCTACCTCAGCTGAGATAGAAAAAATCCACCAAGAGCTTTCTCAAGCACTTTCTTTATCACTTGTTGGCGATGAACTTGTTCGTGTGAACTTCATATGGCATGACCAGACAAAAATGAAGATGGTGTTGGAGAAAGTGGTCGAAAAATTTATTGAAAGTTTATTAGCCCCAACAAGAGCATCACTTGATACATCGGAACAGTTTTTTTATCAGCAACTAGTCAGTCTTCGGGATGAGCTTGAGGTATCGGAAGAATCACTGGCTATGTTCAAAACTAAAAATAGTAACACTCTGCCTGCCGTTTTACACAGTAACCGACAAACATTCGATAAGTTATTGAGTGACCAACAGCAAAAATCTATCGTTTTATCGGGTGCGCAAGCCAAACTTAAAGCGTTGACAACAAAAATGGGACAAGCCAATCCAATCCTAGGACGTATTGAAGAAAAAATTATTGCAGTAGAGTCTGAACTTAGCTTTTTAAAAACACGTTATACAGAAAAGCACAGTAAGGTAATTTCAAAAAAAGAGAGATGCAAAGTATAAGAAATCGTCAACAGTCATTAATTGAAAGTAGCAAAGAGCTTGACCTTACTAACCTTGATCAGCTTTGGCAGATGGCCAATACCTTACCCAGTGGCGGGGATAACGAAAGCAGTGTACTTGTCTCTCAAATTCTTAATTTAGAAGAAGCAAAAAACTCAGTTACTCAGCACCAGCAAGAATACAGCATGCTCGAACAGCAAGTTAATACAGTAAGCGAAAGACTTTTAGTGACAAGTGATATTGAAAAGCAATTAAGAAAATTAGAACGTGATTACGATGTTAAGCAATCATTATATAAAGATATGTTAAGCCGTTACGAAATGGCGAAGGTAACAGGAAAGTTAGTTAAATATGAAGGCCCAGATAAAGTAAAAAACATCGAGCGTGCATATAGCCCGACACAACCTATCAACACATCTTTTGCCGTATCAATTATTGTAGGCATCATTTTAGGTATCTTTACAAGTAGCACAATAGTGTTTGTTGCGACTTTATTCGATAGCCACCTTAAGGATATTCAAACCATAGAGAAGCTCTCAGCTCTTGAGGTCGTGACTATTTTACCCATTGTTAGAAATACTCCTGTGGATTTGGTTTTCAATTCATCAGTGAACTCTATTGATCAGAGGAAATAACATGAATGTATTACATTTGGTTCAACATTTCAAAATAGGTGGCCTTGAGAAAATGGCCGCGACACTAATGCAAAAAAGTCAATTTTCTGATACGAGTGTTTTTGTTTCACTCGAAGGAAGTTTTAGTGAAGCAGTTAGAGACTGGCCGCAGCTAGCTGCGTTTGAGCACAGATTAATTTGCCTAAATAAGGCTGAAAAATTTGATCTAAATACAGTTCGAAAACTGTCAGCTCTTTTAAAAAAACACAATATAGATGTCATCCATAGCCATCATATAGGGCCAATGCTTTATGCAAGTATTGTAAGTTTAAAAAATCGCCAGATAAAGCACGTTTCGACTATCCATGACGCGTGGTATTTAAAAAGTTTTAAGCAACGTTTAATAACTAAATTATTAAATAAGCTAACAAAAATACACTGGGTCGCGGATGCACAAGTTGTGGCGAAGGATTTTTATAACGAAACAGCAATTAGAACCGATAGAACAATCCTAAATGGAGTCGATTTTAAACAGTTTTTTAGTACCAATGAGTTGGACGCTCGGCATGAATTAAATTTACCTAAAAAGGTGAGTTTGATTGGTTGTTCTGCTCGTTTAGAGCTAGGGAAAGGGCATTTTCCGCTTATAAGGGTTTTATCTTCATTGCCAGCAAACATCGAATTAGTGTTTGCTGGCAGTGGTAGCTTACGCAGCAAACTTGTTGATTATGCTAGCTCATTGGGTGTTTCAGAGCGAGTACATTTTTTAGGTAATGTACAAAGCATGCAATTATTTTACTCTGCAATCAATGTAATGTGTCTTTACTCACAAAGAGAGGGGTTACCGCTATCAATTTTGGAATCTATGGCGTGTGGTAAAGCTATTGTTGCCACTGATGTTGGGGGGATCAGCGAAGTATTAACCCATAAGCAAGGTGTATTGGTTAAACCAGGCGATGAAATGGGGCTTAAACTTGCGGTTATTAAAGCGATTAATATGAAACAGGGAGAATGTATAAGGGAGCATATTTTTTCAATCGCTGATGCTAATAAAATGAGTGAAGAGTACGACCATTTTTATAATGGCTTACCATCGTAAGGGGAAAATCATGACTTATTTAATAATTGTTCTCATGGTGTTGATTGTAACCGTTGTGTACCATCACGTTGGCTATTTAGCGCTGTTAAAGTTGGTTAGTCGACGGGCTCATAAACGTATATTCCCAGAGGGGAATACAAGAAAAAATAATCGATTTGGTATTTTGGTGTGTGCTTTTAATGAGCAAGAACACATTAAAGAAAAATTACATAACCTCGGCGCTATGCTCTATAACACTGAGCTTTATGCCATTCATGTTTATTTAGATGGATGTACAGATAACACATACGAAGAAGCGATGTTAGCTCAATCACATCTTGCTCAGCAAAACGTAGTGTGCCACTTGCATTATAATAAACAAAACCAAGGCAAAGCACATGGTATTAACGAGTTAATTACACTAACTAAATCAAATTACGACGTCTTGCTGTTTACCGATGTGAGTGCCTTATTAAGTATTGATGTATTAAATAAAATTGATACTGATTTTAAAGATCCTGATATTAAGGTCATTACAGGTGTTTATGTTCTAGATGAACACGCAACCCCAGAGCAACAACACTATTGGCAATATCAAAATAATGTAAAAAGTATGGAATCATCACTTGGTGCGGTGATTGGTGTGCCAGGAGCCATGTTTGCTATTCGTTCAAAATACACAGATATATTGGATGAAAATACAATAAATGATGATTTTATATTGTCTATGAAAGCCTTAAAAAATGGCGGCAAAGCGGTCGTAAATAGCGATATTAACATTATTGAAAGAGAGTGCGATGAGCAAAGCCATGACTATGCTAGAAGAGTGAGATTAGGAGCAGGCAATTGGCAACAAATTAAAATATTATTTGAGCTATTCAATCCTAGATTAGGGTGGGTTAGTTTTAACTTTATTTCACATAAAGTTTTGCGTGGCGTAATGCCAATATTGCTTGCTTTAATTTATATTTTACTGTTTTCAATGGCATTTTTCTCGAACTTATTGTTAGTTAAGTTGTTGTGTTGCGTGATTGTAGCCGTCCATAGTCTCTTTGTGATTAAAAATACCCTCAACATTAAGGCCAAGATCCCTATCGTTGATAAAGTTAATTATATTCTTAATGCTTATTTTTTAGCGTTATGGGGCATTATTAAATTTGAACGTGGTGATTATAAAAAACACTGGGAAAGGGTTCATGATAGAGAAGCTGAACCAAACGTCAGCATTAAAGTTATAAAACGCATAATTGATATTGTTGGCTCTGTGGTAGGACTAACTTTACTGTCTCCGATCATGCTTTTAGTGGCTGCAACAATTAAAGTAAGTTCACGTGGACCGGTACTGTTTAATCAACTTAGAGTGGGAGAGAGTAATGATAACTTTGTTGCCCTTTTTAATGTCCTTAAATTTCGCTCGATGGTGGTTGATGCTGAAGTAGCAAGTGGCGCGGTATGGGCAAGTAAGGACGACCCTAGAATTACACCTATAGGGCGTTTCATTCGTAAAACGCGTTTAGATGAATTACCTCAATTATGGAATGTGCTGGTAGGCGATATGTCACTCATTGGTCCTCGACCAGAGCGACCTGTATTTTACTCCAAGCTTGAAAAAGATATTCCTTATTTCTCTCAGCGTACCTACGGTATAAAGCCAGGTATATCGGGGCTTGCTCAAGTAATGAATGGATATGATGAAAGTATTGATGATGCAAGGAAAAAAATAGGTTGGGATTATGCTTATATGTTAAGTACATCATCTCCACGTAGTTGGTTTTATATGGAATTGACTATTTTTTTGAAAACACTCGTTGTTATATTTACTGGAAAAGGGCAATAATTATTTTTGCATAATGCAATCCTACTTTTAAAAGGGAATTGCATTATGCTTTACTATCCTCAAGTGCTCCCACCGACAAATGAAAAGCCATTAATTATCAACAACTTAAAGTTGGTTCGTTTCTTGTAATAGTTATATTGAATTTAATATTTAATAGGTAACTACGATGATAAATTTAACCAGTGAAAATGAACATAAAATAGTATCGCTTCCAAATGACTTTTCAGGTTTTACTGTTGATGGATTTAAAGATGAATTTGAAGAGCTAGTTGATACAGGTACAGACTTTATTATCTTGGATTTTTCAAAGACTGAGTTTATTGACTCTTCGGGTATTGGCGCGATTGTCTTTCTTTATAAAAGAATAGAAAAAAGAAGCCATAAATTGTCATTACTCAATGTAACTGGGCAGCCGTTTAAGCTAATGAATCTTCTAAGAGTGGATAAAACCATTCCATTTATTGATTCGCTTTAACGATAAGGAGAGCGATATGAAAGCACACATTTTTTTCATCATAACCTTGCTTTTAAGTGGGTGTGCTTCTTGGCCTGATGAGGGGCAAGGGGTTGGGCCGAAAAATATCAAAACTATCCATTAAATGATGAGCAAACAGATAATAACTTTACACAACCCGAAGATGTGGTGAGAAGTGAATTTGAACACCTTGTTTTTAAATTAGAACTTTTAAAGTCACAAGATATAAAAGCATGTATGCCTGCACAGCTTTTAAAAGCTCAAATTTACGAAAATCGTATTCGAAGGCTTATAGCTGCGCAAATGTGGGAAGATGCAGAGCATGACTTATTGATTCACTACCATGGGCTCAATCAACTAACAAACCATTTTGATACGGTTCAAAAGCTCACTCATTGTGCAGTTAATACCACTTCAGAAACGACTGTATCTAGTGTTAAAAAACAAGTAGCGGATTTACTAAATAGTGATAATCAATTTGCATTTAATGCGTTTGAAATAACCCCTAAATATGCAGCAAGGCTTGCTCAAGCTGCTGATTTAGCTAAGCAACTAGATAGTATTTCAATTTTGTTAGTGGGTCATACTGATTCAGTTGGTGAAGGGAATAATAATTATGAGCTTGCATTAAAAAGAGCTGAAACAGTAAAACATTGGCTCGTCGTTTATGGTGTTAAAACTCAAAGTATTACCACACTTACACAAGGAAGCTTAAAGCCCTATAGCAAGCAATCCCCAACGGAAAGTGTCCGCCATTCTGATAGGCGAGTTGAAGCGATAGTCCTCAATGCAAGCAATAATAATATGCAAGATGATAACGCTAAAGCACTTGTTAATTGGACAAAAATTATTAAAAGCAAAGAGGAGTAAACTATGAAATATATATTCGCGATTGCGGTGTTTATTTTATCATTCAGTGTTTACTCAGCTTCTGATGAAAGTAATGCCATAGTGCAAGTGGGAAATAAGCTTTTTCTATATATTCCAGGTGAAGCAGAATTTGATACAACGTTTGAAGTGGATAAAAGAGGACAAATTAACCTCCCAGAAATAGGCCAATTTAATGTGGCTGACAAAACGACTATGCAAATTGAAAGTGAGTTAACCCCCGTACTTGCTGAACTATTTGTTGCAATGGATGATTTTTATGTAGCGATCCACAGCAGAGATATTCTTATTAATGTACTTGGTTATGTAGTGACACCATCGCAAGTGAGTATTCCTGATGATGGCAATATTCAAATGGTTATCTCTAAAGCAAACGGTTTAAAACCCGGTGCTCAGCTAGATAGAATACAGATAAGGCGTGGTAATGAGGTAATTGAATTTGATTATAAATCATATTTAGATACAGGAAATATTAGCCTGTTACCTTCTCTAAAAAGCAAAGATACTGTGTTTGTGCCAGTATCGCCTTTGCTTGGTAATGTGCAAATAGACTTTGATGCGCAAACACTCAGTGCAACAGGGGATGCCAGTGATAGCAGCGCGATAACTATTTTAGGTGAAGTACATAATCCAGGGAGTTTTTCCTTTAAAGAAAATATGAGTATTTTAGATGCACTGATGCGCGCAGAAGGGGTCACTCGTTATGCTGATGTAACTAAAATAAGAGTCATTGTTGATAAAACACCTGTTATTTTTGATTTGAAAGGGTACCTAGATAAACCCTCAAATAGCACTATGCAACTGCTAAAACCTGGTTCTACTGTGTATGTGCCTATTATGGTTGATGACGTAAACACAACGTCACGTACGGTTTATATTATGGGAGAAGTGCAAAAACCAGGCGCGTACGAAGCGGCCGATAGCACAAACTTTTTAGATATTTTAGCCAATGCAGGCGGACCAACACGATTTGCTGAAACTCGCCATATCAAAATATTAACACCAGAAGGAGACAGTATTTTATTTGATTTACAGCGTTATAGCGAAGGCAGTGTAACGACCAAAGTACCAGATTTAAACCCTGGCGATGTAATTTTTGTACCTGAAAAAACAGATGTTAACGAAAAAAGCTGGCTTAAAATTCCGACTAAACGAGCTATCAAAATAATTGGTGCCATACATTCTCCAGGTCGATACGAATGGAGTAATGAAATGGATTTTACAGACTTAATAGCTCATGCAGGGGGCCTACAAAAAGCGCTAATATCAATGATATAAAAATACTGCGTAATGGTGATGTTACACAACGCTTTGATCTTGAAAAGTATACTATTACTAATGGTGACACACCGCTGCCAAATTTAGTTGCGGGTGATACAGTTATATTTGAAGAGCTACCAGTTGATCCGTCGGATAATAAATCCCAATGGATCCGCCAAGAGTCGAGTAAGTCTATTTATATTATGGGGCAAATAGGTTCGCCAGGTCGTTACTCGTTTAACGAAAACATGCACTTTATTGATATTTTAGCTGCAGCAGACGGCCCAACAGCGACGGCAGATATTCGTAATATTAGAATCACTCACCGTAATGGTAATCGAGCTAAAGTAAGTAAATTAGATCTCGCCATGTACTTTGAAACAGGCGATGAAACTTTGTTTCCTAATGTATTACCAGGAGACACCATTTTTGTACCTGAAAAAGACAAAGATTGGCTCCGTACACCTAAAGAACGGGTAGTACGTATAATGGGGGCTGTGCAAAAACCGGGTCGATACAATTTTGACGATACAATGTCCATTTTAGATGTATTAGCTGAAGCAGGCGGCCCTTCTAACTCAGCATTGATAGATAAAATAGTTGTTGTTAATCATTCATGTTGTAAAGAACAGTCTCGTGTATTTGATTTAGAGGCGTTTATTAAATCACCAAATTCAGTAAATATTCCAGTATTAAGAGCGGGGGATACGCTTTACATACCAGAGAAAGGGCAGGATTTACTTAGTCAATTTAAAGATAACTTTTTAGATGTTATTACTATTCTTGCATTAGTGGTGGGCTTATGAAATTAATACCAAAACAGTATTATGAGCTGGAAGTTATATGTAACATGATGATTGATAATTCAGCTCGTTGTATCACTTTTATCTCTTTATCAGGTTCAGAAGGGTCATCTAGTGCATGTGTTAGTGTTGCTAAGCGATTACAAAGCCAACTTAAATCAGTGCTAATAATTGATTTAAACCCAATCAATACATTTTGCTCAGATGATAAGTTACCAACAATTTCTAAACCATGGTGCTTTGATGATATTTCTTGTCAATTAGGCGTGACTAATTATGAAGGTATCAGTTTATTAACCATTAAAAACCTAGCTAGGATTGAACCGGCGAAGAACAAACATGTACTAAATGACGCAGTTGATCGGCTAAAGCAAGAATACGATTATATATTAATTGACATGTCACCGGTGTTAAAATTGAACAGGAATAATGTGCCACTGCATTCCTTAAGTTTATGTAGTGAATTAACCTTCGTTACCGTGGGGCTGGGGGTTAACGATGAAGAGTCGCTTTGCAAAGGTGTGAGAGAATTAAAGCAAGCAGGGCATAGCAATATCAAAATATTGATAAGCCAACATAATTTTGCGCCATTAGGTGAGCGTATAGTTAAACTTTTAGAAAAGCATACGACAAAATGGCCAAAGTTATGTACTACTCTTAAAGCAAGAATTAATAAACAAAGATGGTTGTTTGAACATCATTGAGGGTGCAATGGATATATTATTTGAAAGACGCTTTGAACTACTATGGCCAACATTGACTGAGATTCGCCTCATTCTAAAGCACGTTTTAAGAGCGCTCAATGTAAAAAAGGATGAGGTGGATGCTGCGGGCTTAGTTACTACAGAGTATTTAACAAATCTAATTAGACACAACCAAGGTTCTGAGCATCAAATTTTATTACGTATTAGCCAGCCTAGTAGCGACAGCTACATATTAACATTCATCGATGAGCTAGCCCCATATAACCTTTTTAAAAACAACAATTCATCGTGGAAAATAGACTCTGGAAAACTCGTTGAAGGAGGAATGGGAGTTGAGTTAATTCGTTATTATTTTAAGGACGCAGATTATATAACGAAAAATGGCAAAAACTTTTTTCATTCCCTTTAGAGCAAATAGATAGGCGTCCAACGATTATCTACGTTGATGATGATGTCACTCAGCTTGCCCTCATGAGCGCTTATCTAAATGATAAATTTCAAGTGATTGCCTGTGAAAGTATAGAATCAGGATGGCAGGCAATTTTAACCGCTGACGCAAGTATTTTATTACTGGATCATAAATTAAAAAATGGGACATGTGAGCCCTTATTAGAAAAACTTAATAAGTCTAATTTAAAGTCGCAACTATCAGTTGTTATGTTAACTGGCGATGACAGTGATGAAGTGATACATAAAATAAATCGCTTAGGTGTTGACGATTATTTAATTAAACCGATTAAAAAAATAAGTTACTACAAAGCATCGAACGTGTAACTCATCGTTTTGCTTACTTGTCTTATCAAACTACTTTTGAGTCAGCGCCTTCTAAAATTCATTTACAAGATGAGAAAACCGCTCATATTTTTGGTTCAATTAGTTTGGGTAACGGCGGCGATTTTTTTATGCCCATTAATGATGAATGTAGTGCTTTTATTCTAGGTGATATGATGGGACACGGATTACAAGCATTAAAAGAAAGCTTTGCTATTAAGGGTTTTATAAGTGGCTTTTTGGCAACCGGTCTTCCTTATCAAAAAATGTTAGTGGCTTTAAATAACGCGATCTATAAACAACAGCTATGTAAATCTAGTTTAGTTACGCTTGTCATATTTTTTAAAAAATAATAAAATATATTGGTTAAATGCAGGTCATCCTCCACCTGTCGTTTTGCGAAAAACAGGCGAAATTTGTCAATTAAAAGGCACCGGTCCACTGCTTGGTCTCGCTCAAGATCATAGTTATACACTTTATGAAGCAGCGCTTGATAACGTTGAACATATTTTACTATACACGGATGGCTGGACTGAAAACCGCTTTACCGATAAAGATGAAATATGTGAATTAACTAAGATTATACCGTTAGATAAACACGCTCATGCTGAGTTTGCTAACACGTTATGGGAAAACTCACAGGTTACGCTTTCAAAAGAAATTGATGATGCTTCGCTTATTGTAATTAATTGAATTTGCTTTAATTAACCTTTTATAGTTAAATCATTACAGATTCACAGCTTCTTTTTGGCTTGCTAACAAGGAATTAACTATGCCACCAACAGTGTTAATTGTCGAAGATACTCAATCTCTTGCAATGATGTACCAATCATATTTATTACCGACAGGAGTAAATACACTCGTGGCAAGTGATGGTGCAACTGCAATAGCGATTATTAATAAGGTTCAGCCTGATCTAATCGTGCTTGACGTAATGCTACCGGATATGAATGGATTAGATATCCTTGCTACATTTGATCCAGAAAACTGCCCACAAGTTGTTGTATTAACAGGGCATGCTACAAAAGAAATAGCAATTCAGTCAATAAAGCTAGGTGCATGTGACTTCCTGGAAAAACCAATAGAAGCCGACCGTTTTCGGATTACAGTTAATAATGCGTTGAAAATTAAAAACTTAAAACAAACGGTTACTCAATACAAAAACAAATACGAAAACGGAAAATACTTTGATTTGATTGGTAGCTCAAAACAGATGCAATCTGTTTATCAAATTATAAGTTCTGCTTCGGCCAGTAAAGCCACTGCATTTATTACAGGTGAAAGTGGTACGGGAAAAGAGCTATGTGCTCGTGCAGTTCATCAAGCTTCAAATCGCGCTGATAAACCTTTTGTTGCACTAAACTGCGCGGCTATCCCTAAAGATTTAATTGAGAGTGAAATTTTTGGTCATTTAAAAGGTGCTTTTACGGGTGCAATTGCGAATCGCGTTGGCGCTGCAGGTCAAGCCGATGGTGGAACATTATTTTTAGATGAACTTTGTGAAATGGACATTAACCTACAAAGTAAATTACTTCGCTTTATACAAACAGGTAGCTATCAACAAGTTGGCAGTGAGAAAGTTGTAAAAGTAGATGTTAGATTTGTGTGTGCAACAAATAGAGATCCATTAGTTGAAGTGGAAAGTGGCCGGTTTAGAGAAGATTTATATTATAGATTACATGTTATACCTATTGAGTTACCGCCACTAAGAGAGCGCGGCCAAGATATTATAGAAATTGCTGAAGCTTTATTTGTTAAAATAGCGAAAGACGAAGGTCATCCATATAAAGGCATGGCAGGGGTTAAGCAATTACTTATGCAATATAGTTGGCCTGGTAATGTAAGGCAGTTAGAAAATGTAATTCGTAATGTATTGGTACTCCATCCTGAGGCATTTATAGATATTGATATGCTTCCCGCTTTACCTGAAAATTCAAAAAAAGCGATTGAACCAGCACCAATGAGTCTTCAAACTAAACCTGCGAATATATTAATTGACGATTTACCGAATACACAAAATGATGTTAAAGCATTATGGTTAGCTGAAAAAGAATATATTGAACGTGTAATAAAAATATGTTCATCAAATATACCTAAAGCCGCTTCACTACTTGATGTTAGCCCATCGACACTTTATCGAAAGATTAAAAGCTGGGAAGAAAATGAATAGTTTATTTTCCTGTATACGCTTGGTGAAGCAATAAAAATTGTTTTTTACCAGAGAAACGCTCCTCTAGCATGTTATATGCGTCATTTAATAAGTTAACTTTTGCTTGGGGAGGGAAATTAATTAATTGCTCTATGCTTTTTTGACAATCTTTAGCATCACCAACACTCATTAAAAAACCAGTTTTGTTATTTTTAATGATACTTGGTATAGCGCCAACAGCACTGCTTATAACCAGTTTATGCTGAGACATTGCTTCTAATAATGTCATAGGCAAGCCTTCTTCTCTAGAACAAATAAGTAAGACATCTATTTGATTCCATATATTATTGCGTTCAGTTAAGCCATGATAATGTAGGTTATTTATAACAGGTATTTTATTTTTTAGAGGGCCGTCACCAAAAATGTGAAATTCAACATTGTTAGACTGTTTCATGTTTTCAGCTAATTGAAAAAATATATCTGGTCCTTTTTCATAAGAAAGCCTGCCAACAAACCCAATCTTGATAGTTGATGTATTAATAACCGGTTTTGAAGGCGCTGGTAAAGAGATAAAATTTTCAAGTAATTTTACATTGCTAATTGTATTTTTTATTTTGTTTGAGACCGCAAAATTTATAGATAACGATGAAAGCCATTGATCTAGTTTATTATAAAATTTAACTTTTCCATTCCCAACTTCGCCAGCATGGTATGTGCTAATACAGCGTTTGTTGATAATGTTACATACTAATCGGCCTAATATACCTGCCTTATAGCCATGCGTATGAACGACAGTGTTGTTATCATAACTGAGTAGTTTATTAGCGAGGTTTTTAATTTTCCCTTGTAAAAAGTCATACCTTATGTTTTCTTTAATCAATAAATCATAAAATTTTTGATTGCCATGATTTTTATAAAATAAAATTGAGCTACGAACATTATTTTTACTCAGTAGTTTTGATAATTCAACGATGTGGGTTTCAATCCCCCCAACATGGAAGAGTCAACAAACAAAATAACTTGGTAATTCATAATAAACTCCAAAAGGTAGATATGATAGATTTAGCGGTAATAGAACAGCTCAAGAATGATATTGGCGACGACACAGCTGTTGAACTACTAAAATTTTTTGTCGACGAATCAAAAAAAACAATGGCGATAATACTTAATTCAAATGAGCGTGATGAGATAGAAATTAACGCACATAGTCTCAAAAGTAGTTGTTATAGCTTTGGTGCAATAGCGCTAGGTGATACATGTAAATATATTGAGGAACTTATAAAAACCGAGCACTCAAAAAAGGATTTACATAATCTTCTAGAAATAGTCGAAGTGCAAAGCAAGCAAACATTCAACGAAATGGCATTTATTATTGCAAGCAATCAAGATTGCTCACAAAGCTGAATTGGTACTTTAAGTAACTCCGAGAATATGTTTTTTAGTTCGTCAATATCATGTAAATGTTCTCTGGACTGTAGTGCATTTTTATTGTCGTTAAAAATCTCTTCAATTGCAGAAGGTGAAATACTTAAATCGTATATTTTAAAACCTAGGTGCTCTTGTAGCCAGTCGATCCCAGTAGTTGACGTGTGTTTCATGACGCTATTTTCTAGTGTTGTGTTCTCAATGAAAATACGACAGGCAGATGTTTCTTGAATAGCCAAAGAGATCTCTTCTACTAAAAAGGCAGGCATAACACTTGTAATAATACTGCCTGGACCAATTATGATTAAATCGGCTTCCAAAATAGCACTTACGCACCCTGGCGCTGCGGGCACATTTTTAGACAAATGCACTTTTGTTGGTAATGTGTCTAACGCATCAATAGCACACTCACCAAAGACCTCTTTATTATTTTTAAGGGTGGCGATTAGATCTGTAGGGATCTCTGTCATAGGTAAAATAGTTTCTGAATTACCAAGTATTGCATTAAAGTAAGCAACAGCTTTGGTGGGAGATTTGGTGAGCTCAGTTAAGGCCAATAACGTTAAGTTGCCTAAACAATGACCATCTAACACACCTTCTGAAAACCGGTGTTCATAAATTGAGTTAAGTGCCTTTCTATTTTCTGCAAGTTGCAGACAACAGCGCCTAATATCACCCAGAGCAATGCATTCTTGAGATTCCCTTATTTTTCCCGTACTTCCCCCGTTATCAGTTGTTGCGACAATTGCTGTTAAATTATTACACATTGGTTTAATTGCGCTTAAAACCTGCGCTAATCCATGACCGCCGCCTATACACACTATTTTCATTGTTATGCCTTTGTGTTTTATTTTCCTAATTTGATATAGCATGAATTATTCCAAGACACATAAATTTTTAATCTATTGATTTATAATCATTTAATTAGTTCTAAAAGAAAAGGGTCCGGTTGTTATTGCTCTTTTTTGCAAAGTGCAATGCATTTTGATGAGAAAAACTACAATGCAGAGTCATTCAAATATAGGTATAGGAAGGTGTTCAATCTAGGGGCGATTTAATCGCGGCGTGAGGTTTGTAACCTAGTGGGCTCGGTAACTGCTTCTGCGTTACCCTAATGACTTACATCCATGTAAGAATAAGTAAAAACCGAGCAAAGCTTCCGTGTCCTGCTCACGCCCCTTACCTAAATCCATTTAGGTAACACAGAGTAAATTGCACCTAGGCAGAACCCTTCGGCCTGACGAATCCCCAAAACGTGACAGGCACAGCAATTTATGATCTTATGTAAATCACCACAACCCACATAAGTCACAACTGCTATGCCTGACACATCAGTTTGCCATAAGTACTTTAAACATGCATTAGCGCCATTCAATAATGCCAGAGTAAAAACATTACTAAGCTGCAGTAATGCATTAATTTCGGGCAATAAACTTACCTTAACTGAAATCGGCAGAAATTTGTCTGGCGCTGTGGATGTAAAACATAAAATAAAACGCGTTGATCGCTTCTTAAAAAATACTCACCTCTACAATGAAAGGGTCGCTATCTATAAAGCATTAGCTCATCCTATTATCGACTCTTTACCAATGCTTGCAATTGCCGTTGACTGGAGCGGTGCCTGTGGTCACGACTATCACTTACTGCGAGCAAGCTTACTTGTGGATGGGCGCTCTATCGTGATTTATAACATGATTGTTGAGCAGAAGAATTTTGATAGCCCAGCAACCAACAGCCTGTTTTTAGATGAACTTTATGAAGTGCTTGGACGACATCCTAGTGTCTATATTGTAACAGACGGCGGCTTTCTTACGCCTTGGTATAGTAAAGTACGCGAACTTGGTTGGCATATGATAGGTCGATTAAGAGGCTCAATGAAGTGTAAACTAGCCATGCAATCACAATGGCATACATTAAAACAACTTAGGGCTGGTGCCAGCGATATACCAAAGGCGTTAGGTCAAGCACGACTAACTCAGTCCAGCCCGACAGCATGCGATGCATTTTTACACGTATATCATGGAAAAAATAAAGGAAGAAAAGGAAAAAGCAGATTTACGAAAGATACAAAAATGTATCAAAACTTAGCGAAAGAGCCATGGTTACTCGCGACATCAGACAATACAATGACGAGTAAGCGAGTAGTTGGTTTATATAGTAAAAGAATGCAAATAGAGCAAAATTTCCGCGATGACAAAAGTTTGAGATATGGTTTTTCGTGGCGTTTTAGTAAAAGCACCGGCATAAATAGAATAGGAATATTATGCTTGATAGCCACAATAGCGAGCACTGCGTTATGGTTTATAGGGTGTGAAGCAGAAAAAAGAAAGTGGCATATAAAATTTCAAGCAAATAGTGTTAAGAATCGCCGAGTTCTTTCATTTTTAACCTTAGCCAAGCAAGTCATAAAGCTATGTAAGAGACGTATTACACAAAGCTATATAGAAAAAAGTTTAAAAAACTTTATTTCTAATTATCAAAAAGAGGCCGCTGGATAAAGTGGGGAACCCTCAGCCCTTCGGGCAGCGCATGTTTGGTATTTATGCTACGTTATCGCCTATTTATGGGGAATAACCGTACTTCATAGGCTCTGCCTTGCCTAAAGATTCAACATGTTGCTGCAAATATCAATAAGTGACGTATATTGTTAAATGATAACAATTTTTAAAAGCTTGTTAATATATAACAAGCTCAACGGGAGGTTTATATGTGGTAAGCTCTTTTGGGCTTCACACTAATTGGATGATTTTGTTGTTTCATTAAATAACGGCATGACTAAAGTTATCTTGAAGCTTCTAAAAAATTAAACTTATTATATAATTGACCAAATAAAAGTTACTAAGTATTAATAAATATACGCACATCTTTATTTTTAAGAACGGTATCCTGACTGTAAATTAATGGAATGAAATAATTGAAAACGCAGCGGCTAAAAAAAATAGTGGGTTTACCCTTACTGAATTAATGATAGTAATTGTAATAATTGGGATTTTATACGCAGTTGCACTTCCAAGTTATACGAGCTATATACAACAAAGTCGCAGAGCCGATGTTCAACAGGTTTTATTACAGCAAACGGCTGTTTTAGAAAGACAGTACACTCGTGTTGGTGGCTATCCTGATACCTTTACTTTTTCGGCTTCAGATTATTACTCATTTAAATATACAAGTGATGCAAGTAAAGGCGCTTCAAATGGTTCTGAATTTATAATAGAAGTTACACCTAAAGGCGCGCAAAGTGGTGATGAGTGTGGCAAGTTATCAGTAAACCAAAGCGGCACTAAATCAGCGAGTAAATCCCAATGTTGGTAAAAAAACATTGGTTTTACTTTACTCGAAATTTTAATAACAATAACTATAATCGGCATTTTAGCAGCAGTTGCGACTCCTTCGTTTATTACATTTATAAAGCGAGATAGACTAGTTACAAACTCGAATCAACTGCACAGTGTTTTTAAATTTGCACGCAGTGAGGCAATCAAGAGAGACCAAACTACTTTCCTTAAAGTTGAGAATAATCAATGGCTGGCAAAAACGGCAATTAATTCGACGCAAACTACTTTAAATGTTTTTGAAATTACACACAGTAGTATTTCTGTAGATTTAAAAGATATTGAGGTTACAAGCTCAGGTGAATTAGATAAAACGTATCAAATTTTAGTGAGCGATAGCGATAGTACAACTGCCGATTTTGTTCTATGTATTTTACAAAGTGGACAAAGTTGGTTAGCTGAGGACCCTGAAATATGCTAACAAACTACAGCAAAGGATTTTCTCTTTTAGAGGTTATGATTGCATTAATTGTTGCGACCATTGCTTTATTAGGATTAGCATCAGGGCAATTAAAATCATTGCAATATATTACAAATAGTTTTAATTATACGGTGTCCATCATTGAAGCTAATAATGTTTTAGAGCGCATTTGGCCTCACTTATGTGAGTTGCAACAAACCAATCCAGATTTATACAATGACGCTGGTTTTAGAAGCTATTTATCTCCGCAAATTGATGCATATACACTCACTTTACCTGCTAATTTTTCAAATGAGCTGTCGGTTGAAGTAACATGGCAAGATAAGCGCTTGACTGATAATTTAGAAAATCGCGTTGTAATTACGGGCAGTTTCCCAACATTACCCGCCGGATGTACTCCATGAAACAGTTAATTAATAAGCACAGGGGTTTTACTTTAATCGAACTTATGGTCGCGCTTGCTGCTGGTATGTTTTTATTAGGCGGTGTGAGTTTGGCTTATTCTTCAATTAACAATAGTACCACGACTGTGAAAGACTTAGAAAATTCGCTAGATGTGATCCGATTTAGCAGCAAGATATTTACACGAAGTTTAAAGCAAACCAACTCAATTCCTACTTATAGCAATAAAATTTTAAAAGTTACTCAAGAAGCGGGTGTACTTGCTTGCACAGGCTCTATAATTAATGCTGCATTTACCGAAGAATATAGCCACGAAAATGACTCATTATTTTGCGATATTGGCAACGGCAAGGTCAAAATATTAAAAGGCGTTAATACAATTAGCTATGCAATTGATAATAATATGGTGAGCATTTTTGTTGAGCCTATAAATCTACCAAGCCAATTTAATAAGCGTTTAGTTATTGATATATCTCTTTCACAGATAGTAATGAATAAGGCGTTTCAATAAATGAAAAACACATCCGGCTTTACGCTTGTTACTGTACTTATTTTAACATCAATGGCTTCAATTGTTGTACTGAGCACGATTAGGGACAGTGTTATTCAAGAGCGTTTGAGTGGTAACTTTCAAAAAAACTAAACGCAAGATTAATGTCTGAAAAAGGGGTATTTTCAAGCATAGAGAAACTTGAAGCAGAAATGCTTGCAGACCCTACTATAACTATTAATGATTTAATTGCTAACAATACCCAAGTTTCAGGCACTGGTTCACTTGAGTCTAGTACTTATAACGCAACTATCAAAATTGATAGCAACGGTGATGTACTAATTTCAAGTGAAGGTACTCGCTTTGAAGGCGAGGGTCAAATGCAAGCCATATTCGAATTTGTTGCAGGTCGAGGCGGAACCACCAGTGATTCTGTTTTCTCCCAAGGGGTTACAGGGTGCTCTGGTGTTGCAATTACTGGTAGTGGCTTAATTGATAGTTATGATTCGTCTTTAGGGGATTATAACGACACTCTAGATGATGGCAGTAAAAATATTTCAGAAGAGTCTTTCGTTAATACAGTTAACGATACTGGTGATATTACTCTAAATGGTAGCGGTACAATTGAAGGTGATGTTTTATCCTCTAGTAACTTATCAATTAGGCAAGGCGCAGATGTCACAGGCAATATTCATAGTAATGGAAATTTAATACTCTCTGGTGGCGTGGTCATTGGGGGGATGCATCAGCATATTTAAGCTTCACACAAAGTAGTGGTACTGTCTCGGGTAGTATTTCAGCAAACCAATCTATATCAGTAAAGCAAACTCAGGTTGGTGGTGATATTAGTTCATCAGGTCCAATTTCTATTACAGGTAATACCATTCAGGGAACTGTTCGCTCATATGATTTAGTCGCTCTTAATCAAACAACAATACGTAACGGCGTTTATACATCAGGTAATTATGAGCAAACAGGTGGCAGTGTCTACGGTGGAGTGCGTGTTCAAGGCAATGTGATGCTTAAATAGTGGGGCAGCACTATTGCAGGTAAAGATTTAAGGTATGCAGGTCGTGGCTCTTTTAAAGATGATACTCCTGAATATGCTTTTTCACCTTACAGGGTATCAAGTACAGAAATATCAATGCCAACTATTGAGCCGGTTGAAAAAATAACACCAGAGAGTGAAAATAATAGAGGGTTAACTGCGTGTGATCCACTTGGTATTGCAACAGCAATTGATGGCGTGTCAGTTAATACAACAAGCCCTGACCTTTTTATAAATAACAATAGCAGAGCTGGTGACTTACTCGAGTTAGAAACTAACACGGCTAACTTTTTAGTAGATTTTGGTAGCACTCCAAATGGTACCATCAATGCTAAAACTGCTACTTTTCTTGATTCAGCAACTCAAATATTTTATTTTGATGATGTGACAATTAAAGGGCGAATGCAGGTAAAAAGTAATCATAATGCAGTTATGTTTGTTGCTGGCGATTTTACAATGAGTGGCGCAAGTTCGCTAACGATCCCTGATAACAGTAGCTTAACTATCATAATTAAAGGAAAGCTTAAGATAGGAAATGGGGCACAAGTGTACACCCCCGACAATGGAGTTACGGATCAAGGTAAGCCTGTTTTTAGCATTTATAGTTCATACAATGGAAATGACACTGGGATAGAGTTTTCATGCGGTACACGAGAGCTTTACGCTGTTATATACGCACCACTTACAAAAGTAAAAGTTACTTCGGCTGTCGGTTTTAAAGGGTCTATTTTAGGAGACACCGTTATTGTAAGCGGCGCCGGTGGTATTCACTTTGACACGGCATTAAATGAAGCAAGCTTTGGTGGTTCTTCATCTGGTGGTAATGGATCTGCAAGTAAGTTAGTTTTCAAAGGGTGGCGCTTTACCCCTGTTGAACAAAGCAATGAATAACAAAGCTATTAGGTCGTTATTCAAAGCTCATTTCCCTAAGAGAATTTATCAAGATTGTTTAATTAATTGCTTTGACTAATATTTGCATACTTAAAACTCAAACGTAAAACCAAACTCTCTTAATTTTTCATACACGTTTATGTCAAAACGATACAAAGTCGCGGCTCTGTGAGCTACATTTGTTTGTTTTTCTTTGCAGTTTATTAGTAAGTTCATTTTTTGGAACTTACGTCTAAAGTTAGGCTTATCGAGTGATTTATTTAAAATCGACTCGTAAATTCCTTGTAGCTCAAGCAAGGTAAACTTTTCAGGGAGCAGGCTAAAACCAATCGGCTCGTGCCTTACTTTGTAGCGTAAATAATCTAAGCCGCTTTTTAAAATATCGGCGTGGTCAAACATTAAAGCCGGCACATTATTTACATCAAACCATTCACACTCTAAAGCATTGTCGCCACTCACAAGGTTGGTTTCTTCAAAGCGAACGAGCGAATAATAAACAATGGTAATAATACGTCTAGCAGGGTAGCGGTCTACGTTACCAAAAGCACCTAACTGATCTAAATAAAGGTTTTCAACACCGGTTGTACTTTTAACGACACGAAGTGCGGCTGAATCTAGGTTTTCATTTTTTCGAACCCAATGACCAATTAAACCCCACTGGCTTGTTGCAAGGCCGCGGTTATATTTAACCAGCAACACCTTTAACTTACCTTCATGAATAGCAAATACAATATTATCTACGGTTAGATTGCTAATGCAGTCATCAGGAATCGATTCTTCGTCGATGTTGTTAGAAATGTTTGATGTTTTATAGTGCATAAATTACTCAGCCAAAGCTATACGTAGATATTGTTATAAAGACTATTAAGGGTATATAAAAGGTGGGTAAAGCGCAAATAAAAAGCTTTTATAATTCCTATTTAAAACAATCACATCTATTTAATTACTCACTTTATAAACTGTACCTGTTTTTACGCGTTCACGCCGATATTCGATTTTGGTTTGGTATTGGTTTTTTATTGAACGGATAATACCTTTGTATGTTAGTAAATTTAACGGCTAATTAGCGTCGTGTATTAAATACATTACTAGCAAATTAAAAATGTAACATAAATGTTTACATGCGCTAAAAATGCATATAGTATTTTTGACTATATCGATTTGCATTGAAAATTGAGCACACATGAACAACACAAAACACACACTCACAATTAAAGAAAAAATAGGGTACGGCCTTGGCGATACAGCTAGTAATATTGTATTTCAAATGGTCGCTAACTTTATGTTGATATTTTATACCGATGTTTACGGTTTATCTGCAGCCGCTGCGGGTACCTTATTATTAGCGGTTCGTTTATTTGATGGTATTACCGACCCTATAATGGGTAACATTGCCGATAGAACTCGCAGCCGTTGGGGCTCTTACCGCCCGTATATATTATTTTTAGCCGTGCCTTATGGTGTGTTTGCTTGTTTAGCATTTATAACCCCCGATTTTGATTCTACGGGCAAGCTTATATATGCCTACTTTACTTACGGGCTTTTAATGACGTGTTACACCGCCATCAACATACCGTACGGCGCACTTGGCGCAGTTATGACAAACGATCCAAAAGAGCGTGCATCGCTTCAGTCATACCGATTTGCAATGGCAATGGCTGCACTGCTTGTAATTGTATGGGCACTGCCTAAGCTGGTTGCTTTTTTTGGCGACGGCGACGATGTAGTAGGTTACCCGCTAGCCATGGTGTTTTTAGGCGGACTTGCAGCGGCTTGTTTTTTACTGTGTTTTAAAATGACCAAAGAAACCAAACAAGTTAAACCCGCGCAAACTAAAAAGAATGCCTTCCTTGAATTTTTAAGCTTATTTAAAAACGATCAATGGGTTGTAATAGCCGTTATAAGCCTAGCAACATTAATATTAATTGGCGTTAGAGCCTCAGTAGCACCGCATTATATTAAGTACTACGTAGGAGAAGCCTCACTTACTTCTAACTTTTTAACACTCTCAGCAATTGGCTCAGTACTAGGCGCTGTGTCTACTAACTTTTTAACCAAATTTATTGAAAAGAAGACACTTTTTATCGCCGCGTTAGTGGTGGTGATTGTTTCTCACAGCATGTTTTACGTACTTGAGAGCGACGCCATAGTCACCATTTTTATTGTCTACTTTATTGCTAACTTTGCTCACATGATAATTACCCCAATCATGTTCTCAATGGTGGCAGATACGGTTGATTACGGCGCATTAAAAATTGGCCGTAGATTAACCGCAGTTACGTTTTCGGGTCATTTATTAGCAATAAAATTAGGCTTTGCAATCGGCGGTGCTATTGCAGGGTGGATATTATCTGGCTATGCATACGTGCCTAATCAAGAGCAATCAGAACACACGTTATCAGGCATTTTACTCGCCTTTGCTGGCATTCCAGTAATTTGTACCGTGGCATGTTTAATTTTTATAACACGTTACAAACTTACCGAGCCTGAAGTAAAGCGCATTCAAACGCAGCTGGCTGATAACAAAACCATAAACTAACTTAGCAGCCCACTTTGCTCCTTTTAAAAGTGCAAAGTGGGCAGGCAATACTAGGAGTAAAAATGCAAAATACAGCGCAAGCAGCACCCCCATCTAATGGATTAAGTGACGCTGAACTTAAACAGTTAAAAGACCTACAACGAGCCAACTCGTTAATACAAAATCATAATGTGTTAGTTGATCACATGTATACCGCCGATCCGTCTGCGCATGTGTTTAACGGCAAAGTGTATATCTATCCATCGCACGACATTGAATCAAAAAATGAAATTAATGATAACGGCGACCACTTTGCAATGCGCGACTACCATGTGTTTTCCCTTGACGAAAGCTCAGGCAAAGCCATAGACCATGGCGTAGCACTTTGTGTAGATGACGTAAAATGGGCAAGCAAGCAAATGTGGGCACCCGATGCAGCGCATAAACTTGGTCAGTATTACCTTTATTTTCCGGCGCGCGATCAGCAAGGTATTTTCAGAATTGGCGTTGCAAAAAGTGACAGCCCAACAGGTCCATTCAAAGCAGAAGATGATTACATTCAAGGGACGTTTAGTATTGACCCTGCTGTATTTGAAGATGACGACTCAAGCCATTATTTGTATTTTGGTGGCTTGTGGGGCGGGCAATTACAAAATTGGCAAACGAGCGAATTTAACAATGAAGACACGTATCCCAAAAATGGTGAACCTGCAATCCCTGCGCGTGTAGCAAAATTATCTGAAGATATGATCAGCCTAAGCGAAGACGTAAAAGAAGTTGTTGTACTCGATGAAAGCGGCTCGCCAATTACAGTGTGCGATAATAACCGCCGCTTTTTTGAAGGCCCTTGGGTACACAAACACAACGGTGTTTATTACTTTTCGTACTCAACAGGTGATACGCACAAAATTGTATACGCAACAGGCGATAACCCATACGGACCATTTACCTATCAGGGCGTTATTTTAAACCCAGTACTAGGTTGGACCACGCATCACTCAATTGTTAAACACAATGGTGATTGGTTTTTATTTTATCACGACAGCACGTTGTCGGGCGGGCAAACCCATTTACGCAGTATGAAAATGGCTAAGCTTGAGCACGACTCAAACGGAAAAATTCAAACAATAAGCCCATATGAACACGCTTAGTAAAAATAGTTACAAACAATGCAAATTATCTGCGTAAGCACCGCTACGGCTTTTATTTGCATTAAAAAGATATAGTCAATGTGACTATTAATTTTTTATTAATGGTCTAAATAAGAGGAAGTTGAGGACATATGACAAAATGAAAATATTTTAAAGCAAAAAACTAGCACAAAGAATTAGCATAAACATGCTGTTATTTAACGGTTTTTAGTTAGGTGGCACATATTTAAAACTGGTTGTGGTCTTTGTAACACGTTTAAAACATACACACACAATAATTATTAATTGACCGTAAATAGAAACAAATAGTTTACAATTATGTTTCGAGTAATTCTTAAAGTCTTGCAGTACGTCAATAATAATTAAATAAGAAAAAGGCATCATGATGTTTAAGAAAAAGATAATTTCAACAGCCATACTCGCTGCAATGGGTACCGTTACGCTTCCTCACCAAAGCTACGCTGCCGAAACCATTGTCGGTGAAGATGTAGAAATAATACAAGTAACCGGCATTAGAGGTTCATTGCAACGCTCTATGGATGTTAAACGCGACTCTTCTGGTATTGTCGATGCAATTTCGGCTGAGGATATGGGGAAATTTCCTGATACCAATCTTGCTGAATCGCTACAACGTATTACCGGCGTATCAATTGATAGAGCGGGCGGTGAAGGTAGCCGCGTAACAGTACGTGGATTTGGACCTGCTAATAACTTAATTACTATTAATGGCCGCCAACTTCCAAATACAACAGGTGACCGTACATTTGATTTTGCAAATGTCGCATCTGAAAGCGTATCGGGCGTGCAAGTTTATAAAACATCAGACGCAAGTGTTACCTCAGGTGGCATTGGCGCAACTATAAACTTAACAACCAACAGACCTTTAAATAGCCCAGGTATAAAAGCATCGTTTGGCGTAAAAGCTGTAGACGATCAATCAACCGACGAGGGCAGCATTACACCAGAGCTAAGCGGTTTATATTCGCAAACATTTGGTGATGATAAATTTGGTATATCTATTTCAGGTAGCTATCAAGACCGTGAAAGCGGTATGCAACAGTTTATACAAGATCAAGGCTACAGAGCATCTGATTACACAAATACAGGATGGGGCGGTGTACCTGCAGGCGCAGAAGGCGGAGCAAACAGACCTACATCAGGTATTTACTCAAACCCGCAACAACCACGTTATGTGTTTGAAGAGCGTCAACGTGAACGTGTAAATGGTCAGTTGGTATTTCAATATCAACCTGTTGAAAACATTACAGCAACCCTTGATTACACAGGCTTTAAAACAACCGTTGAAGAGCAGCACACTGATGCCTCAGTTTGGTTTAACTACGCTGGCGACAGAAGTGAATCTGTTTGGGCGGGCGAGCCTAACGCGTACCCACTTATTTACTCAGAAATTTATGACATCCAAAGTGATGCCGATTACCGCGATACGTCGCTTACGGTAGGTTCTTGGGGTCGCGAAGAAAAAACAGATTCATTAGGCTTTAATTTAGAGTGGACAGTGTCTGATCAGCTTAACCTAGAGTTTGATCACCACAGTTCAAAAGCATCAATGAAAGCAACTGATCCACGCCACGGTACACGTAACAATATTCAGTTACCATCGTACACACGTTCACGTACCGGGCTTGATTTAACCGGCGACTTACCCGGTATTGCTATTGGTAACATTGAAAATTTTACCCCAGAAACCATGCGTTTATCGGGTAGCTGGTTTGCAAACGACAAATACGATTCAGAAATCGATCAAACACAAATCTCAGGTAAGTACTTCTTAGACGACAGTTTAAGTATTGATTTTGGTGTTGCAGTTAATAAAGTAAATAACCATTACCGTCATACACAAGTGCAGCGCCCAGATTGGGGTGGGGTTGGTGTTGAGGGCGACTTTGCTGATATCGATTGGCGCCAAGATACTATTTTAGATAAGTTTCAAGCTAAAGCGGGTAACTTTGAAGGCACTGCAACACAAGGCGAATACGATTTATTTAATACAATCTTTTTTGCCGACTTTGATGCGATTGTAAATGCAGCAGAGTACGCAGACCCTATTGCCAACGTAGATAACCTTTATGGTGATTGTAAAGCAGCCGACGGCGCAGCGGCAGGACCAAACGGCGAAGGACAATTTTGTGCTTCAACCGACTGGGATGCAGCAACAAACCGCTTTACTGAAGAAAAAACGCAATCTGCTTTTGCACAAGTAAACTACAAAGGTGAATTGAGCGGCATGTTCTTCGACCTGCAAATTGGCTTACGCTACGAGAAAACAGACGTATTTTCTAAAGCAACCGCACCAGGTTACAGCCGCGTAGAGTGGAACGAAGATACAGCCACATCAGTAACCGGTGTTACTGGTATTGAAACGCTAAGCCAATCGGCAGATTACAGCCAGTTCCTACCTAATATTAACTTTAATATTGAAGTTGTTGAAGATGTAATGATACGTGCAGCAGCGAGTAAAACTATTTCAAGAGCGGGCTACGGTCAGCTGCAAGGCGGTACAACTATTAATACCGGTGGTAGTTTAAGTGGTTATTCGGGTGGCTCTGGTAATCCAGGTCTTAAACCGCTTGAATCAATTAACTACGATTTATCAAGTGAATGGTATTACGACGAAGGAAGTTATATTTCGTTTGGTTACTTTAAAAAAGACGTAACAAATTGGATCACTACAGGCACTATCGACTCAAATATATTTAACTTATATGACCCATTAAATGGTGAAAAATTTAGAGCTGCATCAAGTGCACTGGGTGGTAATGCATCTAACGAAGACATCAGAAATTACATTTTTGAAAACTTTGCTGATGATCCAAATGTGCAGCCTAATTTTGATGAAGATGGTGAATTAGACGGTGGCACAATTGTTGGTGACCCAGACTCAGATGATCCAATTAACTTTAGAATAAACGTGCCTGTAAATGGCGACCAAGAATACACTATTGATGGCTTTGAATTTAATATTCAGCATTTATTTGGTGAGTCAGGTTTTGGCGGTATTTTCAACTACACTATGGTTGACTCAGGTCTTGAATACGACAACGACTCATTAGAGGATACAGAAGCACTTGTCGGGTTAAGTGACACGGCAAACGTGGTATTCTTTTACGATAAAGAAGGCTTACAAGCGCGTATTGCGTATAACTGGCGCGACTCGTTTTTAAATGAGCGTCG
The DNA here is from genome assembly GCF_037162545.1 of Pseudoalteromonas sp. B131b. Taxonomy (NCBI): domain Bacteria; kingdom Pseudomonadati; phylum Pseudomonadota; class Gammaproteobacteria; order Alteromonadales; family Pseudoalteromonadaceae; genus Pseudoalteromonas; species Pseudoalteromonas sp. B131b. The sequence continues at coordinate 3,195,461 of NZ_JARLUZ010000001.1, read as the reverse complement.
TGTAAATGGCGATTTAACCGCACCAATTTACACCGATGAGTATTACCAAATAGACTTTAACGTAAGTTACGAAGTACCGGCAGTAGAGGGACTTACTGTATTTATTGAAGGTATAAACATTACTGATGAGTACGTAACATCGTACGGGCGTAAGCAAGAGCTGATTTATAACATCACTCAAACTGGCTCTCGTTACGGTTTAGGTGTTCGTTATAATTTTTAATAAATTACCCTTGTAGCAACCTTATAAAAGCCGCATTTTGCGGCTTTTTATTTGCCTAAATTAACCTAGTAATAATAATACCCAGCTGTTATAGTCAATGTGAATTTAACCTATTTGTTACATTTAACTCGTAGCAGTAGGTAAAGGCACACAACAACAATTGGAGCACACAATCCATGGCCAATCATGCATTATTAAATAATGTTGAGCATCAGCACTTAAAAATAAACCCTGCACGCAGCACACACTTAGGTGACGGGGTTTGGTACAGCGATACATTTGTGAGCGAATTTAGAGTCGCTCAAGCACATTATCCAATATTTTTTACCAAGGACGATACAACAAATACATTTTCGCCGGTGTGTTTGTACGGCATAAATAAAGACGAAAACTTATTTTTAGTAAACCAGCAATGGCAAGCACACTACATTCCGTTAAGTATGCAGCGACTGCCTTTTGCTATCGCGACTCAAAATACAATGCAAAACGGTGTAGCAACGCAAGAGCGCATGCTTAGCATTGATTTAGACTCGCCAAAAGTGACAACAAAGCAGGGTATTAACTTATTTTTAGAACACGGCGGGAATAGCGATTACCTCGAAAACGTAATAAATGTGCTCGACAACCTGCATCATGGTTTACAACAAAACCAGCCCTTTATTAAAACCTTAATTAAACATGGTTTACTTGAATCAGTATCACTAGAGCTTGATTTAGTAAACGGGCTTAAACATAACTTACTTGGTTTTTATACCATAAACGAAGACACGCTTAACCAACTAAGTAGCGATGCAATTGCGCAGCTGCACTCACAAGGGTATTTAGCGTGTATATACATGGTCATTGCCTCGCAAGTACATGTACGTGATTTAGTCGCGCTTAAAAACGAGCGACTTATGCTACAAAAGCACGCTGTGTAAGTGCTTAACTATGGAAAATTTAGCAAATAGTATTCAAACGCTGAGTGGCTTAACTCCCAGCACGTTGCCCAAAGAGCTTTTAAACTCGTCTGTGCCTATTGTACTAAAAGGGTTTGTAAGCGATTGGCCCGTCGTTATTGCCGCTAAAAAATCTGATGCAGCTGCGATTGATTATTTAACACCGTTTTACGAAGGTTTTTTAGTTAACACTTGCACAATACCTGCCAGTCAAAGCGGGGTTGTAGGGTATAACTCCGATATGAGCGGTTTTAACTTTACTAATCAACAAGCGGCATTTATTAATGCGCTTGAGCAAATAATGCAAAGTGCAAATAACCCACAAGCTGACACTTTATACATTGGCTCTACTAGCATTGCACAGTGCTTACCTGGTTTGGTTAATCACTGCCAAGTTAACGCATTAAACGAAGGCTGTTTATTTAATGTATGGGCAGGCGGAAAAGTTACCGTGCCAGCACATTACGACGTAGCGCAAAATTTAGCATGTTGCGTTGCAGGTAAAAGGCGTTTTACTTTATTTGCCCCCGATCAAATAGACAATTTATATATAGGTCCGCTTGATAAAGCACCCGGTGGTCAGCCAATAAGCTTAACCACTACAACTGCACCTAACTTTGAGCAGTTTCCTAAGTTTGAGCAGGCAATAAAAGCGGCAATTACCGTTGATCTTGAAGCCGGCGATGCCCTTATATTGCCCAGCATGTGGTGGCACCAAGTAGAGGGGCTTGGCAGCTTAAATATACTGTTTAATTATTGGTTTAAAAATACGCCTGCGGTTTATGGTCAGCCTACTAATGCGTTGCACCTTGCTATTTTAAACATACGTAATTTACCAAAGCATGAGCGCGCAGCATGGCAACGTTTGTTTAATTACTACGTATTTTCCGATAACGAATTTACTCACATTCCAGAGCCTGCACAGGCTATTTTAGCAAAGCCAATGGATGAGCTTGCAGCGCGTAAATTAAGAGCCGAATTACAAAATAAATTAAGACGCTAAGCGTACTTGTAAGGTTTGAAATATGAATCAAAATGCAATTAAAAAAATCGTAATAGCAGGTGGCGGAACCGCCGGTTGGATGTGTAGCGCTGCAATGGCAAAGCTACTAGGTAAAAATATTGAAGTGTGCTTAGTTGAATCCGATTTAATTCCTACCGTAGGGGTCGGGGAGTCAACTATTCCTACGCTGCATATATTTCATGATTTACTAAAAATCAGCGAATCAGAATTTATGGCAGCCACTAACGCCACGTTCAAATTAGGCATATCGTTTGAGGGTTGGAAACAAAACCAACAAAGCTACTTTCACTCATTTGGTTATGTTGGACAAGGCTGTTGGGCTGCAGGTTTTCAGCACTTTTGGCTAAAAGGTATGCAACAAGGTGTTGCAGCCGATATTGGCGACTATTGCACAGAGCACGTAGCAAGTCGCTTGGGTAAATTTGCCGTAGTGCCGAATCAAGACCGTAACCATGCTTATCAGTTAGATGCCGGTTTGTACGCTAAATTTTTACGAAATTTTGCAGAGCAAAACGGCGCTAAACGTATAGAAGGCATGATAAGCAAAGTTAATTTAGAGCCCACCAATGGCTTTATAAAATCGCTTACTTTAGGTGACGGGCAAATTATTGAGGGCGATTTATTTATAGATTGCACCGGCTTTAAAGGTTTATTAATAGAGCAAGCGCTACACACCGGATACGAAGATTGGAGCCATTGGCTCCCGTGCGACAGCGCAGTAGCAGTACAAACAGAATTAGTAAGCCCAATAGTGCCATACACACGTGCAATGGCGCATAAATATGGTTGGCAGTGGCAAATACCGCTGCAAAGCCGCCGTGGTAATGGTTTTGTGTTTTGCAGTAAATACATGAGCGATGATGAGGCCAAAACAGCGCTCCTCAATAACGTAGAAGGCAAACCTATTAATGAGCCGCGCGTTATTAAATACCGCACCGGTACACGGCGTAAACATTGGAACAAAAACTGTGTTGCTATTGGCTTGGCAAGTGGTTTTATTGAGCCGCTTGAATCAACCAGTATTCATTTAATTCAGCAAAGCATTATAAGATTAATGCAAAACATGCCAACCAAAGCAATCGAGTCGTGCTATCAAGATGACTTTAATAACAAAATGCGCTTTGAAGCCGAAAACATTCGCGACTTTATTGTGCTGCATTACCATGTGACGCAGCGCACCGACAGCGACTTTTGGCGCTACTGTAAAAACATGCCAATACCAGAGTCACTCGCCAAGCGCATTGAGCTATTTAAGCAAAGCGGGCATGTATATAAAGCAGAGCAAGAGCTATTTGGCGAAGCATCGTGGTTACAAGTGATGTTAGGGCAAGGGCTAATGCCGCAAAATTATCACCCCATTGTAGACAGCATGAGCGATGATGAGCTTAAGCGATTTTTAGAATCAATAAAAAATCATGTGGCTAAAAAAGCAAATAGCTTACCGAGTCACATTGATTTTATTAATCATTATTGCAAGGCTAAGTAAGTATTATGCTAACACTTGGCAATAACTTACAGCCGCAATATGAGTTTATAGGGCAAGAGCAAACGCCAATTATTATAATTGACGACTACCTAAGTGTGCCGCAAAAACTTATAAACCTAGCGCAAAGTGCTGCTCAAAGTAATGGGGAGTTTAAACCCGACGAACTCACTCAATACCCAGGTTTACGCATGCCGCTTCCAAAGCAATGTGTGGTTGATTACTTAAAGCCTCTTATACAGGGGCTTTATAACGTATTTAATATTGGGAAAACACTTACCCCATACCCAAAAGATAATACCTTATCGTTAATTACTAAAACGCAGCAGCAGCTATCACCAATACAAACCTTGCCACACTTTGATACAAACGATCCAAACTTAATTGCCATTATTCATTATCTTGGAGGGGAGCGCACGGCGGCACTGGATTTTTTAGACATAAAAAAACAGGGTTTGAATCAATAAGCTCAAAGCGCAAAAACACGTATTTAACATATGCTCAGAAATACCTTGAATTAGATAATGCAAAGCCTAGTTATTGCACCACGCAGCACAGTGAATTTGAGTGCTACAAGCACATAGAATATAAGCCAAATAGGCTTATTGTGTTTCCTGGATATTTGCTGCACACCAGTTTACTTAATACATCTACCGATATTTCGTCGTGTCCACAAACAGGGCGGCTAACGGCCAATATGTTTGTTCATTTTAAATAGGATTACTATGTCTTTTTCTTTACCTCGATTCGCATATAAAGGTTGGCTATTAAGCTTTGTTGTATTGGCGCTGAGTATGGCAACAGTGCAAAAAAGTCATGCTACAGGGTTTGATACCCTCCCTAAAAAGCAATTTAATGTGCTGCTATTTACAAAAACTGCAGGGTGGCACCATAAGTCGCAAACCGAAGGCGTTAAAGCGCTAGAAGGCTTAGCCGATAAGCACTTTTTTAACTTAATTTGGCACGAAGAAAGCCATTATTTTAACGACGATTACTTAAAAAATGTTGATGTAGTGGTATTTTTATCAACCACGGGCGATATTTTAAACCCAAAAGAGCAAGCCGCGCTTGAGCGATTTGTAAAAGCAGGCAAAGGCTTTGTTGGCATTCATAGCGCATCAGATACCGAATACGATTGGTCTTGGTACCAAAAGCTGGTGGGGCGCACCTTTAATATTCATCCTGTTATTCAAACTGGTGTATTAAGTAAAGTGCCTAATACTAACTTTATTGGCTTAAATCACATGCCGCAGCAGATGCTTTGGACAGACGAGTGGTACGAGTTTGGGCCAGAGCTCACTAAGTTAAACTACTTACTCACCGTTGATGAGCAAAGTTACAACCCAACTGCCGATTGGGGTAATAACAAAACAGGCTCAGGTATGGGGGCGTTTCATCCTATTTCGTGGTATCACAATTACGATGGCGGACGCTCGTTTTATACAGCCCTTGGGCATACTAATGCGGTGTATAAAAGTGAGTTTTTAACCGAGCATATTTATGGCGGAATTTATTGGGCTGCAACAGGTAAAGGGTTAAAAAGCAGTAATTAATGAATAACTCATAAATGTACTTTTTAGTATTATTTACATCGACTAAGGCCGCTTTTTTAAGGGGCCTTTTGCATTTTAGGCACTGTTTAAAAACCTTACTCATTTCATGTAGTTTATAAAACAAACAAATAGTTTTGAGAATTGCTTGATCAAATGGTCAAAAAGACTATATTAAATTTGCACGCTGTTATAATTCAAATAAAGAGGATAAACATGAAAGTATTTTTTAAAATAACAACTTTATTGTTAACACTAATAAGCTATCAATCACTTGCTGCATTTAATAATAACCCATCGAGTGTAGGCGCTGATAGTTCAGGGGCATACCGTAACCTCGCACAAGAAATGGGTAAAACAAACATACAAAAAAAGGTGAATAGTACTTTTGACAATATGTTTGGCTATAACAATACACAACAACTTTACTACCCGTACACCGAAAACGGTGTTTATAAAGCACACTACATAAAAGCAATTAACCCTGACGAGGGTGATGATATAAGAACAGAAGGGCAATCGTGGGGAATGACCGCCGCTGTCATGCTTAATAAACAAGAAGAATTTGATAATCTATGGCGCTTTGCAAAAGCGTATCAAAAAAATCCAGACAACCACCCTGATGTAAAAAAACAAGGCGTTTACGCGTGGAAACTAAAGCTTAATCAAAACGGCTTTGTTTATAAAGTAGATGAAGGCCCCGCTCCTGATGGCGAAGAGTACTTTGCGTTTGCACTACTTAATGCCTCTGCTCGTTGGGGTAATTCGGGTGAGTTTAACTACTACAACGATGCTATTATCATGTTAAATACAATTAAAAATAAGCTGATGGAAAACCAAATAATCCGCTTTTCGCCTTATTTAGATAACTTAACAGACCCTTCTTACCATATACCTGCGTTTTACGACTACTTTGCTAATAACGTAACTAACCAAGCAGACAAAAATTACTGGCGACAAGTAGCCACAAAAAGTAGAACCTTACTTAAAAACCATTTTACAAAAGTAAGTGATAATCCGCATTGGAATTTACCTACATTTTTATCGCGCTTAGATGGCAGCCCTGTTATTGGCTACATTTTTAACGGCCAAGCAAACCCAGGTCAATGGTATGAATTTGATGCATGGCGCGTAATTATGAATGTGGGTTTAGATGCGCATTTAATGGGTGCTCAAGCGTGGCATAAAAATGCAGTTAATAAAGCACTTGGCTTTTTAAGTTATGCAAAAACAAACAACAGTAAAAACTGTTACGAGCAAGTGTATTCGTACGGTGGTGCGCAAAACAAAGGCTGTGCAGGCAAAGGTCAAAAGGCCGCGAATGCAGTAGCGTTACTTGCTTCAACAAACGCTGGGCAAGCAAATGAATTTTTTAACGAGTTTTGGTCTTTATCGCAACCAACCGGTAGCTACCGTTACTACAATGGTTCGCTGTATATGTTAGCTATGCTGCATGTATCGGGCAATTTTAAGTTTTATAACAACACGTTTAATTAAAATAACACTACCTAAGTAGCAAAAGCCTAAGCGGCAAAAGCTTAGGTAGCAATAACTTAAATAATAAAAAACCGGTGTAACTAAGTTACACCGGTTTTTGTGCTTAACGAGTGAGCTTAACTTTCTCTTTAATACGTTGCTTAACTAATTTAACTAATTAGCCAAACCCGCTACTTTTACATCAAGCGTAAACAAGCCCTTAGCGGTAGTTATTAATAACGTTTTTCGGTTTTTACCACCAAAGGCAAGGTTGGTTACATTAGGGCCCAGTTCAATTTTATCGATAAGTGAGCCGCGTGGCGTATAAATATTAATAACACCTTTTTTGTGGCTGCTTACGTAAATATTGCCAGCAGAGTCTACTTTTATACCATCTGGTGAGGTTACTTTAATAAAGTCTTCGCGCGGTGAAATATCACCGTTTTCATCAATAGTGTATTTGCTTACGCGGTTGCTAAAGTCGCCAATATAAAGGGTATGCTGATCTGGGGATAGCGCAACACCGTTAGGCTTTTCAAGCGTAGCGTCAATTAAACTAAGTACGCCTGTATTGCTTAACTTATACACACCGGTATAAGACATTTGCTGAGTGCGTTCGCCTAGTTGCCAGTTAGGATCAGTAAAAAATATATCGCCATTTTTATGCATAGTCATATCGTTTGGCGAGCTAAAGCTTAGCCCATCAAATTTATTGACTATTACGGTATTGGTCTTACTTTTTATATTAATTTTAGAAAGCGACTGAGTTTTATGGTTAAGCGTATAGAGGCTCTCTCCTTCGGCATACAAGCCGTTTGTACCACTGTGTTTTAAATAAGTGGTAAGGGTATTGGGCAGCACTAATTTATAAATGGTCGAATCAGGGCCAAGTGCTTGCGAGCTAGCAAAGTTCATTTCTGAAAAATAAAACGCATTGTCTTGGTTTGACCACGTTGGGCCTTCTAAAAATAATAAATTGTCACTAACAAGTGTGGGTGTTACGCCCTTTATTAATGGCGACTGCTCATTGCTTTGGCTGTTTACAGTGTTTAACAAAGGTGTATTTTCAGGTTGTTGTGCCAGCGCTGCTTTATTAAAACAGAGCATTAATACAACTAAGCTTAGCATTTTTTTGTGTGTTTTTAGCATGGACGTTTACTCAGGTTTGTTTAATTTATAATTAATGGTCATTTTGACTATATCATTTATTTTTTTCGTTGTATGATATTTATCGAAAATAATAACGATTCAACGGAGCACACACATGCATAAAACACACACACTCAGCCTGCTTTTACTTGCAGGATCATTAAGCGTAAACGCTGCACAAGACCAAGCTCTTAAAAACACCTTTGCAGACTCATTCAAAATGGGGGTTGCTGTAAATCAAGATATAGTGACAGGCAAAAACGCCGCCGCGCAGTCAATTATTGCTAAGCAATTTAATACAGTCACCCTAGAAAACGCCATGAAAGCAGAAGTAATTTACCCACAGCAAGGTAAGGTCGATTTTAGTGGTGCAGATGCGTTTATAGATTTTGCCAAGCAAAATAATATGTTTACCGTAGCCCACACCTTAGTGTGGCATAACCAAACGCCCGACTGGTTTTTTACAAATAGCAAAAATGAGCCAAATACCCCAGCACAGCAGCTTGAGCAAATGCGCAAACACATAGAGCTTGTAGCAGGGCGCTATAAAAACAAAGTAGATGCGTGGGATGTAGTTAACGAAGTGATTGCTGATGACGGCTCTTATCGCCCAACTGTGTGGGTTAACCGCGTAGGTGATGGCGATACCATGGTAAAAGCCGCATTTAAATACGCCCAGCAGTATTCACCTAATACCGAGCTTTACTACAATGACTTTAATGCATGGCGACCAGAAAAAAGAGACGGCATTATACGTATGATCAAAATGCTGCAAAAAGAAGGTATCCGCATTGATGGCATTGGCATACAAGCGCACTGGGGGCTTAACTTTCCTGAAATGCAATATATTGAACAAGCCATTGACGCCTACGCCGCGCTGGGTATAAAAGTGATGATCACTGAGCTTGATATAGACGTGCTGCCTTTAACAAAAGAAGGGCAGATTACCGGCACCGATATGATGAAACCGCAGTTTCAGCTAGAAGAGTTTGAAACCTACCTCGACCCATACAAAAATGGCTTGCCAAGCGACGTAGAGGCGCAATTAAACGCCCGTTATAAAGCCTTGTTTGAACTGTTTTACGCAAAGCGCGACAAGATAGACCGCGTAACCTTTTGGGGATTACACGATGGTATGTCGTGGAAAAACGACTACCCAATCCCAAACAGAACAAACTACCCATTACTATGGGATCGTAATTTAAACCCTAAGCCAGTTATTAAAACAATTGCTGATGTAGTTAAGTAAATCGCATTGTGTAGTCAAAGCCGAGTATTTTTAAATACTCGGCTTTTTTTGTTTGCAAATTTTTATATGGAGGCAAATAAAAGTCATTTTACTAAGCGATTAGCTGGTAAACCTTGATCTTACCTAAGTAATACAAGCACAAGTATCACTTACACCTTCTCTTTAATTATTTTTATCAGACTCAAATCAAACTCAAAGCATACTCAATATTAAACGGGTCAAATTTTAGCCTTGATCCTTATTGTTAAATAGACTATAACAATGTTGGTTTTAGGTTAATTTTATGATTGCATATTCACACACACGATATAAAACAATAAATTTTAATTTAAACCTTAACTATAACTTTATGATTTTAAATTTATATTTGTACCTTTGTACAAAGTAAATATTAACGTTTGAAGAGATATTAAAATAATAAATATAAATGACTGTTTGTTTTTCTAATTAGTTTTAGTCATATTGAATAATAGATTTTGATAATGCAGTAGAAATACTCTTATCATATTTTATTCACTCAAATGGCTTTACTGCACCTAGTTTAAAAACGACTCATTTATTGCTTTAGTCTAAGGAATAAAAAATGAATAAATCGATTTTTCGTAACACCGGATTAGTGACCTTAGTATCACTATTAATGGCGTGCGGGGGAATAGTAAAGATACACCGGTGCCTGAACCTATACCGGAAGTAGTAGCCCCTGATACTCCAGCGCCTGAAGCGCCAATAGCAGCTGAAATAACAAATGGTGGGTTTGAAGAAGACACTACAGGGCAAACAACGCCTGTCGGAAATTGGGTATTTAGACCAGATCAAGAATCAAGCGCTACTTCTACTATAGAGATAATTGAATCGCAAGAAGGCGTTAATACTTACAAAGGCACCAAAGCAGCTGAGGTTATTGTTAATACATTGGGTGACAACCCTTGGGGAATTGAAATAGCTTATGAAGACCTTCCTATCACTGGAGGTAAAAATTACGAGTTTAGTGTTTGGGCCAAAGGTGAAGAGGGAACCAGTGCCGATTTTTGGATTCAAACACCTGCGCCAGATTATGGTCAACTTAGCCTAGTAAAAGAAACACTCACAGGCGAGTGGCAAAAAATAACATTAACAGCCGCAACAGCCGAAGCTGACTCTTTAGTTAGGCTGGCAATTCACTTTTCAAAAGAAGAGAACATTAACAAGTCTATTTACCTAGACGAATTTTCAGGCTTTATTTTAGACGATGTACCAGCAGAAGAAATACCTGATGTTCAATACAGCGAAGTGACAGCACAAAGTTTAAAAGCATTAGCACCTAATTTTAATATTGGTGTAGCTGTTCCTGCGGGTGGATTTGGTAACAGCATAATAGACAGACCAGAGATTAAAACGATTATTGAACAACACTTTAATCAACTCTCTGCTGAAAACATTATGAAGCCTACCTATTTACAACCAACCCAAGGTGAATTTTTTTACGATGATTCTGATGAGCTAGTTAACTACGCCAAAGACAACTCACTCACGGTACATGGTCATGTTTTTGTGTGGCACTCGCAAATTGCACCTTGGATGCAAAGTTTTCAAGGTGATAAAGCCGCGTGGATAACCATGATGGAAAATCATATCACTCAAGTTGCCACTCATTTTGAAGAAGAAGGCGATAACGATACGGTAGTTAGCTGGGATGTAGTTAACGAAGCGTTTATGGAAAACGGTAAATACCGTGGTGAAAAAACCACAAACGACAGCGCCGACGAATCTGTGTGGTTTGAAAATATAGGTGCTGAATTTTTACCGTTATCATATAAAGCAGCAAGAGCGGCCGACCCTGATGCCGACTTATACTACAACGATTACAACCTGATTTGGAATGCTGATAAATTAGATGCTGTTATCAATATGGTTAACGATTTTCACAACAATGGCGTGCCTATTGATGGTATAGGGTTTCAATCTCATATTTCACTTAACAGCCCTGATATTTCAACCATTCAGGCACACCTTCAAAAAGTGGTCGATATTCGGCCTAAAATAAAAGTGAAAATTACCGAGCTAGATGTTCGTATGAACAACGAAGGCGGCATTCCTCTAACTTACTTAACAAGTGAAAGAGCGGATGAACAAAAGCAGTACTACTACGATATTGTTAAAACATACTTAGAAACGGTACCTGAAGATCAACGCGGTGGCATTACTATTTGGGGCGTAATTGACGAGGATAGCTGGTTACAAAACTGGCCAGAGCCAACAACAGAATGGCCACTGTTATTTTTTAATGACTTTACTGCAAAGCCTGCCTTACAGGGATTTGCTAATGCATTAAAAGAGCTAATTGAAGTAGCTGAACCAGCACCTTCATCAGAGCTGTTAACTAATGGCGACTTTGAAGCCGGACTTGATTCATGGCAAGCCCGTGGTAGTGCAAGCATTACCTTAGATGCAACCCAAGCCCACAGTGGTAATAATAGCGCTTTAGTACAAGGGCGTACGGAAACGTGGAACGGTATTCAAAAAGATGTAAAAGGCTTATTTACAGCAGATAAAACCTATAACGTATCTGCGTGGGTTAAGTTATCTGACGACAGCACTACTGTGTCGCCAGGAATAAAACTAACGCTACAAATAGAGCACACTAGCACCGAGTACCTTGAGCTTACACCCGTTACTACCGTTAACGCGGGTGACTGGGTACAGCTTTCGGGCACTTACACACATTCAATTACAACGCAGGAAAGCGCCGCTTTACTTTATGTTGAGTCAAGTGAACTCACCGCTGACTTTTATGTAGATGATGTATCGGTGACTTTGGTCGAATAATAAATCTAACTAAAAGTAATTAACCCCAAATTAAATAGTCTGTATTTTTATACAGATTATTTTTTATACAAAGCGAAGCAAGGTAGCCGACGTTACTTTTCGGGGTTGTTTGATAGCATGCCTTAGTATAACGATTACCCAATCCCAAATAGAACAAGCTACCCATTATTATGGGATCGTAATTTAAACCCTAAACCGATTATTAAAACAATTGCTGATGTAGTTCAGTAAACCGCATTGTGTAGTCAAAGCCGAGGATTTTTAAATACTCGGCTTTTTTGTTTAGAATACAATTTATATTTATAGTCAGGGTATTAATACTGACCTAAAAGAAGAAGAAGGCGCTAAAAGCGCCTTCTTGAAAGGTTGGTCTCAAGACTTTCCGGGAACTACCCACAGTCAAAAGCGGAGACCGTTTTTTCTGAATCAACAGTTATAGATGAACTATTGATATAAATTTGATAGATTAATTATAACGAACTTTAAATGGCTGCGCAATAATTGAGAATACAAAATAACATTAGCCGAAACTTAGAAAAACAACAATTGTTTTTTTAGAATGTTGGGCAAGTATGAGTAATGTACGAAGCCTTGATAGTGATCGAGTTTCTTATAATAACATTTTAAATTCCGTTCTAGAACTTTTAGACCTTTACGCGTTAGGCAATAAATATAGAGCGTCAGAGAAAAGGTTACATGTAGCTGAGGAATTTAATCAATTAATTGAAAGCAATGATTTATTGAATAAAGCCGAGTTTAAAGACATACCTAAACAATTAAAGGCTATCTTTAGCGAGTATGATAACCCTTTAGAAAACAAAAAAGAGCTCATAATTAGCTTTTTAGTAGAGCTAAAGGGGTTACTTGAAAAACATTACCGAAGAGTTTCTGTTGAAGAATTAACTAGGCTTTTGAAAGATGGTGCAGATTCTTCTGATGGATCATTGACCAAAATATACAACCAAACAAATGCACTAATGAGTCACTTAATAACATTAGGTATGCCTACATCTGAATGTTATTTATTATGCAGAAATTTTTTGATAAAAAGAAAAACGCAAATTAATTTCTTAGAAGCATTTAACAGCTTAGCAAGTCATATAATAATTAGTACGCAAAAGTATGATGTGAAATTATCGTTAGATAATAAACCTTTGTATGAGCTACTAAAAAATACGACGGTTGATACTCAAGGAGAATATCAATTTATTATTCAGCCAAGAACAGAAAATGATAGAAGTTATATAATTAATTCCAATATTAATGTAGACGCTATTTCTTTTAGCGCAGCTAGAAATATTGCTGAAAAAATTATTACAAGCTCTTGATATTTTTTCATACTTCTTAGGTAAAGATCAGATCAGTATACTTGTCAAAGCAGATATAACTGATGAGAGTGGGCAAACAAAAAATTTAGCTAGATTTGATAAAGACTTGGAAAATTCATTAGATAGGTGGATTGATGACGACCTTACTGTTTATATGAGTGCAATAACTCATTTAAGGCAAAAAGGTTCTATAAAAACGAGTAATAAAATTAGCGCTGCTTTTAGATTCTTTCAAAATGGAGTTAATGAAAAAGGGTTGGAAAGTCGCTTTACTGCATTTTGGTCTGCATTGGAATCATTAACGTTAATAGAGGAAAATAGTACTTTAAAACACGATGAACATGTAATCAATGCGGTTATTCCATGCATCGCAATGGATTATCCATTAAAACAACTCTTTGCATTTAGAGGCTGTGCAAAAGCACTAGACTGGAAACCAATTGACTTAGATGGAGTATCTTTCGATGTCCAAACTTCTAATCTTGGTGAAATATATACAGCTTTAAAAAATTCGAATTTTGTAAGTGAAGTGTATACACGATTAGAAACTTATCCGTATGCGCAATTTAGGTTTAGAAAATTTATAGGTCTTTGTACATCACCTTTCGATTTAGCCCAGAAAATTGAGTCTCATCAGCGTAAAGTCGAATTGCATATAAATCGACTTTATCGAGTAAGAAATGCAATTGTACATAATGCGACTTCACACGAGCGTTTGGAACTATTGGTAGTTAACCTTGAACATTATTTAAAAAGCACCTTTAATGCTCTTTTTTATACTGTTGAAAAATCAACGAGCATAACCTCCTCAGAAGAAGCTTTTATACGCTATCAGTATGAAGCCAATAAGATTTTTGAAGAAATGGACCCATCTTTAAAAGAAGCAGTTAGGAAAAGAGAAGGTAAGAAAAAGTCCATTAAAGGAGGAACTGTTTCAGTTTCAGATACTAAACTAGTAAGTTGGTTAACTATGCATGGGTAAATCTTTGTTATATAAAACGGTAGTTCTTAATTTCTTCTTGATGGCTTTAGAAAAAATAGATAAGACAGCCTGAACTCATACAGGCTGTTTTGTTTTCCTCTCCTCTAAAAGCGAAGCGCCTCTTAACCTCTTTGTGCATAATTCACTTAGTCTATTTCACTAAAAAACTAAAAACTAAAAAACTCAAAAAGCCATTCAAAACTACTGAGCCTGATATCTCACGACTACAAACTTAAGTGGCACATCGCCGTTGTTATAAATGCCGTGTACGTCGTTAGGGGCTGCAAATAAAATATCTCCAGTATGCGCTGGTTGGCTTTTTCCATTAAGCGTCCAGGTGCCAGTACCCTCAAGAATCATTAAGTATTCTTCATCGGGATGCTGGTGGGCGGGATGTATTTCGTTATTAGGTTTAATAACCGCAACGCCCGTAATAGCGCCTTTGGTGAGTGATGTATTGCCGTAAAAGTAGGTATGAAAATCACCGCCTTCGTAGTGAGTGATGTGCGCGTCTTTTTGGCTCACTATAGATGAGGTAAGTTGCTTTGGTTTATCTGCTGCGCTGACAGGTAATGCAGCAGTTAATGCGACCATTAATGCAAAAATGGCTACGGCTGTTAGTGATAAGGTGTTTGTTGTGTTTTTCATGTGTGTCCTTGCTAATTTATTTACTAATTATCTTGCTAGTTAGGTATGCAATTAAGAAATGTATGCTGTGTTATTTTTGTTCAGTCTATTTTAATAAAACGTTGTTGTCAAAAGGACTATATGGTGTTAAGTTTACGTTGCACACTAAAAAACACACAACAGGTACATCATGCATAAAAATAAACTTACGATTGCTATTTTATTAGGAATGTCGAGCCTTGCACTTGGCTGTAATGACTCAGCAGAGCAAAGTAAACCGACATTAAAATCACAAAAAGCGCCGGAGCAATTAACACTTAAAGCGCAATTTAAAGACCACTTTAAAATTGGTACCGCAATTAGCCGCGACCAAATATTAGGGGCTTTGCCTGAAGATTTAAATGTGGCTAAAGCGCAATTTAATACCTTTACGCCAGAAAACTCAATGAAGTGGGAGCGTATACACCCAGAGCTAGAAACGTATGACTTTGAAGCTGCTGATGCG
Source organism: Pseudoalteromonas sp. B131b (assembly GCF_037162545.1). Taxonomy (NCBI): domain Bacteria; kingdom Pseudomonadati; phylum Pseudomonadota; class Gammaproteobacteria; order Alteromonadales; family Pseudoalteromonadaceae; genus Pseudoalteromonas; species Pseudoalteromonas sp. B131b. The sequence goes on along the minus strand of NZ_JARLUZ010000001.1, from coordinate 3,180,122 downwards.
CTAGTTGAGTACGCACAAGAGAACAACCAAGAGTTAGTTGGGCACACATTAGTGTGGCATTCGCAAACCCCTGACTGGGTTTTTGAAGACGACCAAGGCGAGCAGCTTACCCGCGATGCATTACTTAAGCGTATGCAAAACCATATTAATGCTGTTGCAGGGCGCTATAAAAACCGCATTTTTGCATGGGACGTGGTAAACGAAGCACTTAACGAAGACGGCACACTGCGTGAATCTAAATGGAGCACCATTATTGGTGACGACTTTATAGAATACGCGTTTAAATACGCTAAACAGGCAGCACCTAATGCCAAGTTATATTACAACGATTACAACTTGTATAAGCCAGAAAAAAGAGCCGGTGCAATTGCGCTTATTAAAAATTTGCAAAGCAAAGGTATTCAAATTGATGGTATTGGTATGCAAGCGCATTACTCGCTTGATAACCCAGAGCTTTCGTTAATGGAAGACTCTATTGTGGCATACGCTGCAACTGGCATTGATGTGATGATAACCGAGCTTGATATTTCGGTATTACCGTTCCCTGAAGGTGAAGAGCAAGGCGCTGACATTTCGTTAGATATTGCCTTGCAAGAGCGCTTTAATCCATACCCAGATGGTTTACCTAGTGAAGTAAACAACCAGTTAGGTGAGCGCTATAAAGCCGTGTTTAACATACTTAAAAAGCATGACGATAAAGTAAGCCGCGTTACATTTTGGGGCATAAGCGATGCACGCACTTGGCGAAACGATTGGCCAATGCAAGGGCGCACCGATTACCCATTATTAATTGACCGTGAGCTTAAACTTAAAAGCTTTGTAAGCGATTTATAATCGCACTAAGTATTTAACCTCCCGCAAAAGATCGCTTAATAGCGATCCTTTTTTGGTTTACATAGTAGCTAAACAATAACTTATGTGTGTTTGTAAAGGTACTTGTGGTGTTAAATAGCTAAATGGGAAGTGTGGGTTATTAGGGCTGTCGGGGAAAAATTGGGGTTCTAGGCATATACCGTCGTATGCATTAAACGGAGTTTTTAAATGCTGCCCTGTATAAACCTGAATGGCAGGGTAGTTAGAGAATACACTCAGCACTAGTTTTGTATCGGCGCTTGTAAGCTCTGCGTGTTGCTTATTGGTTTGCAGGTTAAGTACTTGCTCGGTTACAAAGTTATGATCGAGCTTATCGGTTTTATTAAGCACCCGCGCATTTGTGTAGTCAAAAGTGGTATTTGCTACAGGCGTTATTAAACCTGTGGGAATGGCGTTTGTATCTACGGGGGTATAATACGCGCCGGCCAGTTTTAATGCATGCCCTTGTGCGCTGTTATTAATGCCATTTAAATTAAAGTACGGGTGTGCTGTTGGCCCTGCAATGGTTTTTTTATTACTGGTAATTGTAAATTTAATATCAAGATTACTGTGGCTTTTACTGTTAGTGGTAAAGGTATACAGCACGTTAAATGTAGTTTTACCTGGGTAGCCGTTGTATCCATCGGGTAGGGTAATACTTAAACTTAATGCATTTTTGTGATGATAATCGAGCTGCCAAAACAAGTCGCTTAATGCTTTTTGGCCGCCGTGAAGTTGGTTTACTCCTTCGTTTTTATTAAGTGCATAGGCTTTATCATCAATGTTTATTCGGGCGTTACTTAGCCTGTTTGCATAAGGACCGGCTATAGCGCCTAAGTAAAACGTGTCGTTTAAATAATCATTAATATTAGAATAGCCAAGTACAATATTTCGTTTTTTATTATCAATATGGGTAACCCAGCTGGTAAGCCGGGCACCGTAGTTAATAATAGAAATAGTGTCGTTTACCTCATTACTTAGTGTGTATTGAATAAGTGAAGTTGTCATTGTGGTTACTCTTTTAATTGTTCGTTCTAGCTTTTTTAATTTCTTCTTTTACGATTGGGTACAGATCGTAAGTTGGGTAAAACTCAGTGCTGTAAGCTTTCCAACCATAACGTTCAATCGATAAGTTTACTTTAGGTAACAACGCTGCCGGAAAGCGCAAAGTGACTACTTGCCCTATGCCCATCATTACTTTCCAAGATTCTACCGTTGCGCCCTCTGGCGGAAAATGTTTGTAAAAGTTAGCGTTATTGAGTATTTCTTTTATTTCAGAGAGGTTTTTTGATTGGTCGTGTTTTAAAAAAATCGTTAGCATTAGTTCATCATTTTGCTCGTCATTTGCCCATGCGTTAAAACTAGTACTCGCACTAAAAAGCATAATTAATAGTAAGTATTTCATAGTTCACCTTTGTTGGTTAATTGTAAAAATGCGCCGAGCTTTGGGAGGCTTAGCGCATTAATTGGATAAAGTTTGAATTATTTAGCGCATCACGCGTACTAAATATATTAAGCGTTGGCTTTAATTAACGCCTGCGCGGTGCTAACTACATTTTTGGTGGTAAAGCCAAAATGCTCTAATAACACGTTACCTGGCGCCGATTCACCAAAAGTGCTCATACCAATTACTTTGCCTTGTAAGCCTACATATTTTAGCCAGTAATCTTGGTGTGATGTTTCAATTGCAATACGGTTTGCTACCGAGTTTGGCAATACACTTTGCTTGTAATCGTCTGATTGCAGGTCAAACAATGTGGTGCTTGGCATTGATACCACACGCACTGCAACACCTTGTACTGTAAGCTCTTTTACGGCTTGCATTGCTAAATCAACTTCAGAACCTGTTGCAATTAAAATAAGCTCAGGCGTTTTACTGCTGTCGCTAAGAATGTAGCCGCCTTTTTCTATGTCGCTAATTTGCTGAGCGCTGCGTGGCTGGTGGTTTAGCCCTTGGCGACTAAAAATAAGCGCAGTAGGTTGCTGCTGATTTTGTATCGCGTTTTTCCACGATACTGCAGTTTCTACTGCGTCACATGGGCGCCATGTGACTAAGTTTGGCGTCATACGTAGGTTGGCTAGTTGCTCAATAGGTTGGTGAGTTGGACCGTCTTCACCTTGGCCTATAGAGTCGTGGGTATACACAAATATATTTTGAATACCCATAAGTGCCGACATTCTGACTGCGTTACGGGCATATTCCATAAACATTAAAAATGTAGCGCCGTAATTAATAAAACCACTGTGCAGTGATATGCCATTCATAATGCCGCTCATACCGAACTCGCGCACGCCATAAAATAGGTAATTACCGCTGGCGTCATCTGCGCTTATGCCTTTAGAGCCAGACCACAGCGTTAAATTAGAACCAGCTAAATCGGCAGAGCCACCCAATAACTCTGGTAAGTGCGGGGCAAAGGCTTCAATGGTGTTTTGCGAGGCTTTTCGGCTTGCAATGTTGGCAGCGTCTTTATCGCACTGTGCAATGTAGTCGTTTGCAATAGCTTCAAAACTTTCAGGCAGGGTGCGTTTAATTACGCGGCGCTCAAATTCTTTAGCAAGCTCAGGGTGGCTTTTGGTGTAGTCACTAAACAGTTGTTGCCATTGTTTTTGTTTTTTATCACCGCTTTGTTTAGCGTCCCAATGGGCGTAAATATCATCACTGATACTAAATGCTTCATTTGGTAGGTTTAAAAATTTGCGCGCCGCAGTTATTTCGTCATCACCTAATGGCGAGCCATGGCAATCGTGCGAGCCTGATTTATTTGGCGAGCCAAAACCAATTACGGTTTTACAACAAAGTAGAGTAGGTTTATCGCTCACTTGTTTTGCTTGTGCAATGGCGCTGGCAATTTGTTCTGGGTCGTGGCCGTCTATATCTTTTATTACATGCCAGCCGTAAGAGTCAAAGCGTTTTGCGGTGTCGTCGGTAAACCAGCCCTCAACGTGTCCGTCGATAGATATGCCGTTATCGTCCCAAAAAGCAATAAGTTTACCCAGGCCTAGTGTGCCTGCAAGCGAACATGCTTCGTGCGATATGCCTTCCATTAAACAGCCATCACCCATAAAACAGTAAGTGTAATGATCTACAATATCAAAACTCTCTTTGTTGAATTGCGCGGCGAGGGCTTTTTCGGCAATGGCCATCCCTACGGCATTTGATAAACCTGCTCCAAGCGGACCTGTTGTTGTTTCAACACCTGGGGTATAACCGTATTCGGGGTGACCTGGGGTTTTGGAATGCATTTGTCTAAATTGTTTAAGCTCGCTTAGTGGTAGTTCATACCCGCTTAAATGCAATAAAGAATAAATAAGCATAGATCCGTGACCGTTACTAAGTACAAAGCGGTCTCGGTTTGGCCAATTTGGATCGGTTGGATTGTGGTTTAAAAAATCGTTCCACAGTACTTCGGCTATATCGGCCATACCCATAGGTGCGCCCGGATGCCCTGAGTTTGCTTGCTGTACCGCATCCATGCTAAGTGCGCGAATAGCATTAGCAAAAGGCGCACGAGAAGAAAGCTGAGTCATGTATTACCTCAAATAAAATTAAAAAAGCCCGCACGTTATGTAGCAGGCTTGAGGGAAATTAGTTTAGTAAGTCTTCAACCAATTTAGCCAAAATACGCTGATCTTTGGCAAAGTTACGAATACCTTCACCGAGCTTTTCGCTGGCCATTGCATCTTCGTTGTGCTGCCATAAAAATTGCTCGTGGGTGAGTGGGGTTATGTCGCTTTGCGGTGCTTTGTCAATATTTGCAGCGTCAAGCTTAGTAACCAGAGTACCTTCTTGGCTTTGTAAATCATTGAGTAATGATGGCGAGATAGTCAGTAAATCGCAGCCAGCAAGTTCGATTATTTCTTCAGTGTTTCTAAAGCTTGCGCCCATTACCACGGTTTTATAATCGTACTTTTTATAGTACTGATAAATACCTGTAACCGACTGCACACCAGGATCTTCGCTTGGGGTGTATTCTTTATTATCGCGGGCTTTGTACCAATCAAGAATACGACCAACAAACGGAGATATAAGCGTTACGTTAGCTTGTGCGCATGCAATGGCTTGAGCCATCGAAAAAAGCAGGGTTAAGTTACACTTAATACCTTCTTTTTCTAACTGTTCGGCGGCTTTAATACCTTCCCATGTTGAAGCAAGTTTAATAAGTACGCGGTCTTTTGAAATACCCGCTTGCTCGTAAAGCGAAATAAGCTTACGCCCTTTGGCAATACTTGCTTTGGTGTCAAACGATAAACGCGCATCTACTTCGCTTGATATACGGCCAGGTATTACCTTTAGTATTTCACAGCCAAAGTTAACAATAAGTTGGTCGCAAATAGCGTCAACGTCGTTGCCAGCTTTGCTTATAGCATCACTAATTAAATGTTTATACTGAGGTAATTTTGCAGCTTGTAAAATTAACGAAGGGTTGGTTGTTGCATCAACCGGTTGTAGAGCTTTGATTGACTCTACATCGCCACTGTCGGCAACGACTGTGGTTACTTTTTTGAGTTGTTCTAACAAGTTCATAATGATGTACGCCTCGGCTTTAAAACCGAGGCTATGTCCTTATACGTAGCGGTTAACAATATTCTCAAGCAGTTCTTGGCGACCAGAAACTTGCTTAGGATCGATGTTGTTCTCGTGTACTAAGGCTGAAAGGCTCTCAAGTGATTGCTCACCATTTAGAATGCTTTGACCTAGGTCTTCTTTCCAGCCTGCGTAACGTTTTTCAACAAAATCAGTTAGCTCGCCACCTTCAATCATTGCTGCTGCATTGAGTAATGCTTTAGCCATCGTATCCATACCGCCAATGTGGCCAATGAATAAGTCATCACGCTCACACGATTGACGACGAAGTTTAGTGTCAAAGTTAAAGCCACCGGTTGTAAAACCACCCATTTTTAAAATTTCGTAAACAACAAGTGTGCACTCAGCTACGTCGTTAGGAAATTGGTCTGTATCCCAACCGTTTTGCATGTCGCCACGGTTAGCATCAATACTACCCATAATGCCTTCTGCGCAAGCAACTGCAATTTCGTGATGGAAACTATGACCCGCAAGTGTTGCGTGGTTTGCTTCAATGTTTACTTTAATTTCGTCTTGTAAGCCGTGCTTATACAAAAAGCCTGCAACTGTTGCTGTATCGTAATCGTACTGGTGCTTAGTCGGCTCTTGTGGTTTTGGCTCAATTAATAATGTACCTTTAAAACCAATTTTTTTCTTGTGCTCTACAACCATTTTTAAAAAGCGTGCGTACTGTTCGCTTTCTTGCGCAAGGTCTGTATTTAGTAGTGTGTCGTAACCTTCACGGCCACCCCACAGTACGTAGTTTTCGCCGCCTAAACGATGCGTTATTTCCATTGCATGTTTAACTTGTGCTGCTGCATATGCATACGTATTAGGGTTAGGGTTTGTTGCACCACCGGCACAAAAACGCTGATTTGAGAATAAGTTAGCAGTACCCCACAGTAGTTTTACACCTGTGCGCTGCATTTCTTTTTCGATAATGTTAGCTATGTGCGTTACGTTATCGTGGCTTTCTTGTAGTGTTTTGCCTTCAGGGGCAATATCAACATCATGAAAACAAAAGTAAGGAACGCCTAATTTTTCATAAAATTCAAAGGCTACTTTTACTTTTTGTTCAGCAAGTTCTAATTGATTGCCTACAGGTTGGATCCAAGGACGGTCAAACGTACCTTCACCAAAAATATCAAACCCTGTAGAACAAAAGTTATGCCAGTAACAGGCTGCAAAACGTAAATGTTCTTTCATTGTTTTGCCAAGCACTACTTGGTTTTCGTCGTAGTAACGAAATGCAAATGGGTTTTTAGAGTTTTCACCCTCAAATTTGATTTTTTCAACGTTTGTAAAAAATTGTTCGCTCATAATGTGCTCCATTAATTTTATAATAGTGTATTAAAAGTATGTTTTTACACTTTGGTAAAGTGCTTTGTATGTTGTGTATTGCTGTGCGTAAAAGTCTTGCATGACTGGGTCTGGCTCAATTGTTTGCGTTACCTTGCCGTTAACACACACTTGTTGTGCAGAGAGTTGTGTTACTGCTATTCGGGCAAGTCTTGCTGCGCCAAATGCGGGGCCAACTTCTGAGCCTTCTCGGTAAATTAGGGGGCGGTTGAGTACACTTGCGATGATTTTTCCCCACAGTGGGCTTTTAGCGCCACCACCAATAACGGTTACATCGTCAATTTGTGCGCCGGCATCAAGCAGTACTTGTTGGCCATCGGCAAAGGCAAAAGCAACGCCCTCGAGTACTGCACGGCCAAGAGCTGCTGCATCGGTATCGCTGTCTAAACCAAAAAATACGCCTTTGGCATCGGGGTTATTATGCGGCGTACGCTCGCCAGTTAAATAAGGTAAAAATATGACTGAGCTTGGTTTGCTAAAATCGCATTTACTTACTTGTTCAAGCAATGCGCTTTCGTTTTTAAAACCGGTTAATTTAGTGACCCAGGTTAAACAGCTTGCTGCGCTTAACACCACTGACATTTGGTGCCAGGTGTTTTCAATGCAATGACAAAAAGTATGTACAGCACCTTCTGGGTTAGGCAGGTATTTATCGTTAGCAACAAAGTAAACGCCAGAAGTACCTAATGACAAAAACGCTTGTTTAGGCCTTACTACGCCAACACCAGCAGCGCCTGCGGCATTATCGCCACCACCTGCAACAACAGGCACTTGCTCCATACCCCATTTAGCAGCAACTTGGGCTGTTAATTTGCCAGTAATTTGTGTGCCCTCAAAAAGGGTAGGCATGTGTTGCTCTGTTAAGTCGCAAGCGCTAAGCATTTTTTGCGACCATGCTCTTTTTCTACGTCTAGCCACAGTGTGCCTGCTGAGTCAGACATGTCTGATGCAAAATCACCGGTCATTAAAAAGCGTAGGTAGTCTTTTGGTAATAATACTTTGGCTACTTTTGCAAAGTTTTCTGGTTCAAACTCTTTTAACCACACCAATTTAGGTGCAGTAAAACCAGGCATTGCTATGTTGCCGGTAATATTACGAGAATTTGGTTCGCGTTTTTCAAGCTCTACACATTGTGCTGCACTGCGCCCGTCGTTCCATAAAATGGCTGGACGAATAATATTATTGTTTTTATCAAGCAGCGTTGCGCCATGCATTTGCCCAGAAAGGCCCACAGCCTTTACCGATTTTAGTAATGCAGGGTGAGTATTTTTAAGCTCCTCGATTGCACTACAGGTAGCAAGCCACCAATCTGTAGGGTTTTGCTCAGAAAAAAGGGGGCTGGGCGTGAAACGCTTAAAGATCCATTTGCTTGAGCAAGCAATTGGTCTTGCTCGTCTAAAATAATTACTTTTACACCTGAAGTGCCTAAATCGATACCAAGGAACATAAATGTGATACTTAATGTTGTTTTAGTGTTAGCGCTAACATTAATGATTTGATATTGTTAAGTCAAGCTAGTTTTAAACTATGTTTAACAATTAATTTGCAAGTTTATTGCTTGGTTGTTGGAGTTCACTTAAATTTCTTTTTAAGATCATAAGGAAACACTATGAAAAAAATAAACTGGGGTATTGTTGGTTGTGGCCGAATTGCTGCACAATTTTGTGAAGACTTAGCACATACAAATAATGGTGTTGCGTACGCAGTTGCAGCAAGAAATGGAGATGATGCAACCGCTTTTGCGAGCAAGTATGGTGCGGCCAATGCCTACGAAGGGTATCAGGCATTATTTGACGATAAAAACGTTGATGTAGTTTACATTGCGACCCCGCATAACTTTCACTTTAAAAATGCCAGCGATGCTATTAAAGCAGGTAAGCATGTATTGTGCGAAAAGCCCATTACGGTTTCGGCTGAAGAGTGCAAGCAGTTGTGTTTACTGGCTAAAAAGCACGACGTATTTTTAATGGAAGCCATGTGGACGTACTTTTTACCTGCAATACAAAAAGCAAAACAATGGGTAGAGCAAGGGCGAATTGGCACTATTAAACATGTTAAAGCTGACTTTGGCTATCCTGTGCCTTTTAATCCCGATGGGCGTGAATACAACCCAGATTTAGCGGGCGGTTGTTTACTTGATATGGGAATTTATCCGCTTGCGATTGCCAATTACTTTTTAAATAACGACCTTGAAAACTTACACGTAAGAGCAAATATTCGCTACAAAGGCGTGGAAGACGATGTACTTATTACTGCTAATTGTGGCGACGTAATGGTGAGCTTAGCAACGTCATTTCAATGCCGGTTAGGGAATGGCGCGTATATTATTGGCGACAAAGGCTATATAAAAATACCCGATGCATTTAGGGCTTATGAGTGCTCTTTGTATGAGCTTGATGACTTAATTGAGCATTTTGAAGATGGGAGGCAGTCACAAGGTTACAGCTTTGAAGCCCAAGAAGTAGGGCGCTTACTGAGCGAAAATAAACGAGAGAGTGACATTATGAGCCACTCTCAAAGTTTACTTTTACAATCGCAAATGGAGCGTATTAAAGCCCTGTTTTAAAATAGTTTTAAGAGAACTTTAATAGAGCTTTAAAAGAGTTTTAAAGCAGTTTCAAAAAGCTTTCAATCAAATAATAAACTTAACTGGCGGCGATTTATTCGCCGCTAGGTTCGTCATAATTAAAAAATGAATAGTGAGCTTCTTTATTTTGTCCCGATAAGTCTTGGCAGGCCATACCAACAAAAGCGCCGGTAAAACACGGGCGATACCCTTGCGGTGATTGCTGCACGTAATCATCAGATAAAATACTGCCATCGAGCACTGGACCAAACTTTATCCAGCAGTTTTTCTCGGTAGCATAATAAAACTGTAGCTGCGCGCCATTAAAATCAGCTTTTAAGTAAACAGGTTTGTTTGTTTTAAGCAAAAGCGGTGCAACAGGCGTACTTGTTTGGTATTTATCGCAGCTTATTATATTTAAATAACGCGGTGTGGTTTCATCGCCTACATCGCCGCCGCTTATATGCAAATAGTAGTAATGCGCGGTGTTGTAATAACATACTAGCCCCGCCATTTGTTGAAAACTGCTTGGCGCAAAATCAACGCATGTGCTGCTAACAGTATGATGGGCCTGTACACGCCTGGCAATAAAACTTTGCTGATGCAATGAGCTTAAAGACTCTTTACCTACTAGGGTAAGCGATGCTTTTTGAGTGTTTTTATACACCCAATTTTTGCACATAGGTATGCGCAATGACTGAAAATCAACAGTCAGATCATCTTTACTAAAATCAATATGTGTTGTGGGTTGCGGCTGTGGGTTTAGTGTTAAACCCTCAACGGGTACGTGTATTCTCGGGGCTTTATTTGTGTGTTTGGCATAAGGCCAGTCATCGTCTTTCCAGATTATTTGCTCAATCCCTGTTTCACGCCCTGTAATGCAGCGGCCAAGCTCAGTCAGTGGTCTAGATGTTAAAAATACCGTGTACCAATCACCGTTTTGCGTTTGAAAAAATCCCCATGGCCACATTTTTGCAGCGTATTACTCGGCTCGTGGGCTGCTGTAATAACGGGGTTGTGCGGGTGTACTTGGTAAGGGCCAAATACGTTTTTAGCACGCGCTACACTAATGCAGTGTTCATACCCAGTGCCACCTTCAGCGGTAATTAAATAGTAGTAATCGCCGCGCTTTAAAATATGTGGGCCTTCAGTGCAACCAAGTTTTGTGCCTGAAAATATAGGTTTAATATCGCCTATTAACTTATTGGTTTTTAGGCAAAGCTCTTGCATTACTATGCCACCAAATAGTGCGTTATTACGGTGATCAACCAGCATGTTTAGCAAATAGCTTTTACCGTCATCATCGTGAAAAATAGACGGATCAAAACCGCTAGAGTTTAAGTAAGTCGCTTGTGACCAGTTACCGGTAATATCAGTGGTTGATACAAAATAGTTTGGTGTGTCTTTCCAAGGGCCATCAAAGCTTTTTACATTGGTATATACCAAATAAAAACGGCCATTATTGTAACTAAGTTGCGGTGCCCATACGCCGCAAGAGTCGGGCACTCCTCGCATATCGAGTTGCTCTACGGTGTTAAGTGCTTGGCCTATAACTCGCCAATTTACTAAATCGGTAGAGTGGTGAATTTGCACACCGCCAAACCATTCAAATGTTGAAGTGGCTATGTAGTAGTCGTTATTAACTCTGACAATGTTGGGATCTGGGTTAAAGCCTCTTAGAATTGGGTTTTGCAGCATGCTCATAATATAGGCCTTTTTAAGTTTTTTATATTATTGGGTGTGAGTATTATAAATTTGTTGTTAGCGCTAACATTTTCAGTGTAGTATAAGACTTTGTCAATAAGTAATCATTTAAAACGCGCTGTAAACAATATCAAGCTTTACAATTATGTATAATGAAAATTAAGAAAGTTAATTATAATAATCCACTGATTGTGAGTAGGTAATAACAGTAATGGCCGATCCTAAAAGAGCAAGAATACAAGATGTAGCCGAGCAGGCTGGTGTATCAATGATGACAGTTTCGCGCGTGCTCAACCAAGACAAAAAAGTAAGCGACAAAACCCGCGAAAAAGTAATGGCTGTTGTAGAGCAATTAAATTACAGGCCAAATGTGTCTGCTAGGCGCCTTGCTAGTACTAAGTCATTCTTTTTAGGGCTTTTATACGATAACCCAAGTGACTCTTACATAAGTCAATTTTTATTGGCAGCGCTTAAAAAATGCCGCGCACTGGGCTACCACCTTGTTGTTGACGAAGCGCATACCGATATTGACAAAACAATTGAATCGGTAAAGCAACTTATTGATGTTACACAGGTTGATGGCATGATTTTACTGCCACCTATGTGCGACAACGAAGAGGTTTTAGATGTTCTTACTAAAGCAAATATTCCGTTTGTAAGAATAACGCCAGATACAAAATTAAATCGCTCCCCTTATATATGCATGGACGATTATCAAGCGGCGTTTGATGTTACAGAGCATTTAATAAATCAAGGGCATAGCAAAATTGCACATATTATTGGCGACACTAAACAAGGTGTTAGCCGTTTGCGTTACCAAGGCTATTTAGATGCGCTGCGCTCTAATAAAATAATAACGCCACCTGAGTATATTGAGCAGGGCAGTTTTACTTATCAATCGGGCATGGAAGCGGCAATAAAATTACTTTCGCTTGATGATAAACCAACAGCTATTTTTGCAGCTAACGATGATATGGCAGCCGCTGTAATCTCAATAGCTCAAAAACAAGGTATTAATATTCCAAGCGAACTGTCGGTTGTTGGCTTTGATGACACGCAACTTGCAACCATAGTTTGGCCAAATATTTCTACGGTAAAACAGCCCATTAATGAAATGGCTGAGCTTGCGATTACTTTACTTGCATCGGGTCAGTATAACGATTTAAGCAATGTAAAAAGCTTAGACTTAAGACATATTTTAGATTTTGAATTAATAGAAAGAGAATCAAGCTCAACCAATAAAAATAACTAAATAAGCGAATATGCACACCCTTTTGAGCTTCAAAATCTATATAAAATAACAACAACACACAATATGGATACTTATGAACGAGAAAGAAAATGTACTTTTAATAGTACTGGTTTGCTTTGTTGCGACCATTGGCGGTTTTTTATTTGGGTTTGACAGCGGCGTAATTAACGGCACTGTTGATGGACTCCAAACGGCGTTTGGCTCCAGTAGTGCAGGTACGGGATTTAACGTATCGAGTATGCTGATTGGCTGTGCCATTGGTGCGTTTTGCGCAGGTCGGTTGGCTGATAAATTTGGTCGGCGTCTAATTTTACTTTTTGCCGCTGCTTTATTTATTATAAGTGCTTGGGGCTCGGGTGTGTCAGTCACATCGTTTGAATTTGTGATTTATCGCATTTTAGGCGGCTTAGCGGTAGGGGCTGCATCGGTTATGACCCCAGCTTATATTAGCGAAATTGCCCCCGCACGATACAGAGGCACGCTCTCTACACTGCAACAAGTGGCTATTATATTTGGTTTGTTTAGCGCATTTGTGAGTAACTATTTTTTAGCAAATACGGCTGGCGGCTCTACGTCTATATTTTGGCTCGACTTTGAAACATGGCGTTGGATGTTTTGGGTTGAGTTATTACCTGCATGCTTGTTTTTAATCGCTTTATTTTTTATCCCTGAAAGCCCACGATACTTAATTATGGCTGGTAAAAAAGACGCTGCTGCACGTGTTTTATCGTCATTATATGGTGCTGAAACTGCCGCTCTTAAATTAAATGAAATAGCAGAGTCTCTTGCTGGCGATAAACACCAACCTAAATTATCTGATCTTATTGATAAACCTAAAAAACGTTTACGCCCCATTGTTTGGATAGGAATTGGCTTAGCTACATTTCAGCAATTAGTCGGCATTAACGTTGTTTTTTACTACGGCGCGGTACTTTGGCAAGCAGCAGGCTTTACTGAATCTGACGCGTTACTTATTAATATAATAAGCGGCTTTGTAAGTATTTTAGCAGTGTTTATTACCATGTATTTTATAGACAAAATTGGCAGAAAACCTTTTTTGTTAACCGGCTCAATTGGTATGACGGTTACGCTTTCGGTTATTGTTTATGCCTTTTTAAATGCAGATATTGGCTCAACAGGTAATTTAGAATTAGGAGAGCAGGGCATAGTTGCTTTAATAGCCGCTAATGCGTATGTGTTCTTTTTTAATCTATCGTGGGGCCCTGTAATGTGGGTTATGCTAGGTGAAATGTTCCCTAACCAAATTCGCGGCTCTGGCCTTGCAGTTACCGGCTTTGCCCAGTGGATAGCTAACTTTTTAATTACCTGGTCGTTCCCTGTTATGCTCACAGGCATTGGTTTAGCTGGGGCTTATGGTTTTTACGCATTTTGTGCGTTTGTTTCAGTTATATTTGTATTTAAGTTTTTACACGAAACCAAAGGCAAAGAGCTTGAACAAATGAAAGGCTAGTATTATCCCTTTAATAAGCGCCAAAACTAAAGCAATAGAACTAGAATAATAGAACTAAAGCAATAGTTTTGGCGTTGTTAGACTGCTTCACTCGTTAAGCTTTTTTTACCAAACCCAAACATTTTATAAACTCGTAGTAATTACCTCATTTCTCAATAGTTAAATTACTAATGCACTTAAGTAAAGTGTGAGTCGCTTGTTCAATATCACGATTTGCAATAGCGTTTAACATCATTTTTTAAACTTTTATTATTTCGATTTAAGCTGCCTCGATCGCTGTTTTCCCTTAGTTGTTAACTGGGTCATCAGCTTTCGAATATGTTTAAAGATGAATAATATTAGACGTGACGTAGCTTTTTTAACAAGACGTAGTTGCGCAGTTTGTGTAATAAGCAACTAAAAAGCAAATACAGCTGATAGTCTGCAGTGAGCGAGAAGCAGACGGTCGGTTAAACTCGTTTTTGGACAATTTCGAGTTAGAGCCTAAGGTCAGCTTTGTGCCAACAAGAGCCGTTTGACTTCAAATTAAGACTATTAAACAAAGCAAAATAAGAAGGCAAATACGGCTGGTAGTAAACTAGCCGCAGAAAAAGGGTATGAGAGGAAGTTACGTTAGGTCTGCATCTTCAAAAAAATTGAAGAGTCTTTTATTTTCTTAATCTCAAATTTGCTAGGTGGTGTATAAGGGCAGACTTTATCTCCAATAAAGCTACGGAAGCATAGTTCAGCAAATTGTTTATTATTACCAAGCTCAGAGTATATAGCTATGCTTAGTTTGATTATCTCTTCTTTAAATTCATCTTCAAACTTATTTGAAGATATAATTTGAAATATGCAGTTCGCTACACACTCAATTAAATCTTGTGAGCTTAGATCATCGAGATATGAGATATCTACATCATGTAAGAGTCTTTCGAAAGAGAGTATTGATTCATAAATGAAATAGTCAATTCGAGTATTAAACTCATTCTCAAAATCCCGCAATTCAATTTTTATTTGTATAAGAGGTCTCAAAAAAAACTTATTGAAAATCCAAGGTGTTCGAATTGAATGTTCAAATCTCAAAGGCTTTTTTGTATCAAATCATATTTCAATAGATTGAAAAATATGAATATGTATTTAGCAATCTGACTAGTGTTTATTATGCTGTCAGTTTGTACATTGTTAGGGCTAATGTTCAGGGTATTAAGGTTGTTGGTATCAAGAACATACTTCTGAGCACTATTACCAATACATTCATATATTGAATATTTAGTTGATGCATCTGTGTTGGCATATAGATATTCCAGCATTGGTGTGTTTGCAGAGGGAACTCGTGGTGAGTAAGAGCGATACAGTATTGCAATTTCCCATAAAAGTTGAGACTCATGATTATCAAGTTGCTGAGATATGAACTCATTGAATTTTGCGATGAATACATCATTTTTTGAATCTATTCTTAAGAGTTCAAGTAATAACTTGTAATCATTGTCTTGTAAGAAGGAGGTGTATTTGTTTGATAATATAACTTCTATTAATGTTTTCCTTGTTATGTTTTCATCCATGTGTTTTTCTAAGAAGTAAATATTATTTTGTAAAACATAAGTTAAATCACTAAATGCTGC
Organism: Pseudoalteromonas sp. B131b; assembly: GCF_037162545.1. Classification (NCBI taxonomy): domain Bacteria; kingdom Pseudomonadati; phylum Pseudomonadota; class Gammaproteobacteria; order Alteromonadales; family Pseudoalteromonadaceae; genus Pseudoalteromonas; species Pseudoalteromonas sp. B131b. The sequence continues at coordinate 3,164,747 of NZ_JARLUZ010000001.1, read as the reverse complement.
TCTATTAAGCAGGCTTCTTATGTCTTTACATAGAGGGATTAAGTTTGACTTTCTTGTCTCACAATATCTAAAAGTTATTGCTAGTGCAGCACTAGTTATTAAAGATGCAGATAGAAGAAGCTGCTTTTCATCAAAGCCTTCGACGAAATACCATGGAAGTAACAGATTTTGAGCCTTAAAAGTATCATAGAACAATGAATAAATAACTAAGACAAACATGATAAACAAGAGAAGTTTATGAAGGCGACCAATTTTATGAGAATAGGTGACCTTCTTTCCTTTTGAAGTCAAAGAAAGTGCTGTTAAGATTACAGCAACTAATGTAAGAAACCCTGATGTATCCATATCAATACCTTTGAAAAATATGCTTTATATAATTTATAAGCTTAAATAACATAGCTATTACTTGTTTTCTATTAATGACTATATTCCCTTAAAGCTGCCCTTTAGGGTAATTACATGAACACATTTTGGGGCAGGAACGAATTAGTTAAACGTCTGCTTTGAAGAACTATAGGCACTAGCTTGTTAAGCTAGTGAGCGACTGTTATTCGCTCTTTGCCGAAGTTCAGCTTAAGTGCTATATGTGGTCATTCAAGCGTGTCTCGTTTCTGCCCCATAGCAAGCTAGAGCGAGATTGACTATGATTTGAAGCATCTGCATTTTGGCTTACTTTTCCTCATGTCTAGATCTCTAACTCTGTGGCCAAATTTACTAACCCACCACAATAAGTCCGCTAGGTGGAACTGTTTTGGAAAAAGAATCTGCATGAATAATTTTATCGCAGACCTGCTTAAGAGTTGCAGGTTTCTCTATTAACTTATCATCGAAATATAACCATGATGAATTTGGTAATTCCAAATTAGGTTGATTGATTGCATTTTGATAGAGATTTACTCTAATTGCTATTACTAGACTAAGAAGATTGCTAGACACTAAATTATGTAAAGTACCTTCAACATTTTTAGACATGACTAATCTAGAATTTTCTGATGAAAGACTACTTGTTGTTAAATCCAATCCATGACAGATTAAACACAAGCGCCTAATTTCATTGAAGTCTTGCTTGTGCTGACCGAAGATATCGCGCATTTACTTTCCTGTAAGCCTAGTGAGCTGATCGCGCATATGTCTGCTCGTGTCACGCTATTTTTCTACTTGAGGTAGTTTTAACAAATTACCTAACATATTGCTATCAAATAGTTTCCTATTCTCTTTGAACAAAGCTAAATAGAACAACGTGCGCGCGTTGCTCATTTCCGTGAATGCATGAGCATACAAAAATTCGACCACTGAACTAGTTATTATACTTAGTCAATATTAATGTCCCTTAATCGCTCTCAGCCGAACTTCGTAAAAGTGCCAATAGCTGACGGTGAAACACCTCGATAGGTATATTCTACGAATGACACCTAAAAAATGAATAAACTTTTTTATATTCAGATGGATAGTTTTTATCATAAATCTGAAGGGTCTTTTCTATACCTTCTGTGACCCCAATTGCACGCGATTTATACCCAGAAAATTCATCTTTTATCATTTTTCCCGAAGCAATAATTTCATTTAAGATTCTATTTGCTTCTTTTTCATGAATTTCAGATTTTTTGTAATCATTTGAATAAAATGCTAGCTCCGCACACTCTATCTGTTTTGCATATTTCCACCCAGCTTTGTTTTTTTCCTCATCGCTCCATTCAGTACTTCCATACACCGAAGCAACCACGAATAAAAAAATAATAGAAATTAATATTTTCATAATTTTCCTTTAATACTTAACCTTTAGAAAAACCTTTAAAGCTTTCTCGGCTACATCTTAAAACCTAACGCTTTGCTAAACGACAACAAAATAGCTGACTACAATTAGCGAGGAAAGTGAAAAAGCCAGCTATTTTTGATCGTTCTAGCAATTGATATAGCTACCAACCTGTAAACTCTAAAATGTTTTCCAGCCTTACTAACTCGAAACGATTAAATCCTGTTTTAGTCTCCCAAAACCTTTTTCTCTCATGCTCGGAGCCAGCACCTTCCCACTCAACAATTAGAAGTTCTTTTTCATCTTTTCTTAGTTTTATTCTATTATTCAAGTGGTCATCGTAACCCGAGTAACCGAACAAAATAATTTGCGATGATTCTTCAAATGCTTTTTCAAGCCTACGCCAGTAGGCGCTCAATATATGAGATGATCCGATAATCAATGGCTTATGTTCGACGTGAGTTAAAACTATATGACATTTATCTTCTGGATCTAAAAAGTCTCTGCCGGCATACATCACTTTACTATTTTCAACAAATAACGGTGAACCATGCAAATGCATATACCAACCATGCCTATTTACATTATGTCGATCTAAATGCCCCTCATCAAAACCTGAACTCCAAAAACCATCAATTAATGCTCCGTTATAACCATTGAGGATTTTCTCAGCTATAAATGCATCGTATAGCAAATTATCATAATTTAATGTGACAACATGAGTTTTTGTATTTTTAACAAATTCAGATAATGGTTCAACAAATGCTTTAGGTAAATTTTGTCCAGAGCGTTGATAATGTAGAGCAACCTCATGGATATATTTTCTAAATGTAGAAGGTAACTCTTTCGCGGGTTCAGAAATCCATGAAGTGCCGCTAACTTCAAAATTGCTCAAAAACTCAGTAGCAACAATTGCCACTTGCAATTTATCTAATTGATCTTCTGAACTCGGAGGTAATTCATCAGTAGTTCCTTCTATCGCACTTAGAATTAAATCTTTGTGTTCGTTGCTCAGATGTTCAGTATTGCTCCAGACACTTTCAAGTCCATTTTGTAAAGAAAAGTAATCAGGGTCTAGTGCAAGGCCAATGCCATTACCTGTAATTAATATTGAACGTGCCACATATCCCTCCGTAGCTATACCATCTAACTGAACACCATTTTTTGTAGTTTATAACCCACTAAAACGACATATATTACATACTTTGATAATTTCACCAACAATTACACTTGTAAACAAGTAATTAAAATAGCTAGAATTAAGCTAGTTTTTTCGCATCAAAATAGGAGCAAGTTTAACTTATATCAGCGTCCACTTTTCGTTCACAGTCGAACTTGGCAAATGTGCCAAACATTGGTAACGCCACATTATGTGGTGATCAGTTTATAGTTATCTGGACTCATTTTTGCTTTAACTACTTTGATTGACAAATTTTTAGTTAAATTAATTTTCTTAACTCTGTCAACTAAGTCGGTGTATTCTTCATCAGACATTTTTACGCCAGCAATAACCCTCGATATAAGAGAGTGATCAAATTTATGAATTCCAGGACCTGAGTTAGTTGAAAGTACTCTTACTTCCTTTTCGTATCCCCAGCTTGGCGACTTAGTTAATATTGTACTTTCAACCGCAGCAAAACCATCCTTCCCATTTCTAACACTAATTTTGGGCATAGTTTCTTGGTAAACGATCGGATAGCCAATTAGATTTTTTTCTACCTCTGACAGCTGGGCATATTTATCTTGGAAAGTATCAAATTCAACAACAATTCCTTTATGGTGTTTAGAGTAATGTGACCACATTAAGATGCTATCAGGCACTGAAGATAAACAACAAATACCTATTGGATCCATTAGGCTTTTATGGAATTCACCATTACGAATTGAATTTTCAAAATTTTTTAACAATTGCTTCCTTTTGGAAATTCTTTCTGACGGGCTTAATTTAAGCTTATCTCCAACAGTTTTAAATAGATCTTTTCTCGATTTATAATATTCGATTGAGTCATTAATATCATATGAAACCACACAATCAAAAGGATCATTAAATTCACTAAAATGGCTGTATTTTAGTGTCCCATTTTCGAGTAAAGCTTTAGCTCCCTCGTCATAGCCTAAGTATTTATATAGCTTTAATTTCATTTGAACCACATAACCCTATTTTAGCGTGGAAACGTTCTTACTTTATGAACTTATATTAATAGAAAATAGTGTAAATTATTGCCATATATAAAGATTATCCTTACTGTAGCTTATATAAACATGTAAATAAGAGGAAAATTTCCTCTTATTATTACTAAGTTAATGACGACTCACTAGAATGACTATATCTCGCTCAAAGGCGACCTTAGAGTATTTACGTTAACTCATAAAGGGGCAGAAATGAGTTAAACCGGAAAGGCAGCTTCTGGCACATAGCCGGAGTTGATGTTAAAGCCAAACGTTCAGCTAACCCAATACAAAGCAGATTAAACCTGCTCTACAGAGTAAATCACTAAGGTAAAACCTCAGTAATTAGCGAGTACTCCTTTTATTTCAGTCTGAGATACCCAAGTTAGCAATACTTATTTCTGATATACTCAGTCAGCACTTTTACTCAAAAGGTAATAGGCTTCAGCTTGCAACTCAATGCAAGTTAACTCACTGCTCTTCATTATTTATTGTCAAAATTACACCTTTGTAAAATAGAGTTGGTTCATCCGAGCCAAAAACGTACAGAAAAAAACACCGCCTAAGTTTATTGGCGAAGTATGATTATTCGCTGATGAACTCAAGCGTACTTACTTTATAAACAGGACTTAGCATGAGTGAATTAACTATCGGCGTTATCGGAACATCCCGCAAGACAGATGAAAGACGGTATCCTATTCACCCAGAGCACTTATTACGAATTCCAGAAAACCTTAGAAAACAAATGGTGTTTGAACAAGGCTATGGCACCGCTTTTAATGTTAGCGATGAATATATTGCAACATTAACGGGTGGCATTGCATCGCGCAGCGAAATACTTACCCATATTGGCACGGCCATTATTGCAAAGCCTGTACTTGCTGACTTAGAAGAAATGCGCGAAGGAGGCACTATTTGGGGTTATGCCCACTGCGTTCAACAGCATGAAATAACACAAGCGGCGATAGAGCGTAAACTTACCTTAATTGCTTTTGAAGATATGTATGTGTGGTCACCAAACGGAAATGTAGGGCGCCATACTTTTTATAAAAACAATGAAATGGCAGGGTATTGCGCTGTAATACATGCATTGCAACTTAAGGGTATTGATGGTCATTATGGCGATCAACGTAAAACGATTATATTTAGTTTTGGTGCAGTGAGTAGAGGCGCTATTTACGCTCTTAAAGCGCATGGCTTTAGAGATATTACAATTTGTATTCAGCGTCCTGATCATGAAGTGCGTGAAGAAATATTAGATTGTCATTATGTTAAGGTACGAGAAGGTGTTGAAGGAGAAGCTCGTATGATGGTTGTTGAGCATGATGGGACTAATCGACCACTTAGCGATCTTATTAGCGAAGCCGATATTATCGTTAACGGGACTTATCAAGAAACAGCTCATCCGGTTAACTTTGTAATTGAATCAGAGGCCGACTGCTTAAAACCAAACAGCTTAATTATTGATGTTAGCTGTGATGAGGGGATGGGATTCTTTTTTGCAAAGCCGACAACGTTTAAAAACCCTTTATTTCGATATAACAACACGGATTATTATGGCGTTGATCATACACCGAGTTATTTATGGGAAAGCGCGACGCGTTCAATTTCTGCGGCGCTCATAGTTTATTTACAAACGATACTTAAAGGTACTTTGCAGTGGCAAAAAGATGAAACCATTCGCCGTGCAATAAACATTGAGCAAGGAATAATTAAAAATACGGCTATTTTGGCATTCCAAAACCGCGAAAATATTTATCCTTATAACGTAATAACACAATGATTAAATCTATCTCTAATCTAATTTTACATAAGATTAATTAGGGGTGTGCACTTCGTCTTAATGTAAGTAATTTTAAGGCGAAGTGTTTGTTGACTGATAGTAAAACTGGAGAACTTAAATCTTAAAAGTTTTGATAAAAAGAACACCCACAATTTATAAGGCTACCTGATATGCTTAACAATTGTGTGGATTCGAACTGCTGATCTTTGGACTGGGTGATCAAGAGTAGGGAGTGCTTTTCTTCGGTTTTTTTAGTTTTTTTGATTACTTTGAAGTGGTACGACTGAGTGGATTCGAACTGCTGACCCTTGGACCGGGTGATCAAGAGTGGGTAGTGCTTTTTCTTTCAAATGTACTTTATTTATTTTACTTAAATGTTGGTACGACTGAGTGGATTCGAACCACCGACCCCTACCATGTCAAGGTAGTGCTCTAACCAACTGAGCTACAGTCGTACAATCTTTTGAGTTCTTAAATGGATTTACTCTTTAAGTTAAGAATAAATGTTGGTACGACTAAATGGATTAGAACTACTGACCCTTGGACCGGGTGGTCAAGAGTAGGTAGTGCTTTTTCCTTCAGATGTACTTTTATTTATTTTACTTAATCGTTGGTACGACTGAGTGGATTCGAGTTACTGACCCTTGGACCGGGTGGTCAAGAGTAGGTAGTGCTCTTTCCTTCAATTATACGTTTCATTAATGTTGGTACGACTGAGTGGATTCGAACCACCGACCCCTACCATGTCAAGGTAGTGCTCTAACCAACTGAGCTACAGTCGTATTACTTTATTTAAGTAAGTGTTAATTGCTTAACAACGGCGGCTAATATATAGCGTGGCGGGTGGTGAATCAAGCAAGTTTGTTGTTTTTAAGTTTATTTGCCGTTTTTTTATTCATATTGGGCTTATTTCACACGTTTTATAAAATTTTTGCCACCAAACTACATGCTCTACTGCTGAGCCTTTTAATTGATTTAGTAAATTGTTGGGTGAGTTTTCGTCTATTAAATAATTAATTTGCTTAACCGTTATATTTTCTTCAAACCAAAGTCGGTTGTAAAGTGGTTGTAATACTTCAAGGTATCCGGTCAGTTGTGCTTGGTATGGCTGAATTTGTTTTAAATAATATTTTTGAAATACATTACTTATTATTTTAGCTTCTTTTTTATTTTTACCCGTAGGGCAAAGATCGCCGAAGCTTATTGTTTTTACAAACTGTGTTGCGCTGTTGTTGAGTGCTATTTGTTGCCTAGCGGATTGAACAAGCGCTTGGTTAAATCTGTATTTGTTGAGTTGCTCTAATGCATTAAACAGGCTGTCAGTATTAACTTGACTAAATTGCTGAGATTTTATCTGTTTCTTTATAGTAACAAGTTGCGTAAGCGCCTCCACAGTGTCGCTATACCCTGCAGGTTGCATTGAAAGCTCGTTTGAAGTGAGTAACCAAGTACGATTAAGCTCAGGCTCTTTAAATAGCATGGTATTAAAGTAGTGCATTAAGTGTGCTTGCTTTTGATTTTTTGCGTCACTTATTTTGCTATAAATAGCGGTATTGTCATCAAGTGTATTTAAGCAATTATCAGCGCTTTGAATGAAATTAATTTGGTACTTTAGTTGGCTCGCCGCAGTTGCTGTTTTGCCAAGTTGATTATTGTGCTCGCTTATAAGTATATTAAGCCTACAGCGGGTAAGCCCAGCAAGTTCAACTATGCTTAGGGTAATTTTGCTCTCGCTGAGCACTGACGGTCTTGTTAGTTTTAATTGCTCAAGCACTACCGGTGTAATGGGTGAGGTGTTAAGTGTGTCACTTAAACGCGTTATGTAGGTATTATTTATTGAGCTAGGTGCTTTACTGCAACTAGTTAGCGTAAAAACGCTCACTAGCAGCAATATAACGACTGGTAGTGAGCGCTTTATTATTAATTTACTCGGTAATGAATGGTTCACGTTTAAAGCGCTTATTTACTGTGAGTATCAACAATACGGCGGCAACGGTTAGCCCGACTATTATTCCGACCCAAAAACCGTGTGGCCCCATTGCTGGCACTATTATGTCTGTTCTTGCCAATACGTAACCTAAGCTAAAGCCGATTAACCAATACGATATAAAGGTTATATAGGAAATAGGTGCTGTGTATTTTAAACCCCGTAATACACCGTTTGCGGCTACTTGCAGAGCATCAGGTAGTTGATAAACACAGGCTAAAATCATAATTGAGGTAGCAAGGGCAATTACTTCGGGACTATCTGTGTACAACTGGCTAATTAAATCACGACCTGTAAATGTAATAAGTGCTAAAAACAGTGCGATAACAATCGCTAAAATATAACTGGTCGATACGGCGATCCTTAATTGCTTTAAATGATTTTGACCATATAGATTACCAATACGGATACTAATAGCGATAGAAAGGCTTAGCGGCATCATAAACAATAATGTAGTTACACTGGCTGCTATTTGATGCCCCGATACAGCCACAGCGCCTAAATGCGCTATAAATAGAGGAATACAGGCAAATAAGGTTACTTCAAAAAAGGTGGCTAATGAAATTGGAATACCTAATTTTGTAATAGTTGCAATGGTGGCTAGGTTAGGTTTTTCAAATGGAGTAAGCAGGCCTTTAGCGTCTACTTTTTTACTTAGTTGGCAGTAAGTCACTTGTGCAATTGCCATAACAGTTAAAACAATTGCTGTTGCAATACCACAACCCGCGCCGCCGTAGGCAGGTAAACCAAACAAACCATTTATAAAAATATAATTTACCGGAATATTCACAGCTAAACCCAGCAAGCTTATGTAAAAAGCGGGCTTAGTCATGCCCATGCCTTCGGTCATGTTTCTATAAGTGGTAAAAATTAAAAAGCCGAATACACCCCATTTAACAAAATGAATGTAGTCAAAAGCAAGGCTTGCAATTGCTGGGCTGGTATCGAGCCTTAATATAATTATGTCAGCTAGATAAGTGATACCGAACCCTATAGCACTCAATAGTACGGTTAAATAAAGGGCTTGTTGAAAATAATGGCTAATACCTTTTTTGTCATTCGCACCTGCGTACTGTGCAATGATACCGGTGAGCGCTAATAAAATGCCTTGTAATGCAAGTAACAAAGGATTCCAAATACCTGTGGCAATAGACAGTGCCGCTAAATCTGTAGGACTTACTTGACCGGCCATAATAGTGTCGACCACCGACATTAAAACAAGGGTAACTTGAGCTAAAAAAACAGGAAGAGCAAGAGAGAGTAAGCGTTTAGCTTCCCAATTACAAAAGGTCATAAAAACAGCTATTTAATAAAACAGAACACAATTGTAATCTATTGTGTTTCAAATAAAAATCTCAGTTGTGAATGATTTTATTAGTTGATACGTTAAACTATCACTTTGTAATAATTTTAAGTGATTTTATGTTTACAGGAATAGTGCAAACGCAAGCAACAGTGGTTTCTAAAACTCAAACAGCCGGCGTTCTACGTTTAGTTATATCGGTAAGTGATGAATATGTAAAACACCTAGATTTAGGCGCAAGTATAGCTATTAACGGGTGTTGCTTAACTGTTGTGCAAGTTGAACTAAGTAACCATGATGTGGTGGCGCAAGTACATTTTGATGTGATTGACGAAACCCTAAAGCTAACTAATTTAGGGTTGCTTGAGCTAGGCAGCTTAGTTAATTACGAGCGCTCAGTTACGTTTGGTACTGAATTGGGCGGGCATATAGTGTCTGGGCATATTCATTGTACGTCACAAATCTCTCAAATTGTGAAGCTTGAGAATAACTGTAAAATTCAATTAAGCTTACCAAAAGAGTGGAAAAAGTATGTGTTATATAAAGGCTTTGTTGCTATAAATGGCGCAAGCTTAACCGTGGGTGAAATTGACGAGCAAGGATTTTGGTTACACCTTATTCCCGAAACGCTCGCTATTACAAACATTGGTGCAGCACAAGTAGGTGATAAGCTAAATATTGAAGTAGATCAGCAAACTTATACTATTGTAAACACGGTAGAAAACTACTTACGCCATCAGGTTTAAATTAAAATATTTGTTCGTCGTCGCTGCCTACGTGTAGCTCTAATTTATTGTTAGCATAGTCTATATGCATGTTTAAATGAATTGGGTTACAGCAGGCTGCGCAGTCTTCTATATAATCTTGATCGCCCATACTTGCATCTAAGTCTAAATGAATGTGGTGTCCGCAATGTGGGCAGGCGATTCGTTGTGACAAAAAGTCTTTCATAATCACTCCAGTTATAAATAATTAAGTGGTTGCAAATAACTCTAGCAAAAACTTAATGGATCAAAGCTGAACTCCTTACTTTACTAAATATAGTCGGTCTGGAGGATTGTGACACTTATTTTACATTGGGTGCTGTGAGCATTTCTATATGTTGTTTTGCTTCAGTAAGATAGTGTCCAGCAAAAATGTTAGCGTGATTTAAAATTGGGTATAATTGATAAATCAATTTTCGTTTTTGATAGTTTTGCGAAAGCGGATATTGCTGATTGTAGGCAGTATAAAAATTTTCAGGGAGCGGGGCAAACAACTCGCTCATCGCAATATCAACTTCCCGATCACCATAATAACAAGCTGGATTAAATACGGTTGGAAGCATATTGATAAACCCCATGTTTCCGCGCCAAAAATCACCGTGCAGCAATGATGGCTCTACTTGATGGCTATGGAGTTGTTCTTTTATCGTATTTATTAAGCGTTCGGGTTCAACAAAGTTAATGCCTTTTTCAGCGAGTAACTGTAATTGCCAGCCGATACGTTCTTCGGCATAAAATACGTCCCATTTTTTATGCCAGCGGTTAGGTTGTATGGTTGTAGCTAAATAATTGTCTACATCAAAACCAAACATAGCCTGTTCATGTATGGAGTGCATTTTAGCCAAGTTTTTACCCATAGCAGACCACGTATCATGAGGTTGTTTATCAAGTACTAGCCATTCTAAAACGATAAACGAAAATTCTATGTTAGCACCTGTTACAATGCAATCGGGCACCATAAATACACTATTTTGTGCTAAAAGTTCTAAACCGATAGCTTCACTTTCAAAACGTTCCAGTTCATTTTTTAATGCTACTTTTACTAAGTAGTTTTGTGTACCGTTACTTAAATGAAATAGTTTATCGGAGCTGGAACTTTGTAGTTGGCGTTTGTGGGTGTGTTTAAAATCATAATGAATAGCTTGGCTGATGTGCTCGTTTACTGTTTTCCACATAACAATTGCTCACCTTTTAAACAGATAGTTAAACTATGGCAAAAAGGAATTAATTTAACAATCTAAACGTTGTAAAATTAACGGCTATATTGCATAAAACTACATTTACTGTAATGGAGTAAGAATGAACAAAAGTTTAATAACCAATTCGCTAGCAGGTTTATGTGTTGTTGTAGGTTTTGTGTTTAACCAAGCAATTGTGCTATCTGTTGGTTTATTTGCACTTTCTGGCGCGGTAACTAATTTATTGGCTATTCATATGTTATTCGAAAAGGTTCCGTTTTTATATGGCTCAGGCGTTATAGCACTTAAATTTGAAAGTTTTAAAGTGGCCATAAGAAACTTAATATTAACGGAGTTTTTTTCAGAGCAAAAAATTAATAATTTACTAAATAAAGCGCAACCAAATATCGATTTTGAGCCAATAATTAGCAATGTTGATTTAAACCCTGCTTTTGACAATTTGTTAGAAGTAATAGAGCAATCTCAGTTTGGCAGTATGCTAGGAATGTTTGGCGGTACAGCGGCAATAGAGCCAATGCGTGAAAAGTTTATTGAAAAAATGCAACTGTCGCTTGGTGAGATCTCTCAAACTGACGATTTTAAAGCATTAGTAACCCAAACACTTTCACAAGGTAACAGCGCAGAGAGTTTATATAAAACGGTACTTAAATTAGTGGATGAGCGCTTAGATGAGCTTACCCCTAAAATGGTGAAAGAGATTATTCAAACTATGATCCGCGAGCATCTAGGCTGGCTTGTTGTGTGGGGCGGTGTGTTTGGTGGTTTATTTGGCTTAATAGCGGTGATTATCTAACTTAAAATGAATTAAGCAAGCGGTTTAACAGCCTGCTTGATTGCTTTTTAGCTGCCATTTATTTAGGGCTTGTAATAATAGTTACTGTAGGCATGTTTACTTTGGCTAAATCTTTAATTGATGTACGTGTTGTCGCTTTAATATTTAGATAATTAGCGCTTTTATCTAAATTATAGAGTGATACAAACTCTGTTATTGGTAAGTTATTACATTGCAGTTTGTTGATGGCGGCTTTACTGGTACGTAAATCACGCAGTGTTGCACGCAATTTATAGGCTTTATTAGACGCAACAGCCATACAAGCCTGTGTACCTGGGCTTGTATCAGCAGCTACAAATTTTGCTGCTAAAGTTGGTGTTGTAATAAGTGCCGCGCTTAATACTAAGCCGGTATATAAAGTTGCTTTTAATATGTTCATAATTTATTCCTCATTATTTGCGGGTGCAGGGTAAGTATTAAACGAATTGAATAAAAAAGCTGTTAACCAAATGCAACAAGCTGTAAGCAAGTATGTGATTAATGCACACTTATAATTAGGTGTATGAATTAATAGCAATTTAAGTATGTTTTTTGACACACTTATATAAATTTTTTTATTACAGCTGATTTATTTTTTCAGGCTGTTATTATCGCCCCCACAATTTAGTCGTGTTTTTAGGAGCAACGGTGAGCAAAACGTTAGCCAGTTATTATCAGCAAGCATACGCTTGCGATCAGCAGTATTTTAACCAGTGTTTTTATTGTGGTTGTGAAGCAACAGAGCGCGACCATTGTCCGCCATTGCATATGCTACAAAGCATTGTTGATTTAGGTGAAGAGGCTGACTTTATCTCTATCCCTGCGTGTTATGAGTGTCATGCACTTTTACATAACGAAAGACTGATGACGATTGATGAGCGTTTTACCAAGCTTAAAAAAGCTCTCAAATAAATATGCTAAACCACTGCGCGTTTATAACATGTGGGAAGAAAGCGAACTTGGCGACATGAGCGACGAGTTTGCCCATAGTATTCAAGCGGGTATGAAATTAGGAAAAGAAGCCGCTGAGCGTTTAGCCTTTACGGGTTTTAGCTACGCCACAGAAGATGCCAAAGTAGCAGTGCGTGAAAAAACGAAAGAGTTTGATGTAGAGGGCATGATATTTACCGACTTTAAAGAAGCGCTAAATTACTGCATTAATGATTTAAACGTACAAAAAAGTGACTTTTATAAAATTTTGGTTGAAGACTACCAAGGTGATTTTAATAAAGCATTGAGCCAGTATCGTCACCGTCATGACAAAGTAACTGCAGCTAAAGACGGTAATACACTTATTAAAGATTTTTCAAAGCTACATAAGCAAAACTCTGATTTTGTAACGCGTACGGTAAAGCACTTTATAAGCAAAGACCCTCGCTTACCACCGAAGGTGCGCTTGAAAAGTTGTATAACAATTATATAAAGAAATAATTACAGATATTCATCTTAATTAACTGCGTTTTCACCTGTTTTTTTGGCTTTATTCCTTAGCTTTCGCTAAAGTAGCAAAAAAACAGGAGATCCAAACAACATGCAAAAATTTGCACCTTCTTTATTAGCAGTGGGCTTAGCTGCTGCACTTGTAGGTTGCCAAGAAAACGGCCCGCAAGACGATAAAATAACAATTAACAAAAACCCTTACCCAAGTACTTATCAGCCAGTTTCTACATCTAGCACATTAATTACCAATGCCACCGTTTTAACAGGTACTGGTGAGCGTTTAGATGAAACAGATGTATTACTTGTTGACGGCAAAGTACAACAAGTCGGTAAAGACTTAACAGCCACTGCTGATATTACAATTGATGCACAAGGCAAATGGGTAACACCGGGTATTATTGACGTACATTCACATTTAGGCGCATACCCAAGCCCGTCTGTTGAGTCGCATCAAGATGGTAACGAAATGACCAGCCCTAACACTGCAGAAGTGTGGGTTGAGCATTCTGTTTGGCCACAAGATCCAGGCTTTAACCGCGCCCGCGAAGGCGGCATTACTTCTCTGCAAATTTTACCAGGCTCAGCTAACTTATTTGGTGGTCGCGGTGTTACGCTTAAAAATGTCCCTGCACACACTATGCAAGGGATGAAATTTCCAGAGGCGCCGTATGGTTTAAAAATGGCATGTGGTGAAAACCCTAAACGTGTTTATGGTCGCAAAGGCGTGCTGCCTTCAACTCGTATGGGTAATATGGCTGGTTACCGTATGGCATGGGCTGAAGCTGCTGAATACAAACGTGCATGGGATAAGTACGATGCCGATTACGCGGCAGGTTTAAACCCAGAAGCACCAGTACGTGATATTAAACACGATACGCTACGCGGTGTGCTTGAAGGCGAAGTGATGATTCATAATCATTGTTATAAAGCTGAAGAAATGGCAATGATGATTGACCTGTCAAAAGAATTTGGTTATCACGCCGGTACTTTTCATCACGGTGTAGAGGCATATAAAATCGCTGACTTACTTGCCCAGAATGGTTCGTGTGCTGCACTTTGGCCAGACTGGTGGGGCTTTAAAATGGAAGCCTACGATATGGTACAAGAAAACGTGGCTATTGTTGATGCGGTTAAAAACTCGTGTGCAGTTGTTCACTCAGATTCAGATACTACTATTCAGCGTTTAAACCAAGAAGCGGGCAAGGTTATGTACCGCGCTAACGAAAATGGTTTTGATATTTCTGAGCAACACGCTATTAAATGGATCACGTCTAACGCTGCTAAATCGTTAGGTATTGATGATAAAACAGGTTCACTAGAAGCCGGTAAGCAGGGCGATGTTGTTATTTGGAATCAAAGCCCATTTAGTGTTTATGCTAAAGCTGAACAAGTGTTTGTTGATGGTGCAAAAGTTTACGATAGAAACGACAGCGCGTATCAAGCAGTAAGTGATTTTATGTTAGGTCAACAATAAGGAGCACCCAGAATGAAAAATTTATCACGTTCGTTTTCGCTTTCTCTGGTTGCTGCAGGATTATTAGCATCTGGTGCTGTAAGCGCACAATCGTTAGCAATTATTAATGCAACATTACATACGTCATCTGATCAAGGTGTATTAGAAGCGGCAAGCATTGTAATGACAGATGGTAAAATCACCGCGATTAACCCAACTGAAGTGAAAGCCGATAAGGTTATTGATGCAAAAGGTCAAATTGTAACCCCTGGCTTTATTGCAAGTATTAATCAACTTGGTTTAGTTGAAGTAAGTGCAGTTGCGGGCTCACGCGATGCAGGCGAGGATAAAGCCGGTATCGATTTTGACGTAAGCTTGGCTTACAATGCTCATTCAAGCTTAGTGCCTTATGCTCGTAAAGGCGGCGTAACACGCGATGTAATTACTCCTCATGGCGGCGATAGCATTTTTTCAGGCCTTGCGAGTGTTGTTGATTTAAGTGGTAGTTTTGACAGCGACATACAAAAACAGGCCGCTTTAATTGTTTACTTAGGTGAGCGCAGCAAAGGCTCTCGTGCTTTTACTTTGCAAACACTGATTAATAAGCTTGATGAGCACAAAACTAAAGCTGGTAAAAAAGCCAAAAAAGATGATGACAAACCAAGTACTGAAGATAAAGTCATGGCAAAAGTACTCACTGGCGAAATGCCATTAGTGGTTGGCGTATCACGTGCGGCTGATATTATTGAGCTCATTAAAGTAAAAGAGCAATTTGGCATTAATTTAGTGCTTAACGGTGCGCAAGATGCTGTTGTAGTTAAAGAGCGCGTTGCTAAAGCAAATATCCCAGTGATCATTAGTGCAATGGATAGCTTACCAGGAAGTTTTGATTCGCTTCATGCGAGTTTAGATAATGCTAGTGTGCTTGAAAAAGCAGGCGTTAAAGTATTACTAACAGTAGGCGGCGATGCAAGCCACAACATATATCAGCTACGTTTTGATGCGGGCAATGCTGTGTCGTACGGTATGAGCCAAGAAGGTGCGTTAAAAGCGGTTACATCAAACGTTGCTGATGTATTTGGTATTAATGCAGGTAGCCTTGAAGTTGGTAAAGCCGCTGATGTAGTAATGTGGAGTAATGACCCGTTTGAACTAAGCAGTCATGTGAGCAAAATGTTTATCAATGGGGTTGAGGTATCTACACAATCTCGTCAAGATAAACTACGTGACCGCTATACAACTGACTCAAAAATGCCACGTGCATATACTAAATAATTATTTTAAAGGCCGCTATTTATAAAATAGCGGCCTTTTTTACAAGATACAGATATAAAAAAGCCGCTTACTTTTACAAGTAAGCGGCTTTTAAATTTAAACCGATATTTATACTAATTTAGCAAGAATATCGTTAAATGTAGTGCTTGGACGCATCGCTTTGAAGGCCGCATCATCGTTAGGCTGGAAGTAACCGCCTAAATCAACTGCAGGGCCTTGCGCATCGTTAAGCTCACTTACGATTTGCTCTTTATTAGACTCAAGGTCGCTAGCAATTTGAGTAAACTGTGCTTTAAGTTCACTGTCATCATTTTGCTTAGCAAGTTCTTGTGCCCAGAATAAAGATAGGAAGAAATGAGAACCACGGTTATCAATTTCTTTCACTTTACGTGAAGGAGACTTGTTTTCAGCAAGGAATGTACCTGTCGCTTTGTCTAGTGTATCAGCAAGTACTTGTGCCTTGTTGTTACCCGTAGTTACGCTAAGGTGCTCAAGTGATGCAGCTAGTGCTAAAAATTCACCTAAAGAATCCCAACGTAAGTGATTTTCTTTTTCGAATTGTTGAACATGTTTAGGTGCAGAACCACCCGCGCCAGTTTCAAATAAGCCACCACCGTTCATAAGTGGAACAATTGAAAGCATTTTAGCACTCGTACCCAACTCTAAAATTGGGAATAAGTCTGTAAGGTAATCACGTAATACATTACCTGTTACAGAAATCGTGTCTTTACCTTCTTTAATACGCGCTAATGAGAACAATGTTGCTTCAAGCGGTGCTAAAATTTGAATATCCAAACCAGCTGTATCGTGATCTGGTAGGTATTTATTTACTTTTTTGATTAGCTGCGCATCATGTGTACGGTTTTCGTCTAACCAGAAAATAGCTGGAACGCCTGTTGCGCGTGCACGATTTACTGCAAGCTTAACCCAATCTTGAATTGGTGCGTCTTTAACCTGACACATACGCCAGATATCGCCTTGCTCAACACTGTGCTCAAGTAATGTATTACCATTAGCATCAACAACACGGATAGAACCGTCCGCTTTAGCTTCAAATGTTTTATCGTGAGAACCGTATTCTTCCGCTTTTTGGGCCATAAGGCCAACGTTAGGAACGCTACCCATAGTTGTTGGATCAAACGCGCCATTTACTTTACAAAAATCGATAGTTGCTTGGTAAATACCTGAGTAACAACGATCAGGAATTACAAAGCTAGTGTCTTGTAATTTACCATCGTTATTCCACATTTGACCGCTTGAACGTATTGCAGCAGGCATAGATGCATCGATTATTACGTCACTTGGTACGTGTAAGTTTGTAATACCACGGTCAGAATCAACCATCGCAATAGCAGGGCGGTTCGCGTAAACAGCTTGAATATCTGCTTCAATTTCTTCGCGCTTAGCATCGTCTAATGTTTGAATTTTAGAATATACATCGCCTAAACCGTTATTTACATCAACACCTAGCTCTTCAAAAAGCTCACCGTGTTTAGCAAATACATCTTTGTAGAATACTTTTACAGCATGACCGAAGATGATTGGATCAGATACTTTCATCATTGTCGCTTTCATGTGAAGCGAGAATAAAACACCTTTTTCTTTAGCCGCATCAATTTCTGCAGCCAAGAAAGCTTGAAGTTTAGAAGCGCTAATGCTTGATGCATCAATTACTTCGCCAGCTAAAAGAGGTGTGCTTTGTTTAAGAACAGTAACATCACCGTTAGTTGCAACATGTTCAATACGCACATCAGTGGCTGTATCTACAGTGACTGATTGTTCAGACCCAAAGAAATCACCTTCGCTCATGCTTGCAACGTAAGACTGAGAATCTTTGCTCCACGCACCCATTGAATGTGGGTTGTTACGTGCATATTCTTTTACAGAACCTGGTGCGCGACGATCTGAGTTACCTTCACGTAGTACTGGGTTTACTGCACTGCCTTTAATTTTGTCGTAAGCAGCTTGAATTGCTTTTTCTTCATCATTTTTAGGTTCAACAGGGTATTCTGGAAGCGCGTAACCTTTTGCTTGAAGCTCTTTAATTACAGCACGCAGCTGTGGAACAGATGCACTGATGTTTGGTAATTTGATGATGTTCGCTTCTGGTGTTTTAGCAAGCTCGCCAAGTTCAGCAAGTGCATCGCCAATGCGTTGTTCTTGTGTTAAATAATCAGGGAAGCTAGCAATTACACGACCTGCTAATGAGATATCGCGAGTTTCAACTTCAACACCGGCCGCATTTGTATATGCTTGGATGATAGGTAGCAACGAGTAAGTTGCTAGTGCCGGAGCTTCGTCCGTTTTTGTATAGATAATTTTTGATGTCATCATCATTCCTAGATAGTCGACCGATAAGGTCTTATTCAACAATGCAAAGAAAATCATTACTAATGAGTAAATATTATTAAACAAGTTAATAAACACGTACGCTCGTAATGAATAGTTTGTTAGGTGTTGGTACTCAGCGTTGCTTTTTTATAAAAGCAGAATAGTCACACCTGACGAACTGGAATCGTATTTATAGCTAAAAAATCAACAAAAATAAATCAGCCTTTAGCCTAGTACATTTAAAACTGGCAAAAGTATGATAACTGTTGTGTTAATGCGCTGTTCTAGCATTAAGAGTGTAACAAGCTTAAATAAAAAGGGCTAGAGTATGAACGAGCTCAATACTCAGTTAAACAATTAACTCTTAGAACATTGGGGTATATAAAATAAATTCAAGGAAAAGGGTTGAATTTGGGTAAAAAGAGGCAATAAATAAGGATGAAGAGATAAAAAGTATGCTTAAGGAATTAAGCGAGGATCTAAAAAGGTCACTCGCTTTAGTCGAACAGAACATTGTTCACTCTATAATGTCGCCATCAGGGGCAATATTTTTAGCGTGGAGGCCCTTAGGCCCTTGTTCTAATTCGAAAGTTACATCTTGACCAGCTTTAAGTGTTTTATATCCGTCCATTACAATAGTTGAGTAATGAGCGAAAATATCATTCTCGCAGCCGTCTTCTACGATGAAACCAAAACCTTTGGCGTTGTTGAACCATTTAACTTTACCGCAAGCCATACTTCTACATCCTTCAATAAGTTGACTAATTTAGTTATTCTAAACCGTATAATTTGCTAGACTGATTAAGGTTTAATCAATCTATGTTTGACTGTAGTTTATTTAGCCAACCAGTCAAGTGTTTTGAGTTATTTTTTTAACATTTTATTTATTTTTTATTCAAGTTTGCTTGAGTTACAAAGACAAGACTATATTTAATTATGAGTGGTATGAAAGATTCAGGTGTAATTGACACAGTTCGCGACAGTGAAAAGCAAAAGCTACAACCACCGCGAAAATATAAAGTTGTTTTAAATAACGACGACTACACGCCGATGGACTTTGTAATAGAAGTTTTAACGACGTTTTTTAATATGGATAGCGATAGAGCAACCGACGTGATGCTTCAGGTTCATGAAAAAGGTAAGGGTATTTGCGGTGTTTACAGCGCCGATGTAGCCCATACTAAGGTTGAACAAGTTAACCGCTACGCGCGTGATAACGAGCATCCACTGCTTTGTAGTTGTGAGCAGGAATAAATACCAATTTAATGCAATTGGTATAAATACCAATTAGGGTGATCAAACATCCGATTGTTGTGGTATAAATTATTATCTCAGTAAGGGGTTGCCAATGCTAAACAAAGACTTAGAACTCACATTAAATGCCGCGTTTCGTGAAGCGCGCACTCGCCGTCATGAGTTTATGACCGTAGAGCACCTTTTACTTGCGCTGTTAGATAATCCTTCAGCAGGAGAAGCCCTAAATGCGTGCGGTGTTAATCTTTCTGGCTTAAAAACCGAATTATTAGAATTTATTGACGAAACAACACCCGTCATCCCAGATCTAGAAGAAGAACGTGAAACTCAGCCAACGCTTGGTTTTCAGCGTGTATTACAGCGTGCGGTGTTTCATGTGCAATCGTCAGGTAAAAATGAAGTTACTGGCGTAAACGTGCTAGTTGCTATTTTTTCTGAGCAAGAGAGCCAAGCTGTTTATTTACTCAAAAAGCAAGATGTATCGCGCTTAGATATTGTTAACTTTATTTCACACGGTATTTCTAAAGCCGATGATGAGTTAGGGGATGACACCGATGATATTCATGAAGAAGTGCAAGAAGTTCAAAATGAAGAAGCAAGTAAGCTAGACAGCTTTACAACCAACTTAAACGTTCAAGCACGTGAAGGCAATA
Organism: Pseudoalteromonas sp. B131b; assembly: GCF_037162545.1. Lineage (NCBI taxonomy): Bacteria > Pseudomonadati > Pseudomonadota > Gammaproteobacteria > Alteromonadales > Pseudoalteromonadaceae > Pseudoalteromonas > Pseudoalteromonas sp. B131b. The sequence goes on along the minus strand of NZ_JARLUZ010000001.1, from coordinate 3,144,572 downwards.
TAGACCCTTTGATTGGACGCGACAGCGAAGTAGAGCGCACGGTACAAGTATTGTGTCGTCGCAAAAAGAACAACCCATTACTAGTTGGTGAAGCAGGTGTTGGTAAGACAGCAATTGCCGAAGGCTTAGCGTATCGTATTGTTAACGAGCAAGTACCAGAAGTAATTGCTGATGCAGTAGTGTATTCGCTAGATATGGGGGCATTGCTTGCGGGTACTAAATACCGTGGCGATTTTGAAAAGCGCTTTAAAAGCTTATTAAAAGAGCTACAAGCACAGCCTGGGTCTATTTTATTTATTGATGAAATACATACCATAATTGGTGCCGGCGCAGCGTCTGGTGGCGTTATGGATGCATCAAACTTGCTTAAACCATTGCTTTCAAGTGGAAAGTTACGTTGTATGGGTTCAACAACTTACAATGAGTATAAAAATATTTTTGAGAAAGATCGTGCACTAGTACGTCGTTTTCAAAAAATAGATGTACTTGAACCAAGTGTTGCCGATACCACCAAAATATTAAATGGCTTAAAAGAGCGTTACGAAGAGCACCATGGTATTCGTTATACTCAAAAAGCATTAAAAGCAGCAGCAGAGCTAAGTGCTAAATACATTAATGAACGCCACTTGCCAGATAAAGCAATTGATGTAATTGATGAAGCCGGTGCAAGTCAGCGCCTGCAACCTAGCTCTAAACGTAAAAAAACCATTGGCGTGGCAGATATAGAACTAATTATATCTAAAATGGCACGTATCCCAGCGCAAAGCGTATCGTCAACAGATAAAGAAACGCTTAAAAATCTAGACCGTAATCTTAAAATGCTTGTGTTTGGGCAAGATCAATCTATTGACGCGCTTACATCAGCTATTCGTTTATCTCGCTCTGGTTTATCAAGCGAAGAAAAACCAGTTGGCTCGTTCTTATTTGCAGGACCTACCGGTGTGGGTAAAACAGAAGTCACTAAACAGCTTGCTAAATGCATGGGTGTTGAGTTTATTCGTTTTGATATGTCTGAATATGTAGAGCGCCATGCTATAAGTCGATTAATTGGTGCTCCACCAGGATATGTTGGCTTTGAGCAAGGCGGTTTATTAACAGAAGCTGTTATTAAAAACCCACATGCAGTTGTACTTTTAGATGAGATTGAAAAAGCGCATCCAGACATTTATAACATCCTGCTACAGGTAATGGATCACGGTACGTTAACCGATAATAACGGTCGTAAAGCCGATTTTAGAAATGTAGTTGTGGTAATGACAACTAACGCTGGTGTGCAAGAAACCACACGTAAGTCGATTGGTTTTACAGAGCAAGATCACACGCATGATGCAATGGGCGAAATTAATAAAGTATTCTCGCCAGAATTTAGAAACCGTTTAGATAACATCATTTGGTTTAATCACCTTGAACGTGAAGTTATTTTAATGGTGGTTGATAAATTTATTGTGGAACTGCAATCCCAGCTTGATAAAAAATCGGTTAACCTTGAGCTTACGTCTAAAGCACGTGAGTGGTTGGCAGATAAAGGCTACGATAAAGCAATGGGTGCACGACCAATGGCACGTGTTATTCAAGAAGAGCTTAAAAAGCAATTAGCTAACGAAATACTGTTTGGTGAACTTGTTGATGGCGGTACGGTTAAAGTATCGGTTAAAGACAAGAAGATTCGGTTTGATTACGAGAGTAGCTTAACACCAGCGTAAAACGTTAATTAAAAAGTTTAGTTAAATAAAATGGCTCGCTACATAATAGCGGGCTATTTTTTTGCCCTTTTTATAGGCAACAAAAAACCCAGTAAAAACTGGGCTTTTTGTTTATTAAATGTAATTGCTAGTCAATGTCTATCAATTACATTTAATAAACGCTTAAAGCTAGTAAAACACTAGCCAAAAACTAAATCTCGTTTACGCACTTACTTAGCGAGCACGGAATACGATACGACCTTTCGATAAATCGTAAGGAGTCATTTCTACCGTTACTTTATCGCCGGTTAAAATACGGATATAGTTTTTGCGCATTTTGCCTGAAATATGAGCCACAACTACGTGACCATTTTCTAGCTCAACTCGGAACATTGTATTTGGTAAAGTATCAAGGACTGTCCCTTGCATTTCGATTACGTCTTCTTTCGCCATGTTTAGCGTAACACCTCTTTAATAGTTAAACGCTGCAGATTTTGCCCAAAATACACCAATAAGTAAAGGCGCAGGGGCTATATTTGCAAATTAAATAGCCACCCACTCATCATTAAGCTGTTTTTGAGCTGGTAAAAACTGAGTTTTGTACTTCATTTTGTTGCATTCATCAATTTGATAGCCCAAGTACACGTATTGCTTATTTTGCTCTTTTGCAAATCTAAGCTGCTCTAATATCATCACAGAGCCTAAACTATAGTGTTCAAAATCGGGGTCGAAAAAGGTATAGATTGCAGAAAAAGCGCTATTCATACAATCAGTTACGGCAACTGCGACTAAAGTATCTTGGTGCCATAGTTCAATAAATGTGATTTTGAGCCAACTGCAAAGTAAAAAGCTTTGAAACTGTTCTTTTTCAGGAGGATACATACTTCCATCCTGGTGACGCATTGTTATGTACTTACTATAAAGCGGATAGTACTCAGGTCGCTCTTGCGTCGAATATTTCACTTCAAACTGGCTTTTTGCTTTGTTTAGTTTACGTTTTTGCGATTTTGAGGGGATAAAGTCTTGTGCTAATACACGTACAGAATTACATGCACTGCATATTGGGCAATGCGGGCGGTAGATTTGGTTACCACTGCGACGAAACCCCAAACCTAATAATGACTCAAATTTGTCGGTACTGTAGCAACTAGGATCTAGAATAACTAAAAGTTGTTCTTGTCTGTTGGGCAAATAACTACAGTCAAACTCTTGGGTTAAACCAACACGTGCAGGAAGTTGTTCATTCATAGATTGCGTCAAGTTCTTGTGGCTCCCACATAATAGGGTTAACGATATAGCTATGTGCAGCTTTTAGTTTAGTCAAAAATGTTGAACGAGGGATTACTTGTGCACCTAAGGTCATTAAATAAGGGTTTTCTAACTGGCAATCAATAAAATGCGCATTGTGACGTTTAAGCCAATTTACCAGTGCCCACATCGCAAGCTTAGAGCAATTGGTTTGATGATGAAACATCGACTCGCCACAAAATACACCATTTTGCATAATGCCGTATAAGCCTCCTGCAAGCTCTCCGTTACTCCACACCTCTAAACTATGAGCAATGCCCGCATTGTGTGCATTAACGTAAGCGTTGAGCATGTCAGAAGTGATCCAGGTACCATCGGTGTCAAGGCGTTGATCGCGACATGCTTCTATCACCTCTTCAAAGGCATTATTAATGGTTACTCTCACAGGGTGCTTTTTTAAATGCTTACGCAGACTCTTACTTATATGAAAATCATCCAGTTCAAAAATCCCGCGTTCGCTCGGCGACCACCACATAATAGGCTCATCTTCACTAAACCAAGGGAATATTCCGCTTTTGTAGGCATTACTTAGGCGAGGTAAACTTAAATCTCCGCCAATTGCGAGTAAGCCATCAGGGGATTCTAATGCGTATTCCGGATTGGGGAATGCTATATCGTTTTCGCTTAATTGGTATAGCTGATTTCTCATACAGTACTTATCTTATAATTGATCGTAAAAGTGTAACTATATTTTAGGCATAAAAAAAGGGCTGAATAATCAGCCCTATAATAATTTATTTAATTGCTTATAAATTATCTAAGAAACGTTCTGCATCAAGGGCAGCCATACAGCCTGTACCCGCTGATGTGATTGCTTGACGGTAAATGTGGTCAGATACATCACCAGCAGCAAAAACGCCTTCTACACTTGTTTGAGTCGCGTTACCGTTCAATCCAGACTCTACAACTAAGTAGCCATCTTTCATTTCTAGTTGGCCAACAAACATATCTGTATTTGGCTTATGGCCAATAGCAATAAATACACCGGCTAAATCTAGTTCTTCAGTTGCATCAGAGTGTGCATCTTTAATACGAACGCCAGTTACACCCATTTGGTCGCCTAATACTTCGTCAAGCGTGCGGTTGTAATGCATTACAACGTTACCGTTTGCTGCTTTTTCAGCAAGGCGGTCAGCAAGTATTTTTTCACTGCGGAAATTATCACGACGATGAATAACATGTACTTCGTCAGCAATGTTAGATAAGTAAAGCGCTTCTTCAACCGCCGTATTACCACCACCAACAACCGCTACTTTCTGACCTTTATAGAAAAAGCCGTCACATGTAGCACATGCCGAAACACCACGGCCTTGGAAATTAGTTTCAGACTCTAAGCCTAAGTATTTAGCAGACGCACCCGTTGCAATGATTAACGCATCACATGTGTAAGTACCTTGGTCGCCAGTTAGTGTGAAAGGGCGCTTAGATACATCTACTTTATTAATGTGATCAAACACAATTTCAGTTTCAAAGCGTTCAGCGTGCTCTTTCATACGATCCATTAATGCAGGACCTGTTAAGCCGTGTGCATCACCAGGCCAGTTTTCAACTTCAGTCGTGGTTGTTAATTGGCCACCTTGTTGAATGCCTGTAATTAAAACAGGGTTTAAATTTGCACGTGCTGCATATACTGCGGCAGTATAACCAGCTGGGCCAGAGCCTAAAATTAGTAGCTTACAATGTTTTGCTTCAGTCATTATTTTTTCCTAAACGTTTAATACGGTCTTTAATGCGCTCGATTCTAAGAAAAACAAGGCAGAAGTAAACAAAATCCGAGATTATTTTTTTTAGCAAATCGAAAAGCTGTGCAGTATTGTGTACTAGAGATTGTGGCTTTTGCGTTTAATAAAGTAAAGTAGCTCAATAAATAGACTAACAGGCAACAAAACAACGTTAATTCATGACCACTTTGATTTTTTTGTTATGTTTTACCTAATTTTATTTGTCACTGATAGATTATGTGACCCAAGTGAATAGGCAACTATGTTATTTTGGCAGGAAAAACCCGCATTCGGGTTGACTTCAAAAGACGTTAACGTCTTAACCAATGCGCAAGATTACCGAACGCAATTGCTACGTTTGATCAGTAGCGCAAAAAAACGAATTTATATCACAGCGCTTTATTTACAAGATGACGAAGCAGGTCGCGAAATTTTAGAAGCTTTGCATCGTGTGTCATTAACAAACCCAGCACTTGAAATAAAAGTGCTGGTGGATTTTCATCGTGCGCAACGTGGTCTTATTGGTGCAGAGAAGTCTGACGGCAATGCAAGTTTATACTGTGACGATTTAGAAAAGTTTAAATCGAACGTACAAGTTTATGGCGTACCTGTAAAAGCTAAAGAATTATTTGGCGTATTACATTTAAAGGGTTTTGTCATTGACGATACCTTACTTTACAGCGGCGCAAGCTTAAACAACGTGTATTTGCAGTATAACGAGCGTTACAGACTCGATCGTTACTTTTTAATAACGCAGAGCGAACTGTGTGACTCAGTGGTTGATTTTATTGAGACAAAGCTAATTAGCTCCGATGCTGTGCCACGCATAGACACACGACCGCTTAAGCGTTTACAAGACTTCAAACTTGATCAAAAGCAATTAATGCGTGACTTAAAAGTCGCAAGTTACAACGCAGCAGAGCAACTAAATACGCAAGCATTAGGTATTCGTTTATTTTTGGGGCTTGGCCGTCGTAATAACGAATTAAATCGTTTAATAAAAGCGTTATTTGATACCACAGAGCAAGAGCTTGTGTTGTATACGCCATACTTTAATTTTCCGGCGCCGCTTATGCGATCACTGCGCCGTTTATTAAAGCAAGGCAAACAAGTGACTATTGTGGTAGGCGATAAAACAGCAAATGACTTTTATTTACCGCCAAGTGAGCCGTTTAGTAAAATAGGGGCACTACCTTATTTATACGAAACTATTTTGCATAAGTTTGTAAAAACGCAAAAACGCCATATCGATAACGGCAATTTAAATGTGTATTTGTGGAAAGATGGAAGTAATTCGTTTCATTTAAAAGGTATTTGTTCAGATAGAACAAAACATTTACTGAGCGGGCATAACTTAAATCCGCGTGCATGGGGCCTTGATATCGAAAATGGTATTTTAATAGAAGATCCAGAGCAAACAATTATGGATGCCATTGATAACGAAAAGCATGAAATTTTACAACACTGTCGCCGTTTAACAGGCCCAGATGATTTAGAAACGATGGATGATTACCCGCAGCCAGTTAAAAAACTACTTGGCCAAGCTAAGCGTGTAAAAGTAGATTTTATAATCAAGCGTTTTATATAAATTCATTTTAAATCAGACACAAAAAAAGCAGCTAATTAGCTGCTTTTTTTATGGGTTGTAGTTAAGTTACTATGTTATTTAATACCAACCTAACTACAAAACGCTAAATTATGCGTTTTCTACCGCTGTGCGTGGGTCAACATATTCCATGTTGAACGCTTGTGCTACTTCTTTGTAAGTTACTTGGCCTTTAATTACGTTTAAGCCTTTTAAGAAGTGAGCGTCATCTAGTAGCGCCTTTTTATAACCTTTATTTGCAAGGTTAATGATGAAAGGCAATGTTGCATTGTTAAGTGCAAACGTAGATGTGCGTGGAACAGCACCTGGCATGTTAGCAACACAGTAGTGAACAACTTCATCAACGATGAAAGTAGGATCAGCATGCGTCGTTGCTTTAGAGGTAGCAATACAGCCACCTTGGTCGATTGCAACGTCAACAATTGCAGAGCCAGGTTTCATTGCTTTAATGTGCTCTGCAGTGACTAGTTTAGGTGCAGCTGCACCTGGGATTAGTACGCCACCAATTACTAAATCAGCTTCTAGTACGTGTTTTTCTAGTGCATCAGCAGTTGAGTAAATAGCTTTTACTTTATTACCAAATTGCGCGTCTAGTGCACGTAATACGTCGATGTTACGATCAAGAACCACAACTTCAGCACCAAGGCCGACAGCCATTTGAGCAGCGCTACGACCAACCATGCCGCCGCCAATTACAACAACTTTAGCTGCTTCAACACCTGGTACGCCACCCAATAGCATGCCACGACCGTGGTTAGATTTTTCTAGCGCTTGTGCACCAGCTTGAATAGACATACGACCAGCCACTTCGCTCATAGGCGCAAGAAGCGGTAAACCACCGCGTGAGTCAGTTACAGTTTCGTATGCAATACAAATAGCTTTGCTTTTTACAAGGTCTTCAGTTTGTGGAAGATCAGGTGCAAGGTGTAAGTAAGTGAAAAGGATTTGGTCTTCACGCAACATTGCACGTTCAACAGCTTGTGGCTCTTTTACTTTTACAATCATGTCGGCTTTAGCGAAAACATCAGCAGCAGTTGCTAAAATTTCAGCACCTGCTTGTGTGTAGTCTTCGTTAGTAAAACCAATGCCCATGCCTGCATCAGTTTCTACAATCACTTGGTGACCGTGGTTTACTAATTCACGAACACTCGCAGGAACCATACCTACACGGTATTCATGGTTTTTAATTTCTTTAGGTACACCAATAATCATAACATTTGCCTTATTAAGAACGGATTAACATTTTTCACTATTATATTCATCATAAGCCAGTGTGTCTCACCTTTTTTAAAGTAGGTTCTAGTGTTATTATCTAAATAATAAAAATAAACAGCATAAAAAACTAGTTGGTACTATGCATCAGTTATTAGATAGAATTGACCGGAAAATTTTGATGGAATTACAACATGATGGACGCCTTTCCAATGTTGAACTGGCCAGACGAGTTGGCCTAAGCGCCACGCCCTGTCTCGAACGGGTAAAAAAACTAGAACGAGAAGGTTACATATTAGGTTACAAAGCAGTGGTCGACCCTGCTAAGCTTGGGCAAGGTTTATCGGTGTATGTAGAGGTAACAATTACCAAAACATCACCCGATGTATTTGATGAGTTTAGTGCTGCTGTAAAAAAGCATGAAGAAATTATAGAATGCCATTTGGTGTCGGGTAATTTCGACTTTTTACTTAAAACACGCGTAAATGATATGTCAGAATACCGTGGCGTATTAGGCGACATACTATTGAAACTTCCAAATGTAAGTGAAAGCCGTACTTATGTAGTAATGGAAGAAGTAAAAGGTGAAGAAGGTGTAATTATTCGCCCGTATATTGCTTAACAGTATTTATAATAGGCTGACATTTGCTTTTATCTGCCTAAATTATAAAAACGTGTTCATAATCAGGCCATCAAGGTTAAGATAAAGTGCAACAAATTGCATTTCCTGCTAAGGTATTTCACTGCTAAGTAAGTGTGAATAAAATAGAATAATAAAGAGGAATAGGGAACTATGCGCCTAAACGGTGTGCAAAGACTATTAGAAACAGGGCTGATTATCAGTACCTTTACAGCAATATTTATTTTATGTGCCTTAATCAGCTTTGATCCAGTTGATCCTTCGTGGTCGCAAACTGGTGAATTTAGAAACGTAAAAAATATTACGGGCACAGCTGGTGCATGGATAGCTGACATTTTATTACTTACTTTTGGTTGGTTGGCTTATTTAGTACCTGCTGCCATTCAATTATTTGGCTACTTGTTATTTAAACAACCTCACCGCATTTTACAGCTTGATTACACTACTTTAGCGCTGCGAGTTATTGGTTTTGCTTTATTTATTACCTCAGCTACCGCTATTAGCAGTATCAACTTTGACGATATTTATAACTTCTCTTCTGGTGGGGTAGTGGGCGATGTTATTGCATCAGCCATGATGCCTGCATTTAACTTTACCGGTACATCTATATTATTGCTGTGTTTCTTTTTTGCCGGACTAACTCTATTAACGGGTGTATCGTGGGTTGATTTTGTTGATTATCTTGGCGATTTAATGGTTAGGTTTTATCGTTTTATCGTGTCGTATGCAAAAGGCTGGATGCACCGAGAACACGCTTCAGGTACAGTAAATAATAACGATGAAGTAGACGCCCATTTTGAAGACGATATAAAAGAGCAAATAGAGCTGCCTGCATCGGCTAAAAAAGCAGATAAACAAAAAGCAATTAACAAACCGCAAACGCCATTTAGCGAGCCACAAATTAGTGACGACTTTATGCCGTTTGATGAACTCGACGATATACTCGATCAAGAAATTGGCTTTAGCGCCATAGACGACGAGCCAATGGACACGGCTGCTGCATTAAATGCGCTTGATCAAAGCCAAGTTGTAGAACCTGAAAAGCCAGTTACAACGGTTGTATCACCAGCAAGGCCAATGCCTAAGCCAAAAGCAGCCTATCAGCCACCACCAACAGCAAAAGAAAAATTTGAGCAATTATTAACGCAAGAGCCACCACCGGGGCCATTACCGTCACTCGATTTACTCGATAGACCGGACAAAGCTAAAAACCCAATTTCGCAAGAAGAACTCGATACAGTATCGCGCCTAGTAGAGACAAAGCTGCTCGACTTTAACGTACAAGCAACTGTTGTAGCGGTATACCCAGGCCCCGTTGTTACACGTTTTGAACTTGATTTAGCGCCAGGTATAAAAGTGTCTAAAATTACGGGCTTGGCTAAAGATTTAGCCCGTTCGCTTTCGGCAATTAGTGTACGTGTTGTAGAAGTTATTCCAGGTAAAACCTATGTTGGTATTGAACTTCCAAATAAACACCGTGAAATAGTTCGTTTATCAGAAGTTATAAACGCCCCTAAATTTGAGCAAAATCCGTCGCCACTTACCATGGTGCTTGGTAAAGACATTGCCGGTCAGCCGGTATGTGCTGATTTAGGTAAAATGCCACACTTATTGGTGGCCGGTACAACCGGTTCGGGTAAATCAGTGGGCGTTAATGTCATGATCGTAAGCTTGCTGTACAAATCGGGTCCTGACGATGTACGTATGATCATGATTGACCCTAAAATGCTTGAGCTTTCAGTATATGAAGGCATTCCGCATTTATTGTGTGAAGTAGTGACCGACATGAAAGAAGCCGCTAACGCACTGCGTTGGTGTGTTGGCGAAATGGAACGTCGTTATAAATTAATGTCAGCATTGGGTGTGCGTAACTTAAAAGGTTACAACCAAAAAGTGCTTGAAGCCAATGAAGCGGGTTACCCAATTCTTGATCCATTATTTAAAGACACTGATGGCATGAAAGAAGGCCCCGACGAGCTAGGTAAATTACCAAGTATTGTTGTAGTAATAGACGAATTTGCCGACATGATGATGATTGTAGGTAAAAAAGTAGAAGAACTTATTGCACGTATAGCCCAAAAGGCACGTGCGGCAGGCATTCACTTAGTGCTTGCTACGCAGCGTCCGTCGGTAGATGTAATTACTGGCTTAATTAAAGCTAATATTCCAACACGTATGGCGTTTCAGGTATCGAGCAAAATAGATTCACGGACAATACTTGACCAACAAGGCGCCGAAAACTTACTAGGTATGGGCGACATGCTTTATTTACCGCCAGGCACTAGCGTACCAGAGCGTGTGCATGGCGCGTTTGTAGACGACCACGAAGTACACGCCGTAGTAAACGATTGGAAAGCGCGTGCTAAACCAAATTATATTGATGAAATACTCAATGGTGATGCCAGTGAAGATATTTTATTACCAGGTGAAGCTAGCGAAAACGCAGATGAAGAATCAGACCCGTTATACGACGAAGCTGTGTCGTTTGTAATTGAAACCGGCAAAGTATCGGTATCGTCAGTGCAACGTAAATTACGTGTTGGCTATAACCGCGCAGCACGTTTAGTAGAACAAATGGAAACATCGGGTATCGTGAGTTCACCAGGTCATAACGGTGCTCGCGATGTATTAGTGCCTAATGGAGCAAATTCATGAAAAAAGTTAACGCCTTATTATTAGTATTAGGCAGCGTACTTGCCGCACCAAGCTTTGCTGACGACAGCCAAGCATTACAAGACAGACTTGCCACTTTAAAAAGTTTCAAAGCGCAGTTTGCACAAAAAGTAACAGACAAAGAAGGCCAAGCTGTTATGCAAGGCGAGGGCACAATAGCGCTTCAACAGCCTATGATGATTCGCTGGCAGCAAACAAACCCAGACGATACGTTATTTGTATCAAACGGTGATAAAACTTATTACTTCGACAGCTTTGCTGAGCAAGTAACGATTATGAAAACCAGCGGTTTAATCGATTCAACACCGTTTGTGTTACTTACCTCAAAAGATCCAGCACAATGGGAAAAGTACAGCGTACTTGCAACAAATACAGGTTTTAGCGTAACACCAAATAAAGGCGTAGAAAGCCAAGTTGAGCAACTTGATATAACCTTTGCAGGTAATGAGCAAGGCCTTGCTAAATTAGTAGTTACCGACAATTCAGGGCAGCTATCGTCATTTACATTTAATGATGCACAAGTTAATGCGCCGCTTGATAAAAGCACGTTTGAATTTACGCTTCCTGAAGGTGTTGAAATAGACGATCAGAGTAACGGTGAGTAATTTAGGTTTTAACTTTGGGCCTGATGTACGCCCACTTGCCGCGCGTATGCGCCCTACAACGCTTGATGAATACATTGGTCAGCAGCATTTATTAAGCGCTGATAAACCACTGCATCAAGCCATTGTCGCAGGGCGATGCCATAGTTTAATTTTATGGGGCCCGCCCGGTGTTGGTAAAACAACGCTTGCGCAAATAATTGCCAACCATGCTGATGCCTCACTTATTCAAATGTCAGCGGTAACCGCAGGCGTAAAAGATATACGCGATAGCGTAACGCAAGCGCGGGACAACCTAGAAAGCCGTGGCCAACGAACCCTTATGTTTGTTGACGAAGTTCACCGCTTTAATAAATCCCAACAAGATGCCTTTTTACCGCACATAGAAGACGGCACCTTTATATTTGTAGGTGCAACCACAGAAAACCCATCGTTTGCCCTTAACAACGCTATATTGTCGCGAGCACGCGTGTATGTTTTAAAATCGCTTGCCGATACCGACTTATACACCGTAATAGAGCGCGCACTTAAACAAGACGAGCAGCTAAGCCAAAAACACATCACTATTGCCGACAACGCCAAACAGGCACTGTGCCAAGCAAGTGGCGGCGATGCGCGTAAAGTACTTAATTTACTTGAACAAGCAGTTGACTTAACAACCGAGCAAAATGGTCAATACAACGTAGACGAGCACGTACTTAGCCAAGTGTTACCAACGCATTTAGCTAAATACGATAAAGGCGGCGATGAGTTTTACGATTTAATATCAGCCTTTCACAAATCAGTACGAGGTAGCTCCCCCGACGGCGCACTGTATTGGTATTGCCGAATTCTAGCCGGTGGCGGCGACCCTTTATATGTAGCAAGGCGATTACTTGCCATTGCAACAGAAGACATTGGCAACGCCGATCCGCGCGCAATGGAAGTGGCCTTAAATGCGTGGGATATATTTCAACGTGTTGGCCCAAGCGAGGGCGAGCGTGCAATTGCACAAGCCACACTGTATTTAGCCAGCGCACCTAAAAGTAATGCGGTGTATATGGCGTTTAATCAAGCCAAAGCAGACGCTCAAAACGAGCCAAGTTACCCAGTACCAGAGCATTTACGCAATGCGCCAACTAACTTAATGAAAGACTTAGGGTATGGCACTGAGTACCGTTATGCGCATAACGAAGAAGGCGCATTTGCTGCAGGTGAAAAATATTTACCACCTGAAATGGATGGCAAAGAGTATTACTTACCGAGCGAGCGCGGACTTGAGCAAAAAATTAAACAAAAACTCGATTACCTAAAAGAGCGCGATGCGCAAAGCCCACTTAGACGATACGAAAATGATTAAACTTTATATGATGATCGCCCTTGGCGGAGCCTCAGGTGCGTGTTTACGGTTTTTTATTAGCGAAAGCATGCTAAAACTCCTCGGTAGGGGATTCCCTTTTGGCACGTTGACGGTTAATATTCTGGGTTCATTGTTAATGGGCATTTTGTACGGTTTGATAGATAAAGAAATTATCACCGCAAGCCCCGCCAAAACCCTTATCGGTATTGGCTTTTTAGGTGCATTAACCACCTTTTCAACATTCTCAATGGACTCGTTGTTGTTATTACAACAAGGTCACTTTATTAAAATGGCCCTCAATATCATCTTAAACGTGATGGTGTGTATTTTTATGGCTTGGCTGGGCCTTCAGCTAGTAATGCAAAAAGGTTAAAAAACTAACATGTTAGATTCTAAATTTTTACGTCAAGACATCGAACAAACTGCAGCACGTTTAGCGGCGCGCGGTTACGAACTCGATGTAGCGACGGTAACGGCACTTGAAGAAAAACGCAAAACATTACAAGTAAAAACGCAAGAACTTCAGAGTCAACGTAATGCAAGCGCAAAAGCAGTTGGTCAAGCCAAAGCAAAAGGCGAAGACGCACAGCCATTACTTGATGCAGTGGCTAACTTAGGTAGTGAGCTAGACGCAGCTAAAACAGAGCAAGATGAAGTATTAGCCGCGATTAACGACATTGCGTTAGCAATTCCAAACTTGCCAGACGAGTCAGTACCCGCCGGTAAAGACGAAGACGACAACGTTGAAATTTTAACGTGGGGCACACCTAAAAAATTCGATTTTGAAGTTAAAGACCACGTAGATGTAGGCCAAGACCTAAACGGTTTAGACTTTGAAATGGGCGTTAAAATTAGTGGTGCACGCTTTACCGTAATGCGCGGCCAAGTTGCGCGTATGCACCGTGCACTAACGCAATTTATGCTAGATACACACGCTGATAAAAACGGCTACACAGAAATGTATGTACCGTACTTAGTAAATAGCGCAAGCCTTTACGGCACAAGCCAATTACCTAAATTTGCGGGCGATTTGTTCCACACATTAGGCCTTGTAAACGACGACGGCGAACAACAAGCCGGCTTTAGCTTAATTCCTACAGCTGAAGTACCGCTTACAAACAGCGCCCGCGACGAAATTTACGATGAAAGCGATTTACCAATTCGCTTAGTTGCCCACACGCCGTGTTTTAGAAGCGAAGCAGGCAGTTATGGTCGCGATACACGTGGTCTAATTCGTCAACACCAGTTTGATAAAGTTGAACTTGTACAACTTGTAAAACCAGAAGACTCAATGGCAACACTTGAAGAGTTAACAGGTCACGCAGAGCAAATACTACAAGCGCTTGAACTTCCGTACCGTAAAGTGATTTTATGTATGGGCGACATGGGCTTTGGCTCAGCTAAAACATACGATTTAGAAGTATGGCTACCTGCTCAAGACACATACCGCGAAATTTCATCATGTTCAAACATGGCAGATTTTCAGGCGCGTAGAATGCAAGCACGTTTTCGTCGTGAAGGTGTTAAAAAGCCAGAGTTACTACATACACTAAATGGTTCAGGCTTAGCTGTTGGGCGTACACTAGTAGCAATACTAGAAAACTACCAGCAAGCCGATGGTTCAGTAGTAGTACCAGAAGTATTACGCCCATACATGGGTGGACTTGAAGTAATTGGTAAGCAATAAAAATCAAGTTTAAGTTAAGCAAGCTTTAAGCTTGTAAATCTTAATTAGAAAGCCGCTGTTTGCAATGAACAGCGGTTTTTTTGTTTTAGGTTAAAAAAGGTAATAATAAGGTTCAGCTAATATGTAGGACGTGCTTTAGCGCGTTACAGTTATTTGACAAAAATATACGCCTGTCCCTTTTATCAGTTTCTTGCGCTACATTTTGCGAATTTACTAAATGGTTTAAACATAACTTCACTTGAGTATCTCCCATAGATCTAGGGCGTTTGAATATTATTAAAGCGGATATAGGCAGTTATCCAAAACAGATAAGCTTCAATAGTGCTCTTTGTGTAGTTTGTAACAATAGTGATTGCTATACACATGGCCTTTAATTGTGGTTAGAAAGAGAGATTTCATAAAATAATAACCAACCTTTAAATGCGCTGTATGCATGGACAGTGTTTTGTCCAATAACATTATTAAAAGTCGTTTTGGTGTATTTTAACAACGAGCATTTTATAACATACGTAATTACTTGTTTACATTAAAGTTATTTAGTGGAATTATTGAGCCATGTAATATACGCCGTAAGCTGTTGGGCGCAAATCAAATTTCGCATATATTTTCACACTTTGAGAATCATTAATGAATACAAAGCAAAAAAAGCAATCATTCAATATATAAAAGAATTAGATCCTAAAAATGAAGTTATTGAGTCTATAAATCCAAACAAGGATTATAGCGGTGGTAAGATTAAATATAATGACAGTACTCTTCATTTACATAGAGAAATTTCTACTTTAGGTGATGAAGAATATGCTAGAGCTTATCTTGTAGTTAAATTAGTTAAAGAACTAGGCTACTCTTCTGAAGAACGCATTATTGAGTTAGAAAAGACCTACAGCATAGGTCGACCAAGTAAGAAATCTGCAAGAGTCGATTTATTAGTTAAATACCCTTCTAATTGGCCAGAAGAAAGCAAACGAAATAATGTATTTTTGTTTATTGAATGTAAAGCACCCGATAAATTTGAATCTGATAAAGATTATATTAAAGGACAAGTATTTGACTTGTCGAAGCAAGAGAAAGTCAGACCTGAATTTGGAGTTTATTACACAACTGCATTCGATAGCGATAATCTACTTGATAGAAGTTTAATAGTAAATTTCGATGAACACCCGTCATTTGATGACTGGGGTAAAGATGGGCAGCCATCTAATTCAATTATTCCTGAAAAATTTGACGTTCCTAAGAATGTTGAATATGCAAATATTGATCAACCCAGCAAAGAACAGAGGTCTTTAAGAACCGATGTTACAAGGTCTGAATTTGATCGATTAAGAAAAGAGCTTCATGATGTTATCTGGGGCGGTGGAGGCACTAATAATAATGACGTATTTGTAATTCTGATTCGGTTATTTCTTTGTCGAGTTTATGATGAACTTGAAGCTAAAACCAATGCTAAATATCGATTTCAAAGAGCGGCATATGAAAATGGGCTTGTAGAATCTCCTGAAGATGTAGTCAAAAATATGAGTGAGATTTTTAAAGAAGCTGCCCAAAATTATCTCGGCTATAGTGAATCTGAAATAGAAGAAACAGTACCATTTGAGGCTAAAAAAATATCAGCTGCAAAAGTTGCTTTTGTTGTTGAGCGACTACAAGATAAATCTCTTACAAAAAATACCCATCGCGGGGAAAGTGATCTACTAGGCGACTTCTTTGAAGGCATAGTTTCACAAGATTTCACTCAAACAAAAGGTCAATTTTTTACGCATGTGAATTTGGTAAAGTTTTGTTTAGATTTAACTAACTTTAAAGATACGGTCGAAAGTACTTTTTTGAACGAAAGAGATACACAAGGAAGACCAAGGATCCCGAAAATTATTGATCCTTCTTGTGGTTCAGGTTCTTTTATCATCGAAGCTATGAAAGAAGGAACTAAAGCATTACTTCCTTTAAGAGAGAAAGGACAACTTCCAGAAAGATTAAAACAATATGCAGGGATGTGGTTTGGTGAAGGTAACGACAATGGCTGGGCTCGTGAGTTTATCTATGGAATTGAACCCAATGCGGACTTAGGTTTAGCAACTAAAGTCAATATGATTTTACATGGTGATGGCAGTACCAATATTTTTGTTAAAAGTGGACTTGAGCCCTTTTCAGAATATGCTAACCATGACCGCTCACACGGCCTTGCAATAACAAAGAAAAAAGCTGCAAAGTTTCCATATACAAAAGATTGTAATGAAGAATTTGATTTTGTGTTTACAAATCCTCCTTTTTCAATATCGTTAAGCGGTGACGAAAAAAAGCAACTCAATAAAGATTTTGAATTAGGAAGTAAAAGCGCAAGTGAAAACTTGTTTATTGAGCGCTGGTATCAGCTTTTAAGGGCAGGAGGAAAATTTGTAGTTGTTATTCCTGAAACAATTTTGGACTCTGCAAGCAGCTCTAGTATTAGATTATTTATATTTAGGTACTTTAATATTAAAGCTGTTATTTCATTGCCTTATGTTGCCTTTAAGCCCTTTACAAGTACGAAAACCTGTATCTTAATCGCTGAAAAGAAAACTGATGAAGAAGTAGAATATTGGAATAATTCATGGACAACTCAAGAAGCAGAGTATAAATCCCTTGTCAAAGGCTATAAGTCAAAAAACAAAACTGGTCAGTTAATCTCAGCAAAAGAGCTATTAAGTATAGAGTCTGATGATTTATCCATTGAAGATGTACTTCAGTTTCATTCGAGTGACTTAAACCAAATTATTAAAGATGGAAGCTCATGGATATTTAAAAGAGTTGTGAACTCTATAAATATTGATGACTACGATATATTTTTAGCTGAGCCACAGCATGTAGGTTACAAAAGACGGAAAGGCTTACCAGATTTACAGCAACCTAACGACTTAACTTCAGAAGATAGTGGTCAGAGTGTTTTAGGGAACTATAAAACAAATAAAAATGAAAGCCTAAGATATGGGTTTAGAGTGAAGTTAAGTGAGTTAGCTACAAGGCCAAGTTTAAGAATAGATCCTAAATATCTTTATTTATGGGTGAAACGCAAAGGTGAGGTATTTGGTAATTCAAGTAACCTTCTTCAGCTAAAAGAATTAATGATACCTTTCAGGCCTAATAAATTGCCAAAAGGCCCTCTTAGCGAAGCTAGATCACTTGTAGATCTTGCAAATGTCGAATCAAAAATGTCAATTGTATCTGGGGTTGAAGAGATTGATGAGTTGGGTTCAGATAAAATAGAGTTCGGTGATTCAGATATTGCTATTTCTAAGCTGGAACCATATTTAGGGAAGGTCTTAATTAATAATGTTGAAGAAGAGTGGATAGGCAGCCCTGAATGGCTCACGTATAATAAAAGTTTAAAAGTACACTCTTTGGATTATTTAAGGTTTTTATTACTTACACCCGAAATGCTAGAAGTTTATAGATGCTTACAATCAGGCAAGCGACATGCACGATTAGCTGAAGCGGATTTACTTTCTTTAAAAATTCCTGAAAAAAATAATAAAGAGCAGAATCAAATTGCAATTGATTGCAAGGCGAAAATGGATGATATTTTAAAGAAAAGGAATGAAATTAAAGAGTTAAGAAGCGATATTGATGGCATTATTACAGATTGATTAAACAGCAGGATAACAGTGACATATATGGACGCTCCCTTGAAGTCAAGACGAGCCGATGTATAAACATCTAAGTTGGTGCTTTTATTCATTATCATGTATTCCATTTCGCAGTAATGATGCGTCACAAGCTTGCTAAAAAGCAAAGGTACTGACATATATTCGAGCTATGGTGTCATGATTATCATGCGCCATGCTCCTAATGAGCTTCGTACCAAGGGACCTAAAAAATATTCACCCAAACGAGATTGAATCTCGTGTCTTTATCTGGTTAACCTTGGTTAGCGTGCGCTTTTTATTTCATTATAAGTGAAGTACATACAGGATAAGCGTATGTTACGACTTAAGTGCCCAAACACCCACTCAGGTTTTAAAACCTATGTCATAACCAGGCTGTCTTAAGTCGTAAACTCGGGTGTGATTGGCGTGTAAAATACGCATAATTAAGCATCCTTGCGTGTATTTTGCACATACTGAGGTGAATAGAGGGTTTGCTTGGTCAGCAATACCCACATCAGTCGCGCCAATCTGTGCGCGGTGGCAACCACCACACAATTAAAGTGTTTTTTCTCGCGTAATTGATTTACCCATTGGCTTAGCGCATCTGTCTTATGGTGACTTCTGGCGATAATGGCGCGAGCACCGTGAATAAGTTGTTTTCGTAAGTAACTGTTACCGCGCTTAGTAATGCCTGACATTTTACTTTTATCGCCTGACGCGTATTGTTTAGGTGTTAATCCTAGCCACACCCCGAGTTCTTTTGCATTCTTAAATGCCTGACCGTTCCCGATTGATGCCGCATAGGCTGAGGCATTGAGTACACCCACGCCAGGAATGGAGTGAAGTATTTTAGCGTTTGTATCCCGTTCAACGTGTGCAGTAAGCATCGCTTCAATGGCTTTAATGCGTTTAACAAGGGTTTTGTACTCAGTGTAAATATCACTCACCATTGTGCGCAGTATTGGGCGAAGCTCAGAATCACTTTCTAACGCAATGAGGCCTTGCTCAAATACCTTCATACCGACAGGAAATACATACCCAAAATCGACCAATAAACCGCGTAACTGGTTGGTTGCAGCAATCCTGTTTTGCAGAAGCCGCTCGCGTATTTTATGAAGCGTGAGTATTTCTTGCCGAGCTTCGGTTTTAATAGGAACGAATTTAATATTAGGGCGTAAGCTTGCTTCGTAGATAGCAAGGGCATCGTTACTATCGTTTTTATTACCGCGAACAAAAGGAGTAACGTGTTGTGCAGGAATAAGGTCAACGGTATGGCCGTAAGACGTAAATACTCTCCCTGTAGTGGTACAGTGATTTTGGCCACCCATTAAGAAAGAAATGTTATGCTAATAAGCATACAAATTTGGGTGAAAAAATGACGAAATTAAAACGCGCAACATATTCAGCGGCAATTAAATTAGAAACGGCTCAGCTTGTAGTAGACCAAGGTTATACGCAAGAAGACGCAGCAAAAGCTATGGGGGTGGGTAAATCAACCGTAAGTAAATGGGTTACTCAATTAAAGCTAGAACGCAATGGTCAGACACCCACAGCTTCACCAATGACGCCCGAACAAATTGAAATCCGCGAACTTAAAAAGCAAATCCAACGCATTGAATTAGAAAAGGATATATTAAAAAAGGCTACCGCTCTCTTGATGTCCGACTCCCTGAACAATTCTCGTTAATCGAGAAGTTAAATCAACGAGAGCGTTATCCAGTTAGTCTGCTGTGTAGCGTATTCAATGTGCATCGCAGCAGCTATAAGTACTGGGCCATACGGGATACAGCGCCGACACCTGAGCAAGCAAGATTAGAGGCTGAAGTAAAAGCAATACATGCGATGAGTGGTGGTTCAGCAGGGGCACGGACAATCGCAGCGATAGCAACGAACAATGATTTTGAATTGAGCCGTTATCGTGCAGCTAAGCTAATGGTTAAATTAAAGCTCGAAAGCTGCCAAGTACCTCAACATTCATATAAACGTGGTGGTAATGAACACCTTGAAATCCCAAACCTGCTTGATAGACAGTTTGATGTTGTTGAGCCGGATACCGTGTGGTGCGGTGATGTGACGTATATTTGGACAGGCAATCGCTGGGCTTATTTAGCCGTGGTTATTGATTTATTTGCACGCAAAGTGGTTGGCTGGGCAATGTCGTTGTCACCAGATACTAATTTAACGCTAAAAGCGCTTGAACTCGCATATGAAAGCAGAGGGAAACCGACAGGACTCATGTTCCATTCAGACCAAGGTAGCCATTATACAAGTTTAAAATATCGTCAACGTTTATGGCGCTATAAAATCACACAAAGTATGAGTAGACGTGGAAATTGTTGGGATAATGCGCCAATGGAGCGATTTTTTAGAAGCTTTAAGACGGAATGGATGCCAAAGATTGGATATGGAAACTTTATAGACGCTAAATATAGCGTGAGTGATTACATAAATGGATATTACAACAATGTTAGGCCGCATCATTATAATGCCGGTTTAGCACCAAATGAATCTGAGGTTAGATATCAAGATTCTAAAACTGTGGCCAAAATTAGTTGACCACTACACCCCCAGTAGTGGGAAGAATAGCAGGCTTCCATCACCACGCGACACGGTGGGGTATTCGCCATGAAGGCGTTGAGTTTAGGTCTGTTTAAGCGTTTATTGCATTCTCTTTTATGGTTAGAATTGAAGCCAGCGACTTGGAATACATTTTTTGCCAAATCAATTGATAATGTGCTAATTTTCATGACGGACGTTCCCTTTTAACTGAGTGAGTTCAATTACCAGTTTGGCGCATTGACGCCGTTTTGGGGAGCGTCCATCTCATCACCCATCCTTTTTTTGCAGTTTAGTGAACTAAGTACTAGGCTTTGTTTAGTGCAAAAACAAGTAGGGTGTCTTATGGCAATCGCAAGAAAGCGCCAAGTAAGTTTGGTTGATACAAAGTACTACCATTGCATATCACGTTGCGTTCGCCGTGCATTTTTATGTGGGGAAGACCACTTTACAAGTCAATCCTACGAGCATCGTAGAGGCTGGGTTGAAGAAAAACTGCTTGAGTTAGCCAAGGTATTTTGTATTGACGTCTGTGCTTATGCTGTCATGAGCAATCATACGCACTTAGTGTTGTATGTTGATGACAAAAAAGCGAATCGGCTGAATGATAAAGCGATTGTTATTCGCTGGCACAAGCTGTGTAAAGGCACTGTACTTACGCAAAAATACATACAGGGAGAAGCCCTAAGTAAAGCTGAACTTATCTTTTTTAATCAAACAGTAAAACAATACCGCGAACGCCTATCAAGTATCAGCTGGTTTATGCGGCTATTAAATGAAGGTATTGCCCGCAGAGCAAATAAAGAAGATAACTGCACAGGTAGGTTTTGGGAAGGGCGCTTTACGTCTCAAGCATTATTAGATGAAGCAGCACTTGCAGCCTGCATGGCGTATGTTGATTTAAACCCCATCAGAGCAAAAATGGTAGAAACGCCCGAAGAATCAGACCATACCAGCATCAAACAACGCATAATACATGCAAAAGAAGGTAAACAACCAAAACCACTACTGCGCTTTGCAGGCAAGCCACGTCAAATAATGCCAAAAGGTCTACCGTTTGAGCTTAAATCGTACCTTGAACTTGTTGAGCTAACAGGGCGCTGTATACGAGAAGACAAACGTGGTTATATTGAAAGTACACACTTACCCTTACTCGAAAAAGTTAATATCTCCCCAGAAAACTGGTTAAAACTCACCACACAATTTACGCGTGTATTTCATGGTGCAGTCGGCAGGCCAGCCTCACAAGAAGGTTATTGTGAAAACTTAAAGCGAAAGCGGCGAGCGAATATCAGTAACTGCGAAAAGCTACTGGCATAAAACTTAAACTACTCAGTAAAATTATTCAGTAATAAATCACAGCTGCATTATGCAGTCATTTTCATGCGTGTAATTTAGGTTTAACAGTGATAATTGCTTATTTAATGTGTAACGCGCGGGTAAAGATATAAAAAGAGGTGAACTCTTAGCCCAAAAAAGTAAATTTAGTGGCGCGCTAGATTAGTTTACAATTGGAGTGGCTGTCTAGTTTAATGTCCTAGTCTAGTTTAATGTCCTAGTTTAATGGTTTCGTCTAGTTTAATGGTTTCTAGTTTAATGGTTTAGCGTGGTAAGCCAAAAGCTATCAGGTGTGACAATGGGCCTGAATATATTAGCCATAAATTAGCAGAGTGGGCGTTAAATAATAATATTGAATTACGATTTATTCAACCAGGTAACCCGCAACAAAATGCTTATGTAGAGCGGTTTAATCGCACGGTTAGGTATGACTGGCTAAGTCATTATATTTACAGTGATATTAGTGAGTTACAAGATAAAGCAACCTATTGGTTATGGACTTATAATAATGAACGCCCTAAAATGGGTATAGGTGGCATAACACCCATACAAAAACTGGAAAAGTTAAACAACGGAAATTCTACAGATAGCCTCCATTAAAAATGGGGGGATTATCAATAAAAACAAATAAAAAACGAGTTAATCTACAGGCTCGTTATAAGGCATAATCGAGGTTATAGTGAATCCAGATGTTGCAAAAAAACTATCATTAATTTTAGAAAAAACAACTAAAGAAAGTAATGATTTTCATCTTGTAAATTCGATCGAACAGGGCGTTATCGAAGGTTTTCATACTTTTTCGAATGGTATGAATTCATTTGGTGGTTTTTTAATAAGTAATGGAAGTGAAACGCTCTGGGTTCTAATTATTGATTGGAAGGGTGATAATAATTATTACCTTGTTTTATATCCAGAAAATAATAATCTACCTCCCCTAGCTGAGCTTCATAAAGAAACCACATCACAAGATGGTACTGATTTGACTTGGAGTTATATTCCAAGGAAAAAAGACAAAAAGAATGAAATACGTAAAGAGTTATTTCAAAATGTTTTTGGGGCGCTTAAAGCCGTAGTATCACTTCCAAATGATGACGTGACGTTAGATGATACTCTCAACGACCTATTTCATATTGCTGCTTGTAGAGTTCTTGCTGATAATTTAGAAGAGAACTTGAATTCATTAACACCAGTGTCATTTTCTGAAGGTAAAAGGCTAGAAAAGAAGCATTATTCCAGAGAGCGTTCTCAGGCATTGGTAAATCGGGCTAAAAAAATTCACGCAAAGAAGCACAAGGGTGAATTACCCTGTGAAGTTTGTGAGTTTGATTTTAAGAAAAAATATGGTGAAAAAGGAGCTTTATATATTGAAGCTCACCACAAGGTACCTTTGAATGAGCTGGATGAAAATGAATCTAGAGAAACTCTAGTTGAAGATCTTGCCATGGTGTGTGCTAATTGCCATAGAATGTTACATCGTAGCCCTTATCAAACTATCAAAGAGTTGAAACACTGGTTAAATGCCTTTAACAGCAAGCGCTGAAGCTCACTTTCCACCACAAATTTTAATAGCGATGATCCCTTACTTTTCAATACAGTTAAGTAAGTTGGTTGATCGTAAGGCATATGTGTTTTCCAGCACCTAAATAGTATTCGTATCCACTTAAATGCGAGCTTTGATATCACGCGTAAACATTCAACAATCGATTGTACCCAGATAGAAACCCAGCTATGGTTTGTTTATCAAGATAAATAAAGCAGCTAATTTACAGGTTCGCTATGTCTCACGAAGGTTTTATCGCTCTATGAATATTTTTCTAATAATTGCAGGTACATTAAGTGCTGTTGTAGCAACTTTGCATTTGGGTTGTATCTATTTTGGAGGTTCTTGGTATCGGTTCTTCGGTGCAGGAGAGCAAATGGCATTACTTTCTGAGCAAGGAAGTATTAAACCAACTCTTATTACTAGTGTAATTGTTCTGATTCTGTCAACTTGGTCATTGTATGCATTTTCAGCTGCAGGTGTTATTTTTAAACTTCCATTCATCCGCCTAGCTCTTGTATTAATAACTTTTATTTATTTAGCCCGTGGTGTTGCAGGGTTCTTTTTAATAAATAACCCTATGGGGCGTTCGCCTGAATTTTGGGTTTGGAGTTCTATTATTTGTTTATCTTTTGGTATTGTTCACCTTGTTGGTTTAAAACAACAATGGGCAAGCTTGTGAGTAGAGTGTAATCTAATAAAGAATCAAACGAGGGCTATTACAATTGGCTTTTGGTAAAGCATTATATTTATAGTTAACTACTTCTCACCAATAATTGACTGAACAAGGAATATTAAAATGGATAAAATGTCAGTTCACATAAACTCTAAACCTTTAGAAATTTACCCGCAAAAACAAACTTTAAAGGTGGTAGCTGATGAAGTAACCGAAAAAGCGACTGTGCACAAAGTAGCTGTTCAAAGTGACCAAGTGGATATATCCGAAGAAGGAAAAGAAAAAAGTCTGGAAGATCAAAATCGAGAGGCGTTACGTAAGTTATCAGGCAATGAAGATGTAAATCAAGCATCACAATCTGAAGGAGATCCTCTTGATGAACAGATTGCTGAAATACGAGAAAAAATTGAAAAATTACTACAGGAAACTGCATTATTACGCAGTAAAGATGATGAAAAGTCACAAGTTAAAGTGAAGGTGCTGGAGGCCGAAATTACAGGGCTTAGCACTCAACTTATTGAGTTATTGAAACAGCAATTAGAATCGGGTAAATAACAAGCACAGTAAGTATATGGTACGCAGTTGAAAACTTAAAAACGTTATTAAGTACGTAATAAAGCCGCTACCTTACTCTAAAAGCGCAGCGGCTCTTACTCCCTTTGTGAATTAATTTGATGTCATCAACATTAGCTTTGCCTCTTTGCCGTCTGTTAATACCGCGACGTTACCTTTATCAGTTATAAACACATCTCTTAACCTGCCTGCAGCCTTAGGAAATACGTGAGACTGCGTAAATTGACCACTTGCCAGATTAACGCTGTAGAGCTTTTTATCTACAAGAGTAGTGATAAGCACATGTCGCTGTAACGAAGGAAAAGCTGCATGTTTAGAGCCGTAATACGCCATACCTGATGGCGCTATTGATGGCGTCCAATTAACGCTTGGTTTTTGCATGCCTTTATATTCGGTAAAGGGTGAAATACGCGCTTGCGAGTAATCTTTGCCATAGGTGATTACCGGCCAGCCGTAATTAGTGCCAGCGTTTAAGTAGTTTAGCTCGTCACCGCCTGCAGGGCCGTGTTCGTGGCTTACAATTTGCTGCGTATCGTAATCATAAACTAAGCCTTGAGGGTTACGATGACCAAGTGAGTAAACAGCATGTGCATTTAGGTTTTTGTGATTAATAAATGGGTTATCTGTTGGAATGGTGCCATCTAGGTTTATACGTAATATTTTACCAAGTTGGCTGATGATAACCTGTGCTTGCTCTCTAAAATCAAACCCATCGCCTGTTGAAACTAATAACGTATTGTCAGGTAGGACAAGGGCGCGTCCTGCGTAATGTTGCGGTGTGTTTTTATCAGTCGCTACTTTATAAATAACGTTAGGCTTTGAAAAGTCAGTAGCATTAAACGTGGCTTTGGCAACAACAAGCCTGTTTGCGCTTGCATCACCTTGGGCATAAGTAAAAATAACTTCTTTGGAGTTGTTATAATCTGGTGATAATACAATGTCGAGTAAACCACCTTGGCCTGCAACGTATAAACCTGTTAGGTTTAATTTTACTCTTGATTGCACATTGTTTTTAACTATAACGACGTGACCATCACGCTCTGTAATTAACCACGTGCCGTTTGGTAGTTCAACCATGCTCCACGGAGACTGTAATTGCGTAGCCAGTGTTTTTGTACTGTATTGCTCCTTTGGTAACGCAACATCTGCATTAACAGAAAACGAAAAAAGCGAAAGCAAAGTAAAAAAAGAGATACATTGTTTATGGGGCAAGCCTTTGCTAGCATGGCTAGTATAAGAAAAAAGCTTTATTTTAAGTTGAGATAACCATGTCGTTTTTAACACGTATATTGCCTTCATTTTTAGTTTCTTGGTTACTTACATTCACACTTGCTAGCTTGTTTCATAGCCAATACGTTGTCAATCAATTAGTTAATGTAGGTGTGGTGGTGGGCTTTAGTGATCGTGCTAGTTTAACGCTTGATGATTGGTTAGGCTTATTACCTACCTACGGCGCTATTATTGCCGTAGCACTTGCCATCGCTTTTTTTGTTACCGTAAAGCTTAACAAAAAGGTTCAAAAATACAGTACTCAGCTATTTGTTATTGATGGCATTGTGGCGTTTGTTATTGTTTTAACTGCCATTGAATCAATTATGAATATTCATATTATAGCGGGCGCAAGAGGCTGGGGTTTTTATGCTCAACTGCTTGCAGGCGCAATAGGGGGCTTTGTGTTTGCGATGCTTACTAAGGCCCTAAAAAATAAGGCAATAAAAGAGCCTCAACCTTCTACTTAATAAAGCTAAGTGGCCTTATAGTAAGTAGGGGGCTTATAAAATGTGATTAAAGCCTACGATAGTAGACTCTTACCACAGCTTTATAAATTCACGCCATAACTGCTTTAATCGCTTCTAAGCCTTTTTTAGGGTATCTGCATCGGTAGCATAGTTGATACGAATACACTCGTGCTTGTGCGCCCAGCTGTCGTCAATACCAATAAAAAAGTTGTGACCTGGGATCACATACACGTCTTGCTCTTTAAGTTGTTGGTATAACACCTCGCTTGTTATTTTTGCATCTTTAAACCACAGCCACATAAAAAATGCGCCTTCAACTTTGTGTAAATAAACAGGTAGTTCGGCAAATACTTCATCAAACAACTCAATCGCTATGTGTGCTTTATTGCGATAAAAAGGCAGTACAACGTTGCGGCACAGTGGGAGTAGTTCGTTGTCGTTAATTAAGCGTGTCACTAAGCTTGGGCCAATACTATTTGGCGATAAAACCATGCTGCCGTTTACGCGGCCAATTGCTTTAATAATCTCATTATTGGCAACCACAATACCGCTGCGTAAACCCGGTAGGCCCAGTTTTGAAAGTGACATACATAAAATAATGTTTGAGTTCCACGTTAGGTTTGCATCGGTGTAAATACAACCTGGGAACGGATCGCCATATGCGTTATCAATAATGAGTGGAATACCATATTGCTTAGCAAGCAAATCAAGGTGTTTTACTTCATCGTCAGTAATTACATTACCTGTTGGGTTGGTAGGGCGTGATACGCACAGCGCGCTTATGCTGCTGTCGTTTGCTAATGTGTTTTCAACCGCTTTAAAATCAATGACGTATTTAAACTGTTTTGATGTGCTACCTGTATTTAAAATTTCGATATCAGGCTTTATGGCAACAAACATATCAGCCGATAAACCTTGATCGGCATAACCTATGTACTCTGGCGCAAGGGGAAATAAAATCTTTTTATGGCTGCCATCCGGCATCTCACCTGCCAACATATTAAACAACACAAAAAAGTTAGCTTGGCTGCCATTACCAAGCGCTACGTTATCGGCGCTAATGTCCCATGCATACTCTTTACTTAGCTGGCCTGCTAATGCCGCTCTAAACTCGTCGTTACCAGTCGGGCCGTCGTAAAGGCCAAATACTTGCGATACTTTATTGCTGGCAACTAGTTTTTGTAATTCACTTAAAAAAACCTCATTTACTTGTGGTACTAATGCGGGATTACCGCCACCCAGCATAACAATATTAGGATTGTTGCTGTTTTTAACACCGCCTAAATCTTCCATTAACTGAGTAATGCCGTTGGGTTGTGTAAATTTAGTGCCAAAGTTTGAGTAGTTCATAATGCATAGCGTTTGTTAGTAATGGGGAGGGCAGTATAGCGTAAATAAAGGGCTTAAATTCGATGATGAGAATAATTCAATGCTTAGCTTTGTAGTTGGCTATGACAATGTAATTTCTATAAAACAAAGGCTAAGTTAAGGTTTTTTAACGCCGTATAGAAACTCTTCGCCGCAGTCCATATACAAATTAAATTTGGTCATAACTTTGGTAAACATGGGGGCGTGTAAAAACTCGTTTAACCATGCGCGTACATGCGTGTATTCACTTTGTAAGTACCAATGTTTATCTACGCGAGCAAACTGCCTAATAAATGGCAGCAGGGCATAATCGGCTAGACTTTTTTCATCGCCCATTAAGTATTTATGCGTGGTTAGTTTTGCTTCAAATTGCTTAATAAACTCTTCGCAGAATTTTTGGTAATAAAGGTGTGCCATGTCTTTTGTGCGGGCATAAAATTTATACTTTTCGAGCACGGGTTTAAATTGCGTGTCGTTTAGCTTAATTAACTCAAGCATGTGCTCAAGTGCTAATGGGTCTTGAGTATGCAGTAAATTATGCGGGTCATTTTGTTTTAAAGCCCACAGCATAATATCGAGGCTTTCATCTATAACTTGGTTATTCGGCAGTAATAAAACAGGCACCGTGCCTTTTGGCGATATTTGCAAAAGATGCGGTGGCTTGTTTTTAGTTTTAATAGCGCGTAGTAAAACGTGTTGCTCTGCCATTAAAATACCCATTCGTGCACGCATTGCGTATGGGCAGTGTTGTAATGAATATAATAATGGCAGTGTCATTTTAATACTTACCTTAGCTGTTTAAGCCTTCAACATATTGCTGACGTGTTTTTACTTTTACCATGTGATTTAACTGATCAGCAGCGTGTGTTTGCCCGCTAATTAAATCTTGAAAATGTGCAAGCAACACGGCTTTGTCTAGCTTTTCTTTATCGCCTGAGCCAATGTCGGTTAAATCAATCATAAACTCGTCAAACTTGTCGGCGTAATCGGTTACGATATCCATGTTTAAAAATTGCTCATGGTTATAAATGCTCGGGTAGCCGCCTTTTTGTTTATCAATGGCAAAGCTAATGCCTTTTACATTGGTAACGGTGGTTTCTTTTTTACAGCTCAACATACAGCTTGCGTCAATGCGTGGTTTTTTACAGCCAACGGTTTGCTGGAAAAAACACTGTCGGCTGGTCATCATTAGTATTGGATGATAAATGCTGTACATCACTTTAAAGTTGTTAGGGCGTTTAATACTACGCATTTGCTGTTTGTTTATTTCGTTTGAAATAAACGCGCCTTTTGCGTTTAAATCTTCTTGTAGTGTTAGTAACGCGTAAGAGTTTGTAGTGTTTAATAATGGGCCTGCAATCCAGTCGATGCCCATTTGCACAGCTTTAAATGCAACGCCTGTGTTATTACTTATAATAAGCCTAGGTTTTACAACCTCGAGTAAACGTACAGCTTCTTCAAAATCTTTACCAATTAACACCGCCGGAAACCACGGAATTAACTGTGGGTGTTCTAAAAATACATTAATGTATTTATCGTTATCGGTTCTAAAGCTCTCAGGTAATTTAAAGTAAACATCGCCATCTGCTAAATCACATAGATGAACATCTTTTATGTCCGATATTAAAATAGAGAGTGTTGTTTTGTTATCGGCCTTAGGGTGATTAACAAGTTTTGGCAATTCAACAGGGGCGAGTACGTCTTTGCCTTCGTTTAATAAAAACGCGACTTGTTTTTTAATGCGCGCTAGCTCTTTAAACGGAATGCTTAAGTTGTTGCCTAAGTTTGAGTAATCCATATTTTTAATTTCAAAATTGGCATTACTAAAGCTTTTAAAGCGTTTATCAATAGCAGCAATATCAACAACCGATTTATCGGCGGTTTGCATAGGCATTTGCGATTGAACTTCAAAGCGTAGAGGCTCTTTTTCGTTTTTACTCGAAAGCGTAATATCGTTTTTATCTTCAATAACTATGTTTACAGTGAATGGCTGATTTAATCGCCCTGTAAATTCTAATGTAAGCTCGCGTTTTGAAATATCTAAAAATTCAATTTTCTTTTTAACTAACGAATCAATTTCACTTTTTTGGGTAGAAAGCTCTTGCTGTGCATCGTAAATTTGCACGACCGAAATTGCGTTGTTTTTTTCGTTAGCGTGATCAAAACTATGGTCACGCGGGTTATCGGTAAACATGTTTTTGGTCATGTCACCGGTTAAAAATTTATTAGTAAAGTTACGGTTAAATACTTTGTATAAGCTTGAGTCGTCTTCAATTAGGTTACCGGTTTGCACAAAAGTGTCTATCTGTTTGCGCCAGCTATCAATAACCGTATGTACGTAGTTAGCACCTTTAATTCGGCCCTCTACTTTTAGCGAATCAACACCTGCGGCTACCAGCTCCGGCAAATCAAAATAAGCTGAGTTGTCTTTTAAGTTTAATGGGTGTTTGTTACCCATAGCCGTTGGCTCGTATTCATCACGACACGCTTGCGAGCAGCGACCACGGTTACCCGAGTTACCTACACTCACTGAGCTTGAATAACATTGCCCTGAAAATGCAATACATAATGCGCCGTGTACAAACACTTCGGTTAATACGTCGCATTTATGCGCTACGTCGGTCAGTATTTTAATTTCAGTTAAGTTAAGCTCGCGCGATAAATTTACACGTGTAGCGCCAATGCGCGCTAAAAACTCAACCTGTGATTCGTTATGCGTAGTTAACTGCGTTGATGCGTGAATATGCAAAGTAGGAAAGTGCTTTTTAACTATATTGAACAACCCTAAATCTTGTACAATAATGCCGTCGAGCGTGGTATTTACCAGCTGATTTAATAGCTTAAATAGCGCGCCCATTTCGTGCTCTAATATAACTACATTTAGCGTTAAAAATATTTCACAGCCGTATTCATGGGCCAAGCGAAGTGCGCCGTTAAGCTCATCAAACGAAAGATTAGACGCTCGGTTACGTGCATTAAAGGTATCTAACCCACAATAAACCGCATTAGCACCGGCTACAATGGCGGCTTTTACCGCGTTTACATCACCGCCTGGGGCTAATAGTTCAATCTTTCTACTCATGACAACTTCACTTCGCTCATATTTAATTGCCGCGAATTTTATCTGGTTAGTAGCATGAATGCTATTTATTGAGAGATATAATGATTTTAAAATGTAGAATCAAGCTTTTAAACGAGCAGCTTTAAACTTTGCTATAGTAAAGTATGCTTATAGGTACACATTCAGCTAACACTTAACTCAATTGCTCACGTAATCAACAATAGTATTTATATAAATGTATGATAAGGTTTATGTTTACTTATTGACCTCATATAACACATGAAAAAATCGCTACTTTTTTTACTAATTATTATTATCTCTTCAGTGGTGAGTATTCAGTTATTTATTATTCCGCAATTTGAAAACAAGGTGAGGCATCCCACTGAAAAATGGGCGTTAGAGTTTTTAACATCGGGTTCTACCGATTTACTTGCCGAGCAACTTAAAGGTATACCTAAAAACGACAGATTAGCTTATTTAAACAATATACAGGCTAATTTTGGCTTTGCGCTTTCTTTGCAAGCATATAATCAACGTGATTTTTCGAGCGAGCAAAACACCTTACTTACAGAAAATAAAATTTTAGGCGACCCATTTGCTGATTTAGTTTATCGAAAAATTGATGACAGCCAGCTCTTAGTTATTGTTAAGCCAAACTCTGTGCCTAAACATTTAGTAAATGAAGCACAGCGTTGGATGATGGGCACTTTTTATTTACTTAATAATAGGTTAATACAGTACCCTAAAAAAGAGTGGCCGCAGGTTATTGATTCGCTAAGCCATGAATTTGCATATCCCGTGTTGCTCAAAACCTTGAGCGAATTAAATTACACATCGCAGCAAATGGCTGAATTAGAACAGGGCGTGATGGTTTCTATATCATCAAACGATTCTGATTTTATAGGGTATCCCGCCGATATAGTGATGCAACGTATTGGCAATAGCGATCAGGTTATTGTGCTAGGCCCATTTAGCCCTGAGCTAAAAAGTAAAGTTGTGTATATGTTGAGTGTGTTTTATTTTATATTCGGCTTTTTTTACTGATCCCTATTATTATTTGGTTAATTCCTGGGTGGCGTTCTATGCGATCTCTTAACAAGGTTGCTGCGCTGCTTGGGCAAGGTAAGTTTGAAACGCGGGCTAAGCTTATTCGTTTTAGTCATTTAAATAACTTATCTAAAACATTTAATATAATGGCCGAAAAAATACAACGTTTAATTTCTTCACATAAAAATTTGGTTAATGCGGTGTCGCATGAGTTACGCACACCTATTGCGCGTATCGAATTTAACTTAGAATTACTTCGTGGCAGTACAACAAACGACTATCAGGTAGGGCAGTTAGATCGTATTGAAATTTCGCTAAATGAATTGAATTTACTTGTGTCTGAAATGCTTACCCACGCTCGCTTTGATAGAGAAGCCCCAACATTAGCATTAGAAACTGTTGAGCTTAATCAATGGATAAAACAAGAGCTAATTGTTTGGCAAGAAGCAAACCCAAAAAAACAATTACGTTACTTGAAAATGCTGAGTGTGAAGCACTGTTTGATAAGTTTTATATGAGCCGAGCTTTAAGTAATTTGATTCGAAATGCGATTGCTTATGGGCGAGATGTTATTCAGATCAGTTATCAAAAAGTAGGGAAAGGTTGGTTAATATATGTAGAGGATGACGGCGATGGCGTTGCTAACTCAGCTCGAAGAAAGATATTTGAGGCATTTTACAGAGAAGATGAAAGTCGTAATTTACAAACAGGCGGAACCGGTTTAGGCCTTGCTATTGTGAAGCAAATATTAGATTGGCATGGTGGTGAGGCGAGTGTTGATGAGTCTTCTTTAGGTGGCGCACGTTTTATTTTGCGTTGGCCTACTAACATGTAAGTCACGGATAGGTTTGCAATTAGTTAAAATGATTAGACACATAACTCTGCTTAGTAAGAGATCAATCTTATAATCGTTAAATAGAGCCTGTATATAAGCCGATAGGTATGACATGGAATACGTTATGAAACCAAAAATTTTAGTTGTAGAAGACGATTTGCCGTTGGCAGAGTCTATTGATGAGTATTTAACGCTTGAAGGGTATGAGGTTAAAATAGCGGCTAATGGGGAGGATGCGGTTACAACTATTCTACAGTGGCAACCTGCATTAGTTATTTTGGATGTTATGTTGCCCAAAAAAGATGGCTTAACGGTGTGTCGTGAGGTTAGGCCTTTGTACAATGGTTATATTGTTATGTTTACCGCACGGGAAGAAGAAATTGATCAAATTGTTGGGCTTGAAATTGGCGCAGATGACTACTTACTCAAACCGGTAAAACCTCGTTTATTACTTGCTAAAATTAAAGCGTTTTTAAGGCGTGAGCAACCTATGCAAGCTGCTGGGATAAAGACACAAGCTAAAGGTTTTATAAGCTTTGGAGAACTCGTTATCGCATCCCACAATAGAACGGTTACGTTAGGTGGTTTGCCAGTGCAACTTACCGATGGTGAATACGACCTTTTAATATTGCTGGCTAAAAATGCTGGCACGGTTTTGTCTCGTAATAGTATTGTTGAACAGTTAAAAGGTTATTATTATGACGGTATTGAACGTGGTATAGATAACCATATTAGTCAGTTACGCAAAAAATTGGGCGATGATGCGCGTAATTCTTTAAAAATTAAAACGGTACGCTCAAAAGGGTATTTGTTTGTTGTAAGTGCATGGTAAATAATAGGGTTTGTAGCAGTAGCATATTAAAGCTACTGCATTTAAGGCGCTATAAATGTTATTCCTCAGCCATTACTCGTTTACCGTTTTTATCAACAATAAGTAAATAAGAAGCGCCAAAATCACCAGTGCATAAATCAATAAATTTATCAGCAATTTTTAAACCATTAGCGCAGCTGTTAACGCTTAAGTAGTCGGTGACTTTACCTTTTTCAGTGGTTATTGTTTTAGTATTATCGATTAAAACAGTGTAATTACCGTTAGCAAATAAACGTACATTAAATACGTCTGCATTATTGTTTTGCTTTTTATTAAGCACCGAAACAGTTTGTTCGCCCGATGCTTTCCAAGCAATAACCCATAGGTTATCGTTATTGCTTAAAGTTTTGGTTATACGCTCTTCTTGGTTTGTGGTAATGCTGTTTTTAACACCTAAATTGATCATATTGTTAATTGCTTTATAGCTGTAACGATAAGTTGTGCTTACTGTGTTACTTGCTACATCGGCTGAAATAATAGTATCGTTATCAAATAGGCCGCTATAACCTGTGCTAATGTTCCTTTTTTAAGATGAAGATCGGCCATGTAGTCTAGTGAATTTACAAAAGATACTCTTGCCTCATGAGTTAATTTATCATCTAGCTCATCTGAGCTTTCACCACAGCCACTTAAAATAGTTGCAAAGCCAAACAACAATGAAATACGTAGTCCTTTATTACTGGTGTTCATAATAATCTCCATAATTTTTAGTTTTATTGCATTTAGTAACTGATTCTAGAAATGAGGTATTTAAGTCGTAAATTTATAGCTCAAAGGCTAACATATCAGTAGACATGTAATTCTCAGGGCTTGTCGGGTATTGTCATGAATTGTAAGAAGCTGTTAATTTTTTATGTGTTTATCAATTTCGCAGTGGGTTACTTCTTATTTTTATTAATTTTATACAGGCTAATTTTATCAGTAATCTTCCCCCGTTATGTACGCAAGAAAGTGCAAACTCTATTCCTGCCATTGAGTCAGAAATCATGAACACCCAACTAAAAATAGCCACATTTAACCTGTTTAACTACCTTGAGCCGCCCAATGCATACTATGAATTTGAGAAAATTTATACCGCGCAGCAGTGGGCTAAAAAGCAGCGTTGGGTTGTTGATTACTTAACAGATCATGCCCCTGATGTGATTGGTTTTCAGGAAGTGTTTAGTATTGATTCGTTAAAAGAGCTAGTTGCTGAGCAAGGCTATAATTACTTTGCAGTAGTTGATACGCCAGAGGTGATTGATGATTTTATTTATAAACGGCCAGTAGTAGCGATTGCCTCTAAATATCCCATAGTTGAAGTAGCAGCGGTTGAGCATGACAGCGAGCTTGCAAGTACGCTTGGCCTTAATAGTGAGTTTACTTTTAGTCGTAAGGTATTGAGAGCGACCGTTACTTTGCCGCATATAGGCAATACTGATTGTTACGTGGTGCATTTTAAATCTAAGCGCCCAATGATTAATGTTGATGAGCATAATAAAGAGCTTACACCCGAGCAAAACATAATTGAAATTTTAAAAGCGAACGTAGCGGGTGGGTGGGGCTCAACGATTCAGCGTGGCAGTGAAGCTACATTACTAATGATACAAATGATTACTCGCCGTGAAGCTACGCAACAACCCATGCTATTAATGGGGGACTTTAATAATGAACTTGCGGATGGTGTATTAAGTCATTTACTGACGAGTACGCTACGCTTTGCACCTGCGTTTGACGCTAAAACCTACCTTGCTAAATATTGTTTAAATGATTCATGGGATTTGTTTGTTAAGTCGCAGCTAAGTAATGATGAAGTGATTAGCGATGAAGCAATAACAAACGATGTACAAAGCGATTGTGATAGCAGTAACAGCCAAGTAAAAAATATAAACATAACAAAGGCAGCACCGTTAAGACCGGCAACACATTATTATGGCGCGAGCAGCTCTGTGCTTGATTACATTTTATTGTCGTGTGAGTTTGATGCTAGTTACGATGACAGCTTTTTTGAAGTCAGTGGTTATGACACTTACGACAGGCACTTAATAAATCCCGAGTATGATCGAGACGATCTAAGCACCGACCACGGTGTTGTGTTGATCACACTAAAATTAAGGTCTTAAAGGGTGTTTTTATTATGAAGAAATTAATTACATTCTTGGTTTTTTTTATGTTTAATTCTTTTGCTGCAGAATTTCCTACCAGTGCACGTTCTGAAAAAGCGATATCAATGGTTGCACCCACTTTAAAAAAGCAACTATCTGATAAAGGGCTTGAATATGGTGCACCTATATTTATTCGAATATTCAAAGACCCAGGTATTCTTGAAGTCTGGCTGGAGTCGGATGATGGCACATTTATACACTTCAAAAATTATGAAATTTGTACTTTTTCAGGTGATCTTGGCCCTAAATTAAAAGAAGGCGACAACCAAAGCCCTGAAGGCTTTTATTATGTTGATGCTAGTGGGCTTAATCCTTGGAGCAATTATCACTTATCATTTAATTTGGGCTTTCCAAATAAATATGACCGGACACACAACCGAACTGGCAGTGCACTGATGGTGCATGGCAACTGTGTTTCTATTGGGTGTTATGCGATGACTGATGAATATATAAATGAGATTTACGCGTTGGGTGCTGCAGCGTTAAAATCGGGGCAATCTTTTTAGGGTTCATTCATTTCCGTTTATGCTTGAGGATGAAGTTTTATCAAAGCATAAAGCAAACCAATGGTACCCTTTTTGGCTTAACCTTAAAGAAGGTTACGATTACTTTAACAATTATAAAAAGCCACCAAATGTTGAAGTTTATAAAGGAATGTATACGTTCGAAAATAGATATTAATGGTAAAAAATATACGTAAATAATCGGGCTGTTTAATTATATTTTTTGTCGTTTAAAAATATTAACCGTTTTGATTGGTTGTTAGCTTATTTGAAATCTTTATTATTGAGTTGAATGTTTTTTGATCTGCATCAAGCTTATAAGCGGCGGTAATGATAGATTATTAATAGGGATACTGACATTTAAAATTCATTAAAATAATCTACTATCGTGAAGTAACAAAGTAGAGTCACACCTATATTACAATTAACTCATACAGTGATAGTTAATACCAAAAATAGTGCAGTATTAGCCTAATCTTATAAATAGGCCAAGACTGGCTACATTTACCTACTTTTATATACATGGAGTTTTACCGCATGACGATTAAATCGACACTCAAATCTCTCAGTACAATCGCTGCTGTGATCATATTGGGTGGGGGTGGTTGGTATGTTTGGCAAACTCAGCAACCTGCACTGCTATCTGAACAATTGCCAGAGAGCGTAGCCTATGGAAATGGCCGCATTGAAGCGACCGAGTACGATATTGCAACAAAATTGCCGGGGCGCTTGATTGAGGTTTTAGCACAAGAAGGTGACATGGTCGAAGCCGGTCAAACATTGGCGGTTATTGATACTGACGATTTAAATGCACAATTACGTGAGGCTAATGCTGGGTTACGTGTTGCTACTGAGTCACGTAAATATGCTTTGGCAATTGTAGAACAACATAAAAGTGAACTTACTTTTGCAGAAACCGAGTTACGTCGCTCTGTAGCACTGCTCAAACAAGGGCATATTTCAAAAGAAGTAGTTGATCAGCAACGAACAAGCGCTGCAACAGCGCAAGCGGCTTTAAAAGCGGCAAATGTAAAAGTGGTGCAGTCGGATGCAGAAATAGAGGCAGCACAAGCGCGTATTGAGCGATTACAAAGTAATATTGCCGATAGCACCCTTAAAGCGCCTATTAGTGGCCGAATATTATATAGATTAGCAGAGCCAGGTGAAGTGCTTGGCAGTGGTGGTAAGGTTTTTTCTTTGCTTGATTTAACCGATGTGTACATGAGCATTTATTTGCCAACAGCGCAAGCTGGCAAAGTGACAATAGGCTCTGAGGCACGCATTGTAATAGATGCAATTGCACAATACACGTTACCCGCTAAAGTTACTTTTGTATCAGCGCAAGCACAATTTACGCCTAAATCGGTAGAAACACGTAACGAGCGTGACAAACTGATGTTTAGAGTAAAAGTGAAGCTAGATTCAAAATTATTAAACGATCATATTGAACAAGTTAAAACAGGCGTGCCTGGACTTGCTTATGTTTTATTAGCACCAGAGCAAAATTGGCCTATGCAGTTGCAGGTTAGAGTGCCTGAATAATGGCTGATGAAAACAATCGCAAAAAGAAGAGCAACAAAGCTAAAAAGCCTTTTAGTGTGGTTAAGCTTACTCAGGTTACGCATCGCTATGGCAATAATTTAGCGTTGGATAATATTAATCTGGAGTTACCTGCGGGCAGTATGGTGGGTTTTATAGGCCCTGATGGCGTAGGTAAGTCGAGTTTGCTTGCACTTATTGCAGGAGCACGTGCCGTTCAAAATGGTGACGTTGAAGTGTTAGGGGGCAATATGCGTAGTAGCCGCTTTCGTACTTCAACTTCGCCAAGTATTGCTTATATGCCACAAGGATTAGGCAAAAACTTATACCCGACACTCTCTGTTTTTGAAAATATTGATTTTTTTGGTCGGCTTTTTGGGCAAGAAAAAAGAGCGTCAGCACCGAATCAAAAACTTATTAAAAAGCACTGGACTCACTGAGTTTGCCGATCGTCCTGCAGAAAAACTCTCAGGCGGTATGAAACAAAAACTCGGTTTATGCTGTGCGTTAATTCATGACCCTGAGTTATTAATTTTGGATGAACCAACAACGGGGGTCGATCCGCTTTCTCGTCGCCAATTTTGGCAATTGATTAACCATATTCGCGCTCAGCATAATGGTATGAGTGTGCTCGTTGCGACCGCTTATATGGAAGAGGCAGATGATTTTGATTGGCTAATCGCCATGGACGATGGCAAAGTTATAGGTACTGGTAGCCCAGAGGAGATTAAGGCTCAAACAGGGAAAAAATCCCTTGATGAAGCATTTATATCATTGCTACCTGAAGAAAAGCGTCATGATCATCACGTACTTGTGGTTCCTCCTCGTCAGAATAATCTAAAAACTGATGAAGCCGCTATTCAGGCTACAGCGCTTAGTAAAATATATGGCGATTTTACAGCGGTTAACAATGTTAGTTTACGTATTGAACAAGGCGAGATTTTTGGCTTTTTGGGATCAAATGGTTGTGGTAAAACCACAACTATGAAAATGCTGACAGGCCTTCAACCGGCAAGCAGTGGCGAAGCTAAGTTATTTGGTCAAGTTGTTGATGCTAACAATATAGAAACTCGTAAGCGCGTTGGATTTATGTCGCAAGCATTTTCACTTTATAATGAATTAACCGTTGAGCAAAATATGATGTTGCATGCGCGCTTATTTCATTTGCCAACAGAGCAAATTGCGCCGCGCGTTAATGAATTAATTATACGGTTTAACCTTAAAAAATACCGTGATGATTTTCCTGTCGATTTACCGTTAGGTATTCGCCAGCGTTTATCGCTTGCGGTTGCGGTAGTGCATAGCCCTGAAATGCTTATACTTGATGAACCTACCTCGGGCGTAGATCCTGTTGCTCGTGATGACTTTTGGGAATTACTTATTGAGTTATCGCGTGAGCAGGGCGTTACTATTTTTATTTCGACTCACTTTATGGATGAAGCCGCACGCTGCGATAGAATTTCGTTGATGCATGCAGGAAAAATACTTGCCAGTGATACACCCGCTGCACTTTGCAAAGCGCGCAGTGCAGATACGCTCGAAGATGCCTTTATTGCTTATTTAGAAGAGGCGGTGCTTGAGTCTCAAGCGAGTTCTGC
Organism: Pseudoalteromonas sp. B131b; assembly: GCF_037162545.1. Taxonomy (NCBI): domain Bacteria; kingdom Pseudomonadati; phylum Pseudomonadota; class Gammaproteobacteria; order Alteromonadales; family Pseudoalteromonadaceae; genus Pseudoalteromonas; species Pseudoalteromonas sp. B131b. The sequence goes on along the minus strand of NZ_JARLUZ010000001.1, from coordinate 3,105,094 downwards.
TTTGTCTACAACGATGGCTAAAGAGCCAGAGTTGTTACCTGAAAGTGAACCTAAAACGGTGCCAATCGGTAAACAAAAAGCGAATACCGCTTTTAGCTTTTTACGCTTGTTTGGCTATGCTCATCGCGAAACGCTGGAGCTATGGCGCGATCCTATTCGTTTAACCTTTGCGCTGTTAGGCTCAATTATTTTAATGTTTATTTTAGGTTATGGGATTACCTTTGATGTTGAAGATTTGAGCTTTGCGGTGATGGACCAAGATCAAACCCCTGAGAGTCGCGATTACGTTCAAAATATTGCCGGATCGCGCTACTTCATACAAAAAGCTGATATTAAAAGCCCTTCAGAGCTAGATAAACGAATGCGCAGCGGCGAGTTAAGTGTGGCCGTTGAGATCCCACCTAATTTTGGCCAGCAATTGAAACGCGAGCGCACGCCAGAAATTGTAGTTTGGATTGATGGTTCAATGCCTTTTAGGGCAGAAACTATATCGGGTTATATGACGAGTTCGTATTACAGTTACCTAACTGACTTATCATTGCGTACTTATGGGGTCATACCCAATTTAGTACCGGCGAATATTGAATCACGCTATCGTTATAATCAAGACTTTAAAAGTATTGAGGCCATGGTGCCTGCTGTTATTCCACTTTTGTTAGTGTTTATTCCTGCAATATTAATGGCGTTGGGTGTTGTACGTGAAAAAGAATTAGGTTCAATCACTAATTTATATGTTACACCGGTTACGCGACTCGAATTTATTATTGGTAAACAACTGCCTTACATTTTAGTTAGTATGGTAAGTTTTTTTGGCTTAGTTGCCCTAGCTGTCACTGTATTTGGTGTTCCGCTAAAAGGAAGTTTATGGGCGTTGAGCTTGGCTGCTTTATTGTATGTAACAGCAACAACTGGTTTAGGGCTGTTAATTTCGGCTTTTACTAAGACACAAATATCGGCATTAGCGGCATCAACTGTGGTTGTATTGATGATTGCTGTTAATTTTTGCGGGTTGATTGACCCCGTTTCATCCTTAGAAGGCTTTCCTGCAATAATCGGAAAACTATTTCCAACTACATACTTTTTAGAAGCATGCCGTGGTGTGTTTAATAAAGCACTTAATTTTTCTGATTTATCGGCGCAGTTTTTACCTTTGCTTACTTTTATACCAGTGCTGACGTTAGCCAGTGTATTTTTACTTCCAAAGCAGGATAAATAGCCATGCAATGCCTTAGTAATATTCTTAATTTAGGTATCAAAGAACTGCGTAGCTTATGGCGCGATAAAGTGCTGTTATTATTTGTGTTTTTTGCTTTTACAGGATTAATTTATGTTGTGTCTTCGGCAACTTCCATTGAGTTAAATAATGCACCTATTGCAGTTGTTGACGGCGATCAATCACAACTATCTAAGCGTATAATTAATGCATTTTACGACCCTTACTTTAAAACGCCTGACGTTATTGCATTAAGTGCAGTGGATCCCTCGCTTGATAACGGAAGTTATACCTTTGTGCTAAATATTCCGCCACACTTTGAGCGTGACGTTCTTGCAGGTAAGCAACCTACATTACAAGTGAATATAGACGCTACACGTATGTCGCAAGCATTTATTGGTGATAATTATATTCAAACAATTATTAGTGCTGAAATTAATGAATTTGTTCAAGGCTATCGATCGGTATACACACTGCCTATTAAGCAATCGGCGCACATAATGTTTAATCCCAATATGACCAGTGTGTGGTTTGGCAGTGTGATGGAATTAATGAACGTTATTACCATGATTTCGATTATTTTAACCGGAGCTGCGGTGATACGTGAGCGTGAACACGGTACGCTGGAGCATTTATTAGTAATGCCATTAACGCCATTTGAAATTGTAATTGCTAAAATTTGGGCCAATGGTTTAGTTATTTTATTACTGACCACTTTTTCACTTTTTATTGTAATTGAAGGCTTTTTACAAGTGCCTATTCATGGCTCAGCAGCGTTGTTTTTATTGGGCGCCGCCATTCATTTATTTGCGACAACATCATTGGGAATATTATTAGGAACGCAGGCGCGTACCATGCCGCAATTAGGCTTACTGATGATCCTTATATTATTGCCATTGCAAATGTTGTCGGGCGGGGTTACCCCTCGCGAAAGCATGCCTGATATAGTACAAAATATTATGTTATTTGCACCTACGACTCATTTTGTAAAGTTTGCTCAAGCCATCTTATATAGAGGAGCGGGGTGGGATGTAGTTTGGCCTTACTTTTTGGCTTTATTCGTAATCGGCAGTGTATTTTTTATATTTGCATTATCGCGGTTTCGTAAATCAGTCGCGTTTGGATAATAAGGTTTATCTAGTCGGTAATTTTTATAAAAAGGTGGAATTACTTACATTCATAAATAATTTTACTAAATTAAACTTATATTTATCAATAAACTAAGTGCGGCCTAAAACTTGCTGGATAATACCAATTAAAAACACAATAAGGGATTTAATAATGACTGAAGTTACACTTTCGGCTTACTTAGCGTTTTACCTGTATTTAATTATGTTGGTTGTACAATGGGCAGTGGCTACGTTTAGTAAAGCAAAAGAGCCTAATGCGGTGCCAGGTAAAATTGATGAAGATTTATCGCACGACAGCTTTATATTCAGGGCGCATCGTACATTTCATAATACGCTTGAAAACAGCGCATTATTTATAGGTACTGTGTTATTTGCATTTGTAATTAATTACCAAAGCCCAATATTTGCAATGTGTATTTGGGTGTACTTAATTGCGCGTTTAATTCACATGGTGCTGTACTACGCTATAGCTACAGAGAAAAACCCAAGCCCGCGTAGTTACTTCTTCTTAATTGGTGTGATTGCAAATGTGGTTATGCTAGTGATGATTGGTTTGAGGTTAATTGTATAGCTTATCTATTAAAGTAATAAATATTGTTCATCACAATATCTATAATCAAAGCGAAGTGATTTTATAATTACTTCGCTTTTTTTGTAAAGGGAGTGGGTCTCATTAAAATGATAGGGCTATTTTTAACCGTGAGCATTTTGATTAGATTTTATTCACCTTTGTTTGTGTGTATTTGGTGTTAATTTAATGTATTTATTATATTAATTGACGCGTGATAAATAGGCAGGCAATATCTAACTATCTTAGTAAATTATTTACACTACCTTTATGTATTATCCAGACAATTTACTTTTTGCTGTTTGGTTTTTACTTAGCCCGCGAGGTTACAAATCTTACGTCGTGATTAAATCGTCTCAGATAGAGCAAATTTAATCCAAAGAGCTGAACAGGGCCTGCATAAAACGTATTATTTACGGTATTAAAATTGGTATAAGGAGGCACTTATTAAAATTAAAATAGTTTTAGCTTTGTCGATTGCCGCACTATTTGTTTTTTATCTACGTGTCGAGTTTTTTTGCTAAGTCCAGATGCCTCTGATACTGATGACTCACCCGAAAGAGAAGTTACTTTAGAGACAACACGCTTTGTTTCAACTAAGGCGGATCAGCACTTGGGAGTTGTGTTTGATAGCTGTGATACGAAATTAAGCGATATGAAAGTCAATGATGAGTTTTCTATTTGTATTGAACTACTTCTTATTGAATTACGTGATGAAACGGTAGAGATTAAACTTGCAACAACGCAACCTCTTTATTTGGCATGGATTAAGGTAAATTGGCCATCAGCCTTAGAGCATATGCTTGGGCTGGATACCATAATGCGTAATCGCTTACTAAATAGTGTTATTCCTGTCATTGGTCAATATGATCTACAAAATTTGTCTGAGTGGATTCAAAATAAAGGATTTGATAATAGCACTCAAGTTGATTTAATCACTGTTGCATACTCTTCGCTTATGGATGAGAGCCCCATTACAGCCATTGAAGACGTAAGATTTTCTTTGAGCCCTGCCGTTAAATCTGGTGTGATTGATAAACTGTTAAATCAATGGAGTAGAAAAAATGCTGGCGCAGTGATGGAGTGGTTTAGCCAACAGCCACGCCCAGATATGTATGCGCATTTAATGGGTTTTGTTTTGATGCAATTAATACAGCAGCAACCAAATGATGCTGAAAATATAATTTCAGAATTGCCTAACTCTCAATTAAAATTTGAGACCATTAAATTTTACACAAAAAAACTCGCTTCAGAAAATTTAGAACAGTCTTTGAACTGGGTTAATAGTATTGAAGATGAAGCAAGTAGGCATGTAGGAATAGTGCAACTACTGAAATATATGGCGACTAACGAGGAATATATAGGTCGTTCGTTTGACGTGGCATTAGCGCAAGAAGATCCTTTTTTCCGTGATAAGCTATTAAATAACCTTAGTATTGATATACCTTATAATAAATTAGGTATGTTGATTGATTTAGCGCCCACACTGCCAGTTTCTGCTAAAAAATGGGTAATGAGCAATATTGGCTCTCGTTTAATTGAAAATGATCCTGATATGGCACGTGATTGGCTGAAGTCATTAATGCCGAGTAATGAAGCTAGTTATGCAAAACGTTTTGTTGGCGAAAAATCTCTTGAACGTAATTTACCTTTTGCTATAGAGCTTGCTAATGATATATCGGATCAAGATGAGCGAATGTTATTAATAGAATCAATATTAAAATTTGTTTACGGACAAAATGATTTTGATTTTGAATTATTATACGAAACATTAAGATTGTCATCGAGTGAAATAGATCAAGCGAAAATAAAATTTTATAACGCTGATACACACTAGCGCCTGTTTATCTTTTGAGGTTGAATTTACAGCACTGTGTTTGGTATTTAGGCAAGGCAGAGCCTATGTAGTATGGCTATTCTCCTAAATAGGTGACAACTATACATAAAGAACACACGGGCTGCCCACGGTTTCTTTCATAGTTGCCTGTTGTAGGTAAGGAGTGATTAGGACGTGGCAGCAGTTACCCAGCCCACTAGATTACAAATCTCGCGCTGCAATTAAATTACCCCTGAGTTGAACAAATTTAATCCTCAAAGATCAGCAAGCGCTGCTAGCGCCATAAAGCTGTTAGCTTAATGATTAAGCCGACAAAGTATTTATGAACAAATTTATTTTTATGAAGATAATAGTAGATGCCGATTTTTATTTTTAATTAAATAGAGGGGTGGTGATGTATTTATTTTTTGAGATTAATTAATCTGAACTTTGGTCAAGATACTTACTAATATATTGAATTATAAAGATGTTTAAATTTATTTTCTCTAGCCTGAGGTTTTCAGTGAAAATAAGGCGAATTCACGCGTCAATAGCTGCTCGAGATAGATTTACTATCCAGAGTTCAGGTTAATTATACTCAATGCGGCTTTAATAGCCGCATTAAGTAGTTTTGGGGAGCTTAAATTTTATTACTCCGTGTCGTATAACGAGAAGTAATAAAACCTAGTATTACAAATATTTTAGAATGACTTAGTTTGCTTTGTAAACACGTACCCAATCAATCCAAAATATACTTTTGTTTGAATCAGCTAGCTCGGTTGAATTCGGTTTTACATCACGCCAAGGCTGATGTTCCATATCTAAAATGATGTGCATTGGTTTATTTAGCCCTGTGCCGCCTGTATAGCCTTCAGGATCAATTATATTCGGACCCGAAACGCTGCGAACTAATACACCATCAATATAGTAATCTAGGTTCCATGCGTCCTTCCAATGTACACCGTAGCGACGAAATTTATTTCGGTATGTTTCACCGCTATTGTATACCCATGCGCCTGCGTCTTTTGGTTGGTAATCTTGAAATGGCTCACGTATAAAAACATGGTGACTTACGTGCATACGTTGGTCAAACCACTCTTGCCCTACACGATCACTGCCGTAGGACTCCATTGCATCAATTTCTTGAGTTGAATCAGAGCTCAGCATCCATACGGCATTAGCCATAGTGTTATTACTCGGTTTTACCATTGCCTCAAGATAAAGTGGGTATGTAAAAGTTGCTTTTGAAGAAACAATTCCCGAAAGCACTTTATTTGTTCCTGCTTTTTCAGTTGCCTGAAGGCCTAACGCACCACCAGTAGTGTAGGAATGACCTGAACTGAATTCAGTATCACCAGGCCCAAGCCAAGCATTAATATACGAAGCATTCCAACGATTGGTAAATGTTGCCGGTTTATTTGAAGTACCGGCTTGGTAGTTAAATTGGTCGGAAACAGTTTGTAATTGCCATGTTTTACCTGATCCAGCAGAAGCCGGAATACTATATGCGTCCCAATCTGCAGAATGTGTTGCTGTGCAGAGTATTGCGCAAGTAGAACAGGATAGTAGTTTTAATATATTCATATAAAATCTCCATGCAAATTAATGTAGATATGCTTCTTTAACTAGTGCGAGTAACTTTAGTGAATTTAATCATCGAAAGATAAACAGGCCCTAGATGAAACAATCTCTTTTGTGTGTACCTTCTATTATTTGTATCCATATTCAAACTCAAGCTTATGAAAATACCAGCATAAGCACACCGACATGGATACGTTTTAATAAAAGTGAAATAGTGTGTAATGTAACTTTGTTGTACTGATTTTAAAGTAACACCAAAGCAACTGTTTAATGTTTACACAATTACACATTGTTAACAATAGATAATTAAATATTTATTTTGTTAATAATTTAATCGCACCTGTTAACATTATGTTTTTGCTTGGGCGAGATGTTTTTTCTCTGTATCAATCAGTTTAACTTTTATCAAAATAGAGATATTACTACTGCTAATAAATACCTAATATTGGAACTAGAGAAATATTTTTAATGAAGCAAGGTTGGATTTTTTTATAACTTGATGTATAAATTGAAAAATAATTTATTTTTATTTTTACAATTTTTATTTAAATCTATAGTAAAGAGCTATGCTAGGGACGTTGAGTTATTAATATTTTAACAATTAGAAATATGAAGTGAATGAACGTTTTACAAAGCAGTGAACGACACTAATATTTAGACAAATGTTTCAAGAAACAAAAAATTTACATTTAAAGCGAAGAGCCTTGTAAGCAGCTTCGCTTTTATGTTTTTAGTTGCATCAAAATAAAGGCTAATATCTAGGGTCTTATATGATCAATCTACTCCTATAAATCCGCCAGTTTGGTGAGTCCAAAGTGCAGCGTAAATTCCGGCTTTAGCGATTAGTTCCTCGTGAGTGCCTTGTTCAACCACGCCCCCATCATCGAGTACAATTAATCTATCCATTTGCGCAATGGTTGAGAGCCTATGCGCTATGGCAATAACTGTTTTGCCTGTCATTAAATCATCAAGACTTGCCTGAATTGCAGCTTCTACTTCAGAGTCGAGTGCGCTGGTGGCTTCGTCGAGTATAAGTATGGGGGCATTTTTAAGTAGCACACGTGCAATAGCAATACGTTGGCGTTGACCGCCCGAAAGCGTAACACCGCGTTCGCCCACTTGTGCATCAAAGCCTTTATTGCCTTTGCTGTCGACTAAGTCATTTATAAACTCAAGTGCTTTAGCTTGTTTGGTGGCGTTGAGCATTTCATCGTGGGTTGCATCGGGGCGACCGTACAAAATGTTGTCTTTTACTGAGCGATGTAGCAAGGAGGTATCTTGCGTTACCATGGCTATATATCGGCGTAGGCTTTCTTGGCTTACGTCTGTGATGTTTTGCCCATCAATTTTTATTGTTCCTGAGTTTGTATCGTAAAAGCGCAGTAATAAGTTAACAAGTGTTGATTTACCAGCGCCAGAGCGACCGACTAAACCAATTTTTTCGCCAGGTTTAATATTTAAGTTTAAACCGTTCATTACTGGGCTTCGATTAGTTTCGTTTGCTGCTTTACCGTAGTTAAAGTGTACGTTGTTAAACTCAATGGCACCTTGGCTTACGTTAAGCGTATCGGCATTTGGTTTATCGGCAACTTCAATAGGGTTAGAAAGTGTTTTCATGCCATCGGCTACGGTGCCAATGTTTTCGAACAAGCTGCTTATTTCCCACATGATCCACTGCGCCATACCGTTTAATCTAAGCGCTAAGCTAACAGCAACTGCAATAGCTCCGGCGCTAATTGCGCTAAGCGACCATAAATAAAGTGATACAGCGGCAACCGAAAATACTAATAGGTAATTTAAGCTTTGAATAACAAAGTTTAAGCTGGTTACTAAGCGCATTTGCTTGTACACAGGCTGTAAAAATACATCCATGCTTTGTTTTGCGTATTGCTCTTCACGTTGGGTATACGAAAACAATTTAATAGTTGAAATGTTAGTGTAGCTATCAACAATACGACCGGTCATTTCTGAGCGCGCATCGGCTTGTGAGCTGGCAATCTTTTTAAGGCGCGGTACAAAATAAAGCTGCACGCAGATGTATAAAGCTAACCAAACCAGTAACGGGATCATTAAGCGCCAATCGGCTTCGGCAACTAAAAATACCATAGAGCCAAAATAAACCACGATATACATTAATACATCGAGTAGTTTAGTCACTGTTTCGCGAACGGCTAAAGAAGTTTGCAGTACTTTAGTGGCTATTCTTCCTGCAAATTCATTTTGATAAAAGCTAACACTTTGGCGCAGTAAATAACGATGTGCTAACCAGCGAATTGACATAGGATAATTACCCAATAGGGCTTGGTGCAAAATAGCAGAGTGAAAAAATACAACAACGGGCAGCACAACTAACAGCATTACGGCCATTTTTATAAGTTCTGACTTTTGCTCTACAAACAAAGTTTCGGGTGTATAGGCCGTTAACCAATCAACAAGCTGCCCCATATAGCTAAATAAAGAAACCTCTAAAATAGCAAGCATGGCGGCGCTGATTGACATAAGTAGTAGCGACAGCTCCATTCCTTTGGTGTAGTGGCGACAAAAAGCAAATAAAGTAGAAGGCGGCTGAGTGGGTTGGTCCTCAGGAAATGCTTTTGTCATTTTTTCAAATAATCGATACATTTTAAAAACTTAAATGGCAAATAATGGCGAGTATTATACCATTTAAGTATTTTTAAATGCAGGTTTGTAGGTCATTAATTATGAGTATTATTCTTATTTATTACGTTGGGTTACTTAGATTTATTCCTTCGCTCATGTATAAATCATCGTATTTGAGCCCACCATTACCATAAGGTTTTTTAATTGGGCCCGTATTACAGTTTGCTAAAAAGTATATAAGAGGTTGTTCGCGCTTCATTCTAAATTGTGCATTTTTATATACCAGAGTTTGCTTGCTAAATTCACCACCTTTTACATAAACATCGTATTGTTGCCCTTGCTCTGAGACTGCTGCGTTATTAACAACGTACCATACGTCGTACCACGTATTTGTTTGCAGAGGTTTAGCTGACTGTTTTGTAGTGTAGTTTTGAATGTTGCTATATCCGCTGTCGGTTTTAACCATTAATGCGCCATCGTTTACAAGCCCGTTTGATTCTGTTTTATCGGTTACGCGAAGTGTTGGCTCAAATGCATCGTACGCATGTTTATTAATTAACTCCGGAGTAAGATTACTCAGCCCAAAAGCGTGATTATTGGGAAACGCAGCGACGTTTATACGTATATAAAATGTGTAGGTTTGACCAACTTCAACCGCTAGTGGAAGCTTTGTATAAGAAAGTGCTTTACGATTTCCTACAATGCCTTCTGCCGCAGGCTTTTTTAGTAAATAATGATTAACAGATGCGATTGCTTGTTCTGGTTGTATAACTGTTATTTGTGGATTTTTAACTTGTGGTTTGGTTTCATTTTGAGTATCAACACTTTGCCACTTGCTAAGTGAATGTTCAAAGTCATCAATAAGCAGCCAATCGCTCGATGTGTTTTTTTGAATGTTTGAACATGCTGATAGCGTGCTGAATAAGCAAAGAAATAAAATGTGTTTAGAAGACATAATTGGCTCTCGTAATATTATTGATATTTGGTTAACCAATTTAAATTTCGGCTATAGTTTTTATTAAAAGTCATATAACCAATTTAACTTTTTTATGTCAATCATTAAAACATTAGTTATGGTTTGATAGAGCTTGAAAAATGTAATATTGTCATTGTATTCAATCAGCTCAGCGAATTTTAGCTGAGTTGAAATTAATTAAATTATTAGGACGTTTTATGTATACGGGTTCGTGTTTGTGCGGTGAAGTAAGTGTTGAAGTATTGGGTAGTATAACCAGCATTATTCATTGCCATTGTTCACTATGTAGAAAAAATAGCGGGACTGCATTTGCAACTAATGGCTTTGTAAATACAGATGACTTTACAATAACGAAAGGGCAAGAACGACTCAGTGAATATAGTTTTAAAGCAGGGCGTACGCGCTATTTTTGTAAATGTTGTGGCTCTCCTGTTTATAGTAGTAATGCAGATGACAAAAGCAGAATACGAATTCGTCTAGGTATATTTGATAGCGATATTACTGAACAAGTATTGTCGCATAACTTTGTTACATCTAAGGCTAACTGGGAGCTGTTAGAAACAAGCTTACCGTGCTATGAAAAACATGAACCTGGGCGGTAAGACGTTTTATTCAATGTGGTAAATGCTGTTAATACTTTTATAAAGGTCTGGCGCAAAATTTATAAACACAGGTGAGTTTTGTATTTCATCAACGTTAATATGCATTAACGTATGTTGGCACAATATCAATACTATATTTTTATATTCATTAAACTCTATTAGCGCCAAGCATTTAAAATGTTGCCTTATCAGTACCAAAAGGGCTTGTAATTCTTGACCTGTTTGCGGGTTTAAATTAACGATTACTTGAGTATTTGGCTCACTACAGCGATTTATGTTTTGCCAAAAGCTGTCATTGGTTAAAAAAGGCTGATGATGTTCACCACTAAAAATATCAATAGTAATTACGTTAAAGTTAGCTGTGCATTTTGAAATATACTGTTCAGCGCATTGTAAGTGGATATTGTGGTTACTTGGTAGGTTAAATAATTGCGTTGCAATAGAGGCTATATTTGGGTTTATTTCGATTGTACTAAATGTATTAATGGTATTTACGTAAGGCGTATGGTTTTGCAGGTGATACATGATTCGCTCAAACCCTGCGGTTCCTAAGCCTAAATTTAATATGTTTAGTGTATTTGCAGGTTTAAGTAAAAAGAGCAACATGCATTGATTTACAGGGACGATTACTTGTTCTGGATGCACAAGGCACATAACACCTTGAATAGTAATATCTTCATCTTTTTTTGTGCAAGTGTTAGCCAACGATACTGTTGATTTTGAAATACAGTTATAGGGCCAAAATCAGTTTGTTCTGATTTGATTTGGTTTGCTTCAATGGTATCGTTTTTTAGCTGACGCATAACTTAAACTTTTTTATAAACACATTCATAGTGTGCCACGAAAAATAAATTTTTAAATAGATTATTGTGCAGAACACATGTAATTTTATTTATTACTATAATAGTGTATTGGCAATTAACTACTTAAGTATTATTCAAGGATTGAAAATGGGATTAATTTTAGGGCCAGCTGTTTTAGTATGGTTTGCAGTATTTATTTATTCTTTACAATTAGGACATGCGCTTATTTATAAAAATATGAGTCTATTAACGACAGTATCTACTTTTGTAATTAGTATTATTGGTATGCTGGCTTTTATTACGTATGGATATAGGCAGTTTGTAAACAATACCTCTGTTTGGGCATTTGAGATCCCAAGTTACTTTTTATTTAACAAAATTGCTTTTATAGGTGTATTAAGTGGTTTTTTACTTAACTACTATATTAATCCTGCAAATAATTCTGATTTTTTGAGCTGTTTAGCATTTGTATTAATATTTATGTTTTCTGCTGCTGTGCTTGCAAGCTTAGGAGGACATAAGGCGTTTTTAAAAGAATTTGGTATTAAAACCACTCATTAAAGTATACATAATCAGTTTTGGCCCAGTATCTATTGGAATTAAATGGCTTTTACTATCCGCGTAACCTCTTGTAAATGCGCTTTAGCGTGCTCCTTTCTACATCTACCTCAAATGTATTGCCATAAAATCTTAGTTAAGTAATGGTTACACTATAATAATTAGGAGCTAATAAATGCTTAAAACACCTTTGAAAATCACAACAACGTTACTTAAATTTACTGCAATTGCAGGCGCTTGCACACTTGCACTATCAGCACATGGGAAAACACAACTTCAATATACCGACCAACAAAAGTTACATGATATAGCAGCTAAAGTATCAGCCGAACGTATTGGTAGTGACATTCAAACGCTGGTGGATTTCGGTACTCGCCATACGCTTTCAGAAACTAAATCGGATACTCGAGGCATTGGTGCGGCTAGGCGCTGGATAAAAAAGAATTTGAAAAAATATCCGCACAGTGTGGCGGTTGCCTAGAAATTATTGAAGTAAAGGACACTATATCGGGCGAAAAACGCATTCCTAATCCTGTTGAAGTGTTTAATATAGTGGCCATTCAACGCGGGTCGAGCGAGCCTAATCGCATGGTGATGATGTCGGGTGACATAGATTCACGTGTAAGTGATGTTATGGACTTTACGAGTGATTCACCTGGGGCAAATGATAACGCATCAGGCGTGGCAGGTGTAATAGAAGCTGCTCGTGTTTTAAGTAAATACAAATTTAATGGATCGGTAGTTTACGCGGCGCTTTCGGGCGAAGAGCAAGGTTTGTTTGGTGGGAAAATATTAACGGCTTACGCGCAAAAGCATGACTGGCAAGTTCATGGCGTTTTAAACAACGATATGATTGGCAATATTACCGGTATTAATGGGGTAACCGATAATACAACTGCACGTATATTTTCAGAAGGTACCCGTGTTGTAGAAACAAAAGAGCAAGCTAATACTCGCCGCTTTAGAGGTGGTGAAGTTGATTCTGCGAGTCGTAATTTAGCGCGCTACATAGATACTATTGCGGATAGATACATTCCTAATTTAGATACAATGCTTGTATATCGATTAGATAGGTTTGGCCGTGGTGGGCATCATCGTCCATTTAACGATGCAGGTTTTGCCGCAGTGCGTATTATGGAAACTAACGAGCATTACGATCGCCAGCATCAAGATTTACGCACCGAAAATGGGGTTGAGTATGGTGATACTATTGAAGGCGTTGATTTTGACTATACGGCCAAGTTAACTTCACTTAATGCGGTAACGATGGCATCAATGGCGTGGGCACCTGCACCGCCAAAAGAAGTTAAAATAACAGGAGCAGTTACAGCTGATACGTCGTTTTCATGGCAACAAAGCAGTGATGAAAATATTGCGGGTTACAAAATTTATTGGCGTTACACGAGCGAGCCGCAATGGCAGTTTAGTAAATACGTTGGCAGGGTTTCAGAGTTCACACTTAAAAATGTAGTGATTGATAATTATTACTTTGGTGTAGCCTCTGTTAGTAAAGACGGTGTTGAGTCGCCAGTAGTGTTTCCGGGTGATGTAGGTTCGTTTGATCACAATATAAAATAGTAGTTTGGCTGAAAATTCAGCAAACAGAGCGCTTGAAGGTGTAAACGGCCATTTTATACTTGCACCTTATTTACTAAGCCCTTAGAGTGTAAAAAAAGAAGTAAAAGGTTATTAAAAATGCAGCAACAAGAAAAAAACCGTTAACAGCACAAGAGAAAGCTTTAGCTGAGCAACAACGTGTTGCATGGCAGCGTGAATGTTTTCAGGCAGCGCAAAAACACTTAGCTGAAAAGGGCATTATGCCAAAATCAGTAGTTGATAAAGACAGCCGATTTTTAGCGCCACTTTGCGCAATGTGGAAATTTAAAGCACAAAATGGTAAAACATATTGGGTGGTAACAGGGCGGTTACCTACAGATCATGCTGAGGTTAGTGCGGCTACAGATGCCCGCGATGCAATGCGTTACTTTTCTTTGCAGTGGCAATTAAAAGCGGATCAAATTATGAGTACAGGCGCCCGTGACAAAACGCAGGTAGATTTTGCTAACTTACTTATAAATAGAGCACATGGCTTGTACGAAATGTATGAAAATGAGCCTCTGTGGGCAAATGAGGCAAAGTAACTACAGTTTGGGTTAAGTAAAAAAGTAGAGGGTGATGGTTTATTTATTGCCCTTTTCTTTATCTAATGGACAAGTGTGAAAGGCGTTGTATTAAACGCCGAAACAGAGCATTGCATACGTTGCCTAGGAATTCCCGCCTCCATAAACACATTTCCTTGCTGAATAAAGCCATTTCGCTTAAAACGTTCTACTTCATCTAGAATACAATTAATACTGACAGCTTCTATCCCCTGATTTGATGCTAAATCAATAATGAAATTGAGAAGCGATTTATATACATTGCGGTTTCGGTGTGCGGGTAGTACAGCTATTCGACCAATTAAGCCATCAGTACATAATCGGCCTGTAGCAACGGGGCAGTGAGTGTCGTCTGTAACAAGTACATGCAACGCAAATTTATCTAGGCTATCAAATTCTATACGTTTAGGTATGTGTAATTCATAAACAAAAACACGCTCACGAATTAGTTGAAGCATATCCTTACGTATAGCCCATTCTACTTTATCAACTTGATAGCCCATGGCAAACTCCTAGTTAAACCAAATTCCCTCATTAACGAGTGTAGTAAAGGTTTGAATAAATACTAGGCTAGGTTTTAAAAATTTTAACTGCGAGGCTTCAAACTCGATATCGTCAGTTAGTAGTTTCACAGCAGCTAAGTCAGTTGATAACACAGTGTAATTTTCGCCGTTTACACTTAACAAAATGTTTTCTTCAAGCAATTGATAAATAGCGCGTGTGCCACCTAAGCGTTCAAACACAATGGTGTTATTAGTTAATGCATTCGTTATTTGCTCAGCTGAAAATGGCTCTTCAACAGGCGCTAAGTCCATTTCATGTTTAGGTTGGCTTAAGGTTGTTCCTAGCCATTGTTTGAATAACGTGTCGTTTTCAAGCAGTCCTTGCATTAATGTTTTAACTTTAGTGACTTCAATATTATTAAGCTCACCTTTAGATTCTCTGAGTGTGAGATTACCATCGGTGTAGCGTTTTTGACCACTTTCGGTATCAATAATATGATCGGCGAAGC
Source organism: Pseudoalteromonas sp. B131b (assembly GCF_037162545.1). Lineage (NCBI taxonomy): Bacteria > Pseudomonadati > Pseudomonadota > Gammaproteobacteria > Alteromonadales > Pseudoalteromonadaceae > Pseudoalteromonas > Pseudoalteromonas sp. B131b. The sequence goes on along the minus strand of NZ_JARLUZ010000001.1, from coordinate 3,090,075 downwards.
TCGACAATAAATCTTGTTGATTAGGGGCTCTAAAACCAACTGAGTAATTGAGTGCATTTTCTACAGCGTAACCTTCGTGAGGACACCCAGGTGGAATATATAAAATATCGCCGGGCTCTAATATGCAATCTATTACGGCTTCAAATGCTTCTACTTGCAGTAATTTTTTGTTTTGAGCAAACTGCTTAAGTGTCGGATCAGGCAGACCTACACGCCAATGACGTTTGCCTTCGCCTTGAATAATAAATACATCGTACTGATCTAAGTGTGGGCCAACACCACCATTAGGCGTTGAATAGCTGATCATTAAATCATCTATGCGCCAGTTTGGAATAAACCTAAATGGTTCTAGTAGTTGTGCAGCATCGCTATGCCAGTGATCAACTGCTTGCACGAGCAATGTAGAGTGATCGTCTGTTAACTGCTCAAAGTCTTCAAATGGACCTTGGTGCGTTTGCCAATCATTTTTATGATTGGTGATAATGCGTGACTCTATGCTTTCTTCCATTGCGAGACCGGCAAGCTCATTAGCATCAAGTGGGTCTTGAAAATCAGTAAAACCTTGTTTGATTAAAAGCGGTTTTTTTGCCAATAATGGCTTAAAAACTCTTGCTCAGACAAATTATTTATTTTTAATTGATACATACATTATGCCTACTAGTTAGTGCAATGGGGTAAAACAAAAAAAGCGAAAGGATGATCCTTTCGCTTTTTAAAAGAGCAATTTAGTTTTTAAACTAAATCATCAATAAACTCAACAGCACGACCAATGTAATTAGCAGGTGTTAGTTTTTTCATTTCTACTTTAGCGTGCTCTGGAAGGTCAAGACCATCGATAAAGTCAGCCATTATTTCTTGATTTACACGTTTACCGCGTGTTAAATCTTTAAGTTTTTCGTATGGCTTTTCAATGCCATATTTACGCATAACGGTTTGAATCGGCTCGGCTAGCAATTCCCAGTTTTGATCAAGCTCGTCAGCTAAACGTTGCTCGTTTACTTCAAGCTTGCTTACACCTTTAAGTGTTGATTGGTATGCAATAATCGCATAACCCATACCTACACCTAAGTTACGTAATACCGTTGAATCGGTAAGGTCACGCTGCCAGCGAGAAACTGGTAATTTTTGTGCAAGATGAGCAAAAATAGCGTTTGCTAAGCCTAAGTTACCTTCTGAGTTTTCAAAATCAATTGGGTTAACTTTATGCGGCATTGTTGATGAGCCAATTTCGCCAGCAATTGTTTTTTGCTTAAAGTGATTAAGGGCAATGTAGCCCCACATGTCACGATCAAAATCGAGCAATATAGTGTTAAAACGTGCAATTGCGTCAAACAACTCTGCAATATAGTCATGCGGTTCAATTTGTGTCGTAAATGGATTTAGTGTTAAACCTAAGCTTGATACAAACTTATCTGCGTGTGTATGCCAGTCGTAATCTGGGTATGCGCTAAGGTGAGCGTTGTAGTTACCAACAGCACCATTAACTTTACCTAACATTTCTACTTGTGCAATTTGGTCACGTTGACGTTTTAAACGCATGTATACGTTAGCAAACTCTTTACCCATAGTCGATGGTGTAGCAGGTTGCCCGTGTGTACGAGTCATCATTGGGATTGCTTTGTACTCAATCGCTTTTTCTTTAATTGCGCTTAAAAGCTCATCGCAATAAGGAAGTAAAACGTTTTTACGCGCTTCGCTTAGCATTAAACCATGAGATAGATTATTAATATCTTCTGAAGTACAAGCAAAGTGAATAAATTCGTTAATTGCGTGAAGCTCACTGTTATCGGCGACTTTTTCTTTTAGTAGGTATTCAACCGCTTTAACATCGTGATTTGTCGTACGTTCAATGTCTTTAACGCGCTGTGCATCAGCTTCACTGAAGTTATCTACAATGGCGTTTAGAAGTGCATTAGCTTCTTCGCTAAATGCAGGCACTTCTTTAATATCGCTTGCTGCAGCTAACGCTTGCAACCAACGCACTTCAACAATTACGCGGTATTTGATTAAGCCAAATTCGCTGAAAATACTGCGCAGTTCAGTGGTTTTGCTGCCGTAGCGACCATCCACTGGAGAGATAGCCGTTAACGCTGAAAGCTCCATAATAACTCCTAAATTTTAGTTTGAACGATAGTTAAATTTTTGTTTTAGCAATGGCGAGTATTTTTCTTTTTGCAAAGAAAAAGTGACGGCGTTTACCGCCCATTTGTCGCCATAAAACTGCACTTCTAATGCCGGCTAATAATAACGCACGGATTTTATTTTGAGTGAGCTGCTGTTTTAATAACTCGGGTTTACCATAAACCTGTATTCGGTGCCCAAGGGGCTCAGCACCGACGAGTATATATCTGCTAAACCGGCAACAACGCTCTCGTCGGTAATAGCAAAGTGATCTAAACGACGATGAATATCATCAATTCGTTTACCTAATTCGTTTAAGCTTTTATCGTTTGCACTTAGCGCACGCTCAAGCTGCATCAAACCACCTACGTATTTTACTATTTCAACATCTTTTTGAGCACCTGCGGTTAGCTGCGCCATTAATGTTTTATAGCCATCACGTAAGTTGTCAGTACCTTGGTAAACATCTTCTGGCGAAGCCGGTGATGTTTGAATAATGCTTGAAAGTAATACTTCTAAGTCGTGCTCATTATTACTGCCGTACTGGGCAATTTTTTGAACTTGCTTAGCAACTTGACACATGGCGGCAAGCGCCATGACTTGGTGTTCATTCATTACTTGATCACCGAATCAATAATACCACCGCCTAAACACACATCTTCTGCGTAAAATACGGCAGATTGACCAGGTGTCACTGCTTTTTGTGGCTCGTCGAACAATACGCGGGCCATGCCGTCTTCACCTACAAGTAGGGTACAGCTTAAGTCTTCTTGGCGGTAACGTGTTTTTACTGTGCAGCGAGTGGTACCTTTAGGACCAATGCGATCAACCCAATGCAATTGGTTTGCATTAAGACCATTACTGTATAGGCGAGGGTGATCTTTACCTTGGCCCACAATAAGTACGTTACGTTCTAAGTCTTTATCAACTACGTACCATGGTTCGCCAGAACCTTCTTTCATACCACCAATTAATAAGCCTTTGCGTTGTCCAAGTGTGTGGTACATTAAGCCTTCGTGCTCGCCTACGTTATTACCGTCAGTGTCTTCAATAACGCCAGGTTGTGCTGGTAAGAACTTTTGTAAAAAGTCTTTAAATTTACGCTCACCAATAAAGCAGATACCTGTGCTGTCTTTTTTATCGTGCGTGATTAGGTCTTGCTCTTCTGCTATGCGGCGTACTTCTGGTTTTTCGATATCGCCTACCGGGAATAACGTTTGGCCAATATGTTCATGGCTTAAGGTATATAAGAAGTAGCTTTGATCTTTATTGTTATCAAGTCCGCGACACATAACGTATTTGTCATCGCGAAGCTCACGGCGAACATAGTGACCCGTTGCAATAAAGTCAGCACCGAGTGCTTGAGCCGCAAATTCTAAAAAGGCTTTAAATTTAATTTCTTTATTACACATTATGTCTGGATTCGGTGTACGACCTGCTTTGTACTCCGCTAAAAAGTACTCAAATACGTTGTCCCAATACTCTGCTGCAAAGTTAACAGTGTGAAGCTCAATGCCTAATTTGTCGCACACGGCTTGTGCATCTTTTAAATCATCAGCGGCAGCACAATATTCATCATTGTCGTCTTCTTCCCAGTTCTTCATAAACAGGCCTTCTACTTGGTAGCCCTGTTGTTGTAATAAATATGCAGATACAGAAGAATCAACACCGCCGGACATGCCAACAATGACTTTAATGTGACTATTTTCGCTCATGAATAATTTCGCTTATACAGATTGCTGTTAACTTGGAAAGGCCGCGATTATAGCATGTATTTTGTTTGTGCTTAAAGAGCGTAGGGCAGCAAAGACATAATTTGTCACTATTTTATTTGTATAACAAATAGCAAACTAGCCTTAAGAGCCGTTTGAGCGGACATAACTTCACGCATTAATTAGTGCCTGTTTACCTTTCGCGGTTGAATTTGAAACAGTATATTGATTTTTAGGGAAGGTAACGCTTATGGTGTGTGGCTATTTCTTATAAATAAGCGATAACGTTGCATAAATACTAAACATTCGCGCCCTTTGGTTTGTCCGTGGGCAATCTACTCATTGTTAACGACGGATGTAGTATGTACGGTAACGATGGAGTAGATACCGCCTACTAGGCTGATACCTCGCGCACTATTTAATTTCACTTATCATAGAACAAATTTTAATCCTAAAGGTCAGTAGGCACTAAGTTTATTAGTTTTTTTCATGCAAATATTGAATTTTATTAATAATATTTTCTTTTAAAACTACTTGGGTAAATATACACTTAGGAAATAGTTGATATTGTTTAAATAGTATCAATTTTAGGGACGCTACCTATATAGTCAACGGAATGAATATATGAATTATGCTTATCAAATAAATGAGATAAAATCACTCGTAGAGCATTACACTCTAAAGTCTAGTTTTTCACCAAATGATTTATCAGCAAATACAAATACTGAATTTAAGAAAGCCGCTTATCATCTTTTCTATGAACTGATAAAACTAAAAAGCCTTCGTATTTATCAAGAACCAAATCATATAACTGAGTTATTCGGCCTCATTAAGCAATCATCTTTTCAAGATCGTATTGAAAAAAAGCATTGGCTCACGTTGAATATTGGTGGCTTGAATGGTATTTCGCGTTAGAAATGGATGAAAAGATAAATACTGAAAAAAATAATACGGCAATGAGTTATTTATCGCAAAGTACACAGCATCCAATGCGTAAACATGAACTTAGCCACTACGCTAAATTATTCGCAGCATTACCTATGCCAGTGTGTAATGTATGTGCAAGAACTGGCGATATTTTAAGAGTAAATCAACGCTTTGTAGACGTTTTTGGTTATACGGTCAAAGATGTCCCCAACCTAAATGTTTGGTGGCAAAAAGCTTACCCAGATATCAAGTATAGGGAGTTCGCTAAAACACTTTGGGACAATTCTTTGCAACTAGCCCTGAAAAATAACAACGACATTCCAGCTAATAACTACCGAGTGTCATGTAAAAATGGTTCTCAAGTAATGATGGAGGTATCAGGAATTGATATTGGGGAAGAATTTTTGGCTGTTTTTAAAGATGCTACTGAGCGTTTACAAGCAGAAGATATACTCAGAGATATGGCTTTTTTGGATGCGCTGACGAAAATAGCGAATAGACGTCGATTTGACGAAAAGTTAACACATGAGTTTGAGCGTGCGAAGGCGTACGAAGGTTCATTGTCATTAATCATCCTTGATATAGATCACTTTAAAGAATTTAATGATTTATACGGGCACGTAGCGGGTGATACTTGTTTATATGATGTGGCTCAAAAAATAGCATCAACAGTGAGTCGCCCTGAGGATTTTGTTGCTCGCTATGGTGGGGAAGAGTTTATAGTTTTATTACCACAAACGGACAAGCAAGGTGCTTTGTTTATAGCTGAGCAGATACAAAGAGCGATAGAAAACTTAGCCATTGCGCATGAAGGTAGTTTTACCGGTTTTTTATCTGTAAGTATGGGTATAAATACAATAGATAAATGCACAGCTAGTGATGAGCTAAATTTTATAAAAGCAGCCGACAGCGCACTTTATTATGCAAAGAGACAAGGCCGCAATTGTATTGCTTTAAGTGCTAATTAAATAACCTGCATATTATTTTGTTTGGTATTTATGCTGCATTAGCGCCTATTTATCGGGGATAACCACGCACTACAGGCGCAGACATACCTTAAAACTAAACATACGGCTGCAAACTTAACCTCGAGAGATAAACAGGCCTTAGGCTTAAAATAGTTTAAGCCTAATTGTATATAGTTTCGAGACTTAATATTGGCCGATTTAGACTATCATCAATACACTTTAAAACTAAGGGACTTCTGAGCGGTAGCGATTTTATTTGCTCGTAGGTGTGCCAATTCGCGCTAATAATGTTGCTATCTAGCGGTTTTGGGACTGGTATATTCTGAGGTGCTTCAAATAAGAAGCAGAACCGTAAATAGTGCACTGCGTTATCGGCATGCAAATTATACACACCTAAAAAGCCAATAGGCTCAAGCGCTAAGCCTGTTTCTTCAAGTAACTCTCTGCTTGCAGCTTGTGCAAGTGTCTCATTTTTCTCTAAATGACCCGCAGGTTGATTGTAACAAATTTGCTTTGTAAATTTATCGCACTCTTTTACAAGTAAAAACTCATTTTGCTTTTTTACTATAGCTGCAACCGTAACATGCGGTTTATGCATCAACTACGCCCTTAATTACTTTGTATTCACCACAATTAATATCATCCAACGTATAGTTACCAATGCTATAGCGAATGAGGCGAAGAGTAGGGTGGCCAATATGAGCCGTCATGCGGCGGACTTGTCTGTTTTTACCTTCGTTAATGGTAATGCTTAGCCAAGTAGTGGGGATTGCTTTTCGTTCACGTACAGGCGGATTACGCGCCCAAATCGTAGGTTCATCAATTATTTTAACGTTAGCGGGGAGTGTAAGCCCGTCTTTAAGTTCTACGCCATTACATAAATCATTAATTGATCCACTCGTTGGTTCACCTTCAACTTGTGCCCAGTAGGTTTTATTCGTTTTTTTATCAGGAGCAGTCAAGGTGTTTTGTAATTTTCCACAGTTTGTTAAAAGCAATAAACCTTCACTGTCTCTGTCTAATCTTCCTGCGGCGTAAACTTCTTTAATCGGGATAAATTCTGCAAGCGTTTTTCTGTCTGCGTCATCTGTAAATTGGCATAGCACATCAAATGGTTTATTGAATAACACAATTTTTCTGTCTTTAGATGCTATTTGCGGCTTTATTTCTCTTTTACCTGAAGGCGTTTTATTAAGTGCACTGCGAGAATAAGTACGGCCAGTACTTCTTTTGGCTTGGCTTGTGCTGCTTGATTATTGCCTGATTTAGCTCTCATTATATGCACCTAGCTGGTTTTGGTAATCCGGCAATTTTTGTTGCTTGCTTGGCTGGGCCTTTAGGAAATAATTTATATAAATAAAGGCTATTTCCTTTGTCTTCACCGAGTGCTTTAGCCATTGCTTTTACAAGCATTCTAATTGCTGGGCTGGTGTTATATTCAATGTAAAAATCACGAACAAAGTTAATGACTTCCCAGTGTTGCTCACTCAGTGTGATGTTTTCTTGAGTAGCAATTACAGGCGCCAGCTCCTTTGACCATAAAGTATGGTCGAGCAAGTAGCCTTGTTTGTCGGTTTCAATCTGTTGGTTGTTAAATTCAAGCATGAGTTACCACGTAATGGATTGGTTAGTTGATAAAGTGAGTGCCACAAAGTCTTCATAGCTAATTGCTTTATCGTTATCTGCTAATTTTATTGCACGTACTTGCGCGTCTTGTTCAAGTATTAACAGTGTATCTGCAAACTGCCTAAATTGTTTTTTTGCAAAGCAGGCATCACCAACCAGCAAAATGCTATCGGTTGGTAAAATTAAATTTTCTAATTGATTTGCACAGTAGTAGTTAAGCGGCTTTGAAAAAATATGTAACGTGCTCATAGATTCACCACATGTTGCTGGGCTTTAATTAATGTTTGTTGTTGGCTAAAGTTGAGTGCTTTTGCCTCTATGAGTAAATCATGTTTATTTAAACCATAATCAAGCAATGATTTTTCACACACGTAAATGTTTTCAACATCGTAAATTTCGAGTGTTTTAATATTTTTAAAAAAGTCTTTTAAGCCAATATCATTTGGTTGCTGATGCTTTTTTAAAGCTAAAACGGCGGGGCCGCTAAACAACCAACTTACATTTTGGTCAACAGCAGCAAATATCAATGTCATATCAAGTGCATCACGAATATTTAAATCGTCAAATGGGCTGCACTGACTCATTACTAATACGTTTATCATTTAAATTGCACCCATTTATCTGCGTCGCTTGCAAGCATTGCAAATTCAGCTAACCCTGCGACTTTAAATACACCTGTGTTTTTAATATCCAACCCGCGCTTTTGCGCGGCGGTAACACACAGCATTAAATTTAGTTTTTGATCAGCGAGTTGCTGCCAAAGTGCTGAAATTTGAAGTTCATCTGAGGATAAATCAAAGTGGGTAGATGCATGATAAATACCTTGCTGGTATAAAAAAATAGCATCAATGGTATGCCCTTGGGCTAAACATGCATTCGCAAATTTAACTATGCGTTGCGTGGTATCGTGATCGGATGGTGGTGTATGTAATGAAAGAACAAAGCGTGTCAAAACAATTCCAATAAAAAAGCCCCAATAAAGGGGCTATTTTAACAGAACTATTTAATTAGTCATCACTTGCGCCAAGTAGAGCAAGCAAAGAAGTAAATAAGTTATATACGCTTAGGTATAAAGACACTGTTGCACGAATGTAGTTAGTTTCACCACCGTTTATGATTCGGCTTGTATCGAATAAAATCAAACCAGACATAATCAGTACAACTGCTGCATTAATTACCATAAACATCAATGAACTGCCAATAAAAATATTAACGATGCTTGCTACAATCACAACGATTAAGCCAACAGTTAAAAAGCCACCCATGAATGAGAAGTCTTTTTTAGTATTTAGTGCATAAGCAGATAAACCAAAAAAGATAAGCGCTGTAGAACCTAAGGCTTGCATAATAAGCATTGGGCCATTTGGTAATGCAGCATAATGATTAAGCAATGGACCTAAGCCAGCCCCCATTAAACCTGTGAAAGCAAACACCCAAAATACACCCGATGCTGTATCTGCTTTTTTATTTACAACAAATAATAAACCGAACGAAACGAGTGTAAACACAATTCCCATAAAGTAAGGTAATTGTAGTGCCATTGAAATACCGGCTGTAACTGCACTAAATGCAAGTGTCATAGCTAGTAAAAAGTAGGTGTTTTTAAGTACCTTGTTTGTTTCAATGGTAGACATTACCGGTTTCGCGGTATTGTACGATTGATTAAACGCCATTGTAGAGCTCCTTTAAGTGAAACGTGTGTGTTTCGATAATTTAACTAAAATTAGATTACCAACTCTTATATGTTTGGGCAAACCTTTGTAGATCAATAGAGTTAAATATTTAAATAAAAGTTCATTAGCGATTAAATTAAAAACACTTTGTCTTAACTTTAAACAAATCAATTGTTTTTTAAGCACTTAAACAATTAATTTAAAAAAAGCTTCACAAAAGGGATGGGTTTCCCTATTATGCAGGCCGTGCGGAGAGATGGCAGAGTGGTCGAATGCACCGGTCTTGAAAACCGGCATGGGTTTATAGCCCATCTAGGGTTCAAATCCCTATCTCTCCACCATTTATTTAATAAGTGTGTGGTAATTAAAGTATCATTCACTTAAATAGTTATTAGTACACTCTTACTTTTAACTTAGCAGTATCGGAGAGATGGCAGAGTGGTCGAATGCACCGGTCTTGAAAACCGGCATGGGTTTATAGCCCATCTAGGGTTCAAATCCCTATCTCTCCACCATATAACAAAATAGCCCGCTAATTTAGCGGGCTTTTTTGTATCTATAGAAAACTAATACCAATCTGCTTATATATGGGGTCTATTTAACGTTAAGAAAATTACGCTAGAACTAGGCAAAAATTTTTATATCTAGTTGTTCTAAATAAAAAATTTTTAACGACGTTATAGTGCAATTTAATTCGTTAAATTGATCAAAGATTTATGCAGGTTGGTATAAAATGCATTATTGTTAAATAGAGTCTATATGGGCAGATTAGGGCCTTTTTATCTTTCGAGCTTGAATTTACAGTAGACTGTTTGGTTTTTGTTCAAGGCAGAGCCTATGTTATGTGGTCATTTCCCCATAAATAGGCGATAACGCAGCTCAAATGCCAAGCGTGCGCTGCTCTTGGGTTTGCCTACATATAGTATGTAGGTAAGGGGCGTGAGCAGGACGCGGATGTTTTACTCAATTTTTACTTATTCTTACATGAATGTAAGCCAGTAGGATAACGCAGGAGCAGTTACCAAGCCGACTAGGTATAAAAATTCGGCTAGTTATAGCGCAATTTCTTTATCGTTAAATAGACTTCATATATAAGCTAATTGGTATTACTTATCATTTTATATTTACTGAGAAAATGAAACCAGTAATTAGCGATGAATTTGTGGTATTTTATTAGCAAGCATGTTTTTAAAGGTATGTAAAATATGACGTTGTGGCTTAAAGATGATTTAGCGTCAAGAAAATTGGTTATATACAGGGCAGTTTTATTTTCGATAGTAACTCTATTTATTCTATTCGTATTCCAACCTTTTGGTACAACCAACGATACTGAACCTTATAAATTACTCCGCCTTTCAGGCTACGGCTTAGTCACGTTTTGCGCTTTATTGCTTTCGGGTTTTATTGAGATCTTTTTAATTCGCTTAAATCTTAGCAATAAACTTCAAATAATAGTGACCCCCAGCCTTTATATTTTAATTACTGCTTTGTTTAACCACGGATATTTTGTTGTTGCTATGTTAGGGGCTTGGCATTGGCAAAACCAAATACTCTTCATTGTATATACATTAGCAGTGGGGTTATTCCCGATTAGTTTCATATTTGTTGTCAATCGTCATGCAAAGCATATGGTCTTAACAACTGAAAAAATACCGGTTGTTAAGACTAAACAGCGTGCTTGTGAAGAGGTAGAAAAAAATAACGTCCCCCCACATCGTCTAATAACACTTATTGGCGATAATAAAGGTGACAAGCTAACAATTGCGCTATCGGATATATTGTTTATTAAGTCAGCCGATAATTACTGTGAGCTCGCAACGATAGAAAACGATGTTGTTTCTCATAAATTGCTGCGTATAACGTTAACTGGTTTATTAAAACAATTACCCCAAAATACATTTTTATATCGCTGTCATCGGTCTTATGCAGTTAATTTACAATTAGTCGCAGTAAGTAAAGGGAATGCCGGAGGATTACAGTTATCGATGAACTCATTTGATTTCACAATTCCAGTTTCGCGAACTTATGTTGATGTCATTAAACAAGCCTTGCTGTTAACCCCTGATGTTTGTTGATGGCCCCAAAAACATGTAGTTAGCAACTAAAAGTGAAATTTAGCCCTAATTGATCGATTTCATAATTAGTGATTGCCATGATTAAGTTGAATTTAAAATTGTAACTTAAGAAGGTAAGTATGAAACATACAATTAAAGCACTGCTACTAATCACCACATTTATATTTTGTCATTACATGATGAAAGAGTTCTGGGGGATAACTGGGTAAGTGTCCTATCTGACCTTGATCAACAATCAGCCCTTTTGTTATTTCCTGCTAAATACTTGTTTATTTATGGGCCATTGTTAGTTGTGGCAACATTATTATTTAAACATGAGAGTTGGTACAACGTTTTAGGTGTCGACATTGAAGGTTTTCAACGTTATTTACTCGCAGCGGTAGTTTGTTGCACACCTATGGTGATAGGTTACGCTTATTTGAGTAACGCGCTAAACCTTTCAATTACGGGGATAATTACAGGTTCAATATACGCAGGAGTTTTTGAAGAAATAATTTTTAGAGCTGCTTTGTTCGGCGTGTTATTTCGTTTTTGTCGTTGGGGGTTTATTCCCGCCGCATTAATTAGCTCAACGATATTTGGTTTGGGTCATATTTATCAAGGACATGATGCTATTTCAGCTGTGATGGCTGTTGCAATTACAACAATCGCAGGAACTTGGTTTGCGTGGTTATTTTGCGAATGTGGATACCGTATTTGGTTTCCATTATGGATGCATATATTTATGAATGCGGCTTATGGCATATTTAGCATGTCAGGTGGTGCAGCAGGGGATTTAAAAGGCAATTTGTTCAAGGCAACTGCAATAATTTTAAGCATAGTCTACGTAAACTTACTTATCCGTCGTGGTAAACCGCGCCAAATAACACTCTCTACGCTATTTAAAAAACGTCCAGGTTTTTCGTCTCAGCATTATAAATTAGCAACACAAAACACTTGAAGGAGATAATAATGTTTGAATTATTTTTAATTATAATGATTTTTTTGTCGCCTTTTTTACTTTTAGTGCTAATTAAAAATTACTTTACCTATAAAACGACTACTAAAGAAAAGTCACTTTTATTACAAGATAAAAATCAGAAAAATACGATTGTTATGCTGCAAAGAAAGTTAGACGTTTTAGTTGAAAGAGTCATAGTGCTTGAAGAGTTGGCGATAAATAAAAATATCGATTTATCACAAAAAATAGCTCAGTTGTAACTACTGAGCTATTTGTTATTTCTTTTAATAACTGGGCTTTTATTACTTTATTAAATTACCTAGCTTATATGTTGTATGTTTTATCATCATAAGTTACGACCATAGTCTCTATTTCTAAGCTTTAGATCTTGGTGCATGCTTAATACATTAAATTTTATACGCTGTATTAAGGATTATTAGATGAAACATCAACTTGCAAAAAGCGTCGCGCTTTCATTATTGTCCCCGGTGATTGTTGGCAGTTTATTAGGTTTGTATTATGCACTAGCGTTGCAGGGTGATTTTCTATCAGTGTTCTTTCAACTATTGATGACAGCCATATCAAATGCACATATTGTAGGTTTAACAATGGCGGCTTTTGTTGTGCCGGGTTATTTACTCATGTTTAAGTATTCAAAAGTTAATTATTCAGGTGTTTTAACACTTGGGTTATTAGGTGGGGCTATTTTTAGTTATCTATTAAGTGCTTCAACAGGCGAGATATTTTTAATTAATAGTGTGATGTCTGGATTCGCCGCAGGACTATTTTTATTTGGCCTTCGTAATTGTGCAAAAAAATAATCGCAGAATTATTGACCAAGCGCGCTGATAAACAGCGCAATTTCCTTTTTTTACCCTTTAAAGGTTCCAATTTTTAACGACAAAGAGTACCTTTAGCTACTGTCTGTTTAATAAGAAGTAGTTTGGTATGCAAAAGTACGATTTTTACCAGTCATTAGTTAAGCAAACTGAATCACTAATAGCTGGTGAATCTAATGTAATTGCCAATTTGGCAAATATAAGCGCGTTATTATTTACCTCTTTAGAAGATGTGAATTGGGCGGGTTTTTACTTTATGGATTCTCCTACTGAATTAGTACTAGGCCCGTTTCAAGGTAATCCTGCATGCATTCGTATTCCAGTAGGAAAAGGAGTATGTGGAACTGCTGCGGCAACCGCAGAAACACAATTAGTTGAAGATGTTCACGCTTTTGACGGTCATATTGCCTGTGATGCGGCGTCAAATTCTGAGATTGTTGTACCTATCTTGAAAAATGGTAAAGTATTTGCTGTTCTTGATATCGATAGTCCAAGTGTTGGTCGATTTGATACTGACGATAAAGCCGGACTTGAAGCGCTAGTGAAATGCTTAGAGGCGAGCCTGTAATGAAAGATTTGCTAAATGTTCAAGACTACCTGTTTGCTGTGCAAGATGTTGGCGACTGGGAAGGCGAAGAAGAACATGTAGCGGAAACGCTCAATGATTTGATTCATATTGCCTGGGATCGTCTTCCGGACGATTCTGAATGTGAATTTATTGATGAAACGATTAATGGTATTTGGGAACACCTTCGAGGCGATATGGCTGTAATAGAAGCCGACTTTGAAGAGCTGGTCGACTGGGTAACACACTACGTCGATTCGTCCCTTGATGAAAAGATGTGAAAAATAGGTTCTAAAATGGAAACCACAAACAAGCTAAAAGATATTAACGAAGTATTGGAATTTTTGTATCAAGAATTCCCACAATGTTTTAAACAAAAAGATGGCATCAAGCCGCTTAAAGTAGGTATTTTCAAAGATATCGCTGAGCGTATTGAAGGCTCTGACAAAGTAAGCAAGACTCAAGTTCGTCAAGCGCTCAGAAAATACACGTCTAACTGGCGTTATTTAGAAGCGGTAACTAAGTCAGAGTTTCGTATTGATCTTGATGGTAATCAAGGTGAAAAAGTTGAGCAAGAGCATATCGACCATGCACAAAAAGCATTGGAAGAAAGCCGCGCTAAAATGGCAAAACGTAAAAAACAACAACGTCCACGCCAAGACTCAGATTCTAAATCTTTTAAGAAAAAACCAGCGCATGCTAGTAAAACAGGTGATAAAAACGCTTCCGCAGCTAATAAACCTGCCAAAGCAGCTCCTGCTAAACGTTCAGGAAAAATTGAACCTTTACCAGCTACTGAGGTCAAGGTTAATAATAAGGTTAAGGTTAAACTTGGCCAAGCACTTGTAAATGCAGTAATCACTGAAGTGAACAAAGATGACGTTCATGTTGAATTAGTGACAGGCATGCAAGTTAAAACCAAAGCTGACAGTTTATACATCGTTTAAACTGTAAATAAATTAAGGAGTTTGTATGAGTAAAAAGTTTACGCTCATTCCGTTAGTTGCTGCCCTGTTTTCAGGTTCATTATTTGCTGCTGTAGAAGCCGTCACTATTGACGATTTACCACTGCTCAAGCAAGAAAGTCAACATGGTACTGCCAGCAAACGCGTGGCTAGCTTATTTACTCGTTCACACTATATCCCGGTTCGATTTAACGATGAGCTTTCTAGTAAAGTGTACGATCGTTATATCGAATCCCTTGATTTTAATAAAAGCGTATTTTTAGCAAGCGATATTGCTTCTTTTGACCAATACCGCGATGACTTTGATAACGCTATAACTACCGGCAAATTGGGTTTCACATTTGATATCTTTAATTTAAGCCTTAAACGCCGTTTTGAACGTTACGAGTATTCCCTAGCATTACTTGAAAAAGAAATGACCTTTGATAAAGAAGATGAATACTTTTTTGATCGTGAAGAAGCTGCGTGGCCTGTATCTCAAGCCGAGCTTGATGAAATTTGGCGCGAACGTGTTAAGTACGATGCACTGCGTTTAAAAATGACAGGTAAAGATTGGGAAGGCATTAAAGAAGTGCTGACCAAACGCTATAAAAATGCAGAAAAGCGTTTAGTGCAATCAAATCCAGAAGATGCATTTCAATTAGTATTAAATTCTTTAGCACGCAGTATTGAGGCGCATACGTCTTATTTATCGCCGCGTCGTGCTGAACAATTTAAAATGGATATGGACCTAGAGCTCGAGGGCATAGGTGCAGTATTGAGTCCAGATGAAGATTACACAGTTATTCGCAGCTTAGTACCTGGTGGTCCTGCGGATAAAACAGAGCAAATTAAAGCCGATGACAGAATTATTGGTGTTGCTCAAGATGGTGAAGAATTTGTTGATGTTATTGGCTGGCGCTTAGATGACGTTGTTGATTTAATTAAAGGCCCTAAAGGTACTAAAGTACGTCTTCAGTATTTAAAAGGCGCTGATGCTCACGGCACACCAAAAGTTGTTGAAATTACCCGTGATAAAATCAGATTGGAAGACAGAGCCGCTAAATCAGAAGTTTTTGAAGCTAAATATTCAGATTTAACAAGCAAAGTGGGTGTGATTGAAATCCCTGGCTTTTACAATAATCTTTCGAAAGATGTAAAAGTTGAACTTGCTAAGCTTAAAGAGCAAAAGGTTGATGGGATTATTATTGACCTACGCCAAAACGGTGGTGGTTCATTATATGAAGCTACCCAGCTTTCGGGATTGTTTTTTGACCAAGGACCTGTTGTTCAAATACACACTTTAAATAACCGTATTGAAGAACAAAGAGACCGCGATGGCATTACCTATTATGATGGTCCACTTACGGTATTAGTTGATAGATACAGTGCGTCAGCATCAGAAATATTTGCAGCGGCAATGCAAGATTATGGCCGCGCAGTTATTATTGGTGAGCAAACCTTTGGTAAAGGCACGGTTCAACAGCACAAAGGCTTAGGCCGTGCTTATGACTTGTATGATAATGCATTGGGTAGCGTGCAATATACAATTGCTAAATTTTACCGCATCAATGGTGGTAGTACGCAACACAAAGGTGTGATTCCAGACATCTCGTTTCCATCAGCAATCGATCCTGCAGAATGGGGCGAAAGTAAACAAGACAATGCACTGCCTTGGGATAGCATTGTTAAAGCGAAATATAAAAAACTTGGTAATTTAACGCCAGTTATTACCTATCTTGAGAAGCAACATGAGGTACGAATTAAATCAGAACCTGAGTTTGGTTATGTATTTAATGATATTGCCTTATACAACAAAGAGAAAGATCGTAAAACGATCTCTTTAGTTGAAGCAGACCGCATTAAAGAAAAAGACGAAGGTGAGGCACGTGCACTTGTACGTACTAATGAGCGTCTTAAGCGTTTAGGTAAAGATCCGGTAGAAAACTTAGATGATTTACCTGAGGTTATTGAAGAGCTAGATCCATTTTTAGAAGAAGCCGCTTTAATTACCCAAGATTATATTAACTATGGTCGCATAGCTAAGAAGTAACCGCTGGTTTTACCTCTATAAAAAAGGCGCTTTTGCGCCTTTTTTGCTACCTATAATTTACTAAATTGTTATAATCTCCCATTACATAAAGTTGAGCTAGATCATCAAAGTTCAATTAATGCGCTTTACGTGCTAAAAATAATAATTAAACACACATTGAGTGTGTGTAGGAGTCTCTACTTTGAAGCCATTGGAAGATAAACCAATCAAGCCTGCCTCGTTTTTTGATGCATTAGTTCCTATCTCTGTATTAATTTGCCTACTCGGCGCTGCCGTATACTTATTTGGTGATAATTCTTCATCAGGTCCTAACCAGATTGCACTTTTGTTCGCAACTTTTGCAGCTGCTTTAATTGGTCTTAAAAATGGTTATACTTGGAAAAAGTTAGAGCAAGCAATGATTGAAGGCATAACGCTTTCACTTGGTGCTATTCTAATTTTACTCATGGTAGGTGCATTAATTGGTACTTGGTTACTATCAGGAACTGTACCGACCTTAATTTATTATGGCTTACAGGTTATCAATCCGAGCTGGTTTTATGCAGCTAGCTGCTTAATTTGTGGCATTGTTGCAATGAGTATTGGTAGTTCGTGGACTACGGCTGCAACAATAGGTGTTGCTTTACTTGGCGTAGCAACCGGTCTTGGGCTTGAACAAACAGTAACAGCCGGCGCGGTTATATCGGGCGCGTACTTTGGTGATAAGTTAAGCCCACTGTCAGAAACTACAAATCTTGCACCTGCAGTTGTTGGGGCTGATTTATTTGAGCATATCCAACATATGTTATGGACGACAGTACCTAGCTTTGTTATTGCACTGATTATATTTATATTTATGGGTTTTAATGCAACGGCTTCAAGTGAAGCAGGGCGTATTGACGAAATTACAGCTATTTTACAACAAAATTTTAATATTGGTTTTGAAATGCTAATACCACTAATTGTATTGTTAGTTTTAGCAATTAAAAAAATGCCAGCCTTTCCTGCTATCTCTATTGGTGCTGTTGTGGGCGCTGTTTGGGCCATGTTGTTTCAATCTGATTTAATTGCTAGCCAAATTGATGTCTCTCAAGGACAGTTAGTAGGCTACTTTAAGCTTGTTTGGACCACTTTTTTTGACGGTTTTAGCATAAACACCGGCGATGATAAAATGGACTCGCTACTTAGTGGTGGTGGTATGGCTGGAATGCTTACAACGACCTGGCTTATTATGACCGCACTTATGTTTGGCGCTATCATGGAAAAAACAGGTCTTCTTGATATTTTTGTTAAAAGTATTCTTAAAATAGCTAAAAGTACGGGATCGTTAATTGCGGCAACAATAGCAACGTGTATTGGTACTAACGTGATAGCTGCTGATCAATATATTGCTATTGTTGTACCCGGTCGTATGTTTAAAGATGAATATAAAAAACGTGGTTTGAAGCCTGTTAACTTATCTCGTACATTGGAAGATGGCGGTACAATTACTAGCCCACTAATTCCGTGGAACACTTGTGGCGCTTACATGCAAAGCGTTTTACTCATAAATCCGTTTGACTATGCACTGTACGCTTTCTTTAATTTAATTAACCCTGTATTAGCGGTTGTTTATGCCTATTTAGGTATTAAAATTTTACGTATCAAACCAAAACAATCGGCCTAATTTTAAACAGCTCTTTTAAATTTAAAGGAGCTGTTTTGGAGCATCTATGACTGAATCAAGTAAACCTCAAGCACAATATCTTAAAGACTACAAAGCCCCAGACTTTTTAATTGACCACACTGAGCTAACATTTGACTTACAGCCATTAACAACGAAGGTAAGTTCCTTATTAACACTTACACGAGTAGGTGATAACAAAGCACCCTTAGTGCTTGATGGTATTGATTTACGCCTGCTCTCTTTATCAATTGATACTGTTGCTATAACGGATTATGAAATTATTGGCGAGCAACTAATAATTAATAATCTACCGGATAGTTGCCAATTAAGTATTGTCACCGAGATATCACCTGAGACTAATACTTCACTAGAAGGTTTATATTTATCAGGTGGTGCGTATTGCACGCAATGTGAGGCGCAGGGGTTTAGAAAAATAACCTATTACATGGATCGCCCCGATGTTTTATCTACATTTGATGTGACCGTAATTGCAGATACAAAATTTTCTCAGCTCCTATCTAATGGTAATCAAGTAGACAGTGGTGAAACTCAAGATGGGCGTCATTTTGCTAAATGGCAAGACCCGTTTAAAAAGCCAAGTTATTTGTTTGCTTTGGTTGCAGGTGATTTTGATGTATTAAAAGACAGCTATATTACTCAAAACGGTAAAAATGTTGAACTTGCTCTATTTGTAGATAAAGGTAATTTATCTAAAACACCACATGCTATTGCCTCACTTAAAAAAGCAATGCAGTGGGATGAAGCGCGTTTTAATTTAGAATATGACCTAGATATTTATATGATTGTAGCCGTTGATTTTTTCAACATGGGTGCAATGGAAAATAAAGGTTTAAACATATTTAATAGTAAATGTGTTTTAGCCAACCAAGAAACAGCGACAGATAAAGACTATCATACGATTGAATCTATAGTAGGACATGAGTATTTCCATAACTGGACAGGTAATCGGGTAACGTGCAGAGATTGGTTTCAGTTATCGCTTAAAGAAGGTTTAACTGTATTTAGGGATCAAGAGTTTAGTAGTGACTTAGGCTCTCGTGCGCTTAATCGAATTGACGCTGTAAAAGTAATGCGCACACACCAGTTTAGCGAAGATGCTGGCCCTATGGCTCATCCTATTCGTCCAGAAAAAGTTATTGAAATGAATAACTTTTACACGGTTACTGTGTACGATAAAGGCGCCGAAGTAATCCGAATGATGCATACATTATTAGGCGAGCCAAACTTTCAAAAAGGTATGGCACTCTATTTTGAGCGCCATGACGGACAAGCTGTTACTTGTGATGATTTTGTAAGTGCAATGAACGACGCATCAGGCGTTAACTTAGATCAGTTTAAACGTTGGTATAGTCAAGCAGGTACATCTCGTTTAAATGCAATTCAAAATTTTGATCTGGATTCAAATACATACAGTTTAACAATTGAACAATTTGCACCGCTGAACCAGCAAAGTAATGCACCTTTGCACATTCCATTTGCAATTGAACTGTTAGATGTAAATGGACAAAGTATTGAGCTTGAGTACCAAGGCGAAAAAGTTAACCACGTTCTAAATGTAACTCAACCATCACAGACATTTCACTTTGATAATATGACTGCTAAACCTGTTGCAGTATTACTTGAAGACTTTTCTGCTCCATGTATTTTAAACCAAGAGACAGATGAACATGAGCTACTTCATATTATGCGTTTCGCACGCAGTGACTTTTCTCGTTGGGATGCACAGCAGCAGCTATTTATTAAAGCAATGAAAGCGAATCTAAACAGTGTTGAAAGTGTTGGGCTTAGTGATGAGATAATTAATGCGCTTCGTGGATTAGTTAATGAAAAACAGGGCGATCTAGCGCTTATTGCAGAGCTATTAAAATTACCAAGTTTTGATACGTTGGCTGCTGAATTTGAAGTAATTCCAGTAGATGAAATAGTCAATATTGCTGAGCAATTTGAAAGGCAAATAGCGGATGAGTTAACTAACGAGTTTATAACGTGTTTTGAATCGTTAATCGATGATGGCAGTGTAAATGCAAGCGCCGTTGCAATTCGGTCTTTAAAGCAGCTATGCCTTCATTACCTTGCTAAAACTAATGACCCGCACGCTGCTGATTTTATTAAACATGCTGCAAGCTCAAAAAATATGACGAATGTTTTAGCTGCACTAAGTGCCGCTGTTAAAGCGTCACATGAGCTATGTGAAGAATTGTTAAACTACTTTGATAGTCAATGGCGTCACGATGTATTAGTAATGGATAAATGGTTTGCTTTGCAAGCGATGCAAACTGGTGACAATGCAATTGATAATATTAAGGCGCTTTACGAACATCCGTGTTTTGATTTTTCAAACCCCAATCGTGTACGAGCACTTGTAGGTAGCTTTAGCCATTTCAATACGTCTCAGTTTCATCGCCTTGATGGTAAAGGTTACGCGCTCTTAGGTGATTTACTCATTAAATTAAATGCTATAAACCCTCAAAATGCATCTCGTATGCTAACGCCGTTTATGTCGTGGAAGCGATACGATAATACACGTTCAACAGCAATGAGACTGCAACTAGAACGTTTAGCTAATTTAGATGGGTTAAGCGCCGATTTATTTGAAAAGGTTGAAAAAGCACTTAAGTAAATGATCGAATATTATTTTAATTTAAGATTGAGCTACAGCGAATGCATGGATTACTACCATGGTCGTTTTAGCTCATTGCAGGTTGTCGAAGATGGCGGGAAAACAGTGCGTTTTTCTGCTAATCACTTAAGGCCATTTATTACTAGCTTAGGTATAAGAGGGCGTTTCAGAATGTTACTAACCCTTGAAAATAAATTTATTCGTATTGAACGAGTGGCTTAGTACGCTGTTTTTATGTTATAAAATCATAAAATATTGTCTTTTTGTTAATTTCAATTTGTTCTATTGTTAAATTACGTGTATAAATTATCTGGTACGACGTCTTACCAATACGTAAACGTCAACCAGAATGAAAATATATAACAGATTGAATGCGACTATTTGTAATTTATCCATTTCGCTTCTATCGTTACGATTACACTAAAAACAATAACTTGATCACACAAAATGACCCGCGACAGGGGGAACCAAAAATGATAAGAAGATCGCTTTTTGTTAAAAATAAAATCGCTATAGGTTTAGCAGTCGCTAGCCTTGGTTTATCAACAGCTAATGTACAAGCTGCAACATTTGAAGCCGGAGGGTTTGATATTACCTTCGATTCAACCTTTTCATATGGGCAAAGTGTCCGTGTAGAAGACCGAGACTTTAGCTTAATTGGTAAAAGTAATAACCCCGCGTTTAACTGGGCAGGTTACAATCCTGCGTTAAGTAATACCGTTTATTCATCTCAAGATGTGTGGGCTCAACCAGGCTCTTACTCAAATAATGGTGACGCGGGTAATTTGAATTTCGATAGTGGTGATTCATTTTCTAAATTATTAAAAGGTACACACGACCTTTCAATAAATAAAGACAACTACGGTTTGTTTACACGTTTTATGTATTTTTATGATTTTGCCTTAATGGATGGCAATCATGCATATGCTAATCCTACATCAGGTCAAGGTGTTGACCCATGTGACGATAAAGATACTAAAGCACAAAGCTGCGCCGACATTCGTTTATTAGATGCGTTTGTTTGGGCTGATTTTGATTTAAATGACGGTAACAACCCATTATCAGTGCGTTTAGGTCAGCAAGTTGTTAACTGGGGCGAAAGTACGCTTATATCTCATGGTATTAATGTAAACCCTGTAGATATAGATCGTTTAAAAGCACCTGGTGCTGAGCTTAAAGAGGCATTCATTCCGGTGGGCATGTTATGGGCTTCATTGGGTATAACAGACAATATTACGCTTGAAGGTTTTTATCAGTATCAATGGCAAGAAACGCGTTTGCCTGCAGCAGGTACGTACTTTTCTACTAATGACTTTGCGGCAGAAAATGGTTATCAGCAAAATGTTCAGTTAGGTTTTACATCTAACCCTGATATTGATGTTGCATTTTTAACTGATAGTCTAAACAACCTAACATCTGACTTTGCTTTAGCGGCAGCTGCACAGGGGATTGATCCATCTAGTGCTGAAGGCAGTGCTTTACTTGCTCAAATGTACCTTGCTTACCCCACTAAAGTTGCACTTAAAGGTAAAGGCGGTAACGGTAAAACAGAACCTGAAGATGGCGGCCAATACGGTTTACGTTTAGGTGTATTTTTGCCTGAATTTAATGATACTGAAATTGCACTGTATCATGTGAATTATCATAGTCGTCGTCCGCTTATATCTGGTCGTGTATCAAACTTTACTCAAGCAGCTATTGCACAAGATTTAGCAATGATTATGACAACAGAAATTACGTCTGATAATGTTGCTGATTTAACTGCTTTCTCTAAAGCGGAAAACGATTACCCTGAAGATATCAAATTATACGGTTTAAGTTTTAATACCACGATAGGCGAAACAGCCTTTGCCGGTGAATTTGCTTTTCGTCAAGATGAACCACTGCAAATTGATGACGTAGAATTACTCTACACAGCAATGCCTGAACAGTTAGCTGTTGCGGGTATTCGTCCTGATTTTGCGGGTATTTCGCAAATGAGTTTTGGTGATGCTATAAGCTCAGTTGGCCCAGGTGAAGTTGCCCAAGGTTATATTGAACGTGATACATCACAGATTCAGTTCACTGCGACCCATTTATTTGGCCCTTCGTTAGGTGCTGATAGCTGGGCTGTTGTTGGTGAAGTGGGCGCTGTAAAAATTCACAATATGCCTGAATACGATGAAATGCGCTTAAATGTATCTGGCACTGGCCGAAGTGGAACAATTACGGGTCCAGGTACTACCGATTATTCAACGCTACAGCTTGGTTTATCAAATGGTGCTGAAGAAAAGTCTTTTGCAACCGCTTCTTCTTGGGGTTACCGCTTAATTGCTAAAGGTGATTATTTTAATCTCTACAATGGTATTAACTTTTCACCACGTTTTGTTTTCTCTCATGACGTAAATGGTAATACACCAGATCCTATGTTCTTGTTTATTGAAGACCGTAAATCTTTAGGTGCTACCATGAACTTTAATTACCAAAATGCATGGTCACTTGATGTGAGCTATAACTCCTTTTGGGGCGGCGGTGGTGTTAATACATTCTCAGACCGCGATTACGTTTCTTTCAATTTAAAATATTCTATTTAGGGGTAACATTACTATGATTAAAAAACCTACCCTCATTGCTACTGCTTTTTGTAGCTTGTTTGCAAGCAGCGCGGCATTAGCCAAATTAAGTGCTGATGAAGTTGCTCACTTAGGCCAAGATTTAACGCCAATGGGTGCAGAAAAATCAGCCAATGCTGATGGTTCTATTCCTGCATGGAATAACGGGATTACATCTGCGCCAGCAGGTTATGAACCTGGTATGCATCATCTTGACCCGTTTTCAACAGATAAAGTGCTTTTCACTATTGATAAAAGTAATATTGAAAAATACAAAGCAAATTTAAGCCCCGGGCAAATTGCTTTATTTGAAGCGTATCCAGACACGTTCAAAATGCCAGTATACGAAACACGTCGTTCTGCTTCGTATCCTCAATTTGTTTATGATGCAACGAAAAAGTTTGCAGCAACGGCAGAGCTAGTTGAAGGTGGTAACGGGATTAAAAATACTGCAATTGGTATCCCTTTCCCTATCCCTAAAACTGGTTTAGAGGCAATTTGGAATCACTTATTGCGCTATCGTGGCCAATCTATTGAGCGTTTTGGTGGACAAGCTGCACCAACCGCATCAGGTTCTTACAATTATGTTGGCTTTGATGAGCAATTATTAGTTAAATATTCAGACCCAAGCGCAACACCAGCTGAGCTACAAGACTCAAACATTTTGTTTAAGTTTAAACAAAAAGTAACAGAGCCTGCTCGTTTAGCGGGTACAGCGTTATTAGTTCATGAAACGATGGACCAAATATTAACACCACGCCAAGCTTGGACGTATAACTCAGGTCAACGACGTGTTCGTCGCGCACCTAACGTGGCATATGATGCACCAGGTACTGCAGCGGATAGCTTACGTACTACCGATGACTTTGATATGTTTAATGGCTCGCCTAATCGTTACAATTGGACTTTAAAAGGTAAGCAAGAATTATATGTCCCGTATAATAGCTATAAGCTACATAGTGACAAACTTGAATATGATGACATTTTAAAACCAGGTCATATTAATCCAGAACATACGCGTTACGAAAAGCACCGTGTATGGGTTGTTGAAGCTAACTTGAAAGATGATACACGCCATATTTATAAAAAACGTGTATTTTACATTGATGAAGATAGCTGGCAGGTACAGGTCACTGATATTTATGATAACCGCGACCAACTTTATCGTGTAGCAATGGCTTATGGCCTTAACTATTACGAAGTACCTACACAGTGGAGTACGCTTGAGGTTTACCATGATTTGAACTCTCGTCGTTATTTAGCAATTGGTTTAGATAACCAAGAAAAAATGTACGATTTTTCACAGTCATTTAATGATAACGAATTTACTTCAAGCGCTTTACGTCGCGCAGGTAGATAGTATTAAACTAGGCACTTAACAATATGTTAAGTGCCTTTTCCTTTCTCATCGCGTTTGTCTTACAGCGCGCAACGCACTCCCTAGTAAAAAGACAAACAACTCTCTCGTACAAGGCGATTAAAATTTATGAAGTATTTGGTATATGCCAGCCTGATAATAAGCGGTGCGAGTGTTGCACAAGAAGCCCCTAACAATGCAATCAGTGCAACAAATGCAGCTAAAACCTTACTCACCGATATAACTAACACGGGTAATGGCTTAATTGCTGTTGGTAAACACGGTACTGTTATTAAAAGTACATCGGGTGATTCATGGCAACAAGCTGAGCTAGTTCCAACTCAAGTGCTCTTAACTGCCGTTGATTTTAGTAACGAAAATAATGGATGGGCGTGTGGCCACGATGCAACAATTATTAATACCACTGATGGTGGTCTTAATTGGCAATTACAACAAGTAAAACCTGAATTAGATAAACCGTGTTTAGATATTTTATTTGAAAACGATTTACAAGGCTTTGCCGTTGGCGCATATGGTATGTTTTACCACACCACAGATGGTGGAAAGCATTGGCAAAAACGCTTTTTAGATTCGCTACTTTTTAGTGATGATCGTGATTACTTAAACGATTTAAAAGAAAATGATCCTGAAGGTTATGAGGCTGAAACAGCTTCAATTTTACCGCATTTTAATCGTATAGAAAAAACGACTAACGGATTAATAATCGTTGGTGAAATGGGGTTAATGGCCAGAAGTTCTGACAATGGTGTTACTTGGGAACGTTTAGAAGAAATTTACCCTGGTTCCTTTTTTGCGTTTAATTCAGATGAACAACAAGAAGTTGTTGCAGGTCTACGCGGTAACGTATTTACGAAACAACGAGGGGAGCAAGAGTGGCAGCATTTAGAAAATGTAAAAGCTGCAACCGTTAACAGCATCATTAATTATAACAATGAACAATGGTTAATGCTGGCCAACAGTGGAGTTATTTTTCAGTTACAAGATGGGTTACTTACTCACGAGCAACTCGCTGATGGTAAAGCAATACTTGATGGTGTGATTATAAATAATAACCTAATCATGGCTACAGAAGATGGCATTAAAGTGAAGGAGTTGACCCCTTAATGCATAAGATTTTAGATTTAATAGAAAAAGCGATTTTTAGACATCGCTTAATCATGCTTATAAGCTTTGCACTCATAACGTGCTTACTTGTATTTAAAGCAACGCAAATTCAACTTGATGCATCGTTTAATAAAAATATCCCGTTAAACCACGATTATATGAAAGTGTATACCAAGCATGAAAAGCAGTTTGGTGGTGCAAACAGTATTCTTATTTCAGTCTGTGACGACAGTGGTAATATATTTAATCCAGAATTTTTTACTCAGCTAAAAGCGGTTCATGATCAGCTTTATTTTATACCTGGAGTAAACCGTCCATTAGTAAATTCTATATTCTCCCCAGCGCTCGTTTTGTTGAAGTAGTCGAAGATGGCTTTGCAGGTGGTCCAATTATTCCGGCAAACTTTAAAGCAGATACGCGTGGTTTAGGTGTAGTAAAGGAAAACATTGAAAAAGCAAAAGTTGTAGGGCGTATGATTGCCAGCGATTATTCGTGCGCGATGGTAACGGCTCAACTTTTAGAAACAGATCCTCAAACACAACAAAAATTAGACACATTAGCTTTTGCACAAAAGCTAGAAAGTGATTTAAGAGAGCCTTTAAGTACAGACAAAGTAAGTATTCATATTATTGGCTTTGCAAAAATGGCTGGTGATATAGCTGAAGGCGCAAAAGGGGTAGTCGTATTTTTTGCCATTGCTATCGCCTTTACCTTTATTATGGTTTGGCTGTTTTGTGGTAGTTTAAAGTTAACGATCTTACCTATTGCGTGTTCCATCATTGCTGTTATTTGGCAGCTAGGTTTACTTTCGAGTTTAGGCTTTGGCCTTGATCCTATGTCTATTTTGGTGCCATTTTTAGTCTTCGCTATTGGCGTAAGTCATGGTGTGCAGATGATCAATGCAATAGGCAAAAAAGTAGGTGAAGGGAAAAGTACTAGGATTTGCTGTCAATCAAGTTTTAGAACGTTACTTATTCCAGGTGGTATTGCACTTTTATCAGACACTGTTGGCTTTTTAACATTATTGACCATTGATATTGGTATTATCCGTGAGCTGGCAATAACAGCCAGTTTAGGTGTTGCGGTTATTATATTTACTAATTTAATTTTATTGCCTGTTTGGGCTTCTTACATGAAATTTGAAGGCAGTGTGCATATTCAATCAGGTGATGCGGATAAACCAAATCTGCTTGATGCGATTCGTGACATACTCGTTAAAGCAACCGATCCTAAAGTTGCTAAAATGATTATAGGCTTTACTTTGGTGTTATTTGCTTTGGGCTATTGGCAAGCAGATAAAATGCGCATAGGTGATTTACATGCCGGAGCACCTTCCCTTCATCAAGATGCTCGCTATAATCAAGATACTTTCTTAATATCAGATAAATATACAATTTCATCTGACATTTTAAAGGTCATTGTTGAGGCCTATCCTGCAGCGTGTACTGAACATGATGTTATGGAGCGTATTAGTCGCTTTCAATATAAAGTTGAAAATGTAGCCGGCGTGCAATCAGTTGTTAGTTTGAGTTCCGTTGCGCAGTCAGTGAATGCAGGCTATAACGAAGGTAATCTTAAGTGGCAAAGTCTTCCACGAAATTCTGCTAGTTTAGTGCAATCCACTTCAAGAGTAGAAACGAGTACGGGTTTACTCAATGGTGATTGCTCTGTTATGCCTGTTATTATCTTTTTAGATGACCACAAAGCACAAACGATTGACCGCGTAATTGAAAACGTTAAACAATTTTCAATAGAAGAAGGCACTGATAAATTAGCCTTTAAATTAGCATCTGGGCCAGTTGGGGTAATGGCTGCAACAAATGAGTCAGTATCTGAAGCACAAATACCAATGATGATATACGTTTATGGTGCAGTAATTATTTTATGTTTACTAAGTTTCAGAAGCCTAAAAGCAACAATAGCCGTGGTATTACCACTTTATATTGTATCAACACTTGCACAAGCACTTATGGTTCAACTAGAAATAGGCTTAACGGTTTCTACATTGCCGGTGATTGCTTTAGGAGTCGGTATTGGTGTTGATTATGGCATTTATATCCTGTCATCAATGATGGGGCAGCTTAAACAAAACGTGCCACTGAGTGTTGCTTATCGCAATGCATTGGTTGAACGTGGTAGTGCCGTGTTATTTACGGGTATTACGCTTGCAATTGGTGTTAGCACATGGATTTTCTCTGATTTGAAATTTCAAGTAGACATGGGAATACTACTTACCTTCATGTTTTTAGTAAATATGTTAGGTGCAGTACTGTTATTACCTGCGATTGGAAGCTTACTCTGGACTGACCAGAAGAAATAAAGTGAATAATTTTGCTCCTTAATGGCCAGTAATGGCCATTTATATCTATAATTTGTGAATAGATGACCAAATAGCTGAAAAGCTTAAAATGTTTTCATCGAAAAGGCTGTTTATTAGCTGTAAAAGGGTTAGAATTTAACTGACTCCACGCTAATAAATGGCTGTACAAATATTCTGCCACTAGGCAGTAATAGATTAAGGAACATACAATGACACGAAATGAAGGCCAAGCCTCGGTTATCCTAGATAATGTTTGTAAGCTGATCCAAAAAAAGTTCACGCTGATAATGTGTTACTCGTTGAAAAATTCGCCAAAGCCTTGTACAGCAACATGTCTAAAGAGGATTTGGCTAATCGTAACGATAGTGACTTATATGGCGCTGCACTAAGCCTTTGGAATTCGCTAGAAAAGAATACAACTGATAATGCTGTTATCCGCGTTTTCAATCCCGAAGTGGCTAAAGATGGCTGGCAGTCATCGCATACAATTGTTGAAATTATTGCTAAAGATATGCCTTTTTTAGTAGATTCAGTGCGTATGGCCATGACTCGTGAAAATATCGCCTCTCACTTATTACTTCATAGCCCACTTAAAATTCAACGTGACAAAAACACGAAAATATCGGGTTTATCTAATTTAAAAGCAGAGCAAGAATCGACGTCGACTAAAACGGTTTTCTTTATTGAAATTGATCGCCAAACAGATTCTTCTGTAATTGAGTCTTTCAAAAAAGAATTAGAATCAGTACTCGTTGATGTATCCGTTGCAGTTGAAGATTGGCAGCCTATTCGTAAAAAATTAATTGCGGTCACCAAAGAGCTACCTAAGCGTCGCCACAATAAAAATGAAAACGAAGTTGCCGAAACGGTAGAGTTTTTAGATTGGTTAGTTAAAGATAATTTCACACTAATGGGCTATCGCGAATATGAATTAAGCCCTGTGCAAGGTGATTACCAATTAAAAGGTAAAATGGACACTAGCCTTGGCTTGATGAAAAATTCAACTGAAGAACACACACGATTATTATCAGAATTACCAGAAGTAGCACGCCAAGAAGCGCGTAGCAGTAATTTATTAATTTTAACAAAAACCAATTCACTTTCTCGTGTACATCGCCCCGCTTATATTGACTATGTTGGTATAAAGCGTTTTGACGATGAAGGGAATGTAATTGGCGAAGACCGTTTTATTGGGTTGTTTTCTTCAAGTTTTTATAATAATAGCGCCGCGGATGTCCCTGTATTAAAGAGTAAGATTAACCGCATCATGGAGATATGTGACTTTGCTAAAGGCACGCATGCTTACAAAGCGGTTTTAAATATTTTAGAAACCTATCCCCGCGACGAGCTAGTTCAAGCGCGTGAAAACGAACTACTTGAAGTTGCCATGGGGGTTTTACAAGTACAAGAGCGTGACATGTGTCGCTTATTCGTTCGTAAAGATGCTTACGGCCGATTTTTCTCATGTATGGTTTATGTTCCTCGAGAACGTTACAACACAGCGCTTCGTCGTGAAACGCAAGATATTTTAGGCAACGCATTTAATTCTGACAACAAAGTCGAATTTACTACTTACTTTTCTGAGTCAACACTGGCGCGTACCCATTACACTGTTCGTGTGACCGATAACAATATTGAATATAACGTGAAAGACATCGAAAATAATTTAATAGAAGCTGCGCGTACTTGGGAAGACAAGTTGCAGTCTGCGCTTTTAGAATCAGCTGGTGAAGCACGCGGTAACGATTTAAACCGTAAATACTGTAATGCGTTTGCACGTTCATATAAGGATGAAGTGCTTCCCAGTGCCGCAGTTGTAGATATTGAAAAACTAGAATTATTGACCGACGAAAATAAACTAGAAATGTTGTTTTATCGTCCACAAGAAGAAGCTAATAGCAATATTGTACGATTAAGCTTATTCCATAAAGATGAGCCAATTCATTTATCTGATGTTATGCCAATGCTTGAAAACTTTGGTCTACGTGTTGTTGGCGAAACGCCATATTCAGTTAAAACCAGTGATGGTCGTATTAATTGGATCATGGATTTTTCTATGCTAATAGACAGCAAAGGAATGGCTGACTTTGATAAAATTTCAGCACGTTTTCGCGCTGCATTAACAAATGTTTGGGGCAACCGTCTAGAAAACGATGGTTTTAACCGTTTAGTTTTAATGGGTGGCCTAGCAGGTCGTGAAGCTTCTATTTTACGTGCTTATGCTAAATATATGCGTCAAATTGGTGTTACGTTCTCGCAAACGTATATTGAAAGTACTTTTGCTAATTACCCAAATATTGCTGCGCAAATAGTTAATTTGTTCGCTAAAAAGTTCTCAATTAAAGCCCCGGCTAGTGCTAAAACACTTGAGAAATTAATAGCACAAATTTACCTAGAACTTGAAAATGTTGCCAACCTTGATGATGACCGAATTATACGTTTATACGTTGATATGATTGTTGCAACGCTTCGTACTAATTATTATCAAAAAGATGCACAAGGTCAGTTTAAATCTTATGTCTCATTTAAGATTCAACCTAGTCTAATTCCTGATGTACCATTGCCACTTCCTGCATTTGAGATTTTTGTTTACTCCCCACGTGTTGAAGGCGTGCATTTACGTTATGGTAAGGTGGCTCGTGGTGGACTTCGTTGGTCTGATCGTCGTGAAGATTTCCGTACAGAAGTCCTTGGTCTGGTAAAAGCGCAACAAGTTAAAAATACAGTAATTGTACCTGTTGGCTCTAAAGGTGGTTTTGTATGTAAACAGCTACCGACTGAACGCGAAGCGTTTATAAAAGAAGGCCAAGAATGTTATAAAATATTTATTCGCGGCTTATTAGATATTACAGATAACATTGAACGTGGTGAAATAGTGCCAGCTCGAGATGTTGTTCGTCATGACGAAGATGATGCTTACTTAGTAGTTGCGGCTGATAAAGGGACAGCCACCTTCTCAGACATTGCAAATGGTATTGCGAATGAATATAACTTCTGGCTAGGTGATGCGTTTGCTTCAGGTGGTTCTGTTGGTTATGACCACAAGAAAATGGGTATCACTGCTAAAGGTGCATGGGAATCAGTTAAGCGTCATTTCCGTGAAATGGATATCGATTGTCAAACTACCGACTTTACAGTGGTCGCCATAGGCGATATGGCAGGGGATGTGTTTGGTAATGGTATGTTGTTGTCTAAACATATTCGTTTACAAGTTGCATTTAATCATATGCACATTTTTATTGATCCTAACCCAGATGCAGCGACATCTTACCCAGAGCGCGAACGTCTATTTAATATGCCGCGCTCATCTTGGGAAGATTATAACAAAGACCTTATTTCTGCAGGTGGAGGTATTTTTTCTCGCGCGGCTAAATCAATAACATTAAGCCCTGAAATGAAAAAAATGCTTGGCACTAAAAAAGCAAGTATGACACCAAACGAATTAATGAAAGCATCATTAATGATGAACTTCGATTTACTGTGGAATGGCGGTATCGGAACGTACATTAAAAACTCTAAAGAAACTGATGCAGATGTTGGAGATCGTGCAAACGATGCACTTCGCATTAATGGTAATGAGTTGGGTGCAAAAATTATAGGTGAGGGCGGTAACTTAGGCGCAACTCAACTTGGCCGTATAGAGTTTGCAGCAAAAGGCGGGCGTGTCAACACTGACTTTATCGATAACGTAGGGGGTGTTGCGTGTTCTGATAACGAAGTTAACATTAAAATTTTACTTAATGGCTTAGTTGCGGAAGGTGATTTAACCCGTAAACAACGTGATGAGCTACTTTATTCAATGACTGATGAAGTCTCTGAATTAGTGCTTAAAGATTGTTATCGCCAAACGCATACGATTTCAATTACGCAATCGAAGGGCACGTCTACTCTTAAAGAAAAAATACGTTTTATTCATGCGCTTGAAAAAGACGGCAAGCTAAACCGTGCTATCGAGTTCATTCCTAGTGATGAAGAATTGGCAGAACGTGCAGCCGCAGGTAAAGACTTAACTCGCCCTGAGCTTTCAGTGCTCGTGTCTTACGCTAAAATGGTATTAAAAGAGTCTTTAGTAAGTGATGAAATTACTGAAAACCCATATTACCGCCAGCTGCTCGTTAAATCGTTTCCACGGCCATTACGTGAGAAGTTTAACGATGCGATGAACAACCATCCACTTCGTAAAGAAATTATTGCAACTAAACTTGCTAACAATATCGTTAATGATATGGGTTTAAACTTCATGGTACGTATGCATGAAGAAACTGGCGCAAGCGAAGCTGAAATAGCAATGTGTTATTCAATTGCCAGTGAAATTTTTGAAATGCGCGATACATGGTCTTCTATAAGCGCATTAGATAATAAGATTCCAGCAGCTGTACAAACTGAGATGCTTTACCAACTTCGTCGTACTGTGCGTCGAACTACACGTTGGTTCTTACGTCATCGTAATAAGGCGCAAACGATTGAGCAAGGAATTGAGTATTTTGCACCAACATTCAAAGATTTAAGTGAAAACTTAAATACTTATATCGTTGAGAAAGAAAATGATCGCATAGTACAAGAAGCTAATAAGCTAATTGAAAGTGGTGTACCGGAAGCTATCGCTAAGCGAATTGTGGCATTATCAAGTTTGTTCTCGGTAATGGACTTAGCGGAAATTGCGAATAGTTCGGGCCGAGGTATCTCAATGGTATCTAATACGTACTTTAAACTTGGTGCGCGAATGGGTCTGCATTGGTTTTTAGATCAAATTACCCATCAACCGGTTGCAAACCATTGGCAAGCGCTTGCTCGTTCTTCTTACCGTGAAGAGCTAGATTGGCAACAACGTACGTTAGCTGAAGTAGTATTAAATAGCTTTGAAGCTGATGAAAAAGATGTTGATAGTCAAATAGATGAATGGATGGATAACCAAGAGTTATTATTACTTCGTTGGAAACAGATGTTGGCTGAATTTAAAACTTCACAAAGTCATGATTTTGCTAAGTTCTCTGTAGCACTTCGTGAATTAATGTTATTGAGCCATAATTGTAATACTTCAGGAAAATAATTTAGCCTTTCATTTGTTTTTATTTCACAAAAAATAAATGAATTGATTATTTTGTTATACAATACCTCAGCCTTGTCTGAGGTATTTTTTTGTCTGTATTTTAATAGAGGATTATATTCATGTTTTACGATTTAGCTCGCCGTTTTATGTTTACCCGTGATGCGGAGTGGGCGCATGAGTTTGCTCTAAGTAACCTACGTCGCTTCGCTAACACACCGTTAAGTGCCGCTTGGTCGCAAAGTATTGCAGACAAACCAGTTAATTTTTTAGGCCTTGAATTCAAAAACCCAGTTGGGCTTGCTGCAGGGCTTGATAAAAATGCTGAATGTATAGATGCATTTAGCCAAATGGGCTTTGGTTTTATCGAAGTCGGTACGGTTACACCGCGCCCTCAAGTGGGTAATGATAAACCTCGTATTTTTAGGTTGCCAGAGTCAAATGCAATTATTAATCGCATGGGGTTTAATAATAAAGGCGTTGATAACTTAATCGCTAACGTAAAAGCGGCAAAGTACAGTGGGATACTCGGTATCAATATTGGTAAAAATAAAGATACACCTAATGAGCAAGGTAAAGATGACTACATTTACTGTATGCGTAAAGTATTTGAGCATGCCTCATACATTACGGTAAATATTTCATCACCAAATACCCCTGGACTTCGTGATTTACAATATGGTGCAGCGCTTGATGATTTACTGCAAAGCCTTAAAAGCGAGCAACTTGATCTAGCAGCTAAACACAATAAGCAAGTTCCGATGCTGATAAAAATTGCGCCGGATCTGGATCAAATACAAATAGAGCAAGTAAGTGAGTCACTTTTAAATAATAAAATTGATGGTGTGATTGCAACTAACACTACACTTGAACGAGCTGCAGTTATGGGGCAGCAATATGCAGAAGAGGCCGGCGGTTTGTCAGGTCACCCTGTTAGAATGCGCTCTACAGAGGTCGTAAGCGAATTAAAGCGTTTAACACAAGGTAAGTTGCCAATCATCGGAGTAGGCGGTATTGACGATGCTACATCTGCAAAAGAAAAGTTAGATGCAGGCGCAAATTTAGTTCAAGTTTATACTGGGTTCATCTACAAAGGTCCACAATTGGTAAAGACGATCGTTAACGGCTTATAAGGATCAGTTATCTAAGCTTTTGATCGTTCGATAAATGTTCTAAGCAAGCATTTTAAAAATGGTCAGAAGCCGTTATACTCTAAGCAACGTCTAATTATTTTAATAAACCCAAGGAGGAGTAAATGTTACAAGCATCAAAGCAATGGCAGTGGATTGCTTGTCCTGATAAAAACCGTTTATTACTTGATTTAAATGACGATATGCAATTATGTACGCCTTATAAGTTAAGACAGTTAACGGATTCTGTTTTTAAGAATCCACGCTTTAGCCTCGAAGATGCGGCATTTTACGAGCAAGTTTATAATTACCTTGATGGATTTGAATTGTGGACTGCGGCTCAAGTTTGTCAAATATCGCTAAATGCGACCGCTGTTAAGTATCACTTAAAGCCCGTTTTAGCAAAAAGTTGGTTTTTTGAAGAATACACCGGGACAGAGCCAAGCGTAGAGGCAATAGTAAAATTAACATCTAAAGCGCAATCGGGTGATTTCTTAATTGTAGAGCACTGCTCTGATGCATCTATTTGTTTGAATCTAAGTGAAACATTTAAATTGGACGAAAACTTATCTTTAGCACAATTTGAAGTAATCCGTATTTTGAATAATCGAGTCCACCCCATCCTAAATCAGCAATACCAAAGTCAAACCGCCTAAGGTCTGCTGATCTTTGCGGATTGAAATTTGTTCAAACTAGGGGCTATTTAATCGCGGCGCGAGATTTGTAACCTAGTGGGCTCGGTAACTGCTCCTTCGTTACCATACTGGCTTACATCCATGTAAGAATAAGTAAAACCGAGCAAAGCTTCCGCGTCCTGCTCACGCCCCTTACCTACACCCACTTAGGCAACAAAGAGTAAATAGCCCCTAGGAAGAACCGTTTGGGCAGCGCCTGTTTGGCTTTAATGCTACGTTATCGCCCATTTATGGGGAATGACTACACTGCATAGGCTCTGCCTTGCCTAAATACCAAACAGACTGCTGCAAATTTAACCTTGAAAGTTCAACAGACCCTCATCAAATTTAAGTTTTTAAGCGTGTCTTTATGGCGTGTATGTCACTCAACCTATGTTATAATCCTGCGCAATTAGCTATTAAGGGTTATTACTTTGCAATTTATCGCACTTACTTCTATCGGAATCGAAAATTTATTGGTTGATGAATTAACAGAGCTTGGCGCAACTGTGTCTAAGCAAACTGTTGGTTCTGTTCGTTTTGAGGCTGACTCATTACTGGCGCAAAAGGTTTGTTTATCAAGTCGTTTTGCAACGCGTGTGCT
This sequence comes from Pseudoalteromonas sp. B131b, assembly GCF_037162545.1. Classification (NCBI taxonomy): domain Bacteria; kingdom Pseudomonadati; phylum Pseudomonadota; class Gammaproteobacteria; order Alteromonadales; family Pseudoalteromonadaceae; genus Pseudoalteromonas; species Pseudoalteromonas sp. B131b. Next base: position 3,054,498 of record NZ_JARLUZ010000001.1, on the reverse strand, counting down.
TATGCTTATTGAAGAAAAAGAAGGCGTAGATGACAAAAATAGCCTGTATAATTTTGCGCGATCGCAACCTTGGCAAGAGTGGTTTGGACCTACTCAAACATTCGCTGTCGACTTCAACGGTACCAATGACTCATTAAAAAACACACAATTTTCTGGTCTTGTAATAAAAGATGCGATTGTTGATTATTTTAATGATTTATACGAGCAGCGTCCCAACGTTGATAAGCAAGACGCTAACGTACGTGTTGTTGCACGACTAAATCGTTACGGCGTTTCTATGTATATTGACTATTCTGGCCCTCGTTTGTCTGAACGTGGTTACCGTCAAGGCCAAGGTAAAGCGCCAATTAAAGAGCACCTAGCTGCTGCACTAATTAAGCGAAGTGGTTGGCTTGATAATGTAAAACAGCCTTTATTCGATCCATGTTGTGGTGCGGGTACTATTTTAATCGAAGCGGCCGGCATGGCACGAAACGAAGCGCCGGGATTATTCCGTGAAGGCTTTGCTTTTGAACGTTTACCCAGTTTTAGAGCCGCTAAGTTTAAAGAACTTAAAGAAGAGTTACTTGCTAACATTACCGACCCTAAATTGTGGTTAATTGGCCACGATTACGATGAACAAGTTTTAAGTAAAGCGATTGATAATGCCAAACGGGCTGAGCTTGATGATGTTATTAAGTTTAAGCAAAGTGATGCCACTAAGCTTACAGCCGTTGCTAAGTTACCTGGTGTGGTAATTTCAAACTTACCTTATGGTGAGCGTATTGGTTCTATGGCTGAGCTTGTTGATTTACACCGTAATTTAGGTGTTGGCTTTAAAAAGCACTTTAATCATTGGAAACTTGCCTTACTGGGTATGGACGAGAGCTTATTTAAACTTTTAAAACTTGTGCGTCTTAAGCGTTATAAGTTTAAAAATGGCCCACTTGATGTTGAACTCAACTTATATCAATTAGATGATAAGCAAGTAAGTTTGACCACCGATGATAAAAAAGCGCTTAATTTTGAAGGCTCTACGTCATTCGCAAATAGATTGAAAAAGAATAAGCAAGGCTTAAAAAACTGGCTTAAACAAAATAAAGTAGACGCTTATCGTGTTTATGAAGCGGATATCCCTGAGTACAATGTTGCTGTAGATATTTACGGTGATTCAGCGGTTATTTTTGAATATGCAGCGCCTAAAGAAATTGATGAAAAAACATCAGAAAAACGCCTGCAAGACGTAATAACATTGACTTCGCAACAACTTGATATCTCGCCTGAAAATATTGCTGTAAAAGTGCGTAAAAAGCAAAAGGGTGAAGACCAGTATACGGCCATGTCTAAACAAAACCGAACTATGGTAGTTGAAGAGTTTGGTGCTAAGTTTAAAGTTAATTTATTTGACTACTTAGACACAGGTTTATTTTTAGATCACCGTTTAATGCGTCGTTATATTCAAGAAAATGCAAAAGATAAACGCTTTTTAAACTTGTTTGCATACACAGGTACTGCCTCTGTGCATGCTGCACTTGGTGGCGCTAAAGCAATTACAACAGTTGATTTATCTAAAACCTATTTAAAATGGGGCCAAGATAACTTCGATTTAAACAATATCAGTAATACACGTTACCGTTTTGAACAAGCAGATTGTTTAAAGTGGTTAGAGCATGCGACAGCACAATATGATTTGATATTTTTAGACCCTCCAACGTTCTCAAACTCAAAACGTATGAAAGACGCGTTTGATGTGCAAAGCGATCACATTAAATTATTAACGTGGGTTAAAAAGATTTTAAGTCCATCAGGTACTTTGATTTTCTCTAATAACAAACGTGGTTTTGTAATGGATGAAGTTGGCCTGATTGGTTTAGGTTTAAAAGCCGTTAATATCTCAGATAAAACACTATCACCAGACTTCAAACGTAATAAAAAAATCCATAATAGCTGGCTAATTACGCATGGCTAAATGGATTTTATATCATACTGATGGTTGCCACTTGTGCGAGCAAGCTGAGCAATTTATCACTGATGTACTAAATGACAACAGTGAGTTATTACTAATCGATATTATGACTGATGAGCAGCTTATTGCTGAGTATCAAATTACTATTCCTGTATTAAAAAGTGAAAAAGGCGAGAAATTATATTGGCCTTTTACTTTACACTCTGTGCGCGAATTTTTAGCACAAGCAGAATAAGAGCAAATAAGAACTATGGATTTAATTAGAATTTTAAAAGCACAACTTGCTTTTGGTACACATGCTTTGCTTAACAAAGCAGATGCGGTTATAGAAAGTGGCGAAAGAGTGTGTGTGGTTGGCCGAAATGGCGCGGGTAAATCAACGTTATTAAAAGTACTTGATGGCCAAGTTGTTTTAGATGATGGTGAAATAAATCAGCTTGGCGGAATACGAATTTCACGCTTAGAGCAAGATCCACCAAAAGGTGCAAGTGGAACAGTATTTGATTACGTTGCGCAAGGTATGCCAGAAATTGCTAATTTACTCATTGATTTTCACCATGTAAGTAATGAGTTACAAACAGAGTGTAATGATAAGTTATTAAACAAACTTGAGCGTTTATCAAACCAATTAGAAGCTGCGGATGGCTGGCGCTTTGATAGCCGAATTCAATTAGTATTAACTCAATTAGAGTTAACACCAGACGCTAAACTTGAGTCTCTTTCAGGTGGTTGGTTACGTAAGGTGGCACTTGCTCGTGCACTTGTTAGTGAGCCTGATTTATTACTTCTTGATGAGCCAACAAACCACTTAGACATGGCAAGTGTTATGTGGCTTGAGCAGTTTTTAAAAGAATTTAAAGGCGGTATTGTATTTATATCGCATGACCGTGCGTTTATTCGTGCTGTTGCTACGCGTATTTTAGATTTAGATCGCGGTAAACTTATTTCGTACCCAGGTGATTACGCGACTTATCTAGAGCAAAAAGCGCATGATTTAAAAGTAGAAGAAGCGCAAAATGCATTATTTGATAAGCGTTTAGCAGAAGAAGAAACGTGGATCCGCCAAGGTGTTAAAGCGCGTAGAACACGTAACGAAGGGCGTGTTAGAGAGTTAAAGCAGCTACGTAATGAGCGTAAACAACGTGTTGATCAAGTTGGTAAAACTGACTTTAATATTGAAACAGCAGACCGCTCTGGTAAATTAGTATTTGAAGCTCAGCACCTTTGCCATGCATTTAAAGACAAAGTTATTGCTGATGATTTTTCGACACTTGTTATGCGTGGTGACAGAATCGGCTTAGTAGGTCCAAATGGTATTGGTAAAACAACACTATTAAAACTAATGTTTGGTGATTTAGAACCAGATAGCGGCATAACTAAGCAAGGTGTTAATTTAGAATTTGCTTACTTTGATCAGTACCGTGAAAAACTTGACGAAGAAGCAACAGTTCAAGATAACGTTGCCGAAGGTAAACAAGAAGTGATGATGGGCGGTCGTTCACGTCATGTTTTAGGTTATTTGCAAGACTTTTTATTCCCGCCAGCACGCGCTCGTACACCGGTTAAAGCACTCTCTGGTGGTGAAAAAAATAGACTGCTATTAGCTAAACTGTTTTTAAAACCATCTAATATACTTGTTCTTGATGAGCCAACGAATGACTTGGATATTGAAACGTTAGAGTTACTCGAGGACATTATTAATCAATACCAAGGTACAGTGCTGATTGTAAGCCATGACCGAGAATTTATTGATAATACATGTTCTAGTGTATGGGCATTTGAAGGCAATGGTAAAGTAACAGATATCGTTGGTGGTTATAGCGACTATGAAGCCTATGTTAGTTACTTAGCTGAACAAGAAAAAAATTCAGCAACAACCAGTAAAAAAAGTTGAAAAAGTAGTAACTCCAGCTGCCAAACCTGCAGCTAAGACAAATAAACTCTCTTACAAATTAAAACTTGAATTAGAGCAACTACCGAATAAAATGGAAAAACTAGAAGCTGAAATTGAAGCTCAACAAGCTGTAGTGAGTGACGCAGACTTTTTTAAACAAGAGAGTGATGTAACAACTAAAGCATTGAACCATTTAGCACAACTTGAGTCTGACCTTGAAGCTGCCCTTGAGCGCTGGGAAGAACTTGAAGAATTACAGAATCAGTAGTAAGGACTAAAATGAAATATAAATTACTCGCTGCCAGTATTTTAGCGACATTAAGCACTTCAGCAATAAGTGCGACATATCAATTAACTGAGTTAGGGTCTTCTGAAAACGCTAAACACTCTTACGTTACCGATGTTAGTGAAAGCGGCCATATTATTGGTGTCGCTAATGGTTTATATAATTTACCAATTGATACAAGCTATATAGATTTTTCAGAAAGTATTATCAAGAATAGTTACAGTAATACAGAAGATGCATTTGAGTTAAGCGATAAAGTAATTACCTTTACGCTTGATGATATCGAAAACAATGATGCTGTTGCGACTAACTCTGACGCTCATAGTTTTATGATTAGCTTTTTATCATCGATTTCTACAAATTTTGAGTATCAGAAAATAAGTTCATTAATAGGCGTTAATTTTAATGATTCTACTTTAACAGAGCAGCCTTTATTTGATATAGCTTCAGTTGATTACGATGGATTAACGCGCTCTACTACGAATTTGTATAATGCTGTTAGCGAAGATGGTGTTTCAGTTGGTTGGGGCAGTGCACCCTACGATAAAGTTTTATTCACTCCTGATGGAGATGACGAAGCTGAAACATGGTTCACTCATGAATTTATAGAGCGTGGGATTGTAATAAGTGCTGATGGCAGTATAAGTGTTGAGTTAGAACCTGAATTCAATGAATATGGCGGCACAAGCCGCGCTAACGACATTATTAAAACAAATAGTGGTTATACTGTAGTAGGTAACGTTTCAACTAGTATACCAGTTGAAATACAAGATGATATTGATGATGGGTGTGATAATGAAGATGAACCTATATCAGTATGTGTTAATTTATTAAATTCTAATTTTTCACGAGGCTTATTTAATAAGCGTGCTGTTAAATGGGAACTTGATGAATCGTTAAATATTACTTCTGTCGAAGAACTTGGTTTAGCACTGACACCTGATGAAGGTGAAACTGAAGATGATGCATTTATAAGTACTGCACTTGCGGTTAATAGTAATGGTGTTGCTATAGGTTCATCGCATACGCGATACTACAAAGATGATGACATTATATTAACCATGCCCGTTTATTATAAAGATGGTGCGGTAGTTGATTTTATAAATCAAGAAGATGATTGGCAAGGCGGTAAAGCATTAGCAATAAGTAATAATGATGTTATTACGGGTTATGCTATTAAACGAATTGAAGGAACACTTCGAAATAAGTTTTTTTATCATGATATAGCAACAGGCAATACGGTATTTCCTACTGACTATTTTTCTAGTTCAAGTTCTTATGGTAATGATATAAATAGCCAAGGTTATATTGTTGGGGAAGGTGAGGTAGGTGTTTCAGATAGCTCACGTCGTAAAGAGGCATTTGTATATAAGATTGGCGAAGATAAAATAACCAACCTAAATGACTTATTACCATGCTATGAAACTGATGGTGAGACAAATTATGCTTATACAATGGCTGAAGCTAAAGTAATTAACGAAAATAATGAGATTTTTGGTGTAGCAACCAAAACAGTTGAAAAACGTGATTCGTTAGGTGGAATTGTTACTGATATTGAAGGCAATATTGAATTTGAAAGTGTCGCAGTTGCAGTAAAGTTAACTCCTATTGCTAATGGTGAAGTTGAAAACTGTGCACCTCCTGAAGCAGAAGTTTATGAACGTAACTCTGCGAGCTTTCCTTGGTTCACATTATTATTACTCCCCTTAGTTGGCATAAGACGTATATTCCGTTTTTAATTAACTAAAGTGATTCGCATAAAAAAATCCCAACTTCATTAAGTTGGGATTTTTTTCGTCTATAGTAATTAGAGCTTATAAATATTTGGTTATTTGTTGCGTGTTGCCCACGCTTTGACTACCGAACGTCGCCAAATAATATCTATACTAAAGTAAGCAATTATGCTCGCGATAGAGGCGCATACCAATGAGCCAATTAAAAAAGCGGGTCCAATGGTTTCTATACTTTCTAGAAACCAAGCCCAGCTAGGTTCAAAGGCAAAGTGTTGCTCTGGCTGGTTTAAAATTAATGTACCAACTAAATACGAACCGTAGAATATAGGGGGCATAGTTAATGGATTTGTAAGCCAAACTAAAGCAACCGAAATAGGTAAGTTAACTCTAAATACTATAGCTCCAGCTGCGGCTAAGACCATTTGAAAGGGAACAGGGATGAAAGCAAAAAATAGCCCAACAGCAAATGCTCCTCGAGCGGACCGTCTATTTAAGTGCCAAAGATTTGCATCTTGCAAAAGGTGCCCAAAAATTCTTAGATATTTATGATGTCTAATTTTATTTGGATCAGGTAAAAATCTTTGGATCGTTTTTTTAGCCATTTAAAGCAACCATTTACATCAGTGTGGATAAGTCTTGGGTTTGTAATTGGCTGTATCGCAACCGTATTTTATTATCAAACTCTCGAATTTATAATATTCACAATATCAGTCCTTATTGTGAGTTTGTATTTTAAGCCGTTTTTAAATGTATTGTTAGGCTTTATTTGCGCTATTTGTTGTGTATCACTGCATTATTATACTTTTTATAATTTTGAAAGCCCAAAACAGGATGAAAAGTATGCATATGCAGCTGATCTAATTGTCGAAGATATAATTTCAAATAAGCAACCTCAATACATAAGAGTAAAAATAATAGAATTTGATACTGCTCAATACGCATATTTTAGGGCACCGAGTGCAATGCTAAGTGTGAATTCTGAACAAATACTTTTTGTTGGTGATACTTTTAAAGCAACAATAGCTATAAAAAACTTTCGAAGTACTAAAAATTTTAATGTATTTGATAACGAGAGATATGCTTTTACACAACGAATATTTTTTAAAGGAAAAATACTCAATAAAGAACTTATTGTTGCGCGTAATAAAAAACACAACCACCTTATAAATTATAGGGAATATATAAAAAGGACTTACAGTAATACAAAACTTAGATGGCTATATTATGCACTATTAACGGGTGATAAGTCGTTAATGAGCTTTACAGATAAACAATTAATGCAATCATTGGGGTTGAGCCATTTACTGGCAATATCCGGATTACACATCGGGTTAATATTTGGTTTTTGCTATGTAATTACGCGATTTTTATTTAAACAAATAAAATACGCTGGTAAGCAGACTAAAAACCTGTCTGTTATTTATAGTCTAGTTGGCTTTATTGGATCGTTTATCTATGTATATTTGAGTGACTTTTTAGTTTCAGCTACACGCGCCTTAATCATGCTTGGGTGTTATTTAGCACTCTACTTTTTGGCAAAACAACCATTACGTTGGCGAAGTATTTTATATGCACTTGTTATTCTGCTTATAGTTAATCCTTTTAATGTATTAAACGCTGGGCTGTATTTCTCGTTTATTGCTGTGGTTATTATATTTCTAGTTGTTAAGCAAATACCGGTTTTTAATACATCATTTCTAAATAAGGTCGTTGCATTAACTGTCGTTCAAATTGCTTTATTTATTGGTTTATTACCAGTTTCATTATACTTCTTTAATGGCGTGAGCTTAGTTGGTTTAGTACTGAACTTAATTGCTATCCCATTACTTTCTTTAGTCGTTATGCCTTGTCTAATTATTATCACATTTATTAGCAGCTTACTTGATATAGGCATGATTATTAGTGTTTTTGATGAAGGCTTAAGTTATTTATTTGAATGGCTATTGAAAATACCTAGTTATATTCGTTGGTTAAATATAGGTAATATTGACGCTATTGTTGTTGTTTTTTCATACATTACTATTTCGATTTTTTATTTAGTACCATATAAATGGCTAGCAGGTGTCCCATTAAGTGTCATATTGTTTAACTACTTAATAGTGGATAAGCCAAAATGGCAATTACATGTTTTTGATGTAGGACATGGATTAATGGTGCTAATAGAAAAAGATAAACATGCACTAATTTATGATTTTGGGCCTAGTTATTTCAATCGTTTTAGTCGTACCCGTAGTATTTTACTGCCCTTTATTGAGTCAAACAATCTTACTGTATCAACAGCTATTTTAAGTCATGAAGATAACGATCATGCGGGCGGTGTAGATCATTTTATAAAAGCAGGCTACGAAACTCGTTTTACCACATTTCATCCCCATAACTTACAAGACACTTGCAAAGTAACCAAAATAGATATTTTTGGCCTTCAAATTGAAAGCTTTAAAACGTTAAACTTCAAAAATGAGAATGATGATTCATGCGTTATTCGTGTTGCTGATAAAACCCACAGTGTTTTATTAACGGGTGATATATCTAAACAACGAGAGTTGCAATTATTGCAAGAGAACTATTTTTTAAAAAGTACCGTTATGCTAAGCCCACATCATGGTAGCGATACATCGTCTAGTAATGAGTTTATAAGTGCTGTAAATCCTAAAATTGTTGTTCATTCTAGTGCTTACAAAGGACAATGGCACTTCCCGAAGGAGGAGGTTGTTGATCGTTACGACAAAATAAATGCAACTCAATATGTGACAGGTCAACAAGGACAAATAAGTATTGAATTTTACAATGATAATGTTCGAGTAAAAGCGGCTCGAGAGGATGAAAGTTACTGGTTTATCAAAAATTGACGTTTTGTTTTAGTGTCCCTAAGGATACAATAGAGTCTGTAATTGTATGAAGAGAGTGTTATGGATCAAAGTACTACACAAATTTATAAACGGTTAATTTCTTACGTCGGTGCATATAAGAGTGTAGCCTTCGTCGCTATTATAGGAATGATTGGCTATTCAGGAATGGACGCGCTATTTATTCAATTAATGAAACCATTTATTGATGAAGGTTTGAACCAACGAAACAGCGATGTATTAAAGTATGCTCCATTTGTTGTTATTGCACTGGTGATTGGGCGTGGTATTTTTAATTTTATGTCATCGTATTGTTTAAGCTATGTAGGTTCACAAGTTGTACGATCTTTACGCCAAGAGTTATTTGAGCACATATTGCATTTGCCCGTTTCTTTTCATGACAAAAACTCTACGGGCGATTTAATTTCAAAAATCACTTTTGACACAGAGCAAGTTCAACAAGCAATAACTAAAGCGCTACTTATTGTTGTACGTGAAGGGGCCTTTGTCGTCTTTTTACTTGGTGTAATGTTTTATACCAGTTGGAAGCTCTCACTTATATTTCTAGTCATCATCCCTCTCGTCGCTATTATTGTAGCGGTTGTATCGAAACGTTTTCGCCATATTTCTAAAAGTATCCAATCAGCTATGGGGCAGGTTACACGTAGCTCTGAACAAATGCTTAGCGGACATAAAGTAATTCACGGGTTTGGTGGACAAGAGCAAGAAATAAATAAATTTTCTAAAATTAATAATCATAACCGTCAGCAGCGCATTAAAATGGATGCGACAAAAGCCTTAAGTGTATCCATTATTCAAATACTCGCCGCAAGTGCTATGGCTGTTATTTTATGGGTGGTATCGATGCCTTCTATGATTGATACTATAAGCTCTGGGGATTTTGTGGTTCTGATATCATCAATGATGATGTTGCTGCGCCCACTTAAACAATTGGCTAATGTTAATAGCGATATGCAACGTGGCATTTCTGCATCTCAAAGTATATTTTTAATACTTGATGAAAATGTAGAGAAAGATAATGGCACAGTCGCTGTTGATAAAGTGAAAGGGTTAATTGAAGTTAAAAATGTAACCTTTAAGTACCCAACTAAAGATGAAGCCGTATTAAACGATTTGTCGCTAACGATTAAAGCGGGTGAAAGTATTGCCTTAGTAGGGCGCTCAGGCTCGGGTAAATCAACTATTTCTAATTTATTACCACGTTACTATGATTTAGATCTGCCGAGTGAAATATTACTTGATGGCATAGCCCTGAAGGATTATAAATTAACAGATTTGCGTCGCCAATTTGCTTTGGTTTCTCAGCAAGTCGTGTTATTTAACGATACGATTGCCAACAATATTTGTTATGGCATAAAGCATGATGTAACTAATGACGAATTAGTACAAGTAGCAAAACAAGCGCATGTTTGGGAGTTTGTTAAAGATCTTCCAGAACAATTAAACACCATGGTAGGTGAAAATGGCGTAATGCTTTCTGGTGGTCAACGCCAGCGAATAGCTATAGCGCGTGCAATATTAAAAGATGCACCTATTTTGATTTTAGATGAAGCAACATCAGCACTTGATACAGAGTCTGAAAAGCTTATTCAGCAAGCGTTAGAAACGCTAATGAAAGACAAAACCTCAATTGTTATTGCGCATCGCTTATCTACTATTGAAAACAGTGATCGAATTTATGTTATTGATAACGGTCGTGTAATAGAAAGTGGCGATCACAATAGCTTATTAGCAAATGACGGTACGTATTCAGCCCTTTGCAAAATGCAGTTTGGTGATCAGGCGTGAGCAAAATAGAACAAAGTTGGTATAAACCATTTGGTCTAATTACTTTATTGTTATTACCATTGAGTGCTCTGTTTTGGATTGTATCGACATTTCGAAAATGCTTGTACAGCGCTAAAATAATTAAAGCGTTTGAGTGTAAAACGCCTGTTATTGTAGTCGGCAATATAAGTGTAGGCGGCAATGGTAAAACCCCTTTTGTTTTGTGGTTGTATGAGTATTTGACCGGGCAAGGTTTATCAGTGGGTATTATTAGTAGAGGCTACGGTGGGCAATCAGATAATTACCCGCTGTTAGTCACTTCAGTTGTTAACGCCCAACAGGCTGGAGATGAGCCTGTACTTTTATACCACCGTTTAAAATGCCCAATAGCGGTTGGTCCTAATAGACAACACAATATCGATTTATTAGAAAATAACTATACGCTAGATGTCATTATTTCTGATGATGGAATGCAGCATTATAAAATGCCACGTAGCATTGAGTGTTGTATTGTTGATAGTGAACGCCGTTTTGGTAATGGCTTTGTTATGCCTGCAGGGCCACTTCGCGAAACAACTAAACGCTTACAAAATGTGGATATAGTAATTGAAAATGGTGGTGAGGCTAATAATAGCTACACGCTAAAAGTAAGTAACTTACGATTAGTTAATTCAAGTGATGATGTAAAACACACAGTGACTCATGCACATGCAATAAGTGCAATTGGTAATCCTAAACGGTTTGAAAACTCACTTGAAGCACAAGGCATTACGTTATTATCGACTCATCATTTTAAAGATCATTATGCTTATACAGCCGATGATTTTGTCCAGTTTGGCGATGATTACATTATAATGACGGAAAAAGACGCCGTTAAATGTGAGTCCTTTGCCAAACCTAATTGGTATTATTTACCAGTAGATGCACAACCTACCGATAGCGTTATAAATAAACTAAATTCATTATTAAAAGAAAAAGGAATACTCAATGGCCTTTGATACAAAACTACTCGAGATAATTGCTTGCCCAGTAGGCAAGGGTAAATTACGTTTTGATAGAGAAAATAACGAACTAATTAGCACGGCAGCTAAACTTGCTTATCCTGTAAAAGATGATATTCCAGTATTACTTGAAAATGAAGCGCGTGAGTTATCTTTAGAAGAGGTTGAAAAGTGGAATTCGTAGTTGTTATACCTGCGCGTTTTGCATCAACCCGACTACCAGGAAAACCACTTGCCGATATATGCGGTAAGCCAATGGTTCAACATGTTTACGAAAAAGCATGTTTATCAGGGGCTAGCAAAGTTATTGTAGCAACCGATCATCAAAAAGTATTTGATGCAGTAAGTTTATTTACTAGCGACGTAGTAATGACTCGCGAAGATCACCAGTCTGGCACTGAACGGTTAGCAGAAGTAGTTGATTTACTTGAACTTGATAACGATACAATTGTGGTTAACGTACAAGGCGATGAGCCATTACTTGCACCAGAAAACGTATCTCAAGTTGCTGCACTATTAAGTGATTCAACAGCACCAATGGCAACGTTAAGTGTTGCTATTGAAGAGCGTGATGAAGTATTTAATCCTAATGCCGTTAAAGTGGTGAGTGATATAAATAAAAATGCCCTGTATTTCTCTCGTGCAAGTATACCGTTTGATAGAAATACAATGATGGATGATAGCACGGCTCTTAATTTATCACCGTTCCAACGCCATGTAGGTATTTATGCGTACAGAGCGGGTTTTATTAAACAATATATAGAACTGAGTGTATCACCACTTGAATTGCTTGAATCGCTTGAGCAGTTACGTGTCTTGTATCATGGTTATAAAATCAAAATAGAACAAGCTCAAATAGCTCCCCATGCAGGTGTCGATACGCCCGATGACTTAGCTAAAGTGATAGCGTATATTAAAAGTAAAAACGTGTGAGTGAGCAAGTAAGTAAGATATTAAACGTTGTTTATACACATAACGATTTTTATATTTTAGAAAAGCCAGCAGGTCTTAATTTTCATTCAGAAGAGGGGCCTGGTTTTGTTGTGTTAGCCGAACAACAATTATCGCAAAAGCTTTATGCCGTTCATCGTTTAGATAAAGTGACATCAGGGCTTATTATTTTAGCAAGAAACAAAGCCTCTGCAGCCGCCTTTACTGTTATGTTTACTGAGCATGCGATTAATAAATTTTATTTAGCGATTAGTGATGCTAAACCTAAAAAGAAGCAAGGGTGGATAAAAGGCGATATGGCTAAATCTCGCCGTGGCTCATTTAAGTTACTAACGAGTACACTTAACCCTGCAATCACCCGATTCTATTCTCTGAGTTATAAGCCAGGATTTAGAGGGTATATTTTAAAACCTTATTCAGGAAAGACGCATCAATTAAGAGTGGCACTAAAAAGTGTGGGCGCAGCTATTTTTGGCGATGCAATGTATTCAGGCACGCCTTCAAATCGTACCTATTTACATGCATATGCGTTAAGCTTTTTATGGCAAGGTGAACAAATACAGCTAACTTTATTACCCGATAGTGGTGATGAGTATTTGGCGTTAATTAAACATCAAGATTTTCAAGCATGGCAATCGCCATGGCAACTGGATTGGTAAATGAGCGAAAAAGTTACAGATATACGTTTTGGCGGGATCAAACGTCTATATGGTCATCAACAGTTTGATTGGCTTCAAGAAGCACACTTTTGTGTAGTAGGTATTGGTGGTGTAGGAAGCTGGGCGGCTGAAGCGCTCGCGCGTACTGGTGTTGGTAAAATAACATTGATTGATTTGGATGATATTTGCGCCACTAACGTAAATAGGCAAATTCATGCGTTAACGGGCACTATTGGTCAAGCTAAAGTCGATGCAATGAAAGCGCGCTGCGAGCTTATTAACCCAGAATGCCAAATTAGTGTAATAGATGATTTTATTACACTTGATAATATTCAAGAACATATTCAAGGTTTTGATTATGTGATTGATTGTATTGATGCAGTTAAAGAAAAGGCGGCATTAATAGCGCATTGTAAACGTAATAAACTCCCTATAATTACAACCGGTGGTGCTGGCGGGCAAACTGATCCTAGCCAAATAACTTTTGGTGATGTAGCTAAAACTACGCAAGACCCATTACTTGCAAAAGTGCGCTATATTTTGCGCAAGCAGTATAATTTTAGTAATAACCCTAAGCGTAAGTTCAATATTGATTGTGTTTACTCAACAGAGCAATTGGTTTACCCAGGAAGCGATGGCAGTGTATGTCATGCTAAGCAAAGTGCTGATGGCTCGATGAATATGGACTGTAATAATGGTTTTGGATCTGTGACTATGATCACAGGAAGCTTCGGCTTTTTTGTTGCGGCAAAAGCTGTTCGAAAATATTTGGATAAAAAGCAGCGTCTACTTACAACGCTTGATTGTGATAGAGCTTAGAGCACTTTTTGTTGTGCCATGGTTTTTATTTTTTCAATCATGGCTTTAATTCCATTGCCACGAGAAGGGCTTAAGTGACTAATTAAGCCTAATTTTTCAAACTCTTCATACGCATCAATTTTAATTACCTGCTCTGGTGTTAAACCGTTATACAGCGCTAATATTAAGGCTAGTAAGCCTTTTACAATACGTGTATCTGAGTCACCTATAACGACTAAAGAGCTCTCTGTTAAATCAAACTCTACAAACATCCACACTTTACTTTCGCAGCCTGGTACAAGGGCATCATCAATTTTCAGCGATTCTGGTAATATAGGTAATGTTTTACCCAACAGCATTATTTCACGATATTTTTGCTGCCAAGCGGGTGCATTTTTTATAGATTCAGTGACTTTTTTAAACGTATTTGTCATGAGTTATCCTAATTAATTCTATTAAAGTGACGTTTAATCCAATAAAGCGATACATTTTTTAAGCGAATGGATAAATATATCTACATCTTCAAAGGTATTGTAAAAGGTTAAACTAGCTCTAACTGTTCCATTAACGCCTAAATGTGCCATTAAAGGTTGTGTACAATGGTGTCCGCTCCTTACTGCAACCCCATATCCGTCAAGTAAAGTTGCCAAATCGTAAGGATGCTCATTTTTAAAGTTAAAGCAGAGCGTACCAATATTGTCAGTTAGGTTGCTATATATTGTAATACCCTCAATCATTACCAATTTTTTTGCTGCATAATTAAATAATTTTTGCTCGTAGCGCTGAATTTTACCGTGGTCTAATTCATTTAAATAGTCTAATGCAGCACTAAAGCCTAAAACGCCGGAAATATTCGGTGTGCCGGTTTCAAATTTTGCAGGTGCTGGGCGATAAGTACTGTGGGTTAAATATACTTTATCGATCATTTCACCGCCTGATTGATATATATCTAAGGCGTTTAATTCCTCATATCGACCATAAAGTACACCTAAGCCTGTTGGACCAAGCATTTTATGGCTTGAGCAGACATAAAAATCACAGTTTAATTCCCGTAAATCAGGTTTTAAATGCAGTGCACCTTGCGCACCATCGACTAAAACAAGTGAATTCACCTCTTTTGCAGCTACAATTAGTGGCTTTAAATCAGTGATATTACCGAGTGTGTTCGATGCTTGTGTAATAGCTAATAAGGCAGGTTCTGTTTCTTTTATAAATTCACAGCATTCTTGTGTGTTTAGTGTGCCGTTTTTATTAAGCGGCAGCGATACTAATTTAGCACCTGTTTGTTGACTCACTATTTGCCAAGGCACTATGTTTGCATGATGCTCAAGTGGAGATATCATTATGGTATGACTTTTATCTAAACGCTTTTTTAAGCCGTTAGCGACCAAGTTTATTGCCTCTGTAGCGCCTTTTGTCCAAACAATCTCGTGGCTGAACACATTAAAATACTGAGCCATTTTATCTCGTGCTTGCTCGTATAAATTAGTAGCTTGTTCGCTGAGCGAGTGACGGCCACGGTGTACATTTGCGTTTTGAGAAGTGTAAAACTCAGTAATTGCATTAATAACTGATTGAGGCTTTTGCGAGGTTGCAGCTGAGTCTAAATAAACAAGCGGGTAGCCGTTTATAGTTTGATTTAAGGTAGGGAAGTCACTTCGAATTTTATTTATGTCAAACTCTAAAACAGTCATTAGCTTCATCAATGTAGTCATTTTAAGGCGAGAATTGTAGACACTTTTTTATTATTCTCAAGTAACAAATAATAAAAAAGGCCGCAAAGCGGCCTTTTAAAATATTCAAACAATACTAAAGCGGATTAGCGCTTATCAGTTGATACGTAGTCACGTGCAGTGTAACCAGTATAAAGCTGACGAGGGCGGCTTATCTTATGACCAGGTTGAGATAACATCTCGTCCCAGTGAGTGATCCAACCAACAGTACGTGCCATTGCAAAAATAACAGTGAACATGCTTGTTGGAATACCAATCGCTTTTAAGATAATACCTGAGTAGAAATCTACGTTAGGGTAAAGTTTCTTCTCTACGAAGTACGGGTCTTCTAGCGCGATTTTCTCAAGTTTCATTGCAATATCAAGCAATGGATCTTGGATATTAAGCTCAGCTAAAACTTCATGACACGTTTGACGCATTACTGTAGCGCGTGGGTCAAAGTTTTTGTAAACACGGTGGCCAAAGCCCATAAGGCGGAACGGGTCAGCTTTATCTTTAGCTTTTGCTACATATTCATCGATACGGTCAACAGAACCGATTTCTTCTAACATGTTTAAACATGCTTCATTAGCGCCGCCGTGAGCAGGGCCCCAAAGAGAAGCAATACCAGCAGCAATACAAGCGTATGGGTTAGCACCAGATGAACCTGCAAGACGTACTGTAGACGTTGATGCATTTTGTTCATGGTCAGCATGAAGCATGAATATTTTATCCATTGCTTTAGCTGTTATAGGGTTAACTTTGTATTCTTCAGCAGGTACAGAGAACATCATATGTAAGAAGTTTTCTGCATAACTTAAATCATTACGTGGGTATACAAACGGTTGGCCGATGTTTGTTTTATAAGCCATTGCAGCAATAGTTGGTAACTTAGCAACTAGCTTAACTGCGCTTGTTTTACGTTGTTCTGCATCAGTAATATCAAGGTCTTCATGATAAAAAGATGATAACGCACCCACTACACCACAAAGCATTGCCATTGGGTGAGCGTCAAAGCGGAAACCTTGGAAAAAGTTAGCAATCTTCTCGTCAAGCATAGTGCTTGTAGTGATTTCATTCTTAAAAACTTCGTATTGCTCTTTAGAAGGTAATTCACCATTTAACAGTAAATAACATAACTCAATGTAGTTTGAGTCGTCAGCTAATTGTTCGATTGGGTAACCGCGGTGAAGTAAAATGCCTTTACCACCATCAATGTAGGTGATTGCAGATTCACAAGAACCAGTCGACATGAAACCTGGGTCATAAGTAAAGTGACCATGTGAACCTAACGTACGGACGTCGATTACATCTTGGCCAGCAGTGCCTTGATAAATTGGAAGTTCGATTGGATCTAGCCCATCAATTTGGACTGTGGCTTTTTTATCTGCCATCGTTATGTATCTCCTATTAAGATATCTATTCTGATTTTTAGATTTTTAAAGTTCTGAAATCTGTTTTAAGCACATCTTCGCATTTTAACGTGAAAGAGGGGTGTAAAGTCAATTTTTATAAACATTATGCATATATGTATAATAAATATTCTGTATTATTTAAATATAATACCATTGGCTAATTCGCAAACATCTATAAATAAACAAGAATTGTAAAAAGCCCTGTGGGTATATATACTAACAGTGGTTTTAAACCGCATTGTATTTGGGTAAACATTTTTTTACAGCTTAACTTTTGCTTAAATGTGAACTTTAACTGTTTTAATACGTTTACTTTGATAGTTCCACCAGTAATATTTGGTGGGTTTTTAGAAAAGCAAGTAGATGAGCTCCACTGCGAGCAAGATGGGCAAGTAACTGTGAAAAAGCAAAGACCTGTAAATCTAGATCTAACAACTATATCTATGCCGGCAACGGCTAAAGCGTCAATATTCCACCGCGTCACCGGTGTTGCATTGTTTTTTGCTTTAACGTTTGTCATTTGGGCTTGGTCTGAGTCTCTCTCTTCAGCTGAAAGTTTTGAATTCGTCAAGGGTCTGTTTAACGGATTCATTGCCAAATTTATAGCTTGGGGCACTGTTTCTGTATTAGGTTATCACCTTATTGGTGGTATCCGTCATATGATTATGGATATGGGACATTGGGAAGAACTTGAATCAGGTAACCTCAGCGCTAAAGTTTCAATGGCTCTTGGTGTTGTGTTTGCCGTATTGGCAGGGGTGTGGATATGGTTTTAAATCAAGCAACTCTTAAACGTGATGGTGTACAAGATTTCGTATCTTTACGTACCACGGCATTAATAATCAGCGCGTATGCGATTTTTATTATCGGCTATTTTTTAGCGACGCCAGAAGTCACTTTCGAAGCCTGGACAGGCCTCTTCTCTAACCTAGCAATGAAAGGGTTTACATTAATTACCCTTGTCTGCGTTATGGTTCATACCCGCATTGGCCTTTGGCAAGTTCTTACAGACTATGTTAAGTGTGCGAAGTTACGTGCTGTTTTAGGTTTTATATTAAACCTAATGGCCGTTGCGTACGTAGCTATTGGTCTAATTGTATTATGGGGTGTTTAAGTGAAATATTCTGTTCGTGAATTTGACGCCGTAGTAATTGGTGCAGGTGGTGCAGGTATGCGTGCCGCTCTAGCAATTACTGAATCTGGCAAAACGTGTGCATTAATTTCTAAAGTATTTCCAACTCGCTCACACACTGTATCTGCACAAGGTGGTATTACAGTAGCGCTTGGTAATTCACACGAAGACAACTGGGAATGGCATATGTACGATACCGTTAAAGGTTCCGATTTTATCGGTGACCAAGACGCAATCGAATACATGTGTCAAACAGGCCCAGAAGCGATTACTGAATTAGAAAACATGGGTCTACCATTTTCTCGTTTTGAAAATGGCCGTGTTTACCAACGTCCTTTCGGTGGTCAATCGAAAAACTTTGGTGGTGAACAAGCCGCGCGTACAGCCGCTGCAGCTGACCGAACTGGTCACGCGCTATTACACCTTCTTTATCAACAAAACGTAAAAAACAAAACAAATGTATTCTCTGAATGGTATGCACTTGATTTAGTTAAAAACGATAATGGTGATGTGGTAGGGTGTACTGCAATTGAGATTGAGACAGGTGAAATTACTTATTTCAAATCTAAAGCTGTAGTGCTTGCCACTGGTGGTGCAGGTCGTATATTTGCATCAACCACTAATGCCCACATTAACACTGGTGACGGTGTTGGTATGGCAACACGTGCTGGTATTTCTATGCAAGACATGGAAATGTGGCAGTTCCACCCAACGGGTATAGCTGGTGCTGGCACGCTAGTTACGGAAGGTTGTCGTGGTGAAGGCGGTTATCTTTTAAATAAAGATGGCGAGCGCTTCATGGAGCGTTATGCACCAAACGCGAAAGACTTAGCCTCTCGTGACGTTGTTGCGCGTTCAATGATGACTGAAATCCGTGAAGGTCGTGGTTGTGATGGTCCTTGGGGTCCTCACCTTAAGTTAAAACTTGACCACTTAGGTGAAGAAACACTTAATTTACGACTTCCAGGCGTATGTGACCTAGCTAAAACATTTGCTCACGTTGACCCTGCAAAAGAGCCAATTCCAGTAATCCCAACGTGTCATTATATGATGGGTGGTGTTCCTACTAACGTAAATGGCCAAGCGCTACAAATCGATGCTCAAGGCAAAGAAACAGTAGTTCAAGGTTTATTTGCAGTAGGCGAGATTGCCTGTGTATCTGTACACGGTGCAAACCGCTTAGGCGGTAACTCGTTACTTGATTTAGTTGTATTTGGTCGTGCTGCTGGTAACTTCTTAGGTAAGTACCTTAAAGATGTTGAAGTATCAAAGTCAGCTTCAGAATCAGACTTAGAAGCGTCTCTTGCACGTTATAATCGTTGGGAAAACTCAACGGCTGGTCAAGGTGAAGATCCAGTTCAAATCAAAAAAGACCTACAGCAATGTATGCAGCTTAACTTCTCGGTATTCCGTGAAGGTGATTCAATGGCTACAGGCCTTCAAGAACTTAAAGAAATTCGTGAACGCCTGCAACATGCTCGTCTTGATGATAAATCATCAGACTTCAATACGCAGCGTATCGAATGTCTTGAACTAGATAACTTAATGGAAACAGCTTACTCAACTGCAGTAGCTGCAAACTTCCGTACAGAAAGCCGTGGCGCACATTCTCGCTTTGACTACCCAGATCGTGATGACGAAAACTGGTTATGTCACTCAGTATTTAATCCTGTAACGGATGAAATGAGCAAGCGTGATGTAAACTATGCGCCTAAAACGCGTGAAGCTTTCCCACCTAAAGCACGTGTTTACTAGGAGATAGACGATGGCACAAGTACAATTTTCAGTTTATCGTTATAATCCAGATATTGACAACGCTCCTCGTATGCAAGAATACACCTTGCAAACAGAGGAAGGTCACGACATGATGGTGTTGGATGCACTTATTCTTTTAAAAGAACAAGATCCTACATTATCTTTCCGTCGTTCATGCCGTGAAGGTGTGTGTGGATCTGATGGTGTTAACATGAATGGTAAAAATGGTTTAGCATGTATTACTCCTTTATCTACGCTACAAAAAAATGGCAAAGGTAAAATCGTAGTACGTCCATTACCTGGTTTACCTGTGGTTCGTGACCTTGTTATTGACATGAGTCAGTTCTACACTCAATACGAAAAAGTAAAACCTTATTTAATTAATGATCAGCCTGCTGCAGGCGAACGTCTTCAAACCATCGAAGAGCGTGATAAATTAGATGGGCTTTATGAGTGTATTTTGTGTGCATGTTGTTCGACATCGTGTCCTTCGTTCTGGTGGAATCCAGACAAGTTCATTGGTCCAGCAGGGCTTCTTCACGCTTACCGTTTCTTGGCTGATAGCCGAGATACAGCAACTGAAGAACGTTTAGCGGATTTAGACGATGCGTTCAGTGTGTTCCGTTGCCACAGTATCATGAACTGTGTTAGCGTTTGTCCTAAGGGTCTTAACCCGACCAAAGCAATTGGGCAAATCAAATCTATGTTATTAAACCGAGCGGTTTGATTACTTAGTAAACGTAAGATGGCTAATACAGATTATTAGCCATCTTGTTATGATAACTATTAATTTCTGCGCTAAAGAAAAGGGCTTATAAATGCACGAAGGTGTGATGAAGGCATGGCTAGAATCTTCACATTTAAACGGCGGTAACGTTGCTTATGTAGAAGAGCTTTATGAAGCGTATTTAGACGATGCGACTTCTGTGCCAGAAGAATGGCGAGAAGTGTTCGAACAATTACCTAAAGTTGATGGTGTGGATGTTGAAGTAAAACATTCAGAAGTTCGAGCGCAGTTTGCACAGCTTGCCAAAAACAAGCATAGAGAAGTAGTGGTAGCAGAGGGTAGTGGCGGTGACCTTAAACAGGTTAAAGTTCTACAACTTATTAATGCTTTCCGTTTTCGTGGACACCAAAATGCAAACCTAGATCCATTAGGTATTTGGGAACGAGAACGTGTACGAGATTTAGAGCTAGATTACCACGACTTATCAGCAGCTGATTTTGACCGCGAATTTAATGTAGGATCGTTTGCCGTTGGCCGCGATACTATGCCTTTAGGTGAACTATACCAAGCACTAAAAACTACATATTGTGGTTCGATTGGCGCCGAGTATATGCACATCACATCGACAGAAGAAAAACGTTGGTTACAACAGCGTTTAGAATCTGTTCAGTCTAGGCCTAAATTCGAAAAAGAAGAAAAGCTGCGTATCCTAAAAGGATTAACGGCAGCTGATGGTCTTGAAAAATATTTAGGGGCTAAGTTCCCAGGTGCTAAGCGTTTCTCACTTGAAGGTGGCGATGCATTAGTTCCAATGTTAAAAGAGCTTATTCACCGCGCTGGTGAAAGCGGCCAACAAGAAGCTGTTATAGGTATGGCTCACCGTGGTCGTTTAAATGTGCTTGTGAACGTACTAGGTAAAAACCCATCAGAGTTGTTTGATGAGTTTGCTGGTAAACACAAAGAAACATTAAGTTCTGGTGATGTTAAATACCACATGGGTTATTCATCTGACTTTGCTACTAAAGGTGGCAATGTTCATATGGCGCTTGCGTTTAACCCGTCTCATCTTGAAATTGTAAATCCAGTAGTTATGGGCTCAGTCCGTGCTCGTTTAGATCGCTTAGGTGATAGCTCTGGTATTAAAGCGCTACCAATCACAATTCATGGTGATTCTGCGGTTACAGGTCAAGGTGTTGTACAAGAAACGTTTAACTTATCACAAACTAACGCGTTTAGTTGTGGTGGTAGTATTCGTATTGTTGTAAATAACCAAGTTGGTTTTACTACATCAAAACAAGACGACGTACGCTCTACTGATTACTGTACTGACATTGCTAAAATGGTTCAGTCACCTATCTTCCACGTTAATTCTGATGACCCTGAAGCAGTTGCATTTGTTACTCAACTTGCGCTTGATTTCAGAAACCAGTTTAAGCGTGACGTAGTAATCGATTTAGTGTGTTATCGTCGCCATGGTCACAACGAAGCTGATGAGCCTAATGCTACGCAGCCTTTAATGTACCAAAAAATTAAAAAGCATCCAGTTCCACGTTTAATCTATGCCGATCAACTTATTGCTGAAGGTTCTTTTTCTGAACAAGAAATAAAAGCCTTAGCCGATGAGTATCGTAACGCATTAGATGAAGGAAATTGTGTTGTTTCAGAAATTCAGCCAGAGACATCACATTCTTCAGATTGGGCAAAGTATGTTGGCCATGAATGGGATGTTGATTACGATGCCAGCGTACCTGTTGAAGAGCTTAAGGCACTTGGTGAGAAAATTGCTTCTTATCCTGAGCAATATAAAGCACAGTCACGCGTTAAAAAGATTTACGATGATCGTAAGTTAATGGCTTCTGGTGAGAAGCCTCTTGATTGGGGTATGGCAGAAACACTTGCTTATGCAACAATTGCAACTGAAGGTACTGACATCCGTTTGACGGGCCAAGATTCAGGTCGTGGAACATTCTTTCATCGTCATGCTGTTGTTCACAGTCAATCAGATGGTGCTACTTATACACCTCTACAGCACTTAAGTGAAGATCAAGGTACTTTCCAAGTATTTGACTCTGTTTTATCTGAAGAAGCTGTCGTTGCTTTTGAATATGGTTATGCAACAGCTGAGCCTACGTCATTAGTACTTTGGGAAGCGCAATTTGGTGACTTTGCCAACGGTGCACAAGTTGTATTTGACCAATTTTTAAGTTCTGGTGAGCAAAAGTGGGGCCGTTTATGTGGTCTGACAATTTTGTTACCACATGGCTACGAAGGTCAAGGTCCAGAGCATAGTTCAGCACGCTTAGAGCGTTTTCTACAACTATGTGCTGATCACAACATGCAAGTATGTGTTCCGTCTACTCCGGCACAAGTTTACGCTATGCTTCGTCGTCAATCAGTTCGACCACTTCGTCGTCCACTGATTGTTATGACGCCTAAGTCGTTACTGCGTCACCCTCTTGCTACTTCATCGCTTGAAGAGCTTTCGCACGGTGTTTTCCATAATATGATCGACGAAGTTGATGATATTAACCCTGAGAAAGTAGAACGTGTTGTATTTTGTAGTGGTAAAGTTTATTACGAATTACTACAAGAGCGTCGTAAACTTGAGCTTGATAATGTAGCCATTGTACGTGTTGAACAGTTATACCCGTTCCCACACGACGAAATGCAAACAATTATGGAGCGTTACCAACACGTAACTGATTTTGTATGGTGTCAAGAAGAGCCACAAAACCAAGGTGCATGGTACTGTTCACAACATCACTTTATTGATGCAATCCCACAAGGTGCTAAATTAAAATATGCAGGGCGTAAAGCGTCTGCATCACCAGCGTGTGGTTACATGTCAGTACATACTAAAGAACAACAAGCGCTCGTTGCCGACGCGCTTACTATAGAAAATAAAGGATAAGCAATGAGCACAGAAATTAAAGTTCCTGTTCTTCCTGAGTCGGTTGCAGATGCTACCGTTGCTACATGGCATGTAAGTGTTGGCGACAAAGTAACTCGCGATCAAAACTTAGTAGACATTGAAACAGATAAAGTGGTTTTAGAAGTTGTTGCACAGCATGACGGTGTAATTACAGAAATATCACAAGAAGAAGGTGCAACCGTACTTGGCGATCAAGTTATGGGTTTACTTGGTGATGCTGATGCAGCGCCAGCAAGTGAAGGTTCATCTAAAGAAGAATCAGCACCCGCTAAATCAGAAGACGCGCCAGCGGCGCAATCAGCACCAGCACCAGAAGGTAAAGAAGTGGACATTAAAGTACCTGTACTTCCAGAATCAGTTGCAGACGCAACAATTGCTACATGGCATGTACAACCAGGTGACGCAGTAACACGCGACCAAAACTTGGTAGATATTGAAACAGATAAAGTTGTTCTTGAAGTAGTAGCTCAAGAAGATGGCATCATGGGTGATATCATTCACAACGAAGGCGATACTGTACTAGGCGAGCAAGTAATTGGTTCGGTTAAAGCAGGCGGTGCACCAGCGGCTCCAGCTGCAAAAGCAGACGCAGCGCCAGCAGCAGATTCAAGCGAAAGCTCTGATGTGTTAACACCATCAGTTCGTCGTTTAATTGCTGAGAAAGGCCTAGACGCTTCTAAAATTAACGGCACGGGTAAAAATGGCCGTGTAACTAAAGAAGACGTTGATACATTCTTAAAAGCACCAGCACCAGCGGCTAAAAAAGCAGAAGCTTCAGCTCCTGCAGCACCGATGGGCGACCGCACTCAAAAACGTGTTCCTATGACTCGTTTACGTAAAACGATTGCTACACGCCTTCTTGAAGCTAAAAACTCAACTGCAATGTTAACAACATTCAACGAAGTGAACATGGAACCAATCATGAGCCTTCGTAAGCAGTACCAAGAAGTATTTGAAAAGCGCCATGGTATTCGTTTAGGTTTCATGTCTTTCTACGTGAAAGCGGTAACTGAAGCACTTAAACGCTTCCCTGATGTTAATGCATCAATTGATGGTGACGATATTGTTTACCATAACTATTTTGATATCAGCATTGCAGTATCTACTCCACGTGGACTAGTTACTCCGGTACTTAAAGATTGTGACAAACTATCTGTTGCTGAAATCGAAAAGGGTATTCGTGAATTAGCACTTAAAGGTCGTGATGGTAAGCTAACGCTTGCAGATATGACCGGCGGTAATTTCACTATCACTAATGGTGGCGTATTTGGTTCATTACTATCTACACCTATCATTAACTTGCCACAGTCTTCAATCTTGGGTATGCATAAAATTCAAGACCGTCCAATGGCTGTAAATGGTAAAGTTGAAATACTACCTATGATGTATTTAGCGCTTTCTTATGATCATCGCATCATTGATGGTAAAGAATCTGTTGGTTTCTTAGTAACTATTAAAGAGTTACTTGAAGATCCAACACGCTTATTGCTAGATGTTTAATCTAGTTGTATGAAATGTAAGCTGTGAATGAACATTCACAGCTTTTTTTGCGCCTTTGGTCGTACTGGGGTTTTCATGTTAAGCCTTGGGATCTATACTAGGTGCGCAATTTGGGATAGTTGTTTATTTTCAAAAATATTCAGCTCTTTTAGTATAAAAAATTGGATAAAGCATCATGAATTTGCATGAGTATCAGGCAAAACAACTTTTTGCCGAATATGGTTTACCAGTTTCTCAAGGTTTCGCTTGCGATACACCTGAAGAAGCTGCAGCAGCTGCTGAAAAAATCGGCGGTGATATGTGGGTTGTTAAAACTCAGGTTCACGCAGGTGGACGTGGTAAAGCTGGCGGTGTAAAGCTAGTAAAAACTATCGACGAAGTAAAAGCGTTTGCAGCTAACTGGTTGGGTAAAAACCTAGTTACTTACCAAACAGACGAGAAAGGCCAGCCAGTAGCTAAAATTTTAGTTGAAAGCTGTACTGACATTGCTAACGAATTGTACCTAGGTGCAGTAGTTGACCGTGCATCTCGCAAAGTAGTTTTCATGGCGTCTACTGAAGGCGGCGTTGAAATTGAAACTGTTGCAGAAGAAACACCAGAGCTTATCCACAAAGCTGAAATCGACCCGTTAGTAGGTCCTCAAGCTTACCAAGCACGTGAACTAGGCTTCAAATTGGGTCTTAACCCAGTACAAATGAAGCAGTTTGTTAAGATCTTTATGGGTCTTGGTAAAATGTTTACTGATTTTGATTTCGCACTACTTGAAATCAACCCGTTAGTAATTACAGACGAAGGTAACCTTCACTGTCTTGACGGAAAAATCGGTATTGATGGTAATGCACTTTACCGTCAACCTAAAATCCGTGAGTTCCACGATCCATCTCAAGAAGATGCACGTGAAGCACACGCAGCAAGCTTCGAGCTTAACTACGTTGCTCTAGATGGCAATGTTGGTTGTATGGTTAACGGTGCAGGCCTAGCAATGGGTACTATGGACATCGTAAACCTACACGGCGGCAAACCGGCTAACTTCCTAGATGTTGGCGGCGGCGCGACTAAAGAACGTGTTTCTGAAGCATTCAAAATCATTCTTTCTGACGACAATGTTAAAGCTGTTTTAGTTAACATCTTTGGCGGTATCGTTCGTTGTGACATGATTGCTGAAGGCATCATTGGCGCAGTTAAAGAAGTTGGCGTAAACGTACCTGTAGTTGTACGTTTAGAAGGTACTAATGCTGAACTAGGTCGTGAAGTTCTAGCTAAGTCTGACCTTAACATCATCGCTGCTGAATCACTAACAGACGCTGCTGAGAAAGTTGTTGCTGCTGCGGAGGGCAAATAATGTCTGTATTAATCAATAAAGATACAAAAGTTATCTGTCAAGGTTTCACTGGTGGCCAAGGTACTTTCCACTCTGAGCAAGCGCTTGAGTACGGTACACAAATGGTTGGTGGTGTAAGCCCTGGTAAAGGCGGTCAAACGCACCTTGGTCTTCCTGTATTCAACACAGTTCGTGATGCTGTTCAAGAAACTGGCGCAACTGCTTCAGTTATCTATGTACCAGCTCCTTTTTGTAAAGATGCAATTTTAGAAGCTATCGATGCTGGCATCGAGCTGATTGTTTGTATCACTGAAGGTATCCCTACACTTGATATGGTTGACGTTAAAGTTAAACTAGATCAAACAGGTACTCGCATGATCGGTCCTAACTGTCCAGGTGTTATTACTCCTGGTGAAACTAAGATTGGTATCATGCCTGGTCACATCCACAAACCTGGTAAAGTAGGTATTGTTTCTCGCTCTGGTACTTTAACGTACGAAGCGGTTAAGCAAACTACTGATGCTGGTTTTGGTCAGTCTACGTGTGTTGGTATTGGTGGTGATCCAATTCCAGGTACTAACTTTATCGACGTTTTAGAAATGTTCGAAAAAGATCCACAAACTGAAGCAATCGTAATGATTGGTGAAATTGGTGGTACTGCAGAAGAAGAAGCTGCAGAGTACATCAAAGCTAACGTAACTAAACCTGTAGTATCTTACATTGCTGGTGTTACTGCACCAGAAGGTAAGCGTATGGGTCACGCTGGCGCAATCATCGCAGGCGGTAAAGGTACTGCTGATGAGAAATTTGCTGCATTAGAAGCTGCGGGCGTAAAAACTGTACGTTCACTTGCTGAAATCGGTAAAGCACTTAAAGAGAAAACAGGCTGGTAATTGCTTGTTCCCTCTAAAAAGGCCCGCTTATGCGGGCCTTTTTGTTATTGGGTTAAATTTAGAATGGATAACTAATGTGCTGAAAGAAGCGCACAGACAAATCTTGTCGTTGTTTATTTATAGCAAGCTCTTCACATAAAGCGTGAACCGTTTTTTCTACTTGGTTCATGAAGCGCCCATACCCAATCTCATGCTTATCTTGGTTTGTCGCAACGACAACGAAATGGATGGTTTCTACTAGTTTAGTTTCATCATAAAAATATTTAATCTGACTTTCATTTGATTCAACATCAAAACTTAATTTCTGCAATTCTACATTGCCTTCATTTTTATCTATTTTACTGTTACGGATAATTGGTATTGCACCATTGGCAACCATTGCGCCATGCGTTAGTTTATTAATTTCACATGCGCGTTTAAAGCTATCAGCAAAGTAGTCATAAAACTTTTTAAAATCCTGATCGTTTACCATTGTTTGAAACTGTGTTTTGATTGCACGAGAAATTGGAATAGTAAAAGTCGTGTAAGTCATTTCAGCATAGTCACCCGGTATATTGCATTGCCTCGACTGATAACGAGGGTAGAGGCTTCTTAGCTTATAACCATAACTTTCTCTATTGCCTTTGTCTTTAGCAAACAAATCGTAAGTAAGATGCTGGTGATCACGAAGTTTAAATTGAGGTTGATTTAGAAATAATTGCTCTTGTAAAAGGGTCAATACTTTTTGTACTTTATTGTGAAACAAAGCTGAATTCGCACGTAAGTCCTCACCGGTGGCTAAAAAAGTAAACGTATTTTTTTACTTTTCGTGTTTGGTGTGTAATAAAGTTTATGCGCTTCGTGATAGCGAGGATTATAAAAAAACAGCATCTGCTTATCCGTTTCTAACTGGTATGACTCATCATGAAATCGTACAACCGGTAGCTTATCGTTGGCAAGTAAATGTACATTATGAAGCTCATATTCATCACAACATGCAAATAGTTGACGCGCAATGCGCTCGTAGCAACAATCTATAGTGGTAAAACTACTGTAAAACGCTTCACTAGGTGTTATTTCAGCCAATAAATAGTGATTAGCGCGTGCGTTTGTTGGAATATATACGCGGTGTTGATTAAGTGTAGCCATCTTCGGATCCTTATAAAGTAGGTTATTCGATTACTATAATCGGTTTTGATGACTTAAATATTGCGTTAAAACAAATTTTATTCATAAACAATGGAACCTGTGGATTAAAGTTAATCAATATCTAAAATAAACCTTAATCTATTGCTGTATGTTAGTGTATGTTTTTGTAATAATGCATTAGTTTTGTTATTACGTAATATTAGAGGATCACACTCCTATGGCGGAAATTGAGAATCGCCCAAGTAACTTTATTAGAACCCGAATTGATGAAGACTTAGCAAGCGGGAAACATGCTACAACGCATACACGTTTTCCACCTGAACCAAATGGTTTTTTACATATTGGTCATGCAAAATCAATTTGCTTAAATTTTGGTATCGCAAAAGACTACAACGGTTTATGTAACCTACGTTTTGACGATACAAACCCTGAAAAAGAAGACATTAACTACGTAAATTCTATTAAAGAGGATGTACAGTGGTTAGGTTTTAATTGGGATGGCGATATAAAGTATTCTTCTAACTATTTTGATACTTTATATGGTTACGCAGTTGAGCTAATAAATAAAGGCTTAGCGTACGTTTGTTTTTTAACTGCAGACGAAGCGCGACAGTACCGTGGTACATTAAAAGAGCCAGGTAAAAACAGTCCATATAGAGACACGTCAGTTGAAGAAAACCTAGCGTTATTTGAAAAAATGCGTGCTGGTGAATTCAAAGAGGGTGAATGTGTTCTGCGTGCTAAAATTGATATGGCAAGCTCATTTATGGTGCTTCGCGATCCAATTATTTACCGTGTGCGTTTTGCGCACCATCATCAAACAGCTGATAAGTGGTGCATTTACCCTATGTATGACTTCACGCACTGTATTTCTGATGCGCTTGAAGGTATTACACATTCATTATGTACATTAGAGTTTCAAGATAACCGCCGTTTATACGACTGGGTACTTGATAACATCAGTTTAGAATGTCACCCGCAGCAAATTGAGTTCTCACGTTTAAATCTTGAATATACAATTATGTCTAAGCGTAAGCTTAGTGATTTAGTGGTTAATAACCATGTAGAAGGGTGGGACGACCCACGTATGCCTACAATTGCAGGTTTACGTCGTCGTGGCTATACACCAGGTTCAATTCGTGAATTTTGTTTGCGTATTGGTGTAACAAAACAAGAGAATATGGTCGAAATGGGCATGCTTGAAGCGTGTATCCGTGAAGACTTAAACGAAAATGCACCACGTGCAATGGCTGTACTCGATCCTGTTGAAATCGTTATTGAAAACTACGATGCAGACAAGGTTGAAATTTTATCTGTGGCTAATCACCCAAATAAAGAAGAAATGGGTCGTCGTGATGTACCGTTTACGCGTGAAATTTATATCGAACGTGAAGACTTCAAAGAAGAAGCAAATAACAAATTCAAACGTTTAGTACTTGATAAAGAAGTACGCTTACGTGGTGCTTATGTTATTAAAGCGCAGCGTGTTGAAAAAGACGAAAATGGCGAAATCACAACTATCTTCTGTACTTACGACAGCGAAACACTTGGTAAAAACCCAAGTGATGGACGTAAAGTAAAAGGCGTTATTCACTGGGTTTCAGCACCAGAGTCTATCACTGCAGAAGTGCGTTTATACGACCGTTTGTTTAGCGTACCAAACCCAGCAGCTGCTGATGAGTTCGAAACAACACTAAACCCAGAGTCATTGGTTGTTTTGCCAAACGCTAAATTAGAGCCATCGCTTGCTGATTCTCAAGCAGAGCAGGGCTTTCAGTTTGAGCGTACGGGTTATTTTTCTCGTGATTCTAAATCAGAGAACGTTGTATTTAACCAAACAGTGGGTCTTCGTGATTCATGGTCTAAAACTCAATAAATAATACCAATCTGTTTAATTAAGTGAGCTATTTTGAGGTAAAAAAACTTGTCGATAACAAGGCAAAAATTTCGTTATTTAGTTGTTCTATATCAGAGATTTTTAACACAGTTAGCGTCAGGTTTAATCCCTCAAATTGATCAAGTATTATTGCGGATTGGTATAGTACTTAAAATATCCCCAGGATTTACTGGGTATATTCATTACTATCGTCTTTTAGGCACAAAAAAACCTGCGCTTAGCAGGTTTTTTATTGCTTTTAAAAGCGGTATTAGCTGTTAGCGTCGCTAAATTCTTTACACGCTGCTTTATCATTACACTCACCGTATAAATATAAAGAATGGTTTGTAAGTGTTATACCATTTTCTTCAGCAATCTCAAGTTGACGACGTTCAATCATATCATCTTCAAACTCTACCACTTTGCCACATTTCAAACATACTAAATGATCGTGGTGCGTACTTCCAGAGAGTTCAAATACTGATTTTCCACCTTCAAAGTGATGACGGCTTACAATACCTGCATCATCAAATTGGTTAAGTACGCGGTATACAGTTGCAAGACCAATTTCTTCACCTAGATCCAAAAGAATTTTGTAAACATCTTCAGCACTGATGTGTTGGTTATCTGGAGATTGTAAAATCTCTAATATTTTAATACGCGGTAAAGTTACTTTTAAACCGGCTTTTTTAAGTTCCAAGTTATGATCAGTCATTAAATCTGTCTCAATTTTATTTGGTTATACTAGACATCTTGCAAAGATGTACACGACACATTAGCAATAAACAGGATAACGTGCCTAAGCGTTAAGTGCAAAGAACAATTGATTTATATTGCTATTAAAGCTTAAATCGCTAACTGTTTGATAGTTATTTAAACAGCTCGCGATATATGTAGAAAATTAGTCAGCTAATTCACTTAAACACATTTCTTCATACACTTGAGCCGACCATGCTTTAACACGTTGCTCAGTTAGCTCTGGTTGACGGTCTTCATCGATACCCAAGCCTACAAAGTGCTTCTCATCAGCCATGCCTTTAGACGCTTCAAAGTCATAGCTTTCGCTTGGCCAATGGCCCACAACAATAGCGCCACGCTCAGTAACTATATCGTTGATCATGCCCATTGCATCTAAAAAGTACTCTGCGTAATCTTCTTGGTCTCCACAACCAAAAATAGCCACAAGCTTACCTTCGAAGTCCACTTCCTCAAGCTCAGGGAAAAAGTCGTCCCAGTCACATTGCGCTTCGCCGTAGTACCAAGTCGGAATACCGAATAAGATTAAATCAAATTCAGCTATCTCTTCTTTAGAGCTTTTTGCAATATCATGAACAGCCACTAGCTTTTTACCCAATTCTTTTTGGATCATTTTTGCTACGTGTTCTGTGTTACCTGTGTCACTTCCGAAAAAAATGCCTACACTTGCCATGGATTTAAAACCTTTTATGTATCAATAGCCAATCTTTCTTGTAAAATCGTTTCAATCAGCGCACTGCGGCTAATATTTTGTGCATCTGCCATATCACTTAATGCTTGATATAACTGTGATGAAACTTTAAATTCAACACGTTTTAAACCACGTGCTTTATCTCTTTTTATTTGATTACGTTTATTTACCTTTAACTGCATATCCCGTGAAAGGGGATTGGTTTTAGGCCTGCCTGGGCGTTTTTCGTATTCAAATAAATCGAGTGTAGTTCTATCTGTTTCTGACTTCGCCATGCTTAACCTACACCTGCGCCTTGCCAAAATACTTGAATAAGCCCTTTAGCAATAAAGCCTGAACAACCTAAAAAGAGCACGCCCCAGACAATGTATTGTCCGAACTTTGGTACATTACCACTTTTTAGTACGTCTTTAATTGCCATGCCGATGAATATGAAAATACCGGCTAAGCCAAAATACAACCCTAGGGTATCAAATTCGTTAATTAACTGACTGACCATCAACGTATAACCTTTAAATTAAACGGCGCGTACTATAGCATATAAATATTGATATATTTAGTGCGCAGAATCAAAAACACGCGATTAAAATTACTTTAAATCGCAGTTAAAAAGTCATTTATCGCTTTATTAACAGCAAGGGGCTTTTGAGCATGAAGCCAATGACCTGCTCCATGAATAATTTTAGCCTTGGTGTTTTTAAAGCGTGTTGTAATTGCAGTACGATGTTCGGGCAAAATATAGTCAGAATCGTTGCCTTTAATGAAAAGAGTATCGCATAAACAAGAATTGTTTTCATTAACATTGGATGTGATTGTCGAATATTTTTCATTGAGCACATTTAAGTTAAATCGCCACGCAAAACGACCTTCTTCATTTTTAGCGAGGCTTTTAAGTAAAAATTGTCGAACTCCAAGCTCTTCGATAAAAGGCTGCATAATTGCATCAGCTTGTTTTCGATCGTCGATTGATTGTGCTGAAACTGCTTTTAATGCTTGCAGTATTTTTGTGTGGCGAGCGGGGTAACTAACAGGTGCAATATCAAGTACAACCAATTTATTTACCAGCTCAGGATGGGTAAGCGCTAATTCCATTGCCACTTTACCACCCATAGAGTGGCCAACTAAATGGGCCTTGTCTATGTTTAAACGGGCTAATAACTCAACAATATCTTGTGCCATTGCTGGGTAATTCATTTCATCGCTATGAGGTGACAGACCATGGTTACGCAAATCAACGTTTATAACATTAAAGTGTTCACTTAATGGCTTTGCAATAACATTTAAGTTTTCTAATGATCCAAAAAGCCCGTGGATCAAAATAACGTTAGGACCTTGCCCTTGTTGCTTGTAATTTAACTGCATACTAGCCTCCTGAAAATTTGGCCATAGTTTGCCGAGCATTGCTCTAAAAAGCAAAAAATACAGCGACTATTTATTCAATTGGGCTTTTGTTTGTTAAATCAACAACAATCAAGTAAATATTAATATGTTTACGGGAGTGCTTGTTGTAACTCGCATTTCTGATTGGTTTGGGTATAATCACACGGGAGAAAGAAATGTGACCCGTAATGACAGGAATAACATGAAACAAATCGACATAGACGACGAATTATATCAATATATTGCAAGCAATACGCAAAGTATTGGTGAAAGTGCATCCACTATTTTACGTCGTTTATTAAATCTGAGCGGCGAAAAAATTCTAACCGCAAACGTAGAACTAACTCAAAACAATCAAACTGCGACTACGTCCACTGCCACATTAAAAAGCTCAGACCCAACGGCTGCTGAGGCTACAAAAAAACAAACACCTGTAGCTCACGCACCTGTGCAGCAAAAAAGTGATAATGTTTTTAATGTACTTAATAAAGAAGAGCTGGCAATGCAAAAGGGCGTTGTTGGACGTTTTTTGTTTATTTTAAGTGCATTTTACCGTACACATAAAGCTGACTTTTCGGCTGTATTAGATATAAAAGGCCGCGACCGTGTTTACTTTGCTACCAGCAAAGAAGACTTAGTTAATAGCGGCAGTAGCATGAATCCTAAAAACATAACTGATAGTGAATATTGGGTTATGACGAATTCTAATACAACGCGTAAAAAAATGATGCTTCATGAAGTGGCTCTTTGCCTTGGTTACAGTGCAGAGCAAGCTGAAAAAATTCGCGATTACCTGTAAGGAAATATAATGGCTATTCACTCAGGCGCAGGTAAAACTGCTCCACAATCGGCACTGGTTAATGTTCCAAAATTAGTATCTGCCTATTATTTAAATGAACCAGATCTTGAGCAGAACCCTGAGCATTGCGTTGCTTTTGGTACATCAGGCCACCGTGGGTGTTCTTACGATGTTAAATTTAACGAATCACACATTTTGGCGATTACTCAAGCTATTTGTGATTACAGAAAACAAAATGATATTTTTGGTCCGTTATTTTTAGGTAAAGATACGCACGCATTGAGTGAGGCCGCATTTAACTCCGCCATTGAAGTACTCGTTGCTAACGAAGTGCAAGTTATAACACAAGAAGACGGTGATTTTACACCAACACCCGTTATTAGCCATGCCATCGTTAGTCATAACAAGCTACACCCAAATGAGCTTGCAGACGGTATTGTAGTTACCCCGTCGCATAACCCTCCTGAAGATGGTGGCTTTAAATACAACCCACCTAATGGCGGACCTGCTGATACCGATGTAACTAAATGGATTGAAGACAGAGCTAATCAACTTTTATTAGAAGATTTAGTTGAAGTTGAGTTATTCCCATTCGCCAAAGCATCGCGTTCTGGCTTTATCCGCTACGAAGATTTAATGACTCCTTATATTAATGATTTAGCAAATATCGTTAATTTAAAAGCAATTAGCGATGCAGGTATTAAAATTGGTATCGATCCACTAGGTGGTTCAGGTATTAATTTTTGGCCTGTTATTGCTAAAAAATATAATTTAGATTTAACCGTAGTTAATGATGTTGTTGATCCACGTTTTGCTTTTATGCCACTTGATAAAGACGGCAAAATTCGTATGGATTGTTCATCACCTTATTCAATGGCGAACCTTATTGCATTAAAAGATGATTTTGATGTGTCTATTGGTAACGACCCTGACTACGATCGCCACGGTATTGTAACGCCAGATGGTTTAATGAATCCAAACCACTTTTTAGCAGTGGCAATCGACTACTTACTTAAACACCGTGATTGGAATGAAGCCGTAGAAATTGGTAAAACATTGGTTTCTAGCTCTATGATCGACAAAGTAGCCGCTCGTAACAGCCGTAAAGTTAAAGAAGTACCCGTAGGCTTTAAATGGTTTGTTGAAGGCTTAAGTAAAGGCAAGCTTGCGTTTGGTGGCGAAGAAAGCGCCGGTGCTGCATTCTTACGTTTTGATGGCTCTGTATGGTGTACAGATAAAGACGGCTTTATTATGGGTCTACTCGCTGCAGAAATACTCGCAGTAACAGGTAAAACGCCATCAGCACTTTATAAAGAATTAGAACAAGAGTTTGGTTCTCCAATTTATAAACGCCTAGATGCACCTGCTACAAGCGGTCAAAAATCACGTTTAAAAGCATTGAGTGCTTCTGATGTTAAAGCAGATACACTTGCTGGCGAGCCTATTTTGCAAAAATTGACTCATGCACCAGGTAACGATGCCACCATTGGTGGTTTAAAAGTGGTCACTGAAAATGGCTGGTTTGCAGCGCGTCCATCGGGTACTGAAGATATTTATAAAATATACCTTGAATCATTTAAAGGTGAAGCGCATTTAGCGTTACTTGAAAAAGAAGCTAAAAAGCTTGTAGATTCAGTTATAAGCTAACTTAATCTAATAATTTTAAAACGGCTGATTTATTCAGCCGTTTTCGTTTATATACCTTGTGTATTTATAAAAATATATACATAAGAGTCTACTCTCACATTATTTTTAAAGGGCTTATTATATGTCAGCCAATCCATCTTACTTAAATGAATTAAAACAAACTGGCGATTTTTTAACGCTTAGTCGTGACAACGAATGGCATTTAGATGCAGGTGAGTTTGTTTTAGATAATGGGACTCGTGTAAATATCCACGATACCGGAGTCATTGAGTTTCAACCTGCTGTTACAACGTCAAAGGATGTAGTTTATTCAAGCGCTGTACACGGTAACGAAACTGCGCCAATTGAAATTTGTGATGAGCTCATTAAACAAATTATAAAAGGCGAGCTGATACTTAAGCAGCGCGCTTTGTTTATTTACGGTAATCCACAATCAATTAATATTGGCCTGCGTTTTGTAGAAGAAAACTTAAATAGATTATTTAATGGTCACCATACAGTTGAAGGTGTACCAATGAATAATGAGCGAAACCGCGCTGCAAAGCTTGAGCAATACGTAAGCGATTTTTATGCCCGTGGCGAGCAAGGCAGTAGCCGATGTCATTACGATCTACATACTGCTATTCGTGGATCAAAGAATGAAAAGTTTGCCGTGTATCCATATTTACACGGAAAACCGTGGAAAAAATCACAGCTACAATTTTTGTTAAGCTGTGGTGTAAATACCGTATTAATGATGAAATCACCTGCAACAACATTTAGCTACTATTCGTCATTTGTACATGGTGCAGACTCGTTTACAGTAGAGCTTGGACAAGTTAAGCCATTTGGGCAAAACGATATGACACGTTTTGAAAAAACAAAGCAAACACTGACTGCATTAATTAGCCAAACTGACGTTGAATACCTTAAATTTAATGCAGAAGACTTTGAGTTGTTTTCAGTGCATAGAACAATTAACAGGACACAGGACAATTTTAGTTTTCCTTTTTCTGACGATGCCGAGAACTTTATTGGCTTTGCGAAAGGTGAACTACTTGCAACCGACGGTGATACAGCGATTTACGCTGACGTTGAAGGAGAGGCTATTATTTTTCCAAATGCGAGCGTAGCATTAGGGCAAAGAGCACTCCTTACTGTTATTCCAATGGATATTGATAGTAATTTCATCTAATTTGACTCATCAGACCACTAGCAACTTAAAGTTAACTATATGATTACTATTAATTAAAGTAGCAGTATCGTTAACTTGCCACTTATTTAGCCAGTATTTGCTTTTGTTTCGTCCCAGATTTGTTGAATAACACTTTACGTTAACGTAAAGTGTTGGCAGCTTTAATTAAAGATAGTGCAGATGTTGCAAAGTTTAACCAGCAACAATCACCCACAATAATAATTTAAAGGGGCACTGTTTTACCGACAACAAAAGAAGGTAGGTTATGAGTAATCCAAATAACGTATCGCTGAATATTAACCACGCGCTTGAATTTATTGATGGCCAAGCACTTAATATTCCAACCCTTAGTATTTTAACTGAGGACGGCGACATTCATCCTAGTGCAACCGCACCTGACATTTCAAAACATACCGCTATTAAGTTATATGAAACAATGCGTTTTATACGTTTGTTAGATGAACGTATGCAAGGCGCGCAGCGCCAAGGCCGTGTTAGTTTTTATATGCAATGCCTAGGCGAAGAAGCCGCAGTTACAGCCTCTGCTGCTGCACTTGATCAAGACGATATGATCATGGCGCAATATCGTGAACAAGCTGCATTGCATTACCGTGGTTTTACACTTGATCAATTTATGAACCAAATGTTTTCAAATGAATTGGATTTAGGCAAAGGTCGCCAAATGCCAATCCATTATGGCTCTAAAGCGCTAAACTACATGACGATTTCATCGCCATTGGGTACGCAAATACCACAAGCAACGGGTTATGCATATGGCCAAAAAATAAAGCACATCGACGCTAAAACAGGCGAGCTTGCCAGCACAATTGATAATGTGACTATTTGTTACTTTGGCGAAGGTGCTGCATCAGAAGGTGACTTTCATGCCGGTTTAAATATGGCCGCTGTTCACAGAGCGCCGGTTATATTTTTTGCACGTAATAACGGCTATGCAATATCAACCCCTGCTGATGAGCAGTTTAAAGGCGATGGTATCGCCTCGCGTGGTGTTGGTTATGGTATTAAAACAATTCGTGTTGATGGCACAGATGCACTTGCAGTGTATGCAGCGACCAAAAAAGCACGGGAAATAGCCTCAACACAAGGTGAACCTGTACTTATTGAATCAATTGCTTATCGATTAGGCGCGCACTCTACATCAGACGATCCAAGTGGTTATCGCTCTAAAGATGAAGAAGCGAATCATCAAACGTGTCCTATTGATAAATTTAGAAAATGGCTGGTCAAGCAAGACTGGTTAAACGAAGAAGACGACATAAAAGCAAAAGAGTCGATTCGTGAAGAAATTTTAGCAGCGCTAAAGCGTGCTGAAGTTGTTGCCAAGCCTGCTTTAGAAGAATTGGTCTCAGACGTTTACGATACACCTATTCCCTTATTGCAACGCCAGTACGAACAATTAAAAGAACATATAAAGCAGCATCCAGATGCTTACCCAGTAACCGCAGGGAGAATTAAGTAATGGCTAAAATGAACATGCTTCACGCAATTAACTCTGCCCTGGATATTACGATGAACGAACACCCTCAAGCCTGTATTTTTGGCGAAGATGTTGGTTACTTCGGTGGTGTATTTAGAGCAACATCAGGCTTGCAAGAAAAGTACGGTAAGCATCGTGTTTTTAATACGCCTCTAACCGAGCAAGGTATTTTAGGCTTTGCTAATGGTTTAGCGGCATTTGGTGCACCTGCATTGGCAGAAATTCAATTTGCTGATTATATTTTTCCAGCGTTCGATCAAATAGTAAATGAAGCTGCTAAATTTCGTTACCGTAGTGGTAATGAATTTAATGTGGGTAACTTAACTATTCGTACGCCTTATGGCGGTGGTATTGCAGGCGGCTTATATCACTCGCAATCACCCGAAGCTTATTTTGCGCATACACCGGGCTTAAAAGTGGTTGTACCGCGTAACCCTTATCAGGCTAAAGGTTTATTACGTGCTGCAATTAAAGATGATAACCCGGTCATATTTTTTGAGCCTAAGCGTTTATACCGTGCATCAACAGGCGAAGTGCCTGAAGAAGATTATAGTATTGAATTAGGCACGGCTGAAGTAGTACAAGAGGGTACCGATATTACGCTTTTAGCGTGGGGTGCTCAAATGGAGATTATTGAAGAGGCAGCACAGCAAGCAAGCGAGCAAGGTATAAGCTGTGAAGTAATAGATCTTCGTAGTATTTTACCATGGGATGTTGAAACGATTGCTAAATCGGTTATTAAAACCGGCCGTTTAATCGTGAGCCATGAAGCGCCCATAACTAATGGCTTTGGTGCCGAGATAGCAGCAACAATACAACAAGCGTGTTTCTTGCATTTAGAGTCGCCAATTTTACGTGTATGTGGCTTAGATACACCATACCCGTTGGCACTTGAAAAAGAATATGTACCGGACGCACTAAAAGTGTTGGCTGCAATTAAACAATCAATGGATTTTTAGGGGTTACCATGGCTAAAGATTTTATATTACCCGATATTGGTGAAGGCATTGTTGAATGCGAAGTTGTTGAGTGGCTAGTTCAAGAAGGCGATACCGTATCTGAGGATCAGCCAATTTGTGATGTGATGACAGACAAAGCATTAGTACAAATTCCGGCAGTGCATGATGGTGTTATTACAAAGCTATATTATCAAAAAGGTGAAATTGCTAAAGTACATGCCCCTTTATTTGCTATGGATGTAACTGGTGATAGTACGAGTAATGAAGTAGTAGAAGAGCTAGTACAAGCTGAAAATCAAACTTATAACAATGCATCTGATGTAGTTGAGGACTTTATACTACCAGATATTGGTGAAGGTATTGTCGAATGTGAGATTGTTGATTGGCTAGTCGCAGAAGGCGATGAAATAGAAGAAGACCAAGCGGTTTGTGACGTAATGACCGACAAAGCATTAGTACAAATTCCGGCAAAATATACAGGCACAGTGCAAAAGTTATATTACCAAAAAGGTGAAATAGCAAAAGTACATAGCCCGTTGTTTCAAATGACAATTGCAGGCAGTGCAGTAAAGCCAAGTGTTGATATAAACCAAGCGGTCGTAAAGGCTCAAACTAATGCTGTCGCTGAAAAAGTTGCCACTGTTAAAACAGAGCAAGCTGTAAAAGTTATCAATCAAAAAGCGGTGGCGTCGCCTGCGGTTCGCCGTAAAGCACGTGAACTTGATGTTGATTTAACGTGTGTACCAGGTAGTGGTAAAAATGGTCGAATTTACAAGCAAGATATTGAAGAGTTTGTAAAAGGCGAAGTGCCAAATACTATTGATACTTCACCGCTTAATAGCGATGCTTCTCAAAGTGCAGTGCAAAACCAAACGCAGAATCAAAGCGGTGGCGTACGAGTAGAGCAAATTAAAGGCATTAAAGCGGCCATGGCCAAGCAAATGGTGGCATCGGTTTCAATTATTCCGCACTTTACGTTTAGTGATGAAATCGACTTAACACAGCTAATCGCTTTGCGCAGCTCTTTAAAAGAGCAGTACAAAGCACAAGGCGTAAAGCTCACCATGATGCCATTTTTTGTAAAAGCACTCTCGCTAGCAATGAAAGAGTACCCTGTACTGAATTCAAAAGTGAATGATGATTGCTCAGAGCTTACCTATTATAACGATCACAATATTGGTATAGCGGTTGATTCAAAAATTGGCTTGTTAGTCCCTAATATCAAATCGTGTCAGAGTAAAAGCATTGTAGATGTGGCAAATGATTTAACTCGCTTAACTCATTCAGCGCGAGAAGGGCGTGTTGCACCGGATGATTTAAAAGGTGGGACGATTAGCATCTCTAATATTGGTGCAATTGGCGGCACTATCGCAACTCCTATCATTAATAAACCAGAAGTGGCTATTGTTGCGCTTGGTAAACTACAGCATCTACCACGTTTTAACGAAAGTGGGCAAGTTGTGAGTAAAGCTATTATGCAAGTGAGTTGGTCTGGCGATCATCGCGTTATTGATGGCGGGACTATTGCTCGTTTTAATAACCTATGGAAATCGTAC
This sequence comes from Pseudoalteromonas sp. B131b, assembly GCF_037162545.1. Taxonomy (NCBI): domain Bacteria; kingdom Pseudomonadati; phylum Pseudomonadota; class Gammaproteobacteria; order Alteromonadales; family Pseudoalteromonadaceae; genus Pseudoalteromonas; species Pseudoalteromonas sp. B131b. Next base: position 3,013,746 of record NZ_JARLUZ010000001.1, on the reverse strand, counting down.
TTAGAAAATCCATCGGTAATGATGATGGCTATGAGTTAATAACTCAATTGTTAGTGTGTAATAAAAAACCAGCTTTAAGCTGGTTTTTGTTTTAATATGAACTGTTTTTAATTAAGATACAATTGTTACTAAAAAGTAATTGAAATCAAGCCCATTAGGGAATATAAAAAATAACATTAAGGAATATTATTATGGAATATTATATGGATGCGTTGCGTAGCTACGCAGATTTTTCAGGTCGTAATCGCCGCAAAGCTTTTTGGATGTTTTATTTGATTAACTTTTTAATCGCTTTAGCATTATCAGTAGTTGATGAAGTACTTGGTATAGCTCTTATTGGCACTATTTATAGCCTTGCACTATTAATTCCTCAATTAAGCGCCGGTGCTCGTCGCCTTCATGATACTGGCCGCTCTGGTTGGTGGCAGCTACTTTGGTTAGTACCTATTATTGGTTGGATAGTTATAATCATCTTTTTAGCACAAGATTCTCACGAAGGTGAAAACGATTTTGGCCAAAACCCTAAAGAAGGTTTTGTAGCAGCAGAGTAAGTTACTATATTTTAGCAAAAAGCTCAGCAATTGCTGAGCTTTTTTGTGTTTATAATTTACAGTATATCTTTAGATATCAACTAAAAAATAGAGTCCATAGCCTACAAGTAAAGCAGGAATAGATGTATAAAGCGTAGCTATCACTGCAGCTCTAGGAGCCATTGCTATTGCTGGAAATAACGCATCACCATCGTTAGAAATCGCGTTTCCTGCTAAAGCACTAAAGGGAATAATGCCTTGAATATACAATGTAGTGACAATTATTTGCGGGCCACAGCCAGGTAAAAACCCAATAACAACTGCAATAAGCGGTGCTAAATAGGCGTAATGTACAAACCACGTTTTTAAGTTCAGTCCTGCAATATTGACTAAAATTTCAAATAACATAAAAGAGGCTACTACCCATGCAGTTACAAAGTGTGTGTCTTGTAATACTTTAATTATTTTAGAAGGAGGATTGCACGTAACATCTTCTGAGGTCACTTCTTGATAACTTTCACCCTTTGACGAAAATGCCCAAATACTGACAACAAAGAGTGCCATTGCGGCACCAAAAAACTGATCATAGTATCTATATTTGTGCCAAATTTTGTGAAGTCGACATTAAATGCAATTAAGAAAGCAATCATTAAGCTAGGTACAATTGTTATCATCCACACAGGTTTACTAATTTTAATAATATTAGTGGGTAAAATTTTAATTTGATGTTTTTGTTCTTGCGCTGTTGGGCGTAAAAAATCTTTACTGTGAATTGTATTAACAAGTAATCCACTTACTATACCGACGGTTAATCCTATCCCCATAATAATTAAACCTTCAGTAGGGCGTGTGGCAAGTAGCAAAAAAGCAGCATCGCCCATCGTTGCTGTTAGCACAGCAACAATAGAGCCAAAGCTCGCTTGACCTTTAGTAAACTGCGTAACAACTATAATAGCGCCACCACAGCCAGGTAATGCACCTAAAACAGCAGCAAAACTAATTTCTAAAATAGGCGACTTAGCACTTAAATAACTCAGCTCTAGTTGAGGTAAATGCTCTATAGCGTAGTAATAAATCAAAAGGGTAGCAGCAACAAACACACTCACTTGAAAAAAAGCATCGCTTAATGCAGTCACAGTAATTTCACGTAAGGTAGGTAATGCTAAGCAAACCAATATAAATAAAGGTAGCAATAAACGTTTGTTTTGGCCTATAAACTGTCTTGACGCGGGAGTTATTAAACCAAAGTGAGAGAGTAGAATCATACAATGCGACCTAATAAATTATCTAAGTCACACTGTATATTTTAATTAAACGATAATCAATATCATTTGCATTAATTAAATCGAATGCTTGTTTGAATTTCCGATTAAAATAAAACAATGTGCGTATCCATTTATGTGTCAATATCACCTACTTGTGGGTTATAACCACAATAGGCTACCTAACCTAAAAATAAAAAACACATTGCTGTAAATTTAACCTTTGATGGTAAACACGACTTATATTATTTACGTTGAAATTCTGAATTTGTATTCCACGTTGGCCATTGCTCTTGCTCAGAAATATCAAAACCTACCTTATAAAACAATTGTAAGTCTTGAACAGCACCCGATAAATCCCATTCATCTCTATAACGATCACATGGTTGATGGTAACAACCGCGAAGTACTAAGCTCATACGTTTACGGTAATTAGCCGTTTCTTCATCAGCAGCTACTGTGCCGCCACCGGCGTACATGGCTGGAATACCCATGTTAGCAAATGCAAAGTGATCAGAGCGGTAATAACCACCTGATGATGGTTTAGGATCGCCTGATATTGTTCTGCCTTGCTCTTTAGCTGCAGTTGCTAAAAACTCATCCATTTGTGATTTACCAATACCAACCACATTCATGTCTTTTACTTTGCCTAATAAATTTAAGCTATCCATGTTTATGTTAGCGACTGTTTTATTCGCTGCAATCACTGGGTTTGCTGCATAGTATTTAGAGCCAAGTAAGCCTTGCTCTTCAGCAGTTACCGCTAAAAATGTCATTGAACGGCTAGGGTGCTTAGGTAACTTAGTAAAGGCTTCAGCTACTTCAATTAGCCCAGCTGTACCCGTTGCGTTGTCATGAGCACCGTTATAAATTTGATCGCCTTTACGTGTTTTGTCTGTACCTAAGTGATCCCAGTGAGCTGAGTAAATAACATGCTCATCTGGTTGCTCGCTTCCTGGTAACGTGGCAATAAAGTTATACGACACTGATTTTTTAATCGTATTTTTAACATTAACAGAAGCAGTTAAATCGCCCATATCAACATGGTAAGCACCTTTAGCAGCATTTGTTTTAACGGTATCAAAATCTAAACCTGCTTTAGTGAAAAGCTCTTTTGCTACGTCAGTTGTAACCCAGCCTTCAACAGCTACACGATCCATATTGTTGTTTTCTTTTTGAAAACCAAACTGCTCACCACTCCAAGAGTTTTCAACTACTGACCATGGGTATGACGCAGGTGCTGTTTCGTGAATAATAATTGCGCCAGCTGCACCTTGTCGACTTGCTTCTTCATATTTGTATGTCCAACGACCGTAATAAGTCATTGCGTCGCCAGTAAATAAAGCAGGGTCTTTTGTTGCAAAGCCCGGATCGTTAACCAGCATTACAACCGTTTTGCCCTTAACGTCTAACCCTTCGTAGTCATTCCAATTGTACTCAGGTGCATTAACGCCGTAGCCCACAAATACGAGTTCAGAATTTTCTATGCCTTCTTGTGCGCTAATGCGGCTGCTACCCATAACCATGTCTTTTTTATATTGATAGTCTTTACCACCAATACTAAGGACCATATTCGAATCAGCTTCTAAAGAAACCAATGGCACTTCTTGTAAGTAACTGTCGCCATTACCGGGTTCTAAGCCTAAAGCTTTAAACTGCGCAGTTAAATAATCAAGCGTTAGCTTTTCGCCAGGTGATGAAGGAGCACGGCCACCAAACTCATCCGATGCGAGTACTTTTACATGTTTAGCCAATTCATCAGCTTGAATACTGTTATAACCATTTGTCACATCAGTAGGGGTAATACTTGTTGTTGCGCAACCTGCTAAAACAGCCGTAGCGAGGAGTGTGAGAGAGAAATAATGTTTCATGTCAGCTCTTTTTTTGTTTTAAGTTGTGATTAGTATATTAACTTCTATTAAGCAGAACCAGTTTTTGCGGTAAACTTCTCGTAAATTATAGGCATAAATTGTTAAAGGTTTAAATGAAGCGTTTTACTCCCCCGAGCAGTGGCAAATCAGTAGTTTAGAAACAGGTGCATTTGCGCATTTATGTGAGCTATTTAAAGTTAACGAACTAACAGATTGGCCGGCGCCGCAGTGGTTTTCTCCATTTTTAACCGCTATAAATGAGAATAATATTCCTATTACTTTTGAAGATGATGCAAAGGTAGAGTTTGGCGATCGCTATTACGAGCAAGTAATTTTTGAAACGGGTGTTGTACCTACACGCAGTGAAAATTGGCATGACTTATTTGGTGGGTTTGTATGGTGTTTATTTCCAAAAACAAAAGCGTTAATAAACCATCGACATGTGCAAGATATAGCTGAGCATGGACTGCAACAGCGTACCAAGCATCGTAATGCACTAACGCTTTTTGATGAATGTGGCGTTGTATTAGCTATAAGTGAGAGTAAATGGCAGCAGTGGCTTTGCGATCACCAATGGAAAACTGCATTCGTTGAACACAGACATGAGTGGGGTAAAACAATAAAACCTTTTATGTTTGGTCATGCTAATTATGAAATGCTAACAAAGCCTTATATAGGTTTAACGGGTAAAGCGTTATTTGTTTGTGTACCTAATGAAATATTTTGTAAAGATTTAGTAACTCAATACCAGTACCTTGACCAAGCCCTTTATGAGATGATTAATACAGATAACTGCTTAGCCGATAACAAAAAGCTTTCACCACTGCCTTTATTAGGTGTGCCTGGCTGGCATGACGAAAACAAAGACGACTCTTTTTACAACAATACAGATTATTTTAGATCGAAACGAAGGATGCGAACATGATAGAAGTTGCTGGGCTTAAAAAGAAATTTAAGCTAACTAAAGATCACAAAAAAATAAAATAGACGACATCGATCCTCGTGAAGATAAAGACTACTTTCACTCAGTACGAGACGTTAGTTTTAGTTGCGCTAAAGGTGAGGTACTTGGATTGCTCGGCCCAAATGGTGCGGGTAAAACGACGACACTTAGAATGATTTCAACCGCGTTAAAGCCCGATGAAGGCTCAATAACGATTGCCGGAAACGATATTGTAAAAAAACCGCTACTGGGCCGTAAGTCTATTGGATTTTTATCAGGCTCTACGGGGTTGTATGGCCGCTTAACTGTAAAAGAAAACATAGAGTATTTTGCAAAGCTTCATGGCATGAACAAAAGCGATATAGCATCGCGTTGTGATGAGCTATTTACATTGCTTGATATGCACAAATTTGTAGATAAACGGGCAGAAAACCTTTCAACAGGTATGAAGCAAAAAGCAAATATAGCGCGTGCAGTTGTTCATCGCCCAGCAGTTGTGGTACTTGATGAGCCAACAACGGGCCTTGATATAATGACAACACAAACCGTTATTAAATTTATCAAAGGTTTAAAAGCGCAAGGGACGCCTGTTATTTTCTCAACCCATCATCTAGATGAAGTTGCACTTTTATGTGACCGTGTCGCTGTAATTAACGAAGGTATTAGCTGTTTTGACGGGACAGTAGAAGAGTTTAAACAAGCAGGTAATAGTGATGAGCTTAACCAAGCGTTTATGAATATATTAACGGAGAAACATGATGTTTGAGGTATTTAAAAAGGAATTAAGAGAGTTATTACGCGATAAAAAAACGCTATTATTTGTAGTCGCGCTCCCTGTTGCTATATTTCCGTTATTGTTTGCCGTAATGGCATTTATAAGCTCGCAAGCTGCAATGGACGCTGAGCAAAAAGTAAACACTTACGCGATTATCAACGGTGACTACGCACAAGAGTTTACAGATAAAGTGTTTTATCACAAAAGTTTTGAGCTTTATAAAGGGGATAAAACCTTTAACAATATAGATGAGCTTAAAGCAGGTGTAATCGCTGGCGATATTGATATGGGTATTTATTTACCAAGTCATGCTGTGCAAACATTGGACGATGGAAAACAAAGCCAGTGGCAGGTTGTTTTTAACGATTCAAAATCTATCAACTTTTTATTCGAACGCGTTAAAGAACTCGCAAAAGAATACAGTGACGTGCTGCAAACTCAAAAGCTAATCAGTTTTGGTATTGAAGAGTCTGTTCAAAAATCTATTCTTAATCCGATTGAAGTCATAAAAGTGGATACAGCCGATAAACGTGAAAACCTTGGCGAAAAAATTGGCGGGTTTTTACCTTATTTACTTATTCCATTAGTATTGATGGGGGCAACTTATCCCGCTATTGATTTAGGCGCTGGCGAAAAAGAACGCGGCACGCTAGAAACACTCCTACTTACACCTATTACGCGTACAGAGCTGGTGCTTGGTAAATTTATAACCTTGTTAACTACATCCATTGCCTCCACAACCATAACGGTCTTAAGTATGGGCTGCTGGATAGCACTGGCGCTCGCATTTGCCGATCTTGATTTTATTAAAGCGGCATTTAGTACATTAGCAGTTACCGACTTACTGATGATATTTTTACTATTATTACCGGTTGCAGCTATATTTTCGGCCTTAGCTCTGGCTATATCTATCTATGCTCGCACGTTTAAAGAAGCGCAAAACTATATGGCACCACTTAGTATGGGCGTATTTTTCCCGATTATTATTTCAATAATGCCAAATATGGAACTCACTGCTAAAACAGCATTTATTCCAGTTACAAACGTGGCTTTAGCGATTAAAGAAATAGTAAAAGGGACTGTTGATTACACATTCATAGGCTTAATATTTTTAGCCACTGCAATCATTGCTGCAGGGCTACTGGCCTTTTGCGTTAAGTGGTTTAATCGCGAAGATGTACTTTTTAGATGATATAAAGTTATCCTGGCTTTGGTAATTTATTACCAAAGCCAGTAATCGTATATTTAAGTTTTATAGCAGCGTTTAGCTGCTATTTTTATATGTTGATTTTAATTATGGAAATCATCAATAATACCAATACCCTTAATTACGTGATCTATTTTTAAGTAAGAAAATTATGTTGATAACAAAGCAAAAACTTCTTTATTTAATTGTTATCACTAATTGCTCTACCTCCTGCATCCATGCAGTCGTATAACAGGAATTTTAACGCAGTTAAAGTCAGATTTAATCCCTGAAATTGATCAAGTATTATTGCGGATTGGTATAAAAAATCTTTTAAACAGCTGTTTACGAATGTTGCTCTCATGGTCATTAGTTCCCAATGTTCAGATCTGTTCAGAACGTATTAACGTACTCTATGCTTATAATTTCCTCAGTGTTTATTAATTTAGGTTAGGCGTGTTGAACTTTTGTGGGTGAAATTTCAAAAATAGACCTGTTCTTTAGTCAAAATACAGCCTAAATAATGTGGTGTTACTTATAAGGGATTATTTATAAATAGGCGATAGCGCAGCATAAATGCCAACATACGCTGCCAATTGCATTCTCCCTTATGGCTATTGATTCTTTGCCGCTTATATTGAAGTCGGTAAAGGGCGTTAGTAATCCGCAGACATCTTACTTATTCTTAATGTAAGTTAGTAAGGTAACGCAGGGGCAGCTAGCTAGCCCAAAGGTTATAAACCATGCGCCGCGATATAGGCCCTTGACGGAACAAATTTCAATCTTGAATGATAAACAGGGCGTAATGCTAAAAAACTATACGTAAATAGTTACCCGTTACTAATAAAATAATTGCACGGTAAATACATAAATGGATTTACGATGCCATCTCAGATTATCAATCTTTAAGTAACTAAAAGCTAAATATTGAAAATTACCCCTTATAGGCCTGTAAGTTCTGGTTGCTAGGATATTTAATTGTTTAATACTCTATACTGTTTAGTAGTTCAATTTAGTGGCGAAAGTAAATGTTAAAAAAGAATATTTTTTTAAGAAGCACAAAAAATAACAAGCTGATACTTTTGGTTGTAATAACATTTATAGTTATTTCATTACCCTCGCTTTATTTATTTGAGAAAAAAGTAAGAAGTGACGTTTATAATACGGCTCAAATTGAATTAAAAAGAGAATTAGAAACAAAAACGCTGTCTTTAAAAAAGCACTTTAAAGACAGCGTTACTGCTATCCGATTTCTAGATGCTACACCACCAATCCAAGGTATTTCTCGCGCCTCAGAACATAAATTGATAGATCCACTATTGGGTACGCCAATTGCGGTCTGGCAAGAGCGCTTAGCAAGTATATTTTCGGGTTTTATGCGCACAGACGAAAGCATATTACAGGCACGTTATATTACACTAGCAGACGGTGGCCGAGAAGTTGTTAGGGTCGATCGCACTGAGCTCGGCAGCCTAGTTAGGCTCGATGGAGAACAATTACAACAAAAAGGACAACGTGACTACGTAATTAAAGCCAGTATATTAGATGCAAATTCAGTTTACATTTCCCCTATAAATTACAATCGAGAAAATGGCGAAATACAGCAGCCTTACATTAGTACTTTTCGAGTTGCTAAACCTGTTTTCGACGAACATAAGCAAGTGTTTGCAGTACTAGTCACTAATTATTTTGCAGACGAATTATTTAAAAGCTTAATTGTAGAGTCTCCAAGGGGCATTGCTATTTACTTAATGAATAATGAAGGTGAATTTTTATACCATCCAGATACTGACTTACGATTTGGCTTTGAGTTTAACCAAAGTAGGACTTGGGATGATGAATTTAATGAAGCCGAAGAAATGTCTGTTGGCAATACACTGCCAATAAATAGTTACCCTCAACAATACTACTTAAAAAAACGGATTTATTTTGAAGGAGATATCGCGATGCTCCCTCTTGAATTAGCTGTTAGCTTAAATACTCATGATTTATTATTGAAAGTGAGTGAAAGGCGACAAAATTTCATTATTTTACTCGTAGTGTTTTTTAGCATATTTTTAATAATAACCTCTATATATCAAAGATTCATAAACCGTAAATTACTTATACATTCATTGAAAGAGCAAAATAACAAAGTAATAGAAAATTCTTTGGACGCTATTTTTACAATTGAAGAAACGGGACAAATTGTTCATTTTAATAACACGGCTAAAAATGTATTTGGCAGTGCTCTAGAGGACAAAGAAAACGATTTCATTTCACTATTCAACTTAAATAAAGCGGATATTAATTGTATTGAAGAAACTATAATTGATGGGGCAAAAATGCCCTTCGAAGCTATTTATACTGATGCATTTGGTAACAAGCAATTTTATTCGATAACACTCAGTAGTATTTTTGATGTGTATAACAACCGCTATCAAGTTGCTGCGATTTTAAGAAATATTACTTCACTGAAAAACATACAATCAGAACTTGAAGGTTTAAATAGTACTTTAGAGCTTAAAGTATCCCAAAGAACCATAGAACTAGAACGCGCTATAGATCAAGCCCTAGCAGCGAGCCAAGCAAAAAGTGACTTTGTTGCTAACATTTCTCATGAAATTCGTACCCCAATGAACGGCGTATTAGGCATGCTAGAAATGTTAAAAGAGGAGGGGCTATCTGAGCAACAGCATCATTATTTAAAATTAGCTAACAGCAGTGCACATTCATTAATGAACTTAATTAATGACATCTTAGACTTCTCTAAAATTGAAGCCGGAAAACTCGATATTGATAATCATACTTTTGATGTTGTCACCGTATGCAGTGATATGATTACTTCTTTAGCATTGCAAGGACAACGAAAAGGACTTGAAGTTTTTTTAGATACAAAAGACGTTATCGACCGGATGGTGATTGGTGACAGTCACCGCTTAAAACAAATTTTGATAAACTTAGTTAATAATGCCTTTAAGTTTACCCACAAAGGTGAGGTTAGCTTAACAATTGGCTCTAAGTACATCACCAATTCTAAACTGTTAATGAGTTTTACGATCAAAGATACCGGGATTGGTATTGCTCCTGAAAATTTAGATAGATTATTCGAGGTGTTTACACAAGAGGATTCAAGTACGACTCGTCACTTTGGTGGAACAGGTTTAGGTTTATCTATTTGCAAAAAGTTAGCCCAGTTGATGGGAGGCAATATTACGGTTACTAGTAAAAAAGGGATTGGCAGTGTTTTTATTGCTACGGTAGAGTTGCATGTTGCACAGCAGAAAAAGTTAAATACCAGCATTGAATTAGCGACATCAATTAACGTGGCAACATTAATTGCGCGTGATAACGTATTTAACAACGTCACAAATTTACTAATACATGCGTGTAAAATAGATAAGGATAAAATTGTCCGCTTAGATTATTTTAGTGGACATAGTGCATTTGATGCCGACTTATTAATTATAGATGATGAGCATCCACAAATTGACGCCCTCATTAGTTTTTGTAATCAATATGATAAGAAATATGTGCTGATTTTACGTGATATGGTAGTAAACAAGCAGTCTACGATAGTGGCCGAATATAGCCATATTTTAAATAAACCACTTACCCAAGATCAGTTTAGCTACAAGTTAGCGAGTTTATTCGGCGCAAATAATGAACTTGTGGTTGCAGCAGCTAACCATTTAATTGAAGAACCTATAGAGCCAGACTTATCGAATTTTAACGTATTATTAGTTGATGATAATATGATCAACGTTGAAGTTGCTAAAGCTATTTTAAAACATACGAAAGTAAAAATAACCACGGCATCAGATGGCTTAGAGGCATTAGAGGTATTAAAACTACATGAGGGTCAAACCTTCGATATTATTTTAATGGATTGTCAAATGCCAAATCTCAACGGTTACGATACTACTAGCGCAATAAGAAGTGGTAAAGCGGGAAGTGAATATTCGTATGTGCCAATTATTGCTATGACAGCAAGTGCGATGGAAGGTGACAGAGAGCGCTGTTTAGCTGCAGGGATGAACGATTATATTACTAAGCCAATAAAGCCACAAACGCTAAAGAGTAAGCTATTGACTTGGTTAAACTGAATCACATCCATTGTGTAAGTGTTCAGCTGCTATGCAGCTGATTTTTTTGGTTTAGCTTCTACTGAGCTGACTATCGGTGCAGCTAGTTTTGTAATATCAGCACTGTCGAGCACGGTTTGCGTATCTGACCAATGTAATAACTCAATTTTTCCATCTTTTTGCTCTACAAGTGCCGTGCAGCTCTCAATCCAATCCCCATCGTTGCAATACATAATCCCATCATCCACTTTTATTTTAGGGTGATGAATATGCCCACAAATAATACCATCTACTTTTTGTTTTTTAGCTTCGCGGATAGCGGCATCCTCAAAGGCTTCAATAGCTTCACGGGCTTTGTGTACTCGCGCTTTGATCCACGCGGCAAGTGAGTAGTAATTCCCACCAAATACTTTACGTATACGATTTATCCAACGATTTAAAAATAATAAAAAGTCGTATCCGGCATCACCAGCTATGCTAATGAGTTTGTTATAGCGAGTTGCGATATCAAATTCATCACCATGAACTAGCAAGAATCGCTTATTAGCTTTAGTGGTGTGAATAAACTGCTGATGGACCTCAACACCGAATAAAGTTTGATCAACGTAGTTACGAAACGTCTCATCGTGATTACCGGGAATATAAATGACGCGTGTCCCATTAGCTGCTTTTTGTTGTATAGAATTTAATACTTGATAATGTGAAGAGTGCCAATAAAACTGACGTTTCATTGACCATAAATCGATAATATCACCGACTAAATAAAGTGTGTCGGATTCTACCGAGTTTAAAAAATCGAGTAAGTAATCGGCTTTACAGTCTTTATAACCTAAATGAACATCAGATATCCAAATAGCAGGGTAGTGTTGTTTATTACTCTTTGCAGCGTTACTCATTTTCATTCCCTAAAGTATCGAGTGTAATAGTTAAATAACTTGAACTCTGGTTAAGATATTTACTAAGGTATTGAATCATGGTGATATTTAAATTTATTTTCTCTAGCCAGAGATTTTCAGTGAAAAAAGGTGAATTTACGCGTCAATAGCGAGCCTATTGCAAGTAAATTCAACGCAGTTAGCGCTGGAAATAGCTGCTCGAGATAGATTTATTATCCAGAGTTCAGGTTAAATACTTTAGGGAATGAAAATGACAATTATACGATAGTAATACTAAAGCTAAATGACACACACAAAATTTAGGTATAAAAAAACCGCTTTTAAAAAGCGGTTTTAAAATTACTTATAAGTATTTTTAGCTTACCCTTTAACGGCTGCTTTAATTGCATCAATTGCTGTGTCGATATCAATCATTAGCTTTTCACCGGTGCGGCGGTTTTTAAGCTCAACTTTGTTTTCGTCAAGGTTGCGCTCACCAATTACTAGCGTAAATGGCACACCAATGAGTTCCATATCGTTAAACATAACACCAGGGCGCTCTTTACGGTCATCAAATAACACATCAAGACCTGCATCTTTTAAACCTTGGTAAAGGTCATTTGCAATATCAGGAATACGATGCGATTTGTGCATGTTCATTGGCACAATTGCTAAATCGAATGGCGCGATTGATTTTGGCCAAATGATCCCGTATTGATCGTTGTTTTGCTCTATAGCAGCAGCAACAATACGTGAAACACCAATACCGTAACAACCCATGGTCATTGTTTGGTTTTTACCGTCTTCGTTTAATACGCCCGCTTTCATTGCTTGTGAGTATTTAGTGCCAAGCTGGAAAATATGCCCAACTTCAATACCACGTTTAATTTGTAAAACGCCTTGGCCACATGGGCTCATATCGCCTTCAACAATATTACGGATATCAGCAACTTCATAATTAGTTACATCACGATCCCAGTTAATGCCGCTGTAATGCTCGTCATCTTTATTAGCACCGGCAACAAAATCAGCAAGTACGTTAGCCGTTCTATCAACAATAATTGGCATCGACAGGCCAACCGGGCCAAGTGAACCAGGTCTTGCACCAATAGCAGCAACAATATCTGCCTCTGTTGCCATTTCTAGCGGAGAGTCTACTAACGGGTGCTTTTCAGCTTTTAGTTCATTTAATTCGTGATCGCCACGCAGTACTAAGGCTACAAGACCACGTACTTCGTTTTCATCAGGCGTACCATAAACAATTAACGTTTTAACACCGCGATGTGGCTTAACGCCGTAGTGTTTTTTAAGCTCGCTAATAGTTTTAGCGTCAGGGGTTGGAAACGCTTTAAGCTCTTTTGATGCTTCAGGGCGTGGATCGTTTGGTGCAAGCGCCTCTGCTTTTTCAATATTAGCGGCGTAGTCACTGCCATCACTAAATGCAATGGCATCTTCACCTGATTCAGCAAGTACATGAAACTCATGCGATACGCTTCCGCCGATAGAGCCTGTATCTGCGATAACAGGACGGTAATCAAGGCCTAAGCGCTCAAAAATATTACAATATGCCTTGTGCATCGCTTGATATGTTGCATCTAAACATTCTTCACTTAGGTGAAAAGAGTAGGCATCCTTCATTGTAAATTCACGAGCACGCATCACACCAAAGCGAGGACGGCGTTCGTCGCGTACTTTAGTTTGTACTTGGTATAAAGTAACTGGTAACTGTTTATAGCTATTAATTTCTTTACGAACGAAATCAGTAATCACTTCCTCGTGCGTTGGTCCAAGTGCAAATGTACGATTATGACGATCAGTAAAGCGCATTAGCTCAGGACCAAACTCATTCCAACGACCAGACTCTTCCCACAAATCAGCCGGTTGAATAACTGGCATTAGCATTTCAATGGCGCCAGCTTTGTCCATCTCTTCGCGTACAATGTTTTCTACTTTACGTAGTACACGTAAACCAGAGGGTAACCAAGTGTATAAACCCGAAGCGACGCGACGGATCATACCGGCTCTAAGCATTAACTGATGCGATACGATTTCAGCATCTGATGGCGTTTCTTTAAGTGTTGCGAGTATATATTGGCTTGTACGCATGTTTTTTCCGAAATAGAGTAATTATGTTCTTTTAATAGAGCTTAAGTTTAACAGCGGATGCTTTTACACTAAAGCGCTAAGTGAGTTATTTAGTTTTTTTCTATGCTTGTTACTAGGTTATGCTCGCCATTGACTTGCCAGCGAATATTATAATTGTACAAAGTCATACCGTAGCTTTGCTCGCCATCTTTTTGTTTTTTATAGGCAGGGCGGGGATCTTGTTTTAAAACATTAGCTATAAAATCATGTAAATCTGGGTACTGTGTTTGCGCATTAACAAACTCAATTGCCTGAGGGCTAAATTCGACCGTCATTTGTGTTTCTGGGCGTGTATCTGCAAAGCCAGCACTGGCGTCAAACATAGCATCTGAATAAGGTAAGTACGGTTTAATATCGATAATGGGTGTGCCATCAAGTAAATCAATGCCAGCGAGTAATAAACTAAGTTGTCCGTTTTTATACTCAATACCTTCGAGCTTTACTGCGCTCATACCAATCGCGTTTGGTCTAAATGTAGCGCGTGTAGCAAATACACCTTTTCGCTCATTCCCACCTAAACGAGGTGGGCGAACCATGGCAGAATAACCTTTATCGGCCGTTTCATGAAAACGAAATAATAACCAAATATGAGTAAATTCATCTAAACCACGTACAAACTCTTCGCGATTAAAATCAGGTGCAAAAATAAGTTTTGCCTTGGCTTGTGGCACTAAACGAGGCTGCCTAGGTATAGCAAACTTTTGTTTATAAGGAGATTCAATGTGGCCAATAGCCGAAATGGTATAATCGCTCATAGTACTCGGATACAAATAAAATAGAGCGCTATTCTACCTTTATTTAGCGACTATGGCATTAATGTGAATAAGTTTATTATTTATAGACTGCTTGGTTTATATGATGAAAATTAGCAGGCCTAAAACAAAAAAGGGTAAGCTCTTAAGCTTACCCTTTTAATACATGTTAAAGACTCATTAAAACATGTATTGAACTGATACAGACGCTACATCCATGTCTGGATCAATATCATCGTCAAGTTTGTAACGTTCATACTCTAAACGAAATTGAACATTTGTTGTAAGCGCATATTCAATACCTGCACCGTAAAACGCATCTCCACCATCAGTAGAAGTTGATATACTTCCTACTGGTAGGTCTTGTGTGTAGTCTGCGTCCCATTCAAGCCAACCACCTTTTGCGTATACAGTGAAGCTTTCAGATAGAGGAAGCCCTAGGCGTGCGGCAAGTGATACGCCATCAATCTCAGCTTTACTGTCTATGTCACTAACTTCATCAAAGTTTTGGTAAGCAAGCTCTAAGCTTAAGTACTCGTTAAATTGAGTACCAACATACCCTTTGAGCATTTGTGCATCGTCGTCAAAGTCAGTGTCGTTATCACTGTCTTCAAATTCAAAAGAATATTGACCGTAACCGATACCAGTATAAATACGTGGAGAATCAAAATCAGAAATATCAGCGTGTGCTGCTGTGTTAAAACCCAGTGTTGCTAATGCAAGTGCAGAAAGAGAAAGTGTTTTAATCATTGTGAATAGCTCCTTTACAAATTAAAAATTAATGTTCGATTAAGTCAATCAAACTTCAATTTAATAAGTGCAGTGAACATGCCAATTTTAAAAACAAGTAAAAACCCCTCATAATACCTACTTTAGTACTGGTTATCGCAAGGGGTTGTTTGGTTTTTAAGCAATGCGAGCTTTTGTAGTGATTTGTTTTCTAAGCAGTTTTGTACGTTTTACAAAACAACATGAGTTTTTTACACAGCTACATTTTGAATTTACAGAACAGCTAAAAGTTATACATTGTGTAACAAGTTTTCAGTTTCAATTGCTATTTCTTTCATTTTAATAGCGTAGTTTTCTAATTTTAAATCTTCGTCTGTCACAGCTTTAAATTCAGGCACTTCTACTGGATAACCCGTTTCATCCATTGCGACAAAACTTATAACACAGTGATTTGTTTCAACCATATTTTGTGTCTTTGGATCGCCACAACGTACTTGAATAAATATCTGCATACTTGTTTTACCGGTATGCGCTATTTTAGCTTCTACTTCGACAATTTGCCCTACTAATATTGGACGTCTAAATTTAACCCCAGCAACTGACACAGTCACACAATAATGACCACTCCAGCCAGCTGCACATGCATAACCAGCTTGGTCAATCCACTTCATGACGACTCCACCATGAACTTTACCACCAAAATTTACATCGGTAGGCTCTGCTAAAAAACGAAAAACAACTTTTGACGACGGCATAGATATTACTCATTTATTAATACTGCATATGAGCATAGCGCAAAAAAGGGGCCGAAGCCCCTGCAATTTAGGATATGTTTATAATTTATATGTAAAAAACGTAGTTATATAACTATACGACGCATAATTTAGTTACATATTAGGGTAATTTGGTCCACCAGCGCCTTCAGGTGTTACCCACGTAATGTTTTGGCTGGGGTCTTTAATATCGCAAGTTTTACAGTGCACACAGTTTTGGGCATTAATAACAAACACTTTATTGCCTGCTATTTCTTGTACTTCGTAAACGCCAGCAGGACAATAACGTTGTGCGGGTTCATCAAATTTAACTAGGTTTACGTTAATAGGAATTGACGCATCTTTAAGCTTTAAATGACACGGCTGTGATTCTTCGTGGTTAGTATTTGATAAAAACACACTTGAGAGTTTATCAAAGCTAAGTTGTCCATCTGGTTTTGGATACGCAATTTTGTCAGCAGCTTTTGCATCAACAAGGGTAGAGTGATCGGGCGTATTATCTTTAAATGTAAACGGTAAACCGCCATTAAAAATATTTTGATCAAGCGTGTTATACGCACCACCTATAAACTTACCAAGTTTGTGCATTGCAGGGCCAAAGTTACGAGATTGATATAGCTCTTTATATGCCCACGATTGCTCAAACGCTGTCTGGTATTTAGTTAAATCGGTATTTGCTAACTCATTTTGCAGCGCTTCGAAAATAACCTCAGCGGCAATCATTCCCGATTTCATTGCTGTGTGATTACCTTTAATTTTTGCAAAATTAAGTGTGCCTGCATCGCACCCTACAAGTAAACCACCAGCAAAATGCATTTTTGGTAATGAATGCAAGCCACCTTTAGCAATAGCACGCGCACCGTAAGCAATACGTTCAGCGCCTTCAAGTACGTTTTTAAAAACTGGATGGTGTTTCATTCGCTGAAACTCATCAAACGGACTCAAATGTGGGTTTGAGTAATTTAAATCAACAATTAAACCAACAACAACTTGATTGTTTTCACTGTGATACATAAATGCACCACCATTAGTATCGCCGCTAAGTGGCCAACCTGTACCATGAACTACCTTGCCAAGCTCATGTTTACTTTCATCTATTTGCCAGATTTCTTTAAAGCCTAAACCGTAATGCTGCGGCGATGAATCCGCATCAAGTGCAAACTCATTGATTAGTTGTTTACCTAAATTACCTCGGCAACCTTCGGCAAAAATAGTGTATTTTGCACGAAGCTCCATGCCTGGCATGTAACCGTCTTTTTCATTCCCTTCTTTGTCGACACCCATATCGCCAGTAATAATCCCTTTTACTGCTTTATCTTCAATTATTAAAGAGTGTGCGCTAAATCCTGGAAAAATCTCGACGCCTAAGTTTTCAGCTTGCTCTGCAAGCCATCGACACACGTTACCCATAGATACAATGTAGTTACCATCATTATGAAATGTTTTTGGTGTAGCAAAGTGGGGGATTGATGTCGCTTTTTGCTCGTTGTTAAACCAATAAATTTCATCGTTAGTTACTTTGGTTGTAACCGGTGCGCCAAGCTCTTGCCAATTAGGTAGTAGTTCATCCAAAGCTTTGGTTTCAAAAATAGCCCCAGAGAGTACATGTGCACCTACTTCCGAACCTTTTTCGACTATGCAAATCATGCACTCTTGTTGTTTTTCTTGTGCTAATTGCGCGAGTTTAATTGCACTTGAAAGCCCAGCAGGGCCTGCACCAACAATTACTACATCAAATTCCATGGTTTCACGTTCGACCATAATAACCTCTTTATCTATGACGGACTTATTTGAATGTTTACTACGCATTTAAATAAGGTGTACAGCCTATTTTTAACCTTGCAAATTAAACGTTACAGACTGTGAATAGTTAAAGGTTATTTTAGGTTGACGTTTACGTCAACAGGAAGTAGTCTAATTTCATAAAATAAATAGGTTGACGTGCACGTTACCTTGTAGGTTTAAATAATTATGGAGTTCCTATGAAAGTTCTCGTACCAATAAAAAGAGTGATTGATTACAACGTAAAAGCACGCGTTAAAAGTGATAACAGCGACGTTGATTTAACCAACGTAAAAATGGCAATGAACCCGTTTTGTGAGATTGCCATAGAAGAAGCAATTCGCCTCAAAGAAGCCGGCACAGCCAGTGAAGTGGTTGCCGTAACTATTGGCCCTAAAGCATCGCAAGAACAATTACGTACAGCATTAGCATTGGGCGCTGACAAAGCCATTCACATCGAAACCGATGAAAAGCTCGAGTCACTTCATATTGCAAAGTTACTCGCTAAAATTGTAGAGCAAGAAACGCCTGAACTTGTCATTTTAGGTAAGCAGTCAATTGACTCAGATAATAATCAAACAGGTCAAATGCTTGCTGCATTAACTAATCGCGGGCAGGGTACATTTGCATCAAAAGTTGTTATTAAAAATGGCAAAGTAAACGTAACTCGCGAAGTTGATGGCGGGCTGCAAACGGTAGCACTTAATTTACCGGCGGTTGTTACAACTGATTTACGCTTGAATGAGCCTCGCTATGCATCACTGCCAAATATTATGAAAGCCAAACGTAAGCCGCTTGAAGTAATAGCAGCAGATTCGCTTGGTGTTGATTTAACACCGCGTATGCAATTAATAAGTGTAGAAGAGCCAGCTAAACGCACCGCAGGAATTATTGTTGAAGACGTTGCGCAGCTTGTAGAAAAATTAAAAACAGAGGCAAAGGTGATTTAAATGAAAACACTCGTAATTGCAGAGCATGACAACGGTGCCTTAAAACCAGAAACCTCAAAAACTATTAACGCCGCGGTAAAAATGGGTTTTCCTATTGATGTACTAATTGCAGGTAACAACTTAAGCGCAATGAGCTCACAAGTGGCCAGCATTGATGGCGTAGCTAATGTTTTAGTTGCTGATAATAGCGTTTATGAACATCAGTTAGCTGAGAGCATGAGCGATTTAGTTTTATCAATTAGCGACAACTACAGCCACATTGTTGCAAGTGCTACTACAACGGGCAAAAACTTTATGCCACGTGTTGCCGCGCTATTAGATGTTGCGCAAATTTCTGAAATTATCGCAGTAGTGGACGCCGATACATTTAAACGTCCAATTTATGCAGGTAATGCAATCGCCACGGTTAAATCACTCGACAGTAAAAAAGTAATTACCGTACGTGCCAGTAGCTTTGATTTACAAGGTGAGCAATCAGCTGTAGCCCTAACAAGTATTGATACAGTATCAGATTCACAATTAAGCAGCTTTGTAAGTGTTGAGCAAACAGAATCAGAACGCCCTGAGCTTACAGCAGCTAGTGTGGTCATATCGGGTGGTCGCGGTATGCAAAACGGCGAAAACTTTGCATTACTTAATGGTATTGCCGATAAACTAGGTGCAGCTATTGGTGCATCGCGTGCAGCAGTTGATGCGGGCTTTGTACCTAACGACATGCAAGTAGGGCAAACAGGGAAAATTGTAGCGCCTAACTTATATATTGCAGTAGGTATCAGCGGTGCTATTCAGCATTTAGCCGGTATGAAAGACTCAAAAGTAATTGTCGCGATTAATAAAGACCCAGACGCACCTATTTTTCAGGTAGCTGACTACGGTTTAGTGGCTGATTTGTTTGAAGTACTGCCACAGTTAGAGAGTGCTTTATAGCCTTCAAATAAACAAACTTATTCTGGTTGAAAGCCGTGGTGCTCTTTGAGTGCTGCGACTTTTTTATTCGGTAAATTAAAGACACAAAAAAACCAGCCAATTGGCTGGTTTTTAGTATTTATAAACATCTTACTAAATATTAGTAAGTTGCGCTGCCTTTAGTACGAGGGAAGGCAATAACGTCACGTACGTTACCCATACCTGTTACATAAGCAACTAAGCGTTCAAAGCCTAAACCAAAGCCTGAATGTGGCACGCTACCGTATTTACGTAAATCGCGGTACCAGCTGTAATCTTCTTTGTTTAAGCCCATTTCTTCTAAGCGTGCATCAAGCACATCAAGGCGTTCTTCACGTTGTGAACCGCCAATGATCTCACCAATACCAGGTGCTACAACGTCCATTGCGGCAACGGTTTTACCGTCTTCGTTTTGGCGCATGTAGAATGCTTTAATATCACGTGGGTAGTTTTTAATAACTACCGGTGCTTTAAAGTGCTCTTCAGCTAAGTAACGCTCGTGCTCAGACTGTAAATCTACGCCCCATTCAACAGCGTACTCAAACTTTTTGCCACAGTTTTTAAGGATTTCTACAGCGTCTGTGTAGTCAACTTGTGCAAAGTCTTTATCTACAAATTCTTCTAAACGCGTAATTGCGGTTTTTTCTACACGTTGTGCAAAAAATTCCATGTCATCACGGCGCTCTTCAAGTACCGCTTTAAACACATACTTAAGCATGTTTTCAGCCAGTTTTGCTATATCTTCTAAATCAGCAAACGCAACTTCTGGCTCTACCATCCAAAATTCTGCAAGGTGGCGAGATGTATTTGAATTTTCTGCGCGGAATGTAGGGCCAAATGTATAAATTTTTGACATTGCAGACGCGTAAGTTTCGCCATTTAACTGACCAGATACAGTAAGGAATGCTTCTTTACCGAAGAAATCTTCGCTGTAATCAACATCGCCTTTGTCTGTAAGTGGTAAGTTTTGCATATCAAGCGTTGATACACGGAACATTTCGCCAGCGCCTTCACAGTCACTTGCCGTAATAATTGGCGTGCTGATCCAGTAAAAGCCTTGCTCGTGGTAAAAACGGTGAATAGCTTGTGCTAAACAGTTACGTACACGAGTTACCGCGCCAATCATATTTGTACGAGGGCGAAGGTGAGCGTGCTCACGTAAGTACTCAATGCTGTGGCGTTTTGCCGACATTGGGTATGAATCTGGGTTTTCTACCCAACCTAACACAGTCACTGAGTTAGCTTGAATTTCGTAAGATTGACCTTGGCCAGCAGATTGTACTAAAACACCAGTAACCGACACAGAACAACCGGCTGTTAAGCTAGTAACTTCATCATAATTATTCAGTGAATTAGGAACTACCGCTTGAATAGGATCAAAACACGAACCGTCATGAACGGCTAAAAATGAAATTCCTGCTTTTGAATCGCGGCGAGTACGGATCCAGCCCTTAATTGTTACTTGGCTGTCTACCGCAACATTGCCTTTTAATAGCTCTGA
Source organism: Pseudoalteromonas sp. B131b (assembly GCF_037162545.1). Lineage (NCBI taxonomy): Bacteria > Pseudomonadati > Pseudomonadota > Gammaproteobacteria > Alteromonadales > Pseudoalteromonadaceae > Pseudoalteromonas > Pseudoalteromonas sp. B131b. The sequence continues at coordinate 2,992,663 of NZ_JARLUZ010000001.1, read as the reverse complement.
AATCGCTAAATGGCTCATCTTCACTCCAATGATATAAGTTGCCTAACTATTTTATTTTAACTGTGCGCAACACTCGGGCATAAATTGCACATAAACGGCGCTGCACTTGAACCCTGTATCTTACCTAGTAAAGTTAAATAAAAAAACTATTGTGGGCAACTCTTTAAAAGTTTTTATGCATGCGGTTTATTTTTAAGCAGTTTTAGAGGGTTTATTACTTCTAATGTTATTTGTTACTCTCAAATTTAGTGATTTTGTGGCATTATTAACAAACTAATTAAATTTATTTTTATTCACCTTTAAAAAATCGATGCTATGAAACAAGTTTTTATATTACGTGGACTACCTGGAAGTGGTAAGTCTTATTACGCGCAAAACCTTGCCGACGAATTAGGCGGCGCTGACGAAAGCCAGTACCTAATTTGCTCAACAGATGATTACTTTATTAATGAGCAAGGCGAGTATTATTTTGACAAGTTTAAATTACCGCAATTTCACAATTTAAATTTAGCGCGTTTTATAAATGCACTTTCCCAAGGCACGCCTTTGGTAATTGTAGATAACACTAATATTAAAAAGTGGGAATTTGTAGCGTATTCGCAAGCGGCTATCGCTTTAGGTTATCAAGTAAAAGAAGTGATAGTGGGTGAAGTGAAAGACAAATCAATGCAGCATTTATACGCTAAACGCAACTCCCATCACATCCCACTTAAAACGATTAGCAAAATGGCGTACATGTTTGAGTGGTAATCACTTAGAGATTAGATAAGGCTTTTATATCGCATTGTGTAATGGCATCTAAATGAGCAGTGATTTTTTCATTGCTCCAATCCCACCAAGCTATATCTAGCAGCGTATTTATTGTTTTATCGTCAAATCTGGTTTTTATCACTTTAGCGGGATTTCCACCTACAACGCTATAAGCAGGTACATCGCAGGTAACAACTGATTTACTGGCAATAATAGCGCCGCTGCCAATTTTTACCCCGGGCATAATTGTAGCGTTATAACCAATCCAAACATCATGACCAATTTCTGTATTGCCTTTAAAGGGTAAATCATTTGATTTTGGTGCAAATTTTTCCCAGCCATTACCAAATATAAAAAATGGATAAGTAGAAAATCCAGAAGTTTGATGGTTAGCGCCATTCATTATAAAAGTAACGTCTTTAGCTATCGCACAAAACTTACCTATGATCAGACGATCCCCAATAAAATCGAAATGGTAAAGCACATTTTTTTCAAAATTCTCAGGACCATCAGGATCGTCATAATATGTATAATCGCCTACTTCAATATTGGTAGAAGTAATATAGTTTTTTAAAAAACCTACTTGAGGAAAACCTTCCATTGGTGAAGGATTATTGGGGTTTGGTCCGTTCATGAGGTTTCCTCTTAATTTTGAGTTAGGTATAGATATTAATCTATAGATTTATAAACGGCTAGTGGGTGCGATGTGCTTAGTGATACATGCACTTCATCGCCAGGGTTTACCACAACTTCATGGCTTACTCTGCTAGTTACAACCGTAGAACACGCAAGTTTTACAGCGCACAAGCGGCTGCCACCTTCAAAACGTACCCAAATTACTTCGCCGTTATTGCCAATACTGCTTTGAACAAGTAACACATCGTCTGGTCGAAGTAGTACATCCACGTCGCCACTTTCACAGTCAACGCCATGAGCGGGCGCGTTACCAATTGAGGTAGTGGCTTGCCCTTGGCTAAATTGGCCGCTAATAAAGCTGGCTTCACCTAAAAAGCGTGCCACAAAGCGATTGTTTGGCGTGCTAAAGCAGCGCTCTGGTGTATCAATTTGCTGAATTTTGCCGCCTTTAAGCACACCAACGCGATCGCCAACTGAGAGTGCTTCTTCTTGGTCATGTGTTACCCAAATAGCGGGTACTCCAGCGGCTTTAAGTGCGTTTCTAATATCCCAACGAAGCATGTCTTTAAGGGCGGCATCTAAGTTTGAAAGCGGCTCATCAAGTAATACAAAGTCAGGTTGGTGGGCAAGGGTGCGCGCAAGTGCAACGCGCTGCTTTTGTCCGCCAGAAAGCGTTGCTGGTTTTTTGTCTCTAAAATCGCTCAACCCAAGTAGATTTATCCAATACTCAGCAGGAGCTGTATCTTTTAATCTAAAGCAAATGTTTTGCTGTACGGTTAAGTGCGGAAATAACGCAAAATCTTGAAATACCATACCTACACTGCGTTTTTCAGGAGGTAGTGTTAATTTGGGTGTAGCGCGCCATTTACCCGTGTTTATTTCGCCTTCGCTAATAGGTATAAGGCCAGCAAGGGCTTGTAAAATTGTACTTTTACCACAACCTGTTGGCCCTACAAGCATAAGGATTTCGTTTTCACCCAGGGAAAAGTTTAAATCGCTTACTACGCGGTTACTGCCATAATCTATAGACAACTGACTTACAGATAGCATTATTTTTTAAATCCTTAATGTTCAAACTGGTTGCGTTTTTCGCCAGACATCATAATAGCTAAGCCGCAGGCAGATATCACTACTAACAATAATCCAGGAATAGCGGCGCGACCAAAATAGCCCGCTTCGTATACACGCCATAAATAAGTAGAGAGTGTTTCAAACCCTGTTGGGCCAAGTAGTAGAGTAGCTTCTAGTTCGCGCATTGACTCTAAAAACACCAGTGCTGCACCGGCAATAATACCGCGCATAGTTAAAGGTAGTGTTATGCGAGTAAATACTTCTCGTGGGCTTGCCCCTAATACGCGCGCAGACTTTACTAAGCTTGGATCTAAGTGTTCAGTGCTTGTTCTAACAGAGCCTACAGCAAGTGGTAAAAATCGCAGCATATAAGCAATAATAAGCAATCCCAGTGTTTGATATAAAAACGGTAACTGCAAACCACCGTAAACAAGCGCTGTTCCCATTACTATGCCTGGAATACCAAAACCAAAGTAAGTAACACGCTCCATTATACGACCCGCTTTTCCACTCAGTGCAGCATGTGCAACGGGGATCGCAACGATAACAGCTACAATTGCCGCAATACCTGATGCATACGTAGAGTTCCATGCAATATTAAAATCAAATGAGCTAAAACCATCGCGAGCTAACCAAAGCGAAAATATAGCCAAAGGCAAGCCAATAGCGAGTAGTAAAACAGGTGCAAACGTAACAAACATGGCACTTAACTGTAATTTACTTGGAAATAAAATTAACGGGCGACCATGGCGCTCAGGCGCTGTTTTTATTTGTGATTCAACTAAAAGTAAAAAACCGACAATAACCATCAGTTGAAGTGAAAGCATTGCAGCGCGTCCTAACGCAAAAGCGTTGTATTCAACGTAAATTACGCGGGTAAACGTATCTAAGCGCATCATTGCGGGCGTACCAAAGTCTGATAACGTATAAAGGGCGACTAACAAAGAGCCTGCTGCAATACCGTTAACTACGCGCGGTAGTATTACTTTAAATATACTTTGCGTCATCGACATGCCCAGCGTACGCGCGGCATTAACCATGCTCGCGTCAAGGCTCAGTAAAGATGAGCGAGTTGTCATCATTACAAACGGGAAGGTATACAGCGTCATTACAATGGCGGCACCTGTTAGGCCATACATTGATGGTGTTTCTATTCCTGTTAAGGTATTTATTTCGCCACCGGGGCCAAAAGCAGCATAGAGTGTAAATGCGCCAATATAACTGGGAATTGCCAGCGGGGCTGCAAATACAACCAGCCAGAGCTTTTTAAATGGTAAATGCACATACGCGCTAATAAACGCCAGTGGCACTCCAATTAAAATAGATCCGAGTACCGTTAAACCCATTAACGATAACGTGTTACCTAAAATTTGCAGATTGTGGGTGTCAAACACTGAGCTTGCATCGCTTGCAAGCACAATTAATACATAAACAGGGGTTAGCGCAACAAGCGCTGCAAGCAGCGCCATTGGATAAGAGGCAGGTATTTTCATTACAATACGCCGCTGCTTCGCATCAAATCTATAGTAGGGCGTAAATCAGCTAGCTGTGTTAAATCTACTTTAGGTGGGGAAATATTAGCAAGTGACGGTAAACCCTCTGGTTGGGTAATACCATTTACTAACGGAATTTCGTACGCTTCACTGGCTAAGTAACCTTGTACTTCTTTACTTAGTAAGTAACGCATAAAGTTAGTAGCAAGCGGATCGTCGTTAAGCGCTAATACACCCGATGCATTAACTAAACAGCCCGCATCATTTTGTGTAAATGCTAAATCTAGCTTGGCATCAGGCTTACCTGATTTTAAACGCAAAGTGTAATAGTGATTTGCAAAACCAATATCAACTTCACCGCGCTCAACGCCCATAACAACACCTAGCTCGCCGGCGTATGTTTTAGCACGTTTTTGAATCTTTTTAAGCCACTTAGCGGTTTTGTCGTCGCCTTCTAAAATTCGCATTGCGGTTACAAACGATTGAAAAGAAGCGTAGGCGGGCGCCCAGCCAATACTTAAATCGCTGTCGGCAATTTCCATAATACTTGTTGGAATTTGCTCTTTGGTTAAACGCGACGTGTTATATGGCAATGTACGAATACGGCCAGTTACTGGTGCCCACTCTTTATATCTAAATTGTGGTTGTAACTGAGCAGATAAATCACCAGGGATAGGTTGTGCAAGGCCTGCATCGGTTACTAAACCAATTGCGCCTGAATCAACCGCCCAAAATAAATCAGCGCGGCGAACGCCAGCTTTAGCTTCTGCAACAATGGTATTTGCTAAAGCAGCAGTAGGACCTCGGCGTATACCGAGTTTAAAGTCTGGATTTTTTTCTGGATTGCTTGTAATACGTTTTCATACAAACCACCTTCGCCTCGGCCTAAATAAAGCGTTAACTCGCCTTTAAGCTTTGGTAAATCGTCAACAGAAACAGGGTTTGCTATATCAGCGGCTAGCGCACGAGAAAGAGGCAGTGGCAATGAGCCAACCACCCCTAACGCGGCTAGGCCTTGAATAAAGGTCCTACGCTTCACTTAAAATACATCCTTACGTGCTTTTTCGGCTTTTTCTATTAAAACCTTAGCGCGGTCTAATTTTGTTTGCATATCACTGATCACATCGCGTACTTCGTCTACGCTTTTGCTGTTTGTAATGGCTTGTGGCAGTGTTACGTTAAAGTCTTTTTCCAGCACTTCAACTAGTTTTGCATCTTGTTCAATAAGAGTTCCTTCAACGCCTTCAAACAGGTGCAGATAAGTATCGTGAACAATTTCAGTTGCTTCGTCTCGTAAACGCTCAGCAAATTTAGCTACTACACGGTCTAATTTGTGCTTAATTTCATCAATTGTTGCACTTTGTGTCATTTGAGTTGTAGCGGTTGCTTTTACTGTGTCTAACAAGCCTTTTTGCTGGAATTTTGCAGCAAGCTTAACAGCCCCAAGGCCTTGCCACAAGGCTATGTTCATCGCTTTTTGCTGTTTACGAACTTCCTCAGCAGGCTCTTTATTATCAATGGCCATTTTTACGCCATAAAGACCCTGCCAAATAGAAGCGTATACTGGTACAAAGTTAGTTTCTATTGCGCTGTGAAACTTAACTGATTCCCAATATTCAATTAAATCATCAGTTTTTACAGATTTTGCGCCTTTAGTATCGTAGTCGCTTACCATGGTATCAACTTTGCCTACCATCCATTCTACTTCTTCTGCGTAACTTTTAAGGTTAGCTTGAAGATGATTAACATGCTCGCCAATAGGGCCGTTAGCTAATACTGGTTGAGCCATAAACGCCGAGGCTAGTAAAAGGCTTGCACCTAAAGTTTTGGCTGGTTTAAATAGTAATTTCATAGCAAAGAAGTCCAAAAAGGTAATTGTAAATGATAGACATTATCATATAGCTAATGGTTAACGAGATCAATAACTACAAACTCGCTTAATAGATAAAAACACTAAATGTAGCGGTAGGTTACAGCAAATAGCGCTATAACCAGTATTCACTACCAGCTATTAAGCGTAATGCTTGCCTTTAATGGCATTGTAAATGGCATCACACAATGTTTTTATACTTGTGTCGTCACTTATATACGGTGGCATAAGGTAAATTAGTTTACCGAATGGGCGTATCCATACACCTTGCACTACAAAATAAGCCTGAATTTTAGCAACATCAACATTGCCCGCAGCCTCGTTCAGTTCAACAACACCTATTGCTCCTAAGGTACGCACATTGGCAACCGCATCTAGTTCACTGCATTTATTAAGTTGTTGTAGCTGTGTGTTTATTTGCTTTATTCGTTGTTGCCAGTTTTGTTCAAGTAATAAATCAATACTTGCGCAGGCCGCTGCACAGGCAAGCGGATTACCCATAAACGTAGGGCCGTGCATTAAAACACCGGCTTCACCTTCGCTTATGCCAATGGCTATTTTATCGCTAGTGATAGTGGCCGAGAGCGTCATTGAACCGCCGGTTAATGCTTTACCAATACACATTATATCGGGTTCTATATTGGCGTGCTCTACAGCAAATAATTTACCTGTACGGCCAAAGCCTGTGGCAATTTCGTCGCAAATTAGCAGTACGTTATATTGGGTGCACAATTTACGCACGCAGGCTAAATAATCAGGGTGATAAAAGTTCATACCACCTGCGTTTTGTACAATAGGCTCAATGATAAAGGCGGCTACTTGGATGTGGTTTGCTTTAAAGTCTTCTTCAAGCTCTTGGGCTTCAGTTTGGTTAAACTCGAACCCAAATTGACTAACCGGTGCAGGCACAAAAACGTGTTCAGGTAAAAAGCCTGAATATAAACTATGCATTGAGTTAACGGGGTCGCATACGCTCATGGCTGCAAAGGTGTCGCCATGGTAGCCCTTGTAAGGCGTCATTAATTTTTGTTTTGTTGTAATGCCTTGGCTTAACCAATATTGCAGCGCCATTTTTATTGCTACTTCAACACTTACCGATCCGCTGTCGGCTAAAAACACTTTAGTTAAACTAGGCGGCGTTATATTTACTATTTTTTTGCACAGCTCTACCGCGCTGTTATGCGTAATACCGCCAAACATAATGTGGCTCATATTATTAATTTGCTCAATCATGGCGTTATTTATAACAGGGTTGTTATAGCCATGTATTGCGCTCCACCACGAGGCCATGCCATCGATTAATTGCTCGCCAGTTTCGAGGTGAATAATATTGTGATTAGCATGTGTAACAGGGTATACCGGAATTGGCTTAGTCATCGATGTATATGGGTGCCAAATGTGCTCACGATCAAAATCAAGGTCAATCGTATTCTTTTTAATCATATGTAAACTTTAACTTGGTGGGCTTCGTTGACAATGGTACTTCAACTCGTAGACTAAGCCAATATCACCGCTGAGAAAAAATAAGAGAGTATTATGGAACTTGCACCTGTTCGTCACGATTGGACCCACGCTGAAGTTAAAGCATTATTTGAAATGCCATTTAACGATTTACTGTTTAAAGCCGCATCGGTTCACCGTGCTAACTTCAACCCAAATGAAGTGCAAATTTCTACGTTGTTATCAATTAAAACAGGCGCTTGCCCAGAAGATTGTAAGTACTGCCCGCAGTCGGGCCATTACCGAACAGATTTAGAACGCGAACGCTTAATAGAAGTAGAAAAAGTAGTAGAGCAAGCACGCCTTGCAAAACAAAAAGGCGCGACGCGTTTTTGTATGGGCGCTGCATGGTCAGATCCAAAAGACAGAGACATGCCATACATTTCGCAAATGGTTAAAGAAGTAAAAGAGCTAGGGTTAGAAACCTGTATGACGCTAGGTAAACTCACAAACGAAAAAGCCCATGAGCTTAGAGACGCAGGGCTTGATTACTACAATCACAACCTTGATACGTCACCTGAGTATTACGAGCAAATTATATCAACCCGTACTTTTCAAGATAGATTAAATACCATTGACCATGTACGCGATGCCGGTATGAAAGTATGCTCGGGCGGAATAGTTGGTATGGGCGAGCAAGCAAGCGACCGCTTTGGACTACTTATGCAACTAGCTAATTTACCACAACAGCCAGAAAGCGTGCCTATTAATATGTTAGTTAAAGTTAAAGGCACACCGCTTGAAAACGCAGACGATTTAGATCATTTTGAATTTATACGTACCATAGCAACAGCGCGTATTATGATGCCACACAGTTATGTACGTTTATCGGCAGGACGCAACGCCATGAACGAGCAAATGCAGTCAATGTGCTTTTTTGCAGGCGCTAACTCAATATTTTATGGCGACAAACTTCTTACCACCGAAAACCCAGACGCTGATGCCGATATGAACCTAATTAAAAAATTAGGTATGAATCCAGAAAAACGTCACGACTATTCTGACGAAGCAGTTGAAGCCTCGCTTTCATCGCAAGTAGCCGACAAAGCAACCTCTGAATTGTTTTACGAAGCGTAGGCTTTTATATCTATGCCTTTTGATTTTATAAAAACGCATCTGCAGGCTCGCCAGCAAGATGCACTGCTTCGTAAACGCCATGTAGTACAACACGCTACAGCGCGCACCATAACGATTAATAACAAAACCTACCTTAACTTTGCCAGTAACGACTACTTAGGTTTTGCAGATGAGGCTGTTAACCTTAATGACTCCAACGCATTAGGCAGTCACAGCTCAGCATTGGTTACCGGTTATCAGGCGCAGCAAAAATCGCTTGAGCAATACTTATGCGAGCAATTTGGTTATGGCGCAGGAATGCTATTTAACTCAGGGTTTAGCGCTAATAGCAGCGTAATTAAAGCGTTGTTTCAAGATAAAGCCGCTGCGCAAAACAGCGCTATTTTTCAAGATAAGTTAAATCATGCAAGCTTGATTGACGGTGCTTTGCATTCTAACGCGGCTTTAGTACGTTTTAATCACAACGACATGAACCATTTACGTTCACGGCTCGAAAAATCAAAAGCGCAAAACAAGCTTATTATAAGCGAAGGCGTGTTTTCGATGGATGGCGATAGCGCGCCTCTCAAAGAATTACTCGCACTTGCAAAACAGCACAACGCATGGCTAATGATTGACGACGCACACGGCTTTGGTGCATTAGGCAAAACCGGTTTGGGCAGTTGCGAAGCGTTTATTACTCAAACGCTGCCAGATATATTAGTCATTACCTTTGGTAAAGCAGTAGCTAGTAGTGGCGCGTGTGTATTAGGCAGTAAACAGTTTATTGATTATATGCTGCAATTTAATCGCGATTACACGTATTCAACTGCTATGTCGCCGCTTATGGCAAGCCACAGTCTTGCGCGTATTAAAAGCATAAAAACAGCTGATGATAAACGCGATAAGCTAAATGCCAATATTGCGTTATTTAAGCAACTCGCTAAAACCCATAATATTGCTGTAATGAAATCAAGCACAGCCATACAACCCATTGTATTAGGCTGCGCTGAGCAAACGTTGCAAGCGGCAGATAAACTAAAACAACAGGGTATTTGGCTCACTGCAATTAGACCGCCAACGGTTGCACATAACACCTCACGTTTACGCATTACTTTAACCGCCGCACATACCGAGCAAGATATAACGCACCTAGTTAAACACTTAGTAGGTGCAATAGCATGACTGCTCAGCCAGTATTAAAAACAGACCTAGTGCAAACACAACTTGTAAAACCGTGCCTAGTGAGTAGCGAGTTAAATAAAGAATTAAATAAGGAGCCAAATCGAGAGCTAAACAAGGAGCTTAAAAAGTCTACACAAAGTAAGTTTTCAAAAGCGGCGGCGAGTTATAACACCCATGCAAATGTACAAAAACATGCTGCGAGCGATCTATTTTCACTCATAAAACCAGGCTTTAATAAAAATAAGCTTTGTGTTGATTTAGGCGCAGGCCCGCTTGTTAATACACAACGCTTACAAAGTATGTTTGCAAGCGTTATTGCCATGGATTTGAGCTTAAACATGCTGCAAAGTAGTGATTTAACCACACCCAAAATATGCGCCGATATGGATAACTTACCGCTACAAGCAAACAGTGTTGATGTTATTTACAGTAACTTTGCAGTGCAGTGGTCTGCTAATTTTTCGGCTTTAATGCAATCACTTTACAACATATTAAAACCAGGCGGGCGGGCGTACATAAGCACTGTGGTAGAGGGCTCACTTAACGAAATAAAAACAGCCTTTGCTGCGCTTGATTCTAACAGCCACATAAATACCTTTAATAGTGAACTGCATATAAACCAATCAGTCCAAAATGCAGGGTTTACTATTAATAGTGCTAAAAAACGTATTTACACCGATGAATACACAACACCTTTAAAAGCTATTGCTTCAATTAAGGCTATTGGCGCTACTACGCAAAATCATACCAATACGCGCCAAGGGTTACTTACCAAATCGGCTCTTAAACAAGTATGCAGTGCGTATCCGCTTATAAATAACAAAGCATGTGTGTCATATCATGTGGTGCTGTTATCATTAGAAAAACACTAAATAAGTCCAAAGACATTAAAGGCAACGCATGAAAGAATTTTTTATAACAGGCACCGACACCGATGCCGGAAAAACCCACGTTACCAGTTTGCTATTAAAGTTACTTGCCCAACACAAAAAACAAGCCATTGGTTTTAAGCCTCTAGCTGCTGGCTGCGAAATGGCGTTCGATCAACTAGTAAACGCCGATGCTCTCATACTAATGGAAAGTGCAACAGTGAGCGCTAAATACGACGTAGTAAATCCGTTTGCGTTTGCACCCCTATTGCGCCGCACATAGCCGCTGAGCAAGTTGGAGTTAGTATTACTATTGATAAACTTAGTGATGCTTATAAAAACGTAAAACAACAGGGCGCTAATTACATACTTACCGAAGGTGCTGGTGGTTGGGCATTACCAATTAATAAAAACGATTATTTATACGACTGGGTTAAAGCAGAGCAACTGCCGGTAATACTCGTTGTTGGTATGAAACTAGGTTGCTTAAATCATGCGTTACTAACCGCTGCGCATATGCAAAGTATGGGTATAAACTGCGTTGGCTGGATTGCAAACCAAGTTGATAAAAACATGGACGAATACCAAGCAAACCTTGATTCACTTAAAGCACGTTTACCGTTTCCAATACTTGCTATAAGCCCATACAGCGAGCAAACTCCTAAGTTACAAATATACAAAAGCTTGCTTAGTGCGTTATCTATTAACACTTAAGTGGTTTTAAAAAAGTTACTTTTTTAGGTAAATCTTGAAATAGTCAGCCTTAGTACACATATAAACGTTTATAAATACATAGCTTGCTTAAAGACAATGTTACTAAGGACATAACGACTATATGACGCCCCCATTTATTGAAAGCTACGCCCCAAATTCGCACGTAAGTGCAGAGCCAAAAACGCTAAACAATGGTTTACCTAAAAAACGCGTAGGCATAATAGGTGGGGGAACAGCGGGTGCGACTATAGCTATCAGGCTTGCTGCGTTAGGGTTAGAAACTTACGTATTTGAAAAGAAAAAGTCGTTAATTGATGGCCCGCCAATGTGCCATTTGCATTCAGGTGGCAACTTATATCGCGAAATACCCGACGACGACTGCATAGATTTACTCAAGCAATGTATAGATATTGCGCGCCTTTATCCTCATACCATCGATGTTCGCCCCACAGTATTTGCAGTGCCTAAACGTGATGACGACGCACCCGAGGATTTATTTCCGCGTTTAAATAAATTAACACAAGCCTATAGCGAGCTTGTTGAGCAAGACAGCGCCAACAAAGTGTTAGGTGAGCCAGAGCATTATTATCAGTTATATAGCCGCGAGCAAATGCTAAAACTTGCTAAGCAAAAACAAGTAGCCAAGCCCACGTCATTAGATGAGTGGATGATACCCGTGGCTAAGCATTTAGATTTAGATAAGCTAAAGTTTCCACTAATTGTTGCACAAGAATATGGTTGGAATATATTTCGCTTATCGGCCAGTGCACAGCTCGCCCTTGCACAGTACAAACACGCTCATGTTTTAACAAGCACCAGTGTTAAAAATGTATCAGAAGTTATAAATACCAATAATGATAAGCAAACACTTAAGTGGCGCATTGAATACCAATCAGAGCCAAGCCTTGATGAACAACCTGATACTCAAACCGATACACAAACCATTGAGGTAGATTACCTAATTAATGCGTGTGGTTTTCAAACCGGTATTATTGACGACCTGGTTGGTGTAGATGTAAAACGTATCGTTGAATTTAAAGCCTCTTACATTACTCATTGGCAAGGTGCTGGTGGGCAAATACCCGAAATTATTATTTATGGTAACCGTGGTACGCCAGAAGGTATGGCGCAGTTAACCCCTTACCCTAACGGGTATTTTCAAATACATGGTATGACTAACAACATTACATTGTTTAATGATGGCTTAGCTGATGCAACGCCAATGAGCGCACAACCTAAACTCCCCAATAAATACCTGCATTATATTAAAGATGGCTGGGATGAAGCAGCATTGCAAACACGCACCCAAACAGCAATTGATTATGTAGCCGAGTTTGTACCTGCATTTAAAACTGCTAATACACAAAATAATGCCTTGTTTGGCGGGCAACAAATCCCAGGGGATGACGACACCTTGCGCGTAGCCGATGTAAGTTTATATTCGCATATTAATTATGCACGGGCCGAAAATGTTAAAGCATCGTCAACGTTAATAGCGGCAGATCAAATAGTGGGTGAGTTTATAAAATTAGGAATAATAAGCAGCGATCCTGCTGTAAATTATCACCGTAGTACACACCAATGGTCGTATCTTAAACATAATAGCGGTGACAAAATTGACGAAGTTGCACGCATGTTGGCACACGAGCGTGGTTTTCCAATTGATATGGCAGAGCTTAATAACAGCTTGTAATAAGCTGACTTATAAAGAAACTTTAGTCTTAAATTTGCTGTAAAACGCTTCTTAAAAAAATTATCAATAAACACATAAATAACACTTGTGTTATGACATAGTTTGTCACAAAATAGCGCTAACGTTATGACATAGTGTGTCATAACGCAGTGATTGCTTTAACCTAATTTAATTTTATGTTCGGTGATCAAACCTATTTTTGTGAGGACAATATGAAACGTATATTTTTGTTTTTATTAACTAACCTAGCGGTTATGTTGGTATTAGGTGTAGTGCTTTCAATAATAATGAGTGCGCTGGGCTTAAGCCATCGTAGCCTTGGCGGAATTTTACTTATAGCCACCGTATTTGGTTTTGGTGGATCGTTTATTTCGTTATTTATGTCGAAATGGATCGCTAAAAAATCAACAGGCGCGCATGTAATTACGCAGCCTCGAAACGAAACCGAACATTGGCTTGTACAAACGGTATCTGCCCAAGCACAAAAAGCAGGCATTAAAATGCCAGAAGTGGCTATTTACGACAGCCCAGAAATGAACGCGTTTGCAACGGGCCCAAGTAAAAACAACTCGTTAGTGGCAGTAAGCACAGGCTTAATGCACAACATGACCAAAGATCAGGCCGAAGCCGTACTTGCCCACGAAGTATCGCACGTGGCTAACGGCGACATGGTAACGCTTACGCTAATACAAGGCGTGGTAAACACCTTTGTAATATTTGCCGCAAAAGTACTGGCAGGCATAGTTGACAACTTTTTAAGTGGCGATGATGAAGAGGGCGGCAGTAGCTGGACATACTTCTTATTCGATATGTTATTCCAAGTACTATTTGGTGTACTAGCAAGCATAGTGGTTGCAAGTTACAGCCGTAAACGAGAATTTGCAGCCGACAGCGGCGCAGCAAAACTAGTTGGTGCTGATAAAATGCGTTCAGCCCTTGAGCGATTAAAGCAAAACCATCCTTCGCAATTAGAAGGCTCAATGATGGCCTTTGGTATTGCAAGTGGCAAAGGTGTTGCTGAGCTGTTTTCATCGCACCCACCGCTTGATGCGCGAATAGACGCACTACGTAAATAAGGTAACTCTTATTTACAAACACAAAAGCCAGCGTAATAGCTGGCTTTTTAGTGTGTAGTAAGCTGGTTATTTACCAAAAATAATATCGGTAATGCCTTCTGGTGAGAGTATTTCTATCCAGTAACCGTCAGGGTCTTTTATAAATGCTAAGCCCTTCATTGAGCCATCGTCTGGCTTTTTCACAAATTCTACATCGTACTTTGCAAAGCGTTCACTGGCTGCGTATACATCGGGTACACTAATACCAATGTGACCAAAGCCTTTAGGTTCTTGGTTACCGCTGTGGTATCCCTCAAAGCTGTCGTCGTTTTCTGTGCCCCAGTTATGGGTAAGCTCAATGAGTGCAGGGCGACCAAATACCCATTTAGCTTTGGTTTTATCATCACCTTCTGGCTGCTCTGGCTCGTAGCCTAAAAAGTACAATGTAAACTTCATTTCAGGAAAGTCATACTTACCTAACAGCTTCATACCTAATACATTTTGATAAAATTCGAGCGACGGTTTGGGATCTTTAATACGCAACATAGTTTGCTGCATCACATAGCCTTTAGTGGCTTGTTCAATTTGCTCTGGAGATTCGTTATAGCTAGACATGGTAATCCTTTGTATAAATTAAGAAGCGAAAATAGAGATATAATGCTTAAGCTATCATAATCAACCATAAGTTAAATTTAAACTGCTTTAACTCATTACTTACCCTTTTATTCATATAGCTTTAATTTGTATGCGTGTACGGTTTAACTAAACGCTATAAGTAATTTTAAATACAAGGAGCCACTATGTTTTACGATGATATTCAGGGGTTATTACGTGTACTTACAATAGGTGTACTGGGTTATATTGCACTGGTGTTTTGGCTACGTATATCGGGTAAACGTACGCTTTCAAAGTGGAACGTGTTCGATTTTATAGTCACCATTGCGCTGGGCTCTATATTGGCGTCTGTTATTATTTCAAAAAGTGTTCCGTTAGCTGAGGGCATACTTGCCTTTGTCGTATTAATAGGGCTGCAATATATTATTACGTGGCTTAGTGTGCGCTCGTCAAAATTTGCAGCGCTTATAAAAGCAGAGCCCACGTTTTTAATGAGTGATGGTGAATACTGCGCTGCTGCACTTAAATCGCAGCGGGTAACTAAATCAGAAATTCGCGCTGCTATTCGTGGTGCAGGCATATTAGCCATTGAAGATGTAGCCGCAGTCGTGCTCGAAACAGACGGCAGTTTTAGTGTAATGGCTCACAGTAACAGTGGCTCTAAAACTGCGTTAAGTGATGTTTTTTAGCTATTTAATCGGTGACAAATACCAATAATTTGAAGGTTTAAAATAACTGTAAATAATATTACTTGTTGCATGGTTTTAATTCTGGAACGTATAATAACAAGTGTTAACTAAATGGAATTTGCGTAAATTGCAGCTTAAGCAGAACAGGTGGATAAATGAACAAAGGATTGTTAAAGTCGTGGAAAACCGACAAAGGTTTTGGTTTTATTAAATCAGACACCCTAGAACACGACACGTTTATACACATATCAGCGCTCAAACACATGAGCCGCAAGCCAAAAGTTGGCGACACCATTTACTTTGAAGTGGCAACACAGCCCGATGGTAAAACCAAAGCAGTTAACTGCCGCATAGAAGGCGTTGCAGAGCTTAAAGCACCTTACCAAAAACACAATCAACAGCCGCATCGCATTGCCAAATCTAATTTTGCCAGTAGCTTTTTAGGTAAAGTCGCCTCAATTGCGCTTATTGCTGCACTTTGTTTTTATGCGATTAATAAATACAACACTCACTCAAGCAGCCAAACACCTGTTATTACTAATGACGATTTAGCCACCTTTGATGAAACATACCCAAAAGTCGTTATTCCAAAAAGCACGCAAAATTTTACGTGTGATGGCAGGCAGTATTGTACTGAAATGCGCTCACGCGAAGAGGCGGTATTTTTTATAAATAATTGCCCGAATACAAAAATGGATGGTGATGGGGATGGAAAACCTTGCGAGAGTGATTCACGGTTTAAAAATGAATGGTAATTATATAAATCGTTTAGTTAAAGGTTTGGGTGAATAAAAAAGAATTAATTAATGGCTGTGTATAAATACAGCCATGTAATTTTTGTCCCATAACATTCTTAAAAGTCGTTCTGGGGTTAAATAACAAAGGTCATTGAATAACTCTTGTAGTTAGTTGTTATCAAATGAGTTATTTAATGTGAATATTGAACAACGTAATACACGCCGTTTAGGGTGTTATAAACCACCTAAATTGGGTTCAAGAAGCTGTTAGTGTTATTTTTTAAGTTTAGTCGTTCATAAAAGGATTTTGTAAAATGATTGATGATTTAAGTCTAAGTAAGAATGTACAGTTTTATGAGCTCAATAAAGCACTGACTGTAAAATCTATCGAAGATACATTCAAAGAAATATCTAAAGATCGTGTAGGTAACTATCTTAAAAATAGTTATCTTGTAAGAAAAAAATATACAACAGCCACTGGTAACAAAGTTATCTACTCCATTGTTTCATATAAGATTGAAGCTGAACCTTCATTTTTATTTGGTACTACGGTTAAAGAACAAAAGTATGCTTATCTGCTATTAATTGAATGTGGTGATGCCTTAGCTATTCTTAAGAAGTATGTGGATTCACCAGAAAAACATTTTTCTTCTTTTATAGGTGAGTATGATTATGAAAAGTTCTGTCATTTTCACGGTAAAAAAAATCCTGAATACGAAAGAGTTACCATGAAAAATATGAGTATTTCTAATGCTGTAATAAGATCTCGCTCATTAGAAGCAAAAAGCTTAAATGGAATACTTTCATCAAATTCATCTAGCCGATCAATCCCAAGCAATTTTAGAATGAAAGTCGGTGAAGACTCATACACTTTAACACCTAGCACTTCTAGAGTGAGCCATAGGGATAAAAAGTCATCATTTGATGGCTTAATTGATTGGGTTATTGAAATTAAAAATGAAATTAAAATAACTAACAATGAAAGTGAATTTCTTCGTAATTTTGCATCCCCGATATGTTTGAAGGACATTGTAGACTTAGGCCATCAAGTCGTTGCTATTCTCATCGATTTGAGTGAGATTGAAACTAAGCTTTCTAATGGCAACGCTGTTTTAAGCAAGGCTGATGGTAGCCAATTAAATCAGAGAGAAATTAACAAACTTTTTAATCGACTTAAGTCACCTATTTTAATTGATGGCAGCTTATTGAAAGTAAAGTGGATTACTCTACCGGGTAAAGTTTCATACTCCAAAAATTTAATTACAATCAGAAATACTAATCTTGACAAGATTCTTGTTACTGAAAATGGTGCGGAAACCTATACTATTGGTAGCTATATAAACAAGGAAAAGCCGTTTTCTGCTGTGTTCGACTCACCAAATTATTCATATTATTCAAAGTCATGTTTTGAAGATAAACACTTAGTTAATAACATTCAGTCTATACTTAATATTTTTGATGATAGTTATAACTTTACTGGTATAGCAAGCGAAAAAGAGAAGCCGCATCCAGCCAATTTAACTAGGTTTCCAGATAAGTCTCTATTTAGGAAAGTAGAAGATCAATATTGTGTTCCTCATAATATCGTTATCTGTGATGACATGAATGACGAATGGTCTGATCATATTGCTATAGATAGCAATAGCGATATTCCGTCTATATCTTTTATCCATTCTAAATTTACTAAGAAAGATACATATGGCGCTAGTGCTTTTCATGACGTTGTTGCTCAAGCATTAAAAAACATTGGCCGAACTCAAGCTGAAAAGCAACTATTTAAGAATAAATATGATAATGAGTGGCATAAAAATTATGAAAAAACCAATATTAGTAGGGTCACTGGTGCCGCTAATTGGCAAGATTTAGAAGTGGCTTTAGACGCAGTAAATCAAAACCCTAACTCTATAAAGAAAATTGTACTTGCAACACCTTTTTTGAGTAAGACTAAATTGGCTGGAGAATTAAACAAATTGGCTTTGGGTCAAAAATGTAAACCTCACTATGTGCAGTTAATTTGGCTTATAAATACGTTTATAAGTTCATGCAAAGATTTTGGAGTACAAGCTCATATATTGTGTAAAAAATAGACATGCCAGGTTGATTCAGCAGGACAAAAACTTTTAGTTTTCCTCCTGCGTTGCTAATTATGAACAACTATTTTTTGCTACTGATTGAGGCGTTAATTTTACGGAGAAAAGATTGACTTATAATTTCGGTAAATGGAAATCTAGAATGAGTGATCGACAAGATCTTTCATCCTCTCTAGTCCACTTGACTCGTGGTGCAACTGTTGATGGGCAAGAGTTTACTCCAGTAGATGTACTACTTAAAATTCTTCGTGAGCGAACCATTATTGGTAGCACGACAGATAGCGGCTTTATTCGAGGCACTAGAAGAGCAGTGTGCTTTCAGGATGCCCCTTTATTTTCTATTGCACAAAATCTAAAGTTTGAGAAAGAGCTAAGACAAACGGGTGCAACTAGAAAACGTTATTCTGGCTGTGGCTTGATATTCTCAAAATATTATTTATTCCAAAATGGTTGTAAGCCAGTCATCTATGACAAAGTTGAAGATGGTGAGCAATACTTATCTGATAATGAATTATATAGGTTGGTTAAATTTGATCTATCCAATACAGACAGTCTTATTGACTGGACGCATGAGCGTGAGTGGCGTATTCCAGATAACTTCGAGTTTCGTATTGATTGGAGTGGTATTGTTCTAGAAACCAAAGAGGATTACCGTGAGTTCATTCAAAAGTCATTGATTGAAGAAAACGAATGTATTCTTGAAAGCGTCTGTGGAATTATTGTTCTTGATGCACTGCTAATGTAAAAAGACAGATTCTATATGCTAGGCATTTTCAGTTTAAGCTGAGTTTGGTGTTTATGTTGCAATGGTACTGGTTAGGTGGCTGGTACTTTAATTGTTATAACCCTAAACGTAAAACATCGGCGAATTAGCACTCTAATACACGCCGATGTTTATAACTTATTTAAGTAACTACCTTACTAATAAGTTATTAAGCCTTAGTCTTGTTTACGGTAAAGGCTTATTAAACAGATTGCCAAAAGTAACGTTGCAATCATGCCCGAAGCGCCAGCAACACCTGATGGAAGGAATCCATCACGGCCAAAGGTTATTAAAATACCATTGGCTAACATTGCAACTCCGCCAGCTAAGGCTGTAAGTCCGCCAATGGCTTTGCCACCTTTAGCGATAAAAGATAGTCCAAAAACAAGCGCTGCTAATCCCAATAATACTTTTGCTGCGTAGTAAATCATGAATGACAAAGAAACCACGCCACCAATTAAAGGTTGTGCGCCTTCTACGGTACCCGCAACTTTTCCAAATGTTGAAAACAAAGTTAGGCCAATGCTTACCTGAACTATGTTAAGTACTGCGCTAAACGCGATAGCTGACCATCCCAGTTGAGCGTTTTTTGCTTGCACCATGGCAGAACCCGAAAAGGCAACAAGTAAAGTAAAAACGAGTGCTTCTAGTCCCCAAGCAAACTGTCTTGAAAAGCTAATTTGAGCACTGTAAAGGGCAGAAAAAATAGCCTGTGATATCGCTAACACCAACAATAAAGATGCTGTAATTAGGATGGTGCGTTTATTCGTAAATTCCATTTGGACCTCTTATAATTTTATATTTAATGCTTTTAAAAGCTGTAATAGCTCTCATACTTGGGTAAAAGACAGGTAAAACGAGTTAATTATTTCACGTAAACCTATAAAAGTATTAATTAATAAAAAATAGCCTAAAGCTATGACTTTTTGAATCTAAATTTAATTGGCAAAATCGTTTTAATTCAAGCAATGTGTGGTCTAAAAGCGCAGTGCCTCATGCCCTCTTAGTAAATCAACATTTAACTATCTTAATTATCAAGAGGGCACACATTTTGAGTATGTGATTAAACGGCTTATTACTTAAAACGTTATGATAAAAACGTAAATTGAGACCAGTCACTTAACGCTGTAATAGTTTTTTCGGTGGGAGGGGCAACATAGATTAAACCTGCAATGGCAATAATTGAAGCTAGCGTAATTAGTTTATTATCGAAGTCAGCTATTTTTAAAGCGGTGCCAAAAGAGCGTTTAATGGTGACATTACTTAAATCGACACTGTAAATTTCATCCAGCAATAAGTGAATTAATCCGCCGAGTAAAATAAACCCACCTGTTAACCAAGCAAAGACGGCTGCTTGTGTAGTTGATTGGTCATTTAGTTTCCATGTTACTTGAGTTGTTAATAGCGCGCATAACAGTATAAATAGTAAAGAGTGGCAACTACCTCTGTGTACTGTGATCCATTCAAAAATGGGTCTAATAATGTATTTCATAAATCCGTAAACCAATAAGGGCACTACGATTAACTCAACAAAGCTAATTTCAATAATGAGCTTGGTGGTTATGTAATGCAGTACCAGTAATACAGCGCTGAGTGCAAATAAGTTAAAAATAGTATCGAGTGACGTGGAGTTATCTGAATCTATGTCGGGTAATAAGCCGCCAATTGAGCCTAAAAACCATAACCAGAGTGCGCCCTTTAAATCAATATGGCCTGCAGATAATAAGGTGGCAGAGCATAAGCCTGTGATGATTACGGCAGTATTAAGATGAGTATTGAAATTTGCCATTGTATCTCTTGATAATAAAATAGGTGGGCATTCTAACAATTGAAAAGTTTATTGTTCACTATTCTTTATAGATTGGTCTTTAAATATGTTTTATCACTTTGATTAGTTGCTGCTTTTTACAATTTTTATTCTTTATCGTGCTTAGTTGTTCCACTAAATGGTAATTTTGGATAGAACAACTTTTCGTTAATTAAACCCAGCACGATGTATCTATTGTTAACTATTAATATGTTATAGTGTTGCAATTGGTGTTTGATATAGTATAACATTCACGGTATTCTAATTTCCCCTTAATAGAGTTTGAATGTGACAACATCAACAGCAATTAATCAAAGATCACCAATAGAACCTCAACGTGTGGAACAAACACGTAATAAAGCATCAAATACGACCCAAGCCACTAAAAACGAAGCAGTTATTGAAGTAGACTCGTTAAGTTTTAGCATTAAAAACAACATCATTTTAAAAAACTTAAGTTTCAGCGTGGCGGCAGGTGAGGTTTATGCGCTACTAGGAGGAAATGGTGCGGGTAAATCTAGCACCTTAAAAACGTTATTGGGTTTTAATAAGCCCACTAAAGGCTCTGTAAAAGTCGTGGGTAAAGAGGTGAGTAAAGCGCTTGATTTTGTACGAGGTAAAACCGCGTATTTGCCAGAGTCGGCTACGTTATATCCCCATTTAACTGCTCGTGAAAATGTTGAATATTTTTTATCACTCGCTGATATTAAAAAATCAGATGAGCAAATTAACGCGGCTTTTAATCGTGTTGCACTGCAACAAGATGCGTGGGATCGCAACATGCAAACTTATTCAAAAGGCATGAGACAAAAAACAGCGATTGCACTTGCGATACTGCGTGAAGCACCGATTTTTTTACTTGATGAGCCAACCTCAGGCCTTGATCCAGTTGCTATTGATGAATTTAATCAACTTGTACGTGAACTTGCATTAACTGGTGCGACTATTTTAATGGTAACGCATGATGTTTATGGTGCTTGCCAAGTTGCTAATCGCATTGGTTTATTAAAAAATGGCGAGCTGGTAGGAGAATTTAATGCCCCTGAGAATGGGCGTATTAATACCGAACAAGTTCATGCTGCCTTTGGTGATTATAAGAGCCGAGGCAATTAATGAGTATAAACAACGTTTCAAAAGTAGTGCTAATAGCCAAGGATGAATGGCGTTATTGGCTACGCTCTAAATTGGCAGTCACTGTGCTTGCTATTGGTTTGATCCTTACACTTTCTTCGGTAGTTGTAACGGCCATTACCATGCTGGAATTAAGCCATACTAGGCACGAACTGCAAACAACAAGCGATAAAAGCTTTGTTGATCAACCCGACCGACATCCTCACCGAATGGTGCATTACGGGCATTATGCGTTTAGAACGCCTGCGCCGCTTAGTACGCTCGACCCCGGTATTGACGCTTACACAGGCAACTCTATATTTTTAGAAGGGCACAGACAAAATAGCGCAATGTTTGCAGATAGTCGCCAAGGGACTGCATTAACTAAATTAGGCAGTTTAACGCCTGCCTTTATAGTGCAAACATTAGCGCCGTTATTACTGATTTTAATTGGTTACAGCGGTATTAGCCGAGAGCGCGAATCGCAAACGCTTTCGTATTTGTTATCGCAAGGTACATCGGGTGTAACGCTAATTGCAGGTAAAGGATTAGCGCTACTTTCTGTTGTGGGTTTAATTTTGACTCCGCTTACGGTATCGGCTTTATTCACACTTGGTACAGGTGAAAGCTTACTGGCAGTTGTAAGTTTTGTTGTTGGCTACACTTTATATTTAACTGTGTGGGTATTACTTATTTTACTGGCCTCTAGTGTGTTTAGTAAAAACAGTGGCAGTTTTACCGCACTTGCCTTTGTATGGATTTTACTGTGTATTGTTATGCCACGCGTAGCGAGTACGACAGCAGCTACAGTTGTGCCATCTGCCGGTAAAATAGAAACAGATTTTGCTGTAAAAGCCGAGCTTAGAAAGCTAGGCGATGGCCATAACACTAACGACCCTGCCTTTGAGCAATTTAAACAATCACTTCTTAAAAAGTACAACGTAAATAGCATTGACGAGCTGCCGGTAAACTTTAGAGGGTTAGTGGCAAGTGAATCAGAGGCTAAGCAAACTGAAGTACTTAATCAATTTGCCCAGCAACGTATGCAAGCTGAGCTTAAGCAAACGCAGGTATCGCGTTATTTTGGTTGGGTTTCACCAATGGTAGCGATTCGCTCGCTCTCTATGATTGTGGTTGGTACAAGTATAGAAACGCATCATCGCTTTTTACGCGAAACCGAGCAGCTACGTTTTGATTTTGTGCAAGGGCTTAACAAAGTTCATATTGAAGAACTTGATTACCAAGACGACATGAACCGCAATGCTGATGCCGCAGCCACTAAAAAAGCACGTGTTAGCGCTGATAATTGGAAAATACTGCAAAACTTTACCTTTCATAGCGATAGTGCGTTGGTGCGAGCCCAGCGAAGTACATCTGCATTTTTACAGCTATTACTGTGGATTGCAGTGTTGGCCGGCGGTATTAAGTTTGTAGGGAAACGTTTGTTATGAGCTATTTATTTTTACACCTCAAGCGAGAATTTGGCTTTTTACTTCGTCAAAAATATTTAGTGGTGCTTTTACTTTGTACATTTGCTGTGTCTGCCTTTGCCGTTATCAGTGGGTTGAGTGAAGTAAGTCAGCAACGCGAAACTATTGAACGTTTAAAATCAGCTGATTTAACCGAACGATTAAATGTGCAAACGCAGCAAACTGATGCAGGTATGTTGGCTTATTATACTTTTCATTTAACGTATTCAGCGCCTTCAAATTTAGCGTTTGCTGCTTTGGGTGAACGCGATATTTACCCATGGAAACACCGCGTAAACTTACTTGCTCTGGAGGGACAAATTTACGAAAGCGATGCGCAAAACCCTGAGCTTGCCCAAGCAGGTAAAATTGATTTTGCGTTTGTGTTAAGTGCTTTGGCACCGCTGATAGTGATTTTGCTGTTCCATGATTTATTTGCCAACGAACGTACCAGTGGTCGTTACGATTTATTAGTCACAACGTCGAGCTCTTACTTTGCTTTATGGGGCGCACGCATATTGGTGAGGTTTATTTTATTACTCGTGTGTTTAATGTTGCCATTCTATGGTGGCGCTTATGTAGCTGGTAGTTCAATTTATGATGTTTTATTGATAACAACTATGTGTGTTGCCTATCTAGTTTTTTGGGCTGCACTTTGTATTTGGATGGGCAAGCAAGCAAGTAGTGCGCCGCGTGTTGCCTCCGCTTTAATAGGTATATGGGTGCTAGTTGCTTTTATTATTCCTATTTTAGGTGATTTAGCGATTAACAAAATAGTGCATTCACCTAAAGGTGGCGAAATTGTACTTACCCAGCGAGAGGCGGTTAACGATGCATGGGACTTACCAAAACAAATTACAATGGACGCCTTTGTAGCTAATAATCCCGCATGGGAAGATCATGTTGATATGCAAAGCGAGTTTGAGTGGAAATGGTATTACGCCTTTCAACAAGTAGGGGATGAAAAAGCGGCTGAACTTTCGCATGCGTACCGCGATGCAGCACGCAAAAAGTATCAGTTAGCTGGAATGGTATCGTGGTTTTCGCCTGCATTATTGTTACAACGCAGCTTAACGCGAAAAGCCAAAACAGATGCAATAGCGGCATTTAGATACGAGCATCAAATACGAGGGTTTCATAAATGCCTAAGGGAATTTTACTACCCTTGGTTATTTATTAAAGGTGAGCCCACTAAAGCTGTGCTTAACAACATGCCTAGTTTTAGTAAAACAATACTGAATAAAAAGGATGAGCCTGAGGTCATAGGCGTTCAGTTAAAATAAAATTTATGAGTCAACTAATTAACAAGGTTTATAATGAATACTAATAAAAAAGGGCTGAAACTTACTTATTTAAGCACATGTTTAGTGAGTTTATTTAGCAGTCAGGTAATAGCAGCTGATAAAAGTGAGCAAGTTGATAGTGTAAATATGAGTGTTATTGAAAGGCTTGCTGTTACTGGAACACGCCAAGCTTATCAAGGAAATTTTAGCCCTTTAGAAACGCCGCAATCAGAATTAAAAATAGATTTAGAAGCACTTGAAAACGCGGGTGCGATAAATTTAAATCAAGCGCTTGATTTATCGGCGTCGGTAGCGCGTCAAAATAACTTTGGCGGACTTTGGAATAGCTTTGCTCTACGTGGCTTTGTCGGCGATGAAAACTTACCAAGTAATTATCTTGTTAATGGGTTTAATGCCGGGCGTGGCTTTGGTGGCTCACGTGATTTGTCGGGTATTGAATCGGTTGAGGTGTTAAAAGGTCCACGTGCTGCTTTATTTGGCCGTGGTGAACCTGGCGGTACAGTAAACTTAGTAACTAAACGCCCAACGTTTGATACGAGCGGCGAGCTAAAGCTAAGCGTAGGAAGCTTTGATACCTACCGCGCTGATGTAGATTACACAACCCCCTTAATGACGACGTAGCAATTAGGCTGGTTGGTTTTTATGAAGATGCCAAAAGTTTTCGCGATACGATAGAAACAACAAAAAAGGGCTTTAGCCCGTCAATAGTGTGGAATATTAATGACAACAGCCAATTAATATATGAGCTTGAATACAGCGACCAAGAAGTTCCTTTTGATAGAGGCGTATTAGCCATAGATGGCGAGCTTGGGCTTATTCCTGAAAGTCGCTTTTTAGGTGAGCCAGGTGATGGTCCAATAGAGGCTGACGTACTGGGTCATCAATTGGAGTTTATTCATGACTTTAATGATAATTGGAGCGTATTACTGGGCGCTAACTACCGTGATACGTCGCTTGAAGGGTTTGCTACCGAAACCGGTTTTGCGGGTGTAGTTGATGCAGAGGTAAATCGCTTTAGACGTTTCCGTGATTACGATGCAAAATATCAGGTGTTTAGAGCAGAAGTGACGGGTAATTTAGAGGTTGCAGGATTAGAACACCGCTTAATAGTCGGTGTTGATTCTGATAAATTCGAAAATGATCAATTTGTTCTTCGCGTGCGTGGCGATCAGTATATAAATGTTTTTAATCCTGTATATGGGGCGTATGAGTTACCTACGCCGACGGCCAATACCGATAAGTTAGAAGTTCAAGAGTCGTTAGGTGTATTTATACAAGACCAAATAAGCCTAACCGATAAGCTTGATATTCGCGTTGGTGTACGTTTTGATGATTACGAACAAACACTCAATAATCGTTTAGCTGATACGCAATCAAAACAAAATGAGTCACGTGTTAGCCCCCAGTTGGGTGTTGTGTATGAGGCGAGCGAGTTTGTATCTGTTTATGCTGCTTATGGCGAAAACTTTAGGCCTTTATCGGGCACTGATACAAATGGCGATGGGTTTGAACCAAATCAATCTACTTCAACAGAGTTGGGGGTTAAATTTACTTTAAACGATGGCGCTTTATTTGGCACCATTGCGATGTTTAAAGTGGAACAAGACAACATGCTGGTGGTTGACGATCCTACTGCATTTACTTTTGCTGCAATCGGCGAAGCACAAAGCAAAGGCATAGAAATTGATATAAACGGTGAGCTAACGGATGATGTAAGCCTATGGCTATCGTATGCGTATGTTGATGCAACTATTGAAAACTCATTTTTTGATGCTAACTTTGGCTATACCGTTGAAGCGGGTAGTTCTTTATTAAATATTCCTAAGCATCAACTCAGTTTACAGCTTGTTAAATCAGCCGAGTTATATGGCAAAGCAATTAAGTTTGGCGCAGGTTTAGTTTATGTAGACTCTCGAAACGGCTTTTTTGGTACCGATTTTGAGCTACCAAGCTATTCAACAGCACGTACATTTATAGATGTTGATGTAACCAAAGCAATTGGCTTGCGTGCAGAGGTAGATAACCTGTTTGATGAAACCTATTACACTAACTCATTTGCTGATGCGTGGGTTCAACCAGGCACCCCAGAAGTGTAAGGCTATCTGCAACGTATAAATTTTAAACGTAAACTAAAACGATATTAACGAAAAGGCTGCACAATATGCAGCCTTTTGTTGGTGTAATTTAAGTTGCTTAATAAATACTAGTGAGTTGCTCTATCGCCCCAAATTTCTTCTAGGCGGCTGTCACGACCACAACGCCAACGATAGGTGTTGTATCTGATAGGGTTGTTTTTGTAATAATCTTGATGAAAGCTTTCTCTACCTTTAATAGGGTAAAAGGTATTTGCGTTTAGTATAGGTGTAACCACAGTTTGATTAGGAAACTCGGCAACTACTGCTGCTTTTGTTTTTTCAGCTAATTTACGTTGTTCGTCGTTTTGTACAAATATAGCGCTTAAGTAACTAGGGCCTTTATCGCAAAATTGGCCTCTTGCATCAAAAGGATCAATATTTACCCAGTAATGTTCAAGTATACCTTGATAGCTTACTATAGCTGGATCGTAAGTGATTTCTACGGCCTCGTAATGACCTTTATGATTACCATTGTATGTCGGGTTTTTAAGTTTACCGCCAGTAAAGCCCGATATTACATCGGTTACACCTTCTAGTTTTTCAAAATCACTTTCCATACACCAAAAACAGCCTCCAGCTAAAACGGCTTTTTCGGTTTTTTCTGCATGGGAAAATGTACTAAACAAAATAACGGCAGATGTTAATGCAAGCGTAAGTGATTTTTTCATAAAATTATCCATCTGTACTGTGAGTTTATAAATACTTATAAAGTTAGACCCGCTAAGTGCTAATACAATTTCATTGTAGAGGGCTGGCCAACTATCTATGGTGAAAAATATTGTGCTTTGACAAGTTTTATAGGGATAAGGCTAGTAACAAGATCACTATTTAACTTAGTAGCACGGTTTAATTGGGTTAGCCAAGTATGCGTTATTTAATGGGGTGTTGAATTATGCTTACGTGTTCATTAAAGTGACAACATTCGTGATATAAATTAGCAGGTGATAAATGAACCAGTTAACAGAAACATCAATAAGCTGCCCTTATTGTGGAGAAAGTATAGAAGTATTACTTGATGCAGCAGATATTGATGAGCAATACATAGAAGACTGCCAAGTATGCTGTAAGCCTATTTCGTTTGTGGTATTTGAAAATGATGACGAACTAAACGTTAATGTTTACAGCGAAGACGATGCATTTTAACTCGTTAATTAAATACTAGGGTCTGTTGATCTTTCAAGGTTGAATTTGCAGCAGTCTGTTTGGTATTTAGGCAAGGCAGAGCCTATACAGTGTGGTTATTCCCCATAAATAGGCGATAACGTAGCATTAATGCCAAACAGGCGCTGCCCAAAGGGTTCTTCCTAGGGGCTATTTACTCTTTGTTGCTCGGTTTTGACTTAGCCCACTAGGTTACAAACCTCGCGCCGCGATTAAATAGCCCCTAGTTTGAACAAATTTCAATCCGCAAAGATCAACAGACCCTAGGCTGCAAAATTGCAGCCTTTTTACTGTGTATGTGTTTGGTTAGCTATTTTGCTCACGCGCTAATTGGTTAGGAAGAAGTTCTTCTACTATTTCGCGTGCTGGAAGTGTATAGCGTGTGCCGTCAAACATTACTGAAGTAAACTCGTTAATATTAGTAATGCCTGTTAAGGTCCAGCCTTCGCCGCGCTTTGGGCAATATACTGTGGTAGTGGGTTGTATTACTTTAAAATCGTCACTCATTACGTTCTCTTACTCTTTTTGCTTTAAAGATAATGCTTGTTAAAGGGGTATGGTAAGTTAATAATGCGTGCCCATAAAGAGCTAATTTAACTAACCACTTAAATAAAATGTTTAATACCACAAAGCTTGAACGCGTTACGCTGCGTTTAATTACCCACAAACACGCTGCGTGTTTATTTAATATTTTAAACCACCCACACGTGTCAGAATTTAACGACTACGAAACACCACTTAGCAAAACGCAAATCAAACAATTAATACAAGATGATATTAGTGCATACTACGAAGGCGAAGTGATTAGAGTCGCAATTGAACATAATATATCTGGGAAGTTAATGGGTACTTGTGGGCTTTATAATTTAACGCCGTGTAAAAGTAGTGCATTTATAGGATTTGAGCTGCACCCCGACTTTCGGGGTAAAGGCATAATGTTTGAAGTAGTGAGCGGTTTTATTGAAACCCTAGTTAAGGATATTGCGCTTAAACATTTGTCGGCCGAGGTGAGTGCACATAATGCACGTTCCCATAATTTACTTATTAAGTTAGGTTTTAGCTTAAGAGAAAATTCTATTTGGCATAAATCACTTTAACTCAAGACGGCAATTATAAGTGCTTATCTTTTTTTAATCCTCAATCCTTAAAGCTCAGTAAATAAAATACAAAAAATAGCGGCTTTCTATTATAGTTAAGCGTGAGCAAATGAATTTGTTACCCGTGTTTTATTAAACATTTACGCTTAACAAGGATTTTATATGCTAGATAAACTCTCTCAAGATGCGCTTGTAATTTGGGCGACCATTGACCCAATAGGCACTATGGCGCTGTTTGCCGCACTTACTTCTCATTTAACTGATCAACAACGTCGTAAAACTGCATTTAAAACGGTGCTTTATGCCGGGGGCGTATTATTAGGTTCTATTTTAATAGGACAACTAATACTAAATGCGATGGGAATTAGGTTGGTGTCGTTTCAGTTAGGGGGCGGAATTATATTATTTTTGTTTGGCCTGCAAATGATATTTGGAAACGATTCTAACAAAGCTAAACAAGACCCCGATCACGATATAGCCGTGTTTCCGCTTGCTATACCTGCAACGGCGACTCCTGGCGCTATTTTGGCGGTAATACTACTTACCGATAACCACATACACCCAATTACTACTCAAATAGGCACAGCGCTTGTTACACTTGGTGTGTTGGGTATTACTTTAATACTGTTGCTGCTTTCGGGTAAAATTATTAAGCTAATTGGTACTGGTGGCGCGTCTATTTTAACGCGAGTGATGGGCATGATTTTAGCCGCGTTTTCGGTTGAGCTTATTATGACCGCGCTGGAAATAAAACAATGGGTTAAGCTCGATTAAATAACTCCTAAACATTGAAAGGAATGCCGCATGACAATAAAAATAACAAAACACTCTTTTATTAATTTAAGTTTAGCCGTAGTCATTTTTGCTATTGGTATTTTAGCTATACGTTATTATAACCATTATGTATCGGCCTATACAGATGTAACAATTAACTCAAGCGTGCTTAATGAGTCGCGCAAAGTGTTTATAAGATTGCCCGCTAATTACAATCCTAAAAAAGCGTATCCGTTAATTATTAAAACCGATGGTAACTTTAATTTAGATACATGGGACAAAGCACTTACAAAACAAGCTAAGAGCGAAAAAGGGGATAAGGCTATATTGGTGTCTATTCCTAATTTGTTTTTTACAGATACACGTAATCGCGATTTAGTGCCTCCTTATGCCCGCCAAGATGTA
This sequence comes from Pseudoalteromonas sp. B131b, assembly GCF_037162545.1. Taxonomy (NCBI): domain Bacteria; kingdom Pseudomonadati; phylum Pseudomonadota; class Gammaproteobacteria; order Alteromonadales; family Pseudoalteromonadaceae; genus Pseudoalteromonas; species Pseudoalteromonas sp. B131b. The sequence continues at coordinate 2,962,615 of NZ_JARLUZ010000001.1, read as the reverse complement.
AATACACAAGCGCGTCCAGAGCACGAAACACTGATTGAACCAAATGGCGAAGCCGACAAATTTTTAGCGTTTATTGAAACTGAGTTACTCCCTTATTTATCAGCAAAATATAAGCTTAGTAATAACCGTGTATTGAGTGGTTTTTCGGCAGGTGGTAGCTTTGTACTTTATACACTGCATACAAAGCCAGAACTGTTTAATGGCTATTTTGCTTTTAGCCCAGCGGCTTGGTACGACGACATGACGGTAGTTAATAATGTAGAAGCATTTTTAAGTGCTCAAGATAACAAAGTTAAGTCGTCTACTTATTTATATCTTTCGGTGGGTGGGGCAGAGCACCCGTTAATGTTAAAAGCGTTTGATAATTTAGAGACCATTTTAACAGCCAACCCTAACAATAACCTTGTGTGGCAAAGTGCTATAAATAAAGGTGCTGAGCATTCAGATAATCCACCACTTAGTGTAGCTAAGGCATTAGCTGGTTATAGTACGTTTATTAAAAAGTAGGTTAGGTAGGCTTAAGCATTAACTGTATGCATATACAGTTAACGCTACTTTGTGTATTTAGAACGATTGAATAGTTTTATAGCACTTTCCTTAGTTCAATATTATTAATAACTTACAAAGAGACGTTGGTTTAAATTATTTTTGCACGATGAATACAGGTACTGTGCTTATATACAGTGTGGGTCTGTCGGGTTAGAATGCCGTCAGTACCTATGAACATATACGACACCTATTTGTTATTGCTTTTAATCAACCTTACGTATTTGAGTGTTCAGCAATAAGCAGTGTAAGTACTTTGCAATTTCAATATAGTTACACCATCTTTTGTACTCTTAATACAATTAATATAAATTGGCTGGTGGCTTTACAATAAAAGAACACATCATACTGTTTGTTATCATAATGCTAAACTTATCAATAGAGTTAAATTATAAAAAATAATCAGAGGGATAGTAAAAAATAAAGCCTGCGGTAACTACAGCCACTAAAAAAAATATAAATGCGAGTAGTTGGACTATGAGTGATTAGTTAAGTTTAGCTCGCTCGTTGTAATGGGCAACAAAACGGTAAACGTAAAAATAGGGGCATCGTGAATGGTGATATTATAGATTAAAAATCTGATAGCAATGCGGCTGCTAATGATAGCCTTAAATGTAAAATCGAGTATTCAAAAAAGTATGGAAGAATGAAAAAAGCCCAGTTAAAAAAGTTAAAAGGGCTAAAAGGGTTGTGCTTAGGGATGTTGTAGTCGTTTTATAAACTTATATTTAAAACTTATATCTAAAACCAAATGCTATACCGTCATCTTCCGACTGCTCCATTTGTGCTTGTTGATCGTCGTTATCGCTTTCAAAGTCGCTAAAGTCTTTACGCGCTTCTACGTAGGCAATAGTGTCTTCGTCAATTAAGTAGTGAAGGCCAATAACAGCAAACTGACGCTTAAATATATCGTTTGGGTCGGCGTTAAAGTTTGGCTGAATTACGTAATCATCACCGGCATCAAACATGTTGTAGGCAATAAAAGGGCGAAAATCGTTATCAAAGCGGTAAGATGCAAATGTTTCTACACCGATTGCGTCTTTAATTAAGCGACCAATGTTATCTGTGTCGTGATTTTTGTTTTTATTTACGTTGGCAGCAACGTATAGGCCGGGCTTATCAATGTTGCCCCACATAATACCTGCACCATAAATTAAATCTTCAACATTGCGAGTAGAACCATCGCCAAACGTTAAATCAAACTCACCACGGTTAACACCTGCTGTAAGTGTTAGCATGTCAGTTGGGGTATAAGTTACAGACGCACCAAATGTGTAATTAAATTCAACTTCTTGGGCTGCACTATCGCCAGAGTTCCATAGCGCTTCACATTCTTCTTCTGAAATGTCGGTTACGTCACAGGTATAGAATTCGCTGTTCTTAAGCTGTGCTTGTACTGCAAAACTAAAATCGTTATAGCGATTGCGGTACTGCACTAATTTATCTCCACGGCCAGTGCCATTAACAGCGCCATCGTCTTTGTTATAGGTGTAAACACCAGCCGCATTACCATCCCATACAAAGCTATTATTTGTGCCGTAAACCACGTCGTACCATGCACCCCATTGTTTACCAATAGTTAGTTGCCCGTACTTTTCGTGCGAAAGGCCTGCGTAACCTAAACGGTTATACAAAAACTCGTCCTGAATAGACTCAAAACGATTGTTATAAATAATATCACTGCTGCCAACAGGGTTTACACCCCATTCTACGAGTGCAAGGGCAGTCCAGTCTTTCTTAAGCTTTCGGGTAAATCCAAAGTTGATGCGCGAAGTACCGTTAACAACTTCGGTTTCGTTTTGTGTATTAATTACACGTACATCAAGATATCCACCTACTTCAACAGTGTTTTTATCATCTTTGTATAACTCTACTGCCGAAACAGCGGGTGCGATTACAATACTTGCGCTAATAAGTGTTGCTAATTTTTGCTCATCTTGTGTGTTGCCCTGTGTAAATTGGTCAGTTTTTTACGTAGGTAAAAATTCAGATTCAAAGGTTAACAAAGCAATAAACAGCTCAAAAGTGAAAAATACTCACTAAAATTAAGCGTTAAACTTAATAGATATTCACTAAAGGTTAATTTTGTTTTTCAAGTGTTGCTGAGGTTTGTTTTTTTAGTTGTTTTGTAGGGAAAAAGGATTGGTAATAAGTGGTGTGTTAAAATTATAATTTGAATTAATTTCATCTTGGTTAAAAAATAGTAACTAGTGCAAAAGCTCTAAAATCGCTTTATTTTCATAAATATAACTTTTTATTCTTATAGGTTGCAGCAAAATGAGTTAAGTAAACACACAAACACGTTAAAAGTGCTTTTACTCTAATCTGTATCCCTATTTCTAACCCCTCATGCCTGTTTATAAAAAATAATTTTTGGATTTTAATTTGCATAAAAATTAACGAAACCATTAAATCTAATCCGTTATTTTAGCTACTAACTACATAGTCATAATAAATGGCTAAAACGTAGTGGTCTGCCTTTAAACTTTCATAGAAAAACAGGCCATTTTGGTTTAAACTGCGCGCAATTTAAATACATCATTACTCCTTTGGAGGGTAGCGCTATTATTAGTACAGCTAATGTCACCATGCAATTTGGTGCTAAACCATTATTTGAAAATATCTCAGCAAAATTTGGCGATGGTAACCGTTACGGTTTAATCGGTGCAAATGGTTGTGGTAAATCAACATTTATGAAGATTCTAAGTGGTGAGCTCGAAGCGTCTTCAGGTAATGTAAGTACTGATCCAAATGAACGTGTTGCTAAACTAAACCAAGACCAGTTTGCCTACGAAGAATACTCAGTAATTGATACTGTGATCATGGGTCACAAAGAGCTGTGGAAAATAAAACAAGAACGTGACCGTATTTACTCTTTACCAGAAATGAGTGAAGAAGACGGTATGAAAGTAGCCGATCTTGAAACTGAGTTTGCTGAAATGGATGGTTACTCTGCTGAATCTAAAGCAGGCGAGCTTCTGTTAGGCGTAGGTATTGGCACTGACCAACATTTTGGCCCTATGTCAGAAATTGCACCTGGTTTTAAACTTCGCGTGCTACTTGCACAGGTGTTGTTTTCAGACCCAGATATAATGCTACTTGATGAGCCTACCAATAACTTGGATATTTACACCATCAAGTGGTTAGAAGACGTGTTAAACCAACGCGACTGTACCATGATAATCATCTCGCATGACCGTCACTTTTTAAACTCTGTGTGTACTCACATGGCCGATATTGACTATGGTGAGCTACGGATTTACTCAGGTAACTACGACGAATACATGTTTGCAGCAACGCAAGCACGTGAGCAATTACTTAACGAAAACGCGAAAAAGAAAAACCAAATTGCTGAACTTCAACAGTTTGTATCTCGTTTCTCTGCTAACGCATCTAAAGCTAAGCAAGCAACATCGCGTGCTAAACGTATCGACAAAATCCAATTAGACGAAGTTAAAGCATCTTCACGCCAAACGCCGTTTATTCGTTTCGACCAAGAAAAGCAGTTATTCAGAAACGCACTTGAAATGACAAACTTAACACAAGGTTTTGACGACAATACGTTGTTTTCTGGACTTGAAGGTTTAGTAGAAGTTGGCGAACGTATTGCTATTATTGGTGAAAATGGTGTTGGTAAAACAACATTACTTAATACATTAGCAGGGCGCTTAGCACCTAAAGCTGGTGAGTTTAAGTTTTCTGAAAACGCGAATGTTGGTTACTACGCGCAAGATCACGCTGATGAGTTTGCAACCGACATGAACTTGTTTCAGTGGATGGAGCAATGGCAACAAGAAGGCGACGACGAGCAAGTGGTTCGTAGCTTCTTAGGCCGTATGTTATTCTCTCAAAACGATATTAAAAAATCAGTTAAAGTAATTTCAGGTGGTGAGCAAGGCCGCATGTTGTTTGGTAAAATTATGATGCATAAACCAAACATATTGCTAATGGATGAGCCAACCAACCACATGGATATGGAATCTATTGAAGCGCTTAACTTAGCCCTTGAAGCTTATGAAGGTACATTGATGTTTGTCTCGCACGACCGTCAGTTTGTATCATCGGTTGCGACCCGTATTTGGGAAATTAAAGACGGTAAAGTTATCGACTTTAGAGGCAACTACGCAGAATACCTAGCGAGTAAAGAAGCTTAATTAGCTATTTACCCGTTAACTCTAAAAAGCCATGTTTAAACATGGCTTTTTTTGTTTTTGTGAGTCGCAATTAAACTTGGTTTGGGTATAATACCCGCCTAAAACCGGACATAAGTCCGCTATTTGTAAAATACATTACTGAGGAGTATTTATGACTGTTGGCATTATTATGGGTTCTAAATCAGATTGGCCAACCATGGAACATGCAGCACTTATGCTAGAGCATTTTGGCATTAAGTACGAAACCAAAGTCGTGTCTGCACACCGCACTCCTCAATTACTTGCTGATTACGCAAGTTCAGCCGCAGAACGTGGTATTAAAGTTATTATTGCTGGCGCTGGCGGCGCTGCGCATTTACCAGGTATGGCAGCTGCTTTTACGTCGCTTCCTGTACTTGGCGTGCCTGTAAAATCAAAAGCATTAAATGGTGTTGATTCACTTTTATCTATTTGCCAAATGCCTAAAGGCGTTGCAGTAGGTACGCTAGCAATTGGTGAGCCGGGCGCAGCAAACGCGGGGTTATTAGCTGCACAAATTTTAGGGTGTCAAAATCCAGAAATTTTTGCAAAAATTGAAGCGTTTCGTAAAGCGCAAACCGACACTATATTAGCTAATCCAAACCCTGCAGAGTAATAATGAATATTTTAATATTAGGTGCAGGGCAACTTGCACGTATGATGAGTCTTGCCGGCGCGCCGCTTAATTTAAACGTTGTGGCGTACGATGTAGGCAGCAAGCAAATTAAGCACCCACTAACAGGCGATGTTTATAGCACGTCGCTTGAGCAAGCTATATCAAACGCTGATGCCATTACTGCCGAGTTTGAGCATATTCCTGATGACGTACTAACACTTTGCTGTAACAGCAATAAGTTTTACCCAGGTAAAGCCGCTATTAAAACCGGTGGCGATCGCTCGCTTGAAAAAGCATTGCTTGATAAAACAAACGTAACTTGTGCGCCGTATCAACTAATTACTGAAAAAGCGCATTTAGAACTTGCCGTTAAAACTCTAGGTAAACCACTTGTAATTAAAACATGCCAAGCGGGTTACGATGGAAAAGGCCAATGGCGTTTAAAATCGGATGATCAAATAGACGAAATTTGGTCACAAATGGCTGATTTTATTGCATCAGGCACGCAGCTTGCGCCTCATTCGATTATTGCTGAAAAAATGATCCCGTTTGATCGTGAAGTATCTATTATTGGTGCGCGCGACAAACACGGTAATGTTGCTATTTATCCGCTAACAGAAAACGAGCACACCAATGGTGTATTGACGCTCTCTATTGCCGGTAAAAATAATCAAAATGTTGAAGCTCAAGCAAACAATGCATTTACAAAAATAGCAAACGAGCTTAACTACGTTGGCGTATTGGCTATAGAGTTTTTTGATGTTCAAGGCACATTACTCGTTAACGAAATTGCACCGCGCGTACATAACTCTGGCCACTGGACGCAACAAGGTTGCCATTGCTCCCAGTTTGAAAACCACATGCGTGCTGTTGCAGGTTTACCGCTTGGTAATACAGAACTTAAACACGTTACAGCAATGATTAATGTATTAGGACAATCAAGTATACCGAGTGAAATTTTACATATAGCGAATGTTACAAGTCATTGGTACGGAAAAACAGCAAAGCCAGGGCGTAAAATGGGCCATATAAATGTATCGGCTACAAATATAAATGAACTCGCCGATAAGCTTGGCGAACTTTCAGAATACCTACCTGAACAAGAGTACCCTGGTATTTTAAAAGCAGCTGCCAATTTACTACTCAGTGAATAGTTATCATACCTTGATATAAATACCGGCTTAAGCCGGTATTTTTTTGTCATAAAAATGGGCTTTGAATATGTAATACTGTTAAAGTCTAATTTTAAATTTGTGAAGTAAAACAATGAAACTAAAAACAATATCTGGCGTGCTAGCCATTACTGCATTATTTAGCTTAAATACATTTGCATCAGACTCTCTTCGTGTTGCTACTTTTAATGTAAGTATGGATGCAACTAATCACACACTTAAAGGCGAGCAAGTTAAAAGTGATGCCTTAGTTAACTCACTTAAAGCAAACCACCAGCAAATCAAGAACATAGCGGAAATTATTCAGCGTGTTCGCCCTGATATTATTTTACTTAACGAATTTGATTACATCCCAAAAGAGCAGGGCATTGAATACTTTAATAAACATTATTTAAATGTAGGTCAGCAAGAACAAGCCGCTATTAACTATCCTTACTCTTATATAGCCCCAGTAAATACAGGCCTAGCCACCGAGTTTGATTTAGATAATGATGGCAAAAAAAATGGCGTGATGGGCGATGCACAAGGCTTTGGCTTTTTTGAAGGGCATTATGGTATGGCTATTTTGTCAAAATACCCAATCGATTTTGATAAAGTAAGAACCCTTCAAACTTTTAAATATAAAGACATGCCAAATGCTCAAATGCCTGTAATGCCTAAAACAGGCGAAAACTGGTATAACGCACAAGAATGGCAAGCACTTAGACTAAGCTCTAAATCGTTTTGGGATTTACCTATTAGCGTAAACGATAAAACCATTCATGTTATTGCATCTCACCCAACACCGCCTGTATTTGACGGTGAAGAGGACAGAAACGGCAAGCGTAACCACGATGAAGTAAGGTTAATAGCCGATTACGTTTCAAATGCTAAGTATATTTACGACGATAAAGGCGAAAAAGGCGGTTTAAAAGCTCGCTCTCGTTTTGTTATTTTAGGTGATTTAAATGCAGCCCCAGAGGGCGATAAAGCCCGTACAAATACCACCGACCAATTACTTAAAAACCCATTAATAAATGCTCACTTTGTTCCAAAAAGTGAAGGTGCTAAAGAGCAGTATGATGTGCCTTATGCACAAAATTACAGTGCTAATTGGCAAGCCCGTGTTGATTACGTTTTACCGTCAAACTATGGCTTAAAAATTAAGGACGGTGGGGTATTTTGGCCAACTAAAACCAGTAATGAATATCGTTTAATTAAAGACAGAAACGCATCAAGCGATCATCGACTGGTGTGGCTTGATTTAGTAATTGAATAACGTCTATTACAATTAGTAAACTGAGCTTTACCCTGTTTAATGGCTATTTATCTTAAATAATTGCAATAACTTGAGTGCTTCTGCTTAAATACGGCCTAATTATAATAACCGTATAGAAGCACTATGATTTTTAATTTTTCTTCATCTAAAACATTAGTGGCCTTAGCCGTTGCCTCAAGTATCATGCTTGCAGGTTGTAGCGCTACCGCTAACACCTCTTCAACACAGCAAAGTGCTTTACCAGCAACCAAGGTTGCTGCGGTTGTAAACACACCAGCAGATATCGGCTCACAAAAAATAACGCTAGAACAAGCAATGGCCGATCCCGATTGGATGGGTAATCAGCCAGAGAGCGCTTATTGGGCAAGCGATTCAGCTACTATTATTTATGCTCAAAAAGAGCAAGGTAATACATTACGCAATTTATTTAGCCAATCTGTTAACAGCCAAACAGCAGAGCAGGTAGCACTTAATAAACTTCATACTGTGGGTTCAAATAAAGCTGTTTATTCTAAAAATAAAACAATGGCAGCCTACACGTTTAAAGGCAATGTATTTGTTAAAAACCTAAAAACAGGTGAACTTAAACAAATTACAGCGACATCAACAAGTGAGTCTAAACCACAATTTTTAAACAATGGTGATTTAGTTTACCGCCAAGGTAATGTGTTTTTTAAAGTTGATTTAAAAACAGGCTTAACCAATGAACTTGCTAACTTAAAACTTGCTGATAAGCCTAAAGGGATTGAAGAGCCAAGCACGTATATTGCTAAAGAGCAGCATAAACTGATTAAATTTGTGGCGCTTCAACAAAAAAATAAAAAAGATAAGCAAGCACGCAATGAGCAAATTAATGAACAAAATGATTCAATTGCTAACACGGCTTACTACTTAGGTAACGGTAATAAAGTTGCAGAGGCACAGCTTTCGCCAAATGGTGATGCGTTATTAGTCGTAGTTAAAGAAAAAACTGATTGGCGCGCAGATGGCGATATTATGCCAAATTACATCACTAATGATGCAACTATTGAGCCTAAAAAAGCACGCCGCCGTGTTGCAGATGCTAAAGAAGAAACCTCACAGCTTGTCTACATCAATTTAACTAACAAAGAGCAAACATCACTTAGCTTTAATACCTTACCAGGTTTTGATGAAGATGTTTTAGCCGCAGTTAAAAAAGAAAATTATGCACGTGATGGTAAAACATATAAGTCTAAAAAGGCGCCTCGTGGCATTAACCTTATTATGGACTGGGGTTTTGAGCAAAGCCCAATAGTATGGAACGACGACGGCTCACAAGTGGCTGTCATGCTTGAAGCGTGGGACAACAAAGATCGCTGGCTTGCTACCGTAGATTTTGAAAACAACAAACTTGTGTCGCAACATCGCCTACATGACGATGCATGGATTGCTTACGCATTTAACGACTTTGGTTGGTTACATAACTCAAACACGCTTTATTACCTATCGGAAGAGTCGGGTTACAGCCAGCTTTATAAAAAACCAGTTAATGGTAGTGCAACCGCGCTAACACAAGGCCAATTTGAGGTTTCTAACTTAACGCTTACCAGCGACGACAGCGCAATTTATTACAAAGCGAATGTTGAACACCCAGGCCTGTACGAAATTTACCGTGTTAACCCGCAAACAGGTAAGAGTGAGCAAGTTACTGATTTAAACGGCATGACCGATTACACGTTAAGCCCAGATGAAACCAAGTTACTCCTTAAGCACTCTACAATTACGATGCCTAATGAGCTTTATGTAGCAGACGCACAAGCCAATGCAAAAGCAACGCGCTTAACGCACACAGTGTCGGATGAGTTTTTAGCTAAAAAACTAACTGCACCTAAAATTGTTGCCGTGCCATCGAGCCATACTGAACAACCTATATACGCAAAAGTATACTACCCAGCTGATTACGTTGAAGGTGAAGTAGGTAAAAATCGCAAAGCGGTTATTTTTAACCACGGCGCGGGTTACTTGCAAAACTCACATATGGGGTTTTCGGTTTATTTTCGTGAATTTATGTTTCATTCATTGCTCGCTGATGAAGGTTATATAGTAATGGATATGGATTACCGCGCATCTAAAGGCTACGGGCGTGATTGGCGGACTGCGATTTATCGTCAAATGGGCACACCTGAAACACAAGATTTAGCCGATGGCGTTAAATGGATGGCGCAAAATGCCAACGTTGATACCAAAGCAGTCGGTACTTATGGTGGCTCTTATGGCGGCTTTATGACCTTTATGGCATTGTTTACCGCGCCTGAGTTATTTCAATCAGGTGCGGCACTTAGACCTGTTACCGATTGGGCACATTACAACACAGGTTACACGGCTAATATATTAAACCATCCTGATGTTGACCCGATTGCGTATGAACGCAGCTCGCCAATTTATTACGCTGAGGGTTTAAACAAACGTTTACTCATTAATGCCCCCATGGTTGACGATAACGTGTTTTTTCAAGACTCAGTGCGTTTAGTACAGCGCTTAATAGAGCTTGAAAAACAAAACTTTGAAACAGCTATATTTCCTGTTGAACCACATGGTTTTGTACAGCCTTCAAGTTGGTTAGACGAATACCGCCGTATTTATAAGTTATTTAAAGAAACGCTTTAATCTTTAACTCTTAAAGTATAAAAACAAAAATGCCGCATTAGTTTAGTTAACTAATGCGGCATTTTTATTGGATTGAACACAATCTAACTTTATTTTTGCTTTTTAAAGAGCTCTATAGCCAATGGTATGGCAAGCAGAGTCCCGCCAATAACACCAATTAAATGTGCATCAATAGCTACAGTTGAGTTAATAAGCTTTCCTATATCAGCATTAGGGCCGCTAAATTGCTCAAACGCTATTTTAATCCATACGCCTATAAATAATAAATACCCCGACTTAAGCCCTACAGTTATATCTTTAACTGCCCCCCAAATAATTACGCCATGCAGCAGAGCACTTAATCCGGTATAAATATGTATGCTTGGGCAAAACCAATACACGCCAAGTCCACACCACAGTGCCAGCGCACTTATATTAACGGCGTAACGAGTAGGTGATGTGTATTCGCCATGCAGTAACCAAATTAATAAAACACCACTGGCATTTAATCCCAAATGAGCCCAATTAGCATGAACAAATTGGCTAGAAAAAATTCGCCACAGTTCGCCTTGATTAATTAGCTCTCGGTTAAATTCAAGTAAATTATTTAAATCAAATGCAGCAAAAATGGTACTAAAAAGCAGCAGAATAATAGGCGGTAATATATAACGAGGTTGAATAGGTAAATTAAGCATTTTATTGTAATTTTTTAGTATAAATTTTTGCATATTGTGCCCGTTTAACTTTAAGATGCCAATTACCTTATCGTTATTAAGTGTTTTTAGACTTTTTATGCATTTTAAACTTAACTCATTATTTGCTATTGGACTGTGCGCAATAACATTGCCTTCTTTTGCACAGCAACCGATAGAAACTCGCGAACCAGAAGCAGCAACGGGCCTTAGTCACAAGCAAGTTGTGGTAGGTGACAAGTACATGGTTGCAGCGGCAAATCCGTATGCTTCAAGAGCCGGTCAACAAATTTTAGCCCAAGGCGGCAAGTGCCGTTGACGCTGCAATAGCAACTCAACTAGTGCTTACTTTAGTTGAACCGCAATCCTCTGGTATTGGCGGTGGTACATTTATGATGTATTACAACAAAGCTAACAATAAATTGACTAGTTTTGATGGCCGCGAAACCGCACCTGCAAATGCAGATGAAACGCTGTTTTTAGATAAACACGGTAAAGCCGTTAAATGGATTGAAGCCGTTGTAGGCGGGCGCTCAGTAGGCGTGCCTGGTATTTTGCATGCCTTTGCAAGTGCGCATATACAATACGGTATATTGCCATGGGAAGAACTTTTTAAACCCGCTATTGAACTTGCTGAGCAAGGCTTTGTAGTTTCGCCGCGTTTACATGGCTTATTAGCCCGCCAGTTAAACCCCGGTGTAATGAGCATGCCGATAATCAACGAATACTTTTACCCAAATGGTAAACTGATTGAAGCGGGCACAATTAAAAAGAATCAACCGCTTGCAGATTTATACAAAGACATTGCAAAGCAAGGCATTGATGCATTTTACAAAGGCGAAAACGCTAAACAAATGGTTAATGCTGTACAGCGCTCTAAAATTGCCCCAGGCAAATTAAGCGTACAAGACTTAGCAGATTACAAAAGCAAAGAACGCGATGCGGTATGTATACAATACCGTGCCTATAATGTGTGTTCAATGGCTCCACCAAGCAGTGGCGGTGTTGCGGTACTGCAAATGCTAGGCTTACTTGAACATAAAGATATGAGCGCACTTAAGCCAAACGGCGAAAAGGCGATTCATTACTTTAGCCAAGCTTCGCGCATAGCATTTGCCGATCGCGATATGTACATGGGGGATCCCGATTTCACCCAAGTACCTACAAAAGAGCTACTAAACAAAGATTACATTGCCTCGCGCGCTAAATTAATTACAGAAACAGATCAAAAAGCCATAGCTGGTAATCCTGTAGGGTACTTAAGTTATGCTATGGATGACTCGTACGAATTACCTTCTACCTCACACGTATCTGTTGTAGATAGTAAAGGGAATGCCGTTTCGATGACCAGTTCAATTGAAATGGCGTTTGGCTCTACGGTTATGGTTAATGGTTTTATTTTAAATAACCAACTAACTGACTTTTCGCTTTCGCCACGTAAAAACGGCAAGCTTGTAGCAAACCGTGTAGAGGCTGGTAAACGCCCGCGTAGCTCTATGTCACCCGTAATGGTATTTAACAAAGATGGCAGCTTACGTTTAGTTGTGGGTTCTCCTGGTGGTAGTCGCATTATTGATTATGTTGCGCAAGTGGTTGTTGGCGTTATTGATTGGAATTTATCAGCGCAAGACGCTATAAACTTACCACGTACAACAAATCGTAACGATTACACCAGCCTTGAAAAAGGCACAACGCTTGAAGCTATTGCACCTTTGCTTGCTAAACGCGGACACAATGTACGTGTTCTCGATTTGAACTCAGGCTTACATGCCGTTGAAATTAAAAATAACAAATTGTATGGCGGCGCCGATCCGCGCCGTGAAGGTGTTGCATTATCTGATTTAACTGATAATCACGTCACTATCAAATTTTAATTTATGTATAATACACTTGCAGGCAGTGCGGCTTGCAAGTGTTTTTCTCAATGGTCTGACCAACTGAATTGTCATTGCAATTAAACTTCTAACAATGATAATGACAGATCATAACTTAAGACTCCGTTAAAGCTTGGAAATATGACAACAAATACTGATCCTAACTACTTATATATTCATCATTCTGGCCCTGGCCTAATTGAAACGCCGCTATTAAACAAAGGCAGTGCCTTTAGTAAAAAAGAACGCGAAAATTTCAATCTTGCTGGTTTACTTCCTCCACGCTTTGAAACAATTGAAGAGCAAGTGGAGCGTTGTTATCAGCAGTATTCTAGCTTTACCGAAAATTTGAATAAGCACATTTACCTGCGTGCAATCCAAGATAACAACGAAACACTGTACTACCGTTTAGTGCGTGACCATCTTGAAGAGATGATGCCTATTATTTACACGCCTACAGTTGGCGACGCTTGTGAAAAGTTTTCAGACATTTATCGCAGTGCACGTGGCTTATTTATTTCGTACGAAGACCGTTTTCAAATTGATGACATTTTACGCAACGCTACCAAAGGCAAAGTAAAAGTTATTGTTGTTACCGATGGCGAACGTATTTTAGGCCTAGGCGATCAGGGTATTGGTGGCATGGGTATCCCAATTGGTAAATTGTCACTTTACACAGCGTGTGGTGGTATAAGCCCAGCATACACATTACCTGTAATGCTTGATGTAGGTACTAATAACGAAAAGCTTTTGAACGATCCTATGTACATGGGCGCACGCCATAAGCGTATTGCTCAAGACGAATACGATGAGTTTTTAGATTTATTCATTAAAGCGGTTAAACGTCGCTGGCCAAATGTATTGCTGCAGTTTGAGGATTTTGCACAGCCAAATGCAATGCCATTACTTAAGCGCTACCGCAATGAAATTTGTAGCTTTAATGATGATATTCAAGGTACGGCGGCTGTAACGGTTGGTTCTTTACTTGCTGCGTGTCGCGTTAAAAATTCAACACTGAGCCAGCAAAAAGTGGTATTTGTGGGTGCTGGTTCTGCTGGTTGTGGTATTGCTGAGCAAATTATTAGCCAAATGGTTTTTGAAGGCATTACAGAAGCACAAGCGCGTAGCCAAGTATTTATGGTTGACCGTTTTGGCTTGCTTAGTGAAGGTATGGAAGGCTTACGCGACTTCCAACAAGCACTTGCACAACCTAAAGGCTCGTTAAGTGATTGGACTTACAGCGGTGAATACGCATCACTTCTTGATGTGATGCACTGTGCAGAACCTGATATTTTAATTGGTGTTTCAGGCCAACCAGGTTTATTTACCGAGCAGGTAATTCGTGCAATGCACGCAGGTTGTGAGCAACCTATTATTTTCCCATTAAGTAACCCATCTAAGCAGGTAGAAGCATACCCAGAAGATGTAATTAAATGGACTGATGGTAAAGCGCTTGTTGCAACCGGTAGCCCATTTGCACCCGTTGAGTACAATGGCGAAACGTTCCCAATTCCACAATGTAACAACAGTTATATATTTCCAGGTATTGGCTTAGGGGTTATTGCCGCTAAAGCAACGCGTATTACGGATGCAATGTTAAGTGTGTCTAGTGAAATGCTTGCAGAGTCGTCGCCGCGTGCCAATACAGGTAAAGGTAGTTTGTTACCTGCGCTTACTGAAATTGAAACGCTAAGTAAACGTATTGCATTTGCTATTGCTAAAAAAGCGATTGAAGAAGGTGTTGCACTTGAGATCACTGATGATGCTTTATGGGCCGCAATAGACAAAAATTACTGGTTACCAAAATACCGTAACTATAAGCGTTGTAGTGTTTAATTAGGTTTATACATAATTAAAAATAAATAACGTTGTAGGCACAGTTACAATGCTTAACAAAAAACAGGCAAATGCCTGTTTTTTTGTGCTTGTTCATATTTAATTAACCGCGTACGGTGTTTACTGGGTTTAACAAAATTAAAGGATCGACTTAATGAAAACTCTTACCCTTGTTTTAGGTAGCGCGCTGGCTTTAAATGTACTTAGCTTTGATGCACTTGCTGCAGCTACTCCCGATGCCCCTCATATTTACGTAAAGGGCGAAGCCACTCTTACCACAATGCCGGATTACGTACAGCTTAGTGTAGGTATTACCGAAGTTGATAAGGACTTAATTACAGCTAAAAATAAAACCGATTTAACCATCGCTAAAGCAATTAAGCTCGTAAAAGAAGTAGGGGTTAGAGAAGGTGATATAAATGCTGGGCAAATTTCAATAAACCGTGATAGTCAATATAACCGCACAACCGGTAATCAAGACTTTAAAGGCTTCAAAGTTTCTCGCACATTAACAGTAAAACTCAACGATATAAATAAATACCCAGAGTTACTACAAAGCTTAGTTAACAACGGAATTAACGAAATTAACCAAACGCAATTTTTAGCAAGTAACTACAACGAACTACATAAAAAAGCGCAAAAATTAGCAATAAAAGATGCACGCGATGCAGCAAAAGAGTTTAGTGAAGATTATGGCGTTGATTTAAAAGGTTTGTATAGCGCATCACTAAGTCCACTCAATGTGCGATCACAGCCTTATATGCGTGCAGAAAAAGTAATGATGGCTGATAGCGCACCAAGTAATTATGTACCTGATGCCTACCATGCTGGAGAGATTAAAGTAACAGCCTCAAGCTATGCTGTGTACTACATAGATTAAAATATAGGTTCTTCCTAGGGACGATTAACTCTATGTTGCTCGGTTTTTACTTAGCCCACTAGGTTACAAACCTCGCGCCGCGATTTAATCGCCCCTAGATTGAACAAATTTCAATCCAAATAATTCAACACGCCCTAGTGGTGCTCAAAACGTGCCACCAACTTCTCACCTTGCTCTTCGCTAATGCGGGCAATTGCATTGAGCATATTAGTTATTTCTCTCCTGTCGTATTCATTTGTGACATGTTCATTGATGTCATCAACAATCGCATTTAAATAATTAAACAAGCTGTTTCGTGCATCAGTGTCTTTGTGTGCAATAAACAAAATGTTTTTAAACGCCTCAAGCACGTTTGTCATTACGTATGCATCGCCTTTTGCGTAATTACGAAGCGGCGTAAAGTTGTCATGCAATAATTCGTCAAAGCTTGTTTCATGAAGGTACAGCAATGGGGCATTGTCACTGTGCTTAAACGAGTAGTTAATATCGTTAATTGAAAGCCTTTGAATAAGTAAAATGCTCAGCATATCAATTGATTTAACCGCAGTACCTGGATCGTTTATGCCTGGGCTCATTGCTTTAACCGCAATTTCTGATATTTGCGTCAACCCATAACGATAATGATCGCTAATGTATTCTTCTATATAAAAAATAAAGCAGTCGAGAATTTTATTTATCAGCTCTTCATCGTTTGCTATATCCTTATTACATTTTAAAAACGGGTAACCTTTAACTGTAAAATAACCTTGGTTTACAGAGATATACACCTTTATATCTTGCTCTGCCAAAATGGCACACAGCTTATCGGTATGTACGCCTTTATAATATCCCTCTGTTTTACTGACAACAGAGTGCCACTTGCTAAAGTCTGGAAAGTCTTCAACGGGGTTATCTGATTGCCTTTGTATTATTGTTTTAATTTCGTTTTTAGTTTGGCTAAATAAGCCATTTAACACATTATCAACCTGAATAGCACGAGAGATTGAATGTATAAAAAATACAAATAAACCTAATGAAATCAAGCCAAAAATAAGTGCGAACAACACACCAATTGAAGGAATTGCCGTACTGCCACCATCAAGCTTATTAATATTTATAAGCATAATAATTGAGTAAATTATGCTGCCTAAATAAAAACCCAAAACCATTTGGTGTGATTTACGCGTAATAAGCCCTGGCACTACGCGAGGCGATAAACTCGCACTGGCCGAATTTAAAACCACCATTACCATCGAAAAACTAAACACGGTAAGCGAAATAATACTGCCTGCTAAAGTGCTTAAAATAGTACGCGCGTTTTCGGCGCTATCAACAAGTACAACCGATATAAACGATTTTAGCTGCTCAATAGGGGCTAAATATTCAACCGACATAGTTATAATGGCAAATACTAAAAAGCCCACTGAAAGCATAGAAGGGTAAAAACCAATACTGTTAATCATTTCACGGTAACTGTCGGCTACTTTGCGAGGTACAAACATAAAATCCTTATGTAATTTTCTACTTACTTAATACGCTTAGCTTAGCATAGGCATTTATTAAACTTCTGATAATGCTGCTCAAATTTATATGTTATTATCTCGCCCACAATAATAAAGCGCATGCTTATGCGATAAAATAACAGGAAAACGCCATGATCATTTCAACTTATGCTGCATTACTTGCATTGTTTTACATTTATTTGAGCTTTAACGTAATAAAAGTGCGCCGCGCGGAGCAGATATCACTTGGTGATAATGGTAACGCAACGCTGCAACGTGCTGTGCGTGCCCATGCTAACTTTATGGAGTACGTGCCAATTGCTTTAATTTTACTTTTTTTGGCAGAATACCAAGGGCTTGCTAGCCATTACTGTCATATATTAGGTGGTGCGTTATTAATAGGGCGTGTGTTTCAAAATATAGGCATAGTAGAAAAAAACCTGAAATATCGCCAAATTGGTACTATTGCGACATTTTTAGTGATTATTGTTAGCGCCTTTGTATTGCTAGTAACACGTGGCTAATTAAAGAAAAGTTAATGAGCAAAATATTTATAATAGGTTTACCGCGTACCGGCACAACCAGTGTGTGCCACGCATTTTTAGAGCTTGGTATTACAACGGCGCATACCGCGTATACTAATGCCTGTTTTGAAAATGCCAGCGCAATTGCCGACACTCCCATATTTAACGATTTTAAAGCGCTTGATATTCATTATCCAAACTCTAAGTTTATTTATTTAGAGCGCGAATTGAGTGCATGGCTTGCATCAATAAAGCAGCTTTTAACGCGTATGCACACTAATTTAACGCGCGGCGACGGGGGCTTTAATATTCATATAAAACGCTGTTATTTAAACACATTTAGTGAGCTTTCGCTTAATAATATTAGCGACGATAGTTACTTAACTCACTGCTATAAAACACATTTTAATGACGCTCAAACGTACTTTAATAACCGCGACAACGATTTTTTATCCATTGATATAGCAAAACCAGAAAGCTACAAAAAGTTATGCAACTTTTTAGCATTAAAAAGTGATAAAACTGATTTTGAAAAAATGAATATGGGCGGCAAAGTCACCGCATGGAACGATATTAAACACCCGTTAAAAGTTGAATCTACGGCTAAAGGGCGCATAGATAAATTACTGCCTTACAAGATTTTTTAAATCAAATACGTTAAAATCCCCCGCATTATTATTTAAGTTGTACAGAACATGTTTGAATTAAAATATCACACCCCATTTGAATGGACCGAAGTTGTCCTTGCTGACTTTAATACTTTTTTACAAGATCACGCCGCTGCAGAAAAAAGCATCGGGTATGGCTATGTCTATGCTTTCGCATTACCCAGACAAACGTAAATTAGTAAAAGCTATGACCGACTTAGCGCTAGAAGAATTAATACATTTTAAACAAGTACTTAAATTACTTTTAGAGCGTGATGTAAACTTAGGCGATGACAAAAAAGATCCGTATATAAAACAAATTCGTGCACTGTTTAGACATGGTCGTGATGGTTTTTTAATGGACCGATTACTGGTTGGCGGTGTAATTGAAGCAAGAGGGCACGAGCGTTTTTCTTTAGTTGCACAAGCACTTCCTGAGGGTAAAGAAAAAGACTTTTATGTTGCTATCGCTAAATCAGAAGAAAAGCATAAAAATCTTTTTGTTGAACTTGCTTACGAGTACTTCGAAAAAGAGGAAGTGGATATACGTTTAGAAGAATTGCTTATAGCTGAAGCAAAAATCTGTGAAAGCATCCCGTTCACGGCAGCACTGCATTAAAACTATTTTAGTTAAACTGTAAAACATAGATAATCAAGTCTGTGTTTTACTTCCTATACAGTAAAAACACCCGCCTTTCTGAACCTCACGGATAACAGCTTAATAAAATTAATTTTGCATCGCAATTTGCTAATCACAATTAAAAATCTTATTGAGCAGTAAATAAGTTACTAATTTTAAACATAAATTACTTGGGCCAATAATTGCTTTATATAAAGAACAGTGGTTATATATTATTAAGTAAATTCTTCAAGCTGCCGATATATACCTACATAGTAAGTAATTAATTTTATATAAGTTACAAACTCAAAAAATACTAGGAGTAAATTATCAATGTCATCAGAAAGTAATGTTAAAGAGTTTGTAAAACCAAAGCCAGCTAATAAAGCGATGCCGAATAACATTTCCTCCATAACACAAAGCCAAAATAAACTTATCAATGTATTGTTGGTAGATGACGATCTTTTAATTGAGATTGTTATAAAAAAATGCTTGAAGATGAATGTTTTAACGTTGATTTTGCTTCAAGTGCGGCAGAAGCACTTATTATGGTTTCACAAAATAATTATGACATTATTTTAATGGATATAATTATGCCTGAATTTACGGGCACAGATGCGATGCTAAAAATAAGAAAGCACATTGATAAAACCACAACAAAAATTATTGCACATACTTTTAGTGATAATAAATATATCAATTTAGGTTTTGATGGCCAATTATTAAAACCAGTTAAAAAAATGTGCTTATTGAAAATATTAAATCCTTATTGGTCTGATTTATAAAAAACAGCAGGGCGGTTCACTGTTTTTATTTATAGCTTACTAAAAACTTAAATTGTAATTTTCAAAGCGCTAATATTATTTAGCGCTTTTGTGTATATTAAACCTTTAATTTATTTAAACTTGTAAAAATCCTTTAATAAGAATAATTACTTCAAATTATTCCTTTAAAGTATTAGCAACTTCGCTTTTGTAATTGTTGCAAATATAAGAGCAAACGTTTCACACTTCTTAAAGTGGTTTAACAATCACAATTATCAAACTCTATAATAATAAAAAACAAATAAACTTATTTAGCCTAAAGCCCAGGTATCGCAAGGGTTTGACTTTAAATTATTATAATTTATTAATAACTAATAAATGCTCATCTTGGGATGGAATTTGCTTTATAAGGCTATATTCCAATTTTATAGTTTAATAAACATTATAATTTTTTAAATTAACGAGGCACAAGCATGAGCAAAACACAGTACGTTACAGTAGAAGGTCATCAAATTGCTTATCAAGAAATGGGACAAGGAACACCTTTATTATTGATACACGGTATTCCGACAAATAAATTTTTATGGCGAAATGTGATGCCAAAACTTGCATCAAAATATCGGGTAATAGCACCTGATTTACTTAACTTTGGTGAATCTGATATGCCAATTAACACTGATGTATCTATAAATGCGCAATGTAGAATAATATGTAAGTTTATAGAAGAACTCGGTATTTCTAAAGTTAATATTGCTGCACATGATATTGGTGGTGGTGTTGCTCAATTAATGGCTGTAAATCATCCGGAAAAAGTAAACGGGTTGGTTTTAATTGATAGCGTGTGTTTTGATTCTTGGCCAATACCAGAATTTGAACCTTTGCTAGAACCAGGTGTAGAAGAAAAAACAACTGTAGATGAATTTGTTGATACATTAAGAGATTTCATGCCCAAAGGCGTTTACGACTCAAGCGTGATGACTGAAGAGTTGATGAAAATATACTTAGCACCATGGAGTAATGAAAAAGGAAAAGCCGCTTTATTTAGTAACATGCGTAGGCTCAATAAAGAATATACCGAAGCTATTACAGGCGATCTTAAAAGCTTACCTCATGAAACACTCATAATATGGGGTAAAGAAGACAAGTTTCAAAAGCCAAAGTATGCACCAATGTTAGAAGAAGCAATTCCAAATTCGTCATTGGTTTGGATAGATAAAGCCGCTCATTGGGTTATTGATGAACATCCAGATAAAGTGTCAGATCTTATTAGTGAATTTATGAATGATAAAATTTTACGTATCTAAAATTATACAACTCATATATAGCTAAGATAGACTCACAACAGCATGTTAAACAGCTGAGATATAGAAGGGCAGAAAATGTCTTTTCTATATCTGATTCATTTTCATTAATTTCCCAATGCTTTTTGTTATGTTGAATTGTGATTCTGTGAATACTATATGCCCATCATTTGATAGACAAGATTTTATAAAAAGATTTTCATCATCAAGATTTAAACTATTATTTTTTGAAGTTACATATTTGCTTATAGAGTATGTGGAATTTATAATTTCATCTAACTCATTTTCAATGTTTTTTATTTCGTCAAAAATTATAACCCCTAAATCTTTATTTAGAAAAAAATCTCACCATACTTACTAAGAATTTGGAATTTTATTTTAGTTAAATTATTTTCTATTAATTCAATTTCTTGCCTCGTTTTACTTTTTTCTGCTGGGGTACTTAAATGTGGAGGGCGCTTAATAAAAGATCCTAATGTGTATGAGCTTTTATTTACTTCAGGAAGAATTACACTAAACATCTCATTAATGAGCTCTAAGAATTTGTGGGAACCATTCTTTCTCTTATTTATTAAAAATTCTTTTAGAGATATTACAACAGCAATAAATGTAAACATACCACCCAAAAAGCCTCCAAAGCTCGATAAAATTATAGCTTTTTTCCCGTTTCCAGAAAGTATTTGTATTGAGCCATATAAGCAAAATAATAATGCTAAAATAGATATGAAATTAGCAAAAAAATTTATATAAAATTTTGTCATTACTATTTTTACCATTGCAAAAAGTGGCTTTTTTTCTAAGTCTATTATATGCATATATTTTCCATCTCTACTCATTAGCCAATATAGTACTGCGAATCAGCTCTAATTTAAATTATTAAAAAGATTATAACTTCATAAATTCTAAGATAGTTTAAGTAACAAGACTAAAGAGTGAGGTCTTTATTTCTGGGTTGTAGAATGATTTATATAAGAAATGAGCTTTAAGGATTAGCACTATTCATAGCTAATACCGTAAATGGGTAAGGCACTAACTATTAAGATAAGTAGGTTAATGCTTATTAAATAGTCAAAATATCGCGTTTATACGTTAATTAATGAAGGTGAGTAACTTAGTTATGTATTTATTTATGCTATTTAACATAATATAAATTATAGGTAGTTAATATGCATAGAGAAAGAGCGCTTAAATGCGCCCTTTCTATGTCCAATACTAGACGGTATCGGACATTAAGTGATTTTATTACAATAACAGGTATTACTAATACAGATACTTTATTTATCAATTTGTTTAATCAATACTTAATAAACGCTCAGCTGTATATTCGTTAGTAATTAATCCACTGATCATGTTTGACCTTACTGCGCCCAAAATGGCTAACACTTTTTCTTCACCAGCAGCTATCGCATAAATCTGTTTGTTAGCATTTGTTTTTAATGGCGTACTTGCTACACGCTGATTAACTGTGCAATCTAAAAGCTTACCGTTTTTATCAAACACCCAACTAATCATTTCACCAACAGCACCAAGATCTTGTAGCTCTTTAAGTTCTTGTGCATCAATAAAACCATCTATATGTAATGGCGACTTTTCACCTAAGCTACCAATACCCACAAATGTTACATCGGCATCTTTAGCGAGTTTTAAATTACCGGTAATATTTTGTTGTGCGTGTAACTGTTCTTTTTCTTCAATGCTTCTTGGTAAAACTGGCAATGGCATTGGATAATGTTTTGCATTGGTGTGTTCGGCCATTCTTACTACAACATCATAAGGTGAAGCCGATCCATCCAAAGCCATATTACCTAGCATTGCTACAATTTTATGTTGCGGACAATCAACAGTTCTTAGCTCATCTACACATGAACGTAAAACTCGACCTGTTCCCATAGCAAGTACTTTGGGTTGTTCTGATTTTAAATGACGTTCTATTTCAGCCGCGCCAGCTTGAGCCAAACCTAGTGTAGATGAAGGTTCAGACGGATCACTCGGTACAACTTCACACGAATCTAACCCAAAACGGCTTTTTAATTTTTCGGCCAAATCCATACATTTGGCAATCGGGTGGTCAAGTCTAACTTTAATTAATCCTTGGCTCACAGATAATGCGACCATTCTTTGTGCAGATTGGCGAGATATATTTAGCTTTTTAGCAATTTCATCTTGTGTGTTACCGCCAACATAATATAACCACCCTGCTCTGGCTGCATCATCTAGCTTTCTAATTTCTGTATTTGATAGCTTTACCACGTAAACCTCTTAAAATAGAAGGAAAACTAAGTCCTTATTTTCATTACATAATTTCAATTATATGTGCTGCTATATAAATTATTTTATTAATTTTGGAGTATCTATTTATTAATAACGTTTTTGTTATTTATAGTTGTAAATATACCATTCCTTAATAAAAAATACCTAGGTTTCATAGGATTATGTAATTAGAATTTAGTTAATAGCACCCTTATAAAGGTGCTATTTAAGGTAATTAAAGATTGGCTCTAGCGAATTGTTAAACCGTTATTATCAAACTTTAATACTTTATCAGCCGGTGCGCTTAGGTAAATACTGTCGCCATATTTTAACGGACAATCACCATCTGCTTTTACTGTTACGGTCCCTTTGCCTTCAATATTTATATGTAAAAAGCTCTCCGATCCTAAATGCTCAATTACACCGACAGTACCAGCCCACGTTCCTTGCTCAGTAGAGAGTGTTATATGCTCTGGTCGTATACCAATACAACTAACATTCGCATCTTCATTTTGTGGAGCATCTATAAAATTCATTTTTGGAGAGCCAATAAAACCAGCTACAAATTTGTTTACTGGGTTTTTATAAAGCTCTAAAGGTGTGCCTACCTGTTCAATAATACCGGCATTAAATACCGCGATTCTATCTGCCATTGTCATGGCTTCGACCTGATCGTGTGTAACATAAATCATTGTTGTTGAAAGGCTTTTGTGTAACTCTGATATTTCAAGCCGCATATTTACACGTAATGAAGCATCAAGATTTGAAAGCGGTTCGTCAAATAAAAATGCCGAAGGCTGACGTACAATTGCGCGCCCTATCGCTACACGCTGGCGCTGACCGCCCGATAATTGTCCAGGCTTTCGGTCTAAATAATCGGTCAAATTAAGAATTTTAGCGGCGTTAGCAATTTTACTTTCGATTTCTGCTGGGCTAACTTTGGCTCTTTTTAAAGGAAAAGCAATATTGTTACGCACGGTCATATGCGGATATAACGCGTAGGATTGAAACACCATTGCTAAGCCTCGTTTTGCAGGCGGTGTTTTTGTAGCGTCAATGCCATCAATTTCTATATTACCACTGGTGGTATCTTCAAGCCCTGCGATCATACGAAGTAATGTTGATTTACCACAGCCTGATGGCCCAACAAATACGATAAACTCACCGTCTTTAATTTCTAAGTCGAGTGGTTTAATTACGTTAACTTCATCAAAGTTTTTAGTGACTTGTTTTAGTGTGATGCTGCCCATGTGTATTCTCCTATTTTACTGCGCCGAAACTTAATCCACGCACTAATTGTTTTTGACTAAACCAACCAAGTATTAAAATTGGCACAATGGCCATGGCAGATGCTGCCGATAACTTAGCGTAAAATAACCCCTCAGGGCTTGAGTAACTGGCAATAAATGCCGTTAAAGGTGCAGCATTCGCAGCGGTTAAAATAAGTGTCCAAAATGCTTCGTTCCATGACAAAATAACATTTAACAATAATGTTGAGGCTATACCTGGTAAGGCTATTGGTAATAAAACATGGAATATTTCTTCACCAATTGTTGCGCCATCCATACGTGAAGCTTCAAGTATTTCGTTTGGTATTTCTCTAAAGTAGGTGTACAGCATCCATACCATTATTGGTAAGTTAATGAGTGTCATTACAATTACTAAACCTAATTTTGTATCGAGTAGCGCAAAGTCACGAAACAATAAATAAATCGGAATAAGTACCCCTACTGGCGGTAACATTTTGGTTGAAAGCATCCACATTAATAAATGCTTTGTTTTTTTAGTTTGTACAAAAGCCATAGACCAAGCAGCAGGTACAGCAATTAATAAACCCAGCAAACTTGAACCTAACGATATAACCACAGAGTTCCAAAAATGGTTAAAGTATGGCGAACGTGACAGTACATCGCGGTAATTTTCGAGCGTCCAATCAAACGCATATAAGCTTGGGCTTGCTGAAATTGCTTCTGCTTCCGTTTTAAAGCTGGTGATTAACGTCCATAAAATTGGAAAGAAAATCATGCCGCTTATTGTCCATGCAGCAATGGTATAAATTAGTTTGGAACGACGGCTATTTTTTATAGTCATAATTAACCCTCCAAGTTTTTGCCAATTAAGCGCATTAAAAATATAGCGACTATATTTGCAATAATAACTGCAACTATGCCCCCTGCCGAACCGCCGCCTACATCAAATTGAAGCAGTGATTGCGTGTAAATTAAGTACGTAATATTGGTCGACGAATAACCAGGGCCGCCACTAGTTGTAACTAATATTTCAGCAAAGATTGACAGTAAAAATATAGTTTCGATTAAAATAACAGCCGTTACAGCCCGCGATAAGTGCGGTAAAACGATGTAAAAAAACTTACTAAATGGCCCAGCGCCATCTAAATCAGCCGCTTCTAATTGCTCGCGGTCTAATGATTGTATTGCTGTTAGCAGTATTAATGCTGCAAACGGTAACCACTGCCAAGACACAATTATGATGATTGAAAATAACGGCATTTGAGCAAAAAAGTCGATAGGTTCAAAGCCAAGCCAAATCGCGAAATGTGCAAATAAGCCATTAACTGGGTTCATTAGCATGTTTTTCCATACCAATGCCGACACAGTTGGCATTACAAAAAATGGGGCTAATACCATAATGCGAACGTAATTTCGTCCCCATATGGCTTGGTCTAGTAAAATAGCTAAGCCAATACCACCACAAATAGTGATAAGTAAAACCCCAGTTACTAAGTAAAGCGTGTTAAAAAATGATTCAAAAAAAGCCGGATCAGTTAAGAAAAATTCATAGTTTAAAAAGCCTACAAACTCTTTATCCCCAGGAACGAGTAAGTTGTAATCAATAAATGAAAAATACAGTGTCATACACAGCGGAACTATCATCCAAGCAAGTAATAAAATTACACTAGGAAGAAGCATAAACCGAGCAAGCGTGCGCGAGTTAGTTGTTGCCATAAAGGTGACCTTAAAAAAGCCAATTCTATTTACTTGTTAACTATCAAGTGAAAATCAGAAACCCTTGATAGTGTTTATAACTAACAAGTAAATAGAATTGACATAAAATATTGGGTAAGTTTGAGTACTTACCCGCCCATTACATGCTATTTAGGATAGCGAGCTTTACGCATTGTTCGCTCAACGAGGTGCTGAGACGTACTAAGCGCTTGCTTAACGGTCATTTGGCCAGTTAATGCTGCTGAAAATTGTTGCCCAACAGCTGTACCAATTCCTTGAAACTCAGGAATAGCAACAAACTGAATACCTACATAAGGCACCGGTTTAACGGTTGGATTTTTAGGATCTGCAGATTGAATAGAATCTAAGGTAATTTGCGCAAACGGTGCTGCGTCCATGTACTTTTGATTACTGTAAAGTGATTTACGTGTACCTGGCGGTACTTTTGCCCAACCTTTTTTGTCGGCTACAAGTTGAGTGTATTCTTTAGATGTTGCCCAGCTAATAAATTTCATTGCGGCATTTGGTTTTTTGCTGCTTGCCGGTACGGCTAAAGTCCAAGACCATAACCAGTTACCGCGTTTACCTAGGCCGTTATCTGGTGCAAGTGCAAACCCTACTTTATCGGCAACTTCTGAGTCTTTTTTGTTGGTAACAAATGCACCTGCAACGGTTGCATCAATCCAAATACCACATTTTCCGGTTTGAAATAATGCAAGGTTTTCATTAAAACCGTTTGCAGATGAACCAGCAGGACCAGATTCTGTCATCACATCTACATAATACTGAAGGGTATTTTCCCACTCTGGGGTATTAAACTGTGGCTTCCAATTTTCATCAAACCAACGAGCACCAAACGAATTTGCCATGGATGTAATAAGCGCAACGTTTTCGCCCCAACCTGCTTTACCACGTAGACAAAGGCCATAAACACCTTCTTTTTTATCGGTCATCGCTTTAGCAGCTTTGCGTATAAAGTCCCATGTTGGGGCTTTAGGCATTGTCAGCCCTGCTTTTTCCATTAAGTCAGTGCGGTACATAACCATTGAGCTTTCGCCATAAAATGGCGCAGCATAAAGTTTGTCATTAATCGTTAAACCGCTTCGAATTGCCGGAATTAAATCGTCTAAATCGTAGTTTTCACCTAAATTATCCAGCTCTTTTAGCCAATTTTGCTTGCCCCAAATTGGTACTTCATAAGTACCTATGGTCATAACATCGTATTGGCCGCCTTTTGTTGCAACATCGGTTGTGACACGTTGGCGAAGAATGTTTTCCTCTAGAGTAACCCATTTTAGATCTATATCAGGGTTTTGGCTGGTAAAGTCACTGCTTAATTCTTTCATGGTGATCATGTCACCATTGTTAACAGTCGCTATTGTAATTGTTTCTTTTGCCGCAGCGCCCATGCTTATAAAGCCACACGCGAGCATAATTAATTTATTTTTCATCGGGTATTCCCCATACACGTTATGTTTTAACAAGTGCTATTAAATTTTAATCTATTGCCAATTCTATTTATGGCAGTTTTAAAACATAAAACTGCCCGCAAAGTCCCTTTTTAGGTCCTTTGTTTAAATAGTTAGACTAGTTTGGATAATGATTTAAAATTTAACAGATATTTCAGAAGTGAAGCCGTCAAATCCTTTACCGATTTGGCCGCCCGAATTAACATCTTCTTCTTGGTTAACATACTCAACTTTTAAAAGCGTTTTATCGTTAAACCAGTAACCTGCGGCTACTTGAATACGCTCTACTGTATTGTCTGTTTGTTCAATTAAGTCGGAAGTGTTTTCGGCTTCTGCATAACGAGCCGCTACATATAGCTTTTTAGGAATAATATATTGTTGTGCTTCAAACACGAAGTACTCAACCGATGAGTCGCCTTCTATTACACTGTTTGAATCAAAAGTAGTGCCATTTTCATCTGCTATACCGTTTGTACCAAAGTAGGTAATACCGGCAACTGCATTACCAGCGGCATCTGCGAATGTGTAGTCATCAGATGATTTACCAACCATAAAAATTAAGCTAGTTTCGTCAGATGGTTGATAAGCTAAGTTAAGCTGGATGATTGATTGCTCAAGCCCTGGCATTGCACCAACGTGAGTGTCACGCTCGTTCGAAGGTGACGCTGAGAAATTATAGTTTTCACCATCGCCAAAGCGATAGTTTGTTGTGGTTACACCATCAAGACTTGCTACGCCATTTTCAAAACGTAACTGGTCGCCTTGATTGGCTTTTAATAAGTTTAAACCTGCTTTAAAGCCACCTTCAAATTCTAGAGTACCTTGAAGTCGGTAGTTATAACCTCTGTCTTCTTGAAATGCTTCACCGAAACTTGAAGTCGTAATGTGACCTGTAACATTATAAGCACGTACTACACCACTATCGAAAGTTTCGCTGTAACTTAGCTGTGCACCGTTTTCTGCGGTTGCGTAATCGGTAATACCATTACCTATAAGTGCATTACTTTGGTTATCTGCGCCGTCTTGAAAACCTTTAAATTGAAAAGGCGATCCACCAATGTTACCTAAACGCAGTGTTAAATTTGCGTTTTCTTTTGGTGTGCCATAAAGACCTAGTAAGTCAAATTCAACACCTGCAAAATCGTTGTGAAATGAAAAGTCACGATCTTCGCCACCAAAGTCATTAGGCTCTTCTGCAATATCTATATCGGCAGTAATGAACTCGTTAATATGAAATTTAAGCATTAGATTTGCTCTAATACGCCCAAATCCTGATTCTTGTTCTTCATCTTCTGGACGAAATGCACCGTCTTTAGCCTGAATTGACTGAAAGTTTTGCATTAGTAAAAAGTCTACGTCAACGCGATCTAAATATTCAGAAATATCAGCCTGTGCTGGAGCCGATGTAGCCATAGCTGCCGCTATGAGAGAAATTGCAAATTTAGTCTTTTTATTATTCAACATAATAAGCTCTTTATTTAGTGTGGTGTGTGATGCCAACTTTATTAAATTACATTTTCATTTAATGAAATTGGTATTAATTCAGTGTGTATAGATGAGGCTGACTGAGCAAAACATTAAATGGTTAATGAAATTGCATTTATGAGCATAAGCCCATCTGGTGAGCATAATCACAGAATGAATTTAGAAGGTCAACGATTTTTTATTACAAAACGTTTACAAAAAATCGAATTTATATGTAAATATTTTTGAATCAATAAGTTAAGTGGCAAATTTGTTACATCAAATTTTAGGAAATAAGGTTCTGGATTAAGGAATTTGTTGTAGATACATCATTATTGCTCAATACAATTCATGTAAACATAAGTTAGTAGAAGATATAAAAGCAGGTGATCCTTTTAAAATAGGCTGTTGGTCAGACCTATAAACTGTTTATTTATTAGTGTTTTTTAAGTAACGTTCTTGAGCTTATGAAGGGGTTAGCTTAATATTAAAGCACTTAGATGTATTCAAAATAGAAGTAACCTACATATGGAATTTGTTCGCCCGCTAGAGCCCATCCTCATCATTGACGATGTTAAAGAAATACGTGATTACCTAAACCAGATTTTAACCGAACTAGGTTATGAAGATATTTTAGAAAGTGTAGACTTTAGTTCAGCTAAGCCGGTTATTGATGAAAAATCGCCTAATGTAATATTTTTAGATGTAGATTTACCTGACTCTGATGGCACAGATATCCTAGAGTTTATTAATATTACCTACCCTCACGCACACGTTGTAATGTGCTCTGGACATAACAGTTTTGAAAATGTGCAAAACACGTGGGAGCTAGGTGCTAAAGGGTTTATTGCGAAACCATTTAATGCAAAAAAAGTAGACACCGTAATGAAGCGCCTCGAACTAATAGAATAATAATAAGGTTAGCATGCAAAGTACTGTTACTGCGATTATAGAAGATCTTTCGAGTGTTATATTTGGTAAACAACAACAAATAAAACTGGCACTTACATGCTTATTTAGCGAAGGGCATTTACTCATTGAAGATTTGCCTGGTATGGGGAAAACCACTCTTTCTCATGCATTGTCAGCTGTGTTAGGTTTATCGTATCAACGTATACAATTTACCAGTGATCTTCTGCCAGCCGATATTTTGGGTACTAATGTTTTTAACTCTACCGAACACAGTTTTACGTTTCATAAAGGCCCTATTTTTAGCCAAGTTGTTTTAGCTGATGAAATAAACCGTGCTGGCCCTAAAACACAAAGTGCGTTGCTTGAAGCAATGGAAGAACAACAAGTAACAGTCGATGGTAAAAAATACACGCTGCCAAATCCATTTTTTGTGATTGCAACACAAAACCCGCTTTACCAATCAGGTACCTACCCGTTACCTGAGTCGCAATTAGATCGGTTTTTAATGCGTATTAGCTTAGGTTTTCCACCTAAAGAAGCCGAAAAACGCTTAATTTTGAATATGCAAAAACGAGATTACAGCCAATTACCTAAGCGTATTAACCAACAAGAGTTAGCGGCAATTCAAAGCCAAATAAACCAAATCACTTTAAGCAGCCCGGTTATTGACTACATCATAGAGCTTGTTAATTACACACGCACAAGCAACGCTTTTGCTGCATCGTTATCACCTCGAGCCAGTATGGCTCTGGCTAAAGCGGCTAGGTCGTGGGCCTTTATTGATGGTCGTGATTTTGTAATGCCAGAAGATGTTCAAGCCGTATTTGCAAGTGTATGTCAGCATCGATTAGGTTTGCATAATGAGTCAGGTGAAGCACAAGTAAACAATATTTTAAAAAACGTTTTAGTTCCGGTATAAATTTTTATGCCAAAAAAAACAGCTAAGCGTCCTTCTTTATTAAAGTCATTTAAGCAAAGTGTATTTAATAAGTTATTAAAAAATAAACATTTAAAAAACTCAATTACACTTGAACACAGAACAATTTATGTGTTGCCATCGTCCTTAGGTTGGTACTTTGTAATTGTGGCAATTTTAAACTTTGTGATGGGCATTAATTATCAAAATAATTTAATTTTAATAATGTCTTATCTTATGTTTGTGGTGATGATTATTGCTGTATTAATGGGCTACAGTAACGCTAAAGGCTTAACAGTTAAATTTAAAGATGCATTTAGTAGCTACGCTCCTCAAAAACCGAGTATTGTATTTGAATTACAAAGCCCTTCTGTTACCCAATCTATTAATTTAACATATCAAGGTAGTGAGCAAACTCACAAACATACCGGCCAAGTTGATAGTAAACCTCAGTTACTTACACTCAACTTACCCTACAGCTCACGCGGTAAGTACTCAGTGCAACGTATTAAAATAGCGAGTAACTATCCCTTTGGCTTAATAACTGTTTGGAGCTACATTCAATTACAAGAAGGTGTATTTGTATATCCGTCGCTTGAACAAGTACACAGTGATGCGCATGTTTCTATGCTTGATGAGCAAGCCGATAAAGGTATTTCTACACAATCTGGTAGCGAAGAGTTTGAGTCTCTTATCCCACACTTACCAGAAATGGGCTTGCAAAGAGTGTCGTGGAAGCATTACGCAAAAACACAGCAGTTGTTAGTTAAAGAATTTGTAGACTTTAAAACAGCGAATGTGCTCTTCGATTTTACGTTAATGAATGGAGATACAGAGCAGCGCTTAAGCCAGTTATGCTTTTTAGTGTGTGAAGCAACCGAGAAAAACACCCCTTTTATGTTAAAGCTACCGAATAAAACAATAAATACAAATACCGGACAGCAACATAAGCAGCAATGCTTAGAATTATTATGCTCATTTAATGGTGATGTGTAATGGACATACTTAAAAACGAAAAAGTAATAAATTATTCGTTGTCTTTTATATATGCATGTTTGATTGTATTTTTTGTATCACATTTACCGCTTGTTTTTGTTGGTGTACTTTCACTTATTTGTGCCTGGAATTTTTACATAACGCTGAGTAATAAACCAAAGCCAAATGCTTGGCTGGCAAATATACTCGCAGGTGTGTCACTCGGTTTAATGCTCTACACAGTAGGCATGTCGGATACGGTTATTTTATTTGTGGCCATGCTGCTACTTGCTAGTTTATTTAAGCTGCTGCAGGCTAAAACCAAAAAACACTATCATGTAATTACAACGCTTACGTTTTTTTCACTCTCATCGGTGTATTTATTTAACCAAAGCATTTTAACGACTTTAACTGTAAGTAGTTTATACATATTAAACTTTGCAGTACTTGGCTTACTCGAGTCCAAACATAATTTAAAAATAGCCTCTAAGCAAAGTGGTAAATTGCTACTTTTAGCGCTTCCTTTAGCTATATTTTTACTGCTTTTTTACCAAAAATGCCCGCCTTTTGGCAGCTTCCTGGGCCTAAGCTTGCTAAAACAGGGCTTTCTGAACAAGTCGATCCATTCGATATTGCAAAGCTGTCAAACTCAGATGAACTTGTGTTTAGAGCTAAATTTAACGAAGAAAAACCTGTAGCGCCTTATTATTGGCGAGCAATAGTCCATGATGAGTTTAATGGTAATGCGTGGCTTACGTCTGACTTTTTAAAATATAATAATGTAAAAACAAATACGCAGAGCGAAAATGATGAGCAACTTATTGCAAGCTACTCAGTTATTACAGAGCCTGCTACACAAAAATGGCTCTATGGTTTAGCGTATTCCAGTAGTAACTCACCAAATGTTGAAGGTAATTCGCTAGGTTTATTGCGTAAAAAAAGTCGCCAAGCTAAAAACTTACAATACGATGTAAATAGCTTTAACTTCACAACTTTACCGCTTGGCGAATTTGAAGAAAAACGCTACAAATACCTCGCTTATAAAAAGAATGTAAAAACATCATCACTTGCTAAAACCTTAAAGCAAAATACACACTCTGATCGCGAGTTTTACAATAGCTTATTACAATACTTTGCAGGTACGGGGTTTACTTACACATTAACACCCACGCCTATGAGCGGCGATAACACAATTGATCAATTTTTATTTGAAAACCAACGTGGCTTTTGTGGCCACTATGCCAGTGCCGCTGCGTACATTTTTAGAACCGCAGGTATACCCGCTCGACTAGTAAGTGGCTATTTAGGCGGTGAATTAAATCAAGATAATAATACGCTAACAGTTCGTCAGTACGACGCACATGCATGGGTAGAAGTATATTTACAAAACGAAGGTTGGGTTATTTTTGATGCAACCGCTGTTGTTGCACCAGAGCGTTTAAATGGTTCACTTTCGCAAAACGAAGAGCTGAATGACGAATTTAAAAGTAACCTTGATTTTGGTTTAGTGAGTTTAAGTAATTTCCCTGCTATTAATTGGTTAAGGTTGGAACTTGAAAATCTCGATTATCAATGGTCTAGCTGGGTACTTGGTTTTGACGAAAAAAAACAAAATGATTTTTTAAAATCAATTTTTGGTAGTAAAAATATTTGGCTTGTACCATTAATGGTTTTACTAACAGTTGGTTTTTGTTTTATATCTTATTTTATTTATTTAAACTTGCCAAAACGCCCGTCTAAATTAGCGCCTATGGTTAAAGAGTTTTATGAAGTAAAAGCATGGGCGAAAAAACAAAAAATAAACACACCCGATAATTTAACACCGAGTCAGCAGTTACATTTTTTTGCTGATCAACTTCCTCATTCTGCACAATCTATAAACACTTTTAGGCAGTTATTTAACCAAGTACGCTATGGTAAAAAACCTTTTACGAAAGAGCGTAAAACTCAGGCTAAAGATCTGATAAAATTAATTAAAATTTCCAAATAGAGAATACTATGAATGCTGTTGTTATAGGCGTTATTTTAATGCTCGGGCTATCTCTGGCTCGCGTTAACGTCATTGTTGCCATGATAATAAGCGCGTTAGTTGCAGGTCTTACTGCAGGCTTGGGTATAAAAGAAAGTGTTGATGCATTTAACTCTGGCCTTTCTGCCGGAGCTGAAATTGCACTAAGTTATGCCATGCTCGGTGCATTTGCCGTTGCGATTTCTAAGTCGGGTTTAACACGCATTCTCGCTGATAAGTTACTTGCTAAAGTAAATACTAAAGGCAGCGGGAATGAAACGTTTTTAAGTTACTTCATTTTATTAATTATTTTAGGTTGTGCGATTTCTTCGCAAAACTTAGTACCCGTACACATAGCGTTTATTCCTATTTTAATCCCGCCGTTACTCGTTGTTTTTAATCAGTTAAGATTAGACAGGCGTGCTATAGCGTGTATTTTAACATTTGGGTTAGCAACGTCTTACATGGTGCTACCTTATGGTTTTGGCGGTATTTATTTATACTCTATTTTGCACAAAAACCTGGTCGATAACGGCTTAGAGATTGTAAATACCCAAGTACCCGTGGCGATGATAATTCCTGCATTAGGTATGTTTATTGGATTACTTATTGCGGTATTTATTACCTACAAAAAACGCCGCGAATACACAGAGCTCCCATTAACAACTGTGAGTAAATCGGCTGAGGTAGAAAACCCTAAAAAAGTAATGATTGTAGGACTTTTTGCAGTACTTGCCTCCCTTGTTGCACAAAACCTAAGTGGCTCAATGATTTTAGGTGGCTTAGTAGGTGTAATGATATTTAGTGTTTTTGGTGTAGTTAAGTGGGAAGAAAACGGCGACGTATTTAGTAAAGGCGTTGCGATGATGGCCATGATTGGCTTTATTATGATATCGGCACAAGGTTTTGCATCGGTTATGCAAGCCACTGGCGATGTAGCAAGCTTAGTACACAGCGCAGCCGCCCTTTTTGATGGTAATAAACCTTTGGCCGCTGGTGTTATTTTGTTAGTCGGGTTATTAATTACAATGGGAATTGGCAGTTCGTTTTCAACAGTGCCTATTATTGCAACTTTGTTTGTTCCTTTATGTTTAGACCTTGGCTTTTCTGTTATGGCTACCGCTGCGCTTGTTGGTACTGCGGGCGCTCTAGGTGATGCAGGCTCCCCTGCTTCAGACTCAACGCTTGGCCCAACATCGGGTTTAAATGCCGATGGCCAGCACGACCACATTAGAGATTCTGTTATTCCAACGTTTATTCACTTTAACATTCCGCTGCTGATATTTGGCTGGATTGCAGCAATGGTACTTTAAAAAGTATTTATGTAAGTTTAATAAATGTAATTAAAAGCTAAATATAACCAATAAGGTATGTTAAAAGCATACCTTTTTAGTATCCAAATCCAACAACTCTCACCCCTATCAATCCCCCAGTTTGATTACTTTCTTTTAGTTAATACTAACTATGTTGTTGAGGTTATACTTAATAAATACTTAGTATGATGTGTTCTTTTGCTGGCTTTATATAAGCACCAATTAAGGTGCTTATATAAATTTACTTTAGCGCATATTCAAAGCTTTAAGTTAATCAAAACCATAAATCATTTTGTCGCATACTACCGGAGTCGGTCTGTGGTTATCATCAACTGCAACAAACGTAAAGCTGCCACTAATGGCTGAATGCTTATCGTCTTTGTGCATGGTTTCTAATAATATATCTACGTCAACTTTTAAGCTGGTGTTACCTACATGCACTACTTTAGCTATTAACTCTGCAAAAGTACCTGCAGGTATAGCCTCTTTAAAGTCGACTCTATCAGAAGATATAGTTACCAAAGGCTTACGGCAAAAACGAGTCGCTGCTATAAATGCCACTTCATCCATCCACGCCAGTGCATCACCACCAAATAAAGTATTGTGATGATTAGTACGCCCTGGAAACACGGTTTTAGTTACCGATGTGGTTGAGTCTTCAATACGCTGAGCAATTATTGCATCGCGATTTACGTCAGTCATAATCTCTACTTTTTGTTTGCTAATGTATCTTGCATTAGTAATGCAGGATCAAGGCGTTCGCCTTTCCAGTTAAAACGCCAATCTAGGTGAGGACCCGTTACACGTCCAGTTGCACCAATTTCAGCCACTTTGTTACCTTGCTCAATTTTATCACCCACTTTTACATCAAGCTTACTTAAGTGAATGTAAGTTGAGGTAATACCATGGCCATGATCAATAATTAATGTACCGCCTGAGTAATATAAATCAGGTTCAGCAAATACCACGGTACCACTAATAGGCGCGTAAACAGGAGAGCCTGTTTTATTGGCAATGTCTAAGCCAAAGTGCGGACGACGTGGTTCGCCATTAAAATAGCGCTGACTACCATAAACACCCGATATGCGCCCTTCTGCAGGCTTTAAAACCGGGTCTAAAAAGTACAATAAATCAGACTCTACTTCTCTCGCTTTTCGCACAGCAACTGCTTCGCGGCTTATACGCGCACTAACCTCTTTTGGCGGAGAGACATACTTTTTAGCTACGCCGGTAATTTTATCAATTTTATATTCGCGCTTAGTGATAGCTATTGATTGTGAATGCGATTTACCATTGTTATCTACCCATTTTAAAGTATGAGTAGTTTCAGCGTCACGCCCAAAACCAAATACAAAGTCACCATTTTGCGAAAGTTTTAAGCTTTTGCCATCTAAGCTTACTGATTTAGCGTTTTCTAGCTTTCCTGTAACTAAACCGCCTTGTGTTAAATGTCCTTTTAACTCAAGCGCCATAGCACTAAAGCTAGCAGAGGCAACAAGCGCTGTTGCTAAAAGTGTTTTAAACATAACTAATCGATCCTTTTCCAACACCTTCATAAGCCGTTACTTTCACTGCTTTTTCTGGGTATTGGGCTTTAATTTGGCCAGCTACATGTTCAGCAATACATTCTACAGTGGTATCTACTGGCAAAATGTCGCAACGAGACTCGCTTATAGCCATTTCAAAATAGCCTTGTGCCGATGTATAAGCAAAACATACATCACCCGCTTTGGCTGTTATGTGTTTTAAATCAGCTGCGTTAATTTGATCTTCACTGGTGGCTAAGTAAATATCTTCCCACTTTTGAGACCATTCTTTTTGCAAGCGCGGCATAGAGATACCATCTAGGCTAATACCAATTTGAGAACGATGCCCATGAATAATACGCTGGCAATTACCGTCATGCTTTTTAAGGCCATGACTGTAATGATAGTAAAAACTTTGGCTGTGTTCAGGCTTAAGAGACAGCTCAATTTTTTCAATGTTATCTGGTAGCTTCGGTAAAATAGTCGCAATTAAAAATTCGGTAACCGATTCAACAGTTACTTCGCCTGCGTTAATCATGCAATAAGCTTGATGAGGAGCGCTCATAGCTAAGTGATTATTTTCACCAAATGTACAGTCGAGTGTTTTATGCTCGTCAAATTCAGATACTGTGCCATTAAGCCCTGTAGGAATTGCTAAACGGTGATCAATACACTCATCTATAATGCCTTTAATTTGCTTTTTAACTAAACCAAAGTCTAAAACCATAGACTCTTCGTTAAGTTTACCGTGCAAAGTTAAATCAACAATCCAGCTCTCGCCAACGGCGCCGCGTTTGTTACATAAGTAAGAAAAATCAATCACAGTTAGTGAGTTAACAAAAAGGATCATAAACTTCCTTTAGACTGGTTATAAGACAGCGTTAATTATAATGATTTCTGATTGTAATTGCGCGGTTTTATAGTGCAAAAACCAATCGCGTTGATTGATTGATGATTTAATATGCAATATTTTGATTTTTTAACTGCTCCGAGTTGTTTAGCGTACAAGTGTACGCTAAAGTACTTGGCAATTTCTAAGCGAAGATAAGTGTTATGGAACCTAAAAATAGCTATACAAAAGAAGAGTTGATCCTGTGTGGTCAAGGTGAAATGTTTGGTGAAGGTAACTGCCGTTTACCAAGTGACAACATGTTAATGATGGATCGCATTACCTCTATTACTGCTGATGGCGGTATTCATGGGAAAGGCGAAATTGTTGCTGAGCTTGATATTGACCCTAGCCTTTGGTTTTTCGATTGTCATTTTAAAGGCGACCCAGTAATGCCAGGTTGTTTAGGCTTAGATGCTATGTGGCAACTAGTTGGTTTTTACTTAGGTTGGTCTGGTGGCCCTGGTCTTGGCCGTGCGCTAGGTGTGGGTGAAGTTAAATTTACTGGCCAAATTTTACCAACTAATAAAAAAGTAACTTACCGCCTTGTAATGAAACGCGTAATTAAACGTAAATTGTTCATGGGCGTTGCAGATGGCACTGTAGAAGTAGATGGCCGAGTAATTTACGAAGCAAAAGATTTAAAAGTGGGCTTGTTCCAAGACACTAGCGCGTTTTAATTTTTAAATGCGTACAAAAAGGCCTCCAACGTGGAGGCCTTTTTGCTTAAATTCGATTATTGATTTTAGGTTTTGTACATGTTGCGGTTTTCAATCGCTTCACGCCAACCTCCTAACCACTCTGATTTGGGATCTACTTGTTGATAAGGGCATAGCTCTTTTGAGCGACCTGCTAAACCTGCTTTAAAACCTTGAGAATGAGCTCTTTCTAAACGATCTCTTTTCTGTCTCTTCATCGGTAATATCCTCACCTTTTTATTTGTATATTGTGTAGCATTAGTGAAATCTACATTTAATGAATAGTTAATAAAAATGTAAAATTCAAATCGTAAAAGCAATTAAATTGTTTGACTTTAACTAAGCTGCTGATGCAAAAATGAATTAACATTTAAAAAAGTAAGTGGTCATACAACATTTAATTTGACCGGTTTTATGCTAAATAAAATGCGACTCAATAATCGCTAAAAAGCACTTATGTGCTTTATTTGTGACCGACTAATATTGACTAAGTTCCAAACAAAAATGTAATCGTGACACTTTTATTTCATTAATCTTAAATTAGTAGCCCGCCCCTAACTTGAAGTATTTTTAAACAATTTAAATTTATGCTTGATTATTTAAAGTCGATCGGTCTAATATATGTACATGAACAAAAATACATCAACACCAATACGCCGTGGTCGCCCACCTAAAATAGCCAGAGAGAACGCCGATACCAAAGCGTTACTTATTCGCACGGGCCTAGAAACCTTAACTGAATTTGGCTTTAGCGCCACGGGGCTCGATACTATTTTAAAAAAAGCGGCTGTACCTAAAGGCTCCTTTTATCATTACTTTAAAAGTAAAGAAGCCTACGGCATTGCGTTAGTTGATGCATACGACAGTTATTTTATTGCCAAGCTTACCCATTACCTGCAACAAGAAGATGTTCCCCCACTTGAACGCATCGTTAATTTTACCCAAAGCGCAATTAAAGGGATGAAAAAATACGATTACAAACGTGGGTGTTTAGTGGGTAACTTAAATCAAGAGCTTAACCATTTAAGTGAAGAGTTTAAAATCAGGTTAATGCAAAGCTACACTGCTTGGCAAAACCAGGTAGAGGTTTGCTTAAATCAAGCTAAACAACAAGGCACAATTGCAAGCCATGTAAATACAAAACTGATGAGTGAGTACTTTTGGATTGGTTGGGAAGGCGCTGTTATGCGCGCCAAGCTCACAAAATCAAATACCCCACTTACTTTATATACAGAAATGTTTTTACGCGCATTACTAACCTAATGCGTTTTTATTTACCAATTAAAAGACGATCGGTCTAAAAGGATATCCAATGAGTACCCCAATTAAAGCCATTGTTATTAATAAAGAAGATAATAACTACAGCGCCTCATTATCGACTATAGAAAGCAGTGATTTACCAAACGAAAACGTGTCTATCGACGTGCTATACAGCACACTTAACTATAAAGATGGTTTAGCAATTACGGGGAAAGGCCCCGTTGTACGCAGTTTTCCTATGGTGCCAGGTATCGATTTAGTGGGTACGGTTACAAATTCCACCAGCGATGAATTTAAAAATGGCGATAACGTAATATTAAATGGCTTTGGTGTAGGCGAAAAACATTGGGGCGGGCTTGCTCAAAAAGCAGCACTTAATAGCGATTGGTTAATCCCCTTGCCTACAGGTATTTCACCAAAACAAGCAATGCAAATAGGTACAGCCGGTTATACCGCTATGCTAAGTGTTATAGCACTTGAAAAACAAGGAATAACTCCTGAATCTGGCGAAATACTGGTAACAGGTGCCAATGGTGGCGTAGGCAGCTTTGCTATTTATTTACTAAACCAACTTGGCTATAACGTAACAGCGGCAACGGGTCGATTAGATCAAAGTGAGTATTTAAAAGAGTTAGGCGCTTCACAAATAATTGACCGAAATGAGCTTTCAAACCCGGGTAAGCCTTTACAAAAAGAGCGATTTGCAGCGGCAATAGATTCGGTAGGTAGCCATACACTTGCTAATATTTGTGCATCATTAAAGTATGGGGGTGTAGTAACCGCCTGCGGACTTGCACAAGGCATGGATTTACCTGCCTCAGTTGCCCCGTTTATATTACGTGGCGTATCTCTTATAGGCATTGATAGCGTAATGCGCCCTAAAGCCGACAGAATTGAAGCGTGGGATCGTTTAGCAAAATTAGTTAGCGCCGATTATTTAGATAAAATTTCAACAGAAATTTCACTAGAACACGCCATTGATAACGCAGAGCGACTTATGCAAGGCAAAATACGCGGTCGTGTTGTAGTTAATTGCCAAAGTTAAGCTATTTACTCTGTTAAAGCCTCGTTATTAAATTTATAATGCAATTTGTATTTTAATAACGAGGCAACACCTATGAGCAACCAAGAACTTTTCAGTAATAACCCACTGCAAGGCGTTAAATTAGAACAAGTGGTTGAAGAGCTGGTTGAACAATACGGGTGGGAGCTCCTACACGCTTATTTACAACTTAACTGCTTTAAAAACAATCCTGATATAAAGTCAGCGGTTAAATTTTTACGTAAAACACAATGGGCACAAGAAAAAGTAGATAACTTTTACCTTTATCGCCTTAAAAACTTACCTAAGCCTGATGATGTTCAATACGAATTACCGCCACGTGATCGCGTGATCCCAGCTGATCATAAACCGGGGGAGCCGTGTGAACTTAGTTTTGTTGATGCTAAACGTATTATAGAAAAAAAGCATCAAAGCAACGTGCTCGCGATCGTAAACAACGCTCTAATTCTAGTAACCCTTGGGGTAACTAAACACGCTAATTTAATTTTGTAGAGCTATTTTAAATGGCTCTACAACTCTCTTTTATTAATTTTTATTACATCCACACCATATAGCTAACAAATATAAATCAATACCCTCGGTTTTTCCAAAAATCTGTTTCAGTACGCTCTGCCTCTAATGCCACCTTAAAAGTTTTATCAGCAATAACTTTCCCATTTAGCTCAATAGTCATACGCCAATCACCCAATTTATTCTCTATCGGCAACCAAAGCGTGTCGCCTAAATAAAAGTTCCAATCACTGTTTTTAACGTATACATCGCCTTCAAAGGGGTCCATAACATCACCGTTACTGTCTGGAACATCTGGATGGTATATACAATAGTGAAGCTTTTCGCCTTTACCCTTTTTAATATTTACGATTAAGCCAAACTCAACATCTACCTCAGCTATTACATTTGTTGTAAATTGCTCTATTTGTGGCAATGCTTTACTTTCGCTGTCCCACTTAGAGTAAATACCGTGACTTTGTAACGTCACTACAGGTTTTGTTTTAGCCATTAAGGTAACCTTTTATATTAGCTATTTTTGCATTAGTTTAACTTTTTGAAATTTAAAATAAAACACAATCCAATAAAGTTAAATCTCAACTTAGCTTTAATACTTCGTCTATTTACATCATTGCTAATTTGTCATCATTGTTTACACATTATTTGCACAATTGCTGATTATTGTTTGAGTAACTTAATTGATCAGGTAAGCAGCAATGAAACTACACGCACTTAATAATAATCGAAATAGGGTAAATGGTTTAAAGCTCACTTCCCTTGCTTTAATTGTTTCATCGTTAGTTGCTTGTGGAGGTGGAGAAGGCATAGTTGATACCTCAACAACTACAGATTCATCTCAAAGTATCACAGATAACGGAACAAGTACGAGTAGCTCAACCCAAGGCGTGTTTTGTGAATATAGCTACAGTGAATATAACGAGTCAGAATCAGTACAAGCCACCAGCGCTGCAGATTGGTCATGCACAGGAACTACACGCGACTTAGTCGCTAATGGCATACCTGATCACGAAGTAGGTACATTCCCTAATGCCGATAACCCAAATACTATTTCTGAACAATCAGTAAATGAAAGCTACACACTTGAGCCTGTAGAGACAACACAAGCAACCATGCTTGGTGGCCCTCGCGGAATGATAGGCGTTGTACTTAACGGCATTAAAATAGACGCCGGCACAGGCGGAAGTTGCGATGATTCAGGCACCGATTGCGATTTAGGCGACAACAGCGGTAATTGGAATATAGAAGCCTTAAGCCAAGACACGTTTAGTTTTGGAACAGACGACAACAATGCACACGTACAACCCGATGGCACATATCATTATCATGGAATGCCTGAAGGCTTTGTAGCACTGCGAGGTGGTAATAGCTCAACTATGACTCTAATAGGATGGGCAGCAGACGGCTTTCCTATTTATGCACGTTACGGCTATTCAGACTCAAATGATGCAACTTCAGCGCTAACCGTAATGACCGGTAGCTACCAACACATAACATCTGTAAGCGCAAACCGCCCTTCTACCGATATATACCCATTAGGTACATTTGCACAAGATTGGGAATACGTAGCAGGCTCTGGTGATTTAGATGAATGTAATGGCCGCGTTGGCGTAACACCTGAGTTTCCTGATGGGATATACCACTACTACGCAACAGACACTTACCCGTTTTTTCAACGCTGCGTTAAAGGCGAAGTTTAATTAGGAGTAAGTTATGCCTTATATGAAAAATTATCTGTTAAGTGTGACCACATTGGGCTTATTGAGCACATCAACATTAGCAAACGCGCATTTAATGGTTGCAGAGCACGGTACGCTGAATTTTGTTGATAATAACGTGTTTATTGTACTTTCAATCCCTATGTCGGCTTTTAAATGGGTTGATGAAAACAAGGATGGCAAAGTGTCAATAATTGAGTTTAACGCTCATAAAAAGCTAATAACTAAACGAGTTAAAAAGAACGTTTATTTAGCGGATCATCAGTATAAATTTACTATTGACGGACTTTTGCTAAACCCAGA
The DNA here is from genome assembly GCF_037162545.1 of Pseudoalteromonas sp. B131b. NCBI lineage: Bacteria > Pseudomonadati > Pseudomonadota > Gammaproteobacteria > Alteromonadales > Pseudoalteromonadaceae > Pseudoalteromonas > Pseudoalteromonas sp. B131b. The sequence goes on along the minus strand of NZ_JARLUZ010000001.1, from coordinate 2,919,389 downwards.
AGCGTCGCATAAACATAAAAGCGACAATATAGACCAAGTAACCATTACTGGGCGCTACTCTTTGCCAAGTAAACTAACCAAAGTTAACTTTAACGTTAAGCTATTTAGTAACAATGAGCACAAGCAGCATTATCAAATTACAGCGACTAATAAAACGCAAAAGCTAACTCATCAATTTGAGCTATCACCAACGTCGCCCTTTAGTAAGGTGTTTAATAATTAGTAATACTTTCCTAAATAATTAAGTAGCAAAGAGTACGAGTTAAACCAATTTGTGCTCTTTTTTTATCTTTGTCTTCTTATTTAACACTCTTTAGTGAAGTGTTCTTTCTATAAAGATACAAGCTTGGGGTTTTTAGGAAAGTAATGCTCTTGTTGCTGCTCACATAAACTAAACTCACGTGTGTTTTTATATGGGAGTTTCATAAAGCCCGCAACACCCACGTCCGTAATATTTACCGCGTATTGCATAAGTTTATTTAGCAAACGTTTAAACTCAACCTCTTTGCTCGAATCGAGTAAGCGGTAGTAATGGTGAATCTTCATTCTGTCGGGCAGTGCTTCAAAAATAATACACCCTGTATGATGAATTTGGTTAAGCTCAAATACGCATTTAATAACTTTTTTAGGTAGCTGTAGTTGCTCATCAGGATCTTTACCGTCTTCAAAGTATGAATGCGGGCGGGTTATGTCGTTTGCTTTCATGCTTACAACTTCGTATTCAAGCTCTGGTAGGCTATCAAACTTAAATGCACCGGTGCCATCTCGCTCTAACTGGATGGTTTTACGGGCATCAAACAAACAACACTTAAATAACCCTTTTTGATTAATCGCTTGAGCAAGCATTACCGTGTTATTAATCGCATCGCTAAACGCATCACCCAATGATTCGTCATGCATAATTAAAGACGATTCAACAAACATCGACTCATCCTTCCAATGAAAACTAAGCCCACCTACTACAGGGTACTTAGCTAATCGGCTTATCGATGCCAAAAATGCTTTTTCGGTATCGCCTGTATCAAACAAAAACTCTTTATAATAGCGGTCAAGTTGCGCGTCGTTTATATCTAGTAATTGCTGGTTATGATCGGCTTGGCGTAAAAACTGTTTTCGTGAACTATATACTACCGTGTCGGGCTGCTCGTCGTTGCCATACCAAAAAGGGATATCTGCTTTTCTTTGTTTTTTATCAAGCTCAGGTAAATACATTTTAGCCATAGTTGTAATGTTACGCATAAAGTAATCACCAGCACCATCACGTATGGCCTTACTTTTTGACAGCATGCCATCAATCACTTTAGCCAGTTCTTTGGGGAGCCCTAAGCTGCTTGCAGGGATGGCTTGCGCACCAAAGCGACACGACTGCGCCGACGCTAGCGCATACAACGTAGCGGCTACACCTTGCTCGTCGAATCGTGGGGATGATTGCTCCCCCGACATTTGCGCTTCACCAATAAAATATACATCGCCCATACGAGCATTCGTTGTGCTTAAATCACCCGACATTAAATCCATAAAGTTACTGGCAACAGGGTTACCATCACTATCGAGCTGTGCATACACAGAGCTGCCCCAATCCACTAACGACAGCGCATCAGTGTTTGCATCCCAAACAAGGTTTGAAGGTTTTATATCGCCATGCACTATAGGTTGTGGGCTAACGCCATTTTTGTGGCTACGTAAATCAATTAATACATTACGTAATCTAACAGCTAACGCCATTATTTGCGCGGCACTAAAGCGCCCTGTTTTAAGCGATACTTTTTCAAGGTCCTCTCCAATGGCACGCGCCATCATTAAAATCCCTTGTTTTTTAATTCGCTCAAACGCATAAAAGGTAGGCACTAAGGGGTTATTAATTTGCGAAAGCATATACGCTTCGTCTTCTAGGCGGTCGCGTACACTTTGGGCAAGTGTAATACGCGAAAACTTAAATACCCAAGGTAAGCCGTTATCGTCATCACCTGCAAACACAAAACCAAAAGCACCCGAGCCAATCATTTCAACGTTTTTGTAGCCCAGCAGTGTTAGCTGCTTAATACAAATATTAAGCCACTGGCGGTGTTTTTTAGCATCGCGGTGCGAAAGCAAATAAACAGATTGCTCTTCGTTGATATAAAAATTGCGGATTTCTTTGGCTTTCAATACAGGTACTCAAATTTATAAAACTAACTAGGGCGTGTTGATCTTTGTGGATTGAAATTTGTTCAATCTAGGGGCGATTAAATCGCGGCGCGAGGTTTGTAACCTAGTGGGCTAAGTAAAAACCGAGCAACAAAGAGTTAATCGTCCCTAGAAAGAACCCAAAGGGCAGCGCATGTTTGGTCTTTATGCTGCGTTATCGCCTATTCATGGGGAATAACCACACTACATAGGCTCCGCCTTGCCTAAAAACCAAACATACTGCTGCAAATTCACCCACCAAAGATCAACACGCCCTAATTATTAGTTTTATGTAATGAAATTACAATAGGTTAAATAAGAGTTTTGAAATCGTGAAATAAAACAGCGCTAAAGTAGCGCCATAGCAGTAAATTTAAGTGTAAACGTTAAAGCTCAAAGTAAGCTTTTCACAATGCACTGTATATAAACACAGTCCATTGCTTTTTGCTAACTTTCTATAACACGAAGCTGCTTAATAGATGACACAGCTATGTGCGTTTGATAATAATATTTATTAGTGGCTCTTCTACGGCTCATAAAATCGATAGTTACTCGTTTAGCTTCGCCTGTTACTTCTATTGTTTTATCAATAAAAAAGGTGTCTGCTGGTTGTCCGTATTTACTTTGAAGCTCTGCTACCACATTAGGCTGTATTGATACCGTAATTGAACGCCTGTCGCGATAATCAATTTCGGTATTTAAATATAACCAACGACCCTGAGCTCCCGCCGCTTTAATTTGAAACTGGTAAGTGCCAGCAACACCCTTCGGTGCACTTTGCTCAGTAAAAGCGATAAGGTTCATATTTGCAGCCGTACTTTGGCTCATTTCAATTTTATGGGGAACAGAACTACATGTACTAAGCGTTAGCATACTTAGTAAGGCTAGATATTTCAAGACACAATTAGTTAGCGGGTATTAAGGTGCATTGCGCTGAGAAGGATCTGTTTTAAAGCTTTTTAGCAAACTTTGTGGGTCAACCACCTCGGTATGCTCTTTAGCAGCCTGCGCCCACCATATTAGTTGGCCAAAGGTGCGTGAGAAATAATTAAACCACGATGATTGACTCTCTCCTGCAACAGGTTTGCCATCCTCACTAAACACATCTTGCGCTTTTGGCACGTGGATCATCGCCGATACAGGCAAACAGCCAAGTTCAGATAAAAACGTGCGCATACTAATGGCCGCTCTTACACCACCCCACTGTCCTGCTGAGTAAGTTACTATTGCACTTGGTTTATACGAGAACAGTGAGCTACCAAAATGATTAAGCAAGTCAGCGAGAGCTGGACTCATACTGTGATTGTACTCAGGGCTAATCATTATATATCCATCTGCGGCTTTAATTTTATCAGCTAATAGAGTGAGCTCTGTAGGTGCATTACTTTTAGCATATGCAAAGTGCGGTTTAAATACGTTTTCGCTAGGAAAGTCCAACGCATCAATTAGCTCAAACTCATGACCGCCAAAATGCTCTGTTAAGCATTCTATACAAGCCCTAGAAACCCTTAAGCCTAAGCGAGCTGGTTTTGGTGGAGTGCTATCGCGTACTGTGCCTAAAAATACTAAAAACTTCATATGTAATTCTCAACTTTTTTAAACGATAGCTAAACACTAACATTTTTTAGTTATTGTGTATTACACATACGCATTGTTTATTGATTCAAAGCATAATAATAATTAAATTTAAAACTGAGCTTTAGTAACCATTGGTCTGTTGATCTTTGTGGATTAAAACTAGCTAGTGAGTCAAGTAAGCCATAAGGGTAATCAGTGCAACATAAAAACCAAAACCGAGTAGGAAGGTTAAGTCGACTCTTCTAGCTTTACTCGCTTTATAAGATGCAAAATCTTTAAACTCGCTTTTATACAGCCCAAACGTAACCACTTTTAATAACAGCCAACCGGTCGAGTAAAATAAAAAGCTCAAGCCAGTATCAACTATTAGCCAAATAAAAATCTCAAATGCAATACTCATTAATTATGTCCATTAGTTTGTAATAGAAAAAACTATATCAGCTATGTGTTTAAAATACAGCCGGATTAGTTAATTAAGGTGTAACAGTAAATTTCGTTAAACCTATTAACTGACCTGATTCAGTGACTACTTTTACCTGCCACTTACCAACAGAGTCGCTAGGAAAATTTACCTTGTGGGTCCATGCTCTGTAACCAAGCTCTCTCCCGCCGTTTATATTTAACGTGATCCGATCAACTTCTTCTTTATTATGAAGCCACACATGAAATATTTTTTCATTTAAACCTCTTGGTGCTTTAACAGCGGTCCAACTATATAAACCTTGATGATGCAGTGTATAGGAGTCTAACTGTTTGATACTCCCTACTGGCTTTTTATGCTGTAAATCAACTTCATGAGCTAACGTAATATCGGTTAATCGCAGCGCTGCAGGAGGCACATAGCTTCTCAATTGCCACACAGCAGTGCTCAAAGCACATAAAATAAATACAAGAATAGGAAAACGCCACCAGCGTGCATTAGGCATTAAATTGTTTAAACTCGGTAGAGTAACCACTACAGCCGTTACAAGGGCTGCGGCTAAGCTTTGGCTCGTTGTAAGGTTTAACAAAATAGGTAAGGTAACAAGTAAAACAACAAATAAAGCAAAGTTATGAAACACACTAAATAACGTACGGTTTTTAGCAAGCTTCTTATAATAAAAGGGGTCGATTACCGATATAACCGCACACAAAACAATGAGGGAGGTAAAAAATGCTTGAGGATGATCCCACTGCGTAACCGCTAAAAAAAACGGCAAAGCAAAAAATAGGCTTTCTTGTTGCACCATTTGTAGCGCAAAACGCATTACATTAGGAGATACAGCCACACCAAATTTTTCTTCTACTTTGTCTCGTAGCCAATTATCAATAATTAGCCACAACCAACTAATAAGTAAAAATATCGCAATAACTTGCGAAAAAGACTCTTTTCTATCTACAAGTGCAAAGCTGGCAACGCCCGACAAAAACGCCAATACAGCCAATAATCCAGGCCGCTTTTGCATCGCGCTTATAAATTTAGCGATTATATTTTTACAGTAATCCATGTATGAGAGTTTCCGTACGGGTACGTACTTTATTATTTTTATTCAGAGTATGATTAGTTTAACTAAGTTTAAATGAACAACAGATAGACGGATGGATTTAAACGCGCCATTTAACAGTACATCAAACTAACCATTTTTAATTAAATAAAAGCCCAGCATAGCGCGTCATTGGTACGTTTATTAATTTTTGTAACGCGTGAGCCTTAGCAAGTAATTTATCCTCACTAAGTACAGGCATTGTATTGTTAAAAGCAAAAACAATTTTATTGCCGCCTTCAATAATAAAACTAAGAATCTTTCCTGCAAATTCTTTCTCAAGAAGTTGATCGAACGCTTCTCTTTGCCCAACTTTGGTATGGCAAATATTAAGTACTAAAACCCCATCAAAAGTAAGCGCATTTTTACAATCACGTAAGTAGGATGATTGCACCTGATCTGACTCCATCCCATCTGAGCTATATAAATCAGAAAAAATAACATCCGTTTTTATCTGCGTGTTTTTCATGTAGTTTGCCGCATCATCAATATGAATAAACAAACGTTCTGACACGGGAACTTCAAAATATTTTATAGCCATATCAGCAACGGCTTTACGATATTCAACGGTATGTATAGTCAGCGCGGGAAACGCATGATAAAGACTTTTTGCGATAGAGCCCGCCCCAAGTCCCATTATCATCGCGGTTTTTAAGTGCGGTATAAAAAAGCGCAGCCATCATAGCTTGCGTATAAGCTAAGCTTAACCCGTTAATATTATTTAATTTAATACAGCTTTGATAAATTTTTCCGTCAAAGCTGAGAATAAGATTCTTTTTTGTTTGATATACATAAACAGGGCCATGCTCATCAATAGTTGATGCAATACAAGTGCCTTTGATATCCACGAATACTCAATAGGTGAGGTGATGAAAAACGAGTATAACTTACTTAACGTACTGCCATGGCTATTAATATGATTTATAGCCTTTTATTAATTTACAGGCATTTATATACGTACTCAGAAAAGTCGGTTTATCTTTTGAGATTAGATTAGCTAAGGTATCTACTTATATAGCTAGCTGGAACTTACCCGTGACGACATTTATTATAAACAGCGACGCAATATGCCAAAAACCAACTAACATACTGATATAGCTACAAAAAACTCCTTGAATATTCCTCATGTTTAACATGAATAAAGTACACACCAACACAAAAGAAGTCTAAACGGCTAAACATCCATCCTTTATTTTTATCGATTTATGCCTTTTTTCCGTCAATTACTACGTAATCGCATCTAACAATAATGTGTAATGAATATGACTCATGTTTTATGTGAAATTAAACCGTTTTTCTTCATATACCAATCAACGTATAAATTACTCATCCCTTAGCGCTAAACACTATTTAACAACTTAAAGCTGCTGAATACCTAAACCAGCTAAGCCAGCTAAGCCAGCTAAGTAAGTTGCAAGGTTAATAAAGCGCAAAGCATCAATCAGGTTTAAATTATAAAATTGGATATAAACACGATGAAAAAAGATTTTACATTTAATATAAAGAGCGTTTCACTCGACGAAAATTATCATCCATCAACTAATACGCGTATCACAACCAACTTTGCTAATTTAGCCAGAGGTGAATACCGCAAAGCAAACTTGCGTAACGCCTTAAACATGATTAACAACCGTTTTAATGCCCTAGCCCATTGGGATAACACCAAAGGTGAGCGTTATGCTGTTGAGCTTGAAATTATCTCTGTTGAGATAGGTATTGAAGATGGCGGCGAAAGCTTCCCCTCTATCGAAATATTAAAAACAAATATTGTTGATCATAAAACAAATAAACGCATTGAAGGTATTGTAGGAAACAACTTTTCATCGTATGTGCGCGACTACGACTTTAGCGTACTTCTACAAGAGCACAATAAAGGCAAGCCTCAATTTAGCATTCCTGATGACTTTGGGGTTTTACATGGCAAGCTATTTCAGTCATTCGTAAATTCGGATACATACAAACAAAACTTTAAAAAACCACCGGTTATATGCCTAAGTGTGTCAGATAACAAAACCTACAACCGCACCGAAAACCAACACCCGGTACTTGGCGTTGAATACGAACCAAATGAATCGTCTTTAACTGAGCAATACTTCAAAAAAATGGGCTTACAGGTACGTTACTTTATGCCGCCAAATAGTGCTGCGCCTTTAGCATTGTTTTTCTTTGGTGATTTACTTAATGATTACAGCAATCTTGAGCTTATAAGCACCATTAGTACGATGGAAACGTTTCAAAAAATCTACAGACCAGAGATTTATAATGCCAATGCAACAGCGGGTAAATCATATAAACCAAACTTAAAAAACTTGGATCACTCACTAACGCAAATTGTGTATGACCGAGAAGAGCGCGGCAAGTTAGCAAATGAACAAGGCAAGTTTGCACAAGAGCATTTTATCAAGCCGTACCAAACGGTTCTTGAGCAATTCTCTACTCGCTATCTGTCATAACAACTAATAGTAACAACCAGTAATAACGCGCTTAACGCTACGTTTAATAATTAACTAAAATATACGGCATTATTTATTATGAAAAAATTACTACCTACATCTACCGCTGGCAGTTTACCTAAGCCTTTATGGCTTGCAGAGCCAGAAACACTTTGGTCACCTTGGAAATTACAAGGTGATGAATTAACTCAAGGCAAACACGACGCCCTACGCTTGTCATTATTCGACCAACAACAAGCAGGTATTGATATTGTTAGCGATGGCGAGCAAACAAGGCAACATTTTGTAACTACATTTATAGAGCATCTAAATGGCGTTGACTTTGAAAAACGTAAAACAGTAAAAATTCGTGACCGATACGATGCAAGCGTACCCACCGTTGTTGGCCCTGTCAGCCGTCAAAAGTCTGTGTTTGTTGAAGACGCTAAATTTTTACGCAAGCAAACCAAGCAACCAATAAAATGGGCATTACCAGGCCCAATGACAATGATTGACACGCTTTACGACGATCATTATAAAAGCCGCGAAAAACTAGCGTGGGAATTTGCCATAATTCTAAATCAAGAAGCAAAAGAGTTAGAAGCCGCAGGCGTTGATATTATTCAATTTGACGAGCCCGCGTTTAATGTATTTTTTAATGAAGTAAACGACTGGGGAATTGCCTGTTTAGAGCGCGCAATTGAAGGGCTCAAATGCGAAACCGCCGTGCATATTTGCTATGGCTACGGCATTAAAGCCAATACAGATTGGAAAAAAACACTAGGAAGCGAATGGCGCCAGTACGAAGAAGCATTCCCTAAGCTTCAGCAATCTAATATCGATATTATCTCACTAGAGTGCCATAACTCCCATGTACCAATGGATTTACTAGAACTCATTCGCGGCAAAAAAGTAATGGTAGGCGCGATTGATGTAGCAAATCATACTATCGAAACGCCAGAAGAAGTAGCTAATACGCTACGTAAAGCACTGCAATTTGTAGACGCTGACAAGCTTTACCCGTGTACAAACTGCGGCATGGCTCCACTACCTCACCATATAGCCAGAGGTAAACTAAATGCCTTGAGCGCTGGGGCTGAAATTATCAGAAAAGAGTTATTAAAAAAGAACTAGAAAAGTAGCTTTGAAATACAAATTGTAAATAATAACAGTTGTCGCACCATGCCATGGTTAAACCCATAAACATGGCATGATGTGCTAGCTAAAACTGACTAAAGAACAAAGTTTAGGTTAGTTATTTAATTTTTTTATTAAGAAGCGCTAACCTATTTTTTGAAAAATCAATAACTGCTTGGTATTGAGTAAAAAAGGGAGAGCCTAACAAGCCATGTACTCCCTTTTCACCACCCGCTACCTGAACATGGTCAAGATTAAGTGACACAAAGTCAGGACTTTCAAACAAGGCATTTCCAAACTCAATTGAATCAACTTCTATATCTCCCATAGCGTGATCCGAAGTGCCTAAGCCTGCTGCATTCTCAACATTGAGTTTTTCTTCAATGCCTAACTCACTTAGGCATCTCCTGTCTAAAACAGATGTTCCAGCGCCAGTATCTAAAATAAAACGTAACAATTTACCGTTAATTTTAGCTTCAACAATTTGGTGGCCTGTTTCTGATATTTCGAACTCAATTACATTTTTGCCTTCAGATAAATTCATATACGTTCCATGTTAGATTTTATTTAGGTGTTGGAAAACGAATACACCCTACGATGAATCGACTTATTTAGCGGCTTTAAAGCACCACTATTAAAATTTGCAATTAATAGACAAATTTTACTAGTCGCCCACCTCAGGGCGTTTTGTTAGGTGTTTTTATCACTTTTGTCTGGAATATCATTACACAAAGCACACTCTACACCTTTACGTGATTGATATAGTCTTGAACATATGAATACTGCTGTTGTTATTGAAGACCAAATAAAAGCAAAAATTAATGCTTCTTGTACTGAATGCTGTTTAAGCAACTCAACTATAAAAAGTAAGGCTGCTACTCCAAGAAATACTTTTAATGCTCTAACGATCCAAAACTTAAATCCCATTTGAACTCCAAACTTGAGAAACACCTAACGAGCCTGTAGATTAACTCGTTTTTGAATTTGTTTTTATCACTGGAACTAAACAATGAACTAAACAAGACAGCAACTAAACAAGACAGCCACTCTATTTTTAATCTGGCTATTCACTTTTAGGTTGAGAATTTATCTTTTAATATTGGGTTACTTTTATTTCATCCATTAAATAAGACATTAGCACGCTAAAACCTGAATTACACGCATGAAAATAACTGCAAAGTTGCAGTTTTAACTTTTGCCAAATGGTTTTTAATTTATGCGAGTAGCTTTTCGCAGTTGCTAATATTTGATCGCCGTTTCCGCTTTAAGTTTTCACAGTAACTTGCTTGTGAAGTGGGCCTGCCTACTGCACCATGAAATACGCGCGTAAATTGCGTAGTCAGTTTTAACCAGTTCTCTGGGGAGATATTAAGCCTTTCTAACAAAGGTAGGTTCATGTTATCAATATACCCGCGTTTATCCTCCCGTATTATTCGCCCTGTTAGCTCAACAAGTTCAAGGTACGATTTAAGCTCAAACGGCAGTCCTTTAGGCATAATCTGACGTGGCATACCTGCAAAACGTAGTAACTGTTTAGGCTGTTTAACTTCTGCCGCGCATGTTAAGCGATTTTGTACACTGGTATGGTCTGACTCTTCTGGTGTGTTAGCCATTTTAGCTCTAATGGGATTTAAATCAACATAGGCCATACAGGCTGCAAGTGCTGCTTCATCTAGTAATGCTTGCGATTTGAATCTACCCTCCCAGAACCTCCCTGTGCAGTTATCTTCTTTATTTGCTCTGCGGGCAATGTCTTCATTTAACACCCGCATAAACCAGCTAATACTTGCTAGACGTTCGCGGTATTGTTTAACCGTTTGGTTGAAAAAGATGAGTTCAACTTTACTTAGCTTTTCACCTTGTACATATTTTTGCGTTAACAATGTGCCTTTACACAGTTTATGCCAGCGAATAACAATCGCTTTATCATTCAGCCTGTTTGCTTTCTTATCATCTACATATAGTACTAAATGGGTATGATTACTCATGACGGCATAAGCACATACATCAATACAAAATATTTTTGCTAATTCAAGCAGCTTATCTTCAACCCAACCTCGTCGATGCTCGTAAGATTGACCTGTAAAACGGTCTTCGCCACATAAAAATGCACGACGAACACACCGTGAAATACAGTGATAGTATTTTGTATCAACCAAACTAACTTGACGCTTTCTTGCTATTGCCATGTGGCACCTGCTTACTTTTCACACTACGCAAAGGCTAGCCTCTAACTTCGAAAAGTGCAAAATTTAGAGTGGGTGTCTAGTTAATTTGTAAGAGTGGGTGTCTAGTTAATTTGTAAGTTAATTTGTATTCGTTCAATTGATTACTGTAATTTTACGCAGAATATAAAAAAGTGTTTGATATTGTTTTAATTGGCGTTTTGGAAGAGATTACGGGTGTTTGAGTGGCTTTTATTTAGAGTATGAGGGCTTACCCTTCTTAATGCATCGTGTTTTGCAGCTTTTCTATATTATGAACAAGGCAATACAGTTGCCACACAATAAAGTAAAGGCATTCACTTTCGCTTGACCCCGTAAGATCAATTTATTCATGCCTTTATTCACCGTAATATTCCGCTTTTTATTTAAAGGTAAGTCGGTTTAATACAACCAAATCGTTTGCCACTCTTTAATAAACAGCTATCGTAGCCCGATTGGGCTGTCTATTTTTACTTTCATTTTGTCTACATAGCTCAGCTTTTTGCGTGATTCATTATTTATAATAATGCACTCTTCATACTGTTTTTGTTGGCTTTTTTCCTAATGATTAGGATAGGTGTCATCCTAATCATTATAAATTTAGGATATATACAACATTGACGTAGGTCGGATAAATGGCGAAGCCATGCCATCCGACAATAGATTTATGAACAAAGATAGGCGTTTATTGTGTTGGTAATTTGGATGGGTGTCATCCTAATTATTGTTATACCATCATCAGATCATTGGCATTTAAGTGGATACGAATCCTATTTAGGTGCTGGAAAACACATACGCCCTATGATGAATCAACTTACTTAACTGCATTGAAAAGTAAGGGATCACCGCTGTTAAAATTTGCGGTGGAAAGTGAGCTTTAGCGCTTGCTGTCCACCTCAGAGCGTGTTGTTAGAGTTCCTTTTTTAATGCCCTAATTTGAATTAAATACCTTTCACCAAAAGGAGTTAGCCTCCAATATGTTTTATTATCTGATACTGCGCGCTTTTTAATACCTGACTCCATAAGGCCCAAAGCTTGAAATTGAACATGAATTTGATCTTCACAAATACGTTGTAGGATTATGTCACTGTAATGAATAAACTCATCATATTCCTCAGGTAACGAATGAAAATATGCTAGCCTTATTTTTTCTGCTAACTCTTCAGTAGAGCACTCACCTGATAATTCAGTTCCACAATATGAGAATAACTTATCCCAAGTTGCTTCTAAAAATACCACTTCTTTTTTCTGTCTTTTTTTATCTATATAAAGATTTGCGTATAATGTATGAATGTCTTCGCCGTTTTCTAATTCGTCATAGTTTGATGGTTTACCATCTTTTCTACTTAATGCTTCCACTTCTAATTCAGCAATTCTGGTTCTCAGCCTTTCCATCTCAGACAGCATTTCTTGATCGGCAGCAAGTTTGCACGTTATGCTGATGACATAATCATTTTAGTAAAAACGAAAAGTGAAGGGCTCATAATCCAACGGGACATTACTGCGTTTATCACTAACCGATTAAAACTCAAAGTGAATGAATCGAAAAGTCGAGTCGGTCCCGTATCAGGCTCGAAATTTCTTGGGTTTACCTTCCGTTACGCTCAAGTGCAGATCCACGAACAGGCGCTAAAGAAATTTAAAGCAAATGTAAGAGAACTCACTAACCGCAACTGGGGGATCTCAATGACCCTACAAATTCATAAACTCACGCAGTATTTACGTGGCTGGGGACACTATTACCTAATAGCCAACGCTTATCAGCTAACGATGGATTTAGATCATTGGATCCGCCGTAGGATAAGAATGTGCTACTGGCGGCAGTGGCGAAAACCTCGTACCAAAGTACGCAGTTTAATGAAATTAGGTGTTAGCGAACGACTCGCCATAGCCTGTGGTATCACCAGTAAAGGCCCTTGTCGAAGCTCAAAAACAAAAGGAATTAACATTGCGCTAGGCAATGATTACTTAGCGTCACAAGGTTTAGTGTCATTGAGAGATATTTGGATCAATATTCATTACGGGAGATGAACCGCCCATTGCGGACCCGCATGATGGGTGGTGTGGGGGCTGGAGGTTAGAGACCTCCGGCTACCCGATTATACGAATTAAGCTCAATCACCAATACCAAAAAAAGCATTTAATAGCACAGATAAAAACCAGCCACTAAAACCACCAACTAATAAACCTGATACCTGATTTTTTAATTTACTTTTTTCTTTTAATTCCTCTCTCAATTCATCGACTTTTACAGATTGCTTTGTTATTTGCTCTGAAATCATATTTATTAAAGAGGAATCAGGGCGGGATCACACTTTGTAAATAAACAAATTTTATGATCTAATACCATAAATTTCATAACCTTACACTTATTATGTCACTCTTCTCACATTTAGAACTCGTCAAAGATAATCGTTCACATATAAATCAACACCATAACTTAGTTGATGTGCTTTTTCTTATTATTACTGCCGTTACATCAGGGTGTGAAAACTGGCAAGATATTGAAGTCTATGGCGAAAGTAAGCTTAATTGGTTAAGAGGATTTCGTTCTTTCAAAAATGGCATACCCACTCGACATAGTATTGCTCGGATTTTTAGAACCGTTGATACTGACTCATTACTACTCGCGATGTATAGCTGGGTCAATCAAAACCGCGTTAAATCAGCGCATCCTGTCATTGCCTTCGATGGCAAAACTATTCGCGGAGCAAGTAAACACATTGCTGATAAATTACACCTCGTTTCAGCATTTGATTGTGAGGCAGGTCTCACATTATTCCATCAAACAGTTGGCAGTAAGACGAATGAAATACCGGCAGTTCGGGATTTATTGAAAATACTCGATATCAATAACACCGTCATTACACTTGATGCTTTGCACTGCCAAAAAGAAACGCTAAAACAGCTAATTAGCAGACATGCAGATTATCTAGTGCAAGCAAAGGGTAATCAAAAGAAACTTTATAGCGCGATTCAAGATGCATTTACACACCAGTATGAATCTGAAAACTCAGAGATACTTAGTCATGTAACACAAGATGCAGGGCATGGGCGAAAAGAAGTACGCACGATAGATTGTCTTGATGCGCGTTTATTACCGAGTGAAATTAAAGAGAGCTGGCCATCAGTTAGGACAATCGTTGCGGTGCAGCGAGAGCGAACGAAGGGTAATAGAACGAGTATTGACACACATTACTACCTAACATCGCTGACAGACAATATATTGATAAGTAAAGCAATAAGACAACATTGGCTGATAGAAAATCAGCAACACTGGATACTGGATGTCGTATTTAAAGAAGATGCCTGTCAAATACATGAGCCATTAAGTGCGCAACATATGGCACTATTTAGACGCGTCGTTAGGAACATGATAAAGCAGCATACGAAAAGCAAGGGGTCAATAAGAAGTAAGTGTGTAAGAGCTTGTTATGATGATGCTTTTAGAGAAGAACTTCTTTTTGGTTAACATTTTTAACAAAGTATGCTCGCGCCCTGAAAGAGGAATCGACACCTAAACCTAATTTTTCAATAATTTGTCTTTCAGAAATTATTGACGGTTTACCATTTTTCAAAATGTAGGGACTGTCATCTGCAAATGCTAATGAATCACTCTTTTCTATTTTTAATAAATAAATATTTTGTAGACGCACTTTATGCTGGCTAATTTGAGGTTCAACTCCTTTAAGGAGTTGTAGAGAATTATCAATCAAATTATTATTAACATTTTCAATGCCTGAACCATATCCATCTTTTGAATATGCTCCAACTAATATATACCCACCACTATCATTAGCTAGACTAGATATATATTTAGACAACTCTAAAGGTGTTATTGAAGCTGATAAAATTAATTGAACCTTGTTATTAGAGGAACTAATAAAATCTGAAGTCCAATCCTGAATTGATGTGTCGATTTCTTTAAGCACCTAAACTCCATTTAAATTTAAACTTTTGAATTAAACGCAAATCTGCCAAATTCGTATAACGCCCAGCTCAGCGGGCAATTGGAGCTCAGCGTAAATTGATCCGCTGCAGCTGCTTGTTATAAATAATTTACCCCGTACCTAACTTGAACGAAGTCATTTGCAAAAGCGGTTGCATCAGAGTCCACAAGCTTTATTTGGCTGTTGAGTTTACCAAAAAGAGGGATACCGTCTCCTAGCAGCAGAGGAACCCTAGTTATTGTCATTTCATTGATGAGACGACAATTGAGAAATGAGGTGATTGTAGAGCCACCGTCAATATAAGCATGCTCAAATCCTTTGCTTTCCAATTCCCTAACCAAATCAGTAATTTCACCTGAGAACATCTCTACTTTTCCTTTAAGGTTCTCGGGCGGTGTTTTTATAGTATTACTCAAAACAACGATATGTGTATCGCCATAAGGCCATTGTTCGGGAGGTAAATTCATATTAGAAATCATTTCCATACACTTACGCCCCATGACCATACAATCCACGGATGCCATAAATGAGGCAAACCCCATGTCTGCGTGGTCACCCATATCTGCTTCCGAGTTCCCTGCACTATGGAGCCAGTCCACGCCTCCGTCGGGAGTCGCAATGTAGCCATCAGCGCTTGTTGCAATATATACGGAGCATTTCATTCTATATTCCTAACTCTAATTCTGAGATTACTTATAACAATTTTGTCTACGACATTTGTCGTTTTATAAACCGACAAATGTCCATATATTACAATGCATTTATCTTAACCATCAAATAAACAACTGTAAACAATTAGTTAACTGGAAATTATTTTTAATCAATGCACAAATGCACCGAAATGGTGGAGATCAGTAATATTGGACAAAACAATAAGTACTGTCTATATATACAGTTAACTTTTGCTAGAGATTCATATCATGAAATCACCTTTTTTAACTATGATAGCCGAACAAATGTATCTAAAGCGTTATGCTAAAAGTACCGTTAAAGCGTATTTATACTGGATAGCTTCATTTATTCGTTTTAACTCTATGAGGCATCCAACAACGATGGGGGATAATGAGGTCGAACTTTTTTAAATCACTTAGTTAACCAACAAAATGTTGCTCCTAACACTCAAACACAAGCCTTAAATGCGTTGAGCTTTTTATTTAAAGAAGTGATTAAAAAGCCACTTTCATTATCATTAAGTTTTATTAAGAGCAAACGAGCAACTAAACTACCGATAGTTTTAACGCAGCAAGAAATAAATAATTTTTTTAAAGTGTGCTCTGCAAAGCATTATTTACCCTGTGGATTACTTTATGGCAGTGGTATGCGATTAATGGAGGTACTGCGTTTACGGGTACACGATATTGACTTTGACTATAACTGCATTCGAATTTGGGATGGCAAAGGAGGCAAAAATCGTGTTGTAACCCTTGCCGTAGAGCTCACACCGCAATTACGTTCCCAAATACAATTAGTTGATAGTTATCTACAATTAGATCTTAAAAACCCTTTGTATTGCGGTGTGTACATGCCGCATTTGTTACGTAAAAAATATCCAAACCACAATAGACAGCTGGGCTGGCAATATTTATTTTCATCACATAAATTAAGTCTTGATCCCGAGAGTAAACAATGAAGGCGCCATCATATTGATGAAAAGCAATTACAACGCGCTGTTAAAAAAGCCGCTTTTGATGCAAATATTAACAAACACGTTACCCCACATACTTTGCGCCACTCATTTGCTACGCACTTGCTGCAAAGCGGCGCTGATATACGTACAGTACAAACACAGCTAGGTCATAGTGATGTGCGTACTACACAAATATATACCCATGTACTACAACAAATTGCCAACGCCGTTATCAGCCCTTTTTCAAGATTATAAATCTCCCCTATTTAAAACAAAAAGCACAGCCCACAAGCGCCATGCTTTTTAAATCAACCTTAATCCAGTTCGGTTTACAAACGAATGCCGCCGTCTATTTCAACCACGCGACCGGTAAAAAAGTCGTTTTCGATTATGTATTGTGCAGTATGGGCAATTTCGTCGCTTTCGCCTAAGCGCCCTACTGGCGTTACTGCAAGCATACGTTGTTTGGCTTCAGGCTTCATGGCGTCGGTCATGGCAGTACTTATTACACCTGGTGCAATAGCGCCTACACGTATACCAAAGCGGCCAAGTTCTTTAGCCCATGTGGTTGTAAGGGCCACTACGCCTGCTTTTGATGCTGCGTAATTTGTTTGGCCTATGTTACCTGCGCGCGCTACGCTCGACATATTAACTATAACGCCGCCTTTGCCTGATTCAATCATGTGGCTTGCAGCTTCCCGCCCTGCTAAAAACACACCGGTTAGGTTTACATCAATAACTGATTGAAATTGCTCAAGAGACATTTTTTTAACGACTTTACCGTCTTTAGCCTTTATAAACATGCCGTCGCGTAAAATACCTGCGTTGTTTATAAGCACACCAATGTGGCCAAAATCGCTGTTAATGGTATTAAATACGTTTTCTACTTCGCTCTCATTTGTCACGTTTGCGGCATAACCTTTAATATTGCTAGTTACACCTTCAAGCTGCATTAATTGCATAAGTTGCTCGCATGCGGTGTTTAATAAGTCTTGTGCCATATCTATTAATGCAATGTTTGCACCCATAAGTGCAAACTTTTGCGCCATTGCAAAGCCTAAACCTTGTGCGCCACCGGTTATTACTACCGTGTTATTTTTAATTTCCACGCGTTGCTCCTACTTTGAAAACAGGTTAAAAATGGCACTAAAGTCATCACTACCCGCACCTTGGTATTGTAGCATAGTGTATAAATTTTTAGCCATTGAACCCATAGGGGTTGATGAGTTACTTTGCTGCGCGGCTTCCATGGCAAGGCCTAAATCTTTAGCCATTAAATCAACCATAAAGCCTGGTTTGTAATCGTTACTTGCAGGGGCTGTATCCATTACACCTGGGCAAGGATTGTAAAGTTCAAGCGTCCAGTTACGGCCAGAACTTGCGGTCATAATGTCGCTAAGTACTTTAGGATCGAGGCCGTTATTAATACCCATTTGCAGTGCTTCGCTGGTGCCTGCCATTAAAATGCTAAGTAGCATGTTATTACATATTTTTGCTACTTGCCCTGCGCCAATATCGCCTGCATGAAATATGTTTTTACCCATATCACTCAGCACTGTATTTGCTTTATCAAACGCTGCTTTTTCGCCGCCTACAATAAAGGTAAGTGTGCCTGCGGTTGCGCCTGCAACGCCGCCCGATACCGGTGCATCTACAAAGCTTATGCCTTGTTCACCAAGTGCGTTGCCTACAATACGTGCTGATTCTGCATCTATTGTTGAGCAGTCAATGACTAATGTATTTTTGCTTAGCACGTTAATTAGGCCGTTGTCGTCGTTGTTACCTAAGTAAAGCGATTTAACATGTTTGCCCGCAGGTAACATGCTAATAAGCACGTCAGCATTAGTTGCGCACTGTTTTGCATCAACTGCTGCTTTTGCGCCTTTGCTTGCAAGTTCATTTACAACCGACTGGTTTAAATCAAACACGCTAACAGTATGGCCTGCTTTAATTAAGTTAGCCGCCATTGGGCCGCCCATATTGCCTAAGCCGATAAAACCGATATTGAGTTTAGTCATCGTCTTTCCTTTATTTGTGTGTTGGCGTGTCTAAGCCATTGAGTGGGTGGTTTTCGCCAAAGCGATTAGCAAAAAAGCTGTCGATTATTGTTTGTGGTACATCACTAAGTGTTTTGTACTGCCAATTAGGCGTGCCGTCTTTATCTATTAATAACGCCCTTACACCTTCTTGAAACTCACCTACTTCGCCAGCACGCACCGACATACCCAGCTCCATTTTAAAACACGCTAATAAACTTTTACTTTTACTTGTTTTTAATTGCTCATTAACGAGTGCACAACTTAATGGGCATCCGTGTTTAAGTGATTTTTGAGCGCGTTGTAGCCATTTATCGTCAGTGGTTAGCCCTAAAATGTAATCAACCTGCGCTTGCAAGGTTGTAAACTCACCCAGCTTTTGAATCGTTTTTAAATTAGCTTTTACGTTGCCTTTGGACATACGCGCCGACTGGTTGTCTAAATCGGTGAGTAAATCGGTTAATCGCTCATGATTTAGACTTGCCGTTTTGCCCCACTTTGCAGTTAAAATTTGTGCAAGCATGGCATCAAATTTGTTGCTATCGATAAAGTGATCGGCAAGTGATACAAAACGTGCGTCGTCGCAGTTTATAGAGGCCGACGTTAACCCTAAAAATAACCCAACGCTTTGTGGCATTTTATGTAAAAAGTAACTGCCGCCTACATCTGGGTATAAACCTATGGTTTGCTCTGGCATGGCAATGCGTGATGTTTCGGTTACAACGCGGTGGCTAGCACCGGCCATTAGCCCTAAACCGCCGCCCATCACTATGCCGTTACCCCAAACAAGGATTGGTTTATCAAAGGTATGAATAAGGTAATCAAGCTTGTACTCAAGTGTAAAAAAATCTTCAACTAAACTTGTTGGTTTACCCTGCGCCATCGCATGATGAAGGCTCACAACATCGCCACCAGCACAAAATGCTTTATCGCCTGCGCCTTTTAACAAAACCATTGCAATAGTTTCATCGTCTTGCCAAGCTCGCAATTGCGGCTCAAGTAATTTTATCATCTCAAAATTAAGTGCATTTAAGGCTTTTGGCGCATTGAGTGTAATAAGCCCAATTAAACTGCCGTTTTCTGCGGTTGCGGTTTCAAATACCACAGGCTCATCGGCGCTATTTAATAATGTTAAAGCACTCATTAGCCATTTACCCAGTTAGCGCGGCGTTTTTCTAAAAAGGCATTTACGCCCTCTTGTTGATCTTCGGTATCAAATAAACCAACAAATAACTCGCGCTCAAGAGGCAATACACTTGCCATTGGTTGATGACGCCCCTTTTGAATCAATGTTTTACACGCAGCAACTGAGGTAGGGCTTTGATCGGCCACTTGGTTGGCAAGTTTTAGTGCTGCCGCAAAGCTTTCACCTTGTGGTACTACTTCTTCTACTAAGCCAATTTGTAGGGCTTTATCGGCTTTTAAGCGCTCACCGCATAAAATCATGCGTTTTGCCCAGCCTTCGCCTACTAGCCATGCTAAATTTTGTGTACCACCCGCACAGGGTAATAAGCCAACTTTAGCTTCAGGGAGCGCCATTTGTGCTTGTTCTTCAGCTATACGTATATCGCACGCAAGCGCCACTTCTAGCCCACCGCCCATTGCATAGCCATTAATGGCTGCAACCGACACGCCTCTAAAATTAGTAAGCGCTTCGAATGCTTCACCAAATACACACGACATATCGGCGGCTACGCCTTTATCGCCACCAGCAAATACGTTTAGGTCGGCACCTGCGCTAAAAAACTTCTCGCCTTCACCAGTCAGTACTAATGCATAAATATTTTTATTATTATTAAGCTCATTAACGGTATTTTTTAAATCAACTAGGGTGTCTTTTGTCCAGGTATTTGCTGGCGGGTTAGACATAGTTAAAATAGCAACATGACCTTCGGTTGTAAGTTCAATACTCGGATTAGATTTAGATTCTGACATACATTGCTCCTTATAAAACGTCGCTTGCAGACTCAGCCAAAATACGGCGCGCTATAATCACACGCATAATTTCGTTAGTGCCCTCTAAAATTTGATGAACGCGTACATCACGTACATGGCGCTCAAGCGGGTATTCTTTTATGTAACCGTAACCACCATGAATTTGCAGTGCGTCGTTACACACAGTAAAGCCAACATCGGTAGCAAAGCGTTTAGCCATCGCGCAGTAAGTGGTTTTTTCAACGTCGTTATTATCAAGTTTAAATGCAGCAAGCCTTACCATTTGGCGCGCAGCTACAAGTTCGGTGTTCATATCGGCAATTTTAAATTGCAATGCTTGAAACGCAGCCAATGGCTTACCAAATTGTGTACGTTCTTTTAAATATTCACGGGCTGTATTAAGCGCCGCTTGCGCTGTACCAATTGAACATGTGGCAATGTTAATTCGGCCGCCATCTAGGCCTTGCATCGCAAATTTAAAGCCTTCTCCCTCTGCGCCTAATAAGTTATGCGCAGGAATGCGTACATCTTCAAAGCTAATTAGCCGTGTTGGTTGTGCGTTCCAACCCATTTTTTCTTCTGCTTTACCGTATTCAACGCCTTTTGCGTCGGCAGGCACTACAAATGCCGAAATACCCGCAGCGCCTTCGCCGCCTGTACGTGCCATTACCACTAATACTTCGGTTTCGCCAGCGCCCGATATAAACATTTTTGAGCCATTAATAACGTACTCATCACCTTCAAGCACGGCTTTTGTTTTAAGTGATGCGGCGTCTGAGCCCGAGCCTGGCTCTGTTAAACAGTAAGAGGCAAGTAACTCGCCCATTACTAATTGCTCTACGTATTTGTCTTTAACGGCATCGGTACCAAAACTTGCTACCATCCAGGTAGCCATATTATGAATGGTTAACATAGCCGTTGTTGCGGTACAGCCCATAGCAAGTTGTTCAAAAATAATGCTCGAATCTAAACGAGATAAACCAAGGCCGCCTGCTTCCTCTGGCGTGTATAAACCACAAAAACCAAGCTCGCCCGCAGCTTTAATCGTGTCTTTAGGAAAAATATGTTCGCGATCCCACTTTGCTGCATGGGGCGCAAGTTCTGACTCGGCAAATTGGCGTGCTGTTTGAGCAAAGGCTTGTTG
Source organism: Pseudoalteromonas sp. B131b (assembly GCF_037162545.1). NCBI lineage: Bacteria > Pseudomonadati > Pseudomonadota > Gammaproteobacteria > Alteromonadales > Pseudoalteromonadaceae > Pseudoalteromonas > Pseudoalteromonas sp. B131b. Next base: position 2,897,657 of record NZ_JARLUZ010000001.1, on the reverse strand, counting down.
ATCTTCTGATAAGTTAAAGTCCATGGTAGACCTCTTTAATTGTGTTAGTTGTGTTGTTAGTGTTTCCCGTTACAGGGATAGTTTGTGACGAGCGGCGAAGGCTTATGTGTGTTGTGTGTGAAGTAGCCTTCGCGCCCATCTTTATTATTAATTATTCTTTTATTTACTCATTTTTTAATTACGATTATTTTAAGTTAATGCTCATATTTGGACCCGACGCAATGTCGTCTTCAAACCAACGTGAGGTAATCGTTTTAGTTTCTGTGTAAAAACGAATCCCTTGTTTACCGTAAGTGTGTGTATCGCCATAAAATGAGCCTTTCCAACCAGTGAACGAAAAGAACGGAAGTGGCACCGGAATTGGCACATTAATACCTACTTGGCCTACTTCAATTTCGTGTTGGAATTTACGAGCCACTGCGCCGCTTGAGGTAAATAACGATGTGCCGTTACCGTAAGGGCTGTCGTTAATAAGTGCAATTGCTTCATCAAGCGTGTCTACAAACATACACGCCAGTACTGGACCAAATATTTCTTCTTTGTATAAATCCATCTCTTTGGTTACATCGGTAAATAACGTTGGGCCAACCCAGTTACCTTGCTCATACCCTTCAACCGTAAAGTCAGAACCATCAATTAAACAAGTAGCACCTTGCTCTTTACCACCGGCAATGAGTGATAAAATACGTGCTTTTGCTGCTTTTGATGTTTGTGGACCGTATGCCGCGTTTGCATCATCCCATACGCCTGGGCGTACATTTTTAAAGCCTGCTTTAATTTCATCTACCCACTGACTTGCTTGACCTACAAATACAGCAACCGAAATACCCATACAACGCTGGCCAGCAGCACCGACCGATGCGCCTACTAAGTTATTTACAACGTGCGATTTACTTGCATCAGGCATAATAACCATGTGGTTTTTAGCGCCAACACACGCTTGCACGCGTTTAAGATTTTGTGTGCCTTTAGAATAAATATAAGCACCTACACCACACGAGCCAACAAACGAAATAGCACGCACTGCTTTATCTTCTAGTAAGCGGTCTACTTGTGGTTTTGTACCGTGAACAACTTGTAACACGCCTTTTGGTGCACCGGCTTCAATAAATAGCTCAGCTAAGCGCATTGGTGTAAGTGGATCTTGCTCAGACGGTTTTAAAATAAAGGTGTTACCACACACAATAGCCAGCGGGAACATCCAAAGTGGGATCATTGCAGGGAAGTTAAACGGAGTAACGCCCGCACATACGCCAAGTGGCTGCATATAAGAATACGTGTCGATTTTACGCGCTACGTTCTCCATTGTTTCACCCATCATTAATGATGGTGCGTTCGCTGCTTGTTCTACTACTTCAATACCACGCCAAACATCGCCTTTTGCATCTTCAAACGTTTTACCCAGCTCATGACAAATAATGGTAGCAAGCTCATCGTGGTGTTCTTTTAATAGCGCCGCGTACTTCATCATAATGCGAGCACGTTCAGTGATGGGTACGTCTTTCCATGTTTTAAACGTTTCAGAGGCTGAGGCAATTGCTGCGTCCATTTCTGATTCTGTGGTACATGGCACTTGTGCAAGTACTTCTTGAGTTGCTGGGTTTATAACATCGATAAGCTCTTTAGACGCTGATTGAATAAATTCGCCATTAATAAGTAGTGGTACTTGGTGCATGATTAAATCCTAGTGTGTGAGTTGTGAGTTCTCTTTTAAAATTGGTAGCGCCGCTTTGTTAGTATTATTAGTGCAGCGCTTTTATAGTTATTCGTGTAAGTATTCGTCTAGCTATTGATGTAACTGTAATTAGTAAGCTTCTACGGCCATAGCAACCGCTTCACCGCCACCAATACATAAAGACGCAATGCCTTTTTTAAGGCCTCGGTTTTTAAGGGCATGAATTAGCGTTACTAAAATACGCGCGCCGCTTGCACCAATTGGATGACCCAATGCACATGCACCGCCGTTAACGTTTACTTTGCTTTCATCAAGTTTTAACTCGTTAATAGCCAGCATGGTTACCATGGCAAATGCTTCGTTAATTTCCCAAAGGTCAACATCGTTTACAGCCCAACCTGCTTTTTCAAGCACGCTGTTCATAGCCCCTACTGGCGCTACTGTAAATTCACTTGGTTTTTGAGAATGCGTGCTGTGCGCCACAATTTTACAAAGCGGTGTTAAGCCCTGCTCTTTTGCTTTTGATTCGCTCATTAATATAAGCGCTGCGCCACCATCTGAAATTGACGATGAATTAGCCGCTGTAATAGTACCGTCTTTTTTAAAGGCTGCACGCAAGGTAGGAATTTTTTCTGGGCGGGCGTTACCTGGTTGCTCATCAATCGATACTGTTACATCGCCTTTGCGTGTTTGCATCGTGTGAGGTGCAACTTCGTCATCAAAACTGCCATTTTGTATCGCGGCTTTAGCTTTACTTAATGAGCCTAATGCAAACGCATCCATTTGCTCGCGGCCAATGCCGTATTCGTCGGCGGTGTCTTGTGCAAAACAACCCATTGCTTTGTTGTCGTAGGCGTCTTCAAGGCCATCGCTCATCATGTGATCTTTTATTTCGCCGTGACCCATACGCATTCCGCCACGCGCTTTTGGAATAAAGTACGGTGCGTTTGTCATGCTTTCCATACCACCGGCAATAGCAGATTGAATAGAGCCTGCTTTAATTAAATCGTTTGCAAGCATGGCCGCTTTTAAACCAGAGCCACATACTTTGTTAATTGTTGTAGCGCCAGTGCTAAGTGCAAGGCCTGCTTTTAACATTGCTTGGCGTGCGGGTGCTTGTCCAAGGCCTGCTGGTAATACACAGCCCATAATTACTTCGTCTATTGCATCATTAGCTAAACCAGTTTGTGCAAGTGCACTTGCAATGGCGGTTGCGCCAAGCTCGGTAGACTGCGCATCACTTAACGCTCCCATAAAACCACCCATTGGGGTGCGTTTTGCTGCTACAATTACCACTGATTCTAAAGTCATAACTAACTCCATTGTATTTATATGCAAATAGTTGTTAGTATATTTGCTCTATTAATTTAGTATTCATTTATTATTTAATACCCTTACACAATACTAACGTTTACGCCAACGTCAACTAAAAACAGCTTAATTTTTAGTTTTATAAGTGTAATGATTATTTTCCATCGGTTAGGCTACACTGATAAAATAAAAATAACCCATTGAATATTAATAATATAAATCAACACCTCACTTAAATATCCCTTTATAAATAGTTTCAAATCACACCATGCTTTACCTTTACGTAAACTTCACTTATATTGGAGTTATTCGAATGAGGTAAATACAATTATGAAACCAGACAATCAAACAAACTTTGCAAGCTCAGCCAAAATACCGGCCAGTAATGAACAAACATTTAGCATTAGCGAACTCGCTAAAGAATTTGACATTACAACCCGCTCTATTCGCTTTTACGAAGACCAAGGGTTAATAACGCCAGAACGTAATGGTCAAACCCGTATTTATTCAAAACGCGATAAAGTGCGTTTAAAACTAATATTACGTGGTAAGCGCCTTGGCTTTACATTGGCCGAAACCGGTCGTTTGTTTGAACTGTACGACGCAGATAAATCAAGCGCTAAGCAGTTGGTTACTATGCTTGACCTTATTTCAGAAAAAAGCAGACCTATCTCAACAAATGGACGACATTAAAGTTGTTCTTATGGAGTTGGTGACGGCCGAGCGCCGCTGTAGAGACACACTTAATAAAATAGACGAGTAAGTTTATTTTTAAAATAAAAACACACTGACAACACACACGTCACACAGGAATGAATCATGAGCACTATTTCACTATATAAAGAAATGAACTTTGGCCTTGGCGAAACCGCCGATATGATCCGCGACCACGTAAACAGTTTTGCTAGTCAGGAGATTGCCCCGCTTGCTGAAAAAACGGACTTAGATAACGCTTTTCCAAATCAACTTTGGACTCAAATGGGCGAAATGGGCGTACTGGGTATGACCGTATCTGAAGAACTTGGCGGCGCCGGTTTAGGTTACCTAGAACATGTTATTGCTATGGAAGAAATTAGCCGTGCCAGTGCCTCTATAGGGTTAAGCTATGGAGCACATTCAAACTTGTGCGTTAATCAAATTAACCGTAACGGCACACAAGCTCAAAAAGAAAAATACTTACCTAAGCTTATTAGTGGTGAGCATATTGGTGCCCTTGCAATGAGCGAGCCTAATGCGGGCTCTGACGTTGTATCGATGAAACTCAAAGCCGAAAAAAAGGCGATAAGTACATTTTAAACGGCAATAAAATGTGGATCACCAATGGCCCGGACGCACACACACTAGTAATTTACGCTAAAACAGATTTAAACGCCGGCGCTAAAGGCATTACCGCATTTATTATTGAGAGCAACTTTCCTGGTTTTTCAACAGCGCAAAAGCTCGACAAACTGGGCATGCGCGGCTCAAATACCTGTGAGCTAGTATTTGAAAACTGCGAAGTACCCGAGGAAAACATTTTAGGTAGCTTAAACGAAGGCGTTAAAGTACTTATGAGTGGCCTTGATTACGAACGCGTAGTACTTGCAGCGGGCCCGCTTGGCATAATGCAAGCGTGTATGGACATAGTGGTACCGTACATTCATGAGCGTAAACAGTTTGATACCCCTATTGGTCAATTTCAGTTAATTCAAGGCAAAATAGCCGACATGTATACACAAATGAATGCTGCGCGCTCATACGTATACACGGTAGCTAAAGCGTGTGACCGAGGCGAAACCACCCGTAAAGATGCCGCCGGTGCCATTTTATACGCCGCAGAGCTTGCAACTAAAATGGCGCTAGATGCAATTCAAATTTTAGGTGGCAATGGCTACATAAACGAATACGCAACGGGTCGTCTTCTTCGTGACGCTAAATTATACGAAATTGGTGCTGGTACATCCGAAATTCGCCGCATGCTTATTGGCCGCGAACTTTTCACAGAAAGCCGTTAAGGATTAAACCATGACTATTTTAAAATCGAGCGTTAATCCTCACGACCCAACGTTTGTGCAAAACCATAAAAATATGTCAGCGCTGGTGGATGATTTACGCGATAAAGTAGCAACAATTAGCCAAGGCGGAGGCGCTGCATTAAAAGAGCGCCACGAAGGCCGTGGTAAATTATTTGTACGCGACCGCATAAATACATTAATTGACGAAGGCTCACCGTTTTTAGAAATTTCGCAATTTGCTGCCTTTGGTGTGTACGAACAAGCAATACCTTGTGCAGGCGTTGTAGCCGGTATTGGCCGTGTTAAAGGCGTTGAATGCATGATTATTGCAAACGATGCCACGGTTAAAGGCGGTACATATTTTCCGCTTACCGTTAAAAAGCATTTACGCGCACAAGACATTGCAGAGCGCTGCCACTTACCATGTATTTATTTGGTGGATTCGGGCGGTGCAAATCTGCCAGAGCAAGATGATGTATTTCCAGATAAGCTGCATTTTGGTCGTATTTTTTACAATCAAGCCCGTATGTCGGGCAAAGGTATTCCACAAATAGCCGTGGTAATGGGATTATGTACCGCAGGTGGTGCGTACGTACCTGCAATGGCCGATGAAAGCATTATTGTAAAAGATCAAGGCACTATATTTTTAGCAGGTCCGCCCCTTGTAAAAGCAGCAACCGGCGAAGAAGTAACCGCCGAAGAACTAGGCGGCGCCGATGTGCACTGTAAAGTGTCGGGTGTTGCCGATCACTACGCTGAAAACGATGCGCATGCGCTGTCTATTGCGCGCCAATGTATTGAGCGCATTAACTACACACGCCCTACAGCCCCTCTTCTAGAGGATGTAAAGCCACCGCGTTATGATATAAACGAGCTTTACGGCATTGTAGGCACCGACCTTAAAAAGCCGTTTGATGTACGCGAAGTAATAGCGCGCACAGTGGACGACTCATCATTTGATGAATTTAAACGTTACTTTGGTGAAACGCTGGTCACCGGTTTTGCCAGTATTTACGGCAATCCTGTTGGCATAGTGGCTAATAACGGTATTTTATTTAGTGAGTCGGCGCAAAAAGGCGCCCACTTTATTCAACTGTGTGCTCAGCGCAATATTCCTTTAGTATTTTTACAAAATATTACCGGCTTTATGGTGGGTAAAAAATACGAAGCCGAAGGTATTGCTAAGCACGGCGCTAAAATGGTGATGGCGGTTTCGTGTGCTGATGTGCCTAAATTCACAGTACTTATTGGCGGCTCATACGGCGCAGGTAACTACGGTATGTGTGGCCGCGCATTTGAACCAACCATGATGTGGATGTGGCCTAATGCCCGTATTTCGGTAATGGGCGGCGAGCAAGCAGCCGGTGTAATGGCGCAAGTTAAACAAGATGGTTTAGCACGTAAAGGCCAATGCATGAGCGAGCAAGAAATCAGTGATTTTAAAAAGCCAATTATTGATCAATACGAAGAGCAAGGTCATCCGTATTACGCAAGTGCACGCTTGTGGGATGACGGCATTATAGACCCTGCCGATACGCGTAATGTATTAGGGCTTGCGTTAACGGCTGCGAATAACGCACCAAAACGTGATTCGAAATTTGGCGTATTTAGAATGTAACCGGAGCGCAAAATGTCAGTAACACTACAAATAACAAAATCTAATGTGGCTGTACTTGTGTTAAGTCGCCCAGAAAAAAGAAACGCATTTAACAGCGAAGTAATACATGAGCTGATCCAGTGTATTGAACATGCAAATACGCTTGATATTCGTGCTTTGGTTTTAAAAACTGAGGGTAAACACTTTTCAGCAGGCGCCGATTTAGCTTGGATGAAATCGATGGCTGATAACAACTATGCCGATAACCTAGCTGATTCAATGCAATTAGCTAAATTAATGCAGGTATTGGCAAGATCCCTTCATCCTACAATTTGTGCTGTGCAAGGTGCCGCTTTTGGTGGTGCTCTGGGTTTAATAGCCTGTTGCGACATAGCCCTTAGTAAAGACGATGCGCAATTTTGTTTAAGCGAAGTAAAGCTGGGTCTTATTCCGGCTGTTATTAGCCCGTATGTCATTAAAGCCATTGGTGAACGTGCTGCTCGCAGGTACTTTTTAACGGCTGAAGTGTTTGATGCACATACTGCTAAGCAACTTGGTTTAATTCATCAAGTAACCGGTAATTTAGACTGTGCACTCGATAATATGCTGCAAACACTGATTGATAACGGACCTGTCGCAGTAAAAGCCGCAAAAGCATTAATTAACGATGTTGCAAATAAAGAAATTACCGATGAACTCATTGAGCTTACCGCAGAGCGTATTGCAAAAATTCGCGTATCTGAAGAAGGTCAAGAAGGGCTAAGTGCTTTTTTGATAAACGCCCACCCGCTTGGCAACTGTAGGATTGATTATGAACACACAACGATTACAAAAAATACTGATTGCCAATCGTGGAGAAATTGCGTGCCGTATAATGAGTAGCGCAAAACAAATGGGCTTAACCACGGTCGCGGTTTACTCTGATGCAGACAAACATGCCCAGCACGTAAAAATGGCTGACGAGGCTTACCATATTGGCGCTGCGCCAAGTAAAGACTCGTATTTAGTAGCAGACAAAATTTTACAAGTTGCCAAAGACTGCGGCGCTGATTGTATTCACCCAGGCTATGGTTTTTTATCTGAGAACAGCGAATTTGCTAAAGCCTGCGAAGCTAATAACATTGCTTTTATAGGGCCACCAGCAAGTAGCATTGAAGCAATGGGGTCTAAAACCCGCGCTAAAGAAATAATGGCAGCTGCTAATGTGCCATTAGTACCTGGTTATTATGGTGATAAACAAGACCCTGCTTTTTTACAAAGTGAAGCTGAAAAAATTGGCTACCCTGTACTAATTAAAGCGGCCTTTGGTGGCGGTGGTAAAGGCATGCGCGTTGTACAAAAAGCAAAAGACTTTATGAGCGCATTACAAGGTGCGCAACGTGAAGCCATTGCCGGTTTTGGTAACGACTTAGTATTACTTGAGCGCTATGTAAACCAACCTCGCCATGTAGAAGTGCAAGTATTTGCAGATAACCATGGCAACTGTGTTTATTTAGGCGATCGTGATTGTTCTTTGCAACGTCGTCATCAAAAAGTAATTGAAGAAGCCCCTGCTCCGGGTTTATCTGACGAACTACGCAAAGAAATGGGCGAAGCGGCTGTACGTTGTGCACTAGCTATAAATTATAGAGGCGCAGGTACGGTTGAGTTTTTACTGTGTGGCGATGAATTTTTCTTTATGGAAATGAATACGCGCCTTCAAGTAGAACACCCTGTGACCGAAATGGTAACCGGTGTAGATTTAGTCAATTGGCAAATTAATATTGCGGGTGGGCAAACATTGCCACTGACACAAAGTGATATTCAATTACAGGGTCATAGCTTTGAAGCGCGAATATACGCAGAAGATCCAGGCAACGACTTTATTCCGTGCTCGGGCACTATTGAAGCGCTACACACACCACTTAACAGTGAATTTGTACGCATTGATACAGGCATTGCACAAGGCGACGAAATCAGCCCGTTTTACGATCCAATGATTGCAAAACTTATTGTGCACGACGACAATCGCGAACAAGCACTGAACCGCTTACAACACGCCCTTGAGCAATTTCACTTAGCGGGTTTTAGCACTAACATTGGCTTTTTACATAATTTAGCAAGCCACCCTACGTTTAAACAAGGTGCGCCAAGTACGCACTTTATTGCAGAGCAAGGCGACTCGTTAGTTGCGGTTGACGAATCGTTATTGCAAGCAAGTCAGCTTATTGCTGCTTTTGCCTATTTAGAATCGCTGACTAGCACCCAAAATGCGCAAAACAGTGCTAGCGCTTGGCAACAACTAAGCGGTTTTACACTCAATGCTCCGCAAGCAATTAAAGTCCCTTTTGCCGATTTGCAGCTAAGCGCTATAAAAACCACAGCGGGCTATAATATTACGCATAACGAGGATGTATTTAGTTTACAAGGCAAATTAAATAATAATCTGTGCAGTGTATTTATTAACGGTGAAAAACATAGCGCGCACGTAACTACGGTAGGTAATAGTACTGCGGGCAATATTGTCACTGTTATGAATAAAGCACTGCAAACTAAACTTGAGCTAGTTGATAAACATTATATTAGTTCGCACGAAAGTGAAGCTTTGCCTCTTGCCGCCCCGCTCAATGGCATAGTAGTAAAGCATTTAATCGACATTGGTAGCACAATTACTAAAGGCGATGCGGTTGTTATTATCGAAGCCATGAAAATGGAATACACGCTTAACGCACCACACGACGGCATTTTAAAAAGCTACTGTTTTGGTGAAGGCGAATTAGTAACGCATGGTGCTCTGCTTGCTATAGTAGAAGATACAACAGAGGAAGGTGCATAATGAGTGCCTTTCCAAGTAAAGTACGTATTGTTGAAGTTGGCGCGCGAGACGGCCTACAAAACGAAAAAACAGTAAGCACAGCCAGTAAAGTAGCGCTTATTAACGCCCTAAGTGCTGCAGGCTTAAAAGATATTGAAGCTGGCGCGTTTGTCTCCCCTAAATGGGTGCCGCAAATGGCAGACTCAGCGGATGTAATATCAGCCCTTAATTTACCCGATGTAAATTTAAGCGCACTTACGCCTAACTTAAAAGGTGCACAAGCAGCGCACGCTGTTGGCATTAAAGAGTTTGCTATATTTACCGCTGCAAGTGAGTCGTTTTGTCAAAAAAATATCAACTGCTCAATAGACGAAAGTATTGAACGTTTTAGCGAAGTAATGGCGTTTGCTAAAGCGAATAATATTCGTGTACGTGGTTATGTAAGCTGTGTACTCGGTTGCCCCTATGAGGGTGATATTGACCCGCAAGCAGTACTAAGTGTATCGCAAAAGCTATTAGACTTAGGGTGTTACGAAGTAAGCCTTGGCGATACCATAGGTGTTGGCACCGCAAAAAAAGTAACGCAATTAATCGAGTTACTTTTAACGCACATTGATAAAGCCAAGTTGGCCGTGCATTTTCATGATACATACGGCCAAGCGCTCACAAATATTTACGCAGCTTTAAGCCTAGGTATTGCAACGGTTGACGCGGCAGTTGCGGGCCTTGGTGGCTGTCCTTATGCTAAGGGGGCGTCAGGAAATGTTGCCACCGAAGATGTAGTTTACTTACTGCAAGGGCTTGGCATTGAACACTCAATTGATTTACAAAGGTTAAGTGACGCTGGCTGGGAGATAACCAAAGCACTTGGTAAGCAACCTGTGAGCAAAGTATCTGTGGCACTACACACTAAATAGCTATCTTATAAAATGATAATTCAAGATAGTTAACAACAAATAGCACACAATGAGGAGAGACTCATGGCCGGTTTTGATAAGGTAGTTTCTAGTTACGAAGCTGCAATGGAAGGATTAAAAGACGGCGATACCATTATTGCCGGTGGTTTTGGTTTATGTGGTATTCCTGAGGGCTTAATTAAACAAATTAAGCACATGCAAACAAAAAACTTAACCGTAGTATCTAATAACTGTGGTGTTGATGACTTTGGTTTAGGTATTTTATTACAAGACAAACAAATTAAAAAAGTAGTTGCCTCGTACGTTGGCGAAAATGCCCTATTTGAGCAGCAGTTATTAAGTGGCGAAATTGATGTAGAGCTTACGCCTCAAGGCACACTTGCTGAAAAAATGCGAGCTGGTGGCGCGGGTATACCTGCGTTTTACACCGCCACCGGTTACGGTACTCCAGTTGCTGAGGGCAAAGATGTAAAAGAGTTTAATGGTCGCCCGTATATTTTAGAAGAATCTATAACGGGTGAATTTGCTATTGTTAAAGCGTGGAAAGCCGACCGCTTTGGTAATTTAGTGTTTAGACACACCGCCATGAACTTTAATCCAATGGCTGCAACAGCAGGCAAAATTACCGTTGCCGAAGTAGAAGAAATTGTAGAACCGGGTGAGCTTGAGCCAAGCCAAATTCATACCCCGGGTATTTTTGTAAATCGCGTTATTAAAGGCAGCTTTGAAAAACGCATTGAACGTGTAACAACACGAGATTAAGCAGGAGCATAATTATGGCATTATCACGTGAACAAGTTGCAATGCGCGTTGCACAAGAACTTCAAGACGGTTACTACGTAAATTTGGGCATAGGAATTCCGACACTCGTCGCAAACTATGTACCAGATGATATTGAAGTTATGTTACAGTCCGAAAATGGCCTTTTAGGCATGGGCCCGTACCCCACTAAAGCAGAGCTAGACGCCGATATGATTAACGCGGGTAAAGAAACCGTGACAGCAGCCAAAGGTGCAGCCATATTTAATAGTGCAGATAGTTTTGCCATGATACGGGGTGGTCATGTAGACTTAACCGTTCTGGGTGCATTTGAAGTTGACCAGAACGGCAACATCGCATCGTGGATGATCCCTAAAAAGCTGATTAAAGGCATGGGTGGCGCGATGGATTTAGTCGCTGGCGCGAAAAATATTATTGTTACTATGACCCATGCAAGTAAGCATGGTGACTCTAAACTATTAGAGGCCTGCTCTTTACCGCTTACTGGCGTTAATTGCGTAAAAAAATAGTAACAGATTTAGCCGTATTAGAAGTTAAAGACGGCGCATTTCATCTATTAGAACGTGCTCCGGGCGTATCTGTTGATGAAATCATTAGTAAAACAGCAGGTAAATTACTTGTTGACGGTGAAGTTCCAGAAATGGTTTTTTAGGCTTTAGCTTAAAAATAACGCTTTACCCTGTACCGACCTCATTCCCAGTGCCAATGGCGCTGAGTTACCCAAAATCCCTCGCAAGAGGGATTTTTTTGTCCTTTTGCATTATTTTTAGGCTAATTCATACATCTGTAGTAAATTTTTATCTATAATAGTTGCATAAATAGATGATTAGTTAGCTAGAGCATTTGCACTACTTTGTTGTTATCATGCACCACTTTTGTGAACTTGCTCTATGAGTAATTTTAACTTGTTGAAATTACTAACATTACTAACTGGTTCGATTTTTGCCTATACTAGGCTATATAAACAACTTAATACTGGAAAACATGCAAACTCCTATTCGTGGCCTTCGATCTTTTTGCTTTGCAGCAAGAAGCCTAAGTTTTAAGCATGCAGCTAATGAGCTGTACTTAACACCTTCGGCAGTAAGCCATCAAATAAAACAACTTGAAGAACAGCTTGGTATTGAACTTTTTCAGCGTAAAACACGTTCAATAAGTTTAACAACAGCTGGTAAAAACTTTTTTGATGCCGTATCTCCTATCATTACCATGTTAGAAGGTACCATTAACGAGTTTAGTCAGATGCAACAAAACACTAATTTAACAATTACCTTGCCTGAGTTTTTTGCAAGCGAACTACTTATGCCTAAATTAAGCGAGTGGACGACAGAGCATCCTAATATTAATTTACAAATGGATACGCTTAAAACACGCAAAGAAATAACACGGCATAGCGATTTGTCTATTGTATTGTCCTCTAGTAAACCTACTGAAGGCTTAGTAACTGAATTATTTAATCTTGAATATATCCCTGCGTGTAATGAAAAACTGCTCAATCAGTGGAAAAATGATCATCGTAAAGCACTAAACCAAGTTCCGCTAATTCTACATAAAGCGCGTCCTTGGGCGTGGCATCAATGGGCTGAAAAAGCAGGCATTGATGACTTTTCTCCTTCGCAAATTATCCAAATAGACAGTATGTTTGGTGTAGCACGTGCTGCGCAGCAAGGCATGGGCATTGCGCTTATTCCACTGCCAATTAGTCAAAGTTGGTTAGATGAGAAGTGGCTGTATAAATTATTTGAACAGCCTTTAACAACTAAAGATAAATACTACTTAGTACAACACGAATCCAACATACCTAATCACCCACTTGATTTATTTGCGAAGTGGGTTGTAAATACGTTTAGAAAAATCCAAGAATAACCCCCGATTAGACGAGTTCAGTAATACAACCTTCTGTGTGTTGTATTACTGAACTCGTCTAATACCAACCTGCATAAATCTTTGATCAATTTAACGAATTAAATTGCACTATTACGTCGTTAAAAATTTTTATTTACGACTGCATGGATGCAGGAGGTAGAGCAATGCAGGGAGCAATTGCCGAGAACAACTAGATACAAAAATTTTTGCCTAGTTCTAGCGTAATTTTCTTAACGTTAAATAGACCCCATATATAAGCAGGTTGGTATAACTCCCTGTAAATTTGAATAATATTTTTTAATTAAATACATAAACTTAGCGCCATGCATTAGACTAAAGTCTATAGTTTAATTTTTTCACCCATTGGTTTCGTTTTTATCGTTTGTCGAGAATAAGGTTAAATACTAAAGTTACATTATCAGCTCGAAACAATTTAATTTAACTGTTTCATAAAAAGTAATAAATGCAATTTTTTGGGTTTTAGTTTCTCAAATGTTGCAGTGAAAAGAATCTTATATTGTGTGTGTAAGATGTTGTCAGTGTGAAAAGCAGTTCAAGTTAGGTGGTGACTTAGCTTGAACTGTTTTTATTCTTGGTTCATACCACATGATTTGTAATACAAGACTACGAAATTTTAGCAAGCAGAATCTTTATATTGTGTGTGAAAATATTGTCAGTGTGAAAAATAGTTCAAGTTAGGTGGTGACTTAGCTTGAACTGTTTTTATTCTTGGTTCATACCACATGATTTGTAATACAAGACTACGAAATTTTAGCAAGCAGAATCTTTATATTGTGTGTGAAAATATTGTCAGTGTGAAAAATAGTTCAAGTTAGGTGGTGACTTAGCTTGAGCTATTTTTATTTACTTGCAACTACATAATATATATAGAATATAAGTTAAATACTTTAGGAACTGTTATCTCTAAAGGTTTAATTTCCAACGGCATGTTTTTTTAGGCAAAACAAAACTTATAATGTGTTGATATTAGCCATACATAGCCGTTCACAAAGTATAAATACCAAACCTTGCGCCGCGATTCCCCCCACTAGATAGAACGAATTTAATCCTAAAAGCTCAACAGCTCCTATTAAAACCCTAGTAAGTTAAAGCTTACTAGGGCGTGTTGACCTTTCGTGGTTGAATTTGCAGCAGGCTTTTTAGGCAAGGCAGAGCCTATGTAGTGTGGTTATTCCCCATAAATAGGCGATAACGCAGCATAAATACCAAACATGCGCTGCCCGCAGGGCTGACGAATCCCCAAAACGTGACAGGCACAGCAATTTATGATCTTATGTAAATCACCACAACCCACATAAGTCACAACTGCTATGCCTGACACATCAGTTTGCCATAAGTACTTTAAACATGCATTAGCGCCATTCAATAATGCCAGAGTAAAAACATTACTAAGCTGCAGTAATGCATTAATTTCGGGCAATAAACTTACCTTAACTGAAATCGGCAGAAATTTGTCTGGCGCTGTGGATGTAAAACATAAAATAAAACGCGTTGATCGCTTCTTAAAAAATACTCACCTCTACAATGAAAGGGTCGCTATCTATAAAGCATTAGCTCATCCTATTATCGACTCTTTACCAATGCTTGCAATTGCCGTTGACTGGAGCGGTGCCTGTGGTCACGACTATCACTTACTGCGAGCAAGCTTACTTGTGGATGGGCGCTCTATCGTGATTTATAACATGATTGTTGAGCAGAAGAATTTTGATAGCCCAGCAACCAACAGCCTGTTTTTAGATGAACTTTATGAAGTGCTTGGACGACATCCTAGTGTCTATATTGTAACAGACGGCGGCTTTCTTACGCCTTGGTATAGTAAAGTACGCGAACTTGGTTGGCATATGATAGGTCGATTAAGAGGCTCAATGAAGTGTAAACTAGCCATGCAATCACAATGGCATACATTAAAACAACTTAGGGCTGGTGCCAGCGATATACCAAAGGCGTTAGGTCAAGCACGACTAACTCAGTCCAGCCCGACAGCATGCGATGCATTTTTACACGTATATCATGGAAAAAATAAAGGAAGAAAAGGAAAAAGCAGATTTACGAAAGATACAAAAATGTATCAAAACTTAGCGAAAGAGCCATGGTTACTCGCGACATCAGACAATACAATGACGAGTAAGCGAGTAGTTGGTTTATATAGTAAAAGAATGCAAATAGAGCAAAATTTCCGCGATGACAAAAGTTTGAGATATGGTTTTTCGTGGCGTTTTAGTAAAAGCACCGGCATAAATAGAATAGGAATATTATGCTTGATAGCCACAATAGCGAGCACTGCGTTATGGTTTATAGGGTGTGAAGCAGAAAAAAGAAAGTGGCATATAAAATTTCAAGCAAATAGTGTTAAGAATCGCCGAGTTCTTTCATTTTTAACCTTAGCCAAGCAAGTCATAAAGCTATGTAAGAGACGTATTACACAAAGCTATATAGAAAAAAGTTTAAAAAACTTTATTTCTAATTATCAAAAAGAGGCCGCTGGATAAAGTGGGGATCCCTCAGCCCTTTGGGTTCTTTCTAGGGGCGATTAACTCTTTGTTGCCTACATGGATGTAGGTAAGGGGCGTGAGCAGGACGCGGAAGCTTTGCTCGGTTTTTACTTAGCCCGCTAGGTTACAAACCTCACGCCGCGATTTAATCGCCCCTAGATTGAACAAATTTCAATCCACAAAGATCAACACGCCCTAATATTTTTTTGAAAATTAAATTATGTCTGGAATAATTTTAATTTAACTTTTATCTCGCGGTACAAAATCAAGTACGGTTGCGTTAATACAATAGCGATCGCGCCCTCTTGGACCTTCACCTGGGAACAAGTGCCCTAAGTGTATACCAGTACTTTTTGAGCGAAGCTCAATGCGAGTCATACCCCAACTACTGTCGTCATGCTGTGTTACATTGTTCTTTACTGGATGAGTAAACGACAACCAACCAGTACCTGAGTTAAACCTATCGCTTGTATCAAATAGTGGCTCACCACTTAATTTATCTACAAAAGTACCGTCAGGTGTATTTTTAAACTCTTTGTACTCTTTACAGTAAGGTCTATCTGTTCGCGCATCAAATGCAACTTTGTAAGCATCGCTGTTACCTAATTTAAAAGCGCCTAATGCTTTATAAAACTCTTCAGGCGTTGCGTAACCTTGACGGCCATATACCTCAACGCCATTTTCTAAAAACAAAATGGTCGGTGTTGCCCACGTGGCTGACTTAATAGTTAAATCATCAAGTTGGTCAGCATGGCGAAACGACATTGGTATTGTCCCTTTGTAGTCATTTGCGACTGCTTTTTTGAATTTTTCACAGTATGGGCAGTATTCACGTGAATCTAAGACTACGATTTGCTTTCCTGCTAATAAAGCAGTGTTATCTACTTTTTCTACGGGTGTTTTATTAAAAACAACACCGGTAGAATGATCTGGGCAATAGCCATTAGGGTTCTTTTCTAAATAATTTTGATGATACTCTTCTGCCGATACAAAGCCTTGAAGCGGTTTAATAACTGTTTCAATTTTGCCGTAGCTCGCATCAGTTAAAAGTTGCTGATATTTCGACTTAACTTGCTCTGCAACTTTAGCCTGCGCATCGGTAGTTGTTAATACAATTGAACGATATTGCGTACCGATGTCGTTCCCTTGGCGATTTTTTTGCGTAGGATCGTGGCTTTCAAAATAGTTTTTTAATAGATCTTCTGCTGAAATTATATTGCTGTTATACATAACTTGTACAACTTCAGCGTAATTGTTCTCGTCAAAACGACGAGATTGATCAGTAATGTTTCTGTACGTTGCTTTAAAGCCATTGCCGTCAGCGTAACCCGACTCAGCATCTATAACGCCATTAAGCGCTTCGTAGCGTTTTTCGGCTCCCCAAAAACAACCAGATCCAAGTACAATGGTCTCTACATGCATGGTTGCTTCTACATTACTGTGCTCAACCTTTTCCATAGATAAAGCAAAACTGCCTGCGCTAAATATAATAGCAGCGCCTGATAAATATAATAAATGCTGGTGTTTCATAAAGTACCTCATAAACAAGTGCGTGCTAATTAAGACCTCCTTATCTTAATTTTCATTTCAAGCTAATTACTTATTTAGTACGAAGCGTATTAAGTTTTAGTCCTCAATAAGTTAAATACGATTAATTGAATATAAAAATACTCTTAAACTAAGCTGAGCAAATAAAAATAACCACTTAGTCGCAATGGTGTAAATAAATTAATAAAACTGTGTTACGTTTAAATTATGTTGTACAAATAGGTTTATTTAATGAAGCCAGCTCCTCATATTTATGCATTAACAAACAGCAGCTTACTGTTTGATGCATCGCATTTAGACGCTACAGATAGACTCTCTATTCAAAAGAAAATTTGGGCTTTAACTAGCCACTGTAAAAGCACTGATGAATTTAGCGATTTGGTGCCCGCCATGAACTCGCTCACTCTTTATTTAAAATCAGATAAACACTTAAAACAGTGGTTACAAGTGCTACCTTCGCTGTGGAATGATATTAAAACGAGTACATTTAAGGGGCAGCATCACTTAATCGAAACAACCTACAAGGGTGAGGACATTAATTACGTGGCTCGCTATCATAATTTAAGTGCCGATGAGGTTATTAATATTCATAGTAACACCAAGTACCACGTTTTATTTTTAGGCTTTCAGCCCGGTTTTGCTTACCTACATGGCTTAAATGAGCAATTATATACACCAAGGCGTGACGAGCCTCGCATTAAAGTTCCTAAAGGTTCTGTTGCGATAGGTGCTGCACAAACCGGAATTTACCCCGCAGATACCCCTGGTGGTTGGCACATAATAGGTCATACAGACACTGCTTTGTTTGATTCGACCTCTGAGCAACCTTGTTTAATTCAACCAGGCGATACGCTTGAATTTGTTCCGCTCGTTAATAAAGGAGCAAATCATGATTAAAGTACTTAAAAGTGGTGTATTGCTTACAATTCAAGATTTTGGCCGTGAAGGCTACCGCCATTTAGGTGTAAGCAAAGCGGGTAGCTTGGACCCTATTGCACAAATAATTGCTAATAGATTACTTAACAATAACGACAATGATGCCGTTTTAGAAATAACCGTTGGTTTGTGCGAGCTTGAATTTACCTGCGACACAGTAATTGCACTGCATGGTGCCGATTTGCAAGCAACCCTCGATGGACATGCAATTTATCCTGGCTGGACATATGCAGTAAAAAACAAACAAGTACTGAGCTTTGCTACTGGTAGAGCAGGCTTAAGAGCTTATTTAGCAGTGAAAGGCGGTATACAAAATACTGAGGTTATGGGCTCTAAATCTACAGATTTAAACGCGTGTTTTGCTGGTATTGAAGGTAGAGTTCTCACCACTGGTGATGAAATACCTATTACTCCTTATTATGGAGAGTTTATAAAAGTAGGCGCAATGGCTCCCGCCCAGCGCAAGCTTATACGGCTACATCAAAGTCCTCATGCTAATTTATTAGGCCAGCCTTTACTTAGCAACTTTGTATCTACCGCATTTAAAGTTAGTAGTAACAGCAACCGAATGGGCGTAAGGCTTGAGCATAAAAATAATTTGGCACATTCGCACTCTTTGCCATCATTAGGGGTGAGTCCTGGGAGTATTCAACTACCACCAAATGGAGAGCCTATTGTGTTACTAAATGATGGCCAAACCACAGGTGGCTATCCGCTTTTAGGCACTGTTATTGAAGCCGACTTACATCAATTTGCACAATTTAGACCTTTAGATACTGTTGAGTTTAAATATGTAACGTTTGAAGAAGCAGCAAAGGCGAAGCAGAAACTTGACGGACACATGCATCAATTGAGCCTTGCACTTAAAAATAACCTATAAAAACATTCTAAAAATAAATAGGAAAACTATGTTCGATTTAAATTATTGGCCGCTTATTGGCATTCCTGTTGTAGTTATCGGTTTTGCACTGCGCTTTAATCCTTTACTAGTGGTTACCTTTGCAGGACTTGCGACCGGCTGGGCAGTCAATCTTGATTTTATCAGCTTGCTGCAAACGTTTGGCGAAAAGTTTATGAACTCGCGCCAATTAGCGAGCTTCATTTTAATTTTACCTGTTATTGCACTGCTTGAACGTTATGGATTACAACAACGTGCACGCGATTGGATTTCACAAATTAAAACAGCCACCAGTGCGCGTATACTCGCTCTTTATTTTATTGTTAGAGAATGCTCGGCTGCACTTGGTTTACTGTCACTCGGTGGACAAGCACAAACGGTTCGCCCTTTGCTTGCTCCTATGGCATTAGGAGCTGCTACAAATAAATATGGCGAATTGCCTAAACCCGTAAAAGACATGATCAGCGCCCATGCGGCGGCAGTTGATAACATTGCAGTATTTTTTGGTGAAGACATATTTATAGCCTTTGGTGCTGTTTTACTTATGGATGCATTTTTAAAAGAAAACGGTATAACCGGTATTGAACCACTGCATATTGGTCTATGGGCAATCCCTACCGCGCTATGCGCTTTAGTTATACATTTATTTAGACTAGCTCGACTCGAAAGTAAAATTGCAAAAGCGGTTCAAAAGTACAATGCACCGGAACCAATACTATGAGTAAAGTAATTGACGCCGATGTATCGCATACAAGCACTGCACTCGTGACTATTGAAAACATATACCTGCTTATTGGCATCATGGTAATGTTTTTAGTAGTACGTACCCTGCAAGACAAAAATCATCCCAAAAGGCTTACAACCGCCCTATTTTGGTTTTTATTTGGCAGTAGTTTTTTATTTGGTGATTTTGCTATTGCAACTTTTGGTGCACAAATAACGTATTTAATGGTGGGCATTAGCGTATTACTCATTGCTTTATTAGCCGGCTTAAATTTAGTTTCTATGGGAAGTTACTCTATTCCCAGCGAGCAGGTTCAAAACCAAAGCGCTAAGACTCTAGGTAATAAGTTATTTATTCCCGCTTTAATGATCCCAATTGTTACCGTAGTCTTTACTGTACTATTTGATAATGTTGCTATAAATAATGTTTACTTACTTGATCAACGCCACTTAACACTTGCATCTTTAACCATTGCTTGTATTTTTGCATTACTTGTTGGCTGGAAAATAACCGGTGGTAGCCCTGTTCAAGCCGTAAGCGAATCACGCCGTTTAGTAGATTCTATTGGATGGGCAGCCATTTTACCGCAAATGCTAGCCATGCTTGGTGGGGTATTTATTGTGGCGCAAACAGGCGACTCAATTAAAGAACTAGTTACTTTATTTATAGCCCCTGATAACCGTTTTATGCTGGTTGTTTTGTATTGTATAGGTATGGCATTTTTTACCATGATTATGGGTAACGCGTTTGCTGCATTTCCAGTGATGACTGCTGGTATTGCGATGCCATTTTTAATTGAAGGTCATGGCGCAAGCCCTGCACCTTTAGTGGCGCTAGGTATGTATAGCGGCTATTGCGGTACGTTAATGACGCCGATGGCAGCCAATTTTAATATTATTCCTGCCGCTCTTTTAGACTTAAAAGATAAGTACCATGTAATAAAGGTTCAAATTCCGACGGCAGTTACCTTACTCGCCGTTAATATTATTTTAATGTATAGCTTGGTGTTTAATGACTAAATCAACTTCTTCAATGGCTTGTGTATTAATAACCGGCTTTGCGCCTTTTGGTGGCGAAGCTATAAATCCTTCTTGGCAAGCAGTGCAAAAACTTGATGAAACTATCATCATGAAACACAAAATATGCACACTAGAACTTGCCTGTGAATTTAATACGTCTATCAGTCAGCTTATAAGCGCCATTGAGTCGCACAATCCGGCGGTTGTTTTGTGTATAGGCCAAGCAGGTGGGCGCAGTGAAATATCAATAGAGCGAATAGCAATAAACGTTGATGATGCACGTATTAAAGACAATGCAGGTAATCAACCTGTCGATACACCAATAGAAAAAAATGGCCCTGATGCCTATTTCACAAACTTACCAATAAAGCGCATGTTACACGCATTGCACAACAGTAATATACCAGCTGCTATTTCGAATACTGCAGGCACGTATGTGTGTAATCACGTTATGTATGGTCTTATGCATTACATAAATGATCACTGCGCTGTAATGAAAGGTGGCTTTGTGCATATTCCTTATTTACCAAGCCAAGCTGTGCACCACAATGGCGCACCAAGCATGAGTGAGGAAACCGTTATTAACGCGCTGAAAGTGATGGTTGCGCAAGCTTTGAACAATAATAGTGACGTAAAAATAGCAGCAGGTACCACACATTAACCACTTTGGTGCAGTTAAATATAACTTGGTGCATAAATTATTCTTAATTAATTGTAAAAGCTATGTGACTTGAGTAATTTTTTCTGATAAAACAAGGTTTCGCAGCACAGCAAATTGGCTTTGCTGCACACATAATAGGAATGAGGAGTTACTATGTGTTCAATTTTTGGGGTATTAGATATAAAATCTGATCCCACTCAATTGCGTACCCAAGCAATTGAAATGTCAAAGCTGCTTAGACACCGAGGCCCAGATTGGTCTGGTGTATACGCATCTGAAAAAGCTATTTTAGTGCATGAGCGTTTAGCTATTGTTGGTGTATCAAGCGGTGCACAGCCTTTATACAATCCTGAAAAAACAAATATTTTAGCGGTTAACGGCGAGATTTATAATCATAAAGAACTTGCAGCAGAGCTAGATGTTGATTTTACTTTTCAAACTCAATCAGACTGTGAAGTTATTTTAGCGCTGTACAAACAAAAAGGGCCTGACTTTTTAGATGACCTAAATGGCATTTTTGCATTTTGTTTATACGACGATGAAAATGACGCTTACTTAATTGGCCGTGACCATATTGGTATTATCCCGCTTTACACTGGTCACGACGAGCACGGTAACTTTTACGTTGCTTCTGAGCTAAAAGCACTTTCTCCAATTTGTAAGCATATTGAAGAATTTCCACCAGGGCATTACCTGTACAGCAAAGATGGTAAAATGACGCCTTATTACAAGCGTGATTGGGAAACGTTTGATGCAGTTAAAGATAACAGCGCACAAGCCCTAGACGTTAAAGATGCATTAGAAGCGGCCGTTAAACGCCAGCTAATGTGTGACGTGCCTTACGGTGTATTACTTTCTGGTGGTTTAGACTCATCAGTTATCTCTGCTATCACCCAGCGCTTTGCTGCCAAACGTATTGAAGATAATGACGAAAGCGATGCATGGTGGCCTAAGCTGCATTCTTTTTCAGTAGGCCTTGAGGGTTCACCTGATTTAGCCGCGGCCCAAAAAGTAGCTGACATGATTGGTACGATTCACCATCCTATCATTTTTACCATTCAAGAAGGTATTGATGCACTGCGTGAAGTGATTTACCACATAGAAACCTACGACGTAACAACAATTCGTGCCTCTACACCTATGTACTTAATGGCTCGCCAAATTAAAGCGATGGGCATTAAAATGGTGTTATCCGGCGAAGGTGCTGATGAGCTATTTGGTGGTTACTTATACTTCCATAAAGCGCCAAATGCACAAGAGTTCCATGAAGAATTAAACCGTAAAGTATCAAAACTGCATATGTTTGACTGTTTACGTGCTAATAAATCAATGGCTGCATGGGGCGTTGAAGCACGTGTACCGTTCCTCGATAAAGAATTTGTTGATGTTGCTATGCGTATCAACCCTGAAGCCAAAATGTGTAAAGATGGCAAAATTGAAAAACACATTTTACGTGAAGGTTTTGATGGCTACTTGCCTGATGAAGTTTTATGGCGCCAAAAAGAGCAATTTTCAGACGGTGTTGGTTACAGTTGGATTGATACGTTAAAAGAGTTTGTAAATGAGCAAGTGAGCGATCAAGAGCTTGCAAATGCAAAATTTAAATACCCTATTAATACACCAGATTCAAAAGAAGCTTACTACTACCGTACTATTTTTGAATCGCACTTTCCGGGTGATGCATCAGCTAAATGTGTACCGCATGGTAAATCAGTAGCCTGTTCGACTCCTGAAGCACTTGCATGGGACGCATCGTTCCAAAACAATGCTGATCCATCAGGTCGTGCTGCGGGCGTTCATAACGACGCGTATGCAAGCAAAGGTTAACACTCTTTGTTTAACGAAGCGTAAGCCCAAATGGCTTGCGCTTCGCTTTATAAAACTCACTTCCACCGAATCTGTTTTTTATAGCCCTGCAAATAACTTAAAAGGCTCTAGTGCTTTAATTGTTATTTATAAAAATGGGTTAACATCAAAAACAATGCAATATATTGCATCACAATCAAACCACCCTGCTACCGTATTTTTAAATCACAATGAGATAACTAAACGCCATTGTAATATTCGCTGGTTTAACCAAACAAGTGAAATTAAACGCTGTGGACATGGCACTTTAGCGGCCGCTAATTTTTTAATAAAGCATTTTGGTTATTGCCCAGAAGTACTTACATCAATGAGTAATGAGCGTTTTACTATAAGAGTAAAAAAACAACGCACCCAGTTATTACTAAAAAGCATAGAGCCTAAAAAAAGCGAATTAGCTGCAGGTGAGTTAAAAAGTGTGTTTTCATCAGCAATAAAAGCAGCCTACAGTACCGGCGATAAAAACGGTTATACGGTTGTATTATTTAATAAAGAATTTAATGAAGAATTTAGTAAAGACGTTGAAAAAGACGATTTAAAAAGCTTACACGTTGATTTTAAAGCTTTGAGTAAACTCCACAAAAATGCAGTAATTGCCCTTAGTATAAAAAATAAAGACAAGAAAAATTCCAGAGCGCATTTTAGATACTTTGCACCCCAGTTTGGTGTAAATGAAGACAGTGCTACGGGATCTGCGGTATCTGTTATTGCCCCACTGCTATTTAGACTGTACGGTTTAAATAAAGCCAAGCTTATCCAGCAATCAAATAATGGCGCATTGCTAAGCTATGAGTTTAGCAATGCTAAAGTTGTCATTTACTAAAGATAACTTAAGTAAACGTTTATAGCGGTCTTAACAAGCACAATGCAAAATAGTTACTATCGTCTTGCCATGTTTGCTCTAACTTTAAATTAGCTTGCGCTGCTAGCTGCTTAAACGACTCGAGCGTGTACTTGTGAGAGTTTTCTGTATGGATACTTTCACCTTCTATAAAGTCTATTTGCTGATCATTTATAATCACGCTTTGAGTGCAATTACTTACTAAATGCATTTCAATACGGCTATGTTGCTCGTTAAAGCGTGACTCGTGGCTAAAGTTATCTATATTAAATGTGCCGTTTAGCTCGTTATTAATACGTTGTAGTAAATTTTTATTAAATGCGGCGGTAACTCCCGCTTTATCGTTATATGCATCAAGTAACACTTGGCGCTCTTTAACTAAATCAACCCCAATTAATACATAACCGTTTACACCGCATAAGCGATGGAAATTATTCATAATCTCGATGGCTTTAACTGGAGAAAAATTGCCAAGAGTCGAGCCCGGAAAGTACACCAAATTGGTTTGACTATCTAAAGCGGTGTCTTTGGTTAGCTGTTTAACCATTTGATTATGTGTAAAGTCTCCTAGTAATGGCGAAATTGCCAAATCTGGAAATAATGGCGACAAATGTGCAAGTGAATAACTGAGCATCTCCTCAGAAATTTCAAACGGTACGAAGGTTTTTACGTTTGCCATATGCGCTAATAAATACGCGACCTTTTTACCCGAACCACACCCAGGCTCAATAATAGAGAGGTTTTCAGGTAGCATTTGAGCAATCGACTGCGAGTATTGCTCTAAAATAGACAGCTCCGTACGTGTAACATAATACTCTTGTAAGGATGTTATTTGCTCGAATAATGCAGCACCTTTATCATCGTAAAAATACTTACACGGAAGCGTTTTTTGTTGTTGAGTTAATCCGCTTATCACGTCGTTTAAAAATTCAGTGTCGGTTATGTTACTTTTTTTAATCGCTGTTACTTGGCTCATACTATATCCTTAGCTAGTCTTATCCCGCTGCACATCCACGCTTGATGTGGGTAATAAAAATTTCGGTATGTTTGTCGTAAATGGTTTTGAGGGGTAAACACACACCCACCACGTAACACCATTTGGTTATTCATAAATTTACCATTGTACTCCCCTGCTACTCCTTCAATAGGTTTAAAACCGGGGTATGGTAAATATGCACTGTTTGTCCATTGCCAACATGAATCCGTTAACTGGTTTATTTCGGTATCATCTTTTGCTTGTTGTGGTATTAGGTAGTTATTATTAGTGTCTGTTAAAGATGTATTTTTAGCTGCATATTCCCATTCGAACTCTGTAGGCAAGCGAGCCTTTACAAAATTAGCATAGGCGCTGGCCTCAAAATAACTAACATGGCTGATGGGTGCACTTAAATTTAAAGGCTGCAATCCGTAGTGTGTAAACTCAAACCATTCGTTATTTATGCAATGCCAATATAATGGATGCGTTAAACGAGTGTTTTGAATATGCGCCCAACCGTCGCTTAACCAATATTGTGGATTGCTATATCCACCGGCATTTATTAAGTCTAAATATTCACCATTAGTGACCAATCTATTAGCAAAACTGAATGGATGAATTAGTACTTGGTGTTTGGGGCACTCGTTATCATATGCAAATTCATCGTCGGCATTTGTGCCAATATTAATAATGGCTTGTTCAAAATTGATAAAATTAAGGGGTTTAATATCAGCTGATTTTTTTTGGCTATTTAAAAGCGATGTTTTATATTGAGGAAATAATGGATTTACTGAAAAGTTATATTTAATATCCATAAGCATTAGCTCTTGATGCTGTTGCTCGTGGTGTGACCCAAGTTCAATAATATCTTTAATGTGCGGGTTAACGTCAGTCTTAAGTAATTCAATCACGCGGCTATCTACATGTTCTCTGTAAGCTAGCACTTCGTCTAAACCTGGCCTAGATAAGCTTCCTCTGTTTGCCCGTTTAAATTGCTCTCCAATCCCATTGTAGTAAGAATTAAAAAGCATTTTATAGTGAGGGTTAAACACTGCGTACTGTTTACAATGAACACTAAGTAAAAACGTTTCAAAAAACCACGTGGTATGCGCTAAATGCCATTTAGTGGGACTAGCATCAGCCATAGCTTGTAATTGGCAATCTTCTACAGTGAGTGGTTCGATAATGGCTAGGCTTTCGTCTCTAACGCTGCAAAAGTGTTTAACAAGTTCGTTTTGATTGGTATCGTTTGTAACGCTTTCACGCATAATAGTATTAATCCTTTGCCTATCTATTTATAAAATATAGCTTAGTGTTGTGTTAAATCATATTCATATTACAACTTGATTAAAGATGCTTATCGGCTTATAAATTTATAATAGGCTTGAAGAGAAATTTGCTCTTTGCTAGCCGGTTTTTGATTATTCTTACGTGTATGCAAGCATGAAAAATAACGCATAAGCTGTTACCGAACCGCTAAGCTATAAAACTAGGAGCGATTAAATCGCGACTAGACTTAACAAATTTCAATCCTAAAAGACTAACAAGTCCTAATATTTAAGCATTAATTAAGCTACTTAAAAATGATCTTTTTTTCTTAATCAAGTAAATTAATACTTTTAATAGCAAACTAAATTTTAACGTTCACTGAATTTTTAAATTTAGGGCTTTTAAATGAAAGAATCATGAATTTGGCCATATAAACAGCGTTTTAAATACAAATTCATTTACATTTAATATTTAACTCATACACTACTAGCTGTATGATCACGCTTCAAATTAGTTAGTCTTCAAATAATTACGGTATTACTTTTTACTTAATATTTAAAGACTAATGTAATTCGATATGACGCCGAATTTATTTTGGCTTGTTAGGACAACTAAAGAGGTATTGCATGAAGGAAAATCATGACAAATATAGTATTGACAACACGGATTACACCGTAGGTCAGGACAACGTACAAAAGTGGGGGTTTGATATTCACAACCCTGTTTTTGGAACTAGTGCGGGCCTGATTGTCATCTTTTTAATCGCCATACTTGTTACCGACCCACAAACTGCAAAAACAGCGCTTGATAGTATCAAGACCGATATTATTAATAATTTTGATGCCCTATTTATGTGGGCTGCTAACTTCTTTGTACTCTTTTGTTTAGCACTTATTGTTTCTCCTTACGGTAATATTCGCCTTGGTGGTGATGACGCTAAACCTTCTCACTCTCGCGTTTCATGGCTTGCTATGTTATTTGCTGCTGGTATGGGTATCGGCCTTATGTTTTGGGGCGTTGCTGAACCAGTTGCTTACTTTACTGGTTGGTACGAAACACCGCTTAATGTAGCCGCTAATACACCAGAAGCTGCAAAATTAGCAATGGGCGCAACAATGTTTCATTGGGGTCTTCACCCTTGGGCTATTTACGCTGTTGTTGGTTTATCTCTTGCATTTTTTACCTATAACAAAGGTTTACCGCTTTCAATTCGTTCTATTTTTTACCCTATATTAGGTGATAGAGCTTGGGGTTGGCCTGGTCATATCATTGATATCTTAGCTGTACTTGCTACGTTATTTGGCCTTGCAACATCTTTAGGTTTAGGTGCGCAACAAGCTTCTGCAGGTATTAACCACGTATTTGGTACAGAAGGTGGCATTGGCTCTCAAATTCTAGTTATTGCGGGTGTAACACTTTTAGCCATTGTCTCTGTGGTTCGTGGTATTGACGGTGGTGTGAAACTGCTAAGTAATGTAAATATGCTAATTGCGTTTTCATTATTATTGTTTGTTTAGTAGGCTTTGCTGTAGCAATGGGTAATGTACCCACTACCGTAATGGGCTATGTAGAAAATATTATTCCATTGAGTAATCCTCACGGTCGTGAAGACGAAACATGGATGCATGGTTGGACTGTATTTTACTGGGCTTGGTGGATTTCCTGGTCACCGTTTGTAGGTATGTTTATCGCGCGTGTATCACGAGGTCGTACAATTCGTGAATTCTTAATTGCGGTTTTACTTATCCCTACTCTAGTTACTGTTTTATGGATGTCTATTTACGGCGGTATTGCGATTGATCAAGTAGTTAATGGTGTTGGTGCGTTAGGCACTAATGGTTTAACTGAAGTACCTTTAGCTATGTTCCAAATGCTTGATGAATTACCTTTATCTAATATTTTATCGTTTATTGCAATTTTATTAGTGTTGGTATTTTTCATTACGTCATCTGACTCTGGTTCATTAGTAATTGATTCAATTACAGCTGGCGGTAAAATTGATGCACCGGTACCACAACGTATATTTTGGGCATCGGTTGAGGGCGCAATTGCAGCTGCTTTACTTTGGATTGGTGGCACACAAGCAATTGAAGCACTACAAGCAGGCGCTGTCTCTACAGGGTTGCCATTTACTATTGTATTATTATTTATGTGTTTAAGCTTAGTTTTAGGTTTACGTACTGAGCCTCGCCCAGTTAAGTAATATTTCTAGTAAGTAACACTTTTAGTTAGTAATACTTTTAATTAGTAACGAAAGCGCCGCAATTTTTGCGGCGTTTTTTTGTTTAGTCATTAAAAGCTAAAGCCACAGCTCTGAGATTGGAGTATCTACACGATAATGATGACTCAGCTGCGCTTGTAATAGCTCAGCGGTAGCAAGAGCATCTGTTAATGCATTATGGTTTTGATACGCGGGCAAAGAATAACGCGCACGGCAATCTGTTAATCTGAGTGAGCCAAGTTTTGTATTAAATACTCGACCTAATAAACCCTGCCTTGCTTTTAGTGCTCTTCTTTCTATTTCCATTGTATCAACAACCGCAAATTCAATACCTTCTTTAAGCCTTAGCAATAACGCATTATTTAAAAAGTGACGCTCTATTGCGGCATAATGCACCACGACTACTTTTCCACTGAGCGCTTCAAGTAAAGGTTCAATGATTCGATTAAAGTCGGGGGCGTCGTCCACCTCAGAATGCGTTATTCCATGTATTAAAATAGACTCTTCATGAAGGTTTCGTCTAGGCTGCACAACCCAATGCCGACTGTGCTTACAATAAATGCGCTCTAAATTGAACGGCACTAAACCAACACTCACTATATCGTCGTTTTGGCTATTTAAGCCTGTTGTTTCAAAATCCATTGCTACAAAAGGTACGTCTTTTATTGCAGCTTTGTCTTGATTATAAGCACCCGCATAAAAGTGTTTTAAGAGTTTATTTTTGGTGCTATTGGCAAGCTCGTTATACCTAGCTTGCCAATTAATTGCTTTATGATTACGCGGATTCATAGGCTACTTCATACCAGAGTTTGCTGTGTAGCTAAATTTTAAATAGCTTTGTGCTTTTTCTAAAATAGCGAATGCCTCTTTTAAGTTTCGTTGCTCGAACGGAGAAAGTAAATGTGGGTCTAAGTCATTATCTGGCTCTTCGCCCTTCTCTATTTGCCACGCTTGATGACGAATTCGCATCATGGCAATATACTCAAGTGCATCACGTAAATCTTGCGCTTTACCCTTTGGTAAAAGTTTCGCTTCAATAATATCTTCTAAACGCTCAAACGAATTTTGTTTACGCGAACCAATGGCTAACGCATGCACGCGTATAACATCTGAAAGCGGTGCAGTACCTCTTCGCTTTAAGTTCATTGAACGTTTATGTTGGCCATTATGCTCCATAACAAAGCCTTTAAAAAAGCCAAGCGGTGGTGTTCTATTTCTAGCATTTGCTGCCATGTTAGCTAAAAACACCCGATTAACTTTACTTTGTTTGGCTATAAATATTTTAAGCTCATTAGCCCACTTAGTTTTACCCCACACCCCGTCTAAATCAAAAAATATAGAACTATTAAGCAGTGCTTGTGGTTTAGGCTGCGCTATCCAATCAGCAAATTGATCGAACCACTGTGAGCGAGTTTTACGCCACTTTTTAAACGACGCCATTATTTCGCCATCACAATAGGTGTAACCACATTGCGCTAGGCCATCACAGACAAAATCGGCAATATTTTGAAAATATTCGTTATGTTTTTCGTCGTCGTAACTGTCATCTAAAATAAGCGCGTTATCTTGATCTGTTACAATAAGTTGCTCGTCGCGAGCCATTGAGCCCAGAGCAATAAAACAATAAGGCACAGGAGGTGGTCCAAACTTTTCTTCTGCTAATACAAGTAGTCTTTGTTTAAATGTACGCCCTATAACAGCCATGGCTGTACCAACCATGTGTGAGTTTGCATCTTCATTAACCATTCGAACAAATACATTGGGCAATTGGCGTGCATAATGCGCCAAATCCTCTATTGTTTGTTGAGCCAGTATGCCACGTACAAGTAATAAGCTGCTTTGCGATTCATAACGCAAAATATCAGAGAGGGAGATAACTCCTATTGGGCGTCTTTTTTGTACTACTGGCAAATGATGTAAGTTATCTCTAAGCATGGCCAATACTGCTTCGAAAATATAGTCATTAGCATCTAAAAGCACTAAGTTAGTGGACATAATCTCTTTTGCTTGCGTGTTAAAGGCAAGCCCTTTAGCCACTACTTTAGTGCGTAAATCCCTATCAGTTATTATACCAACTACTTGTCCATCATCTTCTTCTGGGTCATCATTTATGGGGTTATTTACATCGGTTACCAACACTGACGATACCGCCTCTTCGGTCATTAATTTAGCGATATCTTGTATTGTAGAAGTTGCATCTACGGTGACTACATCTCTGTGAATTAATGATTTTACCTTCGCGGTTGTCAGGTCATTACCATCGGCTTGCTCGACAATAGCTTGATGCAAACGCACATTACCGTCTGTTTCGAAGTAATCAGCAAACGCATCAAACTCATCACAGTAACGATTAAATAGCTCAACATTTATGCAATATACTAACGTATCTTCCAGAGCAGTTGCGGGAAAACGCACCTTACGGTTCATCAATAAACCCATTTGACCAAATATACCTGCGGTAGCCAAACGATTGTACAGCTCGCCATTTCGGCGATACATTTCTACAGAGCCACTTCTAATTACATACAAATCAGAAATGTCTTGTCCAAAACTCAAAATATCTGTTTGAGCTCTGAAATAAGCCACTTCTACTTGTTGAGCTAGCTCATTAAGCGCTTTTTGAGGTAAGTCATCAAAAGGAGGATGTTGTGCTAAAAATTGTGCGATTTCAACTTGTTCGGCTTGCATAAATCCCTTCCTGTATGCGCATTAAAATGACTAAATCTATTTTGCAGACTAACACTATCATCGGGGTGTGAAAACAATTACTGCACAATTTTGGGCACAAAAAAAGAGCCTAAATAGACTCTTTAAATGTACTACTTATTGTAAAAAATTATTTACCGCGCTGAGCGTCTTTTTGGGCTTTTTTAGCTTCTTTACGTTGCTGTAAAACAGCTTGTGCCTCATTGCCAATATGGCCCTCACCACGTGCTTGCGCTAGTTCTATTTGCTTTTGGCGCTCTGCAAAACGTGCGCGTTGTTCGTCCGTTACTTCTTCAATACAGTGATGACAAGAAACGCCTTCCATGTATTCAGGCTTTAACTTTTCGTCTTCTGTAATTGGCATACGACACGCGTGGCATTGATCATAAGAGCCTTTTTGTAAGTCGTGATCAACCGCAACGCGATTATCAAATACAAAACACTCGCCTTCCCACATGGTTTCTTCTTTTGGCACTTCTTCTAGGTATTTTAAAATACCGCCTTCAAGGTGATAAACTTCATCAAAACCTTGCTCTTTCATGTAGGCTGTCGATTTTTCACAGCGGATACCGCCGGTACAAAACATCGCCACTTTTTTGTGTTTTTCAGGGTCTAAGTTTTCTTTAGCCCACTGTGGAAATTCGCGAAAGGTTTTAGTATTTGGATCAACCGCATTTTGAAATGTACCAATTTCAATTTCGTAATCATTACGTGTATCAATTAAAATTACTTCAGGGTCAGATATAAGTGCGTTCCACTCATTTGGCTTTACATAGCTACCCACAACTTTAAGCGGATCTACGCCTTCAACGCCCATCGTTACAATTTCTTTTTTTAGTTTTACTTTAGTGCGGTAAAACGGACATTCATCGTCGTAAGATTCTTTTGTAACGATGTTTTTTAAATTTGGTTGCTCATCTAACCATGCTAATAAGTTGTCTATCCCTTCACGTTTTGCAGAAACAGTGCCGTTTATACCTTCGGCAGCGAGCAATAAAGTACCGCGTACTTCATTTGCTTCCATCACTTCTAGTAATGGCTTACGGATAGCTTCAAATTCAGGTAAACCTACAAACTTATACAGCGCACATACTACAAAGTGATCGCCCGTTACATTATCTTTATGAACAACAGTCATTATATTTCCTATTTTGCCTTGTTAGCCAATATTGGCGTTTACCGAATCGTAAATCCGGCGCATATGGGGCGCGTATTTTACGCTTTTTTAGTTTAATTGCAAAAAATAGCGCTATAGATTGGTTTTTACTGTTAGCGACCTAGCTGTGTAAGCTATAATGCGCTGATAAATTTATAGAGTTAATTTGCTCATTTTGGAGAAACACACATTGCAGTTTACTGATCTTGGGATTGATACACGCCTTGAAACACAACTAGCACATCAAGGGATCACCCAGCCCACCGATATTCAAGCGCATGCAGTGCCTACCGCACTTGCAGGGCATGACATTTTCGCTCAGTCTAAAACTGGGTCGGGCAAAACCTTGGCGTTTTTATTACCTGCTGTACAAAGGGTTATGAAACAAAAAGCACTCAGCAAACGCGATCCTCGTGTACTTATTGTTGCTCCTACGCGTGAGCTTGCTACGCAAGTATTTACTCAGCTGCGTTTATTAATTGCTGGCACAGCTATTAAGGCAGTTAAAATACTTGGCGGCGAAAACTTTAATGACCAAATAAAAGCACTTAGAAACGACCCACAATTCGTAGTTGCTACACCTGGGCGTTTAGCTGATCACATTACAAAACGCTCATTACAATTGAGCGGACTAGAACTGCTTATTTTTGATGAAGCCGATCGTATTTTAGATTTAGGTTTTACTGAGCAGTTAAAAATGATTAACGAGCAAGCTAATCACCGTTTACGTCAAACGTTATTGTTTTCTGCAACACTTGACCATGCACAAGTAGATGCTCTATCACGTAACCTATTAAAAAAACCAAAGCAAATTACGCTAAGTGCAGCAAATGAGCAACATAGCGATATTAAACAAACGTTATACCTTGCCGATCACCTTGATCATAAAGAAGCGCTATTAGAGCACTTTTTAAACCAAGATGATGTTGGCCAATGTATTATCTTCACAGCAACGCGTTCTGACACGAGCCGTTTGAGTGAAGCGCTTAATGCTAAAGGCTTCAAATCTGTAGCGCTTGCTGGTGATTTAACGCAAAGTAAACGTTTAGATATCATGGATTCGTTTAGTCGCGAAAACTTTAAAATATTGATCACCACCGACGTTGCATCTCGTGGTTTAGATTTACTAAGCGTAACGCATGTTATTAACTTTGATTTACCAAAACACGCTGAAGAATATGTACACCGCATAGGTCGCACAGGACGAGCAGGCTTTAAAGGTAACGCAATCTCATTAGTTGGCCCAAAAGATTGGGCAAGTTATTTAGCTATTAAAGCATTTTTAAATGACGAATTAAAATTTGCGAGCGTAGAGAGCTTAAAAGCTAAGTTTAAAGGTTTAAAAGAGAAAAAACCTGAGGCAGCGTGGGACAAATCTAAAGAAAAAGCCGCCGCTGTTAAAAAGCCTGCATTTAAGCGCAAAGCTAAACCTAAAAAGCCTACAGCACCAATTAAAGCACCGATGAACATTGATGGCGATACACCAATGCGCCGTAAAAAAAGCCTGAGCAGGAATAATTATGAGTTACCTAGGAACCACACAAACATTATTTGTAAAAGAAGTGAGTAACGAAGGTGCTTACTTAGACGGCCATGATTTAGGTGAAGTATTTTTACCAAAACAAGAAATAAAACATGAGCTTGAAGCGGGCGATAGTATTAGTGTATTTATCTTTTTAGACAATGCTAATTTGGCCACAGCAACAATAAAGAAACCACATGCTCAAGTTGGCGAGTATGCCCTACTGCGCGTTAAAGAAATAAATAGTATTGGGGCGTTTTTAGATTGGGGGCTTGAGAAAGATGTGCTTGCACCTTTTAATGAACAAAAACCACGCATGCAAGAAGGCCATTCTTATTTAGTACGTCTGTACCTTGATAATGCAAGCCAACGTATTTGTGCCTCAAACAACTTTAATCGTTTCCTGTCAAAAGATGAGCCGCAATATACTCACTTACAAGAAGTGGATTTAATTGTTGCTGGAAAAACAGATATTGGCTACAAAGTATTAATTGAAGAATCGCACTTCGGTGTTGTTTTTTACAATATGGTATTTAAAAGCTTATTTGTGGGTCAAAAGCTTAAAGGCTATATTCAAAAAGTACGTGACGACGGAAAAATTGATGTTGTACTAGAAAAGCCAGGTATGGGAAAAGTAAGTGACCTTGGTGAAACTATTATGCAAAAACTTAAAAACGAAGGCGGTGTTATTCCACTTGGTGATAAGTCTGATCCTGAAGCAATAAAAAAGATGTTTTCTACCAGTAAGGCTAATTATAAAAAAGCAATTGGTGGCTTATTTAAACAAGAGTTAATAGATATTGAAGCAAAATCAATCCGTTTGAAGTAACAAAAATGCGTTTAGTATACTTACTAAACGCTTTAATTTTTTAGATTAGTTGATTTGAAAATAAGGTTTTTATCGTTTATTAAACCTAAAATATTAATGAAAGTGTATCAACCTAAAATATACTTATAAGGTAAAGTGCATTGCGTATATTGCCTGGAATAATCAAGCGCATCTTCTTTAGTTTCTAGATTAAGTGGTGCTAAACGAAATACCTTTTTGTCACAGTCTTGTTTTCGCTCATCGTGATTATCAACACATTCACTTATACTAATATTATGGTTACTTAAGACGCCTTCATTTTTATAACATAAATGATAAGCGTAATCAGCCATCGTCTTTTTAAAATCATATACGTTAATAGGGTAGCTAGAAATAATATCTGTAACCTTTGTCACGCCATCATAAGCTTTACTTGAAAGAACATACTTGTTAACTAAAAAACCCGCAATAATAATGAAAACCAAACCAAAAAACGACTTCAAAATAGATCCCCTACTGAATTTTGATACTATTAATGTAGCATAATATACCAATTAAGTAAGGGCATAGCACTTAACAACTACTTTTTATTGAATTAAGCAATGGACTTGTTAATATCAGTTAATACTCTCAAAGGGTTTTCAGATTGCGTTATAGGCCGTCCAATCACTAAATAATCACTACCAGCATCAATGGCTTGCTTAGGTGTCATGATACGCTTTTGATCGCCTGCTGCACTCCCTTCTGGACGAATACCTGGAGTGATAAGTTTAAAGCTTTCCCCAGCTCGGATTTAAGTACCTCAGCTTCTTGCGCTGAACATACAACACCGTCAAGTCCAGCCTCTTGAGCAAGTTTAGCTAAATAGATAACTTGCTCTTTCGCCGGCTTATCAATACCTAAACGCTCAAGCTCTTTTTCATCCATGCTTGTTAAAACAGTCACAGCAATTAGCAAAGGTGCTTTATCACCAAATTTTTCTAGGGCCATTTTAGCTTTATTCATCATTTCAAAGCCACCAGATGCATGTACATTAACCATCCATACTCCCATTTTTGCAGCTGCAGTCACAGCCTTTGCAACTGTATTAGGAATGTCATGAAACTTTAAGTCTAGGAAAACATCAAAGCCTAAATCAATTAGTTCTTTAACAAAAGTAGGACCAAAATAAGTAAACATCTCTTTGCCAACTTTAAGGCGACATGTCTCTGGTGAAAGTTGCTTAACAAAGTCTAGAGCTATTTGTTGATCGTCGTAATCTAATGCTATAAGAATTTTTTTGAGTGTTCAAAAGACATAACTATCCTAATGTATGGCTATAAAGTAACTATAAATAGATCTAATGCGATATCTTCAGCAGGTGATTTTAAGTGTTGATAAATGAAATTTATATAGACTGTGTTTTACAAAAATTTCAACTAAGTAAACACTCAGTTTAATTTGCTAAAATGATCATCTTTAAATCCAGTATTATTAAAGGGGTTATTAAAATCCGTCTAATCCTCTGCTTGGAACAATAGTTTCCCAATGTTTACAAGAAGGGCAATTCCAATAAATCGTGTAGCTAGTAAAGCCACAGTGCTGACATTGAAAGTCAGGTTTAGTCGCTATGTAAGAAGTAACCAATTTATCAATTTGATTCAGTACTTCTTTTGTGTTTTTGTTTTGATCACCCATCAATTGCAGTAAAAAACTAAAACCACGAATAGTAGGTTGACGTTTTAAACTATCAGTTAAAAAATCAAAAGCTTGTTTTGTATGCCCTTGTTCTAGCAAAGCTTGGCAGTGTTTTATTTTTATTAATACACCGCCCTTTTCTAACAAGTCACCTACTAGCTCATGAAATTGATGCGTTAAATTTAATTGTTTATAACTATGTGCGAGCTGATCAATAAATAGCGGAGCAAACAAAGTAAATTGAGTAACAAGTTCACGCCAGTAATAAATTGCTTTAACGTAGTCTTCTTTTATATAAGCCAATAAACCTAATTCGTACAGAGGACGCACTGCTTTATAATTTAAGCTAATTGCTTTTCTCATTAATTGTGGATTATCATCACTCAGAGCAGATTCGCAATAAAAATTAGCAATAGCTTTGAATTGCTGTTCTTTAGAAAATAACTCGCTATGGGCTTCAAACATATTAATACCTTTTTCCCATTCGCGAGTTTGCGAATACAAAGTTATAATAGGTTCGAGCGCTTCAACATGTCCTGCTTTAACTAGCCAGACTAAATGTTCTTCAGCACCATCAAGTAAACCAGCCATAATATAGTCTTCAGCAAGTTCTAAACGGCTTGTTGCAGCTTGTTGTTCATTTAAGCTTGGGTGTTTTAAAAGTAGTTCATGGATTTTTATTGCGCGGTCTAGTTCACCTCGACGGCGAAACATAGTGGCAAGTGTAGAATAGTGCTCGACTGAATCAGCCGAAACTTCAAGCAAGTTAATTAAATGCTCTAAGCCCTGGTCTTCTTCTCTATCGAGTAAAAACTTTAAGCCTTTACTGTATTCAGAGGTAATCTGACGATTAAGTAAGTGAGCTTGGTTTTTAGCACTGTTTTTCCCCATAATCCAACCGTAACCGGCTGCAACAGGGAGTAATAAAAACAAAAGCTCAATCATAATTAAATGTCTTTATTAGCAGCAAGCTTTTTTATCTTCTTCAGGTACTAATAACTTTTTCAACCGATAGTTTTGCCACTTCAATTGTGAAAATAATTTAAAGCTAATAAAAAAACCGATCAAAACACCCAGTAAAAAGCAAATACTTATTATTACAGCTAAAGGTAATGTATTACTGGCAATAATATAATTAATTTGTACTAATTGTGGATTTTGAGAACCCAATACAAATGCGCTAATTAGGCATAGCGCAACCAGAATAATTTTTAAGACCTTAAACAAGTAACTACTCCACTAAGTTAACTAGGCAATACTTTCATTCACGCGGTCGCGTAATTCTTTACCCGGTTTAAAATGAGGTACATGCTTTCCGTCAAGCTCAACTGTATCGCCAGTCTTAGGGTTACGACCTGTGCGAGGAGCACGGAAATGCAAAGAGAAACTACCAAAACCTCTGATCTCAATACGATCTGAAGTAGATAATGAGCCGGCCATTTGTTCAAGAATTTCTTTTACAGCATTCTCAACATCTTTCACTGGAACGTGTGCGTGTTGTTCCGCAAGTGTTTCTATCAATTCTGACTTAGTCATATCGTTTCCTTAAAAAGAAATATAGGAAGGGCAAAAAATGCCCTTCCAACTAAAACTAATTATATATTAGTCTTTTTGTGCATTTGCGAAAGCAGCTGCCATTGCGTTTTCAAACACTGGCTCTTCTTTCTTAAGCTTCTCTAGTACTTCTTTCTCTTCTGCTTCGAAAAGAGCTTTTACAGATAAGCTTAAAGTGCGGTTCTTACGATCAACACCAACGTATTTAACTTCAATTTCGTCGCCTACAGAAACAACAGTAGTTGCATCTTCAACGCGTTCTTGAGCGATATCAGCTACACGGATGTAACCTTCAACGCCTTCGATAAGTTCAACAGTTGCGCCTTTCGCATCAACTTCAGTCACTTTACCTTTAACAATAGCACCTTTTTTGTTTGCATCAAGGTAGTTATTGAATGGGTCAGCTTCGATTTGCTTAACACCTAGAGAGATACGTTCACGCTCAGGGTCAACTTGCAATACGATAGCAGTGATTTCGTCGCCTTTCTTGAATTCACGTACAGCTTCTTCGCCAGGTGTATTCCAAGAAATATCTGAAAGGTGTACAAGACCGTCAATACCACCGTCAAGGCCGATAAAGATACCGAAGTCAGTGATTGATTTGATCTTACCAGTAACTTGATCGCCTTTGTTCTGTAGACGAGCAAATTCCTGCCAAGGATTAGCAATACATTGCTTAAGACCAAGAGAAATACGACGACGTTCTTCGTCAATTTCTAAAACCATAACTTCAACAGTGTCGCCAAGGCTTACAACTTTTGAAGGATGGATGTTCTTGTTAGTCCAATCCATTTCAGAAACGTGTACTAAACCTTCAACGCCTTCTTCGATTTCCACGAAACAGCCGTAATCTGTAAGGTTAGTAACACGACCAGAAAGTTTAGAACCTTCTGGGTAACGACCAGCGATAGCTGCCCATGGATCTTCACCAAGCTGTTTAAGGCCTAGAGATACACGAGTTTTATCTTTGTCGAATTTTAGAACTTTAACTGCGATTTCGTCGCCAACATTAACGATTTCTGAAGGGTGTTTAACACGCTTCCAAGCCATATCAGTAATGTGTAGTAGACCATCAACACCACCAAGGTCAACGAATGCACCGTAGTCAGTAAGGTTCTTAACGATACCTTTAACTTCTTGACCTTCAACAAGGTTAGCAAGAAGCTCTTCACGTTCTTGTGAGTTTTCAGATTCGATAACTGCACGACGTGAAACAACAACGTTGTTACGTTTTTGATCAAGCTTGATTACTTTAAATTCAAGCTCTTTGCCTTCAAGGTGAGTTGTGTCACGTACTGGACGAACATCAACAAGTGAACCAGGTAGGAAAGCACGGATTGAATCAACTTCAACTGTGAAACCGCCTTTAACTTTACCGTTGATAACACCAGTAACAGTTTCTTGCTCTTCACATGCTTTCTCAAGACGGATCCACGCTTCGTGACGCTTCGCTTTCTCACGAGAAAGGATAGTTTCACCGAAACCGTCTTCAATTGCATCTAGTGCAACATCTACTTCGTCGCCAACAGCAACTTCAAGTTCACCAGCAGCATTTTTGAACTGCTCTGCAGGGATAGCACTTTCTGATTTAAGACCAGCATCTACAAGTACAATGTTATTCTCGATAGAGATTACTGTACCTTTAACAATAGAGCCTTGCTCTGCTTCAAAACCCTTTAAGCTTTCTTCAAATAACTGCGCAAAATTTTCTGACATACGAATATACGTCTCATATATTAATACCAATAAGCAACCATGCTGCATGGGGTTGTTAAAATAGCACTGGCATCCTGCTGGTGCATAAAATGTGTTTAGCTTCGTTTAGGAAGCTTACCTTCAGATATTGCAACATCTAATAAAGTCATAACTTTATCAAATACTTGCTGAGCATTGAGTTCGCTAGTATCGAGTTCAATAGCATCGTCTGCCGGCACAAGCGGAGCAACGGCACGATTCATATCGCGCTCGTCACGAGCTTGAATGTCCTGTAATAGACCACTCAGTGTAACATCAAGGCCGCGCGTATTCAACTCAACAAAACGCCTACGAGCACGCTCTTCTGCACTTGCTGTTAAATAAATTTTTAACGGCGCATCTTGAAAAACCACAGTCCCCATATCGCGACCATCGGCAATTAAGCCACTTTCAGTACGAAACGCTCGCTGGCGACGTAATAATGCTTCACGAACGCGAGGTAATGCTGCAACCTTTGATGCCGCAGCGCCTACTTCTTCATTACGAA
Organism: Pseudoalteromonas sp. B131b; assembly: GCF_037162545.1. Classification (NCBI taxonomy): domain Bacteria; kingdom Pseudomonadati; phylum Pseudomonadota; class Gammaproteobacteria; order Alteromonadales; family Pseudoalteromonadaceae; genus Pseudoalteromonas; species Pseudoalteromonas sp. B131b. The sequence goes on along the minus strand of NZ_JARLUZ010000001.1, from coordinate 2,857,589 downwards.
TAGTAGTCGTTACATCTTCGCCTTCTAAAATAACTTTTCCTGCATTAGTTTGGCTATCTACCAAAAACTGCACATCTAAATTTGCAGCAAGAGGGACAAGCCCTTCTTCATTGTCTAATGCTATTTGGTGATGAAGTGCAGCTAAAGATAAAACGCGATAAATCGCACCGCTATCTAATACATCCCACCCTAACTTGTCGGCTAACAAGCGACAAACAGTTCCTTTACCTGAACCACTTGGGCCATCAACGGTGATCACGGGCATTAATAACGCCTGCATTTAAACCTCCTGCAATGCACACCTAAATAAACCGCCATATTATACGCCACTTATAAAAATATATCTGCTATTAGTGTGTAACTTTTTATAATTAGTTATAAAAGCCCTATTCACTGACTGACGCTAAAACATTGAAAAATGTAGGAAATGTCTTATAAGTACACTTTGGTTCATTAATCGTTATAGGTTTCCCGCCAACAGCAACCATGGCAAAGCACATGGCTATACGGTGATCGTCGTAGGTATCTATTGCTACATCATTGAAATGTTCAGGTGGTGTAATTTCTATAAAATCATGCCCTTCTACAACGTCTGCACCTACTTTTCTAAGCTCAGTTGCCATTGCATATAAACGGTCTGTTTCTTTTACTCGCCAGTTATAAATGTTACGAATGGCAGTTGGACCTTTAGCAAAGAGAGCAACTGTTGCGAGTGTCATAGCTGCATCAGGAATTGCATTAGCGTCAATATCTACGCCTTTTAATTCGCCTTTGCGAACAACTAAACGCTCATCATACCAATCGATTTTCGCGCCTACTTGCTCCATTACTTTGGCAAAGCCTATATCACCTTGAACCGATTTAGCACCTACACCTTTAATCTCAATTTCACCACCCGCTATCGCAGCTGCAGCAACAAAGTAAGAAGCAGAAGACGCATCCCCTTCAACCATAATTCGATCGAGTGATTGATACTGTTGACCACCTTTAACTTTAAAAGTTGCATAATTACTGTGTTCAACATTAACACCAAAACGTGCCATTACATCAAGCGTAATATCAATATATGGTTTAGAAACCAAGGTACCTTTAATGGTTATATTTGTATCACCACTAAACAAAGGTGCAGCCATTAGTAATGCAGTTAAAAATTGACTTGAAATACTACCGTCAATTTCAACTGAGCCGCCCTTAATTTGCCCACCCATAATCTTAAGTGGTGGATAGTCTTTGTGTTTAGTATAAGTAACATCACCACCCAATGCTTGAAGAGCATCAACTAAATGCCCTATTGGACGCTCTTCCATGCGCGGCTCGCCTATTAACTCATACTCACCAGTAACAGCAGCAAGTACAGCCGTTAAAGGTCTGTAAGCAGTGCCGGCATTCCCTAAAAACAATGGCTCGCTAGGCGTTTTAAATACGCCACCAACGCCGTTTACTGTCGCGACTGTTCGCTCATCATTTAAAGTTACATGCACACCTAATAATTTTAAGGCACCTAACATATGGCGTATATCATCGCTATCAAGCAAATTTTCAACAACGGTGGTACCGCTTGCCAGTGCTGCTAAGAGCAAAATCCTATTCGATAAGCTCTTTGAGCCTGGTAGGGTTACCGTGCCATTTACTTTTGTAATTGGTCCTAAACGAAGCTGTTCCATTAACTGTGCTCCTTAGCAAAGGCAGCCATAAAGTCTACTAGGGCTTGAACACCTTCAAGTGGCATGGCGTTATAAATACTCGCACGCATACCGCCTACAATTCGGTGCCCTTCAAGTGCAAGTAAACCCGCATCATTGGATTGAGTTACAAACTGATCATTTAAGCTTTCATCGTTTAGCCAAAAAGGAACATTCATACGTGAACGACAATGCTTAGCGACTATATTTGAGTAAAAGTCAGAATTATCAATAAAATTATACAGTAGCTCAGCTTTTGCAATATTTTGTGTTTCCATGGCTTTTACGCCGCCATTTCTCTCTAACCATTCGAAGACTTCAGCAGCTAAATACCATGCAAAAGTAGGTGGCGTGTTAAACATGCTGCCCTGTTTTGCTTCAAGGGCGTAATCTAAAATACCAGGCTTTGCTAACCCTTCACGCTCAAGTAGTGTTTTACGAACAATAACGATTGAAATACCCGATGGACCGATATTTTTTTGCGCACCAGCGTAAATTAAATCAAATTTGTTCACGTCTATTTCGCGAGACAAAATAGTCGATGACATATCAGCAACAATCGGCGCAGTTGGGTGACTCGGTACATCAAAAATCTCGAGTCCATCTACCGTTTCGTTAGGGCAATAATGAATGTACGCCGCATCTTCTGGTAATTCCCAGTCAGCAACGTCTTTAATTGAAAATTCACCATCAGCATCGTTACGTACATCCGTAAAAGACGTTTGAGTGAACTTATTAGCTTCATCTCTGGCGCTTTTCGACCATACGCCATTTTCGCAATAAAACGCTGTTTTGCCTTCTTGGTGCAAATTTAAAGGAACAGCACTAAATTGGCCACGACCGCCACCGTGCATAAACAACACTTCAAATTCATCACTGATATTCATTAAGCGGCGAAGACTCGCTTCACACTTTGCAGTTAATGCTAAAAACTCTTTGCTGCGATGGCTCATTTCCATTACAGAAACACCCAAGTCTTGCCAATCTAGAAACTCTTTTTGCGCTTTTTTCATAACCGCTTGCGGAAGCATAGCCGGTCCCGCACAAAAATTATATTTACTCATTACCTTTGCCTCATTCCAGTAATTTAACTACTAAGCATGAACGTATAATCCCCATCCACTCAACCTTACGATTTTAATGAATGAATATAATTTCACACTCTATTAATTTTTTTCAACAACATTAAAAAAAGCGGCCAAGGCCGCTTTTTCAATATCAATTATTCTGAAGGAGGATTATCATCCGCTACTTCATCAATAACCGTATCTACAGTTTCAACGTCTTCAATATCAATCAAGTCACTTTGAGTAACTTCAATTTCTTCTATACGTTGTAAACCAACTACTTGCTCTTCGTCAATAGTTCTGATCAAAATAACACCTTGAGTGTTACGTCCAACCGTAGAAACTTCATTAACACGAGTTCGTACTAAGGTACCACGATTTGAAATAATCATTATTTCATCGTTGTCGTCAACTTGCACAGCACCAACAACAGCACCGTTACGTTCACTCACCTTAATTGATACAACACCCTGTGTTGCACGACTCTTCGATGGGTAATCTTCAAGTTGCGTACGCTTACCGTAACCGTTTTCAGTTACCGTCAGAATAGCACCGTCAGTTTTTGGTACAATTAACGATACTACGCGTTGCTCATCTGGCATTTTAATACCACGAACACCTGTAGCAGTACGACCCATAGGGCGAACACCTTTGAAACGAATCTCAGGGTTACCTTCTTCGTCTAATACAGGATTACCGTTTTCATCAACAACCGTTGTTTCTTCAGCTTCTTTAAAACGTACAACTTTACCTGCATCAGTGAACAACATAATTTCGTTGCTACCATCGGTAATATCAACCCCAATCAGGCTATCGCCTTCATTTAAGTTAACAGCAATAATACCGCTTGCACGTTGACGACTGTAAGCCGTTAATGGTGTTTTCTTAACTGTACCAAATGCTGTTGCCATAAAGATGTATTTATCTTCTGCGTACTCGCGTACTGGCAATATAGCAGTAATTCGTTCATCAGCTTCAAGTGGTAACAAGTTAACAATTGGCTTACCGCGCGCTGCACGACTTGCCAGTGGTAACTGATATACTTTAAGCCAATATAAACGCCCGGCCGTAGAGAAACATAAAATAGTATCGTGCGTATTTGCAACGAGTAGACGTTCAATGAAATCTTCATCTTTCATCTTCGTTGCTGATTTACCTTTACCACCACGGCGTTGTGCTTCGTAATCAGACAATGCCTGATATTTCACATAACCTTCGTGAGAAAGCGTTACTACAACGTCTTCTTCGGTAATTAAATCTTCTAAGCTAATATCGTGAGCCGCTGCATTAATTTCAGTACGACGTTCATCGCCGTATTGTGCTTTAATTTCAACTAACTCATCACGAATAACTTCCATTAAACGCTCTGGCGTTGCCAAAATATGTAAAAGCTCAGCAATTAAATCTAATAGTGTTTGATATTCACTCAGGATTTTTTCATGCTCAAGACCTGTTAGCTTGTGTAAGCGTAAATCTAGGATTGCTTGGGCTTGTTGCTCTGAAATAAAATACTGACCGTCGCGAATACCTAAATCAGCAGCTAGCCAATCTGGACGTGCAACATTATCTTCGCCTGCTTTTTCAAGCATTGATTTTACATTACCTAATTCCCACTGAACGTGCCGTTAAAGCAACTTTAGCTTCAGCAGGTGTAGGGGATTTACGAATAAGTTCGATAATAGGGTCAATGTTTGCAAGCGCAATAGCTAAACCCTCTAGCATATGTGCACGATCGCGGGCTTTGCGTAAATCAAATACTGTACGACGAGTTACTACTTCACGACGGTGAATAATAAACTCTTCTAGCATTTCTTTTAAGTTGAAACACTTAGGCTGGTTGTTAATTAACGCAACCATATTCATACCAAACACAGTTTGTAACTGAGTCTGCGCATACAAGTTGTTTAAAATAACCTCGCCTACGTCACCACGTTTGATCTCAATAACGATACGCATACCGTCTTTGTCTGATTCATCACGTAGTGCACTAATGCCTTCAATTTTTTTATCTTTAACAAGCTCAGCAATTTTTTCAATTAAGCGTGCTTTGTTAACTTGATAAGGAATTTCGTGAACGATAATTGTTTCACGGCCTGTTTTTTCATCCGTTTCAATCTCAGCACGTGCACGCATGTACACTTTACCACGGCCAGTTTGGTATGCTTGTTCAATACCTTTCTTACCGTTGATAATTGCAGCGGTTGGAAAATCTGGGCCCGGAATATAATCCATTAACTCAGTTATAGTTAATTCAGGATTGATTATAAGCGCTAAACAACCATTAATAACTTCTGTTAAGTTATGTGGTGGGATATTTGTAGCCATACCTACCGCAATACCTGATGATCCGTTAACTAATAAGTTAGGGACCTTTGTTGGTAAAACGTCAGGGATTTGTTCTGTGCCGTCGTAGTTAGGAACGAAATCAACCGTTTCTTTTTCAAGATCAGCTAATAGCTCATGCGACATTTTTGCCATACGTACTTCTGTATAACGCATTGCCGCAGCTGAATCGCCATCAACCGAACCGAAGTTACCTTGGCCATCTACAAGCATATAACGTAGTGAGAATGGCTGAGCCATACGAACTATCGTGTCATAAACTGCACTGTCGCCGTGTGGGTGGTATTTACCGATTACGTCACCGACCACACGGGCCGATTTTTTGTAAGGCTTGTTCCAGTCATTACTAAGCTCGTTCATTGCAAACAAAACGCGGCGATGAACAGGTTTTAAGCCGTCACGTACGTCTGGTAATGCACGTCCTACAATTACGCTCATCGCGTAATCTAAGTAGGAGTTTTTTAACTCGTCTTCAATATTGACTGGCAGAATTTCATTGGCGAGATCAGTCATTTGATATCACATTCCTTCAGTATCAGCTCTCAACGACCCGGTATTGGGGATTAAGAGTATTGTTATTATTTCTAACAGCCATGCTATCACAATTAATTTTAATTTACAGGCGCAAAACTTTGCGATTTACCAATTTAGCCCTATATAATGGCCTCAGATTGACGAGGAAGTATTTTATGACCGAACATCAAAATGTAGATCACGCAGAAATAGCAAAATTTGAAGCCATCGCCGAGCGTTGGTGGGACCTAGACGGAGAATTCAAACCTCTTCACGAAATTAACCCGTTACGTTTAGACTTTATAGCAAACAAAACGCAAGGTTTATTCGATAAAGAAACACTCGACGTTGGCTGTGGTGGCGGTATTTTAAGCCAAAGCATGGCGCGCATGGGCGCAAAAGTAACTGGCATCGACATGGGGCAAGAGCCTTTAACTGTTGCTAAGTTGCACAGTTTAGAAACTGGCGTAAATGTAGATTATATAAAAGTGCCTGCAGAAGAGTTTGCTTCACAAAATCCAGAGCGCTTTGATGTAATAACCTGTATGGAAATGCTTGAGCACGTTCCCGACCCAGCATCTATCATTCATGCCGTAGCCGCATTAGCCAAACCAGGCGCAGACGTGTTTTTTTCAACCCTGAACAAAACACCTAAAGCATACTTATACGCTATTGTTGGTGCTGAAAAGCTTTTAAAAATGGTGCCTGAAGGTACACACGACCATAAAAAGTTTATAAAACCTGCACAGCTCATTGCATGGGCAGAGCAAGCGGGTTTAAAAGTTCGTGCAAGTACAGGCCTTTCTTATAACCCACTATCAAAGCAATATACGCTTAATAACGACGTTAGCGTAAATTACATACTTTATTTTGAGAAGTTAGCTTAATGGCTAACTCTCAAGCCCCCATCCCCTTATTGAGTACGATGCATTTTTATTTGATTTAGACGGCACCCTACTCGACACTGCTGATGATTTAGGTGCCGCTTTAAACGCGGTGCTTATTAGCAATAAAATAGAGCCTGTTAGTAGTGATATATACCGTCCTGCGGCATCTAACGGCGCTGGCGCATTATTAGAGGCTGGTTTTAAAGCGTTATGGGACAAACAACCCCAAAACGAGCTTATAAAGCAATTAGTTGACGAGTACGCTGCAAACATAGCAAATCACACACGCTGCTTCAGCGGAGTTGAATCGTTACTTATCGCCCTAGATCAGAAAAAGATCAAATGGGGGATCATGACTAACAAACCAGGGTTTTTAACCGATCCTTTAGTTGCAGCTATTCCTGCTTTAAAAAATGCCAGTGTAGTAATAAGTGGTGACACTTTAGCAGAGGCTAAGCCATCACCTTTACCACTGCTACATTGTGCAAAGCTTATGCAAGTACAGCCAAAGCGTTGTTTATACATTGGTGATGCACAGCGTGACATACAAGCAGGCAAAGCAGCAGGTATGCATACCGCGACTGCACTTTGGGGTTACATTCCCAGTGAAGATGAGGCATTAAGCTGGAAAGCCAATTTAAACTGGCTAAGTCCAATTGATGGTTTTAACCATATATAGTGCTATGTTAATTAATAAACACTATATATTGTGATTGTGTTAGTTTTTAGGCAAAGCTTGCTGATAAAAAAAGCAGTCAAAATTTATTTTTAAAATGCGTAAATTTAGCAGATCATTAGTTGATTTTTGCATATTTCAACTTAAATGATTGTTCGAAGGTGAGTGTCTACTAACACAAATGCGTTATCCCAAAGTTATCCACAAACAGGGGCAATTATGTCCCTTGCAAAACAATGCAGACCACACTATCTTGTGATCTCTAAATTGAACAACACCAGATATTGTGGCCAAATGTTATTCAATTAAATTCACTAATTTGGTGAAACCTATAATAAATGAGCACTACACCTTGCTAATTTGAGGTGTAAACATTGGTCAAAATACATAATCCCCAAGGAATACAGGCAAAGCTATGAACCAACAGTTATCTGTAAGCAAACGTGACGGGCGTAAAGAGCCGCTTGATCTTGATAAGATCCATCGCGTTATTGAATGGGCCGCCGAAGGTTTAAATAACGTTTCGGTTTCGCAAGTTGAATTAAAATCACACATTCAATTTTACGATGGTATTCGTACCAAAGATATTCACGAAACCATTATTAAAGCAGCTGCAGATCAGATTTCAAAAGAATCGCCAGATTACCAGTATTTATCAGCGCGTTTAGCTGTATTCCACCTACGTAAAAAAGCCTATGGCCAATTTGAGCCACCACGTTTATTTGATCATGTAACTAAAATGGTTGAAGACAAACGCTATGATGCTCACTTATTAGTAGATTATACAGAGCAAGAGTTAGATGAGCTTGATGCGTACCTTGATCATTCTCGCGATCTTAACTTCAGCTACGCTGCTGTAAAACAGCTTGAAGGTAAGTACCTCGTTCAAAACCGTGTAACAGGTGAAATTTACGAAAGCGCACAGTTTTTATATATTTTAGTAGCGGCAAGTTTATTTGCTGACTACCCACGTGAAACGCGTACTAATTACATTAAACGTTTTTATGATGCGGTATCGTTATTTAAGATTTCATTGCCTACACCAATAATGGCTGGTGTTCGTACCCCTACTCGTCAATTTAGCTCATGTGTATTAATTGAATGTGGCGACAGCCTCGATTCAATCAATGCAACATCATCAGCTATTGTTAAGTACGTTTCACAACGTGCGGGTATTGGTATTAACGCAGGTCGAATTCGTGCGCTAGGTAGCCATATTCGTAATGGCGAAGCGTATCACACTGGTTGTATTCCTTTTTATAAGCACTTTCAAACAGCGGTTAAAAGTTGTTCGCAAGGTGGTGTACGTGGCGGCGCTGCAACATTGTTCTACCCGCTTTGGCACCTAGAAGTAGAAAACCTACTGGTACTTAAAAATAATCGTGGTGTAGAGGACAACCGTGTTCGTCACCTAGATTACGGCGTACAATTTAATAAATTAATGTATTCTCGTTTAATTAAAGACGATTACATTACGTTATTTAGCCCATCAGATGTGCCTGGCCTTTATGATGCATTTTTTGAAGACCAAGCAGAATTTGATGCGCTTTACGTCAAATACGAACAAGACGAGTCTATCCGTAAAAAGCGTATCAAAGCCATTGAGCTTTTCTCTATGTTTGCCCAAGAACGTGCAAGTACTGGTCGTATTTACTTACAAAATGTGGATCACTGTAATACACACAGCCCGTTCATTGCTAAAGTTGCGCCTATTCGCCAATCTAACTTATGTTTAGAAATTGCATTGCCAACTAAGCCACTTAATAACGTAAATGACGAAGAAGGCGAAATTGCCCTTTGTACACTTTCTGCGTTTAACTTAGGTGCAATAGAATCACTTGATGAGCTTGAAGAATTAGCTGAGCTTGCTGTACGTGCACTTGATAACTTACTTGATTTCCAAGACTACCCTGTACCGGCTGCTAAAAATGCAACTATGGGACGCCGTACGTTAGGAATAGGTGTAATTAACTACGCATACTACCTAGCTAAAAACGGTAAACGTTATTCAGATGGCAGCGCGAACGCCCTGACTCACAAAACATTTGAAGCGATTCAATACTACTTGATGAAAGCATCTAATGAGCTTGCTAAAGAGCGTGGTGCATGTCCTAAGTTTAACGAAACAACGTACTCTCAAGGCATTATGCCAACTGATACGTACAAACGTGATTTAGATAAGATTTGTGATGAACCACTTCATCTTGATTGGGATACATTACGTGCAAACATTAAAGAGCACGGCATGCGTAACTCAACACTAAGTGCATTAATGCCATCAGAAACATCGTCGCAAATCTCTAACGCAACTAACGGTATTGAGCCACCACGTGGACATATTAGTGTTAAAGCAAGCAAAGATGGTATTTTAAAACAAGTAGTTCCTGAGTATGAACGCTTAAAAAATAACTATGAGTTATTATGGGATATCCCATCAAACGATGGTTACTTACAGCTTGTTGGCATAATGCAAAAATTTGTTGACCAAACAATTTCTGCAAATACAAATTATGATCCAAACAAGTTCGAAGGCGGTAAAGTACCTATGCAAGTCTTATTAAAAGACTTACTAAGCGCGTACAAACTAGGTGTTAAAACCTTGTATTACCACAATACTCGCGATGGCGCCTCAGATTCACAAGAAGATGCTCCAGAAGTGGAAGATGACGATTGTGAAGGCGGCGCGTGTAAAATATAACTGCTGATTTTTATTTTAAGCGGGCATTTAGCCCGCTTTTTCTGATAGTTTTTTGAGTGATAAACATGTCTTATACTACTTTTAGCCGAAACCATAATAACCAAATGCAAGAGCCAATGTTTTTTGGCCAAACTGTAAACGTATCTCGTTACGACCAACAAAAATACCCAATTTTTGAAAAGCTAATTGAAAAGCAACTGTCTTTCTTTTGGCGTCCTGAGGAAGTAGATGTAAGTAAAGACCGTTTAGACTTTCAGGCATTACCAGATCACGAAAAGCATATATTTTTAAGCAACTTAAAATACCAAACACTGCTTGATAGTGTACAAGGTCGTTCGCCAAACGTGGCTCTACTTCCAATTGTATCGCTACCAGAGCTTGAAACATGGATAGAAACATGGGCGTTCAGTGAAACAATTCACAGCCGCTCATACACGCATATTATCCGTAACGTAACACAAGCACCTGAGCTTATTTTTGATGACATTGTTAGCAACGATAAAATTAGCGAACGTGCTGATGCGGTAACAAAATATTACGATGACCTAATTAACTCTGTATCACTTTACAATTTATACGGTGAAGGCAAACACGAAATTAACGGTAAAACCGTTATCGTGAATTTATTTGAGCTTAAAAAGAAACTTTACCTTGCAATGATGTCGGTAAATATTTTAGAGGCGATTCGTTTTTACGTAAGCTTTGCATGTTCGTTTGCGTTTGCTGAGCGTGAACTGATGGAAGGTAACGCTAAAATCATCAAGCTTATTGCGCGCGATGAAGCACTGCATCTTTCGGGTACTCAGCATATTTTAAATATTATGCAAGACGGTAAAGACGACCCAGAAATGGCGATTGTTGCCGCTCAGTGCCGAGACGAAGCAATTAAAATGTTTGTTGAAGCCGCAGAGCAAGAAAAAGAATGGGCAGAATACCTGTTTAAAGATGGCTCAATGATTGGTTTAAATAAACATATTTTATGTCAGTACGTTGAATACATCACCAACGCCCGTATGACTGCGATTGGCTTACCTGCACAGTTTGAAAACAACAGTAACCCTATTCCATGGATCAACTCATGGCTCGTGTCTGATAATGTACAAGTAGCACCACAAGAAGCAGAAATAAGCTCATACCTTGTTGGTCAAATTGACTCTCAAGTTGATGCATCAGAATTTGGTGATTTTGATTTATAATGAGTGACAAGTCTACTGCAAGCATAACGCTTGCAGAAAACAGCCAGTGTATAGAATTTAATACTGGCTGCCCTTCTCTTTTACACTGCTTAGAATCCATGAAAATAGACGTCGCATTCCAATGCCGTGAAGGCTACTGTGGAGCTTGCAGAGCTACTTTAGTGTCTGGCAGTGTTGAGTATAACGAAGAGCCACTTGCGTTTGTGCGAGAAGGCGAAATATTGTTGTGCTGCTGTAAACCCAATGGCGATATAAGTATTAATTTAAAGTAATCTGCTGACAAATAAAAAGCCAATAATGAAAACATTATTGGCTTTTTGCTTAAGCTGCATTACGGCTAAATTTTGGAATATTATTTTTCTTTCAAATAAACGGTTTTCTTCTCTAGATATTGCTCTAGACCAAATTTACCATCTTCGCCGCCAAAGCCGCTCTGTTTCCAGCCATTATGAAAACCTTGGTGCTGCTCACCCATACCACGGTTAATATAAACTTCACCCACTTCTAATTCGTTAATGGCTTTATTAATATCGAAAAAGTTTTGCGTAAATATATAAGCGCTTAAGCCATAAATACTGTCGTTACAGTATTCAATCGCTTGCTCCATATCTTTAACTTTAACAATAGGGAGTACTGGGCCAAAAGTTTCTTCGTGCACTGCAATGTTATTTTGCTTAACGTCTACAAGTAACGTGGGTTCGTACCAACAACCGCCTTCAAAACCCTCAACAGAAGCAACTTTACCACCAGTGGCGACAGAAGCGCCTTGTTGAATACTTTGTTGAACTATGTGATCAATGTTGTCTATTTCGCGTTGATTACATTTAGGACCCATTTGCGTATCTGGGTTCATAGGATCTCCAACACGAAGTGCTTTTACAGCTGGTATAAATTTAGCCATAAACGCATCGTACACAGACTCTTGAACATATAAACGCTCAACACAGGTGCATACTTGCCCGCAGTTAGCAAAACGACCCCAAAGCGCACCTTCAACAGCCTCATCAAGGTCGGCATCGGCCATAACAACCATTGGCGCTTTACCGCCAAGTTCAAGCATTACAGGCGTCATGTATTCTGCGCTAGTTTTGTAGATTTGCTTACCTGCAGCAGTAGAGCCTGTCATGGTGATCATTTTAGTAATTGGGCTTTCACACAATGCTTGGCCAACAACAGAACCTGATCCATTAATAACGTTTAGCACGCCAGCAGGAATACCCGCTTCGTTTGCTAAACGACCTAGCTCGGTGGTTGCTAAAGGTGTTTCTTGAGTAGGTTTTAATACAATAGAGTTACCTGTGATCAACGCAGGTCCAATTTTACGACCAGCCAATGCCAACGGAAAATTCCACGCAGTAATACCCACAACTACGCCTCGTGGCACTTTATGAATGTATATTTTTTCATCATCGTTATCTGAAGGTAAAATATCGCCTTCAATAGTAAGTGCATGGTCGCATGCATAGTCAATAAAAGTCGCTGTTACGTCGACTTCCATTTGTGCAACTGATAGTAATTTACCTTGCTCTGCAACAAGCATTGGCGCAAGAATATCTTTATTTTCACGAATTTTGTTAGCAAACACACGCAATATATTTTGACGTGTGCGAGCTGTCAATTTAGCCCACTTTTTCTGTCCTACATTCGCTGATTCAAGTGCATACTGCGCATCTTCTATACAGCCTTTTGGTATTTCACCAATTTTTTTACCTGTAGATGGGCTTAATATTTCAATCGTGCCACTTGCTTTAGAAGCAACATATTCGCCATTTATAAAATTCACATTATTATGAAAGTTCATTGAACTATCTCCCCATCCATCCGCCATCAACCAATAAAATAGCGCCGTTTACGTAACTAGCAGCCTCAGAAGCCAAGAACACAGCAGGCCCTTTAAAGTCTTCAGGATTTCCCCATCGACCTTGTGGAATACGCGCTAAGATGGCTGCATTACGCTCTTTGTCATTGCGTAATGCCTCAGTGTTATCGGTATCAATGTAACCTGGCGCAATCGCATTTACATTAATGCCTTTGCCAGCCCATTCATTAGAAAGCGCCATAACCAATTGCCCAATAGCACCTTTACTAGCTGCGTAACCTGGTACTGTAATACCACCTTGAAAAGTGAGCAAAGAAGCCGTGAAAATAACTTTACCCTCGCCATGCTCTATCATTTGTTTGCCTATTTCGCGGCTTAAAATAAATTGAGCATTCAAGTTAACTTCAATCACTTTATCCCATAAATCATCGCCATGCTCAGCCGCAGGAGCACGAAGGATTGTACCTGCATTATTGACTAAAATATCAATTTTTGGAAAATCACTTTTTACATCATTAATAAACGAATAAAGCGCATCACGATCACCAAAATCACATTGGTAGGCTTTAAAATTTCGGCCAAGTGCTTTAACTTCTTTTTCTACTTCAGATCTTTCAAGCTCTAAGCTTGCAGATACACCAATAATATCAGCGCCAGCCTGTGCTAAACCTAGAGCAATACCTTTACCAATACCGCGCTTACAACCTGTAACAAGGGCTACTTTGCCCTCTAAACTAAATTTTTCTAACATATTATTCATTTTCATACCTTTATAATTTTTATTATTGTGGGTTACATTCAACAAGCGCTTTCATACCTTCTGGATTTCCATCCATACTCGCAAATGCACTACCAATATCAGTTAACGAACTAACCGAACTAATAAAAGGTTTAAGATCTATTTGGCCCGATGAAATTAATTCGATAGCCCAATCAAAGTCGGCCGCTTCGTATACACGTGCACCTAATAACTCCAACTCTTTCCAAAAGAATTGAAATAAATCGATTTCAGGTTTAACACTGTGAATAGCCACCATGACTATACGACCCCGGCGCCCTGCTATTTCAGTCATAGCCTCTATTGCGGGTTTTACGCCTGATACTTCAAATACAACATCAGCACCTTTTGTTTGCGTCCAGCTATCTACATAGGCAGCTAAATCTTCTTCAATGGGATTAACCGATTTAACACCTAGCTCATCGGCAAAAGCACGGCGGCTTTCGTTAGGCTCAGACACGAGTACTTCTGCGCCAACACTTTTAGCAACCGCAGCAACTAATTGCCCAATTGGCCCGCCACCAAGCACAACAACTTTCTCACCCGCTTGTAAGCGCGAGCGTCGTACATCATGGCACGCAACCGATAACGGCTCTATTAATGCGCCTTGTTTTAAATCAACGCCTGCTGGTAATTTATGCAAAGTACGCGCTTTAACTGTCCAGCTTGACTGAAAAGCACCTGGCGTATCTATTCCCATAAACTTTAAGTTTTGACAAATATGCGTATGCCCTGCATTACACGTAGGACAATCGCCACACCAATCTAGTGGACGTACTACCACGTTTTCGCCGACAGCAAAGCCTTCAACGCCTTCACCTATTTCTGCAACAACACCTGATATTTCATGGCCAATTGTTTGCGGAATAGACACTCGTTGATCCATCACACCATGGTATATGTGCATATCAGTACCACAAATCCCAACGTATCCAACACTCAATCTAATCTCACCCGCTTTAGGTTTAATAGATGTGCCTTCAACAATGTTAAATGACTTGTTACCTATATATTGTGCAGCTTGCATATTTTTATACCTTCAAGAATGTTTAATTAAATAGTGACCAAGTAATGCATCATTAAAACAATGCCGATACGAGGAATATCAAAGTGAACTATCACATCTTTGATATGGTTTATTGTTAACAATTTACACCTGGATATGTAATTTGTAAAGCCACTCTTAATATTTAATATAACTTCAGAGCAGTAAAGCGAGTCTGTTAAAAACATTAAGGCTTGGGTAATAAAATTTACTTGTATGTTTTACTTTCAACCTATATTGTCAACAATTAACACGGTATAAGGAGGCACAATAGTGATTAAAAACAAAAAATCAATTTTTAGCTTAGTGATAATTAGCGCTATGAACTTAGCGGGATGCAGCCAAACCACACAAACGCCCAGTAGCCAAACAAGTAACAACGTTGTATTTTCTGATGTGTCTGAACAAGCAGGCTTAATAACACAAAAAAACTGGAAATATGGCGGCCCTACCATTGCCGATATAAACAGTGATGGTCATTATGACCTGCTGCTAACAAATCACGACACCACTCCTATTCGTTTATTTATGGCAAATGGAGATGGCACATACACACTACAAAACGATATTTTTCCACGAGCAGATCTACACGGTATGTCGGCCGGTGATTACGACAACGATGGTGATCTCGATGTACTTATTGCACTAGGTGGTGGAAATGGCACTACACCTCAACCCCAGCGACTACTTAAAAACAATAATGGTAAATTTGAAGATAAAACCGTTGAAGCTGGCTTATCTAAAATGGGGGCTCGCGGGCGTTCTGTGCGCTGGGTTGATATAGATAGCGATGGTGATCTTGATTTTATCCAAGTAAACGCCGAAAAATTAATTCACGAAAACTCCCCTCGTAATATCATTTTTGAAAATATCGGCAATGGAAAATTTACTTATCACCCATCAGCTACTTTTGAAAATATAAAAGCCGAGCGTGTATTATTAACCGATTACAATAACGATGACATACTCGATATTTTTGCTTTTGATGGATACAACAATTTAGCTATTTATCAAGGTAATAACGACTTTACCTTCGCCAATACGACTCAAGATCTATTAGGTGCAAATAGTGAAGCCTACAAAGGCACGCTCGCAGTTGCGCAAGCTGATATAGATAACGACGGCGATATGGACTACTACCTTGCTCGCGGAAAGCTAAGCTACACTATCGCTAATAACAGTCTATCGTTTAATAAAGGCAGCAAACGACTAGACCTGCGTGATGAAGGTAATAAAAGTCACGATGGCATAACACTCATTACCGACAACACAAACTCAGGAAGCCTTATACTAAGTGACTTTTATCACTTCCCGCGTGCCAAGCTATTAAGCCATATGGATGTATACATAGGCGAGAAAAAAGAATTAATAAATACACCCAATAAAAACACAACCATTAGCCAGAAAAGAGCGCGCGGGTTTCCAACTAAGCTTGATAAAACTGGCTGGTACATTGGGTATTTAGGGAATAATAGATGGCGAGTAGAATGGGTACTTACCGATAACCTTGCATGGGATGTACGCGCATCATTCAAAAATGTAAAAGGCTATCAAAGCGATTGGCAACCACAAAATCTCGCCCTTCCTGATGTATTACTACGTAACGATAATGGTAAGCTAGTTGATATTTCATCTAAATTACCAGCATTAACAAACAGTAATAACTGGGGAGTTGTACCTGGCGATTTTAATAACGACACAAAAATAGACTTTATGGTCTATCGCTTTGGTGAACTAAAAGAGCGAGTTGCCGATGTTTTACTCATTAACCAAGGTGATTACAACTTTAAAGCAACAATCACTCATAACGCCGATACCGAACGTGGCTTAGACTCACACGGCGATATGGGAGCCGCATTTGACTTCAACCTAGACGGAAAACTCGACCTACTAAGCGGAGATGAAGATAACGGCCAATGGCATTTATATAAAAATACCACAGAGTTAAGTCACGCCCACTTCACCCTTATTCGAGTTGGGTACTCAAAAAGTGGGGTTGATCCATATGGTGCAAAAGTACAAATTAAAACAGCAACTGCGAGCCAATATCAAGTTATTGGTTCACAAAGTGCTACCCACTCGCAAAGCTTACTTAATATTGTACATTTTGGATTAGCACAGGCAGATTCAATCTCATCAGTTATTGTTACATGGCGAGATGGCAGCTCTGAGCATTTAAATAAACAACCTACAGATCAATTGATAAGTGTTGGTAACTTAAATAACTGATCTATAGCCGCAACTCTCATACCCCCTTAATTAAGCGAATAACGACAGGGGGCTTATTATATTTACTTGATAATGTAATTTGGGATTTGTTTTGCCTGTTCAATATTCTGCTTATTTAACTGCTCAAAAAACTTATCTATTTGTGCTTTGTATTCCCATGATTGCTGCAATACATTATTTGTATTGTGCTTATTCCACTCATTCCACAGCTTGGCTAATTTCGCTTGTTCAGCGGGTAATGTATCAACCAAGTTATGTTGCTCATACGGATCCGCTTTCATATCAAAAAAACTACGGCCTACATTCGGTAGTGGTTGGTTCATATATTTATAATCAGCGGTACGTACAGCATAAATATTCGGTGCCTCTTCTAAGCGCCAAAATAACGCCTGATGTGGGCTGCCTTGTTTAGTGCCTTGTAAAAATGGCAGTAAATTAACACCATCTAATTTCTTATTATCAGCACCCGCTAGTGCAACTGAGGTTGCAGCAATATCAAGTGACGATACTAAACCAGTAAACTCTTCGCCTTTAGGAATTACCCCTGGCCAATGAGCGATAAAAGGAACGTGGATCCCGCCTTCTAGTAAAGCCACTTTACCTCTTCTAAAAGGTGAATTGTCAGCCCAATCGCTAGTCGGTTGCCAGCTTTCAGGAAATACCCCGCCATTATCCGATAAAAAGATAATAAGTGTATTATCTAACTGATTTATGTCTTTAAGTGCATCGACTACCATACCTATTCCTTCATCCATAACATCAATCATGGCTGCATAAACACGTCGGTCTTCATCTTCAATATGCTTATATTTTTCAATATATTCAGCGGGTGCTTGTAGTGGCGTGTGAGGTGCGTTGTAAGATAAATACATAAAAAATGGCGATTCTTGCTGTCGGTGAATATATTTCACGGCATCACGACTAAGCGCTGTCGTTAAATATTCATCAAATTCGGTTACTTGAGTGTTACGCATCAGCGGCAGTGAATAACCATCTCCGCCAACCGTCACTTGATCAGGCATATAATTATGCCCGCCATCTAAAAAACCATAGAAATAGTCAAAGCCACGCTTATTAGGCTGAAAATGCGGTGCGCCACCAAGTGCCACTTACCAAATACCGATGTATGATAGCCAACGTCTTGTAAACGATTAGCAAAGGTATTTTCAGATAGTGGTAGTCCCATATATTTATCTTGTGGCATATAACTTACATTGTTTTCCATACCTAAACGCGCTTGATAACGCCCAGTCAGTAAGCCTACACGTGAAGGACCACAGTAAGGGTGTGTCACATACGCATTTTTAAAGCGGGTGCCATTACTCGCTAATGCATCAATATTAGGTGTTTTAATCTCTTTTGAACCAGTAAACCCTAAGTCACCATACCCTAAATCATCGGCGAGGATCACCACTATATTTGGTTTTTGCTCGCTGGCATTGACATTAAAACTGTTTATACTCATAAACATAGTTATCAGTATCAATAACACGTGTCGTCTCATTATTTAATCCTCTTTTTAATTATTTTTTTGATGTATGCGATAGCTATCCATACGTGTCATTGCATGACCTTCGTATTCACGCTTTAATTGCCATAAAGGTCTTTCTAGTGTTAGTTCCCACTGGAATAGTTTTTTCATCAAGTTCGCTACTTGGTTTGGCTGCGACGATGCCAAATTATGGTTCTCTGATACATCGACAGAAAGATCGTACAATTCAGCGGGCCGGTCAGGAAAACGCAGTAGCTTTAAGTCTTTGTCTCGAATAGCGGCTCGAGATTCCTTTTTCCAGTACAAGGTTTGATGAGGTCGTTGTGTGCTCTTTGATAATAAAAATGGCATCAAATCAACGCCATCGAGCTGCATCTGCTCAGTCACTTTGCCATTAGCAGCATGAATAAAAGTCGGTAATAAATCGAGTGAACTCACCGGATACGTATAGCGCGTATTATTACTTGAAAGCCTTTTTGGCCACTTTAATAACATAGGTACTCGGATCCCGCCTTCAAGATGATTGGCTTTAGTACCACTTAATGGATAATTATTGGCATAATTTTGATCAGTCGGTCCGCCATTATCATTAATAAACACCACTAGAGTGTTATCACTAATTTTAAGTGCGTTAAGCTTATCTAATACGACAGCAATAGCGCGATCCATAGCAAAATTCATCGCAGCTAATATTTTTCTCTTACCTGTTAAATGTGGAAATTGAGCTAAATCAGCATTCGTTGCTTGCATCGGCGCATGCACCGCTGAAAACGATAGTACTGCAAAGAAAGGTTGTTTATTGACGACGGATTGACCAATAAAATGACTGGTTTGAGTCGCCAGTGCATCTGTTAAGTACCCTTCGTGTTCAATATAGTGTTTAAAGTCTCGCTCCATCTTTTGGGAAGGGTAAGCTTGTTGTTCCTCATTACTGTATGCAAAATAACCACGCGCACCTTCACGAAAGCCATAAAAGTTATCAAAGCCACGCTTAGTTGGATGATAATCATCGTGATTACCTTGATGCCATTTACCAAATAATCCCGTGTGATAACCCAGTTCTTTGAGGTGATCGGCCATAGTAACTTGAGTAAGAGGTAAGCCCATTTTGTCGCCAGTGAAGCCTGATTTACTCATATAACCTGGCACATTATTTTCTTCAAAACCGAATCTTTGTTGATATTTCCCCGTATACAAGCCCGCGCGTGAAGGCCCACACACAGCCGCTGTAACATAGGCTTGTTCAAATACAACACTCTGACTTGCCAACTTATCGATTGTTGGCGTTTGCATTACTTCACTGCCCTGAAAACCAAAGTCGTGATAACCCGCATCATCCGCAATAACCAGCAATATATTAGGTTTTTCCTCGCCGTAACATACATTACTCAATACACTTAGCAGCAATAACCAATAGACAGATTTTAAATTAATACGCATATATTCCCTTTATAACAAACATCTAAATTGATATTTAAATAATGCGTTACTTTAAATTAAGTGTTGGTTTTGCTGCATTCAATATCCTCCATAACGAGTTATAAAATAATCTTTTCATTATTAATCAACAGACTAAAAGAGGGGTAATTTAAATTTACCATACTAAAAAAGTAAATTGTTAACAAAGCTTGACTTGTAACCCTCATCACCACTATTGTTTTGGTTCTTGCCTTATAAAAATAAAAAATAGCTATGTATTACACCGAATTAAACTGGGATATATTTTTACGTACCGTGATCCCATTTGCGGCTGCCAACATTTTCATTATGGTACTCATTTATTTTACGCTTGTGCGCGAACGCATTGGTGATGCCTACCCTTTTTATTGCGCTTTTATAATCTGTTTTATTCTTTTTTTATGCGGCCCAATTATTAATGTAATGCCACTTAATGAAGGGAAAAGATGGTATGATTTTTTTAGAAACATTTTGCTTTTTAGTATTGGCATCCCCTGCTTACTTTATGCACTATTAACACAAGCTAAGTTGCAATTACCAAAACCCTTATTAATAGCACCCGTTATACTAGGGATTGCATGGTCGTGCTTTTTCCTTTGTGCAGCCCCTTTATATTTTTACAGTCCCAATGAGCTACCTTGGTTAGTTAAGTTAGAAAACATAAACGCACAGCATATTTACTCATCCCAATTGCTTTTAATCAGCGTGCAATTATTACTCCCTTGTATTTTACTATTACAAACAAATCTCAAAGCGTATGTTGCAACCCATGTTTATGGCGCGCTTACACTGAGTGTTTTTATGTGCATTGGCAACGCATTTGAGCTGTGGGTGATTTACTATGTTGGTGCAAGCTTAAGTGCACTAATTTGGAGCTGGGCGGTTTATAACGATATTCAATTTACTAATGATAAAATTAAACAACACACAGAACACCAAAATGCACTCGCCATAGCGCAATTTACAGCAGCTAATAATCGCGACTTTAGCCAATATTACCTAGACAAATTGAATAAAGCATATCCACTGAAAGAGCGTGCTGATCTACTTGAGATTATCTGCACTGCTAATCCACATTTAACAGCGACCAAGTTAGACGAACTATTAGTTAAGCTAAAAATTTACTGTGACAATTCGTTAAGCTGTTATCAGATCAGGGCAAAAGAAATCGCATTTATGATATTTGATAAGGTCATTTTTCATTGCGGAAATAGTAAAGCATTACTTGGTGAACTGGAGAATATCGGTAATCACCTTGATGATGCTAACACTATCATCAATATTGATAGTGCCCTGCATCAAGTGATCACAGTATTACACCACGCAATTAATCAGTTAAATAGTAACACCCCTGACATGCAGCTGGTTGATAAAGTAAAAGCGTATATTATTGAGCAATACCACCATGATATATCCATTGCAGATATTGTCAGTGCTGTGGGTGCGAGCCGTTCTCACACAATGAAAATTTTTAAACAATTAACGGCAACAACGATTAATCAATATCTAGCTGATGTGAGGATAAACCAAGCAAAATTACTCTTGTTAACTAAAACAGTCACCGAAACAGCCTATGCGGTAGGATTTAATAACTCAGCGTACTTTTCAACGGTATTTAAAAAACACACCGAGTTATCACCAAAAGAATACCAACATCAATGCCAATTAAAGTCATCGATGAGGGCAGTTAAATGAGTTTATTTAATTTCCACATCACCATAACGCTGCTGATACAACGATTTATGAACTTGTTTAGCCGCTTCAACTAACTCTGGGTAGGGAATGTCTGTTGTTGTTACAAATCCAACATTATAATTTTCGCCATCATACGCCCGACCGGTAATTGGCGAATCGATATATTGGAACCAGTGAGCACCAATTAAATACGGATTATCAATAACCGTTTTCATATAGGTTTTGTACATATCAGCACGATCGCGTTGATTAGCAGCATGGATAATGCCTGGATTCGGTTGACCAGTATCACCTGAACCAATGTGAAATTCCCCAATAATCGTAGGCATATCTAGTTCTTTCAACATATCCCATGTCATCGGGTCTAGTCCTTCACGATAATAATTATAACTGATCACATCGGCATACTTCTTAGCAGACCAGCGAGCTTCTGGCGATGTCCCCCAAGAAGTAAACCTCGCGCCCATATATAAATGGTCAGGCAATACTGATTTTAAAGAATGATTTACAACCTTAAAATATTCATCGGAGAAACGTATTAACAACCACGACAAATCGGCAATCATAGCGTTATTAAAATTACTGTCTTTTTTATAGTTAACGCCAGTATTATCAAATACCTTCCATGACTTAATATTTCTATTCCATACCTTATTTAGCTGGCTAATGGTTTTATACTTTTGTTTTAACATATCACTGAACACTGATTTGGTCGGGCTATTCCCAGTCGTTTTAGATAGTGCATCAAGTACAATGCCATAACGTAAGGTTGTTGAGCCCTCTCCTCCCCAGCTCATTTCGTTATCAATAAACACCCCAATACACCAAGGGTTATTTTGTACTTCTTGGGCAATAACTTGAGTGGTTATGTTAGCTCTTTTAACAAATTCAGGATCGAAAGGGTCAGGCATGGCTCCCCAATAATCAAAACCAGAACTCAACCTTTTAAAGTCGCCGATGATCCACCCATTCGCAAAATAGGGAACTTGTTGATTATTATAAAAACTAGCATCGGTCCAATTCCCAAATGAAGTAAAGCCCCAATCTTGCATTCTTTTTAAGGTTACTTCGCGCCATTTATCAATATAAGAATCTGGGTATTGCTGAGCATAACGACGTTCTAAATTTGCTTGGTAAAAGCTAAAAACTTCCCCATGTTGGATTGGTCCAAGATGAGATGAGCGCTTGTAACTATAGTGATTTTCCAACTTATCATTATACTGTGGTAGCCAATTAAACATGGCTCTTCGGTCTGGATAAGCGATGTAGGCTGATTTTTGATATTTAGCTAAATTACTATTTAAGCCCTTTGAATCTTCTGGCGTTACATCATCAGGGTCACGCGCTCTGACCGCATCATCGCGATAATCTACACCTGTAAATGTTGTTGTGTTAGCCATTCGCGCGTTGGCAATACCTGAGGAAAAAACAAATAACCTTCGGGGTCAACTAACGCCCATTTGCCATTTACTTTTTCCGTACGAAAAAAACCTGTTGCCTTTAACTTAGGCCCTTGCTTCCAACCGCCAAACTTACTTCTATCCGCCCGCGGGGTTACTTTCGACAAATCATTTAACTCTTTATTTGCGATTGCTCTTAATTGTTGTTCAGAGCTGACCTTTAACGGGTAGTTGACCTGTGTAGATTGACCAAATTTATCGACGATGTTTGTTAAAAAATCTGGTTTTGCATCGGGTATCGTTTCGAATCGTAAATTATCGACGGTTACAGCCGTTGGATTTATTTGAGTTTCTGTATAGATAGCGATACTTTCAACTTGGCTAAAATCTACATTGAGTTTAGCGCCTCTCAAGATCATTTTTCGTGCGGCTGTTTTAAAGCTACCAGGAGTGTCTCTGAGTCCTGTATCAACATTTAAAGTCTGGGAGTTGAGCTCAAAATATAATGTAGCGTGCTCGTTAGTTGTTAGCCCAATTGTGCGTCTTTGGACTTGTTTATCTTTACCTGTGATATTCACACTGAGCATCACTGGAAAGTCGCTTACGTTTGAAACATCGAAAAATAAAGCGCTATTGCCCAAAACACTCAGATCCCATAACTTATTCGGTTTGAGTGTGATCCCAGAGAATTTATGCTTAGTGGAAAACGAAAGCTCTAATGCTTTATTTTTATTTTTAATTACTTGTGTCGTTTTTATATTTTTATTTGTTAGTTTATAACTGTTACTAGCGTGCTCAAAATCGTCAATTAAAATAGTCTTGTTATCGTGTTGCAAGTCAAATTCCCTTGCAACACCTTCACCGCTTAAAACTAACGTTGAGTATACAAAGATAGATAAGCATCTAATTATTTTATTCATTTTATTACCTTATACTTTAACGAGTAATAGGTAATGTTATGAAAACGCACTCTGACACATATTTTTATTCATTTAACTGGTTATGAGTCATTAGTTGAATTATTTGCTGTTGATTCAATGCCGCTTCTACTACATAAAGCTCATCGAGTCCGCCTTTAAAGAACATTTGCTTCTCATGTGTTGCGCCTTCTATGTAACCAATATTTTTGCCTATCGTCAGTGGCCGAGAGGCTGGGTGCTGTAAATTTGTTGCGACTTTAGCGATTGACTTTTTCTGCGTTTTTTCAAGCTTACCATCAACATATAGCAAAACATGTGTCGCTAAGTTACTCTTTAGTCCACCGTATAAAACCACTGCAATATGGTGCCACTCATCATCTCGCAAGTCGGTATTACCCACAATTTGAGCATTATAGGTCCCTATTCTGATCCTACCTAAAGGCCCGTCAATTAACTCTGGATTAGGGAAATTTGCCACGCTGAATAATCTTGCTGTAATCCCCAGCTCACAATGCCGTATGCATTTTCAGGTAAAAAATCACTAGGTACTTTGAGCCAAAAGGCGACCGTTCTGGGGTTATCACTGCCAACACCAGGGTACTGTGTTTCTAACCAATTATTTTCACCATTAAAGCTAATTGCCTTATCATATACACCCGCTACCTCTGTTAACGGTTCATCAATAGGTGATTTATCTTTGGCTACATACTGCTGCCCATCAATACCACGGCCGATGGAGAGATAATTATGTTGCTGCTTATCATCAAATGACCAATGTAATAAGTGAGGCTCCTCTATTGAGTCTCCAGGTAATACACGCATAAAATCAGAAGGTACGCTAACAAAGCTGGTAATTTGGTGATTTAAATCAAACGCTAATGCCTGATCTTTTTTCACATGTTGATAAGACTGCGTTTTATTGCCACGCGCTTTTATTTCACCATCGAGCACATGTACTTGAGATTCACCGCTATTAGACACTTCGACGCCAAATTCTGTGCCTAAATCTATTATCTCTGAACTTGGGGTATCAACTCTAAAGCCAATTGCATTTTGTGGTACTCGGGCCACTAACTTACCATGATGAAGCGTTACTTTATCTCTGGATTGCAAATTCACTTTAACCGGCGCTTCTAAAACGAGTACCACGCCATTTTCGAGTAAAATTTCACTGTAACCATGCTCAAGAATAATATCTCCTTGACCTAATTGACTGCCAACAGAAAAATTAGCGTTATGCGAAGCAGTCATTTTTGTGACTTCAGCAAACTTATTTGTGTAGTCCAAGTGCTCTGCCAAAAATATAACGCTGACAAAAAGCATAATACTTGCAGCAAGCGAATACGGGCTTGAAAACCAGCTCATTGTACTTTTCGGCCGAATCGTTTTTTGTTGCTCGCTTAGTTTTGCCATTACACTGCGGGTAAAATTGTCTGGTCGCGTATCCGATTGATGATGTGCTTTTAATAAACGTTCACTCGTCACATATTTACTCACTTGTGCAAGTAAATTAACATCATGCTGACAGGCTTCAAGCAATTCGTCGGCAACATCTTCGCCAGCCAAATACGCGGCTAATAGCTGTTGTTGGTGCTTCGTCATTTGTTCAGTCATGCTCATCGTTGCTGCTGCTGTATTCTTTTATCAATACATGTTTTCAATGATTGACGAATTCTAAATAAGCGCATAGTCATAGTAGAATGTTTATCTTCATATTTTCGACATAGCTCAGCCAATGAAACACCTAATGTGTAATGTTCAGTTAATAAATTGCGCATTTTCTCGGTTAATTTTTCAAGGCAAATAGTTAAATTATCAAACATATCAAGCTCGGCCCCTTCATGGATATTTTCATCAATGTGTTGATTTATTAAGTGCTCTAACTCATCAGCGCTGCCTAATGCCACGGCTCGGTGTTTACGTTGATGGTTTTTTAATAAATAAGCAGCAATCCCCCTTAACCAAGCTAAAAAGGAACTTTCACTGTTAAACTCAGCGATTTTTTTAAAAGCAATAATAAAGGTCTCTTGTGCTAAATCTTCTGCTTCGTGAGGGGTATTTAGTCGAATAACTAAAAAGCCCCTCACAGCAGACTGATAACGCTCAACTAACAGAGAATATGCAGCAACATTGCCTTGTAATATATCGTCAATTATAAAACCATCACTTTTACCATCTAACGATATTATATTTTCTTTCAAATCAAAGTCCTAATTGAAATAACTGACGTAAGATGGTGCGTCAATTTGCAATTGACTTTGAGTCGTAAATAACTTCCCAGATGCTAAATCACGCTTAATAATCACAACATTATTACTATATTGATTAGCCACTAATAGCTGCTTTTGTGATTTTGAAAAATTAAAATCACGAGGATGTAAACCGCCACTTGAGACTTTATTAATTAATTGTAGTCGGGTTTCTGCCATTAATTGATAACCATAAATTGCATTCTCACCGCGCACAGCAACATAAACATGACGACCATCCTCAGAAATACGAATTGCCGATGCAAGGTTTTGTTGCTCGCCAACTTTTGCGGGCATTATATTTGTTTTTGAAACGTGTAATAACGCACCATTTTGTAATATTTTGAAGATACTAATACTGTTACTCAATTCATTTAAGCTAAACACTAATTTTTTAGCCGGATGAAAAGCAAGATGGCGAGGCCCATCCCCCGGCGTTAATTCAATGCGGTGTACTGGCGTAAAATCACTTTTAAGCTATCAAAAACAATAATCTCGTCTGTACCTAAATCCGTCAAATACAGATAGCGACTTTGCTTATCCCACCCCGAAAAATGTAAATGAGCACTTCGTTGTCTGGGCGTAATACTACTTCCTGTATTAGTAAATTGACCCCGTGATACTAATAATCCTGCCTTATTAATATTAAACAGTTCACTATTACCTGTCGTGTAATTTACAACAGCTAACTGCTGGCGATCATCCGAAATATTAATATGACATAGCCCTTTTCCTTCAATCGGGTACGTTTTAAGCTTTGTAAACGCGTTACTTTTCCAGTCATACACGTTAATAACAGATTTTTTATCAAGCCCTCTGCCAATGCTATACAATTTATTTATTGTCGGTTGCCAATTTAGATAGCTTGGATCGATTGCCGATACAACGACGCGTTCGTTAATTAATAGATCATCACTTTCATTATAAGAAACTAAATAAACGCCCTGATCAGGCTCATTTGTGTAGCTGCCGACTAAAAAATAATTAAGTCGAGATTGTTCATCGCTGATACTTTGACAACCACCAAGGCAAAAAATAAAGGATATAAAAACAAACAGCTGAGCGCACTTTTCAAGTCGTATAAGTAATCCTGTTAGCCATAAACTCATTTATTCAATTCCCTTTACTTAATTTGAATTTCAAACAGTGCTGCAGGCACATTTTTAGATGGATGAGCGAATTCTAGAATCAAGTGTTGCGTTGTTATAGGCTCTACTAAATCGATTTTATTAATACTTTGATAATTACCCGTAACGTGTGCAATTACCTCACCAGAATCTGTTTTAATTGTATAGGTTTGCACACAATAAGGTACCTGGTCTTCGTTATGCTCCATTAATACGGTTTCTAACGCATGGTCAAAGTCACTATCAAAATAAAGAACTATTTGCCTCATCGTTACTGTTTCTGGCCATACTAACTTTAGGGTTGGCGATGGTTCTGCTAAGTCAGCAACCCATGCATTCGTTTGTAGCCAAGGCCTCACAAAGCCGTTAATTATCTGCGTCGCTTGGTGATTATGAATGGCGGGAGATATACCGATTGCCAAATTTTGACCGTTTGGCCGCCGCGCTGGTGTCCAAAATTCAAACTCTTCAAGACCACTATTTTCAGGTACTGTTTGTTTGCCTTTATTTGATACCGCTTTGTGAACTTTATTGAACACAACCATAGTGCCCGTAATAAGCTGCTCTGTGGTAGCAAGCTCTATATCACTGTTTTGTAAAAAACAAATGAACCCGTACTGCATCTCTAAGCTGCAATCGCTAAAATCAAACTCGAGCGTACTTTCGCCCGCCGTGACAAACAAACTGATAGTTTTATTTATAACATCTGGCGTATAGTTTTCATGCTTGATGCTAGTGCGTAATTGGCACGTTAACTCTGTCTCTTTATGAGCAAAAACCGTTATGCTAATTGTTGGTCCTTGGCCTTTTGCAAAAGCAACCAACTGTGCACACGATGAATCTAATTGCATTCTACTGCCGCTAGGTTGAAAACCATTGAACACTAATTCACTCGATGCAGTAATAGAGGCTTGGGCTGCTAAATTATTGTGCTTATCTAAACGAATCCCAGGGATACTTTGGCCATTTAGGTTCAGGTTTTGCTGTAACTGTGCCATGTGTTCTGGCTGTAATAGCTCTTTGGGTGTGATATTGAGTTTATTACACATAGCAGCAGCTGCCCCCACCGCTTGTCCGCCGTGTGCGCAGGTGATCATAACTCGTGTTGAACCAAACGCCATATGTGTTGCGCTGATTATTCGTCCTGCATAATATAAATTTTCTATATCACGGCTAACAAAGCAGCGGTACGGTATTTGGTAAACCCCTTTTGAATGATATTGAGAGCAAGGAGGTCGTTCGCTGTATATGCCTTCAGCGGGGTGAATATCAATCGCCCATCCACCAAAAGATACAGCATCATTGAACTGGGTTTGCTCAATAATATCTTGCTGTTTTATCATATATTCCCCTTCAAAGCGCCTGCTTTCGCGTTTGCCAGGAATTGTGCCTACCCATTCTAAAGTTAGATTTTCGACATCATCAAACCTGCCGCTATTTTTTATGTAGTCCCAAATTCCGTAAACGAGTTTCCAAAGCTCCCATTTAATATCCTCCGTTTCATAAATAGTATCGCGTATTCCGCCAAATTCTATCCACCAAAACTTACAGCCAGAGTCACTTCCGGCAATATCTTTACAGCGAGGTATCGCCTCTATTTGTTCATACGAGTAAGCAAAATAAGGGGCTTTGTAACTAATAGGCTGATCCATTTTTTTACTGTAGAAAAATAATGTATGGCCAAGTAACTCCATGTTCTCTTCATCAGATGCTAACAGCTCACCAAACTCTGCTTTTGATTCAGCACCAATTCTGAACCCCGCTCCAGCATTAAACGCAACAAGGCCATCACCGGTCGCATCACAAAATAACGGCGCACTAATAATGTAATGAGTAGAATTTTGACTGCAAAATGCCTCTACACTGGCAATCTTAGTGCTGTGTTGTTTATTTACATCAACCACAGAGGTATTTAACAACAAGGTAATATTTTTTTCGGCAATTACTTTGTCGAGCAAAATGGTATCGAAAATTAATGGGTTACCGTGTCTGTTTAACTTAAGATTGTCCAGCATGATTTCATCAATAACCCCACCCTCGCGTGACCAGCGATTATTGTTGCCCATATGCGATGTTGCCCCCAACGCCCATAATCTTACTTCGCTTGACGCATTACCACCGAGTACGGGACGATCTTGAATTAACACAACCTTGCTACCCGCTCGCGCCGCACTGATTGCTGCACATGTACCTGCTAAGCCACCACCGGCAACCACAAACTGAGTACTTAATTGTTGTTTCTTATTTTCGCGTGCAGCTTCATTAAAGTTTTGCTTAATCATAACTCTTGATCTCTTTTTCTTGTTTTTGATATGAGCGTTTATTTTTTAATTCTGGGCTTAATGACTGCGCAAAATAAACACTAGGCCGGTGAGGTACATCCGTGACTTTTAATTCTTTTTCAAGCTCATTTACCATTAAACTACAATCAAATCTGGCTAAAAAACTGTGTTTATTGCGCGCTTGTTTGTCTGAAAAGTGGCACAAGCCCCACTCAATCCCGTTTGCTTTGCTTGCACAGTCAAATGCATTGGCAACATAAGGACCTGCTGCAATTGGCATGAGGGAGGTCACTGCGGCAATCGAAAAGTTCACCCCATCAGGTGAATATTGAATGGTGTTACTTTCATTGCCATTTCTGATAGTAAAAGCAGCTATTCCTGATTTAAATGGAAAATAAGTAGTTTCGTGGCCTGAGTTTAAAATAGGGTTCAGAGGGTGTTTTTCAAAAGGCCCAAAAGGATTATTCGCGGTTGCCAAGCCATTACCCACTAAGTAATCGGGTCTATCTCCGTAGGCGGCTTTATAGTATAAATGTATTTTTCCGTTATAAATTAATAAATAAGGGTCATGAATCGAGAATTGATCCCAACTTCCCGGCTCACCATTTTCAATAATAACCTCACCATGTGGCAACCACGGTCCATCTGGCGTATCGGCAACTGATAGTGTTACCGGACAATGATCACCTTTCTTACCGCTAGCTTCATTAAAGGCTTGATAATAAAGATAATATTTATTTTCATAAATCAAGATATCTGGTGTACTAACCGAGCGCCAACCTAACTGCGGGTGCTTGGGCCTGGTGACGGCGATACCTTGTTCAACCCAGTCAAATCCATTAATACTAATGGCATAGCCAATTTCGGATAAATCCCAATCAGTGGAGGGAGTCAACTCGTTACAGTGCTGCGCCCCTTTTGGTGGGAATTGAGTGCACCGTTTTGTGTACCAAACATAATAAAGACCATCAACTCTTATAATTTTAGATGGGTCGCGTCTTGAAATAGTCCCATCATTATTATGATAGCTAAACCCAGTGAGCTCAGTGTACTTAAAACTAGTAAATAAAGGATTGTCTTCCGGACGAGGGGTTAAATAGTTGTCATACAACCTCGACATTGCAGCACTCAATTCTCGTGCTGGTTTTTTAGCTGGAATATCCCATGGGTAACTTTGCTGCTTTAATTTGTTATTGCTATTGCTCATTGATAAGTCCCTTTACTGCCTTACTTCTAAACTTAAAAACTAAAACACCCCCTAATATAAAAATGCCACCGCTTATTACTGTTATTTCGATTTTTCCGGTGGTTGCAATTGCGGCCAACGAAAGCATAATCGCGCCAGTAGAGAGAATACCAAACCCTAAAACTCGAATACCATGATTGTTATCCGCACTTTTTTCTGGAGTTATTAATTCGGCCGTCGGTTTAATTTGGCTTAATTCGACTAAGTAGTTTTCATAACACGCAGGTGTTTTTCTTTGTGCTCTTAAGTACAACTCAAATACAGTTAGCATCAATACAGGAAATAACACCCCCATCATCATCTCCTGCGCTCTATCTAAGCTAAAATCAAATAACCAAGGACTCACAAACTTAAAAAAAGCATTCACCAGTAAACTAAAAATAGTGGTTATTAAAATCGTTTTCCCAGTTTGATAACGAGAAAAAAGCAACCAAATGGGTGGTAAAAACAACGGTCCACCAGTGAGCGCAGCCATGGTCATTACCACTTCAACTACACCACCAAGTAAGGGAATTAGTAACGCAACAATAATCGTAATTAGACCGAGTACGCCAGTTGCAATTCGACCGACCTTAACTAGCGTAGCTTGGGAAGAATCTGGTTTTATAGTTTTATATATGTCATTACTGATAACACCTGCGGCGATGTTTAAAGACGTGTTAATTGAGCTTGATGTCGCAAATACCATTCCTGCTAGCATTAATCCAAGCATCCCTACTGGCAATACTTCTTTGCACATTTGCAAATAAGCTCCTTCACTTTCAAACCCAACTAGACTGGGGTTCATCGTTCGGTAAATCATCGGGGCTAACATCCAAACTACTGGGCAAATAAGATAAAGAATCGCAAATAGTCCCCCAACCTTTTTTGCATCCTTTGGTGTTTTCACACTGGTGAAGCGTTGAATATAAGACCAGTTACCAGCAATAAAAAATAAGTTATAGAGTCCAAAGGCAAAGATAAACTCCCATGAATACTCATCATTTACTAAGTTAAAAAAATCATCAGGTGCTTTGTCGATAAAGTTCTCAATGCCGCCAATCGCCTCAAATGATAGCGGTACCACAATTAATACCGCTGCAGTGAGTACCACAAATTGCAAAATGTCGGTAATTATCACCGCCCATAAACCGCCAACAGCGGTATAGGCTAAGATCAATAGTCCTAAAATAATGACGGTATATTCAAGAGATAAACCCGTAGCGACTTCAACTATTTTTGCCACTGGATATAAAAAAGCACCAGTCGAAAAGCTCGCAATTAAGAGAAAAATATAGGTATAAGTTCTTTGTACATTTAAGCCAAGGCGCTGCTTAATAAATTCGG
Organism: Pseudoalteromonas sp. B131b; assembly: GCF_037162545.1. NCBI lineage: Bacteria > Pseudomonadati > Pseudomonadota > Gammaproteobacteria > Alteromonadales > Pseudoalteromonadaceae > Pseudoalteromonas > Pseudoalteromonas sp. B131b. The sequence continues at coordinate 2,825,461 of NZ_JARLUZ010000001.1, read as the reverse complement.
CTGCGGTTAATACACCGGTTTTCTGCCATTTAGGCGCAATAAATAAAGCAATCAACACCCCTGCTAAACACATAGTCCATTGAATAGTAATCGCCACCCAGCCATGCTTATATGCAATAGCTCCCCATACAACAAATGTACCTGCCGAGAAGAAACTCATAAACAGTGACAACCCGCTCATCCACCAAGGTAGCGCACCTCCCGCAGAGAAAAAGCTTTTCATATTCTTTCCAGCAGCAGAAAAACTTAAACCACACCCAATGATCAATAAAGAAAATATAACGACTACACTTATATCAATAATATGCATAGCCTTAGTCCTCGCTATTTTCTTTTCGGGTGTAGTACCTAACCCAATCTATCGCCATGCTGGTACCATCAATATCATCACTTACAGGACCTGCAATCGCCGCTTTTAAAATAGCTAAACTAAATAACATCGTTGTTTCACTAAAGCAGACATCATTTCTCATGGTGTAATAGAGTTCACCGTCAAAATAAAAATTAAAGTAATCTTTATCCCATTCAAGCCCATAGGTATGAAACTCTTTTGAAAAATCAGCAACGTCAGCGGCATTATATGAGGTGATTTTTTGCCAATTCTCTCCATCGTGATACTCGATGTTGTAATCGGAAATTAAATTGCGATAAGCACCTTTATCAACACCATGCTCTTGCAACCAACCATTTATAAATTGAATAGCGCCAATTTCATGCGACTTATCCCAACTGAGTTCTAAAAACTTTTCACCATGCTTTTCTGACACCCAGCGTGTTTGCGGATTACCATCAATAGCAAAAGACTCTTCTGATATTAACTTATTAAATAACCCATTCGTTTTTATAGAAACATCGTCAGCTTGCGCTAAATTACTTATATTCTTTATTTTTTCTTCGTCAAATGCATCAGGGTATTGAGCGCTAGGCTCAAAGACTCTAAATTCAGAAATATGAAGAGACGTAGGATTAGTCGATGTTAATCGTATTTTTTTAGTTTTAACTGGCTTGTTAAACTCAACAGTGTGATCAGGCTTGCCGATTAAAGTGTGGTGTAACTGGTTATCACTGTGAGTAACACGGCCATTTGGTAGTGTATAAGTATCGGTCCAGTTATGTACGTTGGTATTAATTATATTAGGGAAATGCCCTTCATTAATATCAATCTCGCATGCCTTTAAGCCATCTTTAACCCCTTGTTTTGGCCAAAACCAAAATGAGTTATTCGTGCCATAGGCACCAGCATATTTAAAGCGAGCTTCAAAATAGCCATAATGAAATGAGCGTTTTGACCAAATATTACCTGTCGTCCAGTCTTGGCCACCTCGAGGTTCTTTCTTTGCTAATAAGTGCAGTATTCCGTCTTTAACTTGTGCATTATCGCGCCAGCGACTACTTAATACCCATGGGTTTTCTGTCGGCCCATTTTGAGAAACCCAGTTTTTATCTAATTCAGCATTTGCATAATTAAACTCATCATTCCACTGTAATTGCCATGTTGAGGAGTCAAGTTCGCGTGGTTGATCAGCACCAGCAAAAAACGATGTGACAACTATTGTTGCCAGCGTACATTTAGAAAATACTTTAAACATGTTTTACCCTTTCTTGTTGTTCTATCTAACGAGTTATAAGTTTTATTTCATGCTAGGTATTGTCTTGAGAAATCAAAATGACACTATTTTTATTAAAAAATAAAAAAGCCCGCAGTAATACTGCGGGCTTTTTCATTATCTTATCGTTTTAGAAATTAATACGGGCATTAAGTCTAAGTGTTCGGCCAGTATGGTATTGATAAACCGTACGCGACTTGGTTGCTTCGCCTTCAAGTGGACTACCTTCAGAGAAAGTCTGACCACCAGCGGATAAGAAGCGACTAGTAAAGTACTGGCGTACGCCCTCATCCGTTAAGTTTGCTACTTGCAGTGAAACCGTCATTTTATCATTTACTTTATAGCTTGCTGAAAAATCAAGCGTCTGGCGTCCCTCTTCCCACAAAGAACCATTTTCCCAAGAGCGTTGTACTAACTGATCAGTTGTACCTTGGTATGATAGACGAAGTTGATGACCGTCCTTTTCCCAAAAACCTGTCAGGTTGTAGCTATGCTCTGGTGTATAAGCAACAGCAAGCGATGGTAGCTTAACATTGCTATCAATTGATGATACTTCTTGGTCATACTCACTATCTTGATATGTGTAGTTAGCTTGTAGTCCCAAACCAGACCAAATACCAGGCAAATTGTCGTAAGTTTGCATGTATTGTAGCTCTAGACCTTTGATCGACGCGCCTTTACCGTTTTTAATACGCGTAGTATTGAACTTGGCACACAACTGTTCTAAATCATCAGAATATAGCCATTCTTCTTGGTAGTCTGTACTGCCTTGAAAACGTCTAGGCATACATCCTTCAAGGCTGTCTTGTCCTGAAATAAGTACAAGATCATTCGGGTCGTAAGTTTCACCTTCAGTTAAACCTATACCACGTAAATCATCCATATAAGTCACAATAGTTTCTGACTCTTCAAAGTTAGTCATATCTTTGTAAAACAAAGTTGCAGCTAACAGACCAGACTCATTAAAGTACCACTCATAAGAAATATCTAAATTAATTGATTCTAATGGATCAAGTTTAGGGTTAGTGAGCGTGATAGTATTATTACGATTTTCACCACCCCACTGTGTTTCTCTTACCTTGAAGCCTGGGCGCAACGAGTCTATTTGAGGGCGAGCCATTGTTTTTGAGGCCGCAAAACGGATTATGGTATCTTCATCATACAAATAATTAATATTTAAACTTGGCAAGAATAAATCATAGTCATGCTCATCTGTCACACTGAATGAACGAAGGCTTCGATCCTCAGTTGGTAATAAGTTGCCATTATCATCAAACTTGCGTTCGCCATAAACATAATTTTTTTCTGTTGATACATCAGAATGGCGCCATAACCACCACTCAGATTCATTTGGATTCCCACGTACAGCATTAGGATCGTGACATGCACCTTGGTCAGCTAACGCAGTATCATCTCTTAAGTCTTTTGTAGCATTTGTGTCGTAGCCCAAACCGTCTACACGAGACCAACGTGTTTCTGCATTATAATCAGTACCATAGAATAAAATTGGCGCACATTCAGGTAAACTCGTATCGCGTAGCTCTGCCAGTTTAAATGGGTCCATTAAACGAGCTGCGTTAGATGGGTCAAATGCAAACTGTACTCCTGATGCACCTTGAACCTCTACTGTGGTTTTAACATAACGAACGCCAAAATCACCAGAAATCTTACCATCCATTAATTCAAAGTTTAACTTAGTGTAAAATGCTAAGTTGTCTAGTTCAGTATTGCGTGTATTCGAATCATCCGTATTAAAAGCAACTTCGGTACTACCTTGGGCAACTTCAAATGCTTTAAATGCTGAAAAACGATTCCAACCATCTGTAATGCTATCACGAGCATAACCAAGACCAGCCATAAAGTCATCAACTGGAAACTCTTCGCCATCAGTTATCAAATCGCCAGAAATATCGCGCAATCCACTGCCCAATACAGCCGGGTTACCAGTGTAAGGGTTTGTTACCACAACGCCCTCACCCACTGAGCTGAATGTACCAATTTGCGCATCAACGTATTTTGTACGGTTTGACCATTTAGCACCAAACTCAATCGATCTGAAATTATCGAAATTAAGGGCGTAATCAAAATCTACAAATAATGATTTTTGGGTATCTTCAACTTCATTTAATGAACGGCTCATATATGAAAGATGTTGAGCCCTTAGTTCATCAGGATTAAAACCTGTTGTACTATAGTTATCCCACACATTCAGCGGATCACCAAAATTGTCATTAGGGCCATAATCAATTAAACCCTGACCCGCAACTAGCGTACACACGGAGCTGCTAGTACAATCATAACCAACAGGCTCTATATCTTCTGGCGGTACATTATTGATTATCCACGCATTAATATTTCCAAAGTTTTGTAATGCAACGTAAACTGAGTTATTAGGTATTTGCTGTGTTTTTGAATAGCCAACACCTGCTTTCATCGCAAATGAATCGGTAAAACTATGATTCATATCTAATGACAGGATCTGATTTTTATTTTCAAAATCGCCTTCAGATTGCACAAGTCCACCATTACTAAAACGGTTTACAAATTTTGTAAACGTATTCGTTTCAAGATCAATAGTTCGCCAACTTGCTTCGGGATCTGTAAATAATGCAGGGCCTGTACCGCCCAAGCCAGGGTCAACACCTTCAATTAAATTTCCATATTGAGACGAGCGCGTGTTAATACCATGCATTGAGTTATTTATATCTTGCTTACCCAAAATAGCATTAAAATTAAATTCAGTATTCTCTGATGCTATCCATTGCAAACCAATATTAAAATTAGTTCTATCATTTTCACTTTCATGATATTGATACTGAACATTACGAGGGGCTATACCGACAACGTTTTCAACAATATTACCGTTTGTATCTGTAGCTAGAGGCGACTCTAATGCATACCACTCCGTTGCTGAAAATTGGTCTTTACGATAAGTATTTGTTTCTTTAACTGCGGTAACCACCACACCAAACGTATCATCAAAAAACTTTCTTGAAAAAGTACCTGATACTTTGTAGTTATCTTCTTCAGACAGATCGTTATAACGGCCTTCAAGTGTTACCGTATTTATTTCATAATTTAAATCAAGTGGCTTGGTTGTACTAAGGTTAATATTTGCGCCCAACGCACCTTCTTCATGATCTGCACTTGGGGTTTTTACAACCTCTATCTTAGATAAGATATCTGAAGAATACTGTGATAAATCGACACCTTGGCTATAGCCAGTTGAGCCCAATTGCACCCCATTCATACTAATATTGTTTTGTTGTGAATTAGCGCCACGAACAGTTACCCGTGCGCCTTCACCATCAACAGTTTGTACAGATACCCCTGTTACGCGTGAAAGCGCATCAGCGATGTTTTGATCAGTGGACTTACCAATGTCTTCAGCGTTTATGGAGTCAACAACGTTTTCAGCAAAACGCTTATCATTAATGGATTTTTTAAGACTCGCCGCTAAACCGCTTACTTCAATTATTTCAATATCGGCTTCTACTTTCGTTTTTTCTTGTGTGCTTTTGTCTTGCTTGGCATACACCAATTGTGTTGCAAGTACTGCGGCCGTAATCGCGCTCAATTTGAACGCTTTGTTGATGATTGTCATGTGTGTGTTCCCTTTCTAAGGTTTTATTATGTTGGCAGGTTAATCTTTTGTAAACAATAATATAATAACCAAACAATTGTCAACTGTATTTTGTTAACAATAATTGTTTAATTATAAAAAAGCAACTTAATGCGTAAGCATTAAATTGCTCTTAAGTAACAGTGTTAAAGTAAATATTTACACAGAGTTTATCTGTCAATAGTTCTAGCCTAATCAAAATTCTTTTATATACGGCCAACCAGTAAACTGCTTTTCTGTTGATGGATCTGTATTCCACTCCCAGCACTCTAATTGATAATATTTTTTTGCATGGTTTATTTTAATAATCCCATAACCTTCACTTTTTAAGTTTCTGTCAGCTAAAAACTTACCCCACGTTGTATTTTGTTTAGCAAAAACTTTATGCGTAACTTTTGGGTTAGCTGCCGCTAGAACTCGCATTTTATTGCCAAACGTGTCTGTAAAATCACCGGTGTTTTTGTCGTTGTTTCGCTGATTTGGTAAAGGTGCGTGGGGTTCAAACCATCGCTGCCAAAATGCTGCGCTAGCTGGGCCTGCAAAAAACAAGCTACCATCATCAAAAGTATTGATTCCTTGATAGGCAAGCAATCCGAGGTGTTGATCTCCCGCAATTACTAATGCATTAGCATCACTTACTAATTTTACTGCGCGTGTACGCCCATCAGCCGGGTAGCCATTTGCATCGTAATCTATTAATGCTTTGCCATTTTCATCGGTTTGAGGCGACCCCCACATGGAAGCTGTAATACATATTTTAGGTTTACCCGGGTGCATAGTTTGCCAGTCTTTTAAAAAGGCTTCTTGGCGCTTACCTAATAACTCACCCGTTGTGGCAAGCTTATTAGCTTTGTAGTCAGGTGGCGTTTTAAATTTACGATCCTCAACCATCGCAAAGCTAATTCCGCCATATTCAAATGCAGCATAACTAACCGGAATATCATATTTTATCGGTGTGGGATCGTAAGGGTCCGGATTATGCCCATTTTGCATACGGTAGATCATTCTAACAAGGTCTTTGTCCCACTTATAACCGCCATCTTCTTCTTTTAGCATATCGGAGTGATCGCCACCATCGCCCCACAAATTACCTTGCAGCACATCATGGTCATCAACTAAAACAAGTGTAGGCTTATCTTTCATACTATCGGCAAACGCCCAGTACCATAAGTACCATTTATATAAGGTATCTAGTTTGGCATCTTTGGTGTGGCGACCATAGCGAGTCGGGTATGTTTCGTAGTACTGATCGCCACAAAAGACATACATATCAGGGTTATGGTAATTAGCATTTTCTACAAGTTCAGTGTGAGGAAATAAAATATTGTCTTTGGTGTAACGTCCTAAATCGCGCTCGCTACTAATAAGGCATGTGTAATGTGTGTTGTCTAAGCTTTTAGAAGTAGGAATAATACAAGAGTACAATGCAATCGTAAATTCTTTACTACTTTGTGGGTCCTTAGCAATAGTTCCAGAATATAAAGTGTCATCAGGCTTTTGTGGGTTAACAATTCTGTATTGAGCTTGTTTTAAATAATCCCAATTACTTAATCTAAACCTTACTACAAAACCATCTTCAATTTTTGCTGTGCCTGCATGCTGCCAATCGGATTGGTTTTCAAACTTATATTGCAGCTCTACGCGTGAAAATTCTTTAATATTAATAGGCATTAACTGACAAGATAACTTGAGTACCTGCTGATTAACGCTATACATACACCCCATAACGGGGCCTAAGGTATTGGCATTATTTAGAGTTATTTTACCTCCACCGGTTTCAATATCACTAAACCCCCAACGAGCACCTGCTACAAAAGGCTCTGAGGAGCTTAATAACGAAATACCTCCTTGCAGTTGATCTGCGGGGACTTTGTGAAGTACTGCAAATCCTAACTCCTGGGCAGTATTTGTGTTACTTGCCACAAGACGAATATCAAAATGGTTTGCATCTATTGGGTCTAAATGGCAATCGAGTGTTATTTTATCGCCGCTTTTATATTGTTGTATATTAAATGGAGTACGATTAATAATAGTAAAATCAAGGGCTTTGCTTTCATCATCAAACTGTCTAAATGATAATTTACCTAAACTGTCAAAGGCCGCAATTATTCCGCCATTTTCGCCACCAGCTCGCTGCGCTAAAGCAGCACCTTTAGCTGTTAGCTCACCTTTACCAATCCCTAATAAAAATCCACAAAAGCCTTTTTCGTTCGGCGTTAAATTGCGTACGGTGGCTTTTATACGCCCACTTTGTAAAGAGCTATTAAGCTGCCTGGTGAGTAACGATACGGTACGCGCTTCAAAATCTTTTTCTTCTCGAGTACATAAAAGCTCATTACCTATGCGTTGCCAGTCTTGGAGTCTGTTCCCCCAAAAATGCTTACCGAGCCACACTTGCTTGCTTAAATTCGTATTATCTAATGGTGCAGTTGAGGTTAAGTCACCTCGGTATGATGCAAATAAACCGCTGCAACCACCGAGCATACTTGAACTTAGTAGGCCGGCGCTGAGCTTTAAAAAACTTCTGCGTTTCATTTTAATCACCTTTATTATTGTGTGTGAATTAGGACGCCTTGTGTAGACAGTGTTTTTACATAAGGAGGTTATACATTTGGGTAGCCATTAGGGTTATTGCTTTGCCAGCGCCACGTGTCTTTCATCATGTCTGCAAGGGTGTATTTACATTGCCAGCCTAAAATAGCCTTGGCTTTAGATGAATCGGCCCAAAAAGCAGCTAAGTCGCCATCGCGGCGCTTTACAATGTCAAAGTTAATATCAACTCCGGTATACTCAATAAATGCTTTTACGATACCAAGCACAGAATAAGGAGTGCCAGTGCCTAAGTTAAATGCTTCATATAAGCTATGGTGTTGCTCGCCAAGCCATTTAAGAGCTTTAATATGACCCTTGGCTAAATCACTAACGTGTATATAGTCCCGCTCACATGTACCGTCTTCAGTAGGGTAATCACCACCAAAAATAGCTAATTTTTCACGCTTCCCTACAGCAACTTGAGCAATAAAGGGCATTAAATTATTTGGAATACCTAATGGGTCTTCGCCAATTTGACCACTAATATCTGCACCAATTGGGTTAAAGTAGCGTAAGCTTGCAACTTGTAGTCCCGTCTTAGAAGCCACTATTTCTTGTAGTATTTGCTCAATCATTACTTTTGTTTGCCCATAAGGGCTAGCCGCGCGACCAAGCGGTAAATCTTCGGTGTAAGGTACTGATGCGCCTTGCCCATAAACGGTGGCTGATGAGCTGAATACTAATTTATTCACGCTAAATTTGAGCATGCACTGACATAGGTTTAACGTAGAGACCAGATTGGTGTAGTAATATTCCAACGGTTTTTCTATTGATTCACCCACCGCCTTTAAACCTGCAAAATGAATGACCGAATCAAACTGATGCGTTGTAAATGCGGCGCATAACTTATCGTAATCAAGTAAACTGGCATGAATAAATTCAACTTTACGTTGCGCTAAAGCTTCAACACGAGTTAACGATTCACGACTCGAGTTACTTAAATCGTCAATCACAACAACGTTATAGCCATCTTTTAATAAGCTTAAAACAGTGTGACTACCTATATAGCCTGCGCCTCCCGTAACCAGTACTTTTTTCATTGAATTTTCCTCACGTTCTTATGAGTGATACACCAGCAGACGGTAAGCTGGTATAAATAGACTCTTTCAAGCCTGTTAAACGCTCGTATTGCGACTCAACAGCAGCAATAACATCTTTTACCAGTATATTGGGTACAAATGCGACGACACACCCGCCAAAGCCTCCACCAGTCATTCTTACACCACCATTGTTTTGTATTACTTGGCTAATAATATCCACCAATGTGTCTATTTGCGGTGTAGTTATTTCAAATAAATCACGCATAGAGCCATGGCTTTGAGCCATTAATGTACTAAGTTTCGTTATGTCGTTATGAGTAAAAGCCTGCATAGCTTCAAGGGTGCGGAGATTTTCATAAACAATGTGCTCTACACGTTTAGCAACGTCTTTATTTAGCATATGTTTTTGCGATTCATACTCCTCAATACTCACCTCACGTAAACTTGACTTTGAAAAAGCTTTAGCGCCGCTATAGCATTGCTCGCGTCGAAGGTTATACTCGCTATCGAGTAAGCCGCGTTTAACGTTGGAATTAATCATTAAAATGGTCATAGCAGGGTCAATGCTCACTTCCACTAAATCAAGTGAGCGGCAATCTATCCCTAGTGCTTTACCTTGTGTACCACACGCCGATATAAGCTGATCCATAATTCCACAGTTACACCCTACAAAGTTGTTCTCTGCTGCTTGTGCTATTTTTGCAATCTCTTTACGTTCAATAAACAATTCACATAAATGATTAAACGCATAAGCAATACCTACCTCAAGTGCAGCCGATGAGCTAAGACCAGCTCCTTGCGGGACATTACCTGTGATGCATATGTCGCAGCCACTGAGTTGATGATTTCGTTTTTGCAGTTCATCAACTACGCCGCGAACATAATTACTCCACGTTTGCGTACTGTGGCTATTAAGCGGTTTATTTACTAAAAAGTTGTCGGTTTGGTTATCGCAATCAAGTGCAAGTACATTTACTACATCGTCAGTTCGAGGTGACACTGCAATGTAAGTAGCGTATTCAATGGCACAAGGCAGTACAAAACCGTCATTGTAATCGGTGTGCTCACCAATTAAATTAACACGCCCAGGGGCTTTGACAACAAAGTCGGCATCGCGTCCAAAGTGGTTTAAAAAAGCTAACCGTGCGCTTTGTTCAACATTCATTTAGTGTTCTCTTTATAATGCGTTAGTGATTGTTTCTTCAAAATAGTGGCAGCTTGCTCGGGTGTTATATCACGCTGTGCTTCGGCCATCATTTCGTAACCAACCATAAATTTTTTCACACTGGCTGATCGTAGTAATGGCGGTAAAAACTGCGCATGTAATTGCCAAAATAAGTGGCTTTGACCATCATAAGGCGCGCCATGCCAGCCCATAGAGTAAGGGAACGAGCACTGAAATAAGTTATCGTAACGAGTCGTTATATTTTTAATAATTTCAGCTAGAGTACTTTGTTGAGTGTCTGTCAGCTCTATCATTTGAGTAACCGCAAACCGAGGTAATAGCAGTGTTTCAAATGGCCATGCAGCCCAATAAGGGACAACCACAAGCCAATCATCGTTTACACATACTACGCGTTCATTTAATTCCATCTCACGTTTTGCGTAATCGAGCAATAAACTACTGCCATACTGTTTATAATAGTTACTAAGGTTTGTATGTTTACGTGCAACCAAACTCGGTAATTTATTTTGTGCCCAAATTTGACCATGTGGATGCGGGTTAGAGCATCCCATTACAGCGCCTTTATTTTCAAACACCTGAACCCAGTTGTAAGTTTTTGATAACTCTTGGCATTGCTCTTGCCATGTGCTTACTACATTTGTAATTTGCGAAACACTGAGCTCTGGTAGTGTTTTTGCATGATTAGGCGAAAAACAAATAACACGCGCAGTGCCACGCTCTGTATGCATGCTAAATAGGGGATCGGTTTGCTCCACATCAGGCACACCTTCACGCAAGGCGGCAAAGTCATTAGTAAACACAAAGGTGTTTTTGTAATCTGGATTTACTTCGCCGTTGATACGCGTATTGCCTTTACATAAAAAGCAGCTTTCGTCGTATTCTGGTTTAACCTCAATATCTACACTTTCTTCTTGACCTTGCCATGGGCGTTTAGCCCTGTGTGGCGACACCAACACATATTCATTTAATAATGGGTTTAAACGCCGATGTGGATGCTCTGACGGGTCAAATTGATTTTGTTGCTCACTCATTGTTTACTTTCCCTAGTTACTGTTTTGAAAGGTACCGGCGTCGAGCACTTGCTTACGAGGAGTAAAACGACAAATATAGTTCCAGTTCCAACTGACATCGTATTTATGGCACAAGCCCCAACTAATGCCTGGCGCTGTGTTTTGATCAAACCCTTGTGCAGGTCTATATAAGCCAATTGCTTCTGGACCGCCTTTTATATGCGCCATAATTTCAAAATTAATACCGTCCTGAGCAAATTGAATAGTATTTTTTTCAGGGCCATCGGTTGTTAGCAAACTAGCAATACCACCTTTGTAATTCCAAACAACGACCTCATGACCGCTATTAGAAATAGGGTTGTAAGGCGATTTAACATAAGGCCCTAATACATCATCAGCAATAGCAACACCGTGTTTGATTTCACGACCACCAAAGTTCATTCCCTCACCTTGGGTCTCACCTTTGTAATACAAGTAAAATTTGTTATTAAAAAACACCAAACACGGATCGTGTACTTTATGGCTATCAAAACTACCTTTAGCTGTTACTGCAAAGCGATTATCTTCATCACCGTGCCATTGACCATCTTTACTTGGGCTAACAATAGGTTCAGGTGATTTAATCCAAGGACCAAAAGGGGTATCGCAATGCGCTATAGCAATATGCTCATATTGGCGATTGGTGTACGGTGTTTGTACCGTTTGATACACCAAGTAATACTTACCTTGATGCGCAAATACTTCAGGGGTAAAAATAGCGCGATCGTCATAGTTACCAGCGTCGCCTCGACTCACAGCGACCCCTTGTTCTTGCCACGTTATGCTGTCTTTTGACGTTGCATGCCAAACTTGCGTTAAATCCCAAGGAAACACTTTTGCACTTGAGTCTTGTGCATTAAAACCAACTGTTTCCCCCTCACCTTTGGTGTACCAACAATGATAAACACCATCAATGTATAAAACAGATGAAGGATCGCGACGTATAACTCCTTCTTCATAGGCAAAATCACCCAGCAACGGTTCCACATCAAATTCTGTCAGCCACTGCGGGCCATATTTATCGTAGCCACGCTCTATTGCACGCTTACTTGCTAAACTTAATTTTTTATCAGACATGTTAATTCCTTACTTACCTAGGCTTATATTTAGCGACTGGTATACGTCAAGAGGTAAAATCGCGCCTTGATGCTGCACAACTTGTGAGGCAACACTGTCAGCCATTTCTAATGCATTTTGAGGGGTTTGTGCGCACATTCTGGCGGCTAAGTAGGTTCCGGCAAATGAGTCGCCAGCCGCTGTACTGTCAACTTGCTTTGCAGCGGGTGTAAACGGACATGACGCTTTAAGATCATCTTTGCAATAAACCTGCATCCCGGCACTACCAGCTTTAATAACAATTTCGTCGATATCAAATTGTGTACAGTACTTAACAATCTCTGCACTGCTTGAATGACCGAATAACACACGGTGATCATCAAGACCTGGTAAAACTACATTACTAAGCGCATAAGCACGCTCTAGCCATTCAATAGCGTGGCTTTTTGATTGCCACATACGCGCGCGATAATTAGGGTCGAACGCAATTGTGCAGCCTTGTTTTTTTAAATCAGCTAATAATGTGAGTAAACCTTGTTTAGATTCATCATCTAAAATACCTAAACTAATGCCACTGAAAAACACCCAGTCTGATTCTTTCAAACCTAAATTAAATGGCTTTTGAGTATATAAACTCATCATATGCTTCGCTGCTGATTGATTACGCCAATAATCAAAGCTTCGCTCACCATCAGCATCCGTTGAAATAGCGTAAATACCCACGTTATAGTCTGCTGTTGTAATCACGTTTTGCGTGCTAATACCTTCTTGTTGCCAACATTTGAGCATATTGGCACTCAGTACGTCGCTACCTACAGCTGTAAATAGCGCGCAATTTAGTGTGTTTGCAAAACGCTTTGCATACACAAGAGCATTGTAAGTATCGCCCGCAAAAGACTGCTTGCATTCGCTAATACCTGTTGGTACTAGCTCGACCATACATTCACCAATAGCGAGTAAAGTACTCACACACCCTCCTGTACTTTTTTAGTGTGTAGGCCTTCTAGGTAGACTTCAATTTCTTCTATCGATTTATTTTTAGTCTCTGGCATAAACTTAAATAGCAATGCAAAGCCGGCAACACCCGATACGGTATAAAGTAAAAAGATGTTTGCAGCGCCTAAATTACTTAGCTGCCATGGGAAAAACTGCTGAACAAAATAGCTAATTACACTGGCAATAAATGCGAAGGTAGGAATGGCCACACCTCGAATACGAGTCGGGAATATTTCAGAAAATATCACCCACATAATTGGCCCAATCGAAAAGTGAAAGGCTGCAATAAAGCCCGCTATACCAAATGATATAAGTGGCGCGTTTATAGTTGCTGCGCGTGAAATTAAATCGCTTTCAAATAATTGCTGTTGCGAAGCAGTAAGTACGCTCGCTAGTGCTTGCTTAAATTCAATATCACTGTGATACACAGTACCAATTATGTGCTCCAGTCCTGTAATAGAGTTTAACGCTGAAAACGAGGCTATATCTTCAGCCGACAAACTATACTCTGCCTGGCTAAAGCCTAAATAACACATAAACAAACTAATTGTTGCAGCTGCTAATCCCCAAATAACAAGGGGTCTGCGCCCTAACTTATCTATCAAAGCAATAGCTACCACAGTAAATACAATACTGACTAAACCAATTAAAACAGCGTTAAAAAAAGCCGCATCAGTGCCGACTCCCAGTTGTTCAAACACCGTTGGAGCATAAAACATTATGGCGTTAATCCCCGTCACTTGCTGCACAATAGCAATAGTAAAAGCAATAATGACAGCGGCGCGAACACGACTTTCGAGTAGTTGTTTAAATGAAGAAAAATACCCACCTGTTTCGCTGTAATCAACCAAGCTCTCTTTAATACTCTTAAGTTGCTCTTGGGCCAATTCAGTATTTTTATTTAAACGATGCAAGATAGTTATAGCGCGTGTTTCGTTGCCTTTCATAACTAACCAACGCGGGCTTTGAGGAATAGTAAATAATAATAAAAACCATAAAATAGCAGGAATAATCTCAACGCCTAGCATCCAGCGCCATAAATTATCTTGCACATTCCACTGTGTTACCCACTCAAAATTACTGTGAGCTAAATCAACAAGTAAGTAGTTAGCAAAATACGCTGCGGATAATCCAACAACAATATTTATTTGAATCATAGACACTAATTTACCACGGTACTTAGACGGTGCAACTTCACCTATATACATAGCAGCGACCGATAAAGACGTGAATGCTAATCCACCTATAAAACGAGCAGCAACTAATAGCTCGTAGCTTGGCGCGAAAACCGATGCAATTGCCGACAGTATGTATATAAACGCAATGCCTATTAAAGTATTTTTTCGGCCAAACATATTGCATATGTAACCGGTAATGACTAAAGCAAATAGCACACCAAAACCAGGTGCACTCACGACTGTGCCAATTTGAATGTCTGATAAATTGAATTCTGCCGATACAAAACGAACCGTACCTGAAATAAGAGCAGCGTCTAATCCAAATATAAAGCCACCAAAGGCGACAATAAATGCAAAGAAAAACACATTACGTTTACTACCATTCATACTTCAATCCAACTTTGTTGTTATTGTGTGTTACTTTATGTAGAGAATAAAGTAAGGGGTTGTGCTAAATTATATATTGTTAACAATTAACCATGGGTGTGATTTCGAGAGTATTTTAAAATTAATATACTTGCAACCTATATTTTAAAGAACGTTACTTTATGTTCATTTGTTTTGTAATAAATATAAAAAAATAATTAAATAAAATCATTACCTTACTGGTGTACATTCTAAAAAGTTAAAATTGCACATTGTTAACAATTTTCAAATTTGTTTTTTTAATGTATGGTATGTTAAATTGTAATTAAAGGTTAAACAGCAATGACATATAAAAAGAACATACTCCTCACATCGCTCTTGCTTGCGTTAAGTGCCTGTAATCAAGAAGACGTTAAAGTTGATCGCCCCACAACAGATGCCGTACAGATTAAATCTACTAATACATTAATGTATTTATTTGCAGATGACACTCACCATACAGCGACGTCTGTTGATTACCAAAGTAATTCCGCTATAGTAAAAAATGAAAACTCGGTTTTAAATGTACAGTTTCAATCTAAGAAAAACTCGTACGCTAGTATTGTTTTTTCACCGGAAAAACCTTGGGATTGGAGTGAATTTAATGATTTCAATCTTGCCTTTGAATTGGCAAACCCGGGAACACACTCTGTACAAATTTATTTAGATATCTCCGATATTGACGGTGCTAACTATACGCGTAGCGTTAATGTGCCGGTAGGTGGATACAACACGTATTACGCAAAACTTGACGGCCACGACCTTGCAACGCCCGATGGCAAAGAAAATGTAGAACTTAACTTTACTTCTGGTCTTCGCTCTAACCCAGATACGTGGGAGTCTGATGAGGTACAGTTTATTTCTATGTGGGGTAAAAAAATCTCAACTTAAAAGGCATCGCTAAAATAGCAATTAGCGTGCAAAGTACATTACATGACAAAGAGCTGGCAATAAAATCTATTTCACTTCGTAAAAACCCTCAATTTAATACCGCTTTTTTAACCAAAATTGTTGATGAATTTGGCCAAAATGCAAAACAAGAATTTGCAGGGAAAGTACATTCAGAAGCCGAGCTATTGAGCGACAAAAAACAAGAAGCAACACAGTTACTTTCTAAACGCCCTACTAATCGCTCACGCTTTGGTGGCTGGGCAAAAGGTCCAAAATTAGAAGCGACTGGTTATTTTAGAACGGCTAAATACAACGATAAATGGTCATTAGTCGACCCTGATGGCTATTTATATCTTGCAACTGGCATTGATATTATTCGTCTTGCAAACTCAACAACACTGACGGGTTACGATTTTGATCAAGCGTTGTTAGCTAAACCAGCTGATGCCGGTGTAACACCTGAGGATTCAAAAGGTTTAAACCAAGTAAATAAAGAAGCGCTTAAAAGCCGCTTTGTAGCGTCACAAGTGCGTAAAAATTTATTTGAATGGCTACCTGATTATAGCGATCCACTCGGTAAACATTTTGGCTATCGTAAAAGTGCGCATTCGGGTCCGTTAGAACACGGTGAAACATATAGCTTCTACGCTGCTAATTTAGAACGCAAATATGGTCAAAATAATGCAGATTACATGCAAAAATGGCGAGAAGTTACCCTCGATAGAATGATTACATGGGGCTTTAGTTCATTAGGCAACTGGACAGATCCGAGCTACTACGATAATCAAAAAGTGCCCTATTTTGCCAATGGTTGGATTATAGGTGATTTTAAAACCGTATCAAGCGGCAACGATTTTTGGGGAGCCATGCCGGATGTATTCGACCCTGAATTTACAGTGCGTGCTAACGAAACCGTTAGTGTTGTTGCAAAAGAAGTTAAAAATTCGCCTTGGGCAGTAGGTGTATTCATTGATAACGAAAAAGCTTTGGCCGCCCTGATTCTGTTAAAAGCCATTATGGTATTGTAATAAACACATTAGGCCGTGATGCTAAAACAGTGCCTACTAAAGCTGAATTTTCTCGCTTAATGAAAGAAAAATATACTGATGTCGCTAAACTTAATAAGGTATGGCACTTAAACTTAGCCTCATGGGTTGAGTTTGACAAAGGTGTAACGGTTGATATAAAAAATGAAGAGCAGCTTGTCGATTTTTCTATATTACTCACCGCCTATGCTGATAAGTACTTTAGTGTGGTAAATGCCGCTATGGATAAATACCTACCAAATCATATGTATTTAGGTGCGCGTTTTCCTGATTGGGGCATGCCTATAGAAGTTGTTAAAACCTCGGCTAAATATGTTGATGTAATAAGTTTTAACGCATACAAAGAAGGTCTAAGGGATGACAAGTGGGCGTTTTTATCACAATTTGACAAACCCGCTATAATTGGTGAGTTTCATGTTGGTTCATCTGATTCAGGATTATTTCATCCTGGGTTAATACATGCTGCTAATCAACAAGACAGAGCAAATATGTATACCGATTATATGAACTCAGTGATCGACAACCCCTACTTTATAGGTGCTCATTGGTTTCAGTATATAGATTCTCCGATTACAGGCAGAGCTTACGATGGCGAAAATTATAACGTAGGCTTTATAAGTGTCACTGATAGACCCTACATTGAAATGATTGAAGCCGCTAAAGCGATGAATGAGTCTATGTATGAGCGACGATTTAAAAAATAATTGCACATTCATCATTTAATTGTACATTTATTGGTCTGTTGTAATGTGTTAACAATAGACCATTCCTTTTTTTATATACACTGAGATAAGTACATGATCTTAACTCGAATAACGACTATTTTTTAACCGTAGCTAAGGTCACATAAAGTAAATTAAATCTAGGAATAAATATGGCTGGTAACAGAGCAACAAAAATTTTGTCTGTAAAAGATCAAATCGCTGAACAATTACGTTCAGATATAATCTCTGGTGAAATGCCACCACAAACTAAGTTAAATGAAAAAGAGCTGGCTGAGCGCTTTGGTCTCTCCAGAGGTCCAATTCGAGATGTGATTTTGCAGTTAACAAAAGAAGGTCTGTTGATTTCGCGAAATAATTGCGGCGCATCAGTCAACAGCGTACTAGAGCCTAAGCTACAACGTTTAATGATTAAACTTCGTCGCAGCATTGAAGAGTACGCAATCACTGAGTTAAACGGTAATTTAACTGATCAAAACATTGCTGAACTTGAAAGTATTTTAGTCTCACTGCAAGATGCCCTCGACCGCGAAGATTACACCGAAGTAACTAAAATCGATATATCATTTCACCAATATTTAATTTATCAAGCGGGTGGTGAAGAGTTAGTTAATATTTGGTACCCGTATGTCATGCGTATGCGTTTAAATTATAAACGCATCACCTCAAGCTCTGAATGTGTAAACGAGCATCGCGCTATTTTAGAAGCACTAAAAGCACAAGATAGCGCCGCAGCAATTAAAGCCGTAAAACATAATATCAAGTGATGAAATAAACTTTATGCTTAATCAACGCCACTGCAAATCGAATTTAAAGTCAGTAGTAATAAATTAACTAAGCTGAATCTTGTTTAAGAAATTGAACTAAGTGCCTGTCCCGAGCTCCGAACTTTCGCTCAAGAGTGATTGGATAAACAAGGAATAGGCATGATTAAAACTGTTGAATTAGTTTTCGATGTCAATGTCGATGTCGATGTCGACGATTTTTGCAAAATACTCCCCTCAATGAAACAAACAATTACTCGACGATGACACTCAAAAATGTCAACGACCAGTGAAGTTATGACCTTAGTTATGTCTCACTTATATACAAAAATGAATTTTACAATTTAGTCAGCTATACCCGACTATTAGCGTTTATGCCTAAGGTCATTATATCGATGTAACTTAATAACTTATAAAGCTGCATCGCTGTGTTATCTAACATCTAATTACTCTTAAATATTAATGCTAATGAAGTTTAATAATTGATGTCTTTTTGTTATTGTTAACGGTTGACAATCATGCTTTTATTAATGGTCAATATAAATCTCCAATTCGAACTAATTAAGATTAAGGGTCGTACTATTTCAAATCACGAGGAATAGGGTATTTGATAAGGGTTGCAAGTGTGATCAGGATTTAAAGCACCAATAAATATGTAAATAAAACCACTAATATTATAAAGTTTCACTTAAAAATAACTATTTTAGTTATACAGGGCTTGATAACGGCGAGTCTCACTTTTCAACTATTACCAAGACAAGCTCTGTTGATTGCAATGAAATACATGAATAAATCTCAAGCGAGAATTTAATACTTGCTAATATAAATAAAGACTATGGATCGAGTCCAAAATGATAAATATAATAAAGAGCCTCTTTGCTATTCTTTTTTTATGTAGCTGTTTTTCAGCTAGTGCAAACGATGAGTGCCAATCTTGTCATCAAAAACAAACCAGCGATTGGAAACAATCAGACCATGCCAGCTCAATGGCTTTAGCCAATAAAGATACCGTGCTTGGTGATTTTAGTAATGTAACGGCGACCCACTTTTCCCAAAAAGCCGTATTCTATAAAGAAAAAGATGCCTTTTTAGTTGATTTAACCGAGCAAGGCACTAAAAAAACGTACACCGTAAGTTATGTATTTGGCTTTGATCCGCTGCAACAGTATTTAATTGAAGTTGAAGAAGGTAAGTACCAAGTATTTCCTTTTGCATGGGATAGCCGTCCTAAAAACCAAGGCGGCCAACGATGGTATGCCAACTACGCTAACGAAGATGTGAAACCAAACGACCGTCTACATTGGCTACAACCTCTACAAAACTGGAACGGTATGTGCGCCGATTGCCATTCGGATAATTTAAAGCGTAATTACAATACTGAAAAAGAAAACTTTGATACGCACTTTTCAAATATAAATGTGGGCTGTAAATCTTGCCACAACGATATAACGGACGAACATAAAACTAAAAAAAACATAAAGGCAGCTCAAACAAGCCCAACCAATATGTCGCAGTGGAAAATTATCGGCGATAATAAAATTGCTACTTGGCAAGGTGAGCCCCGCGATAACAGCTTTATGCAAGGCTGTTATGCGTGCCACTCGCTTAGAAGCCCGCTTACTGATGGTTTTGATAACAACCAAGCGTTTTTGGACCAATTTAGTCCTTCATTTTTAGAACCTAATTTGTATCACGCCGATGGCCAAATTAAAGAAGAAGTGTATGTATTTGGCTCTTTTGCACAAAGTAAAATGTACAAAGCCGGTGTTAACTGCGTTGACTGCCACGATAAACACACTATGAAAGTTAAAACAAAAACGAATGGATTGTGTTTACAATGCCATAGTGCCAGTGAATACAACAAGCCCGAGCATCATCGTCATAAAGAACAATCTACCGGTGCGCAATGTGTTAATTGCCATATGCCCACAACTAGGTACATGGGCGTTGATGACAGGCGCGACCATAGCTTTAAAATTCCGCGACCTAATATATCAATAAAATACGATACACCCAATGCGTGTGTGCAATGCCACGACGGTCAAACAAACGAATGGGCAGCAAGCACACTTAAAAAATGGCATGGTAAAGCACCGGCATTAAGTGCAAGTGAGCACAGTATGCTTGAGTTACGCTCACTCAAAGCCATATCGCAAAATGCACATATGCGCTTAATTAATGACTTTTCGTTAAACGAAATAGATCGCGCCAGTGCAATTGCTTATTTAGGCAATTCAGGAGCTGAGCTTAACGATGCCACAGTAAAAAGTTGGGTTAATTCACCGCTTCCGCTTATTCGTTTGGCGATTGCTAAAGTAGGCTTTTTGCTGCCCGAAGCAGAGCGCTTAAAAAGCTATAAGCAACTATTAACCGACAAATTAAAGTCGGTGCGTGTTGCTGCAGCGCAAAACCTAAGCCAAACAACAGCGCAGTTAAATGGGCTTAATCAATCAATTATAGAGCTTGCACACGCTAATAACGTAAATACATGGCGCGGTGAAGGTAACATTAATCAAAGTATGCTCGCGCTCAACAAGCAAGACATAAACGGCGCCATTGAATCGTTACAAAATGGCATTAGCGTTGACCCTTACTTTGATGCAAATTATGTAAATCTAGCCGACATTTATTACCGACTTGGCCAAACAGAAAAAATGCAAAGCGTGCTTAATAATGGTTTAACAGCAGTAGCTACCTCTGCGCCGCTACATTATGCAAACGGTATGGCGCTTATTAGAAACGGTAACAAACTCGCTGCTGTTGACTCGTTTAAACACGCAATGGCACTTGAAAATAGCAACGTGCAATACGCCTATTTGTATTTTTTAGCGCTAGATAGTATAGGCTCAACAGCGCAAGCTATAAGTGAGTTAAAATCCAAAATCAGCACATATAATAATGCAGTAAAGCTAAAAAGCTTAGGAATGAGCTTTACTAAAAAGCTTAGGAATGAGCTTTACTAAAAAGCTGAAAAATGCAGAAGGTTATCAATTTTTTAAGCAGTTAAAGTAGGTTTTACCTCTGTAAAAGAGAAACTTATGTAATATAGTAATTATCTATTACCCAAATACAGAATTACATAAGCAAAATTCACACTTAGAACTTAACAACCAAGATACAAAATTCACACCTTATTAACAATGCCATTTTATTGCCTAAAAAATAGATTACTTAATTAAATGAATTTGTGTGCTTTTTAGGCAAGAATCTATAATGTCCTGTAATTTTATAGGCAAAAAGGATATCGCTTTTTTCAGGCCCTCGCCCAATGTTATGTACAATTAACGGACTACCAGAACGTGTATCTTGCTCTTTAATAACCATACCAATGTGCGGCAAATTACCTGGCAGCATCCACGTGACGATATCGCCTGCCTTGTAGTCACTCGCGTTATTAGATTTAGTAAGCTCTTGTCCATGCCGTTTAAAATATACTTGCAGGTTAGGGACTCGTCGGTGATCTATATTTTTATCAGGTTTGGTTAAACCCCAAATACGCTTAGAGGGATATAGCTCAAAGTTTTTTACCATGTCCTCATGAACACGCTTTTGCAAATCAACACCCAATTGACGATATGATCTAATTATAACATCTGTGCACACACCAGTATTCTTTGGTACATCCCCACCAGGGTAAGTTATTGAGCGATAAGACCCATCGTAGGTAACGTTATGTGTTGTTCTTTCAAGTAATGCAGTTACCATATCTTCTTCAAACGAGGCTGTATTTACATTTAACGTCGTAGCTAAAAATAGAGTTAGCTTAATCATACAAATTCCTTTTAAAAATAGTTTAATGATCAAATTACGCTAATAGAAATACATAAACAACACTACTGTTCAATCACTGCAATGTAACCATTTTACTAATTTTTTAACATGCCCGCTTGAACATAAGATTAGATGACAAGCTTGTATATAACCCATTGAGTGCAGGCCGTTTAGTGCTTCTGCAGGTAGTTGCTGTAGTGTATCTGCGGCAATAGAATACAAGCCATTGTAGCCTTGTGTTTTGCCATTTGGTTTAGTGATGTTTAGCTGTATTGCTTCAATTAAATCGTGTTTTAGTAAGGTATTGATAAAAGCGGTTGTACGTTCGCCGCCATGCATAAGCTTTATCAATTGCTCACTAACATTATTTAAATATGTGGTTGGCTCCCCTGTTTCGTTAAATAACCGTGTTCCCTCACTATTATTTACTCTTGGGTGTTGTTCGTTAATTGTAACAGCGAGATCTGTTTGCTCGGTCTTGTTAGTAAGTTTATTTCCTATTCCTAACTTAAATGGTTGTCGCTGTAAGTGTAAAGGTACGTATGTGGCATGCCATATATCATTTTGTAAAAATAAGTTTTGCCCCTCATCAAAGCCAGTTAAAGCATATAGTTCAAACTGGCCAGTTTGATTGTTCTTCATAAAATAGACTGGGTAGTCTAATGCAAGTTGAGCAAGCTCATCAGCAATAACCGGAATGTAGTTTACTGCTTCGCCGTATTGTGTACCGCGTTCAGTTTTAATACGAGTGTGCTTATGTGTATTTTTATCGAGTAATACTGAGTTTGTCATAGTGTGTCGCTCTTATGTTTTAACTATATTTGCTGCATACCAAATTGATTAATTTGCGTTAATAATGCTTTATTGGTAGGTAATTTATTAAGTAATTTTTGGGTGTATTGCTGGTTGTTATTAACAAGCGCAATGGCCTTTTTAAAATAACTTTCTGAGTTGCCATACAGTTCGCTTGAGCCTGTAAACCCCATGCCATACATCACATATTGATAGCTTGCTGCTGGAAACACTTCTTGTGAATGATCAAAGTGGTTATCGCTTGGTGTATGAAATTCCCAAAGTGATAAGTTATCTTTTAAGCTTTGTGGAATAGTATTTTGATGACAGTGCGCTTGCCAAAATGGGCTGTCGGTTCGTTTACTCAACATATAATGCAACTTTAAAAAGTCGATTATTCGCTCCCATCGGTAGCTAAATGTACGGTTAAAACGCTGCGCGGTTATATTCATTACATGCCTATTGGCCGGAAATTGCTGCGCAACAAAATTGGCTGATATTTCTATCAGTAATAAAGCGGAGGCTTCCAGTGGCTCTAAAAAACCAGCTGAGAGGCCTACTGCGACACAGTTTTTATGCCAAAATTTTTCACGATGCCCTGGTTCGAAACTAAGCTTTTTAACTTTGTATTCGCTTTGCTGATCTTTATTAATATTTAAGTAATCAAATAATTGCTGCTTAGCATCTTCATCACTAATGTGTTTACTAGAGTACACATGCCCTATTCCACGGCGTGTTTGTAATCCTATATCCCAAATCCAGCCCGATGTTTGTGCTGTAGATAAAGTATGCGAGCATATTGGTTCGTCATCTTTGTATGGCATGTGTATGGCAAGCGCACTATCAGCAAATAATACATCTTTACAAGATTTAAACCCCACCCCTAAGTTCTCACCTAGTAATAACGATTTAAAGCCACTGCAATCGATAAATAGATCCCCAGCTATCTCTATTTTATTATTAAGGCTAACGCTTTTAATATCGCCATTTGTGCAATTGTTTACACCGACGACAGTGCCTACAATGTGTTTAACATTAAGATTATCAATGCAGTGGTTTTTTAAAAATGTAGCG
Organism: Pseudoalteromonas sp. B131b; assembly: GCF_037162545.1. Taxonomy (NCBI): domain Bacteria; kingdom Pseudomonadati; phylum Pseudomonadota; class Gammaproteobacteria; order Alteromonadales; family Pseudoalteromonadaceae; genus Pseudoalteromonas; species Pseudoalteromonas sp. B131b. Next base: position 2,801,670 of record NZ_JARLUZ010000001.1, on the reverse strand, counting down.
AATAAGCCTGCATCCAAGTGATAAGCATAATTTGCTATTGCACTAAATTCGGGTGTGGTGATTTGTTTGGGAGCTAATCCACTTTCGCATATTGACTGCTGCGCACTTACATACTGGGCAAAAGGAGGTTGTGCGTTATTAATATTAAGCCAGCTGGTGGCTAAATTATTTTCAAACATACCCGTAGGTAGCTCAAGCGGGTGATAATAGTAATCATCATTTTCTCCGGTTACCCACTTAGCAAATTTAGCACCTTGCTTAAACGATACATTACATTTTTTTATAAATTCAGTTTCACGAATACCCATGTCTTTAAGGGTTCTGCGCATTGTAGGCCAAGTTCCTTCGCCAACGCCAACTGTAGGAATATCTGAGGACTCTAACAGCGTTATATTTATTTTTTTGCTGTGATGTTTTTGCAAATACGCCGCAATTATTCCTGCACTTAGCCATCCTGCAGTTCCACCGCCAACTATTACTATTGATTTAATATCATCGTTCATAGCAACCTCGTTAGTTAAAAAGCAAAACGACAGCGCTGAGCTGTCGTTTTGTATTATTTGTCAATAAACTAACTTACCATTTAGCACTTAAGCCAATGCTAAAGCGCGGACCATATTGCTCAGCAGATACTAATTGCTCTGCAAAACGACCATGGCGGCGTGTTGTTTCATTCGTTAAATTAAGTGCATCAAAGCTAACACCCAAGGTGTCGTTAATGGTGTAATTAAAACTAAAATCTAGCTGACCATACGCCTCTGTAAATGTAGGCTCAGTTCCCAAAGACAGTAAGAAATCATCGCGCCAGTTATAGGCTAAACGTACTTGGTAATCATCGTTTTCGTAAAAGCCGACCAAATTACCTGAATCGCTTAGTCCTGCTAGTGCAATTGTTTGGTCAAAATCATACGGTTTAAACGATTCATCGCTATTCACTATCGTATAATTAGCAACCACGCCAAAGCCTGTATCAGGCACCATGTACTGCGCATTTAATTCCCAACCATCTACTTCACGATTTTGAAGATTATCTGGCGTTGCAATATCAAATGTAACAATCGGGTCTGACGCTTGGCTTAAACATGCTGGGTTAGGTGTATCTGAACTATCAGGACAACCAGGGCGGGGGTTAACACTTGGATCGCGTAACGGCTCGCCATTTACATCATTTAGCGTACCTTGCACTACGCCTGCACCAATGAAGTTTTCAACAAACTTTTTAAAGTAACCAACTGATGCATAGCTTCCGTCGTCTCCATACCACTCAACTGAAAAATCAAAGTTATCTGACGTAATTGGCAATAAGTTAGGGTTACCTTGCGATGCATTAAACGGTCCTTCAGGACGGGCGTTAATGGTAGTTGATGGGAACATACCACCAATACCTGCACGAGCTAATGTACGACTATATGAAAAACGAGTTTTAAAGCCGTCATCTAAGTCGGCGCTTATATCAAAGTTTGGTAATACACGTGTATAACCACCTTCAAGCTCCTGCGGTGTTGCTGTTGCAGCAAATACAGGGCGAAGCTCTTCAGCATGACGATAGTTAAAAGCAACAACCCCAGGCTTGACTGAATAACCTGTTACATCGGTGTCTTCGTAGCGCACACCGACATTCATATCAATTGGAATATCATTAAATTCGGTTTTAAGATCAAATGATACATATATCGCGAGCGTTTGCTCCTCAACCCCATTTGTAGAAATATTTGGCTCAATAAATAATCCTTCATCTCTGACAATATCTACAAAATCGTTGGCACTGTAACGTGGAATAAATGGAAATAGCTGATCCGAACCTGAAAACTCATCAGCAAAGTCACCTTGTTCATCAAAGGTTAGCCCTAGGTTGTCTAGAGAAATATCCACAAATGAGAACTGCTCAGAAAGATAAGTATCAATTTGATAATCGGTATACATTACACCAAAATTTATAGCGCTGAGTGCCCCACTCTTCAAATTCTCCCATTGCCCACTTGCATGATACTGCTTAATGGTATTTTTCATTTCATAGCCACGGCGCTGATATAAATCTGACACAATATTAGCTGGGTTGTAAGCCCCACCCGCCAATGTTGAATCATCAACCCCAATACTCGGAATATCACCAGAGAAGTTAGCATTGATGGATTTAACCGAACCTGGGACATTCTTTAAATTTGCAATTGTTTCAGCTGTATCACCATCTGGGTTTGAGTGTGATGTAGAGTTATGAGCGTCAAACGTAAGTTTCAATGAATCGCTTGCTTGCCACGCTAAATTTAAGCCTAATGAATCGTTTTCTTTTTCTTCGTAAAGCTCCCACGCCCAAAAATTCAACTCATCATTTGCATTTTTAATATCGACTAAAGTGCCATTTTCATCGGCGGTGCCTGTTGGGTTATCGAACCAAAATGCCATTTTATTTGTGTTACTCATTTCTTCAAAGCGCGATAAAGTGTAATCAAGTGTAGCCGTTAAGTTGTCACTAGGAGCATACTGTAAAACCAACTGCGCATTTTGGCGTTCTCGCTTAGTTTCAAAGCGCTCCATTTCTGGCGTCCAAGGTACCCAATAAGTACCCGTTGGATTAACTGTGGTATCAATTGCACTGCTATCAATACCGGCAGCATTTGCTCGGTTACGTACCCAACCTTGCGATGTGCCTACGCGCTCTCGGCCACTTTCTCGCTCTGAATGCGACAGCGCAAGTAAAACACCAAACGTATCATCAGCGAATGTTTGGCTAACCATTCCCGAAATTTCTGGTGTTACGTTTGATTTCTCTGAGCTGGTGTCTTTAATTGCCTTTGCATTTGCAAATGCTTTAAAACCGTCAAAATCAAATGGTTTTGCTGTATTTATATTAATGGTTGCGCCAATACCGCCTGAGGCTACATTAGCTTTACCCGTTTTATAAACTGATACACCCGACACACTTTCAGCCGCGATTTCTCTAAAGTTAAAGCTGCGAGAAACTCCCGCTTCTTGTAAAACCGAAGAGTTTGACATTTGACGACCATTTAAGGTTACTAAATTAAAGCCAGGACCAAAACCCCGAACACTAACTTGGTTGCCCTCATTGTTTGCACGGTCGATTGATACACCACTAATACGTTGCAGCGATTCAGCTAAGTTAGTATCAGGTAACTTACCAATGTCCTCTGCTGATATAGCATCTACGACGCCTGATGAATCTTGCTTTATTGAAGCAGATTTACTTAATGCGCTTCTGATACCTGTTACTTGGATAACTTCAACATCACTTTGTACAGTTGTCTCGTTTTCCTGTGCGGCGTAACTTACTGGAGAAGTTATCAGCATTGCCGCGCAAATCGCATTTAATTTGAATTGTGTGTTAGTCATTATTGCACCTAAATATTGTGTTTATAACTTTTAACCATTAGCAGGTTATCTATGGGCACTATAATTGTTAAAATAACATTGTTAACAATTAACTTTACAGTAATGGAATTTAACTAACCAAGTCAAACAAATTGACCATTTATTTTACAAATAACGTTTAGTTTTCGCTCAAGAATGAGTGGGAATAAATATTTAGTGAGCTAAAAAGGCGGTATAAAAGTTAATTTTTCACGGCGCTGGTTAAGAGGTTTATCGACATATTGAGCCATAAGGATATTTAAATTTATCTTTCGAGGCTGAATTTGCAGCAGTATGTTTGACTTTTAGGCAATGCAGAGCCTGTGTTGTGTCGCAACGCAGCATAAATGCCAAACAACCGCTATCCTTGGTTCCTCCTAGGCGCGAGTTAATACTTAAGCGCTAAAACTAAGTTTAGCGCGCCAATAATGATGTAATTTTTTGCGCTGTGCTTTTAAGTTCATCAATAACACATTGCTTATTTGAAGAAGTATTAAGTGCTGAATCAAAAGACGAAATGGTAAGTGCGGCTATTAATTTTGCATTAGGCTTACCTATTAATACGCTAAAGTCGTGTACACCAGCGATCAGTGGGTTATTTTGTACAAGGTATCCTTGCTCTTTAATTAAATCGAGCTCGTTCAATAACTGATGACATTCATTTTCATAAGCACTATACGTTTCATCGTGTTCAATAAGCATCTGGCGCACTTCGTCATTACTGTTTGATAAAAGTACTTTACCTGCACTAGAACTACTCAGCGTAAATAAAGCCCCTTCTGCAATACTTAAATGCATTGGACTTTTGCTACGCGCTTGCACAACAACCATTGCTTGGCTTTGATACAACATACTTAAATGGCAAGACTGCCCACTATTTACAGCCAAATCTTCCATATGCGGTAATGCCGATTGCAGTACATTATCCATAGGGGAGATACTTCGTGATAAATTATAAAGCTTTAACGACAGATAATATCTGCCCGACTCCAGTGAGCGAACTAAATAGCCACGCTTTTCAAGGCCCACGAGCACTCTGTATACCTCATTAGGTGTTCTAGAAATACCAGATGCTATTTCACTTTGCGTACAAAGTGCGTTATTTAGAGCTAAAAACTCTAATATATCCAAACCTTTATCTAAAGCGGGCACTGCATATTTTGCTTTTGACTTATCGTTCATAGATGTCCTTTGTTTGAATTTCAATCTAAAATAACTTGTATCTTTATATATAAATTTAAAAATTTTTTTGACTACAAAAAACAATTTACTTACTTACAATCAAGCACATAGCGAATAAAAATCAATTCATATATAAATGCAGTATTTTTATATAAATTAAACTTGACCTAAATGCATAACCGATCAAATATTGTCAACAATAAACAAATAAATAGAAAAATGGAACTACATTTATGTCACACACTTATTTAACACCACAACAAATAGCTGATTTTCACCGTGATGGTTATATTATTGTCAAAAATTACTACAGCGCTGATGAAATTGAGCTACTACAACAAACTGCTTTTAATGACGATACACTCTATGAACGAGCATGGGACAAAAAAGACGCCGATGGCGCTGTAAGTAAAGTCTGTTTATGGCAAAAAACAGGCGACGATTTATACAGTATGTTTTCTCGCGGTCGTCGCTTAATTGAAGTATGCGAAACACTTATTGGCGAAGAGGTGTACCACACCAGCACTAAAATTATGATGAAAGAACCATTTGTAGGTGGCGCCTGGGAATGGCACCAAGATTTTGGCTACTGGCATCGTGATAATTACATGCTTTATCCAAAATCAATTAGCTGTATGGTCGCCATAAATAAAGCGACGCAAGAAAATGGTTGCTTGCAAGTACTTAAAGGCTCACATCATTTGGGACGATTGGATCACAGTAAAACCGGTGACCAAAAAGGCGCCTGTTTAGAGTTTGTAGAAGAAGCAATGAAGTACCATGAACTTATAAATGTAGAACTTGAACCAGGTGATGTACTGTTTTTCCACTGTAATTTACTGCATAAATCAAATCAAAACCGCGCTGCCGAACCTCGTTGGTCAATGATCAGTGCTTACAATGCGATTAGCAACCAGCCATTTAAAGAAAACGAAGCTGTTTATTATCCATTAAATCGCGTTAACGATGATGCTATTTTAAATTTTAAAGCAAAAGAACGCACTTAAAGTAACCTTCAAGCCTAAACCAGCTTATGCATTGTAGCCCAATGCATAAGCTGGTTTTTTTATATGGAAAATTCTGTATGTTAACCTCAGAGCAAAAACACCTTATACCTCACGCTACTCCTAAAAATGACGAAGACCCACACGGGAAAATAATTGGCCAAGGTAAATTTAAATACAAAATAGACGCCCACTGGGGAAAGTTAAACCCCAATAAATACCCTATAGAAAATTGTCATGCGATGGTGATGGACTCACAAGGGAGAATATTTATGATCACCGATAACACGACTAATAATATTTTAGTGTATAGCCAAAACGGTGAATTACTTGACGCTTTTGGAAGCTCTTTTCCTGGTGGACACGCTATAAAAATTGTAAAAGAAGGCGAGCAAGAATTTCTATACGTTGTAGATAGTGGCTGGATTGTTAATCGCCACTGGGATGGTCACAGCACAGAGCAATGGGATAGCCCTACTAACAATGTCATTCCACAGGCTGGCTTTATTGCCAAAATGACCTTAGATGGCAAACTAATATACAGTATCGGCCATCCACAAACGTGCGGTGCTTATAAACCCGAGCAACCTTTTCGCCCTACTGACATTGCCATTGCCCCCAATGGGGATTTATATGTCACCGATGGTTATGGCAGCGACTTTTTACTGCATTATGATAAACAAGGTCGCTATATAAACCATTGGGGCGGTCACCATAATGAAGACAAAAATTACAATTTACACAACACCCATGGGGTTGAAGTAGACTTACGTGATCCCTTAAATCCTACATTAATAGTAAGCTCTCGTTTTGAGCAATGTTTAAAAGTATTTTCGTTTGATGGTAAGTACCTTGATAGAATTAGCGCTAATGGGGCATATATTGGCGGTCCCGTGTTCAAGGGTGAACTATTTTATGCACCTGTTTGCTGGTCGCATATTGACAATAAAAATGCTGACGACTCTGGCTTTATTAGTATATTTGATAAAAGTAACACGCTAATAGCTAATTTAGGGGCACCGCAACCGCAGTATATAAATGGAGAACTACAGCCGATGCAAAGTAACGGGGACATTTTTAATCACGTGCATTGTATTTGCGTAGATCAAGACGACAACTTATATGTAGGTCAGTGGAACTCCTCTAAAACATACCCAATTAAATTAATAAAACAGTCATGCTAAGTTTAACGCTCTGAGAATAGTGTTTATGCTTTACAATGAGTACCTTGCACTCATTGTAAAGCATAAAACTCACAGGCTTAACAGCAAAAATACACCTAAAGCCATTCCCAGCATATTTAGTATTAGTTTATTTGTATTGTGTTAGGCAGTTGTAGCGATAAAAATAAAAAAACTGCGAAGCTATCATATAGATAAACCCGCAGTTTGTTTATTACTAAATCTTTATTACACGTTTTTAGCGAGTAATACGTTTACTCATTTTAAAGTTTTGTAATGTTAGTGAACTAACTGCACCACCGCTGTCAGGGAATGTAACTTCAATATTGTTAGTTTTTTTAATGTTATTATATGGCACTGGAATTTCAATAACACCAAAGAAACGTTCACGTCCAAGGCCACCATTTTTTTGATCATATCCTCTAAAATCAGTAGGAATAGCGACTCTATTACCATTAACAGTTACAACTGGCGTTAACGACTTACCATGAGGGCGGCCAACACCTAAGCGCAATGTAGCCTCGCCATTAGCCCCTTTATCTACATTGTTAATAGTAAAGAACTGGGTCGCGTTGGCTGCAATATTTTTAACTACTGCACTTGCGTAATGCTTAGTCTCTTGATTAATATTGTTAATAACAACATTTTTTTGGTGACTCACTTTAATTATCATGGTTGACTCAGAGCCTAATACAACAGAGCTTGGGAGTGTTGTTCTGTTGCTGTTATCCAATACTGGTTTGCCTTGGGCATTAGGATATAAATGCTTAATATTTACACCCGTTACGTTGTTAGAACCCTTGCCTAAAACACTTAAATCAATATTGGTCGGCGAAAATTCAAGGCTGTTTAATACCAAATAAACATCTTTGCCATCAACATACGCGTCAGCTTGAATATCCATATCGCTTGCCCAGCTATCTATTCGCGTCCCTTTTATATCAGACCATAACTGGTAAAACTTAACCATTTCGGTGTAAACCCATTGCTCGCCGGTTTCACCTTGACCTTCTTTAGCTTGACGCAGTAAACGCCAGTAATAGGGAATAGTGTCGCTTATACGGCCCCATTCTGCTTTTAATGGAATAAACGGAATGGCTTTATCAATACGGTTTGGCCTTTCCATAAAGCTCATCAGCATAGAGCTCATTGCCTTTAGACATAACCAGTCACGTTGCGGTGTCCATTTAGTACCAAATGAGCCTTGTAATTGAGAGCCATATTCGGAAATAACTAACGGCTTAATACTTCCCCATTTATAAGCCATATATTGCTCAACCATATCAAGGGTCGCTTCCATATTGCTGCCTTTTCGGTACTGTATTTGATGCTGACCACCAGGGCCACCTGGGAAATTTGGAAAGTCATATAAGTGCATCGAAATAAAGTCCATTTTATTTCCTGCAATATCTAAAAATGCCTTGTCGCGTTGCTTCCAGTTATCGAAAAATTGTGACCCTTTTTCATAATCAGGAAACGCCACCGTAAAGCCCCCTACTTTCACATCATTCAGTGCAGGGTTAGCATTAATCACATCAGCAACTGAGTTATGCAATCTAAAAATGTCATAGAGGCTTTCTTTATCATAACCGGTATGCGGAAAGTCGTGCAGTTCAAACAGTGGCTCGTTCATTACCTCAACATACGTTGGGCGCTTTTGACCAAGGCTATCTGATGGGCCTGATTTAAAGTATTTTTGTAAAAACTGCGCCATGTAGTCGCCCATGGCTGTACCTAGTGGTTCAGCCGCAGTATCTCTTTGCGAGAAAGACCAATTTTGATTACCAATTTTAGTGCCATCAGGATAATAAGGATGTTGCTGTGCAGCGACAATTAAATCGCTGTTACGCCCTTCATGCTTTCGCATTGTTTTAGCTTGAGCTGTTGTAATATTGGTGTAATTCCATTTTACTCCGCCGCCATTTGTTGTTGCGGTTGCCGCGCTTGCATAACCTGGTTTTGCTGAATCTTCTGGTAATTGTGTTAGTTGATATTTCATGCCCCCTGTATCACGACCAAAGTACACATCGTAATCTTCTAAAAAATGGGTCATTAAATCAGGATCAGCATTAGGCGCATTTAAGCTTTGAGCGTTATTTCCAAACCAGTCACTTTCGGTATTTGATGAATGTAACGTAATAAATTTACGACGATCGAAGCTATCAAACTGTCCTACAGCATGTTTTGTATCAATATTAAACTGCACTTTAACAGCGTGCACATTAAAGGTACTTGAAAGTAATAGCGCACTCGAAACCGCACAATACAATGATCTTTTTTCATAACTGTTACCTATCTTGGTGTAAAAATTAATCCTTTGTGTAAAGGCATGGAACTCACAATTAATATAATGTTAACAATTAACAAAATGCAACGATTAGTTAAAGTTTTGTTCAAATTTCACACTTTAGTGGTAATTAACGGGACTAAGTTAACGCCGTAAATGAACAAGCTGAACACCCTATTTACAACTAGGTATTTAGAGAGTGTTAACTTTTTGAGATTGAATTTGCTGCAGCATGCTTGGTTTTTAGCCAAACCAGAACCCAAGCATTTGATAAAAAATATTTTATGTGTGACTTTTAATTACATTCTAATTATTTCAGACGTTTTTCAGTGTTAACAATTTGTTGTTATTCATTCAAAAGGAAGATGACTCATGACCACATTGGTTAACTTATTTTAGTGGGACTCACTCATAAAAAGTAATCTATAGATTTGCTGAATAGAATTTAATAAGTAACAGGCTGATTAATAAATATAAACTTTATGAGTAAACTGGCTCAAAAATAAAGCATTTCTTTTTGTCATTTATAGTAAACATAAAAAAGCGCTGAGGGTATAAACCACCAGCGCGTTATTAATATCAAGTTAAGTCCACAAAAATCACATTTAATGGGGGCTAATTATACTTTTAAATACTTAACCTTCCTCTTCAATAAGTGACTCTAGTAAGTCATGTATTTCAGCTTTAAGCTCTTTGTCTTCAATTTTATTAGCACTAACTTTAGCGTTTTGTAAGTTTTTAATCGCTTCGTCTTTTTGACCTATTTCTAACTGTAACGTAGCCATTGAAAAAGCAACCGATGACATATGATCTTTGTTATTAATTGCAATTGACTTCTCTAACGCTTTTTCATAAGTGGTGATCGCTTCTTCTAGCTCTTCGGTAAAATCAGCTAGGGTTTCCCATTGCACTGGGTGATCTTTAGACGTATTTTCGTTTTCCATACAAATAGCTTTTAATTGAGCAAATAAAGACTCAAACTTTTCACGATCATTTTTATTAGCAGCCGTCATTAGTTCTTCTGCTAAGTCGTGTACCGCTTTGTATACTTTTGTGTTCATCATTACGTGTTACCTTTTAATGCAGCTAAACTCAATTACTCACTCAATTTAGCCAAAATATAGCATTCAGCCATTACAAAACATGTTTTAACAACTGATTTATTTAATTTGGTCTATAGCGTAATAATACATTAATAATAAACATCGGGTAGGCGTTAAACACTTTGTGATTAAAATTTTACCGAAATTATTGCTTGTAACCTTAAATGCGAAATAAACTCGCAAGCCAATCGAAGGTAAATATGGTTGTAAATACCTTAAGCGCAATAACAGCTATAAACAATAAGAGAATTAGCGCTTTAGCTTTGTTACTTTTAAGATTGTTCCAATACAATAACTTTGCATTAAATTCTGTTTTTAACTTTGAAACAGCTTCTTTCATGATAATTCCTGATCAAATATTTTTGTACAGTAATTGTAACAGCCACAAGTTACTCAAACTGATTTCATAACATTTTTAACTACCTTTAGAGTAAACCATTAAATAATGTTTGCACTATATAAAATGTAACAAGGGATTTTGCATCTAGATTAATACCGTAACTACTGTGTACACACAAATTAAAGGGATGGTTTTTTAATTAAGCAAACAGCGAATAATAAATTCAGTGCTACACTCACAGCTAACTTAAACTCGTTGACAACCAATTCAATTAGCAAATTATGAAACAATGTAATCAATGCGGTAAGTGCTGTATTAAATACGGTGGTGGCGATTTAAGCGCATCAAAAGAAGAAATTGATTTATGGGAGCTTTTTAACCCCGAAATCTACGAATACGTGAAAAACGACGAAATTTGGTTTGACCCAAAAACAGGATTGAGACTAGATGCATGCCCTTTTTTAGAAATTGCGCCTAAAAAAGATCCCTTGGCTAAAAACATGTACACCTGCAGTATTTATCTCGACCGCCCAGAGGACTGTCGCCACTACCCTAGCCTCATTCCTGAAATGATCAGAGACGAATGCGAGATGATTGAACCTATCGACATAAAGAATCAAACCAGAGCTCAACATAAACTCGATATACTTATGATTGATAGTCGATAATTCTCTTTTAAACTGCAACAGGTTATTGGTTAGTTTTTATTTTTAAAAAAGAGTAAATCTGTATACCAACAACCTATAGCAACTACAATAGAGCCAAAGCAAATTAAAAAAAGGCCCTACAGGTTCAATCCAACCTATTGAAATAATTACAATAAATGGGATTACACTCGCTAAAAGAACCATAGGTAAATTAAAAACATTAAATTTTTTTAATAAAATTGATATTGGTACCTCATAAACAAGTAGTGCGGGATAGACATAACATAAGCTTCCGCCGACCATTAAAGCATCTGTTTTCTTTTCGGCCAATAGCACAAGTAAATATAATACACATAAAGATCAATCACTAATGCATACGAATTATGCCATCTATTTTTAAAATTGAATAAGACTTCTGTGACAACTAAGGCCACTAATAATTAGTGACCTTGCTTTTTATAACATAACAAATAGTTAGTTTTTTAAATTAAATATCATCACTGTACTCAAACGCTTGAAGCGTCACGCTACTAACAAATCCGCCATCATCTGGGTATGTAACTAATATCGTATTATTGGTTTTTAACAGCTCGTTTGGAACTTTGATTTCTAGCATGCTAAATACTTGTGGGCGAAATACTTGCTCATCACCGGCATAATCGGTTGGTACAGTAACTAAAGTGCCATTTACTTTAACGATAGATTGTTGAGCTAAATCATGCTCTCTACCAAAACTTAAACGCAATATACCTTTACCATATTCACTTGTTTTTACATTGTTAATGTTAAATTTAAGCGCTGTATTGGCTTTAATTGGCTGTTTGTAGGTTGTTGCATAGTATTTATGCTCGTCAGACTTAGCAGTAATTTTTATATTGTTGCTGAACGTATATTCAATAATTACTGTGGCTTCTGCGCCTATGTTAATGCTTTTTGGTAACTCATTTTTTACACCAATATTTTGTGATGTTGCTATAAGTGTTGGCTCACCATTAGCAAAGTGCAAGTGCTTAATTTTAATGTTATTAATCGGATTGCTTGGTAGCTCTGTTAAATTTAGCAAGGCGCTATTAGCACTTGTTTCTAAATTACTGATAATTACATATGCTTTGTTCTTGTTTACGTAACTATCTACTAATAAGTCGGCTTCATTTGAAGCTTCGACAACGTTTTACCATAATAATCTTCGCGAGCAGTTTTGCCATAAGCAGCGATACTCTCAGGGCTTGCGTACCCTAGGTTATTTGAGTTTTGCTCAACTTGAGTCGCGTAATACGGCATAGAACCATTATCGCGACCAAAGTACACATCAAGGTCGTTAAGTAAGTAGTCAAGCTTATCTTCTTCCCCTTCCAATCGGTTGTTGTTAGCATCGAATGCATAACAATGTATTTGCTTCTATCAAAGGTTGATAGGCCGTCAATACTTCGCTTTACGTTTAAATTTACGGATACTTCTGGCTGCGCGACTAAATTGCATGATGCAGTACATGCAAATGCAATTAAAAGTGAGCTAATGACTTTCATGTGTTATCTCCTTATTTTAATTGTGTGTGAGTTTTGCTTTCTAATTGAGCAAAAAAGATCATAGTCTTAGCTACATGTTCGTGCCAATACTCCCAGCAATGGGTGCCTGCAAAAATATCGAACGTATGAGGAACATTTTCATCAACTAGCTTTTTTGCAAGCGCAGTATTAGCACTAAAAAGTACATCGTCTTTTCCGCAATCAAATCGCAGTGGCGGTAATGTCTTTTTATTCGCGATCAATGTTTTAAACACGTCGCCTTTGTACTTATCAGTGGTTTTTTTTAGTGGCTTTAGAGTGTGTTCATCAACAAAGAGATTAAAGTCGTCAAGCTCAGTAATTGATGAATGCGCTGATATACCGCTAAAAATAGTTGGATGCTTTGCACCTAAACATAATGCTCCATACCCTCCCATTGAAAGGCCCGTAATATAAATATTTGATGAGCTCGAGCACATTGGTTGAGTTTGAATAACAGCGCTAATCACATCATCAACTATCCATGCTTCATAATCTGCATTTTTAAGTGGCAAATACCCGCTGCCCTCGGCGTGTGCGCCATCTGATGGCATCACTAATACAAACTCGTTAAGGCCACTGCTGCGAAGCTGCTGATACACTTTATGTACGCCCCCTAGCTGGCTCCACACCCAGTGGCTACCATACACACCATGCAGTAATACAATTATAGGTACATTTTTATTACTGGTTGCTTCTTGGTAAATGCTTATATCACCTCGCCCTTTTAAGTGACTGCTATACGCGGTTAGCGTTACAAAGTTATCAGCGGTGTAACAGTTATTTGATACCTCTAAACGATGAATTGCCATTTTATGCTCCTTTAATCATCAAACACGACGACACCTTTAGCGATACGCCCTGCTAGCATGTCGTCAAAGCCTGTTTGTAACTCATCTAACGAGTAAGTTTTTGTGACTAGCTCATCGAGCTTGAGCTTTTTTGCGTCATAAAGGTCTAGTATTTGAGCAAAGTCGCGCTTAGGATTACATTGCCCGTAGAGCGGATTTATATAAATTTTATCCCACTCAAATAGTTCGCAATCAAAATCTATTTTTTGCTCAATGCCACTCACTTGCACCGCAACGCCCGCGCTGCGTATTAATGCTAATGGCGCTGAACCAAGTGCCGGCACTGCTGTACACTCAAAGGCATAATCGGCTCCGCGACTATTTGTTAGCGCTTTAACTTCGTTTATCATATGAACTAAATCAGGGTCATACTTTTTAGCAAGTACGGTATGTGTAGCACCAAATGCTTTAGCTTGTGTTAATCGCTCCGGTGACAAATCAATTGCTATTATTTTAGCGGCGCCTGAAATTGCAGCCCCTTGTATTGCATTTAGTCCTACGCCTCCACAGCCTAATACGGCTACTGACGAACCTGCTTTTACTTTAGCGGCATTAACCACTGATCCGTAACCGGTCATTACACCGCAACCAACAATACTTGCACTTGGAAAAGGAATGTCACTGTGTATTTTTATAACTGCAGCAGCTTTAACGACGGTGTATTCGCTCATCGTACCTAAATGAAATGAGCGCTCTAAGCTATTGCCATTATGCTCACACGCTTGTTTACCTGCGTGTCCGCATAAACCATTGCCAGTTACGGGGCTATTTACTTCACAAATGTGTAAATTACCCTCTTGGCACTGGAAACACTCACCACACGGAATTGCCCAATTTAGTATTACTTTATCGCCAATAGTAAATTCCGTTACACCTTCGCCCAACTCAACAACGGTTCCTGCGCCTTCATGACCAATGATAAATTTTTTATTCCATGTTTTAATTGAATCCCAATCGGTATGACAAATACCTGAGGCTTTTATTTTAATTTTCACTTCGCCAGTACTTGGTTTTCCGACATTAACGGTATCGAAGAAAAAACCGCCTTTTCCATCTGCAATTGCAGCTTTTGCCTTGTACATGTAGACTCCTAAGTCTCTAAATATAAGTATTATGTTATGAAGCAACCGACAATTTACTGTGAACCGTTTTGTATAAAAGACGGTTACGATTTCGAAATTCATCATGTAAGTTATCTTCAGCACGATAGCTATTCATGTTTTATGCACTTTCATCAGGTGCACGAATTTATATTTTTTGAACAAATTTATGGCACGTATTTTTACCATCAGGGTGAATCAACTCTGTCTGATTTTGAGGCCGTTTTTACGCCTGCAATGGAAACGCATGATTTTGCTTTAAACCCACGTCCTAAATCTTGGTATATTGTGCAGTTTATGCCTGAGCGCCTTAACGACCCAGCCCTACAAGAGTTTTTAGATCTATTGAAAACCGGTTTACATCTAACATTTAGCGTTGAACTACAAAAAAGAATCCATAAACTACTCGCATGGATGTTGAGCGAGTTTAACGAAAACCCAAAAAGTAAAACCTGCAAACAACTGTTTAATAGTTTAATAACCATGGTGTGCGAATACGGTAAAAGTAGTTTATCTAACCAGCAAAAACCGTTGAGTGGTTCAGCTAGCTTTAAAAAGTTAACACCCGTTGTTAATGAGCTAAAAACAAAAAATGGCCTCAATCTTTCGCTAGAGCAAGCCGCAGCACTTTGTTATTTATCACCTTCGTATTTTTCACGAGTATTTAAAAAGCATTTTAGAGTGCCGTACTCCGACTACCTTATTCAGCACAAGCTATATAATGCCGCACGACTACTTGGGCAAAGTGATGCCTCGGTAACTGATATTTCTTACGACTTGAGTTTCTCCAGCCCGTCGTATTTTATTAAGCAGTTTAAGCACCATTTTAAAGTTACCCCTCACCAGTATCGCCAGCAGCTACGTCTCAAGTAGGTGTTGCTTTGCAAGCGGTGTTGCTAAATCACTTAATATCCGCTTATTAACCTTTATATTTTGCTTTATAGCCTGTGTACCAAGTACGTAGGCTTTAGCATGATTAACCGCTTCTACACACAACAATGTGTCGTTATTAAAATACCAAAGCGAAAATTGTTCCGGTGACTCTTCGCGTACGACAATTTCGTTATACCCTTGTGATAAACCCACTATCTGTAGTTTGTACTCGTATTGATCTGACCAAAACCAAGGTAAAGCAGGAACCGGTTCACTATTTTTTGCTAAAAACTGTGCAGCTGTTTTAGCTTGTTCTACGGCATTTTGAACCGATTCAAGTCTTATCCATCTCTGATAAATTTTATTAAAGTGTGAGGTACAGTCGCCGATAGAAAAAATATCAGGGTGTGAAGTTTGGCATACATTATTTACTTTGATACCTTGTTCGAGCGCTAACTCTGCAGTCACTGCAAGCTCGGTATTAAGCCTTACCCCAACGCCCACTAAAATAAAATCGGCGGGATATTGAGTGCCATCACTGCATACAACATAATGTTTATTAGCTGTGTGCTTTATTTGTACAACATCTTTTGCTGTTTGCAAATCTACCCCTTTGCTTATGTGCAATTGAGTTAAAAAGTCAGACATAACAGCTGATGTAACACGCGAGAGTATGCTTTGTTGCTTTTCAATTACCGTTACTTTTGCACCTAACTTTATAAACGATGACGCCGACTCAAGGCCAATGTAGCCGCCACCAATAATGACTACCTGTTTATCATTACTTTTATTGAGTGCTGTTTTTATTGCCACTGCATCTGCGTGTGTTCGCATCGCAAAATATTGTGCATTCCCTTTATCGTCAACGGTATCAATAAGCCCTTTAATAGGCGGAATAAAGGGCGAACATCCTGTCGCTATCACTAATTTATGAAAGGCTATTTGCTTTCCACATTTCAGCGTAATTGTTTTACTTTGTTTATTAATTGCAGTAACACGCTGGCCCAAGCATAAATCTATATTGCTATCGGTATAAGCTTTTTCTACTTTTAATGGAGTCGATTTTACATCATCCGATTGCAACGTTTTTTTAGACAAAGGTGGCCGATGATAT
Source organism: Pseudoalteromonas sp. B131b (assembly GCF_037162545.1). Taxonomy (NCBI): domain Bacteria; kingdom Pseudomonadati; phylum Pseudomonadota; class Gammaproteobacteria; order Alteromonadales; family Pseudoalteromonadaceae; genus Pseudoalteromonas; species Pseudoalteromonas sp. B131b. The sequence goes on along the minus strand of NZ_JARLUZ010000001.1, from coordinate 2,785,078 downwards.
GGCAGCTCTGGATCGCTGTCGAGTAACGTAATTTTACCCAGCCAACCTTGCTGGCGAAGGGTAAAAGCAAAGTTAACCCCGCCATGGCTTGCGCCAATAGCCACCACGCTTTGCTCAAGTAGATTTGGTTCTGTATGTGTGTTTTGCATAATGCTGTACCCGCTTTTAATTGGCTACTCTGAAGGTCATGCCATCAATATTGTCAGACACCTCAATTTGGCAACATAAACGGCTGTATTGCGTTACGTTATCGTCCAGCTCTAGCATGTCGCTTTCTATCTCATCGGGTGTACCTACTTTTTTAAAGTCATCCGGTGTTAAGTAAATATGACACGTTGCACACGAACATACACCGCCACAATCACCATCAATACCAGTAACACCATTTGCTGATGCTAGTTCCATTAGCGAGCCACTGTCGCCCTCAACTTCAACTGCATCGTTTGTTTTGGTTATAAATATTACTTTCGCCATCGTATTAATCCTCTACTTTTACTTGTTACTGTATTTATTTAACTATTTTGTACGGTGTTTTTATTTTGATTTAAAGCTAACGTGCAGACTGTTAAAGCCTACCTTTCTTGAAAACTCACCTAGTTTTTCAATATTTTCATCTGCTTTTATTGTCTCTATTCGAGCAACTTTATTAGCAAGTGATAACACTAGTTGACGTAGAATTTGGCGAGCATGCGTTGCGCCCAAACAATTGTGATGACTAAAACCAAAACTAATATGCGGGTTAACTTTTCGGTCGAAGTCGACATTGTTGGGATCTTTGAATACCTTTTCATCGCGATTAGCCGACGCCCAACATAACGAAACTCGTGTGTCGGCTTTTATAGCGTGCTCACATACGCTTGTGTCTTGCGTAGCGACGCGGCCCATTTGCGTAAGCGGCGAAAAATAGCGAATGAGTTCTTCTACGGCCCTGTTTAATATTTCAGGCTCATCATCAATACGCTTTAAATCACAGATGTTTTCGCTAAAGTAGGCAATAGAGTTTGTGATCGCGTTTATAACGGTGTCGCGCCCCCTGCAAAGGTCAGGATCATCACACCTTTTACTTCTTCTTTACTCAGCTTTTTACCGTTCGCCTCTGAATTTAAAAGCACTGAATATAAATCATCACCCGGGATTGCAATGGCGTTTTCTATTTGCTCATCAATGTAATCGTATAGAATATTGGCTTTATCGCTATCAAGGTCACTATCTTCACTTCTAAATACGTGCGTACCCCAATCTATCCATGTTTGTGCTTTATCCATTGAGGTATTAAGTAACAGCGTTAACGCTTTAGATTGCAGCGGAAGTGCAAATTGTGACACCACATCTAACGACTCGGCTTTGAAGGCATTGTCTATTGTTTCATCAATAATAGCTTGTAAGCGCGCTTGGTAACCCTCATCTAATGGACGCTTAAACCATGGATTTAATAGTTCACGAAAACCGCCGTGCTCAGGTGGGTCTACTTCAAATGGGATTTGACGTGTTTCACGTATTGCGACTTCTGATGGAATTACAATACGCCCTGGTTTAGCTCCTGATTGAAAAACAGCACAATTATGCGCCGCTTTACGTACATCTTTTAGACCTAATATCATATTGACGGGATCGTTTTGATCGTCCATTTGTCCCATGCCACTTGCTGTGCGTTTTGTTAAAAATGCATCAGGGAAATCGCTCACACCTATTATTTTTGACGTCATAATAAAACCTAACACTGTAATAAATGAATTTATATACAACATATTAAGGGCAACTTTATGATGGAAATACACGCATTTTGCTTAAAAATGGTAGTTTCATGCTTTTTAATACAATTTAAAAGCATAAAAAAGCCAACAGTTTATGTTGGCTTTTAGTGGGGATGTGAGAGTTACTAACTAATTTAATTTGTATTGCTTATTCAGCAAAGAGTGCATTACTTTATAGCAATCTAAAGCTTTACCACTTACTTTGCAATTTGGGTTGTGGTAAATGCCAATTCAGATAAATCTCTGAATAATTAAATATAAAATATTGCCTCTTTAGAAAACAATTTTTTAACGTTAAATACTCCTATTATAGTGGATTTAATATCAACAGCTTGCACTGTAAGTAATGTAACTATTTTTATAAAGGCGCCCACAAGGGCAATGCACATAAGATTTAATTTATGATGGATTATTCATCACTCCTTGTTAAATAATCACTTCACTGCTCTTGTGGCCGCACAACGACTCGTTTATTTTTTACTAGGAGTGCTTAACTAAATGTGGTTTAACGAGTTGTGGGTCAAACTCGACACCTGTACCTATTATATCTGGCGCGCACGCTTTGCCGTTTTCAAGTTTTAAAGGACGCGTTGTGTATTCATCAATAGGAAAAGAATGAACCTCTAAAAAACCAGCATGTGGCTGAGATGCCAGTAGTGATACATGCAGTTCATGCATACCATGACTGCAAATAGGTAAGTTATGGGTATATGCCATACTGGCTACATGTAACCACCCTGTTATACCACCAATATTTGATGCATCTGGTTGTAAAAAACCCAATTTAGCTTGGTCAATTGCATAGCCAAACTCATGCAGTGTGTGTAAATTTTCGCCCATGGCAAGCGGTATTGAGGTTGCTTGTGCTATGCGAGCAAAACCTTTGTAATCATCTGGTATGGTGGGCTCTTCAAACCATGTAATATCATATTTTTCAATCGATTTTGCAAAGCGAATTGCTTGCTCCACACTCATCGAGTAATTAGCATCGACCATGAGTATTTTGTCATTACCAATTAAATTGCGTACTGCAGCTACACGTTCTATGTCTTCTTTAAAATCTGGTTTACCCACTTTAATTTTTACGGCGTTAAAACCACGATTTAAATAACCACCAATATTATCAAGTAGTTTTTGCTCACTAAAGTTTAAATCTATTCCACCTGCATAACATTTTGTGTTATCACTACTGCCCCCAGCAACTTGCCATAAGGGTGCATTTAAACGTTTACATTTAATGTCCCACAGCGCTATATCAACTGCTGAAATAGCAAAACTAAGTAAACCACCACGGCCTACATAATGTAGATCCCACTGTAACTTATCCCAGATTGCCATAATTGACGTTGAATCTTGGTTAATTAACCCCGGTTTAATTTCGTCATTAAGGAGTGAATAAATTGCACGTCCACCTTTTCCACCAGTATAGGTGTAACCCATACCTTCAAAGCCGTCATGGGTCATTATATGTAATGCAATAATTTCAAAGTGAGTGTGATCGCCATGTTTAGCATCACTTAATACTTCAGCTAGCGGAATTTGGTAATACTCTACTTTTACACTTTTTATTGTTTGTGATGATACTTTCATTAAACCACCGAATTAGTTCACATAACACTGTTCATTGTTAACAATTTACAACACGATTGAATTATTGTAAAGGTCATGTCATTAATAAAATGAAATTAACTTGTGAGACTTTTTAAAGATAATTGTTTTAAACTGCAAAATGTCAAAAATAAATTTGCAGTTTACTGAAGGTATATTTACTTGAGCCGGATCTGTTTAACAGATATAAAAGTATCACCTTGTTGCCCCATATAAACAACCCAACAAATATTAACAATTAACACTACAATTCAAAGGGCTTACAATTGATTTTCACTTTAAATCAAGCGCTAATAACTGTGTATGCGCGGTTATATAAACACGGTTCTGTTGAGTATTAAATGCCAAATTAGCACTCATATTTGGCGTGGTAATTTTAGCTAATAGTTCAGCCTTTTTATTAAATAGCCATAAACCATTGGGTCCTGTAGCAAAGATAATCCCGCTTTTATGTACTTTTAAACCATCAGGTAATCCTTTGCCGTGCTTTGCAATTGGTGGCAGCTGATAAAACAGTGATTTGCTAATAACACCTCCATTGCTATTTAAATAATACTGGTACCAAGCGGGTTTATTTTCATTCGATGCAGCTACATACAAAATTTTGTTATCATTCGACAACGCAACACCATTAGGATAAATTAATTCGTCGTCTAATAACGTTATTTCTCCTGTATCTTTAACCGAATACACACCTTGAAAACTTAACTCTTTATTTTCGTCATTTAGCTGCTTAGGAAGTCCATAAGGTGGATCACTAAAATAAAGTGTGCCTTTGTTATTAAATGCACCATCATTTGGACTATTAAACTTTTGACCATTAAAGTGACTTACTATAGGTAAGTAATCAGATTTTGGGGCGCTTAAAGGCGCTTTCATTTTAGATACAACACGAGAGCGAGATTGCAAAAGAACAAGCTCGTTTTGTGCATTAACCAATAAGCCATTTGAGTAGCCGCTTTGCGCTAGATATAGGCTAACACCTTTACCTGGCGTGTATTTATATACTTGATGATTAGGTATATCAGAATATAACAAATACCCCCTTGATTTACCCACACGGGTCCCTCTAGCCATTCATACCCAGAGGCAAGTATTTGCAATGGCATCTTTAAGTTGAGTACCTCAAGCGCTTGTTCATTAAATATTTGATACGGCCCCTGCTCATACAATAGTTTTTTGGTTGGTTCGGCTAATGCTATCCCCGTTAAACCAAAAGCACTTAAATACAAAGCAGTTAGAACGTTAATAATGTGTTTAATTTTTATCATTGCGGTACCTGCGCTCATATAAAGATTTATTCACATTTTTAGCTGCATTAACGAGTGGTTCGTAAGGAATATCAGCCACATTTACGAAACCCACATTGTAGTTTTCGCCATCGTATGCACGCCCTGTTAAAGGTGAGTCTATATATTGAAACCAATGCGCGCCGACAAAATAAGGGTTATCAATTACGCTATTCATATAATTTTGGTATTTTGATCCGCGCTCTTGCTGCGATTGAGTATGTATTAGTCCAGGGTTTAGCAGACCCGAATCAAGAGCTCCATTATGAAACTCGCCAATAATACTTGGCATATCTATATCCGACAAAAACTCCCAAAACTCTTGGTTTAAGCCTTCTCGATAATAATTGTAACTCATTACATCAACGTGAGCTGCACTGGCGGCTCTAATTTCAGGAGTCATTCCCCAATCGGCAAAACGCGCTCCCATATTTAACTGATTTGGTAAGTGTTTTGTAATTGCTTCATCCACCACTGCAAAATACTGATTAGCATAATGGAACAACATCGCTGATAAATCGGTATTAACGTGATCGTTAAACTGCGTTAAAGTCACTCCCTCTGCAAACTCATCCCACGATGAGAGTGTTGTATTCCATGCTTTATTTAATTTACTTATTTTGCTGTATTTATTTTTCATTAAAAGTACAAATTCAGCTTTAGTTGGACTATTTTTGGCATTATTTTTAAGTGTATTAATGGCAATGCCGTAACGTGTGGTATCTGAATTCATCATGCCCCAGCTTTTTTCGTTATCAATAAACACTCCAACACACCATGGACTGTTTTTTACTTGCTGAGCTACTTTTGCAAGTGTTACATCGGCGCGCTCAACAAATAAAGGATCGAATGGATCTGGTAGTGGGCTCCAATAATCGTTACCGCTGCTTACTGTTTTAAAGTTACCAATGATCCATGCATTAGCAAAATAAGGTAATTTTTTAGTATGGTAATACTGCTCTTCTATCCAGTTACCAAACGATGTAAAACCCCACGACAACATACGATTAACGGTTGTTTTTTGCCATTGTTTCATTAATTCATTGTTGTTATGTGTCTGATACTTTCGCTCTAAGTTCGCGCGATAAAAGCTAAACGTTTCGCCTTTTTTAACTGCTCCACTGTGTACTTCGCGTCTGTAGCCATAATTATCGGCAAGGGGATCGTCCTGTTTTGGTAGCCAGTTAAACATCTCAGCTCTGAGCTTTGAGCTTTGATAACGTGTTGGCCAAGCAGCTACAGGCGCTGGGTTTAATCCAAGTGAGTCTTCGGGTGTTAAGTCGCCAGCTTCGCGTTGTTTAATATAACTTTGATCAAAATCGTAGCCAGTAATCGTTGAGGTGTTTGCCATGCGGACGTTATCGATACCGGTCGAAAAATACAGATAACCTTCTGGGTCAACTAAACTCCATTTACCTTTGTATTTTTCGGTTCTAAAATACCCTGTAGCCTTTAATTGCGGGCCATTTTTCCAGCCGCTAAACTTAGAGCGCCCTTGCAGTGGTTGTGCTTGCAGCTGAGCTTGTTCCTTTTGTGAGATAACTAATAGCTGCTCAGTTGACGTAACCTTGTTAATAAAGTTTAACTTTGCATTCTGTCCAAATTCATCCACCAACCCTTTGAGGTAATTTACATCAAAATTAGTTGGTTTTATCAAGCGTAAGTTATCAATTAAAAAACGTTTATCTTCAAGTAAACCCTTTACACCAAGCGACACCTTTACAATGCTGCTTACATCTATATTTTTTTGCCCACCCCTATAAATAATAGGTGTATAACCGCTATGCCAACTGGGTGGATTTGAGCGAATGCCTGAGTTTATATTAAGGTTAGCGCCTTTAAGCTCGATGTAATAAGTGTTTTCTGAGTGCCCGGGTACAACGACACTGCGTGTTTGTGACTTGCCTGACTTATCGGTAGTTTTCACATAAATATGGGTGGATGCGCTATTAGGATTTTGAATATCAATCGCAAGGGCAAAGTTACCAATAGCTTGCCAATCCCAACCTTGTGGATTAACGAACTCAAAATCGCTTTCGGTGTGTGATTTAGAGTATAGATTTACTTGTAATTTATGATTGCCACTTTGCTCAACAAGTTTAGTAGAAGCATTAATGGTATTTATATTATCGCTGTAATTGTTTTTTTCGAAATCAAAAATAACAAGCTGTTTCTTAAAATCAACGACTGTATTGTTCGGTTTTTTTCTGATATTTTTCCATTATTACACCCTGCAAGTCCTACTAAACAGCAAAGCATTAGTGTCAATCTTACGTCTTTAGGTATGTGATTCATGTTGAGCCTATTATTGTGTTGGTTTAATAGCGAGCTTTAAAGTAGCAAAGCTAAAAGCATTTAAAACTAGGCAGGATAATTACACAACACTGAAAACAAAACAATTAACTGTTAACAATAACGGCAAATCTAAAGATATACTCTGATTATAAAAAGTTCGAAAATAATTTTATAAATTCATAATAAACAATATCTTATTTATTTTTTATTGTTGAAATGAATTAGTTTATATGATTTAAGTATAAATAATTTTAGGCGAATTAATTAAATGTACTGACTACATTTATAGATACTTGATTGTTCATAAAACTGTTTATCGGTGTTTTTAGCCTATTTAACGCAAAAATAAAAGTTATGGTATAACATTGTTGATTCGTTTATTTCTCGGTGTTATATTATATCACAACATAATAACCGCGAACCAATATATCCATGACAAAGCTAACATTAATCTCCTCCGCTATTTTTTCTGTTTTATGTTCTCATTCAGTACTTGCTGCCACAATTAATGGCAAAGTAACAGATAATAAAAATCAACCAATTCAAAATGCGACTATTCATATACATGGTAAGACACAAGGCGTAAAAAGTAATGAGCTTGGCGAATTCTCTATTGAAGTTGATACAGCAAGCCAACTGCATATAAGTAAAAATAATTACATTGATTCTCGAATAGATGTTACAGGTTTATCTAACAATGTAACCGTTTCTCTTAAACCAACCTCGGTAGAAACTGTTGTTGTGTATGCCTCAGCGCTTCATAAAAATAGTCTAGAAATGATTTCTCCAGTGAGTGTTTTATCTGGTGATGAGCTTAGAAATAAATCTAAACCTACACTTGGTGAAACGCTAAAGGGTTTGCCAGGTGTTAACGCCAGCTACTTTGGCCCTGTTTCTTCAAGCCCTATTATTCGTGGCTTAGGTGGCCCTCGCGTTAAAATCATGCAAAATGGTTTAGATAGCAGTGATGCGTCGCGTATTGGTCCAGACCACGCAACATCAAGCGATAGTTTAGCCGCAGAGCAGATAGAAGTATTACGCGGCCCAAGTACCCTACTTTATGGCTCGGGTGCGATTGGTGGTGTAGTAAATGTAGTAGATAACCGCATTCCTACTAGTAACATTGATGAACTAACGGGCGCGGCAGAATACAGTCACGACACTGTATCAAACGCTAATACATATGCTGCAAAATTAGAAAGCGGTTATAACAATTTTAATTTTCATTTTGATGGTACAAAACGTACAGGTGATGATTATCAAACACCGACTTTTACTATCTCAGATGAAGATGGCGATGTAGAAATTGAAAACTCAGTAGAAAATACCTTTATCGATAGTGAAACAGTTAACTTTGGTACTAGCTATGTTGGGGAGCACTTAACGGTTGGTTTTTCATATGGCAATATAGAAACTGATTACGGTATTCCGGGGCATGAACATCATCACGAGCATGATCACGAAGACGAAACTGAAGAAGAGCATGCTGAGCATGAAGATGAAACGGCTGAAGACCCAGTTTATGCTCATTTAGAGCAAGACCGCTGGCAAGGACTTGTAAGTTACGCACTGCATAATAACTGGATTGAAACAATCAAATTACGTGTTGGCTACACTGATTATTCGCATAGCGAAATTGAAGACGGTGCAATTGGTACAACCTTTACAAATAAAACGACAGAAGCACGTTTAAATGTAGAGCATAAATTTGCTGATTGGCACGGTATGGTTGGTTATCATTACAGTGATTCTGATTACGATGCTATTGGTGAAGAAGCATTTACACCAGCGAGCGTAACAACAACTAACGCTGTGTATTTATTAGAAGAACGTGAATTTGGTGATGTGACAGTAGAGCTGGGCGCACGTGTTGAAGATTATAAAATAAAAAGCCAAATTTCAGAAGTTGAACACGGCCATGATCACGACGAAGTTGAAGATGACCATGACGATGAAGAAACAATCGGTTACAGCAAAAGTTTTACTAATGTAAGTGTATCTGCTGGCGCTATTTGGCAATACAAACCAGGCCATAGTATTGCGACGAGTATTTCTCATTCAGAACGTGCACCACTCTCTGCTGAATTATTATCCAATGGCTTACACATTGCCACTGGTACGTATGAGCTAGGTCTTGGGTATAACATTGAAGGTAATGAAGCACATTTCGAACCAGAAAATATTAAACAAGAAACCTCAACAAACTTAGATTTAAGTTTTAGACGTTTTAGTGGCGATTTTGGTTATACCGTTAACTTTTTCTATAACGATATTAAAAACTTTTACTTTCAAGAAAATACAGGATTAGTATTTGACGAAGAGGATGGTTTAGAATCAGCTATTGGTGCCCATGACGATGCCGTTGCCGTTTATCAGTTCACAAGTAAAGACGCTGAGCTTTATGGAATTGAGTTTGATGCACATTACCAAATAACACCAAGCGCTATGGTAAAAGTATTTGGCGACTCGACTCGCGCTAAATTAAAAGACGATGAAGGTAATTTACCGCGTATTCCAGCTAATAAGTTAGGTTCTGAATTGCAATACACTTTAGGTGATTTACAGTTGACACTTACTGGCACGCATTACTTTGATCAAAGTGATATAACGGCCTTTGAAACTAAAACAGATGGTTATACATTATTCGATGCACAGGCTAACTACCAATTAGGATTAGGCGCAATAGATGCACAACTTTATCTAAATGTAGATAATATTACTGACGAGTTAGGCTTTGTGCATACCTCTTTTATTAAAGATACCGCCCCACTTCCAGGCAGAAACTTTCGCTTTGGTGTTCGTGGTTATTTTTAATAATTAAAAATCGTTTTAGCTTATATATTTATAAACCGCATTTTATTAATGCGGTTTTTTTATTGTTAGAATATATATCCGTAATAATAGTTAATCAATTTAAGGGATTAAATCTTACTCTAACTGTGTAAAAAATTCTGATATACGACTGCATGGATGTAGGAGGTAGAGCAATGCAGGAGCAATTAGTGATAACAATTAATTAAAGAAATTTTTGCCTTGTTATGGACACAATTTTCTTAGCGCAAAATAGACCACTTAATTAATCGAATTGGTATAAAACGCTTAGATTACAGATACAAAAAAGCCGTATTCAGATCGAATACGGCTTTTTAAACTCTTAATTTTAAAATTTATTTAAATTAAGAAATGATTTCGTGTAGTTCAACGTCAAATACAAGCGTTGAGAAAGGTGCGATTGCAGCACCTGCGCCACGTTCACCATAAGCAAGCTCATGAGGAACGTAGATACGCCATTTAGTACCTACAGGCATCATTTGTAATGCTTCAGTCCAGCCTTTGATCACGCCACCAACTGGAAATTCAGCTGGTTCACCGCGCTCGTATGAGCTATCAAATACAGTACCGTTAATAAGTGTACCGTGGTAATCAACACGTACTGTAGACTCAGCTGTTGGCTTTTCGCCTTCGCCAGTTGCTAGTACTTCGTATTGAAGACCAGACTCAGTTACTGTGATTTCAGGACGTTTTGCGTTTTCTTCTAAGAATGAAATACCTTCTGCAGAAAGTACTTTAGACTCTTCTTCACGACGAGCTTGAATCTCTTCGTTGATTTTTTCAAATGCAGCTTGGATCTCAGGGATCTCAACTTGAAATGCGCTACCAGCGTACGCATCTTTCATGCCTTCAAATACTGAATTTAGGTTTAAGCCTTCAAAAGGATTAGACTTAAGTTGCTCACCCATTTGTAAGCCAATACCGTAACTTGCTTTTTCAGCATCTGTAGTAAAATTATCTGACATAATGTGTTTTTCACGTTTTGTTAGTTAAAAGACGCCACTATGCTATCACAAAATAAACCGCGTTTGGGGCTAGTTTTTGCTGAGTTTTAGCTTAATTAGGCCAACAATATAACTGCAAAGCGGCAAACTGAATAAAATTCCAACAAGTAGAGGCATTGTTAGTAATCCTGATTCGCCAAACAGTAAAAATGGCACGACAAGCAGCCCTATACAACCGATAAAAACAGAGCCAATAACTGGCCAATGCTTATCGTATTTAGTAATAAGATGGGCAGCTAAAACATTAAAACCAACACCATAAATTAAAGCGGTAATTAATGGGTATTCTGGTTGAGCGTCTATAGCCATTTTTACTAATAAGCTAATAGCACTTTGATAGCAGTAACCAAATACCGTCCATAGTAAAGTATGTTTAATTAGTAATTGTGGGATTGATTGAATTTGTTTTGTCATTTTTAGTTCCACATAGCAAAAAACCGCCAATAAGGCGGTTTTTTAAATAATGGTGGAGAGATAGGGATTTGAACCCTAGATGGGCTATAAACCCATGCCGGTTTTCAAGACCGGTGCATTCGACCACTCTGCCATCTCTCCGTACGGCGCGGATAATAGAGTGAAATGCATTGTTTGTAAAGAACTAATACACTCTAGTGAGTAAAAAATTAAATATATTTATTAATAATCTACTTGTTAGTAATACTGCTTTGGTCTTCGTGCAATAAACGAACAAATCAAACATGCTAACAAACTCAGTGCAAATAGCGTTATGCTTTGAAAAATCATATCAAATTGATTTAAATCACCACTGGGTATCACAACAAGGATAAGGGTGGGTAATAGACTTAACATTAATACATAGCAACATATTTTAAATGCCCGACCAAAATCAAATCGTTTAGATTGTTGCATCCACCAAGTTAATATTACTAATACACCAATAGCCGAACCTGCCGCAAAATGCGCTATATTAGTACTCATAGCAACATAGAGTGTGACAAGAGCTCCCAAAACACCCCAGATTGACCATGCTAACCAGTTTTCTTTTTCACGTAAAAATAAATTACCCATCGTTTTCGTCTTCTTTATCGTTATTTTTATTAAGACTTTCCATACATTATCAAAAAACAACCGATTAAAAAACAAACTGAAGAAGAATTATTATACTTTATGCTTCCAAGCACTTCTCACAGCCGAACCATTAATTTTTTCTCTAAGCAATATACAACATTAATGATTTAAGACTATTAGAATTAGGAAAAGTTCATACTATTTTACAAATAACTAAAATAATTTTCAGGTTTATGGCGAGCCGATTTTTTGCAATCTACAGTCGGCGTACCTATATATAAATAGCCCACTATTTCATCGTGTTCTTGCAAATTAAGTGCCTTTTTAACAGCCTGACTTTGTGCAAAATACCCCGTACGCCAAACGCCACCTAAACCTTGTGCAAATGCGGCTTGTTGCATTGCCAATACACTGCATCCTGCACTTTGTATTTGCTCTATTCGAGGGACTTTTGGGTGTTCTTGGTATTTTGCAATCGCAATAATAATCATAGGTGCACGCAATGGAAGCTCTTTAGCACGATTAATTACTTTTTCTTCTTGTAGCTCTGTCACTGCACTTTGATGATAAATTTCGCCTAATTTATGACGCGCATCACCCTGGGCAATAATAAACTGCCAAGGGGCTATACAGCCATGATCAGGAACACGTAATGCTGCTTGCTGAATAATTGCAAGTTGTTCCTCATTTGGCGCGGGATCAGTTAATTTTGGATCAGATTGACGGGTAAGTAGAAGCTCGATTGCGTTCACAGCTATTTCCTTAAAATTAAAAACGTTAGGGTAACATTTTAATGCTGAAAAAATAAATATTGAAAGTCTAAAACGCAAAACGGCTACATAAATAATAATTTAAGTAGCCGTTAGTAATACATGTTAAGTCGTTATTCTTTTAGAGCAACTCGCTTTAGCCAATAATCAATACTGACAAAACGTCCGCCGCCCATAAAAAATAAGCTAAATAGCATAGCAAAGTAGATTGCTGAAAACTCAATGCCATTGTTTAAAATCGATGGTTTACCTTTTTCGTATAAGTAATCGGAAGAACCATGTTCTTCGACTAATCCACGAATTATCCCGATTCGGTTTTGTACTTCTAAAGAGTTTTCGAGGCTTTCTTTAGCACCTGGAACAGATAGCCAATCAAGTACTTGTGCTGCACTGGTATCAGGGTTTGTGGGTGCTATTGCAAACCAACCATTATGCCAATGCACTGATGTTGCCGCTACAACCATCGTGAACATCAGCGGAATGCTAACTAAGCGAGTGAGCAAACCAAGCAGTAAAAACCAGCCGCCTAAGAACTCACTCCACCCCGCTAAAAAAGCAAGTAAATCTGGAAAAGGTAATCCTAATCCCCATTCACTATTGCCAAACCATTGAACAACGTCGGGAGAGGCTAAAAAGTTATCAAAAAAACTTTCGGTTTCACCGCTTATCGCAAGTTTATTGTAACCTGCAATAATCATTACTGGCGCTAAAATCAAACGAAATAGTAAAGCGGGTAAACCATCTAAAAATGATAATTTACCCAAAATTGTATCGTAAATACCAATTATTTTATTTTTCATGTGTGTCCTGTTCGTTCATTGTTTATTTAGTTATAGACTATAAACAACCAAGACCGCACTAAAACAAAAAGTATTTCATTGCACAAATATAGCGTTATGTTCGTCAAATACTGCGGGCAATTTGCAATGCTTCAAATATCGCGCGCTTAGCGTCAATTGCTGAAGCGAGTTTAACACCGCCTATGACATGTACTTTAGCATTATCAAGTTGATTTTTGAGCACTTCATTATTTGATACCTGCCCGATACAGGCAATAACAGTATCAACTGGTAAGGTTTGTGTCTCACCTGCAACAGTTATGGATAAACCATTTTTATCAAAACTGTTATATTGGCAATCAGCAATTTGCTTAACACCATGTTGTTTTGCGACTTGGCGATGTATCCAGCCTGTTGTTTTGCCTAACTCACTACCAAAGCGCCCTGCACTTCGCTTTAACATGTATAATTGGCGTTCATCTTTATGTGGTTGTGGCTCACATTCAATGCCCCATTGCGTTTTAAAATCGCTAATAGTTTGTGATTTGTGCTCACTTAAAAATGCGACCATATCAAAACCTATGCCACCTGCGCCTAAAATTGCAATTGATTTACCCAGTTCTACTTCGCCACGAATAACTTCGTCGTAGGCAAAAACACGTTTGCCATCATTACACTTAATCGTTGCTTCACGTGGTCTTACACCTGTAGCGAAAACAATATCATCATAGCTTTCAAGCATACTGTCATTATAAGCTTTACCCAATTCAACACTCACATTTAAACGTGCTAACTCATTAGTGTAATAATTTAAAGTGTGGTTAAAGTCTTCTTTACCGGGTATTTGCATAGCTAAATTAAATTGGCCACCCATCTGCTCTTTTTGATCAATTAACGTGACGTGATGGCCTTTTTGCGCTAAATAGCAACTTGCCGATAAACCAGCAGGACCGGCCCCCACTACCAATACATTTTTAGCTTTAGTCGCTTGCTCTAATGGGTAATCTAGCTCAAATGCAGCTTGTGGATTAACTAAACAGGTAGCACGTTTATTCTTAAACACGTGATCTAAACAACCTTGATTACACCCAATACAGATATTGATTTGCTTAGATTGCTTATTTACATACTTATTAAAAAACTCAGGGTCAGCCAATAACGGACGAGCCATTGAAATTAAGTCTGCTTCCCCGGCAGTTAAAATATCATTAGCAATTTCAGGTGTATTAATTCGGTTAACAGCAATTACTGGGACACTAACTACATCTTTTAAGCGTTTTGAAGCTTCTTTAAATGCACCAGGTGGCACCATACTCGCAATAGTCGGTACACGCGCTTCGTGCCAGCCAATGCCTGTATTAAAAATATCAACGCCCGCTTTTTCAAGTTCAATAGCTTGAATTGTCACTTCATTGGGTGTTGAGCCATTTGGGATTAAATCTATTACTGATAATCTAAAAATGATTAAAAACTTTTCAGATACTTTTGCTCTCACTGCTTTAACTATTTCAAGCGCAAGTCGCATTCTGTTTTCTAGATTACCACCAAACTCATCTTCGCGTTTATTAGTATGAGGCGCCATAAATTCATTAATTAAATAACCCTCAGAACCCATCACTTCTACGCCATCGTACCCTGCTTTTTCAGCCATATAGGCAGAGTGCGCAAAGTCTTTAATTGTTTTTTTAATAGACCCTAATGACATAGCTTTAGGTTTATAAGGGTTAATAGGTGCTTGTATGGCACTTGGCGCTTGATTGAATGGATGATATGCATAGCGTCCAGCATGTAATAGTTGCAGGCAAATTTTCCCGCCATGTTTATGCACAGCATCTGTGTATGCACGATGCTTAAATACGTCATAATAACTATTAAATGAGGAAGAAATAGGTGTCAATTTACCCCGTAAATTAGGGCTGTATCCGCCCGTAATTAACATTGCGGTACCGCCCTTGGCACGTGCTTCATAAAAAGCACGTAGGCGTTTTCGGTTATGCCAGCCTTCTTCTAAGCCCGTATGCATTGAGCCCATCACTAAGCGGTTACGTAATTGTGTGTGTTTTAATTGTAGTTGTTGTTCTAACATCCTCTGCCCCGTTAACTGGTCTAACCTGTATACATTAGCTAATTCTGCTTCAATGGCAAGTAATAAGCAATATTTGACTGCATTTAATTGTGAACCTCTTAACATAATTAACTAATTTTTAATGCGCATTAATTTGATGCAAAAAATTATTAAATACTTCAAAAATACTGTATTTATGGGCACTTAAACACATTCATAAACACTTCGTTACGATTTAGCAGTTAAATTTTTTTATTCTAGGATAAGATGGAACAAACGTATTAGCTGTACCAAATTAAGGAGCTATTTTGATAGCAAAAATATTTAAAGGTATTTGGGCTGGGATTAACTTTTCTCGTCGATTAGTACTTAACATTTTGTTTTTATTACTTGTAATTGTTTTTATTGCGGGTATATCAAGCGATGACGATAAGATAATTATTGAAGATGGTTCTGTCCTAAGATTAAATCTTAATGGTCCTATCGTAGAAGAAAAAACATACATTGATCCAATTGAAGCAGCTATCAGCGATGTGACATCAGGTTCAGAAGTACCAAGTGAGATTTTACTAGATGATATCGTTGAAGTAATTAATGAAGCGGCTAAAGATGAACGCATTACTGTGTTACTTCTTGATTTACAAGAAATGCCTAAAGCACATTTGAATAAGCTTAAGCAAATTTCAAGTGCCATTGACCGCTTTAAAGAAACAGGTAAAAAAGTTATAGCATCAGGCTATTACTATACGCAAGCGCAATACTATATAGCATCGCATGCTGATGAAATTGCTATGCACCCATACGGTAGCGTTGCAATTGAGGGGTATGGCATGTACCCACTTTACTTCAAAGATGCACTTGAAAAACTTGAAGTAACGCAGCATATTTTCCGTGTTGGTACTTTCAAGTCGGCAGTAGAACCTTTTATCCGTAATGACATGTCTGATGCAGCGAAAGAAGCTAACCGTGTTTGGCTAGGCGCTCTTTGGAGCGAATACAAACAAGATGTTGCTTCAGTACGCCCTTTTGATGAATCAAACTTTGACGAAACAATGGATGTGTATTTAGCAAAAATGCAAGCCGCAAGTGGTGACGCTGGTAAATATGCACTAGATCATCAATGGGTTGATTCGTTAAAAACAAGTCAACAGATCCGCCAACAACTTATCGACTTAGTGGGCACACAAGAAGATGGTAAAACATTTAAGCAAGTATCATTTCGTGAATACTTAAGCTTAGTTAAACCACCTATTGCATTTGATAATCCACTAACTGAAAAAGTAGCCGTTGTTGTTGCAAAGGGCACAATTGTTGACGGTGAACGTAAAGCTGGCGAAATTGGTGGCGACTCTACTGCAGCCCTTCTTCGTAAAGCACGCCTTGATGATAAAGTTAAAGCAGTTGTACTTCGTATCGACTCTGGTGGTGGTAGCATGTTCGCCTCTGAAGTTATTCGTGCTGAAGTGCTCGCACTAAAGGCAGCGGGTAAACCGGTTATTGCTTCAATGAGTTCTGTAGCAGCATCGGGCGGTTATTGGATTGCCTCTGCAGCAAACGAAATTTGGGCAGCGCCGAGTACAATAACAGGTTCTATTGGTGTGTTTGGTACGTTTATGACATTTGAAAAAACCTTGTCTAAAATTGGTGTTTATTCAGATGGTGTTGCAACAACTGAAATGGCAGGTTTTTCCATCACTCGCCCACTAAACGAAAAAATGGGTCAAATAATTCAAATGAGTGTTGAAGAAGCATACGGTCGCTTTTTAAATGTTGTGGCCGAAGCACGTAATATGACCCCAGAGCAAGTTGATAAAATAGCACAAGGGCGCGTATGGATTGCTTCGCAAGCTCTAGAGTTAGGCTTGGTAGATAAGCTTGGTAATAAACAAAATGCAATTGATGCTGCAGCTGCTCTTGCAAAACTAAATCACTACGAAGTTAAAACAATGACGCATGATTTAAGCCCGCAAGAAAAAATGATGCAAGATATCTTTGGAAATGCGTCGATTAAATCAATGTTAGGCCTACAATCACAAAAAACATCAGTGCTCGCTACGCAAGCTAACTTGCAAAGCGTTATTAACCAATTAAGTACTGAAGTTGAAAACCTTAAAGATTACAACGATCCACAAGGTGTATATGCACGCTGTCTAGTGTGTGACGTTGCACAATAAAAGTGCATCGCTTCGTCTAATCAGCTGTATTTGAAGCTGCTTAACGTTATACTAAGCCCAGTTTTTTTACTGGGCTTTTTTTATGAAACGCAAACGCATTTATATCGCTTACACTGGCGGTACTATAGGGATGAAAAAATCGAGCCGTGGTTACATTCCGGCCGAAGGCTTTTTAACTGAGACAGTGGTCAACAACGCTGAATTTAATCGTGATGAAATGCCTTTATTTGATATTCACGAATACTGTCCTCTTATTGATTCGTCTGATATGTCGCCTGCTCATTGGCAACTTATTGCTGATGATATTAAAAGTAAGTATCAACAATACGATGGTTTTGTTGTTCTGCACGGCACTGACACAATGGCGTACACCGCCTCTGCACTTTCGTTCATGTTTGAAAATCTGACTAAGCCTGTGATTGTAACCGGCTCGCAAATTCCGCTTTCACAATTGCGCTCAGACGGACAAGTCAACTTGCTTAACGCAATGTATTTAGCCGCAAACTATCCGATTGCTGAAGTAAGCTTGTTTTTCAATAACCAGCTATTTAGAGGAAATAGAGCAACAAAAGCCCATGCTGACGGTTTTAATGCATTTGCATCGCCTAACCTTGAACCTTTAGCGCTATCTGGTATTAGTATTCAACTTATTAAAGGTCAGCTTAGCCCTTACGTTGAAAACGAGCTGCAAGTAACGCCTATAACGCCTCAACCTATCGGGGTGCTATATTTATACCCAGGTATTAGCCGAGACGTAGTTAAAAGCTTAGTAAACGACAATATTAAAGCCTTGGTCTTACTTAGTTTTGGAGTGGGTAATGCACCTCAAGATCCAGAATTTTTATCGGTGCTAAGTGAAGCAAGTAAGCGCGGAATGGTCATCGTTAATTTAACCCAATGTTTAAAAGGTCATGTAAACATGGGGGTATGCAACAGGTAACGCATTATTAAATATTGGTGTTATTAGTGGATATGATATGACGTTAGAAGCCTGTTTAACTAAGTTGCATTACTTATTTAGTCAAAAGCTTGAAATTGAGACTATTCGCCATTTAATGCAAGACAATTTACGTGGTGAATTAAGCAGATAATAACGCACAACTAAAAACAAAAAGGCACGCTAATAAGCGTGCCTTTAAACTTTTAAACAATTGCTTATTATCTAACTTTAGCGTCTATCTCTACTAAATCTGTTAAATGGCACATTTCACCACTGTGGGTTTTAATACCGTGTTCACCAAAGTAATCACGCTGGGCTTGTACTAAATGCCCATTACTTGGTGTAGTTAACGTCGCTAAATAAGTTTGCGATGAGCTAAGCACTGGAAACGCTAAGCCAGACATAATTGCTTGGCCTGTTACCTTACGAAGTGCCGCAGCTTCTTTATCAAGAGAATCAATAAATTCAACGCCTTGCGCTACGCTATCTAAATAATCGGCGCGAATAATACAACCTGCGCGCCAAGTTTGTAATGTTTTAGATAAATCAACTTTCCATTGATGTGTACGCGATGCACCCTTTATAAGCGCTAAACCTTGGCGATAAGCCAATAAGCTTGCAAGCGTAAATGCATCTTTTAGCTCTTCTAAATCAATATCAACGTTGTTGGTTGATTTAGTTGCATATGTCATCTCTTGTGCGGCAGTTGTATCGCATGCATTGGTTAAATGGCGAGCTTGCACAGCAGCAACAAGTGAAGGGACAGCAATACCAAGTTCGAGTGCATTTTGCGCAGTCCAGAGACCGGTCCCTTTGGCGCCAACTTTATTATCAATTAAGTCCGCAAGCGGAACATTTTTTTGATTTTCAAGGGATAAGATATGGCTAGAAATCGAAAGCAGGTAACTATTTAATTGACCTTTTGACCAATCATCAAAAATAGCAGCCACTTCTTTGGGTGAACGGCCTGTGCCTAAACGAAGCAATTGGTACACTTCAGCGATTAATTGCATCAGTGCATATTCAATACCGTTGTGAACCATTTTTACAAAATGACCACTCGCAGACTGGCCTACACGCGCAAAGCATGAGTCGCCATTATAGCTTGCAGCTACTTTTTCAAACCAAGGTTCAATACGTTCCCAACCACCCTCAGAACCACTTGCCATCATTGCAGGGCCATGACGAGCGCCTTCTGCACCACCAGAAATACCCATAGTGGCAAATTCAAATTTATTTTGGTACTTAAGTTTACGCGTTATACCGTCTTTATAATTACTGTTACCACAATCAACAATCATGTCATTGCAATCAACGCCCGCATCCACCAGTTCATTACAAACTGTATCAACTAGCTCACCAGCAGGAACAAGCAGTAAGATTGAACGAGGTACTTCTAAACGCTTTACCATGTCTCTTAAATCAGAAACAATATGCAGTCTATCGGCCATACCTTGCGATTTAGCACAACTTAATAACTCTTCACCCGCATGCGGATTTTTGTCATAAGCGACTAGCGTAATCCCTTTTTCAATCAAGTTTAAAGCAAGATTTTTCCCCATAACGCCTAACCCGACTAATGCAACTTGCATTTAGTGTCCTCCTCGGTAACAACTATTTGGTTAGTGAATGTAAATAATACCGTGTGCATTATACTGATACAGTCATAAAAGACTAATCACATAACTAATACAACATGCTTTTTTAATATAGATAAATAAGCTACGCGATTATATCAAACATCAGTGCTCTCAGGGTGACAAAAAGCAATGCTATTTAAAATTTAAGAACATTGACGCATTCTGACACCGGTGTCATAATGATGACACAATAGTTTTGTATAAAATAGTGACAATAATACAAACATTGTCCATAACTAAAAATATTTTTACCTTTTTGTATTTGTATTTTAAATAACAAAACAACCGTTAACCCGCTTACATCTTAAGCACACAGGAGAATTTGATGCTAAGACGCACAAAAATAGTCGCTACCCTTGGGCCTGCTACCGATAGAGATAACAATTTAGAAAAAATTATTCGCGCCGGCGCCAACGTTGTACGTTTAAACTTCTCACATGGTATTGCACAAGATCATAAAGACCGTGCGCAAGCTGTACGCGATATTGCAAAAAAATTAGGCAAGCATATTGCCATCCTTGCTGACCTTCAAGGCCCTAAAATCCGCGTTTCTACTTTTAAAGAAGGTAAAGTAACGCTTGCTGTGGGTGCAAAGTTCACTCTTGATGCAAAAATGGAAAAAGGCGAAGGCGATGTTAACTCTGTAGGTATTGATTATAAAGAATTACCTAACGATGTTAGCCCTAACGACTTACTCCTCCTAAATGACGGCCTTATCCAACTAAGTGTTGATGAAGTAGCTGGGCACTTAGTACATTGTACTGTAACTGTTGGCGGTGTTTTATCTAACAATAAAGGTATTAACCGTTTAGGTGGTGGCTTAACTGCTCCAGCATTTACTGAAAAAGATAAAGAAGATTTAATCACGGCAGCTGAAATTGACGTAGATTATATTGCAGTTTCATTCCCTCGTAGTGGTGATGATATGCGCTACGTTCGCTCTCTAGCTGAAGCTGCTGGTTCAAAAGCACAACTACTTGCAAAAATTGAACGTGCTGAAGCCGTTGAAACACAAGAAGCGGTTGATGACATTATTTTAGCGTCTGACGCTGTAATGGTTGCTCGTGGTGATTTAGGTGTTGAAATTGGTGATGCTGCACTAATGGGCAAGCAAAAACTAATTATTCGTCGTGCTCGTTCATTAAACCGTACTGTAGTAACAGCAACGCAAATGATGGAATCGATGATCGATAACCCGATGCCCACTCGTGCAGAAGTTATGGATGTTGCAAATGCTGTTCTTGATGGAACAGATGCTGTAATGCTTTCTGCTGAAACAGCGGCTGGTGATTACCCTGAAGAAACAGTTGCTACAATGGCACGTGTTTGTTTAGGTGCTGAATCTCAAAAAGAAACACACGTTTCTAAACATCGTTTAGATAGTCGCTTTTCTAATAATGCTGAATCAATTGCCCTTTCTGCTATGTATGCAGCAAACCATTTAGATTCTGTTAAAGCAATCATCACACTAACTGAATCTGGCAGTACGGCTAAACTGATGTCGCGTATTAGCTCTGGTTTACCAATCTACTCGCTTTCACGTCATGCAAGTACGTTAGGTCAAACGGCACTTTATCGTGGTGTTTACCCAGTATTTTTTGATTCTACAAAAACTGAAAAAGACGGTATGGTAAAAGCAGCACTTGATACTTTAGTTGCTCAAGGCTCTTTAGAATCTGGCGATACAGTGATCATTACTCACGGTGACTCAATGGAAACCGTGGGCGCAACTAACACAATGAAAATCGTAACTGTTGTATAATTACTAAATATAAAAAATGCGAGCTTAGCTCGCATTTTTTGTGCCTGTAATAAAAACGTTGGCTTTAACTTGCTAATGCCGCTTTTACTTTATCTCGGTAGCTTCTGCTTACTTTTAGTTCTTGTCCATTTTCAAGCACCAACAAGTACTCACCACTAACTTGTGTAACCAATTTACTAATTTGTTTTGTGTTAACAATGGCACTTCGGTGAACGCGGACAAACAAATGAGGATCTAGCTCTTGCTCTAGCTCTTTCATTGTTTTACGTAAAATATGTGTTTGTCCATCTTGGCAATGTAGGCACATATAATCGCCAGCTGCATCTACCCATTGGATTGTTGCTGCCGGAACGCGAATAATTTCCCCCTGCTCTTTTACGGCTAACGACTCTGGGTAGCGTCTGTCTGTCAATGTATCGCCAGTGGCTAACTTCTTAAGTATTTCTTCGCAATTATTACCTGTAATACCGGCTACAAAACTCGCTAGTTTTTTCTTATGGGCGTTGTCTTGCTGCGTTTTTAAATAGGTATGCACTTTCTCTACCGCCTGTTTTAGTCTGTTATCGTCAACGGGTTTTAAAATGTAATCTAATGCATGAATCTCAAACGCTTTCACTGCAAATTGGTCAAATGCAGTTACAAACACAATCGCAGGTAATACTTTCGTACTTTCGCTAAGTGCTCGTGCGACTTCAAACCCATTCATGCCTGGCATTTGAATATCTAAAAATACCAAATCTATTTTTTCGTTTTTACATGTTTCAATTGCATCAGCACCAGAGCTACATAATTTAATTACTTCAATGTCTGTAAATTCTGCAAGCCTTACATCTAAACCTTTACGTGCCAATGGTTCGTCATCAACAATAAGTGTTTTTATTTTTATCATTTCTTCACAGCCTTCTCAAACGGTACTCGCAGATTAACTTTTAATCCACTTGGCGTATTATGTGATAATACAAACGAATAATTATTTTCGTAGAGCGTTTTTAATCTATCTTTTGTGTTTGCGACACCAACCCCTTGGGCATTGACGAGTTGGCCATCTTTTATTTCTGTTCCAGGACCATTATCGCCAACCTCTAACAGTAACTCATTAGCAAACACTTGCGCTTTAATATCAATCACACCGCCTTCTGTTAAGTGTGCAATAGCGTACTTAATTGAATTTTCTATAATAGGTTGCAAAATTAAGCTCGGCAATAATGCTTGCTTAGCTTCTTCGCTTACTTCAACGTTTACTTTTAATCGTTCGTCAAATCGCACACGTTCAATTTCAAGGTATAACATAAGCGCATGAAGCTCTTGCTCTAACGGAACTTTTTTAATCGGATCAGTATTCAATGTATAACGCAAAAAGTCACTAAGTTTAGAGACCATTAAATTAGCATCTTTATTTTCTTTCACCAAAATCAATGTAGAAATTGCGTTAAGTGTGTTAAACAAAAAATGAGGATTTAGTTGATATCTTAGCATTTTCAATTGCGCTTCATGTGCCATGGTTGTCGCTTTTAACGCCTTTTGCCGTTCACCTTGTAGCAATTGATAATACTTAACGCCAAAGTATAAACCACTCCAACACAGTATAATATAAACTGAATCTAAACCCTGTTGTAAGTAATAAAACCACTCTTCAGGTCTATATCCGTGTCGGTAAATTTCCCATAGATTGAACTTTTGAACCACCGCCCACAAAGTACCGGTTATGTAAGAGGCACCAAATACCACCAATATAAGCACCCAAGGGAGGCGTTCCATATTGTGCGATAGATATAACGAAGTGGCACTGTCATTAAACAGCCGGCATAAGCATTGAGTAAAATAACAAACACGTAAATATCACGCATTTCAAATACTTTAGAGCCGATGTAATTTACCAGTGCATAACCAATCCAGCCTGCAATTTGCAAAAGCCAAAAAAAGCGTTGTCGGTTATCAACTAACGATTGCCAGTTCAAAATTTACTTTTACTCCACAGTGTTAAAGCCTAATTATATAAAATCAACTTTTCGCTTGGCCTGATATTTTCTTATTTTGATAATAAAAAACAGCGTAAAATTAACTTTTAATAATAATTATATTTACACATTATATCGATTTATAAGAATGTTTAGCACTGCCAACTGTCTTAGTTTTTAAGAGCCTTAACGCAAAGTTCAGCACCGCTGATAATAAAAAAGCGAAAGGCCGTAACCTTTCGCTTTTTTAATGCTATTTATTGAATAAGTAATTATGCAAGCTTGTCTGAAGCAACTTTATAAGTTGGATCTTCAATAACATTCACTTCAACCAAATCGCGAGCTTTATGTAATAACTGAGTACAGTCTTTACTTAAGTGACGCAAGTGAAGTTGTTTACCGGCTTTTGTATATTTTTCAGCAAGCGTATCAATTGCTTCTATTGCACTGTGATCCGATACTCGGCTATGTTTAAATTCAACAATTACATTTTTAGGATCATTTTTTACGTCAAACAACTCAGAAAAGTTTTTAACCGAACCAAAGAATAACGGACCATGTAGCTCGTAGACTTTAGCGCCTTCTTCATCAATGTAGTTAGTTGTATATATTTGTTTAGCATGTTGCCAAGCAAATACAAGTGCTGAGACGATAACACCTACACACACCGCAATTGCTAAATCGGTAATAACCGTGACACCTGATACAAGCACAATTACAAACGCATCCGATAATGGTACACGCTTCATCATTTTAAAGCTTGCCCATTCAAATGTACCCAGTACAACCATAAACATTACACCAACAAGTGCAGCTAATGGGATCATTTCAATTAGGCTTGAGGCAAAAATAATAAAACCAAGTAACATAAGCGCAGCACTTATCCCTGATAAACGAGAGCGCCCACCTGAATTTATATTTATCATAGACTGGCCAATCATTGCACAGCCCCCCATTGCACCAAACATACCACAGGTAATATTTGCAGCGCCTTGACCTATACATTCTTTGTTGCTGTGGCCGCGTGTTTCTGTTATTTCGTCAATTAAACTAAGCGTTAATAACGATTCAATTAACCCAATAGCTGCTAAAATAAGTGCATACGGAAAAATAATTTGCAGTGTTTCAAAGTTAAAAGGCACCATAGGAATATGAAATTCTGGTAAACCGCCGGCTATTGTTGCCGCTTCGTCGCCCGTCATTCCTTTTAAGAAATCAAGCACGGTATGCGCTTCTAAATCAAAACCAATCACTAATCCTGTCACTGTTACTATGGCAACTAATGACGAAGGAACCGCTGTAGTTAGTTTTGGTAAAAAGTGAATTATTGCCATTGTCAATGCCACTAATCCCAGCATGATAAACAATGGACTGCCTGTCATCCACTCTTGCCCGCCCATACCGTCAGGCACTTTAAATTGCCCTAGCTGGGCTAAAAATATAACAATTGCTAAACCATTTACAAAACCCAGCATTACCGGATGAGGCACCATACGGATAAACTTTCCGAGCTTAAATATCCCCGCTAGTATTTGCAATATCCCCATTAGGAGTACGGTAGCAAATAGGTACTCTACACCATGATCAAGTACTAAACTTACCATAACAACAGCTAAGGCACCGGTTGCACCTGAAATCATACCAGGACGGCCACCAAATATAGCCGTAATTAAACCAACGATAAACGCGGCATATAGACCAACTAAAGGTTCTACATTTGCAACAAAGGCAAACGCAACAGCTTCTGGCACTAGGGCAAGCGCCACAGTCAATCCAGAGAGTATATCGTTTTTAGCAGAGCTTGGCGCCCTACTGAGTAAGTTAAACATTGAGTTCCTCAAATGGTATAATGGGTATAAAAAAGCGCTAAATTCTAACAAATTAGCGCTCAGTTAACAATTGTCATTATGTGGTTAAGCTAAACTAAAAGAGGTTTAGCTTTTAAAGAAGTGCTTTTATAAAGGAAGAGATGTACTACGTTTTACACATGTCATTGTTACATTAGAATGTACTTCTTGTACGTATTCCAAGCTTAGTAAATTATCGCGTACAAAGTGCTCATAACCTTCTATACCTTGTGAAATTATGCGTAGCATAAAGTCCATTGTTCCGGCCATGGTGTAACACTCTGTTACTTGATCATAACTCATTATAAGTTTTTCAAATTCAGCAAGGTTCTTTTTACCGTGATTTGATAAACGCACATGTGCATATACAAGCATATCAAAGCCAAGTTTTTTCTCATCTAAGAGAGCCACTTTGCTTTTTATATAACCATCTTGCTCTAGCTTGGCAATTCGACGCCAGCATGGAGATTGAGACAAGCCTACTTTATCAGCAATTTCTGCGGTTGATAAACTAGCATCTTGTTGTAAAAGTGCCAATATTTGGCGATCTACGTGATTTAGAGACATTTTATTTCTTATTTATCAAATAAACTGGTTAAATTATACAACCATTTTAAAACTCAGTCTGCTTATTTTTAATTTTTATGCAGTTTGCCAAACTTAAAATAAGTAACTTAACCAAACTTACCACTCACAAAAGGATTTGTTTGTTTTTCAAATCCAACCGTAGTGTCGCCCCCATGCCCTGCCAATATTTTAGTATTATCAGGTAAGGTTAGAATATGCGTCTTAATCGACTCTATAAGTTGTTCGCTGTTCCCCTTAGGGAAATCAGTTCGCCCTACTGAGCCTTTAAAAATAACATCACCTACAATAACGCATTCATAGTCTTGTTGATAAAACACAATATGACCAGGTGTATGCCCCGGACAATGCTTCACTAAAAAGCTAAGTTTACCTACGCTCACGGTGTCGTTATGGTTTAGCCAAATATCCGGATAAAAAGGCTCAATGGGTTTAAACCCGAACATTTGTGCTTGCATAGGTAAGTTTTCAAACCAGAAGTACTCATCTTTTTGTGGGCCAATAATTTGTACGTTAAATTGATTACGTAAAATATCAGCCCCACCCACATGGTCTAAATGCCCGTGCGTTAACCAAATAGCACTTAACTCTAGTTTATGCTCATTAAGGGCTGCTACTATTTTATCAGGGTCACCACCTGGGTCTATGACTACGGCTTGTTTAGTTTCACTACACCAAATAATACGACTATTTTGTGCAAATGCAGTGACGGGTATGGTTATAATTTGCATATTAGATTTCTTTATTTTTTTGATCCGGGATAACAACTTCTTCTTCGAATGACATCAGTATTGGGTACTTTAAATACGCTTGATCATAAAATGGGCTTTGCTCATATAACCAGTTTAATCTCGCTTCAGCGTCGCTTGCGAACAATTTATCTTTAAGCTTTTCATCAAACTTAAGCGCTAGCTTTGGATTATCTTTTAGCATTTGGCGTGCAAACGGAATTAGTGCATAGTTTTCCATATACTCAGTAGGCTGGAAAATAGTATTAAATTCCCCCATGCAAAAAACGAATCGGGTGCTTCAGGATGCAATAAATGCACAGCAAGCTCACCTGCTTTTTGTTGAGTATTGACTTGATACCAACCATCTAAATCTACATTTATAGCGGGGACATAATCGAAACTTGCTGACACTCTAAAACGGCCTTCAAATGGTGCTTTATCAAACGTATACTCTGCCACCTTTGCTACTTTTAAAGGCTGTGTGTTTGCCCCTTCAAGTTTATTAATAGAGACACCGTGTAACTTTAGTTTCTTAATAATATTGCGATATACAGGCGGAATAAAAAAAGCTTTAGGTACTTCAACTGTATGTTGTACATCTTTTTGCCAATAAATAGGTAAGTCGATATATGTATGTGCTTTACCTAAATATTTAACTTCTTTTTGGCCCGAGAGTGCACTCATGCTTGATGAATATTCGATACCTTTAAACTGCGCAATCGTGTCAGCATGCTTGGCATAGCCACGCTTTACTATTAACTGTTTAGGAACAAATTCTTGCTCTTTTTTTACTGCATTAGCTAACTCATGACTATGCTTTGATAGCGCAGTAATAGCACCATCTAAAAACACGTAAGTTCCTAATACACGTTGCTTGTAAGGTTTTAATGAATGATTTTCAACTAAAATAGTCGGTAATGACTTTAAATCACCCCAACCATTTGAAAAGCGCGGTGTAGCAACCCACCCCGCTAATCCTTTTTTAAAGTCGCGCTTATCCATAACAAAAATAAGTGGCCCTGGCATGTGCCCTTGCTTAGCGAGCGTATCGTCAATCAGAGGTTTAAAAAACTGGTTTAGTGCATCTGATACCGCAGGCGACTCGCTTGAAAAAACCGGGTTGTAGCCATAAGTCACATCGTATTGATAATCTGCGCCATCGGTAACGTGTACATCAATGTATAAATTTGGGTTGTAGTCGTTAATAACCTTTAAAACACTTCTAACTTCTGGGGTATCTAATTTAGTAAAATCACGATTTAAATTAAGGTTATTAGCATTTGTTCTAAAGCCCATTTTTGCAGGGCCCCGTTGATTAATGCGATTGAATGCACTGCTACGTTCGTGACCATCTACATTTAAAATAGGAATAAATAATATGTTTACCTTTTTTAAAATGTCACGGCGCTTACCCGTCGCTATATCTCTAAGCAGCATAAACATGGCATCTTTACCGTCTATTTCCCCAGAATGTATTCCTGCCTGAATAAAAATAGTTGGCTTAGTGCTATTAGCCATTTGCCTTGCTTCAAAAAAACCTTGCTCACTGGCAATTAGCATTTTTATTGCACGCTTACTATTACTATAGCCAATGGTTTGAGATTGAAACTGAGTAGGGTTTGCAGCAACTAATCTATCTACAAATGCCATTGTATTTGCATAATCGGGCGACGCTTCACCTTCTGACAACTCAAAGTCAGTAGTTAACGGCCCTTGTTTTTGTAAAAGCTCTACGCTTTTCCCCTGCCACTCAATGAGTGGAGGTAAGTGTGCGTCATACGCCACACTTACAGATAAAATTAGTAAACTTGCAAACATATAATTCTCTAACAAACGCCTTAATTATATAAATTATATCAACTAAATTTTTTATAATGAGGAAACTGCGGTGATTCAACAAAAAAATGCAGCCAACTACATGTCACTCATTCACACCTGTATTTTAAGGCTATATAACATTATTAATGTACAGTAATTCATTACATTACTATTTATACCAACTCGTAAAAATACTTAATCAATTTAAAGGATTACATCTGACGCTAACAGCGTCAAAAATGTCTGATATACGTCTGCATGGATCCAGGAGAGTGAGCAATGATGGAGCAATTGCCAAGAACAACTAAATAGTGAATTTCGCCCTGCTCTAACGTATCTTTTTATCGATAAATAGAGCTCATATAAGCAGATGGGTATTAATTTGAGAAAACTAATTTAGCTCAGCTATAAAAAAGTGTAAGTTATTAAATTACAGGCACAAAAAAAGGAGCCATAGGCTCCTTTTTTAATACTTATATGAAAAAGCTTAAGCGGCTAGGCCTTCTTTTGCTTTTTCTACAAGCGCTGCGAATGCAACTTGGTCATAAACAGCGATATCTGCAAGGATCTTACGATCGATTTCTACAGATGTCTTTTTAAGACCATTGATAAAACGGCTGTAAGACAGACCATTTTGACGTGAAGCAGCATTGATACGTGCAATCCATAATTGACGGAAAGTACGTTTCTTCGCACGACGGTCACGGTAAGCGTATTGACCCGCTTTAGTAACAGCCTGGAAAGCTACGCGGTAAACACGTGAACGTGCTCCGTAGTAACCTTTTGCTTGTTTTAAAACTTTTTTGTGACGTGCACGTGCGACAACGCCGCGTTTAACTCTTGCCATTTCTAAAACCCCTATTAAGCGAACGGTAACATACGTGAAACTAGACCATGGTCATTTTTATGAACCATCATCTTAGGACGTAGGTGTAACTTACGCTTAGAAGTTTTCTTAGTCAGAATATGACGAAGATGCGCTTGTTTACGCTTGAAACCGCCAGAAGCAGTCTTTTTGAAACGCTTAGCAGCGCCACTGTGACTTTTTAGCTTATAAGCCATTGCAATAACTCCAAATTGTATTGCTTTTAAATTAGTAAGCAGGCGTGAGATATATTTCTATAGCTCCACTTTTAGGCCTAACTTACTGCCATGTTCCGGTGAAGACCCAGCATAAATGCCGCAATCTTACTTTAATACCGGTTAACTCAGGTGAATATTCGCATATTACTTGCAGACCTGAGCTAATTTCGGTGCGTATTATCGCTTAAAAATTATTTTTTAGCAACAGGCGCCATCATCATAACCATTTGGCGACCTTCAACACGATTTGGGAAAGACTCAACTACTGCAAGTTCTTCTAAATCGGCTTTGATACGGTTTAATAATTCTATACCAATTTCTTGGTGAGCCATTTCACGACCACGGAAGCGGATAGTAATCTTAGCTTTATCGCCAGCTTCTAAGAACTTACGTAAGTTGCGAAGCTTAACCTGATAATCACCTTCATCCGTACCAGGACGGAATTTGATTTCTTTTATCTGGATTTGCTTTTGCTTCTTCTTCTGCTCTTTTAGTTCTTTGCTTTTTTCAAAGATGAACTTACCGTAATCCATGATTCTACAAACAGGCGGCTCAGCGTTTGGACTGATCTCAACAAGATCAACACCCGCTGCATCGGCCATAGTTTGCGCGTCTTGTAATGACTGAATTCCAGCTTGTTCGCCTTCAATGTCAATTAAACGAACTTCTTGCGCTGTAATTTCTTCGTTAATACGATTTTTTTGAGCTGTTTGTTGCCCTTTCTTGCCGCCTCTAATAGTACGTTCCTCCAAGAATATCAATAATATAAGCGTGTAATTGGCTGTTTGTTAATGCCTTACACGCTCGATTTTTACTGTCGATTTTTAATTTCTTCGCTAATTTTAGCTACAAAATCATCGACATTAAATTTGCCTAGGTCTTCACCTGTGCGAGTACGCACTGCTACTTCTTGTTGTTCAACTTCTTTATCGCCAACAACAAGCAAGTATGGAATACGCTTCAGTGTATGCTCACGGATTTTAAAGCCAATCTTCTCATTTCTCAAGTCAGCAGCGGCTCTAATTCCAAGTTTATTTAATTTTTGTACAACTTCTTTAACATAAGGAGCCTGTTTATCGGTAATATTCATAATTACCACTTGCTTTGGCGCAAGCCACGTCGGGAATAAACCAGCGTACTCTTCAGTTAAAATGCCAATAAAGCGTTCAATAGAACCTAAAATAGCACGATGTATCATTACAGGTGTACGACGTTCGTTATTTTCTGCTACATAAGTAGCGCCTAAACGACCCGGTAATGCAAAGTCTAATTGCACTGTACCACACTGCCACGCTCTGTCTAAACAATCGTATAAAGTAAATTCAATCTTTGGACCATAAAACGCGCCTTCACCCGGAAGATAATCAAATTCAATATCGTTTAGCTTAAGTGCTTCGGCTAAAGCAAGCTCTGCTTTATCCCACATATGGTCTTCACCAATGCGTTGTTCTGGGCGAGTAGATAGCTTAACTACAATCTTCTCAAATCCGAATGTTTCATATGTATCATAAACCATCTTAATACACGCTGACACTTCGTCCATTATCTGATCTTCGGTACAAAAAATGTGAGCATCATCTTGTGTAAAGCCACGTACACGCATTAAACCGTGTAGTGCACCTGATGGTTCATTACGATGACAACAACCAAATTCAGCCATACGAAGTGGTAAATCACGGTACGATTTTAAACCTTGGTTAAAGATTTGCACGTGACCAGGACAGTTCATTGGTTTAATTGCGTATTCACGTTTTTCAGACTCAGTGGTAAACATTGCTTCTGAATATTTTTCCCAGTGACCTGATTTTTCCCAAAGTGAACGGTCCATCATCATTGGACCTTTTACTTCTTCGTACTCATATTCGCGTAATTTTTCACGTACAAATTCTTCAAGCTCGCGGTAAATGCTCCAACCATCGTTGTGCCAAAATACCATGCCTGGCGCTTCTTCTTGCCAATGCCATAAATCAAGCGCTTTACCAATACGACGGTGATCGCGTTTTTCAGCTTCTTCAAGGCGTTTTAAATACGCTTTAAGTTGCTTTTTATCGCCCCACGCGGTGCCGTAAATGCGTTGTAGCATTTTGTTTTCTGAATCACCACGCCAATATGCACCCGCCACTTTCATTATTTTAAAGTTTTGGCAAAATTTCATGTTAGGAACGTGAGGTCCACGACACATGTCTACATATTCTTCGTGATGATATAACCCAGGACGGTCATCTTTAGCGATGTTTTCGTCCAAAATTTCTATTTTGTATGTTTCGCCACGCGCTTCAAATGTATCGCGTGCTTCTTGCCAGCTTACTGTTTTTTTCACTACGTCGTAGTTGGTTTTTGCAAGTTGCAGCATACGCTTTTCAATTGCTTCAAGATCATCTTGTGATAGTGAGTGTTCCATATCGATATCGTAGTAAAAACCGTTATCAATGGTAGGACCAATTGCCATTTTTGCGTCTGGGAAAAGTTGCTTAACTGCATGACCGATTAAGTGAGCACAAGAGTGACGAATGATTTCAAGGCCGTCATCGTCTTTAGCGGTAATGATCTCAAGACGAGAGTCATCACTAATTAAATCACATGCATCAACACGGTCGCCATTTACACGGCCCGCAATGGTCGCTTTAGCTAAACCAGGACCAATGTCGTTTGCAACATCAAGCGTGCTTACAGGGTTTTCAAAACTACGTTGACTTCCGTCTGGAAGAGTAATAACTGGCATTATAAATCCTTGCTACAGTGGTGACACCTACAATGTATCACGTGTATTTTTAATAAATTAAATGAGAATGACTCGACAACGCTTTTACGAATAAGCATTGACTAATATATGTAGATGAGGAGTCTATTCAACTACAAAGATATATTGTCGCGTGCCGCGCATTTAATTACAAGTTTAAAGGGGTGAAATCCACCCGTTTTATCCACAAAATGTAGCTTTTAAAGCAAAAAAATCATTTTATTAAAATATAAAAGCATCAATGCATTAATTACGCGCCTACAACTATACCCGCACTCGCATTTTAATGTGCGTTGCGTATAATACTGCGTAATTAAGTTATTTTAGAGAATAGACATGAGAACATGTGGTGTAGAAATTACCGGTAGTGATGTACTACTTTGTATTTTAAGTAAAGATAATGACGTATTTGATATTCGCGATGTGCGCCAAACACGCTTTACCTTAGGTAACGGTAACGACACTGAAGTAATGCGTAAATTTCAATTCGATTTTGCAAAACTAATGCAAGATTACCAAATTGATTCTGTTGCAATTCGTGAGCGTCAGCCTAAAGGTAAGTTTGCTGGCAGTGCAAAAGGCTTTAAAATGGAAACTGCAATTCAATTAATCGACAACTTAGATGTACGTCTATTTACTACAACTGAAGTTAAAGAGCAGTTAAAACGCAACCCCATCCCTATTGATTTTGAAGAAACAGGCCTTAAAAAGTACCAAGAAAATGCTTTTGTAAACGCTTACGTTTACATCATGAAAAAAACATACCGCAGCGACGAAATGTAAACTCATTACTCGTTTAAAAACGCGTACTTACAGTGTAAGACGCGTTTTTTTATGTCTAAAAAGTAGTATTAGCTTTTATTAATCTAATAATACATTAGTCTAACCGCACTTCTCTTTGTCGACAATATGTGTTTATTTTAACTTTGTAGTTTAATAACTCACACACATTTTCATGGAGAGAGCAATGCACACACACACTATTGTGGTAAAAGAAGTAGAACAAATAAATCACTTGCCGTTATCTCAAAGCTACTTTAAAGGTATACAAAGCACACCTTTAACAAATTCAACTATAGGCGAGTACTTTGACTTTATTGTCGACAAAAATCCAGGGGCGTTAGCTGTTGTAGTTCACCATCAGGGTATTCGCTTAACGTATAAAGAATTTCAAAAAGAAGTTAATCAGCTTGCTATGGGGTTACTGGCACTTGACGTAAAACCAGGTGAGCGCGTTGGTATTTGGTCTCCTAATAATATTGAGTGGTGCTTAACCCAATTTGCAACGGCAAAAATTGGCGCAATAATGGTGTGCATCAACCCGGCATATCGCCCTAACGAATTACAATATGCTTTAAATAGTGTTGAATGCTCTACTCTGATCACAGCATCAAATTTTAAAGGCAGTGATTACTTAGAAATGCTTAATTGTTTAGCGCCAGAACTTGCAACTTGCGATAAGTACACACTTAATTTAAAAGCACTACCCACTCTTAAAAATATAATCCGCATTGGCGATGAAGCATCACCTGGTATGCACTCTTTTAACGATGTTGTTAACTTGCCAACAGCTGCTCATGAGCTTGAATTAAAAGCAATAGGTGAAAACTTAAATGCTGAGCAAGACATCAATATACAATTTACATCAGGCACAACTGGCAACCCAAAAGGCGCAACGCTCACGCATAAAAATATTTTAAATAATGCGCTATTCGTCGCCGAATCTATGCACTTTACGAGCGATGACAAGTTATGTATCCCTATCCCGTTATATCATTGCTTTGCAATGGTATTGGGTAGCTTATTGTGTGTTAGTAAAGGTGCAGCAGCCATTTACCCTAGTGATTCGTTCGATGCAAAAACCACACTCGATGTAGTTCAACAAGAAGGATGTACAGCGCTGCACGGTGTACCTACTATGTTTATTAGTGAGCTTGAGCTGAGTAATTTTACCGATTATGACCTAAGCACTTTACGCACGGGTGTAATGGCAGGCTCTACATGCCCAGAGCAAGTAATGCGAAAAGTACAAACACAAATGAACATGCATCAAGTACTGATTGCTTACGGGCAAACGGAGTGCAGCCCCATAAACAACATTACCGAAACAGACTCTTCAATTGAGCGGCAAGTAACGACGGTTGGCCGCGCCCTTGCTCATACCGAGGTTAAAATAATTGACGAGCTGGGTAACATTCAAAAAATTGGTCAACCTGGCGAAGTGTGTAGTAAAGGTGCAGGCATAATGCGCTGCTATTGGAATGACGAAGCTAAAACAAAAGCCACTATAGATGACGAAGGGTGGCTGCACTCTGGCGATTTAGGTGTCATGGATACAGAAGGGTTTGTCACGATTGTTGGGCGTATAAAAGATATGATTATTCGCGGCGGCGAAAACATTTACCCTCGAGAAATAGAGGAAGTACTTTACACCTACCCGGGCATACAAGATGCTGCCATATTTGGTATAACTGATGAAAAGTATGGCGAGGAAGTATGCGCTTGGATCCAGCCAAAAGAAGATGCTGTGCTTGATGAGCAAGCAATTCGTGAGTTTTTGAAAGACAAGCTAGCCTATTTTAAAATGCCACGACATATCCGTTTTGTAGAAAATTACCCAATGACGGTAACAGGTAAACTGCAAAAATTTAAAATGCGAGAACAAATGCAAGAAGAGCTAAGCGACAAGGCCTTCTCTTAATTTTTCCTCTATAGAAAGCCTGAACTCTGAATAATAAATCTATCTCAAGTAATTCTTAAAAAGCACAGCCAATTGGCTGTGCTTTTTGTGTACTGAATTTATTATAAATTCAACATTCTCTTTTTTAAACGTTCTAAATCAATCGCACTCGAGCGCACTGTTAATTTAATATGGCTGTATTCATATTCTTCTTTAACAACACTCATACTCGATCGGATTTCGCCCACAATACCTTTGGCTGTGTACGGTATAACAATCTCTTCTTCAATCATGTCCTCTTGAGCAATACCAATAATGTATTTGTGCAATTTACTAATATCATCTGGATTACGCGTAGAGGTCATCATCGCATCAGGAAATTCATCCATTAGCGACTGCTGCTGCTCAGTACTTAATTGGTCTGACTTATTCAGTACTAATAATTTTTTGCTACCTTCTACCCCAACTTCTGCCAGTACTTTATGTACTACTTCAAGCTGTGAGCGAAAAGAAGGATCTGAAGCATCTACAACATATAACAGTAACGATGCATCATGTGCCTCAGCGAGCGTTGAATGAAATGAAGCAACCAAATCATGAGGTAATTTTTTAATAAAACCAACTGTATCTGAAACCAATATACGAGGCTGGGTAATCGGATACAGCGCGCGAACAGTGGTATCTAGCGTTGCAAAAAGTTTGTTTTCGCCTTCTACATCACTACCAGTAATTGCGCGCATCATTGACGATTTACCCGCATTGGTGTAACCAATTAAAGCCACTGAGAATAGCTCAGAGCGCTGCGTACGTCTGTCCATCATTACATCTTGAACACTAACAAGTTCGCGCTTTAATTCTGCTAACTGATCGCGCACCTTACGGCGATTAAGCTCAAGTGTGGTTTCACCCGCACCTTTACCCATTTGGCGTTCTTTATCACCTGTTGATGTTTCACGCAGTCGTGGCGCGACATAATTGAGGCGAGCAATTTCAACTTGTAATTTTGCAGTTTTAGTACGCGCATGACGGCTAAATATTTCAATGATAATACCTGTGCGATCAAATACTTCTACACCTAATTGGTTCTCAACATTACGCAGTTGAGAGGGCGTTAAATCGCAGTCAAATACCACTACATCGGCACATGCAAAATCTAAATCGTTTGATGGGATTTCTGACGATATTTCGGTTAAAGGGTCTTCATCAAGTAAATTATCTTCTTGCTCGTCTTCAACCATCCCTTTATTGCCGGTAAGGTGAGCTATTTCAGCTAGTTTACCTGAGCCCAGTACATTAACTTTTTGAGTTGAGCTTTGCTTTTGCGATTGCGTACCTACTACTTTAAATCCTAACGTAGTCACCAAACGCGCAAGCTCTGCAAGCGACTCTGTTGCTTCGTCACCTTTAAATTGTGGTGTGCTAATAGAAATAAGTAACGCATTAGGAAGTGATGGTTTTGCAGTTAGTTGCATAATTTTTTATATGTTAATGCACCTAAAGTGCAAACCTAATTTTCATTCGAAAGTAAGCTGATCCTACGCTGTTATGGCCGAGCTTTACAGCGTTATAGCTTACGAATACAATTATTATCTTCATTTTGCAAAAATTAGAGTAAATCTATGAACTATTTATACGGGGGCATTATAATTTTTACACGCAAGTAAACCAATAAGTAACTTGGTGTTGTTATAAATGTATTTAATTATTAAGTGTTGGGGTTTACCATTGATAATAGGCTTTATGTAGCATTGCGCATACACAAGCCCATTAACTAAAAACTAATTAGTTTTTAACTAATTAGCTAAAATCAATTACTCAGCAGACTCTTCTGGACGATGCTGCTTTTGTACACCGGTTAAAAACAAGCGTAATATTTGATCGTTACAAACACGGTAATGTTTGTTATCTACTTTACGAGAAAAAGCGCTTAACTCATGTTTACTTAAGTCAAAATCAACAAGTGCAAGTGTTGCTATAACATCTTCTGCTTTCATGTTTAAA
This sequence comes from Pseudoalteromonas sp. B131b, assembly GCF_037162545.1. Classification (NCBI taxonomy): domain Bacteria; kingdom Pseudomonadati; phylum Pseudomonadota; class Gammaproteobacteria; order Alteromonadales; family Pseudoalteromonadaceae; genus Pseudoalteromonas; species Pseudoalteromonas sp. B131b. Next base: position 2,747,694 of record NZ_JARLUZ010000001.1, on the reverse strand, counting down.
GCAATACGTAGCTTCATAAAGATAATATTGTTGTTTAGCTTTTTCTCAGGTTCTGGTTGCTCACCTTCGCGTTTGCCACGTTGGGTATTAATAAACCCATTTAAAAAGCTAGCAAACTCAGTATCACTTATTGGGGTAAAAGCCTCTTCACCTTCTTTAGTTAACCATGCAATTACTTGCTCTTTAGTGACCGTATGCTCTGCTGATGCAAAAACATTGACCATAGCAGTATCAGTTAAGTTAAAAGTGTAGCGAATGCGGCGTAAAATATCGTTATTAGTCAAAGTAAATCCCAAAGTGAGGTATAGCAACCAAGCAGTTATTGCTTAATTTTAAATAAGCACCTAGTTTAACAGGTTTACTAATACCACCCTATTAATTTTTATCTGAGCTTCTTATACCTAGTTACCAAGCACCTTGGCAGGATCTACGCGCGTTGCTTGCCATGCAGGATAAATAGTAGCAAGTATCGCAAGCACAAACGTAACAATCACTGTAATACCAATGTCTTCAAGTACTAATTTACTTGGTAAAAACTCTATAAAATAAACGCCCTCAAGTGGATTAGCTCCAAATAATTGGCTTATCCACGTAAAAAGCTCACTTATATTAAGCGCTAATACCACGCCAATTAGTGTTCCTAGTGCCACGCCTACAAAAGCTTGCATTAAGCCTTGCATTACAAAGGTGGCTAAAATAGTACTGTCTTTCGCGCCCATGGTTTTTAAAATTGCGATATTGCCTTGTTTTTCGCGTACTTCCATTACCAAGGAGGACACAATATTAAAACTGGCTACCGCTATAATTAAAAACACCACAATATAAACAATGGTACGCACCATTTGAATATCTTGATAAAGGCTACCTTGGGTTCTAAACCAACTAGAAACATACACATAGTCGTCAATAGTTTGGCCCACTTTTAGCGCTATTTGATGCGCCGAAAACACATCATCAACACTTAAGCGCAGCCCTGTTACTTGAGTTTCATCGTAACCCAATGTTTGCTGTGCTTTGTTAAGATGTATAAACGCAGCGGTGCTATCAATGGGGCCGCCCATTTCTATAACACCTGCAAGGTTAAGTGTTACGCGTTTAGGCGCTAATAATGATTGACCTTTTTGACTAATTTGCGGAATAAGTAACGTAATGTTGTCGCCTACTTTGGCATCTAACTGTTTTACTATTTGCTTGCCTAATATAACGTCATCAAAGCCTAGCTGGCTGACTAATTTACCACTGGTAAACTGGTTTACCGCCGATACATTACTCTCGAACAATGGCTCAACACCCCGAATTTCTATCGCTTTTAGTTGGCTTTTATATTGCGCCATTCCGTTAACGGCAATAAATGGCGCAGCCCCTGTTACATTCGGTTGTGTTTGTAAATCCTCAACCTTTTGCGACCAATTCGCGATGGGTCTACTTGGTGCTACATATTCAACCTGCGGCACAACACTTAGCAATCTATGTACTAGTTGCTGCTCAAAACCATTAATTACCGACAGCGCCACAATTAAAACCGCGACACCTAATAAAATACCAATAGTCGACGCTTTAGCGATAAAACTAACAAAGCCGTTTTTTTCATCTTTGTGGCCTGAATAGGCTCTAAAACGTTTACTTAAAAATGCACTAAGCAACATGCTGCGACTCTTTAATAGCTAGTTTTCCATCGTCTAAATAAGCTATTTTGCCTAGCTTATCGGCAAGTTCTAAATCGTGTGTAACTACCACAAAACTGGTGTTTAAGCCTTGGTTAAGCTCATTAATTAAATCGTAAATTTTAATCGCATTTTGTTTATCTAAATTACCGGTTGGTTCATCAGCAAGCACAAGCGCAGGTTTTGTAACCAGTGCACGGGCAATAGCCACGCGTTGGCGCTCTCCACCAGAAAGCGCAGACGGTTTATGCGAGCTGCGATGTGCAAGGCCTACTTTTTCGAGCATATCGAGCGCTTGAGCTTTGGCTTCTTTTGCACTCAAGCCTTTAATTAGTAATGGCATAGCCACGTTTTCGACTGCGCTAAACTCCATTAATAAGTGATGAAATTGATAGATAAAGCCCAAATTTTGGTTTCTAAATGCGGCTTGCTCTGTTCGCGAAAGTTTTGCAACTTCTTGGTTTTTAATTTTAGCGCTACCTGAGCTTGCGGTATCTAATGTGCCAAGTATGTGTAAAAGCGTACTTTTACCAGAGCCAGAACTCCCCACAATAGCGAGCATTTCACCTTGCTGAAGCGCTAAATCAACGCCTTTTAATACTTCAACTTGGTTGCTGCCATCTTGATAAACCTTACTTAAATTTTCACAACTAATTACTAAATCATTCATAACGTAATACCTCTGCTGGTTTTACTTTTGCGGCTTTACGCGCAGGATATAAGGTAGCTAAAAAGCTCATAGCAATACTGGCAAACGCTATTATTACTAAACTCAAAATATCAAATTTTACCGGAAGCTCTATACCCGCCAATAAGTTTAAGCCCACTAATACAAGTAGCTCATTTATATATAAACTAAATATTACACCTAAAAATGCGCCTATTGCGGTACCAATTACGCCGTTATATAAGCCTTGCACCATAAACACTTTTTGCACTTGCGAAGGTGTTAAACCTAACGTTTGCAGTATGGCCACTTCACCTTGTTTTTCGCTTACCATCATGGTTAATGCCGATACAATATTAAATACAGCCACCAATACAATGAGGGCAAGCAACATAGACATAATGCGCTTTTCCATAGCAACGGCTGCAAATAGAGTACCTTGGGTACTGCGCCAATCACTGTAATTGTGATCTTTTAAAATACGTTGGCTTGCTTCAATAAATTCATCTAGTTCGAAAGGTTCGTGCAATGAAACACTTAAATTTGGGGCGGTGTTTTTATCCAGCTTTAATACCCGCTGTAGTGAAGCGCCACTCGTAAACGCAAGTGCCATATCTATCTCAGATCCGGTTTCGTATATTGCGGCAACTTTAAATAAACGCTGGCTGGGTACTCGCCCAAGAGGTGTATATGTTGAAGCATTAGGCATAATAACGCGAAGCTTATCACCCACGCTAACGCCTAATTTACGACTCAAATAACGGCTTATAGCAATGTTGTAATTTTTGTTTAATACAGTTTTCCAATCGCCTTGCACTATTTTATCGGTAATTTTATATAAAGAACCGCTGTCGTTATAAAGGCCTTGTAATAAAACGCCGTGCAAGTCTTTATTCGTTTGCAAAATAGCTTCGCCGTGGCGATATAAGCTTACATGATCAACATAAGGAGATTGTTCAAGGTCGGTTTTAAGGGTGTTCATTTGGGTGGCAGTGTTTTTACCTGCGCTAACTTCAACATGCGGAATAAGTCCAAGCATATTGGTTTTTAGGCTATTTTCAAACCCGTTCATTACACTGCTTACCGTAAATAATGCCATTAAACCAATAGCGATACCGGCAATAGAAAAAAACGAAATAAACGATATAAACGCATTTCCTTTAGAAGAGCGACTATATCTAAGCCCTATAAATAAGCTAACCGGTTGAAACATATTATTTTTAACACTTATCGTAAAAGTATTGAGCAATAGTAGCACGAAAAAAGTGCCTTTGGGTATGGCGTAAAATGTAAGAAATAATTTAAAAATCTGATACTTGGCTATATTTACAGCAATACATGTTTAACCATTAATTCGCGGTTAAGTTTTCAACCCTTTAACTAAATAATCGAGCAATACCCGTACATTAGTGGCCACAAACTGCCTTGGTGGATATACGCCCCATACCCCTTCTTGCTGTGGTTGATAGGGTGTTAAAATAGGCACCAATTGCCCTGAGTTAATTTCGTTCTCAATGTAGTAGTCTGGGAGTTGCACAATACCAAGCCCCTTTTTGCGCCATCCACCAGCGCCCAACCACTATTACATTGTAGCCGCCCCGCTATTTTAATGTGTTTATCGCGCCCATTTTCGTTTACACGCCAGTAGCTACTATTCCCAATTAAGCATTCATGGCTGTTTAGCTCGCCTAAAGTATGCGGCTCACCAAATCGCGTTAAATACTGTGGTGCCGCGCACATAATAAAACGCCGCGCACTTAACCTACGCGCTTTTAAGCTCGAATCTTTTAAATGCCCTAACCTTATGGCTAAATCAAATCCGCCCTCTAACAAATCTTCTTGTTCGTTACTTAATGTGGCAACAACTTCTACCTCGGGATGATCCTTCATAAAATTATGCACTATAGGCATAATGAACGTTTCCCCATACATAACTGGTGCTGTGAGCTTAATTTTACCCTTTGGTGTACTTTGTTGCTGAGCAAGGCCTTGAGTTGCCTCGTCCATGGCGTGTTGTAAGTGCTTTATTTGATGTAAGTACACTTCGCCTTCTTTGGTTAAAACCACTTTACGGGTTGTACGAGTTAATAGTTGTGTATTTAAACGTTGCTCAAGCGCTGTTACATGACGGCTAATATGCGCAACCGAAAGCCCAAGCGTTTTTGCAGCCGCAGTAAAGCTGCCCTCCTCCCCTACAGCTATAAACTCATCTATTCCATTCCAACGCGCCATTATTACCATACTGTAAAAGTGTTTTAATAAAATTGAGATTATCATTATTTGAGAAACAAATACAATAAGCCCATCACCCAAGCAAATTGGGTCTACAATTATTTTTTAATAGCCAGTTAAAGGAAATAAAACACATGTCTGAATTTATTAAATCAAAAGCTGCCATTGCTTGGGGTCCTAATCAACCACTTAGTGTTGAAGAAATTGATGTGATGATGCCTAAAAAAGGCGAAGTAATGGTAAAAATTACCGCTACAGGTGTGTGTCATACCGATGCATTTACATTATCGGGCCAAGATCCTGAGGGCATATTTCCTGCTATTTTAGGTCACGAAGGCGCTGGTGTTGTCTATGCTGTTGGCGAAGGCGTAACGAGTGTTGAAGTTGGGGATCATGTTATTCCTTTATACACTGCAGAATGTGGCGTGTGTAAAATGTGTACCTCAGGTAAAACTAACCTGTGCTCAGCCGTGCGCGAAACACAAGGTAAAGGCCTAATGCCAGACGGCACAACGCGCTTTTTTAAAGACGGCCAACCAATTTATCACTACATGGGTACATCAACATTCTCTGAGTACACAGTATTGCCAGAAATCTCACTCGCTAAAGTAAATAAAGAAGCATCACTAGAAGAAATTTGTTTACTAGGCTGTGGTGTAACAACCGGTATGGGTGCGGTAACCAACACAGCTAAAGTAAAGGCTGGTGACACCGTGGCTATATTCGGCTTAGGCGGTATTGGTTTATCGGCCATTATTGGCGCAAAAATGGCCGGAGCAAGCCGTATTATTGGTGTTGATATAAACACCACTAAATTCGATTTAGCTACAAAACTAGGTGCAACTGATTTAATTAACCCAAAAGATTTCGACAAGCCAATTCAAGACGTTATTGTGGAAATGACCGACGGCGGCGTTGACTACTCGTTTGAATGTATTGGTAATGTTGACGTAATGCGCTCAGCACTTGAGTGTTGCCACAAAGGCTGGGGTGAGTCGGTAATTATTGGTGTGGCCGGTGCAGGCCAAGAAATATCAACCCGTCCGTTTCAACTGGTAACTGGGCGTGTATGGCGTGGTAGCGCATTTGGTGGTGTTAAAGGCCGTTCTCAACTACCTGAAATTGTTGAGCGTTACATGGCAGGTGAATTTGCTCTTAGCGACTTTATTACTCACACAATGAGCCTTGAAGATATTAACGACGCGTTTGATTTAATGCACGAAGGCAAAAGTATTCGTACAGTCATTCATTACTAATAAACTGCATTCGTAAAATAGCTTATTAATAAGCCGTAATACTTTTAAGTTTACGGCTTTTAAGGATTAAGTATGTTAGAAAATATCTCAAGTGTAAAAGTGTCTGGCGGTTGGCATAAGCAATATACTCACAGCTCGAAAAGTACACATTGCACTATGCGCTTTGCCGTATTTTTACCACCTGGCGCAAGTGAAGCAAATAAAGTACCGGTACTTTATTGGTTATCGGGTTTAACCTGCACTGACGAAAACTTTATGCAAAAAGCAGGCGCATTTAAAAAAGCAGCAGAGCTGGGAATTGCAATTGTAGCGCCTGACACTAGCCCGCGCGGCGAAAACGTACCCAATGAAGACAGTTACGACTTTGCACAAGGTGCAGGCTTTTACGTAAATGCTACGCAAGCTCCTTACAACACACACTTTAATATGTACGATTATGTTGTTAATGAATTACCAGCACTTATTGAACAACATTTTCCGATAACAAGCACAAAAGCAATTAGCGGTCACTCTATGGGCGGGCACGGCGCTTTAATGGTCGCGCTTAAAAATCCTAAAGCATACGTTAGTGCATCTGCGTTTAGCCCTATTGTTAACCCAATAAACTGTCCTTGGGGCGAAAAAGCATTTACTGGTTATTTAGGAAATGATAAAGCGCTTTGGGCACAGTATGACAGCTGCGAGCTGATGAAAAACGCAGAGCAGGCTCATTACTTACCCATGTTAGTGAGTCAAGGTGATGCCGATGGTTTTTTACAAGAGCAACTTAAGCCAGAAAACTTAGTCGCTATTGCTGATAAAAAAGCTACCCGCTTACACTTGAAATGCAAGCAGGCTACGATCATAGCTACTTTTTTATAAGCAGCTTTATTGACCAACACTTATTATTTCATCATCAGTTTTTAACTGCTTAGCCTCATTAGTGTGTAGAGATGACTTTTCTACCTCTACACACTCTTTTAGACTTTTAGTGACCTGCCTACATACTTGCGTAGTAGTGCTTTCCCCTTTAACTAGGCTAACAAGAGCCGAATCTATCTTTAATCCCATATCAGTAAAGTTAAATCCGTTTTTATCTGTAGGTACTGGCTCTAGTGGGTTTTTATAAGGTGTTGACTGCGCCGGGCTAATACTATTTTTATCATTACGCGCCTGAGATTGTGCTTGCCCATCAATAATAGCGCCCGCAACTGTACAGCCAGAAAGGCAATAAAAAAACAAAAGTACAATAATTGTTTTCATCATTCATCCTTAACAAAATATTACCTAAATTGTATACGTTTTTTATTGTAACTCTGTAAAAAAATGTAAGTATTACTACCTAAAATCATTTATAAACTTTCTTGTAACACCCACCAGCTGCAATATAAAAAATGGCGACCCTAAATAACCTAAAATTTTATTAATGGTAGGTTGTAAGTGTTCTGTGAGAAGTTCAGGAAATAAAAAGCAAAAACAGATAACCCAGCGCAAAATAGTAACGCTGTTTTTTCAAGTTTAGTGGGTGTGATTAATGTTTTATTTAAAGGCAAAAGGTTCACATAGGTGTCTTTTAGGTATGATAAAAGAATACGGGGCTTTAAAACTCAGATCAAATTAACTATCGCGTAAAATAGTAATAAAAACATGTAAAAGTTTCCTCAATAATTTTTATTAAACTCAGCTTCCTACAATAAACCATTGATTATTAGTTATTTATGCAACGGCCCACTGTTTGCTTATTATTAACAAAATTAACCCGCATAGGCTCAATAATGGAAATTGATTTACAGTGGAATGAAATCATCGATAACTTAATACATTTAGGTATTGCATACCTACTTGCGCTACCTATGGCTTACGACAGAGAGCGTAGCCATGATGGTGCAGGCCTTCGTACCTTTCCTCTTGTTGCTGTTGCATCGTGTGGGTATGCATTAATAGCGATGTCGGTTTTAGATGGCGCAGAAGCTCAATCTAAAATGTTGCAAGGCATCATTACTGGCATTGGTTTTATTGGCGGTGGCGCAATTTTGAAAAATAACAAATCAACCTCCGGTACAGCAACCGCAGCCAGTATTTGGAATATGGGCTTAATTGGTATAGCTGTAGCCTATAGCCGTTACGAAATAGCCATTTTGCTCGCCATTATTAATTTTATAACGCTAAGGTATGTAAAAAAGTTTAAGTGATAATTAGCTGTATCATTACAAGTAATGCGAGCAAATATTGGTCGTATTATGTGTATAATCACTGGCAAAATATAAATACACGATTTCAATTTGATACAATATAACATATAATAAATACAGTTTTAAATCACTCTATATAGCTCTCTTATGTCGCTACCTTCAACCGATAACCGCTTACATCATATTGATATATTACGGGGCATTATAATTATATTTATGGTTATTGACCATGGTATGTATTATTGCCTTAATTACTCAGTTACCGATCCGATGACCATTCCAGGGACTGATCCCGTTACCTTTTTTACGCGTTTTGTTTCTCACTTTTGCGCACCACTCTTCGTATTCTTAGCAGGTCTATCTGCGGCTATAACAGAGCATAAATATGTATCCACTAAAGCATTTTCACAAAGCTTGATTATTCGTGGTTTAGTGCTAATTTTGTTTGAATTTACTATTGTTTCGTGGTCTTGGAGCTTTAACCCACTATACCCAATGCTATACGCACAAGTTATTTGGGCTATCGGCTGGGGCTTTGTTATTTTAGGACTGCTGCGTTTCCTGGGCATTTATGCCATTTTTGTAGCAGGCTTATTACTCGTGTTTGGGCATAATTTATTTGATGGAACAAGCTTTGAGCCTAATACATTTGCACATACTGCTTGGTCTATTGCACATCAAAAAAATGTACTTGATCTCCCTTTTGATTTTCAAATTAGAACAACCTACCCAGTTGCCCCTATTGTTGGCTTAATGGCATTGGCATATTGCGCTGGTGTTTATTACAAAGCGCAACAATACAGTAAAAAAGTGATGAATCACGCATTGTTATTAGGGGTTACTTGCCTTGCGCTTTATGGCATTTTACGTGGGTTTAACTTATACGGTGACATGTCACAGTTTGCTATACATACAAGCTCATTACTCACTGTTATGTCGTTTCTAACCCCAACAAAGTATCCGCTTTCGCTGCAGTTTATGTTACTTACTGTTGGCCTTGGGCTTATTTCTTTAAAGGCATTAAGTGGTTTAAAAACCGATTTTTCGCATAACTTTTTACAAGTACTGGGTAAAACAAGTATGTTTTCATACCTTGTGCATTTGTATTTATTACATGCTATTGCTTGGTTACTTATACCTATTCTTGGCTTTAATTTTAGCGATATGACCTACGCAGATACGCTCGTTGGTTTGCCTGAAGGTTATGGCATGAGTTACACAGCAACACTTTTATTTATAGCCGTTGTAATAGGGCTAACAACCCTACTCGCTAAGCGATACATTGTTTGGAAGCGAAGCCACAAACATAGCTTAATTGCTAAATATATATAGCGTTTATACAAGTTAGCACAAAATAATAGACATTAAAAAAGGCGCTTAAAAAGCGCCTTGCTAACAAGTATGTGTGCTTAAAACATATCTTGATAGGAGTTTGTTGTGCTAAACGTAATTGCTTTTTCAAAGCCTGGTAACTGAATACTTTGCTCGTCTATTACAATGTCGTTGTCGTCAATAAGTCCGTCGCCAAAGCGATAAATAAGTTCGTACTGCCCTAAATCTGCTTGCGTTTGATACGTTTTCTGCGAAGCGCTAACCACACTATTTTTCTGTGTGTAACTAGTCATAACATCATCGCCATGGCGCTTAGCAAGCATTTGCATTGTTACTTTTTCAGAAAGTACAGTAGCTGTTGCATTATTTCCGCCAAAGCCTTTTGAATTTATAAAAGCAATATCCATATCAGCGCACTCGTAATGGCTATTACGAATATCAAGATGGTCGCTATAAACATCATCAGCCACTTTATCGATTGTGGTAATACCCGGCATAATGTTATGACTAAATATGCCTAACGCAATTGCTAACTGGTCACCACTTGCAGGTGCAATAGTATGGCCAACATACGCTTTTGGCGCTGTTACTTTCCAGTTATCAATAGCAAACGTTTGCGCTACTTTATGATAAATCAAAGACTCTGTTACACGGTTTTGCGGTGTACTAGAACCATGGGCTAAAATAAAGCTACGCTCTTGTAGTGCTTCTTTACCCAATAAGCTGCTAGCAAGTGCGGCTGATTTTGCCATTGTAATATAGTTACCAGGTCCAGGTGATGTAATCGACTTCTTAACGCCATCTGCATTTACAAACACATCCGGTACGCTGCCCATAATATCAGCGCCCAACTCAAGGGCTAAAGCATCATCCATTAAAATAGCAACTTGCGCGCCTTCACCTAATGTAAAGCCACAGTTATCGCCAAATGGGCGGCTGCTATTACGGTAATCTGGTTCTTCATCATTTGATAAGTTATCTAAACGACGCAGCCCTTCAACATTAGCAAGCGCGCTCATGTTACCAAAGCCTTCTACAACTTCTGGTGTAATAGCGCACTCAACACTTGCGACAACCGCAACGCGTGTACGCCCTGCTTGTATGTCGTTAACCGCTGCACGTAAATTATATAAAAACGTTGCACATGCGCCCGACGTTGAAAATGTTGTACCTACATTGCCCGTAACATAGGCGTTAATAAAATCGGTAGACATTGTATTTAAGCCCAGTGCTAACTGCTTAGTGCTAACACGGTCGCCTTGTTGGCGCGCCTTTACTAAACCGCCTAGACCTTTGTCGTCCATTTGGCCAATTACCGATGCTGAATAGGTACCAATTTTATCTGGCTCTACGCTATTCATAATATGCTGCCAATCAAGCCCAGTTGATTTAATCGCATCAGTAGCTGCAAAAATAGTGGCTTGCAAACCACGAGGCTGATAGCGGCTGTTATACATAACTGATGGATCAAACCCAGTCGGAAATTGCCCAGCAGATTTAATTGGGTTATCGCGTGTTGAATCGTGCTTTACGTCTAAGTCGGCTGCAATAGTTACTTTAACTTTTTTGCCTTCAAGCTCTTCAACTTGCCAGCTAGCTGGAACAGGTACAGGTAAGTCGCGAGCGCGCGTTTCAAACACAATTGCGTTATCGCTTGATGCGGTTAGTCTCATTTTTTGCTGCCACGGTGTGGCATCGGCATCAAAGTGTTCTTTTTCAATTTTACGAATAAGTGTACCTGCAATAATTTGCTCACCAAAGCGTGCTTCTATGTCGCTTTGCTCAACATTATTACCTTGTGTATCTTGTAATTGGCCGTTTACAACGCTTACTAGATTCATCAGTGTGGCGAGGCCTAAAAATGTTTCACTGCGATCTTGAGCATTTAAACTATCTAACACGATACGGCGATAACCTTGATGAAAAGAAGTACGGCCAGCGGCGTTAATGCCACCCATGCCTACTATAACGGGTAATGCTGTCATAATTTACCTTTTAGAAACGTGTTATAAGGAGAAGAGGTAGTTTAAATGGATTATGCACCACACATTGTGCTTTAATAGCCAAATATTCAGCACAAAAGGCCAAAAGATACTGGTCGGAGCATTTATATGACTGATAAACACACTAATCCACCACTAAACATTGCTATAGCGGTATATCCGCATTTGTTAGTGACTAGTTTAACGCTGCCTATAGAAATGCTAAGAGCCGGCGAGGCCTTTGCTAAAGGGCATCTTGATAAGCAAAGCTTTAGGCCACTTGCTATAAATTTAGTGGCTAAAAATGCAGAATTTATACCCACCCGCGCAGGCCTTGCTATAAATCCTGATTGCATAACAACTAACGCGCCCTACAGCGATTTGATTATAGTGCCGGGTATTTGGCGAAATCCGCGCCCTGTGGTACGTACAAATCAAGAGGTAGTTGATTGGCTAAGCGAGAGCTTTAGCGCAGGCAGCCATATAATTGGTGTAGGCACTGGCAACTGCTTACTAGCTGAGGCTGGCTTACTTGATGGGCACCCTGCTACCACCCATTGGCATTACGCCAAACAATTTAGCCACGACTACCCGCTGGTGCACTTAAAGCCCGACTTTTTTATAACCCAGTCAGAGCGCATGTATACCGTAGCAAGCCTTAATGCCCTTGCAGATGTGATCGTACATATTATTAGTCAGTACTATACAAAAGCCGCCGCTCAACATGTAGAGCGTAATTTTTCGCACGAAATACGCAAACCCTATGAAGATCAACGCTACTTAGAAGGTGCAGTAGACCGCCACCCCGATGAGCTAATTGCGCAAATTCAATTTTGGCTAAAAACTAATTTAGCCACCGAGCTAAACTTGCAAGAAGTTGCTGCCCAATTTAGCTTAAGCTATCGTACTTTTACCCGCCGTTTTAGAGCCGCTACTAATCAAAGCCCTATTGAGTATTGGCAGCAATTACGTGTAGAAAGTGCGAAGGAGTTATTAGCATCATCAAATTTATCAATTCAAGAAGTGGCTTTAGAAGTGGGATATAACGACCAAGGGCATTTAACCCGCGTGTTTAAAAAAGTATTAAGCCAAACGCCTAGTGGTTATAGAAAAGTAGTTAGGAGAAAGTTATTTGGCTAATTATAGTGCTTGTTCGAATAGTACTAATTTCAATAGCACTAAAAAACGCCACTTTTAGTGGCGTTCTGATTCGTTAAATTCTTTTCGATAGTAACGTTTTTGATAGTTTTTTACTTTAGTGTGTACGCCTTTGCTTAAGCTTTTAAATTTAGCTTCGAGTACGTCTACACCGTATAAAATACCGACTACCAGCACCGAGAGTTTTATTGCAGCGCCAAGGTTTTCGGTCGCTATCATAACGCCTATTGATGCAAGCACCCAAATGGTTGCAGCAGAGGTTACGCCAACTACCGCACCATCTTTTGCGAGCATAACGCCTGCCCCTAAAAAGCCAATACCTGTAATTATTTGCCCAACTACACGAGAATGATCTATTACATCCCCTTGTAAATTAAACGCAGTGGATAAAAACAAATACGTACCCAAAGTTATTAACGCTGATGTACGAATCCCTACAGGTTTGCCGCGCAATTGGCGCTCTATTCCAATAATAGCACCGCAAAAAGCCGCAGTACCAATAGCTGCCCACGAATACGGGGCTACATCAATTAAATCTAAAAAAGTCACTGTTAACCTTATATTTTATTAGCTATAGCCACCGCCGTTCTTAAACGTTGGCTACCAAACGCTGACATTTTACTAAAATCACTTCGTGCAATAGGTACATATTGGCAATCTATTGCGAGCTGTTTATCGTTACCGGGCTCACAAAATGGGTCGTGAACATACACGCAGTGCTCATCAAGGTGCGTAACACACACCCAGTGTGGCGATTTTTTACCATCAAAACTGTATGTACTAATTAATAACAGCACACTAAAGCCTTTACTTAACCACTGCTCAATATGCTCAAGCTCTACATCTTTATGCGTAAGCGGTATATTTGCTTGCGCTATACTATCTACAAATTGTTGATGCACGGTGGCAAGTACCACTTTTTTGTTTTCGTTGCGTACGCCATCTAAAAACAAAGGCTCGGTGGTATTAACCATTACCTCGCTTTTAAAACCACGCTTATTAGCGGCAAGTGCCAAACCAAACGGATGGCAACCACCATGACCCGATGTCATAAAAATGGTGGTACCTTCACGCCAAAGTGCTAACTCATGTGATTGGCTAAGCTCAGTTGTTGGCTCAAGTGCCCCCATTGCCATTAATAGCGCAGCAGGTCCGCACGTAAACTCGGTAGTTTGCTGATACCACGGCGTTAAACGCGACACTTTTAACTCACTTGTTTGTCGAATGTTTTTTTGCATTCGTAATGCGTCACTGTGGTCATCATAATAATCGCTGTATTGACCAAATACTCTGTAACCTAAGCTTTTATAAAGCCCAATCGCACCTTCGTTATTTACAGCCACTTCTAAACGAAGGTAAATGCGCCCGCGCTCACACGTTTCTTTTTCAAGGTTTGTAAGCAGTGCTTTTGCAATCCCCTTACCTTGCATTATGGGTTTTACAGCAAGCGAATATAAACGCGCTAAACGAGTCCCTTTATGGCACCACACTAACCCGTAACCACATACTTGCTCGCCATTTTCTGCAACGAGTAAAATACCGTGTTTTGCACTAAGCCAGCGTTTTAGACTGCGCGGGCTCAATTTATCGTTATTAAAGCAAGCATTTTCAACGTCAATCAGTGCATTTAAATCACTGCTAAGCGCCTTTCGAATAACAAGGTTGCTCATGTTATTACCCACGGCCTCGTGCTTCTAAGCGTTGTTTAAACTCATCCATAATGATCATGTATAGCTCATCGCCTAAATAGCCGTCTTCTACTTTGTGATCAATACTTGGGTTGTCGTTTACTTCAAGCACGTATGCTTTGCCTTGATGCTCTTTAACATCTACGCCATATAAACCCCTACCCACTGTTTTACATGCTTTTAATGCGGCATCTAATACCGCTTTTGGTAACTCAAAGGTTGGCAATGTTTCAAAGCCACCAGAGAAAAACCGTTTAGCGTCGTGGTTATAAATTTGCCAATGGTTACGCGCCATTAAATAGCGACATGCATAAATTGCACGGCCATTTAACACACCCACTCGCCAATCGTATTCGGTATACATGTATTCTTGTGCAAGCACTAATGCGCTAAATTCAAACAGCTCTGTAAGCTTAGCTTCAAGCTCATCACGGTTTGATACTTTATAAACACCTTTTGAGAAAGACCCTTCAGGCATTTTTAAAACAAGCGGATACGTAAACGCTTCTTCTAGCTGCTCAAGCGTTTCATTTGACTGATCAGCCACTACAACCGTTTTTAAACTTGGCACTTTCTGATAATTAAACGCATCGTGTAAATACACTTTATTACAACAACGTAAAATAGACTCAGCGTCGTCAATAACCACTAAACCAAGGCTTTGCGCTTTGCTTGCAAGGCGGTACGTTGGATGGTCAATCGCTGTAGTTTGGCGAATAAATAATGCATCAAACTGGGCTATGTTATCAATTTCGTCAAAGCTTAATGCTTGTGCATTAATGCCGTGTTTAGCGGCGGCTTTAATAAAGCGTGCAATGGCGTCTTTATCGCTCGGCGGTACTTTTTCGTTATGATCAACAAGTATTGCCATGTCCCATCTAAAACGACGTTGCACTGAGCCAATACGCCACTGCGTTTTAGTAAAGTTATCTAGTTTAGCTACAAATTCGCTGTACTGCTGCTCGTTTAAAGACGACAACGACCCTTGTTGTAATAAGCCTTGTTCATCAACAAATAAAATAGGCGTTGGGTATTGTTTAAATACCGACTTTGCCGCTTTTGATTGTAAATCGTTTTGTGTATTACCAAAGTAAAGTGTGCCATCTATTTGGCCCACATTTAACATAGGGGCTTGACCACTACGCAATGCGTTTATTGTTTTTACACTTGGCAAAACTTGGTGCTTGCGCGCCTCTGCAAGTAATGAGCAATAGTAACCTTTGCTCAAGTATTGGCTTGAGTCGCACAAATTAATAATGCGTGTTTTTGGCTCATTTTGTTTTGGGTAATCACGTAAATAAGTATTAAACGTAATTACATTTTCGAACGATTGAGCAAGCGTTTGCTCGTTGTTATCAACCACAATTAAGGTTTTAAACACGACTTTTCCTAGTTAAGTCAAAATATAAAAAGCATGCTTAGTAAAATACTCAGCATTATAAATAGAAACACCCATCGTACTAAGTGGGCATTGCGCGTATCACTTAATATGATGGGTGCTTTAACAGGTACCTACTGTACGAGTTAGCGCTTAAATTGCTTAAGCGACATGTGCTTTATATGCCTTTTTTTAAAAACGCACAAACGAGATATTTTTAGCGTGAAGATGAAAAATATTGATTAACTATATTTTCCACCTAATGCAGATTAAAATACGCAAAACAGTACTTTATAAGAGTTTAAAAATGTCGCTGCCTGCTTGCCCAAAATGCCAATGTGAATATGTTTACGAGGACCAACAACTGCTTGTTTGCCCCGAGTGCGCCCATGAGTGGAACCCTAATAATACAAACGATGAACACACAATTTTAGTTAAAGATGCCAACGGCACATTACTTAATGATGGCGACAAAGTGACAGTAGCCAAAGATTTAAAAATTAAAGGCAGCTCGCAAGTAATTAAAATTGGCACCAAAGCGGTTGTTAGAAGAGTGCTTGATAAAAAAGATCACGAACTTGATTGTAAAGTAGATGGCATTGGCGAAATGATGGTAACAGCAAAGTTTGTGAAAAAGACTAATTGAGTTAAGTGTTTAACAAAACTAATTCACCTAACCTCCTCAAAGGAATGAGGAAGTGTTCACTAAAGCAAAATAACAATATTGCCCCTATTTACTTGCTTATTATATTGCGTTTTTAGCCAAGCCTTGGTTGATTTTATGTTGTATATAAATAACATGGAAAATTGACGTAATAAAAGGATTTAACCAAAGTTTGTCACCTCTATTAGAGTCCGCTATTAAGTTAATACGATTACGAACCATGACAATCCAAGTTACATCGAAAGCACTAGATATAGCATGAATACCAATTGAGCTTTTTAGAATAGCAAGGTCATGATAATTAGCTAAACCATAAATTAAACTACCTAAAGAAATAATAAATAAAACAATGGTAGTTGTAATAAATAAGTTAGGTATTTTAAGTTCGGTATGAAGATTGATCTGGCTCGTAAATCGGTAAAGCTTATATATTAAATGTGAGCCTATAGTTAACACACATAAAACGACAGTCTTTAGTACAGAATCCGTTTCAAATATACCCGCAAATCCTTTGTTCATTTATTCTCCAGAGCTGAATAGACTGAGCTTACGTAGAAATCTAACAAAGCATTAATCGGTCAATAGCTTGCCAAAATATGAAACGAAGTGGAACCGAGTAAACTGTTAGCAGTCACGCTTTATTTTCTAGTTAGGTGTATTTTAAACTACTCTGTCCAAAGAGCACCTTCACTTATATCCGCTATAGAGCTTCGTACAGTATTTGGAATGTGAGGGCTTTCTTGGGAAAGTTGGTCTATCTTTTCTCGAATAGTATCAAGTAAGGCCCAGTTATCTTCTTGTGCTAAAAGTTGCTCCAACTCACGCCCGATTGCATTATAACGTGCGCCTGCAGTTCTATGCTTTTCAGTTTTATCTGAATAATTTAGAAATGACTGTAGTGCAGATAGTACGGCTGCGGTAATGCTCATTAAGCCTACTGTGATTTGCAACCAAATTTCTGGCTTTTGTTGGAGTGTAGCAAAAACCGTTGTTCCAACAATTGTTGCGAGTAAAACTGTTGGTAAGCCAAGCCAAAAATGGAGTCGAGAGTATCTAGATGCAGCGAGATAATGGCCATGTGCTACTGCAGCCACACGATTACTCCATTCTAATGCAACCTTTCGATGATTCACAGTTATCTCCTTTGCACCTAACGAGCCTGTAGAGTAACTCGTTTTTATTTGTTTTTATTGATAAACAAACCATATCTGAGTTCCTATTTTTGTTCAATCTATTACTGTACTTTTACACAGGATATAAAAAGTGTAGTGGTACAGTGGCAAGAAAGAATGGATACACTGGCGATATTCGTGCACTAAATTTTTAAGGCAAACATTTGTGGAATGGGCAGGATTATCTGTGCGTTATTCATTTTGGGCTAAAGCATATTATCGCCAGCAAGAAGCCAAAGGAAAAACCCATAATACCATCATTAGATCATTGGCATTTAAGTGGATGCAAATCCTATTTAGGCGCTGGAAACACATACGCCCTACGATGAATCAACTTACTTAACTGCATTGAAAAGTAAGGGTTCACCGCTGTTAAAATTTGCGGTGGAAAGTGAGCTTTAGCGCTTGCTGTCCACCTCAGGGCGTGTTGTTAGCTGTATATTACGTTAGCAACAAAAATTTTCGTAAGTCTCGTTCTTGTCTCATTACGTGCAAAATATATACTTTATCGTTATCTTTTTTGTAAAATATACGACAAGGATTCACGACCAGTTCAAGATAATTTAGGTTAGCTAACTCAATTGGTTTTTTACCTGATTCAGGAAAGAGTTCGAGACGTTCAACTTTTTCAAATATTTTGGAAACCAATTTTTTCGCTGACTGCAAATTGCTTAATGCGATATATTCAGCGATATCGTTAAGATCATTCAAAGCTGGATTAGTCCAAATTATTTCAGCCATTTATTCATTTTATCTTTAGCTTCAACATTCGACATGTTTTCACCACGACTTATTGCTTGCTCTCCTTTTGCAAGAGACTCAAGAATTTGCATACGCTTTTGCATAAATTCATAATCATCAACATCTACTAAGTATGCAGATGGTTGCCCATGTTCAGTTATCAACACAGGTTCTTTAGAGGAATGAAGTTCAGATAATATCTTCGTTGCTTGACGCTTCAATGTTGTTACTAGTTCTACTCTCATAATAATCCCCAAACAGATGTATCACTATAGTAGCACCGAGTAGCCAACTTGGGAAATACAACTAACGAGGCTGTATAACCACTAAACTCAATTAAAAAGGAAGCACCTAACGTCAACCCTGCTCACTTTTAAACTATTAGGTACTTCTCATTATATGCCTTTGTAGAAATTGAAATACACACCACGTTACGCTATAAAAACATAGCTGTAGGTTGGATAAATGGCGGAGCCATGCCATCCGACAATTAATTTATGAATATAAATAAGCGATTATTACGTTGGCATAGCTTTGCCAGCAAACGCTTCTCTTAAAAACCAAAGCTTTATAAGATCTCTACCACAACATATTCGTGGGCTTTACCTGCAATTGTTAACGTAATTTCATCATAAATCTGTTTATTTAGTAACTGCTTACCCATTGGTGCGCCGGGTGTTACAACAGCAATTGCGTGCTGTTTAACGTTTACTGTTAAACCACCAGCTGCAGGGCCTAAATAAAACCATTTTTGGGCTGCGTTATCATCTTCTAAACATACCAGCGAACCGATAGCTATTTTGTCGGTTGGTTTTTCGTTGAAGGCAGGCTCAAACAATTCTATGCTTTTATAGCAATCGTTTACGCGCTGGGCTTGGCCTTGTGCTAAATAAGCGGCTTCGAGCCCTAGGGTATCGTATTTGTTTTCGGCTATGTTTTCTTCATGTGTGGCGGTGTCGTGCGCAGTTTTTGCCGCTACTTTTGCTGTTGTAAGCTGCGCTTCTAGCGCAAAACGAAGATGTTCGATAACGTGGGTTTTATTCATGGGGATTAATACAATACTGGCAGTAAAAATAAGGCAGTTAGTTTAACATTTTTGCTAGGCTTAAAACCATTGTTTTAAACCCCGCAAGTTTGGTGGGAATACTAGCGGGGTTTAAATAAGCATTAAACAAGCAAAGAGCTGTTGGTTGGTGCAGCTCTTTGCTTATCCTTTATTAAAAACTTTATGGCATATCTAATAATGTTTGCGTGTGGGCATCTACTTTAACTTCGTAGTTTTTAGCGCTTAAGCCCAATAGCTCTGGCAAGGTTGCCGCTATACAAATAGACGAGAACGTACCCACTACAATGCCGGTAAATAATGCAATAGCAAAACCTTGCAGTGGTGCGCCTGCAAGTAACCAAACGCTCGCAACCGTTGCAAGTGTGGTACCCGACGTTATTAAGGTACGTGTTAGTGTACTTTTAATCGCATTATTAATAATAGTTGCAGGGCTAAGTATATTGTTTGATGGAACACGTAAAAGCTCGCGCACTCTATCTCCCACTATTATTGAGTCGTTAAGTGAGTAACCAATAATAGCCAGTAAACTTGCCAGCACGGTTAGGTTAAACTCAATTTGTAATAGTGAAAATAACCCAAGTACGAGTATTAAATCGTGCACTAGCGCAACCACAGAGCCAACGGCTAAGCGCCACTCAAAACGCACTGCAAGGTAAATCATTACTGCAATCATTGCAGCAAACATGGCTAAACAGCCTTGATCAAATAACTCATCGCCCACTTGTGAGCCAATATAAGCTGACGATAAAACCTGTGCGTTTATATCATCGTTTTGTGTAACGGCGCTTTGCCAATCAGGACTATTAGCTGTTGTTGATGTAGTTGATGCACTTGGCGCTTCTCTTAATTGAAAATGGCTATTCCCTTGTGCGGTTAGCTCAAACTCACCGTTGTGATTTTTAGCAATAAACGATTGAAGCTCTTTTAGCTCAACGCTTTGGCTAGTTGTAAACTCAGTTAAATAACCGCCGGTAAAATCTAGGCCAAAATTTAGACCTTTTTGCGCAAGCGTAAATACGGATAGCAGCACTAAAATGGCGCTTAAAAGCATGCCCATAAAACGTAAACGTGTGCCCTTTTCACCTTTCAAAAAAGTGTTAAGCATGTGCTTTTACTCCTGCTTTTTTACCCATTTTTAAATACAACGTTTGGCTTAATATTTTTGATACGTACACACCTGTAAATACAGACGTTAAAAGCCCCAGTGCTAATGTAATGGCAAAACCTTTAACGGGCCCATAGCCTATGCCGTATAAGATAAGTGCGGTGATCATGGTGGTTATATTGGCATCAAATATTGTATTTGCGGCTTGTTTATAACCCTCTTGAATAGCTTGATATGGTGCACGGCCTTGGCGACGTTCTTCTTTAATGCGTTCAAATATTATTACGTTAGTGTCTACCGCCATACCTATGGTTAATACTAGGCCAGCGATACCCGGCAGGGTTAACACAACCCCTGGTAATAATGACATTAAGCCCACAAGCGACGTTAAATTTAATATAAGTGCTACGTTTGCAATAAGGCCTAAACGGCGATACCAAAGCGCCATAAATGCAAGCGTAATACCCATGCCTAACATAAGCGCGGCTAAGCCATTACTAATATTTTCGCTGCCGAGGCTTGGGCCTATTGTTTGTTCGTGCACAATTGTAACGGGTGCGGTAAGCGAGCCTGCACGTAGTAATAATGCTAGGTCGGCTGCCGCTTGTTGGCTTTTCATATTGGTAATACTAAAACGCGAACTTAAATGCTGAGCAATATTGGCAACATTAATAACTTCGCTTTTTTTAACTACTTCGCCTTTAGCATTTTGAGAGTACTCAGAGTAAACCGTCGCCATTGGCTTACCAATATTGGCTTTTGAAAACGCCGACATAGCATCCCCACCTTGGCCGTCTAGGCTTAGTTGTACAAGTGGTTTACCCCAATCGTCGCGGCCTATGTTTGCATTATTAATATGATCGCCTGTAAAAATTGGCACAGGATCGAGCTTTATCGTTCCGCCCGATTGCATATTAAATGTTTGTCCGCCTATTTCTTTTAATTGATAAAAACCAAGCGATGCTGTTGCACCAATAATACGCTTAGCTTCGGTTGGATCTTGTACGCCAGGAAGCTCTATACGAATGCGATGTTTGCCTTGTTGCTGTGTTACCGCTTCGGTAATGCCTAACTCTTCAATACGTGAACGAAGGGTTGTAAGTGTTTGCCCCATTACTTCTTTATCAAAGCTGCTGCGGCCTTGCTCTGAATAACTAAATTTGGCAGTTTTAACGCTGCCATTATTACTTGTTACAACGGCTAAATTAGCAAATCGGCTTTGTAGCTCTTTAATAACGGGGGTTAACTTGTCGGTTGCATTAGGCAATGCGTTTATTTCAAACCCGTGCTGAGTTTGCTTCGCTTTTACGCCATGTGCTTTTTGCTTAATAATGATTGATTTAGCTTGTTGATACGCACTGACTAATTGCTCATCAACGGCTTTATCTAAATCTACGTCTAGTACAAATAGCACACCGCCATTTAAATCAAGGCCCAGCTTTATTGGTGATAAACCAAAATCTTGTAACCATGTAGGGCTGGTTGCATGCTCAACAATTTTTACTTGCGTGTTTGGATATTGCGCTTTTATAGCCACTTGCGCCTGAGCGCTTTTAGTTGGCTCGTTTAAAAGTACATTAATAGTCGATTGCTTATCTAAACCCTGCTCAACCTCAAGCCATTGGTTATTTAAAAAGGTAACTAGGGTTTTAGTGCTTGGTAAAGATTGCGTTTCGCTGTGCGGGGCAGCACTTATGTGCAACCACGATTTGTTTGGATATAGGTTTGGTAATGCGCTGATAGCTAATAAAACCAATACTATTAGCATGGCTATATAGCTTAATTTGAACTTAGCCGTAGACGGCTTTTTATCTTTTTTAAAACTTAACATGTTTAATCCTTATTGCCAGAAATGCTAGCAACGTACTTTTTAAAAGCACAATTAATCTGCAGGCTAAAACTTTAAAAGTTAAAACCTAATAAAATTAAATAAGGAAAATTAAGCGTGGTAGGTAGTTACGGCAGTGTAGAGTAAGTTAACATCTTTCCAGCCACTTAAGCGCGACTTTTTACTATTAGTTACAAGCGTATACCAAGGTTGTATACGGTTAACGGCTCTTGGTGGTAAGAATATATGCCTAACAAGATTTTGAGCAAAAAATTCAAAAACCACATCGTATTCTGGCTCATTTTGCACAGTGTGCAAAAACAAAGATGAATTATTGGCAGTTAATCTTGGTTGGTGCGCGTCAAAATCGGTTTGATGCGTTTTTTTATGTTGCGAAGTATCTACAGACTTACTAATAGGCTGTATTTTAGTTAAATCGGCAATATCAGTAGGCGAAACCTGCGTGCTAATATTTATATTTAAATTTTGTGAGGCGCCCATAGCATTGCTCTGCACACTAAAAAGTGCAGCAAGTAGCAAAAAGGCAGTTAAAAACACTCTAAATTTAAACATTCACGTTTTAAAACTAAAATAAGGGATGCGTAGTATATAAGGGCAAACATTTAAAATACAATGCTTATTAATTAAGTATTTAGTTTTAACAGAGATCGCTAATGCGCCCCAGACAAAGCACAGAAAAACGACCAGACGCCATGAATTTACGCCAAAGTGTAAAAACACTGTGGCCCTACCTTACAAAATTTAAAGGCCGTGTTTTTATTGCACTTATCGCGCTTATAGGCGCAAAAGGTGCCACGCTTTTAATGCCTTGGGCGCTTAAAGAAATAATAGACTCTGTAGATAAGTCGATTAACCCACTGTTAGTTATTCCTGCTTTATTGCTATTGATGTACGGTGGACTGCGTTTTGCTAGCGTATTTTTAGGTGAGGTAAGAGATGCTGTATTTTCTCGGGTAACCGAGCACGCCATGCGTGATATTGGTTTAAAAGTATTTAAGCATTTGCACTCACTTGAGCTGGCTTTTCATTTAGATAGGCAAACCGGTGGCATTAGCCGCGATATAGAACGCGGTACAAGCGGGTTAAGCTTTTTAATGCGTTTTTTAATGTTTAACATTGTGCCTACTTTATTTGAAATACTGACCGTTGCGATTATTTTTGGCACGTTGTTTTCTGTTTGGTTTGCGCTTATTACATTATTGGCAGTCGCTATTTATATTACCTTTACTGTGGTGGTTACTCAGTGGAGAAACCGCTTTATTCGCGAAGCAAACGCTGCCGACAACCAAAGTAATACCCGCGCTATAGACAGCCTACTTAACTATGAAACTGTAAAATATTTTAATAATGAACAGTTTGAAGCTAAAACGTACGACACCTTTTTAGCAAACTGGGAAAAAGCCCGTTTAAAAAATAGAATGTCGTTGCTCGCCCTCAACTCAGGCCAAGCACTTATTATTGCCTGTGCTATTACCGCGTTAATGTGGTTGGGCTCAACCGAAGTAGTTGCAGGAACTCTCTCTATTGGTGAACTTGTGATGATCAACGCGTATATGATTCAGCTATTTTTACCGCTTAACTTTTTAGGTTTTGTGTACCGCGAAATAAGGCGCGCACTAACCGACCTTGAAAACATGCTTGGACTACTTAACAAAAAACCACAAATAACCGATACACTTAATGCAAAAGAGCTCAATATTAGCCAAGGTGAAATAACATTTAATAATGTAAGTTTTAGTTACGATGCGCATCGCCCTATTCTTAATAACCTTAGTTTTAGTGTTAAAGCTGGCAGCAAAGTAGCCATTGTTGGTGCCAGTGGTGCAGGTAAAAGCTCATTGGCGCGACTGCTTTATCGTTTTTATGATGTAAGCACCGGTGAAATTAGCATTGATAATCAAGTAATAAACTCAGTAACACTTAATAGTTTACGAAAAGCCATTGCAATAGTCCCGCAAGACACCGTGTTGTTTAACACCACGATTCGTGAAAATATCGCTTACGGTAGACCAACAGCAAGCGATGCTGAAATTGACGACGCCATTGCAATGGCGCATTTAAAAGACTTTATAGGCACACTTGATAAAGGCGATAAAACATTGGTTGGCGAGCGTGGTTTAAAAGTATCCGGCGGCGAAAAACAGCGTATTGCTATTGCGCGCGCCATTTTGAAAAAGTCCCCTATTTTAATTTTTGATGAAGCAACATCTGCACTCGACTCTCATTCTGAGCAAGCAATACTTGCTGCAATGCGCGAAGTTGCCAGTAATCATACGAGTATTGTTATTGCTCATCGCCTTTCTACTATTACCGATGCAGACACCATTATTGTGCTCAAAGCCGGGCAAATTATTGAGCAAGGTAAGCACGATGAGTTACTTACTCTCGACGGAGAATATGCCCGTATGTGGGAGCTCCAGCATAAAAAATAAATAGTGTGTAACCCCTCTTAGCTCGGATACTTTTAAGTATTCGAGCTAAATAAAGCGTTTATAGCACCTATTAGCCTTTCTCTTTTCCTCTATCTTAGTTTTATCGAGCACTGTGGTAATTCACCTCAAAAGGTTTGTTTGTCTGATTAATATCAATAACAATCGATAAGTTAAATATTCGTAACAATAAAAATGATTCACTGCTGCTTTAATTCAATCAGTGATACTCAGGAGTAAGTAATGAAAAAGAGTTTAATTGCCGCAGCATTAGCTGCCACATTTATTACCGGTTGTTCAGAGCCGCAAACAACAAAAACAGAAGAGCAACAACTTAAAGTAGCCACTGCAGCAGTGACACAAAAAGCAGAGTTAGGTAATTTTGGTGTTGACCTAACAGCGCGTAACGAAGCTGTTAAACCAGGCGATGACTTTTTTATGTATGCCAGCGGCACATGGTATGACAACTACGTAATGCCTGCAGATAAAACCCGCTATGGTGCATTTTCAGGATTAGCTGAGCGAAGCGAAGACGATGTTAAAGCTATTATTGAAGAAATAGCCGCACGTAAAGATTTAAACGCAGAAGAAAAACTCGTTGCTGATTTTTACAATGCCTATATGGATACCGAAACACTTAATAAACGAGGTGTGGCGCCAATCAAGCCATTATTAAGTGAAATTAATGATATATCGTCAACTGACGATTTAGCTGAGATGTTTGGTAAGTCTTGGTTAACCGGTAATAAAGCCCCTTTTGGCGGCGGCATGTGGTTTAATCGCCTAGACCCTAATAAATATGAAATGTCACTAGGTGCTGGTGGTTTAGGTCTACCCGATCGTTCTTACTACCTTGAAGACGCTGAGCGTTTTGTAAAAACCCGTACAGCTTATGTTGCTCACATTGCTGATATGCTTGAGTTTGCAGGAGTAGAAAATACCGCTGAGCGCGCTCAAGCAATTGTTGATCTTGAAACCAAAATTGCACAAGGCCATTGGCCTCGTGAAAAGCGCCGTAATCGCGATTTAACGCTAAACCAAATTGAACGCGCCGATTTAAGCACTGCTTATCCTGGTTTTAACTGGGATTTATATTTTGCGCAAACAGGTTATAAAGTACCTCAGTTAAATGTCTCTCAACCTGAACCTATAAAAGCGATGATTGAGCTAATCAATCAAGAAGATATTGCAGTATGGAAAGACTACCTAACGTATCACGCTATTAGCGGTAACGCAGGTTTACTATCAGAAGACGTATTTAATACTAACTTTGCTTTTTTTGGTAAAGAACTAAACGGACAACAAGAGCCTCGCCCTCGTTGGAAACGTGCAATAAGTCAAATGTCAGGCACAAGTTCGCTTGGTTTTGCTATTGGTAAAATATACGTAGCACGTTACTTCCCTGAATCATCAAAACAACAAATGTCAGAGCTGGTTGAAAACCTTCGTACAGCCCTGGGTGAACGTATTGATAACCTAGAGTGGATGGGCGATGAAACTAAAGTAAATGCGCGCGCTAAACTGGCTGCATTTGTACCAAAAATTGGTTACCCCGATGTATGGCAGTCTTATGAAGGTTTAAGCATTACTAAAAATGATTTGATTGGTAATGTGAAAAACATGCGTGAGTTTTTCCACGCAGAAAGTGTTGAAAAAGAGCTACAAAAAACAGATCGTAACCGCTGGGGCATGACGCCACAACGCGTAAACGCTTACTACAATAGCTCGTTTAATGAAATTGTATTTCCGGCTGCGATACTACAGCCACCTTTTTTCGATCCAAATGCTGATCCGGCTGTAAACTATGGCGGCATTGGCGCTGTAATTGGTCACGAAATGGGTCATGGGTTTGACGACCAAGGTTCAAAATCAGACGAAAACGGTGTGCAACGTAACTGGTGGACTGATGCTGACCGCGCTGCATTTGACAAAAAAGCCGAACAACTGGCTGCGCAGTACAGTAAGTACGAGCCAATTGAAGGTAATTTTGTTAATGGTCGAAATAGCCTTGGCGAAAACATTGGTGATGTAGGTGGGTTATCAATGGCCTATCACGCGTACAAGCTGAGTTTAAATGGTAAAGAAGCGCCTGTTATTGACGGTGTTACTGGCGATCAACGTTTCTTCCTAGCGTGGGCACAAGTATGGAAAGAAAAACGTACTGAGCAAAGTATGCTTAACCAACTTCGTGGTGGCACACATGCTCCAGGTCGCTTTAGAGCACAGGCGCCACGTAACCACGATGCATGGTACAAAGCGTTTGATGTAAAACCAGGCGATGCGTTATACCTTCCTGAAGATGAACGTGTGCGTATTTGGTAAGTAACACTTACTTTTTATTACTTAGTAAGGCAACCTGTTATACAGGTTGCTTTTTTATTGAATTAAATTTACACATAATAGATATAATTCCAACGTCTAGAACCCTCGATGATCCCATTAATAAAATACACTTTAGATGGACTTTAAACGTTACCGTTTTAATCTGTTTTAATACTTACTAGCCCTTGAATGCATTTACCTTTAGAATACGCATTATAATTTTATTCTATTATTTACATATATTAAGGCGAAACGCAGATGGGAAGAGCTTACCAAAACAAAAAAGATTCAATGGCTAAGACTGCGGGTGCTAAAACTAAAGTTTATTCTAAGTACGGCAAAGAAATTTATATTTGTGCTAAAAACGGCGGTGTAGATCCAGATGGTAACTTATCATTACGTCGTTTAATTGAACGCGCTAAAAAAGACCAAGTACCAGCACACGTTATTGACCGCGCAATCGACAAAGCAAAAGGCGGCGGCGGTGAAGACTACGCAGCAACACGTTACGAAGGTTACGGCCCTGGTAACAGTATGATTATTGTTGACTGTTTAACAGACAACAACAAGCGTACCTTTGCTGATGTACGTGTTTGTTTTACCAAAGCAAATGCTAAAATTGGCGCTCAAAACTCTGTTTCACATTTATTTGATCACCTTGCTATTTTTGTATTTGACGGTGATGACGACGAAGCAGTACTTGAAGCTCTTATGATGGCTGATGTTGATGTAACTGACGTAGAAGTAGATGACGGTAAAGTTACTGTTTTTGCTCCTCATACAGAGTACAACAATACACGTACAGCGCTTGAAGAAATGGGCGTGACTGAATTTGACGAAGACCTAATTAGCTTTGTGCCACAAATTGAAACGCCGATTGAAGGCGAAGACGTTGAAGTTATGGAACGCTTTTTAGCCATGTTAGAAGATTGCGACGACGTACAAAACGTTTACCATAACGCGCAATTCTAAAGAGCGATTTAGTAAGTTAGAACGACTTTAAGCCAACAGCTATGTTGGCTTTTTCATTTTTAGAACATGGTATTAATATGAACTCCCTTAAAGAGCTTAAAAGTGGCAAACTTGTTGGTGCTACTCGCCTGCAATTGGTAGAAGAGCTAACGACATTTCCTGAAGAAATCTTTAGCTTAGCTGACACGCTTGAAGTTCTCGATTTATCAAATAATAACTTATCAACACTACCTGATGAATTTGCCTGTTTAACACATCTGAAGCGTGTGTTTTTATCGTTTAATCAGTTTAAGCATATTCCCAAAGTGCTCGCTAAATGCCCTGCTTTAATTATGGTCGCGTTTAAAGGTAACCAAATTTCTGAATTTGCTTTAAACAGCCTGCCAAAAAATATTGAGTGGCTAATACTCACCGATAATACGTTAAGCGAATTGCCTGAAGATTTTGGTAATTATACCCAGTTTAGAAAGCTTGCGCTTGCAGGCAATCAACTTAAGCAACTGCCAAGTAGCATGGCGCAGTGTAAAAACCTTGAGCTTGTTAGGCTCTCTGCTAATAACTTAACACACGTAGACGACTGGCTGTTTGAATTGCCTAAACTTGCTTGGCTTGCGTTTGCCGGTAACGATTTTAATAAAGCTCAGTGCCTTACAAAAAGCTGCTTAGAAAATAAGCCTCTTAACGATTACACACTTAGTGATGTTATTGGCCAAGGTGCATCGGGCGTTATTCATTTAGCACAAGCTATTGAAAGTGCTGTAGCGATTAAATTATTTAAAGGCGCAATTACCAGCGACGGCTATCCGCTTGATGAAGTAAATTGCTGCTTACAAGCAGGCGATCACGCTAATTTAATTAAAGTACTTGCCTACATTGAGCAAAGTGATCAGCTAGGTTTAGTAATGGAGCTAATAAATAAAAGCTTTGCTAATTTAGGCCTGCCTCCAAGCCTTGAAACCTGTACGCGTGATACATTTAATGATGATTGCCGTTACTCAACTCACGCTATTTTAAAAATTGCACAGCAAATGGTAAGTACCTTACATCACTTACATGTTCGTAAAGTAAGTCACGGCGACGTGTATGCGCATAACACCATGATAAACAAAGATGCTGATTTATTATTTGGTGATTTTGGTGCAGCCACAAACTTAGCCATGTTAAGTGATTATCAACAAAAGCAAATCGAGTTAATTGAAGTACGTGCATTAGGGTGTTTAATTGAAGACTTATTAGGCACGGTAACTGGCGATGATAGACATAGTGAGCTCTTTATTAAAATGTCCGATATGGCAAAATGTGCCATGCAACCTACACTAAATCAAAGACCTACATTTACTGAGTTATTAGCAGAGCTAAAATAAATTTAATATTAATAATATAAGCGAGCAAAATGTAACACCTTGCTCGCTTTTATTTTATGTTTATTCGGATTTTCCGAACTTATTTAGCGCGCTTAAACGGGTAAACCTGTTGTTTAAGCATACCTACGGGCATGTAATCCCCGACTACACCATACGCTTGTGGCCACTCTTTTTGGCCTTTAACAGCAGTACCGAACACGTAGTCTAAAAACGAAAAATGCGCAGCGTAATTGCGGTCAATCGCGGCTTTATCTGACGCATGATGCCAATGATGAAACTGCGGTGTAACCATAAAATATTTTAGCCAGCCAAATTTCACACGTACATTTGCATGGTTAAACACAGCCTGCAAACCCACAATTATTACGTACAAACTAATTATTTGCTGTGAAAAACCAAGCACAAATATAGGCGTGAGCACTAAGCTGCGCGTTACGAGTATTTCAAGAATATGCTGGCGAGAGCCCGCTAACCAATCCATTTCTTTAGCACTGTGATGTACGCCATGAAAGCGCCATAATAAAGGGACTTCGTGATAGGCACGATGCACCCAATACTGCATTAAATCTGCCACAAGTATTATTAAAAACAACTGCACTATAAAGGGTGTTTGCTCTATATAACCTTGTACTGTAGATGATACAGCCCAGCCAAAGCCATAATGCACAAAGTGGTTAGTAACGAGTAATACAAAACCAATAATTAAATGATTTACAAAAAAATGGTTTAAATCGCCCCGCCATTCACTACGTAATATTTTTTGATCTTTACGATGAGGTAATAACTTTTCAATCACAATAAATATAAGTGTTGAGCCGAGTAAATCTAAAATAAACCAATCAAGCCCTATATAAGGTGTATCAGAAGCAAATTCGTTTACTTCAACGTTTGGTCCGCCAAACATAATAGCGAGTAAAATAAAAAACCACGCTGTAGCCCCTAAACGCTTATTGGTATTACGTGCAAAGTTAAGTAATCCTAGACTGCCCGAGACCAATAATGATGCAAACATAAGCTGACGTAAAAAGTCGACGCTGTAGCTTTTTCTCAGCTCTGGTGTGGTTAAGTATTCAGGGAAGTGAAACGCTAATACGCCTAAGCAACTCAGTATTGCTAAAAAGCAGGCTATGTAGCCACTTATGTTGCCCTCACCTATCTGAAGATGATTTGTGCGAAATACTTTTCGCGATAAAGCTCTGATCATTTTTATTATTCCTTGCGTCGTTGAGTTGATTAAATACAACGAAATTCCATTGATTTACACACCCACATATTAACAAAATTTAGGGTATAAAAAATACAAATAGTTCCCTGCTAATTTTGAATTGCAAATATACAGATAAACCAAACGCAAAAAAGCCACGCAATGCGTGGCTTGGTTGGATAAAGCTAAACTTTTACAAGGTCAATTATAAGTACTGACCTAATGCTTTAACTTGGTCTAACATGCGGTTTGAGAAACCCCACTCGTTGTCGTACCAAGCCATTACTTTAACTAGTTTGCCATTGGCTTTAGTTTGCGTTGCATCAAAGATAGACGACGCTGGGTTATGGTTAAAGTCGATAGAAACAAGCGGAAGCTCGTTATATTCTAAAATACTCTTCATTGAACCCGTTGATGCTTCTTTCATGATTGCATTGATTTCTTCTGTAGTCGTATCACGCTTAGTAATAAACGTAAAATCAACTAAAGAAACATTGATTGTAGGTACACGTACCGACATACCGTCTAATTTACCAGCAAGTTCTGGTAATACTAAACCAACAGCTGCCGCAGCACCTGTTTTAGTTGGGATCATAGATTGAGTTGCACTACGCGCACGGTATAAATCTGGGTGGTAAACGTCAGATAAGTTTTGATCGTTGGTGTAAGCGTGAATAGTTGTCATGCTACCTTGTTCAATACCTACAGTGTCGTTAATTGCCTTTGCAATTGGCGCTAAACAGTTAGTAGTACAAGAAGCGTTAGAAATGATATTGCTATCAGCATTAATTACGTCGCTGTTTACACCATGTACTACTGTTGCATCTAAACCAGTACCTGGAGCAGATACGATTACTTTTTTAGCGCCTGCAGTAATGTGCTTAGCAGCGTCATCACGTTTAGTGAAAAAACCAGTACATTCTAAAACGATATCTACGTTTAGCTCTTTCCACGGTAAGTTTGCAGGATCACGCTCTTGCGTTAACGTAATTACGTCATCACCAATTAGCATAGTGTTGTTTTCAAGTGTTACTTTTTTAGAAAAAATACCATGAACTGAGTCATACTGCGTTAAATGTGCATTTACGTTAGCTGGTGCTAAATCGTTAATTGCGACAATTTTAATTTCGTTGTTTTGAGCTGACTCGTAAAGTGCACGTAATACATTGCGACCGATACGGCCATAACCGTTAATTGCTACATTAATCATTTTAGACTCCTATTTAAGTTCACTTGCTTGGCGAGCAAGCGCTTCAATTGCTTGCCAGTCTTTATTTTCAATTAGTTGTTTATCTAGCATCCAAGTACCACCAACACAAATAACGTTGTTAAGCGCTAAATAATTAGGTGCAGTTGCTAGGCTAATGCCGCCAGTTGGGCAAAAAGTAATATGTGGTAATGGGCCACCGATTGATTTAAGCATTGCTGTTCCGCCCGCGGCTTCTGCAGGGAAGAATTTTAAAAACTTAAAACCATGCGACGCAAGCTGCATAACTTCACTCGCCGTTGCAGCGCCTGGTAAAAATGGTATATCTGACTCTTTTGCTAAAGCAATCAGCTCATCGCTAACACCTGGGCTCACCATAAAATCAGCACCCGCAGCCACTGAAAGCTCAAAGCTTGCTTTATCTACAACTGTTCCAGTGCCAACATATGCTTCTGGTACTTCCGCTTTCATTAGCTTTACAGCTTCTGCGGCAATTGGTGTACGTAGTGTAATTTCTAAGGCTTTTAAACCGCCGTTATATAACGCTCTAGCAAGTGGTGCAGCATCTTCTAATTTTTCGATTACAACCACTGGCACCACTGGTGCCGATGCTAAGATTTTTTCAATACTCATTACTTGTTCCTCATTACCCAGTATGGCTAATTTTTATTCAAGTCCAAAAGCACTCGCCCCTAAATCGGCACTGCTTACGATATTTCTAAACCCTGTAAATAATTCACGACCCGTACCAAATGTTGCACTTGGTTGGCTAAGTTCTAGTTCACGTTTTGCAAGTTCTTCATCGCTAACATGTACTTTCAAAATTCCGTTTGGCGCATCAAGCGTCACTAAGTCACCTTCTCGAATTTTAGCTATAATACCGCCCTCAACAGCCTCTGGCGCTAAGTGAATAGCTGCAGGTACTTTACCTGATGCACCCGACATACGGCCGTCAGTAACAATGGCGACTTTAAAGCCTTCATCTTGAAGCGTTGCCATTACTGGCGTTAGCTTATGTAGCTCTGGCATGCCTTTCGCTTTAGGGCCTTGCTCTTTTAGCACAGCAATAAAGTCTTGGTTTAATTCGCCACGCGTGTATGCATCTTGCAGAGCACTTTGTGAGCTAAATACTTTCGCAGGAGCAGTAACAATCTGATGTTCTTCAGCAACCGCTGACACTTTGATAACAGCTTTACCTAAGTTACCCGTTAGAAGTTGCAGACCACCTTGCTTACTAAATGGGTTGCTCACTGGGCGAAGTACTTCTTCATCGTGTGAGTTTGCTGGGCAATCTACCCATTTAACTTTAGTTGGGCCGGTTGAGTTACTCATGATCAAGCTATCGTCTTTATCTAAACGAGGCTCTGTCATGTAAGGTGCTAAACCATCGCCTAGCATTGTTTTAACGTCTGTGTGTAAGTAACCAGCGCTTGCTAGCTCTCGCATTAAGAAACCCATCCCGCCAGCTGCTTGGAAGTGGTTTACATCAGCTGAGCCGTTAGGATAAATACGTGTAAGCAGTGGTACAACTTCTGATAAATCAGACATATCTTTCCACGTAACCTGAATGCCGGCAGCTTTTGCTATCGCAACAATATGGATTGCATGGTTAGTAGAGCCACCTGTAGAAAGCAGGCCCACTAAACCGTTTATAATCGTTTTTTCACTGATCACATCAGCTAAACACGGACTTTCTTTATCATCGGTAAGCTGCTTAAGCATGGTTTCTACAGCATTACCAGTAAGGCCATCGCGAAGCTCAGTGTAAGGATTAATAAACGAACTACCCGGAAGGTGCAACCCCATTATTTCCATTAACATTTGGTTTGAGTTTGCAGTACCGTAGAACGTACACGTACCTGCACTGTGATAAGACTTACTTTCAGCTTCAAGTAAGTCTTCGCGACTCACTAAACCTTGTGCAAATTTTTGACGAATACGTGCTTTTTCTTTGTTAGGAATACCTGATTGCATTGGACCTGCTGGTAAAAAGAACACAGGTAAATGACCAAACGACAATGCACCAATTAATAAACCAGGAACAATTTTGTCACAAACGCCTAAACAAAAAACGCCATCAAACACATCGTGCGAAAGCGATATTGCTGTAGACATAGCGATTACGTCACGAGAAAATAACGAAAGCTCCATGCCGTCACGCCCTTGCGTAACACCATCACACATTGCAGGAACGCCACCAGCAACTTGAGCTGTAGCATCGTATTTTGTTGCAATGTCTTTAATTAAATCTGGGTAGTCTTTGTATGGCACATGAGCCGATAACATATCATTATATGAGTTAATAATAGCAAGATTTGGCTGCTCATCAGCCTTTAAGCGGGCTTTGTCATCACTGCTACATGCAGCCATAACATGCGCAATATTACCGCAACCTAATCCAGCACGAACTCTTGTTTGTTTTTTTGCGTGCGAAATACGATCTAAATAGGCTTGACGGGTATTTTTACTGCGTTCGATAACGCGCTGGGTAACTTCTTGAATACGAGGGTGCAACATAATTTAACTCATCTCTATTAGTTAGAGGATAAAGGCTCAGTAGCAATTACAGACTCCACGTAAATAACTGTACTGAGCATCTTTGATTTACCCGTTCAAAGGTACGCTACCAGGGAGCCTCTCACAACAACCCTGACACCGGTGTCACTGTATTAACGCATGACCATGACACCGGTGTCAACCCTGAGTAATAAAAATAGACTAACTTTTTAACATGACCGATTAATGAACATTATAATTTTTAGGTATAAGCGGCTTTTTAGCAAGTTTATAAAAATAAAAAAGCCCAAATATGCGTCACTCATATTCGGGCTACTGTGAAAAAGAATTTAGACTATTTTTTAACTTGAGCTGTTGATTCACGTGTGATCAAACGAGATTCAAGAATTACCTGAAATGGTTCATCTTGAGGCTGTGCTATATGAGAAATAAGTTGAGTAACAGCCTGCTTAGTCATTTCCTCAACAGGTTGTGCAATTGTTGTTAATCCTGGCCAGATATGGCGTGCAATCGGTGCATTATCAAACCCTGCTATTGAAATATCATCAGGCACTCTTAATTGACGCTGAGTTGCTAATTTAAGTACTGCTGCAGCCATGTAATCGTTTGAAGCAAATACAGCGGTTGGCCTTGGTGACAAATCTAAAATACTACGCGCGCTATCCACACCAGAGTGATAACTAAAGTTACCCTCCTCTACTAGGCGTTCGTTAAATTCTATACCATGGCTGGCAAGCGAACGTCTATAACCTTTAAATCGTTGTTGCGTAGCACTATGATCTGGATGCCCCTTGATAAAAGCAATTGACTTATGACCAAGGCTTATCAAATGTTCTGTTACTTCAAATGCACCTTGCTCATCATTACTGCGCACAGAGATTGAATCATCTTCTAATATTGCTGATGCCACTCTGGCATAAGGAATTTTTTTGATTTTAAAAAATTAACCAACTCAGCAAAATCACCAAATGGTGGCGTCAGAACAATTCCATCTAACCGTGATGTTTGTAATAATTGCTCAATATTGTTGATAAGAGCTTCACCTCTAAATTCACAAGGGTGAATTAAAAGGTTGTAATTATTCTCTTGGCAAGCAGCTAGCGCACCTGTTTGCACTCGCGTAATGTAACTTTTACTTGGGTTATCGTAGAGGCAACCAATGATAAAACTGCGATTTTGAGCAAGCCCACGTGCTATTGGGTTTGGGGTATAATCAAGCTCTTTGAATACTGCAAGCACCTTTTCACGCGTAGCCACACTAACATTAGGTTCGTTATTTAAAACGCGTGATACCGTTTTTTTAGAAACACCAGCATGGCTTGCTACGCTGTTGATTGTTACTTTTTTCATCACTCTATTTTCCAAATGCAAACAAGGAAACGACCTTATTTACTGTTGTGCAAACATGCTGCGGCACCAATTAACGGGATGTTATCTTGCGTTACAAGCGTAACGGGAATTTGCCCTGTATATTGCGACATAATACCCTTTTGCGAAAAACGTTCAACAAAACGACTTTCAAGTAAGCGAGATTGCATGCGAGGCAAAATACCACCACCAATAAACAAACCACCTAATGCGCCATAAGCCAATGCTAAATCACCTGCCACGCTGCCTATCCAATCACAAAATTGATTGAGAGTTGCATCGCACACTTCACACTCACCACTATTAGCTAAGCTACTAATTTGCGCCGCATCAAGGTTTTTTGC
Organism: Pseudoalteromonas sp. B131b; assembly: GCF_037162545.1. Lineage (NCBI taxonomy): Bacteria > Pseudomonadati > Pseudomonadota > Gammaproteobacteria > Alteromonadales > Pseudoalteromonadaceae > Pseudoalteromonas > Pseudoalteromonas sp. B131b. The sequence continues at coordinate 2,711,842 of NZ_JARLUZ010000001.1, read as the reverse complement.
AGTAACACCTTTAACTGCAGCCATTGCTTTGTATAAATGTGTAATGCCTGGACCAGAGAATACGGTTTCTACAGATACATGCTGATGCTCTTTTCTGAGTTCTGTAATTAGTGCGGTATCTAATTCGTTAACCGCCGCAAGCGATATATGACCACCTTCAGAACTTAATACTGACGTAGAGTGAGCTGTTCTTACTAAACACGCAGCACCAAAGCCAGTACCGGGCCCCATTACACCAATATTTGCATTTTCATCAGCTTGCCCTGATTTCACAGTCACATTTTGCAGAGGATCTAAATAAGGCGACGCATACGCAAAAGCAGCAAAATCGTTAATAACATCTAATTTTTCTAAATTAAAATGTTGTTTAAATTCGTTAACACTAAAATGCCAGCCTAAATTAGTTAAATGCACTTGCCCTGCTTTTATAGGGCCTGCAACTGCTAAACATGCGCGTTTAGGTTTAATATGAGAGATGGTTGATAAGTAACGCTCTAATGCATTTTCAAGCGAACCAAAATCAGCACTGGGAAATGTGTTGTTATGCTCTATAATAAATTGGTTTTTGCCTCGTCAAAAGCTGTAATTAGAGCAAAACGAGCATTGGTGCCGCCGACATCAGCAACTAGGATAGGATCAAATTTGGTAGAAGAGTGTAAGCTCATGGTGTTATCTCTTTTGTTTAAGCGATTAATGCTTATTATTCTACAACGGTAAACCATTGGTATTTATTTACTTTAGGCTATCACCCTAAAGCAGCTATCACAGTAAAAATGCTGCCTATAAGAATATAGACAGCCAATACGTTTTGACAACAAAATGATAAAACGCCCACATTATGACACCGGTGTCATGGTCAAATCAATAAATAAATGCCTTTAACCATAAAAAGCTTGAAAAAATCCATTAATAAACGAGAATGGCACAATTATTTATTACTTTAATTAAGTTGTAACAATGAAAGGTAAAGCTACTTCATTCGACATTGCCCACTATGCTGGAGTGTCTCAATCAACCGTTTCTCGTGCTTTACGTAATAGCCCTCTGGTTAATGAAGAAACACGCAAACGTGTTCACGATGTAGCCAAACAACTTAACTACAAAGTAGATAAAAATGCCAGTAATCTTCGCACGCAACAAAGTAGTACACTCGCGTTGTTATTATTTGAAGACCCAACCTCAGATGACTCACAAATTAATCCATTTTTTTGGCTATGCTAGGTAGCATAACTCGCGCGTGCGCTAAAGAAGGCTATGACTTATTAGTTTCATTTCAATCTGCTAGTGCTGATTGGCAAGCTGACTACGAAGATAGCCACAGAGCTGATGGCATCATTTTATTAGGTTATGGTGATTACATCGACTTTCAACCAAAGTTTAAAAGCCTACTTGAACAAAATACTAAATTTGTATGTTGGGGAGCAACGGTTGATAACCGCCCTGATCTAACCGTATGCTGTGATAACTATGGTGGAGGTAAGCAAGCTGCAGCCCATTTTATTGCACATAATCGTAGCGATTGTGCGTTTATAGGTGATGCTTCAGATCATAGTCCAGAATTTTTTGCACGCTTTCAAGGCTTCAAAGATGAGCTACTTGCTAATAAAGTAACAATAAACGAAAGAAAGATGGCCAACGCTATATCTACAGAAGAATCTGGATATCACGCCACCCGCTCCCTTATTGCTAATAATATAAAGTTTAACGCCTTATTCGCTGCAAGCGATTTAATCGCCATTGGCGCAATACGAGCGCTTAAAGAAGCAAATATCAAGGTACCTAAAGACGTAGCTGTTGTCGGCTTTGATAACATTGCTATTGCGAGCTATGTAAACCCACCACTTACGACCATAGAGCAAAATACGACGGTTGCAGGACAAATGCTAGTTGAAAATTTATTAAAACTCATACGCGGGGAAGAAGTGCAAAGCACTTTATTACCGCCGCTATTAATTGCCAGAGGCTCAAGTTAATTTAATTGTAAACTTTAGGGCTCATTTTTTACAAATAACTTATTAAATAACATTCCACATTGTTTAAGCCCATCATCCGTTAATACGATAGATTTAGCTTTACCAATAGGGTTACAGATTAAACCTTTTTCAAACAACCGGTTGGTTACTTCCCAATCAACTTGCTTCCAAGCTCGATTGTGCTCATGTAATGTGAGATACATCAACGCTAATGCAGCTTCATCTATTTTATTTTCATCAATATTCATTACTAACTCCCAATCATTAGAACTCTTGAATTCAAGTTTTAAATTATTTACCTATCCAATAAAACCTTTGTAGCGAGGCTTTATTCATTAAACCCTTTTATTTTTATAACCAGGACGTGCAGTTCTGCTTTTTCATCACTTCGTCTATCTGCTACTGGTTTAGCTTCATTCTTGAACCAGAGAATGAAGAAGATAAAATAATTGAGCAATATAATTGCCACTGAAACCATTATTTCTAATTCAAACTCTGTGATAATAAGTAACCAGAGTTATTAAGTAATCGACTTTTTAGTTCTTTGCTGTAAGTACGGCTTACTTTCATAGATTTATCATTTTTTAAAATAGCATTGTACTCACTATTTCGCAGAGGTTCTAAACGCTTTACATGCTTCAGATTTACGATAGCTGATTTATGTATGCGTACAAAATCAGCTGGGAGTGTATCTTTTTCGAGACTTTTCATTCGAGCGCGCATCACAAATGTTTCTTGTTGAGTATGTACACACATATAATCACCTGCTGCATCTATACATAAAATATCGTTGTAAGGTACAAGTTGTATAGGGTTTCGACCATCTTGTATAATTAAGTTATCAGCCTCAACTAACGTTTCAATTTTTGTTGAGTTGGTGAGTTTTGGTTGCTGCGCGTTTAAATAACTTTCGCGCATTTCAAGTAATTGCTGCTTGTTAACCACACTGCTTAAACGTTCACTTGCGCGCTCAATAGCTTCATCTAAGCGCTGCAATTTAACAGGCTTGAGCAAATAATCTACCGCCTTAACTTCAAAAGCTTGCACTGCATGCTGATGAAAAGCTGTAACAAAAATAACAGCAGGGCAATAATTCCCAATAAAGTATTTAACTAACTCAAAGCCTGATTTTTCAGGCATTTCTATATCTAAAAAAATAAGGTTTGGTTGGGTTTTATTTATAATACTTACGGCGTCATCTACACTATTAGCATGACCAATAACATCTATTTGAGGAAAGCTTTCAAGCCTTATCATCAACCCTTCTATAGCACTGTACTCATCATCAACTATCAGTGTTTTTAGCTGCATGCATATTCTCCTGTGTACGCTCAAGTGGAATTGCCATATTAACCCACGCTCCGCCCAGTTCGTTGTTACCTGTTTTAAATTTATTATTTTGAGGATAAATTAAGCTTAATCGTTGTTCACAATTTTTTAAGCCTATTCCTCTTTGAGAATTAGTATTTGTGTTAAAACCTTTGCCTGTATCTAAAACAGAAATAGACAACGTATTATTCTTTTGCTCTATTCTTAGCGTTATTGTTATGTTTTGAGCTTGATCCATTCCATGCTTTAATGCGTTTTCAACTAAAGGCTGAATAAGCATAGAAGGAATTAAAAAGTCATCGCAGTGTGACTCAGTAATAATGTTTACATTCAGCTTATTACCAAAACGGCATTGCTCTATATCAAGATAGGTATTTAATATTTGTACTTCTTCGTGCACTGTTATTTTAGCAAGCGGATCGGTGTACAAACTATACCGTAATAAATCACATAGTTTTTCAAGCATATCAACTGCATGCATATTATCTTTTTTTAGTATTAACGTACAAATTGCGTTAATGCTATTAAACATAAAATGAGGATTTAACTGATAACGCAGCATTTTAAGCTGTGCTTCGTTTGCTAAGTTAAGAGCAACAGCAGCTTTTTGTTTTTGCGCTTGGTTATCAAGGTAAGATGTAATACCAAAATAAGCCCCCGTCCATGTTGCTAACATAGTAAGTGACGCCGTACTCCAGGTGCCAAAGTCAAACCAACTCATCGCTGACCACCAATGGCCATAAAACCACTGCAAAGCAGCCCATTTAAAAGCGGTCCACACTATACTTGCAATCAACAGCGCTGAAACATGCAGTGGAATACTTATGTTTGCCGATTTTGTTCTTGCGAACAAATAACACTTCCTTAAACCAAGCGTTATGAAAAGCCCGCATAAGGTGTCGAGTAACAAATGCGGAATATGAATTTGCCAAGGCTCGTTACTAGGTAGCTTTATCATTATTTCAGTTAAAAGCGCATAAATCCCCCAACCACTCAACTGAAAAGCCCAAAATAAATAACGCCGAGATTCTAATTTCACATCTATCCTAATAAAATGAAAACAGGTATTAAACCCGATTAAAGTTTATAAATCATTACAGCCTATAATAAGGCTATTACTCTGTGTCGCTTTCACTAACGCAACATTCGCAATTGCTAAATTGAGTGGATGCTGAGCATTAATACTAAGTATTTCAGTGACTTCGTTCATCTTTGTTTGCGCTGCACTACATCCCAACTTTATAGCGACAGTTTGCCAGCCTTTATTTTTTAACTGGGTAAGTTGAGTCATTAGACTTATTTTAGTCAAACATACTTGTTCCCCACACATTGCGCGAAGCTCAACAACATCCGATTGCACATCATCAACACGTATATCAAATTGTATGAACTGTTTATCAACGTCTTTAAACTCTGTCGTTGCTTGTTCAAAACGTAAACTCACTATGGCAATCTCTTGTGTATTATTCCAAACAAACTGTCTGCCATCTTCTTGATACGCTAAGTTAACCGATTGCATAGAAATACTTTTGCCGTCGGCGCTCATGGCTGATGAGCTTTTAGTCATCATGTTGGTTTGAGTTTGGTCTGATAACGCCCAGCGAACGTTAGGTGCTAAGTTTCTAACAAAAAATGAGGTGCCTTGGCTGTCACTTTCATTAGCTTTTGGACTGGTTTTTTCTGATAGTTTTTTTACACTTTTAGGTTCTTTATAACTAAGTCCATAACCATAAGCAAATAAAGGATCGTAGTTTTTATCGCCTTTATTGAGAATAAATTGATCGTCAAATTTTGGCCACGAAAAACTTAATTTACCTGTAAAGTCGTATTTAACAGCATCGTTTTTATCTAAAAGTAAAACGTCAGCAACACCTTGCCCTTGTGAGCCCGGTAACCATGCGGCTACAAACGCATCCGACGCATTTATCTCTTTATTTACCCAAAGCGGACGACCGCTTATAAATACACTCACTACCGGAATGTTTTGTGCTTGCAGCGATTTTAATAAAACGAGATCTTTTTTATTATCTTGCTGATATTCAAGCCCTTGTATGTCGCCAAACCACTCGGCGTAAGGCTCTTCGCCAAACACGACTATTGCTATATCGGGTTTTTGCTTAAATTGTGCATTTTGCGATAATTCAATTTCACCACCAGCGGCAAGTACTTGTTCTTTTAAACCATCAAAAATAGACACTGCATTTGGAAAATCTGCATTGGTATTATCCGTTCCTTGCCATGATACGCTCCAACCACCCGCTTGTTTGGCAATATTATGTGCGCCATTACCTGTCACTAATATTTTGCTACGCGGAGATATTGGTAACACATTTTGATTATTTTTTAGTGTATTGTTTTTCAATAATACTAAAGACTTTCTAACAGCCTCACGTGCCAAAGCTTTATGCTCTGGGGCATTTAACCAGTCTGTATTTTTAGATTCTGCACGACTCGATGGCTTATCCTTGATAAATAATCCCCAACGCACTTTTGCGCGAAGAAAACGCCTAACCGCGTCATTTATTCGCTCAAGCTTTATATCGCCTTGCTTAACTTGCTTAACTGTATTGTGATAAAATGCCTCATAGTGTTCTGGCACCATCATTACATCGACACCGGCATTAAATGCACCGGCACATTGTTCAAGATCGCATCCTTTTACAAATTTATGCGCATTCCAATCACTTACAACAAATCCATCAAACCCCATTTTTTTCTTCAGTACAGTCGTTAATAAATATTTACTGCCGTGAACTCGTCTTGAATTCCAACTATTAAACGAGGCCATGATTGATTGCACACCTGATTCAATCGCCGAAAAATAACCCGCCGCGTGAATATCTCTCAGTGTTTTTTCATCAATCACAGTATTACCTCTATCTATACCGTTTTCGGTGCCGCCATCACCCACAAAGTGTTTTGCCGTAGCAATACGATGATAACCATTTAAAAAATCGTCGTTTATATCACCTTGTAAACCTGACACCATAGCACTTGCGTAACGTTTAACTATATCAGGGTCTTCTGAATAACTTTCGTAAGTACGTCCCCACCTATCATCCCTTACTACAGCAACTGTGGGTGCAAAACTCCATTCAATACCGGTTACTGAAACTTCTTTTGCTGTTGCTTTGCCAATTTTTTTATTAATTCTGCATCGTTAGCTGCACCTAAACCAATATTGTGAGGAAACAACGTTGCACCATATACATTACTATGACCATGCATAGCATCTGTGCCCCAAATGGTGGGTATTGTACTTTGGTCTTGCGAGCTATCAATTGAGGCTAAATACATTTCATCAGCAAAGCGTAACCACGTTTTTGAATCTGCGGTTTTATTGCCGTATGGTGCTGAATTACCTCCATTTAAATATGAGCCAAAGCCATACTTTCGCATTTTTTTAACGCTGAGATAGCTTATTTCTGGTTGAATTAATTGTGCTACTTTTTGCTCAATACTCATTGTCGCCATAAGCTCATCAATTTGGTGCTCAACCGATAGATTAGGCTTTAATTGCGTATTAACCATTGGCCAATCTACTGATTCTGTAGCCATTACGCTAACGCTTAAAGTACATACGCTTAACAAAGCAGGAAAAGTATTTCGCCAAAAACGACGATTAATAGTAAGCATTTAGGGATCCTTAGAGTTTTTATAACTTGATTTTTAATGCTGTTAGCCATTCGTGCTAACATTATTACGAAAAACGCTTCCTTGCGATTTTATGTAATTAACCTGAACCCTGGTTAAGAGATTTGCTAACATATTGAATCATGGTGATATTTAAATTTATTCTCTCTAACCAGCGATTTTCAGTGAAACAAGGCGAATTTACACGTCAATAGCTGGCCTACTGCAAGTAAATTTAACGCAGTTAGCGCTGAAAATAGCTGCTCAAGATAGGTTTATTATCCAGAGTTCAGGTTAATTAGCCGTAATAAAATAACGAACCACACAACGTTTAATGTAGTGATCAATTAAACAAAGTACTGTAGAACGACAAAGTGAGCTTAATTAGTTAGCCGTGTACTGAATGAAGTCATAGTATGCCCAAGCAGAGCTTTGATAATACTGACCTGGAAAATAATAAGCTTGCTCTGAGTTATCACCATGCCAGTGATTAATCATCAACTTGGTGTTATCAACCGGCCATGCATAAGCAGGAATTTCGTTATTTGTTAAATTGCCATCACCATTGTCTTTATACATAACGCGAATTGTTTGCTCTGTACCTTGGCTATTATAAATAAACCAGCGTATTTGATTTACACTCCACTCAAATCCTATTTCTACTAACTCATTTTGAATGTTTACTCCAAACTGTGCTAAATCAATATCTTCTTCCCAACTTTGATATACCCCGCCATTTGGCTGATAAATAATATTGGTATGAACGACATTGCCAAGTGAAGGTAAAAATTCAATATCAATTTCTTGCCAAGCCCGTCCTGGCTCATCAAACCATGAGGTATAGGTAAAAATAGATGATACAGTCCCTGGGGTATTCCCTGTTTTTAATGCTCCTTGTACTTTGCCATAGGTTATCGTATTTGTACTTTGTAGCTCAGCACATTTGTTGTTATCAACTACCAGTGTTATGCCATGTGAGCTTGGTGAGATTAGACCTGGTTCAAATGTACAGCCAAATGGGCTGCCATTATCGCCTGATCTGGGTGTCCATATTGATGAATCAAAACCCCATGTAAAATTATCTTTAAAACTATTAGCTAGTACATCAGGTACTAACAACGCATTTAGTAAAATGAATACGACTATTTTTTTATACATATTTAATGATCTCTATTAAGATTTAAATGCACGTCAAATACTGTAATTACACAACCGCTTAAAGCACAGGACGTGCGTTTTAATAATATATTTGACACTATAGGTTAAAAGTTAAACCCTACTTTTGCACCATAGTACCTAGGCATACCAAAACTGCCTTTAGCAAAGCCTTTAGAGGTACTGTTCCAATGCTGAACAGTTTCGTCACTGGCGTTACTAATGAACGCTTCTGCAAACCATTTTTGGCTTTGCGGTTCATATTTTAAAGAGGCATTAAACATTGCAAAGCTATCACGGGAGTCATCTATATAACGCGTGGCTTCATCAGAGATGGCAAACTCCATATCATCGAGGTGTTTATCAACGTTCCAAACTGTTGAATATGATTTATCTTTCCAACTTACATTAAACCAGCTGTGTATAAACCCGTATTCACCAAAATCAAAACTATGCGTGTAACTTAAATTAGCGGTAAATTTAGGCGTCATCGCCAAGACATTGCCTTTTAAATTAGTTTGTAACAAAGGATTTTCAGGATTGAGTGAGTCCTCATAAGAAATATCAAATAAATACTCAGCATCGTAGTCCCACTTTGTAAACCAATCGTCTGTTACTTGAGCCTCTGTCCAGGTTACATATCCCGTAATTCGACCGTTTGGATATGGCTTCCAATCAAATTCGAGCTCAATCCCTTTAATAGTAGAACCAGGTACATTTTGTGTGTAATACGCTATAACAGGCTGATTTATGTAATCTAATACAGGGTTTCCTGAGCCATCCAAAATAGGCCTGCCATCATTATCCTCGACAGCAGAAAGACGCTCAACGTTACCAATAGAACCAACAGATGCATACTGCATGTCTGTGTAATCTGTGTAGAAAAATGCAGCTTGTAGATTTAACGAGTTATCAAAAAAGCTCGATTTAGCGCCTATTTCCCATGTTAATACTTCTTCTGGATCAAATTGCGTTTCGAATCGATTTACTTCAGAGGTTCTATCGTTTACTACTTCAAACACATCGCCAATACCACCGGCTTTAAAGCCGCTTGCTAAATAAGTATAAAGCATTGTATCGGGGCTCAAGTCGTAATCTAAACCCACTCTAAAGTCATGGTGCGTCCAACTGCCTTTGTTGTCATTTTCAAAAAATGATGCGTAAATAGTAGGATCTTCAAAGTAATCTGCTGGCAAGTTATTTAAATCAGTACGATTAAACCAACCCGGCGCGCAGCCATCTGCATTTGAGCAACGATAAGAGCGCCCGCCTTTATCTTCTTTTGTTTCATCACTAAAGCGATATCCCAGTGTGGCGTGCAGTTTGGGGGTTATTTTATACGTAGCTTGAGCAAAAAATGCGAATGCATCGGTTGATCTATCAGGTTGATCCCAAAATACTTTATCGTCCATTGGATTATCGTAATACCCGAGCGTTGTGGTTTTTTCGTGAAAATAGTTAACGCCCACAATCCAAGTAAGGTCAGTCATATCCGATGATTGTAGTTGCAGCTCTGTAGAATAAGATTTAGCGCCAGTACCGTCTAAAAAATAAGTTGCACCATCCCAAACATCTAAACCCGCTTCGCTATCTTGCTTTGAGGAGCGCTCCATGTCTTCAAAGCCCACTAACCACACTAAATCAAGATCGTCTGTTAATGCATAATTAAGGGTATTACGTAAATACGTTATATCTAATTTAAGTTCACCGGGTACATTCACAACCGCTTGATATGCATTATCTGAAGGTAAAAAGTTTGAACAATCGCCACCGTACTCTGTTGGGCGACCTCGTAATTTATCGCAGTTTACCAAATCAACATTATTACCACTGTCGTTAACATATTTTTGAAATACGGTATGGTTGGTGAAATTACCATCTAAAGGCGACCATAACGTACTTACTCTAAATGAATACTCATTAGCACTATTATAAAAATCTGATTTGTCAGCTTCTGTTAACGCGCGAACTTGCTGCGACTCTGGGTTGGTAGCAGCTGCATCTATCCACCAATTCTCTCGTTGAGTAAGTGTACTGCCAATGTTTTGATATGAATCTTGTGAAATAACGTCTGTATTTAGTACTGCATCACTTAATCTGCGAGTATCGTATTGGTTAGGATCGTAATAACCTTCCAAATAAGAATCACGTTTTAACCCTTTAGCTGCAATACGGACCGCAAAATCGTCGCTAACTGAAAAGTTATAAAAACCTTCCGCACTGCGTGTATTATATTTGCCCGCTTCTAACGTTACACTACCATAATCATCAGTAAAATCAGGTTTTGCAGAAATAACATTAATGCTACCAACGGTCGAATTTCTGCCAAACAGCGTACCTTGTGGTCCACGTAGTGCTTCAATACGCTCAACATCGTACATTAATGCTAAAGCACCTTGCATTCTTGGTGAATAAATTCCATCTAAATGCACGCCAACAGCAGGGTCGCCAAGTTCAGTAATATTGGTAGAGCGCACGCCTCGCATAGATATAACTGGTGCTGATTGATCTGTTGCCGTTGATATATCAAGCCCAGGTACAAGATTTGCTATATCCCTTATATTATTAACACCACTTTGTTTTAATTGTGCCGATGTTAACGCTGTAATTGCGACGGGTGTTTCCATTAACCTTGTTTTACGCTTAGTCGCCGTTACCGATATAACTTCTAATGCAGTGTCATTTTTTTAACCTCGTTACTATTGCTTTGATCTGCTAAAGACTCTTGAGCAATACTAGGCAACGAACAAGCAAGTGCGATTGCCAAAGTTATTGTGTTTATTTTTTGCACGGGTATCACCTTTCAATTTGTGTGGGTTGTCAGAGGCATGTAAAACAGCTTTATTTACTACCTGTTAACAGGTTACAAATTAGTTACACCCATTGACTACCCTAATACGGTAAAGCGAAGCACTGGCAATACAACCCGAGTAAATTACACGTAAATAAAAATTAAGTTGTCATATTTATCATTATTAAATAACCTGAACTTTGGATAATAACTGCTTGAGATAAATAAGTTTAACTATCATTGTGGTTCAATATGTTCATAAATCTCTTAACCAGAATTCAGGTTAAATAGATATAAATTAACTAGAGCCTATTTACCTTTCGAGGTTAAATTTACAGCAGTATGTCTGGTTTTAGGCAAATTGGTGCTTATGAGTCGAGGTTATTCACCATAGGCGATGTAAGTCATTATATTAGCGCAGGAGCCGTTACCAGCTCCATTCGGTTACACACCTTACGCCTCGGTTAAGCCGCATTTAGATAAAACACATTTAAATCCTGAAAGATCAACCAGCCACAATAAAAGTGTTCCGATTGAGGTGAACATACGCTTTATGGATAATCAGATGTGATGAACTAAAAGCAAGGAGGGCAGCTTAACAACTCTTAGGTCACAGATATTAAAAAGCCATGGTTTTAAACCATGGCTTTTAAATTTAAAAATATGAAAAATTACTATTTTAGTGCTTTTTTAACAACTGGGTAGTGATCCCATACTTGTTTATCACTGAGTGAGCGTACCAGCTTAATGTATTCTGCGTGTGTCCAAGCTAGAGGTGTTGCTGAATTAGTCCCTTCGCCCAGTGTATAACCTGCTTTGTTTACACCAACGCCGTCCCATACTTGCTCTGGTAACATCATGCCTTCATTGGCAAATTGCTCTAGCCCTTTAACGTAACTGTTTTTAATTTGCGCTTGTTTAGCATCATCCAGAGCGTTGTTCGCATTAGCTGCAGCTATTTCATAGTTACCACGCTCACCGGTGAAAAACGGCCATACACGACCACGTTGGCCTGGTGTATTACTGCCACCCTCTGCGTAATTAGTACCGGTTACTTCATCTTCGCCGTAGCCATCATTACCGTAGCGACGGTAGCCTGCAAATGTGCCGCTGCCGTCGTCAAAGCTAAAGCTGTATTTAACTTGTAGGTTATCTTCAAGCGTTTCGTCATCGTACTCAGGCAATGTTTTAACAATGCTTTCGTCGTTAGCACCACGTACGCCGTAGCGTACTAGTTCTAAGAAGCCGCCATCTAAAATTTGCTTTTTGTTAAAACCTTCACGGCCATTATTAGCGTTAATTTTAGTGTCTGAGTTTGCATCGGTATCTTGGCCTATACGAATAAAGTATTCACCATCACTATTTTCGCCTTTTAAGTTACCTTTAGTGGTAAACATTTGCGATTCAATATCGTTGTTATACTTTTTAGCCGTAGCTAGGTAGCGCTGTGCGTTTTTATCATCGCCACTAAGCGCTGCTATATCACTGGCTGTAACAAGGCCTGCTACTATTGCGGCTGTAGTTGAAGGCGAATAACCGCTTTGCTCTTCCCAGCGCTCTTGTTGTGTTGCCGGTGGTGTAATTTGCGTGTCGTTCCACAAAATTTTAGCAAGGCCGCCCTCGACTAAAAAATCCGCCGCTGGTTTTAACATACGTGCGTACCAGTCTTTAAGCTCGGCATCACTAAGTACATTTGCTTGGTGTAATTTCCACGCAAGCATAATTGGCATCGCAGTTTGATCAAGCTGTACACCCACCCATTCTAGTTCGCCATCGACATGTGTTTTTTGTAAAAACCAGCCTGTATCGCCATTGTTACCTGGCGTTTTGCTATTAACTTGAACTTTTTCAAGGTATTCGAATGCTATTTTTGCTGTAGCTGTATCACCCAGTGCCATAAATGCCATAGCTACTTGGTAGAAATCTCGTACCCACACGGCTTTATAACCAGTTGAGCCTGTTTTAGCCGATACGGTTTCGCCCCACGGATTAGACAACGACGCAATAAGCGCACCTGCGTGCGTTTTGTCTTCTTGTGCTTTTAATACCATTGCGCTGGTATAAAGTAACTTACCGTTATCGGCCGTTTGCCCCGTCATTTTATTAATAGGTGTAAGGCTTTGTAGGTAATCTTGCCAACCAAATGCCGCACCTTTACCATTGTAGTTATCAAGTACACTTTGATAACCTTTTGCTAATGTTTGGGCGCCCTGCTCTGCACTTTGTTGCTCGTTATGTGCAAAGCTCAGTACTAAATCAAACGTGGTATTACTTTCAATATTGCCAAGCTCAGCAAGTAAACTGACATTACCTGACTGCTCACCAGTATTGCTATAGCTGGTATTTAATGATTGTGACTTTTTAAGCTCATCCAAACCATCGCTTACACCCGTAAAGCCAACCGTTTTTGCGCCAAATTCAGTATTTGCTTGCAATGTTAAGTAGTTGTCACCTTGCCAAGCAACTAAACCTTGCTCGGTAGTTTTTGCAAAATCATCAAGGCCGTTATTATCAATATATGGATTTACTACAACATAGGCTTTAACGTCTTTAAGGTCGGTATTAAACACGCTACGAACAAATAAACTTTGCCCATCAGGATCGGTAAAAACGTGTTTTTCAAGAGTGAATCTGCCTTGTTTATCTTTACTTACTATTTTATAAGCAAGTGATAACGGACGGCCTTGCTCGTCTTTGTATAGATAATCAATAGTGACATCAAGATCGTCTGCTTCGCTAACAGTAAAGTCTTTTCCTGTTACCACAAATTGCATATCTTTTATTTGTGCTTGATGAATAAGGCCAAACATAGTTTCGGTGATCATGCCTTTAGCTATTGAAAACCAGACTTTTGATACTACCCCTGTTGGTGCATCACTTGTGTAATGACCATTTTGGTATTGCTCGTACGATGTGCCAATCCCTGTTTTACCTGCGTATGACCAAAACGGGTCGCTGCCCGGGGCACCAGGCGCAGTTGTTTTAGATGTTTGTACTGTTTGTGACTGATTCGTATTTTGAGCACCGCATGCAGTTAATCCAAGTGCTAATAATGAAATAGTAATTAGGTTATAGTTTTTCATTTTTTTACTCTTAATTAGAATTTTTAACGCGCATAACAGCAATGGCTGCTAATACAAATGACGCAGCACCAATTAACAAAGCGTAAATGGGCTGATTAGAAAACACATGACTCAAAATAAGCCCTAAAATACTGGCTGCAAGTAGCTGTGGAATAACAATAAAGAAGTTAAATATTCCCATATAAACACCCATTTTATTACTCGGTAATGAGTTACTTAGCATTGCATAAGGCAGTGACAATATTGAAGCCCACGCAAAACCAACACCAATCATAGGAATAAGCAGCATTTTGGGGTCTGTTATAAACATAAAGCTGGCAATGCCTAATGCGCCTAGTAATAAGTTAAAACAATGCGCGCCTTTTAAGCCCATTTTTTTAACTAAGAATGGAATGCACATTGCGGCAATAGCAGCGAATCCATTGTAAGCCGCAAATAAAATACCGACCCAATCAGCGCCATCATTAAACGCTTTTGATGTTGTATCGCTACTCCCATAATGAAAGCTTGTTACTGCCGACGTGGTATAAATCCACATCGCAAATAAGGTAAACCAACTAAAAATTGCACCCAAGCTAATTGCTTCATCGCAGTTGGCATTGTAAATACATCTTGCACTACTTGATAAAAGCCCCCTTGAGTGTGATTTTTAGCTTTTAATAAACCAGCTATCCACTGCACAATGCCAAAGGCAAGTAAGCCACCCGCTAATAAATAAAGTTCTTTTTCAAGCGCTAAGCCCATCACTAGGGCAAGTGTTGCAAGGCCTAATACAACAAATATAATGCCGCCTTTATTGTAGTTAATATCAGCAATTTCAGCCGTTACAACTGGCCCTTTTTGTGCCTCAAATTTAGCTAATTGCTCAGGTGTGTATTCTTTTGTTTTTGCAACAGTCCACAACACAGCAGCTAGTAAAACAACGCCACCCCAGTAAAATGAGTACTTAACTGAGTCTGGTATTTCACCAATAGCTGCCGTGTTACTCACATCAAACCAATTTGTCATCATCCATGGCAGTGCTGATGCCAAAACTGCACCTATTCCAATAAAAAAACTTTGTAACCCATAACCGGTAGCGCGTTGTTTTTCTGGCAAGTTATCACCAACAAGTGCTCTAAATGGTTCCATGGTTACGTTAATTGACGCATCCATAATCCACAACATACCAGCAGCAATCCACAATGTTGGCGAATGCGGCATAATAAACAATGCAATGGTTGTTAATATTGCACCCAAAAAGAAAAATGGACGACGACGACCAAAACGACACCACGTTTTATCACTCCAATAACCAATAATAGGTTGCACAATTAAACCGGTTAGCGGTGCTGCTACCCATAAAATAGGAATATCATCCACTTGTGCGCCAAGGGTTTGAAATATTCGGCTCACGTTACCGTTTTGCAGGGCAAAACCAAACTGTATGCCTAAAAAGCCAAAACACATGTTCCATATTTGCCAAAAGCTTAGAGTTGGCTTGTCGCTATTATTTTGATTATTCATTATTAGCCTTATTTGTTAATACTGCGCTGCTAAATGCATCAAGTGTAAATGTGAAGGTTGCGCCTTGAGGCCCTGATGTAATCTCGGTGCTATGCTGCTCAAGTAAGTCATGCAATTGAGTGTATTCGCTGAGTCCCGCTAATTGCACTTTTGATAAATTAACCGTAATTGTTTGAGATTGTTCGCTAAAGTTACTTAATACGTAAAGCATTTGTTGGCCAAGTTTGCGGGTAAAGCCTACAACTCGCTCACTTCCTGTAACGCTTAGCTCACTCATTTCACCGCCCACCACTGCAGGTAAACTATTAAGTGACAGAATGGCTTTATAGTAATCACGAAGTGCTGACTGCTCTTTTGTTAAATTAGCGCCGTCAAACTTACCGCTATTCATCCATGCTTGATGCGCTGGTACGCCAATGTAATCAAAAATACTGGTGCGGGTTGGTAAGCCAAAGCCTGCATATTCAGATCCATCCTCCCCTACATCTTGGCCAAAATATAATAAGGTTGGTGCACGGCTAATCAGGTTTGAAACCACCATGGCTGGTTTACCCCACACGGCTTTGCCTGCAAAGTCTGGGCTTGCGATACGCTGTTCATCGTGATTTTCTAAAAAGTGCAGCATGTGCTGTTCAATATCCGCAACCTGTTGCTGCGCATCAAAAATAGCGTTTGCAGGTTGCTTGCTTTGCATAATTGCTTTTAAGGTATCGTAAAAACCGACCTTATCGTATAAATAGTCCATTTTACCTTGATGGATATAAGCACGGTACATTTTTGGGTTGTAAACTTCGGCAAGTAAAAATGCATCAGGGTTTTGCATTTTTATTGATGAGTTTAAAAAGCTCCAAAATTCAACCGGCACCATTTCGGCCATGTCGTACCTAAAGCCATCAACACCTTTATCTAACCAAAAAAGCGCAATGTCTCTAAATTTGTACCAGCTGTTAGGGAGCTCTTTATCTTGCCAAAACGCGTAGTGAGCACGGTAATCTTTATTTTTGTATTCACTTGGTAACTCTACAAAGTCGTAGCTGCCATCAGGCTTTACACCGTAATTCACTTTTACTGTTTCGTACCAATCGTTCATATCTGGTTTTGGAGATCGAGCACCATTACCTGTCCATTTGGCGGGTGTTTCATCAAAAAAACCATCAACAAGAGGATGAGCATTCCCGCCTAGCACTTTATAGGTTGTAGAGGTAGGCACTTGAAATGGCTGCCCAGGCACATAGTAAAAATTGTTGTTTTTATCGTACGTTTTACTGGTGTCGTCTTGCGCGCCAAAATCTTCAACCCCTTTAGGCTTTCCTAATGATTGATAATTTCGCGCAACATGGTTAGGCACTATATCAATAATGACTTTCATGCCATGGCTGTGCGTACGCTCAATGAGCTGGCTAAACTCTCCCATACGATTCGTCACGTTAATTGCTAAATCAGGATTTACATCATAATAATCTTTTATTGCATATGGCGAACCTGCTCGTCCTTTTACAACATCAGGGTCGTCTTGAGAAATCCCATAATCGCTATAATCGGCTACTAAGGCGTGGTGTAATACGCCAGTATACCAAACGTGCGTTGTTCCCAGCTCCTTTATACCTTTGAGGGCGGCATCGTTAAAATCGGCAAACTTACCTACGCCATTTTGCTCTTTAGTGCCCCATGAAACATTGGCTGTTTCGGTATTACCAAACAAGCGAGTAAATACTTGATATACAACCGGCTTGGTAAGCTCACTTTTTGTGTATGCATGCGCTTGCGGTTGCTCAGGTTTGTTATTCTCTGAACACCCTGTAGAAATAAGTGCGCTACACAGTACTGCGGATACATAAACTGATTTTTTCATTGTGTGTCTTTTTTGTCAGTATTGTTATTACTTTATACTAAAGATTACTGCAGCAACCATACAGTTGCTGCATACGTATTCAGGCAACTATTGTGGGGTATTTATAACGAATACCGTTGCACTCATAGCCGGTAAAGCAACTGTATTACCCAACACCTGTGTTTTGTGGGTGAATAAGTTTAGTGCTTTGGCATTTTTTGGTATTACTTCCTGCATATACTCAATATTCTTAGTGAGCTCTTTTGTGTTTTTATTCATAAATACCAACACAGTTTGCTCGCCGCTAATACGCGCGTAACTATACACACCTTGTTGAGGCGTAAAGTGTACAAGCTTTCCTTTATCAAGCGCAGTGCTGCCTTTTCTAAAATTAAGCAAGGTGCTAATTGTTTTATGCATCTCTTTTTGCTGTTTTGTTAGCCCCTCGCCCGTAAAGGCGTTACGAGTTTGGCCTTTAAATCCACCTGGGAAGTCTATTCTAATATCACCATGGTCTTTACTTGGAGTGTTATCTAATAGCACTTCCGTACCGTAGTACATTTGGGCTATACCTCGTGTGGTTAAAAACAAGGTCATTGCCATTTTAGTTTTGGCTTCGTCTTGGCCAAGTTCAGTGTAAACGCGGCTCATATCGTGATTATCTGCAAATACCATAATGTTATTGGTATCAGGGTATAAAAAATCATTAGCTAACGATTCATATACTTTAACCCAACCGGTGTTCCAACTTTCATCTTCATTTAGCGCTTGAATTACCGCCTCTTGCAACGAAAAGTCCATAACGCTTGGTAGGCTTGATGTATAGCCATCTTGGTTATGCTTACCACGTTGCCAGTAAGAGGCAATAGCAGGGTTAGAGGTCCACTCTTCTCCTACAATATTAAAATCCGGATACTCTTGCATAATTGCTTTTGTCCAATCGCTCAAAAATGCTTTATCTGAGTAAGAGTAAGTATCAACGCGAATACCACTTAAATCTGCGTATTCAATCCACCAAATCGCATTTTGAGTTAAATATTCGCTCAAGAGTGGTTGGCGCTGGTTTAAATCCGGCATGCTGGCTACAAACCAGCCATCGTTAAACTGGCGTTTATCGTAATCGCTTGCGTGTGGGTCTTGAATTGTTTGGCGGGCATGGCTTGTCGCATTTTTACCATTTTCAAATTCGCCATTAAAGTTGATCCAATCTTTGCTCGGTTTATCCTTCATCCATGTATGCTCAGCACCAAAGTGATTAAGCACCATATCCATTACCAAGCCTATACCCTGCTCTTTGGCCTTTACTGAGAGCGATTTATAAAGTGAATTAGAACCCATGCGTGGGTCTACGTTATAAAAATCAGTAATAGCATAACCGTGATAAGAGTAATCGGGCATGTTGTTTTCAAGCACCGGCGTTAACCATAACTGCGTTACACCTAAATCTTTTAAATATGGCAATGCATTAATAACACCTTGTATATCACCACCGTGTCGCCCGCCCTTTGTAGTAGGATCAGCGGCTTCTAGCATGCTAGGGACAGTATCGTTTTGCTCATCACCATTAGCAAAACGATCGGGGTTAATTAGATAAAGAGTATCGGCTGATGTAAACCCTTGGCGCTTTGCACTGTTTTTATCACGTGCAAGTAGCGGAAATTCAAAACTTTGGTTCGTTTCGCTGCTATTAAATTCAAGCGTTCCCGCTTTAGCGGCATCGGAAATGGTTATATTTAAAAATACATAATTAGGGTTATCTGTACGCGTTATTTTATTTAACTTAACGCCATTGTATTTAGCTAATTTAATTTGCTCGTTAGAAATGTTTTTTTCATGCACCATGATGGTTATAGTGCTTTTATTCATACCTACCCACCAATTGGCCGGTTCAACGTCAAGTGCATAGCTAATGGTTGGTAAGGTACATGCACTTACAAGTAAAAGTGTGTTTAAAAATCGCATCATTAGGCCTTTTTGATTTCTTTTAAAAAATCTTTATGAGTGGGTAACTGCTCTACCGTTGAAGTAATAAGCGTTTTTAATGTAGAAAATAAATCGTTAAGTTGTTCACTACTGAGTGAATCTACAATACTGTTGTAATCATCGGGGATAAGGCCCTGGCCTATAAACACTTGCTGCCAAGCAACTTCAGCAAATAACTCGTCGTTTTCACGGACTACCTTGCCTGTGTGTTTAAATAAACTGAGTTTATGAGCCAATGAGTCGGGAATTTCCATTTGCTTACACTGACGCCAAAATGCAGAGTCGCCCCGCTCTGTAAGTTTGTAATGCAAAATAATAAAATCGCGCATGTGCTCTATTTCTGTCACGCTTTGTTTATTAAACTCGCTTGCTAACGCATCGCTGATACCATGGTGTGGAAATAATTTAATCAGCCGTGTAACTGCGCTTTGAATTAGGTGAATGCTTGTAGATTCCAATGGCTCTAAAAAGCCACTTGATAAACCAACCGCGACTACATTTTTATGCCATTGTTTTACACGTCTACCTGTTTTGAATTTAATAAATCTAGGTTCTGTTATTGGATCTGCCGGTAAGTTATTAAGCAACAACGCCTTTGCGTCTTCATCCGATAAATAACGACTACAATAAACCAAGCCATTGCCTATTCGGCTTTGTAGCGGAATTTGCCACTGCCAACCGGCACTGTGCGCAATTGCTTGCGTATAAGGTTTTAATTCATCGTTTGATTTTGTTTGTACTGCGATGGCACTATCGCATGGTAAATAATGAGACCAATCTACAAATCCGGTATTGAGTGTTTTCTCAATAAGCAACGCACGCAACCCTGTGCAATCTATAAATAAATCACCGTTGATTTGCTTATTATCATCGAGTATGAGTGTTTCTACATTACCCGTTGCTAAACATTGTGTAACTTCACTAATTTTGGCATCAATGTGTTTTACACCGCGCGATATTGCCAGCTTTTTTAAATATTCAGCGTAGAGTGTTGCATCAAAGTGATACGCATAACTTAGGCCAGGCAATTGCGTATTAGGGATGGTATTTAATGGTGCAAATTTATGCTGTTTAGCAGCTTGATGATTTAACGAGAAATCCCATAGGCTATCTTCAGAGCCTGTAATATTTCCCTTTACCCAAAAATTGTAAAAATCGCAAAAAGGAAAGTCTTTTCCAAATGAGCCAAAAGCATGCATGTAGCTGTGAGAGGGTTTTTTCCAGTTTTCGAATTCAATACCGAGTTTAATTGTTGCGTTGGTTTCGTTTATAAACTCTTTTTCGTTAATGCCTAATGCGTTATTAAGTTGGATAATAGGTGGTATGGTTGCTTCTCCAACTCCCACGGTGCCAATAGATGATGACTCTATCAATGTGATATTAATTACTTTACCTAACACTTTATTAAGCAGTGCTGCAGTTATCCAACCTGCGGTACCACCGCCTGCGATCACGACGTGTTTTATTGATTTCATCTTATTATCCACGTTTTATTAAATCAAAGTATGATTAAAAAGTTAGGTAAAGTAGCTATAAAAAAGCCCTTGTAAAATAAATCACAAGGGCTTCTACACACAATTTTTATTATAGCTTGTAGCTAAAGCCTAACAAGTAAGTGCGACCGTAATCTTGGTAGTCACGTACTTGTAAATTGTTATCACCCGAAAGCGAAGTAAATGGCTCTGCGGTTAAGTTTTGAATTTGGAATGTAACAGATAACCCTTCCAGACCTTGTAAGCCAGATTCAGCAAAATCATATCCAGTTTGAATATCCCAAATTGTTTCGCCTTTAATATCTACTTGCGTAGCCGCAAGTCCTAAGCCGTTAACATTACCTTTAAAGTCAGAGCGTTTACGCATACTTGTACGCGCTTGAAAGCCATTTCTTTCGTAATAAAAAGTTAAGCTATCGATCTTCTCTGATAAACCTGGCAGTTCATATTCATTCCCATTTTGATCTTCAATATCTTGCTCTACACCAGTATGGCTGGCAATTAAGCCAAAGCCTTCCAGTGATGAACTAAATATACTCAATGGTAAAGAAAGAGATAGCTCGTAACCCCAAAGGTCACCTCCGCCACCATTTACTTTGCCTGAGCCAGAACCTTGGCTATTTGCTGGTATTTCACCTGTTGATGGATTAGCGACACCAGTCATATCTATTGCGTAGTTACCGTCAAAAATCCAAGTAGAAATATCTTTATAGAAATACGCTGCTGCAAAATAACCTTCTTCATGAAAATAGTTTTCATAGCTTAAATCAAAACCAGTGGCTTCTTTAGGCTCAAGCTGCGGATTACCACCAGATACACTCCAGTTATTACCGTTAGAGTCTTGAGTTGGGCTATATGTTGCATTTACAGAAGCGTTCATTTCATCTAAACGAGCACGTGAAATAGTTTTAGCTGCACCAAAACGAACCGTTTGTTCTTCATCTATTGCAAATGATAAGTTTAAGCTAGGTAATACATGCGAGTAATCATGGCTAATGTCTGTTGGAGATACAACAACTAAACCGTTTTCGGTCGTCGCAGCAGAACCTTGTGAGGATTGTTCCGTTTTAACATAACGCACACCAACGTTACCTGAAACAGGAATTGAACCTAGTTCAGTATTAATATCTGCTTGCAAAAATAAAGCTGTAACTTGTTCTTGTACTGTCCAAGACTGCGTTTTATGTTTTTGATCTGTTAAGCTCTCTTGTAGGAGATTGTAGTAACCGTCATTAACCAGACCATTAGTGTCATAAGCAATCATATTACCCATACCAATAAAGTCTAAACTTGCAGTGCCCAAACGGTATTTTTCAGGTACTGAGACCATTCCTGGGTTATCAAGTGAAAAATCTTTCAAAGTCATAAAATAACCTTCTGACTTTTTAGTTTTTTCACGGTCACGGTACGAAATACCAAATTTAATAGCGCTTATGTAGTCATTTTCAAGCACTTTGCTAGCAGCTAACTTTAATGTTTGAAGCTCATCATTAATTTCTGGTGCGTTGATGAAGCCATCTTGTGCTGTATTTTGGTAAGGCGTATCATTTAGGCCGTATTTATCATTTAACGCAGAGCTTGCGCCCCAAGATAACGGTCCACCTAGTTGAATTAAGTTATAGTCACTGTAATCAAGTTCATGGGTAAATTGCGCGCCCGTGTTGCCACCATTAAAGGTATAACCTAAGTTATCAGCAACACCATTACTGTCTCCGCGACCAGTTCCTGAGTAGCTTTCTATACTCCAAAGCTGACGTTCTACTTCAGATACACTTGCATCAAACTCTACAGACCATGCATCATTAATATCGTATTTTGTATTAAAACCGAATTGCTTTAGTTCAGCATTACGTTCTTCATAATCATTTCGAACAACAACACGCTGGCCTTGTTGCAGCTTAGCGCTAGTAATAAAACCAGAGTCTTCGTCTACAATAACACTGTTTGGATCTATACTACCTTGACCCCATGCAAATGGAATTTCAATACCGCGTAAAATTCTTTCGTCAGAAAAATCAACATATAATGCATCGAATGTCATATTCAAGCGATCATTCGGAGATGCTTCTATAACCAGCATTGCTGAGTCACGATCTAATGTAGATGAACGGACATAAGGTTTTGCACCACCTAAAATTGAATAATCTTTACCATTATTTGTGAATTCTGGATAACCCCACGAATTCCAACGCTTTTCTTGGTTTGGAGAACTCATTTTGTTATACGCGAATGCCACACCAATAGTGTCATCTGCAAATTGGTCAATATACGAAAAAGTACCGCGGAAACCTTGGTTATCGCCATCTGGGTTTAACTTGTCAAAGCTTGTTTTTTCAAGCTGACCATTAAACATAACAACACGTTCACCTTTACTTAAAGGCTTAACCGTTTGCATGTCAATGACACCAGCAATACCTTCGGCTTCAATACTGGCATTAGGTGTTTTATAAACAGTAACACCGCTCATTATTTCAGATGGGTAAAGATCAAACTCTACGCCTCGGTTGTCACCAATAGACACTTGCTCACGGCCATTAAAAGTGGTCGCACTTTCATCTTCACTGAAACCACGAACACTCACACGACTTGCTCGGCCATCTAAACGTTGTGCAGTTAAACCTGGTAAACGTGCAATAGACTCAGCAATAGACGAATCAGGTAGCTTACCTATATCTTCTGCAGAAATAGATTCTACAACCTGTGTAGAAAAGCGTTTAGTGTTTATAGATTCAATTAAGCTGCCACGAAAGCCTTTAACCTCGATAACCTCTACGTCATCTTTTTTTATTGTATTTTCTTGAGCAGCTAGTGTTGCAAAGCTTGATAAGCCTGCAGCTGTTAATGCCAAAGTTAATATACTTGGTTTGAACATAGACATAATGTTTCCCGTTACCCATATTGTGATACCCGCATTCATTGTTTGAGTGATAGTCAAACAGGCGAGCTAATTTTGTTGTCAGGATGAATATTAACGCCAGCTTTATTTTATTAACAACTTTATGCATACGTATTCAACCGTTACAGAAGGATTTAACATTAACATAAACTTGAAAAAATAAAGACCAACCAATTGATTTAATTACATATAAAAACAAATAATATCAATTGGAAAACATTGCTCGTTAAATTTACTCTATTAACAGTTAATAGCTCACTGACCTTGATGTAAACAAAGTGAAACTAATTAGTACCGCTATGAAAAATAAGAACTATCAAACATCAACCAAGTGTTGAATTGGTCAGACCATTAAAGGTGAAACATAAAATATATTTCCCTTATAGGACAAGCTATTAGGTTTAGTTCGAGTAAGAAAATAGCTAAATTATATAATTGGTAAACAAAAAAACACACAAATCGAACATTTTTAATGATGCCTAAGTACTTATTTTTAATAATTTAATTGTATTAATTTTAGTGCATACGTATGCAGGCTTTTTACAGTGTTCAAGGCTTCACGTATGCTTTTTCAAATAACGTGATTAATCTTAATCACAAATAAGAATAGTCTAAGTACTGTGTGGAATGACGGAGAAAAGCATGACCCAAAAGCAGTGGTATAAAGGTGCGGTTATTTATCAGGTTTATCCGCGTAGCTTTCAAGATAGCAACAACGATGGTATTGGTGATTTAAAAGGAATTATTAATCGTATTGATTACATTAAAAGCTTAGGCGTTGATGCTATTTGGATTTCACCTTTTTTCAAATCGCCAATGAAAGACTTTGGCTACGATATTAGTGACTACCGCGACATTGACCCGCTTTTTGGTGATTTAAATGATTTTGATGAGCTAATAAGCCAAGCCCATGATCGTGATATTAAAATAATTATTGATCAGGTATTAAGTCACACCTCTGATCAACATCAGTGGTTTTTAGATAGCCGCGATAATTTAATAAACGATAAAGCCGACTGGTATGTTTGGGCCGATGCAAAAGAAGATGGTACAGCGCCAAATAACTGGCTTTCTATTTTTGGTGGTGGGGCTTGGCAGTGGGAACCTCGTCGCGGGCAATACTACTTGCATAATTTTTTAACCGAACAACCGGATCTTAACTTTCATAATCCAGATGTAAGAAAAGCAGTGCTTGATAATGTAGAGTTTTGGCTTAAAAAAGGCGTTGATGGTTTTAGACTCGATGCTATTAATTTTTGTTATCACGATGCACGACTACGCGATAATCCAGCTAAACCAAAAGATAAGCGTCAAGGCCGTGGTTTTAGTGAAGATAATCCGTATGCGTTTCAGTACCATTATTACAACAATACTCAGCCAGAAAACATTGAGTTTATGCAAGATATTCGTGCATTACTTAATAAATACCCAGGTACTGTATCGCTTGGCGAAATCTCATCAGAAGATTCATTAGCTACAATGGCGCAGTACACCCAAGGTGGCGACAAACTGCACATGGGTTATAGCTTTGAGCTATTAACAAATGATTACTCAAGTGAATATATTAGAACTACGGTTCAAACCCTAGAACAACATATGCTTGAGGGCTGGCCATGCTGGGCATTTAGCAATCATGACGTAGAGCGCGTAGCAAGCCGCTGGAGCGAAAACGGCAAAATCAATTCTCAGCAATGTAAAATGTTAACCGCCCTACTTGCTTCTCTTCGCGGCAGCGTGTGTATGTACCAAGGTGAAGAATTAGGGTTAGGTGAAGCAAGTGTTGCCTTTGAAGACTTACAAGACCCGTATGGCATAACGTTTTGGCCTAACTTTAAAGGGCGTGATGGCTGTAGAACGCCAATGCCTTGGGAGCAAACTGGATCGCAGCACGCTGGGTTTAGTGAAGCCAAGCCTTGGCTCCCAGTAGATGATGTACACAAAAAACAATCAGTTGCGATGCAAACAAATGATAACAACTCAATTTTAAATGCCTACCGTGAATTTATGACCTGGCGAAAAAAGCAAACAGTTTTGCTTGAGGGTGATATTGAGTTTATTGAAACGCCTGAGCCTGTGCTTGCTTTTTATAGAACCCTTGGAACGCAAAGAATGCTTTGCATGTTTAATCTAAGCTTTCAACAAGCAAGTATTGATATGCCAACATCAATCGTTAAAGAATACACTGAGCTTAGCCACCACAGCGCAAAATTAAGCCAAGATACACTAACGCTTGAGCCTTACGCTTGCTTTTATGCAGAGTGTTAATGACATCAATAATTACACTTAATGTTACAGCTAAGCTCTAAACATAAAAAGCCCAAGTAAATTAATTGGGCTTTTTTGTACATTTAATTTTTCTAATGACTTTGGGTTTTACTGTTTAAGTAATCAGTTAGCGCAAATAGAACACCAGACATAACAAACGTAACATGAATAATCACCTTCCACAGTAATTCATCGTTTGGGTATGCACCTGAGTTAATAAATACTTTTAATAATTCAACAGCTGAAATAGCCACGATTGCGCTTATTAGTTTCATCTTTAGCCCTGAAAAACCGACTTTCCCCATCCAAGATGGTCTGTCTTCATGATTATCAATATCAAGCTTTGAAACAAAGTTTTCGTAACCGCTGAATGTAATGATTAGTAATAGCCCTGCTAATAGTGCGGTATCAACTAAGGTTAAAATGCCAACAAGTAATTCTTGATTAGTTGCTGAAAACGTCGCAATACCCATTAAATAAAGCTGTTTAAAAAATTTTATTAGTAACAATACAACTGCAAAGAGTAAACCAACAAAAAATGGGGCCAGAAGCCAACGTCCTTTAAAGATAAAAGATTCTAACGCATGCTCTAATTTATTCGCTTGGCGTGGCTTTTTTTGAGGTGTATGTGATGACATTTTTTGGTCTTTTAATTTAAAAAAGCGACCTTAGCTTATAACTCACAACAACACAATGATGTGAAAATACCGATAAATGAATTACTCATCTTCACGATAAAAATATTTCGTTATCTTTTATCTCAATTTCGTTTAAAAATCAGCATACCAACAGAATTGTTCTGTACTGGACACTATTGTTTTACGCTTCAACTTAAATAGCGTAATTCAGTCGTCACACCATTTTTTTAGGAATAAACGAATGAACAAAGCATTGCTAGCATTAATCGTAGCACCTTTATTTGCAGTATCTGCAACTTACGCAGTAGCAGACGATGCGACAAACGCCTCAGCCGAAACAATAAAAGAATACACAGAAATGTGTGTTAACTGGGCTAAAGATGACGACGTAAGTAATGAAGATCTAAATGCATACGTATTAAAGTGTGTAAATGATGAACTTGAATCAGAAGGATACAAGAAAATATCTTCTGTAAAAATTTAATAATATTCATACCAATCTGCTTGTATATGTGGTCTATTTAACGATAATAAAATCGCGCTAGAACTAGGCAAAAATTTTGTATCTATTTGTTATAAATAAAAATTTTTAACAACGTGTAGAGTGATTTAATTCGATAAATTGTTCAAATATTTATGCAGGTTGGTATTATATGTGCGGCTAACAAAGCCATTGCGAAGTACATATAAATAGATAAAAAAACCGGAATCGACACAAGCTGTGCGTTCCGGTTTTTTTATAGCTTTTAAAAGCGATGAATAAGCGATTATTTACTTACTTATTCAGCCTCTTTTTTTGCTTTTGGCTTAGCCTTTGCTTTAGCAGGGGCTTTTTTAGCCGCTGGTTTCTTTTTAGGTGCTGCTTTTTTCTTCGCTTCTTCTGTCCATTTACCCGCTTCATAATGAGCAGTCCAGCCGGTAGCTTTACCGTCAACTTCAGTCATAACATACTGAGATTTATTTTTACGGCTATAGCGTACAACAGCAAGATTACCATCAGGATCTTTAGCTGGTGCATCTGCTAAATAATAAAACTTAGGCGAAATGCGGTCTCTAAAGCGTTTTAACTCTTCTACCTTAGGTGCACGTGTTTCACGTGACTTAGGAAAAGTATTTGCGGCTAAAAATATACCCGCAGCGCCATCACGTAAAACAAAATACGCATCTGATTTTTCACATTCTAATTCAGTAATGTGAACAGGGTCTTCTTTTGGCGGCGCTGCTTCGCCATTTTTAAGTAGCTTACGAGTATTTTTACATTCCTCGTTATTACAGCCAAAGTACTTACCAAAGCGACCCGATTTAAGCTCCATGTCCGAACCACATTTATCACATTCGATAATTGGTCCATCATAGCCTTTAATTTTAAAGGTACCTTCCTCAACTACGTGGCCTTTACATGCGGGGTTATTACCACACACGTGCAATTTACGAGTTTCGTCAATTAGGTATGAGTCCATTGCTGTTTCACAAATTGGACAACGCTTCATTTGCATTAACTTTTCAGTTTCTACATCTTCAACATCTGCAGCTACAGCCTCATCACCCGATACCAAGTTCATCGTTGTAGTACAACGCTCTTTTGGTGGAAGGCTATAACCAGTACACCCTAAGAAAACACCGGTTGAGGCCGTGCGTATACCCATTTTTCTGCTACACGTAGGGCATTCAATATCTGTTTCAACCATCTCGTTAAGACGCATACCACCTTGTTCTGGCTCATCTTTGGCGACAGTTAGTTGCGTTGAAAAATCAGCATAGAATTTATCAAGTACTTCAGTCCAAACGCGCTCGCCTTCCGCGATATCATCTAGCCGACCTTCCATTTTAGCGGTAAAGTCAAAATTCATTAAATCTGTAAAGTTTTCAACTAAACGATCGGTAACAATTTCACCCATTTTTTCAGCGAAGAAACGGCGATTTTCAACACGTACATAACCACGGTCTTGAATCGTTGAAATAATAGATGCGTACGTAGAAGGACGACCTATACCTCGTTTTTCAAGCTCCTTAACCAAACTCGCTTCACTAAAACGCGCAGGCGGCTTGGTAAAATGTTGCTTAGGATCAAGTTCAACAAGAGTCAGTGTTTCACCTAATGTAACCGGTGGTAATGATTGATCTTCTTCATTCTTTTTGCGAATTGCAGGTTGTACTTTAGTCCAACCATCAAAGCGTAATACGCGACCCTTTGCTTTGAGCTGAAAATCGTTTGCTGCAACAGTCAAAGTAGTTAGATCATATTCTGCAGGCACCATTTGACACGCAACAAATTGACGCCAAATAAGCTCGTATAATTTTTTAGCATCAGCGTCAACGCCTTCAATGTGACCAGAAAGCACTGTTACACTTGATGGACGAATAGCCTCATGCGCTTCTTGTGCATTGCCTTTAGAACTGTAGTTAATCGGATCTTTTGGTAAATATTTTTCACCAAATTGCTCGGTTACATATTCACGACACATAGCAACTGCATCTTTTGACAGATTAGTTGAATCGGTACGCATATACGTAATGTAACCACCTTCATACAAACGCTGAGCAAGCATCATGGTTTTTTTAACGCCATAACCTAAACGTGTACTCGCCGCTTGTTGCATTGTTGAAGTAATTAAAGGCGCACTTGGACGACTCTTACTTGGTTTTTCTTCAACATTAACAACTTTATATTCGGCATTCTCAAGGCTTTTAACTGCTGCGCTAGCCTGAGCTTCATTTACTGGCTTAAATGGCTTGTCGTCTTGTTTGGTTACTTCTAAACGTAACTCTGACTCTGTGTTTTTAACATCAGCATGAATATCCCAAAACTCTTCTGGTATAAATGCCTTAATTTCACGTTCACGTTCAACCAATAAACGCACTGCAACTGACTGAACTCGACCTGCAGAAAGTCCGCGAGCGACTTTTGCCCACAGTAATGGCGACACCATAAAGCCTACAACGCGATCTAAGAAGCGTCGCGTTTGCTGAGCAAAAACCATATCGGTATTTAACTCACCCGGCGTTTCGAACGCTTGTTGAATAGCATTTTTAGTAATTTCGTTAAAAACTACGCGTTTATACTTTTCAGGCTCTCCACCAATGATTTCTTGAAGGTGCCAAGCAATCGCTTCCCCTTCTCTATCCAAATCCGTTGCGAGATATATTTGATCTGCATTTTCTGCCAGTTTTTGTAATTCTTGGACAACTTTTTCTTTACCCGGCAATATTTCGTAATGCGGTTCCCAGCCTTGTTCAGGGTCAATTCCCATACGTGCGACTAAGTTGGTATAATCTCGTTGTTTTTTATACGCTGCTTTTTCTTCAGGTGGCAATTTACGAACTTCTGCTGGCGTTTTAGTTGCCGGCACTTTAGCTTTGCTCGAACCCGAAGTAGGTAAATCTCGTACATGTCCAATACTAGACTTTACGATGAAATCATTACCTAAATATTTATTAATTGTTTTAGCCTTAGCAGGTGACTCTACAATTACTAGCGATTTGCCCATAGTTGCCTATTTCTAACCAAATATTAAAAATGTGTTTACCGCTCTAAGCGGCGCGAATATTTATAGGTATATCTACAAACACTAGTTGTTACAAGCTTTTAATACAAACTTTTCAGTATTTACTGAATAAACGAACAATTTCTGTTGCTAATTTAAACAAATAGGTGTTTTTAGAATAATTGTTGTGGAATATATAGAACACAAACAAAAATGCCAACCTAAAGGTTGGCATTTTTTTAAAACATCATAAAATTATAGCTTAGCGTCGTCAGTAACTGCAATTGAAGTTGACGAAATAAGACCCGATGTAGCTTCAACACTAATTGTTAAAAAACCATCAGTTATATCATTTCTTCCATCGGCTGGCTCTCTTGTTATACCAAAGGAAATACCTACAGGCACAAAACTTGTTGTATTAGGAAAGATATAACTGTTAGTGCCCGTTAGAATACCATTTTCAGAGGCGATACTTACCTCACTCCCAACGGGTAAAGGGTTATTATAGGCATCAGCTATGAACACGGTTAATCCAACACTATTAGTTCCTGTCGCTTCTGTTAAGTCTATTGAATCAACTCCACACATTAGCTGGCCTGTTGAACTACGCACTAAAGGCCCTGTAGGGTCACTATTTACACGCACCTCAGTCGCTGTTACGCCTGTAATAGCAGCACAATCATTGGCATAAGTTATTAACCTAAAGAAAGCAGCATCACCAGACATTACAATTTCTTGGTTTTGAAATACGTTAACCATTTGGCGGCTGCATATACCAGCAGTTTCGTCTTCTTGACGGCATAGTAAACCATTGTATAAACCGTTCTCTGTAGTCCAAGAACCATTACCATCAAAATCTACAAACTCTTCAAACTCATCGCCTGTTGAGTTATCACGTGAACAAGGATCCGTTCCATCGTTACAGTCTTTACCGCCAAAAGTGCCATCTTCATTGTTATCAATAAAAGCTTCTGGAATATCAAATAAATCATCAAAGAAGTCTGTCCTATCAAAGTAACCATTACCATTTAAGTCTGAAAAAGTCTCTTCACCAATAGCATATGCATGAACGGTTGCACGCCCCCTAATGGTAAATCTAATGTTAGATCATTATTTAAAATACCTAATGGACACGGTAATCCACTATCACATTTTTGAGCAATTGTATTTTCGTACATTGAATCGGTAAACGGGCGTGGATTACTACTTGTCCACATAACACTACAAACGCCATTCGTAGTCGTACAGCTTGGTTCGATAACACCACCTTCAGTAATAAAACTTACAGCAGTGCCATCTGGTACCGGGTTATTAAAATGATCGGCTAAGCGCGCATTAACAGATACTAAAGTCCCATCAACATTTAAACCATGCGTATTAAACTCTGAGCGAGATAGTGAAAAGCTATTTTGATCAGCAATCCCTGTGCTTATAACTAAAATATCCGAAGGCGCTGTTACAACCACAGTTTCGCCACCAACATCATCTTTACTTGAAGCAATAACACGCACAGGAGTCGCAACTGCACCAGACTGAACTGTAGTCTGTATCTCACCAGCACTATTGGTGATAGCCGAAGCGGTACTAAGCGTAATTCCACCTACTGAAGTGGATAATGTAAAGTCGACAGTTCTAGAAGCTAGTGCATTACCGTTAGAATCAATTAGTTTAAATCTAACTTCTGAAATTTCACTTCTGTTAGCTCCACCTGTACCTTTTAATGAAATAACAGGTTGTGTTACTTCAATAAATTGGATGAAGCCAATATCAGCTGGAGATACATTAATCGTTGCCGTACCTGATACAGTATCACCTCCAGTAACAACTGTTGCAGTAATAATATCGCCGCCAACACACGTTAAAGGTCGGTAAGTTGAACGGGCGAAACCACCAATGCTGGTAACAGCTTCATCCATTACAGCTAAACCACTTGCAACACAGCCTGATGAAAATTCTACATTTAATGGGGTTGTATAGGCTTCACCATCTTTAGTAATTTCAATAGAAATTAGTGCTGTAGCACCTGCGGCTAGAAATTCATCATCAGCTAAAGAGCTTGTTATAGTAATATCAATATCTACAGCAGCTATCTGAAATGCTTTGGTAATGCTGCTCCCTAATACTGAAACAGTTATTTCTCCAGCCCCTACATCTCTGCCGGGGATAATATCAAGTATTGCAACACCATTTACATCGGTGATTGCGGTGCCCGTTGTAGGTGAAATAGAGCCAATCGTTGTTGTTGCCGTAACGAGAGTTTGAGTTAGTGGTATGGTTGAATCTTTTTTATTAACTTTAATATAAAGGATGCCGATTGAATCACCAGAAATACCGGCAGTCTCTTCACATAAACTCACATCCTTCGTCGTTTTGAAGTCAGGTGGGCAGTTTTGGAATATTGTAAATGCTATATCGGCACTGCTTTGATTTGGATCAATCGCATCCCCACTGGTATAAAAGCCCAATGTAGATTCAACCGCTTCAAACTGTGCGGTAACAATACCAGCCCCTTCAATTGTTCCTGATGTCAAATTAAGCGTAGCTATACCCTTTGAGTCAGTCAGTGCAGTCCCTGAACTGGGCAATAAACTACCAAGCGATGAGTTAAAGGTAACAACTTCTCCAACCGCCGGTTGACTATCAGAATCTAGAACAAGCGCCTTAATTAAACCACTTTCACTTGCACTAATCTGGCTCGTTTGTGCCAGCGTTGTCGCCGAAAGTAAGCTTAAATCAATCGTAAAATCTTCCGACAATCCCAGTACAGGAGCGTCGCCTGCTGTAGTGTAAGTATAAGCATTAGAGTTTATATTACTGCCATCTTCAGTAATATAAGTAGCTGAAACAGTTCCTGCACCAGCTTCAGTGCCAGCAAGTATATCTATTTTAGCAATGCCTTCATTATTGGTCATTGCTGTTCCATTAGACGGATTTATTGTTCCAAAGCCTGATAGATTAAATTGTATTAGCTGAAAAGCAGCTGGTTCACCGTCTAATAGAAGTATTGCTTGTGCAATTGCGGGCGTTAAAAAATCTACATTTCTGGCCTCTCCCCCATTTAATGTTTGTAAATTAACGGCCAGCTCTACTTTAGGTATAACTTCAGTTTGAGTTTGAAAATCAAAAACGTCTGTATACGATGCGCCATCAATAGTATACGTCGCAGTAACTTCTCCCGCGCCTGTAATTGTTCCCGCAGAAAGTTCAACAGTGGCAATACCGTCACTTTGGGTTAATGCCGACTCTGGAGTAAGTTCACCCACACCATCAGCTAAACTGAACGTTATGCGTCTACCTGCAACTGGGGTATCATTTTGTTTAAGTGTTACACGTAAATCTATTGGCGCGTCAGCAGTTACTGCATTTGATTCAGAGTCACTAGTTTGAGAATACCCTTGAAGGGTTAATGTATAAACAGTTGTGTCGGTATCAGTATCACCACCCACTGTGCCATCTTTTTCAAGCGTCCCACCTCCGCCACAAGCCATGAGTAAAAAGCTAAGTAACATAATACTGAGCAATCGCGTTAAAGGCATTGACCTCTCCCTAGTGTTGTTATTATTAACTAAACGTTATTTACCTAATATTAACCTATAACCTAGTTTAAAATCACAGTTTTTTATTACTTTTTTGTATAAAATAATTTTCAATAAATACTAACTTTTT
Source organism: Pseudoalteromonas sp. B131b (assembly GCF_037162545.1). NCBI lineage: Bacteria > Pseudomonadati > Pseudomonadota > Gammaproteobacteria > Alteromonadales > Pseudoalteromonadaceae > Pseudoalteromonas > Pseudoalteromonas sp. B131b. Next base: position 2,678,115 of record NZ_JARLUZ010000001.1, on the reverse strand, counting down.
CTGTATAAATATTTATAGGCTGGTAGTCTATGACAAAATTTATTAAAAGTAGATTAGGGTATATGTCAAAAATCCGTTCAATGAGTTTAACCACTCGCATCATGATAGGTATGGGGTTAGGGGTTGTAGTAGGCTTTATATTTCAGGCTATTTTAGCTGGTGAAGACGATTATCTAATACCACTTGGGTTATTCTCTTTGCCAATTAAAGCATTTTTTGTCGATGGCCTTTTTCATGTGGGTGGGCAAATATTCATCGCTAGCTTAAAAATGTTAGTTGTTCCGCTCGTTTTTGTTTCACTTGTCTGTGGAACCTGCAGCCTTAGCGATCCAAAAAACTGGGACGCTTAGGTGGCAAATCTATTAGTTTATATTTACTAACTACAGCTATAGCTATTACAGTAGCAATCTCCCTAGCCTTATTATTTAATCCTGGGGAAGGAATTGGCTTACCTTCTCAAGCGAGTTACGATGCAAAAGAAGCACCTACTCTAGCTAGAGTTATTATAGACATGTTCCCAACAAATCCATTTGAAGCAATGGCTAAAGGCAACATGCTACAAGTCATTGTATTTGCATTACTATTTGGTATTGCTATGGCACTAAGTGGTAAAGCAGGCAAACGCGTTGCTGATGTATTTGAAGACTTAAACACAGTTATTTTAAAATTAGTTACTTTATTAATGAACATCGCACCATATGGCGTGTTCTTTTTAATGGCAAAGCTGTTCACTACAATAGAGCTCAATTTAATTGTGAGCCTAGCTAAATATTTTGGCGTTGTTGTTTTGGCCCTGCTATTACATGCGCTTGTAAATTACACATTACTATTAAAAATACTAACGGGCTTAAACCCACGTATTTTCTTAGCTAAAATGAAGCACACCTGTTTATTTGCATTTAGTACATCAAGCTCTAGCGCAACCATGCCTATTACACTTGAAACTGCGACTAAAAAGTTAGGTGCAAGCAACTCAGTTGCCTCATTTACTATCCCCCTAGGTGCAACCATTAATATGGATGGTACAGCGATTATGCAAGGCGTCGCAACCGTATTTATTGCACAAGTGTTTAGTGTTGATTTAACGATTTCTGACTATTTAATGGTCATATTAACAGCTACGCTCGCATCTGTAGGCACAGCCGGTGTTCCTGGTGTTGGCTTAATAATGTTGGCAATGGTACTTAACCAAGTTGGCTTACCTGTAGAGGGGATTGCTATTATAATTGGCGTAGATAGATTGCTAGATATGACCCGTACTGCGGTAAATGTTACTGGTGACTGTATGGTTACCTGTGTTGTTGCCAAGTCTGAAGGTGAACTTGATGAAAGCGTATTCAATGACCCTAACGCAGCTAAAGATTTAGAAGATTATCATAAGTCTATTGATTCATAATCTATGACTATTGAGTTATAAAAAACCTTGATGTTTTGCATCAAGGTTTTTTTCGAGTAAAAATAATTAGCTTGTTCTCAGGTTAAAAATTCTAATCTAAGGATTTAGGGACTTAAATTTAGAAAGTAAGTTTATCCCGACTTTATTTACGCCACTACTCAAGCCAAGCGCGAGCTTATCGCTCAGTCCTTTTTTGACTTTATATTTAATTTTATAGATTTGGCGTTCATGTTGTTGCTCTAATAAAGCATCATCACTTGTTTTTATAACATCTACCAAGCCTTTTTCAATAGCTTGAGTTGCAAACCAATGCTCGCCTGTCGCAACTAGATTTATATCTAAACTTGGGCGTTGTGTACTCACAAATGTTTTAAATAAGTCGTGAGTTTGTTCAATTTCTTCACGAAATTTTTCACGGGCCTTATCTGTGTTTTCACCAAATAAAGTAAGCGTACGCTTAAACTCACCAGCAGTTATTTGTTCAAATTCAACATCATTTTTCTTCAATATTTTATTAAAGTTAGGAATTTGAGCAATCACCCCAATAGAGCCAACAATTGCAAATGGTGCAGCGAGTATTTCATCGGCAACACATGCCATCATGTACCCCCCACTGGCAGCCACTTTATCAATTGAGACACTCAAGGGTATGCCAGCATTTTTAATACGCTGTAGTTGCGAAGCAGCAAGTCCGTAGCCATGTACGACCCCGCCACCACTTTCTAAACGAATAAGGACCTTGTCTTTACTAGGCTCAGCAATAGAGATAATGGCTGTTATTTCTTCTCGTAAGCTTTCCACCTCGTGTGCATCCATACTGCCCACAAAGTCAATTACATATAAACGAGGTTTAGCTTCGTCTTTATCTGCTTTTTTACTTTGCGTTTTTAACTCCTTTTGATGCGCCTTTAGCTCTTTTTTACCGAGCGTATTTTGCAAAAAACTTTCTTTAAGTTCTACTAATTGTTCTGATATATCATCTATTTGTATTTCACCTTTTTTAGCTTTTGGCTTAACTGCAGCGCCAACTATTAACATTAAAATAACTGCTATAGCGATAACAAAAGTAACTGTTTTAGCAAAAAACAAACCGTACTCGTATAAAAATTCCAACTGGTTTCTCCATTTATAAATTTCAGCTAATTTAACATGCTTTAAAACAAAAAAAGCCACTTTTCAGTGGCTTTTAAAGGTTAATTATTTTACTGGTTATTAATCAGTCACAACCTCAGGGTTGGAAACTAATAACATACGTCCACGTGCAGCTAAATAAGTAGCTACTTGCAGCTGCATTTCTGCATTAGCAGCAGCACTGCCTTCAACAGTTGAAGCCTGTGCAGCATCTTGAGCTGGCGTTAATATAGAACCATGATGCCCTTTAGTAAATTTAACTAAATAGCTCGAAGGTGTTTCACTTAATGCTTGCGAAGTACTTACTGTTTCAAGACCCATCAAGTTAGCTAATGGAATTGTGCCAGAAATAGGATTATTAGCTGCCATTGGCGGTATCACTTGGTCGGGCTTGTTATCAACACCATCACCCACAACAACATTAGTATAAACAGGAGTACCTAATGCTTTCACCGTGGCAGCGTAGTTAGTTGGATCACCACTATCAAGTGCTGTTTGTGCCGCAAATGCAAACTGTGTAAATACACCTTGAATGTTAGTAAGTTTAGTCGTTTCACCCGCAGTAGTAAGTGATGCAACATATTCATTGTAACCACATGTCAAGTAAGCTTCCATGTCTGGTACTAATGAGCCACAGTTAGAAAGCGCAGCGCCTTGTAGGTAGACATTAAGTTCATCAGCTTCGGTTGTACCAGCTTGTGAAAGTACTGAACCTTGAATAAATGGACCAAACGCAGCAGATTCAAGTAAGAAGCTTGCTATGCCACCGCCGCCACTTGCAAGTGCTACTGTATTTACATTAAACAGTGGGTCAACAGTAGGTGCCATTGGGCTATTAGCTTGAGCAATAAATGCCGGGGCTACAATAGACCCTAACGAATGCCCGATGTAGGTAACATCTTTGCTATTGATAGTCGTATCGTTAATGAAGTTTAAACCCAAGCGTAAGCCTAATAAATCAGCCGCTGATTGACGTAGGCTATCTCGCGCAACAAGTAATGAACTCAAGTCCATATAACTAAGTACCGAACCTGTTGTTGCATTAAAGTCATCACTGCCATCACCATCAACATCGATACCGCGTTCACCATGTCTTGGGTGGTCAATTGCTACAGTTGCAAAACCTTGAATAGAAAGTTGGGCAGTTAACGCTAGCATACTTTCTTTTTGCGTAGTAATACCATGTTGCATAATTACAACAGGCCAGCCATTTTCTGGCATTTCAATAGCCGGTAATTGTAGTTGCGCACGAACACCGTTAATAATTGGTAAAATAGGTTTTGTTAGTTGTACTGGCACATTCGCCATGCTTTGTACTTTTGGAATGGTATTATATTTAGTTAAATGACGCGTGCTGTCTAAACCTAAATCTCGAAGCTGTCCACTACTCAATGCAAAACATAACCCGTCATTCTCACTAATAGGTTCTGCAGGAAAAGCATCACCTGCAACAGCTTTATAACCAAGTATTGCTACTGCATTATCACACATACCTTGCCAATATGTATCGTTTAAATCACTTATCTCAGTGCCTGTTGGAGTCCCTAGGTACATAGGAAGCATAATGCTACCCTTTTGATATTGAACACCAGAAAAAGCAGGCGATACTTCAACACCTTGTGAAGCAAATACTTGTTGTACATTTACCATTGGTTGTTCTGGTACTTGCACAGCAGGTGTTGCCATACTTGGCTGTTGCAAGCTCACTGCTAACAACTGCTTGATAGTACCCAGCACAGGCCCTGCTGATTGAATAGTCATCGCACCTGAGAAAATAATGTCGTCTTTCGTAATATTTCCAGAACTAACAACTACATTTTCGTAGCTATTAACTGCGCCCTGCAAACCAAGTTGGGCTGCTGTAATTAATGGCGCTTCTTGTTTAACCAACCCATAAGTTGAAGATGGCTCAATAGAGCGACCCAATGAGTCTTTAAGCCCTGTTGTTAATACATTAATGTATGAACTACCAGCTTTAAATGGTTTTAGAGGAACAATTGCAACAGCATTACCTGAAGCTTGAGTAACAAAGTCAACACCAAAGGTAAGTTCGCCCACTAATTTACAAGCAGTACCTGCAGCTACTACCGAACATTCTTCATCCGTTAAGCTTGCACCCATTATTACTTCAAAAATTCTAACCGTACCAGGAGCCCCAGCAGACGCTTCATCTAAACTCACACTCGGTGGGAATGTTAAATCAATTTTATAAGGAACCTGCGAAGACCAACCATCAAGTGCGCCTAGAGCCAATTGTGGGTTGGCATAAGCTGTGCGTGGAATAGACACGTTATCATCATCTAATTCACCAGGAATGTTTAATGTACCGTCTTGGGTACCACTCATTAACAAATCGTTTGGGACAGATATAACTCCATTAGCAGGGTCAAAACTTACTGTTGCCGTTGGAATTACTGGGGCTGTGTCGTTTTTAACATCTTTTAACGTTTCTCCACCGCCACAACCTGCTAAAGCAGCTGTAACCGAGAGTGAAAGTAGCATTTTTTTCATATTGTTGGCTCCGCACATATTTTATTTTTATAGTGTGTTTAATCAGTGTATTAAGTTAAAACAATGTAATCAGGTTATTAATGAGACATTAGACCAGTTAAACTTAACGTAAAGTTTCTATTTTCGCCACCTAATTTTGCAATAAATTCGATTACTTCACGTTTTGCTATGTTAAAATTAAAAAAATCATACAATTTGGTACTTTTATGCACACTTATCAAGCAGCTGAAAACGCACTCAAAGATAAAGTTATTTTAATAACAGGCGCCGGCGATGGCATTGGTCGAGTAGCAGCCATTACATATGCAAAGTATGGTGCTACGGTTATTTTATTAGGTAAAACAACTAATAAACTTGAATGTGTTTACGATGAAATTGTTAATGCAGGTTATCCTAAACCTGCAATTGTGCCTATGGATTTAAAAGGCGCAACGAAGCAAAACTACCGCGACCTTGCCGCAACGATTGAATATCAGTTTGGCCGCCTAGATGGGCTTCTTAATAATGCCGGTATTTTAGGCTCGCTTGGCCCACTTGAGCATTTTTGCTCATCTACGTTCGAAAACATAATGAAAGTAAACGTGACTGCACAAGCGATGCTCACTAAAGCCTTGTTTCCGGTTCTTCGTAAATCTGATAATGCATCAATCGTATTCACATCATCAGGTGTTGGTCGCAAAGGCCGTGAATTTTGGGGACCTTATGCCATTTCGAAATTTGCAGTAGAAGGCATGATGCAAACATGGGCATGTGAAGTAGGTAAAACAAACATTCGTGTAAACTGTATTAACCCAGGTGCTACGCGCACTTCAATGCGAGCGGCTGCATATCCAGGTGAAGATAGAGACGCGCTTGCTACACCAGAGGATTTAATGCCTACCTATTTATATCTAATGAGTGACGATTCTAGTGAAGTGAATGGCGAATCGTTAGATGCTCAGGTAAAAAAATAACCCAGCCTAAGTCCTGTGTTATTTAAAAGCACATTAAAAAAGCCGCAATTAGCGGCTTTTTTGTGTTAAATAAATAACTAATTGACTATTTACGTTTAGTCGGCTTAACACGTTGATTGTGTTTTTTAACTGCTTTGCGGATCTGGTTGATTTTAGCGCGTTTATCTTTGCGCTTTTCTGGCATAACAGAAAGCTTAGTCTGCGTCTCGCGACCTAATTTAACGGTTTTACGTAAATAGTTTACCGTTTCTAGATCATACTCCATCCAACCACCTTGCGGTACGCGCTTATCTAGCTCCAATTTACCGTAACGAATACGAATAAGACGAGATACTTCCGCATCTTGAGATTGCCATAAACGGCGGACTTCGCGGTTACGCCCTTCATTTAACGTTACGTTAAACCATCGGTTAACACCTTCGCCACCCATTGGGGTTACAGTCGTGAATTTGGCTGGGCCATCTTCAAGCTCAACACCACGTAGTAGGTTTTTAACCGTTTCGTTGGTTACTTCACCAAATACACGTGCAGAGTATTCACGTTCTACTTCATAACTTGGGTGCATTAAACGGTTTGCTAACTCACCATCATTAGTAAACAGCATCAAACCTGATGTATTAACGTCTAAGCGGCCTACTGCAATCCAACGATCGCCATCAATACGAGGAAGTCGGTCAAATACAGTACGACGCCCTTCTGGATCTTTACGTGTACTTAGCTCACCTTCTGGTTTGTTATACATAATTACACGACAAATTCTATCTGCTTTTTCTTCAATTTTTACAGTGTGTCCGTCAACACGAATTAAGTCTGTTTCCTCAACACGGTCGCCTAACTTTGCCACTTTACCGTTTACACTAACGCGGTTTGCATCAATGTATTTTTCCATTTCACGGCGCGAGCCTACGCCTGCACGGGCTAGGACTTTTTGTAACTTTTCACCTTGTATACTCATTCGGATGGTTCTCTCACAGAAGGATCACTTAATAACTGGTTAATTTTACTTTGCTGCTCTGTTGGCAGCGCCGGTAAATTATCTAAACCTGTTAACGAAAAATAATCTAAAAATTGTTTAGTAGTTGCATATAAAGCCGGTTTACCCGGAACCTCTTTATGCCCTACCACTTTAACCCACTCTCTTTCGAGTAGGGTTTTTATAATATTCGAACCCGTAGTAACTCCCCTTACTTGCTCAATTTCGCCACGTGTAATGGGCTGCCTGTATGCAATAAGCGATAATGTTTCCAGTAAAGCACGTGAATACTTAGGCGCACGTTCTTGCCACAAATTATTTAACCAAGGGCTTAAACTGCTACATGCCTGAAAGCGATAACCACTGCCAACTTCGACTAGACGAATACCACGAGTTTGAAAATGTTCTTGTATAGTATCTATTGCGCCGTTTATTCGCGCCATAGAAATAGCTAAATCTATTAATACTACGTCTTTAAGGTGGCGCTTACTAACAGGCTTATCTGCAACAAAAATAGCTGCTTCAATGATCTCAACTAGTTGTTCATCACTAATTCGCCGACCCGCCATACACACTCTTAACAAATAAAAATACACAGCCATCTATTATGACAGAACAACACCAAACTAGGAAAATATATCTACTAAATAACTAGATTTTAAACACAAAAAAGCCAGTGATTATCACTGGCTTATAATTTACTCTTTAAAACAACAAATATTAGCTATGTTTAATGGCTTCTAATGCATCATCTTCAGCTACTGCGTTACCGTATTTTTTAATGTAACCCATAAACTCGCTTTTACTGATGCGCTTATCTTGGTTTTCATCCATATAACCAAAATGATTTGAAATATCATCATCGTTGCCTTCAGCAATCGAAATATAACCGTTGCTATCATTATCTAAACTTGAAAAACTACTCTCAATTTTATCAAACTTAGCTATTTCAGCTTTAAACGCTGATTCACTTACGTCGCTATCAGTCGCCACTTTACCTGCATTAAGCTGCATGTAGGCGTTAAATTCTTTACGGCTAATTTCATTATCCATATTGGTATCAATATTCGAAAAATGCTCCCAGATGCTATCATCATCCGCTTCGACTTTTGAAATGTAGCCATCGCTGTCGTTGTCCAGGCTTGCAAAATCACTGTCTATTTTCTCAAGGCCTTGATTTGAAGAACAAGCCGCGAGGCTCAAAGATGCTAAAATTGTTGTTGCTAATGTTAACTTTTTCATAAGACGTGTCCTTGTAATTAAATAAATGTCACTTTAGCTAATACAATTCGGATGCCAATGTTAGTTAACTAATTAAAATCAAATAGTTACAAATAAATAGAGTATTTAATGAACAATTTCAATAAGTTATATCTGAAAACTTTGCAAAGTGCTTTGTAATTTTTGCAAAAAAAGCCCAGTATATATAAATATACTGGGCATGCTTTTCAAATCTTTGTGTTATTAAATAGCCGCATTTTGATAACGTTTTACAAAATCAGTTACTTTTTGACCATTACACTTTAGAGAGTTTAAATTACCGATTTTTTGACGAACTGGCGCTAGACCTTGTTTTAAAGCAGTCATACATAGTTGTGTTTCTTGTTGAGTGTCTTTAGCAAACACCTCAACTTTAGTTTTAATCACTTCAGCAGTTGTTCCTTTTTTAGCAATATCACGAATATCTTCGCCATTACACAAAATACTTTGTGAAAAGCGTGATAAAAACACACCATGCTGGGCTGCTTCTTTACGAGCGGCAGAAAAGCCTTCATTGGCACTTAATACACACAATTTAGATTCTATTTTATTATCTTTACTAAAATACGAATTACTTTGTGCCGAGACCGTAGTTGATGCTAAAAGTGCTGCAGCTAAAATTAGTTGTGTTTTCATGTGAGATCCTATTTGAACGAGCTTATTGAGTGATTTCGCGCATTATATAACCTGCTTTTTAGATATCAATTGAATTTTTTATTTATTTAACAAATTAATATAGCATTAACAATGTTTAAACTTTAAGCACCATTTGGTCAACAATTATGCAGCGATTTTCTCCATTTCAGTCATGTTATGTACGCGTAAATACTGATACAATTTGGTGCATTAAATAGAACCAATTTTAAGGTAAATTCAATGAAAGTGATTTCTTTCAATATCAATGGTCTGCGTGCTCGTCTTCATCAATTACAAGCAATTATCGATAAACATCAACCAGACGTAATTGGACTGCAAGAGATTAAGGTTCATGATGAGGCGTTCCCACTAGAAGATGTGCAAAAAATGGGATACCACGTTTATTACCATGGTCAAAAGGCACATTATGGTGTGGCTATGTTATGCAAGAAAGAGCCTAAATCGGTCTTAAAAGGATTTGCTACCGATACAGAGGAATCGCAAAAACGCATGATAAGCGTTACTGTAGAGCAAGAAAACGGTCGTGATTTAACCGTAATGAATGGTTATTTCCCGCAAGGCGATAATATCAATCACGAAACTAAATTCCCTTATAAACGCCAGTTCTATATTGACTTGATGACTCACCTTGAAACAAACCATACACCCGATCAAGATATAATTGTTATGGGCGATATCAACATATCACCTACCGATTTAGATATTGGTATTGGTGAAGTAAATGCTAAACGTTGGTTAAAAACGGGTAAATGTTCTTTCCAACCGGTAGAGCGTGAATGGCTTGCAACATTACTTAATTGGGGCTTTAAAGACACCTTTAGAGAACAAAACCCAGAAACAGACGATCAATACTCATGGTTTGACTATCGCTCTAAGGGGTTTGTAGATAACCGAGGACTTCGAATAGATGTAGTACTTGCAACTAATGAGCTTGCAGCACGCTGTATAGATACTGGTATTGATTACGAACTGCGCGGTATTGAAAAACCCTCAGATCATGCCCCTATATGGTCAACATTTAAGTAATTACTATGCTCAGCATAACAATACAAGGGCTACTTTGGGCCCTTGTAATTATTATTGCCCTACTAAGCTTTGATAAAAAAACATATAAAACATTGCTTAATACGCCAGCCCGTCAAACTGGGGTGCTTGCATGTGCGTTAGTGTTTGCAGTGCTTTGGCGAATAAAAGCAGGAATTTTAACTGGCCTCGATTTACACATATTAGGCGTTACAGCTGCAACATTAATTTTAGGCTGGCGATTGACTATTTTAAGTAGCCTACTTGCCACAGCCCTACTGACTGCATTTGGTCAAATTGAACTTGAACTGTTGCCAGTTCAACTGCTTATTTGTGCATTTATTCCTATTTTATTAAGCTACCTTGGCTTTATAATTAGTTACCAGTATTTACCTCGTCATTTTTTTGTTTATATATTTGTTTGTGCGTTCATAACTGCAGGGGTTATAGCCTGTATAAAAATAAGCCTAGGTGCTTTATTTTACTTAGCTATAGGGCAATACAATTGGCAAGAACTCGCAGATAACTACGTTTATTTAAGTGCCATAATTTGGTTTCCTGAAGCAATGCTCAACGGCATGGCTATAACAGTTATGATCACCTATCGCCCGCATTGGGTAAAAACTTTTTACGATAAGGACTACCTAGGCTCATGAGTCTACAATATCAATGCCCGCTGTGTAACCACGCACTTTTGAAAACTGATTCAACACTTCGTTGTGCTAACAACCATAGCTTTGATGTTGCTAAAGAGGGCTATGTTAATTTACTGCCTGTGCAACAAAAAACTCAAAACAACCAGGCGATTCGCTTGAAATGGTACAAGCTAGGCGTGCATTTTTAGAACGTGGCTATTATGGCTTTTTACAAGAAAACCTTAGCGATATAATCAGTAATATAAGTGCAAATACTATTATTGATTTGGGATGCGGTGAAGGGTTTTATACCCAAGCAATAGCAAGTAAAACAAACGCAGTTGTGTACGGCGTCGACATTTCAAAATCTGCGGTTAAATATGCAGCAAAGCGCTACTCTAATTGCAACTTTAGTGTGGCATCAATTAGCCAAGCGCCTTTTGAAAGCCAATTTGCTGATGTACTTGTTAGCGTATTTGCACCTTTGTTTGAGCAAGAGCTTGAGCGCCTTGCAAATCAAAACGCAACATTAGTGGTTGCAAGCCCAGGACCTTGTCATTTAAAAGAGCTAAAATCGTATATATATTCAAAAGTAAACGAACATACTGAAATATCTTCGCCAAAAGGGTTTCAAAAATCAGAGCAAGCTCTTTTAACAGAGCATGTAGCGCTTAGCTTTACTGATATTAAAGACTTAATAATGATGACGCCATTTGCATGGAAGTTCAGGCCAGAACATTGGGAAGCACTTAGGGAAAAAGGCGAGCATACTGTCACCTTGTCATTTTACATTACGCAGTTTACAAAAACTGCATAATCAAATTTGGGGTTATTTAGGCGTAAGTTTAACGACGTCTAAAATTGCTCTTTCGTAAACGCTTTATCCATTTTATCAAACATGTCTTTAAGTAGACTCGCAAGCTCCAAATAACGAGGCTTTTTTTCGCTTAACTGCGCTTGATAACCGTTGGCAACCATTTTTGTATAAAGCTCGTGATACCACTTTTGCATGGCTGGCTCTAAAGGTGTTTGCGCACGCTTACCTAGCCATAATAACCCTTGTAACGGTAACGAGATAAAAAACAAAGCACTCGCAATAGCTTGCGGTAAGAAGTCTGAACCGAGGTAATTCAGCTGAAAAAATAACGTAAGCATGGCTAAAATAGGCATAACTGTGATCGCAAGATCAGTAGCTTTAATAACCTTAAACTCGATGAATAGAGGTGCTAACTCTTTTCTCATTGGCCATTGTTTTGCATACAACCGCCCTGTTTGTACTTGTGACATCACACTTTTTTGCATCATGACTCCTCACAGTGACTCTATTAAAACACAATACTAAATTGATTATTTCTAAAGTGTAACACAATTTTAAGGGCTTTTACTTTCTCAGTAAAAGTGCTTAATTTTGCTGTTAAAGTGTGCAAAACACTAAACTAAATTCCATAACTGGGGTAAAATATTTCGCATTGATTCAGCTACATTTTAGTTTAGCTTAATTAAATGTTTGAGCCTTATTTATCACTCTGAGTGTAACGATTAATGTTTCACGTTCACTTACTAAATTTTGTTTATGGAAATGAATTTATGCCAACAACCTCCCCTAAGTCACAACACGTTTTAGTACTAAATTGTGGTAGCTCCAGCTTAAAATTTGCCATTATTGATGCAAACACGGGCCACGAAATTATATCTGGTCTAGCAGAGCGCTTAGGTGCAACAACTCCTTCTATAAAATATAAATTCAAAGGCGCTAAAACTGTCATTAACTTAGTAGCAGGTCAAGCCCATGCAGAGGCAATAGATACGTTAGTAAGCCTAATAAAAGATCATAGTTTAGATGAGCAACTTATTGCTGTGGGTCATCGTGTTGTGCACGGCGGCGAGCATTTTACGCAATCTGTTTTGATTGACGAGAAGGTCATTGCGGGTATTACACAGGCAGCAACACTTGCGCCACTTCACGGACATGCTAATTTATTAGGCATTGCATCTGCACAGGCATCGTTCGAAGGCTTACCACAAATAGCCGTATTTGATACTGCGTTCCACCAAACGATGAATGAAGTAGCTTACCTTTATGCACTGCCATATAAGCTATATACAGAATTTGGCGTTAGACGTTATGGGTTTCATGGCACAAGCCACTTTTATGTTGCAGGCCAAACAGCAAAACTACTTAATCAACCTATTGAGCAAAGTAACTTTATCAGTGCCCACTTAGGTAATGGTTGTTCAGTGTGTGCTATTAAAAATGGTAAGAGTGTAGATACCAGTATGGGCCTAACACCACTAGAGGGCCTAATGATGGGCACCCGTAGTGGCGATATAGATCCAGGCCTGTTTAACTTTTTAACCACGCAGCTCGATTACACTGCACAGCAAATAGATAACTTGCTCAATCAAAAAAGTGGTTTATTAGGTATCAGCGAGCTTTCTAATGATTGCCGCACAATCGAAGAAGCGGCTGTTGCCGGTAATAAAAAAGCAATACTCGCGCTTGATATGTTTTGCTACCGTCTTTCAAAACAAATTGCCGCTTATATGGTACCACTACAACGCCTTGATGCGATTATTTTTACCGGCGGTATTGGCGAAAACTCTGATATTATTCGTGAAAAAGTAATCTCACAGCTTGCCTTTTTAGGACTCGATTGCGATCAACAAGCTAATCTTAATGCTCGTTTTGGCCAAGAAGGTATTATTAGCTCTTCACAGGCACGTAGTAAAGCCGTTGTCATGCCTACAAATGAAGAGTGGGTTATTGCACTTGATGCTGCAAACATAGCAAAGGAGCTTTAATATGGCGCGTCGTATTATGTTAATTCCTGTCTCTACAGGTGTTGGTCTAACCTCTGTCTCTGTTGGTTTAGTCCGCGCTCTTGAGCAAAAAACAGTTAAAGTTAACTTTTTTAAACCAATTGCGCAGCCCCGCTCGGGTGAAACGGGCCCTGAAAAATCAACGCAAATAGTTACCCAAGGCTCACCGATTAACCCACCTACACCTTTTGCACTCGATTACGCAGAGCAAATGATTGGCGATGGCAAAGGTGACGACCTACTAGAGGAAATTGTTGAGCGTTTTGAGAGCAAAATAAACGACGATGAAGTAGCCATCATAGAAGGTATGGTCCCTACTCGTCGTCAACCTTACGCTGGACGTGTAAATCGTGAAATTGCACAAACACTTGGCGCCGACATTGTATTTGTACTCACCCCCGGTAATTACAGCATTACACAAATAGAAGACCGCCTTGAAATCGCAGCGGGTAACTATGGTGGAATTGATCACCCTCGCGTACTTGGCTGTATTTTTAATAAAGTAAATGCGCCACTTGATGAAGAGGGCCGCGCTCGCGCCGATTTAGTTGACACCTACAAACCAGAAGAACTTGAAAACGAATTAAATCGTTTAGCGTCGTTACCTATTTTTAGAAAAAACCCGTTTATGCTACTTGGTGCAATCCCTTGGGATTTTGACTTAGTCGCACCTCGCGTAAAAGATTTAAGCGCGTATTTAAAAGCAACGATAATAAACGAAGGCGATATGCTGCATCGTCGCCTGCGTCGTATTACTTTTTGTGCGCGTACAGTGTCAAATATTTTAAATTACTTTACGCCTGGAGCCTTATTGGTAACACCAGGCGATCGCTCAGACATACTTGTTGCTGCGTGTTTGTCAGCTATGAACGGTACTAAACTTGGCGCTATATTACTCACAGGTGGCTTTGAGCCAGAGCCACGTATTATGGCCTTGTGTGAGCAAGCTATGCAAACTGGCTTGCCTATACTCGCTACTGATGGCGATACATGGCGCACCTCGTTATTACTGCATAACTTTAATATGGAAGTACCAAACGACGACGACCAACGAATTGAAAAAGTAAAAGATCATAACGCTGAACATATTGATTCTGACTGGTTAGACACGTTAGCCAAAAGCGTAGGTAAAACACGTAAATTATCGCCTCCAGCATTTCGTTACTTGTTAACAGACAAAGCCCGTAAAGCCGGAAAAACAGTTGTGCTACCAGAAGGCAATGAACCTCGTACTATTAAAGCGGCTGCTATTTGTGGCCAACGCGGCATTGCTAAAACTATATTGCTTGGCGATCGCGAAGAAATAATGCGTATTGCAGAGCAGCAAGGGATTGAGCTTAACGAACACGTAAGTATTATTGAGCCTAAAAGCATCATTAATGATTATATTGCGCCTATGGTCGAAATCCGAAAAAGCAAAGGCCTAACTGCCGTTGTAGCACAAGAGCAGCTACAAGATAACGTCGTACTTGGCACAATGATGCTTGAGCAAGGTAAAGTAGATGGTTTAGTGTCGGGTGCAGTAAACACCACTGCCAATACAATTCGCCCACCACTGCAGTTAATTAAGACAGCGCCAGGATCATCGTTAGTATCATCCGTGTTTTTTATGCTACTGCCTGACCAAGTGTTAGTTTATGGTGACTGTGCAATTAACCCAGACCCTAATGCTGAACAACTTGCAGATATAGCGATTCAATCTGCCGACTCTGCTGCTGCATTTGGTATAGAGCCGCGTGTAGCTATGATCAGTTACAGTACGGGTACGTCTGGCACGGGCGCTGATGTAGAAAAAGTACGCGAAGCCACAAAAATAGCGCAGCAAAAGCGTCCTGATTTAATCATTGATGGGCCACTTCAATACGACGCAGCCATTATGGAAAACGTGGCACTTAAAAAAGCACCTAATAGCCCTGTTGCAGGTAAAGCGACTGTATTTATATTCCCTGATTTAAATACAGGCAATACTACCTATAAAGCAGTACAACGTAGCGCTGATTTAATAAGTATTGGTCCAATGCTACAAGGTATGCGCAAACCTGTTAACGACTTAAGCCGTGGTGCATTAGTTGATGATATTGTGTATACCATTGCACTAACGGCCATTCAAGCAGCACAAGCTGAAGCACTTAATTAAACACCAACACTAACATGTGCTTTTTATAGCCTAGCTATTATTTATTTAATAATTAACTAGTTAGGCTATTTATACCCTGCAACCCCCATACTTATCCACAGAAATTGTGGGTAAGTTTTTCTACCTTCGGGAATTAACTCACTTACTATCAGGTTAGTTACTGTTACACCTTTAATTTAAAGCTAATAATCTATACTATAAACCTACCGATATTGCTGTTTCGCAGGTTTTTAATGTCAAAACAAACATTACAATTACACAGCACCGTTTTATCTATACATAGCTTAGATATAGATGCCGACATACCTGCGGCGCTGTTAAAACTCCCGTTGTTTTTTATTTCTAAAACCCACGACGAACTTTCAATTGTATGTCCTAGTAGCTTTGAAATAAACAGCCTAGACACAGAGCCAAATTGGCAAGCACTTGAAGTTGTTGGCCCGCTTGGTTTTTCGCTGACCGGGATAATGGCCAATATTTCGGGCGTATTAGCACGTGCTAAAATATCTATATTTTCAATTTCAACCTACGACACCGATTACATACTTGTAAAAAAGCAGACTGCACTTCAAGCTATTACGGCACTAAAAAAAGATGGCTACAATGTGGTGGCTGAATAAATTATGAAAGCACAAAAAGTAGAATATATTGCGCAAAACAAAATACCTCGTAACGCCATTAATATTACCAGCCCTTTTTCAGGCAAAGTACTGGAGCTAAATGAACATCCAGAACCTTTGTTTCGCTTTGGCACACTTGGGCCAGGTATTATAGTGCAACTAACTAACCATAAAATTCTAGCGCCCTTTGATGGCACTTTATTACAGGTAAAAAATGCAGGCACGGAGTTTATATTACAAGCAAAAAATGGGTTAAAAGTGTTAATCAACTTAACCATTTCAACATCGCAACCAATTACACACACTCATATAGCACAGCTCAATGGTAGCAAAATAATCAAAGGCCAACGCCTTGCTTATTTTGATTTACGAGAGCTTGATACTCCTATGCTTGCTAGCCTAATTTTACTAAATGGCCACAACCTTGGTACATTTCATTACTCTCACTCACTGGTACAAGCGGGTGAAGACACTCTATTAACTATTATTAAGAAGAATTAAATCTATGATTACCTTATACGGCATTAGCAATTGTGACACGATTAAAAAAGCTAAAAAATATTTAACCGATAACAATGTCGAATTTACTTTTCACGACTACCGTAAAGATGGCGTGAATGAGCAAATGGTGAGTGACTTTGCTGATAAGCTTGATTGGGAACAGCTTGTTAATAAACGTGGTACTACTTATCGTGCATTAACTGATGAGCAGAAACAAAGCTTAACTAAAGAGAGTGCTATTTCACTGTTAGTTGAACAACCTGCAATGATCAAACGTCCGGTACTCGTAAACAATGGCAGCTACCATTTAGGTTTTAAAGCAGTTCAATACGATGAGATTTTTAAATAATGACTGTTGACGTAATTGCACTCGCTCAAGCGCTAATCCAACGAGAGTCAGTAACCCCCGAAGATGCTGGCTGCCAACAAATGATGAACGATCGCCTTGCTGCGGTTGGTTTTAATATAGAGCCATTATTTTTTACCGACACACTTAACACTTGGGCTCGAAAAGGCACACAATCACCGCACTTTTGTTTTGCAGGTCACACCGATGTGGTGCCAACAGGCCCTGAAAAAATTGGCAACATCCGCCGTTTTCAGGATTAATAAAAGACGGTCTCTTACATGGCCGTGGCGCTGCCGATATGAAAGGCTCACTTGCAGCAATGCTTGTAGCAACCGAGCGTTTTGTTACTAAGCACCCAGATCATAAAGGTTCAATTTCATTTTTAATTACTTCTGACGAAGAAGGTCCATTTGTAAACGGGACGACTCGTGTAATTGATACGCTAGAAGCACGCGGTGAAAAAATCGATATGTGCCTAGTTGGCGAACCTTCATCACGAGATGTACTAGGTGATGTTGTTAAAAATGGTCGAAGAGGCTCACTCACCGCTTTTTTAACCGTTAAGGGCGTACAAGGGCATGTAGCCTACCCACATTTAGCACAAAACCCAATTCATCTAGCAACCCCTGCTCTTACTGAGCTTAGCCAAACGGTGTGGGATAACGGAAATGAATACTTCCCTGCTACCAGCTTTCAAATTTCAAATATTAATGGCGGCACAGGTGCTGGTAATGTGATCCCGGGTGAACTAGAAATACAGTTTAACTTTAGATTTAGTACGCAAGTAACGCATGAGCAATTACAACAACGTGTAAATGACATTCTACAAAAGCATAACTTAAATTATGAATTAAGTTGGATAGTAAATGGTTTGCCTTTTATTACCGAGCACGGACCTCTTGTTGATGCCACAGTCAATGCTATTAAATCGGTAACCGGTTTAACCACAAACCTAGAAACCACAGGTGGCACATCTGACGGGCGTTTTATTGCGCAAACAGGTGCTAAAGTAATTGAACTAGGGCCACGTAACGCTACTATTCATAAAGTAGATGAATGCGTAAGTACCGATGATTTAATAGCCCTTACCAACATTTACGAGCAAATATTAGAGCAACTTTTAACATAATGGATGCCACTCAACCAACATCGATAATGTGTATTACAGGGCAAAGTGATACACATTTAACTGATATACAAAATCATCACTTGCACAGCGCTATTATTAGCGACTTTTTAGCGCTGCAAAGTGCAGCTCAAAAAGCGGGATTTGATCTTACTATTGCCTCAAGTTTTCGCGACTTTGAACGTCAGTCAATTATTTGGAATAATAAGTTTTTAGGTAGTCGACCTGTTTATAATAAACAGCAAGAAGTTGTAGATTTAACTAAGCTAAGCGAGATTGATAAATGTATAGCAATAATGCTCTACTCTGCACTACCTGGGGCAAGCAGGCATCATTTAGGGACTGACTTAGATGTGTTTGATAAAGCTGCGGTAAGTGATGATTATAAACTGCAGCTAGCACCTGATGAATACCTACAAGGTGGGCCTTTTGCGCCTTTAAGTAATTGGCTTGATACTAACTTAGTTAAATTTGGCTTTTATCGCCCTTACCAGCATGATTTAGGTGGCGTCGCACCTGAGCTTTGGCATATAAGCCATATTAAGCAATCACAATTATTAGTGAATAAACTTAGCGAGCAAGTACTTTTTGAATGTATAAAAAACAGTGAACTACAGGGCAAGCAGGCGATACTTGATAACTTACCTGCTATTTATACACGCTTTGTAACAAACGTAAGCCCACACCTAAAAGAAGGTTAGGTTATATTAAGCCTTCTTTTTATTTAAAATAAACACCAGCACGGCCCCTAATATTAAGGAGCTTGCGACTACAAACTCCATTGCTACCTGCTCAGATAAAAACAAAACCCCAGCAATGGCTGCAAGTACCGGCACACACAACTGCACAACAGCAGCTTGGGTACTTTTAAGCAGTGGCATTGCTACATACCAAACACTATAACCAACTCCAGACGCTATTGCCCCCGAGGCACACGCAAGTAACACCCCTTCAATACTGATATTTTTTAAATAACTCATACCTACGAGTAATAAAACAGGGATAGCAACTAAGCTTCTTATAAAGTTAAACCCAGTAGTACGCAGTGGCGATACACACACTTTACCGCGAATACTGTAAATACCCCATGCTATACCGCTGAGTGCCATAAGTGATGCACCAAACAGTGAAGGCACTGCAGCAGATGGTAGCATTAAATATACAAAGCCACCTAGCGCCACTATAAACGAGCACCACTGAAGCACACTCAACTGCTCTTTTTGATATATACCCCAGCCAATCATAGTAAGTTGCACAGCGGAAAACAAAATAAGTGCGCCAGTGCCTGTATCAAGCTCTACGTAAGCAATCGAAAAACAAAGTGCATAAACCAAAAGGCTAATACTACTTCGCCAGCTTCCTCTGTCACTTATAATAGCGGGGTTAAATGTGCCTTTACCTTTTAAATTATGGGTATAAATAGCCATTATAATGCCCAAACACGCTGCACCACTTAGTAAGCGAATAACTGTAAAGTTCCAAGCATCTATATAGCCTTCGGCTAAAGCCATTCTGCAAAAAAGAGAATTTGCGGCAAACGCAATTAAAGCAATGATTGTGTATATGGTGGCTTTCAAAAAATTCCTTTGCAACAAAAAAACATTGTTGTTTAAACTTACTCGTTAATTAACCAACCACGTTCAAGCCACTGATTAATTTTAGTAATTAAAAACCCAGCGATTTGCTCACCAGGGAGCTCATTTAAACAGGATTGGCATAACTGTGCAAAGGGTGTGTTTTGTTTTAATAGATTCAGTAAGCGATGCTCTTGTGCATCAACGCTTAAATATTGTGTACGCCTGTCAATATCACGTGCAATAACCCAAAAGCGAGGTTCTGAGGCTATTGGTTCTGGCGGTGTTTGCTTTTCTTTTATTGCCTGCCAACTTTCAACCGCCAACGTATTAAACGCGACTAACTGTACACTTGGATGTAATTTTAATAGTAAATTTGGCCATTGCTGTGGTTCAATACTTTCAAGCTCTGATACATTGAGTAATGTTTTATCGCTTGCATCAAACGCGCTTAGCAATAGTCGTTCAAATTTGGCTATATCTGCAAGTATGGGGTAATCGTTAAAAGGAGTATTGGTGGCTAAGTAATCAGGTAATTTCTCTGCAAAAATTCGTAGTGACGTATGAGTTGAAGGATATAAAGCTAAATAACCATCAACCATCATCTCAAATAAATCATCACCTAAGTAAATGCCCAACTGTTCGTGATCTTGTTCTACAACAGCTCTTAAACGAATTTTATAAGCGTTTTGATAAATAGAGAGTCGCTGTTGTGTATTTAACTGCCCTTGCTGCGCAATTTGCTCGCTAATATCCGAACTTTCACCTTGCAGTAAATCCATAAACTGTTGTTGCAGCTTCGCTAAATCGCTCATGCTCTAATATCCCAAAACGGTTTCACTAGCGTTTTAGCATGCTCAAGCTCAGTTATTAAATCATCAAGGGAGCCAATATTATCATCGCGTTCAATCATAGTACTTACAGGACCTAATGTTTTTGCATACTGAGCATATAAGTCCCATACCGCATCTGGGACATCTTCATCATGAGTATCTATAATATGCGTACCAAAGTCTTGATGTCCTGCTAAGTGAATTTGCGCAATAGCAGTACTCGGAATAGCCGATAAATAATCCATTGCGTTAAAGTCGTGATTACGTGCACTTACATAAACATTGTTTACATCCATTAAAAACTTACAGCCAGTTTGCTTATGTAATTGCGCTAAAAATTCCCACTCACTAATTTGTGAAGCGTTGTATGTTAAATAACTCGACACATTTTCAAAAATCATCTCTCGGCCTAGGTAATCCTGAACTTGCGATATTTTATTAGCTAAATGTTCAAGCGCCTCATTGGTGTAAGGCATTGGCAGTAAATCGTGGCTATTTATGCCGCCAACTTGAGTGAAGCATAAATGATCAGACACCCACTGCGGCTCTACTCTTGCAATGGTGTTTTTTAACTGATTTAAATAGTCTTTGTTGATTGCGTCTGTACTACCAATCGACATTGATACACCATGCATCACAATGGGGTAATCAGATCTGATTTTATTTAAATAATGCCAAGGTTTTCCACCGGCTACAAAATAGTTTTCTGAAATAATTTCAAACCAATCTACAGCTGGTTTCTCTGCAATAATTTGCTCAAAATGAGGGGCTCTTAGTCCTAAACCAAAACCTAAAAAACGATTTGTCATAAACTTCCTTAATAAGCCTGAATAATAAAATACATCGTTCAGGCTTATTTTATGCGTTCGATAAATTTTTATACCAATTGCATTAAATTAGTGATCTATTATAGCGCTAAGAAAATAACGCAATAAGTGTGCTATTTAATGCGATAAAAAGATCATATTTTTAATAAAATTGGTATTAGCTACCTACAGAACCACCAATGTCACCACATGCTTTTGCTGGCATTGATACAAAACCAGTCCCTTTACACGATGCATGTCCAGCGCACGCGTTATTAGCTGTTTTACAATCGTTATGACCGCCACACACATTTACATCATTACAATGTACTAAATCAGCTTTAGCTACACTGCCAACCCATTTATCTTTTACTTTACCGCCAACGTCAGCACACGCTTTTGCAGGCATAGCTACAAAACCAGTCCCTTTACATGATGCTTGACCAGCACATGCATTTTCAGCTGTTTTACAGTCGTTATGACCGCCACACACATTTGCATCGTAACAATGAACTAAATCAGTTGTTGCGCCATTATTTGCAACAGAACTTGATGGTGATGTTTCTGCCTCTGTTGCATTACAACCAACTAAACCTGCAACCATTACAGCCATTGCTGCACCTGTGAACTTTTTCATTTTTTATTTCCTCTGAGTGATATAACAAATAGCTAGACCGTAAAAGCTAAATTACTATTTCAGTGTAGTTGATAAAAAATTAATAGAGTTCACGTTTTGTTCACCAGTGTGATCTTATATTTCTAGATTAGCAGGCAATTTTACTCTACGATTTTTTACAATATTTCACACATTTAGCTAAAAATAATATGTTAATGTATGTAGGTAAATTAAGAGGAGTGCGCAGTGCGCCTAAGTATAACTTTAAGCTTTTGTTTTATTTTAAGTGGGTGTAGCACAATAGGTTTTAGTGACCTATTTAATGACTATGCCACGCAAATGACACCAATAAGAAATGCGATCGAGAAAAATAATATCGAAGAAGCGCAATCCCTTATTGCTAATAATAGCACCCTGCACAGCAGCTACTTACTCAACCAACTCGAGCAAGCTCGTTTAAACGACTTAGCGAATACAGCAAATGATGCACAAAGCAAATTCGAGAATGTGTATACGCAAATGCAAAAAAACGTGAAGCCGCCAAAATACAGGTAAGTGCAGGGCTTGAACAAAGTAATGCGTTATTTACTAACGACTCAGCCATTACCTATGTTCCACCTGCTTACGAAATGAGCATGCTTCATAGCTATAAAGCACTTAACTATGTATATAAAAATGATATTGAAGGCGCTTTAGTAGAAATTCGTAGAGCTAATAAAGTACAAGTTGATGCACTTGCAGAAAATCAAACTGAAGTCGACTCAACAATAAAAGAAGCGCAACAGCACTACCCGAGTATGAACAATGTAACCAGGGATGTAAAAAATGGCTTTCAAAATGCCTACTCGTTTTACTTATCTGCTTTGCTTTACCAAAGTGCTAAACAATACGACGATGCTTATATTGATTATAAAAAAGCACTCGCTATACAACCTAACAATATTTATTTACAACAGGACGTAATACGCCTTGCTAAAAAACAAGGGTTTGCGCAAGACTTAAGTGAATTCAAAAAACGTTTTAGTGATGCGCCAACTATTTCTTCATCACAAGGCGAAGTGATTGTTTTATTTGAACAAGGCTTAGTACCAAAACAAGATGAATTTAAACTGCGCTTACCAATTTATTCATCACGTGGCGATGCACGCTTTTATAGCCTAGCAATGCCGGTATATAAAGATAACGCCTATGTGCGCCGTCTTAACACCATAAACATTGATGCACAAAGCTTAACGCTTAGTCCACTGGTACACATTGAAGCACTTGCAGCCAAAACATTAGAAGATCAAATACCTGCAAAAGTAGCCCGTCAAGTACTTAGGTTAGTGGCAAAAGAAAAAGTGCGTGCAGAGTTTGCTCGCAGCGCCGGTGATGTAGGTAACATAATTGCCAATATTTATAATTTGGCATCTGAGCAAGCTGATACACGCAGTTGGCTTACGCTTCCAAATCAAATAAGTGTTGCAAGGCAAAACCTAAATACAGGTGAGCATTCTCTGCATATAGGCACACAAGCGCCTATAAATTTCACCATTAGTAAGCAAGGGTTAACGTTAATTTACTTAACCTCTATCAATAACTACTTTAATTACCACGTAGTTCAACTTTAGGAGCCATCATGAAATACATAGCGCCATTATTAGCAGTACTAATGCTAAGTGCATGTTCAAGTAAACCGATTACATCCGGTATTTCTGTTGAACAAAATAAAAGCCAGTTTAATGAGCAATTACGTGTTGATAACCCAGCTTTAAGTAAAAAGCTGACTATAACTGACATAAAGACCCGTCAAACAAACCAGTTAACCGATGTGGTAGTGACACTTTCGAGTCAGTATAAAAAATCACAGTATTTACAGTATCAATTTAATTGGTTTGATAAAGACGGCTTTGTTATTAAAGGCAACCACTCACCTTGGCAAGCACTCACCTTATTTGGTTTTGCAAAAACACAATTACCGGGCTTAGCACCAAGCTCTGATGCAGTTACCTTTTCTTTAGCAGTAAGAGAAGTGTCTACCGAATCACAAGAATTTAAAGATTAAAGGAAACAACCATGATCATCAGTAACAAATTTAAAACAGCATCAACTTACGCTTTAGTTGGCTTGAGCGCTTTAGTATTAAGTGGCTGTGCTAATAAAGCCGTAGTAAGTTATGGCGATGCACAAGCAGTAGAAACAACCGATATTAATTTTGGCTCTACTGACTTACAAAAAGTAGCGAGCCAAATGACCGATTCATTACTCAGCTCACCCGTTGTTGGCACAATGACCGCTAATAAACGCCCTGTAGTATTTGTTGAGCGTATTAAAAACAAAACCAGTGAACACATTGATACTGAATCAATCACCGATTCAATCTCAACACAAATGCTACGCAGCGGTAAGTTCCGTTTTGTAGATATGACTCGTGTTGAGTCAGTACGTGAGCAATTAACGTTTCAAAACGAAGATGCCCTTGTTAACCCTGCTACAGCCGTTGCATTTGGTAAACAAATTGGCGCGCAATATATGTTATACGGAAATTTATCAAGTATCGTTAAATCAAATGCTGATAAATCAGACGTATACTATAAATTTACGATGCGTCTAATGGATATGGAAAGCGGCCTAGTTGAATGGGCAGACGAAACTGAAATTCGTAAAACGAAAGAAAAATCAACCTTTGGCTGGTAGCCAATAGGAGCAAATTATGAAAGCAATTACTGTAATTATGTGCGCCTTACTTATAATAAGTGCGCCTACGTTTGCTAAATACGAGCGCAATAAAGCAGTCCCTGTGCAGCAAGTTTTATTTGGTGACGTAAAATCGGTCCGCAATATTACCGAACAAGAAATCATTCAAGACAAAAACAACGGCTGGAAAACCTTCGGCGGTGCATTACTCGGCGGTGTTGTAGGCAACCAGTTTGGTGGCGGTAGCGGCCGCACAGTAGCAACAATATTAGGCTCGGTAATTGGCGGCAGTGTTGCACATAACAGGCAGCAGCAAAGTCATTATCAGCAAAATCATTTTGTAGAGTTATTAATACAAGTTGAAAACGGCGACCAGTTTATGGTTGTTCAAGATGAAGACCAATCAATGCGTTTTAGTAAAGGTGATAACGTAAGATTAGTTTACTTGAACGACAACACGGTGCGTGTAGATAAAGCGTATTAGGCCGTGCTGAACTTTGGTGGTTGAATTTGCAGCGGCATGTTTGGTGTTTCGACAAGGCGGAACCTATGAACGGTGGTTGTTCCCCATAAATAGGCGATAACGCAGCATAAATGCCAAACATGCGCTGCCCGCAGGGTTCTGCCTAGCGGCAATTAACTCTTTGTTGCTCGGTTTTTACTTAGCCCGCTAGGTTACAAACCTCGCGTCGCGATTTAATCGCCCCTAGATTGAACAAAGTTCAACACGCCCTGCTAATATATTCATGACTAAAGTAAAAAACGAGCCAAATTTGGCTCGTTTTTTTATTTTGTTAATAGCTATACTTGGCGATAGTCTTTAAAAAGCGCTTCATTTTTAACATCGCATCGGATAAATCATCTTTGCTTGGTAAAAATACCAACCTAAAATGATCCGGCTCGGGCCAATTAAACGCCCTGCCATGTACAAGTAATATTTTTTCGGCTTTTAGCAAATCGTACATCATCTTTTCATCATCTTTAACGTTAAAAAGTGCTGTATCTACTTTGGCAAACGCATAAAGCGCGCCTTTAGGTTTTTTACAACTAATGCCTTCAATAGCGTTTAACCCGCGCCATGCTATATCGCGCTGCTCGTATAAGCGCCCGCCTGGGTTAATCAAATTATCAATTGATTGCACGCCGCCCAACGCTTGTTGAATTGCATATTGCGCAGGTACATTTGCGCACAAACGCATAGATGAAAGTATTTCAAGACCTTTGCGTAAATCATCCATAACTGAGGTACGACCGCTTAGCACCATCCACCCCATTCTCAGCCCCGCTGCACGGTAAGTTTTAGCTAAACCGTTAAAAGTAATGATTGGTACATCATCACAAAGTGAGCCGATTGAAGTATGCGTTATATCATCGTATAAAATCTTTTCGTAAATTTCATCGCTCAATAGCAGTAGTTTATGTTCACGCGCTATATCAATTAATTGCATTAGCAAATCGTCACTGTAAACCGCACCTGTCGGATTATTAGGATTGATTAATACCAGCGCTTTAGTTTTAGATGTTATTTTGCTTTTTATATCTGCAATGTCCGGAAACCAATCTTGCTCTTCATCACATAAATAATGCACCGGATTACCACCCGATAACGTGACAGAAGCAGTCCAAAGTGGATAATCTGGAGCTGGAATAAGCACTTCATCGCCATTATTTAATAGCGCTTGGGTGATCATTTGAATAAGTTCGCTTACGCCATTACCAATATAAATGTTATCTACATCTAAATTATGTAATCCACGTTGTTGGTAGTGCTGATAAATAGCCACGCGGGCTGAATAGAGGCCTTTAGAGTCACAGTAACCTTGGGCTGAATATAAGTTGCGGATAATATCGCGGTGCATATCTTCTGGCATATCAAAACCAAAAGCAGCCGGATTACCTATATTCAATTTTAATACTTTTTGACCTTCGTCTTCCATTTTTTTAGCTTGTGCTAAAACCGGCCCACGAATGTCATAACATACACCTTCTAATTTGTGACTCTTTTTAATATCAGACATTTTTACCTCTTTAGGGCGTATTGACTTTATGGATTAAATTTGTTCAACCTAGGGGCGATTTAATCGCGGCGCGAGATTTGTAACCTAGTGGGCTAAGTAAAAATTGAGTAACAAAGAGAAAATAGCCCCTAGGAAGAACCCTCTGGGCAATGCGTGTTTGGTTTTTATGTGTTGTTATCGCCTATTTATGTGGAAAAACCACACTGCATAGGCTCTGCCTAACCTAAAAACCAGACACTCGTTGCAAATTCAATCCCGAAAGATCAACACGCCCTAGTGAATCTTTAGACTAACCTAGTAAAGGCGTAAAATGCCAGTGTATTTGATTACTTAATACTGAAATAAATTCACGTTTCAGCTTCAATAATTAGCGAGATGCTAACCATTCATTTAGCTTAGCTTGAGAGCCTGTTACTTGAGCCATTAAGCTATTAGATGCGTCGATAGCTTCAGCTAAGTTATCTACGTTTAAATTTTGCTCAATAACACGCGATACTTCAGCAAGGCTTGAAGCGCCAAACTGCGCCGCGTTCGATTTTAAACTATGGGAGTGGCGAATAGCTGCTTCTTTATCTTTACCAATGGTTGCTAAAACTTCTGAGCCTAAACGTTCAAACTCTGAGCAGCAAAAATCAAGTGTATCAGCAAACTGCTCACCCAATAACGATTCCATACTCTCTAATGCTGATGTATCAATATTTATTTCTGTCATATTTTAAGCCCTTAAAACAATCCATGTAAGTTACAGTTTAATAGTACTACTTTATATTGATGCGTAAAAAAACCAACTTAATTACCTTATAAATGTATAATTATGAGGATCATACTGGCAACAAAAAGTTTATTAAATGGCACGCACACTTTGTAATCATTGTAAATTTGCACTTAACACCTGTATTTGCAGCGCAACTACAAATATAAATAACAAAGTTACGGTTATTATTCTACAACACCCAAGCGAAGAAAAAATAGCAAAAAATACCGCTAAGCTATTGAATTTATGCCTAACTGATTGCCAAATAATCAAAGGTGAAAATAATGATGACTTTTCCATACTAAAAACGCTGCCAATAAGCTCAACTGTTTTACTCTACCCTAACGAAAACGCTATAAATTTAGACGATAACGCTGAGCAACCCAGTGTAAAAAACATTACCCATTTAATCGTGGTTGATGGCACATGGAAAAAAGCCTATAAAATTTTACAACTCACTCCCTTTCTCAATCAGTTCAAAACGGTCAGCTTTAAACAACTACCTAAAAACCGTTATGCTATCCGTAAAGCCCCCCGTGCTGATAGTCTTTCCACACTTGAAGCCGTTGCACATAGTTTACTGCTTATAGAGCAGCTAAATCCCGCACCACTTTATAATGTGCTTGATGAATTAATACAAAAACAAACCCAACATATGCCCGAGCACGTAAAAGCACGTTACTTAGATTAAATTTGGCGCCATAAACTTTCATGCGTAATTATCCCAACAGATTAAAACGAGGCTTTACTCGCCAAGGACCCGACTATCGCTTTGACGACCAAGTCGACTTTAGCGATATAAGAGATACCTTCGGCTTTAGATCTATGGTCGTTGGTAAATGGGTAACTAAAGAAGAGCGCTACATTAGCGCCAATTTAATTTACGATGCGCTGGCGGATCTTGCGCAAATACTGCATTTACCGCCCAAAGCTATTGGCCTGCGCGGCAAGCTTAACTTTGCATTTGGTCATGGTGGTCAAAAAGGTGTGCAAGCGCATTATAATGCAGCCTCTCAAACACTTGCTCTTGCAAAAAATGCAGGCGGTGGTGCACTTGCTCACGAATGGTTCCATGCATTTGACCATCATATAAGCGAGCATTTATTTGCAGCAAAACCCCGCTTTGGCTTTGCCTCAAAATTGTGGCTTTCAAACACGCCTAATTTATCGCATCCACTTAATAATGCTTTGAACAGTTTTTATAAACATGTATTTTTAGATGAAGATGGTATTGATGCAAATAGCTTTGTACAAACGTGTATAGAACACGATAAAGCCCACAATATGAATTATATGAGCATGCCAGAAGAGCTTGCAGCACGGTGTTTTGAAGCCTGTATTGAAGGCCACACATATATAAAAAATAGCTTTTTAGTGGGAGGCTTAAAAAGTAGTAATTTAATATACCCAAATAGTGAGCATATTAATAAAGCAAATGAAGCGCTTAACCAGTATTTTGAACTACTGGGCTATGCGCTTCATAAAATAGACGAGTAATGCCTATATTTGGTGATTATTTGTCGTCACTAATACGACTTGCTACTGCGCTGCTTTGATCTTTATATTTTGCATCTTTACGAATATTGTATGGGTTTTCACACGGCCCCGATAACATTTCAAAGCTCATAGCCCCAATTTTCATCAGTGGGCGAAGCGCCAGTGGTAATTTACCTGAGTTGTAAAACTCTAAAACAATATTACCGCTCCAGCCTGGGTCTATTCGGTGCGCTGTTACATGCACCATTAAACCCAAACGCGCAAGCGATGAGCGTCCATCTAACCAACCTACTATATCTGCTGGCAACGTTACTTTTTCATGGGTAATAGCTAGTGCAAGTTCACCTGGGTGTAAAAAGAATGCTTCACCTTCATCAAGCACTATTTCTTCACTCATGATTGATTCCATGGCTTTATTTAATTGATCTTTTGGACCACTTAAATCGACGTATGCTGCATTATGCGCATTAAAAGTTCTAAATTTATTACCCAAGCGTAAATCGGCCGTTACACCGGAAATCATCTCGCTCGTTGGTGCAGGCTCAATGACTATGCGACCATCGCTTAAGTATTCATTAATATGGGTGTCTGAAAGTCTCATTATTATTTAATCTTCCGTAATCACAATTTCAATCGAATTGTGATGCTGTTGATAATAAAGCGTGCTGGCTATTAGCCTCGCTGCTGCGCTGTATGTTTTGCTTATCGCGGCGTTGTTATCGTTTGCAATAAGTTTACCTTGCTCAGAATACTCGCGTATATCTATGGCAAGAGGAATATGGCTAAGTACAGGCACGCCATGCTTGTGCGCCAGTTTTTGTGCGCCGTCTTTACCAAATACGTGATTTGCCTCACCGCAGTGGCTGCAAATGTAGTGGCTCATATTTTCAATTAAGCCAAGCACCGGTACGTTTACTTTATTAAACATAGCAATGCCTTTTTGCGCATCGGCTAGCGCTAAATCTTGCGGTGTAGTGACAATAACAGTGCCGCTAGCGGGTACTTTTTGGCTCATTGTAAGCTGAATATCACCGGTGCCAGGTGGCATATCAACAATTAAGTAGTCAAGCTCGGCCCAATCGGTTTCGTTAAGTAACTGGCTCAGCGCGCCTGACGCCATTGGTCCACGCCATACCGTGGCATCATCGCTTGGAACTAAAAAGCCAATTGACTGCGCTTTAATGCCATTTGCATCAAAAGGCTGTAGCTGTTTGTTATCTTTAGTGACGGGCTCTGCGCCCACTAATCCTAAAAGCATTGGGATAGATGGGCCATAAATGTCAGCATCTAAAATACCCACCTTTGCGCCTTCATTTTTAAGCGCGCCTGCCAAGTTAACAGCAGTAGTCGACTTACCTACCCCACCTTTGCCTGAGGCAATAAGTACAATATGTTTAATCGCTTTAAACTTAGCCGCCTCTTTAATGATAACCTTGGCGCTAATTGTTATAGGCACATTTAAGCTTTCACTTACGTGTTGCTCAACTAAAGGCATTTCTGATTGCCCAGCAAATGGCAGAGTTAATTTAATGTGTAGTGATTTATCGTCATTTTGAGTAATAGTATCGATAAAGCTTTCGTCAATACCGACGGCAAAAGCCGCACTACGATATGCCGCTAAGGCAGTTATAATCGGTTGTTTTTGCACCGATTTAGAAGAGAATAGTTTCGACAGTCCAAACATAGCAATTAAATAGCGTTTCTTTGATGAAAAGTGCCACGGAATTATGTAACATTCAGGGCATTAACACCAGTCAATTAATAAAAATCCATAAGCTGTGCGCACTCTAAGCAGATAGCTTGTAGATAAATTAATGATAATTGCCGTTTGTATAATAAAAACGGCGCTTTATCCTCAATTCGGAATGATTATGACGCAGCGAAAGATCCTGATTACCAGCGCATTACCTTATGCAAATGGCCCTACTCACCTAGGTCATTTATTGGAATATATTCAAACTGATATTTGGTCACGTTTTCAAAAACTACAAGGCCACGAAGCTTATTATGTTTGCGCAGACGATGCCCACGGCACGCCAATTATGCTTAATGCGCAAAAGCAAGGGATCACGCCTGAAGAAATGGTAAAACAAGTGAGCATAGAGCGCCAACGCGACTTTGCTGACTTTAATATCAAATTTGATAACTACCACAGCACGCACAGCCAAGAAAACAAAGAATTAAGCGAACTTATTTATAACCGCCTAAACGATGCCGGTCATATTAAAAAGCACACTATTTCGCAATTATTCGACCCTGAAAAAGGTATTTTCTTACCAGACCGTTTTGTAACAGGTACTTGCCCAACGTGTAAGTCTGAAAACCAAAACGGCGATAGCTGTGATTCGTGTGGTGCTACATACAGCCCTACCGAACTTATTAATCCGCGTTCTGTAATGTCAGGCGCAGAACCTGTACTTAAAGATTCTGAGCATTACTTTTTTGACCTGCCAGCATTTGAAGGCATGCTAAAGGAGTGGTTACACTCGGGCACTATTCAACAAGAAATGGCTAACAAGCTAGACGAATGGTTTACCGATGGCTTGCAGCAATGGGATATTAGCCGTGATGCACCTTATTTTGGTTTTGAAATCCCAAATGCACCAGGCAAATATTTTTACGTTTGGTTAGATGCACCTATTGGTTACATGGCGAGCTTTAAAAACCTATGTGACGAAAAAGGCCTCGACTTTGATGCGTTTTGGGCTGAAGGTTCAGACGCAGAGCTTTATCACTTTATTGGTAAAGACATCATTTACTTCCACAGCTTATTTTGGCCAGCAATGCTAGAAGGCGCTAATTTTAGAAAGCCAACTAACGTATTCGCTCATGGTTTTGTAACTGTGAATGGCGAAAAAATGTCTAAATCAAAGGGTACGTTTATTAAAGCGCGTACTTATTTAGATAACTTAAACCCAGAGTACTTACGTTACTACTACGCAGCAAAATTAAGCAGCGGTATTGTTGATCTGGATTTAAACCTAGAAGACTTTGCACAGCGCGTAAATTCAGACCTAGTAGGTAAAGTAGTCAACATAGCGAGCCGTTGTGCTGGCTTTATTACTAAAAAGTTTGATGGCAAACTAAGCAGCACTATTATGCAACCAGAGCTGTTAGCAGAGTTTCAAGCTGCTGCACCGAGCATTACAACACACTACGAGAACCGCGATTACAGCCGCGCAATTCGCGAAATAATGGCGCTTGCCGACAAAGCAAACCAATTTATTGATGGCGCAGCGCCTTGGGTATTAATTAAAGACGAAACTAAGCAACAAGAAGCACACGAAGTGTGTTCTCTTGGTCTTAACTTGTTCCGCGTTTTAATTACTTACTTAAAACCCGTGTTACCAGGAATGGCTGATAACGTACAAGCGTTTTTAAATGACGACCTTGCATGGGACGGCGTTCAAAATGCACTAGTAAGCCACCCTATCAATAAATTTAAACCGTTAATGCAACGTGTTGAAATGGATAAAGTGAACAAAATGGTTGAAGAATCTAAAGAAAGCTTAGCACCAAAAGTAACAATTGACCCTAACAGCCCACTTGCAAAAGAGCCAATTAGCGACGAAATTGAATTCGATGATTTTGCAAAAGTAGACTTACGCGTAGCTAAGATTGCTAAAGCAGAGCACGTAGAAGGCGCAGATAAACTACTTAAGCTAACACTTGATTTAGGCGGCGAAACTCGCCAAGTGTTTGCGGGTATTAAATCAGCTTATGCACCTGAGGATATCGAAGGCAAGCTAACCGTTATGGTTGCTAACCTTAAGCCTCGTAAAATGCGCTTTGGTATGTCTGAAGGCATGGTATTAGCAGCAGGCCCTGGCGGAAAAGAAATTTATATTCTTAACCCAGATGACGGCTCAGAGCCTGGTATGCGCGTAATGTAATATTACTCATACAATAAAAACCGCTGATACATCAGCGGTTTTTTTATGGGCAAAAGTAATGTTTAGTCGTATATTAAGCCTAGCCGTTTATACAAATGCCTTTGCATTAAATAAAGTGAATTGTAATTATGACCCAAATTTTAGATACCAACAGAACAAAAGTAAGTAGCCAAATAAAGCAACACAAATTAGTCGCCATACTGCGCTTAAAACAACAAACCGATGTAGCTCCATTAATTGATTGTTTAATAAATGCGGGCATACACTCATTAGAGATCACTTCAAACACACCTGGCTTTGAGCAAGAAATAGCAAAAGCTCGCGCAGCGCATAAAAACGCACTTATTGGTGCTGGCACAATAATTAACACCACCCTTGCCCAGCAAGCTATTGATGCGGGCGCGCAGTTTATCGTAACGCCAAATACCAACAAATCGGTTGTCGAACTTGCCCACCAGTACGGGTTACCCGTATTAATGGGCGCACTAACACCTACCGATGTAGCAAATGCAATTGAATATAACGCTGATATTATTAAGGTATTTCCTGCCGGCAGTATGGGCGTCGGTTACTTTAAAGCATTAACCGGTCCTTTTTCAGAAGCACAATTAATGCCTGTTGGTGGTGTGAATTTAGATAATATATCTCAGTGGTTTGAAGCAGGTGCTTGTGGCGCTGCAGTCAGTGGCGATTTTTGTAAGGTATTAAATACTGAACAAGAGCGTAGTGTTCTTACCAAGCTTGTAAAAAAATATATAAGTGAACTGCCTAAATAGGCAGTTATATTTTAACTATAAAATTAATCATCTTTTTTAATTGAGCTTTTTCAATACGCGGTCTTTTCTTGGTAGGTAATAGTTATCGTAATCAAGTGAGACTATAACGCGCTCTGCTTTTCCTAATAACTCATTACGCGGAATTAAACCTATTACACGCGAGTCAGCGCTATTGTCGCGGTTATCGCCCATTGCTAAATAATAATCATCAGGAATTGTAATTGCGTCAAAGCCCGATAAACGTGAAGGAATATTTGCCACTCTTATCGAATGCGCTAACCCGTTTAAATCTTCGATTTTATCAAGCGAGTCTATGTTGCTTTGCTGATCTGCATAATTAAGTTTTTTACCATTAATAATGAGCTCATTATTTTCAAGCGCAACCGTATCCCCTGGCACACCAATTACACGTTTAATTAAACGGTTATCAGCAGCTTGTGAGTCAAAAACAATAATATCACCGGTTTGTGGGTCCGCTAGTTTAAGTAGTTTTATATGCGTAAATGGGACACGAATATCATAGGCCATTTTATCGGTAAGTATTCTGTCACCTTCTTGAATTGTTGGTTTCATTGAGCCTGTTGGCACTTCGTACCAATCGGCTACAGCGCTTCTAAATACGCTCATTAGTGCAATAAATACGATAAGAGATCGGTTGTTTTTCCAAAACTTATAAAGCGGTTTCATATTATTTCCCTGCGTTAATTAAGTATTATTATGACTAACTAAATGCTGAGCAGTTCAATGTAGAGTGTAACAAAAAGTGTGTGCTTTACGGCGGGTATAGCAAGGTCGTTGCTTACCTTGCTATATGATCAATCTGAAAATTAGATTATCAATTACTGTTGATTTAGTTTTTCTTTCGCTTCTTTTACTTTTTCAAAATCTAAACCAAGTTCGTCAGTCGCTTCTTTAATAAGATGCGGTTGAGTCATCACGACTGCCATTAATTGTTGTAACTTTTCTGGCGGAATACCAAGCTCTTGAACAAGCGCCATTGCCATCATTGGGTTTTGAGTAAACGCTTCAAACAATGCTTTTACTTTTTCGTCGCTTACATTGTGCTCTTTAAGTATTGCTAGTATTGGATTCATTATTAAACCTTAAATATTTTTTATAGGGCTTAGTATATGGGCTAAACCCTAAAATTAAAGAGTTACTCTACAAGTAAAACCACTTTTCCTGCGTTTTCATTGCGCTCTAAAATAGCATGGGCTTCGTTTGCGTCGCTCCAAGGCAATGTTTTATACAGGTTAAAGTCGTACTTTTTAGTGGCAATATCATTGTAAAAGCGTGCTACAAAGTCGTCGCGTACCTGGCGTTTAAACTCAATACTACGATTTCTAAGCGTTGAGGCATGAAACGAAATACGCTTTTGTAAAAGTGCCGCAAAATCAACTTCTGCAAAACGTCCATCTAAAAATGCAAGCATTATAATTTGGCAATCCATGGCTGCAATAGCGGCATTTTTATTTAAGTAACTACCCGAAACAGGATCTACAATTGCATTTGCTGTTAACTCATTTGCTTTCATATATTCTACAAAGTCGGTGGTTTTGTAGTTAATTGCATGATCGGCACCGAGCTCTTTTGCGTGTTGGCATTTGTCATCCGTACCAGCGGTAATAACCACGGTAGCACCTGCGCTTTTAGCCATTTGAATTGCTGCACCGCCTACGCCACTAGCACCTGCATGAATAAGCGCTGTTTGCCCTTTTTGTAATTTACCAAGCTCAAATAATGCGCCAAATGCCGTTAAATACACTTCGCTTATTGCGGCGCCCTCTGCCATTGTTACATCATCGGGTAATTCCATAAGCTGTTTTGCATCAACTGCTACATATTCGCTATAAGCACCACCTGAGCACAACGTAAAAATACGCTTGTTTAGCCAGCTTTTATCTACATCTTTTCCAAGCTCAGTAACTGTACCCGCACATTCTAAACCTAAAATCGGGCTATCTCCCGCAGGGGCCGGGTATTTACCTTGGCGCTGCATACTGTCTGCACGGTTTACACCTATTGCTGCAACTTTAACAAGTACTTCATGGCTCTTTAAAACCGGTTTTTCGGTTTCACTAAATGCAAGGTTGCCATCTTCATGAGAAATATATTTCATTATTACTCCAAGTTTAAAAACTGTAATAACATATAGATGGGGATGAACACAGATTCAAACAACCTCAAAAGCGCCAACTTTGTTTGTAAGGATAAACATCGGGTAGAAAACCATTATGTACTTGTTGCTGACAACTCTGCCAAAACGTCGCTAAAAACAAGTTACTGTGCTCATTATTAAAATAGTTAAACGCAATATCGTTGGCACTAAAAAACACCTTAAATTGGCTCGGGAATATATCGTTTTCAGCTATATCAAAATACGAGTTACTACTTAGCTCTTCGAGTGCATTTTGGGTGTGTGGCACGTCTCTAAAGTTACAATCGGTAAGCGGGCAAATTTCGTCAAAGTCGTAAAACACCACTCGCCCCCATCGCGTTACGCCAAAGTTTTTCATTAGCATGTCGCCCGGAAATATATTAGCGCCCGCTAACTCTTTAATTGCTTTACCGTAGTCATGCATCACACTCTCTAAGGTTTTGTTATCGCATTGGTTAATATATAAATTAAGCGGGGTCATTTTACGCTCAACATAAACGTGCTTTAAAATGAGTGCCTTGCCAGATATAACTATGCTGCTGCCAATTTGGCTTTTCATCTGCTCAAGAAGCTCATCACTAAAACGGCTTAAATCAAACGCTAAATATCTAAATTCGTGTGTGTCTACCAAACGCCCAACCCTATCGGCTTGTTTTACAAAGTTATACTTTTCTTTCACTTGTGCTTTGGTGGCTGTTTTTGGCGCACTAAATTTGTCTTTAATTACTTTATAAACGTAATCTAGCCCTTCAATAGTAAATACCAGCATTACCATACCTGGCGTCCCTGGTGCTGTGACATACTTGAAGTTGGCTGGGCTATTTTTAGTAGTATCGACCTTATACCGATAAAACTCAGTTTTGGCGTGCTTTATAAAACCAATGGCGTTAAATAACTCAAAGCGTTGTTTGTGTGGCATTAATACACTTAGGTAATCTACATAACGTGCGGGCTTATCGGTATCAACCATAAAATAGGTGCGTGCAAAGCCAAATAATAAACTTAATTGATCGGCGCCCATCATTACAGCATCAAGCTTTAGTCCCTCATCGGTATTTAAAATAGCGATAGCAAAAGGCATATTGTCGCCATTTTTAGCAATGCAGCGCCCAATTAAATAACAGGCTTTGTTTCTAAAAAATAATGAGTTGGCGTATTCAATATACCCGTCGTTTAAATTTATAAGTTCGTACACCTGTTTGCATTGCTGCTTAGCGCCTTGCATTAACGTACTTTGTAATATGGCTACATCACGCTCTAAATTACTAAATGGCACTCTAAATACTTGATTAGTGATAAGCGTTTTAACGGCGTTATTAAACCCATTGTGTAGCGATACTCTACTTACTAAGCTTTCATAAGAGCGCGGCTCACTACGATACTTTGCTTTTAATACAAACAAATGCACTGTACGAATTTTTTTATAGTCCCAAATTGCACCAAATGTTGAATTAAAAAAAGTATGCGCAATAGGTTTATTTTCGTGATTTTGTACCATATCGCCGTAAATATTTTTAGCTAACTGCCACGTTTGCGGGCAAGTAAGCTCAGCATAAGCGATAACTCTCACGGCTTCACTCACGTTTTTCACTTCGCGCTCGTAAACCTGTAAACGCTCACGCATAGCACTTTGCACACTGTGGTACTGTCGTTGTTCAAAACGGCTTTGCGCACCCAGTGTAATATTTAAAAATTGCGAAAACATCGCCTCAAATCCAGCAAAAACAGATCGCGCAAGCTTGCTGGCAATAACGTTTTGCAGCGTATTATTAGATTGATTTGTTAGCCTATTTTGCATAAATACAGCACTTATATTGATGTCAGTTATGGCGGTTATTTTTTATTAATTGTTTACACCTTAGCAAGCAGGCTTTAATTTAGATAATTAATAAACCATATAAATAGAATTTATTGGGCGTATTGACCTTTCGAGGTTAATTTTGCAGCCGCGTAAAGGCCAAATACACACTGCCCATAGGGTTCTTTCTAGGGACGATTAACTCTTTGTTGCCTACATGGATGTAGGTAAGGGGCGTGAGCAAGACGCGGAAGCTTTGCTCGATTTTTACTTAGCCCACTAGGTGGCAAACCTCGCGCCGCGATTAAATCGCCTCTAGATTGAACAAATTTCAACCCTGAAAGGCCAACACGCCCATATGAATATAAGAAACGTCGATCTTAACCTTCTCGTTTACTTAAATGTACTCATCGATGAAAAAAGTGTGTCGAAAGCTGCCAATAAACTCGCGCTTACGCAACCGGCTATGAGTAATGCGCTAAAACGTTTGCGCGATTTATTTGACGACCCGCTACTTGTGCGTGCTGCAGGCTCTATGACGCCAACGGCAAAGGCACTTGCATTAAAGCCTGAAGTTGAGGCCCTATTAAAAATGGCCGAAGCAATTACGCAGCCTAGTGAGCAATTTAACCCTACAACGGCTGAAGTTACGTTTAGAATAATGGCAAACGACTACATAGAGTCGACCCTAATAGCCCCTTTTATAACGGCGCAGCTTAGTAAAAACCCCGGTATTAA
The DNA here is from genome assembly GCF_037162545.1 of Pseudoalteromonas sp. B131b. Taxonomy (NCBI): domain Bacteria; kingdom Pseudomonadati; phylum Pseudomonadota; class Gammaproteobacteria; order Alteromonadales; family Pseudoalteromonadaceae; genus Pseudoalteromonas; species Pseudoalteromonas sp. B131b. Next base: position 2,639,886 of record NZ_JARLUZ010000001.1, on the reverse strand, counting down.
TTTTGATGTATTAAGTCCAAGCGACGTAAACCTACAAGATATGGAAAAAGGCACTATAGATTTAGCAATAAATCGCTTTAATGGCCTGCCACGCTCGTTTCATCAAGCCAGTGTATGGCGAGATAACTACTGTTGTTTAACGCATCCTAAAAATACATTTTTACAACAATCAGGGTTAGACGATTACTTACAAAAAGAACATATTTGGGTAAACCGTGCCGGCTGGGGGCCTGAAGCCGCTGTTACTAATAAATCAGGAAAGCAAAAATTAGGCTGGGTAGATGAAGCGCTTTGGCAACTAGAACAAACCCGTAAAATACGTGTTTTTACTCGCCACTACATGGTCGCAAGCCTGCTTTGCCAATCAGAGCAACTTATTGCCACCCTACCGCGCAGGCAAGCTAAGTTATTAACCTTTCATACTGATTTAGTAATCAGCCCTGTGCCATTCCAAATAGTGCCTATTGAGGTAAAGATGATATGGAGCCCACTGCTGCACCATGCACCGGCGCACCAATGGTTAAGGCGTGAGTTATTAGCGTTTGCTAAAACGATTGCAGATAGATAAATTATTATTTTCATCACATCAAACACCAGGTATTTTACTATCGCGCATACTGTCCAAGCTTTACTTTCATTAGAAGAATATAATGATAAACAAACTTAATAATAAGAATAACGATACTGCAAATATAGTTTTTGCTGTCTTTCAAAAGTCCTATGCTATAGAGGCTAAACTGATCGGCGCGCATAACTTTCCTCCTTTAGCGCGTAATATTAAAGGTATAAAAAAATCAGAAACAACCTTTTATGGCTACAGCGAAAATGAATGTTTAGCAGCCGTTATTGAAGTAGATACAAACAACGAGTATTTAGATATTTGTAGTTTAACCGTTGATCCTAGTCATTTTAAAAAAGGTATCGCAAGTAAGCTAATAAGTTATGTTTTAGCAATGGATGATTTTTCTCATGCAATAGTGGAGACTGCGGTTGCTAATACTCCTGCAATAAATCTATATAAAAAGCATGGCTTCGTGGAATTTAAAAGATGGACTCCTTCACATGGTATTGAAAAAGCTGGCTATGTCGGTCGTAATTTAAATCAGTATTTCAAAATAGGTAATTTACAAATGGATAGTGCATCAATAATTGCGTGGAGTGTTTTGTTTGGAGGCATAGGTATGGCTACCTTACTTACGGGCGAAGAAAAAGCCGTAGTACCGCTTTGTATTGGTTTATCGCTATTGGTATTTCCGTATTTTATGACTAGTGTTAGCATGCTGTTGATTGTAGGCGCTATTTTAGTGGCTATTCCCTACTTTATCAAAATTTAACATTACTACTATTATTGCAATTATTATGGCTAAATAAAATACACTAGAAAATAAAAAAGCGCCGTGGTATTCAACTTTGGGAAAATACCATGGCGCTTTTGGAAATCGTCGATATAGGAGTCTACCTACAGTGTAAGATTAGCAAGCTTAGTACCAACTTCATAAAATAATTAAAATTCAATAAAAACAATTAACTAAGCATCAACCTTAACTCATCAACTAATCCCCTTGTTCCAGTTTTGTGCACGTTTTTACCGCTCTGCACCAAATTAATTAGTATAATTTAGGTATGTTTTCTATTTTATTTAGTTTTAAAATTCACTATTGATAAAATCAATATCAGTTATTGAAAACAACAATTTTATTAATAATACACTTAGCGCTAGAGTGAAGTTAAGCCAACAAACTAAGAGTAATAATTATGACAACATCAAGCTTCACACAACAAGACGGGTTATTTATTGATGCTAATTTACATCAGTTTATTGAAGAGCAGTTATGCACAAAAGCTAACACCACTGAAACTTACCAAGCATTAGCTACTTTAGTTGATGAGTTTGGTTGTAAATGTCGTAAAACAAAGCACCAACCAGATGATGTATTAGAAGTAGATACATTATTAAACGCATACCAACTTAAAAACCACCCGCTTTGCCATGTTGATGCGCAAACGACAGAAGCTGTTTTAGATGAATATTGCTGCCAGGTTCCTGCAATTATTGTTGTCGCACTAATGGATACGCTTAGCGGTACACAGTGCGATGAACCTCAAGCACATGATATTTACCATCGTGCAGCGCAGTTAACCAACCGCCCTTGTATGCACAGAGTAAAAACTGCCTCAGCAGCTTAATAATGAATGTGTTTAAAAGTGCTCGATAACCTTCTTTGCAAAGCCAGTACAAGTTAAGGTTGTCGAGTTATGAATACTTGAGTTATCGCTCTGCTCTTGCGCTAAATCAAAGGTTACTTCACCACTTTTAAATGTTTGCTCTAACGCACTTTCTATCAGTAATGCGGCCTCGTCCCATCCCATAAATTTAAGCATTAATACCGCACTTAAAATACTGCTACTTGGGTTTGCTTTATTTTGCCCTGCTATACGTTCAAACGTGCCGTGTGTGGGCTCAAAAAATGCAACATCATTATTTAAATTAGCTGCGGGCATTATGCCAACACCACCAACTTGTGCGCTTAGCATATCCGCTAAAAAGTCGCCGTTTTGGTTAGTCGTCACCACTACATCAAATTGCTCTGGATGCATTAAACATTGTTGCAGCATGTTGTCAGCTATGACTTCTTTAATAATTAAGGGCGCTTGGTGTCCTCGCTCTATTTGCAGCCAACGCCCATTTTCATGTGCGGTGGCATTAAACTCGCTTTTTGCAAGTGCAAACCCCCAACGCTTAAATGCCCCGTCGGTAAATTTAAGTACATTGCCTTTGTGCACTAGTGTTAAGGATTCACTATCGTTTTTAAGTGCATACTTAATTGCAAAGCGCATTAGTCGTTCAGAGCCTTCTTTGGATATATTTTTAATGCCAATACCGCACTCTTGTGTAAACCTTAAGCGCGTTACCCCCATTTCTTCGCATAAAAAGTCGAGCATTTTTTCGCTTTCTACACTGCCTGCTTGCCATTCAATACCTGAATACACATCCTCGCTGCTGTCGCGCAGCACGGTTATGTTTGTTAAAAAAGGATTTTTTAAAGGAGAAGGGAGTGCACTAAAGCCTTTTATAGTGCGCATATTTACAAATAAATCCATTTCTTGCCTGAGGGCTACATTGAGTGAGCGAAAGCCACCACCCAGCGGCGTTGTTAACGGCCCTTTTATGGCAATTTTACAGGCGCGTACTGCGTTAATTGTTTCTTGTGGAAACCAGTCACCGTCATACAGTTTTGCGGCTTGCTCGCCGTTATAAACCTGCATCCAATGTATTTTTCGAGCGTTTTTGTAGCAATGTTCAATTGCACTATCAACAACGTGGCGCATTACCGGCATGATATCTAAACCCACGCCATCGCCATCAATATAAGCAATGATAGGTTCTAACGGAATTTGCCACTGTCCGTATTGGTCTATCGTGATATTTTGACCTTGCGTTGGCACATTTATATGTTGGTACTGCATTGCTAACACCTACAAAGGTTCTATAAATATGATTAAAGCATGCTAATTAAGGCGTGTCTGTATTTGTACTTTTATAGTTACTATCATTTAAAAAAATAACAAATTAACTGTGACTATTTACGTCATGGGTTGGTCTTGTTTAATTAGCCTTATCGTATTAGCTATTAAATTACAGTGGAACACTTTAATGAAACTCTTTTTTATATTGCTACTATCAATCAACTCGTTTAAAACGTTAGCCGTTGAGGTAGTAATACACAACCTCAATTCACTCTCAAGTAGTGGTCAAAGGACGGTGTCTACTTGGGTGAATCAAAGTGTTGAAAAAACACAAAATACGTTAGGGCCTCTAAAACAAAGTACCTTACCTATTTATTTAAAACCGCAATATTTTGCTTTTGAGCCAGTACCTTGGGCTACTGTAAAGCGAAATAATCCCGATGGGCTAGAACTACATATAGATCGTTACGCCAGTTTAAAAGCATTCACTAAAGATTGGACGCTATACCATGAACTTTCACATTTATATTTGCCGCTATTTCCCTACTCCGGTTTTTGGCTAAGCGAGGGTTTTGCCAGTTATATGCAAAACGTAATAATGCGTGACAGCGGTATAATCACCCAGCCGCAGTTTGTACAACGCTTAAATGCAGGGTTTGATCGTGCCCGCCTGCAAACCAAAACTAAAACACAGCCACTTAATAAGCTCTCTGCCGATATGTGGAAACAACGTGCTCAGCAACGTGTTTACTGGACAGGCGCAGCTTTTTTTGCCCAAGCAGATCTAGCATTGCAAAAACAAGGGCAAACTTTGGCAAGTGTTATAAAGGCGTATCAATTATGCTGTAGGCCAGCACGCTCTAATGCTAAAATGTTTATAAAAGAGCTTGATAAACAATCTAGAAGCAGTGTTTTTTCTACTCTATACGCACAATACAATAATCGCACTGACTTTCCTAATATTACAAAAGCGCAAATTAATCAGCTATAACGCTACTTTTAAGTAATGGCTAAAATAGTTATACGCTTGCTCATTAAAATTGACTGAGTGCTCGTTCATAAAACCATGTAGGTAGTTTGTTTTATTACACTTTACTGCGGACTTATTATTTAAAATGGCTATCACTTCATCAACATTAAAATGTACCTCATGTTTAGGAAAAATAAACTCACAGGGTACGTTTGCATCTAATGCTAAATAATTACGAATTTGTGATGGGTAGAACCCTATTAACTTTTTAAGGTGTGTATTGCCTGTTAATAACTGTGCGCGCCATGCTGCACTTGCCCCTGCGCTAAATGCGATACAAGTTGTTGGTGCTTGCAAATGCGCAAAACATTTTTGAAGTTTGTCGGTGTATTTATCATGCCCGCATTTCTGTATGAATTTATTGTAGTTATATTCTTCACTATCAATAGGTTGTAACTCATTATCATAAGGATCAATAACCGTTACCTTAGTGTCAAACCCCTCTGTAAACTGCGTAAAAGCAGGTGTTAAACCAAAAATATCGCTCGCAATTAGGTAATTCATACTTATCCTTTAGTAAATAAAATTGGAGGCCATAGGCAGTTGATAAAATGTATTATAAATAAATAAAAAAATAGCTTGCACATAATATACATATAAGTTACCTTCCCTCTCTGGTTTAAAGAAACCGCCGCGGTTAACCATTTACCCTGATCCAGTAAGCCCCGCAAAACGTATATTTGAAAGCTAAGTTATTGTACGGCGAGAACCCCTTAAATAATACCGAGATGAATTTTATTATCATCGCAAAAGTGTCATAAAGATCGTCAACACTGTAATGAAGCTAAACACAACATCGTTTATTTATTGACTGCACGAAGCTATAAAATATAGCGCAGAATAAATAACAAGAATAAAGTGAGTTTTATTATGTCTTATAAATATAATGGGTCTATGATCCAAATTGCACATCCAGTGCAATCAATTTCAGTAAACAAACATCGTGTAATCTTTAGTGATACACAAGGTTTAAAAAATGCATTATTTCAAAAAGCGAGTGATGCACGCCAATTTGTTAAATGGCTAAAAGCTAGTTAAACAAAACTTTAATTGCTTTTTATTATTGTGATTATTGAAAATATATTTTGCCAGCCTCGTTGCTGGCATTTTACTTTTTAGCCCTTTAATGGTTACAATAGTTTTACAATAATAATTATTGGCAACTGCTGTAATGCTCCGTTTATGTATACTTTTTTTAATGTTTTGTTTTGTAAGCCCTGTAAGTAATGCTAAAACCATTAATTGGTTAACGCACGACTTTGCACCGTACTACATTTTAAATGGCCAATATCAACACCAAGGCCGCGATGAAAGCATTATATCCCTACTTGAAAAACAACTACCCGCTATTACCTTTAATCAAATTATCATCCCTTCGGGAAAAGTAATCCAAGAGCTATCAAATACGTCCAATAATACTTGCGCATTATCTCTTTATAAAAATGATTACCGAAAAAAGCATATTTACTTTACAGACGAAAGCTCAACTACAGGCCTATCACCTTCTGTTGCTATGCATAGCAAGCTTGCAGACGCACTTGAATTGCCTGATGCGTCTGAAGTGTCATTATTAGATTTAATACGTGATAAAAAGCTAACACTCGGCATATCAATGAGTCGTTCTTATGGAAAAGAGATAGATTCGGTTATAAACACAACTCCCGATATAGATTTAGTAATAAGACCTACTCGCGACAGCTTAGCGAGCCTTACTTATATGCTTAATTTAAAACGGATTGATATTTTATTGGGTTACCCAAGCGAACATTATTATTTAGCTAAATTAATGAATTTTGATAAAAATTTAACACAACGACCGTTAATCGAATCCCCTGCGTTAAGTTATGGCTTTATTGGTTGCACTAAAAATGAGCAAGGTGCAAAAGATATAGCAATGCTTAATGAGCAGCTCAAAGTAATAAAAAAACACCAGCTTATAATGATGTGCTAATGCGCTGGTTGCCAGAGCATTTAAGGCCTTTATTGCAAGAGCGTATAAAAAAATAAGTATTTATAGAAAAAAACGCCATTAAAAATGACGCTGTTTATTGTTTATAATTAAGTATTTTATATATTACTGACGAATACCTTCAATAAATAAACCTATATCTACATGGGTAGAGGCTGGCCCTAAATTGTAATCAATACCGTAGTCGGTAAGCTTAAGGCTTGTTTCACCTTCAAAGCCTACACGGTAACCACCCCATGGATCTTTACCTTCACCCACTTTATCAATTTCAAAAGTAATGGTTTTGGTTACACCATGCAGCGTAAAATCACCTGTTACTTGACCTGAATCGTCTTCAAATTTAATACTGGTGCTTTTAAACGTCGCTGTTGGGTATTTATCAACATTTAAAAACTCTTTACCACGAAGGTGTTTATCGCGCTCGGCATGATTAGAATCAAGGCTTGTTGTATCTATATTAACCATAATTTGCGACGCATTAGGGTTTTTAGCATCGTAGTTAAATTTACCATCAAAGGTATTAAAACGGCCATGTAACCAGCTGTAACCTAAATGTTTAATTTTAAAGTTTACAAATGCATGAGCACCCTTTGTGTCAATTACGTAGTCGGCTGCATTAGCAGTTGTTACCGATAACATCATTGCAGCCGAAACGGCTGTGCTTACTAATAATTTTTTCATTTTAATCATCCTTTAATGGTTTGATCATTCTAATTAAGGTTTTATCTTTATCGATAAAGTGATGTTTTAACGCCCCTAGTGCATGCAATACTGCAAACCCGATTAATGTGCACGCGCCGTAATAGTGTACTTTTCCTGCAATATCGGCTTGGTCATCAAAGGCAAAATCAAGCGCTGATACATTAAATAAAGTAAATACTTCTATTGGACGCCCGTCTGCGGTTGATATTAAATACCCTGCAACAACAATAACAGCCAAAATAATATACATAGCAATATGCGCAGTATGTGCTAATTGGTTCATGCCTTTACTTTCACCTAATGGTTTAGGTTGTGTAGATAAAGCACGCCATAAAATTCTAAATAAAAATACGGCGACAAGCGTAATACCAATGCTTTTATGTAAATCGAGCGAGCCTTTATACCAGCTATCGTAATAAGTAAGCTCAACCATATATAAACCTAAACCAAACAGGCCAAAAATAGTCAACGCCATGAGCCAATGTAAAATAATGGCGACAAGTCCGTAAGATGAAGGTGTATTTTTAAACATGTGTAACGTCCTATAATGCTATGACGTTACAATATAGTGCATAGCCTTAAATGAAAATAACATTTACAAACACTTTACGTGCGTATACGCACAGAACTTTGATAATTAAAGTCAGTTTTAGAAGTTGAGGATTAAACAGATAAGTTTATAGAGTGGATTGCTCGCTCAAGCTGACATAAATTAAGCTCTCTGGGCTTACTTGCAAACAAGTAACAAGTCCTTCTTTAATGAGTTCAAGCATGGCTATAAAACTAACTACCACACCACTACGCCCTTCATCAGGCGTAAAAAGCGCATTAAACACCACTGCTGAATTTGCTTTCGATAGCTGTTGTAATATTTGGCTCATTCTCTCTCGGGTTGAGAGTACTTCGGCAGTAATTTGATGATGTTCAAACGTTTTTGCTCGCGCCATTACATCACTCAGCGCCAGCATTAAGTCTTTAAGTTCAATATCGGGGAGGTTTTGACTTGTGTCTTCATTTATTGGCATAGCGGCATGCGCTATAAAAATATCACGCCCAACACGGGGGATATCATCGAGGTTTTCGGCGGCTTTTTTAAATAACTCATATTCTTGTAGACGTTTAATAAGCTCAGCGCGAGGGTCTTCTTCCTCTTCAAGCTCTTCGTGTACAGGAAGTAATAAGCGCGACTTAATTTGTGCAAGTAACGCGGCCATAACTAAATATTCACCGGCAAGTTCGAGTTGAAACTCGGTCATCATTTCAACGTAACTTACATACTGCTCTGTAATACTAAAAATAGAAAGGTCGAGCACATCAAGCTTATGCTTTTTAATTAAATAAAGCAGTAAATCGAGCGGGCCTTCAAAGGTTTCTAATATTATTTCGAGCGCATCGGGCGGAATATATAAGTCTTCGGGTTTATCTACAACCGCTTTACCATGCAAAAAAGCCAGTGGCAGCTTTTGCTGCACTGGCTTTTCACTACTTTTTGTATCAGCAGTATTTTCGCTCACTTGTTATTACTCAAACGGGCTTGTATCACCACAGCCAACACGTAATATTTGAACTTCATCTTCTGACAAATCGATTACTGTGGTTGCTTGCTCTGGCAAGTAACCACCGTGAATAATTAAATCAACGTGCTTATCTAATCGCTCTAATATTTCATCAGGATCTGATTCTGTAAATTGTTGCCCTGGTAAAATTAAAGAACACGACATTAGCGGCTCGCCAAGTTCGGCAAGTAACGCACAAGCAATTGGATGTTCAATTACACGCATGCCAATGGTTTTTTTCTTGTCGTTTAATAAACGCTTAGGGACTTCTTTTGTGCCTTTAAAAATAAAGGTATAAGGCCCTGGCGTATTATTTTTAATTAATCTAAATAGCTGGTTATCTACACGTGCATAAGTAGATAGCTCCGATAAATCACGGCAAACTAGCGTAAAATTATCGTTTTTTTCAATACCACGAATACGCTCTATGCGCTCTTTGGCTTGCTTATTACCAATGTTACAGCCAATGGCATAGCCCGAATCTGTTGGGTAAACAACAACGCCGCCTTGTTTAATAATATCAACGGCTTGACTAATCAGTCTTGGTTGCGGGTTATCAGGATGAATATGGAATAATTGACTCATGTTAATGCCCCTTCTTGTCCTTCCCAAACTTGCCAAACACCTTGGCAGTCTTTCGGTAAGTATAAATTTTTGCCAAGCTCTAAATAGCTTGTCGGAAAATGAAAATCAGACCCTTGCGAGCAAAGTAGTTCGTACTCACGGCTGAGTTCACCTAAAAATTGACGTTCGCTTGGCGCCTGTTGAGGTTGTGCAACTTCCATTGCGTCTCCTCCTACACTTTTAAATTCTACTAATAATTTGCGTAGCCACTTGTTTGACATTTGATAGCTACTTGGGTGAGCAAGTACAGCAACACCACCAGCGGCATGTATTGCCTCTACAGCGGTTTGCATGGTGCACCAGCAACTAGGTACGTAGCCTGTTTTGCCGCGCCCTAAGTACTTTTTAAAAACACCCGGGAAATTTTTAGCTACACCGCGCTCAATAAGGGCACGTGCAAAATGTGCGCGCGTAATTTGCGCGTCTTTTGCCAGCTCTTTAGCTTGCTCGTAAATGCCATTAAAACCATTTTTTGCAAGGCGTGCGCCAATTTCTAGTGCACGCTCTTCTCGCTTTTGCTGCTGAGCCGATAATAAAGAGGTAAGGTCAATATTATTAATATCAATATTTAAACCTACAATATGAATTTCGAAGCTTTCCCATTTGGTAGACACTTCGGTACCCGTTATTAATGAAAGCGGTAAGTTTTCTGCTTCAATAAATTGCTGAGCAGGCTTAATAGCCGCCACAGTGTCATGATCGGTAATAGCAAACACATCAATATTTTTATCAACAGCGCGATGCAATAATTCTTCAACCGTTAAACGCCCGTCTGAATGTGTAGTATGGCTATGTAAATCGTATTTTATCAAAAGAAAACTGCTTAAAATTAAGGGTTACTGGTGTTTATGTAAGTATAACAACTTTTTTGACTAAATTGTTTTAAATAAACACTTGACACAAAAGCATAAGATACGTTTTACTGTAGCCACTTTCAGACACATTAAGAATTAACAATAATGATCAATTCAAACTTAAACACTATTTGGTGGTGGCACTCGTAATTTTCGGGTGATGAATTGTCGTGTCTAGCAAAAATTCAAAACCCGCAACTATGCGGGTTTTTTTATAACTAAATTTTACGAAACATATACGTTAACAATATTTAATAAATTTTGAGGCAGAAAAACATGAATAACGGTCTTACTCTTACACATCGTTGGTGGTGGCGCCTGATATAGCGGGACGGTAATGATCTGTTTGTAATTTAGATATCGTTATTCAAACCCCGCATTGCAAAAGCACTGCGGGGTTTAATTTTTTGAGGGAATGAGGTTTGATTTTTAGTCATATAACTACCACACCAGGCGAAGTAACAAGCATTACGCAAGTACGCGACTATATTAGTAGCCCTCTTGCATTATACGCGGCACTTGATAAGCCTAACTCACTACTGCTTGAATCGGCTGAGATTGATTCTAAAGACAGTGTAAAAAGTTTAATTTTAGTCGACTGTGCACTGCGCATCGTATGCCAAGATAAAACAGTCACTATTAATGCTCAATCTAATAATGGGCAACAACTACTTAGCTACTTGCAGGCAAATGTTAAAAGCTGTGATGCCACTTTAGACGGCGAAACACTTACCCTTTGTTATTTAGACACTAGCGGCGATACTGACGAAGCGAGCAAGCTCGTTGCTGATAACGCATTTAGCGCACTACGTACGTGTATCAACAGTATTAAAAGCACAACCAACAATCCATTTTCGGTATTTTTAGGCGGCGTATTTGCTTACGATATGGTGGCAAACTTTGAGCAATTAAGTGATGTACCTGATGGCGAAAACACCTGCCCAGATTACGTATTTTACTTAGCCGAAACCTTAGTTCTTATTGATCATCAAAAGCAAACAACTGAGCTCATTGGTAATGTATTTAATGGCCCAGACGTACACGCTAACTGCTTTGAAGTAGGTAAAGAGTTAGAACGATTAAATACACTTTGCGATAACGCAGCAGAATTTAGTGCGGAAATGCAAAGTGGCGAATGTGAGGTAAGCGTTGATATAGACGATGACACTTACTGCGAGCAAGTTGTTAAGCTTAAGAAGAACATTGTAGATGGTGATATTTTTCAGGTAGTGCCGTCGCGTACATTTTCACTACCTTGCCCTGATTCTTTACATGCGTATAGCCAGCTTAAAAAGCAAAACCCAAGCCCTTACATGTTTTATATGCGCGATGAAGACTTTGCTTTATTTGGCGCGTCTCCTGAGTCGGCCCTTAAGTACGACGTAAGTAATCAGCAAGTAGAAGTATACCCAATTGCTGGTACTCGAGCGCGCGGCAAATTTACTAACGGGCAAATAAACCCAGACCTAGACAGCCGCATTGAGTTGGAACTAAGAAACGATCAAAAAGAGCGCGCCGAGCATTTAATGCTCGTTGATTTAGCGCGTAACGACGTAGCCCGCATTAGTGTTGCAGGTACTCGTTTTGCCAAAGAGCTATTAAAAGTAGACCGCTATTCACAAGTAATGCATTTAGTGTCACGCGTTGTTGGCACACTAAAACCCGAGCTTGATGCATTGCATGCTTACCAAGCGTGTATGAACATGGGCACGCTTGTTGGTGCACCAAAGGTTCGTGCTGCTGAGCTTGTTCGTCAAACTGAAGGTAAGCGCCGTGGCAGCTATGGCGGCGCAGTAGGTTACTTAACCGGTGATGGCGCAATGGATAGCTGTATTGTTATTCGCTCAGCTTTTGTTAAAAATAACAAAGCCTACGTGCAAGCAGGTGCCGGTGTAGTGTTTGACTCTGATCCTATTTCAGAAGCAAACGAAACTCGCGCTAAAGCACAAGCGGTTATCACCGCCATAAAATCTACGTATAAGGCGGTATAAAATGAGTAAAACGAATCCTATTAAAATCTATTTTTTAGATAACTTTGACTCATTTACATATAACCTTGTTGATGAGCTTACGATGCTTGGCTGCGAACTGGTTGTTTACAGAAACAACATTAGCGCTGAGGTTATTTTTAATAAAATGCGCCAAGAGCAAGGACAAGTACTCTTAGTACTTTCCCCAGGTCCTGGCACACCAAGCGATGCAGGCTGTTTAATGGAGCTTATCGAGCTCTCTAAAGGCCACTTCCCAATGTTAGGCATTTGTTTAGGCCAACAAGCGTTAACACAAAGCTATGGCGGAGTAATCGGTCACGCGGGTGAAACCGTACATGGTAAGTCTTCAATTATTAAATTAGGCGAGCACCCTGTATTTGATGGTATGGGCAATACAATGCCTGTAGCACGTTACCATTCATTAATGGCAACAAAAGTGCCTGATAATATAAAGGTTATTGCCCAGTACGAAGATATCCCAATGGCTATTTATCATCATGATGACAACGCATTGGGTTACCAGTTTCATCCAGAATCAATACTGACGCCAAACGGCGCAATGCTACTTCAGCAAAGTGTCGCTTACTTAACACGCGCCAAATAAAAGAGGACATTATGAGTACACAACCAGAACAACCCATAAATGTTCAACACGCTATTGAACAACTAATTACAGGGCAATCATTAAGCTACGCAGACGCCAAAGCACTGTTTGATGAAATAATGCAAGGTAACATGAGCGAGATTGAGCTAACCGCCCTACTAATAAGCCTTAAAATTAAAGGCGAAGTAAGCGATGAAATAGCAGGTGCTGCAGCCTCAATGCGCGAAAACGCTGTTGCTTTTACTACCAGCAGTACGCAACTTGCCGATAGCTGTGGCACTGGTGGCGATGGCTCAAACACAATTAATATAAGTACAACGTCAGCAATTGTTGCCGCTGCTGCTGGTATTAACATGGTAAAACATGGTAATCGCAGTGTATCGAGTAATTCAGGCTCAGCCGATTTACTCAAAGCCTTGGGCATTAATATAGATATGAGCCCAGAGCAAGCAGCAAAATGTCTTGAGCAAACCAATTTTACCTTTTTGTTTGCACCGCACTATCACAGTGGCGTACGCCATGCGATGGGCGTACGCACATCGCTTAAAACACGCACTATTTTCAATATTTTAGGCCCGCTTGCTAACCCTGCAGCACCTGAAGTGCAATTGTTAGGTGTGTATAACGAAGCTTTGTGTATGCCAATGGCACAAACACTTAAAACCCTTGGCACAAAGCGCGCTATGATTGTTCACGGCTCGGGCACTGACGAAATAGCCCTACACGGCCCAACAACGGTAGTTGAGCTAAATAATGGAGAGATTACGCAGTACACACTAAACCCAAGCGACTTCGACCTTGCAAACTATTCACTTGAACAACTCGCTGGTGAAGGCCCACAATACAATGCAAATGCTAGCCTCGCCATCTTACAAGGCAAAGGCACAGATGCACATAATGCTGCTATTGTGGTTAACGTAGCTGCCCTTTTATACCTAACAGGTAAAGCAGCAACGCTAAAAGAAGGAGCAAAACAAGTACAAACATTATTAAGTTCAGGGCAAGCCATGAACACACTAAATGCAATTATTGAGGTAAGTAATGGCTAATGTATTAGACAAAATTGTTGCTGATAAAAAATTGGAACTCATTGAGCGTAAAGCCGCACGTCCGCTTGAAAGCTTTAAACACCTTGCGGTGCCTACAAGCCGTAGCTTTTATAAAGCACTTGCAGCACCTGGCACACAGTTTATTTTAGAGTGTAAAAAAGCATCGCCTTCAAAAGGGTTAATTAGAGAGCCTTTTGATTTAACTGAAATTACTTCAGTTTATAAAAAATATGCTACCTGCATGAGTGTGTTAACTGATGCTAAATATTTTCAAGGCAGTTTTGATTATCTTGAATTTGTGCGCAGCCAAGTAGAACAACCGCTTATCTGTAAAGACTTCTTTATAGACGAGTACCAAGTGTATATGGCACGTATATATGGTGGTGACGCTATATTACTGATGCTTTCGGTACTCGATGACGAAAGCTATAAAGCACTGCATGCTGTTGCCGATTCACTTAATATGTCGGTGTTAACCGAAGTAAGTAATGAAGAAGAAGTACACCGCGCACTTGCGCTTGATGCACAAATTATTGGTATTAATAACCGCGATTTACGCGATTTAAGCACCGACTTAGCCACTACTGAAAAACTACGAAAGCTTATTCCGGCTGATAAAGTGGTTATTTCGGAATCGGGTATTTACACCCATCATGACGTAAAACGTTTAGCTCCTCTATGCGATGGCTTTTTAATTGGCAGCTCACTTATGGGCGAGCGTGATTTAGAGCAAGCATGTCGCCGTGTTATTTTAGGTGACAATAAAGTATGTGGTTTAACACGTAGCCGAGATGCACAAGCGGCATATCAAAACGGTGCTGTTTATGGCGGTTTAATTTTTCATCCTAAATCGCCTCGCTATGTCGATTTAGATTGTGCAAGAGAGCTGAGCCAAAGCGCACCACTTAATTTTGTTGGTGTATTTGTAGATGCCCCCATTGAGCAAGTTGCTCAATACGCAAGTGTGCTAAAATTAGCGGCAGTTCAATTACATGGTCAAGAAAGTGACGATTACATTGCTGACTTGCGTACACAGTTACCAACTAATTGCGAAATTTGGAAAGCTCAAGCAATAAAAGATGCATTGCCAACGCCTGTAAATGGGGTTGATCGACACCTTTACGATACTCACAGCGATACACAAGCTGGCGGTACAGGTAAAGCATTTGATTGGTCGGTGCTTAGCGGTGGAACTACACCATTTATGCTCGCTGGAGGCTTAAATCCAGACAATATTGAAGATGCGCTTTTTAAAGGTGCCCTAGGCCTTGATTTAAACTCAGGCGTTGAAGAATCTGCGGGTAAAAAGTGCCCTAACAAATTACATAATGCTTTTACAAGCATCAGAAATTATTGAGGTTAAAATGCAAAATCCAGCTTATTTTGGCGAGTTTGGCGGTATGTTTGTACCCGAGTTACTTGTCCCTGCGCTTAAGCAGTTAGAAAATGAATTTAACAAAGCACAAAAAGATCCTGAGTTTCAGGCAGAGCTAAGTAAATTATTAAACGAGTATGCGGGTCGTCCTACCCCACTTACTTTAACGCGCAATTTAGTTAAAAACCCAAAAGTAAAACTGTATCTAAAGCGTGAAGACTTACTACACGGCGGCGCACATAAAACCAACCAAGTACTTGGCCAGGCGTTACTTACAAAGCGCATGGGTAAAAAACAAGTAATTGCTGAAACCGGTGCTGGTCAACACGGTGTTGCAACCGCGCTTGCATGTGCACTACTGGGTTTAAAATGTCGAATTTATATGGGCGCAAAAGACGTTGAGCGTCAGCAACCTAACGTATTTAGAATGAAGTTAATGGGCGCAGAGGTTATTCCGGTAACAGCGGGTTCTGGCACATTAAAAGATGCAGTAAATGAAGCGCTGCGTGACTGGTCAGCAAATTACCAAGACGCGCACTACCTACTAGGTACAGCTGCAGGTCCACACCCATTCCCAACAATTGTACGCGAGTATCAAAAAATTATTGGTGAAGAAGCCAAACAACAAGTACTTAAAGCAGAAGGTCGTTTACCTGACGCTGTTATTGCTTGTGTTGGTGGTGGTTCAAACGCGATTGGTATGTTTACTGACTTTATTGACGAACCAGGCGTTAAATTAATTGGTGTTGAGCCTGCTG
Organism: Pseudoalteromonas sp. B131b; assembly: GCF_037162545.1. Lineage (NCBI taxonomy): Bacteria > Pseudomonadati > Pseudomonadota > Gammaproteobacteria > Alteromonadales > Pseudoalteromonadaceae > Pseudoalteromonas > Pseudoalteromonas sp. B131b. The sequence goes on along the minus strand of NZ_JARLUZ010000001.1, from coordinate 2,623,906 downwards.
GTAAAGGTCTTGATACAAATGAGCACGGTGCAACAATTTGTAAAGGCACCAAAGGCATATTACACGGTACTTATACGTATATTATGCAAAACGACGATGGCCAAATTGAAGAGTCTTACTCTGTATCAGCGGGTCTTGATTACCCTGCGGTTGGTCCTCAGCACGCATTTTTACACGAAACTGGTCGCGCTCAATACGTGGGTATTACCGATACAGAAGCGCTTGATGCGTTTCAATCACTTGCTAAAAACGAAGGGATCATTCCGGCGCTTGAATCAAGCCATGCGTTAGCTTATGCGCTTAAGTACGCAGAAGAGCAAACCGAGGAAAGCGTTTTAGTGATTAATTTAAGTGGTCGCGGCGATAAAGATTTAGCACACGTTCACAATGTACTAACTGAAAGAGGTCAGCTATGAGCCAAGTAAAAACGGATCGTTACGGCAAAATGTTTGCAGCGCTTAACGAGCAAAAACAAGGTGCGTTTGTACCATTTGTAACAATTGGCGACCCAGGTAAAGAGCAAAGTGTTGCGATTATTAAAAGCCTAATTGACGGCGGCGCTGATGCGCTTGAGCTTGGTATTCCGTTTTCGGACCCGATTGCGGATGGTCCTGTAATTCAAAAAGCTAATATTCGCGCACTTGATGTGCACATTAACACGCAAGATTGCTTTGATATTATTAAAGAGATACGCGAGTATAACGCCGATATTCCAATTGGATTATTGCTTTACTCAAACCTTGTTTTTAAGCGCGGCATAGAAGCATTTTACAAAGATGCAAAAGCGGTAGGTGTAGACTCTATTTTAGTGGCTGACGTGCCTCTGCATGAATCTAAAATATTTAGAAAATCGGCAATGGATAACGGTGTAGACCCAATTTTTATTGCAACACCTAATGCGGATGACGACACACTTCGCCAATGCGCCTCTTACGGTCGTGGTTATACGTATTTACTATCGCGCGCTGGTGTTACCGGTACCGATACTAAAGCACAAATGCCAGCGGGTAATATTGTCACTAAATTAAAAGAATACCATGCAGCTCCTGCTCTTTTAGGGTTTGGTATTTCAACACCAGATGATGTAAAAGCCGCACTTAACGCAGGCGCAGCAGGTGCTATTTCAGGCTCTGCTGTAGTTAAAATTATTGAAGCTAACCTTAACGATTTAGACGCAATGACAACGCAGTTAAAAGCATTTGTTAGTGAAATGAAAGCCGCAACCGCATTATAAAAAGTGTAAATTTACACATTAAAAAAGGGCATTTAAATGCCCTTTTTTGTTTTTGAAAAGCAAATTAGTGAGCTTGGTGTTTACCCTCTAAAATCTCTTCAATAAATTTAGCATTAAATGCTTCCAAATCAGCTGGGCTTCGGCTTGTTACTAAACCTTTATCTACACATACTTCTTGGTCAACCCAATTAGCACCTGCATTAATTAAATCGCTTTTAATACTAGGGAAAGAGGTAATGGTACGGTCGCGCAATTTATTAATTTCAGCTAACAACCACGGCGCATGGCAAATAGCAGCAACGGGTTTGTTTTTTCTGCGCCAAAAAAGCCATCAATAAATGCTTTAGCATCTTTATCTTGGCGTAAACTGTCTGGATTAAATAAACCACCAGGAAGCATAAGCGCGTCGTAATCAGCAGGGTCTGCATTTGTAACTAATTTATCTACTGTTACTTTATCGCCCCACTTGTCTTCATCCCAGCCAGTAATTTGGCCTTCTTTAATTGATACTATTTCGATGTTTGCACCAGCATCAAGTAATGCGCTGCGCGGAGATAAAAGCTCACTTTGCTCAAATCCATCAGTGGCTAAAATTGCAATTTTTTTGCCTTGTAAACGTGTGCTTGTTTGTAATGTACTCATTGAGATCTCCTTATTTTCTTAAAAGGTATATTTAAAATACACAATTAAAAAAGCACGATGCGTGCCGATAACAAGCAATTGAAAATAAAGGAGTAAATTGAAATAGAGTTATGCTACCATGTAAATTATTTAGAGATTATGAATAATGTACATAAGTGCCACTTTATTTCCAGCTCATGTAATTTAACACCACCAAAAGCGAGGTGTAAAACCTCACCTACAACATATTTCCACATTGGTGCGCTTACTTCGCGCTCATGTAATTTAAAGCCATTAAACGCGACGTGTAATCCTGAACTACAGCATATACCCGTAGGTGCGAATTTACTTCGCGCTCATGTAACTTATCTATCAATACGAGGTTTAAAACCTTAAATAAATTTAAAGCAGATCTTTTAACGCTTTCGCGGGTTTAAAAACCGCTTTATTTGCGCCTTCTATTTCAATTGCAGCCCCTGTTTGTGGGTTACGCCCAGTACGCGCTGGGTAATAACTTAGCGCAAAGGTACCAAAGCCATTAATTTGAACTTGATCGCCCTCAGAAAGCGATTTAGTAATGACTTTTTGCAAGCTTGAAAGTGCCGCTTGAGCATCTTTTTTTGTTAATTCACTTTTGTGTGCAATGGCAGCAACGAGTTCTGCTTTATTCATTTTAGGCTCCTAAATACACGCCAAATCAGTGTTGGTTAAGCGTGGGAATATGATGATATGAAAAATACCAAACCAAATTGGTAATAAAGCCACGCAGGCTAAGGGTTACAGGGCAACAAGTCAACCTTGTAGTTGCTAAGCTTTATGTGGTAAAAAGCCTTTGACTCTTTTTTGTATAATTTAGGTAGTATATGCACGCATTAATTGAATACATTCCACTCATACTGTTTTTTGCAGTGTTTAAACTCGTCGATATTTACTGGGCTACTGGTTTATTAATGGCCACTACGCTTATTCAAGTTGCTTATAGCTACTTTAAACATGGCAATGTGCCTACTCGCCATTGGATATTTTTTGGCATTGCGGCTGTGTTTGGTACGTTAACGCTGGTACTTCATGATGAGCAATACATTAAATGGAAAGCAACACTGATATATGCAGGTTTAAGTTTAACGTTACTTGTTAGCCGTTATGTACTTAATAAAAATCTCGTTAAAAAAGCGCTTAGCTCAATCCTCGAAAACGCTAATGATACAAAGCAAACCATTGTTGTCCCAGAACCATTATGGGATAAGCTTAACCTAATGTGGGTTGCTATAACTGCTGGTATAGCGGCACTAAACATTTATATTGCGTATAATTTTTCGCTCGACTTTTGGGTTAACTTTAAAGTGTTTGGTTTAATGGGTATTACTTTTGTAAGCATTTTTGCCACTATTATCGCCTTATATAAATACTTCCCTGATGAAGAAGAGCCTGTAAAGTAAGCCCCCTCGTCATAAAAGTGTCGTCTTAGCTTGCTAGCTTATTAAAAAAAGCAAGTTGAGACGACCTTGAACGCTAATCAATACCGCTGGTTTGAATTTACCCTCATTTTTATATTGCTGCCCTTGTTGGGTTTTGGATTACGCGAGCATTTAGCTAATTGGCTTATCCCTGCGCTTATTATACTTATGAGTGTGTGTTGTATGTTGCTACTAGGCGATCCCCATTTTAAACGGTTTAGGCTTACAAGCCTTGGACAATTTTCTGCTGTTAAAAGGCGTGTGTTTAGCTTCTTTTTTAGGTGCGCTGTTCTCAGGCATGTTTTACGGGATTATTCATCAGGGAAACTGGTTTACCCTTCCCCGTAACTCGTTTAATGATTGGCTTTTACTGTTGGTGCTCTACCCAATACTGTCGATTATTCCTCAAGAATTAATATTCAGAACGTATTTTTTTCATCGTTATAAACGCATCATGCCAAAAAAAGCAGTGCGTATTGTAGTTAGTGCGAGTGTATTTGCGTTGGCGCATATTGTGTATGCAAATTGGATTGCAGTAGCCTTAGCATTTTTAGGTGGCTTACTGTTTGCTTATACCTACGCAAAAAGCCGCTCAACCTTTGTGTGCGTTATTGAGCATAGCTTATGGGGGCTTTGGATGTTTACCCTTGGCATTGGCAGCTATCTCGACTCAGGCGCATTTAATTAAAGTAACCTTTATTTAAATTTACATACAAAAAAGCCGCAACAAGTACGGCTTATATAATTGGGTCTGTATTTAAAAGCCAAATATTTTTAGAGCAAAAAACTTAGTCGCGACTGTATTTATAAATATTACCGCTAAAATAATTGGAATAAACGTTGAAAGTGAAAAATTAACGTATTTTTCCATTAAGCTACCAGCATAATTAGGCGAGCCTAAGCTTAGCTCTTGTGTTAAACGTGCTTTTTTCCAGCGGTACATTACAAACAAACACACCATTAAGCCATTAAGCGGTAAAATTGTGTCGTAGAATACATCAACAATAATATCGAAAAAGCTCTTATTTACACCGCCATAACTGGTAAACGAGGTAAGGCTGTCAATCATACCAAACGACATAGTACATAAAATAGTTAGCACGCCAGTTGTAAGTGTTAAAATACCCAATGCTTTTTTACGGCTAATTCCTTTGCGGTCGCTTAATGTGGCTGTCGGTACTTCAACAATAGATACCAATGACGTAATTGCAGCAAAAAATACCAACAAGAAAAACGAGAATGCTACAATTGATGCGCCTACGTATCCGATATCATTTTGCAGTGCTAATAATATTTTCGGCAAGTACACAAAAATCATCGACACTGACGAATCAGAAAGTGCTGATGGGTCTGTGTTTGGATCAAAACTAAATATAGCCGGTAACACCATAAGACCTGCGACAAAGGCGACTAACGAGTCAGTAATTGCTACCATTTTTGCACTACTTACAATGTCATCTTTTTTAGATATATACGACGCGTAAGTCATTAATATACCCATACCTAACGACAACGAGAAAAATGCTTGGCTTAGCGCCCCATTAAGTACGCTTGCACTCATTTTAGAAAAATCAGGGATAATATAATATTTAACACCTGCCATTGCATTATCAAGTGTTAATACATAAATAACTAAAGCAAGAAGCATGACTAGAAGTGCTGGCATCAGAAATTTAGCGGCTTTTTCTATGCCTTGCTTAACACCCCCTAATAAAATTAAGTTAACAATAATTACCACTACCGCCATGTAACCAAAAACAGTGTAGCTATTAATAAAAACACCAAAATGGCTAGGTTCAGCGAGTAAATCTAAATTCCCCAAACCAGTTTGCATTAAGTAGCCGAAAATCCACACTGTAATTACCATGTAAAACACTGCAATCATAAATGGTGTAAGCACAGCTAAAAATCCTGCAAACTTCCACTTTTTGTCATTGTTTGCCAACAACTTGTACGAGCCGAGTGGATCTTTTTGAGCATTACGGCCCATTGCCATTTCAGCCATCATGACAGGTAAGCAAATGAATACGACAAATAAAGCATAAATTAATAAAAATGCGCCACCACCATTTTTGGTAGCAGAAACAGGAAAACCAACTAAATTACCAATACCCACAGCAGAACCTGCTGCCGCTAGTATGAATCCGAGACGGGAACTAAATCGCTCTCTATTATCGCTCATGCATAAAACCTTTTTATTATTTTGTATATTTCAGCGACTCTACCAGTGTTACACAGATATTTTCAAGCAAATACAGTGTAAAAATAAAATCGAAGTGTAAACCTGCCTAAATACGCTTTTAATTCACCAATTTTCAACGCTGTGATAGTATTGCGTTAATCAAATTTAACAATTTTTATGAGATTTCTTATGTTGTACATGATTCACTCAACAGATGTTGAAAACAGCTTAGAGCTTAGAAAAGCAGCACGCCCAGCACACTTGGAACGTCTTAATGAGCTTGATTCACAAAATCGCTTATTTACTGCAGGTCCTTTTCCAGCAGTTGACAGTGAAGATCCTCAAGAGGCTGGTTTTACCGGTTCACTCGTTGTGGCTGAGTTTGATTCAATAGAAGCCGCGCGTGAATGGGCTGCGGCTGATCCGTATGTTGCCGCAGGCGTATATGAAAATACTGTTGTTAAACCATTTAAAAAAGTTTTCCCTGCTTAACTATAAATAATCGCTTATTAACATAGTTCAGGGTTTGTTCACGGGTTTTTAATTAAAATTGTTAAAGTAAAAGCTAATTTAGTGTTTTTACTTGAATTTTAGTAACTTAGTTAATTAAACTAAGTGTGTTTGGTCTAGGGGTTCTATCATGCGCATATTATTAAGTCTTACTTTTATTGCTTGTACTAGCTTTGCTAGCTTTTCTCAAGTAAATACAACAGCCACAAATCCAACGGCTAAAGCTGAAGTAAGCAAAAAGAAGGCTGTAATACTCGCAAAAAAACCATTAACGGTAAAACGTTTAAGATTTCTGAACAAACTGACTTTTATACAGTGCGAATACTCAAATCTGACGGCCATGTCGTCGATTTACATATAAATAAAAAAACTGGCGAAGTAAAAAAGGATTAACCGATGCGAATTTTAGTTATAGAAGACGATTTACATTTAGCAGATAACCTACGTAATGCTTTAGAAAAAGAACGTTACAGCGTGGATTTATGCCACGATGGTGAAGCAGGTCTTTTCCATATTACTGAATATCCGCTTGATATGGCCGTTGTTGATTTAGGTTTACCTAAAATAGACGGTATCGAACTGATTAATAAAGCACGTGCACAAGGTATTACTATCCCTATTCTGATTTTAACAGCGCGTGATCGCTGGCAGGACAAAGTAGAAGGTTTAGATGCTGGCGCAGACGATTATCTTACAAAACCATTTCACGTTGAAGAGCTTATTGCACGTTGTAATGCATTAATTCGTCGCAGTGCAGGTAAGGCAAATCCAGAAATGACAGCAGGCCCAATCAAAATCCATACACGCTCGCAGCAAGTTTGGGTTGATGATAAAGAGCTCAGCCTAACCGCTTACGAATATAAAGTGCTTGAATATTTAATGGTAAACCCGCAAAAAGTAATCTCAAAATCAGAATTGACTGAGCACATTTACGATCAAGATTTTGACCTTGATTCAAATGTTATCGAAGTATTTGTACTGCGTTTACGCAAGAAACTTGACCCTGAAGGTGTATTAAACCCAGTAGAGACACTACGTGGGCGCGGTTACAGGCTTAAAAGTCAGTGGTAATACCGCAAATATCGTTAAAAATAAGGCAAGGATTTATCCTTGTCTTTGTTTTATTAGTCGCACTCCCAATCCTGTTCTATTCAATTGGCAAAGCGTATTACGCTTCACTTGTTGATGCGACAGAAAAAACCCTCGAAGCACAGCTATACTCGCTTATATCTGAAGTCGACTTTACTGAGCATGGCATTATTATGCCAAGTACAATTTTAGCGCCTGAGTTAAATAGACTAAACTCCGATACCTACGCAATGATCTATCGTGACGATGAACCCATTTGGCATTCTGAATCAGCTGTTAACGTTAATTTTGTACCTCAGCAAGTAGAAACAAAAGCAGGTGCAGCGGACTTTAGACGAGTTGAATATAAAAACACTGCGTACTGGCAACTTAGCCTTACTGTTATTTTAAACAACATAGATCAATCAGAACAGGCACGCTTCATATTAGTTAAACGTAACGATGCCCTACTGCGTTTAATGGACGGTTTTAAGCAAACACTTGTTGATTGGATGTTTATAATGGGCATTGCAATCGCGGGTCTTATGGCGGTTGGTTTTATTTGGAGTGCGCGGCCACTGCAACGACTTGATAAAGAAATAAAAGCGATCGAGTCTGGCGATATCCAAGAAATTAAAGGGTTATACCCCATTGAGTTGCAAACTATTAAGTCCGATTTAAACTTACTCCTTGATTCTCAACAACGTCAGAAAGAGCGCTACAGAGCCTCATTGAGCGACCTTGCACACGCGCTTAAAACACCACTAGCTGTTTTGAAATCAAGCCCGCTGGCTAATGATGCAGATGCACAAGAGCAGCTTGACCGTATTAATGTGATGATCGAGCACCAATTAAAACGGGCAGCAACCGGTGCCTCTGATACTTGGAAGAAACAAACGCCAATTAAGCCAGTTCTCGATTCTATTTTAAGTGCTATGGCAAAAGTGTATCGTGATAAAGATATTATTTTTAGTTGCACAGTAACAGATAAAGACTACTTTTTAGGTGATCAAACCGATTTAATGGAACTATTGGGTAATTTAATTGATAACGCCTGTAAAGCATGTCGTTCACAAGTCGAAATACAAGTAGTCCAAAGTAAAACTCTGTGTATTGGTATTAGCGATGATGGTCCTGGTGTACCAGAAGACAAGCGCGAGTCTTTACTCACTCGTGGTACACGCCTAGATACATATGAAAGCGGACACGGTGTGGGTATGGCAATTGTATCTGATTTAGTTAAGTCGTATCACGGTACTCTCACTATCACTAAAGCTGATAACTTGGGCGGTGCTCAATTTATTTTAGAGTTTAATTATAATGATAAAAAGTAATAATTTATTAAAGCTAACTGCAATTGTACTGTTAATAATTAGCCAATACAGTTTTGCTGATGAAGCGTGTACTTTAGTAAAAAAAGCAACCACGGATGAAGCTAAGCGTTATATCCAATGCCTAGATACACAAATAAATAAAGCAAAACTAGTGCAAGGCAGTTGGATACAAAAGCGTAAATACGAACTCACTACATCACAAGAAAGTACAGGTAATACCCAAATACTTCCATTATTTATGCGCAGCATTAGTAATAATGAAAAATACATAGAAAGCGCTTGCCAGTGGCGTTATTTATTAAAACTCCCTAATGCAACAACTGCGGCTATTAGTTATAAAATCTGTGAAATCCAACTTATCAACCAATTTACTGATGCACTTAAAAAACCATTTTAAAACAAGCAATCTACTAATCGGTTGCTTATAGGTAATAAAATGATTAAACCTGTAATTATTATAGGTGGTGGGCTGGCGGGCTTATACAGTGCGTATCAGTTGCGACTACTTAATACCCCATATTTATTATTAGAAGCTAAATCGCAATTAGGTGGCAGAATTTATTCGGCGCAATCACCAATAAATAGTGGTGTTAGTTTTGATTTGGGCCCTACATGGATATTTCCTCACCAGCCAAAAATTCAAGCGCTAATCAAGTCACTCAACTTAAGTCTATTTGAGCAATACACCAAAGGCGATGTGTTATACCAATCGCCACATTCAGAGCAACCACAACAAATTGCAGGCGCTGGAGAGATGCAATTATTTAGGCTCAAACACGGTATGAATACCTTAATAACTGCATTGTATGAGCAACTTAATCCAGATTTTGTATTGTTAAACCACAATGTCACTGAGCTTAAAAAGAGCGGTGATAGCTGGCAAATTACAGTGAATCATTTAGGTAATATAAAACACTTCAATACGAATAAACTAATGTCAGCAATTCCTGCACGCATGGTGACAGCCCATTTAACACCTGAACAATGGGCTACTCCAACACTCATAAGCCGCCTCAACAGCGTACCGACATGGATGGCAGGACAAGCCAAGTTTATAGCTACTTTTGAACATGCATTTTGGCGTGATAATAACTTATCAGGACAATGCTTTAGCAGTGTCGGCCCTATGGTCGAAATTCACGATGCCAGTGCTGAAGATGATAATTACGCCGCATTATTTGGTTTTATAGGTGTGCCCTACTTATCACGAAGCGAAGTAACTAAAGAGCAGTTAATTCAAGCCTGTGTCCAGCAGCTTAGCTACTTTTATGGTCAGGATGCTAAAAAGGCAACAGGGTACTTTATTAAAGACTGGGCAGAGGATGAACTTGTAGCCAATGAGGACGACCGTACTCAGTCTTCACAACACCCTGAATTTAATTTTTCAGGCTTGGGTGAGCAGCTAAGTAACCTAAATATTCATTTTGTAGCGAGTGAATTTGCAAAACAAGAAGCAGGATACTTAGAGGGTGCAATAAATGCAGTTGACGAAGCTATTAATTCAATAATTAGTCTTTAGCAATCAAGAGCTGTAATTTATCCAGCCCTTGATAGTTACAGCGACTAGTTATTTTTGGCGGCGTCTTCACCACTGCCCAATAAAGTGGCAACCCACTTACCTTCGGCACTGGCTTCTAAGCCTATTTTTACAATCATAGTTAATGGCACAGATAAAAGCATACCTACAGTGCCTAGTAACCAACCCCAAAATATTAATGATAAAAACACCACTAATGTTGAAAGACCCAGCCCTTTACCTAAAAATTTAGGTTCTACAATATTGCCCATTACCGTATTTATTGTTAAGTACCCTGCAGCAACAAGTCCTGCCACTAATGGGCCTTGAGTAATAAGGGCAAGTAATACCGCAGGTACAGCTGCGATAATTGATCCAATATTAGGAATGTAATTAAACATAAACGCTAATACTCCCCACAGTACAAAATAATCGATATCTAAAATCCATAAATAAAATGCAGCGATTATACCGGTGGCTAAACTCACTAATGTTTTAATAGCAAGATAGGAGTTTATCGATTCTAAAAAGCGGTCTATTTGTTTCATTTTACTATCGGGATCATCAAGGGCCATGTGTATTTTATTACTCAGCATCGGTCCTTCAAACAACATAAAAACAACCGTTAAAATAATTAAAAACATGTTGGCCATTACCCCACCTAAACCAGTGAGCATATCCGTGGCTACATCGACCATTTTTCCTGGATCGAACATATTGATTAACTGTTCTTTATTAATCAATATGTTGTATTGAGATGCTAAATCTACCAGCCATACAAACTCTTCTTTAAGCTGTGTTTTATACTCAGGAAGCTGCTGCGAAAAATCGTTTATGGACTGCCCAACAAGCCCACCTAAGCTTACGCCTAAACCAACAATAATTAGTACCACTAACATAACAGCAATACCTTTGGGAATTCGATATCGCGCGAAAAACTTAATAAATGGATTACAAATAATGGCAATAAACGCCGCTAAAATAAATGGAATAATAATTACACTTGCTGATTTTATACCCGCAAGTACAACGACCAAGGCAGCAAAAACTATTAAACTTTTATTCACTCCAGTTAAATTTGCCAACTCACTAATCCTTTTATTAATTATATTGCCCCAGTGTAAGGCAAAAGCTAATGAAATGAAATAATTACCAAGTGATCATAAAAGTATGCTTTACGTATAAACTTGAAGCTGTTTGCTAGCGAGTATGTTTTTTAATCACTTGCTACTATTTTATTGTAAGGATTAATAATGCATATATTTGTTACTGGCGCGACTGGATTAATTGGTAAGCACTTATGCCCTTTTTTACTTCACCATAATACTGTTACTGTGCTTAGCCGAAACCCGACTAAAGCAAACGTATTATTGGGCCATAAAGTTAAAGCCGTAAGCAATGTTAATTCAGTGGATTTTAACAGCGTTGATATTGTTATTAATCTAGCTGGCGAACCGATTGTTAATAAACGTTGGAGTGACAAACAAAAACACATAATACGAGACAGCCGTATTGGTGTTACACAGCAAATTAGTGAAGCAATTAAAGCCAGTAACACTCCCCACATACTTTTATATCAGGTAGTGCCGTTGGTTTTTATGGCCGACAAAATAGTAACCTTATTGACGAAACTTTTGAAAACCCACACGACGAATTTAGCCACCAGCTTTGTAAAGAGTGGGAAAATGCAGCTTTACTCGCGCAATCAGAACAAACCAGAGTGTGCCTTTTACGAACGGGTATTGTTTTAGCTAAAAAAGGTGGGGCATTAGGTAAAATGCTACCCGCTTTTAAATTATGCTTAGGCGGCCCGATTGGTAACGGCGAGCAAGGTATGTCATGGATACACATTGACGATATGATTCAGCTAATACTCTTTATAATTAAGCATCCAGAAATTTCAGGCCCAGTTAACGCAACAGCGCCAAACCCGGTCAGTAATGCCGAGTTTAGTAAAAGCTTAGGGAATGCATTGTCGCGGCCTGCATTTATCGCTATGCCAACCGCAGTACTTAAACTGCTAATGGGTGAAATGTCAGATTTATTAACCACTGGGCAATTTGTTATCCCACGTAAGTCGCAAGCTCATAATTATCGCTTTCATCACCCTGATATTAAATCAGCCCTAGAAAGTTTGACTTAGTCATTATAAATAAACTGCGCCAAAATTAAGCTAAATTTTGTATCTAGTTGTTCTAAATTTAAATTAACAATGTTAAGAATTATTTAATTCGTTAAATTACTCAAGTATTTATGCAGGTTAGTATTAATCCTCTACATAAAAAAACCCTTCATTAGAAGGGCTTTGGTATACACACAATAGAGTTAATAAACTACTTACAAGACAGCGTAGCCTCGTCCGCTTTATTTGGTACAAACTGAATATTAGCTACAGAAATTGATGCTTTACCATTGCTGTGTAAGCTAAATGGGCTTGTTAGGTTTGCAAAATTAACACCCTTATCAGCAAAACAACCTAAATCGATTGATACTGACTGCCATTTATTTTCAATAGTTTTATCCACTACGTTTGCTAAATCAATGCTTGCACCACACTCACCAGAACAAGTCATAGCAAGGGCTACATCGCTCGTTAGTGCTTCGTTTAATTTAATATCAAAGCTAATCACACTGTTTGCTTCAACGTAGGCAATGGTATCTTCTGCAAAGCTTGTTACTATTTCAGCACTGGCTTTTTCTGCACCGCTGAAGTTAAATTGGCGCGCGTCTTCTTGTACTGTTTTGTCCTCAGTACGGTATTTAATTGCACCAAATTCATGGGTACTACTCGATACATCTAAAAGCTCATCGCCCGATTTTAACAATAAGCGCCATGGTGCTACAGGTGCACCAACAAGTATATCCATACTTGTAAGCCCTGAGTTATCAAGTTTAGAGTCTTCATCAAGGTCGTCAGCTAGCACGTTTTTATCGCCATACGTTAAACCAAAACCATAAGGAAGTAATGGATCGTAATTTTCATCGCCTTTATTAACCGCAGTTTGTACCGCCGATTTAGGCCAAGAAAACGATAGCTTACCTTTAAAGTTATTTTGGATGGTGCCGTCTGCCGCTTTTAATAAAACATCAGCAATACCCGCACCTTCTGTACCAGGTAACCATGCAGCTACAAACGCATCAGATGCGTTAAGTTCGCTGTTAACCCACATAGGGCGACCTGAAATAAACACAGAAACAACAGGGATGCCTTGCTCTTTTAGCGAGCTTAAAAGTGCTAACGACTTTTTATTTCCGCGCTCAAACTCAAGGTTATCTTTATCGCCGTGCCCTTCTGCGTAAGGTTCTTCACCAAATACAACAATGGCAACATCAGGACGTTGTTCAAACGTACCATCAGCACTTAAAGTAACACTTCCACCTGCTGCAGATATTTGCTCTTCAAGCCCTTTGTAAATTGACGTTGCTCCAGGGAAGTCTGCATTTTTATTATTAGTCCCTTGCCACGTAATACTCCAACCACCCGACTGTTTACCTATATTATCGGCACCATCACCTGCAACAAGCACGCGTTGATTAGCTGCGATAGGTAATAGGTTATTTTTATTTTTAAGTAATACAAGCGATTCGCGCACAGCTTGACGTGCTACTTCGCGATGCGCTTGCGCGCCAATAAGCTCTGTTTTACCTGAGTAAAGACGCTTAGCCGGACTTGGTTTATCAAATAACCCAGCGCGTAACTTAACGCGTAAAATACGTGCAACCGCATCATCAATGCGGCTCATACTTATTTTACCTGCATTTACTTGTGCTATTGTATTTTCATATAGCGGCTTCCACGCGCCTGTTGGCACCATAAAAATATCAAGGCCAGCATTTACCGCTTCTGGGCAGCTTTCGTTAGTACAGCCTTTAATTTGCCCATGGCCGTTCCAATCACCTACTACAAAACCATCAAAACCCATACGTGTTTTTAATACATCTGTAAGTAAGTATTTATTACCGTGATTTTTAACGCCATTCCAGCTATTAAAAGACGCCATAACAGATTGACTACCCGCCGACAAACCACCAACATAACCTTGGGCATGAATATCAAATAGCGATTGCTCGCTGTCTATATTATTTCCCTGATCATCCCCATCAACGGTGCCGCCATCGCCAATAAAATGCTTAACCGTGCTAATAACGCGCTTATCACTTAAAAAGTCGCCATCGGCTTTACCTTGCAATCCATTTACAATCGCTGCTGAGTAATCGTGAACAATTTTTGGATCCTCAGAATAGCCTTCGTACGTTCTGCCCCATCGGTCGTCTCGTACTACTGCTACAGTGGGTGCAAATACCCAATCTATTCCCGTAGCCATTACTTCTACTGCGGTAATAGACGCTATTTGCTCTATTAAATAGGGGTTATTAGCCGCGCCTAAACCAATATTATGTGGAAAAAGCGTCGCGCCAATTACGTTATTATGGCCATGTACTGCATCGGTGCCCCACATAGTTGGAATTTTGCTGCCATCCACTGAGTCATCAATAGATGCTTGATACATTTTTTCTGCAAGTGCAACCCAATCCTCTGGCGTTGCATGCTTATCGCCATTAGGAAAAGCACCACCGCCATTAAGGTAAGAGCCAAAACCATATTTGCGCATGTCTTCAACGGTAATATCACGAATTTCTGGTTGAATCATTTGCGCTACTTTTTGCTCAAGCGTCATACTTTCTAAAAACGTGACAATTTGAGCTTCAATCGCTGGATCTTTTTTCACTGCAATTGAAAGCTTTGGCCAAATTTTCTCAAGCTTTGATTGCGCTTCAACATTTACTTTTTCAACATTACTTTCGTTAGTACATCCGCTTAATGCAGTAACACTTCCTACTAACGTTGCAATTGCTAATGCATTAAGTTTAAAAGTCGTTTTCATTATGATGGCTCCTTCACTAATACTGGTTTGCTGCCTCGTAGGCCGTAAAAAACGATAAATATGTAACATAAAATAGGTAAAACATACGAAAGTTGAACACCCACACTATCAGCAAGCGCACCTTGTAAAAGTGGCACTATTGCACCACCTACAATCGCCAAACACAAAATACCAGAGCCTTGAGCGGTATGCTTACCAAGTCCATTTAACGCTAAACTAAAAATAGTTGGGAACATAATAGAATTGAATAAACCAACCAATAGTATTGACCACATTGCTAATTGACCCGACGTGCTCATGGCAATAATGACTAAAATAATAGCCATGGTTGCGTTAAAGCCAAGTACTTTACCAGCGGGTAGTTTTTGCATTACAGCAGCACCAATAAAACGCCCAACCATAGCACCACCAAAATAATAAGTGATGTAATGAGCTGCAACATGCTCTTTTAGCCCTGCTATATTTTCTTGTGCTAAAAAGCTGACTAAAAAGCTACCAATTGCCACTTCGGCGCCTACATACATAAATATACCCACAGCACCTAATACAAGATGGCGATACTGCCAAGCACTGCCTTCAATTGCTTCTGATTTTTCGGCTTCTGCTTTTTGCTCGCTCATAATGTCTGGTAATTTAAGCCAAGCAAAAATACCGGCTAGTAAAATAAGCATTGCAGCTAAAAGGAGGTAAGGAAGTTGAACTGACTCTGCATTTTGAGCCGGTGTTAAAAAGGCATCTGACGCTGAGTCTAGAATTAACAGAGCACCAAATGATGGCGCAACCGTAGTGCCTAACGCGTTAAAAGCCTGAGTAAGCGTTAATCGAGACGACGCTGTTTTTGCTGAACCCAACAAACTTACATAAGGATTTGCAGATACTTGTAATAACGTTATGCCACTGGCAAGTACAAATAAAGCGAATAAAAAGACAGGATAACTATGTAAAGACGCTGCTGGGTAAAATAATATACACCCGACTGCCGCAATTAAAAGCCCAACCACGATTCCTTTTTTATAACCAAGCTTTTTAACAATGTGTCCACTTGGAAGTGACATTAAAAAGTAAGCGCCAAAAAAGCAAAACTGCACAAGCATTGCTTGTACATACGTTAGGTTAAATACGGCTTTTAAGTGTGGGATTAAAATATCATTTAAGCAGGTTATAAATCCCCACATAAAAAATAATGTTGTTAAAGAAGTTAATGCAAAACTGTAATTTTTATCCTGATAGTTTTGCGACTGTGTGTGTGTTGTCACTGGTGCTGAACTTGCCATGTGTTCTCCGTATTTTATTATTATAAATCTATTCTTAAGCTGCTCTGTTGCAGTTTTCAGCTGTCTTTAAACCATCCAGAAGCATTAAAGAGTTGACCTAAGAATTAATAAACACTAACCTTAAATGTAAGCGCTTTCATATGCAATTAAATACGAACAAGCTGTATATTTCAACACTTTTTATTTTTTGTACCACGCATACAGCATTAATTAAATAAAAACACAGGGCTGATCTCTCTGTAAATGACCAACAAAAGGTTTGTTATTAATGACAAAATTATCACTACCGCCCCATTCACCGCTTTTATCTAAAAACTTTGTGTACGGTGTGGCCACGGCTTCTTTTCAAATAGAAGGCGGATCACAAGATCGTCTCCCATGTATTTGGGACACTTTTTGCGATACGCCCAATAAAATAGTCGATAGCTCAAACGGTCATACCGCGTGCGATCACTATAACCTTTGGCGTGATGATATAGACCTTATTGAGTCACTTGGCGTAGATGCTTACAGGCTTTCTATTTCATGGCCGCGCGTGATGACCCAAGACGCAAAGTTAAATCCTGTAGGCGTGAAGTTTTATACTGATATTTTAGATGAGCTAAAACGTCGCAATATTAAAGCCTTTGTTACTTTGTACCACTGGGATTTACCGCAACATCTTGAAGATGAAGGCGGATGGCTTAACAGACAAACAGCTTACGCTTTTGAGCATTACGTAAATTTAATTACCAAAGCCTTTGGCGATCGCGTTCACTCTTATGCCACACTGAATGAACCATTTTGTAGTGCGTTTTTAGGTTACGAAATTGGTATCCATGCCCCAGGTAAAGTGGGTAAAGAATATGGTCGTAAAGCAGCGCACCATTTATTATTAGCCCACGGACTCGCTATGAGCGTATTAAAGCAAAACTCGCCTAATACTTTAAATGGCATAGTGCTAAACTTTACGCCGTGTTATAGCCTAACTCAAAGTGATGAAGACTTAAAAGCCACTGCATTTGCAGACGACTACCTTAATCAGTGGTATATCAAACCAATAATTGATGCCCAATACCCCGATATAATTAATCAATTACCATTAAACCATCAGCCTGAGATTCTTGAGGGCGATATGGAACTAATTTCTCAATCTATTGATTACTTAGGTATTAACTTTTATACCCGCCAAGTTTATAAAGCGCACCCTACTGACATTTATGAGCCTATTGCACCTATGGGCCCGCTAACTGATATGGGGTGGGAAATTTATCCGCAATCGTTCACTGACTTGCTCGTATCGCTTAATAAAACATACACCTTACCGCCTATTTATATAACCGAAAATGGTGCAGCAATGCCCGATACGTATAATAATGGTGAAGTTAACGACTTAGACCGTTTAAGTTATTATAATACTCATTTAAACGCGGTTCATAATGCAATTGAACAAGGTGTTGTTATACATGGCTACTTTGCTTGGAGCTTAATGGATAACTTTGAATGGGCAGAAGGCTATTTAAAACGTTTTGGTATTGTGTATGTAGATTATAAAACCCAGCAACGCACTATTAAAAACAGTGGCTTAGCTTATAAAGAACTCATCTCTAAAAGATAAGAGCATACCCATAACTAAAAACAAGTATAAAGCGGGATAAATAATCATGGTCAGTGTAAAAGAAAAAATAGCGTATGGCTTAGGCGACACCGCCAGTAATATTATTTTTCAAACAGTTATGATGTTTTTAATGCTGTACTACACAGACGTAGTGGGTTTATCACCCGCTGTTGTCGGTACTATGTTTTTAGCAGTACGTATTTTTGATGCCGTAACCGACCCATTAATGGGCAACCTTGCTGACAAAACACATACGCGCTGGGGGCACTTTCGCCCCTACCTACTTTGGCTTTCACTTCCTTTTGCTATTATTAGTATTTTAGCGTTTACTACGCCTGATTTAGAAGGCACCGATAAAATAATTTACGCCTTTACTACTTACACACTACTTATGGTGGCTTACACCGCTATCAATATTCCTTATTGTGCACTGGGCGGTGTACTTACAAGCGACGCAAAAGAGCGCGTGACTATTCAGTCTTACCGCTTTGTATTTGGTATGTTAGGCGGCGTAATAGTAGCGGGTTGTACTATGCCAATGGTTGAGTACTTTGGCCAAGGCGATGCAGCTAAGGGCTATCAATACACCATGACTGCAATGAGCATTTTAGGCTTTGTACTTTTTTACTTTGTTTTTTAGGCACAAAAGAGCGTATACAACAGCCAAAAGAGCAAAACATTCCTTTTGCCCAAAGTGTTAAAGCATTAATTAAAAACGATCAATGGCGAACGCTTTGCTTAGCGGCGTTCTTTTTACTTACCGGTCAAGTATTAAGGCTTACGCTTGCTGTTTACTACGTAAAATACTATTTAGGTCGAGACGATTTAATCACCTTATTTATGACACTAGGCGTTGCAGCAAGCATGGTAGGTTGTGCTTTAGCTCAACCGCTTGCAAAGCGCTTTTGTAAAATAAAAGCCTATATAAGCTTACAAGTTATTGCTGCCGCTATTTGTGGTTTTAGCTACTTTATTAGTAAAGATCAATTAGTACTCGCATTTACTGCCTTTATTTTATGGAAATTCTTTTTAGATATGGCAACCCTGTTGTTGTGGGCCAAAATGGCCGACACCATAGATTACGGGCATGAAAAAACAGGTGTACGCATTACGGGTTTAGTTTATTCAGGCGTCATATTTTTTATTAAAATGGGCGTGGCGGTAGGCGGCGCAATTGCAGGCTGGTTGTTATCTTTTTACAGCTATCAGGCCGATGCAGTACAAACACTTGATACTCAACACGGTATTTTACTTTCATTTACTGTCTTGCCTGCTTTTGGATCTTTATTTGTTGCCTACATAATGAAAAAATATACACTGACTAATCAGGTTGTTGAAAATATTCAATCTAAACTAACAACTAGGGTCTGTTGATCTTTCAAGGTTAAATTTGCAGCAGTCTGTTTGGTATTTAGGCAAGGCAGAGCCTATGTAGTGTGGTTATTCCCCATAAATGGGCGATAACGTAGCATTAATGCCAAACAGGCGCAGCCCAAAGGGTTCTTTCTAGGGGCTATTTACTCTTTGTTGCTCGGTTTTTACTTAGCCCACTAGGTTACAAACCTCGCGCCGCGATTAAATAGCCCCTAGTTTGAACAAATTTTAATCCGCAAAGATCAACAGACCCTAGTTAAGGATAAGCGAGTGAACAAATAACATGGCAACAATTTATCAAGTCTCAGAGCTTGCGGGCGTATCGTTAGCCACCGTTTCTCGCGTGATGAACAAAAATACCCGTGTAAGCGATAAAACCAAACAAAAAGTGCTTGATGCCATGGAGCAGCTTGGCTACAAGCCTAACTCAATAGCGCAATCTTTAGCCTCTAACTGTACTAACAGTGTCGGTATTTTAGTGTCTGAGTTACATGGTCCTTTCTTTGCCCAAATGATGGCAGGTATTGAGTCGGAGCTTCGTGCTGCGGGTAAACACGTTATTATTACCACCGGGCACAGTGAAGAAGACAAAGAACAAGAAGGCATTGAGTTTTTAATTAGCAGACGCTGCGATGCTATTATTTTGCACGTAGAAGCCGTTTCAGACGACTACCTAATAAAACTAAGTAAAGGCTCTACGCCCGTTTATTTAATGAGCCGTTACGTAGAGCAATTAAAAGATAACTGTATCAGTTTAGATAATCAATTAGGTGGCTACCTAGCCACTAAATCTATATTAAATCAAGGCCATACACAAATAGCGTACATTGCAGGTCCGCAGTTTAAAGCCGATGCTTTTAACCGCTTAGAGGGTCATAAACAAGCACTCACAGAGGCTGGTATTAAATTTGATCCTGCGCTTTATTACATTGGCGATTTTAACGAAACCGGTGGTAGTGAAGGCTTAAAACATTTTATTGATGAAAAGCTCAGCTTTACTGCACTAGTGTGCGCCAATGACGAAATGGCTTCCGGTGCTATGAAATATGCTCGAGAGCACGGTTATAATTTACCAAACGATTTATCGATTGTTGGATTTGATAACGTTATTTTTGCAAACTATCTGTACCCTACACTCACGACCATAGATAATCCGGTCGGGAAAATGGGCGAAATGGCCGCTAAATTAGTGCTTAAAGATGTTTATCAAAATAAAAACCTTGTTATAAATCGCTTTTTTGAACCCACTTTAATGCAGCGCGATTCATCTTCACCACTTATTAAATAAAGACTAAAAGCAAATACTAATTTTGCTACAAAAAAAGCGGCTAAATGCCGCTTTTGTATGTGAGCTACTTAACAATCCAAGGCGTTACTTTAATAACCTGCGATATATCGCCAAATGCTGCGGTATCATCTTCCCAGCTATCTTTAACTGCAAAGTAACACACTGACTTTTCACACGTTATGCTCTTATCATCAAATTGCATTGGGCTTTTAAATGTAACTGCTACGCCCTTTTGCTCTGGTAATAAAAACCACATTAATTTACTTACAAAAAAGCCCGACAGATCAGTTAACAGCTCATCAAGTTCTTCGTTAATGGTATATAACGACTGCTTTGAAAGCGCTAAACCTTCAAGTTCATTTGCTTCTATTTGTAACTTTAATTGGCAATCATGTTCAGGGTTTTGTGGCTGAACAACAATCACCGCTTTATCGCTATCAAGTTGCTTATCGAACGGTAATAGTAGCTGTGCTTTATCGGTAAAGTTGAGCGGATACTCGTTTTTTTCGGTTAAAATAGTACCGCTTTTTATTGCGCACGCTTCGTTAGTTGCTATATCACTTATATAAAAGTTAACTCGCGCATATTGAAAATCGCCTTTGTTAACTACCTTTAAGCGATCGTAAAAACCGTCGTACGACATCACAAATTCTCTCGCATTGGCGTTAAATACCGTCGTACTAAGCAACAACAACGAGATAACACTCACGCAATTTAGAATACGTTTATTCATCAAAGTAAGCTCTATTTTGGTTGATCATGGTGTTCAATTCTTCAATGTACGCTTCACCACGTTCAGAATATGACATTAAACCCTGCGTTAGTTTTGTCGCCTTGATCTGCTTTTGTTCAAGGCGTAAATTTTCGCGAATCGCGCGTAAATCTTTATAAGCAGGATGTGTGTTGATATTTTTAAAGTAAGAATTTATAGCCGCTCTTACCGACTTAAACGCAGCCACTTCATGCACAGCACCTGTATTACGGCGTCTTGGCACCATGCCACAACCTTTTGAATAACACCACTGACCAAAAAAGTTAAGGCCAATACGTGCAAAACGCGATGTGCCCCACGCAGATTCATTCGCTGCTTGCATAAGCGCTAATTCTTTAGGAATTATATCAACACGGCGCAGTGCTTGTGTAAGTATTAGCGTATCAACCGTGGTTGGTAAGCCGTACGACTTTAAAATTTTAACAATATCTTTGCTTTGTTTAGATTGCAGTGGCTCGTTATCCTCAAGCATCATGCGTGCTATTTCAAGCTTAGCGCGTTGCTGTAGTATTTTTTTATTTTCGGCTTCAACGTGCGGACGAATAAAGCTAAAAAATGCATGTTTTTTTCTTTAACATCACTAAATTCTGAAAACTTTGGCAGTTTTACATTATGTAATGGTTTTTCTTTTTTCTTCACTTTTTTTGGTTGTTCTGACGTTTGTTCTTCCGATTCAACATCGTCACTTTGTATAAACGGATATGCAAGCGCCCATACAAAAAACACGGTTAGTAAAAGCTTAAAAATCGTTTTTAACATGTATTCTCTCTTTGAAACAACAACTATGCATGGTTTATACACAAGCATACGAAGGCGCATTATACCTAAGCCACTTTATAAACGCGAATAACTGGGGTTTGATAACCTTTTACGGTTGAATCTTCGCAATGTATTTGGGTTTTAGATAAAACAGAGCCTATGTAGTGCATTTGTTCATTCGCAATTTATAAGTGCATGGGTATACTAAGCAAAGTTTAATAATATTAACTATGTGTGAGTAAGCAGTATGGATAAACAATGGCAAAGCCGAATAATAGAGCAATATAAACATCGTCCTAGCGATAACCGCTCGCCGTGGCAGGTCGATCGTTCGCGTATTATTCATGCCGCTGCATTTAGGCGTTTGCAAGCTAAAACTCAAATTATGGGCATTGGCCTAAACGACTTTTACCGCACTCGCCTTACCCACTCTTTAGAAGTATCGCAAATTGGTACCGGCATATTGCGCCATTTAAAAGCGCAACATAGCGACTTTACGCACTTTCCATCAACAGGACTGCTAGAAACACTGTGTTTAGCGCACGATATTGGCCATCCGCCTTTTGGTCATGGTGGTGAAATAGCGCTAAATTACATGATGCGCGATCACGGTGGTTTTGAAGGTAACGCACAAACACTGCGCATAGTTGCAAAACTTGAGCCCTACAGTAACGGGCACGGTATGAACCTAACTCGCCGTACTCTATTAGGTTTTATAAAATACCCCGCATTTATTAATACGCTTTGGCATACCATTCCCGATGCCACAACCGGTCGTGCATTTATAAAAGCGGATGATTGGCGACCTGCCAAAGGGTTATACAACGACGATGCAGCCATATTCAATTGGATAGTAGAGCCACTGAGTCAAAACGATAAAACGTTGCTGGGTAACCATGCCGCTATTGATAAGTACCGCGCTAAAACAATATATAAATCGCTCGATAGCGCCATAATGGAACACGCCGACGATATAGCGTACGCGGTACACGACTTAGAAGATGCCATTGCAACACATGTACTTACGTTAGACGATTGGCAAACTCATGCTCTACCTCATTTAAAAGCACTAAACTTTGAATGGTTAAACACCATGCTTGAGTCGCTCACGAAGCGTTTGTTTTCAAAAAATGATTATGAGCGAAAAGATGCCATAGGTGAGCTGGTTAATACCTTTATTATTCATATACATTTAGATATTCAAAACGATGACTTTAAATGCCCTATTTTAAAGTACACCGCTAAATTAGATACCCAATACGACAATGTATTGCAAATACTTAAGCATTTTGTGTTTCAACGTTTAATACGTGACCCCGAAATGCAGCAAATAGAATTTAAAGGTCAAAATTTACTAATAGAGTTATTTACGGCGTTTGCTAGCGATCCGCTGCGTTTATTGCCCGAAACAACACAAGCACAATACATAGAAGCACAAAAGCAAAGCCAAGGGATGCGTATAATTTGCGATTACTTAAGCGGAATGACCGACGAATACGCTTATAAAACGTATCAACGATTGTTTTCACCTATGCAATAAAAATGTAATACGAAGTAAAGTTCAACTAATTTTAAACCATTTACCTGTTAAATTAAAAAAGCAAAGTAAAAAAATGAGATGCAAGATCAATTAATTATTGAATTTTTGTTAAGTAAAAGCTACGGTATGCTAATTAAAATTTATTTATAAGGAAATTCCATGAGAATACTATGCTCAGTTGTTTTACTCTCCGTACTAAGCTTTTCTAATGTGGTCAACGCAAATGACTTAACAAAATACATGAACTCCATAAAACCCAAGGAACCTACAATTTACCCTCTAGACGATAATGGGCATTTGAATATTACCTGTAAGTTTGGTTGTGATATACATAAAGAACTGAAATATCTATTCAGTTTTTATGATTCGTTTTTGAGTGAATCACAGGTTTTTAATTTTTTTAGTGATGATCAATTCATTGAAAGCATTACTCTAAAAGATTACTTGGATGAATTTTATTCTGGCGTTACTACATCCTCAACTTTATTAGCGGGTAATAATATAGAAAAAGATAATGCTATTGGGTTATTAGATATGCCTTTAGAATGTAAATACGACCCAGATTATAGCTGTGAGCAATGGGTGTAAAATGATTTTATAAATTACATATCCAGCCAAAAAATAGAACTTACGATAAATCAGCCATTTATCGATGGTAATAATGATGCGAGAAGAATTGCAATTTCCTTAATAACTTCACATCGGGTGGGGAAGCTAGCAACACAGGTTGCAAAAGCGTTAAAAGTTTTTATTAGTGCGAACCTCACTGCTACTGCTACTGCTGTAGCCACAAACGAGGTTTTGACTAGCACTAATTGGTATCAAACTGATTTAAAAGCAGGTGATACGCTAGTCATTAAGGGTGGTAAATTGATTAATATACGCTCAAGCCAATCATCAGGAAGTGGCTCAGAGGGTGGGAGTAACTGGGATGGAGTCGAAACCCTTGAAAGGGGCTTTGTATGTATGAACGTCTGGACTAATTCTGGTGGGGGAGACATAATACAGCAAGTCTGTTATTAATCATATAATCTAAAAATTTCACCCTCCTATTTTGGATGTTATTATGGATATACTTTTTATATTTTTATTACCGCTTATATCACCTTTTATTTGTATTAAAGTTTTTGAACTTTCTGGTAAAGAAACATTTGAAAGTTTTATAAATTACTATCTTTTATGGTTGTATTTTTTTGCTTTTGGTTCAATAAGCCCTTACATTATTACCTTAATATATTTAATTTTTAGTATTTTATTGCTAACTATACTTTCATATGAAAATTGTAAAATAAGAGTTATTAATTTAAAAGATTACAAATTATATCTTGGGCTATTTGGTAGCTTATTTTTGATATCAATAATATTTAACTATGATGGATTACAGTGGGTGAGTGCTAGTATGCTGCTATTACAGTGTATGTGTTTTGTGATCGAGCGAATATTAAATTATAAGAGCTCGTATCATGATAATAAGAAAAGTTAACTTTCATTTTTATAATCTGGTTTTTATTATTAACTCAAATAAAAATACTTAAAAAACAACTTATATCCATTAGCTTACACCAAAAAAAGAAAAGGCCGAGTAAATTAACTTTACTCGGCTTTTTTTGTTTTGACTATTTTGTTAGCTATTTTGTTAAAGCGCTTTTATAACGACTCTACACCCATGTTATATAGCGTAAAACCAAATATATCAGCAAACTGCTCAATTGTTTTGCTTGTTGGAGTACCTGCACCATGCCCCGCATTGGTTTCTATGCGAATAAGCGTTGGATTATTACCCGTTTGCTTTGCTTGAAGCTCAGCTGCAAACTTAAACGAATGCGAAGGGACAACGCGGTCATCATGATCGCCAGTTGTAATCATAGTCGCTGGGTACTCAACACCTGCTTTTACATTATGAAGTGGTGAATAACCTTTAATGTATTCAAACATTTCCTTGCTTTGCTCACTGGTACCGTAGTCATATGCCCAACCAGCGCCTGCTGTAAATGTATGGTAGCGCAGCATATCAAGTACACCTACAGCAGGTAGAGCCACCTGAAATAAGTCAGGGCGCTGCGTCATCACTGCGCCAACTAACAAACCACCATTAGATCCACCGCGAAGTGCTAAGCGCTTTTTAGACGAGTACTTTTTATCTTTTAAGTACTCAGCTGCGGCAATAAAGTCGTCAAACACATTTTGCTTTTGCAATTTAGTGCCGGCATTGTGCCAATCTTTACCGTACTCACCACCACCGCGAATATTAGCAACGGCGTACACACCACCTTGCTCAAGCCATACTGCATTAACGGGGCTAAAGCTTGGCGTTAAACTAATATTAAAACCACCGTAACCGTATAAAATTGTAGGGTTAGATCCATCAAGCTTAATACCTGTTTTATAGGTAATTACCATCGGTATTTTAGTACCGTCTTTTGATGTGTAAAACACCTGCTCAGACGTGTAATCATCACTATTAAAATCAATAGCCGACTTACGATAAACACCCGATTCACCCGTAGTTACATCAAACGTATAAGTAGTACCTGGTGTTTTGTAGTTAGTGAACGAATAATAAAGCGTTGTTTGATCTTTTTTACCGCCAAAACCACGTGCTGTACCCACGCCAGGCAATGTAATTTCGCGAATTAGCTCGCCTTTTTTGTTGTACTGTTTTACCTGCGAAATCGCGTCAACCATGTAGTTGGCAAAAAAGGTATCGCCGCCTTTTGTAAGATTTAGTACGTTTTTGGTTTCAGGAATTAAATCAACCCAATTTTCTGGGCTTGGGTTACTTGCATCAACCGTCACTACTTTTTTGTTTGGTGCATTAAGGTTAGTAACTAAAAACAGCTTGCTGCCTTCGTTATCAATAACTGATGTATCTGAATCAGTATTTCCTACAACCGTTACAAACTCACTGTTTTGCTTTGTTAAGTCTTTTACAAACAGCTTATTGCCTGAGGTTGACGTACTAGCTGAAATAAGTAAGTAGCGGCCGTCATGAGTTACATCAGCGCCTACATAGCGATGTTTTTGCTCATCAGTTTCACCAAATACAACACTATCAGCAGATTGAGCAGTACCTAGCTTATGGTAATACGCTTTATGCTGATCTGTTTTAGCCGAAAGCTCACTGCCTTTAGGTTTTTCGTAACTTGAATAATAAAAGCCCTCGTTACCTAACCAATCAATGCCACTAAATTTAACGTCAACAAGCGCTTCTTCAACTTGCTCTTTAGTGTGAGTATCGATAACAATAATTTTACGCCAGTCGCTGCCACCTTCAGATATTTGATATGCGAGCAACGAGCCATCTTTGGAAAACGATAAACCAGACATAGACGTCGTACCATCGTCACTAAACTTGTTTGGATCTAAAAATACTTCAACGTTGCCGCCCTCTTTACTGCGGTACAAAACATATTGATTTTGCAGGCCATCGTTTTTATAAAAATAGGTGTAATCGCCTTCAGTAAAAGGAGCGCCTATTCTTTCGTAATTCATTAGTTTTTCAAGGCGCTGCTTTAACTTATCGCGATAAGGTATTTGTTCTAAATAAGAAAACGTTAAATTGTTTTGCGCTTTAACCCAATCAGCAGTTTCGCCGCTCATATCATCTTCAAGCCAACGATATGGATCCGTCACCGATTCTTCAAAGTAAGTGTCTACCACTTCACCTTTTTTAGTCTCTGGGTACACAATTGTATTTACTTGTTTCATTGATACTTTTACTTCTTCTTGAGTTACTGTATTAGTTGGCTCTGAACAACCGCTAAGTGCCATAAGTACAGCACATGTTAAAGTTTGCTTAAACATGGTGAGTTCGGTTCTTATTTATTATTAATAGCATAAGAAGTTATTAACTTTTAATCCTTTTGTCTATTAAGATGCGTTCAATGCTATTTGTCGTTGTAAACAAATGTAAAGGTGCGCTTTAATAGCCCACAATCTTCATAAAATAAAAAACAATAAAAGAGCACGCAATGCAAAGTACAAACCCCACATTTAAAAGCTTTAAAGCCTTCTACCCTTATTATTTAAAAGAGCACCGCAACGTTATTTGCCGCCGCTTACATTTTATAGGAAGTACACTGGTTCTTGCTGTAAGCGCAATAGCATTAATAAAACAACAATACAGTTTATTATGGCTATTACCTGTTATTGGATATGGGTTTGCGTGGGTCGGGCATTTCTTTTTGAAAAAAACCGCCCTGCTACTTTTAAACACCCTTTTTACAGTTTGTGGGGAGATTGGGTAATGTTTAAAGATATGCTTGTAGGAAAAATTAAATTTTAACACTATTTTTAGCACTCTTTTTTATACCAATTACTTATAAAAAAAATTACTTCATGCTTTAGAGTATAGGTTCTAATAAGTAGTACATAATTTATAAATCACCCATTAAATGTTAATTTAGTTAACATTTAATGGGTGGTTTTGTATTTTACATTTTTTAAAAATATTTATAGCTCAACAGCTTTTTATTGCCAGCCCAATAAAAACGGCTTCCTACTCTCAATTAATTAAAGCCATCAACCTCATCTTA
Organism: Pseudoalteromonas sp. B131b; assembly: GCF_037162545.1. Classification (NCBI taxonomy): domain Bacteria; kingdom Pseudomonadati; phylum Pseudomonadota; class Gammaproteobacteria; order Alteromonadales; family Pseudoalteromonadaceae; genus Pseudoalteromonas; species Pseudoalteromonas sp. B131b. The sequence goes on along the minus strand of NZ_JARLUZ010000001.1, from coordinate 2,595,959 downwards.
CCAGTTAACTAAACGTTAAATTTAACTTTTAAATATAATTCATTATTCATCAATTACTTAGCAATCACCTTAGCTATATAACTAAAACAATGGTCATTATAAAAAACAACCAAATGTAATTATAAAAATCCCTAGATTAATTGAATGTTATTCAATTGACTGACTTTGTTAATTAAGTATATGTTCAAAATAACAAAGAGGTTTACCCACTTTTTTGTATAAAAAAATAGAATAATTCAATGGGTTTCGAATGAGGGAAATAGAACATGAATAAAAAGCCATTATTTCAATTACAGACATCGGTACCACAAATATTACTCGCCATGAGCGCCTCTGCTGCACTACTGGGTTCGCTCTCAGTAAATGCTGCAGAGCAAAACACCAAAGCAGAAGAAAATATTGAACAAATAAGCGTCATAGGCTCTCGCCGATTAGGTCGTACAGTAGAAGATAGTTCAGTGCCTATTGATATTATAGGTGCTGATGCACTCAATAATTCAGGTTTTACTGAAACGAATGCCCTGCTTAGCAGTTTATTACCAAGCTTTAACTTTCCGCAGGCATCCCTTACAGATGGTAGCGACCATGTGCGCCCTGCCCAACTTCGTGGCTTAGCACCCGATCACACACTAGTGCTTGTTAATGGCAAGCGCCGCCACAGTAATGCACTGCTTAACCTAAATGGCTCAACGGGTCGTGGTTCATCATCGGTTGATTTAAATGCGATACCAGCAAATGCTATTGCCCGCATTGAAGTATTACGTGATGGTGCAGCAGCGCAATATGGCTCTGATGCTATAGCCGGTGTTATTAATATTGTGCTTAAAAGTGCCAGCAGCGGTGGCTCGTTTTCAGCAAACTACGGCGCTAACGTAACCGAAATGGACGGTGTACCACAGCTAAAGTCAGTATCTGAAGGCAGTGATGGTGATTTAGCCTTTACCGAGGGTAGCGATCGCTCGTTAACCGACGGTCAAACATTAACCCTACAAGGTAATATGGGTTTTGAACTAGGCGATAATGGCTTTTTAAACATCTCAACAGAATACCGCGATCGCCATTCAACTAACCGCTCAGACTACGACCAACGTGAAAACTATGCACGATTAGAAGATGGCTCACTCGACCCACGCGAACTGACCGTAAATCGATATAACCATAATTTTGGTAATGGCGATGTTGAAGACTTCTCTATTTTTTACAACGCGGGTTACCAGTTAACAAACAACGCCGATTTATATTCATTTGGCTCTTACAGCAAACGTGAAGGAGAAGGCGGCGGGTTTTATCGTCGCGCAAGCGATAGTCGTAACGTAGAAGAGATTTATCCTGATGGTTTTTTACCGGTTATTACCTCAGATATAAATGACTTTTCATTAGCTCTGGGTGTTAAAGGCTTCGTAAGCGAATGGAATTACGATGTATCGGCCGTATATGGTCAAGATGCATTTGAATTTGGTGTTACCAACAGCTTAAATACTTCATACGGCCCTACTAGCCAAACAAGCTTTGATGCCGGAACACTTACCTACGACCAACTTACCTTAAACGTTGATTTTAGCCGTGAAGTAGACGTCAGCTTTTTAGAAAGCTCTGTAAACGTAGCCGTAGGTGCTGAGTATCGCCGCGAAGGTTACCAAATAGATGCAGGCAAAGAAGCCTCATACGCACAAGGCACATTTGGCCCCGGCGGTGCAGTAACCGACCCTATTGATGGCCCATTTGGCGCAGCGGGATCACAAGTTTTTCCTGGATTTACACCGGAATCCGAAGGTGATAATAGCCGTCATAACGTGAGCTTATATATAGACCTTGAAACTTACCTTACCGATGATTGGAACCTAACAGTTGCCGCTCGTTACGAGGATTACTCAGACTTTGGCGATACCGTTAATGGTAAAGTTGCAACTCGTTACTCATTAACTGAAGACTTAGCACTACGCGCCTCTGTTTCTACTGGTTTTAGAGCACCTTCTTTGCAGCAACAATACTTTACCTCAGTGGCCACTGTATTTGTTGATGGTGAACCAACCGAAACCGGTACCTTTGCACCAAGCAGCGATGTAGCAAAAGCACTGGGCTCGCCGGGTCTTGATGCTGAAGAAGCCACAAACTACGGCGTTGGTTTTACATGGTCTACCGACTTTAATTTCAGCTTATCGGTTGATTACTACCAAATATTAATTGATGACCGCATTGTGCTATCAAACAACTTATCGGGCGCTGCTATTGAGCAACTTCTTGAAGGCACAGGCGCTAACCAAGGTCGTTTTTTCTTAAACGCAATTGACAGTAAAACGCGCGGTGTTGATGTTGTAGCTTCTTATAATGTACCAACCGATGGTTACGGCGATTTAGCCTTTAACCTAGGTTATAACTACGGCAAAAATGAAGTAACAAATATTATTGACCCACCAGCAGCTCTGCAAGGTGCTGGGTTCGATCAAGACAACTTATTCTCTGGTAACGAACTACGTCGTTTTGAAGTAAGTACACCGCGTAATAAATACAATTTAAGTGCAACATGGAATATGGATCAATGGCGCACCACGCTTAGAACAACGCGTTACGGTGAAACACAAGACCCTTCAGATAACCCAGAACGTAACGAAGTGCTTAAACCTAAATGGATAACTGACTTAGATGTGGCCTACTCGCTTACTAGCAACGTATCGCTGAGCTTAGGGGCTAATAACATTTTTGATATTTACCCAGACGCAACCCGTGAAAATGTTGACGATTTAACAACCTTCTCGCGTTTATTTGCTTACTCTAGCTTCTCAGCGTATGGATTTAACGGACGCTACGTGTACGGTAAAATAGAAATGAAGTTTTAATAAGCACAGCTTAAAGTAACCAAACACACAAAAGCCACCGATTAGGTGGCTTTTTAATGCGAGTTGCTATTAAATCTATAATTAAATTTTAGTTAACCAGCCGTGTTTGTCTTCACTTTTACCCCATTGAATATCGTTCAATGCTTGGCGAAGTCGCGCAGTCGTTGGGCCTGGCTCGCCAGTACCTACTTTGTATTCTTTATCTTTATGAATAAACGTACCCACGGCAGTTAGTACAGCGGCAGTGCCCGAAAGCGCCGCTTCAGTACCTGGTTTAGCAGCACGCTCTAGTAGCTCAGTAACGCTAAAGTTACGCTCGCTTACCGTCATACCTAAATCTTTGGCTATGGTTAAAATACTATTACGCGTTACACCATGTAAAAACGTGCTATCAAGCGCTTTAGTAATAATTTCGTTGCCATCAATTAAAATAAAGTTAGCAGCACCGGTTTCTTGAACGTCGCCACCTGGGCAAAATAAAATTTGATCTGCTTGGTACTTAGTTCGTGCAGCACTAATAGGTGCTAGAGCACTGGCGTAGTTACCACCACTTTTTACCATACCCATGTGCGGCGCGCAGCGCATGCCATCTTCTTCAAGCAGTACACGCAGTGCAGTTGCACCACCGGCAAAGTAATCACCTACTGGCGATAGTAACGTATATAAAAGCGAGCTCATTGATGGCGCAGCTGCTTTACCAATTGCCGCCTCAGTACCAATATGAGTTGGGCGAATATACATAGAGCCCGGTGGTAATGGCGTTTCATCTGCGTATTCGCGCATAATATCGATAATCATCGTTTTCAGCATATCACTGTCAAAACTCGGTAAGCTTAATAGCGCTGAGCTTTGTTGCATGCGTGCAATGTTTGCATCCATTCTAAAAAGATAAACAGAACCATCTTCATGGCGAAAGGCTTTTAAGCCTTCAAAACATGTACTTGAATAATGAAGAACGTGCGCACCAGCATGAAGTTCAAGTTTATCGGAAGGGACAATTGAGCTTTCGCTCCATTTATTATCAGAAAAACGAGCTTGAATCATCTGCGGCATAAACACGGTACCAAATGCGGCCATTTTAATCTCTCTTGTGTGGTCTATTTTCCTCCATTGTATGACAATCACCCGCCATTTAACCATAGCTAAAGTAAGGCTTTTTTAATTAACTATAAGAAATTTTTGCAAGTGCTGTTTACTAATCAACCGCATTGGGTGCTATAAACAAAAAAATCGGCTAATGCAGTTGCAGCTAATGCAGTTGCACTAGCCGATTCTTAAAGGTAAATAATTTACTTGAACGAATACCTAATAATACGTTTTAACACCGAGGTATACTGTTTAAAAAAGCTACCTGTATGGTAATCAATGCCGTGTTTTTTCAAAACGGCTTGTACTTGAGGTGCAACTTCTTGATAGCGCGAAGACGGCATATCAGGAAATAAGTGATGCTCTATTTGGCAGCTCAAATGCCCCGTTAAAACATGAAACCAATGCGACCCTTTAATATTAGACGAGCCCAGTACTTGGCGATAATACCACTGCCCTTGCGTTTCGTTTACGCAGTCTTCTTGTTTAAAAGTTTGCGTTTCTTCAGTAAAGTGTCCACAAAATATTATGGTCGACGTCCATAAATTACGGATTAAGTTTGCTACTAAATTACCCGCCAATACCCATAAAAATAAAGGCCCTGCAAGTAACGGAAATATCGCATAATCTTTAATTAACTGGCGAGCGCCTTTACTAAAAAAGCGATGCTTTAATGTAGAGTGTGAAACAAGCCCTTCGCGGTTTTCTTTCTTTTTACCAATAAAAACACGCTCTGCAGCCAACTCGTGATATGACACGCCCCACTGAAATAACACACTTAAATTAATATACGTAATAAACTGCCATACATTTTTTAAACGCCAATTAAAATCGTCGCTCAGGCGTAATAATCCATAGCCAAAGTCTCTGTCTTTACCAATAATATTAGTATAAGTATGGTGCTCAAAATTATGAATACGGTGCCAACTTTGCCCATCGCACGCTATGTCCCATTCATAATGTTGTGAGTTAAGTTGCTTGTCGTTCATCCAATCGTATTGACCATGCATTACATTGTGGCCAATTTCCATATTGTCTAAAATTTTAGCAAGCGCTAATAGCAACACACCTGCAACCCACAATAATGGTTGAATAAAACCAAGCATTAGCAAAATTCGCCCGCCCCATTCACACACTCGCTGTTTGCGCACAACAGAGCGAATATAGTCAGCATCTTGTTGGCCAACTTTGCCAAGGGTGTCCATTTTAATGGCATCTAGCTCGCTTGCGAGCATGTCATAGTTAATGTTTTTCATAATTGTAACTCCAAATCACTAACAGGTTGGCTTACGCAAAGTTGTATTAATTGCTCGCCGTTGTCACTCAATTCACCTGTTTTTAAATTACGTACCACGCCTGACTTTTTAATACATTGGCATTGATGGCAAATACCAATACCGCAACCGCGTTTAACGGGTAGCTTTTTTCTTCAAACTGAGTCAGTAAAACATCGTTGCCCGATACAATATAGGCACTGGCGTTAATTTTTACATTAAATTGGCTATCGTCGTTTAAGCTTGGTAGCGCTAAACCAAATGCTTCTTGGTAATAATTTAGCTTATGTGTTTTAGCAAAATCGCTCACCGTTTGCATAAATGCTGCAGGGCCACAGCAGTAAATGTCTGGGTTTTCCCACGGCTTAATATTGCTGGTTATATCGCTTGATTGCTCACGCGTTAATAATAAAAACGAAAAATGCTCAAATTGCGTTGCCAACTCACTTAGCTCATCAACACATTGATGCTCAGTGGCTTTTGCGTAATACACCAACGATACTTTTTGCGTAGTTTGGCTTAAGTAATCATCAAGCATAGCCAGCATAGGTGTTATACCCGAGCCGCCGGCAATAAAAGTGGCTGGCGTGTGTGTGTTTTTAAATACAAAGTCGCCGCTTGGCGCAGAAATATTGCACCACAACCCCGCTTTTAATGCACTGCTGAGTAAGCCTGTAAAGCGCCCTTGCGTATTTGTTTTGATTAGTAAACGCACCAAACCTGTATTTTTAAATTGCTTAGCGCTTGAAGCCACGGTAAAAACGCGTGTTAATAATCGCCCATTAATTTCAAGCGTTAAACTTATATGCTGCCCTGACGTATGCGCCTGCCATTGTTTGCTTGGCTTAAGTTGCACACTTAAAAAACCGCCATCAAGCACAGCGGTACTAACTACTTGCGCTCTAAACTGCCCTGCACGCCACGCAGGTTTAAACACCTGCATTACGGGCTCTATGTAGCCTGCAAAACTTTGATGGTGTAAAAACCACTTTGAAAATTGGTTTAATACTTGAGTCATCATGGTTAAATCTCTATCAAATATTAATTACTTTGAACTTACACGTGTACGCTCAAACTTCAGCGCACAAGTGTACGCTCAAATTTTAAGTTTTCAACCCCAATAGAGTAATTATTCAATTTTTTATTAGCACTAATTGCTAAAACAATTTCCTGAGAAGAGGTAATTTTATAAAAATAGAAGTGTGTGTTTTTCATTCAACTCAACGCTTAACAAATTCATTTATGCCATATTAAGGTTATGTAAGATTGGATTAATTTTGGAAGCCATAATGATAAATTTAAGGTCACATAACATTCACCCTAAACTAATAAGTGCAGGCTTAACCGTTGCTATGTTTGCTATTAATGCACCCGCAAATGCAAAAAGCGATTACGTAAAAAACTATAAACAGCTCAATACTTTATCGCTTAGCGTTAACGCAGTAACAGCGGCAGAAGGTGTGGTTATACCTTGGGCTATTGAGCCTTTAGCTAATGGTGATTTACTAATATCTGAGCGCAGCGGAGCGTTATTTTTATTACCTAAAAATACCACTACGTTAACTAAGGTTTCAGGGCTGCCCGACATTGACGCTAATGGCCAAGGTGGGTTGCTTGATTTATCACTACACACCGATAGTAAGCAAAACCAATGGCTGTACTTTAGTTACTCAAGTAGTGAGGGCAAAGAAAGCGGAAGTAACACCGCCTTAATGCGCGCCGAGCTAAGTAGCGATCATACGCAGTTGTCTGATCAGCAATTGCTATACAAAGGTGAGCATAATAGTACCAAAGGCCAGCACTACGGCAGCCGTATTGTGTTTGATAATGAAGGTTATGTTTATTTTTCAATTGGCGATCGCGGCTCGCGCGACATAAACCCGCAAGATCTCACCCGGGACGGCGGTAAAATTTATCGCTTACACGAAGATGGTAATATCCCAAGCGACAATCCGTTTGTTAAACAAAAAGATGCAAAACATGCAGCATGGTCTTATGGGCACCGTAATCCACAGGGCATGTGGTTTGATAATCAAAATAATATTTTATGGTCTCACGAACACGGACCACGCGGTGGCGATGAACTTAATATAATAAAAAAAGGCGCTAACTACGGATGGCCTTTAGTAAGCTATGGCGTTAACTACAGCGGTACCAAGTTTACCGACCTTAAAGAAAAAGACGGCATGCAATCGCCCGTATTACATTGGACCCCTTCAATTGCCCCTTCCGATATGTTGTATGTAACGAGTGATAAATACCCAAAGCTTAAAGGTAAGCTATTACTTGCCTCAATGAAATTTGCATTTATTAGCGCACTGGAGCTCTCAAAAGGTAAGGTTATTAAGCAATATAAAATACTCGATGGAATTGGCAGAGTACGCAGCTTAGCCCAAGGCAGCGATGGTTTTATTTATCTAGGTATTGATGGTCAAGGTATTAAACGCCTGGAGCCAGAAACGTAAACATTAGCACTAGAACCAGAACTAGCACACAGTACGTTAATAATTACACCGTGTTTACTTTGCGCTTTAAAAGCGCAAGTAAACATTTTCACCAAACAAAGAACTATTAAGCCCATTAATGCGTACACTAATTACATATAATTTAATAAAGTAAGAGAATACTAATGTTTTCATTTTTAAAGCCTGACCCCGTAAAAAAACTGCGTAAAGAATACGACGTAAAACTAGAGCAAGGCATGCAGGCACAAAGAAAAGGCGACATTAAAAGCTTCGCCATGTTAAGTGCAGAAGCCGAAAAAATCTGGAGTGAAATAGAAACTCTAGAGGCTAAAAAAGCCAAATAATACCAATCGTATTAAGTTATTAGACATATATAGCGACGGATAAATAGAGTGATAACAAGGCATAAATTTCGACATGTAGTTGTTCTACATGAGAAATTTATAACGCCGTTAACGCTTTATTTAGCACGCTAGAAAGGCTAAATATTTAAGTCGATTGGTATAAACATCGTGTCTGCCCTGTTTTAAAAGAAGGAAGACGCGTTTAGTAAATAATTTATGACCTCGTTTTTTACAGCTTCCACCATCCACAAATCACCTTTTATAATATGCTTACACAAACAAGTGCACTTAAAGCGGTTACTTACGTTATCGCTGGCGTTTTTTAGTGAATATTAAATGATTTACAATCGGATTTGGTTTTCATTTTAAATACTTAATTGCTGCATTTATATACCGCGCTGGAGCTTTTCCTCATAAGTCTAAAAATGAGGACGTTTTCCTCTTTTTTGCATATTATTAAAAGAACAGCCCGACTTAAAGTTTAATACTCGCAATGTGTTACAGGATTTGTTATTAATATTAAAAATAATTAAGAGGACATACATTGCTCATAAAAAGAGGAAAGTGTCCTCTGATAAAGCTGTTATATCAATAGGCCAATATCATGGATGTGTTGTATAAATACTCTCCGATTTACAACCCTGAAAAATTAAACGAAGAGTACTCAATAATTAATTTATTGAGTAATCAAGCAACATTTTCCACTAGAAAGAATTTCAATGATCCGTTTGATTCTAAAATTGATTTTATCAAGCCAAGCAGAACTGAACTCAAAAACATTCATTCGCAGCTTAAAGGAAAACTTAAGCATGAGTTCAAACAATTTTTTATTGGAATTGATGGCAAAGATAATATTGAACGTTTTTATGAAATAGCCAATAAAAAATTCGATGAGTACTTATTCTTCTGCCTGACTTCTAAGCCTGATAGTAATTTGATGTGGTCTCATTACGCTAACTCCCATAAGGGATTTTGTCTAGAGTGGGATGCTAGTAAGTTAAATGCTGAGAAAGCTATATATCAGAATAACATAGCTAGTTTCGAGTTATTGGATGTAATAAAAAACAACTTTGGTTTAAGTTTGCATACAGAGAAACAATCAGCTTTAAATATATGGAAAGCTCTTAAAGTGAAACTCAATGAGTGGAAATATGAGGACGAATATCGAATTCAATGTGGGAAGGGAATGGAACACTTAATCATTGAGCGTAATTCAAAGTTTGCGTTGGTTTCATATGAGCCAGAGATTATTAAATCAATAATATTTGGCTGTAGAATGGATCCTAAAACGATTCAATATATTGATGAGCGTTTACCCGAACGTATTGTAAGGAAATATGCTGTAGCTGGAAAAAGCAAAATCGTGATTAAGCAAAAATTGATATAATCGGGTAGCCGGAGGTCTCTAACCTCCAGCCCCCACACCACCCATCATGCGGGTCCGCAATGGGCGGTTCATCTCCCGTAATGAATATTGATCCAAATATCTCTCAATGACACTAAACCTTGTGACGCTAAGTAATCATTGCCTAGCGCAATGTTAATTCCTTTTGTTTTTGAGCTTCGACAAGGGCCTTTACTGGTGATACCACAGGCTATGGCGAGTCGTTCGCTAACACCCAGTTTTATTAAACTGCGTACTTTGGTGCGTGGTTTACGCCATTGCCGCCAGTAGCACATTTTTATCCTACGGCGGATCCAATGATCTAAATCCATCGTTAGCTGATAAGCGTTGGCTATTAGGTAATAGTGTCCCCAGCCACGTAAATACTGCGTGAGTTTATGAATTTGTAGGGTCATTGAGATCCCCCAGTTGCGGTTAGTGAGTTCTCTTACATTTGCTTTAAATTTCTTTAGCGCCTGTTCGTGGATCTGCACTTGAGCGTAACGGAAGGTAAACCCAAGAAATTTCGAGCCTGATACGGGACCGACTCGACTTTTCGATTCATTCACTTTGAGTTTTAATCGGTTAGTGATAAACGCAGTAATGTCCCGTTGGATTATGAGCCCTTCACTTTTCGTTTTTACTAAAATGATTATGTCATCAGCATAACGTGCAAACTTAAGGTGTTTGTAGGTTAGCTTCTTATCTAATTCATCGAGTAAAATGTTGGAAAGCAAAGGGGATAATGGCCCACCTTGAGGGACTCCTTTGGTTGACTCAAACCACAGACCTGTTTCGCGTTCTGCTACCCCTGCTCGGAGGTATTTACCGAGTAGGCGCATGAGTGCTTTGTCTTTGATTTTACGAGCAACACGATTCATCAGCATGTCATGGTTTACTTCATCAAAGAACTTAGACAAGTCAATATCAACTGCTGTTTTATAACCTTGTTTAAGGAATTATAGTGACACCCATCCTAAATTTTGCACTTTTCGAAGTTAGAGGCTAGCCTTTATTTAGGACGGGAATTATAGTGACACCCATCCTAAATTTTGCACTTTTCGAAGTTAGAGGCTAGCCTTTATTTAGTGCAAAAAAAGCAGGGTGTCACATGGCAATTGCAAGAAAGCGTCAAGTAAGTTTGGTTGATACAAAATATTATCACTGTATTTCGCGTTGCGTGCGCCGTGCATTTTTATGTGGTGAAGACCACTTTACAGGTCAATCTTACGAGCACCGCAGAGGCTGGGTTGAAGATAAACTGCTTGAGCTAGCTAAGGTATTTTGTATTGATGTATGTGCTTATGCCGTTATGAGTAACCACACTCATTTAGTGCTGTATGTTGATGATAAAAAAGTGAATCGATTAAATGATAAAGCGATTATTATCCGCTGGCATAAACTCTGTAAAGGCACTGTACTTACGCAAAAATACATACAGAGTGAAAAGCTAAGTAAAGCTGAGCTTATCTTTTTCAATCAAACGGTAAAGGAATATCGAGAACGCCTATCAAGTATTAGCTGGTTTATGCGGTTGTTAAATGAAGATATTGCGCGCAGAGCAAATAAAGAAGATAACTGCACAGGACGGTTCTGGGAAGGCAGATTTACATCACAAGCATTACTAGATGAAGCAGCACTTGCCGCTTGTATGGCGTATGTCGATTTAAACCCAATTAGAGCTAAAATGGCTAACACGCCTGAGGAATCAGACCACACCAGCGTTAAACAGCGACTAACATATGCAAAAGAAGGTAAACAACCAAAACAACTCCTTCGCTTTGCAGGCATGCCACGTCAGATAATGCCAAAAGGACTCCCGTTTGAGCTTAAATCGTACCTTGAACTTGTTGAATTAACAGGGCGTTGTATACGAGAGGATAAACGCGGTTATATTAAAAGTACACACTTACCCTTACTCGAAAGAGTTAATATTTCCCCCGAAAACTGGTTAAAGCTTACAACCCAATTTACGCGCGTATTTCATGGCGCAGTTGGCAGGCCAGCCTCACAAACAAGTTATTGTGAAAACTTAAAGCGAAAGCGGCGAGCGAATATCAGTAACTGCGAAAAGCTACTGGCATAAAATTTAAACTACTCAGTAAAACTATTCAGTAATAAATCACAACTGCATCATGCAGTTATTACGATGCCTGTAATTTAGGTTTAAGTGTGATAATGAGTTATTTTATGGATAAAAAGTAAGTAACCGAGTAATAAAAGATAAATTCTTAACCTAAAAAGTGAGCCTAGCCTAGATTGACTTTATTTTTTCGGAGTGGCTGTCTAGTTTAATCTGTGTGACCGTAAGACGAAAATACTCTTCCCCAGTAGTGGGAAGAATAACAGGCTTCCATAACGACGCGGCACGGTGGGGTATTTGCCAAGAATGCGTTGAGTTTAGCTCTGTTTAAGCGTTTATTGCATTCTCTTTTATGGTTAGAATTGAAGCCAGCGACTTGGAATACATTTTTTGCCAAATCAATTGATAATGTGCTAATTTTCATGGTGGACGTTCCCTTTAACTGAATGTGAGTTATAACCAGTTTGGCGCATTGACGCCGTTTTGGGGAGCGTCCATCTCATCACCCATCCTAAATTTTATTGTTCATAATATAGAAAAGCTGCAAAACACGATGCATTGATGAGGGAAGGCCTTTTAACCTCAATAAAGCCACTCACCCCCCGTAATCTCTTCAATAACGTCAATTAAAACAATACCAAACCAGCTATTTATATTCTGCGTAAAAACACGGTAATTAATTGAACCAAAATAGGAACTCAGCTATGGTCTATTTATCAATAAAAATAAATAAAAAACGAGTTAATCTACAGACTCGTTAGGTATACACATGAGTCTTCTGCCAATGGCTGATGCAGTGTCCGATGAAAAGGACGTGAAGCAAGCTAAAAGGATTATTGCTGAAAAGCAATTAGTTGGTGCTGCCAACAACACAAAATGGAATAAACTCATCTCGGAAATGCGAGAACTACCCAATCCACCTTGCTACCGAACTAAGGTAGTTAATGGTTACATATCAGGTTGGGATAGCGAATGGTATTATCACTTACCGTTCCCACTACTTTGTGTTGAGTGGATTGATATTGAATTAACAGATAATGCCTTATCTCTAGTGAGTAGTATTGGATTCGAGTTCGAAAAAACTGAATCAACAATCAGGATTTGGGGTTACTTTCCAAAGTGTTACGAGAGCTTTGGTGAAAAGTATACCTAACAAGCAATAAACAGGAACATTGCTCTTCCCCTCGCTTAATAGACCTCACTATTATTTACCTCATACACATTTTCAGAATTTATTTGCATTAGCAGTGCTGGCTTATCTATTGGCTTAAACCCATATTGCGCGTACAGACTATGCGCATCAGAAGTTGCTAATAAAAAGCGCCTGAGCCCTTGCAGCTCAGGGTGCTCCACTATCGTTTTAATAAGTAACTTACTCAGCCCATTACCTTGCAAGTGCGGGGCAATAAATACATCTGCTAAATAGGCAAAGGTTGCTTTATCGGTCACTACTCGGGCAAATCCAACTTGTTCGTTATGAGCGCTGTAAACACCAAAGCACATTGAGTTATCAATAGCCGATTGCATCACGCTTTTAGGAATGCCTTTGGCCCAATAGCTATTAGCAATAAAGTTATAAATAACGTTAAAGTTAAGTTTGCTTTTGTCTGTGCTAATTGAGTAGTTACTAATTTTTTCGGTCATACGTTAGTAGTCTTTTTTACCAATTTTTTATAAACATTCTTATAGAAAGTCTTTAACGTTCCTATAGCCTATAAATAATCTTTAACGTTTTTAAGCTGTTTGTCGTGTACTCTTGAAAGCACTAACAATGAGCAAATAGCCCCAAATAACGCCAGTCCCATATCTGATTGGGTATCCCACACGTAACCTTGCGTGCCTAAAAATGCTTCTGCGTTTTCGCCGCTTAACACTGCAACCCACCACTCGATTAATTCGTAAAAGGCGCTAAATGCTAAACATACCGAAATAACAAAAGTGATTAACCAGCCTCGACCATTTACTACTTTTTTGCGCAGTAAAATTTCGCGCGCTAGTAGTGCAGGTACAAAGCCTTGAAAAAAGTGCCCTACTTTGTCGTAGTTATTACGCTCGCTACCAAATAGGTTATCGAAAAAGGGACTTCGGCGTAGGTGTAATGCCCGCCAATCATCAGCACTATGCAATGCGCTAAAATAAATGTATATAAAATAGGGGTAAGTTTAAAGTGGCTATAGGTACTTGCTAGCAGCACTAAACCAATAATTGCGGGGATAACTTCAAGCAGCCATGTAAATTGATCTTTTGGATTAATACCAGACCAAATTAATACAATAAAAAACAGGCTCAGCCATAAATACTTCATTTAGAATCCTTTTCTAAATTGATCAAATTTACGGCATTTTACGCCTTTGAAATAAACGACGCTACCTATAGTTTGTTTTTGCTGTAATGCGATTAAACAAAGTAGGAAAAAAGCGCTTAATTGTAGGCGCCCAACCACTTAAACCTTTGCCAATAATCACTTCGTCTTTTTTATTACTAATGGCACGAATCATTTTTGTAGCAGCTACGCTTACATCCATCCCATTTTCTATCGATTCTTCTGGTTTATTTTGAGCTATTCCCTGCTCGTTTAATGAGTTATGCGCAATTGCTGTTTTAATAGAGCCTGGGCAAATTGTTAAGCAATGAATGTTATGTTGTGCTACTTCTGCACGTAGGCAATCCATAAAACCAACCACTGCATATTTAGAACCCGAATAACCCGTTCTAAATTTTGAACCTACTTTACCCGCCACACTACTAATAGACACAATTGAGCCACTGCGCCTTGCCACCATAGTAGGTAGTACGGCTTTAGTCAGTGCAATTAAGCCAAAGTAATTAACCTCCATTAATTGGCGGTACACGTTAAAGTCGTTTTCTAAAAATAAGCTACGCTGCGATACGCCGCCGTTATTAATTAAAATATCTATTACAGGAAGCTCGCTCATGTTTGCTGTTATTGTACTCAGTACATGCTCTGGCTGGGCTAAGTCCAGCGGCACAACTAAGTGCCCTTCGCCTTTAAGCGTTGCTTTTAAATCGTTTAGTTTATCTACATTGCGCGCCGATAAAATAACGCGCGCGCCAAGCTCGGCAAATTGTATAGCAAGCTCTTTACCAATACCTGATGATGCGCCGGTGATCCACACGGTTTTATTATTATATTGCATGCGTTATCTGCCTTTTATTATTATTTATTAAGTTTTATTAAGGTACTTAGAAAAGTATTTTACGCCTTTGTAGGACCAGCTATCGCGTTTACTTCATCTTCTAATGTTTTGTAAAAACCCATTAAAAATAGTAGTTCAACAGTTACGTACAAAGGGCCAATAATTAAACCCATTAGGTCATCTACAAACGCTGGTTTTTTACCTTCGTAATAGTGCCCAATAAACTGCAGTACCCAACCAAATACAAACACACTTAGGCCAATACTCAACCAAGGCCAAAACGACATTGCCGCAATGGGCTGAGCAGCAACAAGGAGTAAAGTGAATATCACGGCCATAATAAAGCCAAGCGAAAAGCTCAGCATAAAATAATAAACAACCGACGCTAATACAAAAAGTTGTGCGCCATCAATTACTACACTACCAAGGGGATTTGAATACGCGCTAGTAAACACAACGCTGCAAATACAATGAGCGGAATACCAATAAAGTGCGTTAGTACATTACGTTTAGAACGATGATACAAACCATATTTACCAAGTTGCTGTTGAAGTGTTTTCATTGTTTTGCCTTTATTTTTATATTTAAAACTTACTTTAGCAAAAGTAGACACAACAACAATGTCAGGTATCCGACACTTTGTAAATTAAACAAATGCAGAAATTATTTTACCCGGCTCATGCTCACCTTGCATATCAATTCGCTCGCGCCCTTGTTGATACTCTTGATCGATCATTTTTTGAAGTTCCTCAATTTTATCAGCAATTGCGTCAGGGTCTGCGCCCTCACCTTGTAGCTCTTTAGTGAGTTCTTCTATTGCCGCTTTTAGCTCGTCTATCTTGTCTTTATTTACACCTAAGCGCTGATAAACCAGCGCTTCTTGCGCGCTTTCTAAAAATGTTTGCTCTTGAGGGCCTGAGCTTATGCCTTTAACTTCACTTGTTTTTTCATTAGGGAGGACATTAGTTGCCGTAACTTCGCTCGGGCTTGCCGCTTTAGTTATACTCGATGAGTTATAGTTACTATATTGATTTTTAAAGGTTATTGTTGTCATTAGCTCAAATCCATTGTTGTATTACATTATCTTTAGCAATTTTGGTTCCAACTAAAAATACCCAGCCTATTTAAGCTTGTGCAGCACAGGCCTGTAACTTTTGTTTATCTATAATAGTAATACGTTGATACCCCAAGCTAATAGCTTGTAGGCTAACAAGTTGTTGCAGTATTTGATTAATAGTTTGGCGCGTTAGGTAGGTCATATCAGCAAGTTGCTGCTGAGATAAAACAAGCGGTGTTAAATGCTCTGTGTGTTCACTCAACATTAAAAGCCGATTACATACTTTTTGCTCAGCGCTTAATAACGCTTGATCTTCCATTGAGGTAAACATTAGGCGTAATTTTTGCGCCAGTAATAAACCAAACTCTTGCCAATATTGTGGTTGTTCATTTAAAAGCTGTTCAAGCGCGCGTTGGGGTACGTAAAAAGCACAACATCGGTTTGTGCGTACACATCGTGAGTGCGCAGGCCGCCATCAAACAAGGTGACTTCGCCAAACCAAAGTGACGTATCTACAAAACTCAATACGGCTTCTTTGCCTTCGTTACTTACGCCACTAATACGTACCACGCCGCTAAGTACGGCATAAATTCCATCGTGCTTATCACCTCGCAAAAATAATGATTGCTGGGCTTTTAGCGTGAGCGTTTTGCCTTGCGTTAATAAAAAGCTTTTTAAATAAGGGCTGCGGTTTTTAAACCAGTGTCCTTGTTCAATCACCTTTTGCTGTTGTGGAGTCATTATTTACTGCATTTTCTTATTAAAAGGTCGCCTTTCACTGACCAGCTTTTTTGGTAAATTTAAATCAGTTGCTATAACAAAGTCATCATAAGGATCGTTACCTGAAAAAAGCTCAGTTATTAGCGTTTTATTTTTATAAACATTAACGGTTACACCACTGCCCATGCCGCCTGAGTTAATAATATAATAATGATACTCGCCATTACTAAAAAATAAAATACTCTCGCCAATACGCCCTACTTGCCTGTAGTAACTACCAAATGGTGCACTTGGTGTAGCTTCTTTTTCAAGCCCTATGTCATTAATTCGACCAAATCGATAGCTCAATGATGAGTCGTCTTTAGCAACACAAATAGAAAGTACGTTATCAGTAGGCTCAAGTTTATAAGCAATATCTTCACTTGGATTACGCAGCACTTTTTGCATCTTAGCGTTTATATAAGCGGTTTCATTCATTTTACAATGTGTTGCAACTAGCCCTAGTACTAACACTGGATCCTCAACGTTAGTAAATTGTTCTTGTTGTTTTGAATCTGAAGATGGTTTTACTAAATCCTCTAAGTGGGCTTTTTTCTGCGAAGACGAAATGTGATCATCACACCCAAATAGTACTAATAAGAAAAAAGAATAAAAGCTCGCTAAAAATTTATTGCGCATAAAAAATCCATCTATGAGAGAACCTTTAAAATAGCGATAAAACTAGCGACTCGCAACTCCCTTATGCGTAATACTTTATAAGTTTATGCTTAAACCATATTCTGCAAAAACTACATTACTTTTTAGTGATTTATTTAACGATTTTTTAAACAATTGTTGGTTTTTTAATAACCTATTCATAAAGTGAAATAGAACCGCCGCTTGATGCCTTTTCATCAATTGCGTTTTACATAATCACTACATCGGCATTTTCGCTAAGTTAGCAAATGTACCTATTTTTTGTTGAGTGACCAACGGCCAATTTATTAATTTTAGCTAGTATTAAAAGCTGATTTAAACACCTTATAAAAGTGTGTAAATAACTAAATTAATCAATAATTAGTTTTCTTATAATAAAATGTTGTTACACCACCATTTCAAATGGTTTTTTATAACCACCTGTAATTTATAATTTAAATAATATCAAATCCAATAAACATACATTTTAAAAACAATTTAGTCTCATTTTATTAAAACAATAGTTGACCCTATACAAAATTTAAACTAGCATTTCTGGAAGCGCTTCCACAAAGCCTAGTTAAACAGACCTTTCTGGAAGCGCTTCCATACATTTGACAATGTTTATAACTACACAATAACAGCCCCATACAAGCTGTTAATAATAATGATAAAAGCGCGAGGGAAACCGAATGTCCAACCATATTGTAAGAAAAACAAAGATAGCCACTAGCCTATCTCTGATTTTAGGCGCATCAATCTCTTTACCTGTATATGCACAAGAAGCAAATACAGATGTTGAAGTAATTCAAGTTACTGGTTTTAAAAGCAGTATTAAAGAGTCGACTCGTTTAAAACGCGACGCCGCTGGTGTTGTAGATGCTATATCAGCTGAAGATATTGGTAAATTCCCCGATACCAACTTAGCCGAGTCGCTACAGCGTATTACAGGTGTGTCGATTGATCGTTCAAATGGTGAAGGTTCTAAAGTAACGGTTCGTGGTTTTGGCCCCGACTACAATATGGTAACCCTAAACGGGCGTACAATGCCGGCAGCATCTTTACCTGCAGGCGGCGGTACACCCAGCTCTCGTGCATTTGACTTTGCAAACTTAGCGTCTGATAGCGTTAAATCGGTTGAAGTATATAAAACTGGTAAAGCAAGTATTGCATCAGGTGGTATTGGCGCAACAATTAATATTAATACCGCTCGCCCACTCGACAATCCAGGCTTTGTTTCAAGCATTGGCGTAAAGGCATTACACGACTCAACAAACCGCGTTGGTGATGACATAACACCAGAGCTTTCGGGCTTAATTAGCTGGACCGACAGTGAAGCTAAATTTGGTGCCTCGTTAACTGCAAGTATGCAACAGCGCGATAGCTCATCAACAGGTGCATTTGTAAATCAATGGAATACATCAGCTTTTGACGGCACAATCCCACAAGCTGCAGACGATATTGTTTTAACTAATACACCCGCCGTTGGCCAGCTTTATTCAATGCCATCAGATTTGCGCTACACCATTGCCGACAGAGAACGTACTCGTACAAACGCGCAATTAACGCTGCAGTACAGCCCTATGGACGATTTAACAGCCACGCTGGATTACACATATTCTAAGCAAGATTTATTCGAAGCCCGTGCTGAACAATCAATTTGGATGGATAACTACAAAAGCGCGCTAACATTTGACGATAACACGGTAAAAACTCCTATTTATTACCGAGAAGAACGTCGCGATCAGCAAACACGCGACTTAGGTTTAGCGTTTCAAGAGTTAAACCAAGTTAACCAAAACGACTCTATTGGTTTAAACATTGAGTACTACTTCAATTCAGAATTGAGCTTTATGTTTGATGCGCACAATTCAAAAGCCACTAGCAAACCAGATACACCTTACGGCAGCTGGGTAAACGCAGGCTTGGGTGCAAACGTAGTTAACGCACAAGAAGTTGATTTTAGCCGCGAACTTCCATCAATGAGTATCGATTTTGATGATTGCCGCCGAAACAACCTAAATTGTAATAACACATTAGATGCCTCTGATGTGGGTACGTCTATTTTAGATTCTAACTTTGCTCGCCAAGAGTCTGAAATTACAGAATTTAGGATCCATGGTAAATACGAAATTGAAAACGGTGCAATTGACTTTGGTATAGAGTCTCGCTCTATGGAAAGCCATTCACTGCAATCACTTACACGTAATACAATGGGTAACTGGGGTATAGAAAACCCAGGCGAACTACCTGATGGCTACCTAAACCCAACAAATTTTTTAGCTGAGTTTGACGACTACGATACATCGGGCTCGTTCAACCAAGGTTATACCGGCAGCGCATCGCAAATTGGTTACTGGGCGGGTGAAGAATATGGCTTTAACTTTGCAGCCGATGGCGCATTTGCAACAAACCGCACCATTGAAGAAGACATAACCGCTGCGTTTGTGCAATTTACTTACAACGGCTACATTGGCGATATGCCATACAACATTGTAATTGGCGCGCGCCAAGAGTCTACCGACATTACTTCAACGGCTAATATCGATTTACCTAACGCAGTAGCGTGGGAAGGTAATAACGACTTTAATGTTCGTTTTGGCTCAGCTAAAGAAGATTTCACGCTTAAATCTAGCTACGATCACTTTTTACCAAGCTTTGACTTTGACATAGAAGTAATTGAAAACGTAAAAGCGCGTTTTTCTTATAGCACAACAATTGCTCGCCCAACTTACGACAACTTAAGTTCAGCAGCGACTGTTGGTGTACCAGGTGCCCCTACTCTTTTAGCGGGTTCTTCACCAGCTACTGCGTCAACGGGTAATCCTGGTTTAGTGCCGCTTGAATCAGATAATATTGATGTATCGGCTGAGTGGTACTTTGCAGAAACAAGTTATGTGTCGGTAGGTTATTACACTAAAGATATCGAAAACTTTATTGGTTTAACACCCATGACGCAAAACTACTACGGATTACGCGATGCAACAGCGGGTCCTCGCGCTCAAGCTGCCATTGCTGAGCTAGAATCTCGCGGACTTGCTCTAACCGATTCAAACTTATTTCAAATGGTTGCCGCAACAGAAAATGGCGTTGATTTTGACTCTATGACTTACGAAGAGTTTGAAGCCGCTTACGATGTAATTGCTAACAGCGATGACCCATTACTAGAATTTACAGCGCAAGTACCTACCAACAATAAAAATGCCACTATTGATGGTTTCGAAATTGCCTTTCAGCACTTTTTTGGTGAAAGCGGCTTTGGTGTGCAAGCAAACTACACCACAGTTAATGGCGACATAGACTTTGATGTAAACGCTGACCCTACTACAACACAATTTGCATTAGTGGGTTTAAGCGATACAGCTAACTTTATAGCAATGTACGAAAACGATGATTTTCAGGCACGTATTGCTTACAACTGGCGTGATAAGTTTTTAAATAGCGCAGCTCGATACGTAAACGAGCCAGGCTTTACTGAAGAATATTATCAAATCGACTTTAATGTTGCGTACAACTACAGCGAACAACTATCGTTTTTTGTTGAAGGCCTTAATATTACTGAACAAAACAGCCGCGAACATGGCCGTACTTCAGTTCAATTGTGGAACCTACAACAGCTAGGTGCACGTTACAATATTGGTATGCGTTACAACTTCTAAAGGTAATACAAAGTAAAGCCGTTAGTTTTTACTAGCGGCTTTTTTGTATTTAAAACAGTATTAATGCTAGTTTAATTGTTATCAACTTTAGGGTGTTAACTCATGACCAAACCAATAACAAAAATAGTCGTTTTAGGTGGTGGTACTGCCGGCTGGCTAAGCGCAGGCTTATTAGCCGCCGAACACCCGCACCTTAATGTAACGTTAGTGGAGTCGGCAAATGTGCCTATATTGGGTGTGGGCGAAGGTACATGGCCGTCAATGCGTAATACGCTACAGCGCATTGGCATTAAAGAAAGTGATTTTATAACCCAGTGCGACGCATCATTTAAGCAAGGTTCTAAATTTATAAATTGGCGCAACCTCAGCGAGGGAGAAAACTACTACCACCCTTTTATGAATCCACAAGGCTACGAGCACACTAATTTACACGCCAGCTGGCAACGTATTGCGCCTGATCAAAAATTTGCCGACGTTGTTAATATGCAAAGCTTTGTATGCCAAGCAGCACTTGCACCAAAGCAATTACAAACACCCGAATATGCAGCGGTCACCAACTATGGTTATCATTTAGATGCGGGTAAATTTGCTGAGTTTTTAAAAAATCACTGTGTTAAAAATCTAAACGTTACACATATTATTGACGATGTAACCGAGGTTATTAACGACGAACATGGCTATATTGCTTCATTAAAAACAAATAATAATGGCGATATAACAGGTGATTTATTTATAGATTGCTCAGGCTCTTGCGCTCGTTTAATTGGTGAGCATTTTAATAGTGAGTTTATAGCGCAAGATCATATTTTATTTAATAACAGCGCTGTTGCGGCGCAAATACCTAATGCACACATCAATCAACCAATTGCCTCTGCTACGCTATCTACAGCGCAAAGTAACGGCTGGATTTGGGATATAGCCCTGCCAACACGCCGTGGTACAGGTTATGTATTTAGTAGTAAATATCAAAGCGATGAAAGCGCAACAAATACACTAAAAAGCTACATAGCCAAAAGCAGCAGTGAGCAACAAGCTGAGCAACTTACCTACCGTGTATTAAAATTCAGCCCTGGTTACAGGCAAAAATTTTGGATTAAAAACTGTGTTGCCGTAGGTATGTCAGCTGGCTTTTTAGAGCCTCTTGAAGCGTCAGCACTTGCCATGGTTGAGCTTTCAATTAGCATGATAAGCGAGCAACTCCCGCAAAACCGCCCCCACATGAGCCAGCTTGAAACGCGTTTTAATGAGCGTTTTAGCACTCGTTGGCAGCGCGTTATTGAGTTTTTAAAACTTCATTATGTGCTAAGCGAGCGCGACGACACTCCTTATTGGCAAGATATTAGTAATTTAAATACCGCGCCCGAGCGCCTGCAAAACTTACTTAAACTTTGGCAATTTCAGCCCCCTAGCCGCTTTGATTTTATTGAAAACGAAGAAGTGTTTTCATCAAGCAGTTATCAATACGTTTTATATGGCATGGGCTTTAATACACAAACAGTATCTGCACAAAATACATTTAACGACCCACGTGCTGGGGATTACTATTATCAGCAAAATCGCGATAAAATAGCGCAGTGCTTAAATGGACTGCCAAGTAATCGCGCGCTTTTAAATCATCTTTTATCAAATAATGGGCAGCCACATAATGACTAAAACAAATGCTGTTAAAAACGTAGTAATTGCTGGAGGCGGCACCGCTGGTTGGATGGCCGCAGCAGCACTTGCTAAACTAGTTGGTAACAATATAAACATAACCCTTGTTGAATCTGACGATATTGGCACTGTAGGTGTTGGCGAAGCAACAATTCCGCCTATTCGTACATTTCATAAATTGCTGGGTATAAACGAGCAAGCATTTATGAAAGCCACTCAAGCAAGTTTTAAATTAGGTATTAGCTTTGAAAACTGGGGTGATGAAAACACGCATTATATTCACTCATTTGGCGCAACGGGCAAAGAATGTTGGGCGGGTGAATTTCATCACTTTTGGCTGCAAGGTAAAGCACTTGGAATAAACAACCCATTTGGCGATTACTGCTACGAGCTGCAAGCGGCTAAAGCCGGTAAATTTGCGTTTAATCAGCAAAACCCCATTAACTATGCTTACCATATGGATGCCACCCGTTACGCGCAGTTTTTGCGTGAATTTTCAGAGCCATTAGGTGTAACCCGCATTGAAGGTAAAATACAAAAAGTAGTAAAAAACACTAAAACGGGCCATATAGAATCACTTACTTTAAATAATGGCGAGCACATCAACGGCGACTTTTTTATTGATTGCACCGGCTTTAGAGGCTTATTAATAGAGCAAGCATTGCATACTGGCTACGAAGACTGGTCGCATTTACTACCGTGTAACAGCGCCATTGCCGTGCAAACAAAATCAACCAGCGATACCGTATTGCCACTTACCCGCTCTATTGCCCATAAAAGCGGCTGGCAATGGCGTATACCGCTGCAAAACCGTGTCGGCAACGGATTAGTTTATTGCAGCCAATATATGGATGACGAACAAGCCAAAGCGCTATTATTAAATAACATTGAGGGCGAGGCGCTTACAGAGCCACGTATTATTAAATTTAAAACAGGGCGTCGCTTAAAAGGCTGGAACAAAAACTGCTTAGCGCTTGGCCTTGCTAGCGGTTTTGTTGAACCACTTGAGTCCACCAGCATTCACTTAATTATGTCGGGTATTATTCGCTTTATGCGTTTATTTCCGTTTAATGGCATTACCAATCACGCAATTGACGAATACAACAAACAACTTAAAAGCGAAATTGAAAATATTCGCGACTTTATTGTGCTGCACTACAAAGTAACTAATCGCGATGACAGTGAGTTTTGGCAGCATTGTAGTGCCATGGAAGTGCCAAAAACACTTCAGCATAAAATTGATTTGTTTAAACAAACCGGCCGTGTATTTTTAGACGATGGCGACATTTTTAGAGTCGATTCGTGGGTGCAAGTTATGCTTGGCCAAGGTATTGAGCCTAATCAACATCACTTAATAGCCAGCATGATGAGCGACGAAGAACTCACCCGTTTTTTACACGGTATTAAGCAACAAATAGAGCAACGCGTCAGCCAATTACCGCCTCATCATGAATTTTTAAAACAGTATTGCCCAGCATAAATATCCTCTTTAAAAAAAGCCCTTATTACTAAGGGCTTTGAGACAACACACAACAACTTTTACGTTTTACTCTTCACACTTAACCACGGCGCTTTTAGCGCCTTGTGGTTCAAAGCTAATATCTGCAACTGAAACGCTAAGCTCTCCTGCCGTTTTAATAATAAAAGGGCTGGTTACTCTGGCAAAATCAACGCCCTTTTTAGCAAAACACGTTAAATCTATACTCATGGTTTGCCATG
Organism: Pseudoalteromonas sp. B131b; assembly: GCF_037162545.1. Taxonomy (NCBI): domain Bacteria; kingdom Pseudomonadati; phylum Pseudomonadota; class Gammaproteobacteria; order Alteromonadales; family Pseudoalteromonadaceae; genus Pseudoalteromonas; species Pseudoalteromonas sp. B131b. The sequence goes on along the minus strand of NZ_JARLUZ010000001.1, from coordinate 2,571,845 downwards.
TATTTAAAGTAGCATTTTCAAGCTCACGGGTAATATTAAGCTCGCCGCCACAGCCTTGTTCGCACTTCATTGCAAGGTATGTTTCTGAGCTAGGTATTTGGTTTACTTTATAGCTAAAGCTAAGGGCTGAATTTGCTTCACTGTAGGCCACTTTGTCTTCAGTAAAGTTACTATTAATTTCGATATAGCTGGCTGCAGTGCCATCAAAATTAAATTGCATCGCATCTTCTTGAATCGCTTTGTCTTCAGTGCGATAAGTAATGCTGCCAAGCTTTACACTGTTACTTGCTACTTGGTGCTGCTCGCTGTTTGAATTTAAAAACAAACGCCACGGTGTTCTAAAGCTGCCATTAAATATAGATAACGGCGCAAGGTTACTAATATCAACACCTGAGTCTTCATTTAGATTATTGCCAAGCGTACTTTCATCTTTATACGTTAAGCCAAAGCCATAGGGTAATAATGGCGAGTAATCAGCATCGCCCTTATTTACTGCGGTTTGAAGTGGCGATTTAGGCCACGAGAAAGACAATTTACCTTTAAAGTCATACTGTACCTTCCCATTTTCATCCGCTAATAAAACATCAGCAATGCCTTGTCCTTCAGTGCCAGGAAGCCATGCTGCTACAAATGCATCTGACGCGTTTAGCTCGCTGTTAACCCACATTGGTCTGCCTGATATAAACACCGACACCACCGCAATACCTTGCTGCTTTAATGTTTTTAATATTTTAAGAGAGCGTTTATTGTTACGTTCAAACTCAAGGTTGTCCTTATCGCCATGTCCTTCTGCGTACGGTTCTTCACCAAATACAACAATGGCTACATCGGGTTTGGTATTAAATTCACCCGTTGGGCTTAAAATAGCGTTACCGCCAGCAGCCTCTATTTGTGTTTTTAGCCCCGCATAAACAGACGTTGCCCCAGGGAAATCTGCATTTTGATTATTAGTTCCCTGCCACGTAATGCTCCAACCGCCCGATTGCTTGCCTATGTTGTCGGCCGCATCGCCCGCAATAAGTATGTTGCTTGATGGGTTAAGCGGTAATAAATGGTTGTTGTTTTTAAGCAGTACTAACGACTCTTGTACCGCTTGGCGGGCAATATCGCGATGTACTGGCGCACCTATTAGCTCTAATTTACCTGAATATTTTCGATTTGCAGGGCTTGGTTTATCAAATAAACCTGCACGTAATTTAACGCGTAAAATACGCGCTACGGCGTCATCTATTCGCGCCATTGTTATTGTGCCCGCTTTTACTTGTTTAATTGTATTTTCATAAAGTGGTTTCCATGCACCCGTTGGCACCATAAAAATATCAAGCCCCGCATTAACAGCCTGCGGACAACTTTCATTTGTACAGCCTGCAACTTGTCCGTGTCCGTTCCAATCTCCTACAACAAAGCCATCAAAACCCATTTTTGTTTTTAATACATCGGTAAGTAGGTATTTATTGCCGTGATTTTTTTTACCATTCCAGCTATTAAACGATGCCATAACCGACTGACTACCTGCGGTTAGGCCGCCAATATAACCTTGCGCATGAATGTTATATAACACCTCTTCGCTATCAATGTTATCGCCTTGATCGTCACCATCTACAGTGCCGCCATCGCCTAAAAAATGCTTAACAGTACTAATTACGCGTTTATCACTTAAAAAGTCCTCATCGGCTCTACCTTGCAATCCGTTTACAATTGCGGCTGAATACTCACGTACAATTGCAGGGTCTTCTGAGTAGCCTTCGTACGTTCTGCCCCATCGGTCGTCGCGCACAACCGCAACTGTTGGTGCAAATACCCAATCTATCCCTGTTGCCATTACTTCTATTGCCGTAGCTGCTGCAATTTGCTCAATTAATGCAGGATTATTTGCTGCACCTAAACCAATATTGTGCGGAAATAACGTCGCGCCAATCACATTATTATGGCCATGTACGGCATCGGTGCCCCACATAGTTGGAATTTTACTGCCATCAATTGAGTCATCAACCGATGCCTGATACATACTCTCAGCAAGTGTTATCCAATCGGCAGGCGTTGCATGCTTATTAGCATTCGGGAACGAGCCACCGCCATTTAAATACGAACCAAAGCCATATTTGCGCATATCTTCAACACTAATATCGCGGATTTCAGGTTGGATCATCTGCGCTACTTTTTGCTCAAGCGTCATTGTTTTTAAATATTGTTCAATCGTATTTTCAATTTCAGGCGTTTTCATTACTTTGCTTTTAAGCGTTGGCCAAAGTGATAAATCACCTTGTTCATGCTCAGCCTTTTTGGCTACGGCGCCTTGGCTATTATTTGCGTTAATCTCTTGTTTATTACACCCACTTAAAACGCACAATCCTCCTATTAAAATAGGGAGCATGTGTAACCTGTTAGTGTTTAAGCTTTTTTTCATTTTTATAGCCCTGTGTTGTGTCAGTGTGATTTTGTGAGCGCCTATTTGTTATTTAAATTTAACTATTGACCTGTTTAACAATAGCCACTAACCTAAATATGGAAGCGCTTCCTTAAAGTTATTAAATACCATACTTAGTGATTAATCAAATTAAATATGGAAGCGCTTCCAATAATGAATTTAATATACGCTCTATACAAAGCAAACTTTACCAAAAAAGAAGCAGAGGTTTTCTCTTAATGAAACAATTATCTTTACCTAGTGGCTCACCACTTTTAGCCAAAAATTTTACTTATGGTGTAGCTACGGCCTCATTTCAAATTGAAGGCGGCGCAGCTGATCGCTTGCCATGTATTTGGGATACCTTTTGCAGTAAAGAAGGCAAAATAGTCGATAATTCAAATGGCAATGTAGCCTGCGAGCACTACACTCGCTGGAAAGACGATATAAACTTAATTGAATCATTAGGTGTAGACGCTTATAGACTTTCGATTTCGTGGCCGCGCGTAATGACTAAAAGCGGTCACTTAAACCCGACAGGCGTTAAGTTTTATACCGACATTTTAGATGAATTAAAACGCCGTAACATTAAAGCTTTTGTAACGCTATACCACTGGGATTTACCACAACATATTGAAGATGAAGGCGGTTGGCTAAACCGTAACACCGCTTACGAATTTGCACATTACACAGATTTAATTACCAAAGCATTTGGGGAACGTGTGCACTCTTACGCCACCTTAAACGAGCCTTTTTGCAGCTCTTACTTAGGTTACGAAATAGGCGTACATGCGCCTGGCATAGTAGGTTGCGAATTTGGTCGCAAAGCCGCGCACCACTTATTACTGGGTCACGGTTTGGCTATGCAAGTACTTGCTAAAAATAGCCCAAATACACTAAACGGTATTGTACTTAACTTTACGCCTTGTTACTCAGTTACCCATAGTGAAGACGATTTAAAAGCCACTGCATTTGCTGATGACTATATAAACCAATGGTACATGCAGCCTGTAATGCAAGGTAAATACCCTGATATTATTAAGCAATTACCTAACGCCCACCGCCCAGATATTTTAGATGGCGACATGGAAATAATTGCTCAACCGCTGGATTATTTAGGGGTTAACTTTTATACCCGCATGCATTATCAAGCAAGCGAAACCGACTTTTACCATGAGCTGCCACATAAAGCGCCAATGACCGATATAGGCTGGGAAATTTATCCTAAAGCGCTGACAGAATTACTTGTATCGTTAAACGAAAAATACACCCTACCGCCTATTTATATTACCGAAAACGGCGCAGCCATGGCTGACGAATTTAAAGACGGTGAAGTAGAAGACAACGACCGTATTGAATATTACCACGAACATTTAAATGCCCTACATAACGCAACCAAGCAAGGCGTAAAAGTAGATGGTTACTTTGCGTGGAGCCTAATGGATAACTTTGAATGGGCAGAAGGATATTTAAAGCGTTTTGGAATAGTACACGTAGACTACAACACACAAAAACGAACTGTTAAAGCCAGCGGTAAAGCGTACAGTAACCTAATAACTAGCCGATAATTTATCGGCTTATAACAATAAGAACACACACTGTGAACAAACTCCCTTTATACGAAAAAGTCGGTTACGCCATGGGCGATGCCGGCGCTAACTTAGTATGGCGCGGCGCGCTTGCTTATTTAGCGGTGTTTTACACCGATACATTTGGCATATCGGCAGCCGCCGCTGCCATGTTGTTTTTGGTGGTAAGGCTGTCTGATGGCGTAACCGATATTATTATGGGTATGATTGCCGACAGAACGCAGTCGCGCTTTGGTAAATTTCGCCCGTGGATACTCTACTCCGCACCATTTTTGGGCTTGTTTATGGTGTTGTGTTTTACTACACCCGACTTTAGCACCACCAATAAACTTATTTATGCCTACGTAACTTACATAGGTTTAACGCTTGCTTACACAGTAAGTAACGTGCCCTACTCGGCACTTATGGGCGTTATGACACCAGACGATACAGAACGCACAAAGCTCTCTGGTTTTAGGTTTGCAGGTGCGTTTACTGGTGGCTTATTGGTTATGGGTTTTTTACCTGAGCTAGTGGCATTTTTTGGTGGCGGCGACAACGCCAAAGGCTATCAGCTTACTATGTACTTATTTGCCAGCTTACTTATTATTTTAATGATTATAACGTTTGCTACCACCAAAGAGCGTGTAACACCGCACGCCTCAAATGAAGGGAATTTAAAATCAGAGTTGTTTGATTTAACCAAAAGCCTGCCATTTATAATCCTACCTTTGCTTGCTACCACCCTGTTTTTTTATTACCGCGATTTATACAGCGGCGTATTTTTTGCCCTTGTTATGGCTGCAATGACATTCGTTATTAAAAAACTACTCAATAAAGATAAGCAAAGTTTAACGGGATCACAGCGCGATATGGTTGATCTTCTGACCAATAAACCTTGGTTGGTGTTACTCGGCATTGGTTTTTTAACCATGATGTTTAATGGCATAAAATACGGTGTAATTGCGTACTACTTTAAGTACCACGTAGCCAATGAACTTATGGCTGGGCAATACTTTATTGCCTTGTTGGTTGTATCTATATTAGGCGCACTTGCCACGGGTAAACTGGCCGAAATTATGGGTAAACGAAACCTATTTATAGCATCATTAATGCTAAGCGGCATACTCACTACTGCATTTTACTGGGTGCCTAGCGATAACCTGGTCGCTGTATTTACCTTTGGTTGCGCTGCTGAATTTTTTGCCGCGATGATGCCAACATTATTTTTTAGTATGCTTGGCGATTCAGCCGATTATTCAGAGTGGAAAAACAAACGCCGCGCTACTGGCCTTATTTATTCTGCGGGTACATTTGTGCAAAAAACCGGTGGTGGTTTTGCAGGTGCTTTAGTATTAGTGGTACTTGCAGGCTACGGCTATAACGGCATGGATGAGCTAACAATTACGCAAGCCCTACCTGGTATGCAGCTACTTATGAGCTGGATACCTGCCGCATTTGCTTTTTTAGGCGCCGCATTGATGCTTATTTATCCACTAACTTCAGCGATGACGCAAAAAATAACAGAAGACTTAGCAATTAGACGCAGTAATGTGTAAATTAACTTTTAATGACCCTTCGCACTTTATATTTTATAAAGCGCGATTAAAAACACATATAAGCTAGGACATCAATGGCGACAATTTATCAAGTATCAGAAATGGCAGGTGTGTCTTTATCAACTGTTTCAAGGGTACTTAACGACAACGACTACGTAAGCAAAAAAACTAAAAAAAGGTATTAGAAGCAATGAAAGAGCTAGGCTATCAGCCAAGTTCTATTGCTCGCTCTTTGGCGTCTAGCACTACAAACAGCGTCGGTATTTTAGTTTCTGAGTTGGATGGTCCGTTTTTTGGTCAAATGATGTCAGCCATTGAAGAGCACCTTCGTATTGCGGGTAAACACGTTATTATTACGCCTGGGCACAGTGACGAGAAAAAAGAAAAAAGCGGTTTTGAATTTTTAATAGGCCGTAATTGCGACGCTATTATTGCCCACGTAGAAGCGGTATCAAACGAGTATCTAATTGAGTTAAGTAAAGGCAAAACCCCTATTTACTTAATGAGCCGCTACGTTAAAGAAATTGAAGAAAACTGCATTAGCCTCGACAACGTAATGGGCGGCTACTTAGCCACTAAAGCCATGATCAACAAAGGTCATAAAAACATTGCGTACATAGCAGGCCCACAGTTTAAAGAAGATGCGTCAAATCGTTTAAAAGGTCACAAACAGGCATTAGCAGAATACAACCTAACCTTTGACGAAAAGCTATTTTACATAGGCGACTTTAAAGAAACCGGCGGCAGCGACGGCTTAAGGCATTTTATTCAAAACAAAGCGCAAATAACCGCCCTTGTATGTGCCAATGACGAAATGGCATCGGGTGCCATGAAATACGCCCGCGAACACGGTTTTAACCTACCAAAAGATTTAGCCATTATTGGGTTCGATAACGTAATTTTTACCAATTACCTCTACCCAACACTGACTACAATAGATAACCCAGTTCCCGAAATGGGCCGAGCTGCGGCTAACTTAGTACTTAAAGATATTTATAAAAAGAGCGGCATAACAGTAAAGCACGTGTTTCAGCCAAAGCTTATTTTAAGAGACTCAACACCGGATATTAATTAACTTTAAACCTAATTTAAATCTAGTTTAAATCTAAGTTATGTAACTCATTGCGCACCCACTGCGTATCTAAATATTGCTCTACGTGCTGCTGCGCAAACTTTAAAAAGTTACGTGCAGCATGCGATATGTGCCTATCTGTTCGCATTACAAAATACCAATGACTCGCCAGATGTGCATTGGTTACGTTTAAAATTTTAAAACTAGTATCGTCTGTTGCAAGTACATGGCGTGATAAAACCGCAATGCCCATCCCCGATGCAACCGCGACGCGTATTGCTTCATTACTCGCCATTTGCACGCTATCGCTCAGCACTAACCCTCGGCTTTGTAACTCGCTTTCAAATAACATACGTGTTGCTGAGCCATTTTCTCGTAGTAAAAAACGATACTGCATTAAATCAGTTAATTTAACGGCTTTTACATGAGCTAACGGGTGGTTTAGCGGCACTATAAATTCCAGTGGATTATGCAAAAAACGCGCAGCTTGTGCGTGTTCAAGCGACGGCGGGTGGCTAAATACATAAATGTCGTCCTCTCCTCGCTCAAACCTATCAAGTACCTCAGCCCTGTTACCTATTTCAAGCGGGAGCTCAACATGGGGATGTAAATTACTATAAGGTCCAAGTAGTTTTGGTAAAATATATTGCGCCGTATTAACCATTGCAATTTTACAACGGCCGCGCGATCCACCATTAAGCTCGGTTAAAAAATCTTGATAGTCTTCAAAATGTCCAAACACCTGTTGGCATATTTTAAACAGTTCAAGTCCTGCATCGGTCACATGTAGCTTTTGCTGTTGTATAAGAAGTAGTGGCTCGCCTACCGCTTCTTGCAGTCGCTTTATTTGTAGCGATACCGTTGGCTGTGTTAGATGTAAACGCCTTGCGGTTTCGCTTATTGAACCCGTTTTAACCACGCTCATAAATACTTCAAGCAACCTAAACGATATATGCCGTAAATCCATACCTACCTCATAATGTACCTAATAATAGTTATCTAATAAGCAACCCATAGATAAACACCTATAACTAACTCGTATTTATTTTATTATTTACTATACAAAGTTTTATCTACAATAGCGCTACTTAATTTACCAACTAGTAAGGAAAGCCAGTGCCAGATATTGTTGTTATGTTTTTTATTTTAGGATTAGTAGCGGGTATTTTACGCTCTGATTTGGCCATTCCAAAAGCCACCTACGACACATTAAGCTTATTGCTTATGTTAACTATCGGCTTAAAAGGCGGTATGGTGCTGCACGGTAACTTAAGCTGGCAACTACTGCCCGAAATGGGATCGGTTATGCTCCTTGGTGCACTTATACCCCTTATGCTTTACCTTATTTTAAAATACGTGATTAAACTCTCTGTTGCTAATAGCGCCAGCATTGCCGCACATTACGGCTCAGTGAGTGCTGGTACATTTGCTGTTGCGCTCGCCTATGCCGAGTCGGCTAAATTAGTAGTAGGTGCAGAAGTAACATTGTATTTAGTGATGCTAGAACTCCCTGCAATTATTGTTGGTTTATTGCTTTACCGAAAGCTTGATAAAGAAAACGGCCAAAATAATGAGCTGTCGTTAAAAGCCCTTTGGCACGAAACTCTCACGAACAAAAGTGTGATTTTACTCGTTGGCGGTGTAGTAATAGGTATGATGTACGGCACGGTGCAAGGCAGCCAGGTAACTAGTCTTTTAACCAGTAGCTTTAAAGTTGTACTTGCATTATTTTTACTAGAAATGGGTTTAGTCGCCGCGCAAACTCTACGCCCTATCCCTTGGAAGCATTGGAAACTAGCGGTATTTGCTATCGTCACCCCGCTATTTTTAGGCACGATTGGCACAGCAGTAGGCACACTTTTAAATTTAGAATTAGGCTCGGTAGTTATTTTAGGCAGCTTAGTAGCCAGCGCCTCATACATAGCCGCACCCGCTGCAATAAAGGCGGCAATCCCTAAAGCCGATATTGGTCTTGCTATGCTGAGTTCACTCGGTGTAACTTTCCCGTTTAATGTGATTGTTGGTATTGGTTTATACCACCAGCTCGCAGTAGCAATGCAGTAAACGAAAAATCAGTATTAACAATTAAAATTTATTACTTTGAAGCTGTTAAGCCCATTTTATACGGGATTAACAGCTAAATTTAAAAGGTCATTTTATAGTAAATACAATGGTCACTTAATCGTTAATTTTTTATGTGGGCTCAAAAAAAACATCTTTTTCCACCCTTGATTTTGCGTTGTAAAAAGCCACGGCATGGGCACTAACGATAAAATAGAATAATGCACATGAGGCTGTTTCCCTGCGGCATTTCCAGTATCGCCCAGTAAACCAATTTGACTGTTTATGCTTACCACATCACCTGTACTTACCGAGTAGTCATTTAAATGCGCAAAATAATGTATACGCCATTTAGGCCCAAGTACTGCAACCGCTTTACCACCTCGGGTTAGCTCACCTGCAAATATAACAACACCGCTTGTTGAGGCAACTACGGGGGTATTTTTTGTGCCAAAAATATCAATTCCTTTGTGCACACCCGACCTACCCCAAGGCTCGTACCAAAACGTGTTATGGTTCCAATCTTTACTTGTGGCACCTTGTACCGGAATCATTATTTTTTCGGGAATTAGCAAGCCTATAATTAATAAAGTAGCTATTCCAATTGCAATCCACTTAAGTGCTTTCAATGCTCTATCCTTGATATTTAAATAACTTATACAGGTAAATTATTAGTTATATTAACTGAACTCATCATGAGTCATATTTATGGTGTTTTATTTGAATGAAACACCCGACTAACATGTACTAAGCTGATCAACTTCAAAACAGGTTTGATAAGTAATTGAGCACTGCCCGCTATAAACAGCCATGTGCCACTTTCTATTAGTGAGTCATTTAAAAAGAAAAAACTGCCAATTAAAAACCACACAGCAATCAAAAAATCGTTAAACGCTCCCAGCGCTTCATATCGTCGCTGAATGGTAATATGCTCTTGCCCTAAATCTAAAATAAATTGATTACTGGAATCTATAAGTACTGCTCACTCTTTTATTTCATAATTTAAAAAGCTTGTTTTCACAAGCTAAGCCGCGCCATACAATAACAAAATTTACGCAATAAAAAACGCTGGCCAATGCAAATCAGCCAACGTTTTTATTGTTTGTGCAATACTTAACTAATCGTTTATTTTTTCTCTTTTTCTAAACGCTTTTTAAGACTCAATGCTGCATCGGCGGCTAATAAGCGCATAAACTCAGATCCATTGCTTTGCTCACCTTGGCCTGCGCCTATTACAATTTCAGGCACTAAACGGCTATTACCTAAGCTTGTAAATAAAGCAGTTTGAATTTTAACCTCTGCTTTTAGCGTTTCATCAAATACATACTTTGGATCAAGTGCAGCAGACTTAGCTCTTAAACGAGCCTCAGCTAAAACATCCATACCTAATGCTTCTAAACGTTGTTGCTTTAAAATCTCTTCTTGCTCTTTTGCAAGCTCCGCTTTTACAGCCACTCGTTGCTGCGCAGAAATAATGGCATTTGCCTTAATTCGTTCAGCATCAATTTGCTCTTTAATTTTTAGCTTTTCAGATTCAGCACGTTGCTTAGCAATTGCTTGTTCACCTAAAGCCACTTCAGTACGTGCTTGTTGCTCAGCTTTTTTAAGGTTTTGACGCGCTAGTGCTTCATCAGCAGCTGCTTGCTTTTGGGCTTCAAGGCGAGCATTTACTTTGCTCTCATAATCAATATCAATAATGCTGGCATCAACGACTGTAATACCATATGCGCCTAAAATAGGAGCGTTGCGTAGCGAATTACCTTCATCGTCCATTTTAATATTAATAGTGACACGCTGCTGTTTACTTAAATTACCTAAATCGTCAGATTTATCGCGCTCACCGGTACTAATAATTTGTTCAGTAACAAAAATACCGTTGGTTAATTGATCAGCAAAATCTTGGCTTAATTGACCATTACCACCAGAGTAATGTTGCTCTACCGACATCATACGCGCCGATGCTTTTACGTTTTCTGTAGTTGCACGCATCAATAAATTAGATATTAATGTTTCTTGTGAACCAAACTCTTCGTGGATTTTAAGTAAACCACGTAGAGCACCCGACTCAGCTGCTGGTACATTACCTGGTAACCTAAAACGCGATACACCGCGTGCGCCGCCCGTTGTGGTATCTAAAAATCGAATTGGTATTAACGGCACAATTGCGCTTGCTGTTGCACCGGCATCGCCCGTAAAATTAATCGAAATTACTTTTTTATAAGCTGATGTACTACCAAACGCTTTTAAGTATGGGCCTGCTTGATTTATTACGGTTAAGTTACCTGTAAAAGCCGATTGATGTACTAAACGCTCATCAGCTTCATTCCACGAAACAACTTGCGATGTAAGCGTTGCAATTACCGCTAGTACAACAACAATTGATGACACTATAATTACATTACGACGACCAAATCGACTCATAAATGAGTCACTTTTTACTGCTGGGACTGCTTTTTCGCTATCCATTTTTATTACTCTCCATGTTTAATTTCTTTTTAACAAAGTAAATAATTTCCTGTTCACTCAAATGTGCGCAAAAGCTACCAGAGCGATGTAACTCAACAAATGTTGCAAGGATTTCTTCTTTACCTTTAGCTGTTTTATCTTGGTTTTCTTGTGTTTGATTTTTTTCTGTTAGTTGAGTGATTAAATCATCCACTATCGTGTCTTTATCAAACAGTACGTTGTATTCCTTGGATTTTCTTACTCGACTTTTATTTATATTGCTGTAAATTACATAAAGCGCAACGCATAAAATAATAACAAGTAAACTTAACCCTATAATGTAAAAAATCATAAGCTCTACTTAAATTAGTTTAAATACTTAACGAGCAATAACAATTGTAAACATTGCTATACAAATGTTAAGCCGATAATTTTACAGTAATGCTAGGTAAAAAACAGATTAAAAAGTGTTTAATAAATAAAATAGAGTTTAAGCTGTAATTTAAAAGCCGGAATAAAGTGATATTTTTGATTATATTAATAAGTTACTTTAAGTAATCCATGCACAGTAGCGTTGGGCAGCCAGAACAATAAACGCGCTAATAAATCACCTTTATCTAAACCAGTGACTTTTGACGTAATTTCAATACAATTTGATAAAAGAGGCTCTTGCTCACACACTTTTAAAAATTCAAACTGCCAAGATTCAAGCGCTAATGTACTTAATTTATAATTAATACGAGACAAAGCGACAAAATTTAATTTTGCTACAGGCATATCATATCCATCATGTAATTGGAGCTTTTCCATCAATGGTATAATTGGGTAAGCTAATTCAACTAAACGTAAACAAGGAGGTGTTTTTACAGTAAGCTTTTGTTGTAGTATCGAAAAAATCTAATACAGCGAGTTCATCTTGCTCTCCTTCAAATCCTTTAGCTAATGATACCTCCGCCTGCGCTCGCTCAACACGAGAAATTTCAGCCGGCAAAGAAAAAAGGCTTCCTCCTCAGAGCTATATTTACCTTCTGGGCGAGTACTTTGAAGAAACAGTGAAAATCCAGCACCTAAGTCATACAAGCTTGGCTTTTCCGAGGGAAGAGTAACAATGTATGCTTTTGCAAAATCTGCAAAAACTGTTTCCCCCATAAAGCTCTCAAGAGTTGGATATTCAGATTTTAAGCATTCAACTAAGCGCATAACATACCCTGCAGCATATATGTTTAAGCGGCGAAAAAATGTTGATCTTTCTTTACCTTCGGTTAATAACTCCCAAGATAAATCAGTATGTGCAGAAGCTTGCATCACTTTTTCTCTAAGATCGCCACGTACAACTAACATCGTCATCATCCATTCTTGTGTTTTCTTCAGCGTTACTTCATTCATACTTTAATCTAACCATATGTTATTTAACGGACTATTGGAGTAGAGAGTGCTATTGTGTCATTCATTGTACTAAAAATATTATCTGTGCTTGGCATGACACCTCTAAGAACTGAACGCGCTTTATTCAATTCAGTCACTAACGTAGGAAAGTCAGGTATATTGGCATCCCATTCTAATAAAGTAGCAATATTACCGCCAGCAAGTGACTGAGCCAGTCGATATAAATACCACACTTTTTCAGGCACGGGTCTGTCATGCGTATCAATAAGGCAGTCCCCCATTAATGTGGGTCCTGCTAGGTGTATCTGCACAATGTGATCATGAGGGAGATTTTTAATAAATGTTTCAGGGTCATAACCATGATTATAAGATGACACATAAACATTATTTACATCTAGCAACAGTCCGCAGCCAGTTTGATTAACTAGTTCTGTTAAAAAGTCCCATTCAGTAAAAGTATTTTGTTGAAATTCTAAGTAACTAGAAGGGTTTTCAAGTATTAATGGGCGTTGTAACAAATCTTGCACATAATGAATTCTTGAAACCACATGCTGAAAACTTTCCTTAGTTAGTGGCATAGGTAAAAGATCGTGACTATTAACACCCATTGTACCTGTCCAACAAAGGTGATCTGAAATCCATTCAGGTTCGATTTCATGAGCAAGTTTTTTTAGCTTTTCAAGGTATACCTGATTTAAGGGATCTGTACTGCCAATGTTCATTGACACACCGTGCATTACAATCGGTTTTTTTGCACGGACTTCTTCTAATACGTGACGAGCATAGCCATAATTATCAATAAAATTTTCACTAATTATTTCAAACCAATCAATCCCCCAGTCTTTTTCATTCATGAGATAAGGGAAATGCTGTGTTCTTAATCCAACCCCAAATCCCAATGGCTCTAAATTAAGCATATTTTTCGTCAAAATGTTGGTCCTTATAAATGAGTAAAGCCCCCATAAAGGAGCCTTACGGTTTATAGCTGTGTAATGGTGCACTGAATTGATTACACTAATTTTGCTATTGAAAAAATCGCTTAAGTTGAAGGCGGTAATACCAAACGAATATCAGATGGTGCCGGCGATGAAGGAATATGAATGGATTTATTATGGCCACTACCTTGCACTTTCACCAAACCTTTTGCAGCACAGTAGCTGCGCCATGCAACATCGTAAACAGCTTCACCTTGGTGATAAGGCATAGAGTTTTTTTCAACAACAGTAGGAGGTAACATATCTCTTGCAACTAATTCTGGCCATTGTATTTCTTGTGCATGAAAGTGTGGGGCTTCACCAAATTTATATAACTGCATTTCATAATTAGCATCACTTTGTGCAGGGTAAAGTTGTGATGCTGAAATAGGCACAGCGCAACCTCCCAAACTGCCACATAAATTATCTGCTGGCGCGCTTTTTAATCCTGCTGCCGCAGAACTACCGCAATTACCGCCACCCGTTGCGCTTTGCACAAAGCCACAACCACCTTGTGTCTTACACTCGTTCGACCCTTTACAGCTGTGATACGCCAATTTATCAGCACACACATTCTTATCATCACCACTACTTTCATCTATCGCCATACCTTGACACGCATGATACAACTGTTGTTTTGTTTGATTTTCAATGCCTGTAACTAGATCAGGACAACGGCCCGTAACAGCCCAACAAATAGAAACACGATCTCCAGAGCCACCCATCGCAGGCGAAGGAAATTGTGACTTAGGATCAGCCCAATATTTGTTCAGTGATGTTGTAATTCCTTTAATGGTACCAACAGCAGAAGAGCTAAAAATAGTAAACGTATTATCTATTTCTGCTGGTGAACCTAATCGATTTAAAGCCGCTGCAATATCGGATGTTTTAGGTAGGTGAGGTGCACCATCAATACCTAGCATTGCATCATTCCAAGGTTTATCTGGGTTATTTTCATGCCATACATCCCAGGTAATATAATCATCTTTAGCTATTAAGCTTTTAACTTCGTCGAATAGTTCAAAATGATCTTTCCCCCCATTATCAAAGCGCGCTTGAGCAGAGCCTGATGCAGCCGCTGTAGGATTACCTTGATCATCATACCCTGGGTAATCTTTAATTAAGCCCTCTTTACTCGGCTGAAACTTAGATTGCACGCTACTGAGCATACCCGCTTTTTTTGTTTGAGCTTTCTCAAACGAAACCGCCCAAGGCTCGGTTATCCAACGCTCTATAATCGTTTTAACCACATCATCACCTTCACCTTGGTCAGTAATAGCATTAATATTATTGATGAGCTGTAGTTTTACGTTATTCAAATCTTGAGTTGTACATTCTATTTCAGTTTTAATACCTGGATACTGCTTAGCTTCTCTCGGTGGGGTATTATTAAATTGATCTCGCTGTAAGCCATTGTCTTTTGCAGGTGAAATTAAGTGCGATAGTAAATGACTACCATCGGAATAAGTAATCTCTAAGTAATCCCAATAACACAAGTACATATGACCAATAGAGCCAAATAATGGTAAATCAGTTTCTCCCATACTCGGTGTAAACCAATTAAATGGCGCTGATTCAAAATACTTCGTTCCCACATCGCCGTTTTTCCGCTTTACTGGAGGGTTAAATAACATCTCATGTCCACGCTCAGCTTTTTCTTCAATCGCTAAAAAAAGATCGACCTGCGCCTCATTCATTGCCCTCAGCTCTACTGTTAACTTACTTAAATCAGGATCTTTGCCCTTCCAGTCTGTAAAATCTAAGATATGCGGTATTAATGTTGAATTTGCTTTATAACAATGCCAACCATAATCGTCGCTTTGTAATGCTTTACTTGTAAAAATAGGCGTGACACCTATCGTGCTAGCCATATTAGAAGCTAACTGTAGATGCAACATCTCTTCAATAAAAACGCTGTATACCTTATTAAACACATTTTCATTGGTTGTTAGTGGTTTTTCCTTAGTTGCGGCCGTTGCACCAGAGCCTGGCCACCAGCGCCCAGTGTAAAGTTTACTCCCGGCACTGTTAATTTGATGCATTCCCTTTATAGAATAAAGCGATACCATATAAATCGGAATAGTGAAAAGCTCAACATTTATAGCAGCTTGAGCTATTGCTTTTACGCACGCTAAATCGGCTTTGAGGTGACTAATGTTACGGTTTTTAAGTTTAGTTATTGCTTCTTGCTGCATTGTAGTTTTCTCCTAGATATTAATACCCCGAACACCTTAAAAACTTAAACACGGATCATTTAAGTATTTTTAAATATGTTCCTTCTAAAATACTTTAGCGTACGGGATAAAATCTTACTATTACACCAATATTACATGCGTTACAGCTGAGATTAAAACCACATAACCAAATGATTTATAAGGACATTTAGTTAAAAGCAAAAACCACGGTAGGTATTAACCTAACGTGGTTTTTAATGTTGAACATTTTGTCGTTTTATCCAAAGCGCTGAAAATAGCCGCTTGAGATAGATTTATTATCCAGAGTTCAGGTTAATTAGCATAAATAATTAACATTCATACTTTAAGGAGAAACTATTCGCATGGCCCCCAATCAACACCGTTTTCACCGCATTCATACAGCGTTGTTCCATCTTCTCGGCGAGTCTCTCTAAACCATTGCCCTTCAATTGTTTTAATAATACGTACGTTGTCTGTGGTTTTGTATTTACGCCAAAAGCTAGCATCAATAGATGTTTCGTCATCAAACTTATAGGGCATAGCAGCGAGTACAGTAACTAAATCTTGAGTGTCTAAATCAGCAGCTTTGTCTTTAACATTTACCCAATCAGATAATGTTTGAAAGTCGGCATTTTCCTCTCTAAAGGCAAAGTCAGTTTGGTAAAACGATCCCGACTCAGTATAGCTAATGCTAAAACCTCGCTCGAACGGTGTATCTAAATTAGAACTAACGCATTCATCCGCTGTTGGGAAGTTAACCGACGGGCTTGTATTATCAACGCTGTAACGCACATTACTTTTCTCAAAACTAACGTTCTCAATACTAGAGCATCGGTAAGTACGATCGACGTTAATGTATACATCATCTCTAACTCTTAATTTTCCATTTAACGACTCTTCGCCCCAAGGCGTATCTATTGATTGAAGTTGAGTTAAAATAAAATCAATTTTATCGAGTTCGTCTGTATTTTTAAGCTTTACTTGCTCATGAAAAAACTCAGTGCCCGCAAAAATAACTTTGTCGCGGTACCATGCATTTTCAAACCCATACTCTGCATCTTTTGCTGTGTCTTGGTAAATCACTGCTCTTACTTCTTCTGCATCAGGAAACTGAGCATCTAGCTCTTGCTTGAATTTATAGGCCGCTTTTAACCCCTTAACAATTGCTTGTGCTCTGTCGTAAGCGTCGCTGTCGTTAGTAGCGATAAAATCTGAGTAAATTTGTTCCGTCGACAAATTATAATGCGCAACCAAGTTTTGCATTACATTTGTTATTTCGCTTTGAAGGTTTGCAAGTAGCTCAATATTTTCCTTAAGTGCATCACAACTTAAATTATTGTTACCACTTTTTTGTAATTGAAGGCTCAACTGCTCCCAAATAACGGTTGTTAAAGGGGATATATTTCGAATATCTTCATCAGTCAAAGCTTCAATTGAGGGCGGAAATGACATTTGATACGCTTGTGTCACCTCTCCTAAATCCTCGTCAATTGCGCCAACAGGTACATCAACATACATAGTTGAATACGGCACACACAGCGCCTGCTCTTCTGTAAAATTAAAACTATAATTACCCGATTCTTCAGAGACTACAGAAGGTTCTGTTTGCTCGTCAAAAATACCATCGCCATCAATATCTAGCCATACTATTGCACCAGATACATAGCCATCAATAACCTTTCCAGTAAGAGAGATGGTGTTAACTTCTACTGGGTCTACCTTCACGGGGTCTGCATTGACTACTACAGACTCTGCAACGGGCTCTGCAACGGGCTCTGCAACGCTCGCTTTATCATCGCCGCCACATCCAACAAGGCCTAGCGTAAACGCTAATGAAATAGCTAACTGACTTTTTTTAAAAAACATACAAAGACTTCCTTTTTTGTACTTTAATTATTATTAAAAATCATATTGTTATAAATTAAATGAATTATTTTTATAAAAAATAAGTAATACCAATCTGCTTATATATGAGATCTATTTAACGTTAAGAAAATCACGCTAGAACTAGGCAAAAATTTTTTATCTAGTTGTTCTAAATAAAAAATTTTTAACGACGTTATAGTGCAATGTAGCTCAAAGATTTATGCAGATTGGTATAAATTTAAACAACAGAAATTTATTGAGTTTTTATGGGGGGATGGCAACAAGTTAACATGCCCTGTACCTATATCATTACATGGAATGTTAATTTAAGCACTTATATTTGTTAATTAACCTAAACCCTGGTTAATATATTTACTAAGGAATTGAATTATAATGATATTTAAGCTTTTTTCTCTAGCCAGAAATTCTCAGTGGAAACAAGACGAATTTACGCTTCAATAGCTGGCCTATTGCAAGTAAATTCAACGCAGTTAGCGCTGAAAATAGCTGCTCGAGATAGATTTACTATCCAGAGTTCAGATTAATTAAGCACAACTAGAAGGAGCTGTTACTTTCTAATTCAGGCTATATGTACCTAAAGTTAGAGGTTTGCATAGTAGGTGGTTTTTGTAAACGAATGTGTTTTAAATGCAAAACCCCACATTAAGTACTACCTAACGTGGGGTTTTGTTATTCTCGAAAACGTAACAGCCCATCAATGGCTATAAAGTTATTATTAAAGAGCAAGCTCTTCTTTAGCACGAGATAAGTTGTGCGATACCATTGTGCTGTTAGATAATTTTGATGCTTCGTATAAATCAGCAAGTGCAGCAGTGTCATTATGCGCTTTTAAACGTGCAACACCACGGTTGCTTAATGCGAATGACGTAAGTTGGCGAACTTTAAATTTAGGGCCATCTGCGTCTTTTAAAAGTGCGATTGCTTTAGTACAAATTGCTTCAGCTTGTGCATAATTTTTTGACTTAACATTCAGTGCGCAGTTGTTAAATGATTGCTCAAGTGGCTGTGGCGCTGTCGCAGTTTCAATAACCATTAATTTGTAATCACTTGCATCAGCTACTGCAGCAGCTGAACATGTAAGTAGTGAGCTAAGAGCGATAGTTTTGATAAGTGTAAGTTTCATGGTCGTAGTCCTGTTATGCCAATTGTTTAAATTAGTGAGCGTTTTTAGCCTCAAGAAAATAGCTTAATAACAAGGAAAAAATTATGAAATATAGTCGTTCTATATAAGTAATTTTTAACGCAGTTAGTGAGTTATTTAATTCGCTAAAATGATCATGTTTTAATAAAATTGGTATTAGTTAGCCGTGCTTGTTGCCGACAACTGAACTTTAGTGAATTACCACAAAAACGACAAACGATTAAAACAAACCTAATAAGTGAATAAATCTAATCTATAGACTTTAGTCTAATGCCAAACTACTAATTTACGGCAATTGGTATTTATACAATCAGCAACCAAACCAACACCTTATTTAGTACGTTCAAGCAACTTAACTACTTGGGCTACAACCATTTCTGGCTCATCATTTTGCGGGTAGTGATAGCTTTTATTTGTTATTACTATTTCACCTTGAGGAAATGCATTAGCCCACTTTGAGTGTAAGTCGCCCCACATTTCACGCGCTTTGTCGGTAAAAAATAATACAGATGGCTTTTTGTACTTTTTAACTGAGGCAATTACTGTCAAGGGTATGTCAGCAATTTGTGGATAATCAGGTAGTGGACGTTTTGACCAAAAATCTAAATACTGATTCGACATTCCATTTTTCATATCGTCGAGCTTTATAGCTGCAATTTCTTTTTCAGCGCTTGGTAAATCAATCGAGCGGATAATAACTACATCGTGCTCTTATATGCAAAAATCGATTTAATATAGTTAAAAATTTAGCCTCAAATTAATGCGCCACCCACTTTACAAAAAATAAACAATTCGATAACATAAAGGCTTGTTTTCTATACAGGTACGTAACTATGAAATTTTTAACTTCAACAACTATGTCTTTATTGTTCGCATTGCCATTTTTGGCATCTGCTGCTGGTGATAAAAAAGTAAAATGTGAAACAACAACAAATCAATTAGAATACTATTACGGATTAGCAAGTTGTAGTACATTTGATGGTCATTTTTTGAGTGAATATGTTTCTAAAAGTTATAGCCAATGGTATACAATAATTCAGGACAAATATGATAATGGTTCATGGAAAAACTACCGTTGTAGTAGTAACTTGCCTAATTCTGCATACGAAACAATATCAAATGAATCCTGTCAATATACTCCAAAAGCAAGTATCAACCGACATTATGTAGAAGAAAGTTACGATAGCAGAACAGATACCACATACTATGCTGCAGGGGTTATAGTTGCTCAATTTACATTTAGCGATAGAGATGGCGAGGTTCAAAAAGTAGAGAAATGGGTAAATGGCCAAAGTACAACCAAAAGTCATGTTGATATTACATCAGCCTCTGAAGTTAAATTAAAAGTAACTGATAACGATGGCAATGTAACAGAAACATCAACTACAGTTTACCCGCCTATGATGCAAACATGCTCTCGCGGAGGCCAACTCATCTTATGTGAAGGTAATTTTTAATTATTGTCTTTAACGTTTTCTCTGGTCATTACTGACACGTAAAGCCTGAGCTTAAGTCAGGCTTTACGTAATTTTAATATTTTCCAATATGGTTTCAAAAAATTGTACCCACTGTTCATAAATCATCACGGGTTTTGTGGGGCTTCTCATTATTTTCTACCTTCGTGAATATAGTTTATCCTATCTTATAAACCAGCAATCTTCTGTATAATCTGATTTATCTAGCACATTCATTATATAACCACTCTAACTTAGGCATCATTCAATCTCGTACGATAAACCAAAAAACACAAAAAAGCCCATATTAGGCGCTAACCTATTATGGGCTTTTTTACTCTCGCTATCTATATCATGCTTTTAATAAGCACTTTATAAAAAGACCTTATAGAGATAATTCTTCTTTAGCACGAGTTAAGTTGTGCGATACCATTGTGCTGTTAGATAATTTTGATGCTTCATATAAATCAGCAAGTGCAGCAGTGTCATTATTCGCTTTTAAACGTGCAACACCACGGTTGCTTAATGCGAATGACGTAAGTTGGCGAACTTTAAATCTAGGGCCATCTGCGTCTTTTAAAAGCGCGATTGCTTTAGTACAAATTGCTTCAGCTTGCGCATAATTTTTTGACTTAACATTCAGTGCACAGCTGTTAAATGATTGCTCAAGTGGCTGTGGCGCTGTTGCAGTTTCAATAACCATTAATTTGTAATCACTTGCATCAGCTACTGCAGCAGCTGAACATGTAAGTAGTGAGCTAAGAGCGATAGTTTTGATAAGTGTAAGTTTCATGGTCGTAGTCCTGTTGGTTAAGCCGTGCTTGTTGCCGACAACTGAACTTTAGTGAATTACCACAAAAACGACAAACGATTAAAACAAACCTAATAAGTGAAGAAAATTAACCTATAGACCTTAGTCTAATACGGTTAGCATTTTTCTATATATTTAAGTAGCTTACGCACCAACCCTTGTGTCTGAAATAGCTATCTTGCGTTTTAGAACGTATATAATTATTTATGCTTTTATTTAGTCCGTTTTATTTTAAGCATCTTGCCTTAGCGTAATTGAATAACAATCAAAAAAATTTATACATTTAATCACATGCAATACTAAGTCACGTATTTATAATTTCGACTCTAGTAACTTTTCATCATTAATGAATTAACTGTTTTGAAACACACACTTCCCTTTTTGTTTTTATAAGAGGTAATAAAAAGCGTGTGAAATACAGCTATTTCACACGCTTTTAAAAAATTATATTTAACGGATAGTTTTGGCTACTTTACCAATACTCAAACCCTGAATTAAAACAGAAAACACCACAACCGCATAAGTGAGAGCTAATAAAATATCGCGCTCGTTCCCATCAGGTAATTGCAATACCAGTGCAACCGAAATACCACCACGCAAGCCACCCCAGGTTAAAACTTTCCATGCGCCAGATGGCAACTCTAATTGCTTATTAAATGTAGTGGTTGTTATACCCACAACGATTAAACGTGCGAGTAAGGCGATTAAAATTGTTAACCCACCAGCAATAAATAAATTACTCGAAAATGCAATCATGACGACTTCAAGCCCTATGAGTACAAATAAAATGGCATTTAAAATTTCGTCAATTAGCTCCCAAAACAAATCAACGTAATGGCGTGTTTTGTCGCTCATAGCCATACTACGGCCATGATTGCCCACCATTAACCCTATCATTACCATTGCAAGTGGGCCCGACAAATGCCAATGGCTTGCCAGTGCATAGCCACCAATAACGCCCGCTAAAGTAAGTAGTACTTCTTCTTGATAACTATCAATACTTTTGAGTAAGTAATATAAAATACCACCTAATACCAAACCAAAAACAATACCGCCACCCGCTTCAACCGCCAGCGTGTGCGCTACATAATAGGTTGTAGGAATATCACCACTTGATAAAACACCCAATAAAAGCACAAAAATAACCACGCCAATACCATCGTTAAATAACGATTCACCCGCAATCACGGTTTCAATACTTTTAGGCGCACCCGCAGATTGTAAAATTCCCATTACCGCAATAGGATCGGTTGGCGAAATTAATGCACCAAACAGTAAACACCAAATAAACGCTAAATCAAAACCAAGCAAAGGAAGTACTAAATAAAGCGCGCCAGCAATAATAACCGTTGATAGCAACGTACCCACACAGGCTAAAATGCCTATTGGCAATTTATAGCGCCTTAAATCGCTAACATTTACGTGCAGCGCCCCAGCAAAAAGCAGCATAGAGAGCATGCCATCAAGCAAAACTTCAGTAAAATCTAACTGATCGAGCAAGCTCACTTCGTAATCTATAAGATCATCAAACCCTAAAAAGCTCAAAAATATAGCCGCAATAGAAACCACCATCGAAATAACCATTACACCAATGGTTATTGGCAAGCCAATAAAACGGTGATTCACATAGGTGAGTAACGCCGTAATTGATAAAAATATCGCGCCAATTTCAAATATGGTTAAGCTGCTTGTAAGTTCCATTTTTATTAATCCGTAATATTAAATTAGTTATTATTTAGTAAGTCCGTAAACTTGTGTTGTTAAAACACAAAAAAGCCATGTTAGGAGTAAACCTAACATGGCTTTTTTGTACTGTCGCTATTTTATATCATGCTTTAGTAAGCACTTTATTAATAAATCTTATAATGAAAGATCTTCTTTAGCGCGAGATAAGTTGTGCGATACCATTGTGCTGTTAGATAATTTTGATGCTTCATATAAATCAGCAAGTGCAGCAGTGTCGTTGTTCGCTTTTAAACGTGCAACACCACGATTGCTTAATGCAAACGATGTAAGTTGGCGTACTTTAAATTTAGGGCCATCTGCGTCTTTTAAAAGCGCGATTGCTTGTGTACAAATTGTTTCAGCTTCTGCATAATTTTTTGACTTAACATTCAGTGCACAGCTGTTAAATGATTGCTCAAGTGGCTGTGGCGCTGTTGCAGTTTCAATAACCATTAATTTGTAATCACTTTGCTCAGCCATTGCAGCAGCTGAACATGTAAGTAGTGAGCTAAGAGCGATAGTTTTGATAAGAGTAAGTTTCATGATTATTGTCCTGTTAAGTTAGCCGTGCTTGTTGCCGACAACTGAACTTTAGAGAATTAACACAAAAACGACAAACGATTAAAACAAACCTAATAAGTGAATAAATCTAATCTATAGACTTTAGTCTAATGCCAAATTACTAATTTACGACAATTGATATTTATAAAAACAACCAACGAAACTTAAACTTATTGAGTGCGTTCTAGTAACTTAACTATTTGGGCTACAACCATTTCTGGCTCGTCATTTTGCGGGTAGTGATAGCTCTTATTCGTTATTACTATTTCACCTCGAGGAAAGGCATTAGCCCACTTTGAATGTAAGTCGCCCCACATTTCACGTGCTTTGTCGGTAAAAAATAATACCGATGGACTTTTATATTTTTTAACTGAGGCTATAACAGTTACTGGTATATCAGCAATTTGTGGATAATCTGGTAGCGGGCGTTTTGCCCAAAAATCTAAATACTGATTCGACATTCCATTTTTCATATCGTCGAGCTTTATTGCTGCAATTTCTTTTTCAGCGCGTGACAAATCAATCCCGCGCATAATATCTACATCGTGTTCTGATCCAGGCTCAATCAACATCAACGCTTTAACCTGATTAGGGTATGTTGCAGCAAATACACGCGCAATATAAGCACCATAAGAGTGCGCAACATACACAACAGGCTCTTTTATTTTTAGTACTTGAAGAAGTAACAAAGCCTCAGCTGCATATTCCTCAGAGCTATAATTTTTCTTTATTTGTGCAGAGCCGCCATTACCAATACGAGAATACCGTATAACTCTAGCGTGTTGAATTAGGGATTCAAAAACCGGTTCCCAATCACTTAAACCAGCAGAGCCGCCCGCTTCAAGTAAAATAGTATGTTTACCTTTACCAGCTAGCTCGTATTCAACGTCAAAGCCATTTAATTGAACTTTAGCCAGTCCAGCTAAAGCGCTAGTAGATATGAAAAGTGAGTAGAGTAATGTTATTTTTAACTTTAATTTCATTGTATTAGGTAGATCTTTCTTTTATTAAATTAACTGATTTTTTAAGTTAGTACATGCCTTTAGTATCTGCCTTAGATATTCTTGGCTATTAACTCTGCTTTCAGCAAACCACCTTTAGTAAGTAACTTAGGAGCGAAACTTGGGTTACGTTTAGATTTGTAAGCATCAAGTATTAACTTAAGACCATGCGCTTCTAGCAATGAGATATTTACTTCAGTATCCATTTCGGCGGACTCAATAAAATCATCTGAAAAGCTGGGCGCGATTATCAACACTTGTGCAACTCGTTTACCCTGGTTTTCTGCGCGAGTTACATAGGCTTTTACTTGCCGCGACGTTGTTGAATATTTGGCGAAATCTCCATTTTTACAGGTTTTTGCTTCACCTATAATTATGTCGTTATCACTTAGTGAAATTACGATATCTGCTTTATCTTTAGCAGTATTTAAATCTTTACGAAGGTCTTCGTCGATATTTAGCTCTAGTAGTTCAAAAATTGCTTTTGTGACTTCTTCAAACTTAACACCAATATCAGCTTCTGTTACATCTGCACCAACTTCCCTAAGAGTATTGATATCACGACGCGCTAATGCGTCGTAATTTTCAATTAGTTTATCGGTCGCATTAGCAAAGCTTTCTAAAATAGCAAAACGCGCATTACCACGTTTAGATAGCCCCATACTATCTCGAACTTCTCTTACTTCATCATTTGAAAGTAAATATAAAATATCATGAGGTGTGATACTCAAGGCACGTAATTTTTCAGTATCTATTATTTCATTAGCTTCAAGCTCAAATGCTTCTTTAAGCACTACTTGCATTGTTGGAAAATGTTCTTCTAATGTTTTTAGAAGCTGCTTAAATCCACTAGCGCTGAGGGAATCAAACTCCTTTTCTGTTGCACCTGATAGCGATGATAGTATTAAACTAATACGCTCATCTAAAGTAGTGCCAAGTTTTTCAGTGTCAATTTCTAAGTCTTGAATTAACTGTTTTAAGCGCTCTTTACGTTGATTTTGATTATCTTCAAGACTGTGGATATCATCTGATAGTAATCTAGCTGCGCTAAGTCCTGAATGAATAATTGTTTGAATCTTATCAGTTCGGCTTACGCCTCTTATTTTACGACCATGCGCTTTAAGTGCATTTGAAAGCTCAGCGTCAGTAAGAGTTCTGAGGATTCTTAATATATATTTATCGGCTAAATCTTTCCCTTGAATTTCATTAAGTAAAGTTACTATTTCATCTGGAATGAACACTTCTTGGCGTTTTTTACTTATAAACAATAACCCCATATCCCTCAGGCTATTTAAAGCATCCAGCACTCCATTTTTAGGAATAACATCGACTAAATGCTCTACAGCAGCGCATTCATCTGTTGTTAAATTCAACTCATCTGCAAGCACATTCAGAATGCTGCGCTCATCGTCAGTTACTTTAGCATCGCGATTATTCTTTTCATCATTAAAGTATGCTTCTTTCATGCACGCATGATAAATTTTCAAGGCGCGATTTCTTTCTAAAATACTTTCAGCTGAATTTTGTTGGATATAATCTTTAAGCTCTTTTGAGAGCCTTGATAACTCAGCCCACTCTTTCTCATAAAGCGATTCAATCCAGCTAATTCGAGCAACTCCATTCCCGTCACGGCTCAAAATATTAACTAGCAAGTTGAGTTGTGCTGTACTCATTAATATTTGATCTTTTACAGAGCATTTAAAAAAATCTCTGACGGTATGGAATAATTGGGTAATTTCGCTACCAGACGCATTTTTAATTTGACCGTCAATATTGTCTATTGTTTTAGCTAGTTTTTTATTATTCTTAGCAGCATCAGAACAAAGGCGGTCGAGACATGAAATAAATTTAGATTTTTCGACTTGGTTAACAATTGATAAAACTTGATTGAGTTTCATTTTTACAGAGTCCTTTCATATAATATAGTTACAAATGTAACAGTTAATTTTATTTGCAGCAATAAAGCCCACTTTTAAATTACTTAATTAAGTATAGGTAAGCTCTAGCCCTCAAAATTCAAAATATCTAACTAACACCTCATTTATCAGACAAACCTATAAACTCCCTCGCCCATATGCCATAATCTAAATAATTCATTATTTTAGTAACTTGGCACGTATTTAGGCGCTTTAAAGTTAACTACTCAGGGTTTTCAGCATGGCATATCAAGAGCAAAATCAAGCAACAATCTATTGGCACTACTATACGAAAAAAAACTTAAACACCTAATATTAAAAGGTATATTAATTACTAAAAATAAGTTTATACACATTTTTATACACACCTTGTAATCAATAGTAAAACTTCATTACAAAGAAGCTACCACCGAGACTTACATCAAAGATTTGATGAATGAGATTCCTAAAAATAATTTTATAAACAATAACTTGTATCCAACTAAAAAAAACAATAATAAAGGTACACTAAAAAAGGAAAGAGCAATGATAAAGTATAAAGTAAATGTGGATAATCAAGAATTTAACGTAACATTGAAGAGTAATAATTCAGATAAAGTAAAACGTCAAAGAGCACAGCTTGAGTCAATTGGACGTTTTTTAAAAAAGCACCCTACTTTATTCCTTACAATAGTGAGTGGATATATATCGATAAGCGGCTTAGCTACACTCTGGATGATTTTTAATAAGGAGAACATAAACCTTTTTGATTACGCCTCAATTTCTGATTTTTTCTTTGGTTTTTTTGCAATAAACCTTGGGCCATTAACTGTGTTAGCAGCTATTGTATTTATCACTATAGCTACGGTTTCCTACTACCATCAACATTGGGTAATGTATTGGCCTATAGTTGTTAGTTATTTAGTATTTGCTCCTATTACAGCACCTTATTTCTTGTACGAATCATATACACAGTGTCCTTCAAAATTTGATAAATACGATGTTGAATACCGGATGCCAGGACTTACACCAGAACCAAACATCACATTAATAGCTAGCCTGTCTAATTATAAAATATTCAAAAAAGGGTATACTAATTATGATACTCCTAGTGCGGATTGTTATATTCCGAAGTCTACTGAAAAAGGTAGAACAAGCGTGATAGCAATAAATGATGGGGCAATAGCCTCAATGAAATTTCACCCAAAGTTCTAGCGGTTCTGTTACTTTTAAAACTAAGTAATCTGTCAACTATTTGAGATTTTTATTATTAACTTACTACTCTACTATTGGCTTTAATATACTTTTCAAATCACTTGCTGTTGATTTGTGGCCTGTAAATTCGCCTTGTGTAATTGGTGGCCCTGCTCCCTGATCTTTATGGCCGTGGGTTTCTAAACTTTGATTTATGTCTTTTACTAGGCTTATTAAATCAAGGAGAACTTGAGCCACGTTTACTGAGCTGTCACCCAACCAAACTGTTTTTCCTTCGACCTTTGCTAGTTCGGTGGCTTTGGCGTGGAGGGTTTTTAGTGTGGTTAGGTTCATGTTTTCGGTGGCTTTAATATCTACCTGCTTTTTACTGCCTAGCAATAACCCTTCAAGTGCAATTATTAAGGCTTTTTCGCCGACCACGGTTTTTAATGCGCCCATGACTTCGTTGATTTGATTACCATCTATTTTTGCAATGTCGTGGCTGTCTATGCTGCAGGTGCGTTGGTGATAGTTTTGTTCGCTTTTGCGTGCTGCTGTTTTGCTCGTGTCGCTGGTTTGGGTTATGTCGCCGTCGGTTGTGGTGTGCCAGTTGCCGTCACGGCCTTGTATCTTGCTGCGGCTATTTTGCTGTAGCGTAACATCGGTGCGTTTGTGCTCGGGCACTAAACTTTGCCATGGTAATAAACTGGTGATGACGGGATGGCTGTTTAGGCCATCGATGTATTGTATTAAACACTGCATGCCTGGCATTGGTTCGTTCAACAAACCGTGATCGGATGCTTGCCCTGTGCCGAGTGTTACTTGCTCAAATACAGGCACGATTAATGGCTCATTTGTGAGCGGGTTTAATAGCTGTACGTCGGCCGCTTTTAGTGGCCTAAACGCGGTGCTGATTGCTGCGGCGTCACTTGGTAGGTCGTATATTTTTTCGATACGTGCAAGTTGCGGCAGGTGTTTACGTTCGCTTAGTTCTGGGAAGTAGCGCTGTATTAGGCGTTTAATGGCTTGTTTGACCATCGTATGTGCATCCTGTCGTTGATTAGGGTTGTTTCGGTTATGTGCCGGCCGTTTATTTGTATGCCTGGTCTTAATTTTGGAATGGCTATTAGCTCGCCGGTGGTTGAGCTTTGGGCTGTTATTGTATGCTCTGGAAAATCGTTTATTGCTGCAAGCAGCCAGCGGGAGTCGTGCCAACTACCGACAAATATTTTGCCATCGGGGCGTTGTTGAAATATAAAATCACTAATGCCCCATGCTTTGCCTATTTGCTTTAGCGCTTCAATACCTGTGCCGCTATGGTAAAACGCGGGTATCGTTTTATTTAAATAGCTGGCGTTTTCAGGTGTCACAAATTCAACACCGAGCTTTGCCAATTCATCAAGCACCGCTTTGATTGTTGCATGGCGAACTGCAAGGGGGCAGTGAAACTTAATGCGCCGAGTAATTCGCGACAAGTTAAATACCAACGGCCGTTTGCCTGGTGTTTTGATTCGATAACGCCGAGAAAATACGGGACCATATTATCTAGTGTGTAACCTAAATGCAGTTCGACTAATCCGCTTGGCACTTCCTCTGTCACTATTTCAAACTTTGCACGACCAGTGCTGGCTATATCAAGTTGTACGCTTTTAGTAACGATGCTCGTTACTGGTTTACCTCCAATGGTTAGCGTATCGGATAGGCGGGTACTCATGGCCCCTCCACTGCAGCAAATTTACTTTGTACATCGTTATTTGAAGTGACCGCTTGTGACTGTGCATTTTGGTTTGCTGTACCATCTAGCTGTTGTTGCTCACGCTCTGATACGGACTGTACTTCAATAAGTTTAAAGGTGATTTGCCATGCGCGCTTTTCTTCAAGCTCTACTGCCTTTACCTCGCCATCAAATTTGGCTTTACGTATTTTATAGGCCTCTGCTAATGCATTATTAATTGTGTAAATAATACGGGCGCCGTTTTCATCAAGTGCTTTCGCTTTGCTAATAAGTAATGCTAAAGCCCCCTCTTCATTGAGCGGTATTTTAGTGCTCACAGTTAACATGCCAGGCTTAACACCTTGATCGCTAATGAGCGCAAAACTTCCCATGCCTGACATATCGCCGCCGGCTAATTTAATACCAGCATTGACCCGCGTTTCATACCCGGGGATATTCCAGCCATCTAACGATATGCTCATAACACCTCTTTAATATGATTAAGCTCGCTTGGTTCGCCAACAAATAAACACATCGCCCAATAGTTATGCTCATTGCCTTTGCTAGCAACTGAGTCAGCTAGCTGCTTTGCTGTGCCGGCTGTTATTAATTGCATATCGACCCCGCTACTTTGAGCAGTAAATTGCGCCTGATTTAGTCGCTCGTCGCGTGCTGTTTTTAGCTCAACGGTTTGAGTCAATGCATCGTCAATGGTGTTTATTAATTGCTTGCCACTGTCGTTTACAGTAGCAATTTCGTCCGCTATTTGTTGCTCACGTATTGGCGTTAAGTTTTGCAATGTGTTTATTTGCCATTCGATACTTTGGCCGTCATAGGTTACGAGCTGAGCTTGCTAGCCAGTGCGGCAGGGTCATTTGCGCTAACAGATAAGAGCAGCGCGCTATATTGTGCTGGCTTATCTGTGCGTGAGCCGTCTTTTATTGCCGATGCAAGTAACTGCGCGCCCATTTGCATTGAGCAAGGGGCGGCTGTTTGGTGATAACAAAGCGCAACGTTATGCATTTTCAGGCAATGGGTAACGGGCTTTTATTTCAGCTACTTTATCTTGCCACTTTTGATGTGACTCAGCTGTGCTATCAAATTGTGACTCCATAAATAACGGATCAGATTCTGCTTTGTATGCAGCTTGGCGTTTTGCTGTATTTTGGCTCAGTTCATAGTGCTGCTGATTTAAAACCGATTCGATTTGCTCTGCATCCATGCCTAAGTTTTGCATGTACACACCCGTTGTATTGCTGTGGCTTACGCCTTTATATATGTATGAAAACATAGTTGTTCCTTTTAATATTTTGATAAGCGCGATATAAAATCGCGCATGCGCGAGTTCAATTTTAATAATCAATTACGCAAAGAAAGCGGGACGAAAACCGATGCTACTAATAGCCGATGTCCGCGCATTACTCAAACCAAGAGCCCCTAGCCCTGCACCGGAACCATTGAGCCAAAGTCCACCACGTAATGGAAATCTATTACCGTAGTTTCTACAATAGATTGCCCCCGATACTGTTGTAGTTGATTCTGATTCAATCAATAACCTGCGTAAAACCTCCGCTTTTTGATAAGTCTCTGATTTTATAATTGCGGCAAAGTGGCTATTGTCTAGGTATGGATTATTACTATTATCATCGCCTAGCGGGCCATTTCTGTTTGTGATTCGGCTATTTAATATTGGAGAGCCTGCATTAACAGTACCTCCCGTGTTATCTACAGGTGAATCAAAATAAGCTGCATGCCTAATCCAATTCTCTTCTACAATTTCTGGGTTGTTATCTAACGTAGTGATCACTTGGCCTTCACTTAGCATCATTTGATCTAGCCACTCCCACACGTTACCTACTAGGTCTTGAATGCCCCACTCTGTGTGGTCGTGCGACCATGTTGCTGGGCCTTTACCTGTGTCAGTTCTGGCAAGTCCTGATGTATCTCCGGGTAAACCATTATCTGACCGACGAGCTGTTTCTAATTTGTTTTCATGGCTTCGGCCATAATTTGTGTTACCGCGCGGCACAGTGTCGTTAGCTAGTGACCATAGCGCGATTGCTGCCCATTCATGGATGCTCATCATATGCCAGCCTTCACCTTTGTTGTTACACAGTGCTTTTGCTACATCATAATTAACTGATGTACGTGGTTGCACACCACCAATTACGCTACAGCCGCCATTGGCGCCTGATGATGCTAGGTATTTTGCAATTAGCACTTCGCCCATTTGCTCGCCGTTGCGTTGGAACATGGTTGGCGTGCCTGTGCCTAGCATTAAGTCAACGCCCAAACGATCAAGAATGGCTTGGTTAATGTCTTCGTAGTTAAAGCGCGGGATACGCACCATTACATTTGGGTTTCCCTGATCATCAATTACTATAGTGTTACGCCCACCTGATGCATCTTCAATTGCTTTTCGATAGCCGGCTGATGCAACGATTGCTAGCTCTGCTGAATTTTCAGCTACTTGCTTGTCTAACTCGTTTTTTTACCTGCGTAATCGCTGGCTAGTTGCGCTGTTTTATTATCGATTTCTGCAGCTTTGCTTTCTATCGCCGTGACTACGCGGTCTGCCGCGCTTACAATTTCATTTATTTGGTCAATACTCATCATAGTTCCTTAGTAAATACGGTAAAATCTGACATTAAGAAAAAATTACGCAACGTGCGGTACATGTTGTTTACCTGCGCGGTTGCTGTTGTGGTTGACAATGCGTTTAGCGCATCAATTTGTGGGCTGTAATCAAACATCCACGATTGTGCAGGAATGGTGATCCGCGCTAATGCCGCAGCCGCTGCAAACTTCAATACAAACGAGCGGTTGTGTACATTGTTTACGCCCTGGCGCTTGCGCTGTAATGGCAAGTAATCAATGGCTAGCAATGTACCGTCTTGTGTTACCAACCCAATCCAGTTGTAGTCGAAGTCGCCTATCTCTTGCTCTAACACAACAGCCCAAGCAACCGTGTTTGAGTCAACATAACCAGACACATCAATATTGCGACGGTGCACAATTTGTAAATTACTGGGCATTTTTTCGTTTGGGTTGCGCTCTGCGCTTTCGTTTAGATTAGGAATGTTTGCTAACACTAATTCTTTAACATCGAGCCCTGTGTTTTGCAGCGCGCGGGTTGTGATGTAACTTTTGCCGGCGTTAGTCATAATGCCGGTGATCGCTTGGGTCATAGTGGCTCCTTGGCGATACTTACACCGCCCTCTTTACTTAAAAATCCATAGTGATGATGTACGGCAATAACATGCTGTACATCGGTGGTGATTGCTTGGGGATGTGTATTACTTACAAGGTTGTCACACCCTAGAAATTGATACAGCTGCTCGAATGGCAATACGTGTTTTACATCGTGCGTAACTGCATACAGTGGCGCTTCGCAGCTTTCATTTTGCAAATCAGTAAAACCATAACTGAATTGTTGCTGCGCTTTATTTTGTGCCGCTAAATGCAGTGGGTGATCAATATGGCAGCTATCCCACTGCACATGCGTTAATCCTAAGCTCAGCGACACATCCGCTTTATTATGCACAGTTAATTCGTAGCGTCGGCATGTGCGGCCGTAGAGCTGTATTAGCTCAGGGAGTAAATCTGTATTACCTGCAAGCGTTGAGTCAGACATATCAATGGCAATAATGTCCCAATCTCGCCCATCAATACGCTCACGCACATTGAGCACTTCTAACCCTAAGCGGTCGAAAATACTTCTTACGGATGCCATTTCACCGGCGTCAATAGTATTAACTAATGCATGCTGTACGCGTTTTCTGTATAGCTCTATGGGTTCATCATCTAGTCGGGTAGTTAGCCGCTCCCATGCTAGGAACCCTAATACAGGCTCTTCATTTTTTAACTCGTCTTTTTGGTTCACTGCCCACATAACATAGTCGCGCGATTGCTCCCAGTAGCCTGTGGCCGCTTTTACAAGTTTTTCGGCGTAGCCTTTGTTTAACCAGGTGGCGATTTCTTTAGCCATTTGCCACCTCGTTAACGGTTAATGATGTAAGTACCGGTAACCAGTTGGCGGCGGTTATGTCGTCAATATCAAACTTGATTGACTGCAGCTCACTAAATTGTTCATGGCACTGTGTTATTAATTGACTAATGCTGAACACAGTTTGATGCGTTACGCGTGTGGGTGCATACGCTGCATTTTGACGAAATGCGGCTTGTATAAACGTGGTTAAGTCGTCTTGAATAGCGTGGCTGTTGTCATGTAACTTATAGGTTGCGGTGATATCAAACCCGTTGGTTGCCATAGCGTAAACCATAAAGTCATCCCCTAAACCATGGTGGCCTGCGGTACGAATATGTTGGTTAATGGCACTCAATAGAGCTGTTGGTACAGGGCCAACATCTAAGTAAATATACGCATCAGCCGTGCCTGGTCCACGTGGTGCATTGGTTAGTATTTCAATGTTATCTATTGGTACAGCAAAGCTAGCAATAATTTGTTTGTAAACAGCATTGATATGCCAGCGGGAAGCAGTACCAAATACGTTACGAATGCGTCGGCGATAATGCTCAGTGTCTTCGTCATCAGAGCCTGGCTTAATTAACCAATCATCATTGTTGGTTACGGTGACCCCTTCTTGTTGCTCAGTAAAGTATCGGTAAGCCTCTGCGGGTAAATTATAAGCTGCACCGGTTTCATAGGCTTCAGCCAATGCATACGCAGTGCGTTGCCCTTGTTCAAAATACACATCCTGTAAAAGTATAAGCTTATACACTTTATCGCCTAGCACATCGGTTACCACTGCGGTTCCTGCCACAATGGAACTTTCGCCCTCGTCGCTTTCGCGTGTAAACGTTAATAATCCCTGTGCTTTTACGCCCGCTTGAATAAACACATTACGTGCAGGGCCATGGCGTTCAATCAGTGCAACTCGGCTTGCTGTCATAATGAATAAGTCAGGCATTAGCTGCGTTGCTAGCCAATTAAACAGCTGCACGACTGGCTTTGTTAGCAACGCTTCAACGGTTCGCCAAAATGGGCCAAAGGGTGAATTGTTGGCAACTTGTATGTTTTGCTCTTTTAACTGTGCTTGCCACTGCGCTTGCGCTGTTTGCTCATCCATTGGCAAACCTGCATTTTGCATTAGGGTTTTAAAGTCCACTTTGTAGGCTCCCGTATTGGCGCGTTTGCGCGGTGATACTTAATGTGCCGTCGTCATTTCGGTACACTTTTATAGTGCCAGGCTTAATCCGATTGTCTTGCTCGGTTAGTAATTCGAGCTCGGTTAAAATGGGCGCAATGCCGTTTTTATTGCGCAGGCCAATCAGCTTTATGAGTAAACCGCTTTCTAAAATTCGATGTTTTATATCTTGCGCCACTACATTAGACTTACTTAATGTGCTGGGTGTTAGCGAGTCATTAAGTACAAAATCATTATCCTCAACGGCTAAATCTATGTGCAGTGCAATATCAAAGTTCATCAGCTTGCTAGCTCCATCATTTGTTCAAAGCTTTGCGCTAAGTCGTCAGATTTAATCGTTAAGTTGTCTATGTGCACACGCTTGCTGTTATCGCTCTCGCTTGAACTGCTCTGGCTGGTGCTGCTCGTTAGGCTTTGTAAAAACGCTGATTTTTGTACTTTGGCTTTATAACTATTCGTGTGTTGTTGCTCAGTATTTAACTGCTCAACGCTGTACGCGTTCGCTGTGTTAGTAATTGCCTGATCTGTTTTGACCATTGGCAATCGTTGTAATGGCGCTGCACCTTGATTAAAGCGGGCGAGTTGTTCATATTTTTGACTATAAACAGGTGAATTGGCCGCGTTAGTAAAATAATTAGCTGTGCGTGTATTGCCATTTTCTATCGCTGATTGTGTTACGAACTGTGTTGATTGTGCATTGTGGCCAACATCGTTATGTGTAGATGGGCTGCTTTGTAATACTGAGTTAGTCGCGCTGTTATTAATGTTGCCCGTTGTTGAATAAGCAGCATCGCTTGCAACCATGGTTACTGCGCTGGTTTGTGCCAAAACCTTATTTGTTTGGTTTGTAGCAATACTACTTTGTAATGCTGGGTTAACTACACTATGCGTTGTTGCGCTTGCAAAATAAGCAGCATCGTTTGCTGAAGCATTGTTATTAATAGCGGTGTTTACAGGCGCGATATTGGTTAATCTATTCGCCACAGTTGAACTTACATAGCGGTTATTTAATGTGTTCGTTTGTGCCAACGCGCTATTTGTTTGCTCAATGGCATTACTGCTCTGTAATGTTGAGTTAATAGCATTATTAGTTTGACCTTTGTTTAACTGCGTTCGACTCAAATACGTAACATCATTCACTGCACCATAGTTAGTGCTGGCTTTATTGCCTGGTACTTGGGCGGCTTTGTTGATCACAGCTTGGCCGTAGTCGCGGCTGAACGCTTGATCTGCATTTTGCATGACTAAATTGCTAGGCTGCGCACGGTTAATGTTTTCGTGTGTTGAGGTCGCTTCTGTTTTTATTTTTGCCTCGGTATCGTGAATCAGACCGAGCTTTTCGAGCACCCATTTTACGCTATCAATCACCCCATTAAAGGCCGCTTTAACACTATCAAACACCGCCATTAATACTTTTCCCCATGCGGTATTTTGAAACGCAGCCACTAAATCATCCCAGTAATAGATAAGCGCACCAACCGCCGCGATGAGCGCAATAACACCCGCCACTACCCACGTAATTGGGTTTGCCCAAAGCGCGGCATTGAATAACCATGTAGCCGCTTGGCCTGCGAGCATAACCGCTTTAAATGTACCCAAGGCAATGGCCGCCGCGCCCATCGTTGCAATGAGTGATAAAAAACCCAATACACGTAACGCAATGAGTGCGCCCTGCCATAATTTAGTTATCACAGTTAAACCCATTGTGAGCGCACCACTTGTTATCAGCGCCATTTTGTATAGGCCCATCATGAACATGACCACGCCATAAATAGAGATAAGCGCCACAATGCCCACTACAAGTGTTGCAATCACACTGGATAAAATCGGAAAACGCTCAGTTAACGAGACAATACCCGCAAAGCCTGCTGAGAGTAATTCTATAAAGGGTTCCACAACGGGAAGTAAACGACTGCCCATTGCCGTAGCGGCCGCATTAAACGAACCGCCTAATCTATCCCAAGGGCTGGCAATAATATTGGCCATTTCGATTGCTTTGGAGCTGTCTTGCACGTTTTCAAAAACGGTGATGCCGTCTTTTAG
This sequence comes from Pseudoalteromonas sp. B131b, assembly GCF_037162545.1. Classification (NCBI taxonomy): domain Bacteria; kingdom Pseudomonadati; phylum Pseudomonadota; class Gammaproteobacteria; order Alteromonadales; family Pseudoalteromonadaceae; genus Pseudoalteromonas; species Pseudoalteromonas sp. B131b. The sequence goes on along the minus strand of NZ_JARLUZ010000001.1, from coordinate 2,535,584 downwards.
CTTATCAACTTTGGTACTCAATACATCAACGGCTTTTGCACCTTGCTTACCAAATATTTGAGTGAGTACGTCGCCACGCGCTACAGAACCCAGTGAGGATAAGCGGTTATTAATGCGCCCCAGCACTACGTCTATTGCTAGCATATCGCCGTTATCTGTGGTTAATTTTATGCCCAATGCATCTTGTGCTTTACCAATGCCTTGTAATAATGAGGCCGCTTGCGTGCCAGCCACAGAGCCTGATTTAGCAACCAGTTGCAGTTCACCCACTAACGCGAATTGTTGAGCTGAACTTAAGCCAATGTTTGTCGCGGTCGCCCCAAGGTTTGAAAACGCGGCTTGCATTTCTGCACCGGTAGTTTTGTAAAGCTGTACGGCGGTGGCGGTTTGCCCTGCGATTTGGTTTACCCAATTCGCTTTACCCATTTTATTGGCGGTCTTTTCGAAGATGCCATACATGGTGCCCATATAGCTGGTAATAGTGGCTGCGTCGGCTTTGGTTGCTACCGCTAGTATGTTTGACGTTTTGGTAAATTCAGATACCTCAAACCCATTTAAGCCGGCAATAGCTGATTGAATATCGTAAGCACTGCGGACGAACTCGGCCGAGTTACCCCCAAATTGAAAACCAAACTTATAGGCTGTTTTAGTCAGCTTTTGCAAGGCGTCGTCGGTAACGCCCAGTGATTGCACCTCGCCCAAAGCTGCTACGTGGTCAATTGCAGGCGCGAGCGATTTAGCAAGGGCGTAACCTCCACCCACGGCCGTGGTTGCTCCACGCATCATTTGATCTTGTGCAGCGGCGGTTTGCTGGCTCAGCTGATTAATTTTAGCCATGACTTTATTAACCGGGCCAGTGACTTTGTCAATGATCCCGATTGAATAAGTAAGCTTGTCTAATTTGCTGAGTGTTGCCATTAATTACTCGCCGCCTAATGCTGTGCAAATACCGTTATTTACGGCTGTTACAAAGTTTTCTTGCTGTGATGTTTCAAGGTAAAGCGCCTGTGCCAAGCTCTCGTCAGTGACTGGTACATTGCCAAAGTATTTAGCGTGGTATGCCAGTAACTGATCGAGCCTGCTTTTGCCTATTTGCTTGGCTCGGCTTTCGATTTTTTTACCGTAAAATTAAACTCAGGTTGGTATTCTTCAACAATTGCACCCACTAAAAATAACGCTGCACCCGGTTGCTGTACCAGCTCTTTGAGCTTTTTAGCGTCGGCTTCAACCACTGTGTTTAATAAAAAGTTAGTTGCTGGCTGCACCTTGTTATTTGGCTGAGTCGAGTTAATGTATTTGTTGTAGTCGGCGCCATTTACATTAAATGTGATTTCGCCAACGGGGGTTTCTAATGTGATTTTTTTCTCAAACGCCATGATCAATACTCTCTTTAATATCTGCTTGTTCTAGCAGTGTGTAGGTAAAATAAGGGCCGTACTTAGCTGCTGATTGCTCGCACAAAGCAATAAATTCATCAAAGTCATTGGGGTTTGCAAACACCTGGCAACCGGCTGACCACTTATCAACTTGGGTTGATGTGGTTTTGCTGTTTGCACGGTGGCAATTAATGCCAAAGTAACCTTGCTGTAGCTCTGCTTGGGGTGTGACGTCCGTGTCTAACTCGGTGTCTTTGTTGTTGTCACGTAGAACAACAACCGGTTTATGCTGTACAAGGGCGAGATACTTGCCCTGGTGATAACCCAACGTCCATAAGCTTTTATGCTGCCCTGCAACTAGCACTGCTGTGCCGTCTATGTTCATTGGGTTTTTACGCCAGTAAATACCGGCATCTGTTGTGGCTTTATACTGCTTTAACTGCCATTCGCTGTTTTGCTGATACAACACACAAATTGCATCGTTAAACGTGTTGGCACGGGTGTTTGTATGGCGAATGCCTATAATGTTTAGGTTTAATTCACCCTCAAATACTTTATGCCCACATGCTTGCAGGGTGCTTAGTAATGTTGTGGCAGTTAGTGTGCGAATGGCTTTAGTCATTACAAATCTCTCACTTCATCGTCAGTTAGGTATGGCACACCGTTAATTTTGACAAAATCAGGGCTAGTAATTGGACACTTGATTGATGTGGTGTCTTCTTCGCCACCATCGGCTTTAATGTTTAAAATTTCGTCCAGCTGCGGCAGGCAACCAAACGCTTCAACGTTCTTTTTACCTGCAGCTACTTCTGCATTAAACGCAATATCAAACGGTTCAATACCTTTCCAACTGCCTGCTTTTTCAGCTTGCGATTGCACGATTAACCAATTTTCATGATCAAGCTTTAGTGTTACTTCGCCTTCAACATCGCCATCAATAAAGCCCTTTGGAATACCGCGCACTTTTTTAACGGTGCGCCCATCAGTAATTTTGCAAGTCGCTTCCATAACATGAACCATCGAATCACCAATGAAGATATCGAAGTCTTTACCGCCTAGTACTTTTTGCATGTTTGCGCTCCTACTCTGCGTTATCTAACATGATCCCAACAATGATGGTGTTGGGTGAATCGATTGGTTTAACTTTAAGTACGACTTGTAAGGTGGTCGCATTCATAAACGTTAGGTTGATACTGTCGTCTTTTGGTGCGCGAATTAAACCAGGGAACTTATCGGCACCAATATTGATAGAGCGTGCCATGTCGCGCAGCGGTTTACCCATAATGCGTTTACCAAATTCAATCCCGGTGCTGCTGTTGTTTAAGCGACGATTCTTAACGTTTTGAATTCCAATAATGCGCACAGCACGTGCAGCCATATCAACAATGCGGCCAATTTCAATTTTTTGAAAATCACCGCCTTCAGCGTCCAGCATGTTTACATCGCCAAAATACGTACCATCAAAATCAGCATAAAACTGTGTACAACTAAAACGCAGCGCATCAAGTGTCGCCGTGGTTGAGTTGGTTAAGGGGTTGCCGGCGGCATCTTCTGGGTGTGGCATCAATGACATTGCCCCCGTAAGCACACGCATTGGGCTATCAGCAATAGTGACTGCGCTTTTACATAAACGCCCTGTTACTGCGCCTAGTTCATCACCGAATAGAAGCGGGATAACAGCCACACGATCGCCTACTACGCCATCGGTTAACGGTTGTAATGAAGTCACTAAATCAGGCCAACTTTGCTCAGCCGTTAAGCCAGGTGCTGCAAGTAAAAAGCGAACACGACGAGCAAGGCTCGATAAAATTTCAAGCGCTTTGGCTTGGTAGCTTTCAATGTCGGCTTTGCCTGTAACTGGCGTACAAATAACAATAATTTCAGGGCTAACATCCTGATCCATTGCTTTATCAATAAGGGCCATTACGTTATCGCCTGCGCCATGCGGGATAGCATAACCACTCACTAAGTCATCACCGTTGCGTTGCCATGCTTTTACTTGTGTTTTTAGTGGGGAGTCGGCGGCGCCGAACTCAACATCAAAATCACTTTGTGCATTAATAGATAAAATTTTGCCGTTGTTCTCACTCGCTTGACCGATAAACAACACACTGCGTTCAATCTGTTTCGTAGCGCCACTGCCTGTTTGTATGGCGGCAACGGTTACTTTACCTTGTGCCATGATCGTTCCTTTTGCTTTGCGCTACGCAACGTGCATAGCCTGGTTTAAAATAAAATTCATTTGCTGCTTTTCTTCGCCCTGCGTTTGCCCTAAAAATGAGCGGGCCGGCAAGTCAATTTGCCATGTACTCTTACTTGAGCTGCCCTTTAAATCGCGAAGTAAAAACCCTGCTTGGTTAATGCTTAAATTCTCTGTTATCCATTTAATGCTTGGGCGTTTACTGCCCTTGCCTTTACGACGCGGTATTTTGTAACCCTCGGCTATTAATGCCCTGGCTAAATTTCGCGTGGCTGGCCCTTCTTTATTTTGAGCCGCTTTACCTTTTGGCTTGCCTGCATCTAGGCTTATTCCCTCTTGGTGGGCGCGGGCTATTTTTCCGCTGTTGCCCCCTGAAAAATAAACACTGGCGTCGTTTGCACTGTGGCGAACCTTCATAAACTTTTTAAGCTTAGTGAGCATTTTCTTTTTTTACCACTTGCTCTGCCTTGCCATGTTTTGCCTGCTAAATCCGTTTGCTTGGTGATCCGCTCTTTACTGCTTTTATTCGTTGTTCGAATAACACGACGTAATATATTGCGCCGCTTATTAGGCTTGAGCTGTAAAAACGCTAATTGTTCTTTGCTGCGCCCTTCGTCAAATTTAACGTTAAGCACGGCTTACAGTGCCTTGCAGTAAAAATGATTCAGCAACCCATAGGCTTTGCTCGCCAAAGTCGTAACGGTTACCGTTTAACTCAAAAGGGCCGTTGTCTGTTTGTATTAGTTCTATGTCTTCACACAGCTGGTTAATAGTCAGCTCGACTTCATTGCTGTTGTCGTCGTTTACATCGGCGCTAAATTCAATATCGGTGCTGTCATAACGCCCGCCATTGTTTTGCAACCAAAACGATGCAAAGGCACAAATTAACGCAGCCGGCGCAAAGCATGGATTAATGCTGATCACCCCTGAGTAATAAAACCGCGCTGCCAATAACCCGTTACCATTCATTGTTTTACTACTTGGCTCTATGCGCCCGCCTTCTATCCAGCTATCAAACTGGGTATTAAGTGCCAACTTATGGCCTTGGTATTCAACGCTGGCTAAATGCTGTTTAAGCTGCTCGATTTTGCTTTTGCTCATAACAGCTCTACCGATAAATTAGGGCTTAGTGCTTGCAGTAAGCGCATGGCGTTTATGCTTTCGCGTTGCCAGTGTTCAAAGTTATCAATGGCTGATTGCGACTGTGCTGTTGCGTTTTCACGGTGTGTACTGCCAAGCTTGGATACCAATAAATTAGCTTTGGTTTTGCTATACACTGCATCGTTATAAAAAATGACTTGCTGTGCGTTTAGTGGCTCGCCATTGGTAAGCACTGCGCTTGCCAGCTCTTGGTTAATTTCGGTCTGTGCGCGCTTTAGCTTTTCAACAAGCAGCTCACTTTTGCTGGCGTATTCTTGGGCAACGGCGTAATGCTCTATAAAATAAGCCGTGCTTAATGTCGGGTAATAGCCATTGCCTGGCACATCAACATTAATGCTTTGTAAATCTGCTTGTGGCATACCGCTTAAATTCATATTGCACCTGTAAAAACACACACATTAAATTGGGTGCGGGCGCCACTTAGTCACACTGGCGACATAATTAATACTCGCACTGTGCTAAGTTGCCCGCTGGCGTTGGAGCTGTTACTCGTTAACCGTTGCTTTTAATTGCTTTGTTAACTTATCGACTAAACCTTTAACTCCAGCTTTGTCGTTAATGGCTTGGGCGTGCTCTGCAAATAACAGAGCATTACCATAGTTGTGCTGGGCTGCATCAACCTTGGCAGCAATGGCGTACAATTTACCGCCCACCACTTCAAGGCCGTTCCAGTCTTGGTTTTTTACGGTATTGATTAAGCCGCGTAGTACGTAGCTAATATCAAATAAGCCTTGCTGCTTTGATTCTGTTAGGTAGTAATTAGCGTCATCGTAGAGTTGGTCGATAACGAATGCAGGCCAATGTTTGGTATTAAATACCGTTGGCAGTGGTTGCTTTTGCTCAATCATAAACGGCAATAATTCAAGTGCTGCATCCCAGCGTTTTAAGTCAACCAACCAAATAAACACCCATGCTAAAACCGTGTTCGGGTGGCACTGGCCGCTTAGTCGATATTGATTGATATACCCTAAATAGTCTTGGCGTTCTAACGCTTCAGACTTGTAAGTTGCTTTATCTGCTATATCAGTAAATGTTTTTAATTGAGCTAAGTCAGATTCGATGGCTGCTGCATAAAGCTGGTACTCGGTTTGCTTAGTGATAGTGGTTGGCGCATGGGTACTCGTGGCTGTTGCCGCGACCGTTGGCGCTTTTTTGTCAGTGCTTGTTGGTACGCTGCTTGCTGCTTTGGCTAATGATTTTTTGACTAAGCTCATTTAAAAACACTCTTTAATGTGGTTAAAAAGACCGGCTCGAAAATTGGATTAAACAAGCCGGCCAAATGGGAATTTACCGAATATTTAAACCCAGGCGCTACCGTCTGAATTTGGTAACTTGATACTGGTTGATTCGAAATACATGACTTTTTCAAGGTCTTCTACGTAGTAGCAATCGTTTCGTGATAAGTAGTCTTCAACGCGTTTTTTCTTAGCGTTGTTTTCTACACTGGTACGCGTTGATCCTGTTTGTACGTAGTGACTTAAGTTGTCAAAGCTGGTGACTAAAATGCCACGAGCAGGGAAAAACGGAATTTTATATGTCATTAAACCGCCATAGGTATCAATCACCTGTTGCAGCTCAATCTTGGTTTTTTCACTTGGGGTATGTGCTTGCTTGGCGTACAGCTTATTTTTGTCTTGTGCTAAAAGCTCGTCGCCAATAATAGCCACCATGTTTGCACGTTTGTGCTCTGGAATACCTTGCAATGCATCGTGCACCGCTTGGTCTAAGTTTTCGTAATCGCCGCCAGCACCAATACGAATTTCGCCAGCGGTTGCGCCTTCACTAATTGCGCGCTCGGGTGCATCGCGGCGAATTAGTTGTAGCCAGCCAATGTTTACATCGTTCATCATTGGATAGGCTGTAATATCTGTGGTATCAGCTACGCGCGTACCATTCCAACCAATTTTAATAATGTCGAGCGCAATAGCCTGGCGTACGTGATTGCGATAACGATTATGAAAATCAGGGAACTTAGACCACTGATCCATTTTTACCCATGTGATATGAATGTCGCATTCAACGGGGTAACAACGGTATTCACGTTTAGCGAGCTTTGATACGTCGCGAGTTTGTCGCTCTTTGGTGTCGTCGGTTTCAACGCCTGCACGACCTGTAACGCCACCGTCTACACTCATGATCACCGATTGACCAACTAAGTCGTCTACCGGTACGGTGTTGATCATCTGTAAAAATTCAGCCGATTCATAAACAGCATCATATAAATGCTGCTCAGTTGTAGGCTCAACGTTGAACTGTTCACTCATTGATGTAACGCCGTAATTAACGGCCATGCCTGCCATAATGGCGACAAATAATTCTCTAGTTCTGGTTTTCATATTCTTTCCTGCGTTTAGCTAAGTTAAGTTAGGGTGAGTGTAATTAGTACAAATTACTGTATTTACCCTCTTCGCCTTCGGGTTCTTCGTCGGCGTCAGTGGTATCACCCGCAGGTGTTTTCAACGCTTTGGTAAACTTGTCGTTTAGTTCGTCCAATGCTGTTTTTGTTTTTAATAGCTCTTCTTTTACTTGAGCTAATTCAGTGTTTTCATCATCAGCTGGCGGCGTTTCTTCACCTTCCACTTTTGTGGTTGAAAACGAATCAAGCTTTGTGGCTAAGCCGTCTAGTTTTTTAGCAAACTCACTAAGCGGTGTGCCCAGCGCATCTTTTAATGCAGTGGCTAATTGTGTTTCGTTCATGTCGGGTTCTTCCTTTGCGAATAGTCGTTTAAAAAATGGTTTTTTAGGTGCGGCGTCGATAGGCTCACATGATCCTAAATCAACTTTTAATAAAGAGACGTCCGTGTCATCTGGCTTACTCTTACTACTGAAATGGATACGGTCGGTATAACAACTGGCTGGGTAGTCGGTCACGGCTAAACCGGTTAGGTAGGTTTTACCTGTGCCCATAAAATCGCGGCTAATTTCGATACTAAAATAAACAGCTTGATCTGCTTTGTTCAGCTCTACAAACCCTTGATTGGGCGCAAGCACTGCGTATAAGCACACAACGCCCTCTTCGTTTTCATAGGCTGCAACGCTTTCTACATCGCCCAACATGCCGGGAATATCTACGTTATGAAGATTTTTAGCGGCCCAACCTGACCAGTTAAATTCGTGATCAATATTAATACGTGCACCGTATTTACGCGGGTTATAGGTTTCTACAATGTCGGCTACGTCTTGCTCTGATATTTCGCGGCCGTCAACGGTCATACCTACAGCGGCAATCGATAACGGTTTAGTACGTAGTTGACCTGGCATAAACAACCCTTTTTAAATATGTGCAAATTAAGCGTATTGCTTTAAAGTGATTGCAGTTTGCACCCTCTTTTTATTCCTTTCCAACGGTTTAACTTTTTGAAATTCCTATATTTAACTTTTAGGAATGGACAGGTTTTTGACTGACAGATTAAGCATTTTATAACGAATACACTGCCGCTATGGATTAATAAAAGCGGCGCAATAGATGGCGAACTACGGACCAGAGATACGCAAAAAAGCACAAGATTTGTATGTTGTTGAGGGCTACACGGTGGACGAAATAGCCGAGCTTGACGACATGCCCAGTGCGCGTAGCATTCGCCGTTGGTCGGAGGCTGGCAAGTGGGAGGACATGTGCCCAAGCTATAACGCCGAAATGGCCTTTAGCAAACGCATTAATGTACTGGCCGATAAAGACGATAAAACCGATGCTGACTATAAAGAGCTCGACTTTTGCACACGCCAGTTGTGCGCACTTAATAAAAGTAAATTAGCCCCAGCCCCAAAACAGCGCGCAAGTAATGACGACCCCGCCAACAATAACAGCGGCAACAGTCATAACGGCAATGACAAAAAATCGAAGAAGAAAAAGAAAAACGATTGCTCTGGCATTACCCTTGAAATGCTCAACGAGCTTAAAGACACATTACTTTATCCTCACCAAAAACATTGGTTTGATAACCAAGACCACCGCACCCGTTTTATATTAAAACCACGCCAAATTGGCGCTACATTTTATTTTGCATTCGAAGCGTTTGTTGACGCTGTGGTAAATGGGCGCAATAAAATATTTATATCGGCGAGCCGCGACCAGGCCGAAGTATTTAAAGCCAATATTGTGGCGTTGGTGCGTGAGCATTTTAATGTTGAATTAAGTGGCTCACCCATGGTGCTTAATTTAGCCGGCGGTTAAACTAATATTTAAATCAACTAATGCCCGTACTGCACAATCTGAGTCCGGCGATTTATATATTGATGAAGTGTTTTGGATACCTAAATATAAGTCGCTGCACGGTTTGGCGCAGGCTATGGCAACGCATAAACATTTACGAATAACGTATTTTAGTACGCCATCGGTTACCAGCCACGAAGCCTACGACCATTGGAACGGTAAATGGTACCGCAAAACAAAAGCGTGTAACGATCCCGAATTTGCTATTGATGTAAGCCATAAAAACTTAAAAAACGGTCAGTTGTGTGACGACGGTATTTGGCGTCAAATGCTCACGGTTTACGATGTAGTAACCAGTGGTTTTGACCGCATTGATATTGGCGTACTTGAAAACGAATACAGCGTAGATGAGTTTAATAACTTGTTTATGTGTAAGTTTATTGATGATGCACACAGTGCATTTAACCTTAAACAGCTTATGAACTGCGTGGGCGACTCGACCAAGTGGACCGACTTTGATTTAGCCTACGAGCGCCCATTTGGTCTGCGCCCTGTTGTAATTGGTTTTGACCCTGCCCGCTTTGGCGATAAAGCCAGTGTTGCCATTTTAAGTGCACCCATGAAGCCAGGCGAAAAGTTTTTACTGCTAGAAGCACTTGATTTAAGCGGCAACGACTTTGAAGCCATGGCAAACGAGATAAAACATCTCACCGAAAAATACAACGTTGTGCATATTGGCGTAGATACCACAGGCATTGGTTACGGCGTGTGGGAGCTTATTACTAAGTTTTACCCTAATGCTGAGCCGATTCATTACAACCCTATTATTAAAAACCGCATGGTAATTAAAGCCATTAACGTTATTCAAAACCGTCGCCTTGAGTTTGACCAGGACGCGGTAAATATTGCCAGCTCATTTATTAATATTCGCCGCAAAGTGGTGGGCGATCAAATTACCTATGCCACAAACCGCACCGCTACCACAGGCCATGCCGATATTGCGTGGGCAATTATGCACGCTATGTTATTTGAACCACTCGACGGTAACGCCCATAGCCGTCAAACATCTGTAGGAATTGCAGCTTAATGAGTAAACCACGATTACAAGTAAGTAACGGCCAAGCGCCAAACTACAACCAACGCACAGCGGTAACCGATACGTTTAGCTTTGGCGATCCGGAGCCGTGTTTAGACAACCGGCTAACCGATTACGTTGGGGTGTTTAGTGACAGTAACGGCATTTACGCCCCGCCCATTAATTTGCAAGGCTTGGTTAAACTGCTGCGTGTAAATGCCCAGCATGGGCCAATACTCTACTTTAAACGCAACATGATTTTAAAATGGTATAAGCCTAACCCGCTTTTAAGCCATCAAGCCCTTAGTAAGTTTGCGTTTGATTTGCTGTGGAGCGGTAACGCCTATTTGCAGGTTATTAAAAATTCATTTGGGCAAGTTATTAAACTACGCCACTTGCCTGCACTAACTATGCGTTATACCGATAAACGCGGTGTGTACGCACAATTAAGTAATCGCAGTCATGAGCCTATTTACTTTAATGAAGGCGAAATAATACACGTAAAAGAATACGACCCCGGGCAAGGCATTTATGGCATACCGCAATATTACGGCGGTATTCAGTCGGCGTTGCTTAATGAAGATGCCACGTTATTTCGTCGCCGTTATTACAAGAACGGTGCGCACATGGGCTTTATATTCTCAATGGCTGACCCTAATTTAAGCGCTGACGATGAAACCGCCCTTAAAAATGCCATACGTGACAGCAAAGGTGTGGGTAACTTTAGAAGTTTGTTTTTTAATTTTCGCAGTAATAAAGCCGATGCCGAAAAAGCGATAAACATTACACCAGTGGGCGACATATCAACAAAAGACGAATTTGAGCGCATTAAAAAAATTACGCTTAACGACATGCTCAGTATGCACCGCGCACAAGAAGCACTCAGCGGCCAATCATCTGGCGACAGCCCGGGCTTTGGTGATTTAGATAAGATTACCCGTGCCTATTACAACAACGAAGTTGTGCCCCTGCAGCAAGACGTATTAGGCATTAATAACTACTTGCCTGCCGCGCAGCATATTGAATTTAAAGAGCCTGAGTATTCAGACTTAAACCCAACACCTAAGGAAGCCGCATGAGCTGGATAGATGTAACAGAGTTTATTAAACAATGGGGGCGTTTATTTATGTTGAGCTTTTTAGCAGCCGCTATTCAAATGTATTTAAGCAAAAAGCAATTTACGTTCTTTCATTACTGTATGAACGTGCTCGTTGCTATTTTTGCAGCGTACTTAGCCGCTATGTTTTGTGAGTGGCGCGGGTTTGACGAAAACCTAAAAACAGACGTGATTGGGGTAACTGCCTACGCGGCCCCGCATTTACTCGAAGGGTTCGACAAGCTAATTAAAGCCTTTAGCAAAGACCCAAAAGCATTTATTAAATTAATCAGGGGGATAAAATAATGGGATGGATTAAATCAGTATTATCATTTATCACAGACCCAATAGCCGATTTAACCGGCGGCTATGTTGAGCGTAAACGCATCGCGGCAGAAATGGCCGCTGATGTAGCACGCGCTGAGAACAACTTTAAAATTGCGCAGTTTAACGCCAAAGCAAAGCGCTGCATGCAAGCCGAGCAAAACGACGCGGACTATGACTTGCTTGTGCTGAAGAACCGCGACAAAACCATTATGGATGAAGTGATCATTCTATTCTTTCTGGGGTTGTTTGTGTGCCATTTTATACCAGCCATGCAACCGTATATGCATAAAGGCTGGCAAGCAATGGGCTATAAAGGCGCGCCCTGGTACTTTGAATTTGTGATTGTAGGTATTGCGGTTTCAACGCTTGGGTTAATGCGATTGTTTAGAGCGTTTTGGGGTGGTAAGGGCAAAGGTAATAAAAGCGCTAGTAAATGACTAGCGCATTAAACTTTAATGCTGTGAGTTATCGATTTTAGAAATTAATGTATCAAGCACCATTAAATCATTAGCCTTTTCCATATATTCATCGCTATCTTCATCAAGCTGTTTAAGCTCTACTGTTTCTTTTTCAACCCTACTTTTAAGAGTACTTTTAATTAATCTAAGTTCTAATTGTGAAAACATAATTATCCTACATCTTGATTTGGTACACCGATAAAACAAGGAATAGCCATCGAATCTAATTGATTTAACTTATCTAAATACAGAGTTACGGGCATATCGTATAGAGGGCGAATAGTAAAATGATTTTTACCTAGCGATCCCCCATCATCTAGTGAAACATGCAGGCCTTGCGGCATTTTAGACTTAGCTGGTAACTTCCACCACAGCGTACCAAATTTAGGGTTTCGGTAATTAAATAGTGATAAGCCACCCGATTTACTGTCAACAAAGTCAATATCATTCTTTTTGTAAACTCTTACATCCCAAGTCTGTTCTTCCTCTCTTGGTGGTGTAGTACGAATATAGTCAAACTTAGCTTTTGTTTTACGGCCAAGTCGAAAAAGGTCAAATGGCAAGGTGACATAAAATTGAATTGGGGTATGCATAATCAAGTTCCTTATGATTTTATTTAAATAGTCGATAGTAAATTACATCAAATTAACGAGAATATCTAGGCAATAGTGTTCACCCAATTTACCTAATCACCTCAAATGCTATTGTTTACCAATCTAGCTCTTTAATCTTTTCAACTTTACTAGCAACAACTTCAAGACGCTTAAGTGCCCTTGTAAAATTTGGCCCAGGCACACCATTAAGTGTTGCTGCATTGGTTTTGCTAATACCGCGAACTAAGTAATCACTGAGTGCTGCTTTTATATCTTCACTGGTGCTTTTACCAAACGACAATAGTGCATCTAACCGCTCTTGGCTTTGTGAGCCTTTGTATAAATAATTCATAATTTATTTATCACTTAACTGATAATAAATTAATGATATTTCAATGTCAGGTAAATCTCCACCTATTTGATCTTTTTGTTGTCACTTTATGTCAAACATTGTCACAGCTTTGACATCCAGATCTTTTTTAAGTATCTCTCAGATCCTTTTAGTGCAAGGCCTAGCTAAAAATAGCATGTCACAACAGTTGTCAATTTGACGCGTTTTTTGCACGAAAGCGGAAGGCGAGGAGGAGTGAATTTTTTAGCCTTTTGGTTCTCAGCCCACACTTTTCGTCGAGCCTTGGCGACCCGACTAAATACGATGCCATGTATTTTAAAAACGAAACTAAACCGCTGATTAAATTAATGAGTGATGAAGTGGCAAGGAATCCTGAAATTGGCAGTAAGTTACAGCTAAATTTTGATTTAGAGCCGAGTGCTTAATAGGTAGTAAATAATAGACTCTGAAGATTTAAACTTTATTCATTTCGTTTAAGACAAACAAAATTAAGCGCTAGTTTAAGCCTAGCGCTATTTGGTTGTATGCTGAGTTATCCTCTAGCAGTACGAGAAGCTTCGTCCTCTTTGACTCTTAGCCTCCAGTACTTCCCCGCTGAAACCCAAACAACTGTTTTTGCGTTTAGTTTTTTAAACTCACTTAAAATTATACGTGCGAGAACTTGGTTTCCATCAGAGTTTTCTTGAAGATGCTCTTCATGTTTGCTTCTGATTAGCATATCAACAACATCGTCTTGATATAAACAACCTTCTTTTTCTATTAAACTTTGCATCCAATGGGCAACTTCACTGGCTTGCATAATTAATTTTCCTTTTTAACCATCTCTAGCGACTCTTCAGGAAAATCGCCCCTCTCTAGTTTTTTACCTGCAAACCACTGACATTTAAAGCCAACTATGCCTTTACCCTGAACTGTCATATCAGGTCCCCCAGACTTAAGTTTTACAATATCACCTGCTTTCAAGCTCATCACTTTCCCTCTTAATTATATAAATTGACGAATGCCAACCCTTATTATTTCATGCTCTATTAATAAACTATTTAATTAGTTGCCACCAGTTTTTTTATTTTTTAAATTCAGATCAATTACAGGCTATATAAATTAAGTTTATTTTATATAGCCTGTAATTTTAACATAGATGCTTATTTGTCACGCCTCAATATGCTGTATATAATAACAGTGTTTTTTATTAACCATTGGTGAATATTATGGCGCGGGTTACTTGTCCAAATTGCGAAGCTAAAGCAACGATCACATCGCGTGAAACACAAAGCGCGCATGTGGTTAATTTATATTGCTCGTGCACCAATACAAAAGAGTGCGGGGCTACGTTCCGTATTACCCAATCGTTTGATCACTTCTTAAACCCGCCTTGCAAAACCACTGCGCAATTAGCCGCATCGCTTATTAAAAACTTACCGCGTGAAGAGCAACTTTCATTGTTAGAACTTTAAATTTTATGCATTAAAAAGCCCGCAACATTGCGGGCTTTTTACTAATTAGTATTTAATTTCACACAGCGTGTAATAGTTCGCGTGTCTTCTGCACATTAGCTTGTGCTTCCAGGTTGAACAATATCTGTTCATCTATATTAAATACATTATGTAACTTTGCAGCCATTGCTGGGGTTAGTGCTCCGCCAGCTAATAACCGAGTTACTGTTGATGGGCTAACATTTAATTGTTGCGCGGTTTTACTTGCGCTTAACCCACGTTTATCAATGAATTTTTTTATATAATGCCCTGAACCTTTTGGTGGTTCTAACATATGAGCGATTCGCTCCATACCTACAGTTGACCGTGACATATTTTCTTCCTTATTTCCAAATAGTAAGTGATTTAATTACTTATTGATAAACAATACTAAGTGCACTAAAATTGGTCTGAGTCTGCCCCCGAAGGGGCATCCCTCAATCAATCATAACTTTTAAGTGTCACCATCACTTCATCATTGTTATTAAGTTCTACCATTAAACATGCAGCCACATGTTGGTAGTTAAGCTTAATAGCAATGTTAAAGTGCATATCGTCTACCAGCTCTACATCATCACCCAGTAAAGAAACCAAAGCTTCTATATTTGGTGCAGCTTGTAATGCATACATCGCATCACTTACTTCACTCAATACCGGTTCACGTAATGAGCCGAGCGTTATGATTGAGGTTTCTTCGAAGCGTACTTCCATCGTTAATCCCTCTAATCATTGTTATTGACCATATGGCCAGTTTTAATAATACACCACCTTTGCGCATTGCGCAAGAGTGGCTTTGTGGATATTAATGATTCACAAAACGTTGAATACTGCTTAGTTTGTTGCCTTGGGTTTCTACTATGTGAAGCAGTGATCGTAGTTCTTGCTCTAGGCCTGTTACGTCTTTAACGGTTATTGGTGTGTTGCTGCGTTGGCACTGGCGCAATATGGTGAATAACTGGTTCATACGTAAACGCCAGCCGCAATCAAACATATCTCTAAACGGAATAAACATACTTAAGCGCATTTCAGGAAAGTCTAATATTGGTAATTCGCTTAGGGTTGGCAACGTGGCAAGCTCTGGTTCGTTACGTTTGCTGTGTAAAAATACGCGGTTTACTTCTAATTGAAATTTTGGGCTGATCCAGCCTGCGTAAGAAATGGCTAATAGTTCGTGGGCGAATGTGCCACGATTAGAACCGCCGTTGTTCACTTCTAGAGCAGACCCCGAATTCGGGGTCTGCTCTATTTTACCTAAGCTCAGATCCGAATTTAACTCTAAAATTAATTCTTTGGTAGATACGTTCGACAACCATTTATTTGGCGCTTTGTGCTTACCTAGCCCACTGGCTTTATGCAGTGCGTTTAAGTTTACGCGGTTGTAGTGATCAACAGGGATTAGGGTATTTGAAATAATAAGTTGGCTTGTCATGATAATGACCTCACATGTCTAAATAAAATATCTAAACCACACAAAAGTTCGAATTTTTGGGTGGCAAGCTAAAGCGAGGTTCGAACTACCGCGACACATGAAACGGTCCACCGAAGTGGCCTCACTCCAGCTCACCATAATATGGGCGTGCTAAAGCGTGAGCATTAAAAAACCAGCTAAAAAGCTGGCGACAATGCACCATGAGTCGTTGCGGGGTTCGAATCCCGACACTGGATTTTGCCAGTGCCTTTTTACTATAGCCCCGCACAAGGCGAATTGTCAATTAGGTTAGTTTTATCTCCTTCAATCGTTTTATATTTTTTACGTTTATCTGTACCCGTCAATTAAGTAACTTACGGGTACATTTAGGCCATTAAGTCGGTTGACCACCAATCGTTACTGCTGATTGCTGACGCACTGCCTTGTTTAACTAAAGTAACTAAGTCCCAATCACCAATTGTCACTAGGCCGTTTTCGTTTGTAGTTGTATTAAGCGCTTGGCGCCCTTCTAGCTCTGCATATTGATAAACAAGGTCTACGAGTTCGCGGGCTTGTTTCCAATGATCCTCTGTTACGTGCCAGCTACCCGATTTTTGGGCAAATGCTTTTGCTCGGTATTCAATATCGAGTTGCTTATTTTGTTTTAATTGGGCGTTTTCATCTAAAACTTGAAGTTGGCCGTCTCTTACTTGGTAAATATGGCCGTTTCTCGCGATCCTTTTACCTGCAATCAGATCCTTTTTAACCTCTTCAATGTCCTTTTTGTCACACCCGATCATATCTAGTATTAACTCGGCGCTAGAGCCCACGGCTATAGGCGTACAGTTATTACCACTAGACCAAGATAGGTCGGCTGCGCCGACGTTGGTGTTATCCTTAGCATTGAGTTTTTCGGCTGTGCCTTTGAGTTGCCTGGTCCATTCGATAAGGCGTGTTTTTAAGCTGGTTGCATCTGTTACGTTGTGCACGTTATTAAACAAACGCGTAAGTACGGCTTTGTAATCAATATTGGTCACAACGCCTTTAATGCGGCGTACTACTTCGGCGTAGTCGTTGCCCATTGGGGTGTCTTCGTACATTGATTTAAAATTAGCGGCGCGGCCAATACACATGCCGCCCTGTAGTTTTACGTAGTCTTTCCAGTTTGCTGTATCTGCCGCGTAACGAATAGGCTCTATTACTTCGTCTTTTACAGCGGTACGCATGCGGCGCAGCTCGCGGTAAACAGTGACACTTGGCGAACCCTGAAATTGAAACTGGCGAATGTTCCATGTGCTAGCCCAGGCTAAAACGGGGTTAGCTTGCTCTTGCAGGTTTTCACCTGTTTCAGCGTCTACG
The DNA here is from genome assembly GCF_037162545.1 of Pseudoalteromonas sp. B131b. NCBI lineage: Bacteria > Pseudomonadati > Pseudomonadota > Gammaproteobacteria > Alteromonadales > Pseudoalteromonadaceae > Pseudoalteromonas > Pseudoalteromonas sp. B131b. The sequence goes on along the minus strand of NZ_JARLUZ010000001.1, from coordinate 2,518,554 downwards.
TGATCGGTCAGCATGTAGCCATCAATGTTTTTACTAATGTATTTAGCAATGTAGGCCGCTGCACTGCCCTTGCTTTTATCGAGCTTTACAGCGTCAAAGCGTGGGCTAAATGTGCGGTAAAATTTGGTAGGTGCCTTGTGATTTTTCGCCTTAAACTTTTTAGGTTCTCTTTTTTCAGCTTTGGCTTTTTCGGCTTCTTCTTTATTGCGCTGTATAGCTACTTCGTTGGCCTTTTTTTAGCAAAGCCCCACGCACTGCGCTTTTGTTTATACAGTTTGAATAAGTGAGTTTTCTCAGTATGAGCACGATATTTAACACAGGCCTCAACGGTTTTTATGTGTGTGCCATGGGTGTTTATATCTACAAATTTGTTGAATACTTTTGCTCGGGTAAGCTCTGGGCCATATCGATCGTAAAGCTCGCTTTTGTCTTCTTGGATAAAGTACCAACGTAAAATAGCGTTGATTTCTTGAAGCTTATTTTTTGGCATAAATAACATCATGTGCCAATGCGGGCAACCGTCGGCGTGTGGCTCAACTACGCGCACACCAAAGTATTTAAGGCCACGGCGATTAAGCTTAGAACGGGCGCGCGCCCATGTTGTAGTTAAATAATTTTGCGCATCTTTAGGCGTTGAACCATCCCACGTACTTGCATTAGCATGAAAACGTGCCGGGCACGTAATGGTGTAAAACATAGCAACATAGCCCATTTCGTCGGCTAGTTCCTCAGTTTCACGAATGCGTAACATTAATTCGTTGCGGCGGTTAGCGGGGTTTGCCATGCCGCTTTTTACGGCTTCGATTAAACTTATTACGTCGCCGTCGCTGCTTTGTAGTTCCATCATTTCTAAGAACTGACGGCCACTGGCTTGGGCAAAGCTAAATTCAAGCTGGGCTTGTTTTGATGAATACGGGCTAATACCACGGCGTTTAGGTTTTTTACTGTTTTTATCGTGGTATAGGTCTTTACCCACTTGGCCTGTCGCAATTTCTAGCAGCTCTAAAAACTGCTTGCGCAAGGTTTTTAATTGCCGAGCCCACCACTTATCGCAGTGCATTTTAAGCAACGCTATTTCAAAGCACGCTGAAGGTAGATCATCTTCTCGCATATTGTAAAATGGCACATTTACACCAAACGATTTTGCATGTTCGGCTACTGCTTCATAGGTAATACGTACTATTTTTTCATAGCTCAGTCGCTGGTGTTCTTCGCTCACATCAAGTGCAATTTGCACACACTCCATGGCAAGCGTGCCCGCGTGTTTTTTGGTTTTTTCAATACTACTTAAAATATGCCATGGTAGTGGCATATTTTGAGTAATACTAAATAGTACGCCAAAGCGAGGTTTTAACCTGGCAATAGTGCGGCGTAGCCATGTATTTGCACGGAACTGGCTACCCGCCTTTTTTGGTTATAACGATCGATGTACTTACGAGCCATGCGACTTTGTAAAGGCACAGGAACACTTTGCAAACCACGTGCTAAAAAATTGTGGTCATCAATATCATTAATAGACGAAATTAAGCCCTTAGCTATACCAGATAGTCTAAGGGCATCAAGATCGAGCGGTCTAGGGTTAGCCATTACAGTTCAAGCGCCTGCATCATGTCGATTGCAGCTTTGGCTTTAAGCTTTACAATATCTGTAGAGTGAAATGCATTAAAACCAAGTTCACCAATATTATGGGTTACTATTCTAAATAGAGTATTTAGGTCCATTGTTGAACTTGAATACCAATACCTGCCAGATATGTCCCCACTTTTACCGATGTAATCTAAAATCAGTTGGTGCAATATTCCTGCATCAGTAAAATCATCGCCTGTGCTCCAAATTATACGATCGCCAATTAACTCAATTTGACAAAGCCACTCAACAAACGAAACTAATGCATAATTAATATCTGATTCCCAATTCTCACAATCTGGGTAATTATTGCTCGAGTAAAACTTCCACTGAGAATTAAAGCTTTCTTTTATTGTTCCGTAACGTAACTCTTGCTCTTCTGACGATATAACCTCGTGAAAATCAGCGCCAATTACTCCAGTATGTGGGTTAAAAAATACCGCTGCAATTTCGACAACTACAGCGCTTGGGCGAGTATCTAAACGAGTTAAATGCACCATCACATTGTTCATGCTGCACCACCTTCTAACTCGATCAGCTCAGGTTCGCCATGTATCTGTGCCGCATCAAGTGCCATAGCCATTTGGTCGTAAACTGGCGCGTATACATCATGTACATCAACAATCATTCTCACTATTGGCAAAAAGTCAGTTAGGCAGTTTTCACACTCCATAAGCATTGCAACTGTTGGGCGTTTGTTTAAATTGCGAATAGTAAAGTTGGCTTGGTCGATAGCGTGTTCAATGATATTTCTTACTAAGTTCTGTTTTTTAAATAGATCTTGGTCTTTGATAGTGGTCATTTTTAATATTCCTTTGGGGGTTTTATTGGTTGTTATTTAACAACGCCAAGTGCTGAAAAGATTGTTCGAAAGTCTGCGGTTCTATTGCCAAGGTAAGTAATAAAACAGCCTTTAGGTGCGCCTTTTTTTACATTGCCTTGTGCATCGTTAAAGTGTGTACGGCCATCAATAAAGCAGCTTAAACCTGCGTTTAATAACTTTTGGCACCATGCCTCTGAGCTATTAACAAAGGTGATATTCATTGCTTCTTTAAAATTACCTTGTGCGTATTGGTCTAAGTAGTAATCAATCCAATCGCCGTTGCTGGCTATGTCTTCGGTAATACAATGGCCACGATACTTACTGTAAGTCGGGTCGTTACATATTTTTTTAACGCATTTTGGCTTACATGCTATTTCACCTTTATTGAATGGGTGATTTAACCAAACAGTATTAGCTATCCAATTGCGTGTTAATGCATCGTCTTCTTTAGTTAAGTAACACATTGCTTTTACTGACTTGTTAGCCACTGAACAACTTGCAGGGTCTAAATCAATAACTGGAAACATTTGGTGCACATACTTCAACACTTTAGCGGGCGTATAAAACTCAACATTGCCACTGTCTTGGTTGATTAGTTGATCAGGTGTCATGGCTAATCCCTAATGTGCTTGTTCTGTTTTTTGAGTATTTTTAGCAATGCTAAAATCTCGCTTTTGTAAAAAACGGCTTGGTGTCATGGCATTAGCATCAACAAAAGCAGTTACTATTTCTTGAAGCTGCAAAATAGCTTGATGTATTTTAAGTCGCTTTTCACGGTCAAATTGGTGATAGCTCCTTTCTAAATCACTTTTAGATAGTCCTGCCGAATAACACACAATTACTTGCTGCGGTTTACTCAAGTGCGTATACACATATTCAGCGGAATGACGATCGATGTTAAATAGCCCTCTAATTTCAGTAAGTCCTTTTGGTGTTGGTTTTACATCAACAACTTTTAACTGGGTTTTTTCAGGCTGTTTATTTACGTCTGTAATACCGCGTTTTTTTGCAATTTCTAATGCTGCATTTGCCATGGTTTTCTCCTAGTTGTTTACGCTTTGTTGGTGTTGCGTCCTAAATTTAATTAGCTCGTTTAAGCGATAATGATTAGTTTTGCCGAACTGAATTGATTTAGGAAAATCAGACAACTTCGATAAAATCCAAAACTTTTTACGCGCACATCCCAATACCTCGCATGCCTCAATGGTGCTAACTAGGCGGTCTTTTTGCTCTTCAAGCTCAGTGCGTAGTTGGTTGTTTTCTTGCAGTAATGCAAACAACACTGCTTTTGCGTCTGGGTGAATATCTAATAAAATAATTTGTTGTTCCGTGCTCATGCTGCATCTTCCTTTTTGCTTTTTGATGATCGGCTAATAAATCGTTTACCGATATTTCACCGTTAGTTAGTTCTGAAATACGTGGAATGTATTTCGCTGGGGCTTGGCAATGACGGTTAATCCAGTACCAAATGATGTTTTGTTTTGTACTTAACAACCTGGCGGCTTTTGTTTGCCCACCAATTATTTCTATTGCTTTCGCTACGGCACTCATATTTCCTCCAAGCAGTATTTATCAATTAAACCGATAATAGATATCAATTTAACCGATGCCAATATCGATTTAACTGATTAGACAAAATAAAATAAAAAGGCAATAATCAGTAAATATCACTTTAAGCGATTTTAATATTAGGAATTTAAAAAATGGATTTAGGAAAAAGAGTAGAAAAAAGACGTGTTCAGTTGGGAATGACTCAAGCACAGCTAGGCTTAATTGCGGGTTTAGCACAAAACTCTATTCATAATATTGAATCAGGCGAAACTAAACGCCCTCGTAAGATTGATGCTCTCGCCCAAGCACTCAATTGCACTCCAGAATATTTACTATTTGGAATTGGCGAAATCCAGAGTGATGCAAAAAATATAAATAACAACGTTGTGCCAGGACCAGCAATTAAAGCCACAGCCCCACTTATCAGCTGGGTGCAAGCCGGTGCTTGGTCAGAAATAAGTGAGATTAAAGCCTACGACGCAGAACGTTTTATGTGCCCTGTTAATTGCAGTGACCTAACCTTTGTTTTAAAAGTGCAAGGTATTAGCATGGAGCCAAAGTTTGATGAAGGTGATTTAATTTTTGTAGACCCTGAAGCTGAATGCATCCACGGCTCATACGTAGTAGCCCGCCTAGACGACGACAACCAAGCCACTTTTAAACAGCTAATTATCGAAAATGGTCACAAGTTCCTAAAAGCCGCCAACCCCAACTGGCCAGAGCAATTAATCCCAATTAATGGTAATTGCACACTAGTAGGTAAGGTCATATTTACAGGTAAGTCGTTATAAACAAGGAATTGTTATGAATAGTTTTTTTAAACGGTATTGGAAAATATTATGTCTATCTGCGGGTGTTTATCTTCTGTGGGTACTAGGGTGGCTCATTTACACTAGAACTCTTTGCCCTTCGATAATGAACCATATTAATGGAATCCAATGGAAACCATCTAATTTTTCTATTTCTTATGCTGCATCAGCTTTAGATAGCCTAATTTTCTTTACCGTAGTGGGTTTAGCCATCACTATCATTTCAATTAAGAGGCCAGAAGAAGAGAAATTGGCAACTAAAATAGAGTACATTTTTCCTGATGCTGACGCGGACTCAACTTTAGGAAGGTTTCTGGCGAGTAAGGTTTCGGCTTTAGCGTGTATTAGCCCTGTTACTAGCCGAATTATTACTATTAAAGAGATTTCTGAAGAAAATGAAACTGTTAAGGTGATGTCGAGAACTAACTGTATTATAAAAAATATCCATAACAACCATCATTATGCAACTGATTCAATGTCATTTGGTGTTAAATCTGACCCAGTAAAAGTAGATGGAGACTTAATAGGTGAAGTGAACGATATATCGATCTTATCTAATCTTGAAGATCCTAGTAAAAACCAACATATTCTTAGTGGTGCTTATCCTATAACAACATCGAGCCCTGAATTTTCGGAAACATTTTCATTAAAATTATCACCTGGTGAAGTTGTAAGTTATCAAACGTCAGCATGGCTTTGGCAACCTATTAAAGAATCTTTAAGGTTTACACCACCACGTTATACCGAAAGCCAAGATGTGACGCTTCACAATGAAACACAATACGCTATAGATTTCCGGGTGGGCATACCTAATGATGCTGATGTATCTTTTCAAATTCAACCTGGCCGCTCACATAATTTTAAAGTAGGCTCTTGCACCCCGGGTGAAAAAATTATTGTCCATTTTGAAAGCTGGAAACTACCTGATTAGTATTTAATTAGTATTTAATTAATATTGATAGTTATGATCTGTTGTCATATACTCAATACAAGCCTTATTTGGTGCGACATTAGTGCGACACCGTTAAATCTTTGGAGGTTGTTATGAAATCAAGTGAGTTTACAGGGCCATAGCCCAACAGTTTAGATATTTAAAAGCCCGCTAATGCGGGCTTTTTGTTGTTTGGCTTCTTATTAATATCATTGCTGTAAAAATACACAGTACCACTAAGTTTACAATTTACCTTATATTAAACTAACATTAATATTTAGATGGATTTAACTATGCTTGATAAACACGGACAACCAACCGCAACTAACTTTAACCTCGCTCAAAATGTAGCTAAATCACTTCTTTCTTTGCAAGGCATTTTAAAAGGCTTAATAGCTGATAAGCAGCTAAATGAACTTGAATTAATATTTTTAAGCACTTGGATAAAGTCACATAGACAATTAGAACGTGACGGGGATGTGTTGGATTTACTTGATAATATTGATGATATTGTTGCTGATGGAATAATTACGGCTGATGAATTGGCTGACCTTCAAGCACAAATTGAAGATATTATTGAATGCGGGGTGCTTGCTCCTCAATGCGTTGAAGACTTAACTAATGAGTTACTTGGTTTTGTATCTGGTATTAGTGCTGACAATATAGTGACCCTTGATGAAATGACTAGCCTTGTAAATTGGCTTAATGATAACCCTAAGGCTGTTGAATGTTGGCCGGGCAATGTGCTTCATAAAAAGCTTACTGATATTTTAGCGGATAATATTGTTGATGCAGAGGAATTGGCTGATTTAACCCAAACTTGCAAAATGATTGCTGGTCAGCAGTTTTTAGAAACTGGCGCCGCTGCTGGTATGTCTACTGAGTTTTGTGCCCAGCCTTTAGATTGCTTGCCTGCTAACATAGAAACAATTTGTTTTACTGGTAAGTTTTTAATTGGAAGCCGTGCAACCTTGCAAAAACAAGCTAAAGACTTAGGGATCAAACCAATAAAGGATGTAACTCAATATTTAGATTTGTTGGTAATTGGCAGTTTGGCTAGCCCGGATTGGCGCTTTAGCAGTCACGGTCGTAAGATTGAACAAGCCTTAATGAACCAGCAAAAAGGCTGCACTACGTTAATAATTACTGAAGAAAACTGGTCTTCTTTAACTCACTGAAAATAAGGAATAACGAATGAATGGAAAAATACCGCGCTCAAACTTAAAGTATAATTATACCTGGAAGAGAGATAATGGTGATGGTAAATACACTGGAGTTCAAGATCGTATAAGAATTGATAAAGACGAAGGCTATGAAGTTCTCTATTTCATAGAGCGGTTTTTTAAAACTCAATTTGCTGAAAGTTTTCAGCCTACACTAGCTGATGTTCGTCGAGTTGAAGATATTCTCCATTTACCCGAACTAAGTAGTGTTGTGATGCGTGATCAACTAGTGGTAGAGGTAGCTGATAGATTTAGATAAATTACAATCACTAAAAAGCCCGCTAAGTGCGGGCTAATTGATTGCTAATGTTTATGCCTTCTCATTAGGGTTTTTGACTTCCCTTTAAGTGATCTAGCATTACTTTTGACTTTATCACCTGCTTTTTTGTAATTTAATGTGTGCAGAGAGTCAAATAAACTTCTATATTCGTTTTCTTCAAAATTTACAGATGGAAAATAAAGTTCTATTATCATCTGCATCTTAACAATTGCATTATCTATTGTTTCACCGTACTGCATTATACCTTCATGCTCATAACGATGAGCATAATATGAATGAATCAATCTATTACCAGCAATCTCATATTCAATAATTAAAGAATGAAACTCTTCTATTTTTTTATATATATTTCTTTTCTTGCTCGTTTTGTTAAAAAGTACTGATTTAGTAAAACGACCACTATCGCCATTGCGGCAGTAATAACGATTGTTATTAATTGTGCTTGTTGAGCTTTTTCCACAAAAATTGAACAGAGCCATTCGAACATAATTGAACCTTATTACACATTAAAACATTGCATTTAATCTAGCTCACCCTGAAGGTCGCTATTATTGATTGAGCGGGGTGGTAACAATAAAAAGATTATTAAATCACTTATTTTGAAGCTTAGATATTATTGCATCATCAATCAGCTGGCAATATAACTCGTAGGCTTCGGCCTGTTCTTTTATCCAATCATGTTTGTTGTATACAGCCATTACACCCCGCATTGTGTGACCTAGCATTTTTTCGGTTACGTGCGGCGCTATACCGTTTTCACTTAACAATGTAGATATTGAGCGACGTGCATCGTGCGGTAGAAACTTAGGTATTTTATACTTAGTAAACAAGTGATCCCACATTCTACAGCAATAGCGATTAATGCTGTGGGTGGTCATTGGTTTATGTGGATTACCGCCAGGTATTAAATAGCCATTTCGGCCGTATATCATTGCAAGCGTATTTAATATGCTTTTCATCTTGGTTGAAATAGGCCTGCGGATGGCTTTATTTGTTTTTGAGTTTTCGGGCGGTACCGTCCAAATGTTGTTTTCAAAGTCGAAATGCTCCCATTTGGCTAAACGAACCTCTGATTGCCTAGCCCCTGTTATATAAATTAGCTGAAGGCATGCTTTAGTTGCGGGTGTAGCTTTTGAGCTTTCTATTTGTATCCAAAGCTTTGCAATTTCATCAAAGCGCATAACTCGCTGGCCAACTGATGCTTGTTCACCGATATCATTTATATTTAATGTAAGTACGGGATTAAATGGCTTAACTTCGCCGCGTTTTTCAGCCCAGCCAATAATCGATTTAATACGCACTAAGATAGTGCCGGCTGTTTTAGCGCTACCTAATTTTTTTACGTCATCAAAGTAGGTTATCCAATCTTTAATGGTCATTAAATCAAGTGGCATATTTTTATCATTAAGTATTGGTACAATCCATTTACTGACTTGGTTTGTGTATAAAATTTGTGTTTTTTCTTTTAGGTCGGGTACTTTTTTATCTAGCCACGTTGCAGCAACTTCTGCCATTGTAGGCAAGCCCTTGGCATTGTTACGCATAAGCTTAAGTTCTAGGCGTGGGTCTTTACCCTGGCTCAACCAATTTTGAAAAAGCGGTATATAGTCTTGTGCTTCTTTAATGCTTAGCCCAGGATAACGCCCTAGCGTAATAATTACCTGCTTAGTATCAACACGACAACGGTATTGCCAAGTGATGGTCCCCTTAGCTGATACCCTTACACTTAAACTATCTCTATGCGATAATACGCACGGTGTTTGATTTTTACCTAGCAGCTTTCTTAATTTGGTGTCACTGATCGCCATTTAATTTTTTATACACAGTTATCAAAAAATTTATACACAATACTATACACACAATGCGCCAATTACAAGAAACTCGAAAATACAAAAAGAAACTGAGTAGCGCTAATAACCCGTAAATATAAAGGACTAAGACATAGAATGAATAATGAAAGCTATCAAGAGAATCAAGCAACAATCTATTGGCACGACTACGAGACTTGGGGGCGAGCCCACAAAAAGATAAGCCGAGCCAATTTGCGGGTATTCGTACCGATCTTGATTTAAATATTATTGGCGAGCCGCTTATTGAATATTGTAAGCCGCAAGCGGATTACTTGCCTCACCCTGAGGCGTGTTTAATTACGGGTATTACGCCGCAAGTGGCGATGAAAAAAGGCTTGGTTGAGGCTGAGTTTATAGCAAAAATTCATGCCGAATTTAGCGTGCCAAACACCTGTGTTGCCGGTTATAACAGTATTCGGTTTGATGACGAAGTAAGCCGTTATAGCTTTTACCGTAATTTTTACGACCCATACGAGCGCGAATACAAAAATAATAATAGTCGCTGGGATATTATTGATTTAGTACGTGCTTGTTACGCGCTGCGCCCTGAAGGCATTGAATGGCCGTTAAAAGAAGACGGCAGCCCAAGCTTTAAGCTAGAACATTTAACGGTAGCTAATGGTATTGAACACGCCGCTGCGCATGATGCACTAAGCGATGTAACCGCCACTATTGCACTGGCTAAGCTAATAAAAGAAAAACAGCCAAAGCTGTATAACTTCTTTTTTGGGCTGCGTAATAAAAAAGCTCTTGCTGAATTGGTTGATGTATTTAACATGACGCCGCTGGTGCATACCACATCGCGCATACCTGCAACACAAGGCTGTACAAGCTGGGTTGCACCAATGAGCTTTCATCCGGTAAATAAAAACGCGGTTATTTGTTTTGATTTAACTCAAAACCCGCAAGTACTCATTGATTTAAACGTAGAAGAGTTACGCAAACGTTTATACACCAAACGTGTTGATTTAGCCGAGGGTGAATTACCTGTTGGCTTAAAATTAGTGCATTTAAACAAGTGCCCTATTTTAGCCCCAGCTAAAACGTTATTGCCTGAAAACGCCGCCCGCCTAGGGATTAACCGCGAGCAGTGCTTAACTAACTTAGCTATTTTAAAAGCCAATACCGACCTTCGCGATAAAGTAACGGAAGTGTTTAACGAGCAAGGTGATTACAGCGCAACAACTAACGTTGACTACTTACTTTACGATGGCTTTACAAGCCATGCCGACAAGGCTAAGTTTGCGATTATTCGTGATGCAAAACCAGATGAATTGGCTGGGTTGAAGTTAGACTTTGAAGATAAAAAGTTTAATACATTGTTGTTTAGATACCGCGCCCGTAACTGGCCTGAAACGCTAAACCAGCAAGAGCTTGACCAGTGGCGCCAGTATTGCCAAAACAAGTTAATGCATGGGGAAGATCAACCATCGATTAACGCGCAAGATTTTATGATCACCCTTGAAAACCTAGCGCATGAACATGACGACAGCGAAAAAAATCTTACAATTTTAAAGGCGCTGTATAACTACGCACAAAGCATGTAATTCGGTGTAGACGTAGAGCTTGCTCACGTGAAAAGCGCAGCTTTTAATATCTTTATCATTTTAAAAACTACGTTTTTATACGCAAGCAAGCTTGGCGTCTACAAGTAAAAATCACAGCTACACTTTGGCGGTAGACGTCGAGCTTGCTCACGTGAAAAGCGTAGCTTTTAATATCTTTACCATTTTAAAAACTCTGTTTTTATACGCAAGCAAGCTTGGCGTCTATAAGTAAAAATCACAGCTACACTTTGGCGGTAAGAGTCGAGCTTGCTCACGTGAAAAGCGCAGCTTTTAATATCTTTGTCATTTTAAAAACTGTGTTTTTATACGCAAGCAAGCTTCGCGTCTACAAGTAAACTCATATCTACACTTTGGCGGTAAGAGTCGGCTTGCTCACGCGAAAAGTGCAGCTTTTAATATCTTTATCATTTTAAAAACTGTGTTTTTATACGCAAGCAAGTTTGGCGTCTACAAGTAAAACTCACCGCTGCACTTTGGCAGTAGACGTCGAGCTTGCTCACGTGAAAAGTGCAGCTTTTAATATCTTTACCATTTTAAAAACTCTGTTTTTATACGCAAGCAAGCTTCGCGTTTACAGCGTTACTTTTTATGTAGCGCTTCAATGCGTGCTAGTAAGCTTGAGGTGTCGTATCTGCCGCCGCCAAGTGCTTGTACATCGGCGTAGTATTGATCGACCGTTGCAGTCATTGGTAAAGTAGCGCCGTTGTTTTTAGCTTCATCGAGTGCAATGCCTAAATCTTTACGCATCCAATCTACGGCAAAACCAAATTCATATTCACCCGCCCACATTGTTTTGTAGCGGTTTTCCATTTGCCACGAACCGGCTGCGCCTTTAGATATTGTTTCTATTACTTTTTCACCATCAAGCCCAGCTTGCTTGGCAAAATGTAAGCCTTCGGCTAAACCTTGTACTGCGCCAGCAATACAAATTTGATTAACCATTTTACAAAGTTGTCCCGAGCCAACGCCGCCTAACAGTTGGCTAAAACGGCTAAACGCCGCCATAACTGGCTGCACTTTAGCAAATACGGCTTCACTGCCACCTGCCATAACCGTTAATACGCCATTTTCGGCGCCAGCTTGTCCGCCCGAAACTGGCGCATCTATAAAGTCGACATTTTGTAGTTCAGCTTTTGCAGCTACTTCGCGGGCTACTTCAGCAGAGGTTGTGGTGTGATCAACCAAAACAGTGTGCGGCAACATGCCCGCTAACACGCCGTCGTTGCCATACACTACTGAGCGTAAGTCGTCATCGTTACCAACACACATAAATACGATGTCAGCATTGTTGGCAGCTTCGCGCGGGGTTGGTGCAAAGCTTCCTGAGTGTTCTGCAGTCCACGCTTGTGCTTTAGCTTGAGTGCGGTTATAAACGCATACGCTGTGCCCTGCTTTTGCTAAATGCCCCGCCATTGGGTAACCCATTACGCCTAAACCTATAAATGCGACTTTCATTGACATAAAAATGACCTATTTAACTGATAACTTAGAAACTAGGCTTAGATTATGTCAACCGGCTGATAAAAAAGCGAATGAAAATCTTTATAAAATTTCCTTAATCGGAAATGTAAGTAGGTAACCTATGGATAGTATTTATCAATTTAATGCACCACTTTACAACAGCGAAAGCTTTCCTCTTAGTAAGCTACAGGGAAAAACCATACTGATTGTTAATACAGCGAGTAAGTGTAATTTTTCGGTGCAATTAAGTGCGCTTGAAAAACTATATCAAGAATATAAAAGTAGCGGATTTACAATATTGGCATTTCCGTGTAATCAGTTTGGTCAAAATGAGCCGCTTGATAATTTAGCCATTAAAGACTTTTACCAAGATCAATTTAATATCTCGTTTGAGATATTTGGTAAAGTAATGGTAAATGGGCCAGAAACTCACCCGTTGTTTAATTATTTGAAATCACATACTCGGGGTATTTCACAAAACCGTGCAATTAAGTGGAACTTCACTAAGTTTTTAATTAACTCGCAAGGTCAGCAGGTTGCTCGCTATGCGCCGCGTACTAAGCCCGAAACACTTAAACAAGTAATAGAAAGCAACCTACTGCAAGCAGCAAAGGTAAACACAGCAAAAAGTGATAAAAGAATATCGCCTAAAACACCTATATTTACTTCGCTTAAAGCTTAAATTAGTAGCAGGAGAACTAATTAGGCACGTTTTTGTAAAGTAGTTTAATGTTACTATTATTTTTCCTTAAGCGTCGGAGCTATTACCATGAACATTGCTTTTTTTAGTACTCAAAAGTACGAACTGCCTTTTTTGAACAAAGTACACGCGATAATCGTGATATAAAAATAACGTATTTTGAGCAAGCTCTAAGCGAACAAACGGCTATTTTAGCAAACGGGTTTGATGCCATATGTGTATTTGTAAACGACACCGTAAACGCCACTGTTATTGAACAACTGGCAAGCCAAGGCATAAATACTATTTTGCTACGTTGTGCAGGATTTAATAACGTTGATTTACCTGCAGCAAAAGCACATAACTTAAAGGTATTGCGCGTCCCGGCTTACAGCCCTGAGGCCGTAGCCGAGCATTGTATTGCACTTATGCTAACGCTTAGCCGTAAAACCCATAAAGCGTATAACCGCGTACGCGAAGACAATTTTGATTTAAACGGATTGCTTGGTTTTAACTTACACAATAAAACCGTGGGTATTGTAGGTTGCGGTAAAATTGGCCTTGCGCTGTGCAACATTTTAAATGGCTTTGGCGCTAAAGTATTAGTGTGCGACCCCTACGCACAACCTGGCAATTATACAATTACCGATATAGACACCTTACTTAGCCAAAGCGATGTGATTTCTTTACATTGCCCACTGAACGAGCAAACTCATCATTTAATCGATGACGAGGCATTTAGTAAAATGAAAACCGGCGTTATGCTTATTAACACCTCTCGTGGTGCACTGCTTAACAGCAAAGCCTGTATTAATGCGCTTAAAACTAAAAAATTAGGGTATTTAGGGCTCGACGTTTACGAGCAAGAGTCGGAGCTGTTTTTTAAAAACCACAGCGACGAAATAAACCAAGACGATATATTTTCGCGTTTAGTGAGCTTTAAAAATGTATTAGTAACGGGGCATCAGGGCTTTTTTACCCAAGAAGCACTCACCGAAATAGCAAACACAACTCTACTTAACGTGCTTGAAGTAAGTGAAGGTAAACCTTTAACTAATGAGGTTTTATAAAGACATAAGCTATACCTAAATTACAGGTATAAAAAAGCGAAGTGCGTTTTAAACTCACTTCGCTTTATTAATCTATTTTTAGGGTTTAGATAAAATTATCCAAAGGCAACGTTTGCAAATACCAAGGTCATTAATATTGGGCAAACAAAACGAATATACTGAGCAAACCAGTAATGTACGCCTGTTGTTGCTTGGTGTAATTTATTACCGCGCTGCCACATCCACCCTACTGTAATAAAGTAAAATAAACCCATAAGCGGTAATTGGTATTGAGTAAATAGCATAATTACCAAACCAAATAACCAATCAAAATTTAGTATAATTGCGCTTGCACACACAAGTACAACGGCGCTTACTGCCCACGTTGCTTTGCTGCGACTAACGTTATGGTTTTCGACTAAAAACGCTACCGGAATTTCGGTAGTCGATATAGTTGACGTAACCGATGCGATAGACATTAATACAAAAAACAATAAACCAACTAATAAGCCAATTTCGCCCATGGTGCTAAATAGCGCAGGTAAAATAGCAAAAATTAGCTGCCCTTCGCCAATCAATTTACCGCCACTAAATACCTCTACACCGTTGTGCTGCGCCACATAAATAGCAGGAATAATAAGTAACCCCGCTAAAAAAGCAACACCAGTATCAAGTAGTGCAACACCTGCTGTGAGCTTTGGTAAATTAGCATCTGGTTGTAAATACGAGCCGTAAATCATCATACAACCCACACCTAGTGAGAGCGAAAAGAACGCTTGCCCCATTGCGGCAATAATTAAATTAGGGTCGAGTATTTGGCTAAAATCAGGAATTAAATACGCGGCAAAGCCTTCGCTTGCGCCATCGAGTGTTGCAATGTAGGCAATTAAACCAACTAGCAGCACAAGTAACAGTGGCATTAAACGGCGCGACCAAGTTTCGATTCCCGATTTAACCCCTTTTAAAATAATACTGGCTGTTAAAATAAGCATAAGCGGCGTAAATACAAAATTACGCAGCACTGAGTCACTATGTAAAAACTCGCTTGCGCCTGTGAAACCTAAAAAGGTTGTTATGGGTTCAATAGCGTATGAGAGCATCCACCCAGCTACTATTGAGTAAAAACTTAGCATAACAACTGCGCCCGCAAGGCCTATATAACCTGCCGCAGCACCAACCTTATGGTTAGTGTTTTGCCATGCATCGCCCAATGCTTTTACAGGATTAGCTTGTGCTTTGTGACCTAAATAAAGTTCGGTATACAGCGCAGGAAGCGCAAGTAAAAATATAACAATAAAGTAAACCAGTAAAAATGCACCGCCGCCATGGTTGGCCGCTTGCGTAGGAAAACCCCAAATATTACCTAAACCCACTGCTGCGCCAGCAGCGGCTAAAACAAAACCAAGTCGGCTTTGAAACCCATCACGCACTTGTGCCATACATCTACAAATCTGTTATTATTTTGATTATTGTGAATTAAACCATATTTCATGCCAGCTGAGTAATAAAATTGTACCCAGCCTTTATTAGTGGCGTTAACCGCTCACAATATCAGCGACTTCTTTTGCTTTAGGGCTTTTATGACTGAACACTATTTTAAAAACGCCTTGAGTATTACTTCAACTCAATTGGCAAATTTGTCTTTAGCGAGTAACAGTATTTTATTATTTAATGCTAAAACACTTGAGCTTAGTGACTTTAATTTACCCGATTGCTTAAGCCCATTTGAGTTAACTATTATAAACCGCCGTAAAAGCCCGCCAGCTAAGCAAGAGTATTTAGCGACGCGGTTATTGTTAAAACACCTTATTAAAGTAGCGCAGCCGCAACATGCGCACGTAGCCCTTAATAAAATGAGTACCGAATTTGACGAGGCAAGCTCAAAGCTGCAAATACATGTGAGTGGTGATGTTATTAATACCTGTATTTCGCACTCGCATGGTTTAGTTGGGGTCGCGCTAAATCTTGATAAAAGTGAGTTTGGTTTTGATATTGAAAAAGTAAGCCTAAAACGTCCGTTTGAAAAGCTTGCTAAGCATTTTTATCATAATGATGAAATTACACTTATTACCAAGCCTACTAATACCCAAGCCCAAGCAGATACGTTTTTTAGAATTTGGACATTAAAAGAGTCACTTGCTAAAGCCACCAGCCGCCCTATTGCAAAATTACTTAGCCCCAATGTGTTTGACGAATTACATAGTGCAAAGCTGAGTGCTTGCAGTAATCGCGTTACTGTAGCTGATAGCAGTGACAGCAATGTTTGTTTTGATGTGAGTGTGATGCATAAAAAAAGCACCGACTGGCGATGCTTTTTATTAACTGATTTTGTTAAGTAACTTTATTAAGTGACTTTACTAGGTGATTCCCCTTAATAACAGTTACTTACGCAGCAAAATCGTTTTCTAATAAACGGCTATGAATAGATTGTACTACGTTATCTGACTCAGTTTGCTCTACTAAAAAGCACAGGTTGTGCTTACTAGCACCGTGACAAATTAATCGAATGTTAAAGTCTTTTAGTACACTCATTAAGTTCATTTCGTGTTGGCGTAATTGAATCTCAGAGCCAATAAGTGCCACCAATGTTAGGTTGTTTTCTACCGAAACATGGCAAAACTCTGCAAGCTTATCTAGGCATTCTTGATCAAGCTCTGGGCGCGAGGCGTTTTGCGCGTTATCAAGCGTTATAGCTACACTGATTTCTGATGTGGTTACCAAATCTACCGATATATTGTATTCACTTAATAGTGTAAATACGCGTGCTAAAAAGCCGCTTGCTAGTAGCATTTCTGGGCTTTTGAGCGTAAGCAAAATTTGGTTTTTACGTTGCGTTACTGCGCGTATACCTGGTTGCTGCGATTTTTCACGCTCAATCCACGTACCGCCTCGCTCAGGCTCTCGGCTAGAACCTACAAACACGTTAATGTGGCTACGGCTTGCTGGTAAAATAGTCGCTGGGTGCAATACTTTTGCGCCAAAGGTTGCCATTTCAGCGGCTTCGTCAAAACTTAAGCGTGCAATCGGCGTCGCTTTTGCGCACAAACGCGGGTCGGTGCTAAAAATGCCCACTACGTCGGTCCAAATATGCACACTTTTAGCGTTAATTGCTTCAGCTAATAATGCAGCGCTGTAGTCTGAACCACCACGTCCTAGCGTTGTGGTGTGACCGTATTCGTCACTACCAATAAATCCCTGAGTTACAATTACTTGAGTGTCTAATAACGGAATTAAATGCTCTTTAGCAGCTTGCGCTGTGGCTGCAACGTTGGGCGTTGCTTTGCCAAATTGGCTGTCGGTTTTAAGCACCTTGCGCACATCAAAGCGATCGGCATTTAAACCTTGTAAACGCAGTACCTGAGCAAACAAATACGACGATAAACGCTCACCAAAGCTAAGTAGCTCATCATGTTGCTGATCGATTGTCAGTGGCTCTTGAGCCAATGTTTGAAATGCTTTTAGGGTTTCGCTAAAGCCAACCGCTAAATCGGCATCTAGCGATAATTCATCTAAAATAGTTTGTTGAATAGCAAGCACGCCGTTTATGTGTTCTTGGCGCTCACTTGAGGTAATGCTTGATTTACACAGTGCAACTAAGTGATTAGTTACGCCGGCACTGGCGCTCACGGCAACAATACGTACGCTTTTATCTGCAACAATAATTTCGCTACAGCGACTCATCGCTTCAAAATTTGCAACACTGGTTCCGCCAAATTTGGCAACGATGTAATCTGATTTTGCGCCTGATACTGTTTGTGGCACTGATTGGGTAGTCATTTAGTCTCCTTTCGCGGTATCCAAACCGCAATAAAACAAGAAGAACTTGGCAAAGGAATGCTTGAAGATAAGTCCACTGCCAGAAGCTCTCCACCTATATTGGTGACAGTTTTGAGGATTCAGCCCCATAAACCGAAAAACAATGACGACGTACCATTATTTTCCTCGGCGAGTACTTCCCTCCTTAATGATCATCGGCTTTCGTCGCCTAACATTAAGTACCTAAGTATCGCACCTCTTCTGAATGCTTTATTAACCAGTGGCTAATAAAACAAAACCCCACTAAGTAGCGGGGCTTTGAAAGTTATCGTTTAGACGTCTAGCTGTCAAGCATTTAATAATTTATGAGTTAAATAAAACTGCCCATGTAATACGAGCCCGCATATCCAACCGTGTAACAAATTAATAAATGCAGCGATAAACGCAAGTAGCTCATAAAGGTAAGTGCTTTAACTTTGCTCATGGCAATAATGCCCGCAGCCGAACCAATAATAAGCATTGAACCGCCCACGCCCGTTGCATACGTAAACGACAACCAATGTTGTTGGCTCATTACTATATCGGCTTTTAATAATGCAGCAGTAAGCGGTACGTTATCGACCCCTGCTGATAATATGCCCATTAAGTAGTTTGCGTATTCTGGTGCCATTACCGTGTATAAGTCGGTAAATTTACTCAACATACCTATTTCTTTAAGTGCGCCTACAAGTAAAAGTACACCTACAAAAAACAATAATGTGTCGTATTCTATATCGCGAACAAAATCGATTATGTCTTTGTTTATGTCTTTTTTGCGCATTAAAAATTGCGCCACTAAAAACATCACTGATAAGCCAAACAAAAAGGTTAATAGAGGCGGTACGCTGTAAATTACACTCAGCGTAAGTGTGCTCACTACGGTAGATAAAAATATAACAGAAATGGTAATGTCGGTTTTTTCAATGCGGGTTTTACCTGCACCAGCAAACCCAACACGCCCTTTCATACCGATAGACAGTAACGCGGCTAGCAACATAACGCTTGCAAGTGCTGGCGCTATAAGTAGTAATAAATGAGCAATGGTTACTTTGCCATCTAAAAATATCATTAGTGTGGTTACGTCACCTGTTATTAGCGATACCCCACCTGAGTTAACCCCAAACACAATAAGCGTGGCGTATTTAATGAGTTTTTTAGGTTCAAGTTTTAACGACATAACAACCGCAAGCGATATAAGCGTCGCTGTTACGTTATCTGAAATCGACGAAAACAAAAACGCAAAACCACCCACCAAAAACATGAGCTTTTTTCGCTAATACTTTTTGGCATAACACGGTGCACAATATTTTCTATAAACCCCTTTGAATTTAAATACGCTACAAAGGTCATTGCAGCCATTAAAAATAGCCATAATGAGGCAATTTCTAAAATATTTTCATTTAAGAGGTGTTGAATCGTATCGGGGCTTTGCCCGTGTAGAGGGTATATAAAAAGAAGAATCCAGCAAAGCGTACCAAAAAACAGCGTGGTTTTAGCTTTATTGACATGGATTATATCTTCTATAACGATCAGTAAAAATGCAATCGCTATCAGGGTTAGAATAATCGAGGAAACCATGGTAGTTAAACAACCTTTGATATAGTTTTAAAGAACACACAAATAACATTCCATTTCATGTGCCTATTTTCGGCGCGAATTTTAGCACTGCCTCTATGCAAAAACTATTATTAAATGGTCTTAAAAACGAATACTATATACAGACAAGGTTAATTAAAAATACGTAATAATGAGTCTTCTAAAAGAACTCAATAATAAAATACTAGGATGTTGTAACCCCTTATGATCCCAGCTAAAAAGCTGCTAAACACCATAACCGAACATTGGGGTGTATTAGAGCTATTATTTAAACGTTTTAAAATGGCTGACTTTAGCCTAAAAGACGTACAAAACGCGATTAAGCAAAAGCAGCCTACGTGGTCAAACGAACGCATTTATAAAGAAACAAATCGTTTGTTAAACCAAGATATTTTAATTCCGCTGGCTAAATCCTCTCAGCTTGAAATAAATCGTGCTATTGCTGATTTTGCTACGTTTTTACTGCAAGAAGAGCATTTAGGTTTAGCACAAGAAATTAGCGTACTAGTAGAGGACCTAGCTCGTTTAGGCAACCGCCTAGATAACGCTGGCGAAATAGAAGACTTTGACGACTTACGCCGCTACAGCCGCATTATGGATGATCGGGTGCGTAAAATAATGAAGCTCTATACGCACAACGAAAACGCTATTTTAAATATTGTTGAACAAGCCAAATCAAATAATGCGGTGCAATCGCTGCAAAAGCGTTATAAAGCGGTAATAGAAGCGTTTGACGAATACATAGATCCAATGCTTAAAATGGTTGATATTCGTGGTGAATTTCATGCGTGTTTTACCCTCATTGAAGAGCAAATAAGTAAGCAAATACTGCACATTGAGCGCTCAGGTAAAGCGTACAACGACAAACGTATGCTTGAGCAATTACGTACCCGTATACTCGAAATGCATTTAGTGGGTCGAGAAAGCTTACGTAAAAGTGCCGATATGCTTATGCCGCTGCGCGAAGAGTTACGCCGTAATAACTTAATTACTCGCCAAGCAGCTAAAGTACTCGGGCTTGTGCGTAAAAATGGCGTAGACAACATGCTAAGTGCGGTGCAGCCACATTTTGTAAGCGACGCACAGCGATATTCACTTGGTCAGCAACGCCATATTGTGGCTTACATGGCAAGCTTGGTTGAATTTGAACACGAAGAATACCAATTGCCAGATCAACAAGACGTGCCTGCATTTGTTACGCCTAATATTCCTGACTACAACGATGTTAAAACCAGCTTTGCTAAGCGCTTTAATAAAAAACGCAAAAAGCCGCAGCCCTTGCTGCAATTTTTAGACGAAAGCTATCCAGATCTCGATGCCGACGAAATGCTATTTTTGTATCAAAAATTAGTCAGCGACTGCGATATTAAAATAATTCAAAGCGATGAAAAAGCCCGCGTAAAAATTGCCGGTCAGCACTTTTCTTTATATCCATTTAATTCAGAGCCTCAGCCAGATCCAAAGGCAGGTAAATAAACCATGACACACATAAACTTAGACGAGCTAACCCATCTACAAGCCATTAATAAAAAATTAGTAGCGGGTTATCACATTTGCGAGCAAGACAACGTAATGTGGCAAGAGCTTGACCAACACATAGAAGACTACACCGCCCTATTTACCGCCCTGGGTAACGATTTAAAACACGACAGCCGTGGCTTTTATTACTTTGGTAGCGACGAAAGTACACCCAATATGGGCAAAATATCTCGCGCTATCGCGCTCACTATTTACATTTTAATTGAGCACTACGCCAATACGGGTAAAGACCCAATGCGCGCATTGTTTGACGACGTAAACGATTTAGAGCTTATGCAAACGCTGGTGCAAATTAACAAACATTTGTTTGATCAGCTTGAGATATTTTCGGGATCTGATTTGCGCAAAGACGTTTACCTGCGCATGGTGCGCCTAGGTTTAGCCCGTGAAGTAGAAGGCGGCTTTATGCTACAAGCGCCAATTCACCGCTATATAGATGCATTAATGGAAGTAAACGAAGAAACCTATATTACAGAGGACGAGGAATGAAAAATCTATACGGACTGAGTAAACTCGCCCTACTTAACACCGCAGGCTATGCAAAATGTGTGATCCCGCTTGATAAAAGCAGCTCTATTTGCGCGCCCAATAACACAGGTAAAAGCTCGGTTATTAACGCTCTGCAGTTTCCGCTTATTAACGATTTGCGCTTAACCGAATGGGACGGACACGATTTAGATGAAACTCGTAAATTTTATTTTTCATCCGATCAGTCGTACATTTTACTAGAAGCTAACTTGCCTCATGGCTCGGTAGTAATAGGCGTTGCGGGACTTGGTAAAATTGCCGGTTACGCGCATCAGTACTTTTGTTATCAAGGAAAGCTTGATTTAGAGCAGTACACGCAAGGTAAAACTATTATTAAATTTACCAAGCTGTTCAACCATTTAAAATCGCTTAACTACAACCCTATTGAGTTAAAAGCACAAGAGCTAAACGCGCTACTGACTGGCGGCGCAACCCCATTTGACGGCGACATTAACTTAAAAATGATCCCGCTTAATAATGTGCAAGACTCCTCTATTTATAAAGAAATATTTAGACGTATTCTTAACTTACACAAATTAGGCGCAAGCGACGTAAAACGCTTTATGTTACGCGTGTTTGAACGTCATATGTCGAACTCTAAAGTCGACTTTTATGAAGTATGGCGTCGCTCGTTTGATAAAGTAAATCGCTCAAAACGCGAATTAAAAGC
This sequence comes from Pseudoalteromonas sp. B131b, assembly GCF_037162545.1. NCBI lineage: Bacteria > Pseudomonadati > Pseudomonadota > Gammaproteobacteria > Alteromonadales > Pseudoalteromonadaceae > Pseudoalteromonas > Pseudoalteromonas sp. B131b. The sequence goes on along the minus strand of NZ_JARLUZ010000001.1, from coordinate 2,496,576 downwards.
CCTTGAGTCAATGCAAGAGCCAATAGCAGCGCTTGAATCAATGCTTGAAAACCAAACCGTGCTTAAAGGTAAATTAGCCGCATACGCACCTAAAATTGACCAAGCACTGATTGATTTTGATACCTATCAAGAATCGCAACTTAATGAGCTGGGTATAGCGCTTGAAGATATAGAGCACGAAAAACACGAGTTTGAGCAAAAGCAAAGCCTATACGTACAGCAATCGCGCGACATAGAGCGCAGACAAACACAAATTGAGCAGTGGTTTTTAGATTACGATGCGCTTAAAAGCGAATTTGAACTGGTAAATAAAGCCACCCTTAAAACCAGCCTGACTCAGTTAAAGCAAGATTACGAGTCGCTTTCGCACTCTATAACCAGCGCACAAGGGCAAAGCCTACATACGCTTGACTACCGCATTAGCGAAACACAAAAACAAATTAAGAGCTTAAAGCTGCAACTTAAAAACCTTGAGTTTAATTTGTTTACCCGCATGCGCGAAGACCTCTCGTTAAAAGAAGTAGAGGAAATATCACGGATTTTAAACCCAGATATTCTCTCGTTTGCAACCACCACTAATGGCGATATAACCATTGATGACGAAGATGCGTTTGGTGAATTTTTATCGCTACTTAGCGAAAACGTTAAAGGCGGTGTACTAACTCTGCCAGGTGCGAGCATTAAGCTTAAAAAGCTCTCGCCTGTGCAAATGCAAAGCGGCGAAAACAAAGAGCAATTAACCGCTCAGCTCAGTGCACTTGAGCATTCACTTAAAGAATTTAAACAACAACGCGATGTTGCAGCAAACGTTGCCGACAAGCAAAAAGAAAAAGACGCGCTATACGATGAGCTTATGAGCGCTGAGAGCGCCCTAAAACGCTTAGAACAGTTTGATATAATGCAGCAGTCGGTTGAAGCGCAAGCCATGCTAAAAGAGCAGTTATTAGCTGAGCGCGAACAAGTTGACGACTACCTGCAAGATATTCAAAAAAATAGTGGCTCAATTGCCGATCGTCGCTCGTTAATTAAATCGAAACAAGAGCAAATTAATCGCCAAACTGAGCGCCTACGCCAAGTTAAAAGCGAGCGAATTGACCACACGCTTGATTTATACAGCGGTAAAGTAACCCCGTACATGATTGATATTACAGTCGACTTTGATAACTTAAGCGACCTTGTACATCACTTTAATAAAGACTGCCAAGAGCTGCGTAATTTTGACATAAACGTGCGCAACACCTATTTGCATGTATATAACGCGGGTATTACTAAATTCGACAACGAAAACGACGAATATACTAAATACCAAAAGCTAATAAGCGCCTTTCATAATATTGATAATGAACGCGATGCAGTTGAGCGCCAAGCGCGTGTTGCGCTTACCGAAGTGGCCGCAACTATTAAAGGCTTGCGAGAAGATTTAGACCGCCTTCGCCGCGAAATGAACAGTTTTAATAAAGGCATAAGCCAGCACCGAATTTCAAACCTGCAAGCGTTTAAAATTAACGTCATACCGCGCAAAATGCTGGTTGATAGTATCGATACCATTATCAGCACCTCGCATCAGTTTGAGCAAGGTGACACGCTTGATTTACTTAGCCAAGAACCTTACAGCGAAAGTGCGGTAAACGAAGCGAAAGATCACTTAATTAAACTCGCATCAGATAAAGCGGGTTTAACACTTACCGATTTATTTGATATTCGATTTGAAGTGGTTAACCGCGCAGGTGAAACAGAGCACTTTGAAAAAATAGATTCGGCGGGTTCAAACGGCACACGTATTACGATTAAGTTATTGTGTGGCATGTTATTTATTCGCTACTTATTGAGTGACCAAGAACAAAACCTATACCGTATACCAATTTATATAGATGAAGCGGCCGACATTGACCCACAAAATCAAAAAGCAATTATAGAAACCGCACTAAGCTTTGGTTTTGTGCCTATATTTGCCTCAGTTAAGCCACAAATAAGTTGTGACTACATTGTGCCGATTCGCTCGGTAAAAGACGGTGCACAAAACTGGGTGGATGAAAAAGATTGGATAGAAGTTGAACACAGTTAATTGGCCATTAAGGCTCGGCTATTAAACTAATATTTAGGACGTTTAAATGATACACATTTAAACTATGTGTGTTATTTTAAATTAATGCATTTTATTGGAGCAAACGTAATGAAAAATATACTTATTGTTGCAGCGCTAGCACTACTTACAGCCTGTACACAAACCCCAGATTGGGATTACGATAAATCAGCTAACTTTAGTAATTTTAAAACATTTGCTTGGGTAGAAAACGCCAGCCTAACTAAAGACACAAATAACTACCAAATTAATGGTCTAATGGAAAAACGTGTTCGCACTGCCGTAAACGCAGAGCTGAGCCAAACATTAGGTATGAGCTTAGTTGATGCAGCACAAGCTGATGTGCTTGTTAATTATCATGCATCGGTAGACAAAGAGCTTGAAGTAGATACATTTAATGTAAACTACCGCCCGCATTGGGGTTATTGGGGTACTGGTTTTCAACGCGATACAACCGCGCGTGAATACGAAGTGGGCACACTGATTATTGATATTGTAGACCGTGAATCAAACCAACTAGTATGGCGCGGCGCAAAAGAAGGTCGATTAAAGAAAAATCAATCACCAGAAAAGCGTGAAGCATCAATTAATAAAACAGTCAGCGAAATTTTAAGTAACTTCCCGCCGCAAAAACAGCTGTAAATTAAAATTAGCTATAAGTAAATTTTAAAAAAGCTCACAGTACGTGAGCTTTTTTGTAGGTGTGTATTTTTGGGCTTACAGACTTAAGTAATTACGAGCTACGCTCGTCACGTCAGCAAGCTGCACGTCTACAAAAACACCGATTAATCTTTACCTGTAAACGCTGAGCTTTATTTTACCTGTAGGCGCTAAGCTTGCTTGCGCGAGAAGCGATAGCTTCTAATTACTTATATTTATAGCGCTATATTCCATCTTAAATTACGAGCTGCGCCCGTCACGTCAGCAAGCTGCACGTCTACAAAAAAACACCGTGTCAAACTTTACCTGTAGACGCTAAGCTTGCCTGCGCGAGAAGCGATAGCTTCTAATTACTTACTTTTATAGCGCTGTATTCCATCTTAAATTACGAGCTGCGCTCGTCACGTCAGCAAGCTGTACGTCTACAAAAACACCGAATTAAACTTTACCTGTAGACACTAAGCTTGCTTGCGCGAGAAGCGATAGCTTCTAATTACTTATCTTTATGCCCTTACTCCACTCTAAATTACGATTTATACTTATGCAATAGCTCAAGCGGTATGTGGCAATAATCATCAGGGTAATTAGTTAAACGGTCTTGATGCTCAGGATCACTTGGTACATAGTTCGTTAGCAGCTCTACCCCTACCACAATTTTATCAGCATCATTTCGCTGGCTTATATAATTGCTAGCGACATTTAAATGATCTTGGCTTTTGCTATAAATGGCAGTGCGATATTTAGGGCCTACGTCATCCCCTTGTTTATTAATGCTATACGGGTCAATAATTTCAAAAAAGAAGCCAAATAGCTCGTTTAAGCTAACCGCTTTTGGATCAAAAATGACCTTTACGCATTCGGCATAACCATCGTAATCGCCTTGTGTATTATCATTTTTTCCATTAGCGCGCCCTGCTTCAGTACTTATTATGCCTGGTAAGTGCTTTAAAAATTCTTGTACGCCCCACAGGCAGCCACCAGCAAAGTAAATAGTATTATATTCTTTAGTATCCATTATAAATGTTACCTAATAAGTAATTATACCGATTGCATTAAAATAGTGTTCTATTATAGCGCCAAGAAAATAGCGCAATAACAAGGCGAAAATTATGACATATAGTTGTTCTATATAAATAATTTTTAACGCAGTGAGTGCGCTATTTAATACGATAGAATGACCATGTTTTTAATAAAGTCGGTATTACGTAAATGGTTATCAAATGCAGTTATTAGCAAATTAATGTACAATCGCGCACAAAATGACTGCTGTTACATTTAGTTATTTTATCATGCTCAAATATAAGCTTTGAAATTAATTGTAACCGCAGCTACAAATAAAAAATGATGAGAAACACATGAATCGCACACCACACCTTATAATACCTGCAATATTATGCAGCGTTACTGCATTTGCTAATGCTAATACGCTATCTGATGAGTCGGCAATCGAGAAAATAACGGTTGAGGCCTCACCCACTGCAAATAAGTTGCCAGTAGGTACATTCGACTCGCCTATTTCTAATTTAGAATATGACCCTCGTGTTGATTTACAATCGCGTAATATGGCTGAGGCGCAGGCTGATGTAACTATACGCGGCGGTATTTTCGAAAACACCGGTTTTAGAGTAGGAAGCGCTACCCTGCTTGACCCGCAATCTGGTCATTATTTTGCTGAAATCCCCATTGCACCGCAAATGCTAAGCGGCCCAGATGTTTTAACCGGTGCCGATAACGCACTTTACGGTATGAATAGCTCTGTAGGTACGGTTTCATTTGGTTGGAAACCAATTATTACAGGCGGCAGTATATCGCTTGGTACTGGCACAAATGACTTTAATCTGCAAAGCATTCATGCTGCTAAAAACACACAACTTGATAGTTTAGTTAACTATACTCTGGGCTTTGAAGGTGAGTATTCTCACTCGCAAAGTGATGGAACCATTGATAATGGTGACCATGACTTTTCGCGCGCCTCAGCTCGCGTGCAATTAGCAAGCGAGGACAGCCAAACCGATTTATTTTATGGCTCGCAAGATAAGTTTTTTGGCTGGCCTAACTTGTACACCCCTTTTGGCGTTAACGAAACTGAAGATTTAGAAACCCGCCTTTGGATGCTTAATCACAAGCAAAGCTACGCTGATAACAGTAACTTTGAAGTATCGGCGTATTATCGTACCCATGACGATCACTATATTTACTCGCGCGAAAATCCTAGTGCATTTGAAGCTTTTCATAAAAGCGACGTTAAATCGCTTGGACTTTCGGGTCGCCATGCACAAAGCGATGCACTGGCAATAAATTACTCAGCACAATTTATTGATGACTCGATTGAATCAACAACACTTGAAAACAACTTTACCTCACGAAAGTATTATAAATTAAGCGTATTGCCTGAATACCAAATGGTGCTTGAGGATAATAAACAACTTACATTTCGTTTAGGTGCTGCGTTTGACGATACAAATAGAGACGACTCTGAACTGTCACTCATTGGTGATGTAACGCTAAATACACAAAACAGCGAAGGTTTTGAGCGCACGTTTTATTTATCTTATGCACAAGCAAGCCAAGTTGCAGGCTATACCGCCATTGGCGGCAGTGATTCTGGTGGATTATTTAGAAGTAATTACAACCTTAAGCGCGAAACCACTTCAAACTTGGAGCTAGGTTTATTACTTGAAGAACAAAGCTGGCAGTTAAACTCGGCTATTTTTTATCGCAAAGATAATAACTTAACCGATTGGACCTTTAACTTTGATTCAACTTCAGCGCGCTTTGCAAACCCAGTTGATATTGATACTGCAGGGGTTGAATTTTTAGCGACTAAGCACTTTGATACAGCAAAACTTATAGCAAGCTACACCTATTTACATAAATCAGAAAACTACGGCGTAGCCGATATTGATGCCAGTTTTTACGCATTAAACTTTCCTGATCACCGTTTAACACTTGGCGCTGTGTACAACCCAACTGATATTTTAGAATTTAGAATAGATAACGAATGGCGTACACAACACAAAAATGCACTTAGAAACGGCAATGACAACGCGTTATTTACCCAGCTAACGCTTAAAATAACGCCGCCACAGTTGAGTAATTTATTTATCACCTTAGCGGCAGATAACTTATGGGATGAGTCGTTTGAAGAAATACCTGGTACACCTGGGCGCGGTGAACAATATACGTTAAGCGCAACGTATAGCTGGTAACTAGTAACGTAAGCAAGCTTCACGTCTACAAAACAGACACAAACCTACACCTTGGCGGTAGACGTAGAGCTTGCTCGCGTGAAAAGCGCAGCTTTTAATTATTTAGAGTCCAGCGACTTTTACCGTCTTTGTGAACCTTATTGACGGGCAATGCCCGTAACGTAAGCAAGCTTCACGTCTACAAAACAGACACAAACCTACACCTTGGCGGTAGACGTAGAGCTTGCTCGCGTGAAAAGCGCAGCTTTTAATTATTTAGAGTCCAGCGACTTTTACCGTCTTTATGAACCTTATTGATGGGCAATGCCCGTTACGTAAGCAAGCTTCACGTCTACAAAACAGACACAAACCTCCACTTTGGCAGTAGACGCAGAGCTTGCTCGCGTGAAAAGCGCAGCTTTTAATTATTTAGAGTCCAGCGACTTTTACCGTCTTTGTGAACCTTATTGACGGGCAATGCGCGTAACGTAAGCAAGCTTTACGTCTGCAAAAACAGACACAAACCTCCACTTTGACAGTAGACGCAGAGCTTGCTCGCGTGAAAAGCGCAGCTTTTAATTACTTAAAATAAATACACAGTAATAAATAAGTGTAAATATATGTGTATTTTAATAGCTCACTAAGTGAGCTCTTCGAGCTCTGTAATAAGCGCTAGGGCTTGCGCGTTTGTTGACCCGCACACATCAAACGTGGCGCTAAAATCGCTACACACTTTAGGCCGACTTTCATCACCAAATAACTTACATAAATTACGTTCGTCCAGCTGAATACAGCGCTCTCCGGCTTTTTTACCATTTGGCATACCTGGAATAGGCGAACTAATACTTGGCGCAATACAACATGCGCCGCAGCCTAGCCTGCAATTCATCGATTCGGTTTTCATAATTTCCTCTGAATAAAAAACACTTACTTTAATTTCTTTTTAGGAACTTAATTAGTCGCATAGCGAGTTGTAACACACATATGTAATGCTTTGTTACATCTTAAAACAGCTTGTAAACACTTTATTGCGTATTATTGCTCTGTCACCACCAATTATGAAGGAATGCCTTGTGGCTACTACAAAACAAATAATACTCCCAATCGCTGTTTTAGCAGGCGGCATTGCGCTAGCTATAGCCTTTAAGATGATGAAACAGCCACCTGAAGAAAAGCCAGAGCAAGATTTACGCCCTTTAGTAGCAACACAAAGCGTACTTTTAGATTCTATAACGCTCGATGTTAAATCGTACGGCATTGTTAAACCCAAGTATCGTACCGAGCTAATAGCACAAGTTAGCGGGCAAGTTATTTCGGTATCGGATCAATTTGTTGAAGGCGCGTTTGTAAAGCAAGGCGATATTTTAGCACGAATTGATGCAAATGATTACGAGGCAGACTTTATTGAAGCGCAAGCGGGTTTAGCACAAGCAAGCTCAGCACTTGAAATAGAACGCGCGCAAGCACATGTCGCTCAAGCTGAGTGGGAGCGCATTAAGTCAGACTCAAGCGACGCTATTGCATCAGAACTTTATTTACGAAAACCACAGCTGGCAGAAAAATTAGCGCGTTACCGCTCTGCTCAAGCAAGTGTTAAGCGTGCTAGCCGCAATCTTGAGCGTACTTATATTAAAGCCCCTTATGATGCCATTATTAATGAGCGCACAATTAGCTTGGGGTCAGTAGTAAACCCAGGTAATAGTTTTGGCGCACTAAGCGCAACCTCAGTTGCAGAGGTACGTTTACCGGTTGCCGATCAAGAACTGCAATATTTAAAAAATGGCGGCGTAGGTTCAAATGTTACATTTAACGCAGAATACGCAGGTAAACAAACAATGTGGCAAGCCAAAGTAATTCGCACCGAAGGTGTGGTTGATCAAACAAGCCGCATGAGCTACTTGGTTGCACAACTTGCAACACCTTATGGCGATAAAACACGCCCTCTTCGTTTTGGTTCGTACATTAACGCTACCATTGAAGGTCGCCCGCTTGATAACGCAATTATTGTTGCGCACCACTTAGTTAAAGATAATAAAATTGTAATTTTAAATGACGATTTAACATTGTCGTTTAAAACTCTCAATATTATACGCGAACAAAACGGCATGATTATAGCCAGCCAAGGGTTAAAAAATGGCGAGCAAATTGTTACCTCAGCGCTTGAATACCCAACTGAAGGTATGGCAGTAAAAATTGAAGATATTGCGCTTGATAAAACTGATGTAACTCAACTTGCGCTGAAAGAGGAATAATCATGAACACTCGTGAAACAGGGTTAATAGCATGGTTTGCCCGAAATCCCGTTGCAGCCAACCTACTAATGATATTTATATTAGTAGGCGGTATTTTAATGGCGATGACCATTCGCAAACAAATGTTCCCACAGTTTGAAAGCAACTGGATAAGCGTACAAGCAGTTTACCCAGGTGCAGCCCCGCAAGAGGTTGAAGAAGGCATAACCATAAAAGTTGAAGAAAACCTCGAAGGTATTGAAGGCATTAAACGCCTAATTACGTACTCTAACCGTGGTTTTTCACAAGCGTGGATTGAAATAGAAGAACAATACAATCCACAAGAAGTACTTGATGAAATTAAAGTACAAGTTGATTCAATAAACACCTTTCCTGCGGGGATGGAGCGCCCTGTTGTGCGCCGCGATAAATTTGAGCAAGAGGTAATGATACTCGCGCTTTACGGCGACATGAGTAACTACCAGTTAAAAGAGCTTGGCAACGATATAAAAGACGAGTTACAAGCACTGCCTCACGTTAACCTTGTTAATTTTAACGGCGGCTTAGAGTACGAAATTGGTATAGAAGTCAGCCCTGATAAACTACGCGAGTACGGCTTAACATTTAGAGATATTGCAGGCGCGGTGCAAAACTTTTCGGCAAATATGTCGGCGGGGCAAATACGCTCTGAAAATGGTTATATTTCGATGCGTGTTGAAAAACAAGCCTACCGTGGTTTTGAGTTTGAAAAACTGCCACTTATTACCCTTGCTGATGGCGCACAAATTTATTTAGGCGATGTAGCAACTATTAATGATGGCTTTGAAGAAGGTCTACAATATTCAAAATACAATGGTAAAAATTCACTCTCGTTTGAAGTAAACGCATCAAAAGATCAAGACATTACCGATGTAGCAAAAGTCCTTAAAAGTTACATGGCAACTAAAGAGCCACTTTTACCAGCAGGCGTTAAGCTCTCTCCTATTGTTGATTTAACTTACTACCTTGAAGGTCGACTCGATATGATGGTCGATAACATGATTTGGGGTGGCTTGTTAGTAATGATAGTGCTGGCACTATTTTTACCGCTACGCTTAGCATTTTGGGTAATGATGGGCTTACCGGTGTCTTTTCTGGGCGCCTTTTTGTTTATGCCTATTGGCTTTTTAGATGTAACAATTAACCTAGCCTCTCTTTTTGCGTTTATACTTGTACTCGGGATTGTTGTTGATGACGCCATAGTTGTGGGCGAGTCAGCCAGTGCCGAAATAGAAAAATACGGCCACACACTTGATAACGTAGTACGCGGTGTTAAACGTGTTGCGATGCCAGCGACCTTTGGTGTACTAACGACTATTGCGGCATTTTTACCACAAACACTCGCAACCGGCCCTGGTGCTGCTTTTTCTAAAGCCATTGGTGGCGTTATTATTTTATGTTTGATTTTTTCACTCATTGAATCAAAACTAATTTTACCTGCGCATATTGCAGCAATGAATCCACGTAAACCAAACCCTAAAAATCTATTACATCGCTTACGTATGGTGATTGATAGCAGTTTAAAAAGCTTTGTAAATAACTACTACCTTCCTTTTGTTGGCCGCTGTATTCATTATCGCTATACAGTGATTGTCGGTTTTATGTGTTTGCTTATTGTAAGCGCAGGTATGTTTGCAGGTGGTTTAGTTAAGTTTGTACCAAACCCTAAAATACCGCACGACTTTCCGCGTATTGATATAGAAATGAACCTTGCCTCATCTGAGCAAGCAACGCTTGAAACCGCACGTAAAATAGAAAGCGTGTTGTTAAAGGTCGATCAGCAACTACAAGAGCAATACGGTAAACCGATGATCCGCGATTTATCAGTAAGTCTGCGCGGGCGAACGCAAGCAAATATTATGGCCATTTTGGTAGAGCCTGACTTACGCCCTATCGACACCTTTGCCCTAAGTGCATTATGGCGCGAGCAAATGCCCGCCCTACCAGGCATTAAAACCATGACCATTCAAGACAGTATAATGAATGGCGGTCGAGATGATGGCGACGTTAGCTTTAAACTTGAAGGCAAAAATGCTGACGAGCTAAAAGAAGTGGCTGGTAAATTAAAAGCCAAATTACAAACAATGGAAGGCGTTGGCGACGTAAACGATTCAATGCAAAGCGCTACCGACGAAGTGCAACTTGATTTAAAACCACTCGCTTACAGCATGGGTTTAACGCTTGCTGATGTCGCATCGCAAGTAAGCTTTAGTTACTACGGCTTAGAAGCGCAGCGAATATTGCGTGAAGGCGAAGAAATTAAAGTCATGATCCGCTATCCAGAAGACGAACGTAACTCAATAAGTGATATCGCAAGTGTGCGTATTATCACACCTACTGGTGCTGAAGTTCCGTTAAGTGAAGTAGCCGAAGTTAAACTAGTTGACGGTGTAAACCGTATTCGCCGCGAAAACTCTAAACGTACTGTAAACGTATGGGCTGCGGTAAATACCGACCAAGCCGAACCATTTGCAATTGCAGAAGAAATTCGTGATGAGTACTTACCAACATTACTTAAAAGCTACCCTGGCGTTACAAGTGATGTAGCTGGGCGCATTCAAGAAGAGATGGATAGCGCTTCAGAGCAGCTTCGTGATTTTGGTATATCAATGATGATTATATTTGCCTTGTTAGCCATTCCGCTTCGCTCTTACTCGCAGCCACTTATTATAATGTCGGTTATTCCGTTTGGTGTAGTTGGCGCGATGTTTGGGCATATGATTTTAGGTATGACCATGAGTAGCTTATCTATGTTTGGCATTATTGCTGTAGCGGGTGTGGTCGTAAATGACTCCCTCGTTATGGTCGATTTTGTAAACAAAGCCCGCGCTGAAGGTGTTTCGATTAAGGATGCTGTAATGCAAGCCGGTGCTCGTCGCTTTAGAGCAATATTACTTACCTCAATCACTACCTTTATTGGTGTAATGCCAATTATTTTTGAAACGAGTTTACAAGCTAAAATTGTTATCCCAATGGCAGTATCACTTGCTTTTGGTGTGTTATTTGCCACAGTAATAACACTGATACTTATACCGTGTCAGTACGTTGCACTAGAAGATGCTAAACGATTAGTTCGTAAAATGCGTGGCAAGCCGCCACTAGTAGATGCCCAACCAGCGCCTACAAATAGCTAAATTAAGTAACATCCCAACCAAAAAAGCTCGGCATATTATGCCGAGCTTTTTTATTTTTAGCTTAAAGGTAATATTCGCCTATTTGCTAAGACTGTCTCTACTACCCATTGTTTAACAAGCAGGATTTATTAACAATCCTAATAATTGAGAGAAATATTGCTCGTTTTTTATCCCTAATACGTTATGGTATTTAAATAATAAATAGACATAATAAAGTTAAGGAACAGCCATGAATACATCCCCCTCTGATCACATTCCTCAAGAAGCCTTTGATTGGTATGACGAATACGCCCACGGTTTAATGGACCGACGTACTTTTATGAAAAAACTCGGTGGCCTTGCTGCACTTGGCTTTTCGATGGCTGTACTTACATCAGCATTATTACCTAATTACGCATTGGCTGAACAAGTATCATTTAATGACGATGATATTAAAGCAACATACGAAGAATTCGATTCGCCAGACGGGCACGGTAAAGGCAAAGGTTACTTAGCAACCCCTAAAAACATAGAAGGTAAGCTCCCTGTTGTTCTTGTGATACACGAAAACCGTGGATTAAACCCATACGTAAAGGATGTAGCAAGACGCTTAGCGAAGATAGGCTTTATTGCATTTGCACCCGATGCGCTATTTCCACTGGGTGGCTACCCTGGTAATGATGATGAAGGACGCGCTGTGCAAAAAACCATGGATCGCGCTAAAATTCAAAACGATTTTGTTGCCGCAGCGCACTTTTTAAAATCACATGCTAACAGTAACGGTAAGTTAGGCGCTGTCGGTTTTTGTTTTGGTGGCTACATTGTTAATTATTTAGCGGCAGTTGATAGTAATTTAATCAGCGCTGGCGTGCCTTTTTACGGCACTCCCGCCAGTGAAAGTTTACGTAAAAATATTAAAGCACCGTTAATGATTCAATTAGGCGAGCTGGATAAACGTGTAAACGCGTCGTGGCCACAGTACGAACAAGATTTAAAAGCTAATAACGTTGAATACACTATGCATATGTATAAAGGGGCAAATCATGGTTTTCATAACGACTCTACAGGTCGATATGATAAAGACAATGCCGAGCTTGCATGGCAACGTACCGTTGAGTTTTTTAATGAAAAGCTAAGTTGATCTGATTGCGTATTAATCCTTTAATACGCTTTTATCAATAATGCCTTTATTGACCAACTGCTGCAAAATAGCTTGGGATTTTGCTCTACATACATCACGTAGTAAACGCACCGCAGGGGTTATTGACTGCCTACTTGGGCAAATAAGCCAAAGTTCACCATTAACATGTTGATAATTTGGCATTACAGTAACCACCCTGTCATTGAGTAAATCGTCGGCCATATCAAGAGCCGACTTTACAGCTAAGCCCTTACCCGCAACGCACCAGCGCCTGACTAAATCGCCATCGTTTGAGGCGCGCCTACCATCCATTTTAACTTTATATTTTGACTCACCATCACTGAATTCCCACGTATTATTTATAATATCCTGCAACTGATAAAACAAACCTTGATGCGACGCTAAATCATCGGGATGCACAGGGCTTCCATTTTGTAAGAGGTATTCTTCGCTAGCACACAACAAGCGCGGTACATTACAAATTTTAAAACCATAAACGCTAGCATCATTAGGCGAGCCATAACGAAGCGCTATATCAACTGAGTCACGGTAAAAGTCGATATTACTATCACTTATATGCGTTCTTAAACTTAGCTTTGGATAAGTGTCCATGAGTTCATCAATCCATGGGATCACTAAGTTACGGCCTAAGTCAGATGAAAGGGCAACGCGCAACTCCCTTCAATTTCGTCATGCTCACCTTTTAGATTTTGCTTTGCAAGCTCAAGTACAGCTAAAGCCTGCTCACATTGTGGTATGTAGCGCTCCCCAGCAGCCGATAACCTTAAATGACGTGTTGTACGAACAAATAGCTCACTACCAAGGGCTGCCTCAACACGTTTAATAGCAGCGCTTGCTGTGGCTGTACGCATATCTAACTTAGCAGCTGCGAGCGTAATACTTCTAAACTCAGCTACTTTTAAAATAAGTTTTAAATCTTCTATGTTCATATTATCTATTTTTATTTGATAATGATTCAACAATTATGCGGTTTATCTATATTAAAGCAAGGTCTACTATATATCCATCAGCTAGCCAAAGCATGGCTTGCACCTTATATGTAAACAAATTAGGACACTTATTATGAAAGCCATTGGTTATAAAAAATCTCTTCCTGTTTCTAATCCTGAATCGTTAATTGATGTTGAATTACCACAGCCAGTTGCAACAGGTCGTGATTTATTAATTAAAGTTAAAGCTATTGCAGTTAACCCTGCCGATTATAAAGTGCGCCTATATATGCTACCAACAAACGGTGAAGTAAAAGTAATTGGTTGGGATGCAGTTGGTGAAGTTGTTGCAACAGGTGAAGCTGTAACGGCATTTAAACCTGGCGATGCGGTTTATTACGCAGGTGATATTACCCGCCCAGGTAGTAATGCAGAATTTCAATTAGTGGATGAGCGCATTGTAGGGTTCAAACCACAAAGCTTAAACGATGCTGAAGCTGCTGCATTACCCCTTACTGCAATAACAGCGTACGAATTATTATTTGAGCATTTAAACATTGTAAAACAAGCAGCTGATTCAACAACAAAATCAGACGAAGTTATTTTAGTAACAGGTGCCGCAGGCGGCGTTGGTTCTATTTTTATCCAGCTTGCTAAAGCGATTACTGGCGCAACTGTGATTGCCACTGCATCGCGTGAAAGCTCACAAGCATGGGTTAAAAAACTAGGCGCAGATTATGTTGTTGATCATACAAAACCATTACCCGCTCAAATTGATGCATTAAACATTGGCTCGGTAACACATGTAGCAAGTCTGCACAGTACTGATACTTATTTTGAAGCGTATACAGAGGTACTTGCACCCTTTGGTAAAATTGCAATGATTGACGATCCTGAGTCATTAGATGTTAGTAAATTAAAAATGAAGAGCTTATCGCTACATTGGGAATTTATGTTTGCCCGCTCAATGTTTAATGCCAAAGATTTAATTGAGCAAAGCAAGTTATTAAATCATGTTGCTGAGTTAATTGATCAGGGCCATATTCAAACAACGATTGGTAAAAATTTAGGCGTTATAAATGCGGCTAACCTGCGTATTGCACACGCAGAACTTGAAGAAGGTCGCTCTATTGGAAAAATAGTGTTGGAAGATTTTTAATTCCATAAATACTAAATACGCGCTGCCTGAATTAATTGAAGGCACCAATGTAATTGGTGTCTTCAGCCAATATTTCGGGGTGGCTATGGCTGTATTTATATTTATTAAAGAAACTATTACCTAATAATATTTGATAATGATTCAACCATATACCTGTTTATCATATTGTAATAACCCACTACTATCCGTACCTAGCTATATTGATAGGCCTTACTTTACGTAGATATCAATTGAATCAAATAAGTAGAGTGATTTAAAAACACGATATTATTTTTGTAATAAATTTTTAAAAGGGTTTGTTTTTACTAAAACTGACTCAACATAGTAAATACTGGTAAAACACCTACTCAATGGAGAAACTAATGACTCACCCTATTCTTAATGACTTAGAAAAGCGTTACACAGCAAAACGTTACGATGCAACGAAACGTGTATCTCAAGACGATTTAGCCGTTATTTACGAAGCTATGCGCCTATCTCCATCATCTATTAACTCGCAGCCTTGGAAATTCATCGTAATTGAATCAGATGAGGCTAAAGAGCGTATGCATAGTACATTTGCTAATAAATTTGCGTTTAACCAGCCACATATTAAAACAGCTTCGCATATAATATTATTCGCTCACAATCCTAAATATACCCGCGATGACTACGCACAAGTTATTGATGCAGATATTAAAAATGGCCGTACTAAAGCAGAAAATCGCGAACAAGCTTTTGGTGCTTATGCGTTTGTTGATATGAATACTGATGAGCAAGGCGTTAATGAAGAGTGGACTAAAGCACAAACTTACATTGCACTGGGTAACACTATGCATGCCGCTGCACGTTTAGGCATTGATTCAACTCCAATGGAAGGCGTAGATGCCGAGCTGATTGGCGAAGTCTTTGAAAAAGAACTTGATGGTTACGTATGCGACGTCGCATTAGTACTTGGCTATCACGATAGCGCTGAAGATTATAATGCTAAGCTACCTAAATCTCGCTTGGCTAAAGAGCAAGTTATTCAGGTTTTATAAGTAATACTATATTAATAACAGTTTTCAATTAAACCACTTATTATAATAAGTGGTTTTTTATAATCCGTAAGGTATATGGAGTAAGCGAGAAAACTGTACTACTCTTTCATAGATTAATATTGGACAAATTGTTGATAAAACTTTTCATCTAAACCAATATCAGGACACACTAAACCTTTATCTTTCAGTTTAGATAGAGAAAATTTATTACTAACGACTATAACAGCCTGATATTCCAGTGAACATCTATCACTCTCTTTTACTGACCATCTTTTTAATTTCTCTAATTTAGCCGGGGCTCCAGAAATAATATAAATTTTACTTTCATTAAATTGAAAAAAATTTTTCTTGCCATTTTCAGTTTTGACTAATGAGCATGGAGGTGACAACTGTAGTTTTTCACTATTATTGTCCATTGAAACTTCGCAAATTTCAGCATCTAAAAGTATGCCAGCGTTTATATTTGAACAAGAAAATAAAAGTAACATAGAGCTAAATGTTAATTTATTTCTCATACTAAAATTTCCCAAAACCAGATCTCATCACCTAAATTCAGCCAATCTGTGTTACCACCCTTTAGGTACTCCCCATCCCACAAGTCAATGTGATCAGTATTACCCCAGCCATTCATTATAAATATAATTCCTTTTTTATCTTTCAACTTGGATAAAGCGCCCCCTTTAATTACTTTTTTAGTACCAAATGCAGTGCTACGAGGAGAGTCAATCCAATTTGCAAGCTCCTGAGCTGCCAAGATATGTCTAGGACTATGCTTTAAACCAGGGTAGCACCGGCGTTGAGGATACATACTATCAAAAGACGAAGTATCTATTCCTGACTTTTCTAGCGCAACCCCCATGCGAATAGCGCATTGATTTCCAAACAGAGATTTATCACAAGGTGCGTCAGGATATGGATGATTAGACCAAAGTTTATTAAATTTAACGATCATATTATTAATTCCTTTTATATAAGTTAACGTCAATATAGCATGGCATTAACTCGCTTACAAAAGCAAAATAAGCCGTACTATCTTTCACTTATACTATAACGTTAGCACTGACAGTTAACATGTAATGTCACACACTTTAATTAGCCTCTCAAATAAAGTCTGGAAGTTTTCTTAAAAAATAACAATTATTCGAGGTGGACTAAAGCACAAACTTACATAGCGCTTGGTAATACAATGCATACAGCAGAACGCTTAGGGATTGATTCAACTCCAATGGAAGGCGTAGATGCCGAGCTGATTGGCGAAGTTTTTGAAAAAGAGATAGATGGTTACATTTGTGATGTAGCTTTAGTGCTTGGCTACCATGATGACGCAGAAGATTATAATGCCAAATTACCTAAATCACGTTTAGCTAAAGAGCAAGTTATTCAAGTTTTATAATTTTTCAAACCAAGCAGCTGGTTTATATCAGCTGCTATTTTTTCGCTTATACATTTATAAATACAACTCATATTCAGTAAAGGATCCAAGCATATTACTCTGTACTAATGTGCTGCAGTAACTGTTAAGGCCACCTTAATATGGTAAGCAAAAGTATTGAACAAAAAGTACAGCTATAAAAAAATTGCATTACAGTGAAGGAAAACACATCGTCGGTTACAGTCACTATACCGTATTTAGATAGTGTCCAGCCATAACGAAAAGAATGCAATAAAGGTAACCCCACCATAAGTAAAAGTACCACGCTGTAAAATTGATTAATCGTGCTTAAAATCGACAGTTCAGCGAACAACAATAAGGGTAAACTGATACACAAACCAAATAAAAACACACCCGCTATTCTTTTATTAGAGCAGCTGGTCATTCGTAATATTTTTTTAGCCTCAGCCTCTTTTTCTATCGCATCATTATAGTGTTTTAATTCGTTTTCTCTTTTTAAAAATTCAGCCATTAATGCATTGAAATTCTCAGTGTATTTATCTTTATCTATATTAGCTTTTACATCGAACAATTCTTCAAGTGTATAGTTAGAATAATCTATTTTAATGGGGTAATTCCTTATAGAGTACTGTATGTAGCGGCTACAGAAAGTGCAATTCCTTCGCTAAGCTTCTTAAATAACGTAAATAAAAACAAGTGATTATTATATTTTAAGAGCAAGTTAGGCCCATAAAAACACGCAACAGGTGCGTGCTTTTAATATATCTAAGGCTGATAAAATAGTAATTTAACCTACTTTAAGCTGCGCAGCTTGAATGTATTGCACGAGATCTTCAATAGAAACCACGGTCATATTATGCTTATTAGCATAATCACTCACTTCAGGTAAGCGCGCCATTGAACCATCGGGATTAGTAAGTTCGCAAATTACGCCAAATGGTTTTAAGCCGGCAAGTTGCATTAAATCAACTGATGCTTCGGTATGACCGCGACGCACTAATACGCCACCCGTTTGTGCTTTTAAACCAAACACATGCCCTGGGCGCGATAAATCACTTGGTTTTGCATTATCGGCTGTCGCTGCTTTTATAGTAGTTACTCTATCCGCAGCAGACACACCTGTTGTAACGCCATGTTTAGCTTCAATAGTGACTGTATAAGCGGTGTTATTTTGACTCGTATTGTTAGCTACCATTTGCGGTAAATCGAGCTGTTTAATGCGCTCCTCCCCCATGCATAAGCAAACAATGCCGCTGCCTTCGCGGATCATCTCGGCCATTTGAGAAGTCGTTAAATGCTCAGCTGAAAAAACAAAGTCGCCTTCATTTTCACGGTTTTCATCATCAACAACAAGTACGCCTTGGCCTTGCTGTAGTGCAGTGATTGCGCTTTGTACGCGGGTATGGCTTTCGCCGAATTGAGTAAGTAGAGACTGAATCATCATTATATTCCAATTAAAAATAATAGATTCAGGACTGTGAAAGGATCAGTAATACATCACTTAAATTTAAAGCGAACACTACCAAAATAGCTTAAATAGAATAACAAAAAGCACGCAGCAAAATGCAGCGCACAGTGTTATACCAACTGCATTAAATTAGTGATTAATTATAGCGCAAAAAAACAGCTCACTTAACGCGATACAATGATCAGGCCTTTAATAAAATCGGTATTAGTATAATAAGCCATATTCTCTTTCATCCGGACTGTAACCGTCGGCTCTGGCATCTCACCAGATCTGCTTGACCTTTACTTAACCTAAAATAAGTTAAATAAAGCGCTCGCGGGCTCGTTTAAGTCATAAAAAACATTAAACATACCGCCGGTGGGGAATTTCACCCCGCCCTGAGAATTCACTTTTATAACTAGAGCGCTATAAAAGCGGGCTTATTATACCCTTTAACCTAATTACTTATCAAAGGTAAGTGAGTACACTTCTAACAAAGCTCGGTATTTAATGAGGCTTTGATGACTTTACCTTCATTTATTTCAGCGGTGATTGTACAAGTAGCGCCGTTTACTAAATTTAAGTTAGGTGGAACATGACCTATATCGGCATCAATAATTACAGGAAATAAACACCCACCTAGTGCAACATCAAGCGCATGACGATAATCAAAGGCATCGTAATGACTTTGTGTAATTTCACTTCGCCCTAAAATCAAACCATTGATGTCGTCAAATATGCCCGCTAATTTTAATGACAGTAAAAATCGTGCAACGGTTGTTGGTGTAAGTTCTGAGTTTTCGAGGTATAGAATAAGTCCTTCAGGTGCGCTGTGCGTCTTAAACTCATGCAGCGCTAAAAATGGCGAGTCAAGCAATAAACCTACGGTATCTAAACACCCACCAAATAACCGACCAGACATTTCTATGGTACGTTTATCTGTGTAGTTTAAACATTGCCAATTTGTGGGCTCACTCGGGCTGAGTAATTCGTTCGGGTTTTGCGCGTAATCAGGCTTATTTTTTTGATATAAAGAAGAAGGACCTTGCTCAAATTTACTACCGGCTTCGTAGGTCAGAGTTTCAAATATTTGTAAGCTATACGGATTTTTTTCATCTGGATGTAACTGCATAAGATTAGCGCTGTGAAGGGTTGCCCATTGGCACTTAGCTGTTAATGCACATGCAATAGTACTCACATCAGAAAAACCAACTAACCACTTAGGCTTTGCTTCTTTAATGGCGTTAAAATCAAGTAGTGGCAGTATCTCCATTGCCAGCTCACCACCCATCGGCGGCATAATCGCATCTATTTCATCATCAAGTAAAAAAACCATTAGCTGCTGAGCATGCGCTTTTGCGTTAAGCTGTTCACGTGGTTTGTTTTGACGTAAAAACTCCCCTTCAACAACACCATACTCTCTTTGTTTTAGTCCATTTATAACAATGTCTAATCGAGCATGGTATTTTTCTTTTAGCCCAGATGAAAGTGAGCAAATAGCAATTTTAGAGCCTACTTTTAAAGGCGCTGGGTAAAGTATATTAGCCATTGAGTGTTCCTTTTAATGAAGTGATTATGTACCTATATCATCATGCTCACTCTTTATGCAATATGAACACCCTTATCAGTATAGTGATTTATTTAAGGTATAAAAAAACCGATGTAAATACATCGGTTTTTATTTAAAACGTTAAAGTGAGTTATGCGTTAAAGATACTCAACTTCAATGATTTCGTACTCAACGATACCTTTTGGCGTTTGGATAGACACTGCATCGTCTACTTGTTTACCAATTAAGCCACGTGCAATCGGTGAATTAACAGAAATTAAGTTGTTTTTAATATCTGCTTCATCATCGCCTACAATACGATATTTTACTTCAGCATCCGTATCTACATTTACTATAGTTACTGTGGTACCAAAAATAACTTTGCCCGTATTTGGCATTTTAGTTACGTCGATTATCTGAACATTTGAAAGTTTAGCTTCAATTTCTTGAATACGACCTTCACAAAAACCCTGTTGCTCACGTGCAGCGTGGTACTCAGCGTTTTCTTTTAAGTCACCGTGTTCACGCGCAACAGCAATGTCGGCGATAATTTTTGGACGGGTAACTGTTTTTAATTCGTTAAGCTCTTTGCGCAGTAAATCTGCGCCACGAACTGTCATCGGAATTGATTGCATACTTTTCTCACTTAACACCAAGGCCCTAGTTGGCCTTGGCACATTTCCTTAGTTCAATCGCAGGTGTAGCTCTTGAACTGACGTTACTTTACTACGGTCATCTGCTTTGTTAGCAGTACAGTTAGCAAAAGCCGCGTTCAAGGTTGTCGTATAGTTGGTTTTATTTTGCAATGCACCACGACGTAACACCTTCGAATCTTCGATCGCTTGGCGACCTTCGGTGGTATTAACGATATAGCTGTACTCTTTATTCTTGATATAATCAAGAATATGCGGGCGGCCTTCATATACTTTGTTTACACGTCGTACTTCAATGCCAGCTTCTTCAAGAGCGTGTGCCGTGCCACCCGTTGCGTCAAGTTCAAAACCTAAGTCGGTCATAATCTTGGCTAATTCAACAATGCGTGGCTTATCGCTATTACGAACAGATAATAACGCGCGACCACCGCGTGGTAAAGTGTTGCTTGCACCTAATTGTGCTTTTGCGAATGCTTCGGCGAAAGTATCACCAACACCCATCACTTCACCCGTTGAACGCATCTCAGGACCACGGATTGGATCCACACCCTGAAACTTAGCAAATGGTAAAACAACTTCTTTAACGCTGTAATAAGGAGGGATCACTTCTTTAGTGATACCTTGGCTTGCCAAAGACTGACCCGCCATACAACGAGCCGCCACTTTTGCAAGCGCTACACCGGTTGCTTTTGATACAAACGGTACAGTACGTGCGGCACGCGGGTTGACTTCAATTAAGTACACTTTGCCATCTTTTACGGCAAACTGTGTATTCATCAAACCTACAACACCAAGCTCAAGCGCCATGTCGGTTACTTGCTTGCGCATTACGTCTTGCACTTCTTGTGATAAAGAATGCGCAGGTAATGAACAGGCTGAGTCACCCGAGTGAACACCCGCTTGCTCAATGTGCTCCATGATACCGCCGATGATTACTTGCTCGCCGTCGCAAATTGCGTCAACGTCAACTTCAATCGCATTATCTAAGAAACGGTCCAGTAATACAGGTGCTTCGTTTGATGCTTGTACCGCTTCGGTCATGTAGCGACGTAAATCATCTTCGTCGTATACAATTTCCATTGCACGACCGCCTAGTACATACGACGGGCGTACAACTAATGGGAAGCCAATCTCAACTGATTTAAGTAGTGCTTCTTCAGTTGAAGTTACTGTTGCGTTTTCTGGCTGAAGTAAATTTAAACGCTCAACAAGTTGTTGGAAGCGTTCGCGGTCCTCTGCACGGTCAATCGCATCTGGTGAAGTACCTATTACTGGCACACCATTAGCTTCAAGCTCACGTGCTAATTTAAGTGGTGTTTGACCACCGTACTGCACGATAACGCCTTTAGGCTTTTCAACACGTACAATTTCAAGTACGTCTTCAAGTGTAATTGGTTCGAAGTATAATCTGTCTGATGTATCGTAATCGGTAGATACTGTTTCAGGGTTACAGTTAACCATAATGGTTTCATAGCCGTCTTCGCGAAGCGCAAGCGAGGCATGTACACAACAGTAATCAAATTCAATACCTTGGCCGATACGGTTAGGCCCGCCACCAATAACCATGATTTTGTCTTTATCTGTTGGGTTTGCTTCACACTCTTCATCGTAAGATGAGTACATGTAAGCTGTGTCTGAGCTAAATTCTGCGGCGCACGTATCAACACGCTTGTATACTGGCACGATGTTTAATAAGTGACGTTTTTTACGAATTTCAGCTTCAGATACACCAGCAATTTCAGCTATACGTGGATCTGCGAAACCTTTGCGTTTAAGTTTACGTAAGAAGTCGGCATTTAAACCAGCCATACCTACTTCACCAATTTTTGCTTCGTCTTTTAAAATATCTTCTATTTGTACTAAGAACCAGCGATTAACTTTAGTCAGCTCGTAAACATCATCAACGCTCATACCATGGCGCATTGCATCGGCAATGTACCAGATACGCTCAGCACCTGGCTCGCGTAATTCGCGGATGATTTTTTCTTTCGCTTTAGGGTCATCAAGTGCAACTATTGGGTTAAAACCTGTTGCGCCCACTTCAAGACCACGTAATGCTTTGTGTAATGATTCTTGTTGGTTACGACCAATCGCCATTACTTCGCCAACAGATTTCATTTGCGTAGTTAAGCGGTCGTTAGCACCGGCAAATTTTTCAAAGTTAAAGCGAGGAATTTTTGTTACAACGTAATCGATTGAAGGCTCAAAAGACGCTGGAGTTTTACCGCCAGTAATATCGTTTTGAAGTTCATCAAGCGTATAACCTACTGCTAGCTTTGCAGCAATTTTAGCAATTGGGAAACCCGTTGCTTTTGATGCAAGTGCAGATGAGCGTGATACGCGTGGGTTCATCTCAATGATAACCATACGGCCATCTTCAGGATTAATACCAAACTGCACGTTAGAACCGCCAGTTTCTACACCAATTTCACGTAATACCGCCATAGAGGCGTTACGCATAATTTGGTATTCTTTGTCGGTTAACGTTTGCGCTGGTGCAACGGTGATTGAATCGCCAGTGTGAACACCCATAGGGTCAAAGTTTTCAATGGTACAAACAATAATACAGTTATCGTTTTTATCACGTACAACTTCTGTTTCGTACTCTTTCCAACCAATCAGTGATTCATCAATCAATAATTCGTTTGTTGGCGATAAGTCTAAACCGCGCTCACAAATTTCTTCAAACTCTTCCATGTTGTAAGCAACACCGCCACCGGTGCCACCCATGGTGAAAGAAGGACGAATGATACACGGCAAGCCAATGCGGGTCATTGTATCTTTTGCTTCTTCCATTGTGTGAGCAATCTCAGCACGTGGACATTCAAGACCAATGTTTTTCATTGCTACGTCAAAGCGTTCACGGTTTTCTGCTTTGTCGATTGCATCAGCCGTTGCGCCAATTAGCTCAACGCCATGCTTAGCCAATACACCGTGCTTGTCTAAATCAAGTGCACAGTTTAATGCTGTTTGACCACCCATTGTAGGCAGTACTGCATCAGGCTTTTCTTTTTCAATAATTTTTTCAACCACTTCCCAGTGAATTGGTTCGATGTAGGTAGCATCAGCCATTTCAGGGTCGGTCATGATAGTTGCAGGGTTTGAGTTAACTAATATAACTCTATAGCCTTCTTCTCTAAGTGCTTTACACGCTTGAGCACCAGAGTAGTCAAATTCACAAGCTTGACCAATTACAATTGGGCCTGCGCCTAAGATAAGAATGCTTTTTATGTCGGTACGTTTTGGCATTATTACTCCAGTTAAATTAGTGTTTACGCGCTTGCATCAAATCGATGAAGTGGTCAAATAATGGTGCTGCATCGTGTGGACCTGGACTTGCTTCAGGGTGACCCTGGAAGCTAAACGCAGGTTTATCTGTACGATGAATACCTTGAAGCGTTCCATCAAATAACGATTTATGCGTGGCACGAAGCGTACTTGGTAGGCTTGATTCTTGAGCTGCAAAACCATGGTTTTGAGCTGTGATCATAACTACATCGCGGTCTAGGTCTTTAACTGGGTGGTTAGCGCCGTGGTGGCCAAATTTCATTTTTTCTGTTTTAGCACCTGAGGCAAGGGCTAATAACTGATGACCTAAACAGATACCAAAAATAGGTGTGTCGGTTTCTAAAAAGGTTTTAATTGCATCAATAGCGTAAGTACATGGCTCAGGGTCACCAGGGCCATTAGATAAGAAGATACCATCAGGGTTTAAAGCAAGTACGTCAGCGGCTGAAGTTTGCGCTGGTACTACTGTAAGTTTACAACCACGGTCTACAAGCATACGTAAGATATTACGTTTTACACCGAAGTCGTAGGCAACAACATGAAACTTTTCATCAGCAGCGTCAAGGGTTTTAAATCCTTCACCTAATGTCCAGCTTGATTCGCGCCACTCAAAATTTTCCTTGGTTGAGACAACTTTTGCTAAATCCATGCCTTTTAAACCTGGGAAGGCTTGCGCGGCTTGTAACGCTTTATTTTCGTCTAGCTCGTCACCGGCAACAATACACCCGTTTTGTGCGCCTTTATCACGCAAAATTCGAGTTAGCTTTCTGGTGTCGATGTCCGCAATACCTAAAATATTACGTTCTTTTAAGTAATCATCTAACGATTGCTCGTTACGAAAGTTACTTGCTAGCAGTGGCAAATCACGGATCACTAGGCCTTTAGCCCAAATTTGATTCGCTTCTTCGTCTTCGCTGTTGGTACCCGTATTACCGATATGTGGGTACGTCAAAGTTACGATTTGTTCCGCGTATGATGGATCAGTCAAAATTTCTTGATAACCAGTCATAGACGTATTGAATACCACTTCACCGACTGACATGCCGTCAGCGCCGATTGCAGTACCGCGAAACACTGTGCCGTCTTCTAGGACTAACAGAGCGGATTTAGTCAAGTTAAACCTCCTAACAGTAAAAAACGGGAGTAAGCAATTGCTTAACACCCCGCCAATACCCAGAGGGATCGTCAAAACCAGATTTTTGTGAGCTTAAATTGTTTTACGCAGTCTTAAATGATGCAGATGTAAAGCATTCAACCTTCAATCATTTTTCTTGCCTAAAACTATTTTCATTCCCACTGAAACCCTGGATTTACTAGCCACTTGGGTATAATTGGAAACACGCATTTAGTAATTTTTGGCAAATTGGCTGCATATTACATGAAGTTGCTATTTAGGTCTAACATTATTTGGTTAATTGTTACAAATAAGTCACTGTAGGTGAAATTAGACCCAAACAGTTAAAATAGTAACTAAACTACTTAAGATCTAGCACATCTTGCATATCATAAAGTCCAGCAGGTTTGTTTTTCAACCAGCTTGCAGCCCTTATAGCACCTAGAGCGAACGTCATTCTCGAACTTGCTTTATGTGTCAATTCAAGCCTTTCGCCCATTGTAGCGAAGTATGCGGTATGTTCACCTACTATATCGCCCCCTCTTAGGACAGAATAACCAATCTCATTTTGAGATTTAGCTGTTTCTACTTGGCTTCGGTCATATACCGCAACCTCGTCGTGATCCCAGCCTTTCGCTTGCGCGATTGACTCACCTATTGCCAGTGCGGTACCAGATGGTGCATCTATTTTATGACGGTGGTGCGCTTCAAATATTTCGATATCTAAATCGTCACCAAACTTAGTCGCTGCAGTTTGCACAAGGTTGAGTAATACATTGACACCCACGCTGTAATTTCGCGCAAATACAATAGGAATATGCTTAGCGGCATCGTGTAAAAGTGCCATATCGTCGCTTGTTAAGCCCGTTGTACCAATAACCATAGGAATTTTTTGTGCTACAGCGGTTTTTAAATGGTTTTTCATACCAGCGGGAAGCGTAAAGTCGATTAAAACATCTACATTATCTATTGTGGTTTCTTCGCTAAAGCTAACACTGCTGTCGGCTGCGCTATTTACTTGATTTACATTAATACCTAATAACGATGAACTGCTACGAACGTATGCACCTGTAAGTTGTGTTTGCTCTTTAATTGTCGCTGCTTCTAATAGAGCTAAGCCCATTCTGCCATTAGCACCAAAAACGCCTATTCGATTTGTAGTCATTGTTTTTACCTAATTTAATTTGAATCCGTTTATTAGCCATATATCCGGGCATTACAAAATACGCAGGTGGGTATTTTTATGCAGTTGGATAAATATTAATCGCTGAAAATCGCGTTGTTTTATAGATATTATCTAAAAGTCATGCAATAGTCAGGTGACCTTTTAATTTAATAATAATAACAATACCAGTTTACTTTAGCCATCTATACATTTAAACTTCTCTTTCGCGTCGATTTGGTCTTTGGCTTGCGGACGCTGCGGCTAACAACTTTTTTAAAAAGTTGTACTGCTAAATTCAGCTAAAAGAGGAGTTTTGGCTGTGATAAATTTTACTGGTTACGAGGATTATGATGCAGCCATCATTTAATAAAAACAAAGCAATACTTTCTTTACTTCCCCTACTTACCTTTGTAGCGCTATTTTTAGGCTCAGGTTTGTATTTGCAATCGCAAGGGGTTGATTATGCTTTTTACCAACTACCCGCACCTGTTGCTATATTGCCCGCCATCATGCTTGCGTTTATTTTAAATAAAGGCACGGTAAACCAATGTGTAGAAACCTTTATTAAAGGTGCCGGACACAACAATATTATTACCATGTGTTTAATATACTTACTTGCGGGTGCTTTTTCTGCCGTTGCCAGTGCAACCGGTGGTGTAGATGCGGTAGTAAATGCAGGCTTATCGCTTATTCCACCTTCGTTGTTACTCCCTGGTTTATTTTTAATTGCAGCGGTTGTATCAACAGCAATGGGTACGTCAATGGGTACGATTGGCGCCATTGGCCCTATCGCTTATGCGGTATCAATTAAAACAGGTATAGATCCAGCATTAATGGCCGGTACGATTGTATCTGGCGCTATGTTTGGCGATAACTTATCTATTATTTCAGACACCACTATTGCAGCTACGCGCACGCAGGGCTGTGAAATGAAAGACAAGTTTAAAGAGAATCTTAAAATTGCTGTCCCTGCTGCAATACTGACTATTGGCTTATTGTTTTATTTAACACCTGCTGCTCAAGTTGTTGAAACCAAGGATTACGATATTTGGTTAGTGCTTCCGTATGCCTTTATTTTAGTGCTAGCAGTTGCTGGCTTGAACGTCTTTGTAGTGTTGTTTAGCGGTATTATTTTTGCCGCATTAATGGGCTTTACAGGAAGTTATGAAGGCGCAAGCTTTGTAAAAGACATTTACAAAGGCTTTACCGATATGCAGGAAATATTTTTACTATCAATGTTTATTGGTGGCTTATCTGAATTTATTCGTATTAATGGTGGCCTTGATTACATTGCTCAAAAAATTCAAGCAATTACTAAAATCATTGCAAAATGGCACCGTAAAGTGGCAGATCAATTAGGTATCGCTGCGTTAGTTTTAACAAGTAATGTCTGTATTGCCAATAACACCGTATCTATTATTGTGGCCGGCCCTATTGCTAAAAAGCTTGCTGATGATGGTGAAATAAGCGGTAAACGCTCTGCAAGTTTGCTAGATATTTTTGCTTGTGTAACGCAGGGTTCTTTACCATACGGCGCACAAGCATTGTTACTTGGCGCTACGTTTAAAATAAGCCCTTGGGAAGTATCAACCTCTTCCTATTATTGTTTTATCCTAGCATTTACGGCAATAACTATCATTTGCTTACGCCGCAATAAAGCGTAATAAATTGCGTCTCCACATGTTGCAGCTTATAAAGTAAGCTGCAACATGTGTTAAATTAGCGATCAACAAATCAATCTCTTCTGCTATAATCTCTGCTTCCGCGTGTCACTAAAATTATAGTTATTAAACAGTTATGAAATTTAAAAAATTACTCCCTTTTATTACTTTTACTTCTCTTGCTTTATCATCGTCGGCTTTTGCTGCTAATTGGAGCAGTACAGCACTACACATTAATAATGGCAGTCAAAAAAATCCATTTTCTAAACAAGAGTCCGATACTACCGTTTACTCGGTTCAACATGCATCGGGCTATGACTACGGCGATAACTTCTTCTTTATCGATTACAGTAAAGACGATATAGATGATGGTTACCAAGATGCTGATTTTTATGGTGAATGGTACTCAACGGTAAGCTTATCGGCCATTAGCGGCGAAAAAATTGGCTCTGGTGCATTATTGGATGTTGGCCTTACGGGCGGTATTAACGTTGCTGGTGATGCAAAAGTAATGAAATACCTACCAGGTGTTAAATTAAGCTGGGATGTACCTGGTTTTAACTTTTTTCAAACGTTGTTCACAGCTTACATTGACGATAGTGAAGGTGTAGCAAAAGGCGGTGCACCTATTGAAACTAATAGCTGGATGCTTGATGTAGCTTTTGAGTATCCTTTCTCTATTGGCTCACAAAAGTTTAGCTTTAAAGGCCACGCTGAATACATTGCTGAACGTGAAGATGAATTTGGTAACGATGTACAAGCTTGGATACTCGCACAGCCTATTTTAGTGTGGGATATGGGCCACGCTCTTCAAATGAAAGAAAACACACTCCTGTTGGGTATGGAATTACAATACTGGCACAATAAACTAGGTACTGAAGTCACTGAATCGGTACCACAAATCCATATTGAGTGGACGTTTTAAGCTTTAACAATCAGCTCTTTACTCAGTAATTAATAAGCGAAGCTTTAATTTAGCTTCGCTTCTTTTCGTCCACGTAAAACATTTAATTGAACAGGTGTAAATACTTAGTTATTGTTGTACTTCTTTTAAGCCAAGCGCTCGCCTTTAATAGGAGTAACTGAATGTCGTCGATTAAAGTTATTTGTTTCTCTACTTTATTAGTACTAACAAACAATGCCTTAGCTGGCACTTCTCAAGATACATCTGCCCTTTCTTATGATGCACTTTTAAGCAGTTACCAGTACGATTTTAAAGTAAATTACTTTGCACTTGAGTCGCAAAAACAATCATTAAAAATGGCCTATATTTACTTAAAGCCAACCAAATCCGACATGCCAACAGTTACACTTATGCATGGCAAAAACTTTAATGCAGATTACTGGACTACCACTGCGCAATATCTGCAATCTTTAGGTTATGGGGTATTAATTCCAGATCAAATTGGTTTTGGTAAGTCGTCTAAGCCAACTAATTACCAGTATTCATTTGCGGCTCTTGCTCATCATACTCATGCGTTAATGGACTCACTTGATATAAAAGAGTCGATTGTATTAGGGCACTCAATGGGCGGGATGCTAGCGAGTCGTTTTGCATTAATGTATACAAATACAACTAAAAAGCTAATTTTATTAAACCCTATTGGGCTTGAAAACTACTTGCAGTATGTTGATTACAAAGATACAAATTTTTTCTATAAAAATGAGTTTTCAAAAACGCCGGAAGGCGTAAGAAAATATCAACAAAAAAATTACTACGATGGTAAGTGGAATGCCACATATTCAGCCTTAACTGACTTCATAACAGGGCAAATACAAGGCCCAGATAAAGAACAAATGGCATGGGTAAATGCAAAAACATACGATATGATTTTCACTCAACCTGTAATAACCGAATTTAAAGATTTAACTATGCCGGTTAAATTAATTATAGGTACGCGGGATAGAACCGGCCCTGGCCGTAACTGGAAAAAAGAGGGTGTTAATTACGAGCTTGGTCGATATGATAAATTAGGCAAACACGCTGCAACACTTATCCCTGACGCACAATTATTCGAGCTGGATAACTTAGGGCATCTGCCGCACATTGAAGATTTCGAACGCTTTAAAAATGTATTTAAACAAGCACTTTCTGCTGAATAACCACGCTTAAGAACTAAAATAAAACCCCTGTAGGTAAAATACTTACAGGGGTTTTACGCATTAATACTAAACGTACACTACTTCAAATAGTAAAGCGCTTAACTACAGTGTGCACTGTGGGTTTTTACCCTGTGCTTTAGCAGTACTTTGCTCACTAAGTGCTTTGCTCATTTGCGCTTGTAAGTTTTTAATACGGTTACTTGGCGCTGGGTGAGTTGATAAAAACTCAGGTGTTGTACCACTACCTGCCGCACTCATATTTTGCCAAAGGGTTACTGACTCTTGTGGGTTAAAGCCAGCCTCAGCCATTAAATCTAAACCAATAGTATCGGCTTCTGATTCGTGCGAGCGGCTAAATGGCAAAACAACACCATACTGTGCTCCCAAACCTAAGCCTTGCATAATTTCGTTACGGTATTGAATATTACCCATTTCAAGTGCCGCACTACCAAGTTGCATACCTGTATCTAAAATAGAGCTTTGTGAAACACGCTCATTTGAATGCTCAGCAATTACGTGGCCTACTTCGTGCCCTAGTACTGTTGCTAATTGGTCTTGATTAGTAGCAATTTTTAATAAGCCAGTATGAACACCAATGTAACCACCTGGTAGTGCAAAAGCATTAGCAGATTCATCTTCAAATACAACCACTTCCCAATTTTGCGAAGCGTATTCTTTTGGTAATACAGCCACTACTTTTTCAGCAATGCAATTTACATATGCATTTGTTTTTGCATCTTTATTAATTGGTTGGTTTTTTTCATATCAGCAAAACTAGCAGTGCCCATTTCACTCATTTGTTGGTCTGAATAAAGCGCTATTTGTGTGCGTCCTGTTGGCGACGTTTTACAACCAGCCAAAACGGCTGTCGCTAATACCGCAAGTACTAGTTTTTTCATGGTAATTCTCTTAAGCAATTAATTTTTTATTGCTTGTAGAATAGCAAACACAGTACCAATTTAAAATATTTGCTTTATATAGCGCTATATTAACAAGATGCGATAAGACGATAAACTTAGCAGGCGAACTAAGTTTATCCAAATACAATGCCCTGTTACACTACAGTCCTTGTTTTTAGTGATTGTTGAGTTTACACATGGACGCCTCAGCCTCGTCTTTTAATACCCGTATTTTATTGCCTTTATTAGCCAGTATTGTGGCGATTACGCCATTGGCTATTGATATGTATTTGCCCGCCATGCTGGTAATTGCAAACGATTTACACACTAATATGCCAAATGTACAAATATCGTTGAGTATTTACTTAGCAGGTTATTCATTGGGGATGTTATTTTTTGGCCCGATTGCCGATCAAATTGGCCGCCGTAAGCTCGCCCGTATTGGCTTAACCCTATTTGGCGCAAGCTCACTTGCACTTGCATTTACCACCGAAATCCATGCCTTTTGGACTCTTCGAGCAGTACAAGCATTTACGGGAGCTGCAGCAACGGTAGTAGTACCGGGTATTATTCGCCATATTTATCAGCAAAACACAGCTAAAGGAATGTCGTATGTATCGATGATCATGATGGTAGCACCGTTAGTTGCCCCCTCAGTTGGCTCGTTTATTTTAGGGTTTTCTGTTTGGTCAACCATATTCTTGGTGCTTGCTGGATATAGCTTTTTAATATTAGCGTTTGTACAAGTATATCTAATCGATATTCCTATTCACAAAAATGAAAAAAAGGGTCTCGCTTTATTTTTTGATAGCTATAAAACAGTGCTCAGTAATAAAGATGCACGTGCCGACATACTCAGTT
This sequence comes from Pseudoalteromonas sp. B131b, assembly GCF_037162545.1. Classification (NCBI taxonomy): domain Bacteria; kingdom Pseudomonadati; phylum Pseudomonadota; class Gammaproteobacteria; order Alteromonadales; family Pseudoalteromonadaceae; genus Pseudoalteromonas; species Pseudoalteromonas sp. B131b. Next base: position 2,464,860 of record NZ_JARLUZ010000001.1, on the reverse strand, counting down.
CTATGTTTGTATCATTTGGATTTTTTTGCTTTTTAACCTCAGTACCTTTTATATATTTAGATTTATATGAAGTGTCAGAACAATTATTTGGTGTATTATTTGCCTTTAACGTAATGGCGCTGATGTTTGGTAACTTTTTAAATACGCGAATTGTACCAAGGCTGGGCTCTCGAAAGATGCTCTATATTGGGCTTGTATGTGGGTTTGTATCTGGGCTTGCGCTATTAACATTTAGCTTATTGCATTTATCACTTTATTATATTGTGGCTGCTATTGCGCCATTAATGATGAGTTTAGGCGTCACAGCAAGTAATGCTGACTCGTTAATTTTAATGAAGTTTGAAAAAAACACAGGCACGGCAACCGCCGTAATTGGCACTCTTCGTTTTGGTAGTGGCGCATTAGTTGGCCCCTTACTCGCTATTATGCATGCAAAAAGCGCAGTGCCATTTTCAAGCTTAATGTTTAGTGCCGTGTTACTCACTATGCTCGTACAGTTAATTCACTATAAAAAAGACAAAAAAAATGCCTCAATATGAGGCATTTTTTAAAACTAATAATTCAATTAAGCATCAGCAGCTTTAGAAACCATAACCATTGCAGGGCGTAATAAACGACCATTCAATGTGTAACCTTTTTGCATAACAGCAAGTACTGTATTAGGTGTTACATCGTTACTTGGTTGAATTGACATTGCTTGATGAAAATCTGGATTAAACATCTCACCTTGTGGGTTTACAATTTCAACACCAAATTTAGAAACAGCGTCATTGAAGCTCTTAACCGTCATATCGATACCTTCAAGCAACGGCTTTAAAGTCTCATTTTCTTTATCAGAAAATTCAATAGCACGCTCAAGATTATCAATTACAGGTAGTAATTCGTTAGCAAATTTTTCTAGTGCAAATTTATGCGCTTTTTCTACATCTTGTGCTGCACGACGACGAATATTATCTACGTCTGCTGCTGCGCGAACAACACCATCTTTTTGATCCGCAATTGTTTGCTTTGCAGCTTCAAGCTCTGCATATAACATAGCAATTTCTGCTTCAGGGCTTTGCTCTTGTTCTGCATGTTGTTCAGCGGCTTCTACTGCTGCTTCTACATCAGCCTGCATTTTAGAAATTTCTTCGTTTAATTCTACTTCTTGCTCAGGGTTTTGTGTCTGCTCAGACATAAAATACGTGCTCCAATTCTTTTCAACTGCGGTAATTATGGGGATTGAATAAAAAGATTCAAGAGTTAGATGTCTCAATTAATTTAAATTCTTGGATTATTTCTTCAATTTGCGCTGATTTAGGGCAAATTATACAAAAGCGGCTTTGGTATTCTTGATTTTGAAAGTACGGCACGCTTATTACAATCAATTCATCGCACTCAGTAAAAGGTAATTTTTCGCTATTAAGTACCGATAACCCATTTTTAAAAGCGAGCTTATCTTCTACATAATTTAAAAATGAGACACCAATATTTAAGCTTTGTTCACAATCAATTTGTTTGTAAAGGTAATTTTCGCCAACAACAATACTGTTATCTGAGCCTAATTTTTGGCTTAGTTGTCGCGTCCATTGATTAAGCGAATCGTGACAATTTCGAGGCGCGGTATTAGCCATAGCTTGCATACGGTATAAACCTTCCATCAAGGTTTGTTGACTAAAGACGGTGTTTAACCACGTTGCAAACTGATAACGAACAGAGTCTGACGAATCATGAGGCTTATCAATACAAATATTATGGCTCTGCCCTGCTCTGTCTATTAATAAAATAAGCCAGTCGGTAGAATCAAAATCAAGTACCTCTACTCTAAATACTTGCTGCGAGCTGGCTTGTGGCAAACCCACACAACAACACACCTGATATTTTTGGCTCAAACCATGAGCAAGTTCAACGAGTTGTGATTGCTCTGGTTGCCAATAATTAGCAATATCAGCGAGTGGAAAGAACTCGTCAAACCAATAATCAAACCCCTCATTTGTAGGCACACGGCCTGCAGATGTATGAGGTGAATACAATAAGCCCACTTTTTCTAAGCGAGCCATCGCATTACGTACCGTAGCCGAACACACAGCCATGCCTTTAAGCTTAGCAATTTTTGTTGATGGGACGGGTAACCCCTCACCATTACAGTACATGTTCATAACAGCTGAAAAAATTTGCTGATCTCGTGGATTTAATTTCATGTTATCTACATCTTGTTGCATGTCTGATATATCGGGGCATTTACAGTTATTTCAAGTCACATAGTATGCTGGTAGCTAATAAAACTAAATTAATTACCTAGGTAAGTTAATCATACCAATTTAAGCTAAGATCTGTATTTTCAAACACTTCTCTTTTGGGTTACTCTACAAACATTCAAACTTATAGTGTACACATTATGGATTCTCCTTTTAAAACCATTGGCCTTATTGGTAAACCAAACCACCCTGGTGCAGCCGCAACACTACAACGTCTGCATACATTTTTACTTGCACTTGGTTTTGAGGTTATCGTAGAAAAACGCACTGGTGGCCAGTTAGTTGATGTACCCACAGATAAACTAGTTAAGTTAGTCGACTTAGGGGAGCTGGCTGATTTGGCTATTGTCGTTGGAGGTGACGGTAACATGTTGGGCGCAGCACGTGTTTTAGCTCGTTTCAACGTAGCAGTAATCGGTGTTAACAGGGGGAACCTTGGGTTCTTAACTGATTTAAACCCTGAAGGTTTTGAACCAAGTTTAGAACAAGTTTTAAGTGGTGATTTTATTGAAGAAAATCGCTTTTTACTTGAAGTAGAGGTATACCGCCACAACGAATTAAAAAGCGCTAATTCTGCGGTCAATGAAGCCGTGCTTCATGCCGATAAAGTTGCACATATGATTGAGTTTGAAGCCTTTATTAATAAAGATTTTGTATTTTCACAGCGCTCGGATGGCTTAATTGTATCAACACCAACAGGCTCAACGGCGTATTCACTTTCAGGTGGCGGACCTATTTTGACACCAGAGCTTAATGCTATTTCGTTAGTACCTATGTTCCCACATACATTATCGAGCAGACCATTAGTCGTTGATGCTGATAACGAAGTACGCTTGAAGCTAAGCCTAGAAAATACAGATAGCCTACAGGTAAGTTGCGACAGCCATGTTGTGCTTGCTGTTTTACCTGGCGATGAGGTTGTCATTAAGAAAGCAGATAAAAAACTGCGTTTAATTCATCCAAAAAATTATTCTTACTACAACGTTTTACGTACTAAATTAAATTGGGGTAGTCGTTTATACTAATTTTATTGCCAAGTGTAAGACTTTAGAGCAAAATATCGCAAAATAAAAAATAATATTATTAGGAACTATAGCAAATGACGTATGTTGTATTTTTTTCACTTTTGTTATTAATTACGCTACTAGGTAGCTATTTAATAGTTGAAAATAATCGTCGTATAGCAAGCGAAACCAAGAAGAGAATTTTTAATGATCGAGTTTCAAAAATTAGTACACGTTTGAAAAGCAAACTAAATGAATTGTTGGATGTTAAGGTAATACGCCCGAAACACGTTCCTAGAGTCCAGGCAATTGTTAGTAATTTTTTTGTAGTACAAGCATATAATGATGACAATTTACAAAAATTAGAAGATGTAACTGATTTACTCGTCAGCACTTTATCTAACGAATTAAATAAAACTTATCAAACTAATTCGGCTAAAAGTTTAATTGATAACTTACAGCACTTTATAGCTGAGCTACCTCATCAAGGTATTTTATATAACAAAGCTTTTTATGACACTCAACTACCTTCGTTAATATTTACTATCCAAACAGAAGACATCCATCAACACATTGATAAAAAAGAAGAAGTTGAATTTTTGCAACAAGAAACTAATGACTCTCCTATTAACGAAGAGGCAAGTGTTGCTTAAATACTAAAAAATTAATTTGCAAAAAACCAAAACACTGTATAAATTAACAGTTAATTGACTGGATGGATAAACAGTATGTTAATTGGTTTAGAAGTTAAAAATTTTGCAATAGTAAGTAATTTAAGTACCGAATGGCAAAACGGTATGACCGCCATCACCGGTGAAACGGGTGCAGGTAAGTCTATAGCCATTGATGCGCTTTCACTGTGTTTAGGTGAACGAGCAGAAGCCTCAGCGGTTCGCCCTAACACGGATAAGGCAGAAGTATGTGCACAATTTGATTTAAGTGCACTTCCACTAGCTAACGCTTTTTTAGAACGACACATGTTAGCAAATGCCGATAACGAGTGCTTATTACGTCGGGTGGTATGTAAAAATGGCCGCAGTAAAAGTTATATTAATGGTAGTGCGGTAACCGCCGCACAGCTAAAAGAACTTGGTCAATACTTAATTTCTATTCATGGGCAACATGCCCATCAGCATCTTTTGAAAGCTGAGCATCAATTGCAATTACTTGATGCCTATGCCGGTCACAATGATTTAGTTAACGGCGTGAGCCAAAACTATAAGCTGTTCGCTAACTTACAAAAAGAATTTAAGCACCTAGAGCAGCAACAATTACAGCAAGCGGCTCAAAAACAACTTTTAGAATATCAAGTTGCAGAACTAGATGAATTTGCTTTGCAAGAAAATGAATTTGAACAAATAGAGGCTGAGCATTATAAACTCAGTAATAGCCAAACCATTTTAGAAGCCTGCCAACGAGAGCTACAGCACCTTTACGAAAGCGATGAACAAAATGCGTGCTCGTTGTTACAACATAGTGCTCAGCAATTTACCGAACTGGCTCAATATGACGAAAGTTTAGTAAGCGTAGCTGCTATGCTTAGCGAAGCCGCTGTACAAGTTGAAGAAGCGAGTCGCGAAGTGCGTGATTACACTGAACAAGCAGATTTAGACCCAGCTCGCTTAGTTGAAGTAGAAAATAGACTAAGTGGTGCAATGGACTTAGCTCGCAAACACCATATAAAACCACAAGCCCTAGTTGAGTTTCATCAATCTATTTCACAGGAACTGGAGTCAATTAGTACTAATAGTGCTCGATTAGAACAACTAGAATCCGAAATAGAAAATGCGCGAGTGACATACCAACAGGCAAGCGATCAGTTAAGCAAAAGTCGTAAAGAGTACGCAAATACACTAAACACTTTGATCAGTGAGAGTATGGCTAACCTGTCAATGGAAAATGGTGTATTTGAAATAGCATTAACTCAAGAAGTTGAGCGTGCACCCAACAGTTTAGGGTACGACAATGTATCATTTTTAGTTTCAACTAACCCAGGACAGCCACTACAACCGCTTGCTAAAGTAGCATCTGGGGGAGCTTTCGCGTATTAGCTTAGCAATTCAAGTTATTATTGCACAAAAAGTAACAACCCCAACACTTATTTTTGATGAAGTTGACGTAGGTATATCAGGCCCTACCGCATCGGCAGTTGGAAAACTATTACGTCAGTTAGGTAAATCAACTCAAGTAATTTGTGTAACGCATTTACCGCAAGTCGCTAGCAGTGCGCATCAACAATTCTTTGTAGCTAAAGAAATTGCTCAAGGTGAAACATTTACTCATATGCTGCCTTTAAATAAAGATGGACGAGTTAATGAAATAGCTCGCTTATTAGCTGGAGACAACGTAAGTAAGACGGCTAAAGCTAACGCAAAAGAACTGATAATGGCACATGCCTAATGTTATTTAACTACCGATTTATAGCAAATCAACATGTATCAAATTGCTAAGAGATAAATATAATGCAAAATAGTGTCATTTATATGTGTATAGGTTTTAGTTGGCTTTTAATAATAGTATGTGTGCTCTTAATGCTTTTAAGTCGATTTAAACATACTCAATTTAAACAACGTTTATTACGCTTTCTAAATATAGTTTTAGTGTTTCAATTGTTATTCGCAGGTTTATATTTAGCTGTTGAGTTTGACAGAGACTCACAATACTTAAAAGGGAGTTACACGATACTTATTGCGCTCCAAATTACCTGTAATTTTTTTGCTACATGAGTGTAAAACGAAGAAAAGCCAAAACGAAACCTTCTCTTGACTCCTTCTCTATGGATTAGCAAATATAGATGGTTACTAAGCTGAGCAAGTTCTATTTTTACCTTGCTCTTTTGCTTTGTAGAGTTGCTGATCAGCATGTTTAATATCAAGATCAATTGATCTGTTTTCTTCACTTTGAACAACACCAATACTAATTGTTAAGTTTACAGTATTAGTACGTAAACTTACCGCTGCCTTTTTAAGTGAATCATGGATTTTATCTGCTACATTTACCCCTTCTGTAACACTAACATTAGGTATTGCTATTAAGAACTCCTCTCCCCCAACGAGAAGCAACAGCATTTTGTGGAATATTTTTCTTAAAAATATTAGCTAAATGAATAAGTGCCTCATCGCCAAAGTTATGTCCATATTTATCATTAATTTTTTTGAAGTTATCAACATCAGCTAGTAGCAATACAAAAGGTATGCCTTTGTAAGCATGTTCCTTTTTGAATTCACTTAACTTATTCATTGCATGACGACGGTTAGGAAGCTCAGTTAATGGATCGATTGTTGCTAATCGTTCATTTCTTTGACTTAAAGCTATTATTTTATTGCTGTACTTCTCTCTTGATTGTTCGTAAAAACCTGTGAGTAAAGCGACAATAATAAACGAAAATACAATTCTATAAGGAAATTGTGCTGGTTTATATTCATAAATATTAAACATGTCTGCGCAATAAAAGCCTAACATTATCGCTAGCAAAAATATGAATATATCAGATGTCCCTCGCTTTAATCCTCGAATAGAATATGTTACTGGTGATACAATAAATATCCAAATTGGCCCTGTACCTTCAGCGCCGCCAGTAACAACTAAGTAAAGCATCAATCCATAAAGATTATATAAAATCGCATTTGCAGACTTTTCTACCTCTTTGTAAACATTAAATGCCCAAATATAGATAAGTGACGAACCGAAAAGTGTCACAAAAAGAAAATATTCGCTATTAATAAATGCAATACACGACATCAAAAATGTGGATATAAAGCCTATTGATGAGAAAAACCTTACTATTAATTCTCTTTCTGTTTTATCGAAGTATTTGTGCATAATTTATCAGTTTTCTTTTCGTAAATAACGCCAACCCAGAACGCAAAGTAAGCAAATAGTAAATAAGCCGCGTATTTTGTATTTATTTAGTTAATTAATCAACACTTAATACCATACTAAAATACGGAAAAAGTAGAATTAGATTCTTTCTCCCTACCTTCACGGTTAAGCATTCTCTAATATTAGACCTAATTGCCTACATTATTTATATGAAAGGATAAATAATTATGGCGTGTTGACCTTTCGTGATTAATTTTTCAGCCGTATGTTTGGTATTCAGGCAAATGTAGTGTGATTATTCTCCATAAATTTGGATAACGTAGCATAAATGCCAAATATGCGCTGCCCTTTGGATTCTTTCTAAGGACGATTAACTCTTTGTTACCTACATAGATTTAGGTAAGGCGCGTTAGCAGGACGCGGAAGATTTGCTCAATTTTTTATTCTTAAATGAATATAAGCCAGTTGGCTAACGCAGGAGCAGTTACCAACAAGCCCACTAGGTTACAAACCCCGCTCCGCGATTAAATCGCCCCAAAATTGAACAAACTTTAATCCTGAAAGATCAACATACCCTAGTTGTTCTAAATAAAAAATCCTTAACGACGTTACAGTGCAATTTAATTCGTTAAATTTCTCAAAAATTTATGCAGGTTGGTCTAAGGCATTATTACGTATAAAAAAAGCAAGCTCGAAAGCTTGCTTTAACGTATATTTAAAGTAACCAAAAAATAGTTATACTTTAAGATAGTCCATAATACCTTCTGCGGCATTACGTCCTTCAAAAATAGCAGTTACCACTAAATCTGAACCACGTACAATGTCGCCACCAGCAAATATTTTAGGGTTAGTAGTTTGATGTGTAAACTCACCTTGTTCTGGAGCATTAATGCCACCCCAGTGGTTTATTTCTACATCGTATTTTTCTAACCAATCCATTTTGTGTGGTTGGAAACCAAACGCCATAATAACTTGGTCTGCTTCAATAACATGTTCTGAACCAGGTACTTCTTCAGCACGGCTTCTGCCTTTTGCGTCAGGTTCGCCTAATTTAGTTTTAACCATTTTAACGCCGGTTACTTTACCTTTATCGTTCAGAACAATGCCTTTAGGCTGAACGTTATACGTAAAGATGACACCTTCTTCTTTCGCGTTTTTAACTTCACGTTTAGAACCCGGCATATTTTCTTTATCACGACGATAAGCACACGTTACTTTTGCAGCATTTTGACGAATAGACGTACGCACACAATCCATGGCTGTATCACCACCGCCAAGTACAACTACTTTTTGGTTAGCCATATCAATACACGGTTGTTTTGTCTCGTCGTAGCCCATTACACGATTTGTATTACCAATCAAAAATGGGAGTGCATCATGAACGCCTGGTGCATCTTCATTTTCAAGACCTGCACGCATACTCTGATACGTACCCACCCCTAAAAATACGGCGTCGTAATCAGCTAAAATTTGATCAAGCGTAATATCAACACCTACCTCAACATTTAACTTAAACTCTACGCCCATTTCAGTGAATATTTCACGGCGCTTTTGCATTACTGATTTTTCAAGTTTAAAAGAAGGAATACCAAACGTGAGTAGTCCACCTATTTCTGGATGGCGATCAAACACCACTGGCTTAACGCCATTTCGTACTAAAATATCAGCACATCCTAAACCTGCAGGGCCAGCACCAATAATGGCTACTTTTTTGTCGGTCCATGTTACATAAGACATATCAGGCTTCCAGCCCATTTTAAATGCCTCATCAGTAATGTACTTTTCAATATTACCAATTGTTACCGCACCAAACTCTTCATCGAGCGTACACGAGCCCTCACACAAGCGGTCTTGTGGACAAACGCGGCCACACACTTCTGGTAAACTATTGGTACGATGAGAAAGCTCAGCAGCCTCTATTATACGGCCCGTACGTATTAACTTTAACCATTGTGGAATGTAGTTATGTACAGGACATTTCCACTCACAGTATGGGTTACCACAATCTAAACAACGGTCAGCTTGTGAGTTAACCTGATTTTCTGAAAAGGGCTCGTAAATTTCTACGAAAGATTTTTTACGTGACGAGATTGGTTTTTTGCGTGGGTCTACACGCTGCACGTCTATAAATTGATATACATTTTCGCTCATACTGCCCCCTTATTGCGCCTGAACACGTAGTTCGGCACTACTGCGAGCGCGATGCCCGAGTAAACTTTTTACGTCGCTTGATATTGGTTTTACTAATTTGAACATAGGTAAGTACAATTCAAAGTTAGCTAGAATACTTTCTGCTCTGCATGAACCCGTAAGCTCTAAATGCTCAGCAATTAAGCCGCGTAAATGTTCTTGATGCGATGTTAATTCTTCAAGTGTAACCACTTCTACTAGCTCGGGATTAATGCGCTTTTCAAAATCATTTCGCTCATCTAAAATATAAGCGAAACCACCTGTCATACCTGCACCAAAGTTAACGCCTACGTTGCCCAGTACACATACAACGCCGCCAGTCATGTATTCACAACCGTTATCACCTACGCCTTCAACAACGGCTTGTACACCTGAGTTACGAACTGCAAAACGCTCTCCGGCACATCCAGCTGCAAACAATTTACCGCCTGTCGCACCGTATAAGCATGTGTTGCCTGCAATTGTAGCTTTATGACTTTCGAACGACGAGCCAAGTGGTGGACGAATAACTAGCTTGCCACCAGCCATGCCCTTCCCTACGTAATCGTTAGCATCGCCAACCAATGTCATTTCAAGGCCACCTGCATTCCACACGCCAAATGATTGACCCGCAGTACCGTGTAATTCAATTACGACTGGATCCGCAGCCATACCTTGGTTGCCATATTTATCTGCAATATAGCCAGAAAGCATTGCACCAACCGATCTGTCTGTATTACAAATACGACTTACTAGCGAAATACCGCTTGAAGCGTCAATTGCTTCTTGCGCCTTAGCAAGTAGGCTTTCATTAAGCTTTCCTAAATAATGTGAGCTATTAGGCGCACTACAATAAAGTGTTTCACCAGTTGGGTTATTAGGCTGAGCAACTACAGAAGATAAATCAATTTTCTTCTGTTTTGCTGTTTTGCCTTCAATTGCTTCAAGTAAATCTAAACGACCAATTAAGTCAGTTAAGTTTACAACACCCAAGCTTGCCATAATTTCACGGGCTTCTTGCGCTATAAACTTAAAGTAGTTCATCGCCATTTCTGGTAGGCCGTGATAATGCTTTTGGCGAAGTGTTTCGTCTTGTGTTGCAACACCGGTCGCACAGTTATTTAAGTGGCAAATACGCAAGTATTTACAACCAAGGGCAACCATTGGGCCAGTACCAAAGCCAAAGCTTTCAGCACCTAGAATTGCTGCTTTAATAATATCTAAACCTGTTTTTAAGCCACCATCTGTTTGCAGGCGAATGCGATGACGAAGGCCATTTTCAACAAGTGCTTGCTGTGTTTCAGCAAGGCCTAGCTCCCATGGGCTACCGGCATATTTAACTGAAGTAAGTGGGCTTGCACCTGTACCGCCATCATAGCCAGAAATAGTAATTAAATCGGCATAGGCTTTAGCAACACCTGTCGCAATGGTTCCTACGCCAGGTTCTGAAACCAGTTTTACAGAAATAAGTGCTTTAGGGTTTACTTGTTTTAAATCGAAAATTAGCTGTGCTAAATCTTCAATTGAGTAAATATCGTGATGTGGTGGTGGCGAAATTAACGTAACACCTGGCACCGAATAACGAAGTTTAGCAATATATGGGGTTACTTTTTCACCTGGTAATTGCCCGCCTTCACCTGGTTTTGCACCTTGCGCTACTTTAATTTGAATAACGTCAGCACTGCGTAAGTAATGCGGCGTTACGCCAAATCGACCTGAAGCGACTTGCTTAATACGTGAATTTTTTTCGGTACCGTAACGCAGCTTATCTTCGCCGCCTTCACCCGAGTTTGAACACCCACCCAAGCGGTTCATCGCAATTGCTAGCGCCTCATGCGCTTCTGGCGATAAAGCACCAATACTCATTGCGGCCGAATCAAATCGTTTATAAAGATTTTCTGCAGGCTCGACATCATCAATGCTAATGCCGGTTTCCGGCAATCTAAGCGAAAGCATGTCACGTAGCGTAGCAATCGGACGATTATTAACGAGTTTTGCATACTCACTGTAATCGCTGTATTCACCAGAACGAACTGCTTTTTGTAGGGTTTGGATTACATCCGGATTATAAGCATGATATTCGCCACCATGAACATACTTAAACAAACCGCCGTGGCTTAATAATTTACGTTTACTTAAAGCAAGTTTATGTAGGCTCTGTTGATCGTCATCAAAATCGGTAAAACAGGCACCCTGTATACGACTTGCCACTCCTTTAAAACACATTTGTACAATAGCATCAGATAAACCAACCGCTTCAAACAACATTGAGCAACGATATGACGCAACCGTACTTATGCCCATTTTAGACATGATTTTATATAAGCCCTTGTTAATGGCTTTACGATAAGCAAGCGTTACTTCGCAATACGACTTATCAATAATTTTATTGTCGCTCATTGCAACTAACGATTCATACGCAAGGTATGGATAAATGGCAGTTGCACCAAAACCTAATAAAACTGCAAATTGGTGTGCATCGCGCACACTACCAGTTTCAATAATGATGTTCGATTCACAACGAAGATTATTATCAACAAGACGATTTTGCACCGCGCCCACAGCCATAGCTGCTGGAATAGGTAAATTCGTTTCATCAAAGTTGCGGTCTGTTAGAACAAGCATAATACAGCCCGATGCTGCTTTTTTCTGCGCAATATCACAAATTCGCGATACTGCTTTTTCCAATCCTTCTTCAACTGTATACGTAATATCAATTTTACAGTAGCTGTAATGTGCTTCATCAGCATTTAATAATTGCTGCATGTCTGCGTACATTAAAATTGGCGTATCAAACTGTAGGCGCTTAGCGTGGCCTGTTGTTTCGTTAAATACATTTTGCTCACTACCAATACATGTCGCAAGTGACATTACATGATTTTCACGCAGTGGATCGATAGGTGGGTTTGTTACTTGCGCAAATTTTTGGCGGAAGTAATCATAAAGTGAACGATGCCCTTCACTAAGCACAGCAAATGGCGTGTCATCACCCATTGAGCCTGTTGCTTCTTGGCCGTTTTCACCCATTACACGAATAACGCTATCAAGCTCTTCGTTGGTATAACCAAACATTTTTTGATATTTAGCTAGCGTTTCATTATCAAAAGAACGATTACCGGCATCTTGCTCAGTAAGTTCTTCAAATGGAACTAAACGTTTAACGTTTTCTTCAAGCCATGACTTGTAAGGATGGCGAGATTTTAAATCTTGATCGATTTCATCCGAGTGCCAAATTTTGCCAAGCTTAGTATCAATAACTAATAATTCACCTGGACCAACACGACCTTTCTCAACTACTTCATCAGCAGTGTAATCCCAAATACCCACTTCTGATGCAAGCGTAATAAAGCCATCTTGTGTAATTACATAACGTGCTGGGCGGAGTCCATTACGGTCAAGGTTACACGCCGCAAAACGACCATCCGACATTACAATACCTGCCGGACCATCCCATGGTTCCATATGCATAGAGTTAAAGTCGTAAAATGCACGTAGATCATCGTCCATTGCACGGTTTTTTTGCCATGCAGGTGGAACGAGCATGCGCATCGCACGGAATAAATCCATGCCGCCAGCTAAAAACAGTTCAAGCATATTATCTAAGCTTGATGAATCAGAACCAGTTTCGTTTACAAACGGTGCCGCTGTTTGTAAATCAGGAATAAGTGGTGACGCAAACTTATAAGAACGCGCACGTGCCCATTGGCGGTTACCTTCAATGGTATTAATTTCACCATTGTGTGCTAAATAACGAAAAGGTTGAGCAAGAGGCCAACGCGGTTGAGTATTAGTAGAAAAGCGCTGATGGAAAACACAAATCGCACTGGTCATACGAATATCAGCTAAATCTAGGTAAAAGTTAGGTAAATCTGCAGGCATCATAAGGCCTTTATAGATAGTAACTAATCCAGATAAGCTTGCAATATAAAAAGCTTCATCATCAACAATACGCTTTTCAGCGCGACGACGCGCTACATATAAGCGTCGCTCTAAATCTTTAGAGCGCCAACCTTCTGGCGCACTAACAAAAATTTGTTCAAACCCAGGTAATTGTTGTACTGCTATAGGACCTAACATTGATGGGTCGGTTGGCACTACGCGCCAACCTAAAATATTTAGCGTTTCTTTTTCTAATTCTTCGCTAAGTATTTGTTTTGCAGCTTGTGCTAAAACAGGGTCTGAATTTAAAAAAATCATACCTACGGCATAATTTTTACCTAAGTGCCAATTGTTCTCAGCCGCAATAGCACGAAAAAAGCTATCTGGTTTTTGTAATAATAAACCACAGCCATCGCCTGTTTTACCATCGGCAGATATACCGCCACGGTGCTGCATGCGATCAAGCCCCGTAATAGCAGTACGAATAAGCCTATGACTAGCTTGACCATTAACTTGGGCTATTAAGCCAAAGCCACAATTTTCTTTTTCTAATTTTGAGTCGTATAACATAGACCCCTCCCCTTGCTGCACTGTTAGCGTGGATGAACTGCTCGACGATTTGCTAACAGACGGACAAAACTAGCCTCTATCGTAAATAGAGTCAATAGCATTTTGAATACATATTCACATTCTTGAATATTTCTCACTTCATAGCAAGATTTCTTTTTCATCATTATTTTTAACATTTAGTCGTATATTAGGCGTTATTTTTTCATGACACTGGTGTCAAGTTTAACATTTTGTAAAAACAACCAAGTCAAAAGCTACAGCTTACGTAAACGTAAAGCCCTCATTCGGTGAATAAATATTCAACATACACCGATAAAGTTAGTTAACATTTAGATAGTTTTGTGTTATTTCCGTAATTTTGAGGCTTAACCTCTCTGCTTTTTACTGGTCATTAGTATAGTTATTAATATTTGTGGCATTTTTAATCTCTTAATAGTGAATTTTTATTTACTAATGCGTCCACTGCGGACACTTTTATGTCCGCGGACATATAAAAAACACATAAAATAAAATTTAATCATCTAATTACAGTAAGTTACGCTTTGGCATGCTAATCGTATAGAGCTATACACATTCGTTAAGTGGAATAATTATGTTTATGCTTAGTTTATTTTTGATATCTCCTATTGTCGCTATTTGCACCGCAGTTTTTTTCTACTGTGTGAAAAATATATAAAAGCCGTGTAGGAGAGCCTAATGATGAAAGATACCAGCGCACAAGACGTACAAGTAAAGGCACCTATAAACTATAAAAAATACGCGATCATCACTGCGGTTATTTTCATTGCAGTCTCTACAATTGCTTATATTTTTTTAACAAGTCATAGCGCTAAAAGCTCTATTAGCCGCTCAAAAATACAGGTTGCCAAAGTACACGTTAAAGCGCTCATTCGAGACATTGCCGCCAGTGGTAAAATTGTTGCTGCTAATGCTCCTAAAATATACAGCCCAGAACGTGGTTTTATAGATTTAAAAGTAAAGGCTGGCGATACAGTAAAGCAAGGGGGCACACTTGCTCTGCTGCAAAGCCCTGAGTTAACTAACGAATTAAAGCAACAGGAGTCTGTACTTAAACGACTACAAGGCGAGCAGCAAAGGCAGCATTTGCAAGCAAGACGCCAAACACTCACTTTAAATAAAACACTTGATATGGCACAAGTTGAGCTTAACGCCGCTGAGCGCGAAAATCGCCGGGCGCAGTTATCAATACAAAAGCACTTAATTAGCCAAATTGATCTTGAAAAAGCAGTTGATGATTTATCACGTGCAAAGCTCACATATAAGCATGCACAACAAGAGGTATTACTTGCAAAAGACACGCTCGCCTTTGAACTACAAGCAGCTAAAAGTGATGTAACCCGCCAGCAACTTATTGTTGATGATTTAATCAGAAAAGTAAGCAACCTATCTATTAAAGCTACCGTTACTGGGATCGTGGGTAACCTACTTGTGCAACAAAAAGCCGCAGTGACGCAAAGCCAACCTCTTATGACACTCGTCGACTTAAGTAATTTCGAAGCGGAACTTCAAGTACCTGAAAGTTACGCCAACGAATTAGGACTCGGTATGGAAGTAGAGCTTAAGTTAGGCAATGAAACAGTGATGGGGAATTTATCCGCCATATCACCAGAAGTTAATAATCGTGAAGTAACAGCACGCGTCCGATTTAAAGGTGTTACTAACAACATTCGTCAGAACCAACGCTTAACTGCACGTATTTTACTCGACAACCGAGAAGGTGTAATGCAAGTAAAGCGTGGTGCATTTATGCAGCAAGGCGGAATTATAGCTTATAAAGTCGATGGCAATATCGCAAAGCGTATACCTATTACAATAGGCGCCACCAGCATTAATGCGGTTGAGCTTTTGAGCGGACTAAAAGAAAACGATGAAATTATTATTTCAAGCTACAGCGACTTTAAGCAAGCCGATACGATTTTATTAAATTAAACAGACGTTCTCAACCAACGCTAAAAATAATTAGGAACCCCCATGTTACAAATGAACAATGTAAGTAAAGTATATCAAACAGAAATGGTACAAACCCACGCGCTTCGAGACTTTAACCTGCAAGTAAACGAAGGCGAATTTATTGCTGTTACCGGTCCTAGCGGCTCAGGAAAAACAACCTTTTTAAATATTGCAGGTATGCTCGAGCCTTTTAACGAAGGTGAGTACCTGTTGGATGGTGTTAATGTTGGCAGCCTAAACGATAACCAACGTGCTGATTTACGTAATCAAAAAATTGGTTTTATCTTCCAAGGGTTCAATTTAATACCTGACTTAAACTTATATGAAAATATTGAAGTACCGCTACGTTATAGAGGTATTAAAGCCGCAGAGCGTAAACGTCGCATTGAAAAATGCTTAGAACAAGTTGGCCTTGCCTCTCGGGCAAAACATTTGCCACAGCAACTCTCTGGCGGACAGCAACAAAGAGTGGCAATAGCTCGTGCGCTTGCCGGTGAACCTCGTTTTTTACTTGCCGATGAGCCAACAGGTAACCTTGACAGCTTAATGGCTCGCCAAGTTATGGAGTTACTTGAGCAAATAAATCGCGACGGTGCCACTATTGTAATGGTAACGCATGATAGCGAATTAGCCCGCCGTGCTCCGCGTAATATTCAAGTAGTTGATGGGCAACTTGCCGACTTTACGCTTTATCAGGGCGCACAAACTATAAAAACAGCATCGGGGGTTTAACTAATGTTTATTCATTATTTAGATTTAAGTTGGCGTAGCTTCAAGCGCACCCCACTGGTTAGCTTTTTAATGGTACTTGCCATTGCGATAGGTATAGGCATAACAATGACCAGCCTTAGTGTTTATCACATGATGTCGGCCGATCCTATCCCAGAAAAAAGCAGCCAACTTTACAGTGTGCAATTACAAACAATGGACGATGGTAGTACGTGGTGGACAGAAGATAACACACCACTACAACTGACCTATCAAGATGCTGAGAACTTATTAAACGCACCCACGTCAGAGAAAAAAGTGGCTATGATGCGTACCGGCTTTTCAGTTTATTTAGATTCTGACAAAATAAAACCTTTTATTGGCAGTGCACGGATGACAACGCCTGACTTTTTTAGCATGTTTAATTTGTCATTTTTGTACGGTGGGGCTTGGAGCAAAGAGCAAGAAAACTCGGCTGCACCTGTGGTTGTTATTACCCAAGAGATAAACGATAAACTATTTGCAGGAAAAAACTCTGTCGGAGAACTGATTTACTTAGATGATGCAAGCTATCAAGTAGTGGGTGTTATTAACCATTGGCCTCTCAATATTAAATATTATGATTTAAATAACGGTGCATTTAATCAAGTAGAAGAGTTATTTATGCCCTTTAGCTTAATAAAGACAAAAGAGCTCGTAAGTTGGGGCAATAGCAATGGATGGAAGCACGAAAACACACCAACCTTTGCAGATAAACTGCAATCTGAGCAAGTATGGATCCAGTTTTGGGCAGAGCTAAATACGCTTGAACAAAAACAAGCCTATCAAAATTACTTATTAGCCTATATGCAGGAACAACAAAAACGTGGGCGATTTAATCGTAAAGAACTTGAGTATAAACTTCGCGATGTAAACCAATGGATGCAATACAATAACGTCGTCACCGAAGACAATAAAATTTTAGTGGGCCTGAGCTTTATGTTTTTAGGTGTCTGCTTAGCCAATATTTTAGGTTTACTTTTAGCCAAGTTTTTACGCAGAGCGCCAGAAGTAGGTGTAAGACGCGCATTAGGTGCGAGTAAAAGGCAAATATTTTTACAGCACTTAGTTGAGGTCGCCATGCTTGGCTTTATAGGTGGCATGCTAGGAATTGTACTAGCACAACTTGGCTTAATGGGCGTAGGGCAAAGCTATGACTACTATGAAAATTTAGCGACAATGGATTTAACCATGCTATTGAGCGCCCCATTGATTGCAATTACAACCTGCATTTTGGCTGGTTTGTACCCTGCTTGGCTAGTGTGTAAAACCAACCCTGCTATTTATCTTAAGAGCCAATAAGGAATGTCACAATGTTAGAAATAAAACCTATATTTAACGCCTTATGCCGCTCAAAGGTGGGCGCTGTATTACTGCTAATTCAAATTGCAATTACCACAGCCATAGTCAGTAATGCTGCATTTATCATTCAAGATAGAATTAGTTATTTAAACCAAGAAACGGGCTACCCTGAACAAGATATATTTAAGTTTAATGTAATGACCTTTGGTACTGATATTAACTTAAGTCAGCAGTTTGAGCTTGATGAAAGCATGCTTAGAAAAATGCCAGGCGTGGTCGATGCCGCATTAAGCAGTAGTATTCCACTATCAGGGAGTGGCAGCGCTTCGAGCTTTAATTTAAAACCTGCCCCACAAGAAGGCCTAAGTGTCAGGGCCGCTTATATTTTTATAGACGATCATGCTATTAATACCTACGGCGTTAACTTAATTGCAGGGCGAAACTTT
Source organism: Pseudoalteromonas sp. B131b (assembly GCF_037162545.1). Lineage (NCBI taxonomy): Bacteria > Pseudomonadati > Pseudomonadota > Gammaproteobacteria > Alteromonadales > Pseudoalteromonadaceae > Pseudoalteromonas > Pseudoalteromonas sp. B131b. Next base: position 2,446,713 of record NZ_JARLUZ010000001.1, on the reverse strand, counting down.
ACCGAAGATGAAGTGCTCGTTACAAACGAAATTACACAAAAGCGCACCAACGTCACTATAGTCACTAAAGCCCTACTTGATGAGCTCTATCCTGATGGAGATGGTTTAGGGAAAATAGTTTATTTTGGTGACCTACCACTTAAAGTTATTGGCGTGATCGGAAAAATGAAAGGCCCGTGGCTCAAAGACAGTAAACCCGATAATTTTGCGTTTATTCCTTATATTAAAGCAGAAAGTTATACACAAGTTGCCGTTCGTACAGAGCCAGGTCAGCGAGCAACTGTAATGAAAGAAATAGAAAATGCCATGCTTGCAAATTACAGTAAGCGCGTTATTAATAACATTAAAGGGCTTGATGAACTAAAAAATGAGTACACCGCTCAAGATCGCCTTATGATGCGCATGCTCATAGTATTAATCACTATTTTAGTGCTTATAACCGCTCTCGGTATTTTTGGCTTAACCTTATTTAATATCAGCAAACGCACTAAGCAAATTGGTACACGCAGAGCACTTGGCGCAAGAAAGTCCGCTATTGTTAGCTACTTCTTAGTAGAAAACGCACTAATTTGTAGCCTAGGTTTAGCCTTAGGTGCAATAACAGCAATACTGCTTGGGAAAATGTTAATGCAGTCTTTTTCTGTCGCCGCACTACCGCCAAGCTATATAGCCGTTACCGCCATTGCCGTATTTTTAATGAGTTTACTTGCGGTGTTAGCGCCGGCTAAACGCGCTGCCAATATTTCGCCCAGTATCGCAACTCGCACTATTTAATAATATGTAAATCACTATGCTACACTGCTTAGTAAGGCAGTGTAGCCATTAAAAAATTATAAAAATAACCTATGACTCATAAAATACTCATTGTTGATGATAACCAAGCAGTACTCGACGCACTTTCGTTATTGCTCGAGATCCACGACTTTTCGGTAGTCACTGCAACAAATCCGTTTGATGCTCTGCAAATAGTTCGCTATCAACGCATTGAGCTTGTAATTCAAGACATGAACTTTACCAGTGACACGACCTCTGGTGAAGAAGGTAAAGCCTTGTTTTATGAACTACGAGAAATGAACCCACACCTCCCTATTATACTTATTACAGCCTGGACCGAACTTGCCACCGCCATTGAGCTTGTAAAAGCAGGTGCTGCCGATTACTTACCAAAACCCTGGGATGATGCAAAACTACTAGTTTGTATCGGTAACTTAATAGAGCTAGGCAGTGCTAAAAAAATAGTGGCGACACATAATCGCCATCAACAAGAACGTGAAGGTACATTTAAAAGCGCAGACCTTGCTGGGCTAATATTTAAAAGTACTGCGATGGAACGACTGGTTACTATGGCGCTACAAGTGGCTAAATCTGATATATCTGCATTAATTACAGGCCCTAATGGGAGTGGCAAAGAGTGTATTGCGCATATTATTCAAAAAAACTCCCCACTTGTATCACAACCTTTTATTAAGGTAAACGCAGGTGCATTACCGCAAGAACTTATAGAGGCCGAACTTTTTGGCGCTGAAGCTGGCGCATACACGGGGATAACTAAACAACGTATTGGTCGATTTGAAGCAGCTGATGGCGGTACGTTATTTTTAGATGAAATTGGTAATTTACCACTTTCAGGACAAATAAAATTACTACGCGTACTACAAACCGGCGAGTTTGAACGTTTAGGCTCAACACAAACACGAAAAGTAAATGTGCGCGTTATATCGGCCACTAACGAAAACTTACTACAAGCAATTGAACAAGGTCGATTTAGGGAAGACTTATATTATCGCCTTAACGTAATTGAGCTCAATGTGCCTGCCCTGTGCGAAAGACAAGATGATGTTTTAGCGCTTATTAGCCACTTTTTACCTCACCGAGAGCTGACTATAAACACAGAGCAAGCACTTCAACACTACAAATGGCCAGGTAACGTTCGAGAGCTAGAAAACGCTTGTAAGCGTGTAGCGGTACTAAAACCTACAGGTGCGCTTACAGTCGATGACTTTGCTCTTTCGTCACCGGTCTCTTCCCAACAAAAAGCAGAGCCGACCAAACAGGAAATAGAACACGCAATGCGCACTCATCAAGGTGTTATAGCCAAAGTGGCCCGTGAATTTGGTTTAAGCCGACAAGCACTTTACAGGCGGTTACAAAAAATGGGTATTGATTATTAATGCCAAACATTATTAGCAACTTTACCCTAAGCCAAAAGATTGTATTAATTTGCGGGCTTTGTAGCGCGCTGCCTGTTTTTATTATTGCCGCACTTAGTGGTTTTGATATGTACTACACTCTGTTTTTAATATTACTAACGCTTACATTTAGCACCTTGCTTTCAAGAGCCATCACCAAGCCAATAAAGCTTGGCATGCAATCGCTCGAAACCGGATTACTTAATTTTAAAGATGGTGAGCTCTCCAGTTTGCTTGCGTATAAAAGTAATGATGAACTTGGAAAGCTATGCCAACTTTATAATCAAACCGCAAAACAGCTTCGCCAAGAAAAACAATGGATTTACCAGCGCGAGTTAATGCTTGATAAAGTATTGCAAAGCTCGCCGCAAGCGCTACTGCTGGTCAATGATAATAATACGGTGGTATTTAGTAATTTAATTAGCCGTAGCTTATTTAATAGCGCATCTCGCCTTGAAGGTATGCAACTAAGCAAGTTACTCGAAAATTCGCCTCTGCAATTAATAGCAGCTATAGAGCACGGTATTGATGGCCTCTTTAATATAGAAATAGAGAATCAAGACTCACAAACTTGGCATTTAGCCACTGGGGAGTTTTTACTTAATAATCAAAAGCATCATTTATATATATTTAAACAGTTAACCCGTGAACTTAGTCGCCAAGAAGTTGCAGTGTGGAAAAAAGTAATACGCATTATTAGCCACGAATTAAATAATTCACTCGGCCCCATGTCATCCATGCTACACAGCGCACAATTGCTCGCAAATAAAGTTGATGAGCCTCGCCTTGCCCGTGTATTTGCAACTATTGATGAGCGAATTAGTCATTTAACTGAATTTGTACAAGGCTATGGCAAGTTTGCTAAGCTACCTCAGCCACAAAAAACGCGGGTTAACTGGCAAAACACACTCAATAATTTAAAAAACCACTGGCAATTTAGCTACGAAATAAAAAATTCACACAATGAATTACAAGCTGATCAAACACAACTCGAGCAGCTGCTGATAAACTTATTAAAAAATTCACACGAGTCAGGCTCCAACGCCAATGAAATACATATTCAGGTCGAGTTTGTACCCCAAGCATGTGTTATAAATGTGAGCGACTGCGGCAAAGGAATGAGCGAGCAAGTAATGGCAAATGCTTTAGTTCCCTTCTATTCTACAAAAAGTACGGGGAGTGGTTTAGGGTTAGCCTTATGCAGAGAAATAGCAGAAGCGCACCAAGGGCATATAAGTTTACATAACAAAATAGAGGGCGGCTTAAACGTGCAAGTGAGCCTTCCTTATTTATAAATTCACACAAATTAAAAACAACAAAGCCACTTTTAAAGTGGCTTTGTGTTTAAAGAGCTTAATAACCTGAGTTCAGGTTGAGTAATAAATTACTCTGCGTCAGCTTCTTTGTATTTAGCAGCAGTTTCTGTAATTAACGGCTGTAATTCACCGCGTTGAAACATTTCGATAATAATGTCACAACCACCAACTAATTCGCCATCTACCCAAAGTTGTGGGAATGTTGGCCAATTAGCATATGCTGGAAGCTCAGCACGAATGTCTGGATTAAGTAAAATATCAACGTATGCAAATGGTTCACCACATGACATTAACGCTTGCGATGCTTGTGAAGAAAAACCACAATTTGGTAATTTTGGTGACCCTTTCATGAAAAGGATTATTGGGTTTTCTGAAATTTGCTGTTTAATTTTATCAATGGTTTCCATCTACAACCTCAAAGTAACGATAGCTAAATATATTTTGGTCTTGAAAATAACTCATCGTGACCACAAATATATAACTTAAAATGGGCAAATAAAGCCGCAATTGAAATAGTCTTTCGCAATAGCATTGCTGTTTGCTTAAACTTGAGTAAAATACTCAACAATTATAGTAACACTATATTACCGCTTGGTATAGGTAACTGGTCTGTTTCAACAGGCATTACGTATTACCAAATGGACTATCAACCAAAGAAGATGGAGATAAAAAAATGGCATTTGAACTACCGTCACTACCATATGCAATCGACGCACTTGAGCCACATATTTCAAAAGAAACACTAGAGTTTCACCATGGCAAACACCACAACACTTACGTGGTTAAGCTTAATGGTTTAATCCCTGGTACTGAGTTTGAAAACAAATCTCTAGAAGAGATCGTATGTTCATCAGAAGGCGGCGTATTTAACAACGCAGCACAAATCTGGAACCATACTTTTTACTGGAACAGCTTATCTCCAAACGGCGGCGGCGAGCCTACTGGCGCAGTTGCTGATGCAATCAACGCTAAATGGGGTTCTTTTGATGCGTTTAAAGCGGCATTAAACGATAAAGCAGTAAATAACTTTGGTTCAAGCTGGACGTGGTTAGTTAAGCTTGCTGATGGTTCACTAGACATCGTTAATACATCTAACGCTGCTACACCATTAACTGATGATGGCGTTACTCCAATCCTTACAGTGGATTTATGGGAACACGCTTACTACATTGATTACCGTAACGTTCGTCCAGATTACCTTAAAGGTTTTTGGTCGCTTGTTAACTGGGAATTCGCGAACGCTAACTTCGCTTAATTAGCCTTTAAACGCTAATTTTAAAAAGACGCTTAGGCGTCTTTTTTGTATGTTATTCTTTTACTTTTTCGTTTATACGTGTTGTTGTGTTCATTAGTTCATCATGATCTTTTTTCACTTAAATTTTTAATTTTATTGCACAAAAATACCAATTCGTGACTAGACTTTAAAAGGTAAGCACCTTTTTATAGCGGGTTTCGGAGGTTATTATGACGATTTTTGAGCATTACCAAGCACGATACGAAGCGGCACAGGAAGAAGAATACAGTATCGCTGAATTTCTTGAAATTTGTAAAACAGATAAGTCTGCCTATGCCAGCGCACCAGAACGTCTACTTATGGCAATTGGCGAACCAAACATGGTAGACACCGCAACCGATGCAAGACTAAGCCGGTTATTTTCTAATAGAGTGGTTGCGCGCTACCCTGCCTTTGCTGACTTTTATGGTATGGAAGACGCCATTGAGCAAATAGTCTCTTATTTAAAACACGCAGCCCAAGGGCTTGAAGAATGCAAACAAGTACTCTATTTACTCGGGCCTGTAGGTGGGGGTAAATCATCCATTGCAGAAAAACTAAAGTATTTAATGCAACAAGTGCCTATTTATTCAATTAAAGGTTCTCCTGTAAACGACCATCCTCTGTCCTTGTTTGATCCTATCGAAGATGCAGACGTACTCAGCAAAGAATATGGTATTAAACCGCGCTACTTAAAAACCATTATGTCGCCTTGGGCTGGCAAACGCTTAAAAGAGTTCAATGGTGATATTAGCCAGTTTAAAGTGGTCAAACGCTACCCTTCTATTTTAAACCAAATAGGCATTGCCAAAACTGAGCCTGGGGATGAAAACAACCAAGATATTTCAGCGCTAGTAGGTAAAGTCGATATTCGCCAGCTTGAGCACTTTGCCCAAAACGATCCTGATGCATACGCCTACTCTGGCTCTTTATGTTTAGCTAACCAAGGGCTGATGGAGTTTGTAGAAATGTTTAAAGCACCGATTAAAGTGCTGCATCCTTTACTTACCGCCACCCAAGAAGGTAACTATAACGGCACAGAAGGTATTAGTGCTCTTCCATTTAATGGCATGATCCTCGCACATTCTAATGAATCTGAGTGGCAAACTTTTAAAAACAATAAAAACAATGAAGCATTTTTAGACCGTGTTTATATTGTTAAAGTGCCTTACTGTTTACGTGTAACTGAAGAAGTTAAAATTTACGACAAATTACTTGAGCACAGCGAGCTATACAATGCGCCATGTGCGCCTGGGACACTTAAAACATTAGCGCAATTTACAACATTATCACGTTTAAAAGAGCCAGAAAATTCCAGTATTTATTCAAAGATGCGGGTATACGATGGCGAAACCCTTAAAGACACAGACCCTAAAGCTAAATCGTATCAAGAGTATCGTGATTACGCAGGTGTTGATGAAGGCATGATGGGGCTATCTACTCGCTTTGCGTTTAAAATTTTATCTCGTGTATTTAACTTTGATACCACTGAGGTTGCAGCAAACCCGGTACATTTATTCTATGTGCTTGAACAACAAATAGAGCGCGAGCAATTTTCAAGTGAAATAGAAGAGCGTTACTTAAGCTTTTTGAAAGGCTATTTAATTCCTCAATATGTAGATTTTATAGGTAAAGAACTGCAAACCGCTTATTTAGAATCGTATTCAGAATACGGCCAAAATATTTTTGACCGCTATGTTATTTATGCTGACTTTTGGATACAAGACCAAGAGTATCGCGACCCAGATACGGGACAACTATTTGACCGAGCCGCGCTTAATGCCGAGCTTGAAAAAATAGAGAAACCTGCGGGTATTTCTAATCCTAAAGATTTTCGTAATGAAATAGTGAACTTTGTACTGCGTGCCCGTGCGCATAACAACGGTAAAAATCCACTATGGACAAGCTACGAAAAACTACGCACGGTAATTGAGAAAAAAATGTTCTCTAATACCGAAGATTTACTCCCCGTTATTTCGTTTAATACCAAAACGTCTGCAGAGGATCAGCAAAAGCACGAAGACTTTGTGAACCGTATGGTCGAAAAAGGCTATACACAAAAACAAGTTCGCTTGCTTTCTGAGTGGTATTTACGGGTTAGAAAATCGCAATAACCTTCATAGTCGTAGTATATAGGAGGTCATTATGGCGCATTTTATAGATAGGCGTTTAAACGGAAAAAATAAAAGTACGCTTAATCGCCAGCGCTTTATTAGGCGCTATAAAAAACAAATTAAAGAAGCGGTTTCAGATGCGATTAACAAACGCAGCGTCACTGATTCTAGCTCTGGTGAGAGTATTTCTATTCCACAACGCGATATCAGCGAACCTACATTTCATCAGGGAAAAGGCGGGAATAGAGAACAAATTCACCCTGGTAACGATCAGTTTTCTACCGGTGATAAAGTTGAGCGCCCTAAAGGCGGACAAGGCGGCGGTGCCGGTGAAGGAGACGCCAGCGATTCAGGCGAGGGACAAGATGAGTTTGTATTTTCTATTTCAAAAGATGAATACCTTGATTTACTGTTTGAAGATCTAGAACTTCCTAACTTACAAGAAAACCAACTTGATAAGTTAGTGCAAATGAAAACCCATCGCGCAGGATTTTGTAGCGACGGTATGCCAAGTAATATTGACATTGTTCGATCACTTCAAGGCTCGCTTGCGCGCCGTGTGGCCATGAGTGCAGGTAAAAAACGCCGACTAGTCGAGCTTGAAAAACAGCTTACTCTGTTACTTAGTGAGCCACATAGCGATAAAGCGGCAATTGCTTTATTACAAAAAGAAATTGCAGCATTAAAAATGCAAATTAAGTCGGTTCCGTTTATTGATAACTACGATTTACGTTTTCGTAATTACGAAAAGCGCCCTCATCCCACCAGCAAAGCGGTGATGTTTTGTATTATGGATGTGTCAGGCTCAATGGATCAGCCAACAAAAGACATGGCTAAGCGTTTTTATATTTTACTTTATCAGTTTTTAACGCGCAGCTATAAAGACATAGAAGTTGTTTATATACGTCACCACACACAAGCTAAAGAAGTAGATGAACAAGAGTTTTTTATTCCCAAGAAACTGGCGGCACTATTGTTTCGAGTGCTCTTAAATTAATGAATGAAATAATAAAAGAACGTTATCACGCAGATGAGTGGAATGTATACGCCGCACAAGCCTCTGATGGCGATAACTGGGCGGACGACACGCCGCAATGTGGTGAAATTTTGCGTAATAAGCTCTTAAGCGCAGTACGTTATTTTGCTTATATTGAAATAACCACTCGTGCTCATCAAAGCCTATGGCGCGAATATGAATCTATAACACACAGCCATAATAATTTCGCCATACAGCATATTCAAAGCGTTGAAGATATTTACCCAATTTTTAGGGAGCTATTTAAAAAAGGTCGTCAACAGCAAAACTCTGCATAGCCAAAAGCGAGGTAGCATTATGAATGATAAACGATTGAGTGATGGCCCAGATTGGACCTTTGATTTATTAGATGAGTACCAAGGTGAAATTGCTCGCGTTGCTGCTCATTACAGATTAGACACCTACCCTAATCAAATTGAAGTGATAACGGCTGAGCAAATGATGGATGCTTATTCAAGCGTTGGCATGCCTATTGGCTACAGTCATTGGTCTTACGGTAAGAAGTTTATCCAAACAGAGCAAAATTATAAGCGCGGGCAAATGGGCCTCGCTTACGAAATAGTGATAAATTCAGACCCTTGTATTGCGTACTTAATGGAAGAAAATACCCTACCTATGCAAGCGCTTGTAATGGCGCATGCATGTTACGGACATAACTCATTTTTTAAAGGTAATTACTTATTTAAAACCTGGACCGATGCTGGCTCAATTATTGATTACTTAGTATTTGCTAAAAACTACATAAGCCGCTGTGAAGAAAAATATGGTATTACTCAGGTAGAGAGCTTACTCGACTCTTGTCATGCGTTAATGAATTACGGGGTCGATCGCTATAAACGTCCACAGCAAATATCACTCTTTGAAGAGCAAAAACGCCAACAAGAACGTGAAGAATACTTACAATCACAAGTAAACGAATTGTGGCGTACGATTCCCGAACAGCAACACGAAACTAAAAAGAAAGAACGCCATTTTCCTACTGAGCCTCAAGAAAATATTTTGTATTTTATTGAAAAAAATGCCCCATTACTCGACTCTTGGCAGCGTGAAGTGATACGTATTGTCCGTAAAATATCGCAATACTTTTACCCGCAAAAACAAACTCAAGTAATGAACGAAGGTTGGGCAACATTTTGGCACTACACCATCCTTAATCACTTATATGATGAAGGGAAGCTCACCGACTCATTCATGTTAGAGTTTTTACAAAGTCATACCAACGTAGTTTATCAGCCACCTTATAACAGTAAGTATTATTCAGGCATTAATCCATATGCTTTAGGTTTTAACATGATGGTTGATATTCGCAGAATATGTGAACATCCAACTGAAGAAGATAAAAAATGGTTTCCTGAGTATGCAGGCAGTAATTGGCTAGATACATTGCACTTTGCCATGGAAAACTTTAAAGATGAAAGCTTTATTAGCCAGTTTTTATCGCCGAGGTTAATTCGTGATTTCAAATTATTTACTATTATTGACCATACTAATAATCCCCATTTAGAGATTGGTGCGATACACGATGATAGCGGCTATAAAACAGTTAGAGAAGTGCTCTCCGCGCAATATAATTTAAGTAATCATGAACCTAACATTCAAGTATATGATGTTGATATTAGAGGTGATAGAGCACTTACACTTCGCTATGTACCTCATAATTGCATTCCATTGGCAAACTCACATGAAGAAGTGCTAAAACATCTTTACAGGCTATGGGGCTTTAAGGTAAAACTGGAAGAAGAGTCTAATTCTGGTGAGATTTCAACTATTGGTCAATGTCCAACAGATGACACTCGTCATACAACAGAGTGAATATAATGGATAAGAAAAAGCTTCTCGTACTGATCGACTCAGTAAATTGTGCAAAAACAGCATTATTACACGCAAAACAAAAAGCACTACAAGACAGTAAACATATTGATATTGTTGCGTTTAGCTATGAAGACACTGGTAATATATTATTTTCATTATCACCAGAGCAAGTACTTGCGATTCAAGACAAACAACTTTCATTACTCAGAGCAACATTAGAACCTCTATTAAAAAAAGAGCTAACTGATTGTGAGTATACATTTCAAACGGTTTGGCATGAATCACCAGAGCAATGGTTAAATAACGAAATAAACGCAACTAATTATGATATGGCAATAAAAACTAGGCATATTGATGCTCAAACTCAATTTAGCGAACTTGACTGGCAGCTTATTCGATTTTCACCAATACCACTTTATTTGGCCGCAGATAATAAATGGAGAAATAACTGTAATGTGTTAGCTGCTCTTGATTTAGGCAGCGAAAAGGCATCTAAGCATCAGTTAAATAAAGCTATTATTAACTGTGGCTTAGATTATGCTAACTCAGAGGGCTGCGAATTTTATGCATGTTATACCGTGCACGTCTCACCTATTTTGAGAGACTTAGGCATTGTATTTTCAGATGAACAAGTACTCAATGCATTCGAAAAATTACCGGCACTGCAACGTGATCTGATTAATGAATACAACTTGCGTGATAAATTACACATTAAAGCGGGCTTAGCGGAGCAAGTCATACCAAGCTTGGCAGCAAAACTTGATGCTGAGTTAGTGATTATTGGCTCAGTAGGCAACGTGGGTATTAAGGGAAAGCTTATTGGCAACACAGCAGAAAAAATAATGCGCTTACTTAAAACCGATTTACTTATTTTACCCCCCACTCAATTTAATACCAATTTTCTTAATTAAGTGCTTTATTTTGAGGTAATAAAATCGTATCAATAACAAGGCAAGAATTCGTTATTTAGTTGTTATCGCTAATTACTCTTACATTGCTCTACCTTCTGCATCCATGCAGTCGTATATCAGAAGTTTTTAACGCAGTTAACGTCAGATTTAATCACTCAAATTAATTAAATATTATTGCGCATTGGTATAAAGAGTGATTAATAAAAATGATGCTTAAGCGTCATTTTTTATATCATCAAAAACAGTGACTTTATTGCGTCCATTATTTTTAGAAAAGTAAAGAGCCCTGTCAGCGGCTTCAATCCAACGTTCATGATCTTTAAATTCATTACTAAAGCACGCAACTCCGATACTTATTGTCATCTTGATTTCAACATTTTTATAAAAGGCAGGGCTTGATTCAATCAACACCCTTAAGCGCTCAGCAAATATTTCAGCCCCTTGCTTATCGGTATCAAGTAGAGTTAATACAAACTCTTCACCACCGTAACGTCCAGCAATATCTGTTTCACGTAATGTGGTACGTAATAACTTTGCAATATGGCGTAACGCCTCATCACCACAACTATGACCATGCTTATCATTCACCTTTTTAAAGTGATCAATATCAAACATTAACAGAGAGCTACACCCTGCATTACGTTTTGTTCGTAAATACTCTTGCTTAAGCATACTTTCCCAATAACCACGATTGTATAACGTCGTTAAGCCATCGGTTTGGCTTACTTGCTCAAGTCTTTTATTTAGCTCTTCTAACTCTTTTTTGTTAACTGCAATATCAGTTACATCATAAAGAATGATACAAATATGGCTAACTTCTGCTCGTATATTAGTAAGCGGTATAAATGTCGCATTTTGATACATATACTCAGCTTTGCCAGTAATTGGGCGATAGTTTTTAAAGCGAAATATATAGGGTTGTTGTTCCCAAATGGTAAACGAGCGATTTTTTAGTACAAATACTGGCTCTGATTTACTTCTAAACCACTTTTCATCTATAGCTGGAAATAAATCAAATAAATCTTTATTTTTTACAGCACTTGGTAATAACCCCGAATGGTTTTCCATAAAACCATTCCACACACACACCTTATACTCCCTGTCAAATACAACTAAACCTACATCAACGGTGTTAAACATATCCATTAACCAATGGATTTCATTCATATCTAAATCAGCAGCCATAACTTAGTCTTCTAATAGGTAAGCAACTTTGTATTTCAAAGTTTTAAGTGAATCTTCAGTAAATAACAGCATAAGGTCACAGTTAATATCGTGATTTTCAATACCATAGCTAATTTCTATAGCAAGCGTACGCTGCCAGCGCGACTTATTCGCTTTCACTAATTCAGATACATCTCTGTGCTGGCCAAGTACGATAGGATGACCTTGGCTAAACGACATATCGAGTTGTTTTGAAAGACCAGTCAAAATAGCCCCGATTAAAATATTACTTATATCCATAAGTAACTCAAGTTCCACTTTGTCATTAAGCTCACCATCGTAATTCATCAGTGAGGCTATCTCTTTAAAGCTAGAGTCATTAAGTAATAATAATGCTTCTCCAGATACACCTCCTCCAATAAACCCCTGACAAACTCCAGAAGTGGTTGCATTATTATCAATAGAGCGTAGCGCCATATCGAGTTCACTAACCTCTAAGATATTCACATTTGGGATTGGCAGCTCAACAAACACATTAAGTAATCGCGCAAGTAAATCACCGGCTTGACCCATAGCAACATTAGTTAGCTCTTGGTATATATCTCGCACATCTGGGTCTACTTGCTCACCTAGAGAATGAGAAAGACGTTCACGCATGGCTTTATCTTTAATGCCATGGTGTTCAATAATATCGGCTAATTTTTGAGGGGAACATGGTTTTTGGATGAAATCGATAGCCCCCAGTTCAAGCACTCTTTGATGAGCATTAGGCTGTATGTCACCTGAAACTACAACTGTAAGTATATTGAGCCCAAGCTCTTTCATGGCCATTAAAACTTCATAGCCATCCATTTCTGGCATGTTTAAATCAAGGAAAAGGATTTCAGGTTCAGTTGATTTTATTTGTTTGATGCAATCAACACCATCTATCGCAAATTCAACTTTAATATCCCAATCATCAGGTAGAGAACGGGCTAATTGACGCCTCGCTAATTTTGAATCATCACATATTAATACAGATGTTGACATACTATCTCTCTATTTTTAACCAGTTATACATACCAAAAGTGATACACGCATTTTTATTATAGAAGATATTTTTGTAACTGCATGTTAATCAAAGTATAGCCTATTTACAGTTTTTTTATATGACTGAATCATTACCAATTTTATAGAGGCACAGATAATACCTTGGTTACTCCAACGCAGTATAATACACTGACGCCTATTGCGTTAATTTAAAAAGGAAACTCCTATGCTCCGCTCATTAACTTTTGCCTTAAGTATTTTTTGTTCTATGGCTTTCGCTTCTGATATCCCAGAAAACACTCTCGATATAGGTAAAGTCTCTGCACAGGGTAAGACGGTTACTTTACTCGGTAAAGGTGTATCCGTTGGTGATAACGCACCTAATTTTAAAGTTGTCGATGGAAACTTTACACCTGTCACACTGGATAATTATAAGGGCCGAGCTATTTTAATTAGTGTAGTACCAAGTTTAGACACTGGTATTTGTAGTCTACAAACAAAACACTTTAACGAAAAAGTTGCGACGCAATTTCCTGCAGTTGTAATGCTTACTATTAGTGCCGATTTGCCATTCGCTCAAAAAAGATTTTGCAAAGCTGAGAACATAGACAAAATAACTACATTATCTGATTCTGTTTGGCGCGATTTTGGCCAAAAATATGGGTTAATTATTAAAGATATGGGGTTACTAACTCGCTCAGTAATAATATTAGACGAAAACCACAGCATTATTTATAAACAACTCGTTAGTAGCCTTTCAACTGAACCAGAATACAACAGCGTAATTGAGAAACTTAAAACGCTTTAAAGCCGATTAAATAGCACTGATTAAGCAATGCTAAACAACCTTAAAACAAAAAACCGCCAATTGGCGGTTTTTTAATAGGCTTTTAAATTTAACCTAAAAGCTCACCAAGTTGTGAACTTACAGCCTCAACAGCTTGCGTACCATCTAGTTTGTGGTATTGAGTGTTACCAGCCGCCGCTTCTGCTTGGTAGTAATCAACTAATGGCATAGTTTGCTCGTGGTAAATACCTAAACGTTTACGTACTGTTTCTTCAGTATCGTCTGCGCGAACAATTAAGTCATCCCCAGTTTCGTTATCTTTACCTTCCACTTTTGGTGGATTATAAACAACATGGTAAACACGACCAGAACCAGGATGAACACGACGTCCGCCCATACGCTCAACAATCACTTCGTCAGCCACGTCAAATTCAATAACGTGATCAACCACTACGCCATTTTCTTTCATTGCATCGGCTTGAGGAATTGTGCGCGGGAAACCATCAAGTAAAAAGCCTTTCTCACAATCCGCTTTAGTAATACGCTCTTTTACTAAACCAATAATAATATCATCAGAAATTAGTTGACCAGCATCCATTACTTTTTTTGCTTCTAAGCCTAATGGCGTGCCCTCTTTAATTGCTGCACGTAACATATCGCCAGTAGAAATTTGTGGAATACCGTATTTGTCCATTAAAAACTGAGCTTGAGTACCTTTACCTGCACCCGGCGCGCCCAAAAGAATAATGCGCATATTATTGTCCCCTAGTATGGATATTTATTTTAAAGCCTGAATTCTTCCACAAGCGCCGCAGATACTCAAGCAACTTATACTAATTGATGAGTCGCAGGTGTATTTACAGCGCATTAAAAAAGGGAACACACGTTCCCTTTTATTTAAAGTATATAATTTATACTTTATTAACTGAGTAAATAGCTATTTGCTTATTTGCTTAGTTCAAGCATTAGTTTATTTAAGCGAGTAACAAACCCTGTTGGATCTTTAAGTGTACCGCGCTCTGCAAGTAATGCTTGGTCTAATAAAACATGTGACCACTGTGAAAACTTATCTTCATCTTGTTCATCATTTAAATGCTTAACAAGTTGGTGCTCTGGGTTTAGCTCAAACACAGGTTTTGCTTCTGGGGCTGCTTGACCAACAGATTCCATTAGCTTTTGCATTTGTGAGCTCATGTCGTTGTCGTCGCTTACAACACATGCTGGAGAATCTGTTAAGCGGTGCGTAAAGCGTACTTCTTTAACGTCATCACCTAGTGCTGTTTTAATACGCTCAACAAGGCCAGCCATCTCTTTTTCAGACTCTTCTTGCGCTTTTTTAGTTTCTTCGTCGTCAAGCTTACCTAAATCTAAGTCACCACGTGTAATTGACTGTAGTTGCTTATCAGCAAATTCAGTTAAGTGGCTCATCATCCACTCATCAACACGGTCACTTAGTAGTAATACTTCAATGCCTTTTTTGCGGAAAATCTCTAAATGCGGTGAGTTTTTCGCAGAGGTAAATGTATCAGCCACTACATAGTAAATTTTGTCTTGGCCTTCGTTCATGCGCTCAACATATTGCTCAAGCGACACATCTTGTGTTTCTGAATCAGTATGAGTAGACGAAAAACGTAGTAGCTTACATACGGCTTCTTTATTTGCCGCATCTTCAGCTGGGCCTTCTTTCATTACTTGGCCAAACTCATTCCAAAATACTTGGTAATCGTCAGCTTTGTTTTTAGCCATACGCTCAAGCATTTTAATAATGCGCGATGTACACCCTTTACGAATAGCTTGCGTTACTTTGTTGTCTTGTAGAATTTCACGAGATACGTTCAGTGGTAAATCGTTTGAATCTAGTAAACCTTTCACAAAGCGAAGGTAGCTTGGCATGAATTGCTCAGCATCATCCATTACAAAAACACGTTGTACGTAAAGTTTTAAACCACTTTGACGTTCACGGTTCCATAAGTCGAAAGGTGCTTTTTTAGGAATATATAAAAGGCTAGTGTATTCAGTCTTACCTTCAACCTTATTATGTGCCCAGCTAAGTGGCTCTTCCCAATCATGGCTTACATGCTTGTAAAACTCTTTGTATTCTTCATCAGAAAGCTCTGACTTATCACGTGTCCACAATGCAGTTGCGCGGTTAATGCTTTCCCATTCACCTGGTACTGCTGGAATTTTTTCGCCGTCTTCGCCTTCAGACTCTGGTACTTCTGCTTTAAACATTTGTACCGGCGTTGAAATATGGTCTGAGTATTTAGTTACGATGCCACGTAGGCGGTAATCGTCAGCAAATTCTTTTTCTTCATCACGAAGATGTAAAATAATATCGGTACCACGGCCTTCTTTTTCAATTTCTTGAAGTGTGTATTCGCCTTCACCTTGAGATTCCCACTCGTAAGCTGTTGTTTCACCCGCTTTACGTGTACGAACAGTTACTAAATCGGCAACAATAAATGCTGAGTAAAAACCAACACCAAATTGACCAATTAATTGTGAATCTTTACTTTGATCCCCTGTTAAGTTTTTGAAAAACTCAGCAGTGCCTGACTTTGCAATAGTCCCTAATGAGCTAATGATTTCATCGCGCGTCATACCAATACCATTATCTGAAATGGTAATTGTGTTTGCTTCTTTATCTGCGCTAATACGCACACGTAAATCAGCGTCGCCTTGGTATAGATCGCCTTGAGATAGTGCTAAAAAGCGTAACTTGTCTGCCGCATCTGATGCGTTTGACACAAGTTCACGTAAAAATATTTCTTTATTAGAATAAAGAGAATGAATCATTAAGTTTAATAATTGTTTTACTTCTGTTTGAAAGCCTAATGTTTCTTTTTGAGCTGCAGTCATTTATATATCTCCAATTTGCAAAGTGTCTGCGTTATGCACTTAATATGGGGTGAGGTGTTAGAACTTCAAGGGAAAAATTTAAAAAAGGTGAAACGAAAACAAAGAACAGTAAAATTATTTAAAACGAGTGCGGGCAATTAATATGAATTTTCTCGCCGCTGACGGGGTGCTCAAAATATAAATCGCTTGCATGTAATTGTAAGCGCCCAGCCATATTTTCACTTTGCGCACTTTTATATAAATCGCAACCTAAAATAGGGTGGCCTATAAACTGGCTGTGTATTCGTAACTGATGAGTACGCCCAGTAACTGGCGTAAATTGCACTAAGGTTCTGTATGGTTGTTTTAGCCGTTCCAGTACTTTATATTCACTGACTGCGGTTTTGCCAGTCGATTGGCAAATTTTAACTCGCGGAAAAAGCAGCTTATCTTTTGCTATTGGTGCAGTAATTTCCCCCTCACTAACAGCCAAGCACCCTTCAAGCATCGCTACATAACGCTTTTGAATAGTACGTGCCTGAAACTGTTTATTAAGATGCTTTGACGCAATCGCGTTTAATCCAACAATCATAATACCCGATGTACCCAAATCTAACCGATGCGGTAACTTAGCCTCTGTAAATGAGGCTGTTAACCCTTCCTGCCCATGTACCAAACGATAATGTACTGAGTCCCAATTAAGTGGGTTTTTACCCGACAAACTCAATAGTCCACTGGGCTTATTAATCAATAAAATATCATCATCTTGATATAATATTTCAATAAACTCGTCGCACTTAGGCGCTACAAAGTCATCAACTATAATGTGTGGTTCTGAAGGTGTATGCGATATTGAGTTAGCCATTAAGTTAATCATTAAATTAGTCAATATCTTTTGAATGAAGCGCTTTTAAAGCCAATACATGCTCACGTAAATCGTCTGCTACTACTTTGTCAGCTGCAATCGGGCCACCCACTGCAACCGACACCAAAGACCATTTTAATCGCGGTAATTGCCACTTAGCTTTTCGGCTAAACATACTTCCCCACAAGCCCCCTAAATGCACAGGAACAACGGGCACAGGAGAGCGTGCAATAATACGCTCTATTCCACGGCGAAAAATATCGATAGAGCCGTCACTAGTCAGCTTCCCTTCGGGGAAAATACCAACAAGCTCGCCTTTTTCAAGCGCAGAAGCCACTTCATCAAACGCTTTTTTAAACGCCTCTGGGTTCGTTTTTTCACTATCAATGGGAATAGCTTTAGCCATTTTAAATAACCAATGTAGAGCTGGCGAATAATAAATAGGCGCAAATACCATAAACCGAATAGGCCTTGGTGACGCTGCCAAAATAAACATCCAATCAACAAAACTAACGTGGTTGCACACAATAACAGCGGCACCTTCATTAGGAATGTTAGCTTCGCCTTTTGTTCTTACGCGGTACATACAAATGGCCAAAATATAAATAACAAAGCGTAAAAAGAATTCAGGTACTTTGGTATAAATATAAACAGAAATAAGTAAATTTAGCCCCGCAAGTAACAATAATAGCTCTGAAATACTCCACTGAAAAATAGACAACGTGGCAATACTTAAAACAGCACTACCGACCATAAACAAGGCATTTAATACATTGTTAGCCGCTATAACTCGTGATCGACTCGCTTCTTCAGTCCGTTGTTGAATAAGCGCATATAGCGGTACAGTGTAAAAACCGGCGCCAATGCCTATGCCTGCCATCCATATGAAATGCCACATCATATCGCCTGTTTTTAATACCTGTGCGAGCGTTAATAATTCAGTATGTTGAGGTGTATAGGTACTGATAGCGGGCTCTTGGCTCAGTAAATATAAAAACAAGGTAATTAAAATAGCGCCAAAGGGCACAATGCCTAGCTCAATACGAGAGCGAGATAACTTTTCACACAGTAATGAACCAATAGCAATACTCAATGAAAATACAACCAGTGCACTGGTTACCACCAATTCATCGCCGCCCATTACATGTTTTACATAATTTGGTAGGGACGTTAAAACGATGGCGCCAATTAACCAAAACCAACTGATCCCAAGCACTGACTTACCAACCGACTCTGTTTGCGAATTAAGTGCTGTAAATACGTTTTTTGTGGATGAAAATATATTATAGGTAAATTTTAAGTTTGGCTCGTTCGCCTCACTAACGGGTATAAAACGACTGCTTACATATCCCATAACAGCCAGCACTAATACCGCAATACTTATAGCCGTAGGACCTAGGGATTGAGTAATGTAGTAGGTCCCAAAAATTGTACCGATCAGTATTGCTACAAACGTGCCCGATTCAACCAAGGCATTCGCTTTTGTTAATTCGCTAGGTGCAACGTGCTGAGGTAAAATAGAGTATTTTAATGGCCCAAAAAACGTACTTTGCACACCCATTAAAAATACGGTGGCTAACATCAGCCAAACGTACTGAGTTAAAATTGAGACAGCACCTACAATCATAATAGGAATTTCACACAACTTTACGATTCTAATGAGCTTAGACTTTTCTGTTTTTTCAGCAAGCTGCCCCGCCATCCCTGAAAATAAAAAGAAAGGTAGAATAAATAATCCCGCAGCAATATTAGAATAAAGTGCGCCATCTGCAAGCGTTGCAGCCTGAAATATCAATAAAATAAGCACCGATTGCTTATACACGTTATCGTTTATTGCTGAGAAAAACTGCGTAATAAAAAGCGGTAAAAAACGCTTACTACCCAGTAATGCACCTTGATAGGGTTGGTTATCTTTCATTGTATTCCTTACTAATTAGAGACATAGCCCAAAAATATATTATACCAATTCGTTTAATTAAATGATCTATTTTTAGGGCGGAAAAACGTGTTGATAGCTAGGCAAAAATTCGCTATTTAGTTGTCTAACTGAGAATTTTTTAATGCAGGTAGCGACACGTTTAGCCCGCAAAATGATTAAGTATTATTGCGGATTGGTATTAGACTGCTTCTAAGCTTACCTTAAAAAAAGCCTACATAAGTTAATCATGTAGGCTTTTACAATATGTTTTCAAATAGTGACTTTAAGTTAGTCTTGAGTAACAGCGCGTCTGCCACTAAAGGCATGCATCAGCGTTCTACCATCAACCAAATCAAGCTCGCCTCCCACAGGAATACCGTGAGCAATACGCGAGGCATCTACTTTATATTTATGACAAAGCTGCGCAATATAATGAGCAGTAGTTTCACCTTCAACGGTAGGGTTAGTCGCTAAAATAACCTCATTAATACCGCCTTGAGCAAGTTTTTGCTCTAAAACGTCTAAGCCAATTTCTTTAGGGCCGATACCGTCAATTGGCGATAAATGACCCATTAAAACAAAATATAGCCCTAAGTACTGACCCGTTTGCTCAATAGCGAGCACATCAGTTGGCGACTCAACAACACACAATATACCGCTATCTTGGCGCTTTGTACTTAAACAAATATCGCATTGCGCTTGTTCGCAAAAAGTACGACAAGACTGGCAATGCCCTATGGCGGTCATTGCTTTTGTCAATGCATTGCCAAGCTGAGTGCCTCCCTTTCGGTCGCGCTCAAGCAGGTGAAAAGCAATACGTTGCGCTGACTTTGGACCAATGCCCGGTTGACAGCGCAGTGCTTCTATAAGCTGATTTAAACTATCTGAAAGTTGCATTATTTACTTAAAACGGCATTTTCATACCTGGTGGTAATTGCATACCGCCAGTTACTTTACCCATACGCTCTTGTGTTTCTTCTGCAACACGGCGTACAGCATCGTTACATGCTGCTGCAAGTAAGTCTTCAATCATGTCTTTGTCGTCTTCCATCAAGCTCTCATCAAGCTGAACACGACGTACATTGTGGTTACCAAGCATAGTTACTTTAACTAAACCAGCACCAGCTTCACCAACAACTTCAAGAGTTGCGATTTCGTCTTGGGCTTTTTGCATGCGATCTTGCATTTGCTGCGCTTGCTTCATCATGTTGCCCATTCCACCTTTAAACATAACTTTCTCTCTTTCTTTTAATACATTAATTAACATGAACATAAGGGCGATTGTAAGTAATTACAATGCCTGAATACTGTTTTCATCGATTTCGGCGCTAAATATCTGCTGAAATTGTACTATGTTTTCATCCGATGTGATCACATCGATTGCTTGTTGATGACGTCCTGCATCAATTTTTTGCTGAATAAGATAAGGAGAGTCAATAACTCCCTTAGCGAAATTAATACTTAACGACACGTTATGCTCATAAATACTCGACAATGCGGCATCTAACCTTTGGCGAAGCATCGGTGTATCTAAATGCTTTTGTGATTCATCAACGTCTATATGTAAACTGTTGCCTTGCTTGGTAAATATTGAATGCAACGCAAATTGGCGCATACGACCGCCCAGTCCCATACGTTTAATTAAATAAGCCCACTCATCTTGTTGGTGTGCAAACCTAATTTCACTAATTGGACTTTGAAAATCATCAGGCACGGGAATGCTAATTTCCTCGGGCGCTGTTTCAGGTACTTTTTGAGGGTTTATTTGCTCAAGCAGCTCTGGCGCTAGATTTTCAGTAATTGTTTGGTGCTTTGCTTTAAAATCTATTTTTTTAGGTTTTTCGAAACCTTGATTATTAGCCGATGTTTGGCTCCCCGTTACTGGGAGCGGTGGCTTTTTTTCACTTTCACCTACTGTATCAGTAGCCCAAGGCGGCGGGGTGTCTGACTTTGTAGGTACTGACTTATGGTTTTGTGATACAGCGCTATTTGGCCGCTCAGCTGACTGAGCCACTGTATTTTCATTTTTTGGCACTTCACCGACATTATGAGTACGGCTAGTAACAGTGCTGTTAGATACGTTTGATGAACTAGCCTTTGCCGTATTTAAGTTTGTCCCAGAAAGCTTTCCTGAGCCTGATATATTACGATCACGCAATATACGCGCAATAGCCGATTGCGCTTTTGCCTCGCGTTCAACTATCGAAGCATTTTCATCGTGTTGTTGCTGGTTTTGCAAGTCTGATTGCGGGTCAAAACTATTTTTTTCAATACTTGTTGAGTGTTCCGGCAAATGATTTTGCCGATTAGCACTTATATCTTTTTGTGGATTAAACCCCTGATCAACAGCGCTACTCATCACATCATCAAACTGAGCGGCCAATGTTTGCTCTACATCACTGTGTTGCATGTACGCTTCATCTTCACTTTGACGCTGTGTTTGAGCATCCGAAACAACATTGGTTTGCGGTGGCTCATTAGCTGAAGCCTGTTGCTTTGAAGCGTTTTCACTTTGTTGAACTGGTTGAACTACTGCAACTTGGGCTGGCTCATTATTACTTTGCACAACGTCATTATTTGATGTCTGAGCGGCAGCATTAGGTAAAGGCTCTATCTCAACGGCTATAGGCTGCTCTGTATTGCTAACTGGCTTAGTATTATTTACTGGAGCACTGCTTTGGCTAGCTACGGTGTCTTGCGATGTTTTGTTTTTATTTAATATATCTCGCAGTGCATTTGCTCGGCCTTGTTTATTTTGGACGGGCTCTTCGTTGGCAGTGTGTACAGCTTGTTGGGCATCTGTAGGCTTAAATGCTAATAATCTTAGCATAAGCATTTCAAAACCTAATCGAGGCTCTGGTGCCCATTGTAAATCTTTTTTGCCGTTTAAAAGTAACTGGTAATAAATTTGTATTTGTTGCGGACTCGTATGCTGTGCAACGTGCGTTATGTAATCAGCGTTCGTTTCATCAAGCCCTGCTGCCTGTGGTACTAATTGAGTCAGTTGAGTTAAATGTGTTAACGCAATTAAATCATCAAGTAAGGCAATATAGTTTGGGTTTCTGCTCGCAACGTGTGCTATTTCGCTCATTAAAGCTGTGCCATCTTGGGCAAGTAGTGCAGCTAATAGGCTTTGGCTATAATGTGTATCCATCAAACCAAGCATTGTTTGTACTGCTTGATTATTAATATCACCATTTGTTTGTGCTATAGCTTGATCGGTTAAGCTCAATGCGTCACGCATACTGCCATCAGCGGCTTTTGCAATAATACTAAGTGCATCATTGTCATAGCTGAGCTGTTCTTGAGTAAGTACGTGCTCAAGTTGTGCTTTAATTTCACTTTGCGACAAGGCATTTAAGTTAAATTGTAAACAACGAGATAAAATAGTAACTGGTAACTTTTGCGGATCGGTAGTCGCTAATAAAAATTTCACATGCTCTGGTGGTTCTTCAAGCGTTTTTAAAAGTGCATTAAAACTGTGCTTTGAGAGCATGTGAACTTCATCGATTAGATATACTTTATAACGTCCACGCGTTGGCGCATATTGAACGTTATCGAGTATTTCGCGGGTGTCCTCTACTTTAGTTCGAGAAGCCGCATCTATTTCGAGTAAGTCAATATAGCGTCCTGCTTCTATATCTAAACAGCTGCTACATTGACCACACGGATTTGCAGATATACCTTCGTCGCAATTTAAGCTTTTAGCAAAAATACGCGCAATGGTCGTTTTACCCACACCGCGGGTTCCAGTGAATAAATAAGCGTGATGCAGTCTATTTTGTGTAAGCGCATTTACAAGCGCTTGCTTAACATGAGACTGCCCAACCAATTCATGAAAGGTTTGAGGACGCCATTTTCTCGCTAGAACCTGATAACTCATCGATTACTCGCCTTCGAATTCAACCAATTTTAGGATTTTAATACCCATTTTCTTGATGCGCTGCTCGCCACCTAGTTCTGGTAATGACACAACAAATGCTGCATCTGTCGCTTCGCCACCTAGTTTATGAACTAATTTAGCGGTGGCTTCAATTGTACCGCCAGTAGCTAATAAATCATCTACTAACAATACTTTATCGCCAGGTACAATTGCATCTACATGCAGCTCTAATGTATCTTCACCGTATTCTAGCAAGTAATCTTGACGAATAACTTCGCGCGGCAACTTACCTGGTTTACGTACTGGAATAAAGGGAATGCCTAACGCGTAAGATAACGGCGCACCAAAAATAAAGCCACGCGATTCTGTGCCAATTATTTTAGTAAAACCTTGATCTTTATATTCAGCGATAAAAGCGTCAATTGTGGCTTTAAAGGCTTCTGGATTTGCCATTAAAGTAGTTACATCGCGAAACATAATGCCCGCTTTTGGATAATCAGCAATTGTAGTGATGCTGTTTTTGATAATTGCTGGTGTTACTTGAGTCATAATTTTAACTGCTCAATTATTTATATTACAAAGCAGGTGATTATAACCTTAACTGACCTTTAAATGCGAGTTTGACGTTATTATAGTTTAAGCGGGGTAATTAAAAATAAAGAGGTTCAAGGCTGAAGTAAACAACAGCCTTAATAAACGCTATGCATTTTAGGTTAAGCTAGTGATCCAACCTAAAATTGCATTTAAACAACCAATTCCTGCAAATATAGCTAAAAATGCAAGAAAGTAAGTAGCGTTGAACGGATCTTTAAAGTCTTTATCATCTGACATTGGTACAACCTTTTATTAAGCACGGCAAATAAGGCTGTCATAATAGACGATGTAAAATTATCAATAAAGACCTTAATCTTGATTTTTTGTCACAATGACACCGCGTTCAACCATTGCATTAAGGGTAACCAACGCACCTTGAGCAATTTGCTCTGCATTAAATTGTGGAGCGTGAGCTAATACCTGTTGGCAAACGTTGTCAAATGTCGCACCTTCACTTACCTCTATGATTGACAATAGCAAAGCTGTCATCGCATTTGTTGCTAAAAACTGCACATCATCATTTTCGTCTCTATATACAACAAAGTAATTAGGCTGAGTTGATGGCTCTTTAGGTATAAACTCTGTGCTGATATTTTGAACCGGAAATTGATAACTTAAATTTCTTGCAGCGTTAGATAAATACAAAGCAGAACTAGTGAGTGCTGTTGTTTGTAGTTTTTGCGCTTGCTCATCTTCATGTGCAATCGATACATCTAGCTCTACCCATTCGTAATGAGCAAGCTCTAGCATAAACACGGGGTCGTGTTTATTCATTTTATAATCACTTGATAAGTAATTAATAAACTCCCCTGCTATATCTAAAAAGTACGGCGAATGACAATCATATTCGCTAAAGAACTGACGTACGAGGGAATGCCATTGTTTGTCTGTGTATAAGGTTTTTAACACCGGAAAACCTGATGATACAAAACCTTCAATATTATTAAAAAATAGATCGCGATAAATGGCCATACGTCTATCTTCAATACCGCTGGGCCGTTTATTTTTTTAGGCTCGCGAATATGCGCCATAAATTCGTTTTGTATTTCAATAAAGCTCATCACTAGGCACTCTTTTAATGTTTATAAAGGCTTATATTAAGCTCGTTGTTTTGAAACACTTGAATTAAGGTATTTAGCTTGCAGCCCATGAATTATATCCAACTCTTTGGTTAACACATTCATAGTAGGGATATTAAAGTCACGCTCAAGCAAAGTTGGAAACACACCATGTACTTCGTACGCCTTATCAAGTAGCTTCCACACAGGATCAATGACATCTGCGCCATGTGTATCAACTATTAAGTCATCAGCCTCATTGTAGTGCCCTGCAACGTGTCCATAAGCAATACGCTCAGAAGGTAACCCTGTTAAAAATGCTTGCGCGTTATAGCCATGATTTATCGAATTAACGTAAATGTTATTCACATCGAGTAAAAGCTTACAGTCAGCTTGCTCTAAAATAGTATTCGTAAATTCAAGCTCTGATAATTGCTGCCCAGGAGCACCATAATAAGAAACATTTTCTATCGCAATTTGTTGCTCAAGTATATCTTGAACTTGCTTAATACGTGGTACAACGTGTGCTATCGCATCTTGAGTAAACGGAATTGGCATTAAGTCATACATATGGCCCGCGCCAGAGCAGTAACTTAAGTGCTCACTAAAAAATTTTATATTGTGCTCTTTAAAAAAACTTTTAAAGATTTAACAAATTCAACATCCAGTGGCTCGGGCGAGCCGATAGAAAGTGACAATCCATGGCACACAAAATTATTTGCATCTGTTAATGTTTTAAACTGTTTCTTAAAGCGCCCACCTAATTTTAGCCAATTCTCTGGTGCAACTTCTAAAAAATCTACTTGATTAGGTACGTGTTCAAGCAGTTCATTAAGCATTTCTCGTCGGAGGCCAAGACCAACCATTCCGAAATCTATACTTTTAGTTTTTGTCATAACTACCTCTAACTTAACAAAAAAGGGCCTTAAGGCCCTTTTAGCATACCTTATTTAAAGTAAGATATTAACGGCCACCACATTTACCTTCGCCGCACTTACCTTCTTTTTTACCTTTTGCGTCGCCGCCACATTTACCTTCGCCGCACTTGCCTTCTTTTTTACCTTTTGCATCGCCGCCACATTTACCTTCGCCGCACTTGCCTTCTTTTTTACCTTTGGCATCGCCGCCACATTTGCCTTCGCCGCACTTGCCTTCTTTTTTACCTTTTGCATCGCCGCCACATTTGCCTTCGCCGCACTTGCCTTCTTTTTTACCTTTTGCATCGCCGCCACATTTACCTTCACCACATTTACCTTCAGCAGCATCTAGTTGATAACCTGTCACTAATTGTTGAAACTCAAATGGGTTAGCTTGTACATCAGCAGATACAAAACTTGCAGAGCCAACAACTACTGCACCTAAAGTTAACGCGATTGTATTTTTTCTAACTGTATTCATTTTATGACTCTCTTTAATCAAGGATTGTAAATCTCAGCAATATAAATGTATTTTTAAATTGCTTGTATGCTTAAGTAGACCCGCACAAAAATAAAAACTTTCAATTATTTTCATAATATTTGCTTTTGCACTTACTTCATTAAATATGGTCGGTAATTACAGATTTATCAATGTAAGATTTACAGGTAAACTATGCGTCCTGTTTTTCTCAGAAATAATCACCTTATGAAACTTGTTTTAGCGCCTATGGAAGGTGTTGTCGATTTTAAAATGCGTCAATTACTCACCGACATCGGTGGGTTCGATTTATGCGTTACCGAGTTTGTAAGAGTGGTTGAAACATGTTTACCCGATAAAGTTTTTCACCGCTATTGCCCTGAATTACATAATAATGGTTTTACGCGAGCAGGAACGCCTGTGCGTATCCAACTACTCGGACAAGAAGCAAACCCTTTAGCAGAAAATGCGATTAGAGCTATAGCATTAGGTTCTCACGGTGTTGATCTTAATTTTGGTTGCCCTGCAAAAACGGTTAACCGTAGTCGAGGCGGGGCTGTGCTGCTTAAAGATCCTGACCACATGTATACGATTATTAAAGCAGTCCGAGACGCTGTAGATGATCAGCATGAAGTTAGTGCAAAAATCCGCTTAGGATTTGATGATGATAGTAACAGCCAAGAAATTGTAGATGCGGTTGTCAGTGCTGGAGCAAATAGCATTGCAATACATGCTCGCACCAAACGTGATGGCTATAATCCGCCTGCTTATTGGGAAAAAATTCCACCAATAATAAAAGATAAAAATATTGCCGTTGTTGCCAATGGTGAAATTTGGCAAGTAGAAGACGCAATGCTTTGCCAAAAACGAAGTGGATGTACTGATTTAATGCTTGGTCGTGGCGCCCTTTCGCACCCTGATTTAGCAAAAAAATTAAAGCTCATGTAAATAATGAACAATACGATGGACTTGAGTGGGAGCATATTATTTATCACTTAATCCACTCTGCTATCCATCAAGACCCTGCAAAGAATGAAAAATATTTTGCGTCACGTACTAAACAATGGCTTGGTTACCTAAAACGCCAATACCCACAAGCTATCGATTTATTTGATGAAATCAGACGTTTAAAAAGTAAAGAAGATGTGGCAAGCGTATTAAATAAATACGCCAAAGCACCGCAACTTGATTCAAATCATAACAGCTAACTTAAAGCTTATAGATAATATCAGTATAACGTAAAGCCAATTTAATAAGGTTGTACTGATAATGCATCATCAACAAAGACTGAACGATGAAATAGCGCAAGTTAAATTAAATATATTAACTATGCTTTCTAAATCAGCCTACCCTGCACATCACCATTTAATACAAATTTTAGATAATAAAGCCAACAATGAATGGTTAGACTGTGCAGCAGAAAAGTTAGGTCCGGAGTATGCTATTTTAATTAGTCGTATGACTAAATTAGAAGCTGCCGTTAGCCAAATAGAGATTGGCCAATATGGTTACTGTTGTGACTGCGAAGAAAAAATATCAGCAAAGTTACTTGAGCAAGACCCTGCAACTCAACGATGTATAAAGTGCGCACCATAAGCGCACTTTCACATCATTACATCATTTGCTTTATAAAACTAAATGATTGCCCAGGGTAGAGAATTATATCTTCAACTAAATACTGAGCCTCTTCTGGACTCATTTTTAGGCGCTTTACAAGGTTCACCTTTGCTTGAGGCAAAGTCCACGCATGATAGTGAATACCTATATCTGATTCCATCATCGCAAGCATCAATGCTTTATCTTTATCAGACATGTCCATATTGCTCGCCATTGCAGGTAAATCTTGATAGTTAGCCTGCCAATCCAAGCCTTCTATTAATTTTTCATTAGATAAATACTGAACTAAAAACGATTTCTGGTGAGAAGTTGGCTGTTTACTGTCGAATGCAACACGATCTAATACTTTTATTTTTTCATTTAAAAGAGTAACCCATTCTAATGGTGAATGTACTTCGCCACTAAAGTAATTAAGTTTGCTCTGATACCACTGGGTTCCATTTGGCAGGCCTCTTAGACCAACACTCCCCTGGGCCTGTAACTAGCTAAATAATCGCTAAAAGCCCTTATATGGCTCTTAAGCGCTGGTTGAACGTCGTTAGTGCCTATCGCACTCAATACATAACTTTGTAACAATGCAAGTTCAACTTTATTCAGTTTTAAATTGCTTTGTTTAGCACTGTCTAACGTTTCTTGGGTTAACTTAAGCCAGGTAATAACATTATCCGGTGTGTTTTTTGTGCCTTCAAAAGCAAGCATGTTCTTTAATACATCTACTTGAGCCGGCCAATTAAAATAGCGCTCAGGAAAACGCTCGGCAATAACCAAGTAATTTACTTGTGCTATTTGATTGAGATTAAGCTCCATGCCCATTAAGTTCTGATAAATAGTATGGCGTTTAGCTAAATATGCATCAGAAAAGACCAATTGCTCTTTAGTAATATTATCTGTTTTATTAGCGCCTGATAGTACAAGCGCCATGTTTAAAGTTTTTAAACCGACTTGTGCATCTTCAAATGACTCATAAGGTTGAGGCTGCTTTGAACATGCGGCTAAAAATAGGCACAGTAGTAATGAAAAAGAGAGCTTTTTATACATAGTAATTCCAATAAAAAAAGCCCCAGAGGGGCTTTTTAAAAGTTGCTTTAGCTAATAAAAATTAAATTTTAACACCGTTGCGAGCGGCTTTATCTTTAATGTATGTAGCCCAACCCTTTGCAAACTTGCGAGTGCGTGGGTCATCCATGGCTTTAGTAATAGCAGCATGAGCTTGCTTGTACTTGCCTTGGTAATAATATGCTTCAGCTAAATCTGAGTAAATAGTGCCCTTTTTATCAGAGCCTAGCTCTAATGCTTTGTTCAAACGAACAACAGCAGCACTAAATTTTTCAGACTGTAAAAGTAATGAACCTGCTTTGCGGTAAAGCTCAGCGTCTTCATCAAATTTAGCAGCTTCTTCATAATACTTAGCAGCTTTAACGAGATCTTTAGAACGATGGTAATTACTCGCAATCGCGCTAACGTTTTGCTTAGTACGTTTAACATTCTTTTCTTTAATAGCCTTCTCAAGCGTAACAGCCGCTTTAAAAGGAATTTCATTTAAAGAATAGAAGTTAGACAATACTTTGTAATCGACTTCAGCTTCAAAAAAACCTTGGTTGAATGCTACTTCCATGGTCGAAAGACCTTTTTTGTAGTTTTCAGTTTGTAGGTAATATTTACCTAAACTAACCCAAGCTTTTTTATCATCAGGCCAAACACGAACAATTTCTTCACCAACTTTGACCATATTATTATAGTCTTTAAGCTCGAAGTAAGAGCCTAACTTTAATTGGTAAGGAGCTTTGTTCGGCTCCTTTTGAAGCGAAATTGCTTTGTCTGCTGGACCGAAAACATCACGAAATTGTTTCAACTCGTAGTTAGCTTGCGCAATACGTGTGTAAACTTTCGGATCTTCATCGCCCGTAAAATCAATCCATGCTAAATATGCTTTTTTAGCTTCTTGATACTTTTGAGTACCAATAAGTAAATCGCCTAATAACTTAAGGGATTGTTCCTGATCAGCAAAGTTTAAAACATCTGGCGCAACCGCCTGCTTAGTATATTTAATCGCTTCATCATACTTTTCTACCTGCGCGTACATGCTACCTAAGTAACGATTTACAGTCGCCTTATCAAAGTCATTAGATGGATCAATATCTTTTAGCAGAACAATTGCTTCTTCAACTTTTTCTTCACCGTACAAATCAAACGCTTTAATTACCTTTTTACCAGTACGCTCGCCCATGATTTTAGTTTTTGCTTTCTTACGCTCTTCAATCTTTGCGTAGTCTGGCGCCGCTAAAACAGATGCTGTTAATGTAGCACCTGACACAGACATAAGAATCGCAAGAGCAGTTACTTTAGAAAAATTTCTCATTACTCGCCTCCTTAATTGCCTTGGTTAAGTTTAAAGTCTAATTGAACTTGTAAACCCGGTTGTATTTGAGGTTTCCCGTCAATGATCTTAGGACGGTACTTCCACTTACGCAATGCGCGCTTAGCTTCACGGTCAAAGATACGTTTTGGATCGGCGTCAATTACTTCAACGTCAGTTACTCCACCTAACTCATCAATTGTGAACGAAAGTTGAACCCAACCTTCTTTACCATCACGTGCTGCTTGCGTTGGATATTTTGGTTCTATACGAACGATAGGTGTCGCATCACCATCACGTCCAAATGCACCAGGACCACTTAGTCCACCTGCCGAACTACCAACATCAATGCTTCCCATATTAAATGACATAGCACCAGGTGTTGGACTGTTATTTTCCGGCTGTGGCGGCTGCGGTTTAGGCGGCTGCTTTGGCGGCGGAGGAGGCGGAGGCGGTACACGCTTCCTCTCCTGCACCTTAGATTCAGGCGGATTCGTCATTATTTCGACTATGATCTGCTCTTTTTGTTCCGTATTACGGTCAGCCCCACCAGAGATGAGGAAAGCCATGAAGTAGAACAAGCCGAAAGTAACTGCCCCACCTGCAATCAGTGAAAACAGAAAACGAATCATTACTGATCTCCAGCTATTGAAATTCTCAGGTTATCACCCGTCGCTTTAATCTGGTCCATAACTTTAACCACTACGCCATGTTTTGCTTCTTTATCAGCTTGCAAAATCACAACTTCAGTAGGTTGTTCTGCTAATAAACTTTCGATTTTTGCTGAAATACGTTCAACATCAACCTGCTGTTTATCAATCCAGATTTCGCCGTTACTACGGATAGCAATAAAAATGTTAGCATTTTTTTGCTTAGTAGCTTGGGCAGCTTTTGGTTTATTGACCTCGATACCAGCCTCTTTAACGAACGATGTAGTTACGATAAAGAAAATAAGCATGATAAATACGATGTCAAGCATTGGCGTCATATCAACCGCTGCTTCTTCTTCTTCACGAAAACGTTGTTTACGTGCCATATTTAATTCTCTCTCTAGTGATGAGGCATACTATCAATAAGTTTGGCTTTCACCATTTTAGCTTTTGTCTCAAGACGTGAGCTAAAAAATACTCCAGATAGTGCCGCAACCATTCCAGCCATTGTCGGGATTGTTGCCATTGAAATACCTGATGCCATTAATCTTGCGTTACCTGTACCCTGGTTGGCCATGGTTTCGAAAACCGAGATCATACCAGTAACAGTACCAAGTAAGCCTATTAAAGGACAAACAGCTACTAATGTCTTAATCAACAACATACGCTGATCTAATTTTTCAGACGCTTCAGAAATCCATGCTTCACGGATTCTGTGTGCGTACCAAGACGTAGTGTCTTGGCGGGCATCCCACTTTGCTACAATTTCTTTCGCTGTGCGAGGAAACTCTGCAAGTAAGAACCAATAGCGCTCAATCATTAAAACCCACATCAGAAAGAGTGCTATCGCGACCACGTATAAAACCTGGCCGCCTGTGCCAACAAAATCCCTGATAGATTCCCATATCTCCATCAGGACTAGCATTAGGCTTTCTCCTTCTCCGCGTGAGTAGCAACGATACCCGCGCTTTGCTCATCAAGGATGTGTAATACCGACTTACTACGACCAGCTACTAGAGCATGAAGTAGAATTAGTGGTAATGCAGCAATTAGACCTAGCGCTGTAGTTACAAGTGCTAGAGAGATGTTACCTGCCATGATCTTCGGATCACCCGTACCGAACAATGTGATTGTTTGGAACGTTAAGATCATACCGATTACAGTACCTAGTAGACCTAGTAATGGTGCGATTGCAGCAAGAATCTTGATTATATTGATACCAGCTTCGATGCGTGGCGTTTCACGTAGAATCGCTTCATCAAGTTTAAGCTCAAGGTTTTCAACATCTTGGTTCTTGTTGTCATGGTACACTTTAAGAATACGACCCAGTGGGTTATTTGTATTCGGTGTAGCAACATTTTTAAGTTGGCTCTTAATCTTACTAGTAGTAAGCGTAAGGTCAACAAAGCGAATTAGAGTAATTAGCATACCTAGGCCTAGTAGGGCTGTGATGATATAACCAACTACGCCACCTTGATGGAAGTATTCCATAAGGGTCGCTTTTTGAGTATTGATACGTAAGATAGCACCACGAGTCGGGTCAATATAAACACCAGCGTAGTTATCTGGAGATGTATTTTCAAGCGCTGTGATACCGTCTAAAATGTAACCATCTGGTTGCTTACCTAGAGGCTGGATAGACTTAGTCTCTGGTGAATAAATTAAGTAACCATCGTCTGTAACTAAGTTAAAGTTACCGATACGCGTTACTTTCTTCATTGACGGGTTACCATCAAGGCCAGCAACTTCAGTTTCGAATGTTGAAACTTTAGCTGATTCAGTCATTTCTGTTTGTAGTGAAA
This sequence comes from Pseudoalteromonas sp. B131b, assembly GCF_037162545.1. Classification (NCBI taxonomy): domain Bacteria; kingdom Pseudomonadati; phylum Pseudomonadota; class Gammaproteobacteria; order Alteromonadales; family Pseudoalteromonadaceae; genus Pseudoalteromonas; species Pseudoalteromonas sp. B131b. The sequence goes on along the minus strand of NZ_JARLUZ010000001.1, from coordinate 2,414,106 downwards.
TCCAAAGTTCTTCTAATTCACGAACAGTTGGAAGTTCTTTAGCAGCAGCTAATGAACGTAATATTTCAGCACGACCTGGCTTTTCAGCACTAACAAGTGATGCTTCGATCGAACCGATAGCGTCTTGAGCTGCACGACGTACAACACCAAACATTTCACCTAAAGTACCTTGTGCGCTTTGAAGAGCTTGCTCTTTCTCTGCTAAAGTATTTTCATTTTGTGCATATTGCTTAGCTAAACTAACGCCACGTGCTTTTTCAGAAGCAAGTTGGCTTTTAGCTTTGTTAAGTAATGATTGCTTGTCAGCACGTTCAGATAAGAACTCTTGCTCACGTTGCTTATTAATTTTACCTTCAGAGATACGCTCTTGCTTTACTTGCTCAAGGATTTTATCTAGAGCTCCAGTATTTGCATGTGCATTAAGCGCGGTACCTGCAGAAACAGTTAGTACTGCTGCAACAGCAAAACCTTTAAATAGTTTCTTCATTATTGATTACTCCGCGCCAAAGATAGGTAGTTTAACAAGTTCTAATGTCGCTTGCTTACGCGCCATACGAATAACTTCTTTAACAGGTTTTAGGTATTCTTCACCTAATTCTTTCCACTGTTTAGTGTTGTTATCCCACACCCAAGCATGTTTCAAGTCAAAAGATTGAGCAACGTACGTGATACGACCTAATTGACCGATATCAACGTTAATGCTCTTACCATCAACTTCTAATGTACCTTGTGAAGCAGATACAAGTGAACTGTATGCTGTTTCAATAGTGTAAGCTTCAAGTACTTGACGGAATTTTTCAGACGTCGTTACAGACGCAGAAACCATGATTTCACGTAGTCTTTCAACACGTCCTAAACGCGTTTCAAGATTAAATGGAACGTCCGCTTTGATGAATTGCTCAAGCGTATCGATCATGCGATACATCAAAGGCACAACGTTTTGTTTAGTGTTATCAATAGTAGCGATTTGACGATCAAACGATTCAATAGACGCATTTTGGCTATCAACCAAGCGTGATACATGATCGTTATACACTTTCATAAGTTCAGTCTCATCAACGATGCTACGGTACTCAGCGATTAGCTCTTGAGTTTGACCATATACATTGTCAATTTTAGTTTGAGACTTAACAGCAGCCTTTTGAATTTGTTGACCTGCTTTTTGCACGTCATTCAAAGGATCTGCAATCACATTGCTGCTTGCAAATGCAAATGCGCCAACCAACGCAGTTGCTACAAGACTCTTTCTGATTTTAACAGACATAGTTCCCAACCAATTAAGTAATGTTACTTTTATAATTTAATTATCAACCCATAAGGAAGACAACCCTGATATCTTTTAATAGATATCAACCTTCCAATAATGCTAAATGCAATAAGCGCTGTCAACTTGATGTTTGCTTATCTCAGTAAATAAATAGCCTGTTCAAAGCTTACACTAAAGGACTGCATACCAAATGTTAACAATATTGTAACCAGTCTTATTCTTAATATTTCTATCAAAGCCTTTTAAGGGGTATGTTTATTGGGTGTCGCCCTTATAAAAACAACAAAAATGCAACATTCAATTGAAAATGAATTCGCCCTGAAAAAAAACAAAAAAATATACTTATTTCTCATATAAGTTTTTTTGGCCAACTTTATGCCTTTTTAACTGGTTTTAAACGCTTCATCTGAAAAAACAAACCGTTTATCGCACAAGAAAACATCACAAAATGCCTTTATATTGAATTAATATTCACTTCGAATATCGCATATTAATATTTCCATTACCCAATATTAATGGAGAGTAAAGTGGTTGGTTACAAACCAAATGATGCACAGTGTGCAATTAGTTATTAATTTATTACTCTCAGAAGTTGTCCAAATATTTGAATTTATCTTTTGCTGGGCATGTATCAGGGATGGCTAATTTTAGGAACAAGCTTTCAATGAAATACCATACTCCAATCTGAGCAGCTTGAAGTTGTTACTACAATCAACGTTAGTCACCTATCTTGAATATGATCTATTTAATTCAATTACAATTTTTATGGTAGGCTCTGTGAAAACTATATCATTTCACCTCGTTACATAGCTCGCTACTATGCTTTAAGGTAGTCTTATAATAACTAAAAGCTGTTGAAGTTTAATTTTTTAATTTTAATACCGTAGCTCAATCACACACAGCAATGCTTACTGTAGTGCCGTTGTGCTCATAAAGGCGATAACAATGCATAAATGCCAAATACATTCTATTCAAAGGGTCTTGCTAGAGGTAATTGACTCTTTGTTGTATAAATAGATAAGGGCTGAAAGTAGGACATGAAGCTTTACTTGTTCGATTTATGATAAAAGTCTGCTTAGAAATGGGGTCAATTTAACGCCAAGAAAATGCATAATAGCAATTCGCTTAATTAAGTGTTCTATTTTGATATAAGAAAATCGTGTCGACAAAAAGAATAAACTTCAAATAGGTTAAATGGTTATTTTATTCGTTGAATTGATAAAGTGCTTATGTAGATCGATATGACTATAAGGAATGTAAGGCTTTAGCCGCTAACGAGAGCACTAGATAAAAAATCGTGTCGCAAAAAAATCTCTAAGAATAAAATTTAACTCAGAAAAATAATAAACTTTAATAGCAAAAAGATAATCCTGTTATTTAATACACGTGGTATTTCGCTTGACGACTTGATCAACCAAATGCTCAAAGAATATTGCTACTTGAACAATAAAGATGCATTTAACAAATATCAGCGCTTTAAAATTAATTAATTTAAGTATGCAGTGTAATAATTGATAGCTTTATAGGAGATAGTGAGGAAGATTTAATAGTATTAACAAAGGAATTATGGTGAAACAGATAACTGTTTCACCACGTTGAACGAAGGTTCACATAATAAATTATGCTGCTTCTACGTTCTCAGCTTCAGGGCCTTTTTGACCTTGCTTGATGCTGAATGTCACTGCTTGACCTTCGCTAAGAGTGCGAAAACCAGAACCAGTGATTGCGCTGAAATGTACAAACACGTCAGGACCATTTTCTTGTTCAATGAAACCAAAGCCTTTAGCTTCGTTGAAAAACTTTACTTTACCAGTAACCGACATACTAAATTTTCCTGTAAGTCAATAATTAAAATTCAGCCATATTATTATGGCAATATCCTCCCCGAGTCAATGCCCACAAAATGGAGGTATAGTACAGGAAGAAGTAATAACCTAACCGGTAACCTTAAACGCAGCACAATATCCGTAAATTCAATACGCAAAAACTCAAAGCAAGTTAAGATTAACACATTATTTTTTATTTCGCTCTATTAATTAGACATTATTTATTAAAAATATATTTTTTTATTAAATAATGTCTAAACGGCTAATTTTAATACAAAAAAATACTATTCGGTTACTCTTTTTAGAATCAGTCGCGTATTTTAAATGCGAAATATTTGATCAAAACAAAATTTGTACAATGATCAGCGCAAGTAAAAATCACATAATAATTTATAAAATTTAAGCTGATTTACTGAATGATTAACTCACTTCCCATTCAATCATGTCTTCGGCTTTAATGGGAACAACTTGCGAATCACCTAGCGAATAGCTAGCGGGAACTCTCCAAGGATTTCTTTGTAGTGTTATTGTATCTTGATTACGCATAACACCATAAAAATCAGGACCAAAGTGACTAGCAAAACCTTCTAATTTATCCAGTGCACCAGCTTCTTCAAATGCCTCGGCGTATAATTCAATCGCAGCGTGAGCTGTGTATGCCCCAGCACAACCGCAAGCAGCTTCTTTTTTGTCTTTATAATGCGGAGCCGAATCAGTTCCTAAAAAGAATTTTTTATTGCCACTTATTGCTGCAGCCATTAATGCTTGTTGGTGTGTATTACGTTTTAATATTGGTAAACAGTAATAATGGGGACGTATCCCCCCTGCTAACATATGATTACGATTATAAAGTAAATGATGAGCTGTAATAGTAGCCGCTACATTATCCGGTGCATTTACTACGAACTCTACCGCATCTTTCGTTGTAATATGCTCTAGTACAATTTTAAGTTCAGGGAAATCGCTAACAACATCACCTAAAATTGTATCTAAAAATACCTTTTCTCGATCAAAAATATCTATCGACGAATCAGTAACTTCACCGTGAACCAATAAAAGCATCCCCACTTCTTGCATTGCTTTTAGTACTGAGTAAATATTTTTAACGGAAGTCACACCGGAGTCAGAATTTGTTGTAGCGCCTGCAGGGTAAAGTTTAGCCGCAACTATTTTACCTGTTTCTTTAGCTTTTTTAATTTCTTCAGGTGTTGTTTTATCAGTAAGATACAAAACCATTAATGGCTTAAAATCACCTTGAGGACCTGCCGCCATAATACGTGCACGGTATTCAAGTGCTGTATCAGTACATGTTGCCGGAGGAACCAAGTTAGGCATAATAATCGCACGACCCATATAACGACTAATATCGCGAACGGTATCTTTTAGCTGATCGCCATCACGTAAGTGAACATGCCAGTCATCTGGTCGAGTTATAGTGAGTGTTGTGATTGCATCTTTAGTTTTACTAATCATTTTTTTATTCCACGGCTGAATTTATCCGATCATAGGCATAGGAGGTTTTCGAGTAAAGACCTTATTAAAAATAATGGACTCAGCTCCACTATTAAATAAAACTTTACAGCTCATAAAAAGCATTCATCGTTTTATTTTGTAGAAAGATAAAGTTTACGTTAACTTAGTCGCTGTGTTTATAAATATAAAGAATAAAATTAGCTGCCTATGTCGAACAAAGTCGATACCAATGAAGCTCTGGAAATAAAAACTGAACAGCTTAGTATCATTAATCAGTTTTCATCTAGTTTATTACAGCTTGATACTCTAGAAGAGTTACTAGAATACGTAACAACTCAAGTCGTTAATAGACTTGGCTTTGTTGATTGTGTTATCTACCTTGCCGATGACTCAGCTTCTATATTAAACCAAGTTGCATCTATGGGGATCCCCATCAACGCTACAAATATAGAGCGCAACGAAAGGTAATACAGTTTAGTGAGGGAATTTCGGGCTTTGTTGCACGCACCGGTGAAGCAGTGATGCTTGGTGATGTAAGTACTGATAGCCGCTATATAGCAGATGAACGCCCTGCTCAGTCAGAATTATGTGTTCCTCTTATATATAAAGAGCAAATTTTAGGGGTAATTGATTGTGAACATCCCATTAAGAACTATTTTACTAATGCCCACCTTGAAATACTCACCACTGTCGCACATTTACTTAGTGCCAAAATAAACCAAGTTAATACTGTCAATAATTTACAACAAACTGTTGAGCAATTAAATAATGCGCAAAAACTTGAAAATAGTCTTTTGCAAATAGCTAACTTAACTTATAAAGCCAGTGACCTAGATACTTTTTTTGAATCTCTTCACGCTATAATTAATAGCTTGTTACGTGCAGATAATTTTTTTATTGCACTTTACGATAAACAAGTAGATATACTCGACATTGTCTACATTGTTGAAGAGGGTATTCAAACAAGCACCCATCAAAAATTTTCAAAAGAGCAACTTAAAGACACTGCCTCATATTATTTACTACAAAAAGATCAGCCATTACTTTTTACAAAAAAAGATTACAAACAACAAATAGCAGATGGCCACTTCAAAATGATAGGCCGACAATCCGAGTCTTGGTTGGGCGTACCATTTAAAGCAAATGAACGTATCAGTGGTGTTATTGTTGTTCAAAGTTATGATAAGTCTTTACATTACAGTGAGCATGACAGCTCATTATTAACGTATGTGAGCCGTCAAATTAGCATGGCAATAGATAGGCAACTTGCTCGCCAGGAGCTTGAACACCGTGCTTTACACGATGAATTGACTGGACTAGCTAATCGTTCACTATTAATAGAACGTGCGAAGCACGCTATATTAAGACTAACACGTGCCAAAAAAGGCACCAGCCATGCGTTGTTATATTTAGATTTTGACCGATTTAAGAGTATTAATGATTCTCTAGGCCATGAAGTTGGTGACCACTTCTTAATTCGAATATGTGAATTAATTAAAGCCACCGTTCGTAATACCGATACCTTTGCCCGTTTAGGTGGCGATGAGTTTGCTATTTTCATGGAAAATATTACGCATCGGAACCAAGTCAACGAAGCGCTTAAACGGATTCAAACTGTACTTTCAAAACCAATCGATGTTGATGGTCATTTATTACAAGCTTCAACCAGTATCGGTATTGCATATAGTGATAATATAAATGATAAAGCTTATATATTACTTCAACAAGCTGACGCCGCTATGTACGAGGCTAAATCGACAGGTCGTGGGCAAGTTAAGTTTTTTAATAATACCATGCGTAAAAAGCTTAAGACTCATGCTGATATCGAAAACGATTTGCAACACGGTATTGAGCACAACGAATTTGAACTCTATTTTCAACCAATTTTTACCATCGCTGAAAGTGAAGTCATTGGTTTTGAAGCCTTAGTTCGTTGGCATCACCCTAAAAAAGGCTTTGTTTCACCGAATGACTTTATTCCTATTGCTGAAACCACTGGGCAGATTATAAACCTTGATTTGCACTTGCTCGATTTAGCTGCCCAACAAATTTCAGACTGGCACCAGCAAGGTCATCGATTCTTAAAAATTACAGTTAATGTATCATCTCGGCATTTTGCTAGTCTTGATTTTGTTGCGCAAATTCATGCTATTTACAACAAATATCAATTGCCTTTGGGTTCTTTATGCCTAGAAATTACAGAATCAGGTTTAATAGAGAATTTAGATCTAGCAACGCAAATTATAGAAGGCCTATCCCCTCTAAAAGTTAAGCTCTGTTTAGATGATTTTGGCACTGGATACTCTGCATTAGGCTATTTACATCAACTTCCGATTCATGTTTTAAAAATTGATAAGAGTTTTATTGACCACCTTCAAGATTCAACTAACCCGTTGGTTGAGGCTATTTTATCTCTGGCGCAATCATTAAAATTTGCTGTCGTAGCTGAAGGGATAGAGACTGTAGAACAACTAACTATATTACAATCGACGCAATGCGATTTTGGGCAAGGATTTTTAAAATCAAAACCTGTCAGCGCAAACGAAGCCATATTATTAATAAATAACCCCCTATAATATAGCCGATTTTACTCTTTGTTAATCGGTTTTACTTATTTTTACATGGATGTAAGCCTCTAAAGTAACGCAGAAGTAGTTATCGAGCTCACTACACACTTCACACCACGACTAAATCATCCTTAGATAACCTGAACTATGGATAATAAATCTATCTCGAGCAGTTATTTTCGACGCAAAAAATTACGTCCAGTTAAAATATATATTATTTTTCCTTCCTCTGATTCAACATGAAGCAAACTCATATAAAACTTGTAAAGTCAGTATTAAATGACTTCTATCATTAGAAATTTAAATTTTTAATAAATTTATGACAATAAACAGCAAAACTTTAGCCATCTAGACGTTGAAACGTTTTTTATATAGGCGTAGTATGTAATTAATCTGAGCTAAACTCACTTTTTCCATGAGAATTTTTAAAGATGATTGGTATTAAACATTTAAAAACCATAGCAACCCTAAAAGAAACAGGATCTTTGGTTAATACAGCACGAGAATTATTTTTAACACAGTCTGCTTTATCTCATCAAATCAAAGATTTAGAGAATAAATTAGATTGCCAATTATTCGAACGTAAAACTCAGCCAGTCCGCTTTACGCCCCAAGGAATGTTATTACTTGAGTTAGCTCACGAAATATTACCAAAAATGGAAGCGACTAAATGCCGTTTAAAAGAAAGCTTAAACCAGCCTATTTCTCAACTGCGTTTAAGTGTGGAATGCCATGCATGTTTTCATTGGTTATTGCCTACGATCAAAGAATTTAATAACTTTTGGCCTGATATAAAAATTGATTACGAGCGTGGTTTTAGTTATGACGCTATTCCTGACCTACTAAACGATGAACTCGACTTAGTTTTGACGTCTGATATACGTGAACCCGACACATTAGAATACGCGCACTTGTTTGATTTTAAACTGAAGCTTATTGTGGCGCCTGATCATGAACTTGCTAAAAAAGCATATGTAACAGCGCTTGATTTGAAAAACGAAACCATTATTTCATACCCTATCCCGCGCGAACGCCAAGATATTTTTAAATACTTTATTCAAAATGCACGTTTCGATGGCACCTTAAAAACAGTTGATCAAGGACTCCTTATTTTTCAATTAGTGAGTGCTGGTATGGGTGTTGCTGCATTACCTGATTGGCTAGTTACCCCTTATGAAAGCCAAGGTTTAATAAAGTCCATCCCGCTAGGTGCGCTTGGGCTTACTCGACCGATGTACTTAGCAATGAAAAAAGATATGAAAGATAACCCTGTTTATCGCCATTTTTTAAATACCTGTAAGCTAAATAACGGTCGATAAATCGCAATCTAATGAGTAACATAAAGCAATACTCTTGTTTTTATGTTGCTTATTATGTTTATTATTAAAAAAATGATTGGTGGTTTACTTATGCCACTACCTCTATTTGGTTTATTTGCGTGTCTAATGCTCCTACTCGCATTTAAAGGCCGTAAATCAGCTCTCTTCTTATCTACTTTAAGCTTAATTGTATTACTTGCATTGAGTACACCCTTTATCGCCAATTTAATTATCCAAAATAATGAACCTGCGTCGCTTGCATTTAATGCCCTAAAGCACCCTAAAATAGACAAAATAGTCGTGCTAGGTTGCGACATAAACCCAAATTCGGCTTTAAGTTCAAATAATCAATTAGGTAATTGTGCGCTAACGCGCTTAGTCGAAGGTGTAAAACTTGCCAAGTACTACCCTAATGCAGAGCTTATAGTTTCAGGCGGGGGCTATCAAAATACCACTAATAGCGGGCTTATGTATCAAACAGCGGTGAGTTTAGGAATTAATAAAAGCCGTATATTCCAAAACCCAAAAGCAATGGATACCGGTGAAGAAGCTAAGTTACTCGCATCAAAATTAGTCGACTTTAAAGTTGCACTAGTAACATCTGTACTGCACATGCCCCGTGCCAAAGACTTATTTAATGCTCAAGGCATTAAAGTCATAACCGCAGCCACTGATTACCATAATTTTGCAGCGCTGCCGTGGAGCAAGCTGTTTATTCCAAATGCTCAAGCCTTACTTGTGGTTACGCAATATAGTCACGAAGTAGTAGGAAATACATGGATAAGTTTGCGCCGCTGGATAGATCCAGAGGCGCTGTAACTTATATAATCCTAACCTGAACTCTGGACAATAAAATCTATTTCAACCAAAGTTCAGGTTAGCTAATAGATAGCCTAGTTAAACTGGGTTATCTATATCTATAAATATCACATCAAAACCATGCTCTTGCGCTAATAACTCACCCAAAGCTTTTACACCATAGCGCTCTGTTGCATGATGCCCTGCTGCAAAAAAATCAATATTTTGCTCACGAGAGCTATGAATTGTTTGCTCTGATGCCTCACCGGTTAAATACGCGTCAATACCTTGCTCTGCAGCTAAATCAATATACCCTTGCCCTCCACCGGTGCACAGTGCAATAGTTTCAATTTTAGCTGAGCGTACTAAGCTTGTGAGTGGGGCCCGATTAAGTACTTTTGCTATTTTATTTGCAAAATCTTCACCATTTAGAGGCGTTTTTAAACGTCCTTTCATTGCTACGCTATTTGTAACTGGCTCAAGCCCAGCCACTATTTCAATATCTAATAACTTTGCCAGTTGCGCGTTATTGCCTATTGCCGGATGAATATCGAGTGGTAAGTGATAGCCAAATAAATTAATATCATTAGCTAGTAGCGCGCCTATACGACGCTTTTTCATTCCCGTTATAGGTTGGGATTCCCCCTTCCAAAAAAACCATGGTGAACCAAAATAGCATCTGCTTGTTGCTCAATAGCAGCATCTATTAATGCTTGACTCGCGGTTACACCCGTCACAATTTTTTTAATTTCATTTTTACCTTCAACTTGCAAACCATTTGGGCAAAAATCTTTAATTGTATGAGGTTTCAAAATGTCGTTTAATAGTTGGTTAAACTCTCGACGTTGCATATAACTTACCTTACTAAGCACTGAATTTTGTGCAAATTTTGGCGTTTATGGCGTAAAAATGAAAGGAAAATCGCAAAAAATTGAAAAACTGATTCAAAATAGGTATAAATACGTCTTCTTTATCTGTGTTCACAACGTATAGGGTCTCTGATGAGCAAACTAGACAAAACAGAAGTGTTATCTGCCTTTGAAGCAGCGTACGAAGCTGCCAATGGTAAAAAACCTGAAATCACAACCAAACCTGGCTGGTACAGCATCGATGGCGGTAAAAACTTACGCCTAGCTGATTTAGTAGAGCTGACTGAAGAATTAAGCTCTGGTAAAACGACACCAAAAGCGCCTGCTAAAAAAACTAAAACCAAAGCGGCTGCGCCTGTAAAAGCACAGAAAAAAGCCCCATTCACTGTTGTTACCGAAAATGAAGAAGGCTACACAGCGGAAGAGCTTTGGATTGTAATTTTAGCTCGTAAAGATCATGATTGTCGCTTACCGCGCGGTGTTGTTTAATCAACATTTATGATTTTTAAAAGAAACCGCGTTAAGCGGTTTTTTTATGCCTGCTATTTACCGAGAAAGCCAGTAACCATTTTGCAGCAAAGCCACAAATAACAATAAACATCGTCCCGGCTAATACAGGCATAATCAAAAAGTCCCAACTCTGCCCTGATGCAATAATCAGAATAGGATTAGCACCTGCCGCCGGATGTACTGTTTTAGTGAGCATCATTAGTGTAATTGCAATGCCAACGGCCAATGCAATTGATGCACTGCCATCGCCAACATAAGTTACAAAAACGATACCCACAAATGCAGTTAAAAGATGACCAAAAATCACATTTTTTGGCTGTGCTAATGGGCTATTTGGAATACCAAATACAAGTACTGCTGTTGCACCAAAGGGTGCCATTAACCATATCCCATAATCACCCATGTTGTTTAACCACGCTAGAAATCCAAGCACAAGCGCTGAAAAAACACCGGCAACACAGGCTAATTTGATATCACTTAAATTCATTTTAATCTCTTACATTAAAAGTAGACCGACCTGTCTACACACATAGGGTAGACAACTCAGTCTACTTGTGTCAACCTTTGTTTTTGAGGAGACTAAATGACTAAACAAGAACATATTGTAAATACGGCACTTACTTTGTTTTACACCAAAGGCTTACATGCTGTTGGCATTAATGAAATTCTAGCAGAATCTAACGTGGCAAAAAAAACACTTTATAATCATTTTGCCAGTAAAGATGAGTTAATTTGCGCGTGCTTAGCCAAAAGAGATACACAGTTTAATAGCTGGTTTGAAGAGATCTGTAATAAACCACTAGCTATTGAAGTCGCTATTTCGTTATTTGCTGGGTTAAAACTATGGTTTGCCAACCAAGTACCAAAGCTTGGGCATTTCAATGGCTGTTTTTTTATAAATGCTGCAGCAGAGTATCCTAATGCTCAACACCCTATAGCAAAGCAATGTATGCAACATAAACAAACCATATTAGACATCATTTTAACTGCATTACTTGCTACACCCGAACTCAAAAATAATAAAGTTAAAGCGCTAGAAATTGCACATACCTTACTTACTCTCAAAGAGGGATTAATATGCCAAGCACGTGTAATGCATAACCAATCTCTCGTTATGCCAAGTATTACTTTGCTAAAACACATAACACAAAGCTAAAAAAAGCGGCTAATAGCCGCTTCCAAAAGATCAAAATAAATTACAGTTTTTCAAAATAAAGTAGTTCGCGTTCTTTTTTACCCACTTCATTCATTGTCTCTGCATTGAATAGTCGACCATTGATCATGGTGTAATCTACTTTATCCGAATCTCGAATATTTTTAAGCGGATCACCATCTATAACCATTAAATCAGCCAGTTTACCCACTTCAAGCGAGCCTACGTTTTTATCAAGCCCTAAATACTTAGCCGGATCGAGTGTCGATGCACGTATTGCCTCAAGCGGTGTCATTCCGCCTTGTGCAAACATCCACATCTCCCAGTGTGCACCTAAGCCTTCACGCTGACCGTGAGCACCTAAGTTAACTAATACACCTAGGTCTTGCAGCTCAGCAGCAACGCGTGCGTTATTAAAGTGATTATAGTGATGATCGGGCGCTTTAATGCGGCGCATAGAGCGTGGTAATAATTGATTTTTAGGCACAAATTTACTTAAACGTGGATGATTCCACACATCAGTTTTATCGTACCAGTAATTTTCACCCCAAATGCCACCATAAGCCACTACAAGTGTTGGTGTGTAACCTACATCACTTTGCGACCATAACTGCTTTATATCGTCATATATGTGCTCTACAGGGATTGAATGCTCAATACCTGTGTGTCCATCTACAACCATACTTAAGTTATGTTGTAATAATGAGCCGCCTTCAGGGACAACCATCATTTCAAGCATCCGGCCTGCTTCAATAACTTGTTGGCGCTGCTCTCGGCGTGGCTGGTTATAAGACTTAACACTAAATGCACCTACTTTTTTAAGGCGCTCTAAATGAAATTTAGCATCGTCTAACGAGTCAATATGCGACGTATAACCTGGCATATTTGCGCCATATAAAATAGTACCCGTTGAGAAAATACGCGGGCCAACAATCATGCCTGCCTTTTGCATTTCGCTTGCGGTAAATATTTCAGAGGTATCGTTTGATGGATCGTGAATTGTAGTTACACCCAGCGCTAAACCTGCAAAGTTTTTCCAGTTTTGCTCAGGTATAATTTCGTCACTTGCTTGCGAGCCATGTGCATGAGCATCAACAATACCAGGCATAATTGTTTTGCCTGTTACATCAATAACCTCAGCACCTTTAGGGATGCTTATCTCACTGGCTGTACCAATTGCTTTAATATGCTTGCCATCAGTGATAATTACACCATTTTCAATAACCTTTTCGCCGTCCATCGTTATAATTTTTGCACCAGTGAGCGCAATCATGCCTTTAGGCTCTGCCATTTTTTTACTGAAACCAATATTATCGCCACTTTTCACTTTAAAGTCGGCATCTTCGGCTTTGTTAATGGCAAACATCCCCTCAAGGCTTGCATGATAAAGCTCAGGCCCTAATGTCCAATAAAGTTTGTTGCTCTTAGCACTCCAGCTAATGTTTTCACCAGCACGTACCGATAACTGCTCTATTGGAAATTGACTGTCTTTAGGCCCAATATTAATTGTTTTACCACTTTGTACAAACGGGGTTACAAGTACTTTAAATCGCTCTGCAAACGCTAAATATTTGCCATCTGGTGATACTCTAAATTCTGTCGCATGCTCTGACTCGTATAGTTTGCTAACTTTTTTACTTTCAAGCTCTACTACACTTAACGTTGGTTTTGGCCAAGGACTCATAATGAAAACACGATCGTTTGCATCTCCAAATTGAGGCTGATAACCACTTTTTGAAATAAGCTCACTTTTACCGCCTTTAGCGCTTACGCTATAAACCCCCGGATTAAGTGACCATTTAGGGTTTAAAATACTGCCGCCAGTAGCTTTTCGATAAACAACCGTCTTTCCATCTGGGCTAAACGTAGGCTCTACATATTTCCCGGGCTCTTTAGTAATTATATCGCCACGACCACTACGCGCAGAAACCACTCTTACAGACCCTTGTTTGTTATCATCCCATGTGGTGTAAACTATTTTTTTACCATCGCGAGAGTACTGTGGAAATAATTCGTAATGATCAGTTTGCTTTGTTAAACGCTTAATTTTACCTGACTCTAAATCACGTTTATAAATATGCCCAAGCGCTTCAAAAATTGCAGTTTCGCCATCTGGGCTTACTTGCACATTACGCAGCATTTTTACATCAAACTCATCAGTATCTAAGTTTTGTGTAAAGCGCACCGCTTTTTGAATTTTTTTACTTGTTTGCACTTTAAAAGGTATGGTTTTAACAGATTTGTCTGCAACATCTAGCTTGTGAATTGTACCACCAGCCCAAAATACCAGTTCTTCATTATCGGGTGTCCATGCAATGGTTGGGTATACACCATGAATAGCCCAGGTTTCTTGCATATCTCGCTCAAGCTTATCGTAAAGCTTAGTGTGCTCACCGCTGGTTAAGTCATATAAATAAAGACTAGTTTGAAAATCATCACGCTTTATATACGCCAGTTTTTTACCATCAGGTGACGGTGTAGGCCTAATGGCACCGCCCATCGTATCGATTATGGTTTCAATTTCACCCGTTTCACGGTCGTAGCGCTTAATTTTATAAATGCCCGCTACAGAATCCTTTGAATAATGAAAGGTTTTACCGGGTGTTGCATCATGCGAAAAGTATACATAACGACCATCAGGTGAAAACATTGGCTCACCTAAATCTTTTTGATCGTTCTCGCGTTTTGTAAGCTGTACGCCCTTACCACCCGCTTTGTGATACAACCACACTTCACCTGCTCCCAATGAGCGGCTAGCTGTAAAGTGTTTACGCGCAACTAAGTAGTCGCCATCAGGACTCCATGCAGGACTATTTAGTAATCTAAAGGTTTCATCGGTAACAGCGTGTTGATTTTCACCATTTAAGTCCATTATCCAAATGTTATCGCCACCACCTTGATCGGAGGTAAACGCAATACTTTTGCCGTTAGGACTAAAGCGCGGTTGCATTTGCCATGCAATATCAGAGGTGAGCTTTGTAGCTGTACCACCACTCATTGGCATAGTGTAAATATCGCCAAGTAAGTCAAACACCACGGTTTTACCATCAGGGCTAATATCTATATTCATCCATGTGCCCTGCTCAACGCTAATTGCAGCGTCAACAAATTGCCCCTTAGGTGAATCTACTTGCCATTTTTGTTCGTCTTTTTCAGCGGCATTTACCTGCCCTATCGCTAAAGACACCGACAGCGCCAATACTGTATGAAGCATTTTTTTCATGCGTTTCTCGCTTGTTATTGTTGCAGTAAAAACTATTTCACATGATTGCAACAAAAACAAACGCAACTTGCCAGCGTTATATGATAAAGCGCGGTTTATGTAGGTTTAATGCCAAACAATAGGGTCAAATTGATAGTAATTAACTAGCATACTGTAAATTTCAGGATCGTATCGGCGAAGCTCTGCGGGTTTTTCGAGGAAGGTTTCCGTGAGTACAGCAAAAAACTCAGCTTCGTTAGTCGCACCATAGCTGTGAATAACATGCGGCATGCTATAGGCAACATGACTTTTCAACTGCGTAAACGCGCGGCTAAATACTCGGCCCCACTCTTTGTAATCTGCTGAGCTTTTTAAAAGTGGTGTGCCCGTTGTTTTTCCTGTTTCTTGATCAAGTTGATGCGCAAACTCATGAAATACCAAGTTATGTCCATCGCTTGGTAAACGATTACCCTCAAGTACATCATGCCAGCTTAAAACAAGTGTGCCGCCAGGCCATGACTCGCCTAGTCTTACCGTATTGTGGTAACTCACAAGTCCTGCACTATCGCGAGTTGATTGTGGAGCATAATAAGCACTTGGGTATAATAAAATTTCTTTTACATTTTTATATAACGGCCACGGTTTATTAAGTACTAATACACACGCATCAGCGGCTACAATTAACTTCATTGCGGGTGTCAATTTTAAACCATCACAACCAACAAAGCGTTTTTCGTTTAAAAACCACGTAATATGTCGCTCTAATTTTTCTCTGTCAGCGTCGGTCATTTTTTTATAGATGGGCATACAACGCAGTAAAATATCTTTTTGCTGTGAATTTAAAGCAAAGTCTTTATATTTACTGCGCCATAATCGGTTTTGAATTGATGGCCAGCGCCAGAAAATCACCACAAAAAGAATTAAAACAACAATTAACAGTCCATTTATCATGGGGATTTCCTGAGCTAAGATATGGTATATAAATATGTCCAGCGCACGTGCTTTTCAAGCATATAAGGTTATGTATTTGAATATAAAGTAATTCACATCGCATTACTTATAGATTACTTATAGATTACTTATAAATTGTTTACTGCTTTGCACTGCCGTTAAATGACGTGTTTAAAGTTAACCTTTGCAAAAGGAGTCAAATGTACCCTGCAATGTGTTTATAAATTTCGCTACGTGCAAACCATCCATTAATGAGTGGTGTACATCGATAGCTAAAGGCATTGTACCGGTGTGTTTATCAAACTGACCAAATACAAATTTAGGAATGCCTAAACTCTGCCCTTCACTAAA
Source organism: Pseudoalteromonas sp. B131b (assembly GCF_037162545.1). Lineage (NCBI taxonomy): Bacteria > Pseudomonadati > Pseudomonadota > Gammaproteobacteria > Alteromonadales > Pseudoalteromonadaceae > Pseudoalteromonas > Pseudoalteromonas sp. B131b. Next base: position 2,397,820 of record NZ_JARLUZ010000001.1, on the reverse strand, counting down.
TGCATGCGAAAACGCACTAAAATTCAGCCACGGCAAAACAGATATATGAATTAAATCTGCCTGCCCTTCTGTTTGAGCAAATGCATCAGAAAATAACGGCTGTAATTTCGCTTTTTTGCTTACGTCACTTGCATGATTTGCAAACTCTTTAAAATCGCTTGCGCTGTTAAAATAACTAAAAACAAACGTATCGTTTTCAGACAACTCAACCACACTTGCGCGAACACTATTAAGTAACCATGGTTGATTATCTATTATACGTAGCATTATTGAATCGTACTCATGGCACGCTTTTAAGGTGCAATATACATATGCTTGAAAAAAGAAAATTGATTGGTTTTGCAATAGTCATACAGCGCTTGAGCATCTAAACGCACACACACATTAAAATAAGGCTGAGAAAAGTGTTTAAATAATTCAAAGTGTTGCTTTCTAGGCCAATTATCTAAATCGATGGGCTGCATGAGAGAAGTTGAGGGAGTCATAATTTGCCGCACAAAATTAAAAATAAAGTGTACCGCTGTTCAGTAATAATTGCATTAGGGTCTGTTGATCTTTCAAGGTTAAATCCGCAAAGATCAACACCCCTTAACTTACAGATAAACAAAAGGTGTGCAATTGCACACCTTTATTGCATTTTAGCTTAAATTTATAGACCGTTTTTAATGATCTCTTGGGCTAATTCGTCAGCAATTAAATGCGTTGATTTTTGCTCTTTTTCGCTGCGAGCAAAAATTTCAGTTAACGTATTAAAAATACCTTCAACATGTTTATTAGACGCTGCTGCACTGTAACCATCTGGCGCTGTTTCATAATAAACATTAATAATACCACCGGCGTTAATTACGTAATCTGGTGCATATAAAATGCCTTTTTCACGAATAACTTCACCGTGGCGAGATTCTGCCAGCTGATTGTTAGCACAGCCTGCAATAATAGTCGCTTTTAAACGCGGTATCGTTAAATCGTTAACGGTTGCACCTAATGCACAAGGTGCATAAACATCAACATCTAAGTCGTAAATGTCATCAATGCCAACCGCAGTTGCACCAAAATCACTTACTACACGGTCAATGGCAGCTTGGTTAATATCAGTTACAAACAACTCAGCGCCCGCATCATGTAAATGTTTACATAAACCATAAGCAACAGCACCTAAACCTTGAACAGCCACTTTTACGCCTGCAAAATTTTGATGACCGCGTTGATGCTGTAGCGCTGCTTTAATTCCTAAAAACGTACCGTATGCTGTAAATGGCGATGGGTTACCGCTTTTACCTTCAAGACCCAGTACGTAATTAGTTTCTTTATTCATGATAGCTACATCAGCACATGTGATGTTTACATCTTCTGCTGAGTAATAGCTGCCATTTAATCGCTCTAACTGGCGGCCAAATGCACGGAATAATTGCTCAGATTTAATTTTTTTCGCATTACCTATAATTACAGATTTACCGCCACCAAAGGGTAAGCGCGCAACTGCATTTTTATAAGTCATGCCCTTTGATAAACGTAGCACGTCGTAAACAGCATCTTCGTCGTTTGCATAATCCCACATTCTACATCCGCCAACTGCAGGACCTAGGTTGGTATTATGTACAGCAATAATTGCTTTTAAACCCGACTCTTCATCAGAACAAAAAACCACTTGTTCATGGTTATCAAATTCAACTCGATTAAACACAGCCACTTAAAATACTCCGAAATAGTTAACCCCTGAGAGGGTATGCGCGCTGGAAATTGCCGAGACTTTATCACTTCATATACGTGTTCGCTATACTCACAGATGATAAAACCAATGAAAATATTAAGCTTAAATTAAATAACCTAATTAAAACTTTTATATAGATAAAAAATTCACAAAACCGTCATTTGTAAGTTTTAAATACTATAAATATAAAAACCTCACCAACTTACGTTTACGTGAACGTAACGAACTTGTTGCATGTAAAGTTTAATATACAAGTGCTACTTGGCCGCTACGTACCGCTGCCTATAGGTTTTCAGTAAAAAGTAAGCTTTTCCGCAAACTGGTCAGAGCTATAAACTTGCTAATAACTCTATTTAAAAAAACAAAAAAGCGAGCACCAGGCTCGCTTTTTAAAAAGACCAAAACGTACGTTATTTTAACTTGCTATCAAGCTCTTCAATTTTAGCTTTCCAGATTGCAGGGCCTTGTGTATGCGCATTGGCGCCTTCACTGTCTACTGCAACAGTCACTGGCATATCTTCTACTTCAAATTCGTAAATAGCTTCCATACCTAAATCTTCAAAAGCAACTACGCGTGCTTTTTTAATCGCTTTAGATACTAAGTAAGCTGCGCCGCCTACAGCCATCAAATAAACAGATTTATGCTCTTTAATAGACTCAACCGTTGCAGGTCCACGTTCAGCTTTACCAATCATGCCTACAATGCCTGTTTTTTCTAGCATCATATCGGTGAATTTATCCATGCGAGTAGCTGTTGTAGGGCCAGCAGGACCAACTGCTTCATCACGTACCGCATCCACAGGGCCTACGTAATAAATAAATTTATTATCAAAGTCTACGCCCTCAGGTAAACCTTCACCTGAATTGATCATATCTTGCAAACGTTTATGCGCTGCATCACGACCTGTTAAAATAGTGCCCGAAAGTAAAACGGTTTCACCCATTTTCCATTCTTGAACATCTTTTTTAGTCAGTGTATTTAAGTCAACGCGACGTGTGCCTTCGCCCACTTCAAATGTTACTTGTGGCCAATCTTCTAGCTTAGGTGCTTTTAAATTAGCAGGGCCAGAACCGTCAAGTGTAAAATGTACATGGCGAGTTGCCGCACAATTTGGGATCATTACTACAGGTTTTGAAGCTGCATGCGTTGGTGCTGTTTTAATTTTAACATCAACAACCGTTGTTAAACCGCCTAAGCCTTGTGCGCCAATACCTAATTTATTAGCACGATCAAAAATTTCTAAACGCAGTTTTTCTTCAGTTGTCTCTGCGCCGCGTTCCATTAGTTCATGGATATCAACCGGATCCATTAACGACTCTTTAGCCATTACTGCTGCTTTTTCAGCCGTACCACCAATACCTATACCTAGCATGCCTGGCGGACACCAACCAGCACCCATTGTTGGTAGTGTTTTTTCTACCCATGCAGCAACATCATCTGACGGGTTTAACATAACCATTTTACTTTTGTTTTCAGAGCCGCCGCCTTTAGCCGCAACCATTACTTCTACTTTTCCACCCGCTACTAAATCAATATGCACAACCGAAGGTGTATTATCTTTAGTGTTTTTACGTGTGCCAGCAGGGTCTGCAACAATAGATGCACGTAAAGGGTTATCTGGATTTAAATATGCACGACGAGTACCTTCATCAACCATTTGTTGAACGGTTAAATCTGTTTTATCCCACTTAACATCCATACCTACTTTAACAAAACAGGTAATAATACCGGTGTCTTGGCAAAGTGGACGCTTGCCTTCAGCCGACATGCGTGAGTTAATTAAAATTTGTGCAATGGCGTCTTTAGCCGCTTTACTTTGTTCTTTGTTGTACGCTTTTTCGAGTGCTTGAACAAAATCAAGTGGGTGATAGAACGAAATATATTGCAATGCATCTTCAATGCTATCAATAAAGTCTTGCTGACAAATTGTACTCATAGTGGTTCCTTAAGTTACCGTTACGCGTTGTCGCGTAATCTAAATCAAACCGGTGACGGTGGTTTGCACTGTTTTTTGCAGCTTAGTGCTGCCAAAAAATTTGACTTATGATACCCTCCCAGCCCATTTCGAGCCAGTTCTTAAAGGGGCAGTAAATGCTAAACAATAAAAAAATTGTATTAAATTAGGCATAACACAAAACTGCATTGACGTTTTTGCGCATTTTTCACATTTGCCTTATGCAATTCTATTAGATTCTGCAAATAGTAATCATATAAACAGTCGTTTTGATATTGTTGCTATTGAGCCGCAAAGTACCCTTGAAGTAAAAAATAATAAAAGCTTTTTAAATAATATAGAAAGTAGTGATAACTGCTTTGAAATTATGAATAATGAGCTTTCGCATCTTGCTAAAACAAAAGCCGATTACGATTTACCCTTTAACGGCGGCTGGCTTGGCTACTTTGGCTACGACTTAGGGCGTACAATTGAAAACATCCCCACTCGTGCTATTGAAGATATTAATCTTCCCCAAATGGCTATTGGCCTTTACTTAGATGCCCTTATTTACGACAAGCAGCAACAAAGCTGGTTTTATGTATCGCAGCCAAACACCGATAGATTAGCGCTTTATGAGCAATACTTAAATACACACGCTAACTCCCAAGTTAATACGCAGTCCTTTGCCCTATACAGCGACTGGCAATCAAATATGAGCGAAACGGAATACGCTGCAAAGTTTGCCCAAATTGAGGAGTATCTAAAAAGTGGCGATTGTTACCAAATTAATTTAGCGCAGCGCTTTAACGCTCAGTTTGAAGGCTCCCCTTGGGCAGCTTATATTAAACTGCGTGAGGCAAATAAAGCGCCATTTTCGAGCTTTATAAATCACCCTCAAGGGGCAATTTTATCAATTTCCCCTGAGCGCTTTATATCTGTAAATAATAACGTTGTAGAAACCAAACCTATTAAAGGCACACTGCCGCGAAAAGCGGATGCGCTGGAGGATCAACGCCAAGCCCAAATACTCGCAGCATCAGCTAAAGATCGCGCTGAAAACGTAATGATTGTTGATTTACTGCGTAACGACTTAGGCAAAGTGGCAAAACCTGGCAGCGTTCACGTCCCTTCTCTTTTGCTATTGAAAGCTTTCCGGCAGTGCATCATTTAGTAAGCACGGTAACCTCTGAACTTGATGAAGGTAAAACAGCCGTCGATCAGCTAAAAGCGGCTTTTCCGGGTGGCTCAATCACCGGTGCGCCCAAAATTAGAGCAATGGAAATAATTGAAGAATTAGAACCACATCGCCGCAGCATTTATTGTGGTTCAATTGGTTATTTAAGTGCGTGTGGAAACATGGACACCAGTATCACTATTCGCACCTTGGTGTGCCACAAAGCGCAAATTTACTGCTGGGCAGGTGGCGGAATAGTCGCTGATTCTAAAGTCGAATTGGAATATCAAGAAACTTACGATAAAGTAAATAAAATCCTCCCTTTATTAAAACAGTAGGTCGCTTTGAATAGTGAACACATTATGGCGCGGTTTCTGTTAAGCCCTACAGCTGCGCCAAACCAGTTAAAAGACACGCGTAAAAAACGTGCTAGCGCTGTTATGCTGCCAATTATTGATATAGATAACCATGCACATATTTTACTGTGTAAACGCCCTACTTATTTACACCATCACCCTGGGGAGATTTGTTTGCCAGGGGTAAGTTTGAAGTAAGCGACATTACCCTTCGCACCACAGCCCTTCGCGAACTAAAAGAAGAGCTAAATATTGCCCAAAACAACGTTAATGTATTAGGTCACTTACCTGAGTATTCAACATTAACGGGTTTTAGTATTAGCCCCTATGTAGGTTTACTCAAAAAAGACACCACCTGGGAAAATGACTATAATGAAGTACAAGCGAGCTTTTTGCTCTCGGTCACTGAGTTAAATAACGAAGCTAACTGGCAACCCTTACCTTTTCAACGATTTGGGAAAACGGTTATTTTGCAAGGTTTTAAAACGCCGCATGGTTTACTTTGGGGTGCGACTGCAAACATTATAAAAAACTTTACAAAACAACTCGCCTTACCAGTTTAAATCTTCGTTATTAGTAGTTACACAATCACAATTCCACGTTATCATGCTCGACCGTTCAAAGAGCAGCTTCGTGCTGATAAAACAAAGTAGAGACACACATTATGATCAGTGCATTTGATATGTTTAGCATTGGTATTGGCCCTTCGTCATCACACACCGTTGGCCCAATGCGCGCATCACGCTTATTTGTTAATGACCTACAAGAACAACAATTATTAGCAAATGTTACCGATATTAAAGTAGAGCTTTATGGCTCTTTGGGTCAAACAGGTGTTGGCCATGGTTCGGGTAAAGCCGTAATTCTTGGTTTAGCCGGTTACGACCCTGAAACTATAGATGCCGATTTAGTCGACGACATTTTAGCGACCATCGAACAAGATCAGGTTATTTATTTAAACAAAACACACAAAGCTAAGTTTCCAAAACAAGGCGCTATTGTTTTTCATCGTCGCAAAACGCTGCCTAAGCACTCTAATGCAATGGAAATTATCGCCTCAAACAACGGCGAAAAAGTTTACAGCAAAGTATATTACTCTATTGGCGGTGGCTTTATTGTTACTGACGAAGAGTTTGAAAACGAAAAACAAGCAGCCCTCGATATTAGAGAAGAAAACCCAGCCCCATTCCCATTTGGTAGCGCAAAAGAGTTACTAGAAATGTGTAAAGAGTCAGGGCTTAGTGTTTCAAGCTTGATGATGAAGAACGAAAAAACACTGCGCACTGAAGATGAAATAAAAGACACGCTGTTTCATATCTGGAAAGTAATGATGGCCTGTATTGACCGTGGTATGCGTACAGAAGGTATTTTACCTGGCGGCTTAAAAGTAAAGCGCCGTGCGCCTAGCTTATACTTAAAACTAAATATAGAAGTCAGTAACGACCCACTTCGTGCAATGGACTGGGTTGATTTATTTGCCCTTGCCGTAAACGAAGAAAATGCGGCAGGTGGTCGTGTAGTTACCGCACCAACTAATGGTGCTGCGGGTATTTTACCGGCTGTGCTTATGTACTATCACACATTTGTGAAAGAAGTAGACCGCGATATAGCCACACGTTATTTATTAACGGCTGCTGCTATTGGTATTTTATATAAAAAGAATGCCTCTATATCGGGTGCTGAAGTAGGTTGCCAAGGTGAAGTTGGTGTTGCATGCTCTATGGCTGCAGGCGCATTAACAGAAATTGTAGGTGGCAATGTTGTGCAAGTAGAGAACGCAGCAGAAATTGGTATGGAACATAATTTAGGCCTCACGTGCGACCCTGTTGGTGGCTTAGTACAAGTGCCGTGTATTGAACGCAATGCAATGGGCGCGATTAAAGCAATTAATGCCTCACGTTTAGCTATTCGTGGCAGTGGCGAGCAAAAGGTATCACTTGATAAAGTGATTAAAACCATGCTTGAGACCGGCAACGACATGAAAACCAAATACAAAGAAACCGCTCGCGGTGGATTGGCTGTTAATATTATTGAATGTTAAAAATAACTAAAAAAGGCCATACAAATTTGTATGGCCTTTTTTATCTAGCTGTATCAATTTAAGACAAAAATGCAAATTTAATAATAAACAGTGCCGTTAAAATCCATACGCTAATTGTGACTTCGTCTTGCTTACCACACAACACTTTTACTAGAGTATAAGATATAAAACCAAGTGCTATACCATGAGCAATTGAAAACGTTAATGGCGTCATCAGTAAAACGACTGTAACGGGAATGGCATCGGTCATATCATCCCAATTAACAAACTTCAGATTTTGTAGCATTAAAACTGCAACATATAAAATGGCTCCAGCGGTTGCGTAAGCTGGTACCATTTGCGCAAGTGGTGCAAAAAACATCATAAGTAAAAAGCAAATACCTACCACAACTGCTGTTAAACCAGTACGCCCACCTACAGATACACCTGCAACAGACTCTATATAAGATGTTGTAGTAGAAGTGCCCAACATAGCGCCTGCAATTGTTGCTGTACTGTCAGCACTTAGCGCTCTTCCTAGCCGAGGCATATTTCCTTTTTCATCAGCAAGCCCTGCTTTTTGAGTAACTGCAACTAAAGTACCCGAGGTATCAAATAAATCCACAAACAAAAATGCGAAAATAACGCTCAACATAGATAATTCAAGTGCAGCACCAAAATCAAGCTGCATAAAAGTAGGTAAAATAGAAGGAGGCGTAGCAACAATTCCATGGTATTCAACAAGCCCTAAAGCCAGTGCGATACAGGTCACTAATAAAATACTAATTAATACACCACTTTTAAAGTTACGATATAAAAGCGCAGCAATAATAAAAAAGCTGAAAATAGCTAATAATGGGCCAGCTGAAGTTATATCACCTAATTGTACTAACGTTGCAGGGCTGGCAACGATGATGCCCGCATTTTTAAGAGCAATTAAAGCTAAAAATGCGCCAATACCCGTTGCAATGGCCCGCTTTAAAACCAAAGGAATGGCATTAATAATCCACTCACGAACTTTAAACAGGCTTAGAAGTAAAAATATACACCCAGACATAAAAACAGCACCTAATGCCGCCTGCCATGTGTAACCCATCCCTAATACAACACCATATGTAAAAAATGCATTTAACCCCATTCCAGGCGCTAATGCTAAAGGATAATTAGCCCACAATCCCATAATAAAACAACCAATAGCAGCTGCAATACAAGTTGCTACAAAAGCAGCTCCCTGATCCATTCCAGCCTCTGCTAACATGGCAGGGTTAACAAATACAATGTAAACCATTGTGATAAATGTAGTAATACCCGCAATGCATTCACGGCGGACTGATGAGCCATTCTCACTAATTTTAAATAAAGCTTCGAGCATAATAGACTTATGGTTGTAAAAAGTGGCAATATTTTAACATAAAAATCATCTTTTACAGGACATTTTACCTTGCGATATACTAAACTATTGACTTAGTTACATAACGAATGAGTGAGCATGATAAAAACAACACCGACAGGCCAAGATTTAGAGCAGCAGTTAGACAATATACTGTCCTTTGTCACGCAACCTAGCGACACTAACTCAACGCCAACTAACGAAAATAGTCAGCAAAATACACTGAACAAAGCACTGTATTATTTAAAAAACAATCAAAATGCACTTGCTGCGAAGTGGATGCGTTTAGCTGCGATGTCTGGAGAACTTCGAGCACAATTTTACTTAGGACTATTTTTTGTAAAAGGCCAAGGTGTTCCGCAAAGTGTATTTCATGCGGTTGCATGGCTAAGCTTATCAAGTAGTCAAGGTCACGAACCAGCAACTACTGCATTAACTGACTTGCGTAAACACATTGAAACTAAACGCTTTAAAGATGCCCAATGCTACGCTGCAAGTTTATATGAACAAATTCACCAATTGCAGTTTTCTCACCTAATACCAAATAACGCTAACGAAGAGTAAATTACACATACGAAACTATGCTGTAATTTACACATGAAATCATTATTTAAAGCTGCCATATCAACCTTCAACAGGTGTATACAGTATTCAACACAATAATGCACAGTTGGAAACAACAACATAAAGGTAAATTTAAATCATTAAATATTAATAACTTAAAAAAATGACAATTTAAAAAAAGTCTAAATCTTAAATTATCGTACAAAAAAATAGCAAAAAACACTTGCACACAAACACTGTATAAACTACTGTATGTAAATACTGTATAAAAACCCAGTTAGTGAGGCGATATGTTACAACCAATTACCATACGAACAGTTAAAAGCTACCAACAAGACAATAAAAGCGATTGTGTTAATTTAATTGAAATTGAAGATGAAATTTCGGCAACATTTGAGCTATTAAAAGTATTACATCAATACAATAGCTTAAATGCTTGGACATTATTAATCGCACCCGATCACGTCCCTAGTAAAGCGCTACTTGATTCGTGCTCTATCGATACGAGTAAATTACTCGTTATTAGACAAAAACACTTAGTGAATCTAGAGTACGTATTAAATTCGGCTTTACACAACGGTAATTTTGCAGCTGTAATTACTTGGACTGATATAGTTAATAACCAGCTATTAACTAGCTTATCTCTGGATATGAGTAAGACAAATACAAAGTTATATTGCTTCACGAAAAACAAACAAACCACAGAGATATTACTAGCTCAATAATCTTGTTAAACTAACATTTTAGCTTTACACCAAAATTATGACCTCACTGAATAAAACATTATGTCTTTGTGGCAGCCAACAAGATTATGTTGACTGCTGCGAACCTTTTCATTTGGCAATACAGCATCCTCAAACACCAGAGCTACTTATGCGCTCTCGTTATAGTGCTTATGCACTCAAAAATGCTAAGTATATTTATCAAACATATACACCAGATAAACAGCCCGAAAACCCCGTTAAAGAAATTAAAGAATTTGCAGATGGTTGCCGCTTTATAAAACTGACAATTATAGACTCAGGGCACGATGATAGTCAGGGTTTTGTAGAATTTAAAGCGCACTACTTTTATGATAATTTATACTGTGAATTGCACGAACAATCAAAATTCATTAAAGAAAAAAATCAGTGGAAATATTCTGACGGCGTTATATTACCTGTTGCAGATATAAAAATTGGCAGGAACGATGATTGCCCATGTGGCAGTACTAAAAAGTATAAAAAGTGCCATAGCCTATAAACCTCAACTTACCCAGGCATCAGGTATTTTGAAACACACTAATTAGTTAAATGATATGTACTCTAGTTTTGTACATATTATTTAACTTAATGTGGCGCATACACACGAAAAGTTATTTATTTCCAAAAAACTCAGCGTCTCTAAATAAAATTTTATACCAATCTGCTTATGTATGGGGTCTATTTAACGTTAAGAAAATTACGCTAGAACTAGGCAAAAGTTTTTGTATCTAGTTGTTCTAAATAAAAAATTTTAACGACGTTATAGTGCAATTTAATTCGTTAAATTGATCAAAGATTTATGCAGGTTGGTATTATAGGGTTATTAGATAATTTATATTGTTCAAATACTTATACCAACTCTTTTAATTAAGTGATCTATTTTTAGATAACAGAATCGTGTCGATAACAAGACAAAAAATCGTTATTTAATTGTCCTATATCAGAAATTTTTAACGCCGTTAGCGTCAGATTTAATCCCTCAAACTGATTAAGCATGATTGCGGATTGGTTGGTTAGTATTATTCAGATTGATATTAAAACCCACATAACAAAAATGGACCACTTGGGTCCATCTCTACTTTACGAGTACTTAAAATTTAAGAGTTACTCGTCGTCATCTAAATCAGCTTGTTGACGCTGTGCCGGCTTTGCTAAAATCTCTACGTAGAAAGACTTTAAATCTTGCTTTTCGATGTCGCTGATATGATTGCTAATCTCTGCAACGTGCACTACTTGAGCATCTTCAGCTGTATTACCAAACTTACAGTCAAATGCCCAGTAATCAGCATCTTCAGGTAGCGTTTTATTACGTTCTCTTTTCAAATATTTTTTCACTTCGTGCTTTGCAGCATCGACCATACGAGGGTATTTGATTTTCTCGTGATTCAGCGTGAATGTTTTCTTCATTACGTTCCTAATTACCTTGGTTTAATGATAACGGCATTTCATGTCATACCATTTGACATCATTATAGCAATTGCATTAAATTTTTGGATGGTTTTTTTAAACTAAATCAATTTTTAGGCAATTAACATTATAAATAGCTACAAAGCCTCTCTTTTTAGCCATCATTATTATAAAAATGACCATTTAAAGCTTGTTTTACTGGGCCTGACATAAGCTGATTTGAAATCGTAGATAGATAAATTATTTTGTAGGTCAATATTATGCTGTAGCTAAGTGAAGCGGTTGATGTAATGATTCACCATTAAGACCATCATAGAATGAAGCTACGTCCATTTGCGGATGCGATAGCTGAGTCTCTTTGTTCTTAATACGTCTGCGCACAGCTAGCTCACAATTATCAAGCACATTGAGTGGAATATGAGCTAAATCATTTCTTATTGAAAGTGGTTCAGGGTTTAAGCAGTGTCGTAACTTAATATCGCTCATACCTGCATGCTCTCCCACATTTGATAATAAAGCGGCGTTGTGTTGCCCAATCAACATATTAAATTCATCAGGTGCTAAAGGCTGCTTCGGACCCGAACCAAATTGCTTACGAAGTGTCTCTTCTTCAACAATAGGGTTTTCAATATCTGTTTTTGGAAAATGGAACTGACTAAAATCAAGCGCATCGTGGGATAACATTGCCAATAAAAGAGAAAACTCTCCTCGACGTTGTTCGTGTACACTTTTATTCAACCGTGTACTTAGTTGACTCTCTGTGATTAACAAATCGTCGATTTGCATAGACTTTAGCCGATTATTGTAGGTAATAGATATTTATCGGCTTTATTTCATTTTTCTTTAGCTTTTTTCTTTACTTAAATATAAGTTTTGCTATTATCAGCGCCGTTGCACTGGAGGGGTTCCCGAGCGGCCAAAGGGATCAGACTGTAAATCTGACGGCTCAGCCTTCGCTGGTTCGAATCCAGCTCCCTCCACCACTTTTCTTACCGCTAAGTTAAGTGGGGCCAAGTGTAACAAAATTAGTGTGGAGGGGTTCCCGAGCGGCCAAAGGGATCAGACTGTAAATCTGACGGCTCAGCCTTCGCTGGTTCGAATCCAGCTCCCTCCACCACTTTTCTTCTAAAATACCTTATATTTTAAACTTCAATAATTTTTTAAAATTCCCACTGTAAACTTTGTCCATTATTCTTTAACCAATCTGATGCTATCTTATGATCCGGATAAAACTTAGCTACACGTTGCCAAAATACACGACTGTGGTCTAAGTGACGTAAATGCGCCAACTCGTGGACTATGACGTAGTCTATAATTGATTTTTTGGCTCCAATCAAGAGTAAGTTAAACGAAAGCTCACGTTTACTATTACAACTCCCCCATTTACGTTTATAGATACGTATTCGTAAATCATTCGGTAAAGGTTCCTCCATTAGTTTACAAAAGTGGGCAAGACGCATATCAATATATAATCCTAATTTTTCAGTTAAATACGCCTCAAGTAATGTTTTATACTTCAATTTTTTATGGCTCACTCGAGAAGAACACAATACGCTTAATGTATTCTCATGCTCTATAACTTGAGAATGCAAAGCGTGTTCAAACGTTATGTCTATAAGATTTGAGAAAATTAGAATTTTATGTGTTTCGAGTGGATATTGCTTTGAGTCTGCAATATTAATCTGTTTATCAAGTTGGCTATTTACCCAATCTCGTTTCTCAACCAACCATAAATCCAACTGTTTTTTAGGAACATAATGAGGCGCATAAACGGTTATTGACCGTTGGTGCACTTTAATAGCAACAGTCTTACGTCGGGCACTTCGCTTTAATTGATACTCAAACAACAGTTCTACCACATTTAACCAACACGAAATTTCTAATATTTTATACCAATAGGCTTAAGTATGGGATCTAATTAATAATAAAAAACTGGTCTATAACTAAGTGAAAACTTTATATCTAACTGCTTCAAACGATAATAGAAGACCAAGCCCTGCTGACCTTACAATATTAAAGTTCATTTTATCTAAGAGCGATTTAATCGCTGCGTGAGGTGTGTCACCTAGTGGGGTCGGTAACTTTTCATGCGTTACCTTACTGACTTACATCCATGTGAAAACAAGTAAAAACCTAGCAAAGCTTCTGCGTCCTGATCACGATTTTCACCTATATTTGTGCAGCGACAAAACGTAAATTGCCTTTAGGTTGAATCCTAAAAACAGCGCATGTCTGGCACTTATGTTAACTGTACAAGCACAAATAATTGCTAAAAAATACAGTTTCACTTGAAACAAAAAAGCAGCGAATAAACCCCAATTAGATATTATTCAAAGTGATAGCAGTATGATAAAAACTTACACATAAATTCATATAATGGGAATTATAGGATTAACTGCATTAGCTTTTTTAGATGAATGCGAACCTAAGTTGACCGATGGATAGTAAAGTTTTATATACGAGTAATCATGAGATGTGATCTCATGGCTATTACCACTGTCATCTTTAAAATACATTGAAAACGTTACACCATGATCAGCAAGAACCGCTTTTATATTTAAACTTTCAAGATGACTAAGCCACTGTATAAATTGCTCCCCTGTTGCCAAAAATGCAATTCCTTTACTGCGCCCCTCACCTTCAAAAAGTGCTAAACGAGTCTTTGAACTAGCATCCTCGAGCGTTAAAGGTCCTCGTTCGTCCTCATTCCAAAAAGCAAGTTCGGGTACTATACTAAAACCTAAAACGCGCTCATACCATTTAACTGCATTCGATAAATTTTCAACATTCAAATGGCAATGATCAATACCTGACAATTTAGGCATATTTTTATTATCCACGTTACTCACCAATTTCTGACTTTAATTGCTCTAAAAACTCATGCATGTAAACTGTACGCCTATTCGCTTCTGCTTTAGCTGATGGGGTATTCATGCTTTGAGCAATATGTAATAGTTTTATAAAAAAATGATCAAGTGTATATTTTTTATCATCAGCTTCTCGTTCAATACAAAAAGGGTCTTCTGGGTTATACAATAACCGAGAAATTGAGCCGCCAACTTTCATACATCGACTCACTCCAATCGCACCTAGTGCATCCATTCTGTCAGCATCTTGTACTATTTGCGCCTCAACTGTTTTAATTTCTATATTTGCGCTAAAGCTATGAGCCGCAATAGCATGATGAATATCATCAAAAAGTGACTCGTCATAATCAATCGATTTTAAAAATTCCAGTGCCTTATCTGCTGCCATAGTAGAGGCTTTTGCACGATCAGGGTGGTTTTTAGCCACCGCCACACAGTCATGCATCCACGCTGCAGGTAATACAACTGACATATTAGCCTGCTCTGCATTACATAGTTTTATTGCAACGCGCACCACTCGCTCTATATGCGTAATATCGTGAGCCACATCGGCATGCACTAAAGAGGTTATAAATTCTCTGCATTGTGAATTAAGTATTTGTAAATCGGGGCTTAAAACGGCGTCAGGCACTTTCAGGTTCCAAAAGCTAATTAATAAGTGAATTATTAGTACTTTACCGTGCTTTATAGCCCTCTTGCAAAACATTCATTGTATGTTGCCCGCTGCTTGACTAAAATACAGCGCTTATTTATTACTACTGAGAAGCCTTATGTCATCTGCCGTTTACCTACAAGCTGGTCGCGATAAATCATTAAAAAGAAAACACCCTTGGTTATTTTCAAAAGCCATCAAAAAAATTAAAGGTAAACCTGGATTAGGCGACACAGTAACGATTCACGATAGCGAAGGTAAGTTTTTAGCAACTGCTGCTTATAGCCCTCATTCGCAAATTCGTGCACGTGTTTGGAGCTTTGACGAAAAAGAAATCATCGATCAAAACTTTTTTGAACGCCGTTTACGTCGCTCATTAGAAGCACGGAGCCAAGTAATAGAAGAAGGCGGATTAACAGGCTTTAGATTATGTGCAGCTGAGTCTGATTACTTACCAGGCGTTACAATCGATAAATTTGATAATGTACTAGTTTGTCAGTTACTAAGTGCGGGTGCCGAGCGTCATAAAGGCGAGATTGTTGGCGCGTTAATGGCTATTTTTCCAGGTTCTAGCATATACGAGCGCTCAGACGTAGAAGTACGTACAAAAGAAGGTTTGGAGCCAATTAAAGGTGTTCTTTGGGGTAATGAGCCAACACAACCTGTACTTATTGAAGAAAACGGCTTAAAAATTGAAGTCGATATAATTGAAGGTCATAAAACCGGATTTTACTTAGATCAACGCGATAGCCGTGCTGCACTTGAGCGTTTTTCAAAAGACAAAACGGTACTTAACTGTTTTAGTTACACAGGTACATTTTCGTTGTACGCTTTGCGTGGCGGGTGTGAGCATGTCACTAACGTTGATGTATCGCAACCAGCGTTAGATACTGCTAAACGTAATGTTGAGCATAATAACTTAGACTTAAATAAAGTTGATTTTGTGAAGCAAGATGTCTTTAAGTTACTGCGTCAATACCGCGACGAAGGCAGACAGTTTGATACCATCGTAATGGATCCACCAAAGTTTGCTGATAATAAAGCGCAGCTAACGGGCGCGTGTCGTGGTTATAAAGACATCAACATGATTGCCATGCAAATACTAAAACCAGGTGGAACATTACTGACATTCTCTTGCTCTGGCTTAATGGAGCAAAACCTATTTCAAAAAGTTGTTGCTGATGCGGCTCTTGATGCGGGCAAAGATCTACTTATAATGGAGCGATTAAATCAAGCAGCCGATCACCCAATTGCGGGTAGCTACCCTGAAGGCTTTTACTTAAAAGGCTTAATTTGTAAGGTTTTTTAATATCTAATCATTCAATTTAATTAGTTAAACTGAATGATTTCAAGGCCTGCTGTTATTGTGCCATCATCTTCTTTGCTGGCACGTATTACCTTAGCCGTTGCTTTTAACGGTGCAATGCTAGGGTGAGTAGACGCTATATCAACTGTTAAAATAGTATCTGGCTCAAGTAAATCATCCAAATGCAATGATAACCCTGTCGCGCTCAAATCAACACACTCTGCCGTATAATTCAAGCCAGCTACTGGCTCCACTGTTGTTAAATTTGCAGTCGCATTTACCTGCATACGTCTAAAGTTTCGTTTGTCATCTGTGAACATAAATCCCTCTACACTATTGTATTAATTTGCTCTAACAATACACTCATTGAAAATGGTTTTACTACATAAGCGTCGCATCCTGCGTCAAATCCGGCTTTTTTCTCCAACTCCGACTCAAGGCCAGATACCATAACAATAGGTATATTTTTTGTCTCCGGGGTATGTTTTAGCATACGACATGTATCGTAACCATCAAGTCCTGGCATGCACACATCAAGTAAAATTATATCAGGTGGATTAGCAACCGCTGATGCTAAACAACTTTTACCTGAATCAGCATAGCTCACATCAAATTTAGCAGTGAGTGCTGCTTTAAGAATTTCATAATTAAAATACTCGTCGTCGACGACTAGCAGCCGTCGTGTTTTAGGTTCGATCAATGAGGACATGGGTATGCCGTTTCCTTCTCAAAGCAAAAATAAGTCCTCCCATTAAGGTACTAAGCTTAATGGAAAATGCAAGTTTTATTCTATTTCTTTTATTGCATTTAAAATGCGTTTTGATGAAATAGGGTAAGGAGTTCCTAATGTTTGGGCAAACAAAGAGACTCTTAGTTCTTGCTGCATCCAAAAAATATCGGTTACTTCTTGCGGAATTGGCAACCCTTTAGGTGTTTTATTAGTTAATTTCTTATATTCAATTGCCACTTTATCAAGTTCAAGTACGCATAACCTATCTCTGTTTGGATCAACTGGTAATTTTTCTAAGCGTTTTTGAATAGCTTTTAGGTAACGGATTAAATCCGTTATTTTATCTGCGCCATGCGCGCTCACAAAACCTTTAAATATAAGTGACTCAAGCTGTGATTTTATATCTCCGTGCGCCGTTATCATGGTTAAATCAACGCGCCCTTTCATTTTTTTATGCAGCGCATGAGCAATACTTAATACTTGCTCAACCTGCGTTGCAATCGACACAACAGCATCACCGAGCTCACCGCGTATTTGCTCTTTTACTGTTTCAAATGCTTTTTCGTCACGTATATCACCGTGTTTAACTAATAAGCTATCGACACCTGCGGCTATACAGTCATCAATTAAATCAGCTATTTTACCAAATGGATTAAAGTACAAACCCAGCTTTGCTTTATTCGGTAAGTTTTGTTGTAAATACTTAATTGGCGATGGCACATTTAATAACACTAAACGGCGCAAACCTTGTTGATGTGCTTGCTGCGCTTTTGCTTCGTTATCAAACAGCTCCACTGCAGCGGCTGATTTTTTATCCACCAGCGCAGGGTATGCTTTTATCTCATATTGGCCTTGTTTTTTAACATATGAAGATGGCAGCTCACCAAAATCCCATTGTGTTAGGTCTGATTTTTCAATGCCTTTATCGGCTACTTTAGAGAGTGTTTCGGTTACTTCACCTTGCAGCTCTGCTTTAAGTTTGGCTAAATCAAGTCCACGAGCAAGTAACTTATCGTGTTCATCACGTACTTCAAACTGCAATCTTAAATGCGGTGCAAGCGCGGTTAAATCCCATGCCTCTGGTTCAACTTTTACACCTGTCATTCTCAATAAACGCGTCGTTAATGCATCAATTAAGCTCCCTTGCATTGGCTCAATAGCTGCCAGCACTGCATCAGCATAGTTTGGTGCTGGCACAAAATTACGACGAAGCGATTTAGGCAATGACTTTATAAGTCCACTTATTAGCTCATGCCTAAATGCTGGTATGTGCCAGTCAAAACCACTTTCTTGTACTTGATTCAACAGCGCGACCGGTATTTGTACCGCAACGCCATCAACTGCTTGGCCTGGAT
This sequence comes from Pseudoalteromonas sp. B131b, assembly GCF_037162545.1. Lineage (NCBI taxonomy): Bacteria > Pseudomonadati > Pseudomonadota > Gammaproteobacteria > Alteromonadales > Pseudoalteromonadaceae > Pseudoalteromonas > Pseudoalteromonas sp. B131b. Next base: position 2,379,608 of record NZ_JARLUZ010000001.1, on the reverse strand, counting down.
CAAAATGATAAGCAAGCGGCAATATAATATTGTCTTGCTGCCATGTATCAGGGTAGTCAAACTCGGTTATATTACTTGCACCATGCTGCATTAACTCTTCACGAGTCATGTGTAAGTAATGCTTATTTTGTTGTTTTTGTGTTTTATACCATTTTAAAAATGCAGCGCGGTTATTAATTTCTTTGGGTATTTTTTTATCGTAAAATTCAAATAACGTTTGCTCATCAACTAAAATATCACGACGACGTGACTTATTTTCCAGAACTTGAATATCTTCTATTAGCTCACTGTTAAATGCTAAAAAGCGCTCGTTTAAGCCCAGTTCTTGCTCAACTAATGCAGTGCGTACAAAAAGCTCTCGACTCACTTTAGGATCAATGTTGCTATAAACACAGCGGCGTTTGTTTACAACGAGTAGGCCGTACAAAGTTTGCTGCTCAAACGCAATTACCGCACCTGGCTTTTTCTCCCAATGAGGTTCTGTGTAACTACGTTTTACTAGGTGTTGTGCTAATGGCTCTACCCAGTTAATGTCTATTTTTGCATTTGTGCGGGCATATAATTTACTGGTTTCTACCAGCTCTGCTGACATGATCCATTTAGGGCTCTTTTTAAATAAACCTGAACCCGGAAAAATATGAAACTGACTATTACGTGCGCCTTTGTATATTTGTTTTTCATCTTTAAAGCCAATGTGGCTTAGCATCCCGCTTAATAACGCCTTGTGCACAAGCTCGCCATCAGCCGCTTGGCTGGTTGCTTTCATGCCCATTTCGTTACACACAGTACTTATTTGATAAACAATATCTTGCCATTCACGCAGACGCATATAGGCCAAAAAGTCTTTTTGACACAGCTTTCTAAATTGGCCGTTAGTCAGCTCGCTTTGCTGCTCTTCTAGGTAATTCCATAAGTTTAAAAAAGCAATAAAATCTGAATCTGGGTCGTCAAAACGACCGTGCTTTTCATTGGCCGCAGCACGTTTTTCCTGTGGGCGTTCACGTGGGTCTTGAATAGAAAGCGCCGCTACAATAATAATCACTTCACGCAATGCGCCAAGTTTATGGGCTGTTAGCACCATTTTTGCTAAACGTGGGTCAACGGGTAATCGGCTGAGCTCTCTACCTGAAGCGGTTAAACTTGTTTTGTTATCACGTTTGTCTGGTTTTACTGCTTGTAGTTCTTCTAATAACGATAAACCATCACTTATATTACGGCTATCTGGCGCTTGCACAAACGGAAATTGCGCCATATCACCAAGCCCGAGTGCCAACATTTGCAAAATAACTGAAGCAAGATTAGTACGCAGTATTTCAGGGTCGGTAAACTCTGGACGTGATAAAAAATCATCCTCAGAGTACAACCTAATACAAATACCCGCTTCAATACGTCCACAACGACCCATACGCTGATTAGCGCTTGCTTGTGATATAGGCTCTATTGGTAAGCGCTGTACTTTTGTACGATAACTATAGCGACTTATACGCGCAGTACCTGGGTCTATTACATAACGAATACCCGGCACAGTGAGCGATGTTTCGGCTACGTTAGTCGATAAAATAATATGGCGACGAGAATGCGGCGCAAATATACGGTTTTGCTCTGCGTTAGATAAACGCGAATAAAGTGGCAATACATCGGTGTGTTTTAAATTACGCTTGCTAAGTGCATCAGCGGTATCGCGTATTTCACGCTCACCATTTAAAAATATAAGAATATCGCCTGGACCTTCAGCGCACAGCTCATCAACGGCATCAAAAATACCTTGTAGCTGATCGCCCTCCGCTTCCATATCATCTTTATTAATATCAGTAATAGGGTTGTAGCGCACATCAACTGGGAAAGTACGACCCGATACTTCTATAATAGGCGCATCATCAAAATGCTTTGAAAAACGCTCAGGATCAATAGTCGCTGAAGTAATTATTATTTTTAAATCAGGGCGTTTTGGAAGTAGGTTTTTTAAGTAGCCTAGAATAAAGTCGATGTTTAAACTACGCTCATGCGCTTCATCAATAATAATAGTGTCGTATTGATTTAAAAAGCGGTCTTGCTGAATTTCTGCCAGTAAAATACCGTCAGTCATCAGTTTTACATACGTATTATTAGAAACCTGATCGCTAAAACGTATTTTAAAGCCAACTTGCTGACCAAGTTCACACTTCATTTCTTCAGCAATACGATTAGCTACGGTACGCGCTGCTAATCGGCGTGGTTGCGTATGCCCTATTAAACCATCAACACCACGACCAAGCTCTAAACACATTTTAGGTATTTGAGTTGTTTTACCTGAGCCCGTCTCACCGGCAATAATAACCACTTGGTTATTTACAATGGCGTCTTTAATTAATTCCTTTTTTTGACTTACTGGCAATTGCTCAGGGTAAGTCACTTTAGGGAGGCCAGCTAAGCGCTTATCGCGTAATTCTTGGCTACGGGTTATATCAGCCGCTATTTTTTCAAGCGCGTTGGCATGCTTGTTTTCATCGGTTATTTTTTTTACGCCATGTAAGCGTTTTTTGAAAATGAATTGATCTTTTTTTAAGCACGTTTTTAGCTCGCCAAACAACTGACCTAGGTTTACCACCCGCATACCTTATAAAATTAGTTAAAGAGCCGTAATTGTATCAAATTAAACGGCTGGGGTTAATCCTACAAAATGCATAACGCGGGGTTGTTTGTTATATAAACGCTGTTATTGAACTAAACGGTGAATAATAAATTTATTTTAAGCAGTTATTTTCAGCGCTAACTACATTGAATAAATTAAATGACGTTGGCTTATTCGTCGTTAAAAATGCCCACGTAGGTCGCTTGCGTATTCGATTTACTAGCTCGATACATGCCAGAGGTATTAAACGGCAAGCTAATATTACCCTTAGTATCAATAATAATGACGCCGCCAGTGCCACCAATGGGCTTAAGCACACCGTTTATAACTTCATCCCCTGCTTCGGCTATGGTTTTACCTTGGTACTTAACGCGCGCACATATATCGCTTGCTACGTTATAGCGAATAAAATATTCACCATGCCCTGTTGCCGATACTGCGCACGATTCATTTTCAGCAAATGTTCCGGCCCCAATTACCGGCGCATCCCCCACGCGGCCATAACGTTTTGCCGTCATACCACCGGTTGATGTACCTGCTGCTAAATTACCATTTTTATCAAGCGCCACTGCGCCAACCGTGCCCATTTTGTAAGAGTTAGGTAATGCTTTGTGCACGGCTTGGTACTCTTTACTGGTTGCTTTGGCTTTATCTAATTTTTGTTTTGCTTTTAAAAGTGCTTTGTAACGAGATTCGGTATCAAACAAGTTATTTTCGATAAGCTCAACACCTTGCTCTTTAGCAAACTCCTCAGCGCCTTGCCCACTGAGCATTACGTGTACAGAGTTATCCATTACCAAACGCGCTAAATTAATTGGGCTCTCAATATGCTTTACACCCGCAACTGCACCTGCTTCACGGTTTCGACCATCCATTATTGATGCATCAAGCTCATGTCCGCCATCGTAAGTGTATACCGCTCCACGCCCTGCATTAAAATAAGGGGATTGCTCTAATACTGCAATTGCTGCAGTCACCGCATCTAAGCTTTCGCCGCCTTGATGTAATACTTTATAACCTGTCTCTACTGCTTGCGTTAATTTTGCCCGATACTCTTTTTCTTGAGCGGGTGTAAATCGTGCTTTTTCTATTGTCCCTGCCCCACCATGAATCGCAATGGCAAAAGGAGTCTCTGCAGCTACTACGCTATTACTTAAAGCAAAAAAGCTGCTCGCAAAAAATGCTAATAATGGTGTTTTCATAATGAATTCTTTTATGGGGAAGTTATAAACCAATGTGAATGGTTGCGGGCTTAATTTCAACCAAAGTGAGTTTAATGACATAAAAAAAGCGCCTTAAGGCGCTTTTTCAAAATTTAACGTGTTTGTAATTAAGCTTGTTGAGCTTTTAAACGCGCTAAACGTGCTACTTGATGAGTAGACGTTAAGAAAGAATAAATTGGTGCTAAGTAACCACGTTTACGAAGCTCTAGGAAATCAGCATCGCTTAGCTCGTTTAGCTTTTTCTCATCGATAAGGTAAATACCGTTTATGTCTTTTTTCTCGCCTTTAATGTCTACTGTAAGCGTTTGCGCAATTAGTAGCTCTTTATCAGCAAGGAATTTAGTGAACGCTTCAGTTACTTGAGAAAACTCAATAAAAGATACAAGCGCTTCTTTACGACGTTTTAGGTAATCAGTCTCTTCGCCATTTTCGAATAATGCGTTGCCTTCATCTTCACCAACAAGCGCACTTGCTTCATCAATTACAATGCCGAATTGATCTTGCTCTGGGTGCTTAACTAGACCCAGTGGGTAACGAGTAGATGCCATTGGTGCAAATGCTGCTGTCCATTTACCATCTTCTACAAAAAGGTTTTCGCCTGGCTCAAGACCAAACATAGCGACAGCTTGGTAAGTGTCATTTTCGTTATTTTTAACGAATGACATTGGAAACTCGTTTGCTACACGTGCAAACTCATGTGCAACTACTGGCACTAAATGTTGAGTTTTCATGAATTCTACATTGATGCCATTTTTAATTTTAATGTTGGCATGTTTTTCGTTGTGTAAAGGCTGTACTTGTTGCTCCGCCATGTTACTGCTCCGTTTATTTTTAGTTTATGTGTTTCATTTTTAATACCTTAAGGCTAATGCTTTTGAAACCAAAAAGGAAGGGAAACTTTTATGACAGTCGTCATCAAAAAATAAAATTTAACTAAATCCAAGCGTTGCTAAAAAACACACAACCAAAACACATAAAATCAGATTAAAAACAATACACTTAATGATTGTTTTTAATACAAGTTACGGATGCTCATTCACATTGATTAACAGTCAGAGTGCGTTTATTTATAGTGTTTAGACTTAAATTTGAGCAAATAAAAAAGGCAGCTTATATAAGCTGCCTTTAAAAATCACATTGGTACTTTAATTTAAGGCGCCCAATACACTTCAATATTTATGCTTGGGTGGTTAAGTACAGCGCGAAGTGGCATATCATTAACATCGCCCCCCGCTTTTGCTTGCTTATAAACAGCGAGTTTTTCTTCACCGCTAATTAAAAGCTTAACTACTTTAGATTGCGCAATGGCATTTAAAGTTAGTGTCATTCTCTCAGTAATACTACCGGTTACTTCACTTTCAATCGCGTTAATAGCACACACTGATTGTGTGGTTGTTAAACCATGCTCTAAACCGTTTGCATTTGGGAATAACGACGCTGTATGGCCATCTGGGCCCATACCTAAAATAGTCACATCATATGGTATTTTTAGTTCACTATAAGCCGTTTCACACTCTTGTGTGCCCTGTTGGGCCGTTGCAGCAGTGTTCTTCATAGTAATAAAGTTAGCAGCACTACCATGATTTTGTAATAATGTACTTTTAATAAATGCTTCATTACTTTTTTCATGGCTTGAGTCTACCCAACGCTCATCAACCATTGCAACATCAACATGTTGCCAATCTAGATCAAGGGTTGATAAATGCTTATAAGCAGGTGCTGGTGATGAACCGCCTGATACCATCAATACAGCACGTCCATCATTTTTAATACCATCACGCAGTGATTGCTCAAGCGTTGCTGAAAGCTCTTTCGTCAACGCATCTTTATTATCAAAAAATTTCTCAACTAATGTTGCCATATTTATGCCTTATCGCCCGCGTTAAACCATACATGGCTCTTCTCTGCCAATAACTCATCGGCATCATCAGGACCCCAGCTACCTGCACGATAAAGTGCCGGTTTGCCTTTTTCTTGCCATCTGTCAATAATTGGATCAATCCATTTCCACGCTTGACGTACTTCATCACGATGAATAAATAACGATGGGTTATCGGCAGCCGCATCAAGCATTAAACGCTTGTATGCATCTGAGTGAAAACCGTTACTGTAAGCTTGTGAAAGCTCAATATTCATCGTTACTGGTTCAAGTTGCATTTCCAAATTATCGAGGCGCTTAGACATAAGCGTTAATTGAATTGTTTCCTCTGGCTGCAAGCGAATAACAAGGCGATTTGGCTCAATATTACCTACGTTATCTTCGTAAATATTATGAGATACTTTTTTGTATTCAACCACAATTTCTGCACAGCGCTTAGCCATACGTTTACCTGTACGAAGATAAAACGGAACACCAGCCCAACGCCAGTTATCAATGTGTGCACGAATCGCAACAAAGGTTTCTGTTTTGCTAGAGCCTTCTTTTAGTTCTTCAAGATAACCGGGTACAATTTTACCATTTAAGTCACCAGGCACATATTGACCGCGCACAATATTTTCATCAACATCGCTACCATTCAGTGGGCGAAGTGCTTCTAATACCTTTAGCTTTTCATTTCGGATACTGCTGGCGTTAAGTTTATTGGGCGCTTCCATTGCAACTAAACACAGTAGCTGTAACAAGTGGTTTTGAACCATGTCACGAAGTGCACCGGCTTTATCATAAAAACCAGCGCGGCTTTCAAGGCCAACCGTTTCTGATAAGCTAATTTGGATGTTATCAATAGACTTAGCATCCCACATATTTTCAAACAATGAGTTTGAAAAACGCAGCGCCATTAAGTTTTGTACTGTTTCTTTACCTAAGTAATGATCAATTCGGAAAATTTGCTCTTCATTAAAAAACTCTGCAATTTTTCCGTTAATTGCTTCAGCAGAATCACCGCAATAGCCAATTGGTTTTTCAACAACAACACGTGATGTAGGGGTAATTAAACCTTTCGTAGAAAGTATTTCACAGCAAGTGCCGTATACAGCTGGCGGAAGAGATAAATAAAACACACGCGATTTAGTGCTTTCGTGCTCATCTAGAATGCCTTTTAGCACATCCCAATTATCATCCGCTTCTGTAACATTACTTACTACTGGCACTAAAAAAGTAGAAAACGCTTTCCAATCTTTAGCGTTAAACTCACCTTTGCTTAAAAATTCTTGTAATGCTTTATGCGCTGTTTCTACGTATTCAGCACGTTTAGATTCTTCGCGCACTGTTGGTAGGATACGTGAGCCTTCAGGTAAATTACCTTCTTGATATGCTCTGTACATTGCAGGTAGTAATTTGCGTAACGCAAGATCACCACCGCCCCCAAAAATTATAATATCAAAAGGATTAAGCATAGTTACTCTCTACGTTGTGATACCCAGTACATTTTATAAATGCGCGGGTATGCCTATTTATTGCTAGATTAGATGGCTTTTATAACTGTATTTAAATAAAAGCCTGCTGAATTGTTCTGTATTGATGATTTATTATTATTTATTTTATCATTTGCGCTTATTAAATGAGCCTTAGGGGCCCTGTATCTCCTCTCACAAAAATACAGACCCTAAGCACTCCAGCGCTACCCGTTCAAAGGTACTCGGTTTACTTACTTACGTAAGCGAATTTTTTACTGCGTACGGTTTTGCTTGTAGTACGCCATTAAGCCGTTTGTCGAACTATCATGGGCGTGTTTTACGCTTTCATCAGTGAGTTCACTTTCAATTTTAGATGCTAACCCTTTACCTAGCTCTACACCCCATTGATCAAACGAGCATATTTCTAAAATAATGCCTTGGCAGAATATCTTATGTTCATACAGTGCAATTAAACGACCCACTGTTTTAGCATCTACAGTATCTAATAACATAGATGTTGTAGGACGATTGCCTTGATGAATTTTATGATTTAATAACTCATCAATCTCTGCTTGCGATTTACCCTTAGCGGTTAAATCAGCTGTAACTTGCGCTGCATCTACACCACTCATCATCGCTTCTGTTTGTGCAAAGAAGTTCGATAATAAAATATCGTGATGTTTATCAACATTCACTTGTGGTTTAACTGATGCAATAAAATCTGCAGGTACAATTACATTACCTTGGTGTAAGCACTGATAAAAGGCATGCTGACCATTAATACCCGTCATGCCCCAAATAATTGGAACCGTGGTGTAAGGTACCGTTTCGCCCGCAAAGTTAACGTGCTTACCATTACTTTCCATTTCGCCTTGCTGTAAATAAGCTGGTAACATATGCAGAGCTTGGTCGTACGGTAATATAGCTTGCGCTGTGTAGCCCAAAAAGCTGGTATTCCATACACTAAGCAATGCCATAATTAATGGTATATTTTGCTCAAACGGCGCAGACTTAAAATGTTCATCTATTTCAAACGCACCTTCTAAAATTGCTTCAAAGGCATCGTAGCCTAAATATAAAGCAATGGGTAAGCCTATCGCACTCCAAAGTGAAAAGCGACCGCCAACCCAATCCCACATAGTGAATACGTTTTCGTCGCTGATACCAAAGGCTGCCGTTTTTTCTAAATTTGTACTTACTGCAACAAAATGCTTTGCAATTGTACTTTCATCTTTTGCTGTTTGTAAAAACCAATCAACGGCTGTTTTAGCGTTTGTCATGGTTTCTGACGTAGTAAATGTTTTTGACGAAATAACAAATAATGTTGTTTCAGGATCAATGGCTTTTAAAACAGACGAAATTTGTACACCGTCAGCATTAGATACGTAATGAACATTCAATGTATCATCTGCCAGTGCTTTTAATGCCTCGGTTGCCATTTGCGGACCAAGGTTAGAGCCACCAACACCAATACTTACAACATCTTTTACCGCTTTGCCGGTATAGCCTAGCCATTTTCCGCTACGAACTTTTTCAACAAACACTTTAATTTTAGCTAATTCGTTATCTACTGCTTGTGTCACGTTTTCACCATCAACAATGAGTGGTGTATGAGCACGATTGCGAAGTGCCGTATGCAGTACTGAGCGATTTTCAGTGATATTAATTTTTTCACCACTGAACATTTTATCGCGCCACGATGCAATATCGCAATCTTTAGCAAGCGACATTAAGTTAGCAAAAACATCGTTATCAATAAGTTGCTTAGAATAGTCGAATAATACGCCAGGTACTTGAGTAGAAAACTGAGAAAAACGCGTGTCATCTTGTGCAAATAACGTTTTCAGATGTGTTTGTTTCATCTTAGCTGCACTTTGTTCGAGTGCTTGCCAACTTGCTAGTTGCGTTCGGTTAGACATGAGAATACCCTCTAAATTTTTCAACCAATTGATTTAAAAATGCTTTTTATAAAATAAAAACGATAAAAATTGCTTATTCACACTAAAATAAAACGCCGATAGTATAACTAAAAATGCAAAAAAGGTGCTGTTTTTATAATTTTAGATGCAGATGATAACGCAATTTTTAGCTTTTGACACCGGTATCATAAAGATTTTATAAATTAATTTACCTGTAATTTTAAAGGCACCTGCCATAGCTTAATTGATTAAAATGAAATATTGATGAATTTTCATAAGCACAATAATTACTTTATATAGTTATTCACTAATTACTGTACTTGTTTGCCTTGCGATCAAATCGACCTTAAAAACAAAAAATCGGCCCTAAAGCCGATTTTGTATAAATTACAATCTTTGTTTAATTGCTAAGCGCTAACCCACCATTTAAATTATAAACAGCTTTATAACCCAGCCGCATTAAATTACTCGCAGCAATTTTTGAGCGGTTACCACTGCGGCATAATAAAATGTATTTGTTATTTTTGTTCAACTGTCCTTCAAATACCGCATTCGCCATTCTGCTAAGCGGTATATTTAATGTTTTTTCATCGAGTATATTAAATAACTGGGCAACATTATTTGCGCCGTGTTCGTATGGCTCGCGTGTATCAATTAAATATACATCGCTGGTGTTTAACATTATTTTAGCGTCATCAAAATTTAATTGCAGTGTATCTACTTCAGGTAGCGCATTTACATAACCGCACAGTTGTGTGTTATTCACTTGTTTTGAAGCATCGTACTGCTGCTTTTCAATTACAAATTCATCAACTGAAATACTGCCGCTCACTAACGCATTGAGTAATGGCGTTTGGCTTTGCTGAACGGCCCAGTTCATAGCAAAACATTGTTGGTAGTCGTGCCCTGAGCAAATAATACTAATGTTATTTAGTTGCTCGCTTATTGCTAAAATAGAGCGAGCCATAGCTTTTGCATCCCCACCCATAAGGGAAGTATTGCCAAGTCCTGCAGGCAGAATTAAATCACCACAAAAACAATAACGCGTTTCGCCACTACTGTTTTTTAATAAATAACTTACGCTATCTTTGCTATGCCCAGGTGTAGCAACTTTTTCAAGTGCGTCATTTGCTAAGCTAATATTTGCTGCGCCTACGGGCCAACCTAGCGAATCAACCTCACCTTTTACAACTCTTGATGCAAGAACGCTGGTTAACAAATTAGTCGCTGACTCTCGCTCTTGATGAAGATGAGTATTAAGCACCGCTGAAATAGTTAAGTTTTGTGTATTGGCTATTTTTTCAAAACGCGGAATAAGCTCAATAATCGGGTCTATTATAACTGCGTGTTTATCATCGCTCACATAAAGCCAACTACATGCACCTTGGTGCCTAAATTGAGTAAGGCCCAGTGCGCACACTTCTTGCTGTGGTGTCGTACTGTCAGACACGATTAAACAGTTTGCTTGTAATATTGTTCTTAGAGCGCGAATACGACCACAAGCATTATCAATATCTTGCTGTGTTGCCGCAGGTCCAAACGAAAGTCTAATTGCGTTTTCGCTTTGCCATTTGCTTGCACCCATTGCATCTAAAACAAAACTTGTTGATGCCCCCGTACTACAAGCCGAGCCTCCACTTACGCGTATGCCCGCCGCATCAAATAAATCAATCACCTCTTTGCTTGTTAAATCGTTAACAGCAAAATTAAGTGTAGTGGGCACGCTATAAGCAAAGTCGTGATTAAATGTAATATTGCCAAAGGTATCTACAATTGCACTTTGTAATTGACTGCGATAGGAATTAAGTACATCAACTGATTTAAATGTACCGTCTGATTTATCGAGCAACAGACTAAATAGCTTATTTAGCCCTGCAATACCGGGTAGATTTTCGGTGCCTGAACGCATTCCACTCTCTTGACCACCACCCGCTATAAAAGGTGTATACGCACTGCCACTACGAATATATAAAAAGCCAATACCCTTGGGCGCATAAAGCTTATGCCCCGAAAAAGGGGCGTAATCTATTGTTGTGTCACTCAGCGCGAGTGCCTGTTTACCAAGCGCTTGCACGCAATCCACCATCCACGATACATTTTTATTGCGGCTACGAATTACCTGCTCAATAGCGGGTAAATCTTGATATACACCGGTCTCGTTATTAACGGCCATGGTGCAAATCATCAATGCATTATTAATATGCTCTGCAATAAAATCTAAGTCTAAAATACCGTTACTATCCACTGGAATAGCAAGCACTTCAGCGTTAATGTCAAGTACGCTATTCCAATGTTTAAGTGTATTTGGCACCGCTTTATGCTCAGTTGCGCCATATAATAATACTGGGTTTTTAACTGGGTATTTTTTAGCATTAATAAGCGTAGAAACTACTGCTGTTTGAATGCCTTCTGTCGCGCCAGACGTAAATAAAATATCGCCATTACTTGCGCCGATAACAGTGCGTGCTTTTTGACGTGTTTGTTCTAATAAATGCTTGGCTTGAATGCCTGTAATATGGGGACTTGAAGGATTACCAAAACAAATTTGCATAGTATGAGAAACAACATCAGCAATACAAGGCAACACAGGAGTGGTTGCGTTTGCATCAAGGTAAACTTGTTTTACTGGCTCATCGTGCAATAAAAAATCAGACATTAAAAAACGCACCTTATTACTAAAAAATATATCTTATTACCAATAGTACATAACTTTACAGGTAATGAGTAATAATCAATTAGCACTAGAGGTGCGTTTACTATTCTTTTTTAAACTAAAAGTCTGTTTACCTAACCTTAACTCTGGTTACTTAACTCTTCATGGGTTGACGACCAGGCTGTTATTAGCGCTTTTACTAATGAAGCCAATGGGATGGCAAAAAACACTCCCCAAAATCCCCATAAGCCACCAAAAAATAATACTGCGACAATTATAAACACCGGATTCAAATCAACCGCCTCAGAAAATAACAGTGGCACAAGTACGTTGCCATCAAGCGCCTGAATAATTCCGTAAATAATTAAAATAGTCCAAAACTGCGTTTCTAGGCCAAATTGAAATAGCGCCACGGCCGCTACGGGTATAGTCACAAGAGCAGCACCCACAAACGGAATTAACACAGAAAAACCAACTAACACACCTAGTAACGCCGCATAACGTAAATCTAAAACGGTAAATGCAATAAACGACACACCACCAACAATCAAAATTTCAAACACTTTACCGCGAATATAATTCATGATTTGCTGATTCATTTCGTTCCATACTTGCAAAATTAAGCGTCGTTGTTGGGGAATGAGTTTAGCTACGCTTCCTGTAAGCTCTAACTTATCTTTAAGCATAAAAAATACAAGTAACGGTACAAGTACCAAATAAATTAACCAAGCGACCACATCTTTTAAAGAAGTAAGCGAAAACGACAACACCACTTGGCCAAACTCAATAACTTTAGCCTCTACTGTTGCAACAATTGCTTGTACTTGCTCAGTATTAATCAAACTAGGGTATTGTTCGGGTAAAGCCAACAAGTAAGACTTCCCCTGCTCTACCATGTGTGGGGTTTCTTGTACTAAATTACTTGTTTGTTGCCAAAGTACCGGACCTATAACTAAAATAAGCGTCAGCATAATGCCGGTAAATACCAACATCACAATAACCGTTGCTGTAAAACGCTTTAAACCAAAGCGCTCTAAATGAAGTACAGGCCAGTCAAGTAAATAAGCGATTACAAGAGCAACCAGTACTGGCACTATTAAAGAGCCAAAAAAATAAAGTAAGGCAACCGATGCCAATAATAAAAATAATAAGGTAACCGAATGAGGATCCGAAAACTTTCTTTCGTACCATGTTTTTACATATTCAAACACGTAATGGCTCCACTAATAACAACCCTTGTTGTTTATTTAAATTGTAACTATAAGCATATTTTTTCAAAAATCGTTCTATATCATCAACGTTTTCATCGTTATTTAAACTAAAAGTGATACTTTGTTGTAATGATAATGCTTTACGCAAGCCCAATTTAAACTGAATAAACTGTTGAGGACACCTATAAATTCGCAAATCTTGTTGTAACATACTCGCTTTACCAATTTATTAAAATGAATAATAAGTCACATAATCACGGTCTTATTTTTATAACACGTGAACAAATGTAACTTTTTCTTAAAACAACCCCTGCAATGGTTTATCCTGTATACCATAGTTAGTAGTAAGGATAAGTTAATGCCTGGCACGCATAATAAAGCGCAACTACCAAGTAATCCAACACTCAAAGAGATTAATTGGTTTAAAAAGCAAATAAATTGGGGGAGTTACCCCCTTTTTATCATTTAGTTGCTTCCTCAGTCAGCGAATCTGAGGGGATATTAGAGCATGGTTTTGACAACGCTGTTAAACAGCTTATTAATAAACGCAACTGGAATTTAGACTTATTAGAAGGCTATGAAGATAACTTAGGTGAAATCCATACCAAGAATAAGCCTCGAATAGCACTTCATCAAGTGTTTACCGACCGCGGTTTTGAACTTTGGGCGCAACCTTATGCAAAAGACGTAGTCATAGATCAGTATATAAAAGGAAACCGCTTTGTTGAATTTAAAGTATGGGATCCTATTTCAATGAAAAGCCTGATCAGAATAAACCAATTACATAAATTTGTTGGCTTTTATTTTGAAAGTGGCGACAAAGCTGATAAAGCACTTATATTACATGCACACAAAGTAGTTCATAAAATTATTACTTTTTTGCAGCGCGAATTGAACGTTGTAAAGCTTGATGGAGTCACAATAAAAGAACTATACCAATTGTGCGAAAAAGACAGCCGTGCAAGTAGTGACGAAATAGACATTGCCAAAATTGCTATTGGTGAACCAATAAACAAGGAATAAAATGCAGCTAAAATCAGCCTTTATGACTTTATGCAGTGCCGCACTTACATTTGGCCTATTAGTAGGTGAGCCTTTAAAGGCGCAAACTAACTTTACACTTCCTGATTTAGGAACGTCAGCATTACAAGCACTTCCACTCGAAAAAGAACAAGCGATTGGCGAAGTAATGATGATGCAAATAAGAGGCTCATCGCCAGTAATTAACGATCCTGTACTTGATGAGTACCTAACTACGATTGGCCGCAAACTTGTAGCAAATGCTAATGGCGTACGCTTTCCATTTTCATTTTTTGGATAAACAACCCTGAAATTAATGCGTTTGCATTTTATGGCGGACACGTTGGCGTACACACAGGCTTAATTGCTCAAGCCGATAACGAGAGCCAGTTTGCCTCGGTACTCGGGCACGAAATTGCTCACGTAACACAGCGCCACTTAGCACGTAGAATACAGCAGCAACAAGATAACAGTGCCTTGACCATTGCTGGTATGATTGCCGGTATATTGGCAACGGTTGTTGCACCTGATGCAGGTATTGCTATTATTTCAGCGAGCCAAACACAATCAGCTTTTAGCCAGCTAACCCATAGCCGCTCAGCCGAGCAAGAAGCTGATCGTATAGGCATGCAAACACTAAACAATGCAGGCTTTGATGCCCGTGCATCAAGTGAATTTTTAACCAAGCTAGCCGCACAAATTCGTTACAAATATAAGCCACCTGCATTTTTATTAACTCACCCATTGCCTGAAAGTCGAGTATCTGATGTGCGCTTGCGTGCTGAGCAATTTCCGGTGCGTTACCTAACACCGAGTCTTAATTTTAACTTAGCAAAAAGCAGAGTACTAGCTCGCTACGACAATAAGCCTGAAAACGCTGAAGCACTGTTTAGAAAATTAATGCGTGAAAAAAATTACGGTAATACAGCATTAAAATATGGCCTAGCTATAAGTTTGCTCGATCAGAAAAAACTTGACGAAGCACAACCTATATTAGATGAACTGTTACAAAGTGATCCTAAAAACCTATTTTACATAGATGCAAAGACCGACTTACTCATCGCGCAAGAAAAAGCCGATGAAGCGGTTAAATTTTTAGCCGAGTTAAACAATTACCGCCCTAATAACCAAGTAATTACCCTTAATTATGCTAATTCGGCACTGGAAGCTAAACAATATGAATTAGCAGAGACCATACTTAAGAGTTTTTTACTTGAAAAGCCAGATCATAGCCTAGGTAAACAATTACTTGCCGACACTTATAAAAAACAAGATAAACTAGCAGCCTACCACGAGGCTAATGCCGATGTATTATCGCAATATGGTGCTTATTTAAAAGCCGCTGACGAAATCCAAAAAGCACTTAACTTCGTAGAATCAACAGAACTTGTAAAGCAGCAACGATTAAAAGCCTTGCTTACCCAATATCGTCGTTTACAAAAAGAGCTTGCAAGGCTTTAAGTCTGCAAGCGCTTGCCCTAAAATAGGCGAAACTTAATATTTGGATACATTTTATGTCTGTTACTCTTTACCATAATTCGCGCTGTTCTAAATCACGCGAAACACTTGCCTTATTACAAAGTAAATCTGTAGAGCCAACTATTGTCGAATACCTAAAAACACCACTGACTCACGAGCAAATTTCAACCCTTGTAAGCCAACTTGGTTTTTCATCGGCACGTGAACTAATGCGTACCAAAGAAGATGACTACAAAGCGCTTAACCTAAAAGATGAAACGCGCGAAAATGCACTTATTGATGCCATGGTAAAAAACCCTAAACTGATTGAGCGCCCTATTGTTGTTAACAACGGTAAAGCTGCTATTGGTCGTCCACCCGCAAACGTATTAAGCGTTTTATAATGAGCACAACCATAGTGGTACTTTATCACTCTAGCCACGGTTCAGTTGAAGCTATGGCACATGAAATAGCGGAGTCAGTAGAGCAACAAGGCGCAACTGCACTGCTTCGCACGTTTGTAGCTAAAAACGCACACGATATCGTAATAACCAAAGATGATTTAATTAATTGCGATGGCCTTGCATTTGGCACGCCAACCCGATTTGGCATGATGGCCTCTCAAGCAAAAAGCTTTTGGGAAACCACCAGCGACTTGTGGCTAAAAGGCCAACTAATCGATAAGCCAGCGTGTGTATTTTCGTCATCAAGTAGTATGCATGGTGGAAATGAAGCAACCTTACTTAACTTATCTCTGCCATTATTACACCACGGCATGATGCTACTGGGCGTGCCATACGATGTGCCCGAACTACTTGCAACACAAACCGGTGGAACACCATACGGTGCAACACACGTCGCTGGCAGCGCTAACAGTGCACAGCTAAGCAAAGACGAAATTAAAATATGCCAAAGCGTTGGTAAACGCCTTACTCACATTGCGAGAAAACTTAAATGAATACAGCTGACAACCCAGCTAAAAAGCCAATTACAATAAAATTTCAACGTGCCGCACTATTTGGCTATGTAGGTTTGCTTGTTCTAATTCCATTGTGGATGTATTTTGTACCCCCTCTAAACGGTAATGCGAGCTTAGTATCTTTATTTTTGCCCATCATTCCGTTACTGCTGCCACTAAGAGGCATTATTAAAGACAACACTTACACCTATGCGTGGGCTAACTTTATTGTAATGCTGTATTTTATTCACGGGCTTACCATGCTCTGGGCAGCGCCAGCTGAACTGATATGGGTATTATTGGAGCTTGTATTTGCATCCGCCATGTTTATTGGTTGTACATATTATGCACGGCATCGCGGTCAAGAACTTGGTTTAAAAATCCGTAAACTTAAAGAAGAACTTGCAGAAGAAAAAGCGGCAAACGAGCACAATAAATAGCGTAAACCATAAGCAAAAAAACCGTGTTTAAAGTTAATTAAACACGGTTTTTTTTATAAATAATTTGACTGTTTTTACACTTACAAAAACCTGCTTATATAAGGTCAATTTATTCAAATATTTTATAGGTTGGCATTAGCTAAACTAAATCACTCAAAGCAGTGAGGGTCACAATACCAGCTAAACCCAGCTGAGCAACTAAACTAACCAAAGAAAATACCCTAAGTATAAACAAACCCCAAGGGTGTTTTATATGAGGATATAAAGCACAACGCTTTAGAGTGGTTGCAAAGAAAAAACACACCACTGCAATCATGGTTAACGTAAGCGTTAGTTCGCTTTTTATAGTAATTGTTTCATCAAAAAGAAAAACAATTGTAACGGTAAAAACAACGTCACAATAGCATGTAAAGCATGCACCTTTTTAATACGATCAAATTGACCTTCAGGCGACAACTCTTTAATTCCAAAGTCACGTTCTAAGCATTTAACTAAGTTATTAGCCTTAATATTAACGGCCAAACGGTAGCAGCTTAACCCTTCGTTGTTACGCGCTCTAAAGTCGTAGCCACTTTTAAGTAACAACACCATTAATGATTCATTTTTAGCAAGTACAGCATAATGTAATGCTGTATTCCCTAAATTGTCAGCCGCTTTTTTATCTTGCTTTGAAAGTAATGTTTCCACAACATTTACAAAGCCTTTTTCAGCTGCCCACATAAATGCTGTTTTATTATTTTCATCGGCAAGAACACCGGTAGCACCTTGTTCAATAAAGCGCATAGCCATGGTTTGTTTGGCTGTTTTTTTACGCAAGTGAGTTAATAAAGCTTTCTCTAAAAGAACAACAGAATCAACGTCAGGAGATACCTGCGTAAGCAACGTAAAATAGTCTTTACCCGTTGCCACTTTTTCGCTAGCAAGTTCACAAAGCACATCTAAATCAGCAATAGACTCTGGAATAAATGCACTTAAGCGTTCTCTAAAATCAACTTCTTTCCAGAGTGATAGCGTGTCAACAGCAGAGAGTTTACTGCCATTATTTAAGGCATGTTCAATTAACGTAAAATAACGCTTACTAAAAAACAAACCGAGTAACGACAGAGGCGTACTAATATCATTTTGCGTGGCAATACTTGCGTACTGCTCTAATCGCTCGCAAAGCATTAGCACTAAACTTTCAGGGGTATATTCATTATCGTAGTAGTGGCTTTTAACTGCACTAATATACGCTTGCGCATCTTCGTCATATTCAGAAATATGTTGAAAAAAGCACTCTTCAAAAGGTTCAAGTGGAGTTAGCCACGCCAAATAATAAATAGGCGGCAAAACAGTGGTGCAAACACCATCATCTTCATTAGTAGAACGACAAGCAGGCCAAGCTTCTAACGCATCTAAAATAAAGGCACCGTTTTGTTCTACAAGTCCTTTAATCAGTAACGGGTATTCCTTTGGCCAAATCAGTACATTTTCCATTAAAACAACACAACTCCAGTGTAGCTCGGGTAAGTGGTCAGTTATAACAGTTTTTAGCTGACACCACGCTTAATCAAAGAACTGATATTCTACCACACCTTGATCGCCACGCTAGAGCAAAGTCGATGAATAAATGAAATTATAAAAACAACCAAGTACATAAGTACTTGGCTGTTTTTGAGGTTGGAGTTGGGCTTAATCAGAGCCAGACAAAATCGTTATTTATTTTTTAACTCTTTAGTAACTTGCTCTAAACCTACATCTGAAATACGTTGAATAATCTCTTTTTGCTTAGCGCTTAATAACGAAATACCCTCAGCAACAATATCGTATACTTTCCACTCATTGTTTTTACCTAATCGAAGCTTAAAGCTTAAATCTATTGTTGGTGCATTAGGCTCAATAATTTGTGTATTAACCGTTGCATACTCAGAATCGCTTATTGCATTATTACGTTCAAATACAACCTTTTGACCCGTGTATTTCATTAATGCACCAGCATAAGTACCCGTTAAATAATGCTCTACTGCATCTATAAATTGAACTGCTTGCTCGCGCTCAATCCCTTTAATATGCTTACCTAATAATTTAAACGAGACAAACTTAACATCAATATGTGGCATTAAACGTTTTTCAACAACCTCAGACATTGCTTCTTTACTTGCATTCCCTTTTGCATTTACTTTGCCTATATCGGCGAATAACGTATTAGCAACTGATTCTAAAAGTCGATCTGGGGATTGCTGTTCTTGTGCAAAAAGAGAACTGCTTAAAAATGCAGTGCCTAGCAGTAATAGTTTAATTAGTTTCATAATAAGTTTTGTCTGTGTGCTTAAGATGATTGTAATTTACGCGAACTATACGCAATAAAAAAGAAGCAAATAAGCAACTTATTAGTGCCTAAACAGCACCAATAAAATAACTAAATATAATTCAAGTAGTTACTATTTTATATTAACACCTCATAAACAACCGGCATTTTGTCCTCATTGAATTTGTTAACTGCTCGCCCTTATCATTTGGATATCACTTTGAATTAAACAGAATTGGTATCTATGAAAACGTCACTTAAAATATTTTTTATCTCTTTTTTATTAGTAATTTCGTTTTTTGGCAAACTTGCTTTTGCCCAATCGGATCACGGTTTCGCTGTAGACTTTCTTAAAGGCGAAGGTAATGTCAATGGCGTAAAAATAGCCTACCAATACCATGCGCCTAGTATGCAAAGCCTCATTGGTGATGCGCGATTTTATTTTGAGACAAGTGTAAATATGTGGGAATATCGGCACGGCGATGAAACACAATCGAACATAGTTTTAGCCATGTCGCCTGTATTACAGTTTCCGGCGTTTAGTTTCAATAACACACCATTTTACGTTGAAGCTGGTATTGGTGTGTCATTGATTGATGAAACTCAATTTGCAGGTAAAAACATCAGCACCCACTACCAGTTTGAAGACCGTATTGGCCTTGTTGCCGACCTTGGAAAAACCAACGTGGCACTTAGAGTTATTCACTATTCAAACGCAGGATTTAAAGAGCCAAACCCAGGCCTTAATTTTTTAACGCTTTCGATCGCTAGGCGTTTTTAAAAGCAATTTATTGGTTGTATTTTTTAGTTATTTTATTGATGTTATAGCGTGAAACGGTCACACTTAAACGTACTAAATATTAAGTGATACTGCGATGCAAACTTGGCATATTGTAATTATTGTCGCCGTTGTTTTTACCATTATCATTGGTAATATTGCGCTGATTAGACTCTCTGCAAAACAGGAGTTTAAAAAGCCCAACGCCAATATAAAAAATACAACAGATACAAAAAAGCCCTGATTAATCAGGGCTTTTTAATTCATTAAATCGTTCTATTTAACCAACTAACCAATGCGCCATAAAAGCAATAATTGGTAGAGTAATTAACGTTCTCAAAATAAATATCACAAACAATTCAAATATATTAACCGGTATTTTGCTGCCTAACAGCAACGCACCAACTTCAGACATATAAATAAGTTGAGTAACACTCATAGCTGCAATAATAAAACGCGTTACATCGCTCTCAATAGTACCAGCTGCTAATATTGACGGAATAAACATATCAGCAAAACCGACCATAATAGTTTGTGCAGCTGCTTCAGCCTCTGGCACTTGCAGTAATTCTAAAAACGGAATGAATGGCATCCCCAAATACTGAAAAATTGGCGTGTATTCAGCAATAATTAACGCAAAAGTACCCACAGCCATAACCACTGGCAACACAGCAAAAACCATATCCAGTGCATTATGTACGCCCTCTTTAACAGTACCGACAAAACCTGGGGCTTTATCTGCTTTAGCGAGTGCAACATCTAAAGAATGGCCAAACAGTGTTTTACCCGTTGGAACTAACTCCGCGTTAGCATCAGGCTTTGAGCCATCAATTAATACATCCTTTTTAAAGCGTAATGGAGGTAAACGAGGCACAATAATAGCAGCCACAACACCCGCTAAACATACCGTTAAATAAAACGGTGCAAATAAGTACTCAAGTTTAACTTGGCCAATAACTACTAAACAAAAAGTAATAGATACAGCGGAAAAAGTAGTGCCGATAATAGCGGCTTCGCGCTGTGTGTAGTACTTATCTTCGTATTGGCGAGCCGTCATTAAAATACCTACGCTACCATCACCTAACCACGATGCCACACAGTTAACAGCGCTGCGCCCTGGTACACCAAACAAAGGTCGCATAACTTTCGTTAATAAAGTCCCAACTAGCTCAAGCAAACCAAAATTAAGTAATAAAGGCAGTAACAGGCCAGCAAGTATAAATACCGAAAACAATACAGGCAGTAAATCGTTTAACACCAATGCCCCTGTATTTTCAGAAATAACGGCATGTGGCCCTACTTTTAAATGCGTCATTAACACAAACACAGTACCAAATAAACGCGTAACCAGCCAAATCCAACTAACGTTGAATAAATGATTTAAAAGTGGAATTTTACAAATAACTTGCGGTTTAAATACACTTACAACGAATGAAAGTAAGCCTGTAGCGCAAATAATTAGCGTAATAATAGCCTGTGCTGAATCTGCAAAAAAACTTGCATTGCTTTAGCCATCATAGCGATAGGAATGGTCATTACTTCACCGGTAGAAACCGGTGTCATAAACAAAAAAACACCAATTAGTGAAGGTACTAAAAACGTAAACCAAGTACGCCAATCGTACTGCGTAGAAGTCGGTAATTGAGACATATTTTTAACCTATAAAAACCACAAAAAGAGCTTAGCGCTCTTTTTGTAGTAAAAATTTATTCTTATTTAAATTTTAATGCCGCGCTGAATGAGTGCCGCTTCTAATGCTTGTTGTAAACCGTTCATAGTACCTGGTTCAAGCGTTTCGCCTTTATCATCCATCCACGTTAAGCTAGTACCACCTTCTTTAGTTTTACTCACTAAAATTTGGTATTGCCCTTCATCAATAGGTAATTGAGTAACTTCGTCGCCCCAAATAGAATCCCAAACGCTGCTCTCTGGCGCTTTATAATCAGCTGTGATTAAACCTGTATCTTGGTTAATTTCAACAATAGTGAATGACAAACGCTCTAAAAAGCCAGAGAAACGGTCAAATACTGCATCGTAAGATTGCTCAGTCACCAGTGCCGCATTGCCTTTATTATCAAAGCCCATTTCAAGTGAAATAATACCTTGGCGTTTACGTAAATCGACTTCTAACTGACGGTAACGGTAATCAAATTCACTCACTACTTGGTTAAGCGCGCGTACTTCTAATTGCTGCTTAAGTAAATCTGTTAATGCGTTATCACCTTTAAAATCAATTAAATCAACACGTAAAGACGCAGTTCGCTGATGTGATTTTTCTTCAATAGTAAACTTGAATTTTTCTAAATCAGCATTCTCGTCACTGCCCCAAAGCCAGCTTTCTTCTGTTTTAATAATTGAATACCAATCAGTTTCAATGACACCTAACAGTTTATCCTCTTTGGTCGCACTTACGTTATTGTCAGCTAAAACAGCTTTAATTGAATCCCAAACAAATTCATCTAAATCGTCAATGCCATCATTTTTATCAAAATAAACACGAGCCAGTTTATCTGTTTCTTCAACCCAGCTGCCTTTAGCTACCGTAAGAACCTGAGCAGGTGGACGATAATTTGTAGCCACAGGATTATTATCGTACTGACCTATATCCATTTTATAAACGGGATCTTGGGCTGGTTGCGATAGAGACGCTGGCGCTTTAACTGGCTCATGCGTACGGTAATTACGCTCATTATGTGCATCGTTAGTAAATACACTACACCCTGATAAACTTACCAATACACTTACAGCAAGTGCTTTTGGGATCCAATACTGCACAGATATTTCTCCTTAGCATACCCTTTAATTGTTTTAACAAGTATATGAGTGGGTTATGCCGATTTGGTTCAGTGTAAAATCAATATTAACTTTACATTTATTATTTGGCTGCCTAATTGCAATAAAGTTCAGCACTTCAACTTAGAAAAAATCTAAGTGCAAATAAGCAAATTTTAGCTATGGTACTTTCCTGTGCCAGTAAAAACAAGAAACACCGCACTTTAAAAGCGCTTAATTAGCCCGCATTGTAGTTTAAAGAGTGTTTTGTGTTAAACTTCGCCGCCGTGCAACTTCTCAAGTGTATTTAGTTGCGTTGCCCATTGCGTTGTTATAATCCAAGTAACTTAGGTATTTTAACCCATGACTGCATTTTCAAATCATCAAATTGTGTTAACTGCTATTGGCGAAGATAGGCCGGGTATTGTGAGCGAACTTACACAATTAGTTAGCGACTGCCACTGTAATATTATAGATAGCCGTATCGCTATTTTAGGCTGCGAATTTACCTTTATAATGTTACTCAATGGCGACATGTCAGCTATTAGCCGTATTGAACACGTACTCCCTACTAAAGCCATGGAACTTGGCCTGCTTACCATGATGAAGCGCACCGCCAGTCATACACCCAGTGAATTTTGTGCCGGTTATACCCTCGAATACACAGGGATCGACACACCGGGGACACTAAGTAAAGTAACGCGCTTTTTTGCCGACAGCAACATTAGCATTTGCTCACTAAAATCAGATACCTACTCTCAAGAGGACGACATTAAAATGCGTTGTGAACTTGAATTCAACATACCGGTTGATGTAGATATAGATCAATTTAAAATTAGTTTTGAGAGCCTTTCTCACACGCTAAACGTAGATTATATTTTTAAACGAATTCGTTAAGGATGCTAAACATGAACACAATTAGTCCATTACAAGCTGGCGATACAGCACCCGCTTTTAGCCTACAAAACCAAAACGACGAAACAGTAACATTAAGCAAGCTGTTAAAAGAGCAACAAGTGCTTGTGTACTTTTACCCTAAAGCGTCAACGCCTGGCTGTACTGTACAAGCCGAAAACCTACGCGATGAGCAAGCGCAGCTTGCTAAATTTAATACCCGCGTTGTAGGTATTAGCCCAGATCCAATTAAGCGCCTTAAAAACTTTGAAACTAAAAAAGAGCTTAATTTTGACCTATTAGCCGATGAAGACCATGCCATTGCAGAAGCATTTGGTGTATGGGGCTACAAAAAATTTATGGGTAAAGAGTACGATGGTATTCACCGCCTGACGTTTTTAGTAGGCCAAGACGGTAAAATAAAACACCTATTTGATAAGTTTAAAACAAAAGATCATCATCAAGTAGTGTTGGATTATCTTGCAGCAGAATAAGCTAACGGCTGAGTAAGTTAACTACCAGCTATTAGACAAATACAGAAAAGCGTTGCTCAAGGGCAACGCTTTTTTTATGCTAGTTATTAAATATTTCGATTAAGTAAGAGCTGGATCAAACGACAAACAAATGATTAATAATTTTAACGTATGAAGTCAAGGTTTGGCCCTGACGAATCCCCACAATTTGATACTATAAATCAATAAAGTAGCTTAAAAAACAGTTGAAGTGCACAGCCAATTTTGATCTTATATGTTTTTTCCGACCAAAGAAATTACAGAGTAAATCGACTATGCACTTGGGTAAATTATTACATAAAACTTTTTCTAATACAGCGGGTATTATTGATAAGCGTAACCACTGCACATTAATGAAAGCTGTAGAAACACTCTGCCAACATAAGTTCTTATCCATTGCTGCTTTAGGGCGAAAACTAAAGAGCAATGCGAAGGTTAAACACAATATTAAACGAATAGATAGGTTATTTGGCAACCCTCGCGTCCAGCATTCTCGCTACCATTATTACCAAGAAATTACTCGCCGCGTTATAGGTCAAATTAGGCGCCCATGCGTGACGATTGATTGGTCTGGGTTAACACCTTGTGGCGAGTTTCATTTATTACGAGCAGCAGTGCCAGTTAAAGGTCGAGCAATGACAATCTATGAGCAAAGTTTTCGTGAATGTGAATACATGAAGCAAAGCGTGCATAAGGATTTCCTCAAAACACTTAAATCAATATTACCTTCTGATTGCAAGCCGATCATCGTTACCGATGCAGGATTTCGTAACCCTTGGTTTAAATTAGTGCTTAAATTTGGTTGGGATTTTTTAGGCAGGGTGAGGCATCAAACACAATATCAAAAGCCAGAAGATGATACGTGTTGGTCACCAGTAAAAACACTTTATTCTAAAGCGACAGCAAAACCCGCTTATCTATTTGAAACACAACTCGCTAAAGCCAATTCATTGAGTGGTCACTTTTACTTGTTTAAATCAAAGCCTAAACAAAGAAAAAAGAAAAATCTTCGAGGAAAAACGATTCGTTGCAGCGTAAGCTTGAAACATGCTAAAGGCGCCACGGAGCCATGGTTATTATTTACCTCACTGTGCAATATTAATTATTCAGCACAAGATATGGTTAAAATTTACAGCCAGCGAATGCAGATAGAAGAGTCCTTTCGAGACTTAAAAAACACGAGTAATGGTTTGAACTTACGTCATTGTCGTAGCTATGAAAAAGGCCGTTTGAATGTCGCATTATTGATTGCATTAATTGCTAATTTTATCCTTTGGCTAGCAGGTTTAACGGCAAAAATATTGAATGTGCATAGAAGCTTTCAGGCGAATACGATAAAGAATAGAAACGTGCTGTCTAGCTTTAGTTTGGGGACGCAATACTTCGAAAAATTTGGTTATAAAATAAAACTGAAAACTTTTTTAGAAGCACTCAAGCAATTAAATAAGGATTGCCGTGAGTGCTTGTAGCTCATTAGCAATTGTGGGGATCCCTCAGGGTCAAATCTTGACTTCATACATCATAATTAATTAGCTGTTTATATTCGCCGAAACTCAAATAAGTTACTGTGTCGGATGGCGCTTCGCTTGTCCGACCTACGTTTCCAAATAAATATAACGCGGTTTATTGGGGAGCTTGGGTATTGGAGCTCGTTGGGTTTCGCTGCGCTCTACCCAACATACGTGTTTAACTTAAATTTTTACGCAGACGAAAATAGCGTTGCCTGAGCGCTCTGCCCATGGGGTTATTTTGTCGTAGTCATGTTCAAATATGTGGATTTCGAAGTACGGTTTTAAGGCTTCTTTAAGCTCGGTATAACTAAAAGCCACCATTGGGTGCTCGTCGTGCCATACGAGTGTTTTGTCTGCGGTGGTTTTTTCTATGTTGAGTTTTAATAACTGTTTGCTACCACTGCCACTGTAGTGCCAACCAGAGCGAAATGTGAATAAGCTATTTTCGCTTGTTGCTGTATGCTCTACAAATGAATCGCTGTCGATTTTGTTTTTATCAACCGTGTTAAAGCAAAATATTCCACCTACGTTTAATGCGCTGTGTACGCTGGCAAGGCATTCTTTTAACTTATTAATGCCGTCGCAGTAATGGATTGAATACAAAAAGCAGGTAATTAAGTCCACGTGCTCGGTTACCTTAAATTCACTCATGTTTTGCAATGAAAATTGCGCTTCTGGGCAGCGAGTTTTTGCTTTATCGAGCATTGGCTGGTTTAAATCAAGCCCACTACTTTTATAGCCGTAATCAATAAAGTGGCGTACATGCGGGCCGGTGCTACATGCTAAATCGAGATGGGTATTTGCGCCATTACCAAAAATTTGGTGCAGCCTGTGAATAGAATTGCTTTGGGCTTGATAATCTATATCTGCACACATTAAGTCGTAGTAATCAGAAAGGTCGGTGTAAAGCGCGTTTGCGGACATATAAGCCTAGTGGTAAGTAGTGGAATATTTTTAAGTCGCGCATAGTAAACTAGTTATGGCTATTAGCGAAGAAGATATGAGTTTTATGGTTGTCGGATGACGCTTCGCTTATCCGACCTAAGTACACGACCTACGTATTTAAATACTATAAACGTTGTTATAAACGGTGTGGAAGTGGAGATTCGTTGGGTTTAGCTTCGCTCTACCCAACCTACGTAATATAACTTTAAGCTGGCTTTAACTAATTCCTAAATACTTATGTACTTGTATTGATAAGCGCCAGTTTTTGGCAATACAGGTGTCGATTGCAAGTTTGGTTGCTGATACTTTTTGGCTAATTGGCTGCAAGTAAACAAGCTTAGGGTTAACACCTGTTTTAGCAAATAACTCTTCTAACTCTTCAACATGCTTTTGCATGGCAACGGGGTGTTTTATCTCGTTTGCACGCTTCATGGTGCTGGTAAGTACTTCATAACCGCCGCGCATATTGATTTTTGGCGATACCGTTACCCATGTTTGCTCTGGGGCGAGTATTTCAAACGTGCCGCTGGTTTCTATTTGTGTGCTAAAGCCGTGTTCGTGTAATAAGTTACATACTGGATTTAAATCAAACATGCATGGCTCGCCGCCGGTAATTACTACATGCTTTGCGGTATACCCACGTGATTGAAACAGCGCTAAAATTTGCTCTGCACTGGCGTTAGCCCAATGATCTGAGTCGGCTTTTTTTCTACGGTTTCATCCAGCGATACTTTATATACATTATCAACATCCCACGTTTGCTTGGTGTCGCACCAAGAGCAGCCTACAGGGCAACCTTGCAGACGTAAAAATATTGAGGGTGTGCCGGTAAAACTAGCTTCACCTTGAATGGTTTCAAACACTTCATTAATTTTGTACAAAAGAGATCTCACTTACTACGCTAGCAGCCAAATTGCTACTATTAAAAAACCAAAAAGCGCTGTGCAAAAATTGTTATTTAAGCTGCGGCCGTGTAGTATATCGCGCCCTGATATAAACCTCTATTAAAACTAAGAGCAAAACAGATATGACGCAAAAAGTAGTTGTTATTTATTCCGGCGGTATGGACTCGTTTACCGTACTAAATAAAGCCCTGCAACAAGGCCATGATGTATATGCCCTTTCATTTGACTATGGTCAGCGTCATGTAAAAGAGCTTAAAGTAGCGGCAAGTGTGTGTGAAAAATTGAACGTTCCGCATAAAATTGTTGATATTTCGGCGATTAACCAACTTATTGGTGGCTCATCACTTACTGATGATATTGATGTGCCTGAAGGCCATTACGAAGAAGAAAGCATGAAAAGTACGATTGTGCCTAATCGTAATATGATTTTGCTCTCGCTTGCTGTTGGTTACGCGGTATCACTTAAAGCTGGCAAAGTTTATTACGGCGCTCATTCTGGGGATCATGCTATTTACCCTGACTGCCGTCCTGAATTTGTGCAAAAAATGGATGACGTGTGCCGTATTGCTAACTACGACGCGGTAGAAATTTTTAGCCCATACTTAAACAATACTAAAATTGGTATTTTAACCGACGGTATTGAAATGGGTTTAGATTACAGCCAAACGTGGACTTGTTATAACGGCCGTGAAAAGGCCTGTGGTAAATGTGGCGCGTGCCAAGAACGCCTTGAAGCATTTGCACTAAATAACATTACAGACCCGTTAGAATACGAATAAGCCGCAATTAATTAGTAATACAATTGCTGTAAACAAAAAAGGCTATCATTGATAGCCTTTTTTGTTTACAGGTTTTTAAGTCAATGGTATTGATTACAACCAGCGTTTTACGCGCGCTTTATAGGCGCTAAACTCTTCGCCAAATAATTTAGTGAGCGCACGCTCCTCGGGTATTATTTGAAAAAGCGTTAAATAGGCAATAAACCCAACAACACACAATAGCGCCCACAACGAGCTTAACCAAATACCCCACCCTGCTAAAATAAATGCAAAACCCACATACATTGGGTTACGTGAAATTTTATAAATGCCGCTCGTAATAAGTTTTGACGCTTGCTCAGGTTTATTAGGGTTTACTGTGGTGTTTGCTATTTTAAAGCTCGCTACCCCTGCAATACAAAAAACACACCCAATAATGACCAAACTTGCTGCTAAGTAGGTAATAAAAGCGGTGAAATCAATAACACTGTAATGCGCAATAAGCGCCATTATGCCTGCAAAAAACAGCACAACAATAACGGGAGGTATTTTATTATTTAACATGGCAACTCACTGTATTGGCTAAAGTATGTTTATTATATGGTGATTACGGCGTGTTGTTCTTTGGTGATTGAATTTGCAGCAGTATGTTTGGTTATTAGGCAAGGCAGAGCCTATGTAGTGTGGCTATCCCCCATAAATAGGCGATAACGCAGCATAAAGACCAAACATGCGCTGCCCTTTGGGTTCTTTCTAGGGACAATTAACTCTTTGTTGCTCGGTTTTTACTTAGCCCACTAGGTTACAAACCTCGCGCCGCGATTTAATCGCCCCTAGATTGAACAAATTTCAATCCACAAAGATTAACACGCCCTAGCTATTAAACAATATCTAAAGTGTATAAATGATGAACACGCTCAAAGCTTGGCTTAAGTAAAGTATACAAATTAAGTTACAATTGTCAGCTTTATCAAAAGCGCTTAAAGGTTATACTTTAACCATAAACGAATAATAAAATGATAAGGAATGAGATTATGTCTGGAACTACGATGATTGTACTTATTGTGCTAATTTCGGTTGGCTCAGGAGTAGTTTACGATATGTATAAAAAGCATCTTGAGTTTAAGCATAAAATGCAAAACAACAACAGCGATGCCCATAAACAATTAGCTGAAACAAACGCACAAGTGCTTGCATTAAAAGAGCGTGTACAAACACTTGAGGCTATTGTTACTGATTCGAGCTTTAACGTTAAAGATGAAATTAATAAGCTTTAAATTGTTATAAGTAACTTGGATATAAATGTGCATTTTCTGGCTGCTCAATACCGTGAGCAGCTAAAAACCCACCAATAGCTTGCCCGCAGCCCTGTGGTGCTCGCCCACTGTCTATCTCAAAGTTTAACTGATTAGCATGTTGCTTACCCATAGAGCAAAGCCCTACGGTACTTGGCGAGCGCATAGCGATACTTAGGTTACCTATTTGTTCAACCGCAACGTGCTTACTAAAGCGGGCAAAACCTTTGTATTTAAACTGCTCGTTTACGTAGTCGTTACTTGTGGCCACCAATGCCGCAATTAAGCCGTGTAAAAAGCTATTAACGGATGGATCTGCTGTTAAAAACGCAATTGTTTTTTTATTAAACTCGCTAAGCTGGCAATCCTCACACAACAGCTCAACAGTATATAAATATTGCTCGGCTACTTGCTGCTGCCTTTTAAGGTCAATGCTTTTTCCTGCAAATACAATGCGTTTAAGCACTTCATCAACGTTACTTGTAACCGCTTCGCTTTTAACAAGTTCAGGGTTTTGCGCCATTACCGGTAAGTCGTGATGGTTATTAAATGGCGTGCTTGTTGCGCCGCTTTGCATTAACTGAAAAAGTTCTCTTACTTCATGTTCTCGCGCTACTTTTAACGCTAAAAATGCGGTTTGAATAAGCTCTGAGGTAGGTAAGTTTTCCTCTACTATCCAACGTCTGCCAAATAATAGTTTTTTAGCTTTGGCTTCATTAGTAGATGCGCTTTTTTGGTAGTTATCAGGACTCAGTACTGCTACTTGCAGGTAAATTTCTTCACCTTTTTGTGCAGCAAGCACTCTAAAGTGAGCCGAAAATTCAATACTCTCAAGTACTTCGTTTACGCTTTCAAGCGTGTGCTTGTAACGTAAAAAATGCTGTGGCACCACCCAGCTACTATTAGCTAATTGCACAAGGGGTGCATAAGAAATAGGTTGCTCGTAACTGTGTTGCCATTTTTGCTCATTGCTAAGCAAATGATTAATGTGACTCTTGTTATCTGACATAAATAAACCAAATAAACTCGCGTTGTGCGATATAAACTATGAACACATTACGTCGTCAATGTCGTAATTAGATCACATGTACGCCCTACTTTTGGGCTTTTTTAACTATCGGTGAGTTCTTGATAGTCTGTTATAACTTTTTGATAGTATGGCTTATCTTTATTGAGCATTTTATTATAATGATTTATGAGTTGCCGTTGGTACATAACGTGCTCTGTACTAGCAAAGTCCCACATTTTGTTGCCGGTATGGCTAATCTCATTATTGGTACTAAAGCTCACTTCAATCACTTCATAAAAACGTTTGTTGTCGTAAACTATTTGTTCACTTATTAGCCCTAAACCGAGTTGTTTTAAACCCACTCGCAACTTATAAGTGTGATGCACTGGGCATAAAATAAACCGAACATTATTTAAATGCTCAACTGCGTTATTAGCAATAATTTGTTGTACTAAACTTAACAACAGCTCACCGCCAACACCTGCTATTACAACTACTTGGCTTTTTCTTTGAGCAATTTCAATTTTGCCTACATCCTGACATAAGACCTGCCACTGCGGATTTTTATCACAGGTTTTTTGTAATTTATTAATAGATGATAATTGCGCTTCTAAATCGTTCATTAAAGTGGCGACTATATCTACAAAAATAACCTGGCTTGCAGCTGCGCGCTTTAATAGCGCCATGCCTAAATAACCATGGTCGCAGCAACAATCCCAAATAATATCGTGATGCTGCGAAATTAATGTATCAATGGCAGTTAAGCGTTTACTGAGCTTCATTTAAGCAGGTATTTGTGACATTTTATAGACAAGCGCTTTTAAACTTTTATTGCTGTCTACTTCAATAAAACGCTCGGTGGGGGCTAGGCGCTCAACAAATTCAATTGCGCCTTGGGTGTGCTCGTTTATTAACGCTTTAAACGCCTCTTCGCTAAGCTCTGGGCTATTAGCACACAATAACAATTGTGTGGTATCGCAAAGTAGCTCTGGCAATCTGCGCAGCACTTTTTGATAGTCTTTAGTTAATATAAAGCTGCCTTTTTGAAAGCTTGGCGGATCAACTATTATTAAATCAAACGGGGCTGCTTTTTTTAGTTTTCCAAACGACTTTAAAATATCGTGAGGTAAAAAACTGACGCCGCGCTCAAAACCATTTAGCTGATGGTTTTGCTTGCCGACTTTAAGCACGCCTTTGCTCATATCCATGTTCATTACATGATCTGCCCCGCCTTGCATGGCTGCAAGCGAAAACCCACATGTATACGAAAACAAATTAAGCACTTTGCCATGCTTGCTGTTAGCCATTACAAACTCACGGCCGCTGCGCATATCGGGAAATATTCCGGTATTTTGACGGCTCTGTAAATCAACCAAAAAACGAATGCCGTTTTCGGTTACAACATGCAGGTTAGGTAATTGCCCATAAACCACGGTGTTTTGGCTTTGTACGCCAGCACGTTGCTGATACACAAGTGAGCTAATAAGCTCTGGCTGGTTTTTTTGTGCCCACTGCCACACAACATCGGTAAGCTCGCTTAGTGTTTGCTCGTCAATTTCGTCGTACGAAACCAAAAATAAACTGGGCGGGTAAAAGTCTAAATTAATATGACTTAACGCTTCGACGCTGTGGCCTCGGCCATGAAAAACACGACACAGTTCATTTTTTAAAATTGGCGCGTCTTCAAGCGCAGTAATAAGAGGAGTAAAGTTTGCTGTCATTTTTAATTAATCAACTGTTGTTGTAGTTCATGTATTTCATCGCGAACAGAGCCCGCTTTTTCAAATTCTAGGTCGCTTGCGTATGCATGCATTTTGGTTTCTAACTGCTTAATTTGCAAAGCAATTTCTTTCGCGCCAAGTACCTTTTTAGACTCTTTACGAATAAGTTTAAGGTTGTCTTTAGGGCCGGCTTCTTCGCCTACATCCATTACATCGAGTATTTTTTTAGCCAGAGCATGAGGCTCTATGCCGTGCTCAACGTTGTAAGCATGTTGAATTTCGCGTCTGCGCGCAGTTTCGTCCATGGCTTTTGCCATTGATTTTGTAATTCTGTCGCCATATAAAATAGCGCGGCCATCTAAATGACGTGCAGCACGGCCAATAGTTTGTATCAAAGAGCGAGCTGAGCGTAAAAAGCCTTCTTTATCGGCATCAAGTATGGCAACAAGTGCCACCTCTGGCATATCAAGGCCCTCTCGAAGTAAGTTAATGCCTACTAACACATCAAACACGCCCGCACGTAAATCACGAATTATTTCAACTCGTTCTACCGTATCAATGTCTGAATGTAAGTAACGCACTTTTACGCCATGCTCACTTAAATAGTCGGTTAAATCCTCAGACATACGCTTTGTAAGTGTAGTTACAAGTACACGTTCGCCCTTCTCTACACTTTTATAAATCTCTGATAAAAGATCATCAACCTGATCCCCTACTGGGCGCACTTCTATAAGTGGGTCAAGCAACCCTGTTGGACGAATTACTTGCTCAGCAATTTCGCCTACGCAACGCTCTAGCTCAAAGTCGCCAGGCGTTGCCGATACATAAATAGTTTGTGGTGCTATGGCTTCAAACTCTTCAAAACGCAGCGGCCTGTTATCCATTGCTGAGGGCATTCTGAAGCCATACTCAACTAGGTTTTCTTTTCGGCTTCTGTCGCCTTTATACATTGCGCCAATTTGCGATACGGTTACGTGCGATTCATCAATAATCATCAATGCGTCGTCTGGGAGGTAATCAAGCAACGTAGGCGGCGGATCGCCAGGCGTGCGACCCGATAAATAGCGGCTGTAGTTTTCTATACCTGAGCAATAACCTAGCTCCCGCATCATTTCTATATCGTATTGCGTACGCTGTGTTACGCGTTGCTCTTCTACTAATTTATTAGCACTGAGTAACTGCGCTCTTCGATCTTTTAGTTCTTCTTGTATTTTATCGATAGCCCCTAGTATTTTCTCACGCGGGGTAACATAGTGTGTTTTTGGGTAGATAGTGGTGCGTACTATGTGCTTTTCGATAGCACCAGTAAGCGGGTCAAAAATACTTAAGCGCTCTATTTCGTCATCAAACATTTCTACGCGTACGGCATAGGTATCTGACTCGGCAGGAAATATGTCGACCACTTCGCCACGCACGCGATATGTACCACGGCTAAAATCTACATCGTTACGGGTGTATTGTATTTCGGCGAGGCGGCGTAGCATATCGCGTTGATCGACTTTTTCGCCGACTTTTAAAAGCAGCATCATTTTCATGTATGATTTAGGGTCACCCAAACCATAAATAGCCGATACCGATGCCACAATAATGGTATCGCGACGCTCAAGCAGTGCTTTGGTCGCACTTAAACGCATTTGTTCTATATGCTCATTTATCGAAGCATCTTTCTCGATAAATGTGTCGCTTGATACAACATAGGCTTCTGGCTGGTAGTAATCGTAATACGATACAAAGTATTCAACGGCATTTTTAGGGAAAAACTCTTTCATCTCACCATATAACTGAGCAGCAAGCGTTTTATTGTGCGCCATAATTATTGTTGGACGATTTAAATCGTTAATAATATTAGCCATGGTAAAGGTTTTACCTGTACCCGTAGCACCTAATAAGGTTTGGTGTGCAAGCCCCGCTTCTAACCCTTCGCACAGTTGTTTAATCGCGGTAGGCTGATCGCCTGCTGGCTTAAAATGTGATTTTAACTGAAAATTATCGCTCAACTATTGCACTCCCGTAATGATTGACTGCTCAACGCATCGAGCTCTTTCATAAACCATCTATATGCCACCATTGCAGTAAATAAATTACCCAGTGCCGCACCAATAAATAATCCAATTAAACCAGCTAGCTCATTACCTATATAAGCAAACGGTAGGTAAAAAACAAATAAACGAATAGTACTTAAAAACAGTGCATTCATTGGTTTATGTAAAGCATTAAACGAAGAATTAGATAATATGATCACCCCTTGCAAACCGTAGCTAAACGGAATGGTGTAAATAAAGAGTTTTATCACATCAATTACCATTTGTTCTTTACCAAACATTTGACTAATAAAGCCTGAAAAAACAATAAGCAAAATATAAATAGCAAATTGCCAAATCATCACAAATTTTAAGGTACCAATATAAGCATCTTTTACTCTGCATAATTTACCCGCTCCAAAGTTTTGGCTCACAAACGGGGGTAATGTCATCGACAAAGCAAGTACAAGAATACTGGCTATAGATTCTATCCGGCTGCCTACCCCAAATGCGGCGACGGCTTCAGGTCCGTGATGTGCAACCATAGCGGTCATCACAGCCATTGCAACCGGGGTCAACATGTTTGCGCCTGCGGCGGGTAAACCTATTTTTAATATTTTACGAATAGCGCCTACCACCGTTTGCGACCCGGCTTTTAAACTCAACAACCGTTTTTTTACTATTAGTAAATATAAAATAATAACAACAGCAACTCCCCATGCTATTACACTTGCAATAGCGGCACCTTGAATACCTAACGCAGGAATAGGGCCAAAACCAAATATAAGCATAGGATCGAGAACCGCATTTATAAGCCCCGCCCCGCCCATTACAATACTGGGCGTTTTAGTATCGCCACTGGCACGCAGTACCGAGTTACCAATCATTGGGGTTATTAAAAATACGCTACCGATAAACCATACATTCATGTATTCGTGTATTAAAGGAAGTACCTGCTCACCTGCGCCTAATAACGTAAATATGGGGTCGATTAGCAAATAGCCAATAAACGATAAAATAAGCACTAAAACAAAAGCAACCAATATTGAAACGCTTGCGTCAAAACGCGCTTCATCTATTTTGTTGCTACCTAAAGCTTTAGCTATAACTGCCGACGTACCAATACCTAACCCAATGGCTAAGCTAATAACTGTAAACGTAACAGGAAACGTAAAACTAACTGCAGCCAATGGCTCTGTGCCTAATAAGCTGATAAAAAATGTATCAACAATATTAAACATCATTAACGTGATCATGCCAAAAATCATCGGAATGGTCATGGTCTTTAATGTAGGCAAGATAGGATCGTTTAGTAAATCTGGGCGAGTCTGAGTTTTTGAAATTGCGCGCATGAAATAAATAAGCCTCTTTTACTGAGCAAATCATTTTAAAGCATCAAGACAATTCAAGCCACGGATTTATCAACAGATTTGAAGGAAACATAAAACTAACTATTCGACAAAACAGTAAAGATCTATTTTTAGATATTTTTGCTAAAATTGAGCACTAAGCCGCCAAAAAACAATTAAAACACATTTTAGTTACTTTTCTTTACAAACCCCCGTTCATTACTGATGCATTTTCACACAAAGACATGCTTTATTTTATCGTAACGAAAAAATTCTCTCATCGAGTTAGATGATTTAAATTGATAATAGTAACCTGTTGTTTTTTAATGAAATAAAAATAGTGATTTAAAAGCTTGAAATCGTTGTAGCACTCTAAAATGCTGGTGCCGCTGATGTTCTTAAAGTTTCATAAACAGAGTTATCCACAGAAACCGTGGATAACTCATTCAAGCCCGCATTTACAAAGGCTTTTAGAGTGATGCTTTTTTCACTCAGATCTGACTTATTACAAATATTCAATTTATCGCGTTTTTCTGGTTTTAGAGCAAAAACCATCTCGACATATAAATTGCCTTATTAACCTGATTATCTTCTTGTGAAAAAAATGAAAGTATAACGCAACGTATTGATTGTATTATTTTTGAGCTCTGACAATATAATCACCATCGTACATATAAGTTGTAAAAAATAATTCACTTCTGTGATTATCGAAAATCAATTTAAAGCTTTTACTTTTTTGACAAAACAGACCAACAATAAAAAATACAAACGTTACTTTTTATATTTTGTGCGTATTTTTTACAGCTAAGCGGTTTAACATTGTATTTTATTTACTCAAAGAACTAAGAAAGGCGATCTCAAAAATAGGCATATCGTCTAAAATCGTAACTCTATTTTTTAAAAGGTTCTTTAAATGAAGTCACAAAACACGCAGATCGAACATAAAAACAACGAATAACCACCTTTTTTAAATTTATAACTTTTATATGTTGACACTTTGCGGCGCGGTCATTAATATTTCGCCCCGTTGAAAGGCAAGACGCTTCCCCCTTAGCTCAGTTGGTTAGAGCGACGGACTGTTAATCCGCAGGTCCCCCGTTCGAGTCGGGGAGGGGGAGCCAAGTTTTTCAACCATAAACGATTCCCCCTTAGCTCAGTTGGTTAGAGCGACGGACTGTTAATCCGCAGGTCCCCCGTTCGAGTCGGGGAGGGGGAGCCAAGTTTATGTTTATGATGTAGTTCCCCCTTAGCTCAGTTGGTTAGAGCGACGGACTGTTAATCCGCAGGTCCCCCGTTCGAGTCGGGGAGGGGGAGCCAAATCATCATAATAAAATTTCTACTTTAGTTCCCCCTTAGCTCAGTTGGTTAGAGCGACGGACTGTTAATCCGCAGGTCCCCCGTTCGAGTCGGGGAGGGGAGCCAATTCTAATAATTTCATAGACATTGATAGACATTCATTCTAAATTCCACTACCCTCTGTTTTATAAATAAAAAAACAAATCGCGCTAATAATTTGCTCTGATTTACTAATCAGGATTTCATTCCTTCCCTTTTGAACTATTAAAAGACTGAAAAAATGGCTGGCTTTAAAAAACTTATCTTTATACAAATAATTTCTTGGTTATTATGTGTTGCAGCTGGAAGCTATTTCATTTCGGTAAGCTTTGATAATGCAGTAAGTGAAGCTCAAAAAAATGCGCAAGCTAGCGTTACCAACTATATAAACGACCTTTCTTTTGACGATAATTTAGTACAAAATTTAAAAAAATCATTGGCTGATGGTAAAACGTTCTCAAGCTTTACGTTACGAGATTACCAAGGCGCAGAAGTATTTAACGTTAACTCCCCTATTGACCTGCCACTATTTGCAGGTTTTATACAGTCTATTTTTAACTCTGCCCGACCGCAGTTTGCGGTAAATAAGGCTGCAGATATAAAAGTTGAATTTACAGTTAATATTCAACACTTAGCTGAACAACTTCAAATATCACTTTTTATTATTATCTTTATTTCCGCTGTTTTAGTAATTATTCCTATTATTTTGATGCAATCTATTTTTTATCAACTAAATAAAAGTATCAGCATGACCGTCTCTGACGTTATCGATGTTTATATTAACCAAAACCAAGCCGGTGAATTAGAAACAGTGCTAGATAGCTCTAAACTGAAAAGCTTAGGAAAAGATTTAGTACCAAGTTTTAACCGCTTATCGCACTTTCTTAAAACAAAAAATGAATATATACAAAGTGAAGCGCTTAGTATTAAACACGAAGCATATAAAGATGTAATTACCGCGCTAGGTAATCGTAATATGTTTGTTGAGTACTACGAAAAAAATATTGAAAATAGCGAACAAAGTACTTTTGGTTCATTAGCAATGATTCGCTGTAGTGAGCTGCAAGCAATAAATCAAAGCCGTGGCTATCAAAAAGGTGATGAGTACGTAAAGGGTGTGGCTGATATAATTAAACATATAAGTGGCACGTATGCTGGCAGTCAATTATTTAGATTAAATAGTTCTGATTTTGCTGTTGTACTTCCCCATATACCACTTAAAGAAGCCGAACGCTTTGGCGAAAACTTACAATCTCGTTTCACTCAATATCAGCAGAATCAAGAATTAAGCTCAGTGGCTAATACCGGTATTGTTGGTTATGAAAAGGGTAAGCCGTTAGGCGAACTTCTCTCAGTTGTTGATAATGCGATGAGTATGGCGCAGTCTAAGCAAATTAATGCATGGCATGTACAGCGTGAATCCGATCTTGTAAATAATGTAAGTGCTGGGTTTGGTAATCAAAACTGGCGTAAAGTGATTAACGAGGTTATTGAGTCCAAACGAGTTCATTTGGTTATGCAAAATATTATGCCGCTTGGTAAAAGTATTAAAGCATACGCTGAAATTCAAGTTCGCTTCAAAACAGAAGATAATCAAGTTCTGCCTACAGCTTCATTTTTAGCTATGGCTGAAAAGCTTGGTATGGCAGTTGATATAGATAAATTAATTATCGATTCATCACTTGAAAAAGTTAAAAGTCGTAACCTTTCTGAAAAATATTTTGGTTTAAATGTCACGGCTTCAAGCGCTCATAACGATCAGTTTGTAATTTGGTTAGAGCGTCGCTTATTAAAAGATACCCATATTGCATCAAAACTTATTTTTGAAGTGAGCGAGTTCGGCTTACAACAAAATATTAAAGCAAGTAAGCGCTTTATTGATATGGTTCACCGAGTGGGCGCACGTGTAACTGTTGAACGTTTTGGTGTTGGTTTAACCTCATTTAAGTTTTTCCGCGATTTAAAACCTGACTTTATTAAAATGGATGCCAGTTATACTCGCGGCCTAGAAGATGATAAAAACAATCAGTACTTTATGCGCTTAATGGTCGATTTAGCCCACCGCATTGGTGTTAATGTTTTTGCCGAAGGTGTTGAGAGCCAAGAAGAAAAACATATTATAGAAACCTTGTGCTTAGATGGCGTGCAAGGTTATTACATAGAAAAACCTAAAGATATCTAAACCAATCAAGCAACATTGACTAATTTAAAAAGAGCACTTGTTGCTCTTTTTTGCTTTGTAAATCGTAGTACAGTTATTTGGTGGCACCACTAACACTGCAAAGTAAAATGAATACCATACCAATCTGCTTATGTATGGGTCTATTTAACGTTAAGAAAATTACGCTAGAACTAAGCTAAAGTTTTTGTATCTAGTTGTTCTAAATAAAAAATTTTTAACGACGTTATAGTGCAATTTAATTCGTTAAATTGATCAAAGATTTATGCAGGT
This sequence comes from Pseudoalteromonas sp. B131b, assembly GCF_037162545.1. NCBI lineage: Bacteria > Pseudomonadati > Pseudomonadota > Gammaproteobacteria > Alteromonadales > Pseudoalteromonadaceae > Pseudoalteromonas > Pseudoalteromonas sp. B131b. Next base: position 2,340,235 of record NZ_JARLUZ010000001.1, on the reverse strand, counting down.
TGGTATTACATAACCTGAACACTGGTTAAGGGATTTACTAACGTATTGAGCCATGGTGATATTTAAATTTATTTTCTCTAGCCAGATATTTTCAGTGAAAACAAGGCGAATTTACACGTTAATAGCCAGCCTATATACAAGTAAACTCAACGCAGTTAGTGCTTAATTTACTTGCTCGGGATAGATTTATTATCCAGAGCTCAGGTTACATACGAATCACAGTATTTTTACATCTTTGTTGTTACCCCTTAAATTAATATTGTTTATTTAAATGATAATCACTGCATATGTTGTTAATCACACCAGAAAAAAGGATAATACACAGGATTTTTATAGCGTGAGGCTCGCATGACTGAATATGTCTTGTTATTGATTGGTACTGTTCTGGTTAATAACTTTGTATTAGTACAATTTTTAGGCTTATGTCCTTTTATGGGTGTATCAGGAAAACTTGATACAGCTATTGGTATGTCTTTGGCTACCACTTTCGTGCTTACGCTCGCCTCCGTCACCAGTTATTTAGTGAATCAGTATATTTTAATCCCACTCGACATAGAGTTTTTGCGCACAATGAGCTTTATTTTAGTAATTGCCGTTGTGGTGCAATTTACCGAAATGGTGGTACGTAAAACCAGCCCAACCCTATATCGATTATTAGGAATATTTTTACCACTTATAACCACTAACTGTGCTGTATTAGGTGTCGCTTTACTAAATATCAAAGAAGATCACTCATTTTTACAATCGGCAGTGTATGGTTTTGGCGCTGCGGTTGGTTTTTCGTTAGTGCTGGTATTATTTGCAGCATTACGTGAACGTTTAGCAGCAGCTGACGTACCCACTCCTTTTAAAGGCGCCTCTATTGCCATGATAACCGCAGGATTGATGTCGATGGCGTTTATGGGCTTTACCGGATTAGTGAAATTTTAATATGACCTTGTTTTATGCCTTAATTGCGCTTGGCTCGTTAGCGCTGGTTTTTGGGTTGATTTTAGGATTTGCCGCTATACGATTTCGCGTAGAGAGCAATCCCATTGTTGAGCAAATAGACACCATTTTACCGCAAACCCAGTGCGGACAATGTGGCTACCCAGGTTGTCGCCCCTATGCTGAAGCAATTGCAAATGGCGATGAAATAAACAAATGCCCACCGGGTGGCGAAGCTACCATGAAAAAGCTTGCCGGCTTAATGGGAGTTGATGAAAAACCACTTGCCGGCGGCGAACAAGCAGAGCCAATAAAAACGGTAGCCTACATTCGCGAAGACGAATGTATTGGCTGCACTAAATGCATCCAGGCTTGCCCTGTTGACGCTATTTTAGGCGCGACTCGCCAAATGCACACGGTGTTAATTGATGAATGTACTGGCTGCGATTTATGTGTTGAGCCCTGCCCTGTAGATTGCATTGATATGCTGCCTGTAGCCGAAACTAAACAAAACTGGAAATGGCAGCTAGATGCTATTCCTGTTACACAAATAGATTAGAGGTTTGAGTGGATAAGTTACTTGAACAAATAAAAAAAGGGGTTGTTTGGCCATTTCCTGGCGGCATACACCCACCACAACAAAAATCACTCTCTAATAGTGCTAGCATTACGCGCCTACCATTGCCCGATAAGCTCGTAGTGGCGCTAAAGCAACACATAGGCGCAAACGGTAAGCTGCTTGTAGAAAAAGGACAGCGTGTACTTAAAGGCCAAGCTCTAACCTCCCCTGCTGCAAACTGGTCAGTGCCTGTACATGCCCCAAGCTCGGGTATTGTTACTGATATAGCACCAATGCCTTCTGCGCATCCTTCTGCATTGCCAGAGCTGAGTGTTGTTATTGAACCAGATGGTAAAGATGAATGGGTGGCACTTAACCCAATTAATAATCCAACAACGCTTACCCACGACGAACTAGTAAATATAATTCATCAAGCCGGTATTAGCGGTATGGGCGGCGCAGGTTTTCCTACTTATGTAAAAGCTGACACAAAGCAACCGATTGAGTTTTTGATAGTCAATGCGGTTGAGTGTGAACCCTATATTACAGCCGACGATACCTTAATGCGTGAGCATGCAATTGAGGTAATTCAAGGCCTTGAACTCATGCAGCAGTTGCTAAATCCAGCGTTGTGTATTGTGGGCATTGAAGATAACAAGCCTGAAGCTATTGCAGCTATGAATAAAGCGGCTGAGCATAACAAAAAAATAATTGTGCAAACGGTCCCGACTATTTACCCATCGGGCGGTGAAAAACAACTTATTAAGCTACTCACTAATCGTGAAGTGCCAAGCGCCGGCATACCGGCTGACATTGGCGTACTTGTACAAAACACAGGTACGTTGTTTGCCGTGCAGCAAGCTGTGTACGAAGGTAAGCCACTCATTGAACGGGTAGTCACTGTAACAGGTAATACTATTCATAAACCAGGTAATGTGTGGGCACTACTTGGCACTGAAATTAAACATTTACTTGATTGCCAAGGTTTTTCACCTGTACCACAGCAACGCGTTGTTATGGGCGGCCCGATGATGGGCTTTACTCTGCCAACAGTGCGGATTGGCATAGTTAAAACAACTAACTGTATTTTAGCGCCTGATCATAAAGAGCTAGCAGAACCCGGCCCTGAAAAAGCCTGTATACGCTGTAGTGCGTGTGCTGATGCCTGCCCTGCTTCTTTATTGCCACAGCAATTACAGTGGTTTGCTAAGTCAAAAGAATACGACAAACTACAAGAACACAATTTATTTGATTGTATCGAATGTGGCGCATGTGCCTATGTTTGCCCAAGTGAAATCCCACTTGTACAGTACTACCGTGTCGCCAAAGTGGAAATTAAAGAACAACAGGCTGATAAAATTAAAGCCGATCGCGCAAAAGAGCGTTTTGATGCACGTAAAGAGCGCCTAGATCGCGAGCAAGAAGAAAGACAAAACCGCCATAAACGTAAACCTGCTGCTAAATCGGCTGACGAAAAACAAAAAGTAGCTGATGCTTTAGCCCGCGTTAAAAACAAATCAGATAATGGCGATGAAAAATCAGCCGTTGCTGCCGCTATAGCCCGCGCTAAAGCTAAAAAGCTCGGTGATCAATCTGCGGAATTAGAACCTGATAATAGTGAAGTCGCAAAAGAACGCGCACTACGTAAAGAACAAGCTAGAAAATATAAAGATCAAAAATCTCAAACAGATGAATCAGCCGATACTGCACCTGTTGATGATAAAAAATCAGCAGTGGCTGCAGAAATTGCTCGCGCTAAAGCTAAAAAAGCAGCGCAAGCAAATGAAGGTACTGAGCCAGTCGTTAATGAAGCGCCACAAAGCGAAGCACCTGTTGATGACAAAAAAGCCGCCGTTGCCGCTGCTATTGCACGCGCCAAAGCTAAAAAAGCAGCTAAAGCCTTAGAAAATGCAGAGCCTGCCGTTAGTGAAGCGCCGCAAACCGAAACTCCTGTTGATGATAAAAAAGCCGCCGTTGCCGCTGCTATTGCACGCGCCAAAGCTAAAAAAGCAGCTAAAGCACTAGAGAATGCAGAGCTAGTCGTTAGTGAAGCGCCGCAAACCGAAGCACCAGTTGATGACAAAAAAGCCGCAGTGGCTGCAGCAATTGCTCGCGCCAAAGCTAAAAAAGCAGCGCAAGCAAATGAAGGTACTGAGCCAGTCGTTAGTGAAGCGCCGCAAACCGAAGCACCAGTTGATGATAAAAAAGCCGCCGTTGCCGCTGCTATTGCACGCGCCAAAGCTAAAAAAGCAGCTAAAGCCTTAGAAAATGTAGAGCCTGCCGTTAGTGAAGCGCCGCAAACCGAAACTCCTGTTGATGATAAAAAAGCCGCCGTTGCCGCTGCTATTGCACGCGCCAAAGCTAAAAAAGCAGCTAAAGCACTAGAGAATGCAGAGCTAGTCGTTAGTGAAGCGCCGCAAACCGAAGCACCAGTTGATGATAAAAAAGCCGCCGTTGCCGCTGCTATTGCACGCGCCAAAGCTAAAAAAGCAGCTAAAGCACTAGAGAATGCAGAGCCAGCCATTAGTGAAGCGCCGCAAACCGAAGCACCAGTTGATGACAAAAAAGCCGCCGTTGCCGCTGCTATTGCACGCGCCAAAGCTAAAAAAGCAGCTAAAGCACTTCAAGATGCAGAAGCACCAAACGCACCCGATAATACCGACAATTCATCTAGCTCTATTGACGCTGACGTACCTAAATCAAGCGACGATAAGAAAAAAGCAGCTGTTGCTGCCGCTATTGCCCGAGCAAAAGCCAAAAAGTTACAAAAAGAAGGAAATGATCAGTCATGAAATTAACCATGGCCAGTTCGCCGCATAACCACAGTCATAAATCGTTAACGCGATTAATGCTTACCGTTATAGCTGCGTGTATTCCTGGACTCATTGCTCAAGTTGTATTTTTTGGCACTGGCGTGCTTATTCAGTTAGTACTGGCATTAACTGCAGTTACGGTTTTTGAAGCTGCCATAATGTTCTTGCGCAAGCGCCCGGTTTGGCCTGCATTAAGTGATGGCAGTGCATGGCTAACCGCTGTGTTATTAGCGTTAAGTATTCCGCCTTTAGCCCCGTGGTGGATAATTATTATTGGTTGTTTATTTTCTATTATTATCGTTAAACAATTATATGGTGGCTTAGGGTTTAACTTATTTAACCCCGCAATGGCTGCCTATGTGCTGTTATTAGTTTCATTTCCGGTACAAATGACCTCGTGGTTACCTGTGTCTGAACTATCCAACCACGTTATAGGGTTTACTGAACAACTACGTATAATATTTACCGACTTCACCTCCATTGGTTATAGTTTAGATCAAGTCCGCGCAGGTATTGACGGCATCACTATGGCAACGCCTTTAGACACCATTAAAACCGATATTGGTCATGGTTTAACGGTTACCGAAAGCATGCAAAAAACATTATTCAATGAATGGGCAGGCCTTGGCTGGATGTGGGTTAATTTAGGCTTTTTAGCAGGTGGTTTATACCTATTAAAAGAAAAAATAATTAACTGGCATATTCCAGTCAGCTTTATTGCAAGCTTAGCTATATGCAGCGCCATTGGTTATATTGCCGCCCCAGGAACCGAGCCTGGTACAATATTTCACTTATTAAGTGGTGCTACTATGATGGGCGCATTTTTTATAGCTACCGATCCGGTATCAGCTGCCACAACTAATAAAGGTCGTTTAATTTACGGTGCTTTAATTGGCCTACTAGTGTATTTAATTCGTACTTTTGGTGGTTATCCTGATGCCGTTGCGTTTGCTGTACTGTTATTAAACATTGCAGTGCCGTTGATTGACTACTACACGCAACCACGTACTTATGGCCATGGAGCAGTAAAATGATTATTTCATCAATGGCTAAAAATGGCGCTATTTTAACGGCATTTGCCCTTGTAACCACGGGGCTCGTTGCGTCAATTAATGCATTAACCGCCGATAAAATTGCCGAACAAGAACAGCTACACCTAACGTCTCAGTTGCAAGAAGTGCTTGACCCGAGTACTTACGATAACGCGCTTTCAACCGATTGCGTTATTATTTCAGATGAACGGTTAGGCCCTTATGCTAATCAAATAATTTATCGCGCCCGCAAAAATAACAAACCCGTTGCTCTTGTTGTAAGGCATGTCACACCAAGTGGTTACAGTGGCGATATTAACTTGCTAACGGCCGTTTTAAGTGATGGTACTATTGCAGGCGTGCGCACCACTAAACACGAAGAAACCCCTGGTTTAGGTGATAAGGTAGAAGTTAAAAAATCCTCTTGGATCACCACATTTAAAAGTTTAACCGTGCAAGGCGAAGACGATGCTCGCTGGGCCGTTAAAAAAGACGGGGGACAATTTGATCAGTTCACAGGAGCCACCATTACGCCTCGCGCAGTGGTTGGCTCAGTAAAAAACGCAGTGCTGTTCGCACAGAGTGAATTTGATGCTATTTTTGCCGCGCCTAACGCCAAATGTGCAGAGGTAACTAAATGAGCGAATTAAAAACATTATATAAAGAAGGTGTATGGGTAAACAACCCTGCCCTAGTGCAGCTGTTAGGCCTGTGCCCGCTGCTAGCTGTTACTTCTACAATCACTAACGCATTGGGCCTAGGGCTTGCAACACTGCTTGTTTTAGTCGGCTCTAACGTAAGCGTATCAATCGTAAGAAACTGGGTACCAAAAGATATTCGTATTCCGGTGTTTGTCATGATCATCGCAGGCTTTGTAACCATAGTGCAGTTACTCATGAACGCCTATACATTTGGGCTTTACCAATCATTAGGAATTTTTATTCCGTTGATTGTTACTAACTGCGCCATTATTGGCCGTGCTGAAGCGTACGCATCTAAAAACCCAATTCACTTATCAGCCTTTGATGGCTTAATGATGGGCTTGGGCTTTATGATTGTGCTGGTCGTTTTAGGCGCAATGCGTGAACTAATTGGCCAAGGTACGTTATTCGACAGCGCCGATTTATTATTAGGCCCGTGGGCACAAAGCTTACGCATTGAAGTATTTAGCTTTGATAACCAATTTTTACTCGCCATTTTGCCACCCGGCGCATTTTTAGGCCTAGGGCTGCTTATTGCGGCTAAAAACGTAATAGACGCACAAATAAAATCAAAACAAATCGCACCGCCAGAGGCTGAAAAAGGCCCTCGAGCACGTGTTACTAGCTTAACTTAAGGGAAAGCGCATTAACTTAGCAAAAGCTAATGCGTTTTAAGTTGCATGAATAAAGAAAAACGTCACCAAATACTGTCTCGCTTACGCGACGATAATCCACATCCAGTTACAGAGCTTGAATATTCAAGCCCGTTTGAGTTATTGGTTGCCGTTACGCTCTCAGCGCAAGCAACCGACGTAGGCGTTAATAAAGCCACTCGTAAGCTGTTCCCTGTTGCTAATACACCCCAAGCTATTTTAGATATTGGCCACGATACACTGCGTGATTACATTAAAACCATCGGCTTATTTAATTCAAAAGCGGCCAACGTTTACAAAATGTGCCAAATATTGGTAGATGAGCATAACAGCATAGTGCCAGAAAATCGTGAAGCCCTAGAAGCTCTACCTGGCGTTGGCCGTAAAACCGCTAATGTTGTACTCAATACCGCCTTTGGCTGGCCTGTAATAGCAGTAGATACGCATATATTTCGTGTTTCTAATCGCACTAAGCTTGCCATGGGTAAAGATGTTGTAGCCGTTGAACAAAAACTTGAAAAAGTAGTGCCTGCAGAATTTAAAGTAGACGTACATCATTGGTTGATTCTTCACGGACGTTACACCTGCGTAGCGCGTAAACCTAAGTGTGGCAGCTGTATTATCGAAGACTTGTGTGAGTTTAAAGATAAAACAGAGTAACTATAGGCTGCCTTGAGCGATGAGAGGTCACTCAATTTTGTGTTGTATGAACGAAAATTTTACCGCTATGTTATTCATTGTTAGCAATAAACTGATTGAAGTTATTAGGTGTGTAACGTTCAGAATTGCACCTAGATAATCTATTTGCTATTTTACGCCCTAACAGAAGGAAAATTTAAGGATTTAAGGATGATTCAACTGCAGCGCTACCCAATGCCAGATCGACCAAGTAACCCTAGCCCTTTAGAAATGGCTATTTATAATTATGAATTACTAGCAAAAAAACACTATGACGATAAGCGTCGTAAATCTCCTGCATCTAAGGAAAAGCTGCAAAGAGATTACGACCATTTGCAAAAAGAACGCAAGCGTTTAGAGCACTTGCTTATTGCACAACAAAGCTTAGAGTCTTACCGTGCAGAAAACGAAAGCGAAGGTACCTCTATTAAGGAGCTAGCAGAAGAAGAGCATCATCCGACGGAAAAACTTGCTAAGTTTTTACGAGCGGCAGGCGAGCCAAAACCGACTTCATATCATGAGGCGCATCACATTGTGTGTGGTAAGGGGCGATATAGACAGCGTCTTACATATGCCACACGTTTAAGAATGCACTCGTTTGGTATTGGTATTAATGATCCTACGAATGGGGTATGGCTAAGAAACTTTGAAAAAAACAAGTCAGATGATTGGGCTACGCCTGACGCTGTTTCTCATAGAAGGTTGCATCGTCATAATTATGAAGTTTGGGTGTCTACTAGTTTAAGAACCAAAGTAAGTAAACTTGATTTTGTAAATGCATTACGTGGCGTGAAAATAAAAATTAAAAATCATATGATGCCAGCCAGCGTTATGATGCGTAAAGATGCTAATTGGAATGGTAAATCATGAAGTTGTTCTCGTTAAAGCCAGTTACTAATTCTTACGACATGGTTGAGTGGGACATACTTTCATTTTCTGAAAAAATACAACCAATGTTGCCACCTAATCAAGATGCTTGCATGTTTCTACTTGATATCCATATGAATAATGACTCTTTATTAGAGTATTGGCCTCAAAGTTATGAGTTGTCTTTTTTACCTGGTTACCTAAAAGATAACTACGATATAAGTATCATGGATGGATTTATCGCTCTTAGGATGAATGCTTATGAAGCTTTAAAAGATTTATTAGCGCCTCTAGGTGAGTTTATTGAAACAAAAGCTGATGGTGAGCCTATTGTAATTTTTAATTTGCGTACATTTGGACAAGAAGATGAAGCAAAATGTGAACGCGAATATTTAGATGGTTATCCTCTAGATTATATCAAGATTGCTTTCATAAATGATGATGTAAAAAATAAGCCAGTTTTTAAAAGCAAGTTTACAGGTGGTTCTCGTTTGTTTTGTACTGATAAGTTTAAATCTGCTGTAGAAGATAATGGATTGACGGGTGTTTATATTGACGAAGATCTCGATAATATTTTTTCTAATTAAGTTAATTTAGGTGAATAAAATCTTATTCAGAGATATTGTGTAAAACTAAAAAACGACCTTTAAAACCCACTATTCTATTTTAGTGATTTCAAAGCCCACGTGGATGTGGGTTTTTTAACGCCTAAATAAATCGGGAACTGTATACTAATTAACTCTAACGCCTCTTCTAATGGTTGGCGTATAAAAACTTAATGCCTAATTTGTAGTAGACCACATCTCAGTTACAGTTTGAAAAGAGGGTTATAATTTTCCCTGACAGTCCTCAATGAGCGATAAGCAGTCATTGAGATTGACCAAATGTAATTGCTTATTGAGCAGAATTTAGGTGTAATGGATACATAGTTAACGCTGAGCAATGTAGGGAAATAAGTAAGCTGATTTAGCTAAAACCTCTAAAAGCAAACTCCCATAGCTTAAACAACACCTATCCTGACACATCGAACAGGTAACGACTCAGCCCAACAAGCGATTATGCAACACAAACTGCGTATCGTATTAATACTAAAATATTAGTCGTTAAGGAAAGGTATGAAGTTTTCCCATAGATTTGGTTTTGACCCAGAGTATAAAAATGAACCAATTAGCGAAGAAGCCCCAAATTGGTTGAAAAGCCTTTTCTTTATTAATGTTTTGGAGCCTCTCCTTTATATTGATGGTGATAGCCGTCAAAAGAATGAAGAATCAAAACCGCTGGGAGTTAAAGACTTAATTGAAAGGTTATGTGCAGAAAATGGGCACGAAACTGACTCCGAAGATTTTGACTCATGGACATGTTGGGATGCATTGAAATCCAGACTTATGAATCTCGAATGGTATCAATTTTATGACTTTGTTGAAATTACAGCGATAAAGATTAAAGAACAGGAAATAGAGTACAGTTCAGCATGGGAAAACTCGCGATTCGAATCATTTATGTTTCCGTCATATAGGCAAAAGGTAAATGATTTATTTTCACAGCATAAAATTCAGTGGAAATTAAATGATGCTGGTAAATTAGAGACCCCACTTCCCAAAGATCTTGAAACAAGAGTATCTGCTATAGACTCTACTTTGCAGGATAAATTTGAACCCGCAAGAGTCCATTATTCCAAAGCTCGATCTTATATATTGAGCCCAAGTAAGGATCCTGAGAATTCAATTAAAGAGTCCGTAAGTGCAGTTGAGAGTGTTTGTAAAACTATCTATCCCAAATGCTCTACGCTAGGTGATGCACTAAAGGCAATGAAAAGGGAGCAACTTATTTCTCCTATGCTTGTAACAGTTTTTGAGAAGTTTTATGCATATACAAATGCTGAACCAGCGGTAAGGCATGGTAGTAATAAAATATCAGGCGTTGGCGAGATGGATGCAGAATTAGCGTTACATATGTCAGCTGCATTTATAAGAACGATAATTTCTAGAAAGTCGTAATTGACTGCTAATAAGAAATTAAATAAGGACAAAATGAAATCAGGATGACACCCATCCTAATTATTGCGAAAAAAGCCAATAAAAACAGCATGAAGTGTGCATTGCTATAAATAATGAATCATTAAAAAAGCAGAGCTATGTAGACAAAATGAAAGTAAAAATAGACAGCCCAATCGGACGACGATAGCTGTTTATTAAAGAATGGCAAACGACTCGGCTGTATCGAACCGGCTTTCCTTTAAATAAAAAGCGGTATATTACGGTGAATAAAGGGATGAACAAACTGACCTTACGAGGTCAAATGAAAGTGAATGCCTTACTTGACGCTGCAGCAACTGTATTGTCTTGTTCAGAATATAGAAAAGCTGCAAAACACAATGCACTGAGAAGGGGAAGCCTTTTTACTCTAAATAAAAGCCACTCAAACACCGGTAATCTCTTCCAAACGCCAATTAAAACAACACTAAACCAGCTTTTTATATTCGATGAAAAACACAGTAATCGATTGAACCAAAATAGGAACTCAGCTATGGTTTATTCATAAATAAAAAACGAGTTAATCTACAGGCTCGTTAGCTTTTCTAGCCCCCTCAATTAAACTTTTAGTCTATTGACATAATTATGAAATCAGAAAATATTTTTGAAATATCAAATTTAATAAAAAACAGTAAATTAGCTATATTTTTTGGAGCTGGTTTAGATTTTTATTCGGGTGTGCCGTTAGTGAAAGGGGAACACGGGATAATGACAAAAATATTGTCCCAACTACCTTTTTCAGCTGAAGATAATGATTTTTTATTGAATATGTCAAACATGCCATTTGAAGCGTTTTTTAGCATACTAGGAAAACATAGCAACATTGATCACTTACTTGAGATATTCAATATTGGAAAACCAAATAAGAATCATTATATTATTGCAAAAGCCATTAAGTGTGGCTATATAAAAACAGTAGTGACAACAAACTTCACTGAACATATAGAGCAAGCTCTTGAATTTGAAGGGATGGTAGAAGGTAAAGACTATCTGGTGGCTAGAAGTGATAGTGATTTCATGTCGATAGATTTAGAAGGTGTGCTGCCAGTATTAATTAAAATACATGGTTGTATCTCAAGAAAAGAAGATCTTGTTATAACCATAGAAAAGGTAGCTAAAAAAGCTGCTATTTCACCAAGAGAGAGAATAGTTGAGCACCTCGTTTCATCTGTTCAACATGAAGCAGTATTAGTTATGGGTTACAGTTGCTCAGATGTATTTGACTTAACCCCAATGTTTAAAAGGGGTAGTTGTAAAAACAAAATTTATCACCTTAATCACGAACATTCAAAGAACAGACTAGACTCCTTGGTTTTTAGTGAAAACCTTGGGGATTTTAAAGGATTTTATCACCCTAATGCAAAAGGGGCTTTAATCCAAGCAAATACAGATTTTGTAATAGACGAGCTAGCTCATCAAACGGATAAATATTTTAGCTCGCGGGTCTGTGCTTTATCCAATAAGCAGTTAACTGAATTTCAAGATAAAGTATCGAAACTTATCGAATCATGGGCTTTACAATTTAACTCCATTAAATCCAATGCTTTTTCATACTTTATCTCAGGTGAACTACTAAATAATGCTTCTCAAAAGATAAGTGCGATTCCTTACTATGAAGAATCCTTAAAAATTTCTATCTTAGAACACGATCTAGAAATTGAATGTATGGCGCTCAACCATCTAGCGTTTCTCTATGCGTCTTCTAATCCCAAGCAAGCTAAATTATATTCAGAGCGAGGATTTAAAATAGCAAAATCAATTAAAGACAAAAAAATGATGAGTCTGCATCTAAGGAATTTAGGTGTAAGTGAGAGGAATCAGAGTAATTTTGAAGAGTCTCTTTTTAATTTAACAAAATCTTTGAAACTTTGTTCTATATCTGACATGGTTTTTCGTGGAAAAGTGCATATGGAGATAGGTATTTCATATAAAGCAATAGAAAAATATAAGAGTGCAGAAACTCATTTTTTAAAGGCCTCCGAATTATTCAAAGTTATTGGTAGTGTTACAGATGTTGGTTGGAGTATAGGGAATTTGGGGAATATTTACTTCCATCATTTTAACTGTTACAAAAAAGCAGAAATCAATTATAAAGAAGCTTTAAATATAGCAAAAAAAATGGACCATACTTTCAATATAGGTGTATGGACAGGAAACTTAGGAATTATGTACCTTCGTCAAGGTAAATTACAAAAAGCATTTGTAGCAATGAATGACGCTCTTTCTATTGCTATTGAGTGTGGTGATAATATTGGGCAAGGGAAGTGGCATGAGAATATTGCCGAGTATTTCGTGCTGTCTAGGGAGTTTAAGTATGCCGCAATGCATTTAGATAAAAGTATAGAGATAGCCATTTCACTAGGTGACAGCTCAGGTAAGGAACGACGATTAATTGCACTAAACTCTTTAAATAATGTGTAATTCGTATGGCTTTAACAGGTTATAATAGCGCAAAGCTAACAAGTGACTAAGGTTATGAGTGTCTGCAACTGGCACTCTTCAACCACTCGACAACATAAAATATTGATAATAATTGGCAAGGTATTTTACTGTGTCGGATGGCACTTCGCTTATTCGACCTACACTGGCAGAAAACTGCCCATCAAATAGGTATAATTTTTATACTGTAGTGGTATAAAACTTAAAAGGAAGTATATTACCGTTGATAATGATCAAAATCTTTTTGCTTACGATGGAAACAGAAAACACATGAATTTCATTGCGCCTCTCATTTGTAGTAGCCAATGAAACAGCCCAATTATTAGAACATTATCAAAGTATTAATTTCACAAGTTACACTCCTTTGGTTATGCTATTGAGCATTATAAATCTTATTGCGAAAACCTCTATGCTACCTCTACTTCGTATCTTGATAATTGAGCAAGACCCAACCACTTTACAAGGGCTTTCAACGAATCTGTCAAAGACTATTCCTAACTTTGAGCGTGATGATATTCATATCGATATTATTGAATGCCTTGAGCTTAAACGCGCGTTGGAACATGTAGCGGAAGATGGTGATATTCAAGCCGTGGTTCTAAGCTGGGATATGCACAATAAAGTGGGTGAGCGTATGTATAGCCGCTTTATTGAAGAGTTAAAGGCTATTCGTCTTGAGCTGCCGGTTTATGTTGTTGGCGACGACACCAAAGGGCTGGAAATCGTTAACGAGTCAGAAGAAATTGAATCGTTTTTCTTTAAAGATGAAGTAATTTCTGACCCTGAAGCAATTTTAGGTTATATGATCAACGATTTTGACGACCGTTCGGAAACGCCATTTTGGACGGCGTATCGTCGTTATGTGGGCGAGTCAAACGATTCATGGCACACACCGGGTCATAGCGGAGGTTCTAGCTTTAGAAACTCTCCTTATATTAAAGATTTTTATCAGTTTTATGGCCGCAATGTATTTGTTGGCGACCTGTCGGTGTCGGTAGATTCGCTAGGCTCATTGTCAGACAGCACGAATACTATTGGTCGCGCTCAAGAATCAGCAGCGGCAACGTTTGAAGTTAAGCACACCTACTTTGTTACAAACGGTTCGTCTACCTCAAATAAAATTATTTTACAAACACTCCTGCGTAAGGGAGATAAAGTAATTGTTGACCGTAATTGTCATAAATCAGTCCACTATGGCATTTTGCAATCTGCCAGTTACCCCATTTATTTGGCGAGTATTTTAAATCCAAAATATGGGATTTTCGCGCCACCGTCGTTGGCCGACATAAAGTTAGCAATTGAAAACAATACTGATGCTAAATTACTGGTGCTTACCGGCTGTACTTACGATGGCCTGCTTAGCGACCTGAAGCAAGTAGTAGATTATGCTCATCAATATGGTATTAAGGTGTTTATTGACGAGGCATGGTTTGCATACTCTTTGTTTCATCCTAGCTTTCGCTATTATTCTGCAATACATGCTGGGGCTGACTACATTACGCATTCCGCACACAAAGTAGTGTCGGCATTTTCTCAGGCGTCTTATATCCATATTAACGACCCCGATTTTGATGCTGATTTTTTTCGAGATATTTACAGTATCTACGCCAGCACATCGCCCAAATATCAGCTTATTGCGTCTCTTGATGTATGCCAAAAGCAATTGGAAATGGAAGGCTATAAGCTGCTCAATGCGCTGCTAAATCATGTTGACGAATTTAAACAACAGATGGCGTCGCTCAAGCACATTAAAGTGCTAGGTAAGCAAGACTTTATGGATATATTTCCGCACTTTAGCGGTGATAACATGGGTCACGATCCGTTAAAAATACTCATTGATATTAGTGAGCTACCTTATTCATTAAAAGATATTCATAAATATTTACTGGACGAAATTGGTCTAGAAATAGAAAAATATACGCACAGCACTATCTTGGTTTTACTCACGCTTGGCGGCACACGTTCGAAAATAATTCGTTTGTACAATGCATTGAAAAAGCTAGATGGGGGCAAAGTGAAGCTGTCGAAATCGACGCGCAGAGCCCGCTTACCAGAAAATTTACCCGCCATCGATCTAGCCTGTATTCCAAGCGATGCTTTTTATGGCGAGCGCGAATCGGTGCCTATTAGCAAAAGTAACAACCGCATTTGCGCTGGTTTAGTTACCCCATATCCGCCAGGTATTCCGCTTTTAGTGCCGGGCCAGCATATTACTGAAGATCACATTGAATATTTGCAGGAATTGGCAAGCCAAGGGCTGACAATTCAAGGCAGTTTTGATGGTGAAATTTATGTACTTAAGGGAAAGGTTAAGAAGTAACGGTATTCGTTTAGTACTATCGTTATCGCTGGGCAGTAATGTCGCAAGACATTGCTGCTGTATGAAGCGTTATTGTATGAGTGATAATTCCAGATTACACCGATAATTTAATGCAAGCGCGTAATTAACAGTTGTTCCACTTTAATATCATTAATGTTTATGACTTCGCGTTTATGACCGTCATTAACGACATAATCGATGCCTTTTGGTATACGGTTCAATGTATAGATGGGAGTATGGCTGGGTTCGTATTGGGGATGATCAATATCTGAGCCATACAGGGTTGGTTATGCGTAGGTACAAACCACAAACTTGTTATAGCTCGCAGCGAGTGAACACAGCCAAAAACTGGCCTGACATTGACACTAAAGAAAACTAAAAGCATGAGCGCAGCATCAACAGATACATGTGCAATTAATTTATTATAAAAGGAATTTAGATGGTATTTCCATCACTTGAAACTGATCGGCTATTACTCACAGAGCTTCGTGTTGAAGATGAAGCTGAGTTGTTCAATTTATTTTCTAACCCATCTGTAATCGAATACTATGATTTAAATGTTTTTCGTGAACACAATCAAGCTGCTAATTTGATTAACCTTTTTAATGAAAGATACCACGAACAGCAAGGCATCAGATGGGCCATCCGATTAAAACCAACAGGACAATTGATAGGCACTTGCGGGTTTAATTCGTGGAACAGTAAAATGCGTAATGCTGTAATTGGTTACGAGCTACACCCTCAATTTTGGCGATGTGGCTATACTGTGGAAGCAGTCCGCGCAATTGTTGATGCTGGTTTTTCTGGAATATTAGCTTGTGGGAAGTTAAACCGAATTCAGGCTGATACGATACCTGAAAATATCGCATCTGAATCATTATTGTTGCGGCTTGGATTTAAAGAAGAAGGACTTCGACGTGAGTGTGGGTTTTGGAAAAATAAATTTCATGACCTCAAGTGCTTCGGCTTACTCCGTTCAGAGTTCAGTCCTATATAAATATGTTTACAATTTTTATTCACAAGACGTTGAGGCTATTTAAGTTATCCCTTAGGCTACGTCCATCAACATGGAGTGTATATGTCAGAATATTTTGCCAAAATTAATTGGGTAAGAGAAAATAATGAAAGTTATATTGATAATAAATATAGCCGTGGGCATAAATGGATTTTCGATGGCGGTCAAACCGTACTAGCTTCATCTTCCCCTCATGTTGTTCCATTACCTTATTCAATTGAAAAAAATGTCGATCCCGAAGAGGCTTTTGTTGCATCACTTTCTAGTTGCCACATGTTATTCTTTTTATCTATTGCCGCCAAAAAAAGTATGTAGTTGACTCATATGTAGACGAGGCAGTTGGTATTATGGAAAAAGATAGTGATGGTAAAATTTCAATGACTAAAGTCACACTTAAACCACATGTTCAGTTTTCAGGCGATAAGAAACCAACAATGGAGCAACTTGAGAAAATGCATCATCAATCCCATGAACAATGTTTTATAGCTAATTCCGTAAAAACTGAAGTTGTTACGGAAATTTCAGTTTAACTAGTAAGTTTAGATACTACCGACAACTCATGACTCTTTTTAGTCGTTTTAACTGTCGGGTTAATGAGTTTATCCACTGCTATTTTGAGACTATGCACTGGCCTGTAATCACTGAAACATGCATATTTTCGCATTTTATCGTGCTAACTTCGCCTTGAGTAAAAATGCTGTTAAAGTTTACAAAGTAGCCTGTGTAGTATTAACCAGCTTATATAAAACACTGATGAGTATTGTACTCACCATACACCCTCTTGCCTGTAAGCAAGATTGTTGTCGGATTATACGATTTATGTGAATTTAAAGACAAAACGCCATAAAATAAAGTTTTATCAATAACAAAAAATCGTAAATTAGCTTATGCTCTGTTTTAAAAGAAAAATAAGATAATTCCTTGGCTTACAGTTAAACTAATACTTATTATTTTGACTACTAAAATTTCGTATTTATAATAAAAATTAATTATGCCAAGTTTTAACTGTGTTTCTTTACGTTGTAAGCAGCATAAAATTTGAGTTTAAAGTTAACAAAACCTCCCCACTTTGAGAGATTAAGTAATGCAAAATGTTAAAAAGCGCAGACGTTTCTGGATGGTTGTAGAAAAACTAGAAGCCTTAATTGATCAAGGTATTTATCCAGTAGGTGGCCGTTTGCCTGCAGAGCGTGAAATGGCAGAAGTTTACGATGTTAGTCGCCCTACTATTCGTGAAGCTATTATTGCGCTGGAAGTTAGAAAGCGCGTTGAAGTAAAAACTGGATCGGGTGTATTTGTTACTAGTAGCAAAAAAACAGCGTCTTTAACTCCCCAATAAGTGCATTTGAACTAACTCAGGCACGCGCATTAGTCGAATCGGAAGCTGCAGCTCTAGCGGCCTCTAAAATTTTAGATAGTGAGCTACAAGCACTTAAGCAAACACTAATAGACATGGAATTTTCTGACAAAGCTGATGAAGCAGATCAACTTTTCCATGAAATTATCGCACAAGCAACTCGTAATAAAGCGCTAGCACTCACCATTAATAACTTTTGGAAGTTACGACGCTCAGAACCACAAATATTATTAGCTCACCAAGGTGTTTGTTCGCAAAATATAAATCAGCGTTTGGCTGAACACACCACTATCTATGATGCAATAGCTGATCGAAACCCATCCGCCGCAAGAAAGGCGATGCATAATCACTTTAATAGATTGATCAATGCATTATTTGAAGCAAGTGAAGCTAAAGCATTGGAAGAAGTAAGACGAAAAACAGATGAAACTCGTGGGCTTTATTCAATTTCTCACTTAACTAAATAACCTGAACTCTGAATAATACCAACTTGCATAAATATTTGAGCAAGTTAACGAATTAAATTGCGCTATAACGTCGTTAAAAGTTTTTCATTTAGAACAAGATACAAAAATCTTGCCTAGTTCAGCGTAATTTTTTAACGTTAAATAGACCCATATATAAGCAGATTGGTATAATAAATCTCTTAACCAGAGTTCAGCTTAGTTAATACACAAACTCACTTAGCTTTAGAATGATAAAAATAGAAAAAAGGCGGTAAACCGCCTTTTTTATTTCTAACTTTATAGTTTAAAGCTCATGCCTAAGAATAAACGTGGGCCATAATCATTCACTTCACCTAAATTATCTTCAACAAAGAAGTCTTGTGATTTAGGTGCACTAAATAAGTTAATTGCCTCAGCTTTGATTCTAAAGTGCTCATTGATTTTATACGATGCACGCATTTCCCACACACCTACAGCGTCAACATAGCGTAAACGGGTACCATTACTTGTATAAGGTTGGAAATACTCACTACGGTATTTGTAAATAACCGCAGTATCGAAGTCGCCAATTTGGTAGTAAAGTTGACTACTAAATACATGCTTAGAAAAACCAGGAACTGAACCTGGCTCAACAATACCTTCGGTTAATTGTGTTGTATTACCATCAAGGTCAGTAGTGAATGTATCACCGTATAAGCTATCTTCAAATTCAAAATCAGTGTCAGCGAAGTTATAACCAAACTTTACACCTAAGCCATTATCCCAGCGGTAAGAAAACGAAGCTTCAAGACCGACTATTTCGCTGTCATCGTCTGATGTAACAGAGTTAGTAATAGGCAGAGATATACTTTCGCCATCTATTATAAACTCTTCTAAAATAGTTTGTTTTTCAAAACCACCTTGGAACTGTTTGTAATATAGACTAAACGCTACAATCGAATCTTCATTCGGATACCATTCCACCGCCGCATCATAGTTCCATGACATTAATGGCTGAGTGGCAGGGTTACCAGAACCGTTTACACCTACGACTAAATCAGAAAGTGAAGTGGCTGCACCATCATCGTTACTGTTCGTTGAAAATTCACGGTTAAAGCTCAAATCTGACGGGTCTGCACGAGACATACCACGGTAAATACCCGCACGCAATAATATATCTTCGCTATAATCTACAACTAAGTTAAAGCTAGGCAAATATTTGGTATAACTAGAGCCGCTTTGAATTTTATCAAGTGTTGTAGAATCTGATACCAATTCAAGAAATCCAGTGTCTGCATCCGTACCAACAGAATAATCTGTTCTGAAGCCAACAGATGTTACTTCAGTATCTACTACACGAAGACCAAAGTTACCACGTATAAATTTACCAAACATCTCTGTATCGTAACTAGCCATTAAATACGCTGAAGTGGTTTTTTCCGTTACATCGACAGTACCAGTATTTTGGTATTCAACGTCAGGATAGGCGAACACACCGTTGTAATCGGCATCAGTTGCTGCAACTGCTTGCGAAAAACAGACGTTGTCGTAGGTTGCCCACGAAGCACCTGTACCTGAACCAATAACGTTACCATCACTATCAACATTGGTTACAATGTTGCCATCAGACACGCTTGATAAAAAGTCTGATTCAGGGAAGTCTATTTGACAGCCTTGCAGAATTTCAAGTGCCGTATCGTCACCTACAGTGTATTCGTTTCTTGAACCATTACCTTGGCTGCCACCGAATTGTATGAAAGAAAGCTCAGATGTTCTGATACCCCCTTCAATTTTAGTGAACATGCCACTATCTAATTCATAATCAAAATCTAAACGCGCTGATTTTATTACATTTTCGCGAACATTCTCACGATCTAAACGTGTTCTTAAACTGTCAGTAAAATTAGAAATATCTGTAACATTAAAATCCGTTAATGTGAAATGAGGAATTTCATCGCCCAAATCCCAAGAGAAAAAATTACGATCCGATGTTCTACCGCGGTTTGAAATTTGTAGTTCTTCACGATCTGTTTTTGAATACGCTAAATCAAGATTAACCGTTAATCGGTCAGTTACATTATGTTCAATGTTTAAACCATAACCTTGGTAGTTCTCTTCACGAGAAAATTGCTCACCCGCTGACTCAATGCGCTCCTCGCCTTCCCAATGTAAAATACCACCTACATCGTTAGTAACAAGTGTGGGGCCAGTAATACCTGGTGTTGCGCGTTTTTGTAAAAAAATTAAATCGTGGCGAGCTTCTTTTTGTGTCCTGTCTGAAATTTGCGTATCAAAATTAATATCCCACGCATCTGAAGGCTGGTATTGCAATGCAAAAAATACTGCGTCACGCTCATCCGATGTTTCATTTTGACGAAAACTGCGACTACTGCCAGTCCACGCATAAGGCGTACCATCACTTTTTGCTTTGCCGGTTTCAGAATCAATATCTGTATCGTAACCTTGGTTACTACCGCCACTAACTTGATCTTCACAGTCACCTGCGCTGCTACGATAAAAACCTTCATTGGTATTGTTAGGATCGTTTAAACACGCCCATAATGAAGAGCCTGACGGGCTTGAGCTTCTATATTCAGCTTCTGGTTGACTAATATCTTGACGCTGTACACCAAAAGACACACCAACGGCTTGGCCGTTATCAAATTCAAACTGGTCCACATAACTAAACGTACCACGATAACCTAAATCGCTTTGTAATGAGTTTTCTACATTACTTTCATCAGGGTTATAGTTTAATTTAACTTCCCCTGATACGCGTTGCTTACCAAAATCAAGAGGGGTTACGGTTTCAAGAGCAATAACACCTGCAACACCACCTTCAATCATTGATGCATCTTGCGTTTTATAGATAGCTACTTTTTTTACGAGCTCTGATGGAAACTGTGAAAAGTTAACTGAGCGGTCACCACCGCCATTGGTTGCTTCACGCCCATTGATATGAGTAGCACTTAAAAATGGTCCAAGACCACGAATAGTAATCTCTGTTGCGCCACCATTTTCACGGTGAGATGCAGCACCTGTAATTGATTCCAGCGCTTCACCGATAGACAGTGCAGGTAAATCACCAATGTCTTCTGATGAAAGGCCATCAACTACAGTGGTAGACTCACGTTTAATAGCAATCTGATCTTGTATTGTTTTACGTGTACCTGTAACGCTAATGATTTCAACATCAGGTTCAACCTCAGTAACCTTTTTTTCAGCTTCCTGAGCTTGCGCAGTAAGTGCACAAGAACCAGCCATACCAGCAATTACCGCTGTTCTTACCCATTTTGCTATTGGACTTAGTACAAATGGTCCCGCTATCGAATTATTATTTTCTGACTTCAACGACATTAAAATTCTCCGTTGGTTGTTGTAGTGTGTTTTAGTTATGTGTCGCTTGTTATGCTTGTGTAGATAGAATGTGAATCCTGTATTTAATATACTCAACTGAAGTCACTTGATCAACCAATTTAACACTTAAATATTACCAGCGTTAAGACCAATTCTATTTTATAGGCATTACCAAGGGGTAAAATAGGTTGTTGATACAAGTATTACGAATAAAATATTTGCTTATAAACGCAACATGCGTCTGGGCGTGTCTATCTATTGGGAGTCAATTTACCTACTGCGCAGATTTGAGGGGTGTATTTGGGAGAAAATAAAAAGCCCCAAAATTGGGGCTAAAAAATTAGTAAGTTTTTAATCAAAACACCGATTAAACGTTTTACTACAAATTAATCGTTTTGTATTTTCCAAGTAGATCCAACACCCACTTCTGAAGTTTGAATATAATGAAGGCCCCTAGCACCAGCCAAAACCTGCGCACCAGTTGGCGATGTTTCTATTAGCGTACTTGTTGCTGTAACATACTCTAGCACTTCTTTATTATTAGTTGCTGGGTCTTGGTCAATTGCACCATCAGTATCGAATGCGCCATTACCGTTTAGTTTTCTAATTTCAAC
Source organism: Pseudoalteromonas sp. B131b (assembly GCF_037162545.1). Taxonomy (NCBI): domain Bacteria; kingdom Pseudomonadati; phylum Pseudomonadota; class Gammaproteobacteria; order Alteromonadales; family Pseudoalteromonadaceae; genus Pseudoalteromonas; species Pseudoalteromonas sp. B131b. The sequence goes on along the minus strand of NZ_JARLUZ010000001.1, from coordinate 2,318,446 downwards.
CCAGTCACCGCTTGCATCGCCTGATACTCGACTATCCATATAACCAAAGTTGTTACTTAGCACCGAACTATCATGATTAATTAAGTCACAGTCATATTCAAAAGCATGGTCACTATCAAGTGTATTTGGGTAAAATAAGCCTTGAGTTGTAGCACTGCTATTTATTGTGTCCTCGTCTGTTTGATCACCTAAACCATTAGCGATTAAATTACCATTAAAGGTTATTTTAAATGCGTTTTTAGTTAAACCATAAAGCACTGGTGTATCAGCGGCTGTTAGATCATGACAGTCACTAACGGGGGCACGCGAACCTATTTCAGTACTAAATACGATAGGTTGCTGCGAGTTCAAAACCGTATTGTTTGTTACATTTAGTGTAAAGTCGCCGGCACTATCAAGCACTGCCTGATTACCTGACTTTGGTACACCACCATCATCTTGCGAAAATGGGTTAGCTGTAAATACAATACCGCCCGCTTCTTTATTACCAGAACGAATACCTGCAATGTAGTTGTTACTTACGGTGTGACCAAGTGGTGTAATTAATATACCCGCTGGGCGATCATCAGAGCTTGCAATATCGGTAGTTCGAATAATAACGTTATCTGTAACACTGTTGAAGCCACCATCTTCTAGTGAAATACCACCATTAGGATTTACGATTGTATTGCCTTTGATGGTTGCACCAGAAGTTTGTACACGCATTAAACGACGACCCGTTACAAAGTTTTCTACGCGGTTATACTGAATAGTAAAGTTTGCATTATCAGCTGCACCGCTACCCGTTGTGCTACCTGCATTGATTAAATATAAACTTGATTGACCAAAGTTTGGATTATCACTGTCGCTAAATAAATTATATTGAATAACGTGATCAGAGCTTGATGATGATATTTTTATCACAGACCCTTTTTCTGCTACATTTCGATTAGAGAATGTATTTCGCTCAACCAACGCGCTTTGACCTTTTATCATCAGCCAATGGTATTCAGAGTTATTGAGTGTAGCTTCTTCTCCATCCATCGTGTTTTGCGAAAAAGTAAAGTTATCCCCTTCTGAGTAAATAACAGCACCTTCTTCGGTTTCACAAAATGCACCCGCTTTAGTATCTATATTCTTAAAGGTAAGCCCTGTTAATCCAGCGCCATCTACTCCAGCAGCTACATGCACACATACTTCACCGCTAAGTACAGGAGTTTGACCTTCTACAGCGCGAAGCGTTACTGCACTGGTTAATAAAACTGCGTCCATATCAGCATAAACACCCGTGTTTAAGCCAATAACATCACCGTCAGCTAAACCGCCACTTATAGCACCAAGGAGTGCTTCAGGGTTACTAACTAATTGAGTGTAAACCAGTGTATCAAGTGAGTTTGTAACCTCACTCGCAAAGCCATCATTATCTGTATACGTGGCTTTTACTGACATTATTGAGCCAGCGTAATCAGAAGGCGTAAATGTTTTACTATTGCTCTCTGCTATTTCAACACCATCAGCAGACCAAATATAAGTAACGTTAGCCTCTTCAACGCCATTGTTATCAGTTATCTCAGCGGTTAACTCGCCATTTGTTAAATAAGGCGCTACGCCCATAATTGCGACGCTACCGGCTTCGTCAACCGCAACAGCAGAAACAGCAATTGTTTCCTCAGACGTATTATCCTCGATAAATCCATTATCATCTGTATAAGCAACTTGAACACTTATCTTTTGACCTAAAAGTGATGCATCAACTGTAAAGGTACTTTCTGTCTCGCCAACTATCTCTTGTGCATCAGCAAGCCACTGATAAGTTATATCTCCGGTTGCTCCATCGGTATCTGCAATTTCTGCTGTTAATGTATTGCCAACAGTTGGCGTGCCACTAATTGTAACTTGGCCTTCTGAATTTGTTCGTGCTACAACTTGTGTTCCAGTAGATGTAACAGATTCAGCAAACCCGCGGCTATCTTCAAAAGATGCACTAACTGTAATAACTGTACCAAACTGTGCGTCTGTTAACGTGAGCGTTGAAAGTGCTTCATCTGCAATCTCTACGTCATCAGCAAACCATTTATAAGTTACTGTATCGCCATCAAAACCATTTTCGTCAGCTACATTGGCAGTTAGTTGCGAACCAACTAGCGCGTCACCCGTAATGGTTAAGCTTGCAGGGAATGCAATTGCGGCAACATCTGCGGTTGGTTCTGTAATATGTGATTCATTAATACCGCCATCATCGGTATAAAGCCCTTGAACAGTAATTGGTAAGCCTATCTGATCGTCAGTCAGTGTAAATGAAGCGCTATTTGCACCTGCAATTGCCTCACCATCTGCATACCAATAGTAACTCACGTCACCTGAGATGCCATCAGGGTCACTAACTTCTGCCGTTAATGTTTGTCCGCTTGTAACTGTTCCACTAAGAGCAATAGAGCCCAAGTTGTTGTCATTATTGTTTGAGTTTGTGTCACAACCAACTATTGCTGCTGCAATAGCGCATAGCGCAAAATGTTTTAATTTCATGGTGGCTCTATTCTCCAAATTTATGGTTTTACTATTTGGTTATCTATTGTGTGTGTTACCAAATAATTCACGTGTGCATTACCAAATTTATTTGAGTTGCAAATAAATTGTTAACCAACTTGGTAATATAACCATAATAAAATAACTTTTTCCACTACACCCACCCAAATAAATAACAATAAATAAACATAAAGTTAACCGCACACTGTTTCCCTAGTAAAAAATTGAATTCAATCATGTATAATTACTGCGAAAAAACATAACTTTAGAGCAAAAAAATTGTTTTTACATGAGGTTAAGTAAATCAGATTTATCTAATATATATAAAGTATTCTTATTTGAAGACTATAAGAAAATTAAGAAATGAAGTGAGTTTGTATAGAAAGGATTATTTACAGAGAGAATGAAAAATAAGAGTAAAAAAGGGGCTATTTTTTTGCCCCTTTTTTATTAAGTACTGTTTTATAAAATAGCGTTATTATAAAACTCTACAGGCTCATTTGAGCCCAAAGCAACAGGCACGCGTTGATGCAAGCTCGTTGGCGCAATATCTAAAATACGCGTTCCTCTAGAAGTTGCTTTACCACCTGCGTTTTCAACTAAAAGTGCTAGTGGGTTTGCTTCATAAAGCAGTCTTATTTTTCCGTTATCGTTACCACTGCGTTTATCTTGTGGGTACAAAAATAAGCCACCTCGGCATAAAATACGATGAACGTCGCCTACCATCGCTGCATTCCAGCGCATTGAGCTTTTTTCAAAGCTTTCACAGGTGTATAGCAATTTATCAAAATACACTTGAGTTGGTTCGTCCCAATAACGGTAGTTAGCCATATTAACGGCAAATTCGCGACTTTGCTCAGGCACATTCAATTGCTTATTTGTTAGTAAGTAACCGCCATGTGTTGAGTCTAATGTATAGCAACGTGTTGGACCGCCAGTACTCATTACAAGTAATGATGAAGGGCCATATAAAACATAACCCGCACATACTTGATTTACACCAGGCTGACTAAATTGCTCGTCGCTGTCGAAGGCAACATCATCACGGGCTAAGTAAATAGTAAATATAGTGCCTATTTGACCATTAACATCAATATTAGAAGAGCCATCTAATGGGTCAAAGGCAACAATAAACTTACCTTCAGGATGACCACCTACTGCATGATCTTCTTCTTCTGATGCAACTGAGCGTACGCTGCTATCGTCAAGTAGTATGTCTTTAAGTAGTTGGTTTGCGATTACATCCAACTTTTTTTGAACTTCACCCTGAACATTTTCGTTAAGGGTTGAGCCTAAAACACCGGCTAATTCACCCTGACTTACTCGAAAAGCAATTTCTTTACTAGTCGCTAAAATTGTGCGAATAAGTAAAATAAGATCGGTATCTACACCGTCTTCTTTCAATACTGTATTTAATCTTTTCATGCGCTATACCTATTTACACAATTTAGATCGTCAAAGCATTGCTCTAGTCTTGCAACCATACTTTGCTCTGAATGACGCAGCCATACGCGAGGGTCGTAATATTTTTTGTTTGGCTTATCTTCCCCATCAGGGTTACCAATTTGCTCTTGTAGGTATGCTTGGTTATCTTTGTAGTAATCTAAAATACCTGTCCAACACGCCCACTGCGTATCGGTATCAATATTCATCTTAACTACGCCATAGGTTAAAGACTCTGCAATTTTATTGTACTCAGAACCACTACCACCATGAAACACAAAATTAATTGAGTTGCTTGGTAGATTAAATTTCTCTGATACGTAAGCTTGTGAATCTCTTAAAATAGTGGGTGTAAGAACAACGTTACCCGGCTTATATACACCGTGAACATTGCCAAAAGACGCTGCAATTATAAAGTTAGGGCTAATACGACTTAAACGTTCGTAAGCAAATGCAACATCTTCAGGCTGAGTGTATAAAGAAGAGCTGTCTAGGTGTGAGTTATCAACACCGTCTTCTTCGCCGCCCGTACAGCCAAGCTCAATTTCAAGCGTCATACCTATTTTTGCCATACGCGTTAAGTAACGTTCACAAATTTCAATATTTTCTTCTAAAGACTCTTCGGAAAGATCAATCATATGCGAGCTAAACAGTGGTTTGCCAGTCAGTTCAAAGTGTCTTTCACCTTCATCAAGCAAACCATCAATCCAAGGTAGTAGCTTTTTAGCTGCATGATCAGTATGAAGCATCACTGCTACTTCATAATGTGCTGCCACTGAATGTACATATCTTGCAGCACTTACCGCCCCAAGCACTGCTGATTGTTGCTCTGGTAAAGATAAGCTTTTACCACAAAAAAATTGAGCTCCACCATTAGAAAGCTGAATAATAACGGGCGAGTTTTTCTTTTTAGCAGCTTCTAGCGTCGCATTTATAGATGTTGTACTAACAACATTTACCGCTGGCAAAGCATATTGATTAGTACGCGCATGCTCATACACAGCACTTACTTCATCGCCAACGATTACGCCTGGCAGTATTGTTGGGGCTAAATAATTCATTTATGCAATCCTTTCTATTTTAAAGCCTGGATACAAGAATCGGTAATTGCTTGCCAGTTTTCTTGCTCAACCCATTCTTTCTTCGCTATCCAAGTACCGCCAACGGCGAATACATTATTTAAAGAAAGATAGTCCATTTTGTTACTTTCGCTAACACCGCCTGTAGGGCAAAAGCTGACTGCTCTAAATACTGACGATACAGCTGATACAAAAGGTGCTCCACCGGCTAGCGATGCCGGGAATAATTTTTGCTCTTCAAAGCCATATTCAAGCGCCATTAAAATATCACCTGTGTTTGATACACCAGGAAGTACCGGTACATTACATTTAGCAAGTGCGGCAAGTAATACAGGAGACACAGCTGGCGTTACAATAAAGTCAGAACCCGCTTCAAGTGCTTGCTCTAAAATGTCAGTATTTATTACCGTACCCGCACCTACTTTTAGCTCAGGCACTTGTGCCTTAATAGCTTTTAATGCTTCTAAAGAAGCTTCTGTTCTTAGCACTACTTCAACTAAAGTAAGGCCGGCGTTAGCCATAGCTTTCGCTATTTGAACACCTTGCTCTGGCGTATCAGCTTGAATTATAGGTAGCAGTGTTTGTCCTGACATAAGTTCAGAAAAGCGAGTCATAACGTTGTTCCTTTATAAAAAAGTAATGCGGCCGAGGTATGGCGGCCTTTAATGTTAAATTATTTTGTTATACCAATTGCATTAAATTAATGAGCTATTATAGCGACAAGAAAATAGCTCAATAACAAGGCTAAAATTATGATACATAGTTGTTCTATATAAATAATTTTTAACGTAGTTAGTGAGTTATTTAATACGCTAAGGTGATCATGTTTTTAATAAAATTGGTATCAGATCCCAGCTTTAACCATTGCTAGCTGAAATATATCTTTTGGAGCAATAGCGCCTGGCTGTTGTATAACAGCACCTGCTGCTTTTGCAGCAAGTTGTACAGCACTTGAAATTGATTTATCAGATAAACGAGCACCTAAATAAACACCGTTAAAAGCATCGCCTGCTGATGTAGTATCTACAACATTTGTTACCGGTATTATAGTGTGGCTTTGAAGGGTCTCGCCCTCTTTTGTCACTACCGATTCAGGGCCATTTTTAACAACAATTTCTTCAATTTGATAAGGTTTTAAGTATTCAACAACCGCTTCTACGCTATGTACGTCATAAAGTGTTGTTAAATCTTCAACGCCAGGTAGGGTAATATCTGCAAGCGTAAAGGCTAAATGATATTGCTCTTTAGTTTCCTCCACACTATTCCACAAACGTGCTCGGTAGTTAGGATCAAAAACTATTTTAACCCCAGCATCTTTAAGCTGCTTTACAACTTTCCAAAATTGCTCGCGTGCACTTTCTTCAATTATTGCTAATGAAATTCCTGAAAAGAAAAACATATCACCTTGGCTAAGCTGCTCGAGTGCATCAGCATCTAAAAAATCAACAACCTTTTTAGCTGCAGAATCATTACGCCAATAAATAAAGCTACGCTCACCATGCTCATCGGTTTCTATGTAATACATGCCAGGTACTTTGGTATCGTGAGCAAATACAAGTTGCGTATTTATTTGTTCACTCTCAAAGCGTTCTAGCATTTTTTTACTTAAATTATCTTGACCTAAAGCCGTAACAACCGAAGTAGTAACCTGCGGGAAGCAACGTTTTAAATACACTGCAGAATTATAAACATCGCCTGCAAATGATTGGTGTAGTGTTGCCGCGCTCATAGCCCTAAGCTCGACCATGCATTCACCGATAAAGTAAATATTTTTCATCTTGGAAGTTACCCTATGTAGTTAACTGCTATGCACTTATACAAAATATGTTGGCACAGCAGTTATTATCTAGATTATTGAGGCTTTTTAAGAGGTTCTATTTTTGGAATTAAAATCCAAACAGCTGCCATTGCTATAATGGCTAAAGAAGCACCAATAACAAATGCTGGTGTATAGTTACCATCAGCAGTAAGAATAGGCACAAGCGATGTAAGGCCTACAGCACCAAGTTTTGCCGCCATACCAGAGAAACCTGATAATGTACCTACAGCTTTTTTGCCTAACAAATCACTTGGTAGTGTTTGCACGTTACCAATTGCAGTTTGAAAACCAAATAATATAACAGCCATAATTAGTACCGCTGTCGTTGGTCCGCCTGGATTTGCCATTGCAAGTAACGCAGGTAACATAATTAAACAGCCCAGCGTTATAGTTAGCTTACGTGTTTTATCTGTGTTCCATCCGGCTTTAAGTCGATTTTGTGCCAGTAAGCCACCAAACCATGCACCAAACATAGCGCCAACATAAGGAACCCAACCGTATATACCAATAGACTTAACATCCATGCCATACACTTCGTTCAAGTAAATAGGTATCCAAAAAACAAATAACCACCAAATAGGGTCAATCGCAGCAGAGGCTATAATTACACCCCAGCTTTGCTTACGAGAAAGTAGCTCAGCCGTTGAAGGATTATATTCTTCTTCGTCTTCGCCTGTTACATCGCCATTATCATCAACACGTCTTTGACCTGTTAAGATATATTCACGTTCTTCGGCAGTAAGCCAAGGGTGAGAGCTAGGCGGCGCTTTAACTAAAATTAACCATGGCACTAACCAAAGAAAACCTAATACACCAACAAAAACAAACACCATTTGCCAGCTAAAGTAGATAGTTAAGTATGCAATTAAAGGAATAGCAATAATACCGCCGATAGCAGCGCCAGAGTTAAAAATACCCTGTGCTAATGCACGCTCTTTAGTTGGAAACCATTCAGCATTACCTTTAGCTGCGCCCGGCCAGTTACCAGCTTCGGCTACACCTAAGATTGCGCGAAAAATACTAAGGCTAAGTACACCTTGTGCAAATGCATGGGCAACGGTTGCAATAGACCAAACACCTATCGATAAAACAAAACCGAAGCGTGTTCCCACCCAGTCAAATATTTTACCAAATATGGCTTGACCAAATGCATAAGCAAATACAAACACAATTGAAATATTAGCGTATATTTGTTTGCGTTCTAGCGCTGATTCATCAGGAAATAAATCTTCAACAATGTCCGGCCAAAGCACACTAAGTGCTTGACGGTCGATATAGTTAATAATGGTAGCTAGCGCAATTAGCGCTATAACCCACCAACGTAAGCCTTTAAGTTGCATAATTAATCCTCAAGAAAGTCTTCACGCGCTGGGCTAAAGGTATCAATCAGGATTCCGCCTGTTGGGCAGGTAGCTCCATGATCAGCAAATGGTGGGATTAAGCAGCTATCACCCGGTTTTAAGATTTTAGTTACGCCATCAATGTTAAAGTGAAACTCACCTTCAACAACATACGTTACTTGAGAATGTCTGTGAGCATGGTTATAACCAATAGCCCCTTTCTCAAACCAAATTTTAACAGCCATTAGCTCTTCGTTATAACCTAGCATTTGACGTTTTAGACCATTTCCTAAATCTTCAATTTCAGTCTCGTTGCCAAATGAAAAGTTTGCGCTTTGCTTTTGCATCCTATTTACTCCTGATTATTGTTCATCATATAAACGGCTAATCGGCCATTTAAAGTGAACTCTTTATTTTGATAATTGAATGTGTTTTTAGCTGATGTTGGTGCTTTATTAATAGCCACTAAATATGACTTGCCTTTAATATCAAGTTCAACAAGTGTTAAATCGCCCTGCTGACTATATTCAAGCTTTGTAACTCTACTAACAGCTTCTAAGGTATATTCTTTACTTGGATTGTATTCACCGTGAGGCTCTAATACAGATATAAATTTATGATGCTTTTGACCCTCAACACGACGAATAAAACCGTTTTCGTTGCGTAAGTTAAAATCAGGGTCGTTTGCGCCTATTTGAGTAAACAAGAAAGACTCATCACCTTTAACCAAACTCGTTTGCGTATAAAAGCGACCATTTTCGTTTAACCACGTTATTTTAGCTAAACCACTTTGAGGTTGCGCTTGAGCTTTAAGCCATAGATGCTGGTAGCCATTTTTAGTACCTAATGCAGCGAGTTGTGTTGCATTCGCTTTTAGCTCAAAGCTAGTATCTATAAGCTGACCTTTATAATGCAAAGGCAAATCAAGCTGATGTGCTTTATTTGCTGCAACATCAAATATATCAAGTGCAACTGTGCTTTGTAGTTCAGGTAAGTTAATAAGTGCAAGCGTACGCTCAAGATCAACGCCTTTATAAGCTGTGCTTATTTCGCCGCTTGAAACCGTGCCGTATTCATTCGTTTCGAAAAAGTTAAGTGTAGGGTAATTACTATTTCCTACTTCAACATTTGCATTAAAATGCGTTGTTTCGTCAACCACTACCGTATTGTGCGCAACAGTGTGTTTAGCGTAAGTTTCGTTTTCAGGTAAATAACGACCGCCGTATTTAGCTTCTACATTTAAAAAACGTGCTGCGCCATAATCAGAGACAATTTCATTACCGTGGTCGTAAAATTGCCATGTTAGTTTATCAAAATGACCGTGACCTAAGCCTTGTGCAGCAGGTTTAAATAGTAGAGCTTGATCGCCACCTACCTGCGTTCTCATTACAACTAGAGCACCTTGTTTACCGTCATTACCATCGCCGAAGGCAACAGATTTAAACGAATAAGGTTTTGCCATGTTGTTATCAAGTGCTTGAGCTACTTTTAGTCCATCACCAGAGAGAATTATTTGGTCTTGTTGCTTAGCAATATCTAAATAACCCGCATCGTTAGTTAAGCCATATGCTGCCGTTACACCATTAACTAACTCAATAGTATCGATACCTTTACTTTTTATTGCATCGTTAATTGGGAAAAACAAACCGTTGTAGCTAAGTTGAATAGTTGTATCAATCGCTTTTAATAATATGCCATCGCGATATTCAAAGATTTTTCGTTGTGGTTCGTTGTTTTCAATCGCTTTAGCAAACGTTACAAAGGGTAATAGTGCAAAGCGTTGATAGTAAGGACCTTCGTTATAGTAACCTTGTGGTGAAAACAGCATCTCTAGCTGCTTAATAAAGCCACCTTTACCCGACTTTTCTAAATCGTATAATGATTTTTCTACCCACTCAGGTTCACCTAATACATACCCTGCCATGCCAACACCCGCTGTTGCCCATGTTCCATGGTTATGTACTTTATTAAATGTAGAGGGTTGGCCTACTGATGTGAACAACGAAACAGGACGTAGTAAGTCATCCTCGATTGTTTTAATGTTATCGGCATTTAACGAGTCATGAATTAGATCATAAGCTTGTATTGTGTACACAAGCCACATTGCTTCATTAAGACTTTGCCAAAAAACTTACCTGGATTTTGCGAGTCCATTTTACGTTTTGGATGCAGACCAAGCGTTGGATATAATTTTGCATACTCAAGTAACATATCACGTACATAGTTTGCGTATTTATCATCTTGGCTTAATTGATAAATGATGCCTGCGTTATACATAAGCTGATAATTTTTTTGTGGCGTTCATGTGTATAACCACCACCACCATCTTTTGGTACAGGTACCGCAATTGGTTGAGCTATTTGTTCGTCTACTTGCGCTTTTAATAGCTCAAACGCAGTAGAAAATTTACCTTCGCTGCCTATTGCTTGGCGCATATGACTTACGTCATCAGTAGTAATTACTAAGTTTGGGTGCGCTGCATGCGCACCCAATGATGTAAGTAATGTAAGTGCTGCTACAGCCGCTATTTTAAAACCTGTTTGGCATTTTAATAAGTACATAGTATTTACCCTGCCTTATTTAAAATGTTGTTATTTTTTAATACTGCTGTATGTGGGCCTTTAACTCTTAGTTCTTTAACACTTGGTGCTTTAGTTGCATCAAATGTATTGTCTGAGATTTCAGTTTTAGGCTCGCCTACTGTGTGCTCTACAACAATAGGAGCAGATTTAACAAATTTATTATCTTTGATATTAGTAACCTGAACACCGTGAACATAAATGCTCGCTTGCTCTTTGTTACGCTTACCAAGGCCAACGTTATTAAGCGTGTTATTTGTCATTTCAAAATGAGGGCCAAATGTACTTTCATCAGTACCACCACGGTAAAGCTTAAGTACACCACCTTGCACATCATTAAATGTATTATTATTTACAATAACGTATTCCGCGTTATAAACACCTAAGTCTTCAATTTCAGTATTTAGACGTAAAATGTCACCTGTTACTGTATTAAAGGTATTACCTGTAATAATAATTTCGTCAGCCATTGCACCTTTACCAGTGATAAAGAAATGGAATGAATGATTAATATCTAAAGCATTTAACTCTGAGTTGGTCATTACAAAGCGGTAATTATCAACCATACCCCATTTTTGCGTACGAACAATGCTGTTACCTATTGCATCTGGCGCGTTTTCACCTGAAATAGATAAACCATCTAGTTTTAAGCTGCCGCCATCATGTATTTCAAACAAGGTAGAGCGTTGAAAAGTAAGTTTAGACTTGCCTTTTTGCTTTGCTTTAATTGTTAGCGTTTTATCAATTTTAACCAGTTTAGAAACATCATACTGGCCAGGCGCTAGCTCTAGAACATCACCCGACTCGGCATTATCAATAGCGTCTAGTAATGCACTTACATCAGCTTTAACAGAATGTGTCTTACCAGAATCAAAATCAACTAAAGCAGGTACTTTTGCATACCAGCTAACACCGGTATCTTCTTTTTTAAGTACTTTTAAATCGCGCTTTGCACCTACATTTAAACTTTTAGATGTTGGGTAAAGTAGACCATTACTTGCTTTTTTAAGCGTAATTTTTTCTTTTTTTACACCGTACGTTAGCTCAGAAAGTACTTTTGTATCAGCAATGTTGTTACTTAGTACCAGCCCGCTTACATCATCAAATGTTGTAAATGGCTGTTCACCATCTTGATTTATGATTAAGTTGTTTTTCATTACGCTATCTTTAGGTGCAGCGCTACGCTCAGCATCGCTACCAGCGGCAAGTTGAATATGACGCACATTTATAAATGTGTTGTTTTCAATTGTCGCATTTTCAACTTGGTGATAACGATTTATAGATGAATTTGGTACGCCGTTCATCACAGTAAAGCCACTGCCAAAACGATACCCTGTTAGACCTTGTAGGTAGTTATTTCTAACAATTTGGTCTTTATTGATAACGCGAATACCACCTGTGTGGTCAACTCCATTACCAATAAAAATATTTTCTTCTATAAGGTTACCGTTACCATGGCGCAGCGTTAATGTACCGCGCGCTTCATAAAATACGTTATTACGAAGGATGTTTTTACCTGACTTAACCGACACAATTTCTACTTCACCATTAGTGCGTTCAAAATAGTTATTTTCTACCAATGTATGTGAATCAGTTAATGAGTAATGGCTGGTGCCAATACGCAGGGTTTCACCACCGTTCGAACCAAAAGTTGGACGGTAGCCAAAATAGTTGTTGTCTATGCGGTGATAGTTTTCCTGACTTGCTTGAGTGTTTAAACGAACAGCAACTGTCACACCTTTATTTCGTTTGCCAACTAAATGGCTATGATCAAAGCGGTTATGTTGTCCATATAATGCAACCCAATAATCAGACTCTCGTTTGTCTGGATTACTGTAATTATCGATTACTGTTTGAGTAACTCGTGAATTGTAGGCTAATTCATTTTTATTTTTACGAAACTCTATTACAGCTGAGCTCGGTGTATAGCCGTCTTTGAATACTAAACCTGAAGCTTCAAGGTATTTACCTGCAAGTCTTAGGTTAGATTGACCCGATAAAATTACTTTACCGTTAGTTTCAGCGGTCAATAAAATAGGAGAGTTTTTTGTGCCTTGGCCTTCAAGTAGGATTTCGAAGTCAGACCAAGTACCATTTTTAAGTACTACTTTGTCGCCAGCAACTAGATTGGCTGCGATATCATTAAAAGCTTGTTTACTTTCTATAAAATAATCTTTGGCCGCTATTTGTGTGGATATGCAACCGATGAGAACTAGACTAAGCTTTATTGTATTAATCAAACGCATAGTTAACTCTTTTTCGTTGTGACTGAAAGTAATGCTTCATCAGAATTTAAAAAAGCTGACATTGCACAAAGACTTTAGTCAATTGGTGTCATGTGTGTTAAAGCGCTTTAAGCTAAAAACTTAAAGCGCTCAATAAGGTCGAGAAGTATTACTTTTCTAACTTTTTGAAGTAATCAAAAATTTCAGGAACGTTACCTTGACCCATACCAGCGTCAAACGCTGCTTGTAGGTTAGCTGATGAACCTTCAGCGATTTTTGATTCAGTACCTAGGTCTTCTACCATTTGTAGGAAGTAGCCTAAATCTTTGTTTGCATTAGCAATTGAGAAACCAAGGTCGCTAACATTATCAACTGCATAGTTTTTACAAAATTGCATAAACGGTGAGTTAGATGGACCAGTCGACATGATGTCGAAAAGTTGTTGACGGTCAACACCAGCAAGCTCTGCCACTGCAAATGCTTGTGACATAGCACAAACTGTCGTCATGCCCATAAAGTTGTTGATTAGCTTAGTTGTATGGCCTGCACCTAGCTCGCCAAGATGGAAAACGTTTTCACCTTGATCTTCCAGTACTGGTTTAACTTTATTGAATGTATCAATATCACCTGCAGCCATAATGTTTAAAAGACCGTCTTTAGCATGTGCTGGTGTACGACCTAGTGGCGCGTCGATCATGCCTGCGCCTTTAGCTGCTAAATCAGCACCAATTTTTTTCGTAGATGATGGGATAGAAGTACCAAAATCAACTAATACTGCACCTTCTTTAATGCCCGCTAGGATACCGTCTTCTGCGTAAACAATTTTTTCTACAACGGCAGACGTTGTAAGACAAAACATAACAATATCAGAACCTTCAGCTAGCTCTTTTGCAGTGCTTGCTGTTTTTGTACCTCGAGCAACACATGCTGCAACCGCATCTTTACTAAGGTCCATAACAATTAGCTCATAGCCTTTGTTTTGTAAATTTTCGGCCATATTGCCGCCCATAAGGCCTAGACCAATGAAACCAATAACAGGTTTTGACATGAATAACTCCTAGATATGATGGCGCAAACTTTTATGAGTATGAGTAATGATTTACCCCATAAAATAGGTACGCTCTGTCTTTATTTTAATTCAGTAGAGTAACCCTTAGTAAGCTAATGAAATAAACCATCTATGTTCTGCAATTTTGCTATATAAAATAACTCTACCTATAAATAAGTTGTCTTATTTGGCTGAAACATTACTGGTTATATATTAACTACGACTAAGTATTACTCTGATAATTTACCAACATATTTAACCTCCTGAAAACAGAGGTTACCAATTGGTATGCAAAAACTTTATTACCATACAGTAATTTTGTCAACCAATAAGTTAACTTTGTAAAACATGTCAATTTACAATGCATTAAACCAAAAACAACTAAGTTACTTAATAACAACAACTTGGTTAATAAAAACCATATTTCAAGCAATAATTTCCAATAAATATTTAAATGTTTTCATAACCATTCACAGGTTGACCAATAATCAAACTTTCACTGTTAAACTTGTTATATTAGACAAAAATAAAGTAAATCAATAAATAAATGTTGTAACAGGATTAGCTCAACCGATTTTATTTGCCTAGCTTGCCTTCATCTATTGCAAAAGCGCATAAAGCTCATACACTGTGCAGTAAATAACAGCTTAATAAATGAAACTAAGGTAGTAAAAATGCGCTTATTACATACTATGCTGCGTGTAGCCGATTTGAATAAATCAATTGCTTTTTATACTGAAATACTAGGTATGAAGGAATTACGCAGAGCCGATAACAGTGAATACAGATACACGCTTGCTTTTGTTGGATATGGCGATGAAGTAGATAACACAGTGTTAGAACTAACTTATAACTGGGACGAAGATAGCTACGACCTTGGTAATGGATATGGCCATATTGCTATTGAGTTTGATGATATTTACAAAGCATGTGCTGATATTAAAGCTGCCGGTGGCAATGTAAGCCGTGAACCTGGGCCTGTAAAAGGTGGTACTACTGAAATTGCTTTTGTAAAAGACCCTGATGGTTATGCAATTGAGTTAATTCAGAAAAAATATGAGTGAATCTTAAATTACCTACCAACTAATTCAAGTTATAACAATTTGCTTAATGCTAGTCTGCTTATATATGGGGTCTATTTAACGTTAAGAAAATTACGCTAGAACTAGGCAAAAATTTTTGTATCTAGTTGTTCTAAATGAAAATTTTCAACGACGTTATAGTGCAATTTAATTCGTTAAATTGATCAAAGATTTATGCTGGTTGGTATAACTATGGAGGGATTTAATTTTATAAATTTTCAAATACTTATTTAGATTAGTATTAAATAAAAGGTGCTTTTCAGCACCTTTTTAACGCAACTGACTATCTTTACTGCCACGTCTATTAAACGATTTAGCGCTAGTATCATTACCTTCTATTGCAGCTTGGCATGCAACACAATAACGCACTCCAGGTAACGCGAGCCTTCGTGCTTGTGGGATTTTCTCATCACACTCATCACATAGCTCTGCACTTGCGCCAGATATTAAATTGCTTCTTGCAAACTGCACGGCGTCGTTAACACTTGCATCAATCTGATCTTGAATTGCACCGTCTCGTGCCCATCCACTTGCCATAAATCCTCCTAATAAAGTTGGATGTTTAAATTTATGCTACCAAATTGAATCTTTATAAGTACTGAATATTTTTGGATTTTTGGATTTTTGGATTTTTGGATTTTTGGATTTTTGGATTTTTGGATTTTTGGATTTTTGGATTTTTGGATTTTTGGATTTTTGGATTTTTGGATTTTTGGATTTTTGGATTTTTGGATTTTTGGATTTTTGGATTTTTGGATTTTTGGATTTTTGGATTTTTGGATTTTTGGATTTTTGGATTTTTGGATTTTTGGATTTTTGGATTTTTCAACACTAATAACACTTCACTTCCCTATTAAATAAGTAAGTGGCGTCCCCAAGGGGATTCGAACCCCTGTTACCGCCGTGAAAGGGCGGTGTCCTAGGCCTCTAGACGATGGGGACACATAAATGTGTCACTAGGACAACTGAATAGTTTAACTCGTTACAGGCGAGTTTTCTTAATAACACTACACTTCCCTATTAAAAATAAGTAAGTGGCGTCCCCAAGAGATTAGTACTCTTGATAACGTCGTGCATAGAGAGTGCGGTGTCACACTGCTTTACACAATGCTTAAAATAAGTAAGTGGCGTCCCCAAGGGGATTCGAACCCCTGTTACCGCCGTGAAAGGGCGGTGTCCTAGGCCTCTAGACGATGGGGACACATAAATGTGTCACTAGGACAACTGAATTTTTAGACTCGTTTCAGGCGAGCTTTAATAACACTTCACTTCCCTATTAAAAATAAGTAAGTGGCGTCCCCAAGGGGATTCGAACCCCTGTTACCGCCGTGAAAGGGCGGTGTCCTAGGCCTCTAGACGATGGGGACACATAAATGTGTCACTAGGACAACTGATTTTTTAGACTCGTTTCAGGCGAGCTTTCTTAATAACACTACACTTCCCTATTAAAATAAGTAAGTGGCGTCCCCAAGGGGATTCGAACCCCTGTTACCGCCGTGAAAGGGCGGTGTCCTAGGCCTCTAGACGATGGGGACACATAAATGTGTCACTAGGACAACTGAATTTTTAGACTCGTTTCAGGCGAGCTTTCTTAATAACACTACACTTCCCTATTAAAATAAGTAAGTGGCGTCCCCAAGAGATTAGTACTCTTGATAACATCGTGCATAGAGAGTGCGCTGTCACACTGCTTTACACAATACTTAAAATAAGTAAGTGGCGTCCCCAAGGGGATTCGAACCCCTGTTACCGCCGTGAAAGGGCGGTGTCCTAGGCCTCTAGACGATGGGGACACATAAATGTGTCACTAGGACAACTGAATTTTTAGACTCGTTTCAGGCGAGCTTTCTTAATAACACTTCACTTCCCTATTAAAAATAAGTAAGTGGCGTCCCCAAGGGGATTCGAACCCCTGTTACCGCCGTGAAAGGGCGGTGTCCTAGGCCTCTAGACGATGGGGACACATAAATGTGTCACTAGGACAGTTGATAAGTTTAACTCACATCATGAGCTTTAAGGTAATTGCGTTTAATACAAGTAAAGACTCGAGCTTTAATTGTGACGCTATTTTCTCGGTAAAACCGCCTTTAACTAATAAAAGTTAAGTGGCGTCCCCAAGGGGATTCGAACCCCTGTTACCGCCGTGAAAGGGCGGTGTCCTAGGCCTCTAGACGATGGGGACACAGAAAACTGCTACCCTAGGACAAAACACTAATTTTTGGTGGAGCCATGCGGGATCGAACCGCAGACCTCTTCACTGCCAGCGAAGCGCTCTCCCAGCTGAGCTATGGCCCCAACTTAATAAATACCCGTCGTGATGAACACATCGTGTATCGCTTAGTGCGGGGCGCATTCTATGCACCACCCAAAATAAAGTCAACAGTTTTTTACCTAGCTTTATTTAAATGGTTTAATTTTCAACAAACTGGCTATCAAGCGTGCTAAAAAATACAATTTGAATAAGATTCTAACCCTACTGCTTATAATAACATCACTATATTACAACGAATACTCAATAGCCCCCACTCCCCCATTTAATGAAACAAAATTTCATCAAAGCAAAGGTATACATTTATATGCAAATTAAACTTATCTAAAAACTACCAATTAAGGCCTCGCCAATCGCCTTAATCTTTTAAAAGTTACAATTGCTTATAATAACCAAAACTTAAGTGTGGGTTTGAGAGTACCCGCAGCCTTTACTTGCTTAATAACCAGCGTAACTCGTACTAAAAATTCGATTATTGTTTGAAGAGCATTTTTAAAAGAGCATTGTAGCTTCGTAATTCTATCTACAAAACTTCAGGGCGCGTTGACCTTTGGTGGGTGAAGCGGAAGCTTTGCTCGGTTTTTACTTATTCTTACATGGATGTAAGCCATTAGGGTAACGCAGGAGCAGTTACCGAGCCCACTAGGTTACAAACCTCGCGCCGCGATTTAATCGTCCCTAGATTGGACAAATTTGAATCCACAAAGGTCAACACGCCCTAGTTATATGTGATCTATTTAGTCTTAACCCGAAGGCTAGTAGTGAGGAATACGTATTTACGAAATGGCTAGGTTGGCTTATAAAAATAAAGTAAGTACAAAAATAGAGTTTAGAATGTTGAAAATAGCATTTGTTTTGGGAAGTTTAGATTAAATTCATTTTTAAAGGACCGCTCTATTCACTAAATAACTCGCCCTAATATTAATCCATCTTGCTCATAATCATAAAAACGACTCCAGTAAAAAAACAATGAGTATCGTAAAACTAAATTTAAGATTAATAAAATACAATTCCCTACTCACTTTTAGGTGCTTAATTGAACTGCAATATCAAATTTGATGATAAAATAGACTTCAACTAGATCCTATTGTTTATAAAACCTTCATTCAGCACATTTTTATCATTCAAGTGTTGACACATTTCCAACTCTATCTATAATAGCGCCCCACAACAACGCAGCAATGTAATGTTGTTTAGATGTGGGTGATTAGCTCAGTTGGGAGAGCATCGCCCTTACAAGGCGAGGGTCACTGGTTCAAGTCCAGTATCACCCACCACTTTTTAGTTAAAGTGTTCACATCTAAATTCTAAATGGGTCATAAGCTCAGTTAGAAAAAGAGAGCATTACCGCTACTTACAAGTAACGGCAAAGTTCACTGGTTAAAGTCCAGTACTATTTAATAGTAGCGTTTAAATTTATATGTGGGTGATTAGCTCAGTTGGGAGAGCATCGCCCTTACAAGGCGAGGGTCACTGGTTCAAGTCCAGTATCACCCACCACATATAAAACCTATTACTATATTAATAGTCGTGTTTTAAATTGTAATATGGGTCGTTAGCTCAGTTACAAGAAAAGAGAGCATCACCGCCTTTATAAAAGATGGCGAAGTTCACTGGTTAAAGTCCAGTACTATCTAGGTAGTAGCATGTAATATGGGTCGTTAGCTCAGTTGGGAGAGCATCGCCCTTACAAGGCGAGGGTCACTGGTTCAAGTCCAGTACGACCCACCATTTTTTAAATGGTGCATATTACAAAAAAATCTAAATGGGTCGTTAGCTCAGTTAGAAAAAGAGAGCATCACCGCTATTTACAAGTAACGGCGAGGTTCACTGGTTAAAGTCCAGTACTATTTATTTTAATAGTAGCGTTTTAATTTATATGTGGGTGATTAGCTCAGTTGGGAGAGCATCGCCCTTACAAGGCGAGGGTCACTGGTTCAAGTCCAGTATCACCCACCACATATAAACCTATTATTATATCAATAGTCGCGTTTTAAAATTTAATATGGGTCGTTAGCTCAGTTGGGAGAGCATCGCCCTTACAAGGCGAGGGTCACTGGTTCAAGTCCAGTACGACCCACCATTCCTAGAATGGTGCATATTAAAATGTAATTTGGGTGATTAGCTCAGTTGGGAGAGCATCGCCCTTACAAGGCGAGGGTCACTGGTTCAAGTCCAGTATCACCCACCAAATTACATCAAGCGGTTAATTGATAATAAAGAATTAAATAACAGGCATACCTATTATATGTGGGTGATTAGCTCAGTTGGGAGAGCATCGCCCTTACAAGGCGAGGGTCACTGGTTCAAGTCCAGTATCACCCACCACATATAAGTACAATAATAACTTCTCTAGTAATAACTCTTTCTTCCCATATTAAATACATTTAATAACTTCATAAAAACTCAATATATAATACCAATCTGCTTATATATGGGGTCTATTTAACGTTAAGAAAATTACGCTAGAACTAGGCAAAAGTTTTGGTATCTAGTTGTTCTAAATAAAAAATTTTTAACGACGTTATAGTGCAATTTAATTCGTTAAATTGATCAAAGATTTATGCAGGTTGGTATAAGTCGTATATAATTAACTTAGCCGTAAGAAAAAGAGCATCGCCACCCTTTACAAATAATGGCGAGGGTCACAGGTATCAAGCCAAGTAATCAACTATCACACATAAATACCATTCGATAGTTTCTTTAAAAATATAAATTTTCATATCAAAACACTCATCATTTAATTATGTTATTTAGATCCTTGCTTTTATAGTTAGCAAAAACGTATTAGGAAAAGTTAAATACCTAATAAATACTGCTATCATTTGAATTTTCTTGTAAGCAGCTAAAGTGTTGATTATAGTCAGTACTAAACATAATAACCGTTAAGCCAATGCCAACTAAGATCTATTCAAAAGCAAAAATACTTATAGTCGAGGAGCAACCACTTGCTCAAAGCTATATGAAACAATCGTTAGAAAGGCTTGGCTTTCAGCAATTGCACTTCGCTGATCATGCAAATTCAGCAAAAGAGCAGTGTTTAAGTGAAGAATTTGATTTGATCGTTTGTTCATTTAATTTAAGCAAACAACAAGACGGCTACCAACTTTACGAAGAGTTACGTGTTAAGCACCTCATAAAAAGCTCTACAGGCTTCATTTTTATATCTGCTGAAACAAATGGCTCGCTAGTTCATAGTGTTCTTGAGTTACAACCTGATGATTTTTTAGTGAAACCTTTTACCGTTCAGGAACTACAAGTACGTATTGAGCGTATTTTAAGACGCAAACACGATTTGCAAACGGTTTATACTCTAATTGATGATGGTAACGATTCAAAAGCAATTAAATACATCGACACCGTTCTAAATAAAAAAAACAATAGTTATAGCCCTATCTTACTGCGTTTAAAAGGTGATGCTCTTCTTCGTTTAAATCGCAGCGAAAATGCAAAAGACTTTTTTAAATCTGTTCTCGATATACAAAAATTTGCTTGGGCAAAAGTAGGTTTAGTAGAAGCACTTATAGCAAATAATGAACATATTTTAGCTCAGCGTATGCTAAAAACGATGCTTGAACGACAAGAAACTCGATTAGTTGCGCTTGATTTACTCGGCCGTTTAGAAATAAAACTTAATCAGTTTGAACTAGCGCAAAGTTTTTTAAGCCAAGCAGCCGACATTGCACCGCGAAATATTTCACGCCAAAAATCACTAAGTAATGTGTCATTAATTAATCACGACTACGAAAAAAGCTACTTAACTCAAAAAGACATTGCAAGTTTTGCAAAGCACTCAATACATGACCACCCCGATGTGTATTTAAATGCTGCACGTGCCGGTATCGACTTTGCATTAACAACAGATCAAACAGATCAAATACAGAGAATATCTAGACAAACTAATCAATATATAAGCGATTTAAAAAAGCAGTTTCCTAACAATGCCAATCAAGCTCAAATTGATGTGCTTAACGCACGGCTTCATTATTTAAAAGATGAGCATAAAAAAGCTAAAAAACTCATTGAGCAACTCGAAGATGATGATACACATATTCGCTCTGTCGATGGTGCACTTGATAAAGCGAAAGCGTTCCATGAGCTGGGCTTTCATCAAAAAGCGCAAACTCTCTTCACTCAAATTATTGGACACTGTGAACGCCATCCAAGTGTTAGCGACACAACTTACTTACGTTATATCCAGCAACAGCAAAGTGAGCGACGCGATATTAAAATGGGGCCAAAGGAGCTCAACAACCATGCTGTTACTCAATTTAATAGAGGACAGTTAAACACTGCACTTGAAGCTTTTACGCAAGCATTTAGGGTTATGCCTCGTAATCAGAGTATTGCGCTTAATTTATTGCAGTGTTTATTTGATTCCACTAAGCAACACAATGGCTCATTTAACCTTGAACTTGCTAAAAAATGCTACGCCTTACTTACTAAAACTCAATTACCAGCAGATCAGACGCAGCGGTTAGATAAAATTTTGCACATAGCAAAAGAAATGAATTTAGATATTGGAAGTTAAAGCTTTTTCATTGATGCCGCATTAACGCAATAGCGTAGACCGGTCGGTAATGGGCCATCAGGGAAAATATGGCCTAAATGTGAATCACACACGTTGCAAACCACCTCTATGCGCTCCATACCATGACTTGTATCACTTACGTAGCCAATTGCTTCAATTGTCGCCGGTTGTGTAAATGACGGCCAACCAGTGCCACTATCGAACTTTTCATCTGCATCAAACAATAAATTATCGCAGCAAATACACACATACTTACCAGGTTCCAATAATGTGCAACTACCAGAACTACTTGGACGTTCGGTTCCCTTTTTACGTGTTATGTAATACTCATCTTCTGATAGTTGCATCCGCCACTGCTCGTCCGTTTTGACTACTTTTTTACTTGGAGTAGGATTGCCGTTGGTGGCAAAGTTAATAACATCATTCCACTTCAACATGATAACCTCATTGAATAGTTAATTAACCGTACTTAATAAAATTATAAAAAGTACGGTTAGTTATTACGTTATTGAATACACTAAAGATCAGCTAAAGAGTGTTGACCGTTTAAAACTAAAACTTGTTCAGTTTTAAGGTGATTTTCCTAGCTAAAGGTAATATTTTGTTTTTCTGAGTCGGTAAATATTCGTTTAATAAAACTATCTAGTTCTGCTTTTTTTACAGGTAAGCTAACACTCATTTGGCGCTCGTTATTACTGTAAATTATTAGCTCGTCATCCTTCGTCGTTATGCGTTCAATACTCTCAATTACTAACCAATCTGGACCGTGCTTTTTATCAAAAAAACCCATTAAACTAAAAAGTAATAAGTGTTGGGCGTCTCGCTGAATAAAATCCTCTAACCGGTTTCTTGATTTAAATAGAGGCGTTAGCCTATAAACGCTTGAGCAAAAAACAAATACCCATAAACCAAATAACGCTTTAAACCACATAAATTCTAAAAGCTCAGTGCTAATCATTAAAATAATAAGCACTAACCCTATTAACGATATAGCTATCGCTATTTTTTTATTTACAGCGTCCACAACTAATCCCTTTTAAGTCGCTTTTTTCTTCTGATGCTTTTTCTGTCGGCTCAGGCCAATCATTAAAAAAACGGTTAAATAACGGCTTTTCACCAAATACCACAATATCCATAAAACAATCATCATTTGTACTGCTAAAAATGATGAAAATCGATAATGGCTATGCGCGGCTTGAATACTTAACCATGTTAAATCAACAACAGCACATAAAATAAGAGGCCAGCGCATATGTCGCCACACTTTTGCTAACCTGTCGCTCGCACTGTGGGAGTCTCGCGGCCGACGTAAACAAAATAAAATAGTCGGTATTATTGCAATACTTCCAATTGCTATTGCGATAAAAAAATCATTTTTATTTTTAAAAAATAACGACATTAAATCCAGTTCAGGCCTGCGGCTTAAAGCCGCAATAACCCAAATAAAATAGCCACGTAAAAGCACCAGCAAACTTAAATGAAATGCTATAGGTGTACGGTAACTTCCGTACTTATCCCAGTATTCTGGCCCATATCGGCTCATTGTCGTTTTCCTAGCCATTATGCTTTTTAAGCAGCTCAATTAATTCATCTTCCGTGAGTATGTCGATACCTAAATCTTGCGCTTTAGTTAGTTTTGAACCTGCTTTTTCACCTGCGACTAACGCATCTGTTTTAGCCGATACGCTACCCGAGACTTTAGCACCTAATTGCTGCAAACGAGCTTTAGCATCATTACGGTTAAGTGTATTAAGCGTGCCGGTAAGTACATATGTAAGTCCTGCGAGTGGTTGCTCTTCCTCAGAAGGCGCACTTAACGCTGGCCAATTTACGCCTTGCTCTATTAATGCGTTTACTACCGCTAAATTATGCTCTTCAGCAAAAAAACCGCGAACATGCGCTGCAACTATTTCACCGACATCACTTACCTGCGTTAAACTATCAATGCTGGCATTAATTACATTTTCAAGGGTTAAAAAGTGATTAGCTAAATTTTGTGCTGTCGCTTCCCCCGCTTCACGAATACCTAGTGAGTATAAAAACTTAGCGAGCGTAGTGCCTTTAGCTTCATCAAGTGCTGTTACTAAGTTTTTAGCTGACTTAGGTCCCATACGTTCAAGTGATTCAAAATGCCCTTGTTTTAAAACGAATAAATCAGCGGGCGTTTTTATAAGCTCTCTATCTACAAGTTGATCAACAATCTTATCGCCAAGGCCATCTATGTCTAGCGCTTTTCGTGAAGCAAAGTGTTTTATCGCTTGTTTGCGTTGTGCAGGACACACAAGCCCGCCAGTACAACGGGCTACAGCTTCACCTTCCACTTTTTCAATATGCGAATCACAAATCGGACAAGTCACTGGAAATTCAATATCTCTAGCATCATCAGGACGGCGTTCAAGTACAACTTGTGTTATTTGCGGGATTACATCTCCTGCGCGACGAATAATAACCGTGTCGCCTACTTTTACACCTAAACGTGCAATTTCATCGCTATTATGAAGTGTTGCATTTGATACGGTTACACCACCGACAAAAACAGGCTCTAAACGCGCAACTGGCGTAATTGCCCCTGTGCGCCCTACTTGAAAATCAACATCAAGTAATTGAGTTATTTCTTCTTGCGCCGGAAACTTATAAGCAATAGCCCAACGAGGAGCACGTGCTACAAAGCCTAAACGCTCTTGTAAGGCCTTTTGGTTTATTTTGATTACTACGCCATCAATTTCATATTTAAGCTCGCTACGGCGCGTTAAAATATCGCTGTAGTACTCAAGCGCGGCTTTTGGACCTTCAACTAATTTTGTTTCTGGGCACAGTGGCAACCCCCAGTCAGTCAGCTTTTCTAGTTGCTGATAGTGATCCTCTGGAATGCTGCCATCAGCAACAAGTCCAGTACTGTAAGCATAAAACATCAATGGGCGTTTAGCGGTAATTTTAGAGTCGAGTTGGCGTAAGCTACCTGCCGCTGCGTTACGCGGATTAACGAATACTTTGTCTCCACGTTTTTGCGCTTCCGAATTTAGTTTGTCAAAGCCGGCGCTGTTCATAAATACTTCGCCGCGCACTTCAAGCTCTTTTGGGTAATCGCCACGTAACTTAAGTGGTACATTACGAATTGTTTTTACATTCTGAGTAATGTTTTCACCGGTAAAACCATCACCTCGCGTAGCCGCTTGTACAAGTACACCATCACGATAAATAATTGATACAGCTAAACCATCAAGTTTTGGCTCACAACAAAAAGTAAGCTCATCGGTACTCATTAAACGCTCTTTTATACGGCGATTAAACGCAGTGAACTCTTCTTCACTAAAGGCGTTATCAAGTGAAAGCATGGGTACTTGATGCGCTACTTGCTCAAATTTACTCAGTGCTGCACCGCCTACTTTTTGTGTTGGGGAGTCGGCGGTTAAAAATTCAGGGTGCTCGGTTTCTAGTGCGCTTAGTTCGCGTAATAACCTATCGTATTCAGAATCAGGAATACTGGGGGTGTCGAGCACATAATAGTTATAATTGTGTTGCTCTAATGTAGTACGAAGATGATTAACTTGCTCACTAATGCTGCTAGACATTTAAACCTCAATAAACATAAAAAAAGCCACTTTGATGAATAATCATCCAGTGGCTTATAAAAATATAATATGTGCGCTATTTACGCTGAAAAAGAACGGACCTGCTCAACATACTGCCTGACGCGTTCTACGGTCATTTCATTTCGCTCTGCATCTAAAATTTGCGCACCAAACTCGTCAGCTAACTTTTTAGCTGCACTGTGCAACATGTTAAATGCAGCTAGGCCGTCACCGTCGCACGGCAATGTCATAAATAAGCTAACCCCTGCGGTACTAAACTGTTCCATATTATCAATATCAAACGTACCTGGGTTGTACATATTTACTAATCTAAATAATACAGGGCCTTGGCCTGCCGGATCTAAGTGGCGATTAAAAAAGCCTTCCTCAGAATATTTAAAACCTAACGTGTTAACGGCTGGTAATAATTTACTGCCCTGCATGCTAAGCCCTTCTGGCATTTGAATATGCACAATAACAAAGTCAGGCATTTGCGCAGATGATTTTTCATCATTTTGCTCTTTTGCTTCTAGATCATCAACTACTTCTAGGTCATCTTCAATGGGCACTGCTGGTACGCTTGTATCAATTTGTGGCTCATTCTCATCAAAGTTAAGCTCACCGAATTGTGGTTCATCACGTTCTTCTACCACAGGCTCTTTTAGCTCTGCCTCTGTAGGAAATGATTTAGATGAAGCTGGTGCACTTTTTTGCAATGGTTCAACCCGTTCGTTATTTAACACTTCTGGGCGGTCTTTTTTCTAACAGACCACAATCCATGTATTAATAAACCACCAATGACAACTACACTGATAATGATTAAAACCCATCTTAATTGTTCGGCCATCCCCTCACCTTTTCTTATTTGATATGCCTAAAGCCTGTATATTAATTGAAACTAATATACTTGTTATAAAAATTTATACATGTGCAAGTTGCACTGCTTGTTCTATATCTACAGCAACCATACGCGATACGCCAGGTTCTGCCATAGTTACACCTGTTAATCTACCCGCCATTTCCATCGCAATCTTATTATGGCTAATATAAATAAACTGTACTGATTGTGACATTTCTTCAACCAAACGGCAAAAGCGAACAACATTAGCATCATCTAATGGTGCATCTACTTCGTCCAGCATACAAAATGGGGCTGGATTGAGCCTGAATATAGAAAACACTAATGATAATGCGGTCAGCGCTTTTTCTCCACCACTTAACAAGTGAATTGTTGAATTTTTCTTACCCGGTGGTCGTGCCATTATACTAACACCACTTTCGAGTAAATCGTCACTGGTTAATTCTAAATACGCACTGCCACCACCAAAAACTTTAGGAAATAGCTCAGCAAAGTCTTCGTTAACTTGATCGAACGTCGCTTTAAAGCGTGTTTTGGTCTCAATATCAATTTTACGAATAGCACCTTCAAGAGTATTTAACGCTTTTGTTAAATCATCTAATTGATTATCAAGATAATCACTACGAGCTTTGGCTAAATCAAACTCTTCTATTGCCGCTAAGTTTACTGCACCTAATTTATCTAACTGATTAGTAAATCCGGTTAACTGATTTTGCGCTGCGCTCAAATTTAATGAATCTGGTAATTCATCAAGTATCGCTTTTAAGCTTTGTTTTAATTCTTCTAATGGTTCAAGCGCAGCTTGTGCTTTTATCAGTAAGCTTTGCTCTTCAATTGTTAGCTTTTGGTGCTGCTGTTGCAAGCCCACCAGCTCACCTTGTGAATTTTTAAGGCTTACTTGCTTAGTGTTTAAGCTTTCTTTGGCCTGAGCTAATTCTTTTTGTAGCAATACTAATGCCTGCTCACCTTTTTGATGCTGTGCTAAGAGCTGCGTAATTTTATCGCTAAGTTCTTGCTCTGGTATCAGCAGCTCTTCTATTTCACTAAGTAGTTCTTGCGCACCTTCTGATGCACTAACGTGCTCTTGCTCTGCATGGCTCAATTTGGTTTGGCTTAACTGCCATTCACTGCGTGCCTTTTGCTCTGATAGCGTTGCCTTATGTGCTTGTGTTTTATATTGCTCAAGCATGCTTAATGCTTCGCTATAACTTTTATCACTTTGTGAGCGCAAGCTATTTGCAGCGTCTACTTCATCCGCTAAGTTAAGTTGCTGCTCATTTAACACTTCAAATTGCTCTGTTTGCTCACCAAGCACGGTATTTAATTGTAAAAGCGCAGTGGTTAATTGCTGTTTTTGTTGTTGTAGCTTTTCTAGTTGTAACTTAAATTGTGCTACTTGCTGCACAAGCATGTCGCTGCGCGTACTGGCTACCGCTATATTTTGCGCAAGCTCATGTATCGCTTCTTTTAGCTCGCTTTGCTCGTTAATTAATTTTATTTGCTCAGCTGTATGTTCGTCACGAGTGTGTGTTACTTGTTGTAACTCTTCCTCGGTATTATTTAATTGCTGAGCTTTATCTTGCAATTGCTTATGCTTTAACAGTAATGAGTTTTCTGCATTACATTCGGCACTTACATGCCAATTACGACCATATAGAGCACCGTTTTTATCCATAACGGCTGTATAAAAACTATCTTTTAGTATTTCTAAATCACCGCTTTCACTATAAGCAATACGTGCTAAATGCTCTGGATAAACACCGCTTGTTATGAATGCAGCTAAGCTATTTGTTGGCATGCGTTTATTACTATTTGGCCACACACTGTTATCAGCTTGCTGCTCACTTACATTTAAATGCTCTAAAGATTTAAGTGCTTGCTCTATTAGAAGCTCAAAGCCCTCTTTAACACTTAGCTGATTAAACAAACCATTAGTACGTACACTTTTCTCATCAAGCCCTAATGTACTTTTAAGCCCAGTTATACTGGCTTTTAACTCGTTTATTGTTTGAGTAAGCGTCGAATATTGCTTTTGTGAGTTATTAACAAGCTCATTTTGCACTTCAAGCTTAGCGCTACAGTGCGTATGTGCTGTTTGTTTAGCGGCAAGTTCTTGAGTTAATGTTTGTGTTTGCTGTGTTTGCTGCGTTAATTGCTGCTCTACATCACTACTTTGTAGCTCGCTAAGCTGAACAGTTAACTGATCAATTTGCTCGTTAACATGATCAATTTGCTGCTGAGTTTGTTTAATGTGACTACCATGTAGTTGCACATTATTATTAAGTTGTTGCTGTTGCTCACACAAAGCTTGCCAATGAGTATGGTGGCGCTGCTTAAGTGCTAATAATTCCTCAAGTTCATGCGTTAACCCACTTACTTGCTCTTCACATATTAAGGCATTTTCACTTGCCTCTTGCAGGGTTTCATTTAGTTGCTCGCACGCAATTTGCTGCTGCGCTTTAACTTCAAGGCTATGTGTTTGGCGTTGCTGTAATTTAATTAAATTTTGCTTAAGCGTTTGAGTTTGTTGTTTTACGTTTATTTGTTGTTGCTCAGCGCGAGTAAGCTCGGTGTGTATTACATGTTGTTGATGCTGGGCATCGCTTAGTTTATCTTGCTGGGCTTGTACTTGCCCTTCTAGGCTTGCAAGTACATCGTCATGCCCTGAGTTAGCGGTTTTAAAAAACGAAATTTGATCATTAAGTTTTTTAATTTGGGCACTTTTTTCAAGTTGCTGCTGATGTAACTTTTGCCATTTTAAAACCGCAATTTGCCCTTTTAGCATGCGTTCTTGTGCTTTTAATTCGCGGTATTTTTTTGCATCAACCGACTGCACAGCCAATTTATCGAGCTGGCTTTGTAGTTCTTTACGCACATCTAACAAGCGTTCAAGATTTTCGCGAGTGCTTTTAATACGAGTTTGTGTTTCGCGGCGACGCTCTTTGTATTTAGAAACGCCAGCGGCTTCTTCTAAAAATACGCGCAGCTCTTGTGGTTTACTCTCTATTAAGCGCGAGATCATCCCTTGCTCAATAATTGCGTAACTACGTGGACCAAGACCGGTGCCTAAAAATATATCGGTAATATCACGTTTACGGCATTTACTGCCATTTAAAAAATACAGTGACTGTCCGTCGCGCGTTACTAAACGCTTAATAGCAATTTGGTTTCGATCGGCAAATGTGTTTGAAGGACTTCCTTTATCGTTATCAAAAACAAGCTCTACAGAGGCTTGTGATATGGCTTTACGATTAGTTGAGCCATTAAAAATAACGTCGGTCATGGCGTCGCCACGCAGATTTTTAGCAGAGCTTTCACCTAGCACCCATCGTACTGCATCAATAACGTTAGATTTGCCACAGCCATTGGGGCCAACAACACACGTCATTTGATCAGGAAATGGAATTTTAGTGGGCTCTACAAACGATTTAAAGCCCGCTAATTTAATAGTGCTTAAGCGCATCTTATTGTTATTACCGATTATTATTGTTATTGATTACAAACAATTTAACTCATTAACAGTTAAATTGTTAAGCTTGTCGTTTAAAATTATCTAAAATAATACCGGTCGCCATTGCCACATTAAGCGACTCTGCACCGCCAAAAGCGGGAATGGTGATTTTATCGGTCACTAACTTTGCACATGTCTCGCGTATTCCATGCGACTCACTGCCCATTAGTAAAACGCCTGAGCCCGTAAATTGGGTTTTATGCACGCTTTGCCCATCTAAAAAAGCACCGTAAACAGGTAAATTTAAAGACTGTAAGTAATCAGGTAAATCTACTTGGCTTACCGATACCCTTACAAACGAGCCCATTGTAGCGCTAATTGTTTTAGGGTTGTAAGGGTCTGCGCTGTCGGTGCTAGTTACTATATGTTTAATACCGTACCAATCAGCTACTCTAATTATTGTGCCTAAGTTACCGGGGTCTGATACGCCATCAAGTGCGAGTATTAAGCCATTTGCGTGTGGTAAAGCCGCCGTTGGCATATCAACAATAGCAATGGCTGCATTATTGCTAACTAGCGTGCTGGCTTTGGTGAGGGCTTCTTCATCCGCTTCAATAAAATTAGCGTGCGGATACTTACCTTGGTACGCATTTATAAATTCGTTTGTAGCAAAAATATTAACCACATTTAATGGGCTGTTTAATAACTCAAGTACGTTTTTCTCACCCTGTACAAGGTATTGATTATATTGCTTTCGGTACTTTTTTTGGCCAAGTTGGCGAATAAGTTTGAGTTGGTTTTTTGAAATCATAACAGCCCCATAAAATTATCCAGCAAGTATAACAGATTTCGTTATAACATCTGAACTCGAAAAGCAGCGAATGGGGCTAATTTATCTTACTCGCACTTCTTTCGAAGGTCAGATTAATTCGAATAAACATGCCTTTTATTGCCTCTAATTGATTTGAATCGTCAACCGTCTGAGCCAATTCCTCATAAAGATTATCTGACGCTTGCTTAAACTTATTATTAAACTTGCCCTTGGTTGCCAACATAAATGCATCGGCTAATGTACGCTGCCACTCATTTAAATACTTTAGCTTTGTATTACCAGCCAAATTTTCACAAATTGAGTTTAATCGAACCGACGAATGCCCTAAGTTTAGAGCGGTTAGTGCAAGGTCTGTAATAACGCGTGAGTGTGAACCTTGATCGTAATTAGTTAAGCGTATTAACCTATCGGCCATGCGGCGGTTATACCAAATACTTGGGGTTGGATGGTTATTTATTTCGAGTAAATCTTTATAAGTAGCCTTAAAAACACGATGAACAAGTAATTGTACACTCGGACCTGTAAATAACTGAAAAATCCAAAATAAAATACTCACCCCCGCAAAAATTGCCATTGCAGAGCTAAGTGTGTAATCGATTGAAAACGCAAGGCTCATATCGGTACTGGGTCTTACCAAAATCGTAAATGGGATACAAAACCCCAAGCCATATGGCAATGTTTGTTGATCAGCTAGCAGCAGTAAACCCAGAAAATAAGGCCCTGCTAATACAAGTAGTAATATTTCTAATTGCCCACCACTTTGTGATAATAAATTGAGTGCGTAAAAAATAGTTACAATAGCAGCAACCACCACGCCTACCAATAAACGCTTTATTACCACCTGTAAAATAGCTAACGGTATTCTCGCCAACATTATCGAAAATATGACCGGTAAAATCAT
Source organism: Pseudoalteromonas sp. B131b (assembly GCF_037162545.1). Classification (NCBI taxonomy): domain Bacteria; kingdom Pseudomonadati; phylum Pseudomonadota; class Gammaproteobacteria; order Alteromonadales; family Pseudoalteromonadaceae; genus Pseudoalteromonas; species Pseudoalteromonas sp. B131b. The sequence goes on along the minus strand of NZ_JARLUZ010000001.1, from coordinate 2,286,911 downwards.
AATTAATAATGCAGCAGAAGAGCCTGTATTAATCCAAATAAATGCGCCGATAGAAAACACCAAAGCAGTTCTAAATCCAACAATTATGCCAGCTAATGGGTCGCGATATGTAAGCATACTGGGTGCATTTAATAATGTTTTATCGCGTTGTTCTAAAGCTCTGTATGCGCGTAGTAAAATTGTTAAGTCGGCTGCTACTTCTAAGCTCACATTGAGCATGTGAGATTCAAATGGCGAATCACACACCGTATTTGCTCTATAGTCGGTTAGCTCTTTACGCAGCGTTTTAACTTGTTCGGCGCAGTAATCAAAATCGTCAGATTCTTTAATTTGCGCGAATACGTGTTTAAGTTTACTTATTAATTTGTTTAATGTGGGAGTAATAAGGTCTGCGTGGTTTCGTTGCAGGCGACCAATTATTTGAATTGAAGCCAGTAAAGAAAGTACTTTTTGCGACAACTGATTTGCAGCACGCGAGCGCCCTGGACCTTTTGGTCCTTCGTACCTTACTGCGCTGGAATCTTCGTTTATTGAGCCCAATGTTGCCATAATGCCATCTATTTGCTGATGGCGATTTTCGTGCGAGCCCTTAGAATCAAGCTCAATAACTAAATAATGTAACGTTTGATTTATAACTGACCGTGCTTGTACTTGCAGTAAATGTTTAACTTTTACAGGCCAGAATAAATGGCTCACAAGCCCAGCACATACAGAACCTATTATTATTTCGCTTACTCGCGCTTGTGCAATATCAAATATACTTTGGCTGCTCACCATTGCCGGAGTAACCATGACTAAAAGTACAATAATGGCGGCTGTTACACCGGCCATAGCAAACGCATACACAAAGTTTGCTTGGCGTACCATTGCCGATAACGCAGAGTTTACTCCCAACCACAATGCCAGTGCACCGAGCGCTAAATAAGGGTAGAGGATTAGCTGAGTTAAAAGCAATATGCCAAATAAACCACCCACTATGGTGCCTATTATTTGGCAAATTGCTTTTTCAATAACCAATCCGCTTTGCGGGCGTAATTGCAAAAATATAGCCGAGACTAACGCCCAATAAGGCCTTTCAAGATTAAGCGACATAGCAATAGTCAGCGCCATCACCATGGCTATAACGCCCTTAGTCGCAAAAATAATTGCCTGTTTTTTAGGAAAAAACAAATTTTGTAATACAACGCCCACTGTATTCCCCTTAGCGCGTAGCGAGATGTATAGTGGCGGTCATTCCTGCGCTAAGCTGTGTATTTTCGGGCAATGAATCTAACTTAATATCAACAGGTATACGCTGTGATAAACGTACCCAATTAAATGTTTGTTGCACTTGCGGTAAAAGTTGTCCGTTACTTTGTGTATTCGTATTTGCAATTGCTTTACCTACACTCACTACATGCCCTGTTAATTGCTTACCACCACTTAAAAGGGCTATTTGAGCTTTTTGTTCAGGATAAATAAGCGGTATTTTACTCTCTTCAAAGTAACCCGTTACATAAAATGAATCTGACTGAACAATAGCAAACACAGGTGTGCCTTGAGCTACATAGTTACCTTGGCGTAAATTCAGATTAATTATTTGCCCTGATGCAGGCGCAACAATTTTAGTTCTATCAACATTTAACTGCGCAATTGTTTGCTCTGTTTTAGCTAGGTTATAATTTGCTTCAGCAATTTTAGTATTAATACGAGTTGATTCTAGGGTTTCTTCACTAATTGCCTGTTGAGTGTTTAGCTCAACACGTCTTTCGTATTTGTGCTTGGCGAGTTCCCATGTATACAATGCGTTTTCTGTGTTTGCTTTACTTTTATCAAGCGCTGCTTGATAACGTTTTTTATCAACATTAAAAAGTACTTCGCCTTTTTGTACGTTTTGACCATCTTTAATATTTAAAACAGTTACCCAGCCCGACACGTCTGGAGCAACCGTGACAATATCGGCTCGAATACGCCCATCACGCGTCCAAGGAGTATGCATGTAGTCAGTCCATACCCAACGCCCAGCAAAAACCGCAGCTATAACAACCAAGATAGTAAAAGTAATACGCAGATATTTAATCATTCAATTTATCTTCCACTTAGTAATACCAATCCGCAATAATACTTGAGCAATTTGAGGGCTTAAACCAGACGCTAACTGTGTTAAAAATTTCTGATATAGAACAACTAAGTAACGAAATTTTTGCCTTGTTATCGACACGGTTTTCTTACCTCAAAATAGCTCACTTAATTAAGCAAATTGGTATAAATAGACGGCCAGTGCCAAGTAACAAACAAATAGTGACACCTCAAACCAAGCCACTTTCCAAATACGATCGTGCCAATCTAATTGATGCAAAACAAAACGAGTCAACGCCGTTAAAATAAATGCAATTGGGAAGTAAACAATCAGCGGACTAAATTCTAATCCCCCTAACACGACTGCTTGAAACATAATAAATATCCTAATGTTATTTAAAGCGGTGATAAAAGCTGTAAAACCTAAATAAATTTACATCCCCACTACTATTACAGTCTATTATTTTGGCATATAAATCAATTGCGTTTATTGTACGTAGGTGTGCTTAATACATAATTAATGCCATTACATTTAAGCAGCATTAACTATGTATAGTAGCTAAATCGCATATTAAAAAGCTAAATACCTTAGTTGCTAGCTAAATAGGCAAATCAACGAGATTTATTTATAAAAAGTAGTGGATTAACTTAACTAAATACCTAAAAAACGTTTATTTGCAGCTACTTATAGGGAACTTAAATAATTATAAATATTGAATATTGCGCTAAAAATAGGTAAATTAACAAAAAAATATGGACATAATTTTAATGGAATCAATACACCCTACCCTCTCTGAAACAAGCCCACCAATAAATGAGCCTGCTGAACCAATTTTTAGCGGAAAAGTGCAATTTAGTGGTAAAGGCGGTGAGTTTTTGGAATTTGGATTGTAAATATATTACTTAGCGTTATTACGCTTGGCATATATTCAGCGTGGGCTAAAGTACGTACGCATCGCTATTTTTACGGCCACACTCGTATAGATGGTCATAGCTTTGACTACCTAGCAACACCAATACAAATTTTAAAAGGTCGGATTTTAGCGGTTGTTGTATTTTTTATTTATACATTTTCTATTAGCTTTATGCCTATTTTAGGCCTGTTTATTGCTCTTGGTTTTATCTTTTTAATGCCATGGATTATTAACCAAGGTTTACGTTTTAATCTGCGTATGACGCGCCATCGTAATGTTCGTTTTGCTTTTAAAGGCAATTACGGCGAAGCCTTTATTAACTTTATACTTTTGCCTATCGCCAGCATATTTACACTTTATTTATTAATGCCTTATGTTATAAAACGTATTGATAGCTATATCCATAGCAATATTAGTTACGGTGACAAACCACTTACTGTAAACCTAAAAGGCGAAACCTATTACCTAACAGCGCTTATTTGTTTTGTAGTGAGCTCTATCACCATGGTGCTCTTTATGGGAATTTTAGGGTTATTTGGCCTCAACTTAGTAGATGTTGAAAATCAACAAAATTTAGAAAACTCCGCTGCTATGGTTATGCTTCCTATCTTTATGATGATTGCCTATGTACTAATGATTGCCATTGTTTCTGCTGTATGGCACGCCGCTATTAGAAATCACATTTTTGATAACAGCCATTTTGAAGGCGTTGCCACATTTAAATCAGAGCTAAAACCAATTCCTTTCGCTGTTTTACTATTAACTAATATGTTGGCTATCGTATTTTCGCTAGGCCTAGCATACCCATGGACAAAAGTACGTACATCAAAAATACTCGCTGATGTAACTAACGTCACTATTTATCCTGGTGCATTAAACCTAATCGATACCGCGCAAGAACAGCAATCATCATTTGCTGAAGAAGCTGCAAACGTATTTGATATTGACCTTTCTCTAACTTAAGAGCTCACTATGCATGTAAAGGGACATTTTTTCCCCATCGCATCGAGTAACTATCAAGTGTGTGTTGCAACTATTAGCGACACACACATTGACGTTATTAACGATGAACACGTTATAGCTCGCCACGCAATCTCAAGTCTAAAATTAAGTTCGGGAATGGCAGGACTTGCCGACGAACTAAACTTTGAAGATGGCAGTCGTTTTATTCCTCAAGATGTAAATTACAGATGGCCATTTAAAGCAAATAACCATCACGTAATGGAACGCCTTGAAAAAAGTAAATGGGCAATTTTAGCCGCAGTCATATTTACACCACTTTTTATGTGGTTAGTACTTTATAAAGCCGTACCCGCCATTGCTGTTTACAGTGTTGATACCCTGCCACGTAATGTTGTAGAACAAATGGGGGAGCAAAGCTTTACACTAATTAAAAAGATTGCGCTTGACCCAAGTGAGCTGCCCGCAGAGCAGCAAGCTAAAGTACAAGCACATTTTACAAGTATGCTTAATGCGTTATCGCTTGATCAATCGGTTTATAGATTATCGTTTTATAAATCAGACAGCTTTGGTGCTAACGCGTTTGCACTACCCCATGGCCGTATCGTGGTCACCGATGATTTAGCAAATTTACTTGCCGATAAACCCAATGCACTAAAAGCGGTATTGCTACACGAAATGGGCCATGTAGTCCACCAGCATAGCGTACGCATTACAGCACAATCTGCCGCAAGTACTATTGTGTTAGCGGTTGTATTTGGTGATTTAGAGGGGGTTGCCGAAGTAGCGTTAGGTACAGGTGCATCGTTTGCTCAGCAAGGGTTTTCACGAGATATGGAACGCGAGGCAGATACCTTTGCACTCATTCAATTAGAGTCGCTTGGGTATTCGAGTAATGACTTTGCTGATGCAATAGAGGCCCTACAAGAAAGCCATACCAGCGAAAACGAGCACCTCGAAAAAGTAAATGACTTTTTAGAGTACTTATCTAGCCACCCAAGTGCACAAGAGCGTATTGACAATGCTAGGAAATAATCGCGGTTATATTCAACTTGCTCGCTACATAGTGAGTTTAAGTTGGATATATCATGGCTTTTTCCCAAAGCTTTATCACGTAGCACCACTTGAAAAATTAATGACTGGCAGTGCTGGTTTTTCAGCCGAAGTGTCTGATTTAATTACACGTTCAGCGGGAGTCGGCGAAATTATATTTGGCTTGTGTTTATTTGTGTTTTATAAACATAAGCACCTAGTAGCTTTAAATATATTGGCGCTTATGGGGCTTTTACTTACTGTAGTTGTAATGCAGCCACAATTACTTATTGAAGCATTTAATCCTGTTACTACTAACCTGCCTCTTATTGGGCTAAGCGTTATTTGGTTAAAAGAAATTAAGCAGTTGAATAATCGATATATCTAAATAGAAAAGGGTATGCAAATGCATACCCTTTTTTGTAGTACTTAAATTATAGAATTAGTACTTATTTTTATGCGTCCACAAATGCAGTAATTCGCTCGCAATGGTTGCTGCGGCAATTGCGGTAAGCTCGCTTTGGTCGTACGAAGGTGATACTTCTACCACATCCATACCTACCATGTTTATGCCTTTTAGCGCACGCAGTACTTTAAGTACTTTATCTGACGTTAAACCACCACACACAGGAGTGCCTGTACCAGGCGCAAACGCAGGGTCTAAACAATCTATATCAAACGTTAAGTAAACAGGTAGGTCTCCTACTCGCTCAAGTATTTGCGCTGCAATATCATTAGCATGTAAATCGTTGGCTTGCATTGCATCAATCACAGCAAACTCATGTTTACTTTGATCAAAGTCGGTACGAATACCTATTTGTATACTGTGCTCAACATCAATCAGCCCTTCCATTGGTGCATGATAAAACATAGTGCCGTGATCAAATCGCGAGCCATTGCTATAAGTATCGGTGTGCGCATCAAAATGCACTAACGCCATTTTGCCATGTATTTTTGCATGAGCACGTAATAGCGGAAGCGTTACAAAGTGATCGCCCCCTAAACCTAATAGTGTTTTACCTTGGCGAAGTATTTGATCAGCAGCCATTTCTAGTTGCGCAGTAAAATACTCAGGATCCCCGACAGGGTAAGTAAAGTCCCCTGCGTCTGCCACTTTTAAGCGCTCAAACAACGGGAAAGTCCACGGGTATTTAGTGTCTTCCCATGCTAAATGAACCGATGCACGACGAATTGCATCAGGGCCTAAGCGCGCACCAGGGCGGCCCGAGGTCGCTAAATCAAATGGTAAGCCTAAAACCACTACGTCTGCATCAATTGCATTAATGTTTTGCACCATAGGACGACGTAAAAACGTCATCCCATTTGAGTACAATGAGTGATCTGCGTGACCAAACAAAGTTGACATTGCTTATAACTCTTCTAAATAAGTGTAGCCATCAAGGCCGCTTTGCAACTCGTCTAAAACGCTTTGCTGTTCGTGTTTTTCAATTTTAGTGCTTACTAACTGCTCGTATGATTGCTGAAAACTTTCAACATCTAAATGTACATAGCGCATCATATCGGCAACAGTGTCACCCTGGTTTATCTCGGTAATACTTGCAACGCCTTGCTCATCCATATTAACAATTGCGCTGTGCGTATCGCCAAACAAGTTATGCATATCACCTAAAATTTCTTGATAAGCACCCACCAAGAAAAAGCCCATTAAATAAGGTTTGTCAGCACTAAACTCTGGTACAGGTAATGTGCTTTCAATACCTTGTCCATCTACGTAATGCTCAAGTGCACCGTCTGAGTCACAGGTTATATCAAGTAATACAGCACGTTTTTTTGGTGCTTCAGTTAAGCCACTTAATGGCAGTACCGGAAACACTTGATCAATGCCCCATGCGTCTGGAAGCGATTGAAACAACGAGAAGTTTACAAAAAACTTATCGGCTAAACGTACGTTTAACTCGTCAATAATAGGACGATGAAAACGGTTTTTATTATCCATGTGCTTGTTGAGTTCGTAACAAATACGAATATTAATTTGCTCAGCCCATGCACGTTGTGATAAATCAAGTAAACCTAGTGCAAATTGGTTATGCGCTTCAGCTAAATCACCTTGGCTGTCGTGATAAATTTCAATTAATGCACGGTCATCCGTTAAATCAGTTAATTGTACAAACGATGCCCACATGTTTTTTAATAAAAGTGGTGCATCTGCCGCTGGCGCTACTAACTCTTCTGGCGTGTAACTTTCAGTACCAATAACATTAGAAATAAGCACAGCATGATGCGCTGTAAGCGCACGACCCGACTCTGAAATAATAGTCGGCATTGGTTGCTCATATTGCTTACATGTATCACCAATGGTGTACACAATGTTATTTGCATATTCAGCTAAGCTGTAATTCATAGAGTTATGCGACTGGCTACGTGTGCCGTCATAATCAACAGCCAAACCGCCACCTACATCAAGGCAATCAATTTCTGCGCCTAATTTACGTAGCTCACAGTAAAAACGCGCCGCTTCGCTTACACCTAAACGTACGTCACGAATGTTCGCCATTTGTGAGCCTAAGTGAAAATGTACTAGCTGAAGTAAATCAAGCTGGTTTGCGTCTTTTAAACGATTAACTACATGCAAAACTTGCGATGCAGATAAACCAAATTTTGATTTTTCGCCGCCACTCGCTTGCCATTTACCTTTACCTTGCGATGCTAAACGTACACGAATACCAATGCGTGGTTTTACGTTAAGCTCTTTTGCTTGGCTAAGTACCATGTCTAGCTCAGAAAGCTTTTCAAGTACGATATACACTTTATGACCTAGCTTTTCGCCAATAAGTGCTAAACGTACGTATTCTTTATCTTTGTAGCCATTACATACAATAACGGCGCTGGTTTTTTCAGCCAATGCTAATACTGTAAGTAGTTCAGGCTTGCTGCCTGCTTCTAAACCAAGTTGCTTTTTTTCTACTTGTGCTTGGCTTGCTACTATTTCTTCAACCACTTCACGTTGTTGGTTTACTTTTATTGGGTAAACTAATAGGTAGTCTTTAGGGTAACCATAGTTTTCAATCGCAGTATTAAATGCGCCGCATAAGCTGTGTACACGATGGTGTAAAATTTGCGGAAAACGAACTAAAGCAGGTAAGCTTAAACCTTTATCTTGTAGTTGCTTTGCGATATCTGTTAATGCAATAGTTTGCTCTGGTGCATGAGCCTTGGGCGCAACATACACATCACCTTGATCATTAATACCAAAAAAACCTTGGCTCCAATGACGAACATTGTAGCTCGTACGAGCTTGTTCTAGTGATGTTGTCTCTTTCATTTATCTTTCTCTTTTATTTAATTAATGCCGGCTCGGCTAGTGCCGCGCATTAAAAGAAAAATAGAGATTCAAGTCCAACAAGTATTTTTACTCGTAACGAGTGATTTTTAATGTTGATAAAACAACCAATCACGTATTGCTCGCTAGCGCATATAAAATAGGACTTTGATGATTATTAAAGATAAGAAAAGTTGTAAAAAATGGCGTTTTTAAATGACTCATTATAAATTTTATTAGCAAAAATGAGTTAGCTCATTCACTAAAATTAATCTTGAGTTACTTTGTTTATAAAATTTACTTTTGATGGATTAGAGCAAGGTGTTCTCAACGCCTCAAATTACTTACAGTTTAGCCAACGTGTTGTGACCAAGTAATACCCATGTATTTTTAAATTAAATATAATTTGCACTTCTAAAACGCTCAGCATAACATCCACCAGCTTCAATAGTAGCTTGGCGCATATGTAGCGTTAGGTACTACCTGTCGTATTGAAGTTGTTATATTTTATTGGCAGTTTGAAAATAATCGAGGTAGGACTTTAAACAACACTAGGGTGTGTTTATCTTTGGAGGTAGAAATTGCAGCTGTCCATTTGGTTTTTAGCCAAGGCAGGGCCTATATGTGTTTCCCCTATAAATAGGCGCTTTTTATTTATTGAGTATGAGCCAGCTATGCACTTTTTGGTGCGAACATAATTATAGCCATACCTAGCAGTGCTACTAAACCACCAATAATATCCCACATAGTAAGCTTTACGCCATCAACAACCCATAACCATAATAGCGCAACACAAATATATACGCCGCCATAAGCTGCATACACACGCCCGGCTGCAGTAGGATGTAAAGAGAGCAACCATGCAAATAGTGCCAAACTTAAAGCCGCAGGAATTAAAAGTAAAATACTTTTATCTTGCTTAAGCCAAAGGTAGGGCAAATAACAACCCACTATTTCTGCTAAGGCTGTAATAGTAAAAAGTGCGATTGTTTTTAATTCAAACATAATGCTCCGCGCTAAGATAACAAGCATAACAATCTATATAAATTGTTATGCTTAGTATTCGTTATGAATCTGAGTTGTTATTCGCTAAGCGCCATAGTGGCAAGTTTCATTGTGCTTTCAAACGACTTAGTGCCCGCTATAAATAAACCATTGTGACAGAACACAGCGTCGTCAATACCGGTTTCATCTACAAACGCTTGATCAGATAAACCTGACCATGCTTTAGGAAGCGGTTTTCTATCTTCAAACGAGCCAGGCTCAACGGGTACTGTTTGTAATATCCATTGTCCAGAATGCGATGGGTAAACCATGTATAGCGCATCGCTTGATAAAATATGCACCGTTTTTTTCCACGGTGTGTATTTTTCAAGTACGATTACTCTGGCATCTTCCGCATTTTCAATTGCTTTGGCGACAATCTCTTTTGCATTTACACTTCCGTGAGCTGAAGCGATAAAACGAATAAGCATGCGAGCTGCAAATTCAACGGCTTCGTCAAAACAAGTATCAAAGTTACTTTCTTCTTCCCACGTAGGGTTAAACATTGAGATTGTTTGGCTCAAGCTTATCCCTTTTGATACCCCTTCAACATGACCACAATCGATGGCGTCAATAGTTGAAACTAAGCCTGAATCCACTCTATCAGCCACGGCTTGGTTATCATCACACAACGCTAAGCCGTATTTTTTCCATATTAAACCAAACGACGAAAAAGGAATGCCATTTTCTCGCTCGCCTGCACCACCACGCTGGTGATGATCAAAGCGGTTCGTTTCAGGGTCGTATTCGCCACCTACATCAATTACAAAGTCGGCATTTTCTATAAGCGCTTTATCGCGAGTACGTACCAGTTTAAACGCTGGCAACACGTGTTTAAGTACTGCAATACTAAAAACGTCATCCGCATGAAAATTACCGTTATGGGTTACTACTGTTGTGTCTGTCATTGGTTTAGTGTCATTTTTAGAAAGGATAAGAAAGTCTCGCTATTTAAACGTTATGGTTTGAAGTATTTTAAGGAGCATAGTAAATGACAGATTTTATACGATTATAGCCAACAAAAACAGTATTCTGCTTTTGTTAATTTTAAGAGGGAATTTTTGAAATGATATTTAACAGACAATATATAATAGTACTAATGAACTTTGGGTATATTTGAAAGTAGCAATTCATTATAGTTTAATTTATACACTATAAAAAACTATAATTAATAGCTACTTAAATAATTTAGTGTGGTCACTTAGAGTGAAGCTGTTAACCTTTATGCGCTTTGTTACTGGCTTAGGCCTAACTCCATAAATACACTTTGTGGATTCTCGAGGTAAGGCCCAAAACTAGCACATCGTTTGAAACCAAGATTTTCATATAGCTTAATCGATTGAATTTGCTTTGGCCCTGTTTCTAGCCTGATCAGTGGGATTTTCTCCTCACCTGCGTGATGTAAAAGTATCTGCATAATACGCCTAGATAAACCTTTACCACGATAACTAGGGCTTACATAAAGCCGTCTAATTTCACCATAGGGCATTTTATCAAACTGCTTTACAATAGCGCCACACGCAATAATACCATCATCATTCTTTAAACCAATCGCATACACACTTGGCTCATTTAGTTCATTTAACGTAAGAGACTGTGCAGTGGCAACTGGATATAGAGAGTTTATCAGTCGGTCGATATCAGAAAAAACATTAATCACATCCTGATCATTCGGTTTTAAATCAACTAACTGCATAGAACATCTCAATTTATATTAAAAATATGTGTTGGCAAACTATACCGAATTGTAAAAAATGAACAACCTCGTTCTACTTATTTAAACGTTTAAATAAACCCAGTAATTTACGCGAATAAAGAATGCCCTCATGATTAAATGCAATTACTTGCTAAATTCAGTGTAGGCCTCTAAAAATAGCACATGCTACCAGCTCAATCATTTTATTTAATTTGGTCGATGCAAAGAATTTTAATAACAGAAAAGTCATATTTCGTATTCACTTTAATGGGGGCAGCGAATAGTCAAAGTATTTTCTATGTTCTTTTCCAGCTAAATTAGAGTTAATTTTATTTGGGTGTTTATATTCTTTCCAGTTGGCGACTTGACGTCCTATATTTAATTTAGGGAAACAGGTATTTCCTTGTATCTCCACGCCTAAAAACTGTTTTAGTTTTAACAAACTATCAGGTTCACTAATATCTATTGCTAAAAAATTGTCACTATTTTTGAAATACGAAAAAACAGCTTGTTCATGCTTTAAGTAACAACCAGCTAACGCTGTCGATGATAAGGGTAATACATTAGAGAACGTACGATGAAAACTACGCTTTAAAATAGGATTAAACTTACCTGTATTTAAATCTAAATGAGGCGCCATTTTTTCGAGCAACATAGTAATTGAAGGCACCCATTTATTTAGCTCTCGACTTAAGTATATAAATTTAGCATTTGGGAATAACTCGTCTAAATGCATGTAGTCACTAAAGCAAGGTGCGTCAGATATTGCATCAGACATTTCAAATGCTTGCTTTGTAAAAGCGGTATGCGCCACCGAAAAGCCCATTTCTAGTAGCGCAACACTTATGCTAGTAGTGCCAGTTCTGGGCAACCCAATCACAAAGATCTTAGCCATCTATAATTACTCGCTTTTAAAATAATGTCACTAAAACTGCATGCGTTAGGGAGCTGAACAGAATCAGTCTAAGCTCTCTATAAAAAAGTAACTTAATTCCCTGCCATAGATAAATCACCATTAAGTTAAGCCACTTTATAGCATTATTAGTGCCTGTTGACCTTTCATAATTAAAATTCATTCAATCTATGGGCTATTTAATCGCGGCGTGAGGTTTGTAACCTAGTGGGCTCGGTAACTGCTCCTGTATTACTCTACTGGCTTACATCCATGTAAGAATAAGTAAAAACCGAGCCAAGCTTCCGCGGGCAGCGCATGCTTGGCATTTATTCTACGTTATCGCCTATTTATGGAAAATAACCACACTACATAGGCTCTGCTTTGCCTAAATACCAAACACACTGCTGAAAACTTAACCTCGAAAGATAAACAAGCCTAGTATTTAAACACTTTGTTACCTAAAAACGCTGTTCAAAAAATTCAGCTATTTATACTAGCTACAGTGGTAAACATTTATTGAGGTTACTGTGCAGATAGTACAAGGTATGGAATATTTTTTTCAGGTTTTAAATTAATTACTCAAAAGGGGTTAAAACGTTTTGTTTTTATTCCATTATTAATTAATATTTTACTTTTTGGTAGCTCGCTATTTTTCTTATTCGGTTGGCTAAGTGACAGTTTTAGCTACATCAATGATATGTTGCCACAATGGTTAAGTTGGCTTGAATGGCTAATGTGGCCAATTGCTATATTAATGGTTTTATTTAGCTACAGTATGCTCTTTACAGTGATCACTAATTTTATCGCAGCCCCCTTCAACGCTTTGTTAAGCGAAAAAGTAGAACTTTATTTAACAGGCCAAAAGATTAACGATGATGGCTTTGCTGAATTAGTAAAAGACATACCTCGTATGCTAGCCCGCGAGTGGACAAAGTTATGCTATTACCTTCCTCGCGCTATAGGTTTTTTATACTGCTTTGGATACTCCCCGTCATTGGTCAAATATTATGGGTCCTATTTACATGTTGGATGTTCGCAGTGCAATACGAAGACTATGCGTTCGATAACCATAAAATTGGGTTTAAACAGATGAAAGACGATTTAAAAAGTAAACAAGGTCTATCGTATGGGTTTGGCTTTGCCGTTATGCTATTAACAGCAATACCATTTATAAACTTAATAGTAATGCCTGTCGCTGTGTGTGGGGCTACGCGTTTATGGGTTGATAATTACAGGCCCAAATATCGAAGTTAAATATACAAAAAATGGGTCATCAGACCCATTTTTTATTACTAATAAAACTTAGCTGTATAGATTTTGTGGCACCTTAGTAACGTTTAAATGAACGGTTATTTCCTCACGATCATGATACAAATGCTTAGCTTGCAACTCGTAGTTAATACCTTGTTTATCTAGCTCTTTTCTAATCATCGAAAGGCATTCGTAGACACTGTCAAAACGTTTTTTCATTGGAAGTTTTAAGTTAAATATAAACTCTTTAGCGTAGGCACTCACAGCCCAATCAATCATTAAGGTCGTCACTTTAGTGGGTTTTTCCACCATATCACATACTAACCAGGTAACATTTCTTTTTTCAGGGCGATATTTAAAACCGTCAGCTCTAAAATGTTTAACCTGGCCTGTTTCCATCAAATCATCATTCATCGGACCATTGTCAATTGCACTTACAAACATACCACGGCGAACAAGCTGATATGTCCAGCCCCCAGGGCAAGCGCCTAAATCGACACTGCGCATACCTGCTGCAACACGAGATTCGCGCTGTTGTTCAGGAATAAATACATTAAACGCTTCATCAAGCTTTAATGTTGATCGACTCGGTGCATCGCTTGGCATGCGAAGACGTAAAATACCCATAAAAAATGGAGAATTATTAAAACTATATGAGTAACCTACATAAGCTGTGTTGTTTGTTAAAAACATGACATGCATTACAGGACGGTTTGCTTTGGGTTCGCGCAATACTGTATTTTGTTTTTCGAGGGCTTTTTTAAGTGGTGTTGAGATTTTTTTACAAAACGTTAAAAGCTCTTTTCCTTCATTTGTGTCAGGGGTTTCTACACGTAGCTCTGAGCACAATGTAAACTCTTTTGCAGCTTCAACTACCGCGCCAACGCGATCTTCCACAGGCATGTTTTCAAGTAATGTACCGGCAAACCATTGGCGTGCAAACACCATATTTTTAAAATCAACTTTTTTGATTATTTCGTCGCTGTGATGCGCTTCAAAACATTCATAAACAACGTAACCCGTATTTGGCTTTGCTTTTACATAACCCGCAAAGCCTTGCTCTGCAGCGTGAAACGTTATTTCAGCAGCGGCATCGTTTTCAAACCCACTACGACAGTAAATCACAACACTAGACATATAAACCCTTAAACTCTTTAAAACTTAAATCGTGCAACTTGCACTAAAATAACTACCCAACCAATAATAAAGCACAGCCCACCAATTGGTGTTATTGGCCCCAGCCACTTCATACCAGTTAATGCGAGTAAATATAAACTGCCACTAAAAAGTAGTGTGCCTGTTATAAAAAAACCACCAGCCCAGCTCAGATTTATGCCCCATTTAATTAAAATAGCAACCGCAATAAGCGCAAGTCCATGCACCATTTGATATTCAGCAGCAGTTTTAAAAACCCCAAGCGAATACTCTGTTAAACGGCTTTTTAAACCATGTGCTGCAAATGCACCTAACATGACCGAAAGCATACAAAAAATACTGCCCATCATTAAAAATACTTTAATCATTAATTACCCTCTAAATTTAAATCCACACAGTTTTTAATAAATTCAACAGCCTCCAAAGCAGCTGTTTCTCTATTTTGTAGCTCAGTCATACCACTTTTTTTACGAGGTTTAAGTGAGTGGTCCCCATCTGTAAGCCATATGTATTGTGGCTGTTTCGGCATAACCATTGTTGCAAGCTCTTGGCGAGTACCAAACGTATCTCGCTCACCTTGTAATACTAAAAAAGGGCAGACTATATCTGCGAAGTGATCGGTACGCAGCTTTTCAGGTTTGCATGGTGGATGAAACGGATAGCCAAAAGCAAGAACACCTAAAACAGGTTGTTCTGTCGTACAAGCAAGCATGGATGCCATTCGTCCGCCCATTGATTTCCCGCCAATAAATAGCGGAATGTTTGGCTGTGTATGGTTAAGTATTTGCTCGTAATAACTAAGTAATTTAGGTGCTCGCTCAGGAGGCCTACGCTTATTCGTTTGTTTGGCTATTTGCATATACTCAAAATCAAATAGGCCAACATCAACACCCTGTTCACTGATTAGTTTTGCCACATGCTGCATAAAGTCTGAATCACTACCGGCACCAGCTCCATGGGCAAATATAAATTGCGCTATTGCTGGCTGCTGACTACTTTTAACCCACTCAATCATATTAATACTCTTGCTCTTGCTCTACTAAGCTCAACATCCACTCTTTAAAGGATACTATTTTACCTAGCTCTGTTTGTGATTCTCTAAGGACTAAATAATAGGCGTTTTTACTTTCAAGACTGTGATTAAATGGGATCACTAAGCGACCAGCGTCAATGTCAGGCTTTGCCAGCACGCTGTTACCAATTGCCACACCTTGGCCATGCACTGCTGCTTGCAGCACCATCGACGAATGACTAAATATAGGACCTTGGTTAACTTGAATATTGCGCACACCAGCCGTTTTCATCCATGTTTTCCAGTTTTTACGGGTAGTGTCATGTAGTAAAGTGTGATGTACTAAATCGCTTGGTTGGTCAAGCGGTTTTATCCCACTTAACAACATCGGGCTACATAAAGGGACTAAATACTCGGTATGTAATTTATAAGCTTGCACACCACTCCAATGACCTCGCCCGTAATAAATAGCCACATCAACATCATCTGTTAATGAGTTTTCGTCTTGGTCTTGCGCTTTGATCCGCACGTCAATCTCAGGATGTAACTCATTAAATAAGCTTAAACGAGGTACAAGCCATTGAATTGCAAAACTTGGTGTTAAGCTAACTGTTAATGAGCCCTTAGCACCACGCGCTAATAGTTTTTCGGTTGCATCAATTAGTTGCGTAAAAATCTCTTTAATATCGAGGAAGTAGCCTTGCCCTTCTTCGGTTAATAATAACGAACGATTTTTACGTAAAAACAATTTCAAACCTAAATGTTCTTCAAGTGTTTTTATTTGATGACTGACAGCCGCTTGAGTTACATAAAGCTCTTCCGCAGCTTTTGTAAAACTTAAATGGCGCGCAGCGGCTTCAAAAGCTTTTAATGCGTTTAATGGAGGTACTCGTCTTGACATGATGACCAAGCTTAGAATTAGTTTTTCTTATGCGGTGAATTATATACCTATGCTGAGAAAGAGTATATTTAAGGTGTAAAAAAAGCGACCTAAGTCGCTTTTCTAACATTTCACTTAATTGTTAAGCTTTTAATTATAAGTCATTTGCACTTGTATCAAGCGGTTCAAAGCTTTTAATTAAATCGTCTACCGCTTTCATTTGCGATAAGTAACCTTCTAACTTGCTAAGTGCTAGCGCGCAAGGGCCATCACATTTCGCTTCGTTAGGATTTGGGTGCGCTTCTATAAATAAACCAGCAATACCCAATGCCATACCACTTCGAGCAAGCTCAGCTGCTTGTGCACGACGACCATCAGCCGAATCTGTACGACCGCCTGGACGTTGTAGCGCATGTGTTGCATCAAAAATCACAGGAGCCATTGCTTTCATGTCATCCATGCCAAGCATATCAACCACTAGATTATTATACCCAAAGCTAGAGCCTCGTTCACAAAGTGCTACGTTGTTATTACCCGCTTCATTAAATTTAGTAATGATGTGACGCATTTCGTGTGGTGCTAAAAACTGTGGTTTTTTCACGTTAATGATCGCGCCTGTTTTTGCCATAGCAACCACTAAATCAGTTTGACGTGCTAGAAATGCAGGTAACTGAATAACATCGACAACTTCAGCAACAGGGGCCGCTTGATGTGGTTCATGTACATCGGTAATAAGCGGAATATTGAACGTTTTTTTAATCTCTTCAAATATTTTTAAACCTTCTTCCATACCTGGACCACGGTACGAATTGATTGAAGATCGATTAGCTTTATCAAATGACGCTTTAAATACATAAGGAATATTTAATTTAGTGGTTACTTCTACGTAATGCTCTGCAACACGCATAGCTAAATCGCGAGATTCTAATACGTTAATACCACCAAACAATACAAACGGTTTGTTGTTTGCTAGTTCAATTTCATTAATTTTAATAATTTGGTCTTTCATTTAAATTCCTTACGGTGCAACTGCTTGCATCATTAATCCACAAATATAAGCCATATACGTACCCACACCATAGCCCAGTACAGCTAACAGAACACCAACAGGCGCTAATGACGGATGAAACGCTGATGCTACAACAGGTGCAGACGCTGCACCGCCCACATTAGCCTGCGAGCCCACTGCCATATAAAATAACGGTGCTTTAATTAGTTTAGCAACTAGCAACATTAAACTTGCATGTACAAGCATCCAAATAGCACCCACTAAAAATAAGCCGGGATTATCAAAAATGGCGGTTACATTCATATGCAAACCAATCGATGCAACTAAAATATATAAAAAGCTAGAGGCCACTTTTGAAGCACCAAACGCCTCTATTTGTCTCACTTTAGTAAAAGATAAACTAATACCAATCGTAGTCGATATGACAATCAACCAAAAGAATTTGCTGTTTAGGCTGTACTCTTTTGCCCACTCATAAGTAGTGCCAAAATAAGGACCTAAAAAATCAGCACAAAAATGTGCTAAACCAGTAATACCAAATGCAATAGCAAGTAATGTCATGTAGTCGTTAAGAGTAGGCATGCGAGCATGTTCTGCGTGATATGTTTCTACTCGGCGTTTTAAATCTTCAATTGCGCTAGTATCGGCACCTGTTGCCGCATCAATTTTCTTATGATTTGCTGCCATTAACAATAAAACAGCCATCCAAATATTAGCGACTATTACATCAACAGTAACCATCACCGAAAATATATCGCCGCCAACTTCAAACATCTCTTTCATCGAAGCTTGATTCGCACCGCCACCAATCCAGCTACCCGCAACAGTTGTCATACCGCGCCATACCGCATCAGGACCATGGCCACCAACAATACTAGGATCAACAGCACTGACGACTAAAATAGCCAAAGGTCCACCAATAACAATACCCAAGGTACCTACTAAAAACATAATAAGTGCTTTAGGGCCTAAATTAAGTATGGCTCTTAAATCAATACTAATGGTAAGAAGTATTAAACAAGCTGGCAGTAAGTAGCGCGAAGCTACGTAATAAACATTGGACTTATTGCCATCAACTATACCAAATGTATTCAGTAGTGACGGTAAAAAGTAACAAAGTAACAAGGCCGGTACGTATTTATAAAATCTTTTTAGTGCTGGGCGTTCACTGTTTGAGGTTTTAAATATAAACCCCAAAATAACAGCAAGTAAACCAAGTACAACGGCATCATTGGTTATTAATGCACTTTGAGTTTCAACCATAATTTTTCCTATTCTTAATGGTGAGTTTTATTATTATCTTCTAATTCTTCTATCTGATGTTGAATAATCTCAATAGCAGGATCGTCAGGACATTCATCGACAAAAAATTGTAAATCATCTCGTGCCATTTTAGGACAATCGAGTTGATTTAATAAGTAGCCTCTGTCGCGTCTTTCATACGGGTCGTCGCCAATTAATTCCATCAACATTTCTACACACGTTAAAGCATGGCCAAATTTATTTTCGCTAATAAAAGACCATTTTTGTTGAGCTAAGAACAATTTATATACTTCATCATCAAAAATAAGTTCTAGTGGTTCCTGTTCTTGCCCATCATCCTCATCCGCATTTTCAGGGATAATATACCAACTTTGTTGACCGCTACTTGGTTCAATTATGTAGCCTTCCTCATCGCTAATAGCGACATGCACACCAATATCGCCTTGGTTTAAGCTCATGCTAGCATCGAGTTTAGCGTGTTGTAAAAAGTGGCACAGTAAAATAGCTAATGTAGTTGGGGAGCCACTACGCATGGTTAAGGTATAACTTAAACTATTTAGTTTATGCTCAGGCACTTTTAAGCTTGAGGCACTAAATAGCCAGGTACTATAAAAAGTATCTAATAATTTTTCTAAGCGATCGTGATCGTCGCTGACTTTTAAGCACAAAACATTTATTTGTTGCTCAAAGTCGGTGAGAATGTCAAAACTTGCTGTTAAATCTAATTGAGGATCCCATTTAGACTCAGCTTTAATACAACGATAAATTGCCACAGGGGTAAATTCATCAAAAGCATCATCAACATAAGATTCATCGTGTTCATCAAACCCGAGGGTGGTCATCAATACTGCAACATTTTAGAAAACGAAGGCGTAGTTTACCTAACTTTAAAGCTATATACCAATATAGTGATGTTTTTGAATATTTGCAGCGAGGTGGAAGAACGAGCTTTACAGACAATACCGTAAAGCTCAAATTATTAAGGTTTACTTTATTAGAACAACAAAGCTGATTTAGACGTCGCTAAATAACCTATCGCTAAAACAACAACGGTATTAATTACAATGTAAATAATTTTAGCAAGGGTGTTAGTTTGCTTTGAACTTTTAACCCCTATCGCAATATACACAACAACTAAAATTATCTTTTCTAACAACCATAGCTGCTCAAAAGGGTTAATTTTAGCCATAAAAACAAGTGTAAGAGCAGAAACCAACAGTAGTGTATCTATGCTATGACTACCAATAAGTACCAACTTATTCTTAGCTATTTTGCCACTACCAATTCGCGAAAAAGAGCGAACATAAAATAAAATAACACTGAGCATAGCAATTGCCATGTGTGAGTGCTTTACTGCTAAATAATCCATATGCCCCTGTACTTCTATATTTTTGATATTAATCTGGAAAACGAGTTAATACTATTTCTATTTCATTAAGCTTATCGTTAAGCACTTCAACAAGTTTAGGCTCAAAATGCGATCCTTTTTGTGAATTGATTTCATCAACCACTCGTTGCAGTGACCAAGGCTCTTTATAACAGCGTTTATGGCGAAGTGCATCATAAACGTCAGCAAGAGAGACTATTCGGCCAAATACATTTATTTCTTCACCTTTCAATCCATTCGGATAGCCAGAGCCATCCCATTTTTCATGGTGTTCTTTTGCTATAATTGCACCAGCACTAACAATTTCCCTCGGTGAATCTTTTAAAATGCTATAACCTTTATCTGTGTGGGTTTTCATCACTTCCCACTCTTGGCCGTCGAGCTTTCCTGGTTTATTTAAAATAGCATCCGGTATACCTACTTTTCCAACATCATGCAAAGGCGATGCTAATCGAACTAAATCGGCTTCTCGCTTAGATAAGCCATAACCCTCAGCCAATATATGACAAATATTAGCCACACGCTTAACATGATTACCTGTTTCACTTGAGCGCTGCTCTACCGCTTCACTCAATCTATAAACTAATTCCTGCTGAGTTGCTTCTATTTCTGATTGTAACTGCACATTTTCAAATGCTAATTGCACATTTTGCGAAAAAATCTCAATTAAATGACGTTGCGTATCCGTTAATAATTTTGGGATACCTGATATAAATAACATTGAGTTATGATTATATTGACTACTGCAGTAAGCAAATAGGTAATTATCTTTATATACGATTGTTTTGTCACTTAATGCTTGTTGACACGCTGCAAGTTGTTCACTTTTAAGAACCAGCTCTAACTCTTTTCCTTCACTTTGTTCAAAGTCCCCTGTACCTGAACGAACAATAAGCTTTTTGTTATTGTTTTCTTCTGGATTTTGAGCAACTAATGTAGTGGCGTACATTGCTTGATCTGCAATACCTAATAACGAGGTAAGTTGCTGCATTACGCCCTCAGTGAAACTATCTATTGAATGAGCCGAAAATATATCCCTTGAGGCTTTTATTATTTTCTCTAGCCCTTCGCGTGATTGTTCAATAGAAATAATATCGCGATATGAACGAAGACTAGACATAATAACAGTGAATAGTTTTTGCGCCGTTAATTCCGTTTTCGATTTATAATCATTAATATCATAATCAACAATAACTTGTCTTTCAGGTGCTTGACCCGGTTGACCCGTTCGTAAAATAATTCGAATATGATTGTTTTTAGCTGTTTCACGAATGTATTTAGCGACTTGCAAACCCGCATCATCCGTTTCCATTACTACATCAAGCAAAACTATGGCGGCATCAGAATGCTCGTCTATTAACTTTTTCGCTTCTGCACCAGAGTATGCACTTACAAACTCCAATCGTT
Organism: Pseudoalteromonas sp. B131b; assembly: GCF_037162545.1. Taxonomy (NCBI): domain Bacteria; kingdom Pseudomonadati; phylum Pseudomonadota; class Gammaproteobacteria; order Alteromonadales; family Pseudoalteromonadaceae; genus Pseudoalteromonas; species Pseudoalteromonas sp. B131b. The sequence continues at coordinate 2,265,668 of NZ_JARLUZ010000001.1, read as the reverse complement.
TATTTTGAAAATCAAAATCGCTTAATGCCAATTTTGTTACAGCATGAACCTCAGGTTCGTCGTCAACGATTAATACTTTCCAGGTGCCCTGTTCTATTTTACTAACAGGCTCTTGAGGCTCATCTGAAAATAAGAAATCATCCATCATAGCTAAAATTTCCTCGCAGCATTTTTTAATACACAAGTAGACAATTTTTACTATTTAAGGCCACTGTGCGAGCGTTACACGGTCATTATTACCAAGGTCTTTCACTGTTTTAATATTAACAAACGCCATTTTTTCAAAGAAATGACGAACAGCTTCACCTTGCTCAAAACCGTGTTCTATTAAAAGATAGCCATTAGATAGCAAATAGTCACGTGATTGTGTAATTATTTGTTTAATATCAGACATTCCGCAATCATCAGCCACTAATGCCGATAAAGGCTCAAAACGCACATCGCCCTGATTTAAATGTATATCGTTGCTTTCGATGTAAGGTGGGTTTGTGACTATTAGATTAAACTTTTCACCGTGCAACTCACTAAACCAGTTGCTTTGTTTAACGTGCACATTATTAATTGCCAATCGCTGCTGGTTACGTGTAGCAAGTGCAACGGCATCGCTTACTCTATCTACTGCAATAATTTGCCAATCAGGCATTTCACTACCCAGTGCCAACGCAATTGCACCAGTACCCGTGCCTAAATCAAGTACTTTAGCTGTAGCAGGAACAGCCACTTCAAGTGCTTGTTCTACTAATGTTTCAGTATCAGGGCGAGGTATTAAGGTTGTTGCGTTAACTTCAAGCGATAAACTCCAAAACTCACGTTGCCCTGTAATATGTGCAACAGGTTCACCGTTTAAACGTCGTTGGCAAAATGTATTAAATTGCTGTTGTTGCTTAGCGTTAAGTTCATGCTCTGGCCAAGTAAAAAGGTAACTGCGAGGTTTTTGAAGAATATGTAGAAGTAAAACTTGTGCGTCTAATTTAGCACTTTCGCTGCTAGGTGCTAATAAATTAGCGCCTGCAGCAATTGCTTGTTCAAGAGTTTGGCTCACGATTACTCGTCGCCCATAGCCGCTAATAAGTCAGCTTGATACTCTTGCATTAATGGGTCAATAACGCAGCTTAAATCACCCGCTACCACTTCGTTTAAACGATAAAGTGTTAAGTTAATGCGGTGATCGGTAATACGACCTTGCGGGTAGTTATAAGTACGGATACGTTCAGAACGATCGCCACTACCAACTAAGTCACGACGTTCAGATGCTTCTGCCGCATGGCGCTTTTCATCTTCAGCTTGTTGCAAACGTGCTGCAAGTACTGACATCGCTTTAGCGCGGTTTTTATGCTGCGAACGCTGATCCTGACACTCAACCACAACACCGGTAGGTATATGTGTAAGTCGAATAGCAGAATCGGTTTTGTTAACGTGCTGACCACCTGCGCCTGATGCACGAAATGTATCAACTTTTAAATCTGCGGTATTAATTTGTATCGCTTCGGCCTCTGGTACTTCCGCCATTACCGCAACAGTACACGCAGAGGTATGCACTCGCCCTTGTGATTCAGTTTCTGGCACACGTTGTACACGGTGTACACCTGATTCAAACTTTAATTGACCGTAGACGCCTTCGCCACTGATATTCGCAATCACTTCTTTGTAACCACCGTGCTCACCTTCATTGGTGCTCACAACTTCTACTTTCCATTTTTTAGTTTCTGCATAGCGGCTGTACATACGGAATAAATCGCCAGCAAAAATAGCCGCTTCATCACCGCCTGTTCCAGCGCGTACTTCAACAAACACATTATTGTTATCTCGCGGATCTTTTGGCAACATTAATACTTGAATTTGATCCTCAATTACCAAAATTTGTGCTTTAGCTTCTTTATATTCTTCTTGCGCCATTTCACGCATTTCAGGGTCAGAATCTTTAAGCATCTCTTCTGCACTGGCTAAATTGTCTTGCGTTTCTTTATAAGTTAAAAACGTTTTTACAATCTCTTCAAGCTCGGAGTATTCTTTTGAAAGCCCACGAAAACGATTTTGATCACTAATGACCGACGGGTCGCTTAGCAGCGCTTGTACTTCTTCGTAACGCTCTACTAAGGTTTCTAATTTATTATAAACAGACTCTTTCATTTAACGGTTATTCCTGATCAATACCTAACATTTTTTTCAACTGGTTTAGCTGCGCCACTTCACCTTTTTTCGCTGCATCTTGTATTGCACGGGTAGGCGCGTGCATTAAGCGATTGGTTAATTTATTGGCCAACTCTAAAATTACTTTTTCTGCGTCTTTACCACTAGAAAGCTGACTAACGGCTCTTTCTACTAATTCCGACTTTATTGTTTGTACATCATTTCGATAATGGCGAATTAAATCTACCGAATCGAGTGAGCGCATCCACATTGCAAATTCTTTGGTGCGTTCAGTAATAATTATTTGTGCTTGTTCAGCCGCTTGTTCTCGTGCCGCCATATTCTCGCTTACAATGGTTTGTAAGTCATCAACGGAATATAAATAGGCCGCATCAAGTTCTCCTACCTGGCTTTCTATATCGCGCGGAACCGCAATATCAATAAATAGCATAGGTTTATGGCGTCGCTGTTTAAGCGCTTGCTCAACAACCCCTTTACCAATAATTGGTAATGTACTGGCGGTAGAACTAATCACGATATCCGCTTTATATAAACGTTCAGGCAGTTGCGCTAATGCAATAACATCCGCAGACACTTCATCAGCTAAGCTACGCGCTCGTTCAATTGTTCTATTGGCAACGGTGATATTTTGCGGCTCATTTTGGTATAAGTGTTTAGCTACCAGTTCAATTGTTTCGCCTGCACCAATTAATAAAACATTGGTTTTGTCGAGTTTGCCATAAATATGTTTTGCCAAGTTAACGGCGGCAAACGCCACTGAAACAGCGCTTGCACCAATGTTGGTTTCTGTACGAACTTCTTTAGCAACCGAAAATGTTTTTTGAAACAACCGATCAAATGTAACACCTACAGCATCATGCGTTTTGGCGCTATTGTAGGCTTGCTTAATTTGCCCTAAAATTTGCGGTTCACCCAAAACTAAAGAGTCTAACCCGCAAGCAACACGCATTAAGTGCTTTATTGCCTCGTTATTTTCATAGCAATATATATTCTTAATCAGTTCAAGTTCATCCAAACCATGGAAACTGGCAAGCCAACTCAACAGTGTTTGGGAATTTTGCTGAGCAAGGCTACAATAGACTTCAGTTCGATTACAGGTAGAAACAATTACAGCTTCATTAAAGTCGGCGTGGCCACTTAATTGTTGCAACGCCTCTGAAATTTGCTCAGGCGAAAAAGCCACTTTCTCACGTAATTCTACGGAAGCGGTTTTGTGATTAATACCGAGTGCTATTATGGTCATATGTGCCAAATATTGCTGAGCCCTACTTCAAAGGCGGCAATTTTATCAAAAATCAGCGGAATATGGAAAGTAAGGAACAACATTTGATTCGACAATATTTTATTTTACTCATGTTTTTTTATTTTTAGGCGGTTGCGCCCAACAAATAACATCTAAAACAATACTTTATGACAATTGGAAAGCTCACCTAGCAGATCAAAAAACTTGGCATGTAAAAGGTAAATTGGCTTTTATAAGCCCAGATGAGCGCCGATCTGCAAATTTAAATTGGCAACAAACCAAAAACAATAACAATTTAGTGCTTACCTCATTTATTGGTACGCGTATTTTGCAACTCAAACAAACAAGCGAAGGCGCAGAACTAGAATTTGATGGCGATAAGTATTACGACACAAATGCCGCACAACTTCTTAAGCGTTTAACTGGTTTTACTCTCCCTGTTAATAATGCTGAAAATTGGTTAAAAGGCACAATTGACGCGCAAAGTTTAAAAGTCGATGAACTTGGTCGTGCCACACAAGTACTGTGGTTCGATGACATAGGTAAAAAGTGGCAAATAGAGTATGCCAGCTATATACAAAGTGCAGGATATTGGCTGCCAACAAAAATAACATTAAAACACCAAAAAATTAAAATCAAAATTCAACTCTACGATTGGCAATTTAATTAAATATGAATAACACGACGTCTTTTACACTTATTGCTCCGGCAAAACTCAACTTATTTTTACACATTAATGGTCGCCGTGAAGATGGCTATCATGAGTTAGAAACGTTATTTACTTTTTTAAATTTTGGTGACGAACTGACTTTTGAGCTGATAGATACACCCGACATTTTTATAACAGGTGATACTAAAGGCATACCATTAACCGATAATCTAATCTATAAAGCTGCTTTATTATTAAAAACTCAGAGTAAAACACGACTGGGTGTAAAAATAAATTTAATAAAACGTTTACCAATGGGTGGCGGTGTTGGCGGTGGTTCGTCTGATGCTGCGACCACGTTATTGGCCTTAAATAAACTCTGGAAAATTGAGCGTAGTTTAGATGAATTAGCACGTTTAGGGTTACAACTAGGGGCTGATGTTCCTGTATTTGTTCGAGGTCAAAGCGCCATAGCACATGGGATTGGCGAAGAATTACACCAAGTAGAACTTGAGCAAAAATGGTACTGCGTCGTACACCCAAATCAACATGTAAGTACAGCTACAATATTTACGCATCCGGATTTAAAACGCGATACACCAAAAATTTTAGGCGATTGGAAACACCATACTTTGACCAACGATTGTGAGCCTTTAGTTAAAAAGCTCTGTCCCGAGGTTGAAAAGACCCTCCAGTGGTTGCTAAAATACGCTCCGTCGAAGATGACCGGAACAGGTTCATGTTGTTTTGTAGAATTTGCGAGTCAGGTTCAAGCACAAGATGTACTTGCTAATCTCCCCCATACTTGGCAGGGATTTATCGCCTCAAGCGTTAATATCTCCCCTGCTCATACGGAGTTAGCCGCCATATTCGATCAATGAAGTAACGTACAAGTAATAATAAGTTAACTCGCAGTGGTATTTATCATTGCCCGTTAGTCCAAAATTTCAGTGCCTGAGGAACCCAACCGTGCCTGACATGAAGCTCTTCGCTGGTAACGCAACACCTGAGTTAGCTCAAAAAGTTGCAAAACGTTTATATATTGAATTAGGCGATGCTGTTGTTGGCCGTTTTAGCGACGGTGAGATCAGTGTTCAAATAAATGAAAATGTTCGTGGCTCGGATGTTTTTATATTGCAATCAACCTGTGCCCCTACAAACGATAACCTTATGGAACTTATCGTTATGGTTGATGCACTACGTCGTGCATCTGCAGGTCGTATTACTGCCGTCATTCCTTATTTTGGTTATGCCCGTCAAGATCGTCGTGTACGTTCTGCCCGTGTACCAATTACTGCTAAAGTTGTTGCAGATTTCTTATCAAGCGTTGGTGTTGACCGTGTTCTTACGGTTGATTTACACGCAGAGCAAATCCAAGGCTTCTTTGATGTACCAGTGGATAACGTATTCGGCAGCCCTGTATTACTTGAAGATATGAAAGAGCGTCATTTTGATGATGTTGTGATTGTATCTCCAGATATCGGTGGTGTTGTACGAGCTCGCGCTATTGCAAAATTACTAAATGATACTGATTTAGCTATTATTGATAAACGCCGCCCACAAGCAAACGTTTCTCAAGTAATGCATATTATTGGTGACGTTGAAGGCCGTGATTGTATTATCGTCGATGATATGATTGATACCGGTGGTACCTTGTGTAAAGCAGCTGAAGCACTTAAAGAACATGGTGCAAAGCGTGTATTTGCTTATGCTACCCACCCGATTCTTTCAGGTAAAGCAGCAGAAAATTTACGTGACTCAGTAATTGATGAAGTTATTGTAACTGACTCAATTCCATTATCTGAGGAACTTAAAGCCCTTGATAAAATTAAGGTATTAACGCTTGCAGATATGTTAGCGGAAACTATTCGTCGTATTAGTAACGAGGAATCTATTTCAGCGATGTTCGAGCACTAAAATCAAACATTTCTGAATATAAAAGCGCCTTTAGGCGCTTTTTTTGTAAGCGATGTATATTTTAAAATCGTGTGGTGGTATGATAGCGCGCCTTTTGGCTGGGGTCCTTGGTCGCAAAGGCCCTACACATTTAATTATTGGAGACATCATGTCTAACAAAACTTACACTTATAACGCTGAACTTCGCGTAGAAACTGGTACTGGTGCGAGCCGCCGCCTACGTCGCGAAGACAAAGTTCCAGCAATCCTTTACGGAGCTGATAAAGAAGCTTTATCACTTACTTTTGCTCATAAAGATATGATCAAAGCACAAGAAGACGAAGGCTTTTACACGCATATCCTTACGCTTAACGTAGATGGCGAAGCTGTTGAAGTAATCTTAAAAGATATCCAACGTCACCCATTCAAGCCTAAGCTTACTCACCTTGATTTCCAACGTGTAGATGCTACTCATAAGTTTCAAACTAAAGTTCCTCTACACTTCATCGGTGAAGAGATTGTAACTAAAGCTGGCGCAACTGTTGTTCACCAGTTAACTGAAGTTGAAATTACGTGTCTTCCAAAAGCACTTCCAGAATTCATTGAAGTAGATGTTTCTAAGTTTGTTGTTGGCGATTCTGTTCATATTTCTGACCTTACTTTCCCTAAAGGCGTTAGCTCTGTAGATTTAGGTAAAGGCGAAGGCCATGATCAGTCTATCCTGACTATCAAAGCAAACAAAGCAGCTCCAGTTGAAGACGACGCTGCAGCAGCAGAATAATTTTTAAGGTCTCGCAACCTTGAATTCTATTCAAATGCTTGTGGGCCTGGCTAATCCAGGCCCCGAATACGCAAACACACGCCACAATGCAGGTGCTTGGTTTATCGAGCAAATCGCTGCACGCTATAACTGCACTCTAAAACACGATCCTAAGTATCACGGCCTTACAGGCAAAGTGATAATTCAAGGCCAAGAATTCAAATTATTGATCCCCACTACTTACATGAATTTAAGTGGTAAAGCGGTCAGTAGTTTAGCTAATTTTTTCAAAATCCCTGTCGAGGACATTTTAGTTGCCCATGACGAATTGGATTTAGACCCAGGCGTTGCCAAATTAAAAAAAGGCGGCGGGCATGGCGGTCATAATGGTTTAAAAGACATTATTGCAAAAATGGCAAATCAAAAAGACTTTATGCGCTTGCGCATTGGTGTAGGTCATCCGGGGCATCGTGAAATGGTAACTGGTTGGGTGCTTGGAAAAGCGGCCAAAGAAGACCAAGAAAAAATGGATGCTGCTGTTGATGAAGCAGTTCGTTGCATGGAAATACTTGCAAAAGATGGTGTGTTAAAAGCACAAAACAGACTACATTCGTTTAAACCCTAGTAACTTGGGTCCAAGTACACCGTTTAAACGAATTCTAAACAAGGTATCTTACTATGGGTTTTAAATGTGGCATCGTTGGCTTGCCTAACGTTGGTAAATCAACGCTTTTCAATGCACTAACTAAAGCGGGTATTGAAGCCGCTAACTTTCCTTTTTGTACCATTGAGCCTAATACAGGTGTGGTACCTGTGCCAGATCCTCGTCTAGACGAACTTGCTAAAATTGTTAATCCTCAACGAATTCTTACCACTAGTATGGAATTTGTAGACATTGCAGGATTAGTAAAAGGCGCATCTAAAGGTGAAGGCCTTGGTAACCAGTTTTTAGCTAATATTCGTGAAACCGATGCAATTGGCCACGTAGTTCGCTGTTTTGAAGATGAAAACATCATCCACGTAGCAGGTACTATTGACCCTGCTGACGATATTGACGTAATCAACACTGAGTTAGTACTTGCTGATATGGATAGCGCTGAAAAAGCCCTTTTCCGTAATGCAAAAAAAGCAAAAGGTGGCGATAAAGACGCTAAAGAGCAAAATGCTGTCCTTGAAAAAGTAAAAGTACATCTTGATGAAGGCTTAACTTTACGTGGTCTAGCACTTACTAAAGAAGAAAAAGCAGCAATCAGCTCTATTAACTTCTTAACGATTAAACCAACAATGTATATTGCAAACGTTGCTGAAGATGGTTTTGAAAATAACCCATACCTTGATCGTGTACGCGCTATTGCTGCAGCTGAAGATGCGATTGTTGTTCCTGTATGTGCCGCTATCGAGTCTGAACTTTCAGAGCTAGATGACGAAGACAAGCTTGAGTTTATGGCTGATCTTGGTCTAGAAGAGCCAGGTCTTAACCTTGTTATTCGTGGTGGTTATGAATTACTACAGTTACAAACTTATTTCACAGCTGGCGTAAAAGAAGTGCGTGCATGGACAATCCCTGTAGGTGCGACAGCGCCACAAGCAGCGGGTAAAATCCATACTGACTTCGAGCGTGGCTTTATTCGTGCGCAAACTATTGCTTTTGACGACTTTGTTGCCTTTAAAGGTGAGAGTGGCGCAAAAGAAGCAGGCAAGATGCGTCAAGAAGGTAAAGAGTACATTGTTAAAGATGGCGATGTAATGAACTTCTTGTTCAACGTATAAGTACAAATTAAACCAATTTAGATTGGTAATAATTTTTAAAGGCTCGTTTTTACGAGCCTTTTTTGTACCCCCAGCTTTATAAACTTATAAAATTGATGTAATCACAAGCTAAAAGCCAGCGTTTAATCTAAAAAAGACACTGCGGCGAAGATTTAACCTCAATAAAAAATACCTCATCGACAAGTTAATGCTTAGCTCCCAATAATTTGTTTGATTATCAAACAGTTTTAAATTACAGGCTTTTGCTCTTTTTTATTTGACGGTAAATTTTGTATGTGAATTGCAGTCAAAAAATCATCATTTTTATTAAAAGTTAGCCGCTTAGCTTAATTTTCCTGCAAACAAACACTGTTAAGTGTTTTTTTGCAAAAAGGTGTTGACGAATTTGGGTCATATCAGCATAATACGCCCCGCACTCAGCGATGAAGTGCTAACAAAAAAAGATGGCTAAGTAGCTCAGCTGGTTAGAGCACATCACTCATAATGATGGGGTCACAGGTTCAAATCCCGTCTTAGCCACCATTATTTTTTTGTTGCTCAATGAAGAGTTTAAAATAACTACCTTGTGTGCGGGAGTGGCGGAATTGGTAGACGCGCTGGATTTAGGTTCCAGTATCTTAGGATGTGAGAGTTCAAGTCTCTCCTTCCGCACCATAATTCTTGATAAGAATTAAAACTATCAATTGTTATTGTTGGGATATCGCCAAGCGGTAAGGCACCAGGTTTTGATCCTGGCATTCCCAGGTTCAAATCCTGGTATCCCAGCCAACAATGGCTAAGTAGCTCAGCTGGTTAGAGCACATCACTCATAATGATGGGGTCACAGGTTCAAATCCCGTCTTAGCCACCATTTCTTATTTTAGAAGTGGCTCTGCAAGAGTTAAATTGCACTCAATGAAGAGTTTAAAATAACTACCTGTGTTTTATTACACAAACGATGCGGGAGTGGCGGAATTGGTAGACGCGCTGGATTTAGGTTCCAGTAACTTCGGTTGTGAGAGTTCAAGTCTCTCTTTCCGCACCATTTCTTGATAAGAAATAAAATTATCAATTAATTCTTTGTTGGGATATCGCCAAGCGGTAAGGCACCAGGTTTTGATCCTGGCATTCCCAGGTTCAAATCCTGGTATCCCAGCCAACTTCTTCTACCAAGGAAAGTTGGACATAAAGAATAGCTCTGCTTAGAGTTTAAATGAGCAAATTGTTGATGCGGGAGTGGCGGAATTGGTAGACGCGCTGGATTTAGGTTCCAGTAACTTAGGTTGTGAGAGTTCAAGTCTCTCCTTCCGCACCATGTTCTTGATACGAACTAAACCTATCAAATAATTCTTTGTTGGGATATCGCCAAGCGGTAAGGCACCAGGTTTTGATCCTGGCATTCCCAGGTTCAAATCCTGGTATCCCAGCCAACTTCTTATACCAAGGAAAGTTGGATAAAAGAATAGCTCTCACTTAGAGTTTAAACGAGCAAATTAGTGATGCGGGAGTGGCGGAATTGGTAGACGCGCTGGATTTAGGTTCCAGTAACTTAGGTTGTGAGAGTTCAAGTCTCTCCTTCCGCACCATGTTCTTATTAAGAACTAAAACTAATGCAAATTTATAGTTGGGATATCGCCAAGCGGTAAGGCACCAGGTTTTGATCCTGGCATTCCCAGGTTCAAATCCTGGTATCCCAGCCAATTTGTTAAACTACCCCACCTATTTCTTAATTTAAGTACTTCAGTATAAAATCATTAATTTTAATAGGTTTGCTATAATAATACCCTTGTAAATAATCACATTTCATTTCTGTGAGTGTATTTCTAAGCGCTTTATTTTCAATGCCCTCTGCCACTACTTTACAATTAAGTCTGCTAGCTAAAAATAACGTTGATTCTACAATCGCATAGTCAGCGGGTTGTGTTAGCATATCTTTAATAAATGACCGGTCTATTTTTATTTGGTTGATTGGTAACTCTCTTAGTAATGATAACGAAGAAAATCCAGTCCCAAAATCATCTACACTAAACTCAAAACCGCGGTCGTTAAGCTTGTACATCATAGTGCGAGCGGCTTCTATATTTGTCATCATAGCACCCTCTGTGATTTCAAAAATTATTGAGTCACTCAGCGTCGGATCGACACTGATTAATTGCTCAATAAGCTCATAAAAATCTTGGCTCTCTAAATCCCTTGTTGATAAATTTACGTGAATAGCCCCGATAAACCCCAAAGCTTTTAACGACTTTAAATGATTTATAGTTTCTAACACCACCCACTTGGAAATATTTAAAATTAACCCCATTTGCTCAGCTGTTTTAATAAACACCTCAGGGCTAATAAATGAACCATCACTTTGTGGCCAGCGTATTAATGCTTCAGCTCCATGCATTTCATTAAGGTTAGAAGAAAATATTGGTTGTAAATAAAGCTCAAACTCTTCATTTTTCAATGCTTGCTTTATAAGTAAGGACATATCAAATAAATTATCCGCCCTAATGCTCAAATCCTTAAAATAAATAACAATCTGTTGCTGTGTCTTTTTTGCTTCATGCAGCGCTAAATCAGCCTGTTTGAATAGTTCGTTATTTTGCATACTATGTTTGGGGTAATAGCTCACTCCAATTCTTAGCTTAACGCGTATAGTTTGTTCATAAATTAAAAAAGGTTTTTGTACAGCCTTATTTATTAATTGAATACATAAATCATACTTATCCTGAGTGGCTGAGTTTAAAAGCAATGCAAATTCGTCTCCCCCAATCCTATATAACTTAGCAATCTCGGATAAGTGTTGGCTTAATGTTTTGGAAAATGCACACAACAACAAATCCCCAAAATTATTTCCATAAGTATCGTTTACACGTTTAAAGTTATTTAAATCTATTAAAAACAAAATGAAAGGTTGGTTATATTCTATGTTCTCATTGAGTACATTAAAGAATTTTTTACGTTTAGGTAGGTTAGTTAAACTATCGTGTTCAGCTAGAAATTGTTGGTGTTGAGCTGAGCGCTCTAGCTCTAAGATACTTTTGAGGCTTAACCTAACAACTAAATAAACAAATGTGCCGCCACCAACTAAAATAAATGAAACACTAGTTGTTACAAACGGTTCACTACCATAAAAAATAAAATAATAAAGTACCCAACAGTAGCCAAAAATAAACAGCACAATTAAAATAAGCAATAAGCTCCATGCAAACCGATTCGTTTTTTTGCATACTTGTATTGTTGGTTTGATACTTACAGTTAACAGTAATATCCCTATTATAATCATAAAAATAAATGGCCTATCCACAGACACTCTTTAAATGCAATTTGTTATACATTTAGTATGGCTAATAAATCTAATAACGAAATAAAATACATTAAAAAGCTCAGGGTAGCCCACTTACCAAATATGATTGTTGTTTTATGAAGAGGTTATAACTTTTAAGGGCGCGATTAACAGTATTGTTAATCGCTTTATTAGGGGGTAATCTTTTTAGAAACTAACTTAGCTCTCCGCTAATGGCATATTTTAACACCCAGTTTTTTATTGGCCCTGTATTATTAGCCATTTTTAAAAACTGGCTACGTGCCCATTTAAGCGGCGCTACTTGGTTAGAAAAGCCAAAGTAACAGGCATCCATCATGCTCATCATTAACAAATTAGCCTTACGGCGAGCTCGCTCATATTCTTTAAGTTTTAGCGGGCACCCTATATCCCCTGCATTGTCTAAAACCTCAGCAAGTGCCACTACGTCCTGAAAACCTAAATTTACACCCTGCCCTGCAAGCGGATTAATTGTATGTGCAGCGTCGCCCACTAAAACCAAACGCCCTTGCGAATAATTGTTAGCATGTTGGCGAGTAAGCGGAAATATCGCATGGGTTTGTACTTCAAAGTCTCCAGCAAGCTCTGGAAATTTATTAAGTATGTGCGTTTTTAACTGAGTTGGGCTTAGCCCTTTAAATGCTTGCAGTGTATTTGCATCGTCGTACCAAATTAAATTAGCGTACGGTGCCTGCATTGGCAAAAATGCGAGTGGCCCACTTGGCGTAAACTGCTGCCAGGTTTTAATTTGTTGCGGCGCATCGAGTTTAATTAACACCCCCATGCAATGCTGCTGGTACTGCCACCCCGTAATACCAATATTCGCCTTATCACGCAATTGCGACTGCCCACCATCGGCTGCAATTACTAAATCAGCGGTATAGGTTTGAGCTCCATACACAAGCGTAATTAAATCACTGGTTTGCTCTATTTTAGTAATCGGTGTGGCTTGCTCAATAACTTCAATATTGTATTGTGCAAATTGCTGCCACAAACAGGCTTGAATTAAATTATTTTCAATCAAATGACCTAAATGCGTGGTATTTATATCGGCGCAATCAAATAACAAATTGTCACCACCGCGCTCAAATGCCTCTAATTGCTGATAAGGCGCTATGCGGTTTTGTCTTAAAAGCGGCATGGCACCTAATTCATCAAGCAAATTTTCTGAAAAACGATTAATAGCCGACACTCTAATATCCACCTTATCACTACTAAGAAGCTGTGATGGGTCTATTAGGTGTTTTTCGATTATTCGTACGCCAAAGCCTTGCTGAGCAAGCTTTATCGCCATAGCCGCGCCAACCATGCCCCCACCAACCACTATCACATTATTTTTAGTCATGTTTTTCATCATTTTATTATTACTTGAGTCTGTTTTGATTGTATCAAAATTAATTTGTTTTATACCAGAGGATATCCCTAACAGCACATTAAACTGGCCTCGTATTGATTTGAGATCACAAACATGAAAACTATACTTGGATCTGGGCGGGTATCCAGCTAAAATACGCGTCCTTTAAGTGAGCATGCTTGCTCCTTAATCCTGTTTCAAGCACATTTTTGTGCCACTATCGAATTGAACACGAGGCTATATTTCAATGAGCAAAAAGCTGCATATTAAAACCTGGGGTTGTCAGATGAACGAATACGACTCTCAGAAAATGGCTGAACTTTTAGATGCCACTAACGGCTACCAGCTAACTGAAGATGCAACAGATGCCGACGTAATCTTACTCAACACCTGTTCAATTCGTGAAAAAGCACAAGAAAAAGTATTTCACCAATTAGGTCGCTGGAAGTTATTAAAAGACGACAAGCCAGATTTAATAATTGGTGTAGGTGGGTGTGTTGCCTCACAAGAAGGTGATTCTATTCGCCAACGTGCGCCATTTGTAGATGTTATTTTTGGCCCACAAACACTACACCGTTTACCAGAAATGATTAAACAAGTGCAAGGCGACAAAGGCTCATCGGTAGTTGATATTTCATTCCCAGAGATTGAAAAATTTGACCGCCTGCCTGAGCCAAAAGCTGATGGCCCATCTGCGTTTGTATCAATTATGGAAGGCTGTTCTAAATACTGTACTTTTTGTGTTGTACCTTATACTCGCGGCGAAGAAGTTAGTCGCCCAGTCGATGACGTATTACTTGAAATTGCACAGCTTGCTGAGCAAAACGTACGTGAAGTTAACCTATTAGGCCAAAACGTAAACGCCTACCGCGGAGACACGCACGATGGCGAAATTTGTTACTTCTCAGATTTAATTCGTCTTATTGCTGCTATTGATGGTATTGACCGTATTCGTTACACCACATCGCACCCGGTAGAATTTACCCCAGATATAATCGAGGTTTACGCCGATGTACCAGAGCTTGTAGATCACTTACACCTACCAGTACAAAGTGGTTCAGACCGTATATTAAACCTAATGAAACGTGGCCATACGGCAATTGAATACAAATCGACAATTCGTAAGTTACGTAAAATTCGCCCTAACTTAAGCATGTCGTCAGATTTCATTATTGGTTTTCCAGGCGAAAGTAAAGAAGACTTTGAAGCAACCATGAAGCTTATTAGCGACATTGGTTTTGATATGAGCTTTAGCTTTATTTACAGTGCACGCCCAGGTACGCCAGCGGCAGATTTGCCAGATGACGTAACAGAGCAAGAGAAAAAAGAACGCTTATACCTACTACAAAACCGTATTACACAAATGGCACAGCAAATTAGCCGTCAAATGTTCGATACAGAGCAACGTATACTTGTTGAAGGTCCTTCTAAAAAGAACCCAATGGAATTACGTGGCCGTACCGAAAATAACCGTGTAGTAAATTTTGTTGGCCCGCACACAGTGATCGGACAGTTTGTTGATGTACGTATTACCGAAGCACTGCCTAACTCTTTACGTGGTGACTTAATTCGTACAGAATCAGAAATGAACTTACGACGCGAAATCGCTCCTTCAGCTATTTTAACTAAAGCTGCAGCTGCAGAGCCAAAACCAGACACTGTTAACGAAATTGGCGTAGCTACTTTCGTTCCTTAGTCACACAATTAGCGCCAGTTAACGCTGGCGCAGTACGATAGGAAGCAATTTTGAGTAATCAGTTAAAAACGTTAGAGATTTATTTAGAACCTGCCGATAACAAACGCCTTTCTTCTTTATGTGGCCCGTTTGACGAAAACATCAAACAAATTGAACGCCACCTGGCTGTTGAAATAATTCACCGTGACAACTTTTTTAAAGTAACCGGTAAACTACACAACTGCGCCGGCGCTGTAGAAATCTTAAAAAACCTTTATGTTGATACTCAACCAGTGCGTGGTGTTTTAGGCGAAATAGAACCCGACGCCGTTCATTTAGCTATTACCGAATCAAAAGCCTTAGAGCAAAATGCATCAAGCAGCGCTTATGGCAAAGAAATGGTGATTAAAACCCGCCGTGGTGTTATTAAACCACGTAACGACAACCAAGGTGTTTATGTGGCTAATATTTTAAACCACGACATTACCTTTGGTATTGGCCCTGCTGGTACTGGTAAAACTTACCTTGCAGTTGCTGCCGCCGTTGACGCCCTTGAGCGCCAAGAAATACGCCGCATATTATTAACGCGTCCTGCTGTAGAAGCGGGCGAAAAGCTTGGCTTTTTACCAGGCGATTTAAGTCAAAAAATAGACCCATACCTGCGCCCTCTTTACGATGCGCTTTTTGAAATGCTAGGTTTTGAAAGAGTAGAAAAGCTCATCGAAAAAAATATCATTGAAGTCGCCCCGCTTGCTTACATGCGCGGACGTACTTTAAACGATGCCTTTATTATTTTAGATGAAAGCCAAAATACCACCGCCGAGCAAATGAAAATGTTTTTAACCCGTATAGGGTTTAACTCAAAAGCGGTGATTACAGGCGATATTACACAGGTCGATTTACCTCGTGGCACACGCTCAGGCCTTCGCCATGCAATTGAAGTGCTTGATGGCGTAAACGAAATTAGCTTTAACTACTTCAAAGCCCACGACGTAGTACGCCACCCTGTTGTAGCACGCATAGTTGAAGCCTACGAGCGTAACGACGAAAGCGAGCGACTTAAGCGCATTGAAAAGCAAAATGCAAAAGACGCACTCGCTGCTCTTCAACAGCCTACTACTAAAGAGTAATACTTTGACAACCGAACTTGATTTACAAATAGCCTGTGAGTTTGACAACCTCCCAAGCGAAGAACAATTTGCACTGTGGGCCGACAAAGCCCTTAGCCAATACCGTGACGAGTCAGAACTCAGCATCGTTATTAGCGACGAAGCGCAATCGCAACAACTTAATAACGACTATCGCGGTAAAAATAAACCAACCAACGTACTGTCGTTTGAATTTGAAGCACCACCCGGAATAGATATTCCTTTGGTTGGTGATTTAATTATTTGCCCAGCCATTGTATTAGC
Source organism: Pseudoalteromonas sp. B131b (assembly GCF_037162545.1). NCBI lineage: Bacteria > Pseudomonadati > Pseudomonadota > Gammaproteobacteria > Alteromonadales > Pseudoalteromonadaceae > Pseudoalteromonas > Pseudoalteromonas sp. B131b. The sequence continues at coordinate 2,249,466 of NZ_JARLUZ010000001.1, read as the reverse complement.
TGAAGCAATTGAGCAAGAAAAGTCATTTCATGATCACTTTGCTCACATGGTTATTCACGGATGCTTGCATTTGCTTGGATTTGACCATATAAAGAGTGAAGATGCTTTTGAGATGGAAAGCATAGAAAAGCAATTACTTGCAGAGCTAAACATAGCAGACCCATACCGGGACGAAATTTAAATTAACGGAGCAATTAGACGCAATGAGCGACGGTAACTCGCAATCTAGCCAGGGTTCTTCTGGCAAAACGTGGTTGGGTAGAATAGCCCAAATGTTGCAAGGGGAACCCCAGAATAGAGAAGAGCTGGTCGAAGTTATTGCCGATGCGCAAGAACGAGACGTAATCGATCCAGAAACAAAAGAGATGATAGAAGGTGTGCTTGGCGTGTCTGAGCTTAAAGTGCGAGACATAATGGTTCCGCGCTCACAAATGATCACTCTTGAGATCGACAGCCCGCTTGAAGAGCTAATTCCAATGATGGTCGATTCAACTCACTCACGTTTTCCAGTGGTGATTGAAGACAAAGACCATGTAGAAGGTTTTTACTCGCTAAAGATTTGCTACCGCTTATCTTAAATAAAGACGAGCACTTACCATCAATACGCGATTATTTACGCCCAGCTATGGTAGTGCCAGAAAGCAAACGTGTTGATACATTGCTAAATGAATTTCGTCAGCAACGCTACCATATGGCCGTTGTTATTGACGAATATGGCGGCGTATCGGGCTTAGTAACGATTGAAGATATTCTTGAAATAATTGTTGGCGAAATCGAAGATGAGCACGACGAAGAAGAAGAACATCAAGATATTCGTCAACTTGCTAAACATGTTCACGTAGTGCAAGCACTCACACCTGTAGATGACTTTAACGAGCACTTTAAAACAGGTTACAGCACAGACGAAGCCGACACTATTGGCGGGACTGTACTGCACGCATTTGGCCATATGCCAAGTCGTGGTGAAACGATTGATATAGAAGGTTACCAATTTAAAGTAACCAACGCCGACAATCGTCGTATTTTGCAACTGCAAGTCACCGTTCCTAAGGCTGATGATAACGACATTGAAGAAACTGCTAACTAGGCTTACCGTATTAGCAAAAGATAAAAAAGCATGGCTCGCACTCGTTGCGGGCCTTATTTTAACTTTTGGCTATGCCCCCTTTGAAATTTGGCCCATCGTATTTATTAGCCTTGCAGCCATAATTTTTTGCATCAACCCAAATAATACCGGTAAAGCACACGCAAAAAGTGCCGCTAAGTATGGCTTTATATTTGGCCTAGGCTGGTTTGGTGCAGGTATAAGCTGGGTACATGTCTCTATTGCCACCTTTGGCGGCATGCCGCTTATTGCGTCGCTCTCGTTAATGGCCTTACTGTGTTCATACTTAGCGTTATTCCCAGCCCTTGCCTTTTGGGCAACTACTCGCTTTGCCACAGGCCCTAAAAGCTTTGGCGCATCACTAATTGCCTGCTTTGCAATTAGTGAGTATTTACGTGGCACTGTACTTACCGGTTTCCCGTGGTTAAGTTTTGGCTATACACAAACTGACGGACCTTTTAGGCTGCTTGCCCCTTATATTGGCGAGTTTGGCCTGACTCTTGTGTGTATTATCATTGGTTTTGCGCTTTATCGTGCAACTCAAAAAGATTTTAAAACCCCTGTAGTTACCGCGATTACCTTTGCCCTTATTTTTACAGCAGCACTTACCACAGGGTCGGTGCAATATTCAGGTAAAAGCATGTCGACTTTACTGGTGCAAGGTAATATAAAACAACACCTGCGCTTTGAGCCAAGTGAGTTTTGGACCACAATGAGCAAATACCAAGACATGACACGCCCACATTGGGATGCCGACTTAATAGTATGGCCAGAAGCCGCAGTGCCTGAAATAGAAATGCTTGCCGATTCCTACCTAGCCAATTTAGACAGTGCCGCCTCGTTTAATAAAACCGCTCTTGTCACCGGTATTGTTGACTACCAGCGAGACACCAAAAATATATTCAACACACTTATTGTGGTCGGTAATAAAGAACGTGGCGACGAGCATGGGCATTACCATTACCTTGATAAAAACCGCTATCAAAAACACCAGCTACTACCTATTGGCGAATTTGTACCGTTTCAAGACTTTTTGCGCCCTATTGCCCCATTATTCGATTTGCCTATGTCATCGTTTACCCGTGGCGACAAAGTGCAAAACAACTTACGCGCCAATGGCTATAACTTACTCCCTGCTATTTGCTACGAAATTGTTTTTTCCGACTTAGTACGCGGTAATTACAAAAGCGACTCTGACCTACTCTTTACAGTAAGTAACGATGCCTGGTTTGGTGACTCTATTGGGCCTTTGCAACACATGCAAATAGCACGTATGCGCGCGCTCGAACTACAACGCCCTCTAGTGCGTGTTACTAACAATGGTGTAAGCGCCGTATACGACCCCATAAGCCACGCACAACAAACCATGCCTCAGTTTGAAGCTACCATATTGAAAGCTAACATTAAGCTTATAAAAGGCGACAGTGTGTACAGCCAATACGGCAATGTGTTTGTATGGGGGTTTGTGTTGTTGATGGGAGTTGTTGGGTTTGGGGTTAGGTTTAACCGATGAACTATCATTATAAACTGAGTCCAATAAAAATCTGGACTTAATCTTTTATTAATATAAATATTTAAGGTTTATAGCTTCTTAATGAACTTCATCAGTAAAAATTTACCATACTAACCCTTATGGTTAAATTAATTACTTTATGTATAAAATCAATTCTTGTTCCATAAACCTACTATTCATAAGCCTTACACCAAAATCATATCTATTTAGTTACAGAGAAAATTATCTCTTTTTGCGATGCTCGTTCAACAGGAGTCTCAGAGTGCAACGATGAAACCCTCCAGACAGGTAATTCGGGGAAAAGTTCATAGCCTAATATTACAGCAATTGCTGATAATATCTTAGGGCCTAGGGGTATTAAGACAACTCTAGAAAAGTCTGATAATGACAACAACAAAGACTTTAGATCTACATATGTAGAATAAGGCTTTGAAACATCATATGTGAAAACACTTTCTTGATTCAAACCTTCAAGCAGAACCAAATTATTTGTCCTTACATGAGTCTCAAAATCTGATAACCCATTTTTCGGAATAAAAGCAAATGTATGTTCCGCATCATAATAGTTATGTACACCTAAAGCCTTATTCTCTTCGTAACCTAAACCAAAAACAAGGCTAGTTGGCAAAGACAAATTTCCTAGACTGCCACTGAGTTCATCAATAATTGGCCCCATTTTCTTTACTGGCTGAATACCTTTTGGGGGAGCTACGAAACTTGATAAGTTATAACAAATTGAAATACTACTACCTTCTTTCAACTCATTCAGTAAAAAGTAAAGAACATTAGCAAGGCGACTTCTACACATAACTGTAATATCGACAAGTACAGATATTGGCTCCACATCTAAATAATTTTCTACAATTATGTTTTTCAGTAAAGGTACAACTTTTGAATTATCTAATTCATGAATATTAGCGCTTAAGTCTTCATAGTAAGCTTTATTTTCTTTATATCTCAAGCACTCTCTATTTGAAGTATAACCAAGTACAATTGATAACTTTGATTTGGAAGCATACCTCTCTGAAGCCGTAATTGACCTACTTTCATACCCTAAGCCGAATATAGCTAAGTTAAAATTATCTACTTCCGCTACTTTGTTGAAGTACATTAGAATAACTCCTTTTGGCTTACTAATTTCCCGGATGGATCGATAACATCAATATGTGTATTATTGAGTATCTTTATTAAATCAATTGGACGTTGATTGTTAAGTAAAAGCTTATAATCTGCAGCAAATAAATATGAAAGCCTAAACCTAGAATTTTTAATGTTATCTATTTCATGAAATGAATCTAATTTCTCTTTCTCTATAATTAATGCGCCAGAGTTTAATGCTAATCCAATTGCTTTAATATAATTCAAATAGTCTTTACTATTAAGCTTTATACTCCCAACTGGATCTGGGTTAAAGTCGTGGCTATATATCTCATATTGAAAATACTTTGCAATTTTATCAATTATATCAAATAAAGTTGGGAACATATTTCCTGTAGAGTCTATCGCAATAGTACTTAACAATGATTTAAATGATAACGAGTATTTTTTTATGCTTTCTAACTGCTCATTGCTCTTTATTTTTCCTTTTTCTTTTGCTGTAGCGGCAAATGCATTCATTATACCCACCAGCATACGAGGGTTGTATTCAAGCATTGAACATATATTATTAAATCCAATATAATATGATGGAGGTGTTTTCCTAGATGCTTTAGTATCTTGGTTTTTCATATAATAATTTCTTAAGTGAACATTAAATTGAATTCGCCGATAAACATCCCTTTTTGATGAGTCTAAATCTTCATAGTTATCAAATAGAAGTTCATTTCTTAAAATGTAGCTTTTAAATGACTCATCTTTATTCATTAAACTATTTAGATCTTTTTCCCTATTTACTTTATTCGAACTTTCAAAGTAACTTTCGATATCATTGTTCAAATTGTTTTTTCTAAAAATATTTTCACTTAATTTTTTTGCAAAATTAAAACCATCTTTTCTTACACCACTCAGGTTTATGATAGACAAGTCTTCAGCGTTCATCCCAGAAAATGCGTCTTTTGTAATATTTACACCTTGATGATAGGGTGATAATGCTAATTTAAATATAATATTCTGAGGCCCCCCCTCATTGCTGTAATTAGAGGCTGTATTAATTCTTCTGGAGCAAGCTCTAATTCATCAAAAAGAAAAGCCCATTTACCATCCCCCTCACCTAAATACTCATTAATCACTAAAATACTGTGTTCTAAAATACTGAGAAGATGTCCATCAATAATTTTAAAATCAGCGACTTCAGAATCGTCTCCTTTTGAAAGAAAAGTTGAGATCTTTTGCTTTTTCAAAGATGTCGCAATTAACAAACCTCTTAAGGATGGGATTTTACTATTTACCTCCCAAAAGTGAGATAAATTTTGCACTAACTCCGCCTCATCAAATTTACTTAAGCTGATGTGACGAAAATTATTTTTTTTACATATATTTCGATTTGTTCTATAGCAAACCACTTGTAAAAGACATTCTAAAGTATGATATAAAAAGGTCGACTCCAAGTATTTAATAAAAATATTGGATTGACTGTATTTTTTTGAAAACCTCTCATATTGGGTCTTCCAAAACCTATCAGTAGGAACAAATACACCAGAAAAAGAAATTTTTTCTCTGTATGCACTAGCATGAGGTTTATCCCAAATATCTAAAGCCTCTGCGTCAAGCATTCTCAATAAAGTTGTTTTTCCACTTCCCCGTGGCCCTATCATTATTGAGTTATTTGGCGAAGACAACAGTTCATAGTAAGCATTTGAAATAAAGCTACTCACCAAGTTAACTTTAGATGTTGCTTTAGCGTTAAACGAATCATTAAAATTTATATTTTCATCAATCATGAGCGAGCCACCTGAATTAACTTATTTCCAATAAACTCTATTTCAAAACTGTTTTTTTCCATTCTTTTCATCAATTTTTTGAATTCAACTGGGGTACAAAAATCGAGTTCTTCTTGAATGTTTTTCAAATCAACTTCTTCAAGAAACTTAGAGCCTTTTAGTAACATTTCTATATCTTGAAGAAAGTTTTGAGGACTTTTTTCAAACCAAAACCGCCTTTATGTGGTAAATGGTCACATTCTGAGGGGTGCCAACCTTTCATTAAGTTCCATGAATAAGCTTCAAACTTACCAACTAGCCTCTCTTCAGATGAAGTCTTCAATAAGTCAATTTCGATAATGTAGAATTGATTACAGGTTCTATTTTCAATTTCTGGGTATAAGTTAGCTCCAAGGCTACCAGCAGAAAATATCACTGGTGGTTCACCAGTCTGGGAAGGTCCATAAGTGAGATTCGCAAAATGTTTATGCCCGTGAATAATCAACCATGGGCCCACATCGGCTTCTTCTAATTCATTGAGCAACATTTGCCCACCTTCCATAGATTCTTCGTCAAACCGACTATCAACTTGTTCCATTTTCATTGGATGGTGATGACATAATAGAATATTAAACTTTTTTTCTTCAAATTTTGGTGACTCTAAATAATGTCTGATTTGCTTTGATGTTTCAATCGCTACACGTCCATGCCTATACTCATTATTTAATCCATGATAAGCACTAGAGTTTAATTTAATTATATTGCAATCATCAAATTCGATATGACTCCAATGCCATCCCCAAAAATGAGTGTTGGACTTTCTACTTTCAGATGGGAATGAAGGTGTTACAAATTTAATTTCGTGTATAGCGGAGAAACTAGTTCCAGGTCTAGATTGGTGATCGTGATTACCAGGAACACATAAAAGTGTGTCTATACTTAAATCGTTCTTAATTTTATTAATAAATGACCAACCAGCCTTGAACCCATCAACATCTCCTTTATTAGAAATATCCCCGGGACATACTAAAAAGTTAAAATCTTGATTAAGACTCTCTAAATACTGGATAAATGTATTACCGTGCTCACCGCTCGTACCATCACTATTAAAGGTAAGCTTTGAATCTTCACAGTGCTCTTTTCCAACACTTGAATGAAGATCTGATATTATTAAAAACTTTAACTTGTCCATATCATCCTGAATGAAACTAAAATAATTTAAATCTCAGTTCTATAAACTATTGTAAATCGATGTAGAAGATAAACCTAAAAATCACTTAATGCGCGACACTAACTTTTTATATATTGCATCTTTATCGCGTTTACCAATTGCCAGTACATAAACCACAATTTCGTCATCAATAACTTCGTAAGCTAGGCGATATCCTGCCGTACGCAATTTTATTTTGTAAACATTATCGAAGCCGCGTAATTTAGAGGCTGGCACATGCGGATTATCTAAGCGCTCAATGAGCTTCTTTTTAAACTGGCTTTTAAGTGGAGGTGCAAGCTTCCCCCACTCCTTTAGTGCCGCAGGTAAAAACTTTAACTTATAAGTCATCTATACTAACTGTAATCGCTTGAGATAAATCGCCTCTGCGGCTCTGAACAACTTTAGTTAGTTCATAATCATCCAGTTGTTCCATTAGTAGCTCATACATTTGTGCAGGCACTAAGTAAGCTGCGGGCTTATTATGATTTAATATGGCTATTGCAGCACCATCTGCTTCATTCAAAAGCGCGGTTGGATTTTTTTAAGTTCTGAAATACTTGCCGAACAATCAGCTAAAACCTGTCTCATAAAACACCTAAAAAGAACTAAATTAAGCTCTAATTTTAGACCTTTTTTTATTTTTAGCTATACTTTTTTATAATTTCGTCAGTTTTTGTTACTCTTTCACTGTATCTACAACGGTTTCAACATTTACAACTTGATTCAAGTTACCTTTAATAACCACAGTCGCTGATATTTTATCTTGAATGGCTTGCCTGTTTGGGTCCCAGTATATCTGCAGGAACCCCAATAACCCCGTAGCAAAACCTGCGCCGTAGCCGCCGTAACGACCAAAGCAATCGAGCAACCCTAATGGCTCACCATTTAAAGCAACAACACGGATATTGCATGCTTTTTTACCCGGTGTTTGGCCTCGCCAAAGTAACGAGAACAACGTAAAGTAAACAGCAGCCCAGCCAAAACCTAAGCCCAAGTCTTGAATAACGCCTTTGCTCCACTGCAAAATACTATTTGTGCTTGTTTGTGCAGGTTTTTCTTCTATTAACTGCGCAGGCTTTATTTCGTTATTTTCACTGAGCACCAATAGCTGTAAAAGTACGGTAGCAAGTTGTGGGTTTTGTAGGTCGTCCATTTCTGCTAATTTGGGAACTTGCCCTATTAAATTATCAAGCGCGCTTTGTTGGCAAGGTTGCTCACAGCTGTCATCGGCTGTTTGCGCTAAATAAGTATTTACCTGTTGTTTTTCTGTGGCGGTAAGCTGAATTTCATCTTGTATTTTTACGCCCTGAACAGCCAAACTTTGATCTGCGTTATCGTCTTCTGGGTAATCTATGCCAATTGAAAGCACAGTAAGTGCGCTTACAAATAAAATACTTGCTGCCGTTACTTTTAAGATTCTTCGCCACACATTCGACATTTTTGGAAGGTATTGCTGCGCCGTACCTTTATAAAAAGCCATTGCAGCAACAAATGCTATTAAAGTCGCGCTGAGTTTGGCTGCTAAAAATATCAGTGCAACATCAATAATAATCGCTAGTGCACGCCGAATTGGCGTAGCTAAAGGCAAGCCCAGTAAAGCACTGTCAATTTTAAAGGCGTAGGGGGTAATCACTTCTCTGGTTTCAGAATTTGATAATTCTAATTGTTCTATCTCTTTGGCTTTCATTTATTTTCTTGTTATTAAAATAGGTAACCCGGTTAACTTACGCGTTTTTTATTTTTTGCTCAACATTAACTTTACCCCAATTTACTAAAAGTATCGTCTCGGCCAATGGGATAAAAGGAAATATAAGCCTCAAATTACAAACTTTAGGTTAACATCATTTACAAATGTACCTATTGAACATATATTAATGCTCGAATTTCTTTCATCCTTAAAATTAAATACATGGAGTATATTTTGAAGTTATTAACTAACGTGTTTTTCTTGTTTTCTGTCCTTATTTTGAGTGGCTGTGCCCACCAAATAAGTTTAAATCCAGACACTGAAAAACTTCAAGTTACAGAAAATAAATCAGCATCAGCTGTAGGTTATTATATTTCTGAAGATGATATAAAAAAGCAAGTAAAAACACCTGGTGGTGGTGGCGATAATGTTAGTTACAAACCTTATAAAGACACAGAAGCAGCGCTGTATACTGTGCTTTCTAATAAATTTGAAAACGTTTATAAGCTTGAATCATTAACTAATAGTGCATTTTTAAAAGATAAAAAAATTGAGTATGTATTCATACCGACAATAACAACGGAATCTAGCTCAGATAGCTTATTCACATGGCCTCCTACAGAATTTACTTTCACGCTAAACTGTAAAACTTTAAATAACAATGGCGATATAGCATGGAATAGTGAAGTTAAAGGTTTTGGCAAAGCTGAATTTGATGAGTTTAAAAATGATTTTTCTTTATCTGCAAAACGTGCAACAGAAGAAGCATTCAACAAACTAGTTATAGAGCTTGATCAATCAAACTTATAAATAAGGACCGAAATAAAATGAAATATAAAAGTTCACTGGGTTTAATCGCAGCTTTATTTTTAAGTGCATGTACCATTCAAGTTCCACCTTATAGTGCAGATATCAGCAACGTTTCTAAACTAAAAGAAGAGTCTAATACACCAGTCTCAGTCGGAAAAATTGAATCTGAAAAAAATTAAATAAGATATCGCTTCGAGGCTCACCTCTTGTTTCATCAGTAGGCAACAGCTATGGTGAATATATTGAGAGCGCTTTGATACAAGAATTAAAACTAGCAAAACTATGGTCTGGCGTTGCAACAAAGCAAGTCTCGGGAAAAGTAATTGAGCAAGACATTGATGTAACAGGTTTCTCTGAAGGCAGTGCGTTTATAAAAGTTAAATTTACTGTATCAGATGGCGATATTACTTTATTTGATAAGGTAATATCTGCCGAACACACTTTCGACTCTTCTTTTCTCGGAGCAATTGCAATACCAAACGGGCAGCGAAGTTATGTAGAATTAGTTCAAAAATTGCTTACGAATCTATACGCTGATGAAGAATTTATAGCTTCAATAAAGTAAATAAATAAACTAAAAAGGAGCTTTATGATTTCATACAGCTCCTTTTTTATATTACATAAATTTATTTACTTTAAAATTACTAAGCGCTCATCAATAGGCTCACTTTTAGGTAAGCGATACCTAAACTCTCTGCGTAATAACATAAAACTAATAACTGCCTGAACAACAACTGTGCTTGCCGATAAATACCACAATTGCGTTAAATTAAAGCCATCCATTTGGCTTAATAAAAGAGCTGGTAAAACAAATAAAATAATCCGCAGTGTAGTACTATAAAGTGAAGGGAGTGTGTTACCGAGAGACTGAAATAGCCCCGAACACGTAAACACTATGCCCGTAGGAATAAAGTTAATACAAATAATTTGTAAAAATGTAGCTGCAACTAAAATAACATTTTGATCATCAGAGAACCCTTGCACTAGTAATTCTGGAATAAAAAAGCAAACTACGCTTAACACTGCCATTAAACTACATGTCATTAGGGCTGACCAAAAAAGGTTTCTCGGACACGGTCAAATTGCTTTGCACCAAAATTTTGACCCGCGACGGCTGGTGCAGCAAACGCAATTGCCATTGCAGGTAAAAACAATGACTGCATTATGCGAGAACCTAAACCAAAGCCAGCTTGGGCTTCAGGTCCAAAATGTTGAATTAACCAATAAATTAACCCCATATATGCAAACATTAAAAAGAATTCACCTCCTGCGGGTAATCCAATCCCTAATAAGCGCTTTATAATAGCGCTATCTACGCGCCATAAACTGACTTTAAAGGTAACGAACTTTTCAGCCTTAACAAAGTATACGCATAGCATTACTACCGCAACAACTACCGAAATAGTACTTGCCAACCCAGCTCCGGCTATACCCATTGGAAAGTCAGTTCCCCAACCTATAATTAAAATAGGAGATAAAATAATATTGACGATAATAGACAAGGTTTGAATCAACATAGTTGGCTTAACAATACCGGCTCCTCTTAACGCAGCACTAACTGCAACTAAAGGAAACTGCAATGCCATACCCGGCAAAAACCAATGCAAATAACGTTGTCCCGCTTCAATTGTTGCAAGGTCTGTTGAAATGCTAGTTAAGTATGTATCAGACCCTAAATAACCTAAAAACATGACAACCAAGGCCATTAAGCTAGCCAGCATCATACTTTGATTAAACACTGCATTTGCATCTTTGGCATCTTTTCGACCCGCTGCATGAGAAATCAACGCGGTTGTTCCCACATTAAGAATTTGCGTGAGTGCAAAAATTAAAAACATTGCATTACCCGCTAAGCTGAGTCCTGCTAAAGCATTTCCACCTAAATTACCTACAAAATATAAATCAACTAAAAAATACAATGTTTGAATTATCATTCCTATCATCATAGGAATAGCCATTTTGATTAAATGCTTCGGTATGGAGCCACGAGTTAGATCATGCATATTATTATCTTAACCATTAATAAGAATAGTTATCATAACAAGTTGCGTGCAATTAAGCATACTTTTAATAGTTATGGAAAGGTGTTTTATATAGCGTGAATTTCATACTACAACTTTGCTATACTGGCGGTAAGTCTTCATTAAAAGATTCATTATGATTCCTTCAACATACCCTCTTTTTTGGCGAGATAACGCCCTACCTTATGTAGAACTAAGGCAAGTTTTGGATGGTCGAAAAGTAACTTACGCCGCCCATTCTCATGCTCAGTGGTCAATTGGTGCTATTTTAGAGGGCCAAAGTGAATTTATTTGTGAAGACAAACTTTACCAAATAGATAAAGGCACTTTAGTGCTAATGAACCCCGATGCTGTACACGCATGCAACCCCAACCAAAACTCGCCCTGGGCTTATTATATGATGCATGTAGATAAAAGTTGGTTAGCTCAATTGCTTGTTAAGTTTAATATAAGGGCAAGTAACCACTGGTGTAATAGCCAACCTGATACATTAACAACCCCTGTATTTTACCAGCAGTTTGTTTTAGTTTGCCGAAACCTTATGTCGAATAAGCTGTCTTCTTTAGAAAAAGAGTCTTTACTTAGCCAGTATTTGATTACGTTATTTGAATACATCGATAGCACTGATATTAAAGAAAATACGTGCCTACCTCCTAATAGGCTGTATAAAGTTGCAAACTACCTCGCCCTTTATTGTCAGGATGACGAACCAATTAAGGTTATTAGCAAAAAATTTGGCTTTAATACTAGCTACTTGATACGTACATTTAAACGCCACTTCAATATGAGTCCACATGCTTATCGGATAAATCTGCGTATACAACTAAGTCAACAAGCGCTTAAGCAAGGCGATGCCATTTCAACGGTGGCTCAAAATGCAGGATTTAGTGATCAAGCTCATTTTCAACGTGTATTTAAACAGCGGGTTGCTGCAACACCAGCACAATATCGACGCTGTATTTAGAATAAAAACACATTAACTTATAATAAAAAAGCAACTCCCGGCAAGTAACACTGCCAATGCTTTATTCATAAAACGTATTTTTGCAGGACTTTGAAAGTACTGCCCTAGCACTATACCTATCCATACCCACACGCTCAGCGACAACCAGCAAATTGGTAAATACACACTGGCAAACGTAAACACTTCAAATAGCTCTGCATTAGGGATGTAAGTCGCAATTCCCGATAGTGATGCTAACCATGCTTTTGGGTTTAGCCATTGCATGATTACCCCAGTAATAAAGGTAGGTGAACTTTTATTACTGTCTGAGTTTAATTCACCATTATCTACAAATAATTGATAACTTAAATAAAGTAAAAAAGTAATACCAGCCCATTGCAATACTTCAGTGATCCATTGCAATTTATCAAGAAGATAGTTTAAACCCCATCCAATAACTAAAAACAAAAAAATAAACCCAAGTGTTGCACCGGTTATAAATATTAAGCCATTTCTTAGCCCATACCGTGCGCTGCTCAATGAAACTAAATTAACTGGCCCTGGCGATAAAGACGCAGCTAATGCAAATAACGACATTGACATAATTAAAGATAAAGTCATGGTTCACTTTCTAATTAATTCAAACTGATGGTGAGTATCTACATTAAATAGAGGCTGGTATTGAACAAAATTGACTTAATCAAATAAAAGTAAGTTATTTCGCGCATATCAATACTAGTTTTTGATTTTCAGCATTGTGAACTATTAATATTTTTAGTCGTATCAATAAAGTGTTAATTCATTAGGATCGACCATGACCACTAAACAGCTTTCGTCACTGTTTGTATTTAACTTAGTCTTAGCGACAAGCGAGGCCAATGCAAATCAGCAATGGTATGTTATTAGCGACTCTGTAATGGGCGGCGTATCTAATAGCCAAGTAACAAAAACACAAGATAGCTTGCTGTTTACAGGCAATGTTTCGCTTGATAATAACGGCGGTTTTGCATCAATACGTACCGAAATTGACACGCAAGGTCAAAACTCAAAAACTATAGCGCTGCGTGTTAAAGGCGATGGGCAAATCTATCAGCTTAGGCTCAGAACAACTACTTACCTTGATGGCGCAGCGTACATCCACTCATTTAAAACAATAAAAAGCGAATGGGTAGAAATCGACTTTACCCCGAGTGATTTTACTTTAACGTATCGCGGACGAGTGCTTGAGCAACAGCCTATTATTGATTTTGATGATATAAAACAGCTAGGCTTTATGATTGCAGGCAAGCAAGAAGGTAAATTTAAACTTGAAGTGAGTAAAATCGAATTTAAAAGCTAACCCACCAGCATGTTAGTGGCGCTATACAGTATAGTCGTGATCGCCCCGCCTTTTCATTTCACTAATAACCAGCTCAACCATTTGTTGCTTTATTGCCGCTTGCTCTGATTTTAACTCCCCTAATTGCAGCTCTAACATATCTATTTGCTCTTGCTGTTGCGTGTTTTTATATTTTTTAGAACCTAGGTGCTCAGCGTCTAAAGTTAAACTCGCATCACTTTCATCTAGCTCACTTACAGAAGTATTTATAGTTAAACTACGTTGTACGGGGCTTTGTTTAAGTTTATTAATTTGCTCTTGCAACGCAATAACTCGCCCAGTGAAGTGTTTATATACTTTTTCGAGATTTTTATACTGATCGCCAAATGTTGCGTTATCTTCACTGTATTTTTGCGCTTTGGTATCTAAAAACTTTGATAACACATATTTTGGCTCTTCCTCATTCTCTTCCTCACTTCCTTTTTCAACAGCTAGTTTATCTGATTGCGCTAAAGGTTGAGTATTTGAGCTATGTACTTGGTATGGAATGGGAGCCGCTGAAATCTTCATTATTTTGTCCCTAAAATAGCTTGCATCTTTTATAGGTATCGACCTCGTATTAAAATCCTTGAGTAAATTTTATTGTTAGCTAAAAACAAAAAGCCCCACTTTATTAAAGTAGGGCTTAGTAGTTTATTACTTCAAATAAAATTACTATTCAATTGCCAGTAACTCTACTTCAAAAATAAGTACTGAGGCAGGTGGAATACTGCCTACACGTTTTTCGCCATACGCTAATTGATGCGGTACATAAAACGTGTATTTATCGCCTGGGCTCATCAACTGTAGGCCTTCGGTCCAACCTTTAATCACTTGGTGCAAACCAAAACTAATCGGTGTTTTACGCTCTACTGAGCTGTCAAACACTGTGCCGTCGATTAGCGTGCCATGATAATGCACGTTAACCATACTTGTTGAGCTTGGTGTGTTTTCACTCTCACCTTTATGCATTACTTTGTACTGCAAGCCAGAAGCTGTTTCTACTATACCTTCTACTTTTGAATTAGCGGCTAAGTAATCTGCCCCTATTTGCGCATTTACGCCTGCTTGTTGTTTTGCTTTTTTACTATTTTTAAATATTAAAAAACAAAAAATGGCGATAACCACCGCCAAAATTATATTGATCATTATTAACCTTTTTCGTTATCTAGTTCTTCGTCTTTTTCGTCGTCATTATCGCCATTTACAATGTCGGCAATCTCTTTTAGACGCGCAAGCGCAATACCGTTTACTGAGTTTTCTGGATACTGGTCATCAATAATATCGCCTGCTTCTATATCCATTAATAAGTTAAGCGCTTGATCTACGGTTTCAACTGCGTAAATATTAAATTTACCCGCCTCTACCGCGTTGAGGATCTCGTCATCAAGTACTAAGTTAACTTGGTTTGATTTAGGAATAATAACGCCTTGCGAACCGGTTAAACCACGCATTTTACACAGTTTAAAAAAGCCTTCTATTTTTTCGTTTACGCCACCAATAGCTTGTACATCACCATGTTGGTTAATAGAGCCTGTCAGCGCGATAGATTGGCTAATAGGGAGGCTTGTAATAGATGAAATAAGCGCACAAAGCTCTGCTAAAGATGCACTATCGCCATCTATGTAACCATAACTTTGCTCTATGGCAATATTAGCACTAAGCGTTAAGCTAAACTGCTGTGCGTACTTATTGCCTAAATAGCCGGTAAGCAACATCACGCCTTTTGAGTGGATAGCTTTACCTAGTTCGGCTTCGCGTTCAACGTCTATTACGCCATCGGCGCCTGCATAAACAGTTGCCGTAATACGCGCAGGTGTACCAAACGAGGTATCGCCAATGTGTAGTACTGTTAAACCATTTACTTTACCTATAGCTTGGCCATCGGTTGCAATAAGTGTATGGCCTTCTTTTATATCGCTAAGCATGTTTTCGCTGATCTGACCGGTACGATATTGTTTGCCTTCAATGGCTTCGTCAATATGGTATGCATCAATAACCGTTAAGTTATCTTGTTTCGCGTAATAACTCGCTTCAGCAACTAATTCAAGCACATCAGCAAAGCGCGCCGAGAGTTTATTATGATGCTCAGCTTGGCGGTAACTAAATTTAAGTAACCGTACCATAGCAGCCTCTGTAGCGGTGCATTTTAATGTTTGCTCGCAATACTCAGTCACTTTGGTAATAAACTGGTACTGTAATTTATCGCTACTTGGTAAGTAGTAATCAAAATCGGCAAGTACTCTAAATAGCTCAGCAAATTCTTCGTCGTATTCACCTATGGTGTAGTACAACTCGCGCGAGCCCAATAAAATAATCTTCACATCAAGTGGAATAAGTTGCGGGCGAAGCGTAAAACTTGTCCCGACTGTGCTGTCTTGATAGGGTAAATCATTTTTTATTTGATGTGTTTTTAAACACAGCTTTAAACCATCCCACACTTGTGGATTAGCCATTATTTTTTCGGCATCCATTATTAAGTAACCACCATTGGCACGATGCAATGCACCGGGCTGAATTGAGCGATAACTCGTAATCAATGTACCTTGGGATGTAGCGTATTCAATTTTACCAAATATATTACCAAAGGTTGGGTTTGGCTCATAAACGACTGGCGCTGCGTCGTCTTCTTTAAATTCAACTAAAATGTTAGGTGCAAAAAAGTCGGTAAGCATACCTTTGCGGTCAAAGTCTTCTTTGCTTTCTTCGCTTTCGTCTTCGTCATCTAGCCATTCAAGTACCGCGTCGATAATTTCAACGCGAATATCTTTTAAATAACGCAGTACGCCAATGTGTGTCGCGTACTTATGTTCTAAGTCTTTTAAAAGTGGTTTAGTGGCTTGCTCTGCGGTCGATTTTTTAAGATTACGAAGTTTTTCTTTTGATTCGCGTTTCCACCGTGGTAGCTCTATTAACGCTTCTATTAATGCATCTTCTAGCTTTTCGATTTTTTCAAAAAACTCTTCGCGCAATGTTTCTTCAAGCTCACCAAATTCACTGTCGCTCAATTGTTTTCCATCAACAAGTGGTGCAAAACCCACTGAGCTTTTTTCTTCTACTAGAGCAACACTTTGCTCAAGTGCTGCGATTTCAACTGCGGTAATTGCGCTGTCGTAAGCGTCGTTAAACTCGCGATCGATTGATTTTTTCTTGCGTTGGTACGCTGGATTATCAAATGCCGCTGGAAAAGTGTCGAGCACTTCATCTAAGAATGAGTCTATGTCGTCGCTAAGTTGCTTACTTTGCCCTGCTTGCATAAAAAGTGCGATAGGCTCACGGTGATCGGCGTAATTATTTACGTACAACCATTCATTAGGCGTTGCTCTGTCTTTTGCGTGTTGCTTAAGTTTATCTTTGACTAGCGTATAACGTCCATGAGCCGCTTCGCCCATTACATAAACATTATAGCCAGGTAAATCCATACCTAATGAAAAGTCGAGCGCACTTTGGGCACGTTGTTGGCCTATAAAAGTAAGTTGCTCTGGGTACGGGTTACTCATGCATGTATGTACATGATTACTAGAAATACTCGGTGCGAGCTTTGAAACAGATAGTGGCAGCAATTTTTTCGTCATTCTAACTTCTTTGTTTACCAGCATATTCACTGGCTTTTGGGCGTATTAAGTGGCACGCAGCCACCTAATACCAATATTTAAGGGTTCAGCGCCTTACGACTAAAGTAGATTCCATCACATTGCGTGCAAGGTATTATTTGCGTTGCGTGATAAATGTCGTGGCTATGGTTGCAATTCTTACATACTAATGTGCCCATGGCTATCCATTCGCCTGCGTGATACACCCCATTGTGCTTAAAATCTTGGCTTAAAGATTGCCACTCTAGTTGTGTTTTATCTTCTATGTGCGAGAGTTCAAACCATAAAGATTCTTTAAGTTCTTGCCATGCAAGCGAATTGTAATAAGCTTCGTGCTCAATAATGTGTTCAATATCATGCTTTAAGTAACTTTTATAAAGTTCATACCTTTCTTGACTTAAATCTTTGATTGCTTGCTCAGATTCAACAAACCCAGTAACTACATCTTTTACACCATGATCTTTTACATCTTTTAGCCAACTAGTAAAACTGCTAAGCCATGCTTTGTAATCAGTCATTTTTTACTCCTTCAAAATTGCTGTTAAATCAGTCTGTAACTTATGTATTTAGCTAACTACATTATAAAAAAGCAGGTTAACCTGCACTGAAAGTTACAATTTAATAAAAGCATGTTTTTGACGCTGTGAATAGTGTTTTATTTGGGGTATCCTAACGGCAATTTTTTATTAGTTTGCAAGAAGTCTGGAACCATAGATGCAAGAGCAATATAACCCGCAAGATATAGAGTCAAAAGTACAAAGCTACTGGGAAGAAAACCAGGTATTTAAAGTCACTGAAGATGAGAATAAAGAAAAGTATTACTGCCTTTCTATGTTTCCTTATCCGAGTGGTCGACTGCATATGGGTCATGTACGTAACTACACCATCGGTGATGTTGTTTCTCGTTTCCAGCGCCTGCAAGGCAAAAACGTAATGCAACCTATGGGTTGGGATGCGTTTGGTTTACCTGCAGAAAACGCCGCTATTAAAAACAAAACAGCACCAGCTAAGTGGACATACGAAAACATTGATTACATGCGTACACAGCTTAAACAATTAGGTTTTGGTTATGATTGGGATCGCGAAATTGCGACGTGTCATCCAGAATACTACAAGTGGGAGCAGTGGTTTTTCACTAAGCTTTACGAAAAAGGCCTAGTGTATAAAAAAATGTCGACAGTTAACTGGGATCCAGTGGATCAAACAGTATTAGCTAACGAGCAAGTTATTGACGGTCGCGGTTGGCGTTCAGGCGCTGTGGTTGAGCAAAAAGAAATTCCACAGTGGTTTATTAAAATTACTGATTATGCACAAGAGCTACTAGACGACTTAGATCAGTTGGAAGATTGGCCAGAGCAAGTTAAAACAATGCAGCGCAACTGGATTGGCCGCTCTGAAGGCTGTGATATTGAATTTAAACGCACCGATAACGACGAAACATTTAGCGTATACACAACTCGTCCAGATACCTTTATGGGTGTTACGTATGTTGCTGTTGCCGGTGGTCACCCTATTGCGCAAGAAGCGGCTAAAAATAGCGATGCTATTGCAATGTTTGTTGAAGAATGCAAAAACACCAAAGTTGCCGAAGCAGACATGGCAACAATGGAGAAAAAAGGCATTGCAACAGGCTTTTACGCCACTCACCCATTAACGGGCGAGCAAGTACCAATTTGGGTTGCTAACTTTGTATTAATGCATTACGGCTCAGGCGCTGTAATGGCAGTACCTGCACACGATCAACGCGACTTTGAGTTTGCAACCGCTTACGGTCTTGATATAAAACAAGTCATTGCACCGGTTGAAGGTTCAGACCTTGAAGTAAACCTTAAAGAATCAGCGTTTACTGATAAAGGCGTACTTGTAAATTCAGGTGAGTTTAACGGCCTTGATTTTGACGCTGGTTTTAAAGCCATTGCGGATAAATTAGAAGCTCTCGGTGTTGGTGAGCGCAAAGTAAACTTCCGCCTGCGTGACTGGGGTGTGAGCCGTCAACGTTATTGGGGTTCACCAATCCCAATGCTTAGCGACGAAGATGGTAAAGAGCTTGCAGCAACAGAAGATATGCTACCCGTTCGCTTACCTGAAGATGTGGTAATGAACGGTGTAACTTCACCACTTAAAGCAGACCCAGAGTGGGCTAAAACAACAGTTAATGGCGCACCTGCGTTTCACGAAACGGATACGTTTGACACCTTTATGGAGTCTTCTTGGTACTACGCACGCTACTGTAGCCCACGCTACAACGAAGGCATGCTAGATCCCGCGGCTGCTAACTACTGGTTGCCAGTAAACCAATACATTGGTGGTATTGAGCACGCTATTTTACATTTATTGTACTCGCGCTTTTTCCATAAATTATTACGTGACTTTGGTTTAGTTAATTCAGACGAGCCGTTTGACCGCTTACTTTGTCAAGGTATGGTGCTTGCTGAAACATTTTATCGTAAAGATGAAAAAGGCGGCGATATTTGGATCTCGCCAAGTGATGTAAACACTGAAACCGACGATAAAGGCCGCGTGACTAAAGCATGGCATAAAGAGGACGGTGAGCCAGTTTTCTCATCAGGCATGAGCAAAATGTCCAAGTCTAAAAACAACGGTATAGACCCGCAACATGTAATTGCCCAATATGGTGCAGATACTGTGCGTTTATTCATGATGTTTACAGCACCACCAGAGCAAACGCTTGAATGGTCAGACTCAGGTGTTGAAGGCGCGCATCGCTTCTTAAAACGTGTATGGAAATACGCGGTAGACGTTAAAACAGTAGGTTACCAAGCACTTGATAAATCAGCGCTAACAAACCCACAAAAAGTATTACGTCGCGACTTACACAAAGCGATTGCTAAAGTGACTGATGATGTTGAACGTCGTCAAACCTTTAATACCGCCATTGCAGCTATTATGGAGCTTTCTAATAAATTATTAAAAGCACCTTTAATAGATACCCAAGATATAGCAATTGCAAACGAAGCATTAGAAGCGCTTATTATTATGCTTGCACCTATTACGCCACATTTATCGCACGAGCTTTGGAAAGAGTTAGGTAAAGAAGGTGAGATTTTGGATGCTGCATGGCCAAAAGTTGATGAGTCGGCACTTGTTGAAGATGAAAAACTAATCATCGTACAAGTAAACGGCAAGCTCCGCGCTAAGTTAACCGTTGCAGCTGATGCAACGCAAGAGCAAGTAGAAACCCTTGCGTTTGCAGAATCTAATGTAACTAAATTTACTGATGGCTCAACCATTCGTAAAATCATTTACGTACCAGGCAAGCTACTTAACGTGGTAGCTAACTAATATGGCTGCATTTAACGCCATTAAAAACGGACTAGCCTTAGTGCTAGTCTGTTTTTTGATAACTAGCTGCGGGTTTCATCTAAAAAAAGCCTCTAGCATGCCTGATAACCTAAAACAGCTAACTCTTGTAGGTGATGATGAAAAGTCAGCCTTATTTGAAAGCCTTAAAAACGAGCTAAGAGCGAGTAATGTAGAGCTAATATCAGCAGCTAAAGATAAAGCCCAATTATATTTGTATAAAGAAAGTATTGAACGTCAAACACTATCGTTATTTCAAAATGGTCAAGTAGCTGAATACGAACTCGCTTATGGCGTATCGTATGTAGTTAAACGCCCTGGCGAAAAAGCCATTGAAAAGCGCTTTGAGCTTTACCGTAATTACCAAGACGATCCAGATCATGCGCTAGCTAAAGCAAAAGAGCTTGAGCTACTCATTAGCGAGATCCGTGAGCAAGCCAGTCGTCGTATTGTTAGAGAGCTGTCGCAACTATAATGCGCTGTTATGCTAATCAACTACCGAGTGAATTAAATAAAGGGCTAAAGCCCTTTTATTTAGTGTTTGGGGAAGAGCCTTTTCAAGAAGCACAGTGCGTACAACAAATTCGCGACAGTGCTAAAGCACAAGGCTTTGACGAAGTAATTAAGTTTACTTTAATGCAAGGATTCGATTGGCAAGAAATCATAGCTCAATATCAAAGCATGTCACTATTTAGCGCGCGCACTATTATTGAGCTTGATTTAAACCAACAAAAACCAGGCGTTATTGGCAGCAACACCTTTAAAAAAGTAATTGAGCTGGTTAATCCAGATACTATTTTAATTGTTAAAGGCGCTAAAGCCAGCCAAGAAGTACAACGCGGTGCATGGTTTAAAGCCCTTGATAAGCAAGGCGTATTTGTACCTTGCTACCCGCTTACCGGCACGCATGTAAAACGATGGCTTGATGAACAGTGCCAACGCTTATCGCTCAACATGCAAAACGATGCCAAACTGAGTTTAATAAATGCCACAGAAGGTAACTTATTAGCGTGCTTCCAAGAGCTTGAAAAGCTCTCACTACTGCACGGCAATGCATTAATTACTCAGCAATTAGTAATGCAAGGGCTGTTAAACCAAGCCAAGTTTGATATTTTTGATTTAAGCGATGCACTATTAAATGGCCACGCTAAACAAGCTATAAAAGTATTAAACAAACTTGCCAGCGATAACACCGAAGTGGTGAGTATTTTATGGGCTATAACCAAAGAGCTTAATACGCTAATAAATGTGCAACTTGGTTTATTAAATGGCGAACCAATCGCTAATTTATTTAAACAAAATGCTATTTGGAAAAACCAGCAAGGGCCAGTTCAAAACGCAATTAACCGCTTAAACATACACACACTTGAACAAATAAATAGTGATGTAGCTTTGTTTGATGCCAGTTATAAGCAAGGTAATTTAATTGCCCCTTACCAAGCGCTTGCTCATATTTGTATTAAATTTTGCCAGCCGCTCAACATTCCTATGCCGTGCCACGCGGTTAATTAATAAATAGCTAATAGGTGTTAAATGATCGCAATTTTTGGTGGCACTTTCGACCCTGTCCATTTAGGCCATATAAATATGGCGCAGCAATGTGTTAATGCGTTTAATTTAAACACGCTTTATTTTATGCCTTGTGCATTACCGGCGCATAAAGCAGCGCCTGGTATTAGTACGCAGCACCGTATTAATATGCTAAACGCGGCTATTGTGCCCTACCCTCATTTTAAACTCGATTTAAGAGAACTTAACCGAGCCGGCCCATCGTATTCGTTACTTAGCTTGCAAGAACTTCGTAAAGAGCACCCTACTACACCTATCTTATTTTTAATTGGTATGGACTCATTTAACAATCTCGATAAATGGTTTGAGTGGAAGGCAATTACGCAGCTTTGTCATATTGTGGTATATCAGCGCCCTGCTCAACATTGTACTGCAAGTGGTGAACTAAAAGGCTATATGCAAGATGCGAATGTAGACGAAGCAACCTTACTTGAGCACTCACTTGCTGGTAAACTTTATTTTTTACCGGGTAAAATGCTCGATGCTGCTTCGAGTACAATTCGCGAACAACTGAAAAAAGCAATAAAAAGAATGAACTATTACCCGCTGCAGTGAGTCATTACATAGAACAGCATCAGCTCTATCAAATTGATGCTTAAAAACGCCTAGCGTGTTAAAATGCGCGCCATTAAATTTTTAAATTGAGACAAAACCTTGGATTCAAAACAACTACTCGCCTTTGCAATGGATAAAATTGACGATATGAAAGCACGTGACATCGTTCATATTGACGTAACAAAGACATCAGATATTACAGATTACATGGTAATTTGTTCTGGTACTTCTAAACGTCACGTGCAGTCAATTGCCGATCACTTAGCAAAAGAAGCGCGTCACGCAGATTCAGAACCATTAGGTTATGAAGGTGAAGGCGATGGCGAATGGGCACTGGTTGATTTAGGTGATGTAGTTGTACACGTGATGCAAAACGAAGCACGTAGCTATTACGATCTAGAAAAACTATGGGGCTAAACACGCACTCATTTTAGACAATGCTTGGAAGTAATACGTGAAAATACAAATGATTGCTGTTGGTACAAAAATGCCAGCATGGGTAGAAACGGGATTTGCAGAATATCAGCGCCGTTTCCCTAAAGATATGGCCCTTGAGTTAATTGAAATCCCTGCCGGTAAACGTGGCAAAAACGCAGACATAAAGCGCATTTTACACATTGAAGGTGAAAAAACATTAGCGGCTATTCCAAAAGGCAATCGTATTGTAACGTTAGAGGTAACAGGGAAAGCACTGGATACTCACCAACTTGCTAAAAATATGGAAAAATGGCAACTCGATGGTCGTGATGTAAGTTTACTTATTGGCGGACCTGAAGGGCTTGCTCCAGAGTGCATTGCAGCGTCTGAGCAAAAATGGTCGTTATCTAATTTAACATTGCCGCACCCCTTGGTGCGTATTATTGTTGCAGAGAGCCTTTACAGAGGCTGGAGCTTAAATAACAACCATCCTTATCATCGCGAGTAATGCCTTGCCATGCTAAAACATAGACCCACTATTCGTGACCACTCCGCAGAAGCAAATTTATTTGCTAGGCGAGCATTTGTGGGTTTTGTTTTTGTATTAGCTATGGTGGCTATTTTGCTGTCAAACCTATATAAAATTCAAGTAGAGAACCATCAAGATTACCAAACCCGCTCTAATGACAACCGTATTAAAGTTATTCCTATTGCACCCAACCGTGGTTTAATTTACGACCGTAATGGTGTACTCCTTGCTGAAAACAAACCAGTTTACAATCTTGAAGTCATTCCCGAAGATGTAAACGATTTAACCGAATCGCTCGATCAAGTCAGTAAAATAATTACTATTAGTGAGCAAGAGAAAGAAGATTTTTTAAAAGATATTAAACACACTCGGCGTTTCAAATCGCAAATTCTTAAAGCACGCTTAAACGAAACTGAAGTCGCTAAGTTTTCTGTAAATCAACATAAATTCCCAGGCTTTAGTATTGAAGCACGCCTAGCCCGCTACTACCCCTTTGGCGATACCCTAACCCATGCACTCGGTTATGTGGCAAAGCTTAATAAAAAAGAACTTAATAAACTAGATCAAGAAGGTCAAGCAACCAATTATCGAGCCACATACGATATTGGAAAATTAGGCATAGAAAAATATTATGAACAATTATTACACGGTGAAGTAGGCTCCCAGCGCGTAGAAGTAAATAATCGCGGCCGCGTTATTCGCACACTCAGTATGATCCAACCTAAGCCTGGTAGTGATATTGTACTTACGCTTGATATTGGGCTACAGCAAATAGCACAACATGCGCTTAAGGATATGCGCGGCGCTATCGTCGTTATGGATGCAAAAGATGGTGGCGTACTCGCACTTTATTCAAATCCAAGCTACGATCCAAATTTATTCGTACATGGTATAAGTAGCAAAAACTACAAAGCATTGCTTAACCAAGATCGCCCGCTAATTAACCGAGCAACACAAGGTCGTTACGCGCCAGCTTCGACTGTTAAACCTCACATGGCAATTTTAGCCCTTGAAGAAAATATTGTAAGTGAAAGCACTTCTATTTGGGATCCTGGCTTTTTTGAAATACCAAATGTGGAACATAAATGGCGCGATTGGAAACGCTGGGGTCATGGCCATGTTGATGTATATAAAGCGATTGAAGAGTCGTGCGATACTTATTTTTATGATGCAGCTTATCGCTTAGGTATTACTAAAATAAGCGATTTTATGGCGCGATTTGGCTTTGGTGATTTATCCGGTATTGATATTCATGAAGAAACCACTGCAATTTTACCTTCAAAAGAATGGAAAGAAGGCCGCTTTAAAGAATCATGGTGGCGAGGTGATACTATTTCTGTAGGTATTGGACAAGGCTATTGGACGGCAACCCCGATTCAAATTGCTAACGCAACGAATATTCTTGTTAATAAAGGGATTAATCATCCACCGCATTTAGCTCAAGTTGCAAAAAAAGAAGATCAAGTAACGCAAATTAACGGTGATGAAAAACCGCCGGTAATACTTAAAAACCCTGATAACTGGCGCATTGCAATTGATGCAATGCATAACACGGTAAAAAAAGTAACAGGTACCGCACACAAAGCTTTTAAAGGTGTAAGCTACGATCCGGCGGGTAAAACAGGTACTGCGCAAGTAGTTAGCATTGCCCAAGGCGAACGTTACGACGCTAAATCATTAAAAGAGCGTCAGCGTGATAACGCCATTTATGTTGGTTTTGCACCTTATAACAACCCACAAATTGTGCTCTCTATCGTTGTAGAAAACACTGGGGGCGGAAGCTCGGTAGGTGCGCCAATTGCTCGTCAATTAATGGACTACTATTTTGCAGCTAATCCTGTTGAACTTGCAGGGAATATAAAATAATGACCATTTTACACGATAAACGATCCATATGGATGCGAATGCATCTAGACCTACCATTACTCATCGCTTTGCTTATCATGATGATTGGCAGTATTACCGTTGTATATAGTGCAAGCGGGCAAGATACAGCAATGATGATCCGCCATATGACTCGCATGGGCGGAGCCGTTATAGGCATGATTATTCTAGCCCAATTTTCTCCAGCAACACTTAAACGTTTAGTTATCCCACTTTACTGTGTTGGCTTACTCATGCTGGTGGGTGTACTTTTATTTGGGGTCAGCTCAAAAGGCGCTCAACGCTGGTTAAACTTGGGGATCACTCGCTTTCAACCATCAGAACTAATGAAGCTAGCCGTCCCAATGATGGTGGCTTGGTACATAGGCAGAAACCACTTACCACCTCGCCCACTGCATTTAATTATTGGCTTTATGATTGTAATGCTTCCGACATTATTAATTAAAGAACAGCCAGATTTAGGTACGTCTATACTTATTGCGAGTTCGGGTATATTTGTGTTGTTTTTATCCGGTTTAAGCTGGCGCTTAATCGGCTTTTTAAGTTCTGTTGTTGCGCTTGCTGCATGGCCATTTTGGCACTATGGTATGCACGACTACCAAAAACAACGTGTACTTACTTTTTTAGACCCCGAAAGCGATCCGCTTGGTTCCGGTTACCATATTATTCAGTCAAAAATAGCAATAGGCTCTGGTGGTGTTGAAGGCAAAGGCTGGCTGCTTGGTACACAATCGCAATTAGAATTTTTACCTGAGCGTCATACTGATTTTATATTTTCGGTTTTAAGCGAAGAGTTTGGCTTATTCGGCGTATGTGTTTTACTTAGCCTGTACTTATTTATTATTGGCCGAGGCTTGTACATTGCCGTTAATGCGCAAGATGCATTTGGTAAATTACTGGCAGGTGCACTCACTCTGACATTTTTTGTTTATGTATTTGTAAACATAGGTATGGTATCAGGGTTATTGCCTGTTGTAGGAGTTCCTTTGCCTCTAATCAGTTATGGAGGAACATCGATGGTGACGCTCATGGCTGGCTTTGGCATTATTATGTCAATAGCGACAGATAAAAGGATGCTTTTAAAATAATGAAATTCACTTTGCGTGTTCTAATAACTGTTTTTTTAATACTCACCTTAAGTGCATGTAGTAGTTCAAGTAACCGCTACCATATGCGCCATGATTCAGCACCACTTAGAGCCCCAACTGCACTTGAAATGCAAGACGCAATAATCACTGATGTTACTAAAAGCGCCAGTGCAAGTCGTCCATATACAGTGCTTGGTAAAAGTTATTCGCCAATGCTTGATGAGTCAGGCTACTCTGAGGAAGGCATTGCCTCTTGGTATGGTCGTAAATTTCATGGTTATCACACCTCTAATGGTGAAACCTACGATATGTTTGCCATGACTGCTGCGCACAAAACACTGCCGTTACCTAGCTTTGTTAAAGTAACCAATACAGCGAACGGTAAATCAGTAATCGTGCGCGTGAACGACCGCGGCCCATTTCATGACGATAGAATAATTGATCTTTCGTACGCTGCCGCTTACAAACTAGGCTATTACACCCATGGTACAGCAAGGGTTAAGCTAGAAGCCGTTACGCTTGCGGGTGCATCTGCCCGTCAAACCTATATTCAGGTAGCTGCAGGTAGTACACTTGCTAATATTGAAGCGCTTGCCAGCACATTGCGAGAGCAATACAAATTACCAACAAATATCGTGCAAAAAGACGATATTTACAGACTGCATTTAGGGCCAATAAAAGATACCCCTCATGCAGACGAAGTATTAAAAAAATTAAAACAAAATCAATTTCAAAACGCGTTCTTGCTTTACACTCAGTAAGACCTTTAAAATGGCGTAACGCGAATCTTTAACTTTAACCATTAATGAGTATGATGAAATCTATTAAACATAAAATCCTCAAAGGTGTATGCGGCTTAGTTTGTACAGCCGCCGTATTTTCAGCCAGCGCCCAAATTATCCCGGCACCACCTCAAGTTAATGCAAAAGGTTATTTTTTAGTAGACTTTACAACAGGTAAAGTAATTGCCCAAGGTGAAGCTGATACGCAGCTAGCTCCAGCAAGCTTAACTAAGATGATGACCAGTTATGTAATTGGTACTGAAATTAAAGCCGGCAATATTGCACCAACAGATATGGTAACTGTGAGTGAAAAAGCATGGGCTAAAAACTTCCCTGAATCGTCTAAGATGTTTATTGAAGTAGGTAAGCAAATTAGTGTTGATCAGCTTAACCACGGCATTATTATTCAATCTGGTAATGATGCCTGTGTTGCAATGGCTGAACATATTGCTGGAAGTGAAAGCGCATTTGCTGATTTAATGAATGCACATGCTACTAAATTAGGTATGAGTAACAGCCATTTTATCAATAGCCACGGCCTTGATACGAATGAGCATTATACTACTCCACGCGATATGGCAACCTTAGGCGCAGCACTTATTCGTGACGTACCGGATGAATACGCACTTTATAAACAAAAGTCGTTTACTTATAACGGTATTAAGCAATATAACCGTAACTCACTATTATGGGATGAAAGCTTAGACGTAGACGGTATAAAAACAGGCCACACCTCGGAAGCTGGCTACAGTTTAGTCACTTCAGCAACTAAAAATGGTATGCGTTTAATTGCCGTTGTAATGGGCACTTCAAGCGAACGTGCTCGTAAAGTGGAAAATAAAAAACTACTTAACTACGGTTTTCGTTTCTATGAAACAATTACTCCGTACAAGGCCGGCGATAGCTTTGCTGAGCAACGTATTTGGATGGGTAACAAAGAAAATGTATCTTTAGGTATTTTAGAAGATACACCAATTACTATTCCACGTGGTCAACATAAAAACCTTAAAGCTAACTTTGAGCTAGATAACACGCTTGAAGCACCACTCGCTAAAGGCACTAAAGTAGGTACGTTATTCTTACAATTAGAGGGTGAAGACATTGCTCAATACCCACTAGTAACACTTGAAGAAGTGGAAGAAGGCAGCTTCTTTAGTAAGATTTATGACTACTTACGTTTACAAATAATGTAGACGTAAAAATAAACTCACAGCTATTGTGAAAGTTAAACGAGACGCCTCTATTATGAGGCGTTTTTTTTGCTTGAAAAATGCTAGAATACGCCCCATATAAAGCAATCATATTGAGTTGTTATTTTTGGCACTCCAAAAAAGCAGCATTAGCTCAAGATTGTCATAACCCTTTCAGTTTAGCGCCTAGCATTTTGCTCAGAGCCAATACTTTATTTGTTTGAGGAGTCACCGTCGTGGTTCAACCTGTTAAAGATACAAAATTTGATGAGTACTTAGAGTACCCTTGCCCATTTACATTCAGAATAATGGGTTTAGCTAACGTAAACTTAACTGATCAAATTTTAGCTAAGTTACAACCAATAGCACCTGGCGATTATGCCCCTAAAGTAAAACCAAGCAGCAAAGGTAATTACGAGTCAGTAAGCCTTGTAGCAACAGTTACTAGTGGCAAACACATTGAAGAAATTTACAACGTGATCAGCAATATTGATGACGTACGCCACATGCTTTAATCCATAGTTGAGATTTGTTGTGAACGAAAACACTTTGATCGTACGCCAACTGGGTCGTCAGCGTTATATGCCTATTTGGCAAAAAATGCAGGACTTTACCGACACCCGTGATGAAAATACGCCAGATGAAATTTGGCTTGTAGAGCACGAGAGTGTATTCACCCAAGGTCAGGCTGGTAAGGACGAACACTTACTAGCTCCTGGCGACATTGAGGTGATTAAAGTTGACCGTGGCGGGCAAGTAACTTACCACGGCCCTGGCCAGCAAATGATGTATGTATTATTTAATCTACGTCGTTTAAAGATTGGTGTACGTGAACTGGTTACGTGGCTTGAAGAGTGCATTATTGAATCACTCGCCGAGTATGGTATTGAAGCTTATGCTAAAGCTGATGCACCAGGTGTATACGTTAACGACAGCAAAATTGCATCCCTTGGGTTAAGGGTTCGTCGTGGCTGCTCGTTTCATGGCTTAGCATTAAATGTTAACATGGACCTAAGTCCATTTTTACGCATTAACCCATGCGGTTATGCGGGCATGAATATGGTGCAAACTAAAGAATTAGATGGTCCTCAAAACCTAGAAAGTGCGGGTGAAGGATTGGTAAAACACATGATCAATAAGCTTAATGCAACACAGGTTAAGCATACTGAAGGGTTTGAAAACGAATGAATAAACCAGTCAAAATGGAACCAGGTGTAAAACTACGCGACGCAGAAAAAATGGCGTTGATCCCAGTAAAAGTTTTACCTACAGAAAAAACTGAAATGTTGCGTAAGCCAGAATGGTTAAAAATTCGCTTACCTAAATCAACCGATCGTATTGACGGTATTAAAAAAGCACTACGTAAGCATGGCTTACACTCGGTATGTGAAGAAGCTTCGTGCCCTAACCTATCTGAATGTTTTAACCACGGTACAGCTACCTTTATGATTTTAGGTGCTATTTGTACTCGTCGTTGCCCATTTTGTGATGTTGCTCATGGTCGCCCATTAAAACCTGATGCCACTGAACCTGAAAAGCTAGCACTTACTATTAAAGATATGAAGCTAAGCTACGTTGTAATCACTTCGGTTGACCGTGATGATTTACGTGATGGTGGTGCACAGCATTTTGCAGATTGTATTCGCGAGATTCGTAAACATAATCCAACTATCACTATCGAAATTTTAGTACCTGATTTTCGTGGTCGTATGGACCGCGCACTAGAGATACTAATCGAGACGCCACCAGATGTGTTTAACCACAATCTTGAAACTGCGCCACGTTTGTACAAACTAGCTCGTCCAGGTGCTGACTATAAATGGTCATTAGAGTTACTTCGTCGCTTTAAAGAAGCTCATCCAGAAGTAAAAACTAAATCAGGCTTAATGGTTGGTTTAGGTGAAGAAATTAGCGAAATTGAAGAAGTACTTCGCGATTTACGTGCACACAACGTTGACATGCTAACTGTAGGCCAATACCTACAACCTTCTAAGCATCACTTACCGGTTAAACGCTACGTGCCACCAGTAGAGTTTGACGGCTTAAAAGCGTATGCAGACGAAATTGGCTTTACTCACGCGGCTTCTGGTCCGTTTGTACGTTCAAGCTACCATGCTGATCAACAAGCAGCGGGTAAAGAAGTGAAATAATCACTTTTCTCAAAAAATTAAAAAAGCCGTTAATGATGCAGAATCATTAACGGCTTTTTTCATGCTAATTGATAAAATAGCTTACTGCGCTATCTTACCTTTTGTAATAGAAAAATCAGCAAACCTAACACGTTCTTCATCAGCGCGAAGGCTGTCGGTTTCAACAATTGAGCGGTATATTCCCCACTTAGGACGAGCAAAATCAGCATCACTAAAGCCGCGCCACATATCTATGTTTTGCTCGCTTATATTAAATATCTCTGCGTTGTCGCTTAAGCGCGTTAACGTCATATCAAACTTGCCATTTTCACTAAATGTAGCTTGTACAAATACTTCGACCCATTCATCTGTAATGAGTGACCAGTCGGTTTCAATGAGGTTTTTATCAAGCCCTGTGCTGTTACCGTTTTCATCAAAGCCTGCACTATATCGCACTTGCAGCTGATTTCCTGTACTGTTTTTTGAGCCCCAGAGAGCGTAATAATAGGCTGGTCGTCGTTGCCATTAGTATTATCGTTGCTGTCATTTCGGGCTTTTATTTGAAAAAAATGGCTAAACTTACTCGTAAGCTCAAGCTCGCTGCTTACTTTAAATTTCCAGCTATATTGAAATGTCTCACCCTCAAACGCCAGTGTTTCTTGTGGTGATTTATCGTAGGTTTTTATTTCGTTACGTTGTCTATCACTTGCGCCTTTGTCTTTATCTTGGTCATCATCTCGGTGAGCTAAAAAGACAAAATGGTTACCAATTATCGTATCGGTATCTTCAATAATATGGACAACACTTTCATGATTGCCAGCGTATAAGTCTGGAGATTCAATTGACCCTTCGCCGAAGGCATTTTCAATAAGTGTGTATGCGTCAAGCCCCGAATTAACGCCATCTGATCGCAATAAAACGTGTGATATTTTTTCAAAGCCATCAGCTTGAGCTATTGGTGCACCTACAATTGTTATGATAATTTGTGCGCTAGTACCATCTACAGAGTTTACTGTTATTGTATCTTGTAGTGTTTCACCTTCACTTAAAGATGTTATTGATGCGTTTAAATCGTCAAGTGTGTATGACCAATCTCCACCAGCATTTAAGCTAAAAAAACCATAGCTTGTAGCGCTATTTTCTTGTGCTGCAAAAGCAGCTTCACCTGATTGTTGATCCGCAATAGTTAACGAGCCTGTTATTGCATCATTACTATCGCTAATAACTTCACCTAGAGTGTTACCAGCAATTGTTGCAGGCGTTTGTGAAGAAATCGCTTCATTATTTTGCACCGTAGGATCAGAGCCTGAGCTGCCACAACCAGTAACTAAACAAGATAGAAGTATAGCTGTAACTGTATTGCACGGTTTAAGGGTATATTTAGACATGATTAGTTCTGTGGTTAATAGCAAGTTAATTAAATGTGAATTTACCAATTTATTGTACAAATAACCACAATTCAATTACCAATTAACATTACCAATTTACTGATATTTCAAATTTAATTATAAAATCTATTATTTTCATAGTGATACAAAAAATTATTTCTATCGAGTGTTTATTTATATTTGTTTTAAAATAAAATTAGGTTAAACCTGAGTTACTTGAGATAATTAGTACTGACATAATTATTTAGGTTCATTATGAAACTATTAGTTCGTAACTTGTCTCGTGCTACCACTGAGCATGAGCTTCGTACTTTATTTGCAGAGCACGGTAAAGTGACTACCTGTAACTTGGTACTTGATAAAGAAACTGGCCAATCTAAAGGTTTTGCCTTTGTAGAAATGCCAAACGACATAGAAAGTAAAAGCGCAATTACTGCACTTAACCAATCTACTGTTGATAAAAGTAAGATCCGCGTGAAATTAGCGGATGCTTAAGTAATAATTTATTACTTAAAGTTAAAAGAACCAGCTTGCGCTGGTTTTTTACTAATGACTGATAGTTAATCTGCAATTGAATGAAAAGTTCTCTATAAAAATTCGACATCGCTGCGGTGCTTCCTTTATATTGAAAGCCTATTTAAATAACAATATGAAGACTATGGCATCTACTCTTTTAAAAAGCGCTAGCCTAAGCCTGCTAGTTGCACTCTTTGGCTGCTCAGAGCCTGCAAGCGAACAAACTCCATTAGAAAATACAGCAGGTGTAAGCCTTAGCAATATTAAACAGCATATTAAAACGCTAGCCTCTGATGACTTTCAAGGCCGAGGCCCGCTAACTCATGGTGAAGTGAAAACCGTTGGCTATTTAAGCGAGCAATACAAAGCGCTGGGGTTAACCGGCGCTTATAAAGGCAAATACTTACAGCCTGTAAAAATGGCAATGGTGACAGCTAATCAGAATATGCAGTTAAAGGTAGGTGATTTGAGCTTTGAATCAGGTAAAGACTTTACCGCACGTACCGAGCAACTTCAGCCATTAATTGATGTAAGAAGCTCTGACGTTGTATTTGCGGGCTACGGTATTAATGCGCCAGAATATAACTGGAATGACTATAAAAATATTGATGTAACGGGTAAAACAGTGGTTGTGCTAGTTAACGACCCAGGCTTTGCGACTCAAAACGATACGCTTTTTACTGGTAATGCAATGACCTACTACGGTCGCTGGACTTATAAATATGAAGAAGCGGCTCGCCAAGGTGCAAAGGCTGTATTTATTGTTCATGAAACAGCCCCTGCGGCATATCCTTGGGGCGTAGTTGAAAGTTCAAACACCGGCACTAAATACACGTTAATGGATAACAACTTAAACGCGTCAAAATTACCGGTTATGGGCTGGCTAACAATTGATGCGACTGAGAAAATGTTTAACGCCGCAAAGCTTAACTATCAAGATTTAAAACAAGCAGCATTAAATGACGACTTTAAAGCGACGCCACTTAACTTAAAAGCAAACCTTGCCTTTAAAAACGAAGTGTCACATGCCAAATCACATAATGTAGTTGCACAAATTACAGGAAGCGAATCGCCTGACGAATACGTTGTTATTAGCGCTCACTGGGACCACTTTGGTACTAAACAAACTGACACCGGCCCTAAGATTTATAACGGCGCGGTAGATAACGCTTCAGGCACTGCAGCCACGCTTGAAATAGCACGTATAATGAGTAAAAAGAACAAGCAAAAGCCATTTAAACGCTCAATTATTTTTGCTAACTTTACAGCAGAAGAAACGGGGTTAATTGGCTCTGAAGAATTTGCATCGGGTGCGGTTGTACCTACAAAACAAATGGTCGGTCTATTAAATATTGATGGCATGAACGTGCTTGATGGCACTGACTACATTTTACAATACGGTAAAGATTTATCGACAATGGAAAACTATTTAGCAAAAGCTGCAAAATCACAAGGCCGTTTTGTTAAAATGGATCCTCGCCCGCAAAATGGCTTGTTTTTTAGATCAGATCATTTCTCGCTTTCTAAGCAAGGCGTGCCTAGTTTATTATTTATGAGTCTGGGTGATACCGATCCTGAGTACATTGCGCATAAATACCATAAAGAAGCAGACGACTACTCAGCTGATTGGTCGTTAGGTGGTGTTAAGCAAGATATAGATCTTATTGTTGATATAGCCACACAGCTTGCAAATAATGGCGATTGGCCAAAGTGGACGAGCGAGTCTGACTTTAAAGCCAAGCGCGCGCAAGATAAGCAATAAATAGCTATTAAATAGAGTTATGTAATATAAAAATCCTCCTACTTGGAGGATTTTTGTTTTAAACGAGCGCGCATTAATAGCGTTTCGGCCTTTGCCCCTAAATAAACATAAATAGCCAGTGCAATTAAAAGCCCTACCACTGCCAGCATCATCGCTATGGCAGGCATTAAATATTCCGATTGCCCCAACGCCGCTTTAAACATAGTTAACAGCGCCTCAATTGATATAGCAATCAACACAGTAGAGATAAACCGTGTAATAGTGCGCCGCGTAGACGAGTGCCTAAAAATATCCTTATGCATAAGGATTTCTTCTTCGAGTATTGTTTTACCTAAATCAAACACTGCTAGTGCCAAAGTGATGTAAATAATGATACTAAAAGGCTCAAGTGGGTCTGATGAGGTATCTACATGGGTTAATAGCGCGTATATATCACTAAAAACGATATTCAATAAAAATAATACTAAGCAAAATAAGCACGCCACAATAATACCGTAACCTGCTTTGAAGTAAGGCGACATATTAGCGCGCGCAGTATCACCCATTACAAACTCAATAAGCTGCGTTAAGCTCACATCAACGACCAAGTAATGCTGATTATTAATTGGTTTTTTTAGCTCTTTAATCGCCGATATACATAAATGGTTAGTCGCTATAGAAATGTAGGGATCAGTAAAGCACACTTTATCACTTGCTTTAGCGTTCAAAAAATAGGGTCGCTCGCTTAAATCTTGTTGATTACCACTTTCACCTAGTTTTTTGCTGTATGCGCGTTTAAAGCAGACATTATTACCCTGCTGCAAACCTTCTGCATTTAAACAATATTGTAATTCTAAAAATGGGTACTGCTTAATCAGGTAGCGGGTATCACGCTCTTTGGTTAATCCGTCCTCAATACTCATTAAAATAGATTCAAGTAAACTGTGTATTACATGCTCATATTCGTGGTAGCGCTCAACACTACTGATATAACTCATTCGCGCCATTTTAAATACTCATTAACCTAAGTTATAAATAGATTTGCAAGTTTAAAACCAACAATAAAATAACTTAATAATCAGTAACTTGACACTATTCAAACTCAAGTTTTGCACCACTTTGGTGACTAAAAAGTAATATATTAAATTAAATGCACAAAAAAGCAGCTAAGTATTAATTACTTAGCTGCTTTGTGAGTATGACTGGTAAGGTTCTACATAGAGCTTATTACTGAACCTTCGAAAACTCTTCTTTAGATAACTCGCCATTTCCATCTGCATCTAATTGATCAAAAAGCTGTACTAGTTGCGAGTTTACTTGGGCTTCTGTTTTATTAATTACGCCGTCGCCATCTGTATCAAAAGAATCAAAATCTACCGCAGCAAACGCCGCTGAAGAAGAAGCTAGGGCTACAAGTGGTAGGGCGTGTTGATCTTTGGTGGGTGAATTTGCAGCAGTATGTTTGGTTTTTAGGCAAGGCAGAGCCTATGTAGTGTGGTTATTCCCCATAAATAGGCGATAACGCAGCATAAATACCAAACATGCGCTGCCCTTTGGGTTCTTTCTAGGGACGATTAACTCTTTGTTGCTCGGTTTTTACTTAGCCCACTAGGTTACAAACCTCGCGCCGCGATTTAATCTCCCCTAGATTGAACAAATTTCAATGCACAAAGATCAATACGCCCTAAAGTTTTGTGTAATGTTTTCATAATCGTTTCCTTAGGCTTTGGGCCTGATTAGGGGTGACCTGATTAGGGGTAAGAAGTCCTTTTCAAAGATCCTTTAGGAGTAAAGTGTCTATAAATTAATATTCAAAAAAATCATTTTCTGTCGGGCCACCGCTACTTTGAACATTCAGCTCGTCAAATTGATCTATCACTTGCGCCGATTCTTCAGAGCGACTAATTGAAGCGTTGTCGTCTGCATCGCGTGTTTCAAAGTCTGTGTTTGCAAATACTACTGACGAAGAAACAATAGCCATAAGTACAAATGTTGATTGTAGCTTTTTCATAATTTAATCCTTCAAAAGTATGCGGTGTCCTAAATAAACTTGCTCTATAGTGCTCTCTAGTCACTTCCTGGTTATTCTTTTTAGTAAGCTCCCTTGCCTACTTAGGTTGTCTTTGGCAACTCAGAATTTAGATAACATTACAGAGCATTAACTGTTTAAGGCTTTAATTTTAGGCCTTAGAAAACTCATCTTCAGATAGCTCACCATCTTGGTTTGTATCGAGTTCATTAAACTTGCTTAAAAGCTCAGCATCTACTGAAGCTTCGGCTTGGCTGATTGCGCCATTACCATCTAAGTCTAGCGTATCAAAATCTGTTGCTGCAAAAGCCGCTGATGAAGAAGCTAGCGCCATTAGTACTAATATTGATTGAAATGTTTTCATAATAGTATTCCTTCATTGGGTTGTTGCGATTAAGGCCTTTGGCTTTCATCACGTTTTGTTTAATACACTCTAGGTATTACAACTTCGGTGCCACTTTTTATTTATTATTTAAAAACAATGATTTAAATGATATAAAGCGAGAAAAGCTTAATTTGGGGAGATGTTATTGTTGCTATTTAGCAACAGCCATTCAACTAAAAAGAATAAACCATTATAAATCAATTTGTTAAGTTTAATTAAAAAGACACACTTTGGCTAAAAAGCCAATAAAGGGGGCGTTTAGGTTAGCCTTCAAAATAAACTGAATATGAACATGGAAATGACATCGGATTTATTTGCGGCTATTAAATAATTAATTTATTTTTAATCAGTAAGTTACATTATTTTTTTGAGATTTATTATAAGAATTCTGAAAGGATATTTTGAAATTAACTGTTTTGTTGCCAAATGGCGAATTTATCTAGGAAAGTTGCAATGTGAAAGCTAAGTTGTAGCATTCAACTCATAATTTAATGCGTTGTAAAATATAGGTTCGCTTGAGTTAAGCAAACCTACATCGTGTGCCAGCTATCTGCAAAAGTGCCGATATTGGAGGGAGGTAAATTATATAGATTTAAACCTGAGGGATCCCCACGAATATTTATTCATGTAATCCCTCAATATTGACTGTTAAATTTGAGAGTTCGGACAATACATAAATGTACTCTTCTAATGGTATGAAATACCTATCGTCATCAATGATTTCACGCGCAATCGTTATTATTGATAATACCATTCGCGCTTTTTGTGTATTCGCTTGCAATGAATAGTGGAGCTTTTTCATGACTGCGGCACACCTATACACCATAATAAATATAAAATAAGCGCCGCTATAAGCAGTAAATTATCAAATCGGTTAACACTTCGGGAGTTAGCGCACTCCAAGCCTATCCCTAATTTATTATTTTTTGTATCTCTAAAATTTTCTTCTATTTGCATACGTTGGCTATAAAGGTTCACTGCTGTTTTTGCACTCTTCATAAACTTTCAAGCAAGTTAAACACCAGTAACCACGGCTCTTTCGCATCTTTTTGATGAACTTTATCTGTTGTTCTTTGTGACGTCCCGCCTCGTTTTTTCTTCGCTTGTCGGCCTTTTGGCGTTCGCTTATAAATTGCTGCATTGCACGGGAACTTTGCCGTTTTACCATAGTAAATTGAGCCAAGGTTATCAGCCTTACCAATACGCGCATCGGCAAACCATTGATAACTGATTTTCCATTCTTGCTTATCTTGGGAGAGAGATACTCACCCTCTTACTCTCCCTATCCAATACCAATTTTTTCTTCAACTATTTTAAACCATGGGGCATGATAGATAGCATCTGACACAATGATTGGCATGCATCCTTCAGGTAATATTTGTTCGAGCGTGTCTAAAAATGCTTGATGTGCTTTATTGGTATTCAGTTCGCTCTCAGGATGAATTTTTTCATAGAGCGTTAAGCTTCTCCCATTCATTGGAATACTGGCGCGCAATACTTGAAACATCCCTTGTCCATTAATAGGTAACCAATCGACTAATATGATGGGGGACTTTTTATTTCCAATTAACTGCGCTGACATATAGCCATAAAAGAAAAGGCGCTCGCTGTGTAAGAGCGTGTTACCGATTAAGCGGTCAGCGCGTTTAATATCATTTTTATTTGTTATTTTTGATAAGCTTTTCAATCCCCCACCTAAATATGTCACAGACACACGTTGATCATACATACCAGAGTCAATGAAGGTAAATAACGTGTTTAATCGAGTAGAGTGAATTTCAGGGTAGGCAGCAGCGATATCATTCTGTATTATATTTGTGATCTTCATGGCTATTGTTTTAAGTTGTTTTTGGCGAAGTAATTTGATCACAATTAGTCATGAAGGTCGATCCCCTTTACTCATCTTTTTTTAATTCATTTCGTGGGGATTCGTCAGGTTTGGATATAGATTGAATAAATTTCAATCCTAAAAGGCTAATATCCAACAAGAAATGGCTGTAGTTTTTGCAGGGCAATGGGTAGCCAACGAGTATAATGCTCGGGGTTAGTCGCTAATTGTGATTGAATATCATCTAGGTTTTCCCAGCGCCAATCGGATACTTCTTCAAGATTAACTTTTGGACTACCGTCGTAATAGCCCACTAAAACATGATCAAACTCATGTTCGAATAGCCCGTTTTCCATTTTACAAATATAAGTGAAGTGAATTAATTCTGTAAGCTGGGTAGTAAAACCCATCTCTTCCATTAATCGCCGCTGACCTGCGTCAACAACAGACTCACCTTTACGTGGGTGACTACAACATGTATTAGTCCATAACCCTGCTGAGTGATATTTATTAGCGCTTCTTTGATGGATCATTAACTGGTTATTTGCGTTAAAAATAAAGATAGAAAATGCGCGATGTAGCACCCCTTTTTGATGCGCTTCTAATTTAGGCATAAGTCCTGTCTCGTTTCCTTGCTCATCCACTAAAACAACGTTTTCAAATTCTGACATATAAGGTTTCCACGCTCGTTGCTCTGGTTAATTAACTAAACGCGACGTTAAAGCTTAATGCGATGCGGTCATGTTCGGATTCGTTTTGGCTAACATGGTGCGGTACTTGGCTGTTAAATAAGATAAGCCTACGCTCAATTGCTGGATAACTAACAGTGTTAAAGTTTTCACGTTTGGTTCTCTGCGACAACCACATATTGTCTTCTAGGTTCTCAAAATAAATATCGCCACTGTTATCTGGTGCTTTTATGTAATATACCCCACTAATGTATGATCCCGGATGCGAGTGCATACGTTCATAATTCCCTTTAGATGAAATGCTTACCCACGAATTAGTGATAATAGGGTTTGCCGTTTCACGGGTTTCTATTTGAGCCAAATAGGCACCTATATTTTCACTTAAACGCGCTTGTAATAAGTCAAAAGGCGCTTGTTGCAAAATATTGTTAATTGTTTGGTAAGTTGTATAAAGGTTATCGCGCGTGGAGTGCGGTAATTCTTTTTTAGCGCGATGACTGCCCGAGCGAGCAGATTATTCTGCTCGTCAGACAATACCTGATCCTCATAGTAAAATGTTTTAGGAAAAAAGAACTCAAAAGGCATAAATATCTCTAATTTACTCTGAATAATTACCAGATACGCGGCTTTTCACTTTGCCACCTGAAACAGCCCCAGAAAGTGCTGCACTAAACACAGTCTGCCCTAACCCGCTATCCCAATCATTGCCTGATGCTAGATTCATTGCGGTATTTTTGGTAATGCCTATTGCTTCACTTTTAGCAATAGCTTTTGTCGCGTCGGTAATATAGCCTTTTATACCCGGAGCAGCACGTGTATCGGCAACGGTTTCTCCAAGCCAAACAACGCCTTTTTTTGCCCCATTAAGCACTTTACCTGCATTGGATAGCTCACTGGTAGATGCTTTTACGCCTTTAGAAGCCGACGCCGCAATGCTACCCGCAGCTTCACCAGCAAAAACGGACAAGCCCCCAGTGATAAAGCCAGCGGCCGCACCAATACCCATATCAACACCGTACTCTTTCCAGTTAAAATCGGTCGCGTTAAACACTGAATAAGTTATCGCAGAGACACCCGCACCGTAAAAAGCCCCTGCAGCTGCGGCTAATGCTGCTGACGCTGGGGTGGACAGGCCTCCGGTGATAACTTCTAACACTCCAGCGACAACATCGATGACTACTCCGACCAGTATTTCAACAGCACCTATAATTGCGCCTGCGATTGCACTAAACAGGCTAGAGATTGAAAAACGACCTGTTGGATCGATGTAAAGTACAGGATTATTGGACGCATAAATGTATGGACTAAAGTACTGTTTGTCAGGATCGGTTGCAATAAAGCGGCCTAATTCCGCATGATAGAAACGAGCTCCAAAGTTGTACATGCCAATTTCGCGATCAAATTCCTGGCCAGTGAACAAATAAGGCAGAAATCCTGGTTCAGGCTCTATGGCTTTGCTAAGTGCACCAAATGTTAGGTAATCGTATTGCGCTATTATCTGGGCATTTTCATCAAATACTGTACGTACCGAGCCTAAATGGTCTTTACCTACACTGTAATTTTTATTGCCTTTTCTGAACGCAATTAGTCCAGTTGGGCCGTAAAAGTAGATCATAGATGAAGTCGCCACATCGTGCTGCTGGCTCGAAATTTTAGTGAACTCGGTTAACGGCTTACCATTTAAGTCCCTGACATATAATTTTTGTTGGTACTCGCCACTTGCACCTTGAACCGTTTTTAATACTCGTTGATTACCTCTCCCATACGCAAAGTGCAACGTATTGCTTTCAGGGCCTCCCGTGTCGGTAATTTGTGTTGTCAT
This sequence comes from Pseudoalteromonas sp. B131b, assembly GCF_037162545.1. Lineage (NCBI taxonomy): Bacteria > Pseudomonadati > Pseudomonadota > Gammaproteobacteria > Alteromonadales > Pseudoalteromonadaceae > Pseudoalteromonas > Pseudoalteromonas sp. B131b. The sequence continues at coordinate 2,208,504 of NZ_JARLUZ010000001.1, read as the reverse complement.
TTTGGAACCGGGATCGTAGTCCAATCCAAGTTCATGTGGTTGCAAAGACAAATGAGTATTAAATTTCGCTGTCGTCGCATTGCCATTGAGGTCATACGCATAATCTGCTAACACGGTATTATTGCTGGTGCTGTTTGTAATGGATTGTACTTGCTGCGTGCCAGAAATATATTTATAAACGTAGTCACTACTGCCAAAGGTGACGTTTTTAATATTGCCGTTGTTGTCATAGCCACGGCTGCCATTTATTTTTAAAGTGTGCTCTGGGCTTAATTCGCTATTCGCGTCGGTAATACCGCCAACATCATCAACTGCGTATTTAAATTGGCTTGTGGGCTTGTCGTTAATAGCCGTGGTTGATGAGGCAATGGTGCCGTCAAAATATGCAGCCCCCTCATATCCGCCCTCAGAATAAGAAAGTGTTTGTTCAAACAAAGGTTTGTTTGCACCAGCCAAAGTTTGGTTTATTTCTTTTAACCATTCTGGTGAGTTGTAGTTCAACTCGCGAATTATCTGCAACCCCGCCTCAGTTATCACTTGCTCTCGATACACTTGTCCGTTTGCCAGATAACTAAAACCAGCTATTTGACTGTCAAAACTCGGGGAGCCAGATATCGCGCTAACGAGGTTTTGCCTATTTGTATTGAAGTAAATAGCGTATCCGTCTGCAGTGCCGTCTGGGTAGATAGTTTTCGCTGTATTACCTAAATTATCAAACGTGTACTGCACGCTTTGTTGTTGATTGCCATCAAAATCGGCGACCGACAGCGTACGCAAAGTTGTATTTCCGAACACATCAAATGAGAAAGTTTCATTAACGTCCGTTTGCCCTGCGATACCATTATTGGACTCAGTTTTATAAGCTCGCCCTATCGCATTGACAGATGCGTCGTCGTAACATAGTTTTTGTCGCCAAGTGTTAGGCGTTGCAGGCCAATTAGGGCTTACATCGCTATGCGCTTGCAACGCAGTGTGATCCCAACTACCGACGACATAACCTTTTTCAATATCCCGCCCCACACGGTTATATTTTACGTAATTGTAGTTACCACTTTGTTGCCCCTGTTGGTCTTGTACGAAGCGAATTCGACCACTTTTATCGTAAACATAGTTCGTTGTTTGCTGATGCTGAGTGCTCGATATCATATTACCATTAAAATCAAACGCTTGAGTTATCACCCAATCTTCAGGAACGGAGCCTGTAGGTGGAGAAAAATAGTTTGGCGACTGAATTTTAATTGCGTTTCCGGCATCATCAAATAAGGTGGTACTTTTGTTTTGCCCTTCCCCATTAATCGACACTTTACTTAAAAGCTGATCGCGCTGATTTTTAATTTCATAGTAAACATTTTGGTTTGGATCGGTAGAGACAAGTTTGTAAAACTTATTGTCTACGTTAGTATATTGGTAAACACTCGGATGTGCGTCTACCTGAAATTTAGCCCCAGGGTTACCAATTTTATTTACTCGTGCCAGTGGCGATGTTTCATATACTTCACGGGTATAGCTGTAACCCCCGTCTGCTGGATTGGCAGTATCAACAAGCCCAGTCATTTTCCCTGTATGCCAATTAAGGCTTGCCAAATTAGAACCGTATTTAAATAGTGGGTTTTCACTATTTTTTACAAAAACACTTTTAGATGTAACCGCCGCGCGGCCTAGGTTATCGGTCACTTTTTGATGTGCCACAACTTGTTTATCGTCCAAGCTTTGCTCTTGAATTAACACACCTCTAGAATCTTTATATTTAACTTGAGCTTGCGGACTAATCAGGTGAGCAATTTCAGAAATAATAACTTTGTTATTGAAGAACAATTGTGGTGCACTATTTAGCACATGTGCTAACTGACAACTAAATATTAACTGACCATTTGCCCAAAACAACAGGGTTTTGTCATCAATAATCAGATCCCAATTTGTTTGTGGACGATAAACCTCAATCGAGTCACCATTTTGGTTTAACTGATATAAGTACCGCGTATTCTCACTGTTCAAAGTCCAACTAATTTGGTCAACGGGGCCAGTGACCACGCTTGCGTCTTGGCTTAACGGGTAATCTGATTTAGCAAACTCATTGAGCAGATTGTTACTGATTTCACCTTGATTAAGCTCATTTACATAAGGCATGCTCGGTACACTAAATATTGACTGGTCGCTTGCAAGTTCTGTTGAGTCTGATTGAATGAGTTGCCAATTAAAAAGACTCGGGTTCCACTGAATTTTAGTGTTGTCATCAAGCTGAATGCCAAGCGTACCATCTAGTGCTTCTCCAGTTTCAAACCTCACAGCTAACGCATAACGATTATTATTGGGAGCGTTTAATAAGGTCAGTGTACCCGGTTGATTATGTGCTTTTTGACTTAATCTGCCTGCTTCGACTTGCCAAACGTCGGGACTTGGTTGCCAACTATTCTGCCACTGTGCACCGCGTTTAAAATTACAAAGGGTTCCACCCTCGGCAGCTTGAATGGCCAAATCATGATTTGGCGACTGAGTAGAGTATTGCCCTTGATTGCCTTGAGATGAATAGTAACGACTTTTAACCGCGGTCATTACATCACCAGCATTGGTGCTTAGCGATCCTTGCTCAAGCTCATTGTAGGTAGATTGCTGCGTTTCGCCATTTGCGGCTAACTCTGCGATTACAGTCCAGTTTTTACTGTTATATACACTTGCGGTATAAGTACTATCAAGTGGCGAAAAGCGAAGATTATCAATATAAACTGGTGCTTGGGTATTTTTATTTTTACAGGTAATGGAAATTGACGTATTTGCATTGGTGACATCAAATGTTTGATGAATATAGAGCCATTCACCTGTCGTTTCAGGAAAATCCAGCTGAACGTAGTCACCACTAGAAAGCTCGATACACCAAACCGCGTCACCTTGGTTATTTTTGAAGTCGGCTGGCTTTTTGACCCATGCAGAAAAAATAAACTTAAGATCCGTTAGTTGTGGGATAAATGTTGCTGTTATTCCAGAGTTATCTTGCGTATTAGGTGCTAATTGGAGGCTATTTACCCCAGTATGTGCATCAATCACGGTATTACCTACGCTAGGAATAATAGTGCTATTACTACCTAACTGCCACATACCACTTTTTTCATATGATTCAAATCCATAGTAGCTCGCTTCTTGTTGTGAAATAGCGGCTCCTGGGAATTTAGCAATGTTATAGCGTTCATTTTCATCATAAATAAAGGACGTTGGTATACCGTCTACATTAAGCTGTTCGTGAATAGCGCCACCTATCTGACCGCGCTTTGTCACTTCTGACAGCAGCAACCAATTTTCATTTTCTTTCCCTGAAGAATAATCGAAAATAGGTGCGCTCGCACCAGGGGCAGTCCAAACATATTTTTGGTGTGCGGCAAGTTTGATTTTATTTGGATTGTCAGACCAATTTTTATAGGTTGTTATCGTACTTTTGGTGAAGTTACTGGTACTTGCTTCGCTGTTGACGACACTGGTAGTTTCTTCAATAACGGTATTAAGGATGTGTGCGGATAGAAATAACGATTGGTACTTAGGCTCTTGCCATGCATACTTTGTATGCGTACGCATTAATTTACGTGTGCCATCATTAGCGTAATATTCTTGTTCGTGGTTAACCGGCAGGCCTGTTGTGTCATCATAGGTGACATAATTGTTGGTTCTTACGCCATCTAATACACTATTTGTTTGTCTTGATCGCACATACGCACCGTACAGCCGCTTTCCATCGCTATTGTTGATGATTTCCCAGTAATTAAGCTTACTTCTAACCAGTCGATTAGCCGAGTCAAACTCTTTTTTGGCTAACAACATTCCATTGAGAATATTAGCGTAGTTATAAGTCCACGTTGCTTGTGGATATAACCCCGCGTGACCAGAAAGACCATTGGAGAAATAACGTTCAGTTCGCCCTTCAGGTGTTTCTGGTGGTGTGTTATTGGTCGATTTAACGCCTGCTACTTCAATTACTATTGGGAATTGTGCGAGCCCAATTTTACTATTGTAGCTGATTTGAGACTCATTTGAATTAGCGTAAAAATAAGACTGGTAAAAAGATGCCTCATTATCGTGTGCGTCTTCAATTTCAATATAGGCTACGGGATGTATAACTATATTATCGCTTAAACTTTTGTCATCGACATTGAGTAAGAAAAGTTGGTCAGCTGCGTCAAACTCAGCACTGGTATAACTCACGATGAAACGAGGCCCCACGAGGTTGCTTCCAACCAAGGGGACACCATTGTGCTCTGGCACCGTAATTTTTTGTGAGCCACCAGGCATTTCAATAGAGTTACTTATCTGACCATTATTGGTCGTGATTAAGTAACTATTAGCGTCGGCATTAAGATTGTTTTGATAAGCAATAAAATTAGGCCCGCGATTTTGAATGGTTGATTCTGCAGTGGTCATAATTTCGTTAGCTTGGGATTGCCATTGACCATTTACATCGCGCATGTAAACCCTTGCTCCCATAGTGAGAACATTAGCTTGCACCGTTGGCAAGGTTCCAGCTTGTGTTATATCTTTCTTTTCCCAAGCCGAGTTATCAGGGATGTTAGGGTTGAATGTCAGTAGTTGATTGGTGTTAATTGTACCGTCTGATGAAGACATAACAAATGTGTCTTGTGCTGCCGCCACAGAAAATTCGGTTGTATTGTTTGGATTCAGAAATTGCTTCGACAACCAAGTACTATTGGCCCCTGTGCCGACTTTACGAAGGTTAACAATATTATTGTTAACAAAAGTACCATCAGTGATGGTTTGAAAAATATCGTACAGTGCTTTTCCATTTTCAACTGGAGTAACTAAATCTTGGCTCACAGAACCAGCAGGGTTCAGAATTTGAAAGTGCTCATCCCAATCGTATAACGTGACGGTATAAGAAATTGTTGCATCGTCGACTTTTGATATATAGGTTAACGCAACGCCTGTTGGAGTAGCGATGAGTGAAAACAGGTACTTCCCTGCATTCTCAACCACTTCGATACCACTGGTTTTCCATTGTTGTTTTGGTTGCCAATTCCCTTCTAAATCTCGAAATACAATTTCAAAACTAAGCGACTGAGTTGAATGAGTGTAATTACAATTAACATAGTAATTTTGCAGCGCAGCAACATAGCCCGTATCCCCACCTGTAATTGGCAGTGTATTAGGTGTTTGCCACTGGCCTGTTTGCCAATGAAATGAGCGTACTTGATACGTCTGTTGAGTATAACCTTTGTTGTGGGCAACAAAGAACTCACTACCAGACGTGATCAGAGAAGAGCCAGCATCACCCTGCACATAAAATAAGTATGGTTGATCATTAGAAAGATTCCACTCACCAAATTTTTTATCGTCACGCATAAACACATAGATTTGATCGCATGAACGGGCCTGATTTCTTACGCTTAGTAAAATGTAACTAGAGTGAGCCTCGACCTGGACGCTTTGTGGATCGGCTGTAATAGCAGCCATATCAGAAGATGTTAGTTCGGCTTCGACCCAACGCCCTTGCCATGACTGTACAAATACCTTAAACCCAGCACTGTTTTTATTACAAAAAGTGAAGACCACGTAATCATCACCGTGCCAAACTCCGGGAGTACTGCCTGGCAGTGGGTTATCTATGGCAATGCGTTTTGGTGAATTAATTTGAAGTTCTTTATATGTAATCCGTGCAACGCCGCCTGTGGGGTAGGTTACCGATTTAAGTGTCCCAGGTGATATTGCTTGGCCGTCGTTATAGTCAAAGTGCAGGCCAGGTAATGATGTGCCGTCAGGCGTAAATTGAAAAACAGATTTAAGCACACGCTTCCAACGCAGTTCATAGTCAATGTCACTTGGTGATGCGTTATTGATGAAGTCATACGTATACTTCATAGTGTAAAGGTGTTCGCTATCGGCATTGATTACATCAAGGCTATCTAGATAACGTGTTTCGTATTTATTCTGAAACGCGTTTGGTTCGGGCGATTGCGCGTTTTCGGCTTGATATTCAGCAATCCCTTGCGCACTTTGATTCAATGCACCATATTTTTCTTGGTAATTAAATTCAACTTTGCGGCCAAAGCTATCGGTCACCGTTTTTAGGTAAGAGGCCTGTGTAAATTCAAGACCCGTTTGTCCTACTCGATGCATTACGTTTTCATAATCATATTGCACCTTATGTCCCCAAGCAGATTCGATTGAAATGAGGTTCCATGCGCTGCAATATTGTTTTTGTTCAGATGCATTAACACTGCTACCAATCCAGTTCCCCCAACGCACTCCATATTGACATGCGTTTTGGTTTCCACCGTAGCGATATTGAGTGCCATCTTCTTTTATAATGAGCCAACTTTCATCTATTGGGTCGTAACTAATTTTCCAAAACTGATAATTTCTCGTTTCAAACAACCAAATACCGCCTTGTTCGCCCACTTTTACAAGCGGGTTAGCACTGCCCCCTGAGACCAAATAAAATAAATCAGAACCCGAGTTTTGACTGTTTGCTTTGTATACCGAGATAAACTCAAACGACATATCCCAACCAAGCCCTAGAACGCCTGTCGGCGCTTCGATATTCCACGTATCTAGGTTATTTTTAATGTTACTCCCGTACATAGCCGAGACCTTGATATCTAAGCCCTTATAACCGGTTAAGGTCAGAAAATCGATAGGAAGTTGAATGTTGCCACGAAAGTAATTAACCCCTGATTTGATGTTACCAATCGCCTTATCATCAAGCTCGAATGAACGAATTTCAGGGGTTTGCGATTGTTGTTGTGCTGCTGGATTATTTGCGACAGATTGTGTATTCATTTTAAACCTTCTCCGTAAGGGATAATAAATTATGATGGGTTTCCTGGGATGTTGGCGTTGTAACGGGCAAAATAAACTTAGGTTTTAAATGGTTTGGCCTGCAACCTAATTGGTGAGAAATATAAAAATCCTCTTCAACATCATATATTTCAATTTTCTCAGGCGCATTTTGATAATCTCTGTGGCAATAAATTAAATTGGACTCAACAGGTACAGCCACACCCGCTGTAACCACTCTATCATGATGCGACTTGTTGGAAGGTGAGCCATGAATAATTCTATTGTCCATTAGCAGAACTTCCCCGGCTGCATCGAGAGGTATGTCATATACTCATTTTCTATTGTTTCAACGAGGTTTGGGTATGCAAATACACTCGCATCGCGATAATCAGTATTGAAATGATGGCTGCCGGGAACAACGCCTAACCAGCCATTATTCGCATTTACACTTACTAGCGGGCACCAAATGCTTAAGCCGACATACTTGCCTTCGTTTTCGATAAAGGTGATGTCTTGGTGCAATGCTACTTTACTGTGCTCTGAGTTCGCTTTTTTTGACGCAAAGCTTCCTACTACTAGTCGATAGTTTTCCAAAATTGGTCGAATTCGACTCGAAAACACACTGCGTATCTCTCGGTGAACATACTCCCTCAAGGGCGTATTTTGGATAAGTACCGTTGCGGTAAAGGGAAACGCATGATGATCAGCAACATTGTCATAGAGTGCTTTTAACTGCAAAACATCTTCATCAGACAACAACTTTTTAATAATAAAACCTTGTTTACTGAATAAATCATTATCTGTGTTATTTTTAAATATTGTATGTGTCATCGTATAGGCCTTACAAAGCGTATTTTGGTCAAGGGTTTGAGTATTCGTTTAATGTAGTGCCAATAGATAGTAATAATTGCACGCGGCACTGCGCGAAATACGTCATTAGCAAGCCAATACTTCTCATGTGAGATCAGTACTAACTGACCTTTCCAATCAGGGATATTAATGGGTAACCGGTGTGCTTGTTTTGAGTCAATTGCGTATCGCTGAATACAACCCAAAGATAACAACACAACGATGGCGGACAACCGCCGGCAAGGGGGACATTGGTGGCAGTAGCGCAATTTATAGCGAGGCACACCCTTAGCATAAAAATTATCCATCTATACTTCCTTTTAATGGCGGTAATATTGATAACAATTGAGTAAGCACCCGAATAATCGTCGCGGTCGTTATCGTTCCGTTCAAATCAGTATAATATTTACCTTCAGGGTGATCCCAAGGCTCATAACAAGTGTTTTCAGTAACTCGTAAATTTGCGCAGCCCTGCCACACACCAGTGGCTTGTTGCCAATTTAATAAGGTACGCAGTGCTTGCGCATTGTGGCTTTTACGTTGTGAGCGAAAATAATGAATTCCGAGTGCACATGCAAGATCAAATGCGTTGTCAACAGCCATGCTTGGTTGCTCTGTTATCGGTGTGTCTAAGTGCAATAAATTTAATTGTTCTAGCACCTCAAGTGTTTGAAAGGTGCTGTAAAACGGCGTTCGCCACCAATAGCTTCGATAAAACCCTTGCGCCGTATGATTATGTTTTAAACCTTGCATAAAAGCTGGTTTGAAGGAAAGTTGCTCTTTTTCAGGCAGTATCAGGTAACCAACTGGGGTAACATCCCAATGAGCGTCTCCCCATGCATTTGCCTCTTTGTATGTTGCTAAGCCCAGCTCATGGTCCCAATGGTCAACTATAAAATCATGATCTTGCTTATCGATTGGCAGTTTCAGTTCACGCAGTAACGCCATTGCCATTGCGCTGGAATCTGCATCGGCACCTGTTGTATGGTTATATCCCCAGCCTGCGTGATATGCGCGCTTTTTTATCAGCCACTGCGCAGCATTTATCGCCGCTTTTAGCGCTTTGGAATGATTTAGCTGATTGCCCGCTCGAGCTAATGCCAGACCAACATAACCCGTGATCCACTCAGTTGATTCTCCTACAGGTAGTTTATAATCTGACCACAGTCCATTTTGCTGTTGCAGCCCTATGAGGTAATCAATAGCATCATCAATTGCTGCCCGCGTTTCGTCCTGGCTAGGTAATTTATAATTTTTAGAATTATTCAAATAGATATTGAGGCGGTTTTTGCCTTTGCTATCGAGGCCAAAACCAATAAACGCAACATTACACCCTTGCTGATTTAAAACCTTTTTTAAATCTAACGGCTTTAAGCCAAATGTTTGCGTTAATCGCGTACTGACTTGTTGCCATTCGGCATTTGTGTATTTTAGACAGTGACCACATAAGTCCAATTTAATATCTGCTACTTCACCGTTTGATAGATTAATACCAAGTCCTAGAAGCAAGCCATCTGCATCGACACCATGTGTCCCCATAGCAATAGTAAGGTATTGTAAAATAGATGGATGTGTGTATAAATCAAGACCTAAATCTGAAAGTGAAACCTGTGGTTTCAAACGAAAATATATCTTTGCTCGCGTATTTTCAGATGTCGTACCTTCTAAACCAACACTCGCAACATTGGCACACTGTTTAATATTGGACAATAATATTTGTACGTTTGCAGACTCTGGCAGTAAAGCATCGAGCCATTTTTCAACACGTTGCCATGCGAGTTCTTGGCCCAAGGGAGCGGTTTCAAGATAAAAAGCAACACCTGCTTTATCTGGACTTAACGCTAGCCAAACAAACCCTTTTTTGTAATTATCACGTACTCGTTTATCATTAGGAATTATTTGGGTCAGTGTTGTTTCGACTAAAGGTAGTAGCTTCTGTGCACCTCCTTTTATGACGCCACGTTTTAAGGCTTCTACTGATTGAAAGTAACGATCCTCAGTGTCATAAATATCTGAGCAAGGGTCTCCAATAACCCTTAATACGACTTCTTTTTCTGATGATGATAGACATAACTGTAATGGAGCACCATCGTTATTTAACGCTGATGCTCCAATAAGGTGTCCATCCAAATTTTGAGGAGTGGATAAAACATCACGACATAGCTCCCGCGCTAATCTCGCATTACAAGATAAGCTTTCAGCCACTGCGGTTAGTGCCTCGACTTTTAGTTTTAGACGTTTAGAGCTGTTAGGTATGGAAACCATGTCGTATTCTCCTTATACTGGACGTTGACCTTGTCTAACGTTAATCGTACTCAATTGGCCGCCTGAATCACCCGGTGCACCTGATTGACCGACATTACCGGCGTTACCACCCGTGCCGTTTGAACCACCTGGACTACCACCTTTACCTGCACTACCGCCTGCGCCACCTACACCACCGCTCCCCCATTACCTGGTTGGCTTTTGACTTGTACAGGAACGAATTCACTGTTTTGACTTTTTTCACCGTAGGTGATGTCAACATTACTGCCGTTGCCTCCATCACCGCCTTTACCGCCGTTACCGCCACTACCGCCACTACCGCCGCTACCGCCTGAATAGCCACCTCTTGAATAAGCCCCGCTACTAGAACCATTACCACCAGCACCACCAGCTCCACCGCCGCCGCCATTGCCGCCTACTCCACCATCACCACCATTACCGCCCGCACCTGCTACAAATACTGTGCCAGTCAATTGAGCAACGTAGATTTTTGCTGGTAACACATTATCACCATCAGCACCTTGCGATGCCAACCCACCGCTACCACCGTCGGTACCATTTGAACCATTAGAACCATCGTCACAACCGCTGGCCCAATTACAACTGGCATTTTGACCTGTCGCCCCTTCTTGACCAGTTTGGCCTGTTAAACCATTAGTACCGCTTTTTCCGTTATCTGCAAAAACAGTAATGTCAGGTGTAGATTGTCCATTAGCTAATGCTTCTGAGATTAAATTGTTATGTGCTTCAATATCCATTGAATTTCTCTCAATATTGTTTGGTTGATTTCAAATAATTTGACGCGTGTGAACGCATGAATACCCAGTTACTGCTTTACCAGGTGTTCAATTATGACCTGTGCAGCCGTTTGGATTGCGAGTTGACCACCCTGTTCTATAGTGACTGTACCAAAGTTGCGATCATTATCTGTAACAGGATAAATATCACCAGCCTTTACTGTGATATCTTTTTGTTCAGTATTCGTATCGTTTGTCATCGTACTTTCCTTTCTACTTTGTGTTTATGTTTGGCTTTAAAGTTAAGCCTCCTAAAGGTGTCGACCTATGACTTAATCGACACCAATTCGAATACATATTTTCCAATCGAAAGCTGTAAACTAGTGATGTTGGCAGTGCTCGATTGACTCTTGAATGCCATCCCAAATAGCACTTGTCGGAACAAGCATCGGCTTTTTTATTATGGTGTATTGAATCGACTCTTTGTCTGGCATGTAATTGAAGCCGAGTACCACTTTCCCAACAACCGAGTCTGTTGTAGCTGTGCCTTGAAGTGCATCAGCGGGTTCATAAACAGTACTGTGCTCTTGTTCGCTCGTACGTTTAACACAAGACCATACTGCTTGGGTGACGCCGCCAAATGTCCGTTTTTTAGTCATTTCAATCTCCTTGTTTATATGAATTTTTATGTGTAAATACGCGAACAAGTGAAAAATCAGGGCCACTTGTTTTGTTAAAAACAACAATAGCATAGAATTTTATTGCAAGTTATTACACGTTATTACAGCGTTTTTGGAAGAGATCGCGACGTTTCATACCCATATAAATATGTGGAAATGTTCTAAGTGTTTGAAGGATAATGTGGTTCGCATCCAAACCACCTTAATATGCGAGCGTCGTTTAAATTAAAGTAAGCGTATAGCTAACGGCACCTAGCTTTGCTTTATGTTCCAAGGTAGCAGTGGCGCTAGATTATCTGGCTGCTCCGCAATATGTTGTAAGCAAGTAGTAATATAGTCATGCACCACAAGGTCATTTGCCTTTGCGGTTTCAACAAGACTGTAGAGTATGGCGCTGGCATGTGCACCATTGCAGGTATTTGAGAATAGCCAGTTTTTTCGCCCTATCACGAACGGTTTTATGGCTCGCTCTGCGCGGTTATTATCAATACTGAGCCTGCCATCATCGAGGTAACGCCTGAATTTCTCAAACTGATTTATCGCATAGCTAATTGCTTTACCTAGCGCCATTTTGGGAGGGATTTTATCTTTGTGCTTGAGTAGCCATTGATACAATTCATCAACGATTGGTTTCGCTTTTTGTTGCCTAACATTGAATTTTTCATCGTGCGTTTTATCTTTGATGCTTTGTTCAATACCGTAAAGTTTGCCTATCAGGTTGAGTGCAACATCTGCTTTACCTGTTTTTTATTGTTCCCTTTCGCTTCGATGAATTTACGACGGATATGGGCTAGACATGCGACGAGTGTTGCTTTTTTTGCTCGTATGCCTTGTTGCCGTCAACGTGCATATAGCCTTGGTAACCATCAAGAAAATCAACCACACAGTGTCCTGCGCGACTGTTATGATAATCAAACAGGACAATATTCGTGCCTTTACCCGGCTTATCATCGCCACAACAATACAACCACATATAGCTGGTCGCTTTCTCTGCGTTAATAACGTTGAGCGGAGTTTCATCACCATGAATAACTGCTTGAGATAACAACGCCTCTTTTAAGCGTTGATACAAGGGGGACAGCAGGTCTGCGCAGCGTAGCATCCAACTCGACATGGTTTGCCTACTCAACTCAATACCGATATCGGCAAACAATGTTTCTTGACGATAAAGCGGTAAGCCAAACTAGTATTTACACATGATTATTTGGCTCAGCAAGCTGGGCGTTGCGATGCTTTTTGGGACCGCTGTTGTGGGCATAAGGGCGGTTTTTACCACACTTTCAATGGCTTCACGCTCACAGTGACGGCACGTATATTTAGGACGAATGGTTTTGATAACTTTGATATGCGCTGGCACAAACTCGAGCGCTTCACTGCTGCTTTCACCCATTTTATGTAGTGGGCTGTGACAGCAATCACACATTTTGCCACCCTCTTCAAGGTCAACAATCACCTCAATTCGCGGTAACTGCGCCGGCAGTGGACGGCGTTTCGGTTTGGCTTTTTCTTTCTTTACTGAGGCCGGTGTCGCCAATAGCGCTTTATCATGTTCATCAAGAATATCTTCTGCTTCATTGAATACTTCGCCTGCCCCCGGCATCTTTTCAGATTTCTTGGCGAACTCTTTGGTAAGCTTAGCGTTATAAGCTTGAAGCAATTCGTGAATTTGAGCATTTTTTTCAGCAACGACTTGTTGCAACTCAAGCACCATGCGCTTGAGTTGTTCTGGGTCGTCAGGAAGTGAGTGTACATCAATTTTCATGTTCGCAATTTAACAGAATTTGACGCTGTTTTCTTGCTTGACGCAAAGATAAAACAGACGGTGTGGCAACGAGCATTTACTGTCAATATGATCGATTAGATCATCGATTGATACTGCAATTCTTCATGACCAAGCACATCATATCCCGACAACAACCAATCCAATTGTTGAGGACTGAGTTCAAATTCCTGCAAGCTGATTTTGTTTGGCCATTTGAACTTTTGTTTTTCTAAGCGCTTGTACCACAAAGCAAACCCCGTTTTATCCCAGTAAACCAGCTTGAGTTTATCTTTCGCTTTATTGCAGAACAAAAATAATGCGCCAGTGTAAGCGTCACGTTCAAGCTCGCTTTCAACGAGTGCGACCAGACCATCAATGGACTTTCGAAAATCCACGGCGTCACGATGCAAGTAAATACGCGCGGGTTCAACAAACATTTTCATAAGGCAAGCTCACGCAATAATTGACTCAAATAAGCGACAGGCATTGTGGGTGGTAAGCTAATTTTTACGTTGCCGATAGCAAGCGTGATTGACTGTTGCTGTTCGATAACGTCAACGTGTTGAGTCACTTTAGCGCGAACAAAACTACCGGATTCAGTATTAAGCTTACTTCGTGCCGCATAAAAGCTTGTTTTTGATAAAGCATTTTGCTGGCAATAGTCAGTGATAGTTAAATTACTGACTTGTTGTTCTTCGATAATACTGCGCCACTGTTCAAGGCTACGTGTTTTTCTCATGACTATCTCCTCATTGAAATTCGGAAATAGCTTAATCATTTTGACGAGTTACTGGCAGGTGCACTTTGCTAGACGTTTACAAATTAAAAGCAATTTAGGCATGTAGATAATGGTTATTCTCTTGTTAAAGTCAGTCTTTTATGAAAGTAACGCAGCATAAATCATTTAAACCAGCCCTTTTGGCTGGCTTTACACAGGTATTTACTCTTCGCGTTGTTATTATTGATAATACCATTCGCGCTTTTTGTGTATTCGCTTGCAATGAATAGTGGAGCTTTTTCATGACTGCGGCACACCTATACACCATAATAAATATAAAATAAGCGCCGCTATAAGCAGTAAATTATCAAATCGGTTAACACTTCGGGAGTTAGCGCACTCCAAGCCTATCCCTAATTTATTATTTTTTGTATCTCTAAAATTTTCTTCTATTTGCATACGTTGGCTATAAAGGTTCACTGCTGTTTTTGCACTCTTCATAAACTTTCAAGCAAGTTAAACACCAGTAACCACGGCTCTTTCGCATCTTTTTGATGAACTTTATCTGTTGTTCTTTGTGACGTCCCGCCTCGTTTTTTCTTCGCTTGTCGGCCTTTTGGCGTTCGCTTATAAATTGCTGCATTGCACGGGAACTTTGCCGTTTTACCATAGTAAATTGAGCCAAGGTTATCAGCCTTACCAATACGCGCATCGGCAAACCATTGATAACTGATTTTCCATTCTTGCTTATCTTGGGAGAGAGATACTCACCCTCTTACTCTCCCTATCCAATACCAATTTTTTCTTCAACTATTTTAAACCATGGGGCATGATAGATAGCATCTGACACAATGATTGGCATGCATCCTTCAGGTAATATTTGTTCGAGCGTGTCTAAAAATGCTTGATGTGCTTTATTGGTATCCAGTTCGCTCTCAGGATGAATTTTTTCATAGAGCGTTAAGCTTCTCCCATTCATTGGAATACTGGCGCGCAATACTTGAAACATCCCTTGTCCATTAATAGGTAACCAATCGACTAATATGATGGGGGACTTTTTATTTCCAATTAACTGCGCTGACATATAGCCATAAAAGAAAAGGCGCTCGCTGTGTAAGAGCGTGTTACCGATTAAGCGGTCAGCGCGTTTAATATCATTTTTATTTGTTATTTTTGATAAGCTTTTCAATCCCCCACCTAAATATGTCACAGACACACGTTGATCATACATACCAGAGTCAATGAAGGTAAATAACGTGTTTAATCGAGTAGAGTGAATTTCAGGGTAGGCAGCAGCGATATCATTCTGTATTATATTTGTGATCTTCATGGCTATTGTTTTAAGTTGTTTTTGGCGAAGTAATTTGATCACAATTAGTCATGAAGGTCGATCCCCTTTACTCATCTTTTTTTAATTCATTTCGTGGGGATTCGTCAGGATTTAAACTACTTCCACCCTTGTAGCCACTTTTGGTTATCTTTTAAATCTCGCCAACTAATTGGATATTGATTTTTTGACATAACAGCCTCGGTAATACATTCAATTACGTTGCCATCTTCATCAAATTCCACCTCAACAATAATGAAGTGTTTTTCTTTATTTATAGCAGGTGTTGCGGTCCATTTACTATTCAATAATTTTTTAGGGTTTAATTTATTCATTTAATATAGCGACTCCTACTCGTAACTTACATAAGGCAACTATACGACCCCAACACCTACTTAGTTCAGATTACTCTGCAACTAGCTTGCCTTTGTACATTTGCATTTGGCAATGAAAGTCATACTCACCGGCTTCAAGCGCGGGTAGTTTAACTGTATTGCCATCACCCATTGCCAGCGTTTTACTTATATCAAGCTGTGGAAATACCACGGTTTCGGCGCACGGCGCGCTGTCTTTTCTGTCAAAGGTAAGTACAACCTCTTTGTTGACTGCCACTTTAATGTGTCCTGGCTTATAAACACCGTTATCAACGACTATCGTTACTTTGTTATCATCACTTTTTGTTTGCTCTGGTTTGTATAGCCAAAACCAATAAATAATTGCGGCTATTAACAGTGCACCACCTATATTAATCATCAACATAATGTACTCCTTAGCTTAAATTACGATTTATTTGGTTTGAAAAAACGTAAGCGATTAGCGTTACTTACCACTGTAAGCGATGAAAGTGCCATAGCTGCACCTGCAACAACAGGGTTAAGTAGTATTCCAAAAAATGGATACAACACGCCGGCTGCAATCGGAATACCCGCCACGTTATAAATAAAGGCACCAAATAGGTTTTGTTTAATATTTGATATAGTTGCATTACTCACTGCAATTGCATCAGCAAGGCCATGTAACGAACCACGCATTAAGGTAATGTCTGCACTTTCTATTGCAACATCGGTACCTGTGCCAATTGCAAACCCTACATCCGCTTGCGCAAGTGCTGGGGCATCGTTAATACCGTCACCTGTCATACCCACTATTTCACCGTTTGCTTGGCGCTTTGTTACTTCGTTTACTTTATCATCGGGCATTACTTCTGCAATAAAGTCATCAATACCAACTTGTTTAGCAACGGCTCGTGCAGTGGCTTTGTTGTCACCTGTTAGCATAACTAGATGGATACCTTTATCTTGCAGGCGTTTAATAGCCTCAACTGAATCCTCTTTAATAGGATCTGCTACTGCTATAATAGCGTGGAGCTTATTATTACTTGCAAAATACATGGGCGTTTTAGCATCACTGGCAAGTGTTTGAGCTTGCTCGGTTGCATCATCAACGGCTACATTGTATTTATCCATTAGCGCTTTATTGCCAAACAATAATGTTTGCCCGTCAACACTGCCGGCTACACCTTTACCTGTAATTGCATCAAAGTCGGCTACTTTACTTAAAGCTAAGCCCTGCTTTTGAGCATATGCCGTAATTGCTTGGGCCAGTGGATGCTCTGAGCTACTTTCAAGGCTTGCGGCCAGTTGCATTACTGTATTTTCATCACGGTTGTTAAAGGTAACTACATCGGTAACTTGTGGAGTGCCTTGAGTAATAGTACCTGTTTTATCTAAAATCATGGTGGTGATTTTAGATGTTGTTTGCAGCGACTCACCATTTCGAATTAATATTCCTGACTCTGCAGCTTTACCAATACCCACCATAACCGACATAGGGGTTGCGAGTCCTAGCGCACAAGGACAAGCAATAATAAGTACGGTGGTAACCGCAACAACGGCATAAGCAATTGATGGCTCAGGTCCGAAGTTTAACCATGCAAGGCCTGCAAGCACCGCAATAATCATGACTGTTGGTACAAATATTCCTGATATAACATCAGCTAAGCGCCCTATTGATGGCTTAGAGTTTTGTGCACGCTTTACCATATTGATAATATTGGCAAGTGTGGTTTCGCTACCAATGTACGTGGTTTTAAATAATAAAGTGCCACTTTTATTAATACTTCCGGCAACGACTTTATCGCCCGTTTTTTTGCGGACGGCCATTGGCTCACCAGTAAGCATTGACTCATCAACCGTACTGCTGCCTTCAATAACATCGCCATCCGCAGGGATTTTTTCACCCGGGCGTACGCGTACTTCATCATTTTTTACAACATCACTCATGTCGATGTCTTGCTCTTGCCCATCGCGAATTACGCGTGCAGTTTTTGGTTGCAGGCCAATTAAGCGTTTAATTGCTTGTGAGGTGCGCCCACGTGCTTTTACTTCAAAAGCGAGCCCTAAACTAATTAAACCGATGATCATCGATGATGCTTCAAAATATACGTGTCTTGCAACTTGTGGTAATAAGTTTGGTGCTATTACTACGAACATTGAATACAACCACGCAGTACCTGTACCAAGCGCTATTAATGTATCCATATTGGCAGCATGGTTTTTGAATGCCTGCCAAGCACCGTTGTAAAATTGCTTACCTGATATAGCCATAACCACAAGCGTGACTATACCCACTAAAAACCAGGCTATTCGTTGTGTGTCGGTGGTCACACTCATGTCAAAAATAAGCCCGTATATCATTAATGGTGCACCGACTCCTAACGCTAATATCATATTACGCATTAGCTTTTTGTAATGTGCCTCGTCCGACTTTGCTTTTTCATCAAGTGCATCTTGATCAGACTCATTACTCATTGGCTTAGCTGAATAACCAATGTTTTCGACTGCTTTAATAAGCGTGCTTTCGCGGGCTTTACCTTCTACACGTACTGTACGCTGTGCAAAGTTCATTTCCACGTTTTGCGCGCCTTGCACGCTATTAAGGGCTTTTTCAATTTTAGCCACACAACTGCCGCAATTAGCGCCTTCAATAATAAAGTTCTGCGCGGTGTCTTTTGTATTAGTCGTCATTACGCTGCTCCTTATTTGCAGAATCGTTTATTGGATCAACAAAAGATTCTATTAAACTACACACGTCACTGGCATTTGCACCATCGGCTGATGTATCCCATTGATCCAGAGCTGCATGCATCCTGTTTCGTAGTTTTAATGTTTCTTGAAATAGTGCTTCGGTTTCTTCTAGGCGTTTAGTAATGAGTTTTCGCGTTAACGGACAAGGACAATTCCCTTGCTCTGACTCGCCTATAATGTGTTGAATATCTTTGAGTGAAAAACCAAGTTGACGCGCACTAATAATAAACTTTAAACGTTGCTGGTCTTGCTTTGTATATTCTTGATAGCCATTTTCTTCACTGCGTATTGGGTTAAGTAACCCAATACGTGTGTAATGACGGACAGTATCGGCAGTCACGCCCATTAATTTGGCAAGTTGTTTAACATACATAATTTAGCCCCGTGGAATTTCAATAGATCAATAATAAACCTATGTGCAACACACAGGTCAATAGAGAGGAGCATTAAAGCATAATTTAAATTTACTGAAACTGATTTAGCGAAAAAGTGAAAGCGCTCTGGCTAGAGCGCTTAAATAAGAGAGGTAAAAGTATTGAATCTATTGTTCTTTAAAGGTTAAATTTAACCAGCAAATATCAGCAGTCTCTAGTTAGCATGCTCGCGTGAAGCTTTTAGCTCTTCGCTTAGCTTGCCTGCTATACCTTGAATTTTAGGCATAGCATCTTTCATTAAGCTTTGTGACATTTGCATAGACTCTTGCATTACAACAGGCATTTTTTCAAGTATTTTTTGCCCTGTATCTGTTTTATAAAACGCTAACATATCAGCAATTTCTTGCTCACTAAAATGTTTGTCGTACACGCTAATCATCATTGGCTGCATTTTAGCCCAGCTCATTTCGGTTTTTAATACCGTTGTCATGTCGCCGTAGTATTTATCAAAAATAGCCTGTTCAGAAGGCTTAACGCCCATTTGGTCTGACATGCCTTTCATCATACCTTCAACCTGGCCGTACATAGAATCAACCATTGCATCCATGTTCATTACATTAATGAGTTCATCTATTTTTTGCTGCTTAGAATTTTGTTCAGCATACAAACTACTAGAAAAAATCAGTAATGATAAAAGTAGTACCTTACCCATAATAATATCCTTTCATATAAATAATGGACTTATGGTCACATGAATAATTTGTATTGTAAAGGGTACAAGTAATCATTAAAAAGGCCGAATAAAATAAATTTATTCGGCCTTTTATAAATATATTTTTATGCTAATCGTCTTCTACATTATCTAGGCCTTTAGTGCCTTCTTTGGCTTTTAGCTTATGATGGATAGCAGACTTTATTAACATGTAGCCACTAATCGGTGCCGTAATTAGTAAAAATATAGTAATGAGTATTTCTTTAACACTTAGGCCATGCCCTGAATTTGCAAAATAAACCATAGCAGCAATTAACATACTCGCCATGCCCAACGTGGTTGCTTTAGTTGGTCCATGCAAACGCATAAAAAAGTCAGGTAGTTTAATTAAGCCTATTGAGCCAATTAAAATAAACGTACCACCAAATAACAATAATATTGATACAACCCATTCGCTGATCATGTTTTCACCTTATTCAATTATATCGCCACGTAGTAAATACTTACACACTGCAACTGTACTTATAAAACCGAGCATAGCAATAAGCAGTGCAGCTTCAAAATAAAGCCCTGTATCCATACTAATACTGTATAAAATAATCAGTGCGATGACGTTAATGTACATAGTATCGAGCGCTAAAACACGGTCAGGCACTGACGGACCGATGATCAATCGCCATAAATTAAGTAATAATGATAAGCCAATCATCGAAAAAACAATGAGTAATACAGTATCTAACATTGAAATATCTCCTTTAGTGGAGCTTCGTAGCGTTGTTTTATTTGTTTGATAAGTGCTTGTTCATCTTTAAGATCAAGCACATGTATTAATAAGTAGCGTTGCGTTGGCTCTTCACCCTCAAGTAACGATTCAGCAATTGGGTAAACCTCTGCACTCACAGTACCAGGTGTAAGCGATACACAACTGGCCAATATAGTAATTGGCATATCATGGGTTAAATCTATCGGTACTTTTATAAAGGCCGGACGCAAATTTTTAGATGGCCCAAGTATAAGTAAAGCCACTTGTAAATTTGCTACAACAATATCGTACAGCACAATAAGCAACTGCTTGAGAGCCAAGCCCGGCTTTAAAATTAGCGGCTGAGGCTCGCGAAGCGAAAAACTTAATATCGGGATAAGTATTGCAAAAATAGTCGCTAATACTAAGTGCCCTACCGACACGCTATTATTTAACAATAGCCAAACCATAAACAAAAATAAGCTACGAAATGGCGTTGGTAACCAACGAAAACGGGCTTGTAATCTCATCACATGCCTCCTTTAAGTACAGCATTAATGCCGCCGCTTATGTCATGTAACTGCACAGCAGCACCCAGCATATATTCACTAATGGGCCCGCCAAAAATTACTAATAATGGTGAACACGCAAGTAAACCTATAATTACAATTACTTGCAATGGGTTCGCATTTACACACTCAGCATTTTCACTATTTTTACTTTTATGCTCCCAGAACAAGGTTGTGCCAGCGCGCGAAAGCGCTACTAACAACGCAAAACTTGTTACTAAATATACTGGCCAAAATAGTAAAGCTTGCTCACTGTTTAATGTCGCTTTAAGTATCCAAATTTTACCTACAAAGCCTGATAGTGGCGGCATACCAACTACCGTTAAAGCCGCAATAATAAAGCACACACCTAATAAAAATGGCTGTTTAACAGAGCGACCCGCCACAAGCCTATCGCCAACTTTACCGCGCTGGATTGAAACTAAGTCTGCTAGTAAAAATAGAGCGGCACTAACAAGTGTTGAATGCACTAAATAATATAAAAGTGCAGCAGTGGCATTTACATTTTGCAATGCAATTAGCGCAACCAACGTACCTACCGATACTAATACTAAGTTAGCCGTTAGTTTACGTAAATCTTGCGCTGCCATAACACCAATGGCACCCACTATAATGGTGGCAATTGCTAAGCCCCAAAGCCAAGGCTGCGCCATGTGTTCAAGCGCTCCGGCTTGTTCGCCAAATATCACAGTGTAAACTCTAAGCATGGCGTAAACGCCTACTTTGGTCATAATCGCAAACAATGCAGCAACCACAGGTTTAGCACTTGCATACGTATTTGGAAGCCATAAATGCAGAGGTAATAGTGCGCCCTTTAAAGCAAATACAATGAGTAATAATAAACCACCTGCTTTTGCTAGGTATACATCATCGCCCGAAAGCTCCGATACCTTTTGCGCCATATCTGCAATATTGAGCGTACCAAGTACACCGTACAAAATACCCAAACCGATTAAAAATACGCTTGAGCCAACTAAATTTAATATTACATATTGCAGCGCAGCACGGGTGTTTTGTTTATCACCTGCGTGCATTAACAATGCATATGATGCAATCAGTAATACTTCAAAAAATACAAATAGGTTAAATAAATCGCCAGTTAAAAACGCGCCATTTACACCCAATATTAAAAAGTGAACAAGTGGGTGATAAAAACTGCCTTTTTCATCATCGCCAGCACTACCATATAAAATAGCGCCCAAACCTAAAAGTGAAGTTAACGTAACCAATAAGGTAGACAACATATCGGCTACTAAGACGATTCCAAATGGTGCAGACCAATTACCAATAGCGTAAACGTTAATACCCGTATTATTAATATGTACAAGTAAAAATACACTAATGGCAAAAGTAGCTATTGCCATTACAATTGAAACTAAGCGGCGTATTTTAACGCTTTTACCACATGGTGGCAGTAATAAAATAACGGCCGTAAGCATAGGTAATAAAATAGGGAGCGAAGCTAAATGTTGGATCATTTTTGCTCCTTGTTATCTGCTGAGGTATTAGGCACATAACCATCAACATGGTCGCTACCTAAATCGGCGCGTCCACGTATTGCCAAAATAACCACGAATGCGGTCATCGCAAAACCAATAACAATAGCTGTAAGCACTAAAGCTTGAGGTAGAGGATCGGCGTATTCTGTGCCAGTACCAAGTACTACCGCTTTATTAATAGTAAGACGACCTGCTGAAAACAAAAATAAGTTAACAGCATATGAAATCATAGTAAGCCCAAGTACTACAGGGAACGTACGAGCTCTTAGCAGTAAAAACACACCGCAACTGACCAATACTCCAACGCAAGATGCGTACAATAATTCCATTAAATATTTACCTCTTTTTTCTGGGTATCTGCCGTCATATTACCTAAGCTTGCTAAAATCATTAGCGTAGCGCCTACAACCGTTAAGTAAACACCTAGGTCAAATGCAATCGCGCTGGCAAGCTCTGTTTTACCGACAAACGGAATATCAAAGTAGTCAAACCAAGTTGTTAAAAATGGCTTATCAAAGAACCAGCTACCCACACCTGTAAACAGTGAAATACCAATGCCTGAAGCTATGATTTTACGATAATTAACATCAAAACGTTCGTTTATCCATGCCGTACCATGCGCCATATATTGTAAAATAAACGCGATTGACGTTACCAGTCCTGCAATAAAGCCACCACCAGGTAAGTTATGCCCTCGTAAGAAAATATACGCCGACACCAACAACGCAAGCGGTAATAAACTTTGTGAAATACTCGCCAATAATATTGGATGACGTTCTTTAGCCCATGGGCGGCCTTCGCTGTCACTTGCAGGCATAAATAATGGAATTCGAGAAAGTACTTTAAATATACCTAATGCGGCAATGCCTAATACGGTAATTTCTCCAAGCGTATCAAAGCCCCTAAAGTCGACCAAAATAACGTTAACTACGTTAGTACCACCGCCACCAATTTTAGCGTTAGCAATAAAGAAGTCTGAGATTGAATCTAATGGGCGTGTGAGTAACGCGTAACAAATACTTGCTATAACTACACCTAAGGTAGAGGCTATTGCTAAATCTCGAAGTACACGTAATGAACTTGATTCTTTTGGCGTATGTTGGGGCAAAAAAACAATGCCAGCATAAGTAAAATAATAGTAACCACTTCAACGGTTAGCTGCGTAAGCGCTAAATCTGGAGCAGAAAAACGTGTAAATACAACCGACACCATTAACCCCACAATTGAGAGCATTAACAACGATACCATTCGAGAGCGATGCCAAATAACGGTGGCAAGAGCACCAATAATCAATAAGCCTGCACCAATTGCATTGTGCACATCAACAGGCGTAAGTGGCATGCTACCGGCAAGTTGTTGCATTTCAAATAATGGCCAACCTGCACACAGTAATACTACCGCTAACATAATTACAAGGTAGCGCTGCAGCGATCCATTTTCTGTACTGCTTACCTTTGACTGACACCAAGCAATAACGCTTAATATTACACGTTCAAACGTTTTTTTAGCGTTTAGAGGTGGTAACGATGCTTGAAATTGAAATAGATATTTACGATTAACATAAATAAATAAGCCGCCAACAACAGCCATTGCACTCATAAGTAAAGGTAAGTTAAATCCATGCCAAATAGCTAATTCGTAATGTGGCATTTTTTGCCCTAATACAGCTAAGGATGCCGCAGATAAGATGCCATCAATTGCAAAGTGCGGAAACATCCCTACTAATAAACAAATGACAACGAGTATCTCTATTGGTACACGCATATAACGTGGTGGTTCATGAGGTATTCGTGGTAAATTAATTGGATCACCGTTAAAAAAAACATCGTGAATAAAGCGTGCGGAATACGCAACCGCAAATGCGCCTGCAACAGTTGCCAGTACTGGTATTAGCCACGACATAGAACCAAGTACTTGCTGATGCAGCGTTTCTGCAAAAAACATTTCTTTAGATAAGAACCCATTAAGTAATGGTACACCCGCCATTGCAGCCGCCGCGACCATCGCAAGCGTTGCAGTGTATGGTAAGTATCGCCACATACCATTTAATTTACGCATATCGCGCGTGCCTGTTTCGTGATCAATAATACCAACGGCCATAAATAACGACGCTTTAAACGTGGCATGGTTAATGATGTGGAATATTGCCGCAACAGTTGCAAGCTCAGTATCAAGCCCGAGTAACAGCGTTATTAAACCCAAATGGCTTATTGTTGAATAGGCTAACAAGCCTTTTAAGTCATGTTTGAATAATGCTATATAAGCACCAAACAACAGCGTAGCTAAACCCGTTAACCCAACGAGCAAGAACCACGTATCGGTGCCGGCTAAAGCAGGGTGAAAACGTGCTAACAAAAATATACCGGCTTTTACCATAGTTGCAGAATGTAAATACGCGCTCACTGGCGTAGGTGCAGCCATTGCATGAGGAAGCCAAAAATGAAATGGAAATTGTGCCGATTTAGTAAATGCACCCAATAGCACCAATACCAATGCTACTTCGTATAAATCGTGAGATTGAATTATTGCTTTACTCGCTAGAATAACATCTAAGTCATAACTACCAACAATATCACTCAATAACATTAAGCCAGCAAGTAATGCTAAACCGCCAGCACCAGTCACAGCAAGCGCCATGCGCGCGCCCTTGCGTGCTTCGGACTTATGCCACCAAAAGCTAATTAATAAAAATGAGCTGATGCTGGTTAATTCCCAAAACAACCACAGTTGAATGACGTTGTTAGACATAACAATACCAAGCATTGCAGTCATAAATAGCATTAAGTAACTATATAACTTGGCCATTGAATCGTTAGCGCTTAGGTAGTAACGCGTGTAGAGGATAACGAGCAAGCCTATGCCTAAAATCATAAACATAAACAATAAACTGAGGCCATCTAACCGCAGAGATAAATCGAGTCCTATTGACGGGATCCAAGCTAATGAATAACGAATGGTTTCGCCCGCTAAAACTGCAGGTGCATGGTATAGAGTAATCCCCAAAGCCGTCAAAGGCGCGAGAGCCGTTAAACTAGTGCTTAAATTGCGGGATAACTTACCTGTGCATGCAGAAATAACACTGCCAATTAAGGATAACAAGGGTATCCAGAGCAAAGTCATAATGTAGGGCCTTTTATAATCATAAGTTTATCAGGGCGTCACTCTTTTAGGATTAAGTGATGCTTTTACTGCCTGTTTTTTAACGACATTAATAGTTATAGTTATACTGAAAAACACTAATTTTGTCTATATAAAGCGGGGTTATATGAATGTTTTCAAAACAAAAACTAACAATTTTTTCAAGCTAAAAAATCAATATAGCATTGCTGACGATTGTTAATTTAATATAGCCTTATTTATAGACGTAAGCTCATCTGAGTGACGGTAGAAGTCCCCCTTAGTCATATCTAAATACTTCAACCAAAGTTCCCTGTATTGCGTTGAGAGCCCTAATTGTTGATACTGCATAATAGACCACTTTTCACTTGGTTTATAAGCAATACCTCCTTGTTGACAACTTTCACTTTTATGCCAACCTTCTGGTGCAGGTTCACCATGTGTAATATATAAATTTGGTGCTACAAACCCACTTTGTGCGCACAACCATGCTTGTTTTGATATAGGCAAAGTATACTCATCCTCAAAACGGTTAAAGTGCATAAGTTCGTGTAAAAATATACTGTAGTTTGCCTGTGAGTTAATAAGCATTTTGCCTTTACTGACATTTGCAGTGCCATGCTTTGGCATCATTACTAAAAAATCATAATTGCTAAGAAGCTCATTTTTAAATCTAGAGGCCTGCCAATCACATTGCGCAGCATTATTGATATTACTTTTACAATTGAGCGCAGTCGCAACATACACGGGCTTTGAAAAACAAAATATATTTTCGCGTGGCTCTGGCTGCCGATTGTATGTAGTTATAAAGTCACCTAATTTATATAAACCATTTCGGTGATCGCTCATTACAATTACATTAAACATACAGTGCTTTTTAGGCTCATCAATATCCTCTAAAAAAGAAAAACCCAAATTTTGTATAAATTCACGCGGTATATTATTTTCCGCTATAGATAAATGCAACCTGAGGTGATTAAAAAC
Organism: Pseudoalteromonas sp. B131b; assembly: GCF_037162545.1. Classification (NCBI taxonomy): domain Bacteria; kingdom Pseudomonadati; phylum Pseudomonadota; class Gammaproteobacteria; order Alteromonadales; family Pseudoalteromonadaceae; genus Pseudoalteromonas; species Pseudoalteromonas sp. B131b. The sequence goes on along the minus strand of NZ_JARLUZ010000001.1, from coordinate 2,182,306 downwards.
ATCCCCTTCTGGTAACTGCTTTATATCGGCTAAAAGCTTTAAATCATCCCAACGTGATTGAGCTAATAACTGAACAGCTAACTCTTTACGCTCAATTGCATTTAATTTATTTATACCTGCCAACCAAAATTGTTTAGCCGTATCACTGTCGTTATTATTTAAAAGTCTTATTGAATAAGCATATTGTGCAGAGGGAATGTGATTTCTAGCCAATATAGCAAGGGAGGTATCTGGTAGTTGCGGTAAATGAACCGCAAAATAATTAGGGAAGCGTCTATAGACTTTTAACACACTGGCCTTTGTGTTCAAAACATGCCAAAAGCCAATCGCGTCAAGGTGATTACCAGAGCCTGTTATTAAAAGGCTACACAGTAATACACCTGCCAATTTTAATGCCTTAACTTGCGTCGTCACCAGCCATTAACTCAAGTTCTAAACGTGCATATTTATACTCAATAAACTCATGTACATTAGTTGCTAGAGCTAATCTAAAATAATCAGCGGCTAAGTATTTATCACCAGCAGCCTGATGCAATTTAGCTAAGTAAAAATAAGCTTCACATAAACGCTGAGCATATTCTTGTTCCGACTTAACACCCTCACTAATGCCAGATAAAAAAGCATGCTCGCTCATATCACCTGCAAAAAGCGAAATTAGTTGAAACGCCCATTGTGAATCGTCAAGTGCTGTTGCATTCGTTTTAAGTTCAACAAGAGCTTGCTCCTTATTTACCTTAGCATCTGCTAAATAAACCCATAATACACGATAAGGGTCATTTGGAGAGCGAGCTAAAAATGCACTAAAATCGGTTTTAGCAATACCAGACCTATCACCATAATAAAGTGCAATACCTCGATTTAAATAAGCATATTCATGATCTTCATCAAGCTCAAGGGCCGAATCGAAAAATTCATAGGCTTTTTCATATTGTTGCATTAGCGTATGTTGAATACCCAAAAAATTATATACTTCAGCTAAATCAGGCTTAAGTTTTACAGCGCGGTTAAAATCAATACGCGACAGCGTAGTCATGCCTAAGCTATCAAATAACACACCACGGTCATAATATAACTTCGCTTGTTGATCAGGGCTTAAATCTGCTCTATTCAATAACTCTGAGTAGCGTGCAATAGCAATTTCACTTCTAAAGTCAGAGGCCAAAGGTGCAGTAAATGGCACATTAACAATCGGGGTTGGTTCTGATTCTGTTGTAGTTTGGCAAGCGCTTAAAGACAAAATAGCGAAAGATGCCAAAGCTAAATGTTTGAGTATCATTAAAATCCTTAATACCAAGATAGGTAGCAATATGACAGACGATGTCTCAATAGGTTCATAGCAAATGATGAACTATTATTGCTCTAGGTAAACTGCTCAGTAATTAGGTAAAATTATGTTGTGAGTTTGTCACTTTTAAATTTGAACACTATTTATGAGTAATTTAGCTTCCTTGAATAATCTTTGTTTAAATTTAATTAGCCTCATTAAAGCATAAAAAAAGGGGCTAAACAGCCCCTCTTTTATATTATCCAGTAAATATCTGGATGAAGTATTAGCAATTACGCGTCAGTTGGCGCGTCAGCTGCAGGTGCTGCTGATTCCATTGCTTCTTTAATACTTAGACGTACACGGCCTTGGCGATCTACTTCTAGTACTTTAACTTTAACTTCTTGACCTTCAGAAAGGTGATCAGCCACGTTATTAACGCGCTCAGTACTAATTTGAGAAATATGTACTAGACCATCTTTACCAGGAAGAATGTTTACAAACGCACCGAAGTCTACGATACGTACAACTTTACCTTCGTAGATAGTACCTACTTCAAGTTCAGCTGTTAATTGCTCAATACGGCTAATCGCATTAGCTGCACTTTCGCCATCAGTAGCGGCAATTTTAATTGTACCGTCGTCACCGATTTCAATCGTTGTACCAGTTTCTTCAGTAAGCTGACGAATAGTTGCGCCACCTTTACCAATAACTTCAGCGATTTTCTTCTGTGGGATTTTCATTGTGTATATGCGAGGAGCAAACATTGATAGCTCTTCAGAAGGAGCAGAAATCGCTTCATCCATCACTTCTAAGATATGTAAACGTGCAGCTTTTGCTTGTTTAAGCGCAATTTGCATGATTTCTTGAGTGATACCTTCGATTTTGATATCCATTTGAAGTGCAGTAATACCCGCAGCAGTACCGGCAACTTTAAAGTCCATGTCACCTAAGTGATCTTCATCACCTAAAATGTCAGAAAGAACAACGAATTTATCGTCTTCTTTAACTAGACCCATCGCAATACCGGCAACAGATGCTTTAATTGGTACACCCGCGTTCATAAGTGCTAGAGAAGTACCACAAACAGACGCCATTGAAGAAGAACCGTTTGATTCAGTAATTTCAGATACTACACGAATTGAGTAAGGGAACTCAGTAAGTGTAGGCATTACAGCTGAAATACCACGCTTAGCAAGGTTACCATGGCCGATTTCACGACGCTTAGGAGAACCAACAAAACCAGTTTCACCTACACAAAATGGAGGGAAGTTATAGTTAAGCATAAAGTGGTTTTTATGAGTACCCGTTAAATCGTCGATTAACTGTGAATCACGTTCTGTACCAAGTGTCGCTGTTACTAACGCCTGAGTTTCGCCACGAGTAAAGATAGCAGAACCGTGAGTACGCGGTAATACGCCAGTCATTACATCTAGTGCACGAATCATATCTGGTTCACGACCATCGATACGTTTTTCGCCAGCAGCGATACGGCCACGAACGATTTTCTTCTCAAGTGAACCGAAGATTTTGCCAATTTCTTGCTTGTCTAAAGACTCGCCTTCAGCAAGTTCAGCTGTTAATACTGCAACAACTTCATCTTTAGCTTCACCAAGTGCTTCTTTACGCGCTACTTTATCAGTGATTAAGTAAGCTGCGCCTACCTTATCAGCAGCGATAATTGCTACTTTATCTTCAAGTGCAACATTTTTCTCAGGTGCAGTCCAATCCCAAGTAGGCTTGCCTGCTTGCGCTTTAAATTCTTCGATTGCAGTGATAATCGCTTGAGATTGCTCATGACCATATACAACAGCACCAAGCATTACGTCTTCAGCAAGTACGTTAGCTTCTGACTCAACCATAAGTACCGCTTTATCAGTACCGGCTACCACTAAATCAAGTTGGCTTTCTTCAAGCTCTTTTAATGTAGGATTAAGTACGTATTCGCCATTGATGTAACCAACGCGAGCTGCACCAATTGGGCCACTGAACGGGATACCAGAGATAGCAAGTGCTGCTGAAGTACCAATCATCGCAACCATATCTGGTTGGATTTCAGGGTTAACAGAAACAACAGTTGCAATAACTTGTACTTCGTTTACAAAACCGCTTGGGAAAAGTGGACGAATTGGACGGTCAATAAGACGTGCAATAAGTGTTTCGCCATCGTTAGGACGACCTTCACGCTTTAAGAAACCACCTGGGATACGACCAGCAGCATACATACGCTCTTGGTAGTTAACTGTTAGTGGAAAAAAGTCTTGGCCTGGTTGTGCTTCACGCTTACCAACAACAGTGACTAAAACTGAAGTATCGCCAATGCTTGCAAGTACTGCGCCGTCTGCTTGACGAGCGATTGCACCAGTTTCTAGTGTCACTGTGTGTTGACCTAGTTGAAATTCTTTAATAATTGCTTGCACTTAAAATATTCCTTAAATGTATTCTAATAAGTTGTCATCAAAGTACCAATTACAGTACATAATTGTATTCAGTTGGAAATCAATTAAGTACTACAATTGGCAATGATGTGGATAAGCGTAGATAAACCTTTTTATCTACGCGCATAGTATATACCAAAGCTACTTCAAAATGCGAGTCTAGGGTGTGTTGTTCTTTGCGGATTGAAATTTGTTCAATCTAACTACTCGATTTCAGCTGGGCTTATTTAGCGGTTAAATACAATAGCTCTTGGTAAGCTATGAAATGGGGGTTTTATATTGCAATTCAATAGGTTTAAGAATTTTCTTAATTTAAAAACACAAATTTCAGGCACAAAAAAAGGAGCTAAAAAGCTCCTTTTTCTATAATCTAGTTCTTAGCGACGTAGGCCAAGTTCTTTGATTAGTGCAGTATAACTAGTGATATCTTTACCTTTAAGGTAATCAAGTAGTTTACGGCGAGTGCTTACTTTACGAAGCAGACCACGACGTGAGTGGAAGTCATGCTTGTGATCAGCAAAGTGACCTTGAAGCTTGTTGATATCATAAGTAAGTAATGCTACTTGTACTTCTGATGAACCTGTATCGCCTTCTGCACGTGCAAATTTAGCAATGATATCGATTTTTTCTTGATTGCTTAGTGACATAGTAACTCCAAAAATTAAATTTAAAAGGTGTCTTAGCCGATCACTAATTCAGCCAAAACGATTAAGCGGGCGTATTCTACCAACTGTGGGAATAACTACAAGTTAATTATCCCCATCTACAACTAATAAGCCACTACTGGGCACATTAGTTGCTTATTCAGGCTTTACGTAATCATCTTGCTGGCTAGCAAGACCACGTTTAACCTTTAAATGTCCATTTGAGTTGCGCTCACCAGTACCAATAAATATATTATCCGCAACAACTTTAATTGCACCATCAGGTAAAGCGATTGGTAATTCTACAGCTTGCCCGTGACTAAAAACTCCCCCTTGTTCTTTTGTGATTTCAACAACGGGTAAATCAGTTAAAGCAGTGTCTATAGGTAATAACAACGAGTCTAAATAAGTTGAAGGCGCAAGCTCTTCTTCTTTCGCTTTAGCAAGTAATGCTTCAATTTCATCAAGCGATACCATTTTATCTGCCGGATACTGACCAACAGCGGTTCTGTGGAGCATAATAACGTGTGCACCGCAGCCTAGGTTTTCGCCTAAATCGTCAACGATTGTACGAATGTACGTCCCTTTAGATACATGAGCCGTCATTTGTAATACGTTGTTTTGTTCATCAAATTCGTCAAACGATAAGCTAAACACGTTTATTTTTCTGCATTTGCGAGGTACTTCAATACCTTCGCGAGCGTACTTATATAACGGTCTACCTTGATACTTAAGTGCCGAGTACATTGACGGATATTGATCAGACTCACCAACAAAAGCAGCAATTTCTTTTGTTAGCTGTTCACGCGTTACGTTCACATCTTTAGTGCTAACAATTTCGCCATCAGAATCTGATGTTGTTGTACGCTCACCCAGTTGTGCACGAACGATATAGGTTTTATCTGTATCGAGTAAAAACTGCGTAAACTTAGTCGCTTCACCAAAACAAATTGGCAGCATACCTGTAGCAAGTGGATCTAAAGCACCTGTGTGCCCAGCTTTTTGCGCAAAATAAACACCTTTTGCTTGCTGTAATGCTTTATTTGATGAAATGCCTTGCGGTTTGTTTAACAACAAAATACCGTCAACTGCACGGCCTTTACTGCGCTTTGCCATCTGTATCAGTGCCTTCTTCGCTATCTGTATCGTCTACGTGCTCAGTACTTTCTTCGCTATCTAAAACTTCATCAGCATCAACACTTTCTACGTCTTCATCAACATGCTTTGCGTTATCTTCGCGGATAATAGAATCCACTAAATTAGAAATACGCATACCTTCCATTAATGAGTTATCAACAACAAACTTTAACTCAGGCATTATACGTGCACGAATACGCTTACCAAGTAACGAGCGAATATAACCCGTTGCTTCATTTAGTACTTTTGCGCTTTGCTTTGCTGCATCTTCATCTTGTGTGTTAAACACAGTAATGAAAATTTTGGCATAAGATAAATCGCGCGATACTTCTACCGCTGACACTGTCACCATACCTAAGCGTGGATCTTTAATTTCGCGTTGTAAAATTACAGCAATTTCTTTTTGGATTTGCTGTGCAACACGATCAGTGCGAGAAAATTCTCTCATTATACTTGTCCTAAAATAATAACTTATTGAAATTAAATAATAAGTTAACTAAATAATGGATATGCAAATGGGGGCTAAGCCCCCATTTAAAATCTTAGCGTAGAGCGTGTAGAACGCCCGGGCGTTAACCTTAAGCGTTCAATACACCCTAGTAACAATTATAGAGTACGTTGTACTTCAACTGTTTCAAATACTTCGATTTGGTCACCAACACGTACGTCATTGTAGTTCTTAACGCCGATACCACATTCCATGCCGTTACGAACATCAGCAACATCGTCTTTAAAGCGACGAAGTGACTCAAGCTCACCTTCATAGATAACCACGTTTTCACGTAGTACACGGATTGGAGCGCTACGTTTGATAACACCTTCAGTAACCATACAACCAGCAATTGCGCCAATTTTTGGAGACTTAAATACGTCACGAACTTGAGCAAGACCAATGATTTCTTGTTTAAACTCTGGCGCTAGCATACCTGACATGGCTTGCTTAACTTCTTCGATTAAGGCATAAATTACGCTGTAATAACGAAGGTCTAAGTTTTCAGTATCAATCACTTTACGAGCAGAAGCATCAGCACGAACGTTAAAGCCAACTACAATTGCGTTAGACGCTGCTGCTAGGGTTGCATCAGTCTCAGTAATACCACCAACACCTGAACCAACAATCTTCACTTTTACTTCATCAGTAGAAAGCTTAGTTAGTGAATCAGAGATTGCCTCGATAGAACCTTGAACGTCTGCTTTAAGTACCACGTTAACTTCAGAAACATCGCCTTCAGTCATGTTAGTAAACATGTTTTCAAGCTTAGCTTTTTGCTGACGTGCTAGCTTAACATCGCGGAACTTACCTTGACGGTATAAAGCAACTTCACGCGCTTTACGCTCGTCTTTAACAACAGTCGCTTCGTCGCCCGCAGCTGGAATACCAGAAAGACCTAAAATTTCAACTGGAATAGATGGACCAGCAGATTTAATGTCTTTACCGTTTTCATCGCGCATTGCACGAACACGCCCATACTCAAGACCACATAATACAATGTCACCTTGGTTAAGCGTACCAGATTGAACAAGTACTGATGCTACTGGACCACGGCCTTTATCAAGACGAGATTCAATAACAACACCTGCAGCCATACCTTCAGTAGGTGCAGTTAATTCTAAAAGCTCAGATTGCATAAGCACAGCTTCAAGAAGGTCGTCAATACCTAAACCAGTTTTAGCTGAGATATGAACATACTGCGTATCGCCGCCCCACTCTTCTGGAATAACGTCAAGTACAGCTAGTTCGTTTTTAACGCGATCTGGATCTGCGCCTTCTTTATCCATTTTGTTTACAGCAATGATTAAAGGAACGCCAGCTGCACGTGCGTGCTGTACCGCTTCTTTAGTCTGTGGCATAACGCCATCATCTGCTGCAACCACTAGGATTACGATATCTGTCGCTTTAGCACCACGAGCACGCATTGATGTAAATGCAGCATGTCCTGGTGTATCTAGGAACGTGATCATATTGCCGTTTACATCAACATGGTATGCACCAATATGCTGTGTAATACCACCGGCTTCGCCTGAAGCAACTTTTGCAGAGCGAATATAATCAAGAGTCGATGTTTTACCGTGGTCAACGTGACCCATAACAGTTACTACTGGAGCACGTGGCTCTGACTTACCATCTTCATGGCGGTCATTAAGTACTGTTTGCTCTAATTCGTTTTCTTTAACAATGATAACCTTGTGACCCATTTCTTCTGCAACTAATTGTGCAGCTTCTTGGTCAATCACTTGGTTAATGGTAACCATGTCACCCATTTTCATCATTGTTTTTACAACTTCAGCGCCTTTAACAGCCATGCGTGATGCAAGCTCAGCAACTGTAATTGTTTCGCTAATACGCACTTCATTTTTAACATCAACAGTTGGTTTTTGGAAACCATGCTGCAGCGATGCTGGTGCTTTTAACTTAGACTTGTTACGGCCTCTTGACGCTGCAAATTTATCTTTTGCTGGCGCTTTTTTCTTTTTCTTAGCACGGCGTGTACCTTGCTCATCACGAGCATCGGCAACATCTTCTGCTTCACGTGCGTAAGTAGAAGTCGTAAGATGGTGATCCGCTGTTTCTTCGCGTTTCTTACGCTCTTCTTCTTCTTTCTTCCAGCGTGCCGAGTTTTCTTCAGCTAGCTTTCTTGCTTCTTCTGCTTGACGTTTCGCTTCTTCTTCAGCTTTCTTCAATGCGGCCTCTTCTGCTTCTTTTTGCAGACGCTCAGCTTCTATGCGATCTTTCTCAGACTTAGCACTTTGCTCTGGGGTCATCTGCTTTTGTTTCGCTTTACGCTCTGCATCTGCTTTGCGTTTAGCTTCTTCTTTGGCTTTACGGTCAGCGTCTTCTTTCGCTTTGCGCTCTGCCTCTTGTTTCGCTTTTAATTCTGCGGCTTCTTGCTCAGCTTTTTGCTGCTCTTCAAGACGTACTTTTTCTTCAGCGGCTAGGCGTGCTTGCTCTTGTTCTTGTTCCATTGCGCTTTTTTTCACGTACGTACGTGTTTTGCGAACTTCAACTTGAACAGCTTTAGCTTTACCCGTAGAGCCAGTCACACTTAATGTGCTTTTGCTCTTACGTTGTAAAGTCATACGCGCTGGACCATCTGAACCTGTACCGCCATGATGCTTGCTTAAATGATCAAGTAACGTTGCTTTTTCAGCTTCTGTTACATTATCAGTTGCTTGCTTAGTGATACCTGCTTGTGAAAACTGCTGTAGCAATTTATCAACAGTTGTACCTATATCGCCGGCTAGTTTTTCAACATTTACTTCTGCCATAGTGTGTAATACCTCCGTTAATAAATTACTCGTCTGCAAACCAACAAATGTTTCGTGCAGCCATAATTAGTTCACCCGCTTTTTCAGATGAAAGTTCTGTAATATCAACTAATTCGTCAATACCTTGCTCTGCCAAGTCTTCAAGTGTAACAACACCCTTGCTTGCCATAACAAATGCTAAGTGACGCTCTAAGCCTTCAAGCGCAAGTAAGTCTTCAGCAGGCTCTGCGCCTTCTAAGCTTTCTTCCGTTTTAAGTGCTTTAGTTGTTAATGCATCTTTTGCACGTGAGCGCAGCAGATCAACTGTTTCTTCGTCTAAGCCATCAATTTCTAAAAATTCAGATGCTGGTACGTACGCTACTTCTTCAAGTGTCGAGAAACCTTCATTTATAAGTAATGAGGCAAACTCATCATCAATTTCTAAATTTTCAGTGAATAAGTTAAGCAACTTATCTGATTCAGCTTCATTTTTAGTACGCATGTCTTCAACAGTCATTACGTTTAGTTCCCAACCTGTTAGTTGGCTTGCTAAACGAACATTTTGACCATTACGACCAATCGCTTGCGCTAGGTTATCTGCATCAACTGCAATATCCATTGAGTGAGTGTCTTCATCCATTACGATTGAAGCAACTTCTGCAGGTGACATTGCATTAATAACAAACTGCGCTGGATTATCGTCATAAAGAACGATATCAACACGCTCGCCGCCAAGTTCTGACGATACAGCCTGAACACGTGCGCCACGCATACCAACACATGCACCAATTGGGTCAATGCGTTTGTCGTTAGATTTAACTGCAATTTTAGCGCGAGAACCTGGATCACGCGCAGCTGCACGTAACTCAATCATTTCTTCGCCAATTTCTGGCACCTCAATGCGGAATAGCTCCATAAGCATTTCAGGCTTAGAACGCGTTACAAATAATTGTGCGCCGCGAGCTTCAGGCTTAACTTCGTATAAAAGACCACGGATACGGTCACCCGGGCGGAAGTTTTCACGTGGAAGCATATCATCACGGTAGATAACAGCTTCAGCGTTATTGCCTAAATCAAGAACGATAGAATCACGTGTTGCTTTTTTAACAACACCGGTTACTAACTCACCAACTTGATCTTTGTATGCATCGACTACTAAAGCACGCTCAGCTTCACGTACTTTTTGTACGATTACTTGCTTAGCCATTTGTGTAGTTATACGGTCAAATTTAATTGAATCTATTTGCTCTTCAACGTAATCGCCCATCTGCAAATCAGGTTCTTCAACCTGCGCAGCTTCTAACGTAATTTCGCTGTATGGGTTCTCTAAAGAACCATCTTCTAATACTGCTGCAATCTGCCAACGACGGAACGTATCGTAATCGCCGGTCTTACGGTCAATTGCTACACGTACTTCAATTTCGCCATCATGCTTTTTCTTTGTCGCTGTCGCTAATGCGAACTCTAAAGCTTCAAAAATCTTTTCTTTTGGAACCGCTTTCTCATTGGAAACGGCTTCAGCAACCAATAATATCTCTTTTGCCATGGGTAATGCCTCGCTTGCCCTATTCCTTCGCACTCGAATTTAAAACTTAGCGATTAAATTCGCACGTTCGATGTTACTAAGCATGATTAGATGCTCTGCACCATCACTAGATAGTGTGATCATATCGCTGCTAACTGCTACTAAGTCGCCCTTAAAATTACGGCGACCATCCTGTGGAAGTTTAGTACGCACGCGTACTTCCTCTCCTTGCGCCTGCTCGTAATGATCTTGTTTGAATAATAGACGATCAACACCAGGAGACGATACTTCCAAATCATATTCATTTGTAATTGGGTCTTCGACGTCTAAAATCGCACTAATTTGGCGACTTGCATCCGCACAGTTATCAACTGAGATCCCATCCTCATGAGCAATATACACTCTTAAGGTAGAATGGCGACCCGCTTGTACAAACTCAAGACCATGTAATTCAAAGCCTAACATTTCTACCGCTGGCGATAACATGGTTACTAAATCTTGTTCAAGTTTTGTCACGAAAATCCTCCATACAAACAAAAAAAGGGCTTATAGCCCTAAAATACTGAGTTTAAGTTTTGATTTGATGACAAAAGCCATAAATCGAAAGGTGCAGATACAACAACGCCCCGAACCAAGCGGGGCGTCACACCAATAAAGCATAAAACTGTGTGGCCGAGGGCCGAGCTTGGTTGCGAGTCAGTAACTGACCAAATTAAACTACATTAGCCTAAACGCAAAACGCGCATTACTTAGAATGCGCGATATAAATTAATAAGCTTACACTTATTAGTAGAATTGGTTGCGGGAGCCGGATTTGAACCGACGACCTTCGGGTTATGAGCCCGACGAGCTACCAGACTGCTCCATCCCGCGCCAATAGATATTAAACCTTAATTTAATATCGCTGTTAGCGGTTATACAACACACTAAACAATGGCGGCTATTATAAGGATGTGCGGGATAATTAGCAACCATAATAACTAATAAGTTTATAAAATTTGCAATTCGTCAAGTTGTTAATTTAATGTATTACAAATTAACATTTGTTGTAATAACCTTTAGGGCCTCATTATCTTGTGAGCCTAAATTTAAAGCACCCGTTTAGCTTCTACGCAAGGCTGTGTCGATCATGTGTGGTTATTCCTCACAAATAAGCGATAGCACAGCATAAATGCCAAACATACGCTGTCCTTAGATAAAACAGATTTAATCCTCAAAGATCAACAACCCCAATCGTGGCATTGAAGTAAATATTAAACAGCCATCCCAATGAATAGATAATCAATCTCATTAACAAAAACAAAATAAATAAAATCAGTAACTTATTAATTAAACCCTCTATTTAAGCCAATAAACCCGTGCGGTTTCAACTTCTCTAGCTATAATAAAAGCAACGAAAGCAATAACAATCACAATCACACTTAATGCAAAGAGGCATTTAATGAACACAAACCAATCAGTATTATTAAAAAGCCTACAGATTGTTAAGCCGAATTTCCATGCTTTTACAGCACGCTTTCATCGTAAATTAGCAGAATCAGGTATTGTAATGAATTACCCAACTGCAAATCAATTCAACGAAAAAAGTTATACGTTTTACTGCGTGCTAGAGCGCATAATTAAACATTTAGATAATCCATCTTCTGTCACTCCTTTTTTAACACATTATTTAGAACACCTAAATAAACGTAATATTCAGCAAACTGATATTAAAATATTGTGTGATATTTTTTACGCTACTTTAGAAGCTCATCTTGGTCAGCATTTTTGCTTACAAAGCCAAACCGCATGGCAAGAACTTCTAACCTTTTTTGAAAACTGCACTAACAGTTCACTTTTCAATATAAGTAACGTTATTTCACTTCAACAACGAATAAGCAAAACAAAAAATAATACCAATTAGAACCTGTATTTATTGCTCATTCTTTTATAACAAATGCGCTTATATATAAGTAGGTATTGAAATACATATAAGCTAAGCATAACAACACTCAAGTTTATAATGAGCCGGTTAAGCTTCATTAAGTAGTAAAAAACAGCCCCTTATAAAACCAGCAAAGCTCAATACCTTTTTAGAATTAGCTCATCGAGCATTAAAAACACCAGCTATTGTAAAACTCCACGCATAATTAAGCGGTACTACAACACCTTTAAAAGATCGTTTTACGACACTTTGGCGTACTAAACATATTTGGTTCTAAGTATGAAACACTATAAAACACTCAGGCTTATTTTGGGCGACCAACTAAACCCATCGCATTCTTGGTTTAAACAAAAAGATAATGAGACCCTTTATATTATTGCTGAACTTGCACAAGAAACTCATTATGTTAAACACCATATCCAAAAATTATGTGCTTTTTTCCATGCTATGGAAAACTTTGCTTCAGCGTTAAGCCATGCTGGTTTTAATGTATTGCATTTAACCTTAGATGAGACTTGTAACGACAACAATTTACCCGATTTGCTTAACCGTATTGCAAAACAATACCAATGCTCGGTAATAGAGTATCAATACCCTGATGAATTTAGACTTCACTCGCAATTAGAACAATTTAAAAAAACGCATATGCTAAGTGTGAGGGCTGTGGATAGCGAACATTTTTTGTTCCCCTTTTCACAAATTAAAAAACGCTTTGTAAAAAACAAACATGTAACGATGGAGCATTTTTATCGCGATATGCGCAAGCAGTTTGATATTTTAATGGACTCCGGTAAGCCAGAGGGAGGTAAATGGAATTTTGATAGTAACAACAGAAATAAATTTTCTAAGAACGACATACACGACATCCCCTCTCCAAAGCTATTTACTAATGATGTAAAGTCAATTATACCTCGCTTAAACAAACATAAAGTCGCTTATTTTGGCAGTATAGATAATCAACTCTCTTGGCCAACAACGCGAAAGCAAGCAATTAGTAGCCTTGATTACTTTTGTGAGTATTTGCTCGTTAATTTTGGCAAATTTCAAGATGCTATGACTGACCAGAGTAACCATAATACTAGCCTTTACCATAGCCGTTTATCGTTTGCTTTAAATACAAAAATACTACACCCGCTTTATGTAATTAAACGCGTAATTGCTGAATATGAACAAAGACCCAACGAAATATCCATTTCACAAGTTGAAGGTTTTATAAGGCAAATACTGGGTTGGAGAGAATACGTACGCGCCATCTATTGGGTTAACATGCCCGACTACGCAACTAAAAATCAACTACAAGCCAATAATAAGATGCCATCCTATTTTTGGACAGGCTCTACTAAAATGAATTGTTTAAGCCACGCACTTACACAAAGTTTAGAAACCTCATACGCGCATCATATTCAGCGCTTAATGGTTATTGGAAACTTTTGTATGCTCACGGGAATTAATCCTGATGACGTAGATAATTGGTATTTAGGTGTCTATATAGATGCAATCGAGTGGGTAGAAATGCCTAATACTCGAGGAATGAGCCAATTTGCCGATGATGGCATTATTGCTACAAAACCCTACGCAGCAAGCGGAAACTATATTAATAAAATGAGCGATTACTGTAAGAGTTGCCAATACGATGTTAAACAAAAAGTGGGAGAAAAAGCATGCCCCCTTAATAGCCTGTACTGGAACTTTATGCACACCCACCGCAGTAAATTAGAAAAAAACCCGCGTATAGGCATGGTTTATAAAAACTGGGACCGACAAACCGAAGAGCAAAAAAAGCGCTGCTAAAACAAGCTGCTGCGCATTTAATTGATTTAGAAAGTTTGTGATATATAAAACAGGTGAATTTGTTAATTAAATGTTTAATTTCTCTGTCACTGTAATGTAATAGCACTATCTTTTAATAGCGTTAATTTTTAAATACAGCAATGAGATAAAAATGAAAAAAATATTAACATCGGCAATTATATTACTTACAAGTATCAACCAAGCACATGCATTTAGCCAAGAAACCCATAAGCGGATTGTTATTGACGCTGTAAGTTATATGGAGCAAAACCCACAATCAACGAAATATGCGGAGCTGTCGCAATATGCTTTACAAAATAAAATGTCAGTTTCACAGCTGGCTGAGCTACTAGGGCAAGCAGCCTATGATGTTGATGATTTTGAAGATACTTTTTTATGTGGTGCCATTACCGGCTCATGTGTCCAAGCTCCTCTTTGGGGCGCGGCTGAAAGCATTGTAAAATATACTAGCTATTGGCACTTTCAAAACCATACGCAAGGCGCGGATCAGCATGGTAATGATTTTGGCGGCTATAACTACGACAAACTCACTGTATGGGGCACCATTGATAGCTTAGCTGCGGCTTGGTTAAAAGGGGACTATTTAGATGATGGAAATGGAAGAGAAACAGGCTGGTTTAATGCTGACTCTTCAAAATATAATAGTTATGACATTACCGAAGCTCATTACCGAATTGATAGTCAATCAAACTATAGTATGTATGATGATTTTGAAAAAATCCCTTTTCAACCAATCGATAACTTAGGCCAATACTGGTTTCAAAGCTATTTAGACAGTGGTAATCCACAAGTACTGGGCTTTGTATTCCATACAACTGATTTACTTCAGCCGCATCACACATGGACAACTTCAGATTTAAATCACTCTAGCTGGGAAAGCTGGATAAAGGATTATTATGATCAAGAACAACTCAATGATCCTAGCTTAATAGGTCAAGCAATAAATACCTTTTCACCGTTAGATAAAGCCTCAACGGATGTACGTCCATTGCTAACACAGGGCGGTTCTTTTTCGTACGCTCAAGGAGGTATTGTGCTTAATTCGGAAGATCATTACGACCGTGTTGATACCGCAAAACAAGTTATCCCTCATGCTATTGCAATGGTTGTACATTTATTAAACCATGCCATGGTTGCCCGCTAATGAGGTATTTAGTCTACCTATGTGCAGTAATGTTTGGGCTGCTTTACAGCAGCCAAGCATTTACGAGTGTTGAAAAGTACACACCCGCTGAAATACAGTTGATGCATCAAATATATCAACAGCAAAATAGTGACATTGGTCTTTCGCAAACACGTTATCGTTTATACGAGAACCAATTTTTACTAAGTGAGGCACAACGCCTAATGCCCAACAAGGTAGCGCGTTTATCTGATGTAGGTTTTACCACCGATTACCATGTAGAGCGCTACCTAAATAACCTTTTTATAAATCAACTACATTTACCACCGAGCATCGAAGCTTCTAATAATGTTAAACATTTTACGACCAGCTGGCTTACGAATACATTAGGTGAATATCCTGCGAATGGACAATATTCTGAAACGCAAAAAAACACATTAAATTTAGTAAAACTTGAAAACTTTGCGTTTCCTACAATGTCTGTTTATGACTTCATTAAACCACTTTCTATGCAAATACGATTTAGATTGCATCAAGGCGATAACCAGTTATTTCATACAGAAATAGCTAAAAAGCATCAATATTTTATAAATTTAGAAAAAGCGACCAACGTATTTAAAGCAAAAGATATCAACATTGATAATTTAATAAGCATTGCTCAAGGTGACATATTGCGCCCTTCGATTCAAAGTTGGCTTGGCGTAAAAGACATGATGCATGGACAAAGCCCGATACTCGAACAATTAGAAAAACAAGTTTCTGAACAACAAATAAATCAGTATTACCAAAAGAATAAAAGTCGCTTCAAATATTTATACCAAATAACAGCCCAAGGTGCTGAATTTAAAAACAGAAATGACGCGGTTAAATTTAAAAATGAAGTGGCAAAGAGTACTTTCAAAGTTGCTTTAAAAGCGGCTAATATGAATGATATTTATAGTAAATTTAATAATAATATCAATCGAGAGCATAAAAAAGAGTGGGTAGTACAACTTGCATTTACTCAAAATGAGAATGAGCTTTCTGAAGTCATTCGTTCGCCAAAGGGATTGTGGGTTGTGGTGTTAACTAGTAACTATGAATATAGGTATTTTGCAGCAACGGGCCAAACAGTTCGCTATCAAGCGATTAAGTCTGTGGCGTTACAAAATGCTCATCAGCAATACCAGCAAAAGTGGGCTGCGTGGCACACACAAAATGAGATTAAGTTATGAAAATAAAGCTCTCGGCACTCATTATAATGTCTTTAGGCATCACCCTCATATACTACTTATCTGGCTCCACCGAGCAGAAAAAATGGCACTAGCGACTAAACAACCAACAGATGAGGGCCTTACAATAAAGCAAACAGTACACGCCGTAAAAAAATTGAAGATGTACATTTTTCAAATATTAAAAAAAGTACCTTGGATGAGCATGCTCAACAGGCAATTACCGAACCGAATTACTTACCCCCACTAAATAAAAGTAAACTAAGCAGTGTTCAATACAAGGGGGATTTAGACGACCATAAAGCCTACGAACAATTTCAACAAGAGAAGCAGCACGCACTAGAAAGTAGCTTTGTAAGTGCTGTTAATAGCAAAGTAGCAACGCTAGAAAACTTACTTGCTAAAGGGCGTAAACAAGGAATGAAGCAAGAGCAGCTTCAAGAAGCGATTGATAAAATTGCTCTGCTGAAAAAAACACAAAAGCACTTAATTAACCTGAACTCTGGTTAAGAGATTTACTAACGTATTGAATAATAGTGATATTTAAATTTATTTTCTCTAGCCAACGATTTGCAGTGAAAACAAGGCGGATTTACGCGTCAATAGCTAGCCTATTGCAAGTAAATTCAACGTAGTTAGCGCTGAAAATAGCTGCTTGAGATAGATTTATTATCCAGAGTTCTGGTTATACCAATTTGCTTATATATGGGGTCTATTTAACGTTAAGAAAATTACGCTAGAACTAGGCAAAAGTTTTTGTATCTAGTGTTCTAAATAAAAAATTTTAACGCCGTTATAGTGCAATTTAATTCGTTAAATTGATCAAAGATTTATGCAGGTTGGTATTACTTAGCCAAGATTAAGAGAACGTTCTAGATTCAAGACCATTTAAAACTCTATTGCATAAAAAAGCCGTCTCAAGCGAAACGGCTAAACAATCAGGGGAAACTAAGGTTAAACAGGGTTTATTTGTCTTCGATTAAATGGCCTTGCCCTATCTCTATTTTACGAGGTTTAAGTGCTTCCGGTATTTCACGCTGTAACTCTATGCTCAATAAGCCATTAGCTAAGTCTGCACCAAGTACTTTTACATGGTCGCCAAGCTGAAATTTACGCTCAAAGTTACGCTCCGCTATACCTTGATGAATAAACTTACGTTCATTATTCTCATCTTTATTAGCTTTAATACCGGCGACTTTCAACGTATTGTTTTCTGACTCAATGGTCAACTCGTTATCACTAAAACCAGCAACGGCCATAGTAATTCTGTATTTGTCTTTATCAAGCGCTTCAATGTTATAAGGAGGAAAACTTGGCTGCTTGTCTGTATTTGCTGCCGCATCCATAAGTGATGCTAAATGTTCGAAGCCGATAAATGAACGATAAAGTGGTGATAAATCTACTGTACGCATAATAATATCCTCATATTTAAGCGATATTTTGCATGTGCTTTTCTATTGAACAAGCTCAAGCAAAGTATAATTAATAATATAAATTTCAATTGTTTAAGTTTAATTTAGGACCCATCAGGCGTCCTACTTAACTATATATGGACGGTAAAATTGTTTTCAAGTAAATTTATTAAAAAATAAAATATAAATTTAAGCGCGCTATTAAACACGCCTAAATTTATGCATAACAACTTAAGAAAATGTTCCTCTAATAGGGTAATCATTTTCGCGTGTATATTGAATACCTGAAAGTAACTGCTGCATATCAGGGCGTGAAAACGGGCTGTTTGATTTATCTAAAACTTGCACTTGATTTTGCTCGTTTAGGACAATAATTGCAGGCTCTGCAAACGGATGATCTGTCTCAGTGTTACTTCTTGGCTCACTGATATACAAACCTAATTCAGTCATTTGCTCAAGCGTTAAATTATAATAAAGAGGAAAATTAACGTCTAGCTTTTCAAAGTGCGCTTCCAACTGAGCATGGCTATCACCACTTACAGCAACAACTTCAACACCAATATCTTTAAAATCTTGAGTCATTTTAGCCAAAGCATTTAATTGCTTCGTACACATAGGGCAATGCTGACCTCGATAAACAACTATCATTTTCCATGGAGCATCTGTTATACGCTGCGTAATATCAACCTGTTCTCGCTCTGTATTACTTACAATCAGCTCAGAGAGTTTTGATGCGGGTTTTACTGTGTTATTACTCATAATGTTCTCCTTAAGAAATGTTATAAACCATTTACCAAATAGACCTTAGGGCAGATAACTAATTTTCAAGAGGATAAATTGTAACCAAGATTGAATTATCGACTCTAATAACATCAATACATACATAATCTATTTAAATAAACTTAGCTAAACGCATTATAAAAATACCTCTGAAGCTTCGTAGCTAATTAAAAACATTTTCTGCATCGTGTAATTAATTATGCTTATGGCACGCTTTATAAAGCTTAAAATATAGCCATTAATGGTAAAGCTTAAAGGAAGGTTGGTATTAGACCCAAAGGTCGTTTTATTGGTAAGCAGATTTATTTTTGGTAACAAATTTATGACGATTTTTAATGCGCAATATGTCATTTTATTTTGTACGCTAAAATTAACGATTGAAATTTGGGTAAACTGTAACTTTATGTCAGCTTATTCGGATTAATTGGGCTACAGCTAATCAAGTGAAGTATATGCCGGCATAAAGTTACAAACAAAGCCTTATAAAGTTAGATTCCTGAAAGCACAATCGACTGGTACGGACTGCGCTATGCACCATGAGAGGACGTTGGCAATGTTAATTGCTTATTATATGCCCATCGGTATAGGCTTTAACTTAGCTGATAAATACAAAGGATGAGCAGGCTCCCCTGATTTATTTAATTTTAAATAATTTAAGTTAGGCATTAGTTCCAAAATTTGTTTAGAACGCTTTAAAAAAGAACCGTCATTACCCCATGCACAAATAACTAATTGTGCATCATTGGATAATTTTGTAAGCCAAGCGTCATTATTTGAACCAATAGGATCTTTAGCTGCTTTCATATCTCGTGGTTCGGTTGCTCTATATGCAAATAAATTAGACATGCATACACCACCGTAACCCCAAAATTTAGCAAAATTTATACAACGAATTAGTGTTGGATCATCATTATTTTCATCTGCCGTCGATGGATTTAAACCAATAAACATAACTATTGGTTTTGTTGCATCCCATGTTCTCCATAGTGCATATCTGTATTTACGGCATTCAGAAAGTTCAGCAGTATTCTTCATGTCTGGAACCTCTAAGGGTATATAACGAGGCTATAGAATAACTCCAACAGCAAAATCCAATTAAAAATCGAGTTCCTGTAATTAACGCTAAGCGCTTTTAAAGCATTAGGTAATCATCTGAAAACCATAAAACAGGCTTTTTTCTTAAAAAGAGTAATTCTACAGCCTCCATTGGCATTTAAGTGGATACGAATCCTATTTTGCTGGAAAGCACATACGCCCTACGATGAATCAACTTACTTAACCGCATTGAAAAGTAAGGGATTACCGCTGTTAAAATTTGCGGTGGAAAGTGAGCTTTAGCACTTGCTGTCCACCTCAGGGCGTGTTGTTATGTGATTGTACTCAAACCGATGCAATTGATATTTTATCGCAACCTAATTCTTTTAACATATCCATGATTATAGGAATCTTTTTATGCTCGATATTTCTATCAATCATTAAAATTACTTTCCCCTGACAATCAAATGATTCTTGGATATATTGTTTGAGATCATCAACTATTTCTTTATCAACAAACAAGCCTTCATTTTTTACTTCAATAATTAAATTATCAAATTCGTTAGCATTCATATAGTGGGTATTTAACAACAGAAAGATAAACAAAACATATTTGAACACACTAAACCTCAGAATCACATAACGAGCCTGTAGATTAACTCGTTTTTTTATTTGTTTTTATTGATAAACAAACCATAGCTGAGTTCCTATTTTGGTTCAATTGATTACTGTATTTTTCATAGAATATAAAAGCTGGTTTGGTATTGTTTTAACTGGCGTTTTGGAGGGATTTACGGGTGTTTCAGTGGCTTTATTTTAGGTTAAAAGGACTTCCCCTTCTTAATGTATCGTATTTTGCAGCTTTTCTATATTATGAACTAGGCAATACAGTTGCCATTGCGCATTCACTTTCGTTTGACCCCGTAAGGTCAATTTATTCATCCCTTTATTCACTGTGATATTACCGAACACTGGCTCTATACAGCCTAATCGCTTACTGTATTGTCGTCGACCTATGGGGCTGTCTATTTTTACTTTCATCTTATCAACATAGCTCAGCTTTTTGTGCGATTCATTATTTATAAACTGTACTTGTCGCCCCGTTTTAATGGGTGGCTTTCGCATGCATTGCTGCTGTAGCGGGCACGTTTTACAGTCTTTTAAATAACCGCAGAATCGCGTGTATTGCTGGTTGTGGCTTTTTACATTGATACCACTTCGCCACATGGCATTGCCTGCGGGGCAGCGGCGAGTTTGGGTTGCTTCATTATAATGAAAATCATCTGAGGTAAATAATCGTGGCTTGCCTTTGCTGCGTTTTAGTCGGCGCTTTTCTTGCTCCGTTTCGTATGTTTCGCTGTCTTTAAACAGCGGATTTCGTTTTCTAAACTGATTATCCGCAATGTAGGTATCGAACCCACTTTTCGCCATATATTCAAGGTTCACTTCGCTGTTAAACCCGCTGTCTGCGGTGAATTTAATGGTGTGTTTATCTGCCATTTTTTCTGTATTGAGTTTAGCGAGTTGCTGTTTTAATTGTGCAACGGCTGGCTGCAGAGTTTGTTGTTCGCCCACTGAACCCCATGCTTGAGCTTGCCGCTATTTACCCAATGCAAGTATTTGGTGTTTATCGTCATTAATCGCGATGCCGTTGTAGCCTTGAATTGTCCCTTTTGAGGTCGTCATTTTCGCGCTGTCGGGGTCGGTGATATTACTTTTAACAGGCTTGCCTTTGCTGCCTGTTTTTTCTTTGTGAGTGGCTAAGAACTCGGTGATTTTATCTGCACTTTTATCCAGCTTTTCTTTTTGTTTTAAGTCCTGAGTTATCAACTCTTTGCCCAGTCCATCTTGTGATTGGTGGCGTTCAATAATACGTTTTCTTGCACGTTCTAGTTTTGCTTTTTTACGCCCTAGCTCATCGAATGTGCCACTCCACTCTTTACTCGCATTGGACTTTAATTTACACCCATCAATGGCAAACATGTTGCGGCCTATCAAGTCTTCCTCATCACATATCATCAGCACTTGCGTAAAAAGCGGCTCAATCTGTTTATGCATTTTAGCCACAAAACCCGCTATAGATGTATAATGCGGCTGGATATCTCCCGACACACTCATAAATAAAATATTATGCTCGCAAGCCTTTGCAATCCGACGGCTACTGATAAAACCATGTGCATAGCCCAATAAAATAATCTTTAGCATTACTGAAGGCGGATACGCAGCAGCGCCCGTTTTGTCGTTGTTATACCACCCGTCAAATCCCGATAAATCGAGTTTATTTTCGACGATATAACAAAGGGCATATTCAAATGTGCCAGGCAAAATTTGCTCAGCGAAATTGATAGGAATGAATTTATTTTGACAGGATAAGTCAGGCTTGACTTATAACCTAAAAAAAGTGCCACAACAGTTTACCATGGGTGAATAATATCTATTAGATCACAGCGAACAGATGGATTCAAGGTTAAAAAACAATCAATTGGAAATAGTAGAATACGTTCCTAAAAAGAGTAATTCTACAGCCTATCGTGGTAGAGCGACCTATTGCTAGGCCGACCCCACACAGATCCGGACGTGCGGAACTACCGCATCCGGCTCTTCAGTTATATATTCACTCGTGTAAAACACACTACCCTAGTACCAATCAACAAAGATATTTCGCTTGCTGACTTTGATACTCTCAATGTTAAAATACCCTATCATCTTCTTGAAATTACTCCAGTTATAACTTCGTCGACCACTGCGTCTGTTCAACCATTTATATAAACTATGTAGCACATAGTCATATATTGTGGATAAGCTTCGGCTGTTGTCTGGTAAACCAAAGTAATTTCTAAATCCTATCAGTTTTCGTCTCAATTGAGGTAGCCAGCTTTTCAATTTTAATGAATACCTTGCTTTGATCCATCGATAATATTCACTCAGCGTCGCCTTTTGCTTCTTCGCAGCCGTTCGTCGCCTAAGTCGTGGCTTACCATTTGAATCTGTGCCCCAATAGAACTCAAACCCTAGAAATACAAAGTGACGTTTTCGACCAACATGAAATCTACTAAATCGCATTAGCGAGGTTTTGTCTTGCGCAACGTCTAAATTAAATTTCTTTAATCGCTTGGGTAACACTTTATAAAAGCGCTCTGCGTCATTTGCAAATTGAAATGCGCAAACAAAATCGTCTGCATAGCGGATCATCATTGCACTTCCACGCATCCTCGGCTTTACTTTCTTTTCAAACCAGAGATCTAAAGCATAATGCAGATATATATTAGCCAACACTGGGCTGATAATTCCACCTTGAGGGCTTCCACTTGATGGTTTAGTGAATACGCCATCGGGTGATTTTATCCGCGCTTTTAACCACTGGTTGATTAAATTAAGCATTGCCTTATCATCAATGCGTAACGCTAACATTTTCATCAGCCATTCATGCTCAAGGTTGTCGAAGAAGCCTTTAATGTCAGCTTCAACGATATAACCATATCCTTTAAATTGAAGATTCATTGTTAGGCTATGTACTGCTTGATGTGCACTTTTATTCGGCCTATACCCATAGCTATTGCGCATAAAGTCTTGCTCCCAGATACTTTGCAGGATCTGACTAACACTTTGTTGCACAAGTTTGTCATCAACTGTTGGAAGCCCTAGCGGTCGTTCTTTACCATTGGGTTTTGGGATGTAGATGCGTTTAATATCATTAACTCGATAACTTTTCTGTTTGAGTTGCTGACTTAAACGTTCGATATTTTCAATTAACGTCGACTTGTATTTTGGCATCGTAATGCCATCAATACCCGGACTGGCTAATTTATTGAGTTGACCCCAGCTTTCATACAGGCTTGCGGCATCTAGCAATCCATATAGATTCTGAAACCTGTGCTTAGGGTGAGTATGTGCTTTAAATGCAAGGGTATTAAGTGTTGTTGTCATAATATTTCCAGCCCTACTTTGTCCGGTCTATGTGTCGACTTAGTACCCGATATAACTGTCAGCTCCTTCGCCATGTACAGGGCTTTCCCCTGCCCAGACTACTATGGGCTGATCTGACTTCCAAAAGGTCATCGTTAGCTTTGCTTTTCGTTAAGCTTTCCTACCACCATCCTTGTGGAACACCTTTGGATCTCTCAAGTTCTCAAACCATCTCTTTATACATGCCACGGCTTTGAAACTCCGCTGACTCGCCACAACCTTACTAACACGGCTGTTTTGCATGGACTTCGGTGGCGTTGCAAACCTCGTCAGTCAGATCTAATATTTATCGGAGCGATATCAGCACTTCAGGATCACGATAACCCCTATGGCCTACATAATTCTCTGTGTACGCTTCGCCAATCTTGTTCGTGTGATGCTATCCTCATAACTGAAAAGCAATTGCTAATCCCACACTCCGCCAAAGGCGCAACACTCGATACAGGAGGTTAGTTAGACCTTGCCCGACAGGGACTTGCACCCTGCAAGATGGATCAAGCTTAGCTTGACGCACCAACGCCGCAGTAAACGGCGAGCAATAGCGAGTCCGGGGAGCTCAGCGGACGTATTTGACCGCATTGTTAGCATTATTCGTAATCCCACAAGTCTTCACAGTCAGCCTCCAATGCCTTTAAATCCTGACGAAGCCTAGAATAATAGCAATCTGTAGATGTTTTTTTGAAACAAAGAACAGGCGGTGTCTTTCTCGCTTTTGAATAGTAGTATGGGGTGACAACCGCCCTGTGCTCACTTAAAAATGTAGATTGGGGGTTAAAGTAGTGGTGTCCAACTATTCTAATGTGATCACCTTTTGTAGAAATCTCTTGAATCATTTTTATTGATTCTCTGATTTTAATTCTAAAGCTACTTTCATCACTTCCGACTTTCTTACAGATAATCTCAACCATATTTGAGTCCGGGTGTTGAAGAAATATTGTTGTTTTCTTCTTCTCATCTTTAAATCGCTCCTCTAAATGCCGGAGATTATTGGAAATCCAAGTTCTACCATCATTCAAAACAACCCGCAGAACTTCTGAGTTTTTTATTATATCTCCGTAATCGTATGCACCCGACGATCCGAAAGAATGCGTTAATCCAATCTCTTCCTCATGGTCTATAGCTGATAGTCTATTTAATATTTTATCGGAGTTCTTTTCCAAAACTTTTATGAACTCCTGCCGGAGTATCAACTCGTATATTCCACCCCAAACACCTCCAATTAAAAATACCGAAGATAATTGAGATAGTACCGATGCTTCTATTGATGATTTATTGTCGGAGAAGGCATACAAAACCAAGAGCCCAAGACCCAATATTAAAAGCACTAAAGTGGCTAATAGAGCACCACTTCTATATTTAAATTTTTCTAAAGTTCCATCAGTCATACTCAATTCCCAATTTAAAATGTGACAATGCTAACGAGCCTGTAGATTAACTCGTTTTTTATTTATTTTTATTGATGAATCAACCATAGCTGAGTTCCTATTTTGGTTCAATTGATTACTGTATTTTTACGCAGAATATTGAAGTGTTTGATATTGTTTTAATTGGCGTTTTGGAAGGGATTACGGGTGTTTGAGTGGCTTTTATTTAGAGTAAAAGGGCTCCCCTTCTTAATGCATCGTGTTTTGCAGCTTTTCTATATTATGAACAAGGCAATACAGTTGCCGCAGCATAAACTAAAGGCATTCACTTTCGCTTGACCCCTTAAGGTCAATTTATTCATGCCTTTGTTCACTGTAATATTCCGCTAAAGAAATTTAAAGCAAGTGTAAGAGAACTCACTAACCGCAACTGGGGATCTCAATGACCCTACAAATTCATAAACTCACGCAGTATTTACGTGGCTGGGGACACCATTACCTAATAGCCAACACTTATCAGTTAACGGTGGATTTAGATCATTGGATCCGCCGTAGGATAAGAATGTGCTACTGGCGGCAATGGCGAAAACCTCGTACCAAAGTACGCAGTTTAATGAAATTAGGTGTTAGCAAACGACTCGCCATAGCCTGTGGTATCACCAGTAAAGGCCCTTGTCGAAGCTCAAAAACAAAAGGAATTAACATTGCGCTAGGCAATGATTACTTAGCGTCACAAGGTTTAGTGTCATTGAGAGATATTTGGATCAATATTCATTACGGGAGATGAACCGCCCATTGCGGACCCGCATGATGGGTGGTGTGGGGGCTGGAGGTTAGAGACCTCCGGCTACCCGATTATACACGCATTTCAGCAAGCTTCTGAAAGAAATTCACTCCAGAAAGTGTAATGCCATCTTCGAAATAGCCGTTATCCTCTAAATCTCGGATATAGGCCCGAGGTTGTTCACTCAAAAAGTCGTTGATACGCCTCATGGCATGAGTAGTACTAGAAGTAAGTAATACTTTTTCTCCAATTTGAGGAATTATGTTGTTGTAAGTGTAATCCTCGAATCCTTTTTCAAACTCTCGGCCTTCTTTTTTACGCATTCGATCCATGAGTAACCTTTTACCCATTTTATTCAATTCTTTTTGAGAAGAAGATAGCTCATCTTCTTTTTCTTTTAATTTTGATAGAATTTGACTTTTTTCTTCTTCTTGAAGTTGTGCTCTATCTAGTAAATTACTAACAATTTCATTTCTTTCTTCTATGACTTTTTCTATCTCTTCTTTTCCGTCTTTAATTTTTTCTTTTGTTTCACTAATTTCACTATTTATAGAGGGAGAGTTTTGTAAATAATCCCTCATTGAAGAGTAACCTTCATCGAGGTTTCTCAATTTCTCACCAAAGCCACTCTCCATTTTAGCAAGTAATTGAGCAATATTTTTAGTGAAATTATTCGTATTATCATAGAATGTATTACTGGTTTCAGTCGCTTTAAAGTAAAAAAGAGCAGCTAACGCTACAGAAAATAATGCTAATAAAAGCGAAAGTAATGTTGGAAAGTCTACTGTTAAATCAATAGGCGTTAAATACACCTTGTAAGACAGAACGCCTACAACAGTAATAGTACAAATAGCCTTAACCCAATCCCATAACCCGGCTTTAGTTAAAGTATAAATTTTTTCGGTCAATTCAAATTCTCCTTGTGTGTATAACACTTTAGTATTTATGCAACACGCAGTTTGTGTTGCATAATCGCTTGTTGGGCTGAGGCGCTACCTGCTCGGTGTGTCAGAGTAGGTGTTGTTTATGCTATGGGAATTTGCTTTTTATGGCCTAACCAATATCTAGCCAATTTAATTGGCGTGTATATCGTATCTAAGCTGTCCCTGCATTGCTCAGCGTTTATTATGTCCTTATTACACCTAAATTTGGCTTGATAAGCAACCACTGTAGACTATTTCAGTTTTTACTTGTTCAATGAGTGTATTCATGGCTTACCTTCAAGTAATGGGTGGCCAAAATCACTGTACCACTACAATGTGCTATTTGCAGACGGTCAGGAGTATAACGTCTAAAGTCTGGATTCTGACCCGTCTGGATTTGTCTGGCTTTCTGAAAATTCGCAATATTTTGCATAGTATTTTCCATTCGATTTCAGTTTATATAACAGTCATAAGCTTTTATGACATATTTATTGGAGCGTGTTAATAGTCGTTTGCCTATTAGCGGTAATGTATTTTGCTAAGTCTTTCACTGCCTCATTCGAATTTATTACTTGGTTCGACAAATAAACATCTGGTTCGATAGGTTGCTGACAATGCTCTTTTCCAGATGGGCGAGTAAAGATAAGTGTCGGCATGGTTAGTTCTAAATTAGAACCAGACAAAACATGAGTTTCTATACGCCCAGTAGTGCAAGACCTTACATTTGAGTGACCCGCAATGACAGCTTGTCGAGAGTCCTGTAGTGAGGTTAAAAACAAAAGAGTGGATGAATAACTGAGCGGCCCCATTAGTAAATATGCCCGTCCAGGTATCTTTAAACCCTTATGCGCGTCGACAGGCACTAATTGATTAAATGTGCCTTCAATAATCTCACCTTGTTTACCCTGAATAGGTCCTAGTTTAATATTTCGTTCCGTCATACGAATTTTAAAGTTTGACAGAAATGGAAATGGCTTGCTCGCAATGTAAGGTGCAATACCTTGCTGCCAATAGTGATCGGTCCCCCCGGGTTGTGGCGAACGTCGATAATCACATCTTTGACGTTCGCATCTTTAAACGCCAGCCACGTTTCATCTAGAAATGTGAAAAAAGGTTGTTCTTGTTCTTGAGAATAAAAAAAGCGATCGACACGCAAATACCCTATGTCATTGTCTAGTATTCGACTTTGGACAAATTCCCTCACACCACCATTGTGATTTTCTGGGTCATCACTGACACCCATTATAGATAATTGCTTGCGCTTATTTTTATGCATAAACTCAATTTGATAATCTTTGCTACTACCAAACAGTAACCAGTACATTTTGTTAAATCGACTGGCAGTAAAAGCAGCCCTAAACTCTAATGAGTCGCCATACATTCTTGCCAACATAGTTTCAATTATTTTTGATGCCCTAACTCCGTTGACTGAGGTAATCTCATCACCGATTTTAATATCTGAATAGCCCTCAAGAGTTTCCGCCACAAGCAAACGTTGGGATGCATCTATCATTACGTCAAATGGAAATAGACGACCACCTTTCTGAATGTGGCTCTTAAATTGCTCATCAAGCTGTGGCGAAGCAATTAGCATGTGTCCATCTTTAAAGTAAGGATTCAGCTGAGAGAAGTATTTCCATGCTTCATAATGTGTCATGGGTGAAGTTATACCTTCTGACAAGGATTCTATCTGCGATTTAACTTCAGATACATCCATAGTAAAGCCCGGATCTGGGTGGATCGTATCAAGGCGTTCACTTAGCTCAGTCAGGTTGCTTTTTAATGCCTTAATGCTCACTATCTTGCCAGATGAAGACAGGTTAGTCTGAGTATTACCTTCTTGCGTTATTGTGTTTTTTGCAAATGGCTTTGGTTCATTCAAGCTAGTGCAGCCAACTAAAAACGCAATAAGCAAAATTAAAATTATATTCTTCAATTTTTTGTCCTCATTTCTCTTTTCCACTATATAAATCGACTGATGAACCTTGTTATCCACTTGCAAATAATTTTCAAGTTTGCTTGATACAGCGGCAAAAGTAGCTACTCGTACCCGAGGTTAATAAATATTCACCAAACGTTTTATCCACGGCGATTAGGAGCTGTATTAAAGAGGTGTTCATGAGAAAAAGCGTCTGATTTTGACGAGTTGGGCGTGCGATTCGGTCGGTTCGCACTTATTCACTATCGAGTTTCAGTTGTTTCCTATACTGGCTTGGGGTCATTCCTTTGAATTGCTTGAAAACGGCATTAAAGGTACTTTTTGAGGAAAACCCAGCAGATAGAGCTAGATCAATAAGTCTCTCTTTTGGATTAGAAGAGATTTGAGAACAGACTGTTTTTATTCTGTATTCGTTAACAAATTGATAAAAGTTCTTATTTGCTTGCTGATTGAGGATTTCAGATAAGTGATGACTACTAAGGTTGGTATATCTTGCTAGCGCATCTAAGGTAAGTTCACTTTCTAGATAAGGTTGCTCTTCTTCCATATATTGAACAATGTTTTCTAATAATTTGGCTCTAGTATTAGAGTCGAAGCATTGTGCCTTGGTTGTCGAGTTGAGTGCTTCCGCTGGAGTTTCACCCAAGTTACCAATGACAAATAAGTTTGGCTCACGCCACTGAGCCATCGAAACGCTGTATATCAAAGTAAAGGCAATGAGATCACTAGCAATAGCCAAAGTAGAATTTGCACCGATTATTGTGCTGACAGCTTCTGTCAGCAACATTCCTGCGTACAAATTTAATACTATCCATAACCAGGTAAATATTTTGGGATTAAAGTTGGAAAGCGTGTCACGCGCATGGCGTCCACTTTTAGTTATCAGTTTGACACTCAATGCTAAATAAAAAAATGCCTGTACGAACATAATAATCTGAGTCAGCAGTTGGATATTTTCTTTGTGTAAAGCGTTATTAGCGATGTTGATTTTTTCAGTCGGGGTAGAAAATAAAAAATCTATATTTAAGAGAAGACAAAGTAATAAAGGCGTAGCGTGAATACCATCCTTTAAATGGAATGACTTTTTAATTATCGCTGACCGAAAATATAAATATAAAAATGCACCAAAGCTGGCGGGAACAAAGTAGCCCCATCCAATTAAATTGGCAAAAACAGTATCCTCAGCATGCACTACAATCAAAGGGCTGCAGAAATAAAATGCTTGAAAAAGACACCAAACGCCCATTATGCGCCCAGTATTGTTAACGCCTGCACTAAACAAAAGCATTGCTGCTAATAAAATGCCTTGGAATGTTCCGATGGCATGAAGATATTGCATTGGCAAGGAAATAAACAGCATGGGGATAGTTGTAAATAGAAATTAGGTAGATGTTTAATGTTGCTAGGTTAGCAGATTGCTAAACTTATTGTTAGCTGTGTCTGACATTTTATTCAGTTTGAGCTGTAGAGGTGATTCCAGAAAACAGAGCCAACGAGATCAAATCTTGACTTCATACTTTACAATTCTTGACCGTCCGCCGTTCGCTCTAAATCGACCATTAATTACTATACAAAGACACTGATTGTATTGAATGCTAACTTGCTACGCTTAATTGCTTTTACAGTATGTTATTTAAGTAGAACTTGCTGAGTTTATTTTAAAGTGTGTGATGGCATGGGTAATGAAATAAAAAATAAATTTTTATTAATGTGCTTTAGGTTAAATTAGATTGGAGGTTTAACACCCAAATGAGGAATTTGGGTGGCAGTCTTACCAGCCACATCTCGGCACACACGTCACAAACTGTGGCTGCTCCCTTCCGGGCCTGACCAGGTTCGCCTGCTAGTGTTGCGAGAGGACCAATAAGACTACCATTGAGGGCCTTGGTTGGCGCGGGGGGATTATCTCTACTTTTGCTCTGTTATTCAAGGGATAATCTAAAAGAAAGTGCGATTGCATACTTCATATACAATCGCGGTGCATTTAGCTGTTTTGATGCGTATTAATTACTCTCTAACTGAGTTTTAATATTACGTAATGCTGCTTTTACTTTTTTCATGTTCTCAGGGCCCATGCGTAAAAGTTGTTTTTGTGCGGCTGGTAATTGCTCCCACTCTGAAAATGCGTATTGATATGTTACTGAATTACGAAGTAATGGTAAGTCGCCCTCAGGTTCTGGCGTATCAAGTAACAAATCAATTGCATCGGTTAGGGTTTGATTAAACTCATCATCGCCATAACCTATTTCAGTATATGCACTATTAATAAGCGGTTTATATTCTTCGTACATACGCACTGCTTGAGCTGCACTCATACTGGTGAATACTTTTACATACGGTGTATAACGCTCATAGCTATTAGGATCAATCGTTAAAATATCCCCTTCTGTTACGCTAAAACTCTCTTCTGGCTTAATAACAGGTGTATGCTTTTTGGCTATTTTGCCTTGGGCAATGTTATCTATAAATACAACACCACGGCGAATCACATCGTCGGTTACCATTAAGCTCATCACAGAATCACTTAAGTACTCATCCATTTTAGCAACAACCACCGCGTCACTTTCGTCAAGCGTCACTAATGGTTCTACTTTTGGGGCCGGCTCAACAGGGCGTTGTGTTGGCACTTCAAGTTCTTCAGGTTCCTCTGATTTTACTGCAGAAGGAGTATCAATAATAGGAGCAATTTCTGGTTTAAGCTCCATTATTGGCTGCTCTTTAGCTGGCGGTTCTACCTCTGTGCGTGTTACTTCTTCATCACTTGGTTTAAGTAATACGAAAGCAGCCGCGCATGCTACGACTATTAAAATAATAACGGCAAAAAGAAGATTGTTATTAGGTGGACGTTTTTGAACATCTGACACTTCTGGTTTATCTGACATACGAACTCCATAAAAAATTAAAATGCGATATCACTTAGAATACGCTAAGTGGATTAAATTCATTCTGACACACATACTATGACATTTAATAACACGGCAATAATAGCTCAAAGGTTAAGCGCTAAATTGCAAAGTTAAATAATGTAATGAGTATAAGGGCAGTTATCCTTTGATTCTTCTAGCTTAAAGACTTACAGTGAATAAATAAAGCAAAGACGTAGAACAGTTTAACCACCAATATGAAAATCAAGCAAGTTGATCCCAAAAAACCTAAAATAGCCTTGTTACTTACAGGTGGTGGCGCACGTGCTGCTTACCAAGTGGGCGTACTAAAAGCACTCGCTCATAGCATGCCGCGTACAGCTCCATTACCATTTAGGGTAATAAATGGCACCTCAGCTGGGGCAATTAATTCTGCAGCGTTAGCATGTTACGCCTCGTGTGCGCATTTGGCTGTACGAAAGCTCGAATCTGTTTGGAAAAACTTTTCAACCTCTATGGTGTATAAAAGCGACTTTTTAAGTGTGTTTGGTCATATTGCGCGTAATATTTTAACGAGCTTTCAGTCAGAGCATATTAATCACCCGCCTGCGAGCTTGCTAAATAATCGCCCTCTTCGTAGTTTATTAAACGAAATTTTAGATTTACACCGCATTGAACGCAATTTACATCGTAATTATTTAGATGCGCTGTCTATTACGGCCTCAAGTTATACAACGGGTGACTCGGTTGCATTTTTTCAATCTAATACGCAAACATCTTGGCAGCGTGCTAAACGCGAGGGTCGTGCTACGCGCATTAATGTTGAGCATTTAATGGCGTCGAGTGCCATTCCGATGGTATTTCCTAGCGTAAATATTTATAACCATTACTTTGGTGATGGCTCTATACATCAGCTTTCACCGCTTAGTCCGTCGATTCACTTAGGGGCTGAAAAAATATTTATTATTGGGGTCGATCAACCTAAAGAATTACACCCACCGGGTTATTCTGCGCATTACCCAGGGCTTTCTGCTGTCGCAGGACATTTACTCGACAGTGTATTTACCGACACTATGCAATCGGATTTAGAACGTTTGGACCGTATTAACCGAACCTTAGGGCTATTACCTGCACGCGATAAACATCAAGAGCTTAAACAAATTGATACGTTTGTAATTAACCCTTCGCAAAATTTTAATGCCATTGCAGCGCAGTATTACAACGATATGCCATGGGCTATTAAAGTATTGCTTCGTACCATAGGTGTAAAAAAACATTCGCAATCGAGCTTAACCAGTTATCTATTGTTTGAAAAACGCTACACCCAGCATTTAATGCAAATTGGTTATGAAGACGGTATGAAAAAATTACCGGAGATACGCAAGTTTTTAGAACTAGATTAAGCCCAAACAGAAACGTTATTCTATTCCGTCGAGCAGGTAGTGCTCTACCCGCTCAACGCGCCTTGGTTTTCCTTGCAGTACTAATATATCGTTAGCCAGTAATAAGGTTTGATCCGATGGAGCGTCTATTTCGCGATCTTGCCTGCGTAACGCTTTTATAAACACTCTTCGTTTTGTTAAATTAAGCTCACTAATACTTTTATTTACAGCAAACGCTTTATCGGGCAAAGCTATAACATGCAGGTATTCTAATCTATCGCTATTATTTTCATCGCTATCAATGTGCTCACCGGAAAAAAAGCTTTGCAAAAATTTATAGCGATTACGGCGCTCTTTACTTACACGCCTAACAATTCGGCTCATGGGTACACCCGACATAGATAAAACATGCGACACTAACATTAAACTTGCTTCTAAAGTTTCGGGCACAACTTCGGTTACCCCCAATTCTTTTAACTTTTCGAGCTGACTGTCATCTCGCGTGCGTATAAGTATTTTAACTTCGGGCGCTATTTGCTTTATAGCGTCTATTACTATTTGTGTTTGCTCAAATTCAGTAAAGGTAATAATGACTAAGCGTGCACGCTCTACCCCTGCACATTTTAAAATGTCTTTTTGTTTAACGTGTCCAAATATTACGGGTTCTCCAGCGGCTTTACCTTCTTGAACGAGTATTGGGTTACTCTCAATAGCGACATATTCTATTGCCTCAGGCTTTAAAAACCGCGCAATGGTTTGCCCAACTCTTGAAAAGCCACAAATAACAACATGATTACTATAAAGCGCGCTACTTTTAGGTTCATTTTCCCATCCCATACTTGCGCGTTTTAATACGCCTAAACGTTTTAAAATAAGCGGTGTTTTATCAATTAAAAATGGTGTAAAGGCCATTGAAAGTACACCCAATGCAATTAAAAATGAGGTTTGATCACTCGTTAATAATTGCTGTTGTCCACTTAAGGCAATAAGTACAAAACCAAACTCTCCCATTTGCCAAAGCATAATTGCACAAGCCAATGCATCTTGTCTTCGCTCCCCCATAAGCTGCGCGCTTATTGCAACAACGGTTATTTTTAAAATTAATAAGCCAAGTAACGCACCAATTATAAATAAGCCATTACTAAACACATATAATAAATCAAGCTGCATGCCGACAGTTACAAAAAATAGGCCCATTAAAATATCGCGAAAGGGCCTTATATCAGCCTCTAGTTGGTGTCTGTAATGACTCTCGCCCAACATCATACCGGCTAAAAAAGCGCCAAGAGCCATTGATAGACCAAACATATATGTTAGCAACGCGGCAAATAACGCAACCAGTAATGTTGTAAGCACAAATAACTCATCGGTGCGTACTAGCGCTATTTCGTTAAATACTTTAGGCAGTATCCATTTGCCTATAGCCCATAACAATAGGCAAACAAATGCGCCTTTAGTTAATGCAAAAGCAAGCGCCCAACTAATGCTTTGTGAATCGCTAGATGCTAATAAAGGAAGAATAATAAGCAAGGGAACAACCGCTATATCTTGAAATAACAATACACCAACGGCTAGTTGTCCACGACGCTGGTTTAGCTCGCCGGTTTCTTTTAATAACTTAACCACCACGGCAGTGGATGAAAGCGCCATAATGATACTAATAGCAAAGCTAGTTAATAAGCTGAAATTTAAGCAATATAAAACAACAATAAGTATCAGGCTGGTCACAACTACTTGTAGTGACCCAAGGCCAAACACAATATTGCGCATTGCCATTAAACGTGAAATAGAAAACTCTAACCCTAAACTAAATAACAAAAATACAATACCAAGCTCTGCCACAAAGTCGATTTCATGCGTGTGTGCCATCCAACCAATACCATGGCTGCCAGCTAAAACCCCTGTTGCTAGATACGCCAAAATAGGCGGCAATCCAATGCGCTTAAAAAACCATACAAAAAGTACTGCAACAACTAATAAGCCAAAAAATTGAACATTAATACTCTGCAAACTGAACCTCACGCTTAAATTAAACCAAGGGACTTACATTAAATATAGCAACCATCTGTTTTTCGGCCAGTTTTAAAATATGGCATAAAAATAGCTTAGTAATTGTAAAGCAACACCCTCGGGGGAGAATTTAATGGAAAACGTCCATATTTTGACACAACGTGTATCAGGTCGCGGTGATTTTTTGCCGTTCTCGGCAGAACACACACGTGTAGATGAACCAACTGAAACACACGAACTTGTTACTGAACTACAAACTAGTTTAGTTATTGAAGATGTTTTAGCTATGTATGCTAAGTTCGCAAAACAATTGCTAAACTTTTCGGGTATACAGTTTCAATCGACACTTGGCACAGCGCAAACATCAGATAGTGATACAAACAATACACCCTATATTTTTGACTTAACAATAGCAGCAGAACACTTAGGACAACTAATTTACTTTAGTAAATATCCTCTTAGTGCTGTAATTGAAAAAAATTACGCGTTTTACATACCGCATTAATTTACCCACTTCGAAATGCGATGATGTATAGCCGAGTATTAAAACTTGCGACAAAAGATACCTTAACGGGATTAAATAACCGTAGTCAATTTAATGATATTTTGTCGCAAAAACTCGAAAATTGTCGCCGCTACCAACGTCCTTTTAGCTTAATGCTGCTCGACTTAGATAACTTTAAACAAGTTAACGATAACTTTGGTCACAAAGTGGGCGACGATACATTGAAAGAATTCGCTAAAGTTTTATGTAGCAGTATTCGTGGTACAGACTCAGTATTTAGGTTTGGCGGCGATGAGTTCTCAATTTTAATCGAAGACCCTGAGTTTACAACTAACAAAGTAGTTGCTGAACGGATCATGCGCCTTGTTAGAGAATCAAGTTTAATGTCGCAATATGGCGTAACAACCAGCATAGGTTTTACCTTAGCAAGCAGTCAAGATTGTGATAATGAGATATTTGCTCGCGCAGATAAAGGCCTGTATAAAGCAAAGGCCTCGGGCAGAAACTGTGCTAAAGCATATTAAAATTTAAAAATACATTTAAAATAGAAGAGTCTAACTTCCCCCGTTAGGCTTTTTATTTTGCTGTATTGTCCTATTTAAAACTCAGGACAACACACTAAAAAGCATGGCTTAACGCTCTGACTTTATTGGTAAAAATCTATATATAACAAGCACTAAGCAAAAGCCAAAAAAGAAACCACTCACTAAGTTAAGCAATGCAGCACTTTTTGCAATTGGCGTGAATAAAACTAAAATTAACGGCGTACTGACTCCTAAAACAAAAAACAGCCCACCTTTACCTAACCAATAAGCCAGTAATAATGCACCACATAATATTCCACCAGCAATAGCGTGACCCAAAGTAATTAGGTTAAGCGAAAACAAGGCATTAGCTAATACCGCAACGATAGCTGTAACTAACATCCCCAGTGGTGCTTTGTTTACTAGTGATAAGCCTACATGTGGTTGTTCTGTCATTATTTACACTCCCAAAAAATACCTGTTTCGTCAAGATGATTGGCACTCATAAAGTAGCCAACCACTTGAACCAATTCGTCATTATAAAAAATTAATGGCACATTAGCACGTAACCAAGGGGCTACTTTTGCATCTTTAAACCAATGTTTTAATGTATTACCACCTGGTTTTTTTTCCGGTTTGATCCGCGCATTGTTACAGTTAAAACGCACAGTAACTTGTTCATGCTTAAACGGCGGTCGAATACCCTTGCCATTTTTTTTATTAGCAAACGGTCATCATTAAATTTAAGCTCATCACTTACAAGCATTTGATCTTGTAATATTTGATATGGATTCACAAAATACAAATAGCCTTGATGGCGACGTACTTGCCCACCAGCCAAATCAATAAGCATTTGCGAATCGCTCTTAGCGCATATAGCTTGATTAATAATTTGCTCAAGTTGTTTTTGCGATGGCATAATTTGTGTAAATAATGCAAGCCACGCACGCACTATATTTGCAATGCGCGTAGTGCTGTATTCGCTTATTTTATTAATACACAATGCTTGATGCTGGTTAATACACTTATTTAAATCAAGCTGAGTATATTCATCTAGTAATGTTTGTTGCTGCTGCAGTAGCTCAATACTTCGCGCTGTACATTGCTCAAACCCATTAAAGCGTTCGGCTAATAATGGAATAACTTTGGAACGTAAAAAGTTTCGATCAAAGCGCTCATCTGTATTAGAGTCATCAGTAATATGCTTAATATTAAACTGCGCCGCAAAGGTTTCTATATCACTTCGCTTTACATTCAATAACGGCCTGAAACACACACGGCCACTTTGTAGAAAACGCGCTTGGTGCATAGCGCCAAGCCCTTTTAAACCCGAACCACGCTTTAAGCGCAGTAAAAACGTTTCTACTTGGTCGTTTAAATGTTGGCCCAGTAAAATAATGCTGCCTTGTGGGCTTAGTTCATCAAGTGCTTTATAACGGGCGTCGCGCGCTTGGGCTTCAAGGCTCGTGCGCGACTGCTGCTCAATTACCACTTTCGCAGCTTCAAAAGGCACATTGAGCTCAACACATACGTTTTTGCAAAAGCGTTGCCAGTCATCAGCATACTGGCTTAAACCATGGTGAACATAAATAGCCGATACATCAATTACAGGGTTATCTTCTTTTAACGCACGCATTAAATGCAGTAACACCACAGAATCAACGCCACCAGATAACGCAACTGTAAAAACAGTCTTACCTTGCTCAATATAGCTACTTAGTGATTTTTTTAATTGTTGATAAATTGCTGATATATACATGTGTCCGCACTTTAATATAAAAACTCTGAGTATTTTAAAGTAAAAAAGCCGCATAAGCGGCTTTTTTTAACATTTAATGTGCTTAGCAATAGCCAAACGACATTAAACGCTTGTAACGCTGATCAAGCATTTCTTCAAGCGTAAGAGCTTGTAGGTCAGCTAAATCTCGTTTTAGGCGCACTTTTAAGTTACGTGCCATAGCATCGTAATTACGGTGCGCACCACCTAGTGGCTCATCAACTAAGTTGCTGATTAAATCTAGTTCTTTAACGCGCTCTGCGGTTACACCCATTGCTTCTGCTGCAAGGGGTGCTTTGTCGGCGCTTTTCCAAAGAATAGACGCACAACCTTCAGGCGAAATTACAGAATAAGTACTGTATTGCAACATATTAACTCTGTCGCCAACACCAATCGCTAATGCACCGCCTGAACCACCTTCACCAATAACTGTACATATTGTCGGCACTTTAAGTGTCGCCATTACTTTTAAGTTACGTGCGATTGCTTCAGATTGGCCACGCTCTTCAGCGCCTACACCTGGGTATGCACCCGGCGTGTCGATAAAGGTCATGATTGGCATTTTAAAACGCTCAGCCATTTCCATTAAGCGTAATGCTTTACGGTAACCTTCTGGCTTTGGCATACCAAAGTTGCGTTTAATTTTTTCAGCAGTGTCGCGGCCTTTTTGTTGGCCAATAACCATTACTGGTTCGCCATCTAAACGCGCTATACCACCTAAAATAGCCGGATCGTTAGCAAAAGTTCGATCGCCAGCAAACTCGTCAAATTCCGTGAAAATACGCTCGATATAATCTCGAGTATAAGGACGCAACGGGTGACGTGCCAACTGTGATACTTGCCAAGCGCCAAGTTCAGAGAATATCTTCCCTTTTAACTGGTCGCTTTTCTCTTTTAATTTGCTGACTTCCTCTTCTAATCCAAGGTCTAATTCGCCAGCGCGGCTTACATTTTGTAATTCTTCAATTTTCGCTTCTAATTCTGCAATCGGAAGCTCAAAATCAAGATAATTGAGGCTCATGCTCTAAACTACCTAATTAGTTAAATTCCAGTTCTACATCTTGCGCCGCCATTAGCGATAACTTATGAATTAAGTCATCACTTGGCGTAACACACCATTCGATCCCAAGAGTTAATTGTGCCAACGCATCTGGACGTTGGTAATAAACCTTGATCGGACACGTTCCCATTTTGTAGGGTTCGAGTACTTTTTGTAATTTATCGAAGAAACCAGCCTCGATTTGCACCATGTTCAGCGTCATTTTAATCGCTTTAATACGCTTTTCACGCGCCTGAGCAATGGTGTTTATTTCTCTGGCGGTCATTGTAATACCACCAGAGAAGTTATCAAAGCTGACCTGTCCAGATATTACCAAGATATTATTAACTTGGAGCATATCTTGGTACTTTTCAAACTCGTCTGAATACAAGCGTACATCAATGCGTGCACTCTTGTCATCTAAAGTTACTAAGGCCCAACGATTTCCTTTTTTATTAATTAGCACCCTAGAAGCAATCACTAAACCAGCAGCTGTGGCAAACACATCGCGATTAGTAGGCTGTAAATCAACTATTTTCCCACTGGTGTAATGCTTAAGTTCACGGCGGTATTGATTTATCGGATGCCCTGTTAAATAAAGGCCTAGGGTCTCTTTTTCGCCCTCTAACCATTCGTTATCAGTGAGGCCTATGGCTTTAATAAAAGCTTGTTCAACTTCATCAGGCTCAGTGGCTAATAAACCAAACAAGTCACTTTGCCCTAATAGCTCAGCTTTGTTGTGTTGGTCGGCCGCACGCATTGCACTTTTTAAACTAGCCAATAACGTGGCACGTCCAGGTTGCGTTTTTTCAGGCCCAAGCTTATCAAGTGCGCCTGAGTAAATTAATTTTTCGGTCACACGCTTATTTAAGCGTTTTAAGTCAACGCGGGCACAAAAATCAAATAAATCTTTAAATGGGCCGCCTTTTGCACGCGCTTCTAGGATTGCATCAACCGGTGCTTCACCCACGCCTTTTATTGCGCCAATGCCGTAAACAATTTCACCTTCAAGGTTTACTGTAAACTTAAACTCACCTGCATTTACGTCTGGCGGTAATAAGGTGAGTTTCATGTTTTCACATTCATCCACCAAAATAACGATTTTGTCGGTGTTATCCATATCGGCCGACATTACAGCAGCCATAAACTCTGCCGGATGATGGGTTTTCATCCACAATGTTTGATACGAAACCAGTGCGTAAGCTGCCGAGTGAGATTTATTAAATCCGTAACCTGCGAACTTTTCTACCAAGTCGAAGATTTTTATCGCGAGCTCGCCGTCGATACCGTTATTTCTTGCGCCATCTTCAAATGTTGAACGCTGCTTTGCCATTTCTTCGGGTTTTTTCTTACCCATTGCACGGCGAAGCATATCGGCGCCGCCTAGCGTGTAACCTGCTAGTACTTGCGCAATTTGCATTACTTGTTCTTGATACAAAATAATGCCGTACGTTGGATCAAGTATTGGTTTTAAGCTTTCGTGCTGATATTGCGCATCAGGGTATGAGATTTCTTCTCGGCCCAGCTTTCGGTCGATAAAGTTATCTACCATGCCTGATTGCAGCGGACCTGGGCGGAACAAGGCCACAAGTGCAATCATATCTTCAAAGCAGTCGGGCTTAAGTCGGCGTACTAAGTCTTTCATACCGCGCGATTCTAGCTGGAATACAGCAGTCGTTTCAGCGCGAAGTAGTAGCTCAATACTTTTTTTATCATCCAGTGGAATAGTGTTTATATCGACAGGGTCTTTACCTTGGCGCTCCATGCGCACGTTGGTCATATCGACCGCCCACTGCAAAATAGTCAGTGTACGTAAACCCAAGAAATCGAACTTAACTAAGCCTGCAGTTTCTACATCATTTTTATCAAACTGTGTGACCGGAAACTTACCTTCGTCATCGCAATAAAGCGCGGCGAAATCGGTAATCGTGGTTGGCGATATTACTA
Organism: Pseudoalteromonas sp. B131b; assembly: GCF_037162545.1. NCBI lineage: Bacteria > Pseudomonadati > Pseudomonadota > Gammaproteobacteria > Alteromonadales > Pseudoalteromonadaceae > Pseudoalteromonas > Pseudoalteromonas sp. B131b. The sequence goes on along the minus strand of NZ_JARLUZ010000001.1, from coordinate 2,141,731 downwards.
CGCCACCAGCGTGCTTACCGGCGTTACGTGTACACCCTTCTAGGATGCGACACATGTCGATTAAATCTTTTACTTCGTTATCGCCATCGTAGGCTTCTTGCAAGCGCGGCTCTATATCAAACGCTTTAGCAAGTGTCATCCCAGGATCGCCTGGAATCATTTTTGAGATACGATCAACGAATCCATAAGGATGCCCAAGCACTCGCCCAACATCGCGTATTACCGCCTTTGCAGCCATAGTACCAAAGGTAATAATTTGCGAAACCGCATCTCGACCATACAAAGCCGACACGTGATCAATTACTTCGTCTCGTCTATCCATACAAAAATCGACGTCGAAATCGGGCATTGATACACGTTCAGGATTCAAAAATCGCTCAAAAAGCAAGTCGAATTCAAGTGGATCCAAATCGGTAATTTTAAGCGCGTACGCAACTAATGAACCCGCACCTGAACCACGACCAGGTCCAACCGGAATATTGTTATCTTTACTCCACTGGATAAACTCCATTACGATTAAGAAGTAACCTGGGAATCCCATTTGGTTAATTACGCCAAGCTCTATATCAAGTCGCTCATCGTATTCAACGCGTTTTACTTTTCGCTCTTCTTCATCAGGGAATAAAAACTGTAGACGTTCTTCAAGGCCGTCTTCTGACACTTTAACTAAAAACTCATCAATCTTAAGTGAGCCAGTTGGGTAATCAGGTAAAAAGTAAGTCCCTAGCTGAACCGTTACATTACAACGTTTAGCGATTTCTACGGTGTTTTGTAGCGCTTCAGGAATGTCGCTAAACAGCTCAGCCATTTGCTCTGGTGTTTTTAGGTATTGTTCTTCAGAGAATCGTTTAGGCCTGCGTTTATCATCAAGTGTGTAACCGTCAAAAATAGCAACACGAATTTCGTGCGCTTCAAAGTTTTCAGGTTTTAAAAATACCACTTCGTTGGTGGCTACAACAGGTAACTGCTCTTTAGCTGCAAGCTCTACCGCCATGTGTAAGTAATCTTCTTCAAGCGGGCGATTGGTGCGAACAAGCTCTAGGTAGTAGTTATCGCTAAAATGCTGCTTATAAAAACTAACAACCGATTCAATTACACTCGGATTATTTTTTAATAACGCCTTACCTAAATCACCGTCTTTAGCACCCGAGAGAATAATTAAGCCTGCTTTTAGCTCAACTAACCACTCACGATCAATCACAGGGCGATGAAATACATGCCCACGTTGATACGCTTTAGATATTAATAAGGTAATATTTTTATAGCCGTCGTTGTCTTTGGCTAATATGGTTAAGCGGCTTGGCTCGTCAGGAAATTCTGGGCTACGAACCCAAAAATCAGCACCCACTATAGGTTTAATACCTGCATTATGTGTTGCGCCATAAAAGCGCACTAAACCACAAAAGTTCATTTGGTCGGTAATCGCAATCGCGGGCATTTGCAGCTCTTGCGCTTTAGCGACTATTGGCTTTGTTTTAGCAAGGCCGTCAACCATCGAAAAATCTGAATGAACTCTTAAATGAACAAAATCAGGAGCAGCCATGCTTAGCCCTCACCATTGGCTTGCGCCAATACACGCTGCACAGGTTTAAAGCTTTTACGATGCTCGTCAATCGCGCCGTACTGCTCAAGCGCTGCAAAATGCGCTTTAGTTGGATACCCCTTATGCCCTGCAAAACCATATTCAGGGTGGCGTTTATCAAGCTCAATCATTTCGTCATCGCGCGCTACTTTAGCTAAAATAGACGCTGCTGAAATTTCTGCCACTAGGCTATCGCCTTTAACAACAGCTTGCGCTGGCATAGTGAGTTTTGGCAAACGATTACCATCTATAAATACAAATTCAGGTTGCGTACTTAATGCCTCCACTGCGCGAGTCATGGCAAGCATAGTCGCGTGTAAAATATTTAATTCATCAATTTCTGTTGGACTGCAGCGACCATATGCGTAACACAATGCTTTTTCTTTAATTTCAATTGCCAGTGCTTGGCGTTTTTTATCCGTTAATTTTTTAGAATCCGCTAAGCCAGCAATTGGTTTAGTGGGATCTAAAATAACGGCGGCAGTAACTACATCACCAACAAGCGGGCCGCGCCCAACTTCATCTACACCGGCAATTAGGGTTACATTTGGTCTATCAATTTGCATTTATTAACTCCGCCACAGCGTTGGCTGCTTGTTCACTGGCATTTAATCTAATTTTTTCGTGAATAGCTAAAAAGCGTGCTTTTAGCGCTTTGTTATCTGTGTTGAGCATAGGGGTAAGTGCGTTTGTTAAGTTAGTCACATTACACTCACTTTGTAAAAACTCAGGCACTAGCTCTTCGTCGGCTAATAAATTAGGCAGCGAAAAGTACTTAATATTAAACGTAAATAGAGTTTTAAAAATCCAATAGCTCAAAGGCTTTATTTTATAACCCACTACCATTGGCTTTTTATAAAGCATGCCTTCAAGTGTTGCAGTGCCCGACGCTAATAAAATAGCATCGGCAGCTTGCATCGCTAATTTTGATTGCCCATCAAGCAGATTAACATTAAGGTCGGGCGCGGTGGCGTTTAATATTTCAGTAAACTGCGCTTTGCGCTTTTCGTTTACCAGTGGCACCACAATTTTAAGATTTGGGTTTTGCGCTTGCAGCTTTTCAGCTGTTTTAATGTAAGTTTCACTTAGTAAACCAACCTCAGAGCCTCGACTACCAGGTAGCAACGCCAGTACTTTGTCATCAAGGCTTAAGCCGAGTTCTTCACGCGCTTTGCTGTCGTCGTGTTCAAGTGCTATATCGTCTGCCAAGGTATGACCCACAAACGTACACGGTACTTGATGCTTATCATAAAATTCTTTCTCAAAAGGCAACAATGCAAGAACTAAGTTAGTCGCTGCACTTATTGTATGAATGCGCTTTTCGCGCCACGCCCAAACAGATGGACTTACGTATTGCACCGTTTTAATACCCGCATCTTTGAGCGGCTTTTCTACTCGTAAGTTAAAGTCGGGTGCATCAATACCTATAAATACATCAGGTGGGTTATCTACAAAATGCTGCACGAGTTGTTTACGTATTTTAAGCAAACGCGGTAAACGCCCTAACACTTCAACAAGCCCCATTACCGAAAGCTCATCCATGTCGTAAAGTGTTTTACAACCCTGCGCTTGCATTTTAGGCCCCGCTATCCCTTCAAAAATAGCGTCCGGAAAGTGCTTTTGAAGGGCTTTAATTAAGCCTTCACCTAAAATATCGCCCGACAGTTCACCTGCCACAATACCAATTCGTAGTTGTTTTTTATCTTTATTCATTTGATTTTATTTCACAAGTAAACCAGGCGTTCATGCTTATTAGTTTACCGTGTTTTACTGTTTGATTAAACGCTTTAAATAACTGGTTTTTTATCACCTAAGTTAAGCCTTTATGTTGTTTGTTTTTAATACTGATGTAGCATATAAAATATATATTAAGTTTTACTAATATACATATTGACAAAAATTGCACAAACGTAAATAATATTACAAACTTTCAGTAATTACTGAAAGTTCATTAAATATTAACTTTGCCAATTAAGCATTGCCCTGTTAATCCGTCACTCTCAAGGAGCCAATAATGATAGATGAAACCTTTGTGGATCTATCGCGATTACAGTTTGCTGTTACCGCTCTCTTTCATTTCTTATTCGTACCGTTAACTATAGGTATGACCTGGATTTTAGTTATTATGGAATCGGTTTATGTAATGACCGGTCGCGAAATTTATCGTGATATGACTAAGTTTTGGGGAAAATTGTTTGGTATTAACTTTGCGATTGGTGTGGCCACAGGCCTTACCATGGAGTTTGAGTTTGGTACTAACTGGTCTTATTACTCGCATTACGTAGGTGATGTTTTTGGAGCTCCCTTGCTATTGAAGGTTTAATGGCATTCTTTTTAGAATCGACCTTTGTAGGTATGTTCTTTTTAGGCTGGGATAGACTCTCTAAACGCCAACATTTAGGTGCAACCTTTTTAATGGCCATTGGTACCAACATGTCGGCGCTGTGGATTTTAATTGCCAACGGTTGGATGCAAAACCCAGTAGGCGCTGAATTTAACTATCAAACCATGCGCATGGAAATGACCAGTTTTGCAGAGCTTGTGTTTAACCCTGTAGCCCAAGTTAAGTTTATTCATACCGTATCGGCAGGTTATGTAGCTGCATCTATGTTCGTTCTAGGCATAAGCAGTTGGTACATATTAAAAGGCCGTGATTTAGCATTCGCTAAACGTTCTTTTTCAGTCGCATCAGGCTTTGGGTTAGCGTCAATTTTATGTGTAATTTTACTCGGTGACGAATCAGGCTACGAAGTAGGCGAAGTCCAAAAAGTGAAACTTGCCACAATTGAAGCCGAATGGCACACAGAAGAAGCTCCGGCTGCGTTTACCGCATTTGGTTTTCCTGATTCAGAAGAGCAAGTAACACATGCGGCGGTTAAAATACCTTACGCACTTGGGTTAATTGCTACGCGCTCACTTGATGAGCAAGTAACGGGTATTAACGACCTAGAAAAACAACATGAAGTACGTATTCGCAACGGTATGATTGCTTATGAATACCTTACAAAACTCAGAAACGGTGAAGATACGCCAGATAATATTGCCAAATTTAATACTCTAAAAGATGATTTAGGTTATGGCTTGCTACTTAAGCGCTACACACCTGATGTTGTAGATGCGACTGAAGAGCAAATTCAAAAAGCAGTTAAAGACTCTTTTCCTAAAGTAGGGCCTATGTTTTGGTCATTTAGGATTATGGTTGCCTGTGGTGTAGCCATGCTTGGTGTATTTATATTGGCTTTTTACTACAACGCACATCGCGTTATTGAGCAAAAACGCTGGTTGTTATGGGCTGCCGTATTGAGTATTCCACTACCTTGGATAGCGATTGAATTTGGCTGGATTGTTGCCGAGTATGGTCGTCAACCTTGGGCTATATCTGAAATACTGCCGACCTTTTTAGCCACGTCGTCACTAACAGTAAATGATATTTTAATTAGCTTAACTGGGTTTGTTATTTTCTATACTGGTTTAGCCATTGTTGAAGGCTGGTTGATGATCCGCTTTGTTAAGCAAGGACCAAGCTCGCTACATACTGGTAAGTATCATTTTGAATTACCAAACAAAACTGATCAAACTGAAGGAGAGCAATCATGATTTTTGATTATGAAACATTAAAAATGCTTTGGTGGTTGATCATTGGTGTGCTGCTTATTGGTTTTGCTATTACCGATGGCATGGATATGGGCGTTGCTATGTTACTTCGCCTCGTTGGTAAAACAGATTCAGAGCGCCGCACAGTAATAAACACAATTGGCCCGCATTGGGATGGTAACCAAGTATGGTTTATAACTGCAGGCGGCGCGTTATTTGCAGCGTGGCCCATGGTTTATGCTGCCGCGTTTTCGGGCTTTTACTTTGCCATGATGCTAGTACTCTTTGCTTTGTTTTTAGACCACTTGGGTTTGATTACCGCAGTAAAGTAGATTCAAAACGCTGGCGCAATAACTGGGATTGGGGTTTGCTTGCAGGCAGCGCGATTCCAGCATTAGTTTTTGGTGTTGCGTTTGGTAATTTATTTTTAGGCGTACCGTTTAATATTGATAACCTTATGCGTGTTAGCTACCAAGGTTCATTTTTTGGCTTGCTTAACCCATTTGGATTACTTGCAGGTTTAGTGAGTATTACCATGTTAGTTGCGCATGCGGGTATGTGGTTACAACTTCGCACAGCAAGTGTGGTTGCAGAGCGTTCGGGTCAATATGGTCGCTATTCTCTGATTGTGTTTATCGTGTTATTTGCTGCAGCTGGCTTTTGGGTTGCTAATTTAACGGGATACCAAATTGTATCTATGGCTGATACACAAAGTCATGCAGATCCTCTAGCTAAAGTAGTCACTACAGCGCAAGGTGCTTGGTTAAGTAATTACAGCACCCGTCCGTGGACAATGACCTTCCCTATTTTAGCCTTTGCAATGGCATTAAGTGCACTTGTGTTTTCAAAATTAAATAAACCTGCACTTGGTCTTATTTCAACAAGCTTAATGTTAATTGGCGTAATTATGACGGCCGGTGTTTCACTGTTCCCATTTATTATGCCATCTATCAACAACCCTAATATTAGCTTAACAATTTGGGATGCGGTATCGAGCCATAAAACGCTCAATATAATGTTTATTGCAGTGTGTATTTTTGTACCACTAATTTTGTCCTACACTACTTGGTGTTACGTAAAAATGTGGCGCAGAGTAACGGTAGAAGAAATTGAAAACAACACTCACGGTAGCTATTAAGGAGACTAAACTATGTGGTATTTCGCTTGGATTTTAGGTGTACTTTTGGCCTGTACCTTAGGTGTAATTAATGTAATGTGGTATGAGTTTCATCAAAATAAAAACAGTATTGCTGATGATGAGCAAGTTATGCATGATTTATTAAATGAAAATAACTCGACCAAAGATGACGACTAACCCCCGACCAGATCGCGCGCAGCAGCAATCACTGCGCGCTTTTTTAAAGCGTCAAAGTAAACCCGCTGCAGTGTGGTTAAAGTTAAGCATTGCATTGGGTACTTTTAACGCATTACTAATGATTGCAGGTGCTTATTTACTGGCTCAAGCTATTCATAATGTAATGTTTGAAGGTAATAACTTAGCCCAAGTCACTCATTTATTATGGCCCTTAGCAGGCATTATTTTATTGCGCGCGGTGTTTTTAGCGTTAAGTGAGCGCTTAAGTGCATTTGCTGCGCTTAAAATAAAATCGGCTATGCGCCAAACACTTCTCCATAAGCTCAGCTTACTTGGGCCTAGTTATATAGAACAACACGGCCAAGGCGCTACATTAAACACCCTGCATAATGGCGTAGAAGCACTTCACGACTATTATGCTAAATACTTGCCAGGTGTTGCTTACAGTGCACTTATTCCGCTGGCAATATTGGTTGTTATTTTTCCGACAGATTATAAAGCAGGGCTGATATTTTTATTAACCGCCCCGCTTATTCCTTTTTTATGATTTTAGTAGGCTCAAAAGCCGAGGCTTTAAACCAAAAACGCTGGAAGCAACTTGCTGTACTAGGCAATTACTTTTTTGACCGCGTACAAGGTTTAACTCAACTCAAGCTATTTAATGCAACACGTACCGAGCTTAAACAAATAGCTAAAATTTCAGACGACTTTAGACACGCGACACTCGATGTTTTAAAAATCGCGTTTTTATCATCATTTGCACTTGAGTTTTTAGCCACTATTAGCGTGGCACTCGTTGCCGTAATTATTGGTTTTAGACTATTTTTTGGCACTCTTGATTTTGCTACTGGCTTTGTGGTGCTACTTTTAGCGCCTGAATTTTATTTACCACTGCGCCAGCTAGGTAGCCATTACCATGCACGTTTACAAGGTATTAGTGCGGCGGCCGATATGGTTGCGATTTTAAATGCGCCATTGCCAAGTGACGAAAATGCGTTAGTGGCTACAAGCACGCCTGAAAATAATTTAACTTTAAATACAATTAACTCAATAAGTATTACCGACCTTAATTTTATATACCCAGATAGTAACGAAGGCATTAAAAATATAAATTTAACACTGCCAAATAAAGGCTTAATTGCAGTTGTGGGCAGTAGTGGCTCAGGTAAAAGTACGTTGTTTGATTGTCTATTAGGGTTTCACCCTGAAGTGATTAACAACCTATCTATTAATGGGCAGAGTTTAAGTACAACCGATATTACTTACTTGCAAAATAATATTGCATGGATACCACAAAAAGCGACGCTATTTTACGACACCATTGCTGCCAACATTAAATTGGCCAAACCCACTGCCACACAGCAAGAGCTTGAACACGCGGCAAAACAAGCTGGTGTGCTTGAATTTATAAATACCCTACCCGATGGTTTTAACACGCTGATAGGAGAGCAAGGCGAAGGGCTTTCTGGCGGTCAAAAGCAACGTATTGCACTGGCTCGTGCATTCATAAAACAAGCACCAGTCTTAGTGCTTGATGAGCCCACAGCGCACCTTGATAGCCAAACAGAGCTGCTTATTCAAGATGCTATTAATGAATATGCTAAAAACAACTTAGTGTTAGTTATTGCCCATAGATTAAATACGGTTAAACATGCCAGCAATATCATTGTGATGCACGATGGGAAAATAGCTGAGCAAGGTCACTTTGAAACACTTGCAGCGCAAAATGGTGCATTTGCTGACTTACTAAAAACGGCTGAACAAGGGGTGGCGCATGCGTAATTTTATTCGCTTATTAAAGCTTTGTGCTCCTCATTACAAAGCTATGCTATTGGGTACATTTTTAGCAACGATTACGGTATTAGCTAATGTGGGCCTGTTGGCTATATCTGGCTGGTTTTTAGCATCAATGGCCGCTGCTGGTATTGCGGGCGTACAAATGAATTATTTTACTCCTGCCGGCACGATTCGTTTTTTAGCTATTGTGCGAACAGCATCGCGCTATGGCGAACGCCTAGTTACTCATAACGCCACGTTTTTATTACTAAGTGAAATACGTACCAATGTATTTGCAACGTTAAGCAAGCTTAACAATGTTGATTTAGCAATGAGCCGCAGTGCTGATTTAGTTAACCGATTACAAAACGATGTAGACGCACTCGACAAATTTTATTTAAACGTTTTACTGCCTATGCTGGTCGCTCTTTTAAGTGTGCCAATCATCATGCTGTTTATGTCGGCCTATAATGGCAACGTCGCCCTTATTTGCTTTACTGGCATTATACTTATTGGTGTAGTTATACCTGCCCTACTCAGCGCAAAGCTCACTAAAAACAGCTATAAAGAAACACAACTTAGTGCACAACTTCGCTCTGAGCTTTCAGATACACTCACAGGCCTTAGAGAGCTTAGTATTTATCAAGCCCGTTCGCAGCAGCTTAATAAGTGCGACGAATTAAGCGAGCAGTACAATCAGCAATTATTTATTCGCCACAAAGCACTGGCAAACTCTGATGGGTTAAGCTTGTTGGTTGTTCAATTAGCCATGCTTGCTAGCATAGTAACCATTGTCCCACTAGTTTACGCAAACAGTATGGTAAATGTAGAGCTTGCTATGTTGAGTTTATTTGTACTGGCAAGCTTTGAAAGTGTATTGCTACTACCCAATGCGTTTATAGAGCTTCCGAGTGTTTTAAAAGCAGCAGAGCGATTGTTTACACTTGAAGATAAGGCTGCTAGTTCGCAAATTGAAAGCACACATATAGACGTTGATGAAAACTTTAATGCGCAAAACCACACGTTAGTACTTAACAATATTAGCTACCAGTATGGTGAGCAGACGGCACTAACGAATGTCAATTTTGAACTAAAGCCCCAGCAAAAAGTAGCGATTGTAGGTAGAAGCGGCAGCGGTAAAACGACGCTTGTAAATTTACTAACTGGTTTATGGCCTTTGCAGCAAGGCAGCATAACGCTAAAAAATCAAAATAGCGTTGTTGACTTACATTCGTTAAATAATGATATACGCGCAAATGTTATAAATATACTCGCCCAGCAGCACCATATTTTTGATGGCACATTAAGTGAAAACTTACGTTATGCCGCGCCAAATGCAACTAAAGAGCAAATGATTGAAGCGCTCGCATTAGCTCAATTGAGCCCATGGTTTAATGAGCTAAAAGAAGGTTTAAAAACACGATTAGGCACTGGCGGGCGTAACGTGTCGCAAGGTCAATCTAGGCGTATAGCTATTGCCCAAGCATTACTTAAAAACCCTGCTATTTTGGTTCTTGATGAACCAACAGAAGGTCTTGATAATCATTCTAAGCAAGGAGTAATGCAAGCAATAATGCATGTTATGGATAACGCAAGCGTGCTGACAATTACGCACGATCCCGCTCTACTTGCTCAAATGGATAATGTTGTGTGGTTAGAAGACGGCAAAGTAGTTGCGCAAGGCTCTCATAAAGAGCTCAGTGGCACTTATCCCAACTATGTGGCGCTCACTACTCGGTTTTAGTTAAAGTCACCTGAACTCTGGATAATAAATCCTTTAACCAGGGTTCAGGTTAAGTAACAATTCCATTTTTAGTTTTTCAGTTGAACAGTACCGCTTAAACCAACCTGCATAAATTTTTGAGCAATTTAACAAATTAAATTGCCCCTGAGCAAAACCGTACGGGCAGCGCATGTTTGGCATTTATTCTACGTTATCGCCTATTTATGGAGAATAACCACACTACATAGGCCCTGCCTTGTCTAAACACCAAGCTTACTGCTGCAAGTTCAGCCTCGAAAGATAAACAGGCCCAAAATGAAGTATTTCTTAGTCGATTACAAAAAAAGGCTGTGATTACAAATATACACACTTTTTTAAATGCATGATATTTATATGTTATTTTATTGTAAATTAATTATTACAAAAAAGATCGCTCCATCTAATCCTTTTTACTTATTGTTATTATTATTATTTAAAGTGAATATGCCACCGGTGGCATTTGTAGTTCAAGAATAAAACTTGTTAATGATCACTGCAGTCTTAAATACAAAAGTTTTTACACTGAAAACCATTTTAATTGGAGTTAAAATGAAAAAAACTAATATTTTAAAATACTCTTTACACACAACAGCAATATTAGCCGCAATTTATGGCGGCAGTGCCCTAGCTGCAAATGCATCTGGATATGCTTCAACAAACGGTAATACAACAGGTGGTGCCGGTGGTGATATAGTATATGCAACAACAGGAACCCAAATACACCAAGCTTTATGTAATCGTGCATCGAGTGATACACCAATTATCATTCAAGTTGAAGGCACAATTAATCATGGTAATACAAGCAAGGTATCTGGTGATAGCTGTAACACTGGCCCTGACTTAATTGAACTAAAAGAAATTAGTAACGTTTCTATTATTGGTGTTGGCAGTGGTGCTTTATTTGACCAACTCGGTATCCATATTCGTTCTTCGTCAAACATTATTATTCAAAATGTTCATGTACGAAATGTAAAAAAATCAGGCTCACCAATCTCAAACGGAGGTGATGCAATTGGTATGGAATCTAATGTTCGAAATGTATGGGTTGACCATGTAACACTTGAAGCAAGTGGTGGTGAAAGCAGTGGCTATGATGCACTTTTTGATATGAAAAATAATACAAAATACGTAACTTTATCTTATAGCATTTTGCGTAATTCAGGTCGAGGTGGTTTGGTTGGCTCGAGCGACAGCGATGATGCTAATGGCCCTGTAACATTCCATCATAACTACTATCAAAATATAAATTCACGAACACCCTTACTCAGACATGCAACAGCCCATGCTTATAATAACTACTATAGTGGCATACAGTCATCTGGGATGAATCCACGCATAGGTGGTAAAATACGTGCAGAAAATAACTACTTTCAAGACTCTAAAGATCCACTAGGTACTTTTTACACTAACGATATGGGATATTGGCAAGTAAGCGGTAATATCTGGGACAATATTGATTGGTCTGAAGATAAAAGTAAGCTTCACCCAGCAGGCCCAAATCCTTCATCAACTACTTCTATTAGCATACCTTATAACTATCAACTGGATAATACTCAGTGTGTTCCTGCAATTATTGCAGCAACCGCAGGTGCAAATAAGGGCTTAAAAGAGTCCAATGGTGAATGTGGTACGACTGAGCCCACAGATCCAACTGAGCCGACTGATCCAACAAATCCACCTGAGCCGACTCCTTCAGGGGAAAATCTTGCTTTGACTGCAGGTGTAGATGGCAGCTCTAAAGCCAGCGGTACAAGTTATGGTAATGTTAAAGATGGAGATACATCCACTTACTGGTCGCCAAATTCCTCTACTGGCACAATAAATATTAAAAACTTAAATACGACAATTAATGCAGTAAAGATTATTGAAGCGTCAGGTGCTCAAGGAAATATTACTTCATGGTCGCTGGTTAATTACGATACAGGCACAACGCTCGCTAATGGCGGGGCTGTACCTAATGTAATCACCTTTTCGAGTGTAAATTTGTCAAAAGTCAGTTTTGTTATTAACTCTTCAAACTCAACACCGAGAGTTGCTGAATTTGAGGTTTACAATGGCTATAACGACTCAGGTAGTTCAGTCACTAATACCCTAGTTAATGGCGTATACAGGGTTACACCTAAGCACAGTGCTAAATCACTTGATGTAGCTAATTGTGCAAATAGCAATGGTGCTAACATATCGCAATGGTCATGGTTAAATAACGATTGTCAAAAATTCAATATATCAACGGTCGATGGTATTTGGCATAGAATTTCACCAGTTAATGCTCCATCGAAGGGCCTTGATGTAGCCGCTAACTCAACGGTTAATGGTGCAAACATTGCTCTGTACACATATACCGGTAGTTATAATCAACAATTTAGATTCCAAGCCGCTGGTACAGGAAAATGGCGGATAATAAATCGTAATAGTGAACTTTGTTTTGATGTTGAGGGAAATAAAGCAAATGACGGGGCAAATCTATTGCAATGGACTTGCAGCGCTGGATCTGAAAATCAAATGTTTGAACTAACGCGACAGTAAACTTTAAATAATAAAAAACCACCTTCGATTTCTCTAAGGTGGTTTTTTTATTAAGAAGCCGTTATCTTACAATACCGCGCTCAGAACCTTTAACAAAGTCGATCATCAACTGCACTGCAGGATACTTTGCAGCATCTTCACTAAGCGACTCAATAGCTTCTTCAGCACCTAGGCTCTTACGATAAAATGCTTTATATGCACGGCGTACAGCCATAATTTCGTCACTTTCAAAACCACGGCGTTTCATGCCTTCTTTATTGATAGCTGCAGGGCCTGCTGGCATACCAATGGTAGTAACAAATGGTGGTACATCTTTGTTAACACCAGAATACATGCCAATAAAGGCATGTGAGCCGATTTTACAAAACTGATGAACTCCCGAATTACCACCTAAGATAACCCAATCGCCTACATGAACATGCCCGGCCACACTTGCGTTATTGGCAAAAATTACGTTATCGCCAATTACCGCGTCATGTGCAACGTGTGTATAAGCCATAAACAAATTATTACTACCAATTTTAGTAACGCCTTGGTCTTGAATCGTACCACGGTGAATAGTGGCACATTCACGGATAACGTTGTTATCCCCCATGATTAATGTGGTTGGCTCGTTGTTGTATTTTTTGTCTTGGCAGGCTTCGCCTACAGACGCAAATTGAAAAATATGATTGCCAGCGCCAATAGTTGATGGCCCTTTAACAACAACGTGAGACTCAATAATACAGTTATCACCGATAACAACATCATTGCCAATATAACTATACGGACCAACTGAGACATTGTTGCCTAGTTTAGCGCCAGGTTCGATTATTGCTGTAGAATGGATCACTATTAAAACTCTCTTCTAGCACACATAATTTCGGCACTACATACTATTTTGCCGTCGACTCTTGCTTCTGCCGAAAATTTCCAAATGTTGCGACGTTCCTTTAAGAACTCAACATGAAGATGCATTGTATCACCAGGAATTACCGGTTGCTTAAAACGCGCATTATCGACTGCTGCAAACAAGTAAAGCTCGTTTTCGCTACGATTTTCAACCGTTTTAAAACCAAGTAAGCCCGTTGCCTGAGCCATTGCTTCTAAAATTAACACACCTGGAAAAATAGGCTGATTTGGAAAGTGCCCAGTAAAAATAGGTTCGTTTATAGAAACATTTTTAATAGCATGTAAAGATTTACCAGGAGTAAAGTCAATAACACGATCTATTAATAGCATCGGATAACGGTGCGGTAATAAAGCTAAAATTTCTTGAATATCAAGGCTATTTAATTCGTTTGCCAAAATAGCATCCTTATTAGTGTTCAACGTTTATGACTTAGCCAATGCTTCAAGCGCTTTAAGACGAGATTTCATATCTGAAAGGTTACGCAAGTGAGCTATTGATTTACGCCATTCTTTGTTTGTTGTATGGGGCATACCAGATGAGTAAATACCTGGTTCGGTGATTGATTTTGTCACCATACTCATGCCGGTAATTATAACACCATCACATACAGACATGTGACCATTAATTGCAACCATGCCACCAATTTGACAGTTTTTGCCAATGGTAACGCTTCCAGCAAGTACAGTGCAGCCCGCAATTGCGGTGCCTGAATTAACTTCAACGTTGTGCGCTATTTGACATTGATTATCGATAATAACATTGCTATGGATGATGGTGTTGTCCAGTGCGCCACGATCAATTGTTGTGCTAGCACCCACTTCAACTTTGTCACCTATGATCACAGAACCTAGCTGGGGTATTTTAACCCACTGCCCGCGTTCGTTCGCATAACCAAACCCATCGCTACCTATAACACTATTTGCTTGAAACAAACAATCTGTACCAATTTCGACATCGTGATAAATAGTCACACTAGGCCAAAGCTTAGTGCCAGAACCAATTTTAACACGTTCCCCGATAAAACTGTTCGGACCAATTTGCGCGTTGTCACCTATCACTGCATCAGCTTCAATGACTGCGTTAGCACCAATAGCCGCGCTGTCACTAACAATCGCTGTTGAATGGACAGTGGCACTTGGATGAATACCCGTCGAGGCTGAGCGTGGCGTAGTATCCATAAATTGCGCTAATTTAGCGTAACTTACATACGGATTAGCAACAATAATTTTACTGCCATTAAAGTACTGTGCATCGGCTTGGCTTACTATTACAGCACTAGCTTGAGTAGTCTCAAGTTGCGATCGATATTTTGAGTTCGCTAAAAATGCAATATGCCCAGAATGGGCATTTGCAAGTGTCGCTATTTTTTTATTTCTAAAGCGCCATCACCCTGAAGTTCGGCGCCTAGAAGTTCCGCAATTTGCGAAAGCGTATAATTTTGCATGGAGTGATTATTTCTTACTAACAGCGGCTACAACTTTAGATGAAAGATCGGTAACTTCTTTAGGGTTAAAGTAAATTGTCGTGTCTTTTACTTTAACTTCATCAAAGTCGCCATCTTTAGCAATTTCTTCAATTGTTTTAATAATAACACCCTGAACTTTAGCAAGTTCTTGGTTTTGGCGTGCTTTAATTTCTTGCTCTAAAGGACGACCTTGTTCCGCAAGGTTTTTTTGCATACCTTGAATTTTGTCACGTAGTGCATCTTTTTGAACTTGGCTCATCGTTGTGCTTTCACGCTTAAACTTTTCAGCCTCAAAGCGAATATCACCTTGTAACTTTTCAAGTTCTTGACGGCGCTCAGCAAACTCTGTTTGTAAAGACTGTTCGATTTTTGCCATTTGAGGAATTTGTTTATAAATTTCCTGCATATCTACGATACCGACTTTATGTGCAAGTGCACTCGCAGAAGTTCCCATAATAAGTGTTGCTAAAACAGCTACTGCTGTTGATTTAAATAATTTTTTCATAAAAAGCTCCTTTAAAAAGTGTTACTAATATTAAAACTGATGGTTTTCGTATCGTCATCTTCTTCTTTTTGCAATGGATACGCAAAACTTATCAGCATAGGACCCATTGGAGAGATCCACTGTAATGATAAACCGGTTGAAATCCTAAAACGCAGCGGATCTGAATAATCGTCTAATTTGGCACGCTCATCAACACCTAAGTTTTGAAAGCGATCTACATTAAATTCAGTATCCCAAACGTTTGCCGCATCAACAAAGAAACTCGTACGGACAGAACTGGTATTTTCTTCATCTAAGAATGGCGTAGGAACAATTAGTTCCATTCCAGCTACCGCTTTAGCATTACCACCAATTCGACCTTGAGGTATTAATACATCAAACTCAGACGCACCGCCTATAGTGCCTGTTGTAGCACCGTCTGTGCCCGGTGTACCCGGAATAGACTGCGGTATACGCGATACAGCACGTGGTAATATTGTATTACGGTCAAAGCCACGAAGTTCCATTTCAGTTATACGAAAGTATTCTTGAAATGGTAATGTTTGATCATAACCATTTGTTGAACCGTAACCGTTACCATAACCAAGCGCTGCACGCGTTGAAAATACCCAACGGTGGTCATTTGATATAGGCCAATAAAAACGTGAATCGTAATTCAGTTTAAAGTACTGAAGATCAGAATTTGGCGTTGTCGCAGTTAGGTTAAGTGTTTGACGTGAGCCCGCTGTTGGAAATAAACCACGGTTAACAGTAACGCGCGACCAACCTACACTTAGCTCATATTTATTAAAATCGAAACCAGCATCTGGGTTTTCCGGATCTAAGAATGTTTCACGCAATACTCGTGTTTGCTCATACTCAGCAATATCCGATAGCTCTTCTTTAATCCAGCGCACACCAAAGTTAATACGATTAATCGCATCAATTGGGAAACCTATATTTGTACCGATACCGTAACTTTTCGATTTGTAGTCAACAAGGCTAAAGGCACTCGCATCATAGTTACTGTAAAAAATACTACTACCTTGTGATACACCATCAGGCGTAAAGTAAGGGTCAGTGTACGATAAACTTACACGTTCAGAACCCTTAGAGGTATTAATATTGAATCCAATTTGGTTACCAGTACCTAAAAAGTTAGATTCTGTCACACCAATATTAAATTGTAAGCCTTGGTAAGAACCATATGCCAAACCGGCATTAAAGCTACCGGCTGATTGCTCTTTTACTGTAAAATCAACATCTACTTGATCATCCACACCAGGGACTGGCACTACATTAAAATCAACTTTTTCCATGTAGGCCAAACGTTGAATTTGTAGTTTTGAACGCTCTAGGTTTTGATTAGATAACCAAGCGCCTTCAAGTTGTGTCATTTCACGGCGAAGTACTTCATCAGCCGTATTTTGGTTACCACCAACAATAATACGACGCACATAAACACGTTTACCCGGATTAACCGACAACGTTAATTGCACTTCTTGCTTTTCGTCGTCAATCTCTGGAATAGTACGTACTTCAGCATTTGCGTAGCCAAAACGTGCTAAGTAACTTTTAATAAACTCTTCAGAAGACGTTACTACTGAACCGTTATATAACTCGCCTGCACGAAGTGGAATAACACTTTTAATTAAGTCTTCGCGGCCAAGTAAGTCACCAATAAAATCAAAACCCTTAACTTTGTATTTTACGCCTTCAGTTAAGTTGGCTGTAACATATACTGACTCACGTTCTGGACTTACTGACACTTGTGTTGAATCGATATTAAATCGTAAGTAACCACGGTCTAAATAAAAGCTGCGAATTTTTTCTAAATCACCTTCAACCGTTTGCTTTTGGTAACGGTCGCTGCCCATAAATTGCCACCACGGTAAATCTTGTTGTGACTCGACAAGCTTTAATAAGTCTTCATTAGAAAAAAGTTCGTTACCAACCAAGTTTATTTGGCGGATGGAGGCGGCATCACCTTCATCAAACTCTAATTTAAGCTTAACGCGGTTACGTGGTAATTTAGTTACACTAATATCAACTTTAGCGTTGTATTTACCAATACTGTGGAAGAACTCAACTAACCCTTTTTCGATATTATCGATAACAGTTTTATCAAGCGGTTCACCTTGGCGAATATCTTGTTGTTCAAGCGACTCATTAAGTTGCTCGTCTTTTATATCTTTATTGCCTTCAAACTCAATAAAGCTAATCGTAGGACGTTCTGTTACTTTAAAAATAACATTATTGCCATCACGAAGTGCTTTTATGTTGTCAAAGTGACCAGAGCGGTAAAGTGACTTTATTGTTTTTGAAATCGTATAGTCGTCAACATTATCGCCCACATTGATAGGAATATGCGTTAATGCAGCACCCAGTGCTACGCGCTGTAAGCCTTCAACTTTAAGATCTTCAACAATAAAGGAAGTTTGGCCCAGTGCTGCAAAGCTTGCACCCAATAAACTTGAAACTGCCAAATGTTTTTTTATAGCCATTTTATTATCTTTATCCTATACAACTGTATTACCGCTTAGCACCTAAAATTAATGATGCTTTACAATCGTGTTCTAATTAGTAATTGTCACGCTGTAGCTACAAACGTGATACATCATTGAACAAAGCGAAACATGTTAGAAAAATGAGTAGCAAGGCTCCCACTTTAAAACCAAACTCTTGTGTCTTTTCAGAGACTGGCTTTTTACGAAAAAGTTCAATTATGTAATACATTAAGTGTCCACCATCAAGCACTGGCAAGGGTAATAAATTAAATACACCCAAGTTAACGCTAATCAAGGCTAAGAAGCTTAAAAATGCAACTAAGCCATAGCTTACGCTAGTTCCAGCACCGACTGCAATGCCCACGGGACCACTTAAATTTTTAACAGAAACTTGGCCTGTAATTAAATTACCTATCATGTCAAAGCTAAGAGTAATCAAGCGCCATGTTTCTTTTGTTCCTCGGACAATGCTGTCAAGAGGGCCGTATTGTCTAGTCTCTACATACCCTTCTGGCCATTGTTGAACAACCGGTGCTACGCCCAAAAAGCCCTGTTCAATACCGCTATTATCAAGGCGGCTTTGCGGGGTTACTGTAATGCTTTTTATACTATCTTGTCTTTTTACACTAAATTGTAAAGATTTGTTAGCCGATTGCGTAATAAGATTAACTAATTGCTGCCAACTGCTTATTGTTTCGCCATTTACAGCCAAAATAGTGTCATTAACCTTCAAATCTGCTTGTTTTGCTGCTGAATTTTCAGTCACAGCGGCAATAGTCAGTGTTGCCTGAGGTCTAAATGGAACAATACCTAACGAACTCAGTGGCGGAACATCTTGCTGATCAAGTTTCCAACCATCTAAATTAAGCGTTTTAATACGTGGTTGTAGATTTTTATCACGAACCGTAACCTCAACGCTTTCCTCACCTAAGCTCGACATTAGTGCAAATGTAGCATCTTGCCACGTTGTTATATCGTCATCGCCAATTTTAATAATATGCTGGCTTGGCATTATGCCCGCCTGCTCCGCTCGACTCCCTTCAGTAACGCTGCCAACAACTGGCTTAACCGATTGCACACCCACCATATACATGGCAGCAAGTGCAAAAATAGCAAACAAAAAGTTTGCCATAGGACCCGCTGCAACAATAGCAATACGCGCTTGAACCGATTTAGCATTAAACGATAAGTGACGTTGGTTTTGTGGTACTTCATCAACGCGCTCATCAAGCATTTTTACATAACCGCCTAGTGGTATTGCTGCAATTACGTATTCAGTATTATATTTATCGTGCCATTTTATAAGTGGTTTACCAAAACCAATTGAAAAACGCAGCACTTTAACGCCCATTTTGCGCGCAACCCAAAAATGGCCGTACTCATGTATGGCCACTAAAATACCAAGCGCTAAAATAAATGAGCCTAGGTTCCAAAAAATCAAACATATTAATGCGCCACTTTTGTTATAAATTGCAAAGCGCTAATCCGCGCTAATTTATCGCACTCTAAAATTTCATCTAAGCTTTGCACATTGGTGTACGTTGCAGCTTCAAGTGTTTGTGCATTTATTTTGTATATATCGGTAAAACCAATTTTACCATTTAAGAACGCGTTTACTGTTATTTCATTCGCTGCATTTACTGTCGTTGTAGCACCTTGCCCTGCACTACATGCATCAACCGCAAGTTGTAAATTAGGATAACGGGCGTAATCAGGCTTGGTAAATGAAAAGTCTGTAATATCAGAGAAATTGAGAGGCTTTACACCCGCATTAATTCGCTCAGGATATGCAAGTGCATGGGCAATAGGAGTGCGCATATCAGGGTTACCCATTTGCGCTAAAATAGAACCGTCGTGGTACTGCACCATTGAATGAATAATGCTTTGCGGATGAATAACTACATCAATATCACTGGTGTCACAATTGAATAACCACTTGGCTTCAATAAACTCCAAGCCTTTGTTCATCATAGTGGCCGAATCTACTGATATTTTTTGACCCATAGACCAATTAGGGTGAGCGACTGCTTCGCTAACAGTGACATCTTTTAACGTATTTATATCACGGGTTAAAAATGGGCCACCAGAACCGGTAAGCAAAATTTTACTTACGCCATGTTGCTGTAAATTTTGATCGCCTTTGGCATTTTGTAACGAAGAAGGTAGACATTGAAAAATAGCATTATGTTCGCTATCAATTGGTAGTAAAGTTGCTTTATGTTGTTTAACTTTGTCAATAAACAACTGGCCAGACATCACAAGTGATTCTTTATTGGCAAGCAGTACTTTTTTACCTGCTTCTACTGCACTTAATGTTGGCAATAAACCAGCTGCACCTACAATTGCCGACATAACAACATCAACATTAGGATAAGCACACACGTCACTCATAGCTTGCTCGCCATGCCTTACTTTAGTTTTACACTGAGCATTAGTTAAATACGATGACAACTGCTCAGCAGCCGTTTGCGAAGCCATAACTGCATATACAGGTTCATGCTCTATGCATAACGCAGCCATTTTTTTTGCATTTTGTCCGGCGGTTAAAGCAAAAACATCAAATAGTTCTTTATTTAGCGATACAACATCTAATGTGCTTAAGCCAATAGACCCTGTTGCACCTAAAATAACCAGTTGTTGCTTTGAGCTCATAAACTCAGCGTCCATGCATAACACATAACAAACATTGGAGCCGCAGCGGTTAAGCTATCAATTCTATCTAAAATCCCACCGTGACCAGGTAAACAATTACCACTGTCTTTTAAGCCAGCTTCGCGTTTAAACATGCTTTCGAGTAAGTCACCTACAGCAGAAAACAACGCAATCAAAGCGGTCATAATGGCGTATACAGGCCAAACAACTAAATCAACATCGGTGAAATGACAAAATATTAAGACAAAAATAACAGCAGCAACGACACCACCGGCGAGCCCTTCAATTGTTTTATTTGGGCTCACTTTAGGCATCAATTTATGCTTACCAAAACTTTTCCCGGTAAAGTAGGCACCCACATCAGCGCTCCACACAATACCTAAAACGACTAAAATCAGCATAGAACCAAAATGAGCCGATTCAGCATACTGCGCACTGCGTAAGGTATTAAGTGCAAGCCACAATGGCACAAGCGTTAGTAAACCAGCGATGCCTCGCATCACAAGGCCTTCATTCCAAGCTTTCGCCATAGCGGGATAACGCCATACTAAATAACTGGCAACAATCCACCAAGCAAATGCAAGTGTAAATAAATAATTTGCATCACCCACTAATTTACCATTTTGCCATAAAGCTTCAATTGGCCAATGTAAGTTGAGCACTGCGAGTAAAGCCGCAACTAAAAGCACAAAAGCACTTCTTTTGAGTTTGTCACACAGGCCCATAAATGCAGACCATTCCCATGCACCTAATAATACTATTGCACCTGCAAAATAACTAAATAAAGTAAGCGGTGTATAAAAAACCAATGCTAATGCTAAAGGCGCTAGCACGAGCGAGGTTAAAATGCGTTGTTTTAACAAAATTGTGACCCTTATTCTATTTAGGTTTGAGCGAGTAATTGTTTTATTTGTTCGCCCGTACAACCAAAACGTCGCTCTCTGGCAACGTAACACGCAATGGCCTCAGCAAATGCTGCTTCATTAAAATCAGGCCAAAGTGTGTCGGTAAAGTAAAGTTCTGCGTAAGCGGCTTGCCATAATAAAAAGTTACTAATACGAACATCGCCACCAGTGCGAATAAGTAAATCAGGTTCTGCCTGATCTGCCATGCTCATATGCTGCGCTAAACGCTCTTCGGTAATATCTTCGGCGTTAAGTGTGCCTTTTTCTACTTGCAACGCAAGTTGCTTAGCTGCATTAGCCATATCCCAACGACCACCATAATTAGCTGCAACATTTAAGTGCAGCCCGGTGTTATTCTCAGTCAACGCTTGTGCGGAATATACTTTACTACGCAAGCTCTCCGAGAATCGTGATAAGTCTCCAATAATGGTCAGTTTTACATTGTTTTTGTGAAGCTTTTTAACTTCTTTTGTTAAAACAAACAAAAAAAGCTCCATTAACGTATTCACTTCATCCTCAGGTCGGCGCCAGTTTTCACTGCTAAAAGCAAATAAAGTTAACGATTGTATCCCTAACTTAGTGCAAAACTGAACAGACTGACGAACGGCATCCACGCCTTTTTTATGCCCGTATACACGAGGTCTATTTCTAGCTTGCGCCCAACGTCCATTACCATCCATTATGATGGCAACATGTTTAGGTAAACATTGCTGTGAAATTGTGTCAGCGTCTAGAACCATAAATATTGAATATTCCATAAAAAAACGCCGCCTAGTATACCCCAGACGGCGTTTCAAAACTAATAATTTTAGTTGCCTAGATTTCCATCAATTCAGTTTCTTTGGCAGCTAATAGCGTATCCATTTCTTTAATAAACTTATCAGTAAGTTTTTGAATCGCATCATCTGATTGACGCGCTTCATCTTCTGATATGTCTTTATCTTTTAATAACGCTTTCACATCGCCATTAGCATCGCGACGAATATTACGAATAGCAACACGACCACCTTCAACTTCAGCGCGTACAATTTTGATTAAGTCTTTACGACGCTCTTCTGTAAGTGGAGGAAGTGGTACACGAATAACAGTACCTGCTGACATAGGGTTTAAGCCTAAGTCAGACGCCATAATCGCTTTTTCAACAGCTTGCGCCAAAGACTTATCAAATACACCAATAGCAAGTGTACGAGAATCTTCAATTGTCACGTTAGCAACTTGGTTTAAAGGCGTTGGTGCACCGTAGTACGACACCATAATGCCATCTAAGATAGCTGGATGTGCGCGGCCAGTACGAATTTTAGATAATTGGCTACCTAGTGCAGTTACACTTTTTTGCATGCGCGCTTGCGCGTCTTTTTGAATATCGTTAATCACGGTTTAATCCTAATTATTTGATTATTTCATCTGAGGCTTGTGAAGAAATAAGTGTTCCTTCTTCTTCACCCATAATTACGCGTTTTAGCGCGCCTGATTTATTCATGTTAAATACGCTCAACGGCATATTGTGATCGCGGGCTAGAGTAAATGCCGCTAAATCCATAACTTTTAATTCTTTATCGATGATTTCATTGTAGCTTAAGTGGCGATAAAGCGTCGCTTCTGGGTTTTTTACAGGGTCATCACTGTACACGCCATCCACTTTCGTTGCTTTAATTACAGTATCCGCTTCAATTTCGATACCGCGTAAACACGCTGCAGAATCAGTCGTGAAGAATGGATTACCCGTACCCGCTGCAAAAATAACAACGCGGCCCGTTTTTAATAAGCTAATTGCTTCAGCCCAGTTATATGCATCACACACACCATTTAATGGGATAGCCGACATTAAACGACAATTTACAAATGCACGATGCAGCGCGTCACGCATTGCAAGGCCATTCATAACTGTTGCAAGCATACCCATATGGTCACCAACAACGCGATTCATACCTGCTTCTGCAAGCGATCCACCGCGTAAAAAGTTACCTCCACCAATAACTAAACCCACTTCTACGTCGAGCTCTACTAGCTCTTTAATTTCTTGTGCCATACGGTCTAAAACTTTAGGATCGATGCCGAAGCCTTCGTCTCCCATTAAAGCTTCACCACTTAATTTGAGAAGAACACGTCTAAAAATAGGTTTACGATTGATAGTCATAGTATTGGGGCCAACTTTTATTGAATTATGGATAAAAAATAACCGCGCTTATGTTAAACATAAAAGCGCGGTTATTTTAAAGAATTTCTAGCTGTGAAGCAAAACCAAATAGTACTTTAATTGCATCTAATTTCCTTTTGCATCACAAATAGTTAATCTTACTGACCTTTAGCTGCAGCAATTTGAGCAGCAACTTCAGCAGCAAAATCTTCTTCTTTCTTCTCGATACCTTCACCAACTTCTACACGTACGAAGCTAGTAACTGTTGCGTTTTTCTCTTTAAGAATATCGCCAACAGATTTTTTAGGTTCCATGATGAAAGCTTGACCAGTAAGAGAAACCTCACCAGTAAATTTCTTCATACGACCAACAACCATCTTCTCAGCGATTTCAGCAGGCTTGCCTTCATTCATCGCGATTTCGATTTGTACTTGCTTTTCTTTTTCAACAACATCAGCAGGCACATCAGAAGGTGTTAAGTATTCAGGGCTAGATGCAGCAACGTGCATTGCAACGTGCTTAAGTGTTTCTTCATCAGCAACACCAGCAACAACAACGCCGATACGATCGCCATGACGGTACTCAACTAGGTTTTCACCAGTTACGTACTGTATACGACGTACGTTGATGTTTTCGCCAATTTTAGTAACTAGCTCAACACGGTCTTCTTCAAACTTAGCTTGTAAGTCTTCGATAGAGATTGTGTCAGCAATTGCAGCGTCAGCAACTTTGTTAGCAAATGCTAAGAAGCTTACGTCTTTTGCAACGAAGTCAGTTTGACAGTTAACTTCTACTAGTACTGCAACACCCGCATTTTGCTTGATGATGATAGTACCTTCAGCAGCAATGTTACCTGCTTTTTTAGCAGCTTTAGCAGCGCCACTTTTACGCATATTTTCAATCGCTAACTCGATGTCGCCATCAGTCTCAGTTAACGCTTTTTTACAATCCATCATGCCAGCGCCTGTGCGCTCGCGTAATTCTTTAACTAGGGCAGTAGTTACAGCCATTAGTAAATCCTCAAATCTGAAATCTGGTTTAGATAAGCGGGTTACCCGCTCTACAAGAATAGCAAGTCTTCACCTTAAAAAGATGAAGACTTGATGACAGCTAATTACTCAGCTTCAACGAAATCGTCTTTCTCAGCTTGAGCAACGATGTTATTCTCGCGACCTTCAGTGATAGCAGCTGCAACAGCGCTAGTGTAAAGGCTTACAGCACGGATAGCATCATCGTTACCAGGAACGATGAAATCAACGCCGTCTGGATTAGAGTTAGTATCAACGATTGCAACAACTGGAATACCTAGGTTGTTAGCCTCACGGATAGCAATGTGCTCGTGGTCAGCATCGATAACGAAAAGCGCGTCTGGAAGACCGCCCATGTTTTTGATACCACCAAGGCTTTTTTCAAGCTTGTCCATTTCGCGGTTAAGCATTAACGTTTCTTTCTTAGTTAATTTCTCGAAAGTACCGTCTTGGCTTTGTACTTCAAGGTCTTTAAGACGCTTGATTGATTGACGAACTGTTTTCCAGTTAGTCAACATACCACCTAACCAACGGTGATTAACGTAATACTGGTCGCTTGCAATAGCTGCTTCTTTAACTGCTTCGCTTGCTGCGCGCTTAGTACCAACGAAAAGAACTTTACCTTTGTTTGAAGCAGCACCAGTTAAAAACTTAAGTGCGTTATTGAACATTGGTACTGTTTGCTCAAGGTTGATGATATGAACACGGTTACGTGTACCGAAGATGAAAGGCTTCATCTTAGGGTTCCAGTAACGTGCTTGGTGACCAAAGTGAACACCAGCTTGAAGCATATCGCGCATTGAAACATTTGCCATTTTATAGATCCTCTATAGTTGTTTAGGGTTAGGCCTCCACATATCCCATAGCACCAACACCGAAGTAATTAAACTTCAAATGCACCCAAGTGTATGTGACGATACGTGTGTGTGTTAAAATCAAATTGTGTTTGCCTTAAATACAAAAAATCATTTAAGAATTTATTTGTAAAAAGACGGCGCGCTTTATACCATATTAAAATTAAATACTCAACGTCGCGTGCAAAATTTGTTCGACGATAAATGTTAAAAACTCAACTTTGGAGCCTCAATGAGCGCTATTATCAAGACCCCTGAAGAAATAGAGAAAATGCGCGTAGCTGGGCGCTTAGCGGCCGATGTACTTGAAATGATCGGCCCTCATGTAGTGCCAGGTGTTACCACCGATGAGCTAAATACACTTTGTCATGATTATATTGTTAATGTGCAACAAGCAATCCCTGCTCCATTAAATTATCATGGCTTTCCAAAATCAGTTTGTACGTCAGTTAATCACGTTATTTGTCACGGAATTCCAAATGACAAAGCATTAAAAGAAGGCGACAGCGTAAATATTGACGTAACTGTCATTAAAGACGGTTACCACGGCGACACATCTAAAATGTTCCACGTTGGTACACCAAACATTCAAGCTAAGCGTCTTGCAGAAGTAACACAAGAAAGCTTATACCTTGCTATTAAAATGGTAAAACCAGGTGTGCGCTTAGGCGATATTGGCTCAGCGATTCAAAAATATGCAGAAAGCTTTAACTACTCAATCGTACGTGAATATTGCGGTCACGGTATTGGCGCAGGGTTTCATGAAGAACCACAAATAATGCATTATGGTAAAGCCGGCACTGGCGAAGCCTTAAAAGCAGGTATGTGTTTAACTATTGAACCTATGGTTAATGCGGGTAAACGCCAATGTAAGCTTCTTAAAGATGATTGGACAGTAGTAACACGCGACCGTAGTTTGTCTGCACAGTGGGAACATACTTTATTAGTGACCGAAAATGGTGTTGAAATTTTAACGCTACGATCGGATGATACTATCGACAGGATAATAGAACACTAATAAAACCGAAACACTTGATAAGACAAACCTTATCCGTGTGAAAGGTTCAACAAGGAGCCAGCCCACGTGGCATTACCCAACAAAGTAAAAAAGTTGCTTAGCGATGCTGAGCAACTTAGTGATTATCGCGATTGTTCTAGCTATTTTTATAAATGGCTACATAACGAATTTTCTAAGCAACCGGTTGGGAATTTAATTAATGCCCGGGCTGAGTTTATTGACCGCCTATTAATTAAGCTCTTTCATGTTTATGAGTTATCGCACGAACCTGATTTAGCGCTAATTGCTGTGGGCGGATATGGACGCGGCGAACTTCATCCTTATTCCGATATTGATTTTCTACTTTTAGTCACTGAACAACCCAGTGAAGAAATATGCGAAAAAATAGGCCAGTTTGTCACTATGCTGTGGGATCTCAACTTAGAGATTGGCCATAGCGTGCGTACCATTGA
Source organism: Pseudoalteromonas sp. B131b (assembly GCF_037162545.1). Lineage (NCBI taxonomy): Bacteria > Pseudomonadati > Pseudomonadota > Gammaproteobacteria > Alteromonadales > Pseudoalteromonadaceae > Pseudoalteromonas > Pseudoalteromonas sp. B131b. The sequence continues at coordinate 2,114,782 of NZ_JARLUZ010000001.1, read as the reverse complement.
GCAAGCTATTGAGCAAAAACGTGAAGACGTCACCTTTGCCACCAGCTTGCTCGAAAGTCGGCTTATTTTTGGCAACCATATCGAGTTCGAAAAACTTAAAACCTTTGTACTAGAAACCCCTGTTTGGGGTTCTAGCGACTTTTTTGTTGCCAAAGTACAAGAGCAAAACTTACGTCACAGAAAGTGCCACGGCACTGCGTATAACCTTGAACCAAACATTAAAGAAAACCCCGGTGGCCTTCGCGACTTACAAACCATCATTTGGGTTGCTAAAAAACACTTTAGAGCCGAAACACTGCAAGAGCTAATTAGCCACGGTTATCTGACTCACGAAGAGTTTCAAGAGCTATCAGAGTGCCTAGAAAACCTATGGAACATTCGTTTTGCCCTTCATTTGGCTGCAGGGCGTTCAGAAAACCGTTTATTGTTTGATCATCAACCCCAAGCCGCCGAAATTTTAGGTTTTGGCAGCGATGGTAAAGCCTCGGTTGAGCGTATGATGAAACGCTTATTTAGAATAATGAGCCGCGTACGCGAGCTTAACCAAATGCTGCTTTCGTATTTTGAGCAAAGCATTTCACCGCAAAACAGTGAAAATGTTGTAGAAGTACTCGACAGAAATTTTGAACGTGTTGGCCATCAAATACGCGTAAAAGATCCATCCGTATTTTTTAGACGTGACCAGCTCTTTGTATTGTTTGAGCACATCGCCGACAACCCCGAAATCACCCATATTTACCCAAGTACTATTCGTACTATTCGACAAGTACGCCGTCGTTTATTGGGTGATTTACAAGATTATGCAGCCTGTCGTGAAGCATTTTTACGCTTAGTCAAACACCCTAACGGTATGGGACGCGCATTTACGTTAATGCACAAACATGGCATGCTTGCCGCCTACTTACCGCAGTGGCGTAATATATTTGGGCAAATGCAGTTCGATTTGTTTCATGCTTATACCGTAGATGAGCACACTCACAAATTAATCAAAAACATTTACGAATATTTTGATAAAACAGGCATTAGCGAGTTTCCTATTTGCAGTGAAATAGTCACTCGCATGGATAAACCGGAGCTACTTTATTTAGCCGGTATATTTCACGACATCGCTAAAGGCCGAGGGGGCGATCACTCAGAGCTTGGCGCTGTTGATGCTATAGCCTTTGCTAAATTACATGGTTTTTCATCGGCTGATGCAAAATTAGTAGCATGGCTTGTAAGTAACCATTTACTTATGTCGGTTACCGCGCAGCGTAAAGACATTAACGACCCTGCTGTAATAAAAGACTTTGCAACACGTATTAAAACAGAGCGCCAACTCGACTATTTATATTGTTTAACCGTTGCCGACATACGTGCAACCAACGACAACTTATGGAACGATTGGAAAAACACCCTACTGCGTGAATTGTACTTGCACACGCAACGCGCGTTGCGCTTAGGGCTCGAAAACCCAATGGATCAACGCGACCAAATTCGCGATAAAAAGCACCAAGCTAAACAACGTCTACTTAACTTGGGCTATCAAGAGGAAAAAATTGATTTAATTTGGAGTCGCTTTAAAGCCAATTACTTTACCGCCTTTAGCGAACAGCAAATATCGTGGCAAAGTGAGCATTTATTAAGTAGCACCGATTTAAGCCAACCTAGTGTAATTGTATCTAACAAAGCCATGCATGGTGGTACACAAGTATTTGTATACAGCCCTTACTCTGGTGCACTATTTGCGAGATTAGTGAGTGTCATTGGCTCTAAAAAAGCACAAATACAGCACGCGCAAGTACTGACCACCAAAGACGGTTACGTCCTGTTTAGCTTTGTCATACTTGAAGTAAGTGGCGACCCAATAGCGAGCGGTCGAGCGCAATCAATTAAACGCGGGCTTGAGCAAGCACTTAGCGATCCACGTAAAAAAATTCGCTTTAAAAAGAGCCGCTCTCAACGCTTTAAAGATTTTAATATTAAACCTAAAATTGTGTTGCGCCCACATGCACGCAAAGACCGTAGCTTAATAGAAATTCAAGCCGTCGATATACAAGGTTTACTAACCAAAATAGCCGAAGTTTTCCAAGCGCATTTACTACACATTCACGCTGCCCGTATTACCACGGTAGGTGAACGTGCAGAGGATTTCTTTGTTGTATCTAATAACGAATACCAAGCGCTGACTGATGAAGAGCAAGCAAAAATTCATCAGGCATTACGTAAAAAATTCAACGCCGAAACTGAATAGAGGACACACATGTCAGATTTAAAAACGATGATCGAAAACGCATGGGACAACCGCGATAGCATTAGCCCAAGCACAGTATCAAGCGACATAAAACAAGCTATTATCGACGCACTTGATTTACTTGATAGCGGCGCAGCACGCGTTGCCGAAAAAATATCAGGTGAATGGGTTGTACACCAGTGGCTTAAAAAAGCGGTTTTACTGTCGTTTCGTATTCGCGACAACCAACCAATGAACGACGGCGTAAACCAGTTTTACGACAAAGTACCACTTAAATTTAGCGACTACACGCCAGAGCAATTTCAGCAAGGCGGTATGCGCGTAGTACCAAACGCTGTAGCACGTAAAGGCAGCTTTGTAGGTAAAAACGTCGTACTTATGCCATCGTACGTAAACATTGGCGCATACGTTGACGACGGCACCATGGTTGATACATGGGCGACTGTAGGCTCATGTGCACAAATTGGTAAGAACGTACATTTATCAGGTGGCGTTGGCATAGGCGGCGTTTTAGAGCCTCTACAAGCTAACCCAACCATCATTGAAGACAACTGTTTTATTGGCGCACGTTCTGAAATTGTGGAAGGCGTAATTGTTGAAGAAGGCGCAGTAATTTCAATGGGTGTTTACATCAGCCAAAGCACTCGTATTTATGACCGCGAAACTGGCGAAATTCACTATGGCCGCGTACCAGCAGGGGCAGTAGTTGTTCCAGGCGCACTACCGTCAAAAGATGGCACTCACAGCCTTTACGCTGCAATTATCGTGAAGAAAGTAGATAAGCAAACACGTGAAAAAGTAGGCATCAACGCCCTACTACGCTCAATTGATGAGTAACACGTAGGTTGGGTTGAGTGAAACGAAACCCAACGATACTTTGAAGTGAAGTGTTTTAGCTAAACTTTAATTGTATATAGAAAGCTCTAAATCTAATGTTTAGAGCTTTTCTATAAATAATTTAAATCGACTTTTGTAATGCATGCCCTGCCATTTTGTACAAAGCACGAGTCATTATCTCAAATACCGAACGTATAAGTGCAACAGTTAAGGAGCCTACATCATGATATTGTCCAGCAAATACCAACATGTGTCCTAGTAGACCTTTAACATCTTCTTTTTTACTCTTAGAAATTTCCACAATTTTATGGATTGTTCTAGCCAAAACATCGTAAAGTGTCATAGTACATGACCCTGCAACATTTAATAACGCTGATACTGAATAACCTGCATCTACTAGCAAGCTCATCAATGCGTTTGAGATTTTCTGTGCCCATTCAGCAGAAAATCTAGCTTGATTACGGTTTTTATAGTCCAATTTAATACGCTGTCGGGCACTTAGACAAGATATCTTATTAGCAATATCATCATAACTTTCATATGAACCTGCAGTATTGACATAGCCAGGTGTTGGCTCAACCATGGAGTGAGCACCTAAACTAAATCTAGCCCCCTTATTACTCGCAAGTAAATACTCATCATCTGCATGCATAAATGGCCATAATGGGATCCACGGCACAGGATCCATTCCATGTGTAACTCTATACGTAGGAATAAATGCCTTAATTTGTGTGGCAAATGATTGGTCACCAACTCTAGGTGCACCAAAAGTATAAATGCTAGTTGAGATCCCATATTTAGATTGCAACCACGAAGCTGTTAATGTAGCAAGTGCTCCACCTAGACTGTGACCAACACAATAAACATGCTTAGGATTATGCTTACTGATATATTGTTCAAAAGAGGGGATTAAACTATTAAAAGCTTTCATAAAACCAGCATGAACGTCTTTATTATTTGGACCCGTAGTAAAGCCTATATTTAAGTTACTCATCCAGTCAGGCACCATAACTTTAGTTCCGCGAATAGCTATAACATGATGGTCTTTGTTATTATCATTTTTTCCTTTCGCAGTAATAGCAAACCCATATGTTTTGTTAAATAACTGAAAAGGTAAACCTCCCGAGGTACCTTTAATTGCACCATCAGAAAGACTTACTTCGAATAGATTCGAAATATTCCTGGAAATAATATCGAAAGATATAGGTGCTTTTCTAATAAACTTATATGGTAAAGCAGCCAGTTCAGCTGCTACTTGTGGTGATAGTTTTTCATGCATTTTTCATTCATCCTTGATAATTAATAAATCTGAAAATCATTTTCCCAGCGACATATACCTCTAGCACTATATGTCCGTTGAGAAAAATCACTTTTAAACTCGAAGGTTACAATCGGGTTACTCAAATCACAATTTAGTGCTTTCAATTTGTAATTGAAAGCTTCTAAAGGCTGTCTCCCTTCCAATACAGCTTGCCATAATGGGATTTTTTCATCTTTGTGTTCTATATAAATTAATTGATTAGTTATACTTTCAACAAAAGCTCGGCCAGGTAATTTTGAACGAATTTTACATTCTGGTAAATAAAACTCACCTTTAATATTCGTAATAGCTGAATCTTCACGCTCGACTTCATCTGTATAACATAACCAACGATGAACCGTTAAATTAGAGACTGGTTCCCCATTGTCTAACACTTTCCCTTTTACTTCTGGGCATAGGTGAACATCGTATTTTTTAAATAAACCAAACATAGGCTGCCCCATCAGTTTTATTCACTGCTAATCGAGCCCTTTTTGATAAACTACTTTTAATTGGATATGAGACTTGTGCTAAACTAAATACAAGCCTAGATAAAATTGCAAGCATAGTGTTTCCTTACATTAATAGTCATTGATATTAAAAATTAACCAATATCCGCATATGAAGATACATAAAGGTTGATATGATAAGATTTCATTAGGCTACTTTGGAAGTAACATAACTACTTGAGATCGCATACCACCAAACTCTCTAGTACCAATTTCATAGTGTATTTCGGTCTGTATTTAAACCTAAAAACAGCTCATTTAAGGGTTTGATTAGTTTCCATATTTTATTTGCACACTATACTTGACATAAATTATAGCCGCGCTAAAAACATAGTTAGTCTGTATTACAGACATGCTTTATCAAAGATATTATCTGGTTTTCGATATTTCATTATCACTTTTGTAAAAGAAAACTCACCTTTTCCATTTGTAATGGTATGTTCTAATTGCTCTTTACCATCTTTTTATCCATCATATGCCATACTTCTTTCTACCTGCACACCTGATAATGGCTTGCCTCTTTCAGTTATTCGACCTGATACCTCCGGCGACATTTTTACAGTATATGATTTAAATAGACCAAACATGGCTTGTCGCTCTGTTTAGTTTAATGAAAATATGAGGGAAGTATAAATAAAAGGCATTATTAAGATCTTACGTAAAAACTGAAAACTCTGACTTTGAATATGTTTATTGAATTTGTAGAAATAAACAATAAATCACTTCCCTGATATTTACCGATATTGGGTTTATATTAGCTTTTTTATAAATATTCATCAAGTAGAGTAACCAACATCATTCCTAACCAAAAAAGCACTTATAAAAATAAGTGCCCTTTTGGTTTGCTCAATTAATTTTTAACTACAGCGCGTTAAATACGTCGTCTGTTTTAGCTGCGCAAATAAAGTCGTTTTTATGTAGGCCTTTAATTGAATGGCTCCACCATGTAACGGTTACTTTGCCCCACTCGGTTAATAAACCTGGGTGATGGCCTTCGTCTTCTGCCATGTCGCCTACTTTGTTAGTAAACGCGATAGCCTGTTTGAAGTTTTTAAATTTATAAACACGTTCAAGCTGCATAATGCCGTCGCGTACTTCTGGTACCCAGTCTGGGATTTTAGTAATTAATTGCGCTAACTCTTCGTCAGATACTTTTGGCGCATCTACATGACAGGCTTCGCATTTTTGTGCACTTAATGAAGACATTCTAAATCCTTACTTTTAGCTTTTTTAGCATTAATATTTAACTGGCTAATTTTTCTTTTGGTGGAAATTTTGGGTCGTGCAAACCAAGCTCTTTAGCTCGCTCAACCAAAGTCATAATATCCATTTGCGATATATCAAACAGATCATGAATCGAATTTATGGTGTAGTACTGTGGTTGCATAATATCAATACGGTACGGCGTACGCAGTACATCAAGCACATTCATTGGGCTAATTTCTGGCGTATTTGAGTATACGTACTGAGTCTCCCCTGGGCTTGATAAAATACCGCCGCCGTAAATACGCAGACCGTCTTCGGTTTGCATTAAACCAAATTCAACCGTAAACCAGTATATACGCGCAAGGTATACACGGTCCTTTTTCTGCGCTGCGTAACCTAATTGCCCGTACTTATGCGTAAACTCGGCAAAGTCAGGATTAGTTAGCATGGCGCAATGGCCAAATATTTCATGAAAAATATCAGGCTCTTGTAGGTAATCAAATTCTTCGCGGCTACGAATAAATGTAGCTACCGGAAACTGCTTGTTTGCCAGTAATCTGAAAAACTCGTCAAAGTCGATAAGCGCAGGTACTGGTGCAACTTGCCAACCGGTAGTGGCTAGTAACACTTCGTTTAGCTCGCTTAACTGCGGAATACGGTCGTGCGGCAGGTTAATCTTTTTTAACCCTTGCATGTACTCGTTGCAGGCTTTGCCTTCAATGCATGCAAGTTGGCGCGCTACAAGCTCAGACCAAATTTTATTTTCTTCATCACTCCAGTGTATAACACCATTTTCGTCTGGTGTTTTGGATGTGTATTTACTTGCTTTAGCCATAAGTACCTTCTTGGGTGTGAGCCCTAAATCGGTGTCAGTGTGATACTCAAACCTGTTGAATATCGAATGACCCCATACTATGCAAAAGTGAAGAAAAGTTTAATAGATAGGCTAACATCAGTATTTAGCGCGATCACTTAGATCGTAAAGTTAAAATTACACTCGTGGCACATTAAAAATACAGACCTTTAAATAAAGGCCTGCAGCTTATTTTTAAGTGTATACAATTAAATACACCTAACCAATTTTAGTAAAAGCTTGGTCTAAATCACTAATAATGTCGTTAACATCTTCAAGCCCAACCGAGAGTCTGATCAGCCCATCACTTATTCCAGCGGCAGCTCGCTCCTCTGGCGTATAAGGCGAGTGAGTCATAGATGCAGGATGCTGAATCAGTGTTTCAGCGTCGCCGAGGCTTACTGCAAGTGTACAAAGTTTCATACTATCAATAAATTGTGCGCCATCATGTAGCGTGCCTTTTATCTCAAACGCAATAACACCACCAGCGGCTTTCATTTGGTTACCAATAAACCTATAACCTGGGTGCAATTTAAGCCCCGGGTAATATACGGTGCTTACTTGTGGGTGCGCTTCTAGATATTCGGCTATTGTTTGTGCACTTTGACAATGGCGCTCTATTCTAATAGCGAGTGTTTTTAGGCCTCGATTAATTAGCCATGCATCGTGCGGGCTTATGGTTGCACCAATATCTTTTAGTACGGTCATTTTAATGTGTGTTATGTGCTCAAGCGATCCACATACAATACCCGCGACTACGTCTCCGTGGCCGTTTAAGTACTTGGTCGCACTGTGCATTATAATGTCGATACCGTATTTTTTGGGTGATTGCAGTAGCGGCGTTAAAAAGGTGTTGTCGACTACACTAATTAAACTGTGCTCTTTAGCAACTGCGCCAATGAGTGCCAAATCAATAACCGCCATAGTGGGGTTGATTGGCGTTTCTACAAATATCATTTTTGAATTAGGTTTGATGGCAGCGCGTAGTTCGTCCTCATTGGTCATATCAACAAAGGTGACTTCGATTCCCCAGCGCGGCAACATGTGCGAGAAAAACGCAAAGGTACAACCATACAAAGCACTTGAGGCAACAAGGTGATCTCCTTGCGATAAAAAGCTCAGTACTGAGGCAGATACGGCCCCCATACCTGTTGCGGTTGCAGCAGCTGCTTCACAGCTCTCTAGTTGAGCAACTTTTTGTTCAAGCTCTGTGGTTGTAGGGTTTCCTAAGCGCGTATAAATATAGCCAGGTTCGTCGCCTGCAAAACGCGCAGCACCTTGTGCGGCACTTTCAAAATGAAAGGTAGAGGTTTGATACAAAGGAGAAGTGAGTGCGCCGTGCGGGTCGTTTGCTTTTTGTGGTCCGTGAATACACTGGGTGTTTATATGATGCTTGCTCATTGTAGGCTCATTTTTTTGATTATTATGTTTTTGCGATTCAACAATCAAAACGTATGCGCTTACAAACAGCAAGCATGCCGGATGCTCAGATGGCTATTTGTGTAAAAACCATGCAGCGCACGTTTGTACACAAATATTGCCACTGCTAATCTAGTGTGTTGGTTCCGCCTTTTTACGGCTCATAATTTTACCTGCGATGCTTTGCACAGTGCCTTTTAGTAAGCTGCGCTTGTTTTCAAGCCTTGGTAATGGGCGACTAAGCTCCATTGCTTTGTAACCAATACGCGCTGTAAAAATACCGGCACTAACCCCTTGCGCAGCTCGTCCCGAAAGCTTACCTAAAAGCTCAGCACTTAGTGCAGTTGCAGCAAGGTCAGATACAAGCTCTGCACTGCCTACAAACATTACTTGTTTTATCAGCATACGGTACAGTTTTATACGGCTCGCGTAGCCAAAACCAATGCCGTAAATTTTACCAATTTGTTCTATTAACTTAGTACCGCGCCAAAGCACAGCCATCATATCCACCAGCGCAAGAGGGCTTAGGGCAACTAGTAGAGCTGATTCAGTCGCAAAACGATTTATAAGCTTTTTAGCTTTGGTGTCTTGGGTTATTAATAAACTGTTGGCGTACAGCGTCATTATTTCTTTGTCGCTGTGATGCGTCGCTACTTGGTTTTTAAAGGTTTCAAAGTTATCAAGCTCCTGATGTTTATTGAGCTTTTCGAGCCAAGGTAATGCACCGCCTACTTGCTCGCTGTTTAAAAGCCTGTCGGCTTCAACTCGGTGCAGTTGGTTACGCTTTAAACTGCGCAGCATTCGGTACTCTCGCCACAATAAGCGCCCAATTAGCAGCACGCCACTTACAACTGCGGTTAAATAAACACTGCCTAAAATAATTGACTGCTCGAAAGCAAATAATAACGAGTACGCAAATTCTAAAAGCACCAGTACTATAAAACTAAGAGCAAAAACACCTTTAAGCGTTTGCCACTTTGACTTTTTATAAACAGGTTCCAGATCTATTTCTGGCTCTAGTGCTTCATCTTCAAGTTCTTCGTAATCACTTTGTCCGTGGTGAATAATTTTTGCAGGTGCTAAAACGGGTTCGTTTTGCTCAATGCTTTGCGTATCTATACGACGCCCTGCTTGAAATGGTTGGTTTGACTCACTCATGTTAATTTGTCTCCTAGCAGGTACTGCATGACATGATCTAATCGAATATGTTTTAGTTGTTTATCGGGGCTCGGCATTGGGGAGAACGATAAAAACTCAAATCCCTGTGCTGGCCACTCATTTTTATTAAGCATCCGCGAGGGAGGTTGCGGCGGTAAATACGTAAGCCAATCAGGCTCGTTTAACGGTTTACCGTAAATACAATCAAGCGTTTGACCTTTGTCGGTAACTTGGCGCGGCTGCGTTGCTGTAATTGACGACATAGCCATGGTTTCTATTTTTACACCATCAAACTTTAAATGATTACTTTGCTCATGCACGAGCGAATCAAGTAGCAGTGCTAAATCTTTATGGTGCTTAGCACTTATATGATCTGATTTATTAGCTGCAAATAATATTTTGTCTATGTTGGGCTTAAATAAACGTTTAAAAAAGCCCGACTCGCCATAGTTAAAGTGTGCGAGTAATTGGTTTATTACACTGCTTTGCTCTTGGAGTGTTTCATGGCCTTCGTTTAACGCACTAAGTACATCCACAAGTACAATTTGGCGATCGAAGTGCCTAAAATGCTCATTATAAAATGGTTTTACAACTTCTTTTATATAGGCGTTAAAACGCTTAGTTAAATGCGCTAAATTAGAACCCGCAACGACATCGTCACTATTTACTTTACCCGATACCGGAAAAAACAATAACAATGGCGCACCTTGTAAGTCGCCAGGCATAAGCATGCGCCCAGGTTGCAACATGGCAAGTTTGGTGTCTTTTTTAAGCCCGACTAACATGCTTTGATAAAGCTGAGCAATATGAGCAAGTGCGTTTTCATCAACGGGAGCGTTTAAGTCAAGTTGCTCTACGGCCGCTAAAAAATCACTTGATGTGTTTACGCGCGAAGGCTGAGTTAATAACGGGTATTGCTGGTCGCACCATTGAGAATAGCTTTGCTCAAGCATAGGTAAATCAAGGAGCCATTCACCCGGGTAGTCAATAATATCTAAATAAAGCGTTGATTGCGGCGAAAAGTGGCCGCGCAGCCCTGCATTACTTAGATACTTTATTGCCAAGCGCAGCGTATTAATCCGCTCAGTTGATGCAGGCCATGTAGGCATCCCATCGCTGGGTAATAATGAATTTAGTGCGCGCGTATAATTAAACGTAGGGACTTTTAACGCCTCTTGCGGCACAACTTTAGTGGCCACATGGCGGTGCTCGCGCATTACATCAAAAAAAGGTAAGTTTTTATCGTCAGTTTGGGTTGTTAAGTGTTTAACAAGCGCGGTAATAAAGGCTGTTTTACCACTACCACTTAGGCCCGTTACGGCCAGCTTTACGTGCTGATCTAAACTGCGATGAAGGGCTTTTTGTGCTTTGCCTTTAATACTTTTAAAGGTCTTTTTTGCAAATGATTGGCTCATAAAGTGTCTTGCACCTAATTTGCCGTAATTTATCACGCTGCAAATAAGGTGCTATTAAATCCTTTAAAGTTTGTTAATTTCACGGCTCACCGTAAACTCGCTTGAAGTTACATGGCGCTCCATATCTTGAAGGCGAGTATCTACACGCGTTAAACGCTCTTTTAAATCTTGCAATGCGCGGCGCGGTGGCTCGCCTTTTTGCCATACTTTAAATTTTACTTCTAGCGGATCGTCAGTTTTAGTTGAGCTTTTTGTTTGCGCCGCTGCGGGCTCTTTTTTATCTAAAATGAACCAGGCTGCAATATACGCTACCACAAATAATGGGCCACCCGTTAGCAGTACCGCACTAACAAATATAATGCGAACTAACCATAACTCCATATTAAAGTAGTCACTTAATCCCGCACATACACCGGCTACTTTACCGCGTTGAGGGTCTCTTAATAATTCGCGTTTGGCACTCATACTTTGCGTCTCCATTGTGGTGACTCTTGATCAAGCAATGCTTCAAGTGTTTCTAATCGATCAGCCATTTTTTCAGCTTTGTGTGCAAGCTCAAGTAATTGGCGATGTTCGTGTTCACTTAAACCTTGGTTTACTTGTTTTTTGCTGCGGTAGTGTAAAATTAGCCACAGTGGAGCAACAAAAATCATAAACAAAATAAATGGTGCAACTAATATCTCTGGATCAAACATAATCCTCTCCTGACAATCCGTTTTGATGTTTTTAAGCAGTGGGGCACTTTAAGTGCCCCTTTATAAATTATTTATCAGCTAACTTCTTTTTAAGTTCGGCTAGCTCATCATCTATCTTTTCATTTTTTTGTAGATTAGCAATTTCATCCGCTAACGTCTTTTTACCTAAATCGTACGACTCAATTTGAGATTCTAGTCCATCAATTTTGGTTTCGTAACGTTCAAAGCGGTTAAGTGCTTCTTCTACTTTTGAGCTATCAAGTGTCTTTTTCACTTCAAGGCGCGACTCAGCCGAACGTTGGCGAAGTATAATCGCTTTTTGACGAGATTTAGCATCTGCTAGCTTTTCTTGTAGCGTCGTTACTTCTTGCTGTAATTTCTCAATATGAGACTCTACATGTTCAAGCTCACTCGCTACTGAAGCAACTGCATCTGCCGACTTTTGCTTTTCAAGTAAGGCTGAACGCGCTAAATCGTCGCGGTCTTTACTTAAAGCCAGTTCGGCTTTATCTTGCCAATCACTTACCTGCGCTTTAAGTGTATCTAAGCGGCGTACAATTTCTTTTTTCTCAGCCAATGTTTTAGCTGATGTAGAACGTACTTCAACAAGCGTATCTTCCATTTCTTGAATAATCAGACGAACCATTTTTTCTGGGTCTTCTGCTTTATCTAAAATGGCGTTGATATTAGAATTAACAATATCTGCAAAACGTGAAAAAATTCCCATAACATTTACCTCTGTAATTAAAACTTAGTTAGTCTGCTATAACTAGTATCAATATGCTTGCCAACTTTTTAAAAGTTAAAATACACTTTATTTTCATTACGTTAAACTAAATATACAAATTTCTTTAGTTATCCCTAATTATGAAATACACTAACTGTTAGTAAAAATGACTAAGAGTTAGGAAATATGAGCCAATATCGCCAACAGGATAATTTACTCGGCCAATCAGATAGCTTTCTGTCTGTATTAGATCAGGTATCGCAACTGGCTAATTTAGATAAACCGGTACTTATTATTGGTGAACGCGGCACAGGTAAAGAGCTAATAGCAGCACGCTTACACTTTTTATCAAAACGCTGGGATCAAAACTACGTAAAGCTTAACTGTGCAGCGCTTAACGAGAACCTACTCGAAAGTGAATTATTTGGCCACGAAAGCGGTGCTTTTACGGGGGCAAGCAAACGCCACGAAGGTCGTTTTGAACGCGCTAACAGCGGCACACTGTTTTTAGATGAATTAGCTAATACCTCAGCTATGGTACAAGAAAAACTGCTGCGCGTTATAGAATACGGTGAGTTTGAACGTGTTGGCGGCAAGCAAACTGTAAAAGTAGATACCCGCTTAGTGTGTGCGACAAACGAAGATCTTCCTTATTTGGCCGAGCAAGGTGAATTTAGAAGTGATTTACTCGATCGCCTTGCCTTTGATGTAATTACCCTGCCACCACTGCGCGAACGCCAAGACGATATTATGCTTCTTGCTGAGCAGTTTGCGATGAATATGGCGCGCGATTTAGAGTGGGAACTGTTTAGCGGTTTTACCCGAAGCGCAACAGAAACACTGCTTAGTTATGATTGGCCCGGCAATATTCGTGAACTTAAAAATGTGGTTGAACGTAGTTTGTATCGCCATGGCAGTGAACATATCCCCGTTCACCAGATTATTTTAGACCCATTCGATAGCCCATTTAGACCAAAAGCGCGTATTAAAGCACCTATAGCGGCCCAAACTGTTAATGTCGAGCCTATTGTTGTTGCGCCGCCGATTGCTCAAGCAAGCAGTAATATAGCCGTTGATATTCAATTTCCGTGTAGTTTAAAAGAGCGTTCAAACGACTTTGAAATAAACATGATTAATAAAGCACTCGAACATAGCCAATTTAATCAAAAGAAAACTGCAGAAGTACTTGGTTTAACGTATCATCAATTACGTGGTTATCTTAAAAAATACAATTTGTTGGATCAACAATAGTTAGAGGTTATGCGGGTGCATAAATTATTACTTACTTTACTAGCGGTCACCTTAGTAGGTTGCATTGATAACAAAGAAGAAATCATAGAAGAAAAAAACCAAGGCTTAGTTTATTGCGCTGAAGCTAACCCTGTGTCGTTTAATCCACAAGTTACGACCACCGGTTCTACTATTGATATTATTGCCAACCAGCTATACGACCGCCTAATTAGCATTGACCCTGTTACGGCAGAGTTTCAAAGTGAGCTGGCAACCGATTGGAAAATAAGTAAAGACGGTAAATCTATTACCTTCACATTGCGCAAAGGTGTGAAATTTCATACAACTGCTTATTTTACCCCTACTCGGGATTTTAACGCCGACGACGTTATATTTACCTTTAGCCGACTATTCGATGTCTATAATCCATATCACTTTGTGGGCGATGCCAATTACCCGTATTTTCAAAGTGTGGGGATTGATCAACTTATTCGTAAAATTGTGCGTGTTACTGATCATCAAGTTCGTTTTGAATTGTTTAATCCTGAAAGCAGCTTTTTAGCTAATATGGCCACCGACTTTGCCGTGGTGCTTTCAGAAGAATACGCCATGAAACTTAAGAAAAATAATCAAGAAAACTTATTTGATCAGTACCCTATTGGCACCGGCCCATATATTTATAAAGAATATCGCCGAGATCACCTCGTACGCTTTTACCGAAACCCACTTTATTGGAAGCACCACGTCGCACTTGAACAATTGGTTTACGACATAACGCCTAACGGCACTACGCGTATAGCAAAAATGCTGACTAAAGAGTGCGATGTAACGGCTCATCCAAGTAGTGCGCAATTGAGTATTTTAGCGCAGCGCGACGATATAAACGTTGAAAAAGAAACAAATTTAAATATTGGTTACTGGGCTTTTAATACGGAGCGCGCCCCGTTTGACGACTTACGTGTACGCCAAGCACTTGCCCACGCCATTGATATCGATAAAATTATGCAAGCTGTATATTATGGTAATGGTACACGTGCACAATCTATTTTACCGCCAACCTCATGGGCATTTGAGCCACAAGCAAACATGCCAAGTTTTGATCCAGAACTTGCTAAAAAGTTATTAATTGAAGCTGGGTTACCAGATGGTTTTGATATGACTATTTGGGCGATGCCCGTAAGCCGTATTTATAACCCGAATGCGCGAAAAATGGCAGAACTAATGCAAAGTGACTTACGTAAAATAGGCGTTAATGTCAGTATTGTAGAGTATGAATGGAATACGTTTATTCAACGTATTGGCGAGCACAGGCATGATAGTGTATTGCTTGGTTGGGCCGCTGATACACCTGATCCGGATAACTTTTTTAGCCCTCTTTTAAGTTGCACTGCAACCTTTACCGGTAAAAATCCTGCTAACTGGTGCAATCCGCAATTTGATTTATTACTTACAAAAGCGCTCGATACGACTGATTTAAACATGCGAAAAAAATACTACGATGATGCACAAAGCTTAATTGTTGACGAGTTGCCATTGCTGCCTATTGCACATGGCTTACGTTTTCAAGCCAGTAGCGCAGACGTTGAAGGTATAACGCTTGGCCCATTTGGTGCAATTTCACTAGCTAATGCGAGGAAAAAATAATGATCTTAGATTATATTTTACGTCGTTTAGGTTTATTGCTTTTTATGACCCTAATGCTGAGTGTTTTTACATTTTCAATTAGTTATTTGTTCCCAGGCGATCCATTAAGTAATTTAAGTGGTGTACCAAGTAGTAACTTTGCTCAACACAGTGAGCTTGAAGATAAATATTTATATAACAGTAACTATTTTGTTCAATATATAGCCTTTTTAGGACGAATATTCCAAGGCGATTGGGGGCTTTCTTTTGCATCAGGTGACAATGTATTTAGCCATATTGTTGATTTATTACCCGCTACACTGGAACTAAGTGTTTATGCATTAATTGTATCGATTGTCGTTGGCGTACCCGCTGGCATTTTAGGTTCTGCGTACTATAAACGTTGGCCTGATAAACTTATAAATTCAACCACTATGGTTGGTTATTCCATGCCCGTATTTTGGTTAGCACTATTGCTTATTATGGTTTTTTCTCTCAAACTGGGCTGGTTTCCGATGTCGGGAAGAATGGGGTTACTTTATGAGATCCCCGCCAATACAGGCTTTATTTTAATTGATATTGCACTGGCTGGATTTCCATATAAAGGAATGGCATTTTTAGACGCCCTGCGCCATTTAACACTACCCACAATTGTGCTCGCCATGTATCCGACCACCGTATTAGTGCGCTTTACTCGTGAGTCTATGCTTAAAGTTATGGACCAAAGTTTTATTAAAACCGCAAGGGCTAAAGGCCTTAACCGCAGACAACTTATAATTCATCATGCACTGCGTAATGCGCTATTACCGGTAATTAAACAAATTGGTTTGCAATTTAGTACGCTAATAACGCTTGCGATGATTACTGAAGTTATTTTTTCGTGGCCCGGCATTGGCCGCTGGCTTATCGATAGTATTTATCAACGCGATTATCCAGCTATACAAGGCGGCTTAATGGCAGTGTCACTATTTGTTATATTAGCCACTATTATTGCAGAGCTTACTTATACGCTATTCGATCCACTCTCGCGGAATCAAGCCCATGGCAAAGTTTAATATATTTTCTGAAGAGTCGAATAAATCGCCACTTGCACGATTTTGGCGAAAATTTAAAAATAATCACCCTGCGTTAGTTGGCTTGTGGATATTTGTAGCATTTGCTTTACTTGCCGCCAGTGCTCCATTTTTAGCACCGTACGGTGTTAACCAACAGCATAGTGATGCATTACTTATTCCGCCTTCGTGGCGGGAAATGGGTGATGTACGCTTTATTTTAGGTACTGATGACTTAGGCCGCGATGTACTTTCGCGTTTAATGAATGGTGCAACTTACACGTTTGGCCTCTCTGTTGTCGCCGCGCTTATTACAACTATTATTGGTGTATTAGTAGGTACATTTGCAGGTATCAGCAGAGGTATTCGCTCAAGTTTTTTAAATCACTTACTTGATATAACGCTCTCTATACCTTCTTTGCTACTGGCTATTATCATCATAGCAATTTTAGGCCCAGGCTTAATGAATACGGTATGGGCAATTATTTTAGCGCTATTACCACAATTTATTCATTCAATCAGAAACCTAATTGTTGATGAACTAAACAAAGATTATATTACCGCGTTTAGACTCGATGGCGCGTCTAATTGGCATATTATATCACGCGGTATCTTTCCTAATATTTATGAGCACATTGTGGTTATATTTACGATGGCGCTCTCTACTGCGATTTTAGATATTTCTGCATTAGGTTTTTTAAAGCTTGGTGCTCAGCCACCTACCACTGAATGGGGAGCTATTTTAGCCGAAAATTTAGGGCTAATTTATTTGGCACCATGGACTGTTGCGCTGCCAGGCGTACTGTTATTTTTAGCTGTGTTATCGACTAATTTAGTAGGCGATGGCCTGCGACAAGTGTTAAAAGCACGTAAGGCTGATTAAATGCAATTACTTGATGTTCGAAATTTAACCATTGAGCTGCGTACCTCAGAAACGATAATTAGAGCCGTTGACAAGGTAAGCTTTAGCTTAAAAGAAGGCGAAGTACATGCCCTTGTAGGTGAGTCTGGTTCTGGTAAAAGTTTAATTGCAAAAGCAATTGTGGGTGTACTAAACGAACGCTGGAATATTACTGCCGACCGTATGCATTGGCGTGGTGTTGATTTAATGCGCTTAACACCCGAGCAACGCCGTAAAACGGTAAGCCAAGATATTGCCATGATCTATCAAGACCCTAGCCGTTGTCTTGACCCTACAGCAAAAATGTTTGATCAAATAGCCGAAACCTTACCTGAAAATCCAACAAAGGGGTTTTTCTTAAAACGTAACCGCGAGCGAAAAGACAGAGTAAAAGCGCTTATTCATAAAGTGGGTATTAAAAATCATGAAGCCGTGCTGGATAGCTATCCACATGAGCTCTCAGAAGGCGTATGTCAAAAAGTAATGATTGCAATGGCCATAGCCCGCACACCAAAACTTTTAATCGCTGATGAGCCCACTACAGCACTAGAAAGTACCACTCGCGCACAGGTATTTAGGTTGTTGAAAAGTTTAAACCAGCTAAAAAACATGTCGATTTTGATGATTTCTCACGAATTAGAAGAAATTGCACATTGGTCACATGGGATCCATGTTTTATATTGCGGGCAAATGGTTGAAGCTGGCCCAACTCACAAAATTTTTAGTCAGCCTCGCCACCCTTATACACAAGCTTTATTAAAAAGCTTACCTGATTACGAACAAGGCCTAGCTCATAAAGAGCCTTTTTACGCATTAAAAGGCACCATACCTACATTACAGCATTTACCGATAGGTTGCCGATTAGGGCCACGCTGCCCACAGGCTCAAAAAGCCTGCGTAGTTACACCAAAGCTTACAAAGCACAACGGGCACAGCTACGCGTGTCATTTCCCGCTGATTAAGGATATGAGATAATGCAACCAGTATTGAAAGTACAAGCTTTGTCTAAAACATTTAATATTCGTGCAGGCTTATTTAGTCGTAAAAAATTTGCGGTACTTAAAAATATTTCATTTTGCATTGGCAAAGGTGAAACTATTGCTGTTATAGGCGAAACGGGAGCGGGTAAAAGCACACTTGCCAAACTGCTTTCAGGCGCTGACAGCGCAGACTGCGGACAGATCTTATTAGAAGGCAATATTATTGAAGATAACGGTATTCGTGATAATCAGTGTCGCTATATTCGTATGATTTTTCAAGATTCAGCGGCCTCTCTTAATCCAGGTTTAACCATTGGTGATACGCTTGATGACTGCCTACAATACAATACTGACTTTGATAAAGCTGAACGGACTGAAAAAATTAGCGCTACGCTGTCAAAAGTTGGATTATTAGTCGATCACCAACATTACTATCCACACATGTTTAGTGTGGGGCAATTACAGCGTGTAGCACTTGCTCGTGCGTTAATTTTAGATCCAAAGGTTGTTGTACTTGATGAGGCACTGTCATCACTAGACCCTTCTGTTCGTGCACAAATAGTTAATCTACTTCTCAAATTACAACAAGAAACAGGCCTGACATATGTGATGATCACTCATCATTTAAGCTTAGTTCGTCATATTAGCGACCAAGTTCTTGTACTTGATAAGGGAGAAGTCGTTGAATATGGCGCCACTGAAGTTGTTTTCCAAACACCTCAATCGAAAATCACCCAACGTTTATTAAGCTGTTAAAACAGCATTTTTTTCGTATCTAACCTGAACTCTGGTTAAGAGATTTACTATCATATTGAATCATGGTGATATTTAAATTTAATTTCTCTAGCCAGAAATTTCCAGTGAAAACAAGGCGAATTTACGCGTCAATAGCTGCTCGAGATAGATTTATTATCCAGCGTTCAGGTTATCTATTCTGCTTTGTAATATAACCTCGTTTATTAAGGTCTCTTGTTAAATACACTGCATTTAACAGTTATACCAATTCGCTTAATTAAGTGATCTATTTTGAAGTAAGAAAATCGTGTCGATAACAAAGCAAAAATTTCGTTATTTAGTTGTTCTATATCAGAAATTTTTAACGCAGTTAACGCCAGATTTAATCCCTCAAACTTATTAAGTATTATTGCGGATTGGTATTAATACTACAAAGAGGATTTATGTTAAAAAAGGCACTACTCGCTAGCATTTCATCGCTATTACTTTTATCAACAACGGTTATCGCCGATGTAGCACCTAATTCAAATGTTAAAAACTGGGTTGGCGGAGTTGACCACTTAGGATTAACCGTGTCAGACCTTGATTCGTCTAAAGTTTTTTACTGACGTACTTGGTTTTAAAGTGCTCGGGAGTAACCCAAGTTACCCAGCTTACTTTTTATCAAACGATAAAATAACGATTACGTTGTGGCGTGTTAAAAATGATGAAAAACGTGTGGAGTTTAATCGAGCAGAAAATGTGGGGTTACACCACTTAGCACTCAGTGTTGAGAGTATTGAAAAGTTAGCGCAGCTACACGATCATTTAAAAACGCAAAATAATATTAAAATAGAGTTTGCACCCGAAAATCTAGGTAAAGGTCCAACAAAACACATGATGATTAGAGAGCCTAGCGGTAATCGCATAGAGTTTATTGCAAGAGGCAAATAATACCAACTATATTGAAGACAATAAAAAAGGCGCTTTAAAAGCGCCTTTTTTTATGAGCTAAATTAATTACTCAACGGGTTGTGCAACCGTTGGTAAGTTAAGCTCAGCATTCGCTTTTAACGCTTCAATAAATACCATGTAGCTTTTATTAGCTTGCGCCATAGTGATACTTTGCTTTGCTTGTGGGTCAATATTAGCTGTAACTTGTGCATCTGTTACCGACTTAAGTGCAACAATTGCAGCATCACCATTATTTAAATCAACTACTTCAAACACTGCAGAACCTGCAGGATGAGCCATTTTAAATGCTTTAGTTACAATTGCTGGCGAAACAGTATAGCTTTGACGTGTTAATTGCGCTTCTTGGCGAAGTGTTAAGCTTTGCTCATTGGCTATATCACTTAAACTCTTACCTGCTTTTACTTCTGCAAATAAGCTACGTGCTTTATCTTTAGCAAGCTCAGATGATTTTTCATTAACTAAACGTGCTTTAATTTGCTCGCTTACTTCACTTAGTGGCTTAGTGGCAGCTGGTTTGTGTTCATTTACACGAACAATAATCGCATGCTCATCGCCAAGCTCAATAACTTCAGAGTTAACTTTATCTTCCAGTAAATCAACTGACGATAACGCAGCAATTACAGATGGCGTATTTAACGGCTCTGGTAATGCGTTAATTGCTAAAAGCGGCGTTGATTTAATCTCTACCTCTGCAACTTCGGCAGCATCGTCTAAGCGATCTGAAATTTCAAATGCTAGTGCACCCATTTCAGTTTGCTTTTCGTAAAAGGCATCTATTTTTTCAGCTTGTTCAAGCTCCGCACGTAAATCAGCTTTAACATCATCATATGCTTTAACTTGTTGCGGCTGAATATCAGTAAGTTTAATTATGTGGTAACCAAACTCTGATGCTACAACCTCTGAAAAGTCACCTTTATTTTTAAGCGCAAATGTCGCGTCTTCAAATGCAGGGTCCATTACATCGCGTTCAATCCACTCAAGATCGCCGCCCATTTCACCACTAACAATATCATCAGATGATGACTCTGCTAATTCAGCAAAATCTGCACCTTGCTCTAATTGTGCGTGCAGTGCATTGGCTTTTTCTTTTGCTGCATCATCGTCTTCGCTGTTATCGATTAAGATATGTGAAACACGGCGTTTTTCTGGCTCAACGTATTGTGCCTTATTTTGATCGTAATACGCTTTAACATCATCTTCAGTAACTGACTCAACCGTAATATCTGTGGCTTTAAGCTCAATATAATTAACTGAGATAAGTTCTGGCGATAAAAACTGTGATGCATTTAGCTCGTAGTAATCAGATACTTCTTGCTCTGATACTTCAACACTTGCTGCTAGCGCTTCTTTGTTTACAACTAAGTAATCAATGCTGCGCGTTTGCTGCTGTAGAGAAATAGCGCTTTTAAGCTCGTTCTCAAGAGCAAAGTCAGTACCGGCTACGGCAGTAACAAGTTGACTGCGCGTCATATCTTTACGAAGGTATTCACGAAATGCATCTGGTTGAAAATTCATTTGACGAATAACTTGTAGGTAACGGTCGTTATTAAACTGCTCACCTACTTGAAAATACGGTAATTCTAAGATTGTTTTACGTACACTTTCGTCGCTTACGCGAAGGCCTAAATCAGCCGCTAGCTGTGATTGCAATTCTTGTTGTACTAAGCGGTCAACTACACCTTGACGTATTTGTGCCATGTAATTTGGATCTGCAGAAATTTGTGCAAAATATTCACCAAATTGTTGTTCTAATCGACTACGCTCATTTTGGAACGCACGATTAAATTCAGTTTGGCTAATTTTAATTCCATTTACTTCAGCAACAGGTTGTTCCGTGGTTTGACCTAGGTAACTACCAATCCCAGCTAAAGCAAAAGATAAAATCACCGCGCCTAAAATTATTTTGGCTACAGGTCCTTGTGAACCTTCTCTGATTTTCTCAAGCATTTGTTTATCTCTTTTTGATCAAGGTTTTTACCTTGTCACATGTAAAAAAAGCGTATCTTACCAGATACGCTTTTTCACTTGAAGTAATTGGCGGTAAAGTTACTTAATTCATCATTTAGATTGATTAAGTAAATTTACATTCGCCATAACTAAACTGTATGAAAACAGTGATTAGTTTACTGCGTCTTTAAGCGCTTTACCGGCTTTAAAAGCAGGAATATTTGCAGCAGCAATTTGAATAGCTTCACCAGTTTGCGGGTTACGACCTGCACGTGCAGCACGCTCACGTACTGAGAAAGTACCAAAGCCAACAAGTGCAACTGAGTCACCATCTTTTAGCGCACCAGATACAGATTCGATGAATGAATCTAGAGCACGACCTGCAGCCGCTTTAGAAATGTCAGCATCAGCTGCGATTTGATCGATCAATTGAGATTTATTCACAATATCATCCTCTTTCATTGTTATTATCAAGAGCGATGGTTTTTTAAACTAACATCACTTTTTTGAAAATTTTAGAGCAAACTAATTATGCTCACATGATTATATTTTTCTTAAGCCTAGGCCCCGTAAGGGCTAGGCTTGAAAACCAGTGCTTAACTTATCATATCGTTTAGATTTGAAAAGCCCTAAAAAGCACTTTTTTCGGTTTTTTACTGTTTTTTTGGTGTTTCGACTGAAAAACTCTCAACCGGATGCACTAAAGCCAGTTTTAAAACTTCGTCAATCCATGTAACTGGGTGAATATCTAAGCCCGCCAGCACATTGTCTGGGATCTCTTTTAAATCACGTTCATTAATTTTTGGAATGATGACTGTTTTAATCCCACCACGATGCGCCGCGAGTAATTTTTCTTTTAAACCACCAATTGGTAATACTTCACCACGTAGTGTAATTTCGCCGGTCATTGCAACATCCGCACGTACAGGGTTGCCCGTTAAACTAGACACTAAACCAGTCACCATAGCAGCACCTGCGCTCGGACCATCTTTAGGTGTTGCACCTTCAGGCACATGCACGTGAATATCACGTTTTTCGTAAAAGTCGCTATTAATACGAAATGTATCTGCACGATTACGCACGACCGTCATGGCCGCCTGAATCGACTCTTGCATTACATCGCCCAGTGAACCTGTATAAGTAAGCTTACCTTTACCTGGTACCGCTGCGCATTCAATAGTAAGTAAGTCACCGCCTACTTCAGTCCACGCAAGACCAGTTACTTGGCCAATACGATCGCCATCTTCCGCTTTACCGTAATCGAAACGCTGTACACCTAAAAAGTCTTCTAGATTATCTTGATTGATAGTCACGGTTTTAGTGTCTTTTTCAATTAAGATATTTTTAACCGCTTTACGACATAGTTTTGAAATTTCACGCTCAAGATTACGTACACCCGCTTCACGCGTGTAGTAGCGAATAATGCCAATAATTGCACTATCAGCAATCTCAATCTCATGCTCTTTCAGGCCATTACGTTTCACTTGTTTAGTAATTAAGTGCTCTTTTGCGATGTTTAGTTTTTCATCTTCGGTGTAACCCGATAAACGAATAACTTCCATACGGTCCAGTAATGGACCAGGAATGTTAAAGCTGTTTGATGTCGCTACAAACATAACGTCAGATAAATCGTAATCTACTTCAAGGTAATGATCGGCAAAATGGCTGTTTTGTTCAGGATCAAGCACTTCTAATAGCGCTGATGCTGGGTCGCCACGCATGTCTGATGACATTTTATCGATTTCATCTAGCAAGAATAATGGATTTTTAACACCCACTTTAGTCATGTTTTGAATTAACTTACCTGGCATTGAACCAATATAAGTACGGCGATGGCCACGAATTTCAGCTTCATCACGCACACCGCCTAGCGCCATACGGATATATTTACGACCTGTAGAGCGTGCGATAGATTGCCCAAGTGATGTTTTACCCACACCCGGAGGGCCAACTAAACATAAGATTGGACCTTTTAGTTGATTAGTACGCTGTTGCACCGCAAGGTACTCCAGAATACGTTCTTTAACTTTATCAAGGCCATGATGATCACTATCAAGAATTTTTTGCGCGCCTGCTAAGTCTTTTTTAACTTTAGAGCGCTTTTTCCACGGCACATTAATTAATGTATCTATGTATGAACGCACTACGGTCGCTTCTGCTGACATTGGCGACATCATTTTAAGTTTATTAAGCTCTGTGGTCGCTTTATCTTGTGCTTCTGTTGGCATACCAGACTCTTCAATGCGCTTTTTAAGTGCTTCAAATTCATCCGGTACATCATCAAGCTCACCCAGCTCTTTTTGGATGGCTTTCATTTGCTCATTTAGATAATACTCACGCTGAGATTTTTCCATCTGCTTTTTAACGCGAGTACGAATCTTTTTCTCAACTTGCAGTAAGTCTATCTCGCCTTCCATAAGCGCCATTAAATATTCAAGACGCTCTGTAACGCTTGAAATTTCTAGCACTTTTTGCTTTTCAGGTACCTTTAATGGCATATGAGCAGCCATTGTATCGGCTAGCCGCGCAGGATCATCAATACCTGAAACTGACGTTAGTACTTCTGGTGGGATTTTTTTATTTAGCTTTACATAGCCTTCAAATTGGCTAATTGCGCTGCGAATAAATACATCTTGCTCTTGCTCATCAATTAAGTCAGATTCAATAAATTGAGCATTAGCAACAAAAAAGTCTTCGCTATCAACGAAGTCTTCAATTTGTGCACGTTGCGTCCCTTCTACTAAAACTTTAACGGTGCCGTCTGGTAACTTTAATAACTGAAGTACAGTAGCAATAGTACCAATACGATAAATATCATCTTGTTCTGGCTCATCTACAGTTGCATCTTTTTGTGCAACTAAGAAAATTTGTTTATCTTTGTCCATTGCCGCTTCAAGGCATTTTATTGATTTTTCACGGCCTACAAAAAGCGGGATCACCATGTGTGGATACACCACAACATCGCGCAGTGCTAGCACTGGGATTTCGACTCGGTCGGTTCTCTCAAGCGTCATTATAATTTCTCTTCGCACTTCATTTATTTTAAAGATTACTCAAGTATATGGGGATAACCTAATTAAAGTTCAACAATTTTCCCATACTCGATTAAATTAATTATAAAAAAAGGAGCCTAAGGCTCCTTTTTTCATTCAAATAGCTTAAAAACTATTCTGATGCAGCTTTATCTTGTTTATTATTTTCATAAATCAAGATTGGGTCAGATTCACCTTTAATAACGGTTTCATCAATAACCACTTTACTTACATCATCCATTGAAGGAAGCTCGTACATTGTATCAAGCAATACACCTTCAACGATTGAACGAAGACCACGCGCACCTGTTTTACGCTCCATTGCTTTGTGGGCAATTGCAGCTAAGGCATCATCGCGGAACTCAAGTTCAACGTCTTCCATGCCAAACAACACTGAAAACTGTTTAGTAATCGCGTTTTTAGGCTCACTCAAGATTTGTACAAGTGCTGCTTCATCAAGCTCAGTTAACGTTGCAACTACTGGCAAACGGCCTATAAATTCAGGGATTAAGCCGTATTTAACTAAATCTTCTGGTTCTACGTCTTTAAATGTTTCACTTAAAGAACGACTCGCCGCAGATTCTTTTACGCTAACGCCAAAACCGATACCGGTATTTTTATGACTACGTTGTTCAATTACTTTATCTAAACCTGAAAACGCACCACCACAAATAAATAAGATTTTAGATGTATCTACTTGTAAAAACTCTTGCTGTGGATGTTTACGACCACCTTGCGGTGGAACTGAAGCAATTGTACCTTCGATCAGTTTAAGTAGCGCCTGTTGAACGCCCTCACCCGATACGTCACGCGTAATTGATGGGTTATCTGATTTACGAGAAATCTTGTCAATTTCATCGATGTATACAATACCACGTTGTGCTTTTTCAACATCGTAATCGCACTTTTGTAAAAGCTTTTGAATGATGTTTTCAACATCTTCACCTACATAACCCGCTTCGGTTAATGTAGTGGCATCGGCCATAGTAAACGGCACATCAAGTAGACGCGCTAACGTTTCTGCAAGTAATGTTTTACCACTACCAGTTGGGCCGATAAGCAAAATATTACTTTTACTTAATTCAATATCTTGCTTAGTCGATTGATTGCGCAGTCGTTTATAGTGGTTATAAACTGCAACAGACAATACTTTTTTAGCATGATCTTGACCAATAACATAATCGTCTAAGTGTTTACGAATTTCTTTTGGTACAGGTAGTTTATCAGACGTGTCATGCTTAGGAGCAATGTCTTTAATTTCTTCCCTGATAATATCGTTACACAACTCTACACATTCATCACAAACGTATACTGATGGGCCTGCAATTAATTTACGTACTTCATGCTGGCTTTTGCCGCAAAAAGAGCAGTATAACAATTTATTACTTTTGTCGCCGTCTGTAGGAGTGTCAGACATTCAGCTACCTCATTTTATTACGTTGGCCACCAAAACTGTTGGTGGCTATTTCAATACGCTTTAACTATACCAAAATTTATTGGTTTTCGCATAGTAACTCTAAGTGGCAAGCAGATAACCTGCTCACCAAGCGCTTACTTTTTATCGCGATTTGTAAACACTGAATCAACCAAGCCGTAATCTACAGCCTGCGAAGCACTCATAAAGTTATCACGATCAGTATCTTTGGAAATCACATCTAACGGTTGGCCTGTATGCTCAGCCATTAAGCGATTTAGTTTGTCTTTGATAGACAGAATTTCTTTCGCATGAATTTCAAAGTCAGATGCTTGACCTTGGAAACCACCTAATGGTTGGTGAATCATCACGCGTGAGTTAGGTAGGCAAAAACGCTTACCTTTAGCACCAGCAGTAAGTAAAAAAGCACCCATGCTTGCAGCCTGACCTACACATATTGTACTTACATCAGGTTTGATGAAGTTCATAGTGTCATATATAGCCATACCTGCAGTTACTGAGCCACCTGGTGAGTTGATGTATAAAAAGATATCTTTATCAGGGTTTTCTGATTCTAAAAATAGCATTTGCGCTAAAATCAGATTTGCCATGTTGTCTTCAACTTGACCTGTTAAAAAGATAATACGCTCTTTTAATAATCTCGAATAAATATCATACGAGCGCTCGCCTTTAGGTGTTTGTTCAACAACCATAGGGACCAATGCATTTAGGGGATCTGTAATACCAGTATTCATACTTATTTAATTCCTTATGCGCTTATACTTATCCTTACTATAAGAAAAGCATAATTATCGTTTTTCGCAAATTAAAGGCCAAAAACTAAAATGGCCCGGGCACGCTGTATAAACAGAGTAGCACGAGCCATTTAATCGTTAGCGAGAGCTTAAGTCAATGACTTATTAAGCACCTTTCTGTGGATTCATGATGTCATCAAATGCTTTTTCAACGTCAGTTACAACTGCTTTAGCTAAAATAGCTTCAACAGCTTGCTCTTCCATTGCTACATTACGCATTTGCTGCATAAGTTGATCATTTGCTTTGTAGTATTCTACTACTTCAGTTGGATCTTCGTATGCAGAAGCAACTGTTGCGATTAATGCTTCAACTTTAGCATCATCAACTTTAATCTCGTTAGCTTTGATCACTTCACCTAATAAAAGGCCAGTTTTAACACGTGTTACAGCTTGCTCATGGAACAATTCAGCTGGAAGCTCAGGCATATTTTTAGCATCACCACCAAAACGTTGAGCCGCTTGCTGACGTAGTGCATCAACTTCTTGATCAACAAGCGCTTTAGGCACTTCAATTTCGTTGTTAGCTAAAAGACCTTTGATTGCTTGGTCTTTAACACTTGCTTTAACCGCTTGGTCTAGCTCACGTGTCATGTTCTTTTTAACTTCTTCTTTAAGCGCGTCTACGCCGCCTTCGGTAACACCGAATTTAGTTGCAAACTCTTCGCTTAATTCTGGTAATTCTTGCGCTTCAACTTTTTTCACTGTGATAGTGAATTGAGCCGCTTTACCTTTTAAATTTTCAGCGTGGTAATCATCAGGGAACGTTACATCAGCAACTACTTCTTCGCCTGCTTTTTTACCTACGATGTTATCTTCAAAACCTGGGATCATACGACCTTGACCAAGTTCTAATGGGAAGTCTTCAGCTTTGCCGCCTTCAAATACTTCACCGTCGATAGTACCTACGAAATCAACTGTTACACGGTCGTTTTCGCCAGCAGCTGCATCAACATCAGCCCACGCTGCATGTTGCTTACGAAGTGTTTCTAGCATGTTAGCTAAATCTTCGTCAGTTACTGTTACCGCTGGTTTCTCAACAGTAATCTTATCTAAACCTTGAACTTCAACTTCAGGGTAAACTTCAAACGTTGCTGAAAACTCTAAATCTTTACCTGCTTCAAGTGATTTAGGAGCGAATGTAGGCGCGCCAGCTGGATTGATTTTTTCAGAAACGATTGCTTCGTAAAAATTACGTTGCATTACTTCGCCAGCAACTTCTTGACGAACTGCAGGGCCAAAACGCTTGTTAATTACAGATACTGGAACTTTACCAGCACGGAAACCATCTATACGCTGTGTTTTTGACAGTTGTTGTAGGCGTTTTTTTACTTCGGTCTCAACGTTCTCTGAAGGAACGGTGATAGTTATACGGCGCTCAAGGCCTTGGGTCGTCTCAACAGAAACTTGCATGATTTACCTCAATATTCAATTTTGGCGATTGTTCGCCTTCCTTACAAACAAAGTGATCTGCATGAGTCTTGATAAAGTTTAAGCGGTTTTTCACACTTAAAAGCATCCGTCGCTACCATGAGATACCATTGCTGCTTTGCCCTTCGGGCACTATGTTAAACAATAGACGCGGCATTATAACCTAATATTTATGATAGTCGAGTATAGGGCGCAATTATTTGGACTAGATATAGGACTATAGAAGCTAACTGAATAAAAAACAGACTAACTAAGCGTTAGATGAAATGAAATACAAATTATTTAATATAATTATAGGTTAACGTGTATTGATTTATAATATTAGAGGATTTTATTTACTAATCTTACTAGATAAGAAATGGTCGGCGATGCAGGATTTGAACCTGCGACCCCTTGGACCCAAACCAAGTGCGCTACCAAACTGCGCTAATCGCCGACATTGAAGAATTAACTTTTTTTCATACTGAACACTTAAACTGAGAGCTTAAGACCATTTTAAGAAATGGTCGGCGATGCAGGATTTGAACCTGCGACCCCTTGGACCCAAACCAAGTGCGCTACCAAACTGCGCTAATCGCCGATATTCGTTGTAAATGGGGTGACTGATGGGGCTCGAACCCACGACAACCGGAATCACAATCCGGGGCTCTACCAACTGAGCTACAATCACCGCTATATTTACATGTTTTCAAATGGTGCACCCAGAAGGATTCGAACCTTCGACCCACGCCTTAGAAGGGCGTTGCTCTATCCAGCTGAGCTATGGGCGCATCGAAAACTTCGTAGTTTACCAATAAGCTATTCGATTATAATAAATTATAAAAAAATGGTCGGCGATGCAGGATTTGAACCTGCGACCCCTTGGACCCAAACCAAGTGCGCTACCAAACTGCGCTAATCGCCGATACTTACTATTGTTTGCGAGTGACCTCGTTGACAACGGGGTGCATAATAGTGATTTGACGGGGTTAGGTCAAACGTTTTTTTATTAAATCAATCAAGTGTTCATTTTTAGTGCACAATGGTTAAATATTATAATAGAAGACTGAATTTTAAACTATTTAACCACTCAAGTACTATATAACTTAAAAGCAACTTGGCGCTGCAATGCTTTTCTGCGAAAATAGTAGGCACATTATAAAACGAGTTAAATAAAGACTGTATTTTCTTTATTAGCATTTTTACCCCTATTTTATTATGCATTCGTTTTTAGAGTATCGGTATCTAGTTAATTAACCCCAATTAAAGGTCACCCATGACGGCAAACATCATTGATGGTAAGGCAATCGCAAAACAAGTACGTAGCGCTGTAGCAGAACGCGTAAGTGAGCGTGTAGCAAATGGTTTACGTGCACCAGGACTTGCAGTAGTACTTGTAGGACTTGATCCAGCAAGCCAAGTTTACGTTGGTTCAAAACGTAAAGCCTGTGAAGAAGTAGGTTTTATTTCTAAATCATTTGATTTACCTGCGGACACACAAGAGCAAACTCTTTTAGATTTAATTGACGAGCTAAATAATGATGCCGAAGTTGATGGAATTTTAGTGCAGTTACCACTGCCCAAAGGTCTTGATGCTGAAAAGATTTTAGAACGTATTACCCCGCATAAAGATGTTGATGGATTTCATCCATATAACATTGGCCGATTAGCACAACGTATGCCTGCTCTTCGCCCATGTACGCCAAAAGGTATTATTACATTACTTGATTCTACGGGCGTACGTTATAAAGGTATGCATGCAGTTGTCGTTGGCGCATCAAATATTGTGGGTCGTCCAATGTCGTTAGAGCTTTTATTAGCCGGTTGTACAACCACAGTATGCCATAAGTTTACTCAAGACTTAGAAACGCATGTTCGCCGCGCTGACTTATTAGTTGTGGCTGTCGGTAAACCTGAATTTATACCTGGAGATTGGATAAAAGAAGGCGCTATAGTCATCGATGTAGGCATTAACCGTTTAGATACGGGTAAATTAGTCGGTGATGTTCAATACAGTGTGGCTGAACAAAAAGCGCATTTTATTACACCTGTACCAGGTGGCGTTGGCCCGATGACGGTCGCAAGCTTAATTGAAAACACACTTGAAGCGTGTGAGAAATATCACAGCTAAGCTGTTAAAAAATCAAAAAAGGGTTGCCATTTGGCAACCCTTTTTTAGTTGAACGTGAATTACTTTAAACGCTTACGCTTTACGCCACGTTGTTTTACCGGCTGAATCTTCAAGTATTACACCTAACGCATTAAGTGCATCACGAGCTTCATCAGCAGCAGCCCAATCTTTACTAGTACGCGCTTCATTACGTTTTACAATTAATGCTTCAATTGTCGCCACTTCGTCATCATCTTGCCCGCCTTGTAAAAAGGCTTCCGGTGCTTGTTGAGCAACACCCAAAACGTTACCAATACTGCGTAATATAAACGCAAGTTGCCCAGCTTGAACTACGTCACTTTCTTTTACGCGGTTTAACTCTTTAGCAAGTTCGAACAACACAGGTAATGCTTCTGGTGTATTAAAGTCGTCATCCATCGCTTTTCTAAATTTAGCAACAAACTCATTACCTTCTAAATCGCACTCTACCGGTTCGACATCACGAAGCGCTGTATAAATACGTTCAAGTGATGAACGCGCTTGGTCTAAATTTTCTTGCGAGTAATTTAATTGGCTACGGTAATGACCTGAAATTAAAAAGTAACGAACAGATTCAGCATCGTATGCTTTTAAAACTTCACGCACTGTAAAGAAATTATCTAACGACTTAGACATTTTTTCTTTATTTACTTGTACCATGCCAGTATGTATCCATGTATTTACATACTTGCCGTTGTTTGCACAGCACGACTGGGCAATTTCGTTTTCATGATGTGGAAACTGTAAATCAGACCCCCCACCGTGAATATCAAAATGCTCACCTAAATGCTTTGAGCTCATTGCCGAACATTCAATATGCCAACCAGGACGCCCTTCTCCCCACGGTGATGACCATGATGGTTCACCTGCTTTTGCTTTTTTCCATAACACAAAATCAAGTGGATCGTCTTTATCTTGCGCCACTTCAACGCGAGAACCTGATTGCAACATTGTTAAATCTTGCTGAGAAAGCGCGCCATATTGCTCAAACGTTGATACATCAAACAATACATCGCCATCAGCTGCGACATAGGCATGGCCTTTTTCAATCAAGCGCTTAACCATAACGATAATTTCATCCATATGGCTTGTAACTGTTGGTTCAATATCTGGGCGTAGCATATTTAGGCTATCAAAATCTTCATGCATCGCTTTAGTCATGCGAACAGTTAAGTCGTTTATTGACTCACCATTTTCGTTCGCACGTTTAATTATTTTATCGTCGATATCTGTAATGTTACGAACATATTTTAAATCGTAACCAATATGACGTAAGTAGCGCACAATAACGTCAAAACCAACAAAAGTACGCGCGTGTCCAATATGGCAGTAATCATAAATGGTGATACCACACACATACATGTCGATTTTTCCTTCGACCATCGGTTTAAATTGCTCTTTTTGTCGCGTGAGTGTGTTGTATATATTTACCATTTACTTTGAGTCCTTGACTATTTACTTGAACAGTTATGTTACCACTTGAAAAGCCCCTGCTCTAGCGCTTTATAACAAACCAAACATCTACTTTGTTAATCTTAGCCAACTACGATAAAATAGCGCCAATATTTAAACCGGATATAGGAAAACACATGGTTGTTCTACACACTAATTTTGGTGACATCACCATTAAAATGTTTGAGCAAGAAGCTCCAAACACAGTTAAAAACTTTTTAGAGTATGCAAATGCTGATTTTTTCAACGGCACTATCTTTCATCGTGTAATCGATGGTTTTATGGTTCAAGGCGGTGGTTTTGTTCCAGGTATGGAACAAA
This sequence comes from Pseudoalteromonas sp. B131b, assembly GCF_037162545.1. Taxonomy (NCBI): domain Bacteria; kingdom Pseudomonadati; phylum Pseudomonadota; class Gammaproteobacteria; order Alteromonadales; family Pseudoalteromonadaceae; genus Pseudoalteromonas; species Pseudoalteromonas sp. B131b. The sequence continues at coordinate 2,082,418 of NZ_JARLUZ010000001.1, read as the reverse complement.
AAGAAGTAAACGACCCAATTCAGAATGAAGCTAATAATGGCCTGTCTAATAAAGTAGGCACTTTAGCTATGGCACGTACACCTGATCCTCATTCAGCTACAGCACAGTTTTTCATTAACGTGAACAACAACGACTTTTTAAACCACAGCAGCGAAACATCGCAAGGTTGGGGTTATTGTGTTTTTGCTGAAGTTGTAGAGGGCATGGACGTAGTCAATAAGATTAAAGCAGTTGCAACAGGTAGTACTGGTTTTCACCAAGACGTACCTCTTGAAGATGTGATCATCGAAAGCGTTACTGTTAGCTAATAGTACGTTTACCCACGTAATGTGGAGTACCAGCGGGCATTTACGCAATGTGTATACGCCCGCTTTATTTATATCGAAAAGATTGATCTATGACTCACCAAACTTACTTTATTGCAGATTTACATCTAAGCGAAAACCGCCCCGACATTAGCGCTGCATTTTTTGACTTTTTAAATACACATATACTAAATAAAAATGTAGATGCACTTTATATTTTAGGTGATTTTTTTGAAGTTTGGGTCGGGGATGACTACATTACTGCACTGAGTGCCGATGTAGCAAAGCACCTTAAAGCAGTCAGTGATAGTGGCACTCCGGTGTATTTCATTCATGGCAATCGTGACTTCATTATGCGCAAGCAATATGCAGACATGGCCGGTATGACATTACTTGCTGAACAAACGGTCATTGATTTATATGGTACGCCAACAGTCATTTTACATGGCGACGAAATGTGCACTCAAGATACTGAGTATCAAAACTTTAGAAAAAAGAGCCGTGGTTGGTGGTGGCCAAAACTAATGCTTGCAATGCCGCTTTGGTATCGTAAAAAAATAGCGCGCAACGCCCGCGAAAAAAGTAAGTTAAGTCAAGCTGATAAACCTATCGAAATTTTAGACGTTGTCGATGACGCTGTACTTGCAACCTTTGCCAAACATAACGTTACTAATATGATTCATGGTCATACTCACCGCCCTAATGTTCATACATATAAAATTAATGAACAAACACTTACTCGCACAGTGCTAGGTGACTGGTATACCCAAGGTTCTTATTTAGTGGTCACCCCTAAATCACAAGAGTTAATCAACACGCCTTTCGCATAATTTCGAATTCTGACTACTCTTGTTCAGTAAAGTTTAATAAAAGTGAGGGGCTAAATGATAAAGCTGATAATTTTCATCCTAGTGACTGTTATTCCAACAAAGGCATTATGCGAGCAAACATGGCAAATTGTTACTGAGAACTTTCCCCCATACTTTAGTAATGACTTACCTAAAAACGGCTGGCTCTATGAGATAACCCGCGCGGCCCTTATAACACAAGGTATTAATAGTAAAATAGAATTTACCACATGGGATCGCGCTTTAAAATTATTAGAAAAAAGAGAAAAACAGCTATTTTAGGCGCTTTTTATTCTGCAAAGCGGAATGAGGTTTTTTATTATTCTCGTCCACTTGCACGTGCCCACACTGGAATTTTTAAACGAAAAGAAAGTACAATTAATTTTGATGGCACCACTCAATCATTAGTACCTTATAGTATTGGTAAAGAAGATAGCGCTTTTATAAGCCAAGAATTCACTAGAAACACCGAATTGGCAATCACGTCCACTAAAAGCCTCCCTACTAGCTTATACTTACTGCAACAAGGGCGTATTGATCTGGTCGCAGGCACTAAAGAGGTTGGCAAGTATTGGCTTGAGTACAGTACAGAAGTTAATTTAGATAAGAATAAAATTGAGTACTTGTTACCCGATCTTGCTACTCACAAGTTATATTTAGTTATTTCTCAATCAAACTATAGAGCTAAAGAATATTTACAAAAGTTTAATAGGGGGATTGATGCAATAGTAGAAAACGGAAGTATTGCTGATATTATGAAAAAACATAATTTCAGCAATGAAAAAATTACTGAATACATTAATTTTTTAAAAGAAAATTAACTAGTTTGACACTGTAGGTACGCCACTATGAAACTTAAAGTCAGTGTCAGTTGTAGAAATTAGTTCTTTTTCTTTTTCACCAAAAAAGTTCACGCGTTCGGTAATATCAAAATCAGCTATTTCTTGCGCTAAAGTTAAATAATCTTGGTAATGACGCGCTTCTGAGCGTAATAACGAAATATAAAAATCACCCAAACGTTTATCAACATGTGGCGCAAGCTTTGCAAAACGCTCACACGAACGTGCCTCAATATAAGCGCCTACTATTAGCTTATCGACTAATGCATCAGGCTCGAATGTTTTAACATGACGAAGCATACCTTTTGCATAACGACACGGTGTAATGCTTTGATACTCTACACCGTACTCGTCCATAATTTCGAACACTTGATAAAAGTGATGCAGCTCTTCTTTTATTAATAAAACCATTTTATCGATTAGGCCTTGCCCGTATTGTGAGCTAGATTTAGGTATTATTGATTTAGTGAGTTTATTTTTAGCCGCCAGATCGCGCCAGTTACCTTCACGCTTATAAATAAGTGCTTCAAATGGCTTTAGCCATTCAAGTAAGGCATCACTTCCCTCTTTATCAACAGCATATTTACGTATTAAAAACATCGCACTTTGAGCCGCTTTTAATTCACAAATTAAGTGATCTATTAAAATGACTGATAGGTTTTCTTTTTTAATTGCTTGCTCCACCCATTGCTCTGGGGTGGTACACAATAAAAAGTTATTAATCGGCTCTAAAAGTTGGCTGTGTGGCACGTTGACTGCTCATTACTAAATAAATTTGATAGACCATTATTTTAACACGAAATTTTGCTTGGGATAAATCAAAGCCCTAACTTGCGTAAAAGTGTTAATAGCGAGTTAACTTGACTTTGCAAAATAAGTGAACCATAACTGTACATAGACTGTATAAAAATAAACCAACCAAAACAATGATACGTTCCTTTATGGAGTAAATACTATGATACTAAACCATCTTTGGGGAATCTATGCTCATCCCCTAGAAGAGTGGCAAACAATCGATAACCGCCACGAAAGTTTAACCTACAGCTTGTCACATATTTTATTAATTGCTCTGTTCCCCTCAATAATGGGCTACTACTCGTCTGTTTATTTAGGATGGAGTATAGGCGCAGGTGATGCGGTATTTTTAACACACGATAGTGCACTGCTAATTGCAGGCGCGATGTATTTTGCTTTAATAGCGGGCGTATTCGCATTGGCGTATTTAGCCCATTGGATGGCGGTTACATTTGGCTCTAAGCCTACATTTACACAAACACTTGAACTTGCAGCATATACTGCAACTCCAGTGTTTATGTCGGCACTCGCCGCTTTTTGGCCTGTACTTTGGTTTGTAGTGTGTGTTGGAATTATTGCACTGGCTTACTCGGTTTATTTACTCTACACCGGCGTACCAATACTTATGCATATCCCAGAAGAGCGTGGCTTTATTTACGCCAGCTCGGTAGTAACGTGTGGATTAATATTACTGGTTATTATTTTAGCTGTAACAGCTATGCTTTGGACAAATGGGATTGTTAGCCCAATGTTTACTTAATAAAGTTTACCTAATAGAGAGTCGTGTTTGATAGAAATGTTCCCTTTCTTTCCTTCGCAAAAAAGGAGCTAATTAGCTCCTTTTTTTATGTGTAACGACTTTTTATTAACTAACTATTAATCAGCTTCGTTTTCGTCTTGGTTGTGTATCTCTAAACCTGAAGACATCGCACTTTCGCGGGTGCTTTTTGCAGAATCGTTACGTAGCTTATCAATACGATTTAAATAGTTTTGATCAATATCGCCAGTAATATATTGGCCATCAAATACTGACGTTTCAAACTTAGTAATTTCAGGGTTTTCTTGGCTAACCGCAGCAATTAAATCTTTTAACGATTGAAAGATTAAACCGTCAGAACCAATACTTGCATTAATATCTTCTACTTCACGTCCGTGAGCAATAAGCTCAGCTGCAGAAGGCATATCAATACCGTACACATTAGGGAAGCGTATTTCAGGCGCTGCTGATGCAAAGTAAACGTTTTTAGCGCCAGACTCTCGGGCCATTTCAACAATTTGTGCTGATGTTGTACCACGCACAATTGAGTCATCAACCAATAATACGTTTTTACCTTTAAACTCACGATCAATTGCATTTAGCTTTTGACGTACTGACTTTTTACGCATCTCTTGACCAGGCATGATAAACGTACGACCAATATAACGGTTTTTAACAAAGCCTTGGCGGTATGGTAAATCAAGCACACGTGCGATTTCCAGTGCTACATCACATGACGTTTCTGGGATTGGGATAACGACATCAATATCTTTGTCAGCCCACTCACGTGCAATTTTTTCGCCGAGTTTAGTCCCCATGTTTACGCGTGTTGCATACACAGACATACGGTCTATTGTTGAATCAGGACGTGCAAAATAAACGAATTCAAAAATACATGGCGAGTAAGATGCCTTATCAGCACAACTAAGCGAATGAAATTCACCTTCTTCTGTAACATATATAGCTTCGCCAGGCGCAACATCACGAATAAACTCAAAGCCATCAGGCTTTAACGCAACGCTCTCTGAGGCAAACATGTATTCCGTACCCTTTTCGGTTTCGCGTTTACCAAATACAAGTGGGCGAATACCATTGGGGTCGCGAAAAGCAACAATACCGTGACCGATGATCATAGCAATTGTTGCATAACCACCGCTTACTTTATTATTTACTTCGGTTACCGCAGTAAAAATATCTTCAGGGTCTAAATGCAACTTATCAGATTTGCTTAATTCATGTGCCATAACATTAAGTAAAATTTCAGAGTCTGATGTTGTATTAACATGACGACGTGCTTCTGAGAATAACTGCTCTTTTAAAGTTTCTGCATTAGTAAGGTTACCATTATGGGCAAGCGCTATACCAAATGGTGAGTTAACATAAAAAGGCTGTGCTTCAGATGAGCTTGAAGATCCTGCGGTAGGATAACGCACATGGCCAAGACCAATTGTACCTTGTAATCGTTTCATATGACGAGTGTGAAAGGCATCTTTCACTAAGCCATTTGCTTTGCGTAAGCTAAACGTATTATTCTCAATGGTAATGATACCCGCGGCGTCTTGACCACGGTGCTGCAAAACAGTTAAGCCATCATAGATCGCCTGGTTAACAGGAGATGTTCCGACTATTCCAACGATACCACACATGTAATTTATCCTCGCCGATTAACGGTTTACTGAATTTAAAAAGCTCGAGTTGTTTTCTAGGTACGAAAAGAACCATTCAACAACAAAGCCAAATTCTGGAATCAAAATAGAATTGCCCCACCAGTGCGTATTGGGTGCACCAGTAAAAGCATCAAGAAAGAAGAGTAACGCGCTCACGACCAACACGCCTCGTAGAGCACCAAACACTATGCCAAAAACACGGTCGGTACCCGATAAACCAGTACGATGTACTAGCTCACCTAAAATATAGTTTAGTAAACCGCCTAACAGTAGCGTCGCAAAGAATAATATGGCTATGGCCGCAGCATTTCTTAAAAGGGGTTCAGAAATGGTTGTTAGAAAGGAAGCTAAATATTGGTAAAACAAGCTAGAGATGATAAAGGCGCCAGCCCATACCGCTAATGACATTGCTTCTTTTACAAAGCCGCGTATTAAACCGATGATGGTAGACAGTGCAATGATGCCAATAATGGCGTAATCAACCCAGATCATAAGAACCAATTAGTCGCTAATTTGGGGCGCATTCTATACCCAAACATCGTTAGTATGCAAGTTTAAACGGGAGAATACTGGGTTGTAGTCAATACAAAAAATTAACATTTTAGAATGGGTATTGCGGGCGAGTGATAATCATAAAAACAAATATTAATAAATAAAAAAGGCTTGTTATACAAGCCTTTTTTATAATTATTTTGTTACTTCGTATTGCGTAACTTTACCATTTAATTTAGTAAGCTTTTTAAGCTGGGGGAGCTGCTTTTGTAATTCACTTTTATCAAGTGAAGGGCCAACAAATACTTTGGTTAATGTCCCATTTGGGGTTTTAATCGGTTTAGTAAACGTTTTAAACCCTTCAACCTTTAGTTTAGCTTGTAATGCTTTTACGTTTGCAACATGTGAAAAACTACCTAATTGAATAACATAAGCCATACTCGTTAGGTTTTCATCACTTTTACGCGGTGCAATCGGTTTTGGTTTAGCTTGAACAGGAGTCGTTGGTTTTGCTTTAGGCTCTATGCTTGCTTCAACGACTTTATCCTCTACAGCATAATCACTTTCCACTATTGCATTTTGCTGCTCAAAAGCCTCATCATCAGCTTGAATATCTTCGATTTCATCTTGCTTTAGTGGCTCTGCGTTAGCAACATTTTCATCAATTGACTCTTGAAGATCGATTGTTTTGAACTCAGGGCGATCAGGAATCGCTTTAAAGCCTTCTTTATAATGCACTTTTTCGCCATCGAGTATATTAGGGATAAACACAATTGCTGCGATCACCACTATACTTGTTCCGACTAAGCGATTAATAAAACTTGAGTTCACCGACATCCTCTCTATTTTTTAAAGTAATTAATAGCGCCGGCCACAGTAAAAAAGAACCAAATACAATCAACATAGTATCACGTTGTTGTTTTGGTAAAATTACACTTAGTGCCTGTGCCACACTATCATAGCTATTGATAGTATTATGATGAGACAATTCCTGCAGTGCATTTTGTAAATTACTTGCAGTGTCGCCTCGCGGGCTACTTAAGCTCGCTAACGACCACTCATCGACCAGGTTGCTTACTTCTTTAAGTACACCGACTTTGTCTTTATCAGCAAGCATAGCGACTAATGCATGAATTTTAAAGCCTTTATCTTTATAGCTTGATAACTTATTGGCTAAATAACGCGCCGACTCAGGGTTATGTGCCACATCTGTAAAGACTAAAGGCTCAGTACTTAACTGCTGAAACCGCCCTTCTACAACTAAATTAGCTAGGCAATCTCTTATTATCTGCACACTAGGTAATAAGTTTAAAACACTTAGCGCAGTTAGCGCAGTGGCTGCATTTTGACACGGTATTGCTGGCTTATCTATTTCAAGATTATGCTGTTTATATTGCCAATTAAAGCTCTCAGCATTTTCTTTGAAAATAAAGTCACTGCCCGACAACGTCATATTGGCATTAATTTCCTTGCCATAATCAGTCATTGTGTGAGGAATATTTAAATCCCCGATAATAGCGGGCGTATTTTCACGAAAAATACCGGCTTTATCATAAGCCACCAACTCACGGGTATCACCTAAATACTCTTTATGGTCTAAGTCTATAGTGGTAATCACACTTGCATACGGCGTTACTATATTTGTAGCGTCAAAGCGCCCACCTAAACCAACCTCAAGTAATACATAATCGACGTTACAGCGTTTAAAAATTGCCAATGCCCCCAAAGTACCATATTCAAAATAAGTCAGAGGAGTGTCTTTACGGCCTTGCTCAAGCTGGTGAAAAGCATCTATATGAAATTGGTCTGCCAGTTCTTCGCCATTAACTCGTACACGCTCGTTATAACGAATTAAATGAGGAGATGCGTAAGTGCCCACGCTAAAACCTTGCGCTAGTAATAGCGACTCTAAGCAACGTGCTGTGGTGCCCTTACCGTTTGTACCGGCAATAAGAATAATTTTACTTGGAGTGTTTAAAAGGCCAATATTGTTGGCAACATTAGCAACTCGTTCTAAGCCCATTGCAATGTTAGCTGGGTGAACACTTTCTAAATAAAAAAGCCAATCATCAAGGCTTGATGATTGGCTAGGAATTGTTTTTGTCATAGCGTGTAATCAGTAAAGCTGAAATTTACGCTACTCTATGCTCTTGTTCCGTAGAAGGCAAGTTCATAAATTTAGCTAAAATGCGTGCAAGGGTATCGCGCATTTCACGGCGGTCAATAATCATGTCAATTGCACCGTGTTCAAGCAAAAATTCACTACGCTGAAAACCTTCAGGTAATGTTTCGCGAACAGTTTGCTCAATAACACGAGGACCTGCAAAACCAATTAACGCTTTAGGTTCTGCAACGTTAATATCGCCCAGCATAGCAAGTGATGCAGATACACCACCCATTGTTGGGTCAGTCATTACTGAAATAAACGGAAGGCCTTTTTCAGTCATTTTTGCAAGCGCAGCACTTGTTTTAGCCATTTGCATAAGCGACATAAGCGCTTCTTGCATACGTGCTCCGCCTGATGCAGAAAAGCAGATAAGCGGCATATTGTGCTCTAAACATTGATCAACAGCATCAACAAAACGAGCACCAACAACCGAAGCCATTGAACCACCCATAAATGAGAACTCAAATGCTACCGCTGCCACTGGAATACCTTTTAATCGGCCTTTCATCGCCACAAGTGCATCTTTTTCACCACTTGCTTTTTGGGCTGCACTGATACGGTCAGAGTACTTTTTAGAATCTTTAAACTTAAGAATATCTTTAGGCTCATGTTGTGTACCAAGCTCTTGACGATCACCTTCATCTAAAAAGTGCTCTAGGCGCTTACGGCCACTAACACGCATGTGGTGGTCACACTTAGGACATACGTTTAATGACTTTTCTAATTCAGCTTTATATAAAATTGAATCACACGATGTACACTTAGCCCAAACACCTTCTGGGATTTCTTTACGACCTGATGATTTTGTCGTTTTAGGTAAGATTTTTTCTAGCCAACTCATTTGCAACTCTCTTAATACTGTTCTGTGTCGCGAGCCTGCTAATAGCAATTAGCAGACAAATTTTTTCAATTAAAACATGAATTACACTAACGCGGTATAAAAAACTGGTCTTAGTAGTTAAAAGTGCTCATAAAAAGCACTTATACTAACCTTAATTAAACATCTATATCCGGCAAAAATAAAGGGCCTAAAGGTGTTTGAGGAATATCAAATTGCTCAGGGTAGTCAACATCCACTAAATACAAACCAGCAGCCTTAGCGGTAGCACTGGCCTTTGCGCGTTCTTTACAATCAAGTAGCTCTTTTATCCATATAGGTTGGTGTTTATGTAAACCAACATCCATTAAACTGCCTGTGATATTACGCACCATGTGATGTAAAAACGCATTCGCTTTAATATCAATAATAACGTAAGTACCTTGGCGACGTACCGATAAATGATGAATTGTTCTTGTCGGTGTATTCGCTTGACAATGAATGGCCCTAAAAGAAGTAAAGTCATGTTTGCCAATTAAATACTGACACGCTTCCTGCATTTTGGTTTCATCTAGTTGATGATGGAAATGCGTAACGCCTTCATTTAGTACAGCTCCTCGTAAAGGCGAGTTATAAATAATATAACGATAACGACGTGCTGTAGCACTAAAACGAGCGTGAAAATCATCTGCAACGGGTTGAGCAAAACGAATAGCAATATCTTTAGGCATTAAAGTATTCATACCTAGTGTAAATGCAACCATATCGCGATCGGCCTCAGTGTCAAAGTGTATTACTTGGCCTGTACCGTGTACACCCGCATCTGTACGACCCGCACATATAACTTCAACTGGATGATTACAAATGCGCGACAGCGCCTTTTCTACTTCTTGCTGTACGCTATTTACATGAGATTGACGTTGCCAACCACTATAACGTGCGCCGTTGTATTCAACTCCAAGTGCTACTCGCATAATTACTGCTTTACCTACTGTGCTAATGAACGAGGCATTTTATGCTATCTAACGATGCAATAAAAGGAGACCTGTCGTAATCAAACCAATACACATAAAAAAACCCGTATTTAGCTAAGCCAGATACGGGTTCTTAGAAACATTTTAATTATTTTAGTTTAGCTTTTAAACTAAGCGCCTCTTCTTGAACTTCTTCAGGACCTTTGTTAATAACATCCTCAATGACTTTAAGCGCAGAATCAAAATCATCAATTTCAATATAAGCACGCGCTAAATCTAATTTAGCTGAGTAGCCACCACTTTCAGCATCAACATCCGTCGGATTATCACCGGCAAGTAACGCGTCAAATTCACTCAAGCCAACATCCATATTAACGTCGTTGTAAGGTTCGTGTTCAAGTTCAGCGTCGTCACTTTCTTCTAATAATGAATCAATATCTACAAATTCATCATTATCAAGTTGCTCAACATTGTTACTTTGGACAAGCGGTTCTTCAACAACTAACGCCTCATCAACTCCTAAGTCTTCTTTTAGCAAACTGTCAAAATCAACGTCAAACTCACTACTATCTTCAACACTTAATTCTTCTGGTTCAGCTAATTCGTTAAGTAATGAATCAAAATCAGTTTCCGTTAGCTCAGCCATAAACTCATCATCAAGCTCATCATCTGATGCTATATCACTGCTATTAAATAACTCAGTTCGGGTTATTTCAGCTTCACGATCGGCATTCGTTTTCTCACCAGCGAGCTCATTAGAAAGCGCTTCATCTGGGTTTTCCGAAATCATAGTTTCAGAGCCTGCGGTGCTTTCTAATTCAGCATCAAGTTCCGTAAAATCATTATCAAGTAACAGCTCGTCGTCAAAATCATCATCCAAGTTATTTAAATCGTTTCCAGCTGAGAGCGCATTCATTAAGTCTTGTTCGGTTTGACTCGGTAATGAATGTGTTGGTTCGTCATCTAAATTTACCGATAATTCATCGCTATCAGCATCATCCTCTACATTAAGAGTTTCATCTATTTCAGCGTTTGAATTATTTTGTGGCTCAGCATCAATTGCTAAATCTGTATCAAGCTGCGCAGAATCATTATCGAGTAATGATTCGTCGTCCGGCTCTGTAGGTTGAGTTTCTTCAAGCTCGGGAGTTTCAGACTCATTAACCGTAATAGCATCATCTAAATTTACCGATAATTCATCGCTATCTTCTACATTAAGAGCTGCATCTATTTCAGCGCTTGAATTATTTTCTGGCTCAGCATCAATTGCTAAATCTGTATCAAGCTGAGCAGAATCATTATCGAGTAATAATTCGTCGTCCGGCTCTGTAGGTTGAGTTTCTTCAAGCTCGGGAGTTTCAGACTCATTAACCGAAATACCAGCATCTGAATTTACCGATAACTCATCGTTATCCTCTACATTAAGAGTTTCATCTATTTCAGCGCTTGAATTATTTTGTGGCTCAGCATCAATTGCTAAATCTGTATCAAGCTGAGCAGAATCATTATCGAGTAATAATTCGTCGTCCGGCTCTGTAGGTTGAGTTTCTTCAAGCTCGGGAGTTTCAGACTCATTAACCGAAATACCAGCATCTGAATTTACCGATAACTCATCGTTATCCTCTACATTAAAAGCTTCATCTATTTCAACGTTTGAATTATTTTGAGGTTCAGCATCAATTGCTAAATCTGTATCAAGCTGAGCAGAATCATTATCTAAATTTACCGATAACTCATCGCTATCTGTATCAAGCTCCGTAAAGTCATTATCAAGCAATAATTCATCGTAAAAATCATCATCTAAGCTATTTAAATCATTTTCAGTTGAAAGTGCATTCGCTAAATTTTGCTCTGTTTGACTCGGTAATGAGGGTTTTGGTTCGTCATTTAAATTTAGTGATAATTCATCATCATTGATTAGATCTGTATCAAGCTCAGTAAAATCATTATCAAGTAACAATTCGTCGTCAGGTTCTAAAGGTTGAGTTTTTTCAAGCTCTGGAATTTCAGATTCATTAACCGTAATATCATCATCTAAGCTTATCGGTAATTCATCGTTATCGAATTCGTTAAGATTTTCATCTATTTGACTGTTTTGTAGTTCAGCATCAATTGCTAGATCTTTATCAAGTTCAGTAAAGTCATTATCGAGTAACAGCTCATCGTCTAAATCATCCTCGAGGCTATCTAAATCGCTTCCTTGAGCAAGTGCACTCGCTAAATCTTGTTCAGTTTGACTTGCTATAACTTGTTTAGTCTCAGATTTTAAATCAATATCTTGCGTAGACTCAACATCTTGTTCATCAGTAGCACCTGAGTAAGGTTCGTCTATATCTAATTCAGTATATTCGTCTGAATTTTCATCACTCACTACCATATTGGTATCTGAATGTTCAGGTAATCGATTTGTGCTTGCATCATCTGCTAATGGATCATCACCTAAATCAATTTCAACTTCTTCAATATCATTATCTAAATCTTCTAAAGACCACTCTGGCGTTTCAATATAATCATCTTCTACTTGCTGTAACTCATTTAAGAGTTCATCAACACTTTTTAGTTCGTCATCATTGTATTCTTCTAGTGCATCTTCTGGATCAAGTAAGGTCTCTGAAGTATCTGAAAAATCATCTAGGTCTGCCGCAAGTTCAGGCTCTTCTATAAGCGCAGGCTCTTCTGCAAGTTCAGGCTCTTCTTCAAGTTCAGGCTCTTCTGCAAGTTCAGGCTCTTGTTCAAGTTCAGGTTCTTCTAAAAGCGCAGGCTCTTCTTCAAGTTCAGGCTCTTCTAAAAGCGCTGGCTCTTCTTCAAGTTCAGGCTCTTCTAAAAGCGCAGGTTCTTCTAAAAGCGCAGGCTCTTGTTCAAGTTCAGGCTCTTCAGCAAGTTCAGGCTCTTGTTCAAGTTCAGGCTCTTGTTCAAGTTCAGGCTCTTGTTCAAGTTCAGGCTCTTGTTCAAGTTCAGGCTCTTCAGGCTCTTGTTCAAGTTCAGGCTCTTCTACAAGTTCAGGCTCTTCTGCAAGCTCAGGCTCTTCTTCAAGTTCAGGCTCTTCAATTAATGTAGATGCTAGAGACTCTACATCAGCAACATTTAATTCTTCCTGCGCTTCGGCTAAATCATCGGCAGAATCGGCTAATGCCACATTAATATCAGAGTCACGCTTTTCAGTCTCAGCTTCTTCATCTGCGGATTCATCAATTAAACTATCAATACCATCTAAATCAAAATCATCATTTTCTTCGACTAACGCATCAGCAGCACTGTCATCCCCAGCGTCATCAATTAAACTATCAATATCATCTAAATCAAAATCATCACTTTCTTCGACTAACGCATCAGCAGCACTGTCATCCCCAGCGTCATCAATTAAACTATCAATATCATCTAAATCAAAGTCATCATTTTCTTCGACTAACGCATCAGCAGCACTGTCATCCGCAGCGTCATCAATTAAACTATCAATATCGTCTAAATCAAAATCATCTTTTTCTTCGACTAACGCATCAGCCGCACTTTCATCCGCAGCGTCATCAATTAAACTATCAATATCGTCTAAATCAAAATCATCTTTTTCTTCGACTAACGCATCAGCAGCACTTTCATCCGCAGCGTCATCAATTAAACTATCAATATCGTCTAAATCGAAGTCGTCACTTTCTTCGACTAAGGCTTCATCAACGCTATCGTCTGTAGCCTGGTCAATTAAACTATCAATATCATCTAAATCAAAATCATCACTTTCTTCGACTAAGACTTCATCAACGCTATCGTCTGTAGCTTGATCAATTAAGCTATCAATATCGTCTAAATCAAAATCATCTTTTTCACTTGAAAGACTATCTTCTGTATTATCTAAATCTGATTCAGTATTTGTTTGATCTAATAAGTCATCAATATCAAAATCATCATCTTCAGCGAGTTCTTCGCTAAGCGCGGCCATTTCATCATTCGATTCTAAGCTATTATCTTCTTCTATATCGTTTGTTTGTGGTGAGTCAAACTCCGATAAGCCATCATCTTCATTAAATAAACTATCTAAATCATCATTACTTAAAATATCATCACTATTTGATGATTCTAGTGGCAAATCTAAATCAATATCACCTTCTGGGCTATCATCAGGTGATTTATCGAAATCTTGTTGCATGAAAATATCAAGTTCATCGTCTTCAATATTTTCATCGTCAAAAACAATATCATCGCTTAATAAACTTTCTAATTCATCCTGATCAAGTAGGCTATCAGACTCAGTAAAGTCCTCTAGGCTGTCATCAAAAGCAATATCATCATCCGGTAATGGGGTATCATCGTCCGGTAAGATATCATTTTCTAAACTATCATCTAGCTGAATACTTAAGTCATCAAGTGGTTCCGGGACGATAGGGTCTTCAATATTTTGAGTATCTAAATCGTCATCGTTTGCGTAGGTAGGTGTTTGTGGTAAAAAATCATCGTCGCTTTGGACATCATCTTTACTAGCCCGCTTGCGTAAGAACATCACAACAGCAAAAACAATCAATAACCCAGGAATAACCATCAATAATCCAAGAACAAAAGGATTAGATAAAAAAGATCCCAGATCAAATTCAGCTTCTGGCTCTATTTTCTCAGCCTTTTGCTGTTCTATCATTTCATTTTGTTTAATTATTAGTTCTTTTAACTGTTGCTGTATTTCACTGTCTTGACCGAGCTGCATACGCACATTTTCAAGCTCTTTGGAGATGCCCGTAAGCTGTTTTTTTAAATTATTATTTTCAACTAAAATTTCTTCTACGTTATCAACTGAACTTTTAAATTGTTGTTGAAGCTCAACTAACTTACTAGTTTGATCTGTTTTAATTTCTTTAATTTCTTTTTGTAATTCTTTTTTTGCGTCATCTACATCAACTTTACGAGCTTGAGTAACTTGAGTTTGAGCTGAATTAATTTCACTTTGCGTAAGCGTACCGTTTTTTTCTTTTCCCATAACGCATCATCTTGTTCAGAACGTTGTTTAGCGAGTTGTGTATTAACATTTCTAATTTCAGCTAGAGTAGGAATTTTTAAATAGGCACCACTTTGCATGTGGTTAAGGTTTTGCTCTAAAAATGAATTAGGATTTTTGTTATACAAAGCCTGCATAACTTGATAAATGCTAACCGAGTTGTCCGGGCGTACCTTAGCCGCTATACGCCAAAGCGTATCCGTCGGTTTTATTGGCCCAATAGATCGCCCTTGCGCACCATAGTCAGCGCCCTTTGGCCCCTTTAACTGGGTACTGTCTTGAGAGTAAACTGATGTTACTATCAATGCAGACGCTAATATAATAAGTGTAGCTAAACCGCGCATGCTGATCCTTTAATGTTTAAATGTTAACGCAGCACCGAGAAAGTTAAGTGCATAAACATTGATTAATCTTGCTTTTATCAGTCAAATGACTGATTCACATTTGTTATTACAATCTATTTTTGTTGCAAGCTCTATTCCAATTACAAACTATAAACCAGTTCAGGAGTAATATCCATTGCAACACATTGAAAATAAATACCTAAAAACATTATTAATAATATAAATTTATCGAGGATTATCAGTAGGTTTATATACTTCGTGAGATAAGTGGCAAAAAAATGGCGGTAACCCGAATAAAAAGCGGCAAACAATTGGTGCTTACCGCTTCTAAACTAATCGTTAGCTATAAAATATTACATGTAATTAGCAATAAGTTCTTCTGCAATTTGTATACTGTTAGTTGCAGCGCCTTTACGCGTGTTGTCACTTACAACCCACATATTTAAACCATGAGGGTGCGAGATATCAGCTCGTAAACGACCAATATAAACAGTGTCATTTCCGCTTGCATCAGATACTGCCGTTGGATAATCACCTTCATCGTCAATCAACTCAACACCAGGGGCATCTTTTAAAAGTTGCTTAACATGCTCAAAGTCATAAGGCATACGCGTTTCAATATTAATTGATTCAGAATGTCCAAAAAATACAGGCACACGTACGCATGTAGGATTTACAGCAATAGTCGTATCACCCAAAATTTTATGGGTTTCATTTACCATTTTCATTTCTTCGCGTGTGTAGCCGTTCTCTTCAAAGCTATCAATTTGAGGAATAACGTTAAATGCTATTTGCTTTGGAAAAACTTTATTATCCATAGGACGAGCATTCATTAAATTAGCAGTTTGTTTTGCAAGTTCATCAACCGCTTCTTTACCTGCGCCCGATACAGCTTGGTAAGTAGATACATTGATACGGTCTATTCCGTAAGCATCATAAATTGGTTTAAGTGCTAGCATCATCTGAATAGTTGAACAGTTAGGGTTAGCGATAATATTACGATTTCTAAAATCAGCTAGGCTTGAAGCATTAACTTCTGGCACTACTAATGGGATTTCAAAATCATTTCTAAAGTGTGATGTATTATCAATTACAATACAACCGGCGTCTGCTGCAATAGGTGCATATTTTTCAGATACACTGCCACCAGCAGAAAACAAACCTATGTGCGCTTGGCTAAAGTCAAAGCCTTCAACGTCTAATACTTCAATGGTCTCACCACGAAACTTTATATCTTCACCCGCGCTGCGGCTGCTAGCAAGTAAAAAAGCTGATCAACAGGAAACTTACGATCTGCTAGCGTTTCAATGATTTGACGGCCTACTAAACCAGTAGCGCCAAGTACGGCAACGTTATATTTTTGCGACATATTTCTTCCTCTATAAACGACATTAAAACAACATCGTTAGTTAAATAACTATTTAGCTATGGTAAAACCAAGTTGACTAAGTGCAGCTAGTTGTGAGCTATCACCTTGTATCGACAAGGTGCTAAATTCTCGTCTTACCGGATAGTTTTTTCGTAAACTATCAAAACCATCACTTTCTAAATGGCGAAGTAAAATACCATCATCACGGCGAACGTCGTAAATTAAATGCACTAAACAGGCAACATCCTGCTCATTGAAGTTTGGCGTAATAACCGCTTGTGTAATAGCTGGAGTAGGTAAAAAGTCATTCAACGATTTACTCGCATCGACACTTTTCAGTTCACACAGTTTTTGATACAGCATTTGTGTACCACGAGCTTTGCCTTCAAGCGTATGACCCGCAATATGCACACTGGCGTAGCGAACATGTTCTAGTAATTCAGTTAAAATATTGGGCTCTTTTTCCCATACATCAAGCACTAAATCCAGATCAGCTCCCGCTTCCATTACCTCAAGCAACGCTTGGTTATCAATTACATCGCCTCGGCTTGCATTAATCAGCGTAAGCCCTGGCTTAAGTGCTTTTAATCGCTCTTTACCCATCATGTGCAGCGTTTTATGCTCGCCACTTTTAACAAGGGGAACGTGAAAAGTAACAACATCTGATCTTGCTAATAACTCATCAAGCGCTATGTGATCTTGTAGTAAGCCTTGTTCGTGCTTAATTGGATCGCATAACAGTACATCAACATCTAGTGCTTTTAATTTTTCAGCTAAACACGTACCAATGTTGCCCATCCCGACGATACCTATTGTTTGACCACACAATGGGCGCGCATTTTCTTGGCTTAATGCAAATAAGCTACTAATTACATATTCAGCTACCGCAACGGCATTACAACCAGGCGCGCTAGTAAAAGCGATATCTCTATCATGCAGTAATTGCGTATCAATATGGTCAATGCCAATTGTGGCTGTACCCACAAAGCTAAGCTTATTAGCTTGTGACAACAGCTCATAATTAACATTGGTCACTGAACGAGTAAGGAGTACATCTACATCAATTAATTGTTCAGGGGTTAATTTACGACCATCAAAACGCTCAACCTCACCAAAGTCTGCAAAGTACTGCTCAACTAAAGGCATATTTTGATCGGCAAGAATTTTCATTACAGAGTCCGTTTGGCAATTAAGAGGCGCTATTGTAGCGAACAACCTAGCCTTTACACAAACTAAAAAGCGAGGGCTTGTTGACCTTTCAGGATTAAAATTTGCTCGTTCTATGGGCAATTTAATTGCGGCATGAGGTTGTAACTTAGTGGGCTAAGTAAAAATCGAGCAAAGCTTCCGCCCCTTATCTACACCCATTTAGGCAACAAAGAGTAAATTCCCCCTAGGGCTAACGCAAGGACAATGTATGTTTAACCTCGAAAATAAACAGGATCTAGTCAGTTCATTTTTGAAAAAAATCACCTTTAAAGGATCATATTAAGCTTTTGGATTACCGGTCAATTTAGAGAGGATTTATCACAGTATTATATTTTTAACCTGTGAGCTTAATAACGACACCGCTGTATATTTAATTTCTAAAGATAAATATATGTTGAAGTAACTCCCTAAAAAAATGCAGCTCATCTAAACGAGCTGCATTTAATCAAAAGTAACTTTGAAGGATTACTTTATTATTTTATCTTCGTTTACTTCAACAACCTCAGGCGAGGCTTCTGTAGCATCTTCTTGCGTAACTTCAACGTCCGCTTTAACCGCAATCGCTGCATCCACAGTTGCTTGCTCACCAGCTATATCGGCTTGTAAAACAGTGTAAAAAGTAGCACTAGAGCTTGCCATTGTTACCAGTGATTCACATGGTGCAAAGTTAGCATCGCTGTTAGCTAATGTAGACATATCAGAGCTTATTTTACTTGCGCCTAATTTATCCATATAGCTAAACGGGCCACCTAAAAATGGTGGAAAACCAATACCAAATATTGCACCGATATCGCCATCACGTGGGCTGGCAATAATGCCATCATCTAAACAGCGTACTGCTTCGTTAAGCATTTGCGATACACAACGCTTAGCAATTTCGCTCTTGTTTAAACGTGGAGCCGGGGTAACACCCAGTAGTTCGTAAACTGACTCATCAACCTTTTTGCCTTTTTTGTCGTATTCATAAAAACCACGACCTGATTTACGGCCAAGGCGTTTTGAATCAATCATACGCACAAATGCATCAGGGCCTTTAAAACGCTCACCTAATTCTTTTTCAAGAATTGGGGCAATTTTAGAGCCAATATCAATCCCTACTTCATCAAGTAGAGCCAGCGGTCCTACCGGAAAGCCAAACTCGACTAGGGCTGCATCAATCTTTTCAATTGGCTCACCCGCAAGCATTAAATTAGCAGCTTCATTTAAGTAAGGCGCTAAAATACGGTTTACGTAAAAACCAGCCATGTCTTTTACAACAATTGGCGTTTTGCCTTGCTTACGTGCAAAGTTAACAACGCGAGCAATGGTCTCTTGAGACGTACCTTCGTGTGGAATAATTTCCACTAATGGCATTTTTTCCACTGGTGAAAAATAATGTAAGCCAATTACATTTTCAGGACGTGCTGCCTGCGCTGCAATTTGTGATATTGGTAATGATGACGTGTTACTAGCAAAAATGGTATTTGCTTGGCATTGCTGCTCTACGTCAGCAACCATACCTTGCTTAAGTGCAAGATCTTCAAACACCGCCTCTATCACTAAGTCAATGTGTTTAAAGCCACTGTAGTCAGTTGTACCTGTAATGCGGTTCATTGTTAACTGCACATCAGCTTTAGACATAATACGACGCTTAAGGCGCTTATCTAAAATTTTGTAGGTGTAGCTCATTGCATTACTAATGCCCTGCTCTGCTACATCTTTAATACGCACCGGTACTTTAGCTTTAACAGCACTTACGTGCGCAATGCCTGCGCCCATTAATCCACCACCTAAAACAGCAGTTTTGCTGATTGCTGGTGCGCCATCATTGCGCCACTCTTTTTTCATTTCAGTGGTTGCAAAGAAAATACCGCGAAGCGCTTTAGATTCGTCACTCATTACAAGTGTTGCAAAGCTTTCAGCTTCTGTTTTATACGCTTTTAGCTCATCAAGCTCTACACTAGCACGCACTGCTTTAATAATAGCGAGTGGTGCTGGGTAGTGCCCGCCCGTTTTTTTAAGTACGTTTTCTTTGGCTTTTTTAAAGATAAAGTTACGACCAAACGGGTTTGACTCTAATAATTTACTAATATTGTCGAGTTTTGGCTCTTTTGCTTGTGGCTTTTTCTTAGTCGCAAATTCTTTTGCAACTTTTAACAGCACACTGTGCGGTACGCAATCATCAAGCACGCCTGATTTTTTAGCTTGCTTAGGGCGAATTTGTTTACCTGTTAGCATCCACTCTAGTGCTTTTTGAATACCAACAATTTTAGTTAAACGCTGCGTGCCGCCGCCACCTGGTAGTAAACCAAGTTGCACTTCTGGTAAGCCAATTTTTGTTAAATCGCTGTCGGTACCAACACGGTAATCACACGCTAAAGCAAATTCTAAACCACCACCTAATGCAGCGCCATGAATCGCACTTACTGTAGTGTATGGCAGTTTTGTCATATCAAAAAATGCTTGATGGCATAGTTCGCTAATAGCTAGCGCATCTTCACGCTTTTGAACGCTATCGAGCATTTTTACATCGGCGCCCGCGATAAAGTTATCGCTTTTTCCGCTTATAAATACCATGCCTTTTACATTTTGCGACTTAGCGTCTTCTAATAATGCTTTTAAGTCATCGGCAAAACTACTGCGCAGGGTATTCATTTTCTCCCCTGGCACATCAATAGTTACAACGGCGATTTTATTTTCATCTACCGCTAAATTAAATACTGAATCTGTCATTACGCACTCTCCAATACAAAGGCGGCACCTAAACCACCAGCAGCACACGCTGTTGTTAATGCTAAACCGCCACCACGACGTTTAAGCTCGTGTAAGCTTTGCGTAATTAAGCGTGCACCTGTTGCTGCAAATGGGTGACCATATGCTAAAGAGCCGCCGTTAACGTTAAACTTATCCATGTTAATTTCGCCAATTGCTTTGCTGCGACCTAAATGCTCTTGTGCAAATTTGTCTGAGGCAAACATTTTCATATTGGCAAGTGTTTGCGATGCAAACGCTTCGTGCATTTCAATTAAATCTAAATCAGCAAGCGTAATACCCGCTCTATCTAGTGCAATAGGCGTTGAATGAGCTGGGCCCATTAACATGTCTTTTTCTACACCAATTGCCGAAAATGCAAAGCTACGTACGTAACCTAGTATTTCGTAGCCAAGTGCTTTTGCTTTGCTTTCGCTCATCATAAGTACAGCCGCTGCACCATCAGTTAATGGTGTTGCATTTGCGGCGGTAACAGTACCGTGCTGACGGTCAAAAACAGGCTTAAGCTTTGCGTAGCCTTCAACCGTTGAGTTTTTACGAATGTTGTTATCTTCTTCAATAAAGCTTTTATATGGCGGTAAATGCGCCGTCATTACTTCATCTTTTAACTTACCATCAGCCCATGCTTGCGTTGCAAGTGAGTGAGAACGATGCGCTAATGCATCTTGATCTTCACGGCTAATATTATGTGTTTTAGCCATTTGCTCAGCAGTTTGCCCCATTGAAAGGCCTGTTGAATACTCTGCTACAGCAGGTGGCACTGGTAATAAGTCTTTTAAACGCAGTTTTGAAAATATTTTTAAGCGTTGACCAAGCGTACGCGCTTTATTTAAATCAACTAAGCTGCCTGCTAGCTTTTTACTAACACCAATCGGTAGTACTGATGACGAATCTGCGCCGCCTGCAATACCTACACTTACAGATCCCGCCATAATAGACTCAGCTACATTAGCAATAGCCTGAAAGCTGGTAGCACATGCGCGCGATACAGAATATGCATCAACCGATACCGGCATACCTGTGCCCAATACAATTTCACGTGCAATATTTGGCGCTTCTGGCATTTGTACTACTTGACCAAATACAAGTTGATCAATTTCTGACTTATTGAAATTTAATCGTTCAAGCATTTCGTTAACCACCAATTTACCCATATCAAGTGCTGGTACATGGTGAAACGCTGTTGCTTGCTTTGCAAAAGGTGTACGTAAGCCGCTAACTATGGCAATACGGTCGCCCTTTGGTGTTTTTAGTATGTTTTGCTCAGACATTTATGCTCTCCCGCTGACAGGTCTGACCTGTTTGTTTTCCTCGATTCTAAACAACCCGTGCCCTAAAGCCAATAGATAAACACAAATTTATATAAACAGTGTTTAATTACGACTATCACAATAGGCTTTTTTAGACGCATTTACAAAGTTTTGTGGTACGCTAAAATTCGTTAAAAAATAACGAACTATTTTAAAAAATACAGTCTAACTCTTGAGTTACCCAATTATAAACCTTATAAATAGGTCAGTATTTATCACCTAACACTATTAGGTACAAACCCAGCTGACGAGGACAGTCCACTTATTATGGCAGCTAACGCATTTTCACAATTAAAAACGTACTTAGATACACAAATCATTGGCCAGCCAGAGCTTACACAAGCGCTACTTATTGCTATTTTAGCTGATGGTCACTTATTAGTAGAAGGCCCTCCTGGGCTTGCAAAAACACGTGCAGTTAATGCACTTGCTAAAGGCATTGAAGGCTCATTTCAGCGCGTACAGTTTACGCCAGATTTATTACCAGCTGATGTAACAGGTACCGATATTTACCGCCAACAAACTAGCGAGTTTGTATTTGAAAAAGGCCCTCTTTTTCACAACCTAATTTTAGCTGACGAAATTAACCGCGCACCAGCCAAAGTACAATCAGCACTATTAGAAGCCATGGCAGAGCGACAAGTTACCGTGGGTAAAAATACCTATCCGCTTAGCGAACTGTTTTTAGTTATGGCAACACAAAACCCGCTAGAGCAAGAAGGGACTTACCCGTTACCAGAAGCCCAGCTGGATCGCTTTTTACTGCACCTAAGTATTGGCTATCCTGGCGCAGAGCATGAGCTTGATATACTGCGTTTAACTCGCGGCGAAGCGCTTAACGAGCAACAACCAGTATTGCAAAAATTAGTCAAAGCGATTTATTTGCAGCCCGAAAAGAAATACTAGGCCTTTATTTAGCAGAGCCGCTTGAGCAATATTTAGTACAACTTATTATAGCCACTCGTGAAGGCGCTAAATTAGACGCACAACTTGGTAGCTGGATTGAGTTTGGTGCAAGCCCGCGTGCAACAATAGCACTTGATAAATGTGCTCGTGCTCATGCATGGCTTCAAGGCCGTGATTTTGTAGCACCTGATGATATTCAAGCTGTTGTGCATAATGTACTGCGTCATCGCATTATTTTAAGTTACGAAGCCCAAGCCGATGGCATTACTAAAGATCAAGTAATAAGCCGTATAGTTGAACTTGTAGCCGTACCATAAGTTATGCAAAAACAATTAGAAACCCAAGCATGGCTCAAACAGAGCCATAGCCACGGTGTTAATTTAGCACTCAAAGAGCTGATGTATTACAAAGCCAAAGCGCAATTGCTTGAACTTGCCCCTAAGGTAAAAATAAAAAATACCTTAACAGGGCAATACCTTGCACCGCACAAAGGCCGAGGAATGGAATTTGCCGAAGTGCGACATTATCAGCAAGGTGACGATATTCGCTCTATTGATTGGCGAGTTACCGCGCGTACCGGCGAGACTCACACAAAGCTCTTTCAAGAAGAAAAAGAGCGCCCTGTGTTTGTATTTACTGATTTTTCAAACTCAATGCTGTTTGGTTCAAAGTTACTATTAAAGTCGGTGCAAGCTGCGCATATAAGCGCTCTTGTTGCATGGTCGGCGTGTCAGCGCGGCGATAGAATTGGCGGTATTGTGTTTAATCAGCACTCGCATTTGGAGTTAAAGCCCAGCGCCCGTGAAAAAGCAGTCCTTAAGCTTTGTCATAATTTATGCGACAACCACCAGCAAGCACTCAACAACATTGATAAAACAGCCCCTAACAACTTTAGCGATAACCTAAAGCGCCTTAATCATTTAGCAAAACCAGGTAGCTTAGTGTATTTAGTGTCTGATTTTAATGCTCTGGATGATGCCAGCTTTAAGCAACTCGAAATATTAAGCCGCCACTGCGAGCTGATTGGTTGCCACATAAGCGATCCATTTGAGCATCAGTTACCTGCGTTTAAGCAAGCCGTTACTGTTAATGCAAATGGTCAGGACTTTGCCCTACCATTAATGGATAACAGCTTTAGAGAACGCTTTGCTAAAAATGCTGAGCAAGCATTTAGCGCGCGCTTTAATCGCCTAACTAAATCGGGTCTTAATTTAATATCATTCAATGCAGCAACACCGCTTGAGCTGCAATTAGTGAGAAAATAACCATGCAAACCAATCCACTCGATGGCCTGCACGATATAATAGCGCCAAGCCAAGTTAATTGGTGGCCACTCGCCCCTGCTTGGTGGGTTATTATTGCACTGCTGTTTTTAGCACTGTGCGCAGCTATTTATATATTTTATAAAAAACATAAATTTAAAAAGCCTAAACGCTACGCAATACAATTGAGCCAAAGTGAGCAAAACCCTCAGCAACTGCATATAATTTTAAAACGTTTAGTGATTGAATATTACGACAAGCGACTTGCTGCGCAATCTACCTCTAAATGGTGCACAACACTTAATACACTCACCGGTTTAAGCTTTACAGAACAAGAAATACTAAGCTTGTATAACCCCAGCCAAAAAGATACAACACTGTGCGAAAAATTTCGCCAAGGTATTAAGCAATTTAAAATAAAGGAGTCAGTAAATGTTTGAATTTAGCTGGCCATGGTTATTTTTATTACTACCCTTGCCTTTATTACTTTTACTATTAAAACCCGCTGCAAGTAATGCCAGTACGCGTTTACGTATACCCAGTTTTGCAAAGCACAATTTAACCAGCCAAAGTATCGAGCCACACGCACGACGTTTAAATCCCCTCGAGTGGGTAATTTGGTTATTACTTGTTACTGCCGCTGCCAATCCAACATGGTTAGATGAGCCAATCTCATTACCAAATGAAGGACGCGATATAATGTTAGCAGTTGACTTATCAGGCTCGATGACCGAACAAGACATGGCTTATAATGGCCAATATGTTGACCGCCTTACCATGGTAAAAGCTGTACTCAGTGATTTTATAGAACAGCGTCAAGGCGACAGGCTTGGGCTGATATTATTTGGCGACACCGCGTTTTTACAAACCCCGCTCACCCGCGACGTTAAAACAGTAAGTAAAATGCTCAGCGAAGCGCAAATTGGTTTAGTGGGGCGCGCAACAGCCATTGGTGATGCATTGGGTCTTTCGGTAAAACGCTTTGCCAATAAAGATGAAAGTAACCGTATTGTGGTGCTATTAACCGACGGACAAAATACCGCTGGTAATTTAAACCCAGAAGATGCCCTACTGCTAGCTCGCGAAGAAGGTATTAAAGTGTATACCATTGGTGTTGGCTCAGATAATCCGCGCGGCTTTAGTCTCTTTAATGTGGGAGGCTCTAGTGGCAGTAATTTAGATGAAAGCTTACTTAAAAAGATTGCCGAGCAAACTGGCGGATTATACTTTAGAGCCAAAGATGTAGCAGGCCTTCAACAAATTTACGCAGAGCTTGATAAACTTGAACCTATTAGCGCTGATGAACAAACATTTCGCCCACAAAGCTCATTATTTTACTACCCGTTACTTATCGCTATTTTACTTATTAGCTTAAAAGTAATGCTTAGTACACTGCGTGCATTAAAGGAGCCAAACTAATGGATTTTGAATTTATTCGCCCCGCTCTTTTATGGTTACTCATACCTGCTGTGGCATTATTTTTTGTTGCCTTAATTAAGCATAAAAAAACGACTAGTGAGCAGCTAATTGCACCTCATTTAGCACAATTTATAATGAGCGAAGCAAATACTAAAGCCAGCCAGCCACTTTGGTTAGTTGCTTTGTTTTGCAGCCTTGGCATTTTATTTAGTGCTGGGCCTAGTTTTGAGAAAAAACAAGTTCCTGTATTTCAAAGTAAAAGTGCCCGTGTAATTGTTATGGATATGTCGTATTCAATGTACAGCACCGACATTTTGCCAAATCGTTTAATGCAATCACGCTTTAAAGCGCTTGATATGATTGAGCTATTTAAAGAAGGTGATACCGCGCTTGTAGCTTACGCAGGCACGGCCTATATAATATCGCCACTAACAAACGACGCCACAACACTTAGTAATTTAATTCCAAGCTTGAGCCCTGAAATAATGCCAGACAAAGGCTCAAACGTTTTAGCGGGTCTTGATATGGCCAAAGAGCTATTAACGCAAGCGGGTTATATTGATGGCGACATTATTTTAGTGACCGACGGTATTGACCAACAAGAACAAAGCGACGTTAGTAGTTTTACCAGTAACACCCAATATAGATTAAATATATACGGTGTAGGTACCGCTCAAGGCGCACCAATTAAGTTACCTGAAGGTGGTTTTTTGAAAGACAGATACGGCCAAATTGTAGTACCTACTCTCAATGCCAGTCAGCTTAAAAATTTAGCATCGAGCAGTGGTGGTAAATTTGCTAGTTACCAGCCTAGTAATAACGACATAAATACGTTTGCCCCAAATGCACAGAGTGAATTATTGAAAGACGAAAAACAAAGCCACGCACTTTGGCGAATAGATGCCGGTATATACGGACTCTTGTTATTACTGCCATTTGGCTTGTATTTATTTAGACGCGCTGCCTTGCTGGGGGCTTTTTTAGCCTTTAGCTTTTTACCGCAGCATAATGCGTATGCCGTAGAGCTTCCTACTCTTTTGCAAAATGCAGATCAACGTGCATTGCAGGCTTACAAAAATAAAGAATACGATGCAGCAACACAGGCGCAATCGAGTGAGTTAAAAGGCGCGGCGCTTTACCAGCAAGGTAATTTTGATGCTGCACTTAATGAGTTTAGTAATGATAAGTCGGCTACCGGTTTATACAACTACGGTAATGCCCTTGCCAAAGCTGGCAAGCTTGAGGACGCCATTGAAGCCTACAAACAAGCCCAAACCTTACAAGACGACTTTACACAAGCAACTGACAACCAAGCTTTAGTTGAACAATTACTCAATCAACAAGAGCAACAAAACCAGCAAGATCAGCAAAGCGACGGCGACGATTCTCAAGACCAAGATGATAGCCAGAAAAAAGATGAGCAAAACCAAGGGCAAAATTCTGAACAGTCAAAACAGGATCAGCAACAAAATGGTGATAAAAGCGATTCTGAAAAAGGCGAAAACGAAAGTCAAAGCTCAAGCGATGAAAAATCTGATAAAGAATCAGATAAAGAGTCTGAACAATCAAAAAATCAACAAGGTGAGCCTGACGAACAATCAGACAAGCAAAATGAACCTGATATGCAAGCTCAGCCACAAAGTGAGCAAGGGCAAAATAAAGACGCTGACCAGCCTAAAGAGGACGAGCAGCAACAAAGTAAACCACAAGCAATGAGTGAGCAACCCGCCACTGATGAGCAAAAACAAAGTGCTCAGCAACAAGCGATGAAAGCCCAAGCAAGTGAGCTCACCAATGAAGAAAAAGAAAAAGCACAACAGCTTAATCAACTACTTAGAAAAGTCCCGGATGATCCGGCTATTTTATTACGGAATAAAATGCAATTAGAAGCCCAAAAAAGACAATATAAACGTCGCCCTACAGGAGTCGAAAAATCATGGTAATGCGATTATTTTGCTGTTTATTGCTATTAAGTGCGATGCCTTCGTGGGCTGCCACCAAATTAGAAGCCAGCGTAGATAAAAACCCTGTATTAGCGGGTGAATTTTTTATGCTTAATATATCGGTAGACGATACAGTTAAAGGCGAGCAACCAGACACCTCATCGCTGTTAAAAGACTTTGTTGTAGGCCCGACGAGCTTAAGCTCTCGTACCAACATTATTAATGGCAGCATTAATAAACAAACTACGTGGTCGGTCAAATTAATGACTCGCACAGAGGGTGATTACACGATTCCGGCATTTAGCGTTGCAGGGTTAACCTCAAAGCCTATTAAATTAAAAGTGGCAAAACGCTCAGTTGATGCAGATAAAAATAACGAAATATTTTTAAAAACGTCGCTCTCGAGTAATTCATTATTTGTGCAAGAAGCAGGCGTTTACACTATTAAACTTTACCTTGCGAAAGAATTGCTTGATGGCAGCCTAAGTGCACCAAGTATGGAAGACGCTCAGCTTACTCAATTAGGTAAACAAACCGAGAGCTATGAGCTGGTTGATGGCAAGCGCTACCTTGTTATTACTCGCGAGTATTTAATTCAGCCACAAAAAAGTGGTGTCTACACGATTGCAGGTCCTGCTTTTCAAGGGCGAGTACAACAAAATTATCGTCAATTAGAAGTATCCGCTCTTGGCGACGACCAGCAAATAGAAATCAAGCCAATTCCGAGTGATTATAAGGGAACGTGGTTACCAAGCGAGTTGGTTAATCTAGACGAAGAATGGCAACCTAACGACAACACCGTAGAAGTCGGTACGCCTATAACACGTACTATTACACTTACCGCTCTTGGCGTTACAAAAGAGCAATTACCTGAAATCTCTATGCCTACCATTGATGGCATACGCAGCTACCCTGATAAAAAAGAAAATAACAATGCAGTACGTGACGGACGTGTTGTATCGCAGCAAACTGCATCGTATGCATTACTGCCGCAAAAACCAGGTACTTACACTTTACCTGAAATACAGCTGCCTTGGTTTAATACTAAAATGAACCGTATTAGCGTAGCTACATTACCCAAGCGTACTATAACTGTTACACCTAGTAGTACAGCTATTAGCTCAACAACTAACAGTAATCAACAAACTATCGATACGCTAACATCTTCGCCAAATAATAATGTAGATGCTACACAGTTAGAATCAATGCAAGTACAAAAAAATATACCATTGTGGCTTATTGCTGTTGCGATATTAGGTTATGTTTTATGGATTGTGACTGTAATTTTTTATTGGTTTAACCGTTCTACTAGCAATACCACTAAGAAAGTACAATCAACTGCGGATATAATTAACCAACCAAGCTTGAAAAAGCTGGTTGCGGTAGCAAAATCAAACGATAATAAAGTGTTTTATAATGAGCTTAATAATTATGCGGTCCTGGTTACGAATAAAAATGTGGGCGCAATTGATGAACTATGCTGCATTGTAAGCAATAGTGAGTTAAATAACTATATTATGCAATTGCAGGCACAGCTTTACAGTAATAGAACTACAAACTGTGATCTTAATGCTATCATTAAAATTCTTGAGAAATATCAAGCTCAAGCATCAAAGTCGCAACAACCTGTATTAAAAGATCTTTATAAATAATTACTACGATACTCAGGTCTTCTTTTGCAATAAATTATAATTTTTAATAAAAAAGTACTTATGCTTGGAAAGAAAAAATCAAACAATCAGGTCTTAATTAATATGGTAGAGAAACAAAAACGCTATGAAGCCTTGGTGCACGTTTACAATAAGGAGCTTTATCGCTTTGCTTATTGGTTGTGCCGAGATCCGCACATAGCAGATGATTTAGTCCAAGAAACGTTTTTACGTGCTTGGCGTTCACTTGACTCTTTACTTGACCAAAAAGCAGCTAAACCATGGCTACTGACTATATTACGCAGAGAAAATGCACGCAGATTTGAACGTAAACAGTTTGATTACAGCGACGTAGAAAACGACACGCTTGTTGATGAAACCAGCCATTCATTAGACGATGAAATGGAACAAACGGTAATTCAACGTCAAATTGCACTATTGTCAGATGAATACCGTGAGCCATTATTATTACAAGTTGTAATGGGCTGCTCTGGTGAAGAAATTGCAGACATACTCGATTTAAATAAAAACACGGTAATGACTCGTTTATACCGTGCTAGAAATCAACTTAAAGAGGCCTTAAGCCGTGATGATGAACAACTTAAAGGGGCATCAAAATAATGGATGAACTTGAGTTTCGTCGCCGCACTATTGCGCAGCCAAACGACATTGATAAGGAGCTTATGGAGTTTGCCGACAATAACCCAGAGCGACAAAGTTTTATTAACGACATGAAAGAATTTGATAAATTTATTCAAGATTCTTTAGACATACCTGTGCCTGAAAACCTTGCAGATCGCATTCTTTTAAACACATCGTTAAAAGAAAAAGCACTACAAGAAGAACAAGCAACAGGAAAAAATGTAGTTGATGCCCGCTCGCGTTTTAAGCTTGACCGCGTGCATCTTGCGTTAGCAGCATCTTTTGTAGTGGCGATTAGTGCCTTCTTTTTTAGTACAGAGCAAAATATTGCACACGAAGCGGGTGAACATGCACTAGCTCATGTGTACTACGAAATTAGTGCGCTTGATAAAAAAGAGCCCATTAGCTTGCAAAGTGTAAACGATAAGTTAGCTGTTTTAGGCGGTCATATTGATGAACTTCCTGGTGCAGTCACTTACGCTATGTTTTGTGATTTTAAAGGCGAAAAAGGCCTGCATTTAATATTTGAATCTGACTTTGGCCCTATGACCGTATTTATAGTACCTTCTGAAAATCAATCATTTGGATTTGGTGATGATGATTTTAAAGATGAGCGCTTTGAAGGCCATATCAACCGAGGTTCACAAGCTGATACTATTTTAGTGGCAAGTGTTGGAGCACCTTTAAATACTTATAACGAACGCGTTACAGGCGCCATTCGTTGGCTTTAAAAAACAAATTTACCGCTTAGTTTCTACTGAGCGGTTTTTTTATTAAATACCCTCTAATAAATCCTCCCTTTTATACCTAAAAACTCTGATTTTTAAACTAATTAATTAAATTCCTCATGAAAGTAAATTATAATCGCGGCTCGATTAAAATTAAGGAATTTCATGAAGAATATCATCGTTATTTTTTCACTATTGGCATTGTTATGTACTGCCAGTTTTGATGCACACGCACGTAAAAAATTTGGCAGCAGTAAACGCGGAAAAACGCCTGCAACACAACAAACAGCGCAAAAACAAAAAGCTGATACAACAACCCCAACGACTGCCCCAAAAGCTAAATCAAATAAAAAAGGCATTATGGCAGGCGTTTTAGGTGGCCTTTTAGCGGGTGGCTTAATTGCAGCAATGCTAGGCGACAATTTTGAAGGTTTTCAGCTATTAGAAATGATTTTATTAGCTGGCGGACTCTTTATTTTATTTAAGCTAGTAACGGGCTTTTTACGTGCTAATCGTGCCCCACAACTTGCCAGTGCAAGTACAAGTGCTCAGCAAAATGCTTTTAAACAAGCACCTATTGAGCAACCAACAAGTACCGGCTTTGCAAGCAGCGCCCCACAAGGTGAAAGTGTGCCTTTTAATTTACCACCTAACTTTGACGTTAATGGCTTTTTGCAAGGTGCCCGTAGTCATTACCATACGCTACAAACTGCATGGAACAATGCCGATTACACCACAATGGCTGAATACTTAAGCCCTGCACTTGTTGCCGAGTTTAAAGCTGAACGTGAAGCTATACAAAGCGTAGAAACAGAAGTGATGTTTATTGATGCCGAACTTGTGCGAGCAGATACAAACGCGCAATCGTGGCAGATTAGTGTTCGCTTTAAAGGTAAGTACCGTGATTTAGGCGATAAAAAAGAAGAGCCTATTTTAGAAATCTGGCACTTAGAGCGTCTAATTTCAGACGACGCTCCATGGCTAATAGTGGGTCTTGAAGATTTAATTGATACTCAATAATTTTGTATTGTTTAAAGCACCGCGCTTTTAGCGCGGTGTTTTTTTATTTAAAAAACAATTGATTTACCACGTCCTGATGCTTCAGAAGCGGCATCTAATTGGCCCTCTTTATTAATAATAACGTGTAAGTCACCAAAGTGATTCTCATCTATGGTGTAGCCCATTTTTGTAAGCTCTGCTTTTACGCTATCGGTTAAACCTATGTGTGTTCTAATTATATTTTTAGGCCACAGTTGATGATGAAAACGAGGGCTATTTACAACCTGCTCTGCAGTCATATCAAACTCTACCGCATTTAAAATAGATTCGTACACAGAGCTAATAATTGTTGTGCCACCAGGCGAGCCTGTCACCATTTTAACGGTGTTGTCTTTAAGGAGTATTGTAGGCGTCATAGAGCTAAGCATACGCTTGTGCGGCTGTATTTCGTTAGCTTTGCCGCCTATTGCACCAAACACATTCATAACGCCTGGTTTGGCACTAAAGTCGTCCATTTCATCATTTAAAATAAACCCTGCACCTTCAACAACTACACCGCTACCAAACCCTAAGTTTATTGTGGTGGTATTTGCGACAGCGTTACCCATTTTATCAACGATTGAAAAGTGTGTAGTTTGCTCACTTTCTTTAAGGCCCGGTTTAATATTTTCGGTAGTCGAGATCGCGGTTAACGAAATGCCATTACTTCGCTCTTTGAGGTAGTTAATATTAGTTAATGCGCTGACTGGTACATCAAAAAAATCAGGATCGCCTAAATACTCCGCCCTATCTGCAAATACACGTTTACCTATTTCAGAAAGTAGGTGTACATACTGAGTAGAGTTATGCGCTAAGCCCGCATCTGGTTTTTGTAACTCATACATTTTAAGCCACTGTAAAATAGCAATACCACCTGAACTCGGCGGTGGCGAAGTAAGTACTTCATAACCATTCCAACTCGCTTTAATAGGTGTACGTGATTTAGCGGTATAATTTTTTAAATCATCTTGATTAATAATACCACCATGCTGGTGCATAAATTTAGCAATAATATTTGCAGTTTCGCCTTTATAAAACCCATCTTGGCCGTTATCACGGATACGCTTTAACGTTACCGCTAACTCGGGTTGCTTAAATACTTTATTAGTTTTTACATCAGCAAAATATTTTTCGAAGTTTACATTTATTTTTTGCTCTTTTAGATGGGCTATATAATGGCTAACACCTTTTGCTAACTTAGGCGGAACGACAAACCCTTGCTCAGCCAACGTTACAGCAGGCTGTACTAGTGTTTCCCACTTTAAAGTGCCATGCTTTTGATGGGCAAGCCACATACCCGCTACACTGCCAGGTACACCGCTTGCGTGAATGCCATATATTGATTTGTTTGCAATAACATTACCTTGATCATCTAAATACATATCACGATGAGCCGCTGTTGGCGCTGTTTCGCGATAGTCTATAAAATCGCCCTTGCCATCTTTTTGAATAAGCATAAATCCCCCGCCGCCAATATTGCCGGCTTCAGGAAGCGTTACTGCAAGTACAAATTGTGCCGTTATAGCCGCATCAACAGCATTACCGCCTTGCTCTAATATACTTTTAGCAGCATCGGCACTGAACGAGTCAGGCATTGCGACCGCGCTTTGCGATAAAGGCTGCGCTAAAACACTAAAAGCAGCGAACTGTAAAACCAGCACACTTTTGACGATTAATTTACGTGGTGAAAAAAACAATCCCATACAACATCCTTAATTTATTATTTTTGTTGCCCATATTAATGCACGTCATTTAAAGACAGGTCAATCTTTATACTATTGATATTTAATCATCTTCAAACTTTTTTTGAATAAAGCACCGCTGGTAAATCGCCTTGCTCATCTGTATGTGTGTAATTTTTTATAAATTGCAGACCTAACTTTTTCATTATTTTTATAGAGGCTGTATTATCTTTGAGTGCCGTTGCACTTATCGCCTTAACGTCATCTTGTTTTATAAGTTCATCACATAATGCTAAAGCCGCCTCGGTTGCATAACCATGCCCCCAACTTGATTGCTTAAAACGCCAGCCTATTTCAATATCACCGTAATTTGGTGCATCACTAAAAAAATCCATAGGCCTTATTAATACCCAGCCTATAAATGTATTGGTTTGCTTTATCGTGATACTCCACAGCCCCCAGCCTTTTAGCTCATTTCGATATGCGAGCATACGAGGTACTCCCTCATTTTTTATTTGCTCTAAAGAGGTAGGCACACCTCGCGTTAAATACTGCATTACAGCTGGGTCTTGGTCGAGCTCAAATAATTGAGGCCAATCATGCTCATTCATTAATTTGAAATTTAATCGTTTTGTTACGGGGGCGTTCATTTTCATTGTTGTATAGTCTACCTTGAATTAATTATCAGTCTCTAAAGGAGATAGCACATGAATAAATTAGCAGGTTTAGCTTTATTAGGCACTTTAATTACATTAACTGGTTGTGAAGATGCCAACGAAGTAAAAGAAGATGCAAAAGATAAAAGCGCACAAATGCAAGAAAAGCTTGGTGATGCATGGAACGACGTTAAAGAGACAACTAACGATCTTAAAAATGACGAGTCTTTAAACGAGCTATTAGAGCAAAGTAAAACAATGGGCTTAGACATGTACGACGACGGCAAAGAGATTGCGGTTGACGCATGGGTTAAAAGCAAAGAAGCTGCTGGCGAATTAACTGAAAAAACCAAGCAAAAAGCGCAAGAAATTGCTGACGAAATTGAACAAGCGCGTAAAGAACATAACGAAGGTTAATTTTACCTTCAATAATAAAAAAGGAAAGCCTCGGCTTTCCTTTTTTGTTTTCAATATTTGTTAATACTGACTAATTATAGCTCAAAATCTTTTTTGAATTTCAAACCAAACTCGCTGCGGTCATTACTGCGCATTACACCAACAAAACCTGATTGTTGTAAGCGACCTACATCATAAACTTCATTTAGAACATTCTCGCCGTATAACGTTACTTCCATATCGCCATATGGATTCGTGTACGAAATATTAAAGCCAACCAATTCTCGAGAATCAATCGTTTCACTTTTGTTAAAAACAGATTGACCTTGCATATCACTTCTAAATGAATAATTAGCATTAAGTGCTAACGTTCCGCCATTACTTAAATCCATAAAGTAAGATGGTGCAATCATTACAGTCCAGCGAGGTGTCAGTGCTGGTGAATCACCTTTACCAATACCTTGAACCCCTTCTGATACTTCGGTAATTTCAGAGTCTAAGTAGCCTACCGCACTTCTAATTGTAAAATCATCAGTAATAGCCACTGTTGTTTCAAGCTCAATACCTTGCGCTTTAGATTGACCAGCATTTTCGACAATAGTCACAAACCCACCACCTGAAGTAGGGTCAGAGAACGGTAATGCTAAATCGGTGTAATCAGTCACAAATACCGCAAGCATCATAGACACATTTTCGTGTACTTGACCCTTTAAGCCTATTTCGTAGTTAATCGCTTTTGTTTCATCAAACGATACAAACTGGTCTGGCCCGCCAAATGGGCGCGGTGGGAAACCACCTGTTTGATAGCCTTTTTGAACTTGCCCATAGACATTCATATTATTGCTAAGCTGATA
Organism: Pseudoalteromonas sp. B131b; assembly: GCF_037162545.1. Taxonomy (NCBI): domain Bacteria; kingdom Pseudomonadati; phylum Pseudomonadota; class Gammaproteobacteria; order Alteromonadales; family Pseudoalteromonadaceae; genus Pseudoalteromonas; species Pseudoalteromonas sp. B131b. The sequence continues at coordinate 2,047,621 of NZ_JARLUZ010000001.1, read as the reverse complement.
AGAAGCATTTATATCCCACGTAACTGCATCAAAATCTGCACTGACATATTTACGAGTTGGGAATGATGGGAATATAGCATTTGCATCTTTTTCATCTTGTGAATAGCGAAGACCACCACCAAGCGTTAAATCGTCAGTTAAATCGTAGCTGGCATTGATGTACGCGGCATATGAGTTAGTTTCTTGGTTAATTTCAAAGTCGCCGTAACCACCAAACGATTCCGTTACACCATCATTTAATAAACCATTAGGTGTATTAAATGGGCTAAAAACAAACGGACCTGAACGTGTAAAGCCATCTTCATTAAAAAAGTAAAGACCCGATACAAAGTCCATATTATCGAATGTGGCGTTTAGCTGAACTTCAAAAGAGTACTGATCTGCACCGCCCTCTTCAGGGAATTCAGATAAGTTTAAAGGTGATGCATCATCATCTAGGCCACCTTCATACTCAGATGTACGGTAGCTTGAAATGAATTTAGCAGTATAAGTATCGTTAATTGCCCAATCAGCGGTAAACGATGTACCCCAACCTGAGTAAGACGTAGATTCAATACCAACAACCGTTGTGCCTAGATCATCAGGGTCTGATGGAATTAAATCTTGAGTTAATAATGGGAAATCACCATTAAAAACATCATTTGGATCGAGGGGTTCTGTCAACTCAATTGTATAAGGCGACTGGCCAGATTCATTATCAACACCATCTAAAGAAAAAGTAAATGCTAAATCTGAATTAGCTTGCCACTTAAGTGCAATACGACCGCTAAACTCTTCTTCTTCGCCTATTTCTTTTTCTGGATTCGTTAAGTTAACAGCTTCGCCCACACCATCACGTGTTTTGTACGATGCACTGGCAGACATACTCACATCATCAGAAAGCGCGTTATTAAAATACACATCACCAGCAATTCGCCCACGGCTACCAACTTTTGCTGTCGTTGTAATAATACCTTCATCACCGGGTTGTTTTGTAATTACATTTACTGCACCACCTAATGTATTACGGCCATATAAAGTACCTTGTGGACCACGAAGTACCTCAACACGCTCAACATTTGGTAATGATAAGTTAGAGCCCATTTGACGGCCTAAATAAACACCATCAAGATAAACACCGACTCCAGGGTCAGTAGTAATAATGTGATCTTGCAAACCAATGCCACGAATAAACACTGAAGCATGAGCCGCATTACCTACGCCATAGCGAGTAATATTAAGGTTTGGTACATATTTTCCAATATCTTCAAGGTTACTCATATTGGCTTTATCAATTAAGTTGGCACCAATTGATGTGATAGCGGTTGGAGATTCGAACAGACTCTCTGTACGTTTACGCGCTGTTACTTCGATTTTTTCAAATGCATCTTGTTTTGCTGTTGTTTTAGCTTCTTCAGCATGTATTGAGGTCGTCAGTGCAGCAAGAATTGCTATGCTTAGCTGTGAGAGGTTGCGTAGTTTCAAAATATTCTCCAAAGGATACCGTATGATTAGTTATGCGTTTATATTTTGATAATATAAATTTCAGGTATAAAAAAAGACGCTAAATAGCATCTTTCCTCTGGAGGGGTATTATATGGCAGAATTGTAAAGAAATGTATAAATTTTTCATAAAACATCTATAAAAGCGACTTATGTTGTTACTTAACCTGAACTCTGGTTAAGAGATTTACTAATATAGTGAATCATGGTGATATTTAAATTTATTTTGTTTAGCCCGATATTCTCAATAAAAAACAAGGCGAATTTACGCGTCAATAGCTTGCCTACTGCAAGTAAATTCAACGTAGTTAGCGCTGAAAATAACTATTCGAGATAGATTTATTATCCAGTTCTCAAATTAATTAACGCAACCACAGCTCGGGTTTATCTACATAAAACTTATCAAAGAATTTCATTATACATTTATAGCCTTCTGACTTAATCTCGTAAAATGATAAAGTTAAACAACAAAATCATTCTGTTAATTAGATAAATTGTTTTTATGCTACTACAATTAAAGTGAATTAACATTTAAACAACAAGTAGGAAACATACATGAATAAGCTATCAGTAGCAGTAGCGGTTTGTTGCGCGATTGCAACAAACTATGTAAATGCCGAAGTAAGAATTAATGGCTTTGCATCAATTATAGGCGGAAAAAGTCTAGATAGTGAGCAAACTATTTATGGTTATGACGACGACATATCATTTAAAAATGAAAGTGTTTTTGCATTACAATTATCAGCGGATTTACAAGAGAAATTAACAGCCACTGCACAGATTGTTGCTCGTGGTGACAATGATTTTGATGCCGATTTTGAATGGGCTTATTTAACATATCAATTAAACGATGAAATACAAATAAGCGCAGGTAAAATGCGAGCTCCATTTTATAAGTACTCTGATTTTTTAGATGTAGGCTATGCATATAGATGGGTACGTCCCCCACAATCAGTATATAGCATTGCTTTTTCAACATATGAAGGATTAAGCTTGCTATATGATACTCAAATGGGTGATTGGGACTCTTCATTACAACTTATTTATGGATCGTATGATGGAAACCTCAACGGCTCTGCTTCTAAAACTATATTAAATGATTTTACTGGTATTAACTGGTCTGTAACACGAGACTGGTTTAGTGCGCGAGTAGCATATTTACAGGCAGAGTCATCTACAGAGCTATCAACCGATAGCTCACTATATGGCTTATTAGCGACATTGAACGAAAATGGTCTTGTCGAGCAAGCAAAAAGTTTAGATATAGATGAAGAAGATGCACGGTTTTACGCTTTAGGCTTTTCTATAGATTATAATGATGTGCTTTTTGATGCTGAATACACTAAGTTAAACCCAGGTGACAGCCTACTACCAGAAGAAACACAATACTATGCATCTATCGGTTATCGAATGGATGAAATAATTGTTCATTTTACTTATGAAGATAATGATGATGCTAATGACTCATCAAGCTATGATCAAATACCAGAGATCCCTGCACTAAACGCTGCAATTAATGGCTCTTTTGATGCATTCAATGCCCAAGATAATGTCTATACAATAGGTGTTCGTTATGATTTTCATCCTTCAGCAGCCTTTAAAATTGACTTCAGCCGATATGAAAATAACATAACAGACACTGAAACTGATGTTGTTGCTGTCGGCGTTGATTTAGTATTTTAATTGGAGCAAATGATGAAAAAAATTATTTTAGCTGGCGTATTTTCATTGTGCTCAATCAACACATTTGCAGAAGTAGCCGTTATTATTAATCCGAGCAACGCAAGTAATATTGATGCGGACACAATCAAAAAGATCTACTTAGGAAAAAGTAAGTCATTTGACAATGGAACAAAGGTCAATCCGGTAAATCAAAATGACAATGCAATAGCCGACGAATTTAATGATAAAGTTGTTGGAAAATCGAGTAACCAACTTAATGCATACTGGTCGAAACTTATATTTACAGGCAAAGGGACTCCCCTGTAAAATTAGATAACGACCAAGCAGTGCTAGATTTTGTCGCAGCAAATGGTGATGCTATAGGTTATGTCGAAAGTGGGAAAGTAAATGATAAAGTCAAGGTCGTTGGAAAGTTTTGAGACTAACTTTATTGTTAAGTGCTTATCCGATATAAAACAGCGTTAGCAATACACATATTTAAAATATGAATTAACAAAAAATACAAAAATTGTAACTTAGCCTGCTAAGTTACAATTTTTTTGTCATTGAATGACCTTCCATTTTCAACTAATTAAAACCTCAATAATCCCAACAATATTAATCGTCAATACTTATCCTGTGTCGGGAGTCACATTATTAATATAACAAATAACAACAATTCGTATAATTATTATTATCACCTTTAAAAAGAAGCGCTTATATTTTATATAATATTATAAACGTCTCTATTTATTAGATATATTTTAAATAAGTACCTATAATGAAAATGAAATCAACATTTAAATTAAACAGGAAATACATATGAAAAAGCTATCTGTAGCAGTAGCGGTATGTGCAGCTTTAGTATCAAGTTATACAAGTGCTGAAGTACGAATAAATGGATTTGCATCAATTGTTGGCGGAAAAAGCCTAGATAGTGATAACACATTATATGGGTATGACGACAACATTTCGTTTAAAAACGAAAGTGTATTTGCGCTGCAGTTATCTGCGGATTTGCAAGATAAGTTAAGCGCAACAGCTCAAATTGTAGCCCGTGGTGATAATGATTTCGACGCGGAGTTTGAGTGGGCATATGTTACTTATGAGTTTTCAGATGAGTTGCAGTTAAGCGCAGGTAAAATGCGAGTTCCTTTTTACCGTTATTCTGACTTTATTGATGTAGGCTATGCCTATAGATGGGTTAGGCCTCCACAATCTGTTTACAACATTCCATTTTCAACTTATGAAGGCTTAAGTCTACTACACAACACTCAATTAGGTGATTGGGATTCAACCCTACAGGTTATTTACGGTGGTTTTGATGGTGAAATTGATGCTGTAAGTGCTAACGATAAAGCCGAGTTAAACAATTTTGCAGGTATAAACTGGACAATGTCTCGCGATTGGTTAAGCCTCCGTGCAGCTTACTTAGTTGCTGAAACCTCTTTTGAGCTTGATTCAAATGACTCAACAGGCGCAGCATTGAACGGCCTGGAAGATATACTTAGAGCAAGTAATTTGACTAGCCTAGCGGATGATATAGCTATTGATGAAGATAATAGCACATTCATTGGTTTAGGTTTTTCAATTGACTACAACGACATTTTGTTTGATGCAGAATACACACAGCTTGAAGTTGAGAACAGTATTTTAGCTGAGCAATCTCAATATTATGCATCAGTAGGTTACAGATTAGATGACGTCATCATTCATTTCACCTATGAAGACAATGACGATAAACATGATTCTTCTCGTTTTGATAAAATTCAAGCGATTCCAAGTCTTAATGCCGCAGTGAATGGCGCTTTAGAAGGTGTTCGTGCACAAAGTAATGTTTACACTATTGGTGCTCGATACGACTTCCACCCTTCTGCTGCATTTAAAATAGATTTTAGTCGATTTGAAGATGACATAACAGATACAGAAACTGATGTTATTGCTGTAGGCATAGACCTAGTATTTTAATTGGAGCAAACCATGAAGAAGTTAATTTTAGCCAGTGCACTAACATTATGCTCAATCAGCGCCTCTGCTGAGGTAGCTGTTATCGTAAATGCGAGTAATACAAGTAACCTTGATGCAGATACAATCAAAAAGATTTATTTAGGTAAAAGTAAATCATTTGATAATGGTGCGAAAGTGAATCCAGTAAACCAAAATGGCAATAGTGTTGCCGATGAGTTTAATGATAAGGTTGTTGGTAAATCGAGTAGTCAGCTCAATGCCTATTGGTCAAAGCTGGTATTTACAGGTAAAGGAACCCCTCCTGAAAAGCTAGATAATGATCAAGCAGTACTCGACTTTGTTGCAGCAAACAACGACGCAATAGGTTATGTTGATAGTGCAAAGGTCAATGATAGCGTAAAGGTAGTTGGTAAATTTTAATTTACTGATGAATAAAAAAACCACAATTATTTTTAATTGTGGTTTTTTTAGTTTTAATAAATATAGTTACTTAAAAGTATTACTACTCTATTCTAAATTTAGCTGTTGCATCTAATAAGTTATCTGATAGGTAATGAAGGTTTTTAGCAACATCACGTGCTGCCAATAATGAGTCCATGGTATCCTCAAACGATACGTGCATATTCGATACGTTTTCTACTACCATTGCAGCTACAGAGGTTTGTTCTTCCGTAGCAGCAGCTATTTGAGAGTTCATTCCATTTATTTCGAGCATTTGCTCTGCAATTTTTTCAATAGAAATCCCTGTTTTTTCTGCTGCGGTCGCATTATCAGTAGCCATGTCTCTTGCCGAAGTCATCGCTGTCACAGATTCATTAGCAGCCGTTGTTAATGCACCTAATAACTCGCGTATTTCATTGGTCGAATGTGCTGTACGAGATGCTAATTCACGAACTTCATCAGCTACAACAGCAAAACCACGGCCATGCTCACCAGCACGAGCTGCCTCAATGGCGGCGTTAAGTGCAAGTAAATTAGTTTGATCTGCAATAGAAGTAATTACATTCAATATTTGTGATACATTTTTTGTATCATCCGCCAGTTTATTTATTGTAGTAGCAGCTTGGTTTATTTCATTACTAAGCGTGCGAGATGCAGTTACTGACATCTGTACTTGAGTTCTGCTTTGTTCGACCTCTTTTTCTGCTGTTTCAGCTGCATGGGAAGCACTAGCGGCTGATTGAGATATATCACCAACGCTTTGCTTCATTTCTTCCATTGATTGCTTAACAATTTCAGCATCGGTAGTTTGTTTCGTTGTGGCACGCTCAGCTTGCTCCATCCCCTGAACAAGTCGCGTAGAATTTTCCATCAAAGGTTCGCACACGGCAATAACCTCAAGTACAGTTTCTCTAAGCAGAGTAATAAACGCATTAAAGTTAATTGATACTTGCCCTATTTCATCTTCAGAGCTTACTTTTAATTGTGTACTAAGAGAGCCTTTACCGCTTGCTAATAAGCTTAAGTTATTTGCAGCATCACTAGCTGACGAGCCAATCCCTCTGGCAATCCAAACGGCCATAAATAATAGTAATATTAACGATACGACGGATACGACTAGCATTAAAGTTAATGCATAGTCAGAACGATCTTTGGTACTAGTAACAAGTTCAAAAAAACGATTGTCTGCTTTTTGTTGCGCACTTTTAAAATTACTTAAGACCTCGTTATAAAGAGATGTTTTTAACTGAGCTTGCTGTTGAATTTTACTAAAATCAGCAGTGCCACTAACCATCCCATTGGCAATAATCGAAGATATCTCTTCATAATTAGCTAACTGCTTTTTTGTCTCACTGTTTATATAGGATTCATTTATCTGTTCAATTAAATTAATATTCGTTTCTAACAATTTATAAGTGTCACTTGCTTTAACAACAAGGTCTTGCTCACCGAATGTGACAGCTTGAGTATAAAGCTCGTCTAACTTTTCTAAAGTACTAACATTTTCTGAAGTAAGCTTAACAACCTTGTATGTAGAGCTCTCCATTTCATTAAGTGATATCCTATTATCATTCATTGCAAAATAATTGATCAGAACGATCGCTAAAAAAGCCAAAACTGCAATACATGTTATTGCATGTATTTTTTTAGTTATGCTTAGGTTTTGAAAAGAGAAGCCTGCGGCCATATTGATTACCTTATTTTATTGTCTATAACTATTATCGGCTTAATAACCATAAGTGTTAACTATATTTGTAATATTTCTAGTTTTTTTGTGATTTTTCGCGAATTTATATGAAATAATTTAAAAACAGGCTGAGTAGTTCGAAAAACAATCAAAATTATTTTTATTAAAAAAAAACCAGTAACATTGCTGTTACTGGTTTATTAAATTTGGTGCGGATGGGGGACTTGAACCCCCACGCCCTAAAGCACCACCCCCTCAAGGTGGCGTGTCTACCAATTCCACCACATCCGCATTTCAAGCTTTCGCTTAAGTGTTAAACTTAATGATTTAAATGAGGAATATAAATCGTCTAACATTTATTTAAGTTAAATTAATTTGGTACGTCAGAGCTTTTCTCTTTCGTAGATGTTACAGGAACATCCTCTTCTACAGGAGACACTGTTTCAACTGCAGGCGCTGCTTCTAGATTTTCCCATTCGTCAGTCTTTTTAATTTGACCCGCAGTAAGGTTACCTAAAACAATGCTTAAAACAAAAAATACAGTTGCCAAACTTGTCGTTGTTTTCGTCATGAAATTACCAGCACCTGACGATCCAAAAACAGTAGCAGACGCACCGGCACCAAATGAAGAGCCCATATCTGCGCCTTTACCTTGTTGGATTAAAACCATACCAACTAATGCCAAGGCAACAACTAAATAAACTACTAATAAAATTTCGTACATCTTATACGGTTCCTTCTGCACTTTTACAAATTGCAATAAATGAATCTGCTTTTAGACTAGCACCACCAATTAGGCCACCGTCTATATCTGTTTGTGCAAATAATAATTCGCTATTTTTTTCATTAACGCTACCACCATATAAGATGGTAAGCCCTTGTGCTAAATTGCCATCTAATGAAGCAATTTTATCACGGATAAATTTGTGAACGTTTTGTGCCTGTTCTGGCGATGCAGTTTTACCTGTGCCGATGGCCCAAACGGGTTCGTATGCTATCACAGAATCTTTTAGTGCCGCTACACCTAATTTATTAATTATTGCATCAATTTGTGTAGAAACGACAAGCTCAGTTTTACCATTTTCTTGCTCTGTTTCACTTTCACCCACACATAAGATTGGAATGAGACCAACATTTTGAGCTCGAGCAAATTTTTCAGCGACCGTAGTATTACTTTCATTATAAATACTACGTCGTTCTGAATGACCTACTAGCACGTACTTCGCGCCTAAATCTTTAATAAGTTTCGCATCAACTTCACCGGTAAAGGCGCCTGGTTCGTTTTCAGAAACAGTTTGCGTTCCTGTACAGACTCCGGTTAAAACCATTGATGATACTAATGGGAAAGGGGGAAATAAGACAATGTCTATCTCTTTTGATTTAACATTGTTGATGGCACCAGACATTTCTTTAATTAGCTCTAACGAACCGTTCATTTTCCAGTTGCCTGCGATCATTGGCTTGCGTATTGCCATTTTTCCACTCCACATTAGAAAGCGGGCGAGATATTAACTTTTCTCGCCCAAAGTTACAAGAGGTTATTGTTATCAATCAGTTTATTTGCTCATAGATTCGACAACTGTCGCAATTTTTTGCGCACTATCGAGTACTATTTTTTCTTGTTCTGCTTCAACCATAACACGCACAACAGGCTCAGTACCTGATTTACGAAGTAAAACGCGCCCTTTATCGCCTAAGCTTTTCTCTACTTCGGCAACAGCTGCAAGGACCTCTGTTGTACTCGTTGGATCAGTTCCCGGTGTATAACGTACGTTAATCATTTTCATTGGGTATTTAGTAAAGCCTGCACCTAAGTCTTGTAGAGTACGGTTTTGTGCAACCATTGCAGCCAATACTTGTAGGCTTGAAATAATACCATCTCCGGTACTTATCAAATCTAGATTTAGAACATGGCCCGAGCTTTCCCCACCAATTTTCCAACCCTTCTGTTGCAGTAATTCCATAACGTAGCGATCGCCTACTTTACTACGTGCGAACTCAATTCCTTTGGCTTTTAAAGCATTTTCAAGACCCATGTTAGACATAACAGTCCCAACTACGCCACCACCTAAGTTATCTTCTTGGGCTGCTTGACACGCAATTATATAAACTAGATCATCACCATCAAATACACGGCCATTATGATCAACCATCATAACGCGATCACCATCACCATCATAAGCAATACCTACGTCTGCTTTAAATTCAAGTACTTTACGTTTAAGTGTATCTACGTGTGTAGCACCACATTCATGATTTATGTTTACGCCATTTGGCTCACACGCATGGGTAATTACTTCAGCACCAAGTTCGCGCATAACAGAAGGAGCAATATGATATGTAGCACCATTAGCACAATCAACGACGACTTTGAGACCCTCTAATGACAAACCTTGTGGAAACTGACTTTTACAAAATTCTATGTAACGACCATCTGCACTGACTAAACGAGATGCTTTACCTAATTTATCAGATGCAACGCAAGTCATTGGCTCATCAAGCATCGCTTCTATTTGAAGCTCTACGGAATCAGCTAGCTTTAGGCCTTGTCCGTTAAAAAACTTAATACCATTATCGTAATAAGGGTTGTGTGATGCACTAATTACAATTCCCGCTTCCGCACGAAACGTTTGCGCTAAATAGGCAACAGCAGGCGTTGGCATAGGGCCAAGTAACACGACGTCAATACCTGCGGCAATTAACCCAGCTTCAAGTGCTGTTTCAAGCATATAACCTGAGATACGTGTATCTTTACCAATAATTACTTTTTTAGTGCCACCCAGAGATAAAACACGCCCTGCTGCCCAACCTAATTTCATAGCAAACTCAGGGTTAATAGGTGCTGTACCAACTAATCCACGCACTCCATCAGTGCCAAAATATTTTCTTTCTTTCATTATTGTATTCCTTGTTCGCAGGCTCGTAATACACTAAGCACGTCTGCGGTTTCTTTTACGTCATGTACGCGAATAATTTTTGCGCCATTTTGCGCCGCGATTAGCGCACCTGCTAAGCTACCTGCCAATCGCTCACTTGTTTCTCTATTTAATAAATTACCTATCATCGATTTACGAGATAAACCAGCCAATAATGGCAAACCCAATTTATTAAAATCATTAAACTTAGCCAATATTTGATAGTTATGGTTAAGCGTTTTTCCAAATCCAAAACCAGGATCTAGGATAAGTCGTTCAAACTTAATCCCGGCTGTTTCACAGGCTTTAATACGTTGACTAAAAAACATATTTATATCTGCAAACAAATCATCATAATGAGGTGCACATTGCATACTGCGAGGTTGCCCTTGCATATGCATTAAACAAATTGCTACATCTTCATAGTGCGCAACCGTTTCTAACGCATCTAATTCTTGCAAAGCTCTTACATCGTTGACTATATCAGCCCCTGCGAGTATTGCTTGTTCCATTACTTGCGCTTTACTGGTATCAATTGAAATAATGCAATCACTGTGCTCACGTATTGCTTTAATAGCGGGAATTACGCGGGCAAGTTCATCTTTCAAACTCACATTTGGTGCGCCTGGGCGGGTAGATTCTCCGCCTATGTCTACAATTTTCGCACCATCATCCAATAACTGCATTGCACGTTTCAGTGCTATTGTTGGGTCTAAAAACTGCCCACCATCAGAAAATGAATCCGGCGTTACATTTAATATTCCCATAATAACGGGCTTTTCAATATTAAGCGTACGTCCTCTGGGAAGCTTTAATATGTTAGTCATTGCCAACCTTTATTCTTTTTCCAATAAAATTAAATTAATGATCTATTATAGCGATAAGTAAATAGCTTAATTACAAGGCGGAATTATGACATATAGTTATTCTATATAAATAATTTCTCAGCGAAGTTAGTGAGTTATTTAATTCGCTAGAATGAACATCCATCAATAAAATTGGTATAAATAACTGATACAAAAAAGCCCCGAAGTACGGGGCTTTCATTCGCTATTTTAACGATTATTCAGCTTTATCATCAAGGTTTGTTTCATCTTTTTTCGATGAATCATCCGATTTTTGACTTTCATCGCTAACTGGCTCTTGAGATTCTTCAGCTTTTACCGGTTTTGCTTCATGGCGGTCATGTGCATCACGCGGTTCACGCACTGGTTGGCGCGCCATTAAATCATCAATTTGCTTAGCATCAATAGTTTCATACTTCATCAGGGCATCTTTCATTGAGTGAAGAATATCAATGTTTTCTTTTAATATTTCTTCTGCTCGTTGATAGTTACGATCTGAAAGTAATCGAACCTCTGCATCAATTATCTTTGCTGTGTCGTCTGACATGCTAGATGCACGACTGCCGCCGCCACCCATATACATTTCATTTTGATCTTCAGCGTAAAGTAACGGACCGAGCTTTTCACTTAAACCCCAGTGTGTAACCATTTTACGAGCAATATCTGTAGCTCGTTCAATATCATTACTCGCACCTGTTGTTACTTTATCAGCACCATAAATAAGCGCTTCAGCAATTCGACCACCGTAAAGGCTAGAAATCATTGATTCTAAAAGCTCTTTTGAATGACTAACACGGTCTTGTTCAGGCAAGTACATTGTTACACCTAGCGCACGGCCACGTGGAATAATAGATACTTTGTAAACTGGATCATGTTCAGGAACCATACGACCAACAATTGCGTGACCTGCTTCATGATACGCAGTCATTGCTTTTTCTTGCTCGCTCATCACCATGGTTTTGCGTTCTGCACCCATCATGATTTTATCTTTAGCAGCGTCAAATTCAGCCATACTTACAACACGCTTATTGCCACGTGCGGCATAAAGTGCAGCTTCATTTACTAAGTTCGCTAAATCAGCGCCAGAAAAACCAGGTGTACCACGTGCAATAAGTGCCGCTTCAACGTTATCGCCTAATGGCACCTTACGCATGTGTACTTTAAGTATTTGCTCACGGCCACGAATATCAGGTAAACCTACTTCTACTTGACGGTCAAAACGACCTGGACGAAGTAATGCTGGGTCTAATACATCTGGTCGGTTAGTTGCTGCAATAACGATAATACCTTCGTTACCACCAAAGCCATCCATTTCTACTAGCATTTGGTTAAGTGTTTGCTCACGTTCGTCGTTACCGCCGCCCATACCAGCACCACGTTTACGACCAACAGCATCAATCTCATCTATAAAGATAATACAAGGCGCTGCTTTTTTAGCTTGCTCAAACATGTCACGTACACGTGATGCACCAACACCTACAAACATTTCAACAAAATCTGAACCAGAAATTGTAAAAAACGGTACTTTCGCTTCACCCGCAACAGCCTTTGCAAGTAACGTTTTACCAGTACCAGGAGGACCAACCATTAGTACGCCTTTAGGAATACTACCGCCAAGTTTTTGAAACTTAGAAGGGTCACGTAAAAAGTCTACCAATTCGGTAACATCTTCTTTCGCTTCATCACAACCAGCAACATCTGCAAACGTTGTTTTAATTTGATCTTCGCTCATTAAACGCGCTTTACTCTTACCAAATGACATAGCGCCTTTACCGCCGCCGCCTTGCATCTGACGCATGAAGAATATCCATACACCAATAAGCAGTATCATTGGGAACCAAGAAATAAATATACTTGCTAAAAATGACTGTTCTTCAGGTTTTACACCCTTCACATTCACATTACTTTTTAATAAGTCATTTAAAATATCTTTGTCATAAATAGGCATAATCGTTTGAAAACGTTCGCCACTGGTTTTAGTACCTGTAATTGTCCCACTGGTACTTTCAATTGCCACTTCTTGTATAGAGCCATTTCGGGCGTCTTTAACAAATTGACTATAGCTTGTCTGACGATCAACTTGATCGCCACCATTAAAGCTCTGAAAGACTGACATCAGCACAACTGCAATGACCAGCCATAGTATTAAATTTTTCGCCATATCGCTCAAGGGGTTAACCTCTTGTATCCAATTAATTTAAATTCAACTAAACGCCAAGCAACTGTACTACAGTTTGTATCCAGTCGCTACTATATATACTTCCCGAGAACGGGCACGCGAGGCATCAGGTTTACGTATCTTCACTACTTTAAAACTATTACGTACGTCTTGTAAGTATTGATCAAAGCCTTCACCTTGAAACACTTTAACAATAAATGCACCATTTTTCTTTAGCACTTGGCTACACATATCTAATGCAAGCTCTACCAAATACATACTACCAGCTTGATCAACTGAATTATTACCACTCATATTTGGTGCCATGTCAGAGAATACCACATCAACATTTTTCCCATCAATGCGTTTTAATAATGCATTTAATACAGCCTCCTCACGAAAGTCACCTTGTAAGAAGTCTACACCTGCAAGGGAATCCATCGGTAAAATATCACATGCTATTACTTGACCTTTATCACCCACTTTTTCGGCTAAATATTGTGACCAACTACCCGGCGCGGCCCCTAAATCTACAACTGTCATACCCGGACGCAGTATCTTATCTCTGTTCTGAACTTCATCTAATTTAAAAACCGCTCTAGAACGCCAGCCTTTTTTTGCGCTTCTTGAACATATTTATCATCAAAATGTTCTTTCAGCCATCGCTGTGAACTGGCTGACTGTTTTTTATTTGTCATAAATTAACACGCAACTAATTAGTAATATTCTTTAGATGGCGGTAGAATACCCTTAATTCAACCCATATTCAGCAAAATTTGTATAAACATGACATTATCAAATAAACAAAAGCAGTTTTTAAAAGGTCAGGCACATAGCCTCAAGCCAGTAGTTTTACTAGGTTCTAACGGTTTAACCGAAGGCGTAGTAATGGAAATTAAAAGTGCGTTAGAAATTCACGAATTGATTAAAGTGAAAGCGCCGACTGACGATCGTGAAACTAAAGCTCTTATTTTTGAAGCTATCGTACGTGAAACTGGTGCGACTAAGTTACAAACAATTGGTCACACTATTGTACTTTATCTTCAAAGTGCTGAGAGAAAAATACATTTACCACGTAACTAAATTACTATTTTAAGTAACCTAGTGTGTTTAATGAAAAAACCAGCTTAATGCTGGTTTTTTGTTATTTAACGTTTTAAATTAAAAACTCATTTTATGATGGGTTACATCATATTCACTGCCAGTACTACTGGGCTTCTTATTTAATATAAAGTACTGAGTAAATTGTGTTTCACTCATTGCTAGCACTTTTTCATTCGAAAGTAGCTCGGCTAGTTGCGGTGTTGTATTACTGTGCCCAATAACAACAACTACACCTTTTAGTTTTAGTAACTCATTTTTTAAATCACTTAGCTCACCTGCGTTATACACATTTACGTCGATATTAAAATATGCCTGCAAAGGAGCTGCTGTTTGTAACGTACGTTTATAGTTGCTGCTGAAAATATGTATCTTTTGATATTCTTTAAAAAAAGTAACTAAATTATTTGCACGTGCCTTTCCCGCCTCTGAGAGCGCTGGATTTTTACCCGCTAATTTTTCGCTATGACGAAACAAATATATTTCATCCGGTGTTGCAAATGCCAAACTACAATTAAATAACATAACTAAAAAAATGATTGCTAATATTATTTTATTATTCATATTTTTTTACCTCGTTTGTATTCTAATAGTCTGTCGATGAATTCAGTCGTTAGTTCATTGATTACGCCAGTTTCAGCATTAACTATTAAGCTAAAACCAATATTTAAGTGAGGAAATACAACCACATCACTTCTATAGCCTTGCACCCACCCGCTATGATAATAAAGCGTTTCTTCCGCGTAGTTATAAACACGCCAGCCTAAGCCGTAATATGCTTCATTAAGGTGCTTTTTCCACACCCTGCGATAAAGTTCTTTTTTTGTATGTGTATAAGGACGTGTTTGTTTTGCTAACGCATCTAGCGATAGAACATCAGGGTATTGTCCTAGTTGCGCTTTTAACCAAATAGCCATGTCACTAGCACTGGCATTAACACCTGCTGCGGGCCCTACTTTATAGTAATTTTTTTTAAGTTTAGCAGTATACCAACGCTTTTTACCACGCACGTGAGGGAGTGCAAAATTTTTATCTTTTACCATACCGTCATAACCTAAACTGGCATCTGCCATTTTCAGAGGTAAAAAAACAGCTTTACTTAACCATTGGGAATAACTTTTATTTGTAGCGTGAAAAATCACATCGTCAATTAAGCTAAACATTACATTTTGATAACCGTAGCATTGTCCGGGTTCACAAATTGGCTTAACGCTAAGTAGCTTTTCAACAATATCGGGGTAGCGCATACGCGACTCAATTAAGTTATCGTATGCATTTGGTACTAAACCACTTGAGTGACTTAAAAGGTGAAATACTTTTAAATCATCTTC
Source organism: Pseudoalteromonas sp. B131b (assembly GCF_037162545.1). Taxonomy (NCBI): domain Bacteria; kingdom Pseudomonadati; phylum Pseudomonadota; class Gammaproteobacteria; order Alteromonadales; family Pseudoalteromonadaceae; genus Pseudoalteromonas; species Pseudoalteromonas sp. B131b. The sequence goes on along the minus strand of NZ_JARLUZ010000001.1, from coordinate 2,032,031 downwards.
ATACACTGTGTTTTTGAACTCTGGAATATAATTACTTATTGGTTCATCTAACCTTAATATCCCGTCAGAGGCTAGCTTTGCAGCTAACGAACCTGCAAAGGTTTTAGACACAGATGCCAATCTAAAACGAGTATGAGCATCAACACTTTGCCCATTACGTGCTTTGGTAGCTCCTATCGGATGAATGTAGTCACTATTTTGAATATTAACTATCGATAATGCCGCACCGGGAATACCTTTACTCTTTAGTTTCTTTTCGGCATAGCGACCGTACTTTTTTACAAATGAATCCCAACCGGGATCCGCTTTTGCTACTACATCTATTGAGCTAAGCAATAAACACAGCGCTAGAAGGCCATACAATACAGGGGGAGGTACTTCATTTTTTATAATTTTTATCTTTTTAAACTACATCTAGGTACATAATATCATGAAGTTTTGTTTGGACTAACGTACAATACGACGATTATTGTATTTTTAGTGGGTGTGAAGTACTTATGCGTTTTTTAGTTGTGTCACTTTTTATTTTATTTTTAAGCGGGTGTGTTATCACAAAACAACCAGCGGAGCCTTTAGCTATGCCGTTGAAGCCTAACTTAAAAAGCCAAACATACCAGCTTGAATATGAAACGACTCATTCGTCACCAAAAGTTAAATCTGTTCAATTACCTGCACATAAAGTTATAAAAAATCAAACTGTTAAGATAATTTCAGACAAAGCAAGCCTAACAGACACACTATTATCGCAAATAAGCCAAGCATTAAACGACAAAGCATTAAAAGTAACGACAAAAAATAATAGTGACTATGTTCTTACTATACAGCAGCTTGATTTGTCATTTACAGACGATACAAAATATTTAATTAAACAGCCAAAAAAGCCCTTTTCGTTTTATACAGAGGTTGCCCAACAGTACCCAATTCAACAATGTGCCACTATTTTTGCTCAAGTCAGCATGCGTCTAACTCATAAAAAGTCTGGCGACATTGTCTGGTTTGCTAAGTCTTCAATCGACAGCGCAAGCTTTCATCGTGAGCCGCTAGTGTATAGTTTTAATGAAGAACAAAAAATTACGAATGAATTAGAAGTTGTTGCCTTTATCCACCAGCAAAATACAGAAGAGGCACGTTTAGCAAGGTTAGGTAAAGAAATACAAATTCCTAGCTACAAAACACTATCTAAGTTATCAAGCTTAACAAAGCTTAGCGGTCCATGTAATCGTACAGAAATAAGTGCATTAACCCCAATGATGCAATTTTATTTAAGCAGTATATTAATCGATAAAATTAAAGTTCAGTAATTTCTAATGTTTGCTACATTTTTTTACAGATTTAAGGAACGTATTAACAATATACTACGCTTTATAACATATAATAATTAGGCTCTTTTGAGATGAAAAACGCTTTACTTAATTATACTTTTTTTATCATTACACTCTTATGTATGAGTATTTTTAGTACTTCAAGTATGGCAAGTAATCGTTATTATGCTGATAACACCTTAGAGCCAACTCAAGGTTTTGCATGGGATTGGAGCGCTGGTGTTGGTTATCATATCGGTGACTCTTACCTAATAGGTGTCGACTCTTATGACCATGGAATGCTGGTTGACTTAACACTTGCCCTATCTTATGAAAATTTTTATCTCGACTTTGATCATAATCAACTAAGTGGCGGCCTTGTTGTAGGTTACAGCCTGATAGACAAGTTTGATTGGGGTCTCGATATTTTAGGTACAAATGTTCAAAGTGGCTTTAACGATAAAGGACTTGGTCTATACAATGATGGCATTATCGATGAGTTAAGGGGTATAAAAACACGTAACTACGATTTTGATACCGGACTCAGATTAACTCGTCGATTTGAAAACTCACAAATTTCTTTTGAATACCTTCATGACATTTCTGGCACACATAATGGCTGGATCGTAAATACCTTTTTTAGCCATATTTTACCCTGGCGTAACTGGGAGTTTAGAACTGGAGTTGGGTTGAGTGCTTACTCTAGTGACTTCACCAATTATTATTTTGGTATAGACAGTAGTGAAGCGACGAGTGATCGTCCAATTTATAGAACAAATGCAAGTAGCAGTATGATGTTTGAATTCCATGCTGAGTACCCAATTAACCAAGATTGGGTCTTTTTAGCAGGATGGCTGACGACTTGGTTTTCAAATGAGATTGATGAAAGCCCTATTATTACTCGAAGATATCAACACCAAGCCAAGGTAGGCCTTCGTTATGTATTTTAGATGGGTCTGTGCTTTTCTGCTTTTCCCTACGGCATTTTTATCAAAAGCAGATGAAATGCCCAATGCTCTTATTGCGCTTCCAGATACTTGTGTCGCACTTAGAGAAGGAAGAAACTGTTATGCTGATATCACTCTAACATGGCATCAGCCAACGTTTGGCAATTACTGCTTACGCGATGCGACCTCAAAGTACATTATGCAATGCTGGCTTAAACAAAAGGAAGGAACTTTTAATTATGCTTTTGATTCACAGCAGAGTATCTCATTTGAGCTCTTTGATAGTAATACATCTAAAGTTATTAGCCTTACAGAAGTAAAACTACAGTGGGTATATCAAAACAGACAAAAGAAACGCCGTTGGCGATTATTTTAATAAACACATTAAGGATAATTTATGAATAACTACGGCACTATTTTACTCGTTGAAGATGATGTATCGCTCGCTCAGTGGGTTGCAGAATACTTAACGGAGCAAGGTTATACGACCCATGTATGCCATCGAGGCGACGAGGTTATTGGCCAAGTAAAAACCTTAAATCCTAGCATTGTCCTACTTGATATTATGCTTCCTGGACAAGACGGAATTAGCGTATGCAGAGAACTGCGTAGCTTTTATAACTCCCCTATTATAATGCTCACCGCACGCGATGAAGAAATGGATGAAGTAATAGGGTTAGAAGTTGGTGCAAGTGACTATGTCATGAAACCAGTTCGCCCTCGTGCACTTTTAGCTAGAATTAAAGCTGCACTTCGCCAAAATAATGAACCAAACAAATCACTGGCAAACGAAAAATTAATAACGGTTGGCGCGCTGAGTATTAACACAGAATCTAGAAGCGTAAAATTAAACGATCTTGATATAAATATATCCAGCGCAGAGTATTTACTTCTTCACTATTTAACGAGTAATGCGGGTCAAGTCGTATCACGTGATGCTGTTTTTAAAGCAACAAAAGGCCGTGAGTATGACGGCTTGGATAGAAGTGTTGACGTACTTATTTCAGCACTGCGCAAAAAATTTAATGATGATCCACAAAATCCGACTAAAATTAAAACTATATGGGGACGAGGTTACTTACTCGTATCTACCGCATGGTAAAAAGTGATACATAAGTGAAGACGTTTTATATTTCACTACTTAGCAGTGCGCTTTTATCTATCGTTGTACTTGGCTGGTTAATTGATGCATTTAGCCAACAAACACAAACCTCAGAAGATGAATTTAGTGTACAAGGTAAGATGATAATGGGCTTTAGCAAACAATTAGCTAATATCCCAACTTCTGAACGTGGTCGTTATGTAAAGCAACTAGCGAATGAGTTTAATTTATTAATTGATTACAAGCACAATGAATCTCTCGCACTACCTCCTTCATTATTATTACAGATGCACACTGCCGGTGGGTTGATTTTAGAAGATCAACAAGGCTTCTATATGCTTTATAGTAGTCAAATATTAAGCCCCTTTCATATATCAATGCGGTTAGACAAACGCGTAGATACTGAGCAGCGCAATGATATATTTTTAACACTACTATTTTATGCTGGTTTGTGCGTATTTATGGGGTTTATTATTACCCCTCTTGCAAAGCGCTTAACAGTCTTAAATGAAGCAGCTAAAAAGTTTGCCTCAGGTAATGTACAAGCAAGAATTAAAGTGTCGCACTTCACCTACATAAAAGATGTAGAGCTCACATTTAACAGAATGGCCAGTCAGATAGAAAAACTAGTCGCCGAAAATAAACTAATGGCGTCAAGCTTATCTCACGATATTCGTACACCCATTGCGTGCCTGCGCTTTGGATTAGATGCGGCTATTGATAGCTATGATGAGCAACAAATAAAAAAATATTTATCCCGTATGGAAAGCGATTTAGACCATATGGAGTCTATGTTAAAAAGCTATTTAGCCTTTGCAACGCTTGAGCAAAATGCCAACAAATTGACCTACTCTTCAACTAATATTAAGCACTATCTCAGTGATATATTAATACAACTTGCACCTAAATTTGAATCGCAAATGCTCAACGTACAACTTAATAGCTCAAGTGACATTATCAATGCCGACTTACATTGGCTTGCTCGTGCAATAACTAACTTATTAAATAATGCTTGTGACTTCGCAGAGCTACATATTTATCTAAGTGCTAAAGTGTACGGACACCAGCTTGTAATCACTGTTGAAGACGATGGCCCTGGTATAGCAAAAGAAAATTTTAACAACGTATTTAGCCCATTTTTCAAAGAAGAAGAACATCGTAACCGCGCAGATAAAAGCTATGGGCTTGGCCTTGCGATTGTTGAAAAAGTAGCTGATTGGCATCATGGCAGCGTAAAAGTAAGTAAAAGTAACCAATTAGGTGGAGCCTGTTTTACACTTATTATCGTTCAACATCACAAAGCGTAAAGCATTAATTACACCCTGTAATTAACATTTTAAAAACAAAAACAACCTGTTAACTTTAACTATACAGTAACATTTATTAAAAACATCGCGTATACCATACTACTGGCATACTAAATTGTGTGAGATCAGCAAATAAGCACTTTTTATTTTTTTACATTTCCAGTAGATTGTCTGCGCCGTCAAAAAATAGAGAAGTACAATAATATGAGCGCAGTTAGAGGCGAGTTTAGTTCTCGTTTTGGTTTTATTATGGCCGCCGCAGGTTCTGCTGTTGGCTTGGGTAATATTTGGGGATTCCCTACACAAACAGCCAGCAATGGTGGTGCTGCTTTTTTAGTTGCATATTTAGTACTCGCGTTCTTTTTGGCTTACCCAGCTTTAATGGCCGAACTTATGATTGGTCGCCATGGTCAAGCAAATGCAGTTTCATCGCTTCAAAAAATATCTAATAGACCTTGGCAAAAACACTTCGCGTTTATTGTTGGTTTTGGCGGTATTTTATGTGCTGGATTTATATTAAGTTTTTACGCGATTGTTGCCGGTTGGATGCTCAGCGCAACAGCAGAGCCAATAGCGACGCTTGTTGGTGCAAACTCTACATCCACATGGCTAAGCGAGCAATCACTTACGCGAAATATTATATTTACTATGATCTTTATCTTATTAACCGTCGCTATTATTAGTCGAGGTGTTGAAAATGGTATAGAAAAATGGTCAAAGCGTTTAATGCCTGCATTACTGGGAATTTTATTTTCATTAATTGCTTATGTAATGACGCAAAATGGCGCAATGGAAGGCTTAAAGGCGTACTTAGTTCCTGATTTTTCTTCTATTTTTGATCCTCAGTTATTAGTCAGTGCGTTAGGCCAAGCTTTTTTCTCATTATCATTGGGTACCAGTGTAATGATTATTTATGGCTCATACATTAGTAAAAAAGAGAACCTCGTTTCATTAGGTGCTTATGTAACCCTTATTGACGTCTTCATTGCCTTTGTAGCAGGTTTACTTATTATTCCTGCAATGTATGTCGCTCAAGCACAAGGCGTAGAAATATTTTCACCGGTAACAGGGAAGCTGTTATCAGAAGATACATTAGTATTCCAAGTACTACCTGCATTATTTGATGGTATGGGTAGCGTAGGCTTATTTGTTGGCTTTGCATTTTTTGCGTTGATGAGCATAGCAGCGCTAACATCATCAATCTCAATGCTTGAAGCACCGGTATCATACACAGTAGAACGCTTTGCAATGAAACGTGTGCAAGCTACTTGGTTCATTGGCGCTTTAATTACTGTCGTTAGTATTACAATTGTATGCAATCTCAGCTCTTTATTTGGTCTGGTTATAACACTTACAACGAAAGTTGCCCAACCACTATTAGGGTTAATGTGTTGTATATTTGTTGGTTGGATTTGGTACAGGGGTTCACTACTCAAAGCTATTCAGCAGGGAAACCCTGAAGTCCATAATACATTTTTTGGAAAATATGGCCTTGGTATACTAAGTTTGTATGCCCACTAGCAATAGGTACAGTTTTTTTACATTCGTTATTAGGTTAAGCACTATAAAAATAGCCCACATTTGTGGGCTATTTTGTTAGCTATTAAATTAAGTCACTTAGCGTAACTAAAATCACTAAACCACTTTTAAAATCATGTCTTGATGAGGAATACCATCTTCAAGGTACTCTTCCCCCACACTTTCGAAACCAAATGAGCGATAAAAGTCGAGTAAATATGTTTGCGCGCCAATGTAAATATCACGCTCAGGCCACTGGTCTTTACAACAATTTATAGCTGTAGCTACAAGCTCACTTGCATAACCTTTGCCTCGTACCTTTTCATTCACTAAAACACGCCCTATTGAGCTGTACTGCGCGTTTCTATCATAACAACGAGCGTAGCTAAGCAACTTATTATTATCAATGCTATATATGTGCCGAGTAGTCACAGCAACATCATTATCATCAAACTCTGGGTAAGGACAAGCCTGCTCAACTACAAACACATCCACCCGACCGCGTACAATAGTAAAAAGTGTATGTGTATCAAAAGCCTCAAATGACTCACATTTAAACTGCATATTAAATCCTATAGACAAAAACCCAGCCTAAGCTGGGTTTGTTTAAATCACTGGCGAGTATTAAGCAAATAAACGCTCTAACTGATCACAAAGCTGTGAAAGATTAACATGATCATGCTCTATTGTTACGTCAATATAACCATCACCTTTAAAAGCACGATCGAGCTCAATTAAAACATGTGTTTTATGCGCTTCCGGCACAAACGACAATTCAATTTCCTGAATGCCAAATAAGCTTCTGCTATTAGGTTTATATTCAAGCTCTTGATAACAGCCAGATACAGACTGAAATGTAGATGCGCGTAAATGCCCCTTCTCCACATCAGCTTTAGCTAAGCTAAAACCTAATTTTTCCATTGCCTGCATACAGGTTTTAACTGCTTCATTAGGGTAAATATGCAAATGGTCTTTATCAGTAGGGTCAAGTGCTAAATCAATATCCAAACCAGTTTCTAGCCAAACGTGAGATTGATTGTAACCTGCATTAATTTCTGTAATTGGTGTTTCAGAGTGAAGACGCGCCTCAAAAGGAATACTTTTAACTTCGCCAGGCTCAATTGTACCAATTTCAGTGATGCGCCACTGATCAATTACATGATTAGTAAAATAATCCCCATCATCTCCTGCTACTTTAACACGAGTCATTAGTAGCAAATCTAAGCCTGATATTTCTTGGCTTATATCACCTGCAGTAATTACAATTTGTGCATTGAAAAGCTGACCTGGTTGCAAGTGCTCTGTCTCTAAAATAGTGTCTACTTTAGCGGCACCAATACCTACCGATGCTAAAATCTTTTTAAACATATATTTCTCCTTAAGCTGAGCGGCTCTGTTATATGCTCTAACTTAAACCTCTTCGTTATCGCATCTTAACCATATTTAAAAGCGGTTGTCAGTGAAAAAGTGTTATTTACATGCTATTTACGATTAAATACGTGTTATATGAGCATTTTTCATACGCAGTAAAGTATCAACTTCATTAAATGAGCATGTCTTTACACTATATTTATTTTCATTGATATGAGTTTTTCGCTACACTGCAATACCAAATGAAGTGATATTAAGAATTATGGAACTAATCTATTTTGCTACCGCGTTTGTTTGTGGTTTTGCTGTTTACCAATTAAAACTACCTCCTCTTATTGGCTTTTTATTAGCAGGCTTTGCTTTAAATTTATCGGGTTATAAAAGTACAGAACTGCTTGATACAATTGCAGCCCTTGGTGTTACCCTTTTATTATTCAGCATTGGCTTAAAACTCAAAGTTAATAGCTTAATGAAACCGCAAGTCTGGGCACCAGCCACGCTTCACATTATTTTTAGTAGTGCTTTATTCAGTGGCTTTATGTTATTGCTTGGGGTCTTCGCCCTCCCTCTTTTTGTCGACTTGAGTTGGCAAAGCGCCTTATTAGTTGGATTTGCCCTAAGTTTTTCTAGTACTGTATTTGCGGTGAAAGTACTCGAAGAACGCGGAGAAATGGCAAGCTTACACGGCAAAATTGCCATTGGTATATTGGTAATGCAAGATATATTCGCCGTAATATTTTTAGCAATTAGTACAGGCAAAGTCCCTAATGTTTGGGCGTTAGCGCTTATTGTTGCTCTACCTTTATTGCGCCCTCTTATGTACTGGGTGCTTAATCGCTCTAAACATGGTGAGCTACTCCCATTATTTGGCTTTTTCTTTGCGCTTATTGCAGGTTATAACGCATTTGAATATGCAGGCCTTAAAGGTGATTTAGGAGCACTTATAATAGGAATGATGTTTGCACCGCATAAAAAAGCTGGCGAATTATCAAAATCGTTACTTAATTTAAAAGATATATTACTGGTTGGTTTTTTCTTAAGCATTGGCTTAAATGCCGAGCTAACGATTAATTCTTTAATTATTGCCATCATACTTATTTTTGTATTACCGATTAAAATAGCCCTTTATTATTTATTTACAAATGCATTTAAACTACGTGCTCGTACGTCGCTACTTACAGCCTTTAGTTTATCCAATTACAGTGAGTTTGGCCTTATTGTATGTGCGGTAGCGGCTACAACGGGGATGATTACCTCTGAATGGTTAGCGGTAATGGCTATCGCTGTCTCTATCACCTTTGTGATTGCATCTCCTCTAAACAAGCGTTCCAACGAGTTATATGTAAAAGTAGAACATTGGCTATTAAAGTTCGAAAGTAAAACACGCTTAGCAGAAGAACTACCTGTAAATCTGAACGATACTAAAATAGTTATTTTTGGAATGGGTCGAATTGGTACTGGTGCATACGAAACAATTAACGCTACGCACCCAAATTTAGTTGCTGGTATTGACATAAAACCTGAGGTGGTTGATAAACATATTAATAGAGGCAGAAAAGTGCTGATTGCAGATGCAACCGATCCCGACTTTTGGCAACGCGTAAACCACTCTCATGTAGAAATGGTTATGCTTACTATGCCAAAGCATATGCAGAATATTTTTGCCTTAGAGCAGCTCCAAGCCTCAGGTTATAAAGGTCAGGTAACTGCCATTGCAAACTACCCAGATCAACAAAAAGAGCTTGAAGATATGGGCGTACACTCGACCTATAACTTTTACCTAGAGGCTGGTAGTGGTTTTGCTGAACATGTAAAACAAAAACTGTTTACGTAAAGTGAGATCTAGTCCTTAATAATTACTAAAGATAATTTAACCTTTTTTCCTACACGGATGTAGGTAATGGGCGTTATCAGAACGTAGAAACGTGTTAATAATTTTTATTTAGAACAACTAGGTAAAAAAATTTGCCTAGTTCAGCGCAATTTCCTTACCGTTAAATAGACTCCATATAGAAGCAGATTGGTATAAATCCCCCAAGTTAGAACAAATTTTAATCCGGAAAGATCAACAAGCACTAGCTAAAAAATAAAAATAATGAACTATACATTTATTTTAATACTTTTTGATGACTGAAAATCAATTCTATTTACATTCCTTTACAAGCGGGCCAACTAACATGTAAAAAAACAGGTAGACTGTTCGTGTTGGTTAAATAAGCTTCATGTTCTAAGACTTAATTAATTAGACTCCAGCTAATTAAAGTTCAACTAAGTTTAATTTTCTAACATAAATTCTTAATTAAGAGGGCCTACTCCCTCACTCAATAGGCTGTTTCTTGCCCGTCACAGCCTATTTTATTTCCTTAAAACACCTTACACTTAACTATGTCTTATACATTGAAGTAAGTGAATGGATCCAGAACAATTAAAACTTGCCATTAATACCAAAATGCCGTTTGGAAAATATGCAGGACGCCCATTATTAATGCTGCCAGAGCCTTATCTTGTGTGGTTTAAGCAACAAGGCTTTCCTGATTCAAAACTAGGTAGTCAATTAGCAATGATGTACGAAGTAAAGTTGAATGGGCTTGAGCAAATGTTGATGCCGTTATTAGAAAAAAATAAAATAATTGGAAACTATTTTTAAAATACACGGTCTACTACTTTGCTACTTGTTGATTTTGGTTTTAACCACAAAAAAAGCGCCTTAAGGCGCTTTTTTTATATCCTCCGTGAAACTACTTTTTAGCGGCAAGCTAATGACAAATTTAGCCCCACCAAGGACTGATTTTTCAACCCAGTAATCACCTTGATGCCAAGATACAATTTTACTCACAATAGCGAGTCCTAAACCAAACCCACCTGTTTTTTTGTCTCTACTCTTATCGAGGCGCGTAAAAGGTTTAAACACATTTTCTCGCTCCATTTCAGCGATACCTATTCCATCGTCTTCAACAATAAATAGTATGCTGCGAGGCTCTGTAAGCAGTGTTACTTTTACTTGGCTTGTTGCGTATTTAATAGCATTACCAATCAAGTTCTGAAATACGCGAGCAATGAAATGACTATCGCATTTATAACTTAACTTATCAGGCAAGTTATTTATAAGTCTAGTTCGCGTGTCAAAATTTAGCTTTTCAATACTTGTTTTAACCAATCCGACTAGATCACAACTTACAGACTGTAAACTTGGTTGCTGAGAGTCTAACCTTGCGTATTCAAGCATTTCTGAAACAAGTGATTCAAGTTCATTTATATCAGCGCTCATATTAGCTAAATATTTTTCGCTTTTATCATCTAAAAGTTGATCTTGGAGCATAGCAATTGCAAATTTAAGACGTGCCAACGGCGTTCGAAATTCATGAGAAACAGACGATGTAAGCTCCTGCTGAGCTGTTAATAAAAAAGTTATACGTTGTTGCATTACTTTTAGTGTATCGGTAACGGGTAAAAAAACGATTTAGAGGTATTTGTTAATTGAAAATCTTGCAAGCCTTCGACGGCCTCACATGCGTGTCGCAATTTAGAAAAATCACGCCAAAGTAAAAAGCTCCAAAGACCTACAGGCACACCAACAATAATAAGTAATAATAAATATGGCCAAACAGAAGTGGGGGTAGACGTTGATACTCCTACAGGACCAACCTGTAGCAGTTCATTTTCGCTAAGCTCTACATACCATACAATACGTTGTTGTTTATCGTATAAATAGAGGTAGTGATTGTCTGTTAATTTCGCTTGTTGTGCTAAAGGTAATATTAAATCACGTCGAGCAATTATGTGGCTTTCAAAATTATGTTCTAGCTTTTTTAGACCGTTAGGAGTTTGTGAGAGCAACCAAAGCGATTGCCCAAACTCATCGTCTAATAATACTTGCTGCTGTGAGTCTTCATAAGGCCATAACTGTTCAACTACACCGCTTACTACGAATAAAGAAACCACGATGTAAATATATAAACTCGTAAACAGTTTTCCCATTAAAGCCGACTAACCCATAACATTAATTATAATTCCCATGCATCAGAAACAAATAAATAACCTTGTCCCCACACTGTTTTGATACGATAAGGCTTATCGCTATTGTCACCTAGTTTTTTACGAATGCGTGATACCCTAACGTCAACAGTTCGATCAAGGCCGTCGTACTGACGTCCTATCATATGTTGATGGACATGTTCACGACTAAGCACTTCACCCGCATTAGAGGCCAGTAACCAAAGTAGTTCAAATTCATGAGAAGTAAGCGTTATTTCATTATTATTTAATTTTACGATACGGCTTGTTTTATCTATGCTTAGGTCACCAAACTGTAACTCTTCACTTGCTTTCACGATAGGTTGACCACGGCGTAACAGCGCATTTATTCTAGCTAGTAATACACGCGGTTCGGCAGGCTTTATAACGTAGTCATCAGCACCAAGCTCTAAACCAAGTACCTGATCAAAATCTTCACCTTTGGCTGTTAGCATAAGAATAGGCAGAGTATATTTATCGCGAACTTGACGGCAAACGCTAAAACCATCTTTTCCTGGTAGCATTACATCTAAAATAATTAGATCGACTGGATTAGCTTCTAAGTAGTCAAAGACTGCATCGCCACGATCTAACACTGCGACTTCTAAGCCGTTATGTTCAAGATAATCTTTTGTTAATTGCTGTAAGCCGAGATCATCTTCAACAAGTAAAATTTTTGGCATTAGTTGCTCCTAATTTAAAAAAGCTCCACGGAGAGCGAAGTCTGCGCCTATTTTTCTTTGCGTGCGCGCTCTGTACTTCAACCTGTATTTTTGCTAATAGTACACCCGTGTGAGGATTGATTAGGGAGTATATGGTCTCTACCTGAACCCGCGCTTTATAATTGAATTGCCCCGAACGTTGCTGTTTCCAACAATAAATTTTTTCATCTTGTTGATATAAACAAACATCACTCAATGCTTCTTGCTGCCAATTAAATTGTAAATCAAGATCACAAAATGCTTGTTGCTCAGAAATCACACATACTTTGGGAGAGACGCTAAAATTAGCGGTTTGTGCTCTGCAAGAACCACTAAATAGCGATGCTATAAACACAATAAACATTAAATACTTCATATTAAAAAGTATGATCTAATCCTATAAAGGCAGTCATTGAATAAGCATGTTCAAAGAGCGGACTACCATCCATAGCCGAATAATTGTAATATGCTAAATGAAAACGAAGTGAGTTAACCTTACTCAGCGGCCAACGGGCGTCGATTTTAGCATAAGGCTGCCAACTACTGCCAACATCAATTTTACCTAATTTAGTTTCGTCGGCTTTTAGTCCATAGAAATAGTCATTTAGTTCAGCCGATTTATAATTTATTCCCAGCGTCGGTTTTATTTTTAACTTTCCAACTTCAGCATGATATTGCCACTGCAATGCACCACGCAATCCGTTATAAACACTGGTAACATCATGAAGTGCTTGAATAGAAAATACGTTAGCATCATCTACATAGTGATATGCAATGCCCGCATCGAGGGCAATATGGCGTTTTTCTATGTCATTTATATTGATATTTTTGGGAGATGAAGTACTTTGTTGCTGCACTAACTGACTGTTTAACGCACTCGTTTGCAGAGTAAAAATATTAGTAGGATGCCAATCAATAAAAAAACGAGACTCTGCATTTAATTCACTAACAAGGTTTAAATTATGTTTTTGACTTTGTATAAAAGAATAACCAAGCCTTCCATTATCGAAAAACCAGTGCTGGCCATAAAAAGCCACCTGCGGAATCAACACAAGGGGAATGTTGTCCCCACCTCGTAATGGGTTTGTAACAACTCCAGCACCAGCGCTTAGACTAAAATGCCACTGCTCTATAGCTATATGTTGCTCTTCAAACTCTTGTGTTACATTTTTAGCTTGCTGTCCATTGGCAGCAAAGCATGCAACTAAAGTGATCAGCAAAAAAGCTGTTAATATTGAAAAGTTAAACCGCATCAGTATAAGTCAAAGTGTGTGAAAATTATTAAGTGCCCCATAGTAGCAAGGTCGTTTTAAACTAGCTCTAGCTAGTTACAATCATTCACAATTTTTATACATATTAATTAACTTATGTGCATTATTTGAACAACTAAACATCTGGCGCTATCTCTATTCGATTACGACCATGAGTTTTTGCTATGTAAAGCGCTCTATTAGCGCGTTCAACTAACACAGTGCCATTAGTAAATGGTCGTAGAATAGCCAAACCAAAACTCGCAGAAATAGCACGTTTAGTATTAGTATCACCTTTTTTACGAACAGCCAATTTTGCAATATCCAAACGAATACAATCTGCAAATGCCATCATATCGTTGATAGTGTCAAAATAAGCTGTAATACAAAATTCTTCACCGCCATAACGATAAACTTTTGCAGTCTCTTTAATTTTTTCTTTCACTTTTTTTGCTACTAACTTTAATACTTCGTCACCTTTTTGATGGCCAAAGTCATCATTAAAACGTTTAAAATGATCAATATCAAACATAATGAGAACCGCAAGTGATGTGTGTTGATTTTGCTCAGAATACTTTTTACAAAAATCCGTAATATCTAAATCAAACTTACCTCGGTTATAAAAACCAGTAAGAGGGTCTGTATCAGCAACTTCTTTTGAAACATTGAGTGCTTCTTTTAAGTCTTTTATTTCATTATAAGCAAATGCAAGTTTAGTTTGAAACTCACGTGCATGATTTTGCATTGCAATCGATTCATCGGTTAAACGTTCAACGCACCCAAGCACTTGATTATAAGAGCTAATATCTGTAATCAAATTTAACTCATTCTGGGAGTCAACCAAGGTTGTAGTAAAACTTTTTGAATGCTCAAGCGCAATGCCTAAATCTTTTTGCACTTGATCGATTGTGCTATGAAATTTTTCGGATACGTCTTGAAATAACGCTAAATCGTCTTTATTTAAATGCTTATCAAATATTGCCTTCGCTCTATCTTGAGTGCAAGTTTGTTGCTGAGCAATGACATGATCAAGCTCTGCATTTAAAGAGGGTTTATTACCTTGTATATAACAATACCAAATAGCGTAATTGATTGGCGTAACCGGCATGCGGTACTTTACCATCATAGGAATCGCCTTTTTTAGGCATTGAGCAGAATGAGCAAGTGATACGGCACGATCCATAGTAAAATAAACTCTCAAGCGTCATTATTTTTATTGTTAGGTTTTTGATGTTAATTAATAGTAAACCTATAAGCAACTAATATTCATACTATTTTATGAACTAAATGAATATTTGATCCTTTAAATAGCACTTGCGTCTAAAGTTTGTGCAATACTCCATAAAGCACTAATAGCAGGATCATTTAACTCTTTACGAAGAACAGCTAGACCAATCTCAAAACCTTCTGGAGTAGCCCTCTTTGTATCCAATACTTGTACCTTATCCTGCAGTGGACTGTTATCTAGCACTATTTTAGGGACCATTGCGACACCTAAACCCAGACTCACCATTGACACCATAGCTTCATGACCAGCGACTTGCGCATAAATCTTTCCATGGACATTATTTTTACGCCACCACTGCTCAAGTCGTTGCCTTGAAAAACCTTGCTCCGGAACAATAAATTCAAGTTCAGACCAATCAATATTATCACCGTTGTTTATTAACTTTTCAGTGATCTGACAATGAATTCTAGGTGCAATTAAAACAAGTGGTGAATAGCCTATTTTTACAAATGCTATTTGTGTAGGAAGCTTATTTGGCTTGGCTGCAATTGCCATCGACTCGTGACCATCGAGTACCCTATTAATAGCTAAAGCTGGATCACCGGTATTTAAAGTTATTTCGATATGCTGATGCTGTGCACGTAATTGCTCTAATATTTGATGTAAAAAACTATAAGAAGCTGTCACTGAGCAATAAATACTAACATTGCCATAAATATGCTGTTGTGGATCTTTCACATTCGCTTTAAAACGTTGCCAACTGGCTAACGTTGCCGTAGCGTAATCAATAAACGACTCTCCTTCACGTGTTAATTTAACACTGCGGTTATCGCGTATAAATAATGCAACACCAACCTCTTCTTCCAAGTGTTTTATATTGCGGCTCAAAGTAGGCGCACTTATATGGCAAAGTTCGCTTGCGCGGCCAAAATGAAGTGTTTTAGCCAGTGCTAAAAAGTAGTTTAAATGTTTATGATCCATGCCAAACTCAGTGTTTCATATTATGAAACACTTTAATTCAAATATATCATTTTACGCAAGTAACTATTTTACATATGGTGTTTGTAAGCGCAGTAAACATTGCGCATCTAACAAATATTACTTTATAGGACACTAACAATGGCGAATTATTTCAATACCTTACCTTTACGCGAGCAATTAGCGCAATTAGCGCAATGTGAATTTATGGACGCAGCCGAATTTGCCGATGGCGTTGATGCACTTAAAGGTAAAAAACTCGTTATTGTAGGCTGTGGCGCACAAGGTTTAAACCAAGGCTTAAACTTACGTGACTCTGGTTTAGATGTTTCATACACATTACGTGCATCAGCCATTTCTGAGCGCCGTCAATCTTTCCTTAATGCATCTGAAAATGGCTTTACTGTAGGCACTTACGAAGAATTAATTCCTACAGCCGACGTAGTACTTAACTTAACGCCAGATAAACAACATACCGCTGTAGTAAGTGCGATTATGCCGCTTATGAAAAAAGACTCTACACTTGCTTACTCTCATGGCTTTAATATTGTTGAAGAAGGCATGCAAGTGCGTGAAGACATTACCGTAATCATGGTTGCGCCTAAGTGTCCTGGTTCTGAAGTTCGTGAAGAATACAAACGTGGTTTTGGTGTGCCAACTCTAATTGCTGTTCACCCAGAAAATGACCCTCAAGGTCATGGTTTAGCACAAGCTAAAGCGTATGCAGCAGGGACTGGCGGACACCGTGCTGGTGTACTTAAATCATCATTTATTGCTGAAGTTAAGTCAGACCTAATGGGCGAGCAAACCATTTTATGTGGCATGCTACAAACTGGCTCTATTTTATGTTTTGATAAAATGGTAGAAAAAGGCGTTGATGCGGGTTATGCATCAAAGCTAATTCAATACGGCTGGGAAGTAATTACCGAAGCACTTAAGTACGGCGGCGTTACAAACATGCTTGACCGCCTTTCAAATCCTGCAAAAGTAAAAGCGTTTGAACTAAGCGAAGAGCTAAAACTAATTATGCGCCCGCTTTATAATAAGCATCAAGATGACATCATCGACGGCACTTTTTCACGCACCATGATGGAAGACTGGAATAACGATGACGTAAACTTACTTAAATGGCGCGCTGAAACAGCAGAAACTAACTTTGAAAAGACTCCTGCTGGCGATGTAGAAATCTCAGAACAAGAATTTTTTGATAACGGTATTTTAATGGTAGCAATGGTTAAAGCAGGTGTTGAACTTGCATTTGAAACCATGACTGCCGCCGGTATTATTGAAGAGTCGGCTTACTACGAGTCATTACACGAAACGCCATTAATCGCCAATACTATTGCGCGTAAAAAGCTTTTTGAAATGAACCGTACTATCTCTGATACTGCAGAATACGGCTGTTATTTATATAACCATGCATGTTTACCATTACTTGCTGATTTTATGAAAAACGTTGATACAGACATTATTGGTAAAGGCCTTGGCGAGCACAGTAACCAAGTTGATAACCAAACATTAATTCAAATCAATGCTGCATTGCGTGAACACCCTGTTGAAAAAGTAGGTGCTAAACTACGTGGCTACATGTCTGCAATGAAGAAAATTGTTTAATTCTAGACAATAAAAGTTTCGCTTGTTAGAAACCAAGCCCATATGCTTTTCGCACGTGGGCTTTTTTATGCATATTCACAACACTGCTTACTTTCATTTGTTCAGCTTGAGCTAATAATTAGCCCATAATAAATAATGTGCTAACATGGCTTTCTAATTAAGTTGTAAAATAAATTATTATGATGTTACAAAACCTTTCTATTACTCAAAAAATAACAGCCCTTGGCAGTAGTATTGCTATCTTTGTTGCCGCACTAATAGGCCTAACCTCGTTATACAGTTCAGAAGATATTATTGAACAACGTATGATTGAGTCTGAACTTCCAAGTAAGCTGCAAACTATCAGTAACCATATTGGTGGTGAAATAAACGCACTCATTGGTGCTGCTGAACAATTATCGTCAAATGAATTCATTTTACAATGGTCGCAAACTAATACTAAAAATGATGCTGTCTTACTTAAAGAATTAAACCGTTTAGTCACGCAGTACAATTTAGCAACCGCGTCTTGGGCAAATAGAGACACAGCTCAATATTGGAACCAAAATGGCTTTTTGCGCGTATTAAAAAATGATACTGCTGATGGCTGGTTTTTTGCATTTAAACAATCGAAAAAACCATACTCAATAAGTATTTACCAAGAGTCTGCAAATGATGTAAAAATGTTTATAAATCATCAACAGCCTAATGGAACAGGCTTAGCTGGCCTTGCTAAAAGTATTACTGAGATGCAAAAGCTATTGCAGCAATTTAAAATTGAACAAACTGGTTTTGTATTTATTGCAGATAAAAGTGGTTTAATTCAGCTGCATAAAGATTCAAGTAAAGTAGCAAAAGTTAATATTGATGAATTATTTACAGCTGACATACATAACCAGCTATTAAGCAGTTATGGCTTTGTATTAAAAGAAATAAACTTAAATGGTGAGCCAACCCTCGTGGCGGCAACACCAATCAAAAACACCGATTTATATGTTGTAGCCCAAGTGCCAAAAAGTGAAGTATTCGCAAGCGTAAATACCCTGCAATGGCAAATTTTTACTTTTACATTAATCATTGCATTAGTTGCTAGCCTAATTAGTTACTTACTTGCTCGATCGCTCTCATCACCTTTATCTAAAATGGCAGAACTATTTTCACGCTTGGGTTCTGGTGATGCTAATCTTGCTTATAGATTACCTGAATCAAGCCAACCAGAGCTTAATAACTTAAGTGCTGGTTTTAATCAGTTTATCGAAAAAATAGAAATTGCTATTCAGCAAGTCGCGAATGAAAGCCATGACATAAGAAAAAGTTCAGATCATGTTTTTGAACAAGCTAAACGCAATTCACTCGCAATCGATAGTCAAAAAGAACAAACGATCTCGGTTGCTGCTGCAATAAACCAAATGGGTGCAACGGTACAGGAAATAGCACAAAGTGCGGCAAACACAGCAAAACTCACTGATAGCAGCCGTGAAAAAACTATACAAAGCCATCAGCAAGTTGTTCAAAGTCAGACAACTATTTCTGCTCTTGCGAGTGATATAGATGGCATTACAGAGCAAGTTACCCTGTTGTCTAAAAAAACAATTGATATTGCTAACATTATTGATGCAATCAGAAGCATTTCTGAACAAACTAATTTATTAGCATTGAACGCAGCTATTGAATCGGCTCGTGCTGGAGAGCATGGTCGCGGGTTTGCTGTTGTTGCCGACGAAGTGCGCGCACTAGCAAACCGTACTTCTCAGTCAACAAATGAAATTCAGTCAATGATAGAAGAGCTAACACAGATTTCTGATGATGTAGTTAACGATATTAGCCAATCAAAAGATAAAGCGCAGCAAAGCGTAGGGGCAATGCAAAACTCAGTAGAGTTACTTAATACGATAACCGAAACTGCAAACCAAATAAACGATATGGCCACACTTATAGCCACAGCAACAGAGCAGCAAAGCAATGTAGTTGCCGATGTAGGACGTAATATTGAGCAAATAAGTGAAATTAGTGATAAAGCAATGAGCGAGCAAATTAATACAGAGCAAGCCATTCGTGATTTAGCAAATAGCGCTCAAACTCTTGATGAGCTTGTCGATACATTTGAAAAGCATCGTTAAGTGGTTTGGCACTGCTATTACGAACAAGCTAGCATTAACTGCAGTTAATGCTAGCTTGTTCGTAGAGGTGAAGTTTTAATTACGATGAATAAAATTAATTAAAGTTTATATTTACAGCGATTTAGTCTTGTTAATATCCACTTTTTTAAAATTGAGAACATATGCCTCTTTTCTAACTTTTGTCAGTTTTTTAATCTGATGCTCCAACTTACTCGCATCACTTTTACTGCCCACTTTTTGTTGGTGGATAAGCAGTAAAGGGCCTTTCCCTCTGAGGTTTTTGGCCCCTTTACCCACTTGATGTGTAGCAAAGCGTTTTTCTACATTTGTTGTAATACCCGTGTACCAATGCCCAAAGCGAGTCTGCACGATGTACAAATACCAAATAGAATCCCTTTTTACATTACAAGATTCAATATGATGTAAACTTTTTTCATTATTAATGGTCAAAATATTACCTTAACGCCCTTAACAAAAAACAATTGCTAAAAGGGTTTTACCTTCAGTGACTAATCGGTATCATGCAGATTATAAAAAATAAGGATCACAACTAACAATGCAGTCGTTAAAAACTTTTTCCCTTTGGCTTATCGTTGCACTAACACTCAGTACAACAGCGGGTTGTTCTAGCTGGGTATACAGAATCAACATCCCTCAAGGTAATTTTTTAGAGCAATCTGATGTTGAAAAGCTTCGTGTTAGTATGACTCGAGAGCAAGTTATTTACGTTTTAGGCCGTCCAATTGCCGAGGATGCTTTTGATAACAATACATGGCGTTACG
The DNA here is from genome assembly GCF_037162545.1 of Pseudoalteromonas sp. B131b. Classification (NCBI taxonomy): domain Bacteria; kingdom Pseudomonadati; phylum Pseudomonadota; class Gammaproteobacteria; order Alteromonadales; family Pseudoalteromonadaceae; genus Pseudoalteromonas; species Pseudoalteromonas sp. B131b. Next base: position 2,011,819 of record NZ_JARLUZ010000001.1, on the reverse strand, counting down.
TTTATAGCTTCAATAAAGGCCGTAAAAACGAGCAACACAAATCTTTAGTTATTAAATTTGAAAACGAAAAACTAGTCTCTATTTCGGGCGATTATGATCAGCCAGAAAATTTCAACACACCGCTAGAGCAATAAAAAAGCGAGTTGTGCGTTAATAAAAAAGGTGACCCGTGCTCACCTTTTTTATTTCTACGTTAACGTTCTAATGGACGCCCACCCGTTACTTTGTTTGCTCGCCCTTCTTCCTTTGCTTTTTCAGCGCGTTTTCTACGGGCATCTTTAGGATCTGCAATTAATGGGCGATAAATTTCAACTCTATCACCATTTTTAAGTTCTTGATTTAATTTTACCGTTCGATTCCAAACGCCTAGAGTTAATGAAGTAGCCTCTATTTCTGGACATTTTTCTATAATGCCAGATTGGATAACAGCTTGCTCTGCTGTCGTCCCCTCTGGTACTTCAAGTGATAAACACGTCGCTATGGTTGGTAATGCAAATACCACCTCAACATTAATCATACTCGCGCTCCATAAACCTGCTTGGCACGTTGAGTAAATGCACTCACCATGTTTTTGGCAACATCGTTAAATATTTTACCAAAAGCAAGTTCGATTAATTTGCTTGAAAACTCAAACTCTAGCTCTAAATAAACTTTACATGCTTTAGCATCAAGTGCTTGAAAGTGCCAACGACCCTGCAGCATTTTAAATGGCCCATCCACTAGGCGCAGTAACACGGTTTGTTCATCAACAAAGGTGTTTTCGGTGGTAAACCACTTTTTTATACCCGCCTTAGATATTTCTAAACTCGCGGTCATGTTATTATCATGCTGTGAAACAATTTTTGAGTCTGAGCAATTTGGTAAAAACTGTGAATAAGCTTCTACATCATTAACTAGATCAAACATCTCTTTAGTGCTGTACATAACAAGCGCACTTTTTTCTATTTGTGGCATACTCACTCCCAACTGTGTGGGCGAATTTTAGCAAGCTTTGTGCGTTTCCCCAAATTTTCATACAGCTTAAATAAAAGCTTAATTTTTAAAAGCATTATTAAAAAATCGATGTAAAACATCTCACATTACGTATATTATAGGGCACTATGGCTAAGAAAAATTCATCAAAATCGACAAGTAATACCATCGCGCTAAACAAAAAAGCGCGACATGAGTATTTTTTACACGATAAGTTTGAAGCGGGTGTCGAACTCCAAGGCTGGGAAGTTAAAAGTATCCGAGCTGGAAAAGTAAACATCACCGAAACTTATATTCACCTTAAAAATGGCGAAGCATTTTTACTTGGCGCGCAAATCCAGCCACTTAATAGTGCATCAACCCACGTAATTTGCGATCCGTTACGTTATCGTAAATTACTATTAAGCAGACGCGAACTTGACCGTCTACTCGGAGCAACAGAGAGAGATGGTTATTCATTAATTGCTACTGCTATGTACTGGAAGAAATGTTGGGTAAAACTTGAATTTCATCTAGCAAAAGGTAAAAAGCTACATGACAAACGAGACGACGGGAAAAACAAAGATTGGTCTCGCGAAAAAGAACGCTTAATGAAGCACAAAGTATAATAAAAATGCCTAACCTTGTTAGGCATTTTATTTGATATGGATAACCTCCCCGTAGTAAACAGATCTCAAGCAGCTATTTAAAATGTTAACTCTGTTGAGCTTAATAGCAATAAAGTTGCGAGCGTCACGTAAATTCGCTTTGATAAATCTAGGCAAAAATTTTTATATTTAGTTGTTCTAAATAAAGAATTTTAACAACGTCATAGAGTTATTTAATTCGTTAAATTGTTCAAATATTTATGCCGGTTAGTATTGTCACGGCGCAAAGTTTATAACCTCGTAGACTCAAAAAATCGAGCAACATAAGCTCTACCTTAGCTAAAAACCAAACGTTTGGTGAAAATTCAACCTAAAAAGATAAGCAGCCCTAATTTCCCAAGAAATAAATTATTACAAATTAGTTTTATCTTCATTACTTACTTTTTCAGCCTAATTTAACAAGACAAGAAATATCAAATACAGCTCCTATTCACGCCCAGTTTGGCCTCAAGCAAAAATATATAAAAATTAATATATAAAAACTCTTTAAAATTCATAATCAAACCCTAAAAAACACGATTGATAACCTTTAATTTACATGTTATTAATTAATTCGCTTGTTAAGCAAATAATTTTACAATAAATAAACAAGGGTTTAAGGATGAAACAATCAACAGTATTTACACCTAGCATTATTGTGAGTGCAACACTCGCATTATCGGCAGGTTTTACAACAACAACTTACGCAGCAGAAGAAGCTAAAAAAGTAGAGCGAATTCAAGTTACTGGTTCTCGTATTAAGCGAACTGATATTGAAGGGCCTTCTCCGGTGCAATCAATCGGTAGAGCTGAAATCGAAAACATGGGTTACGATAACTTACAACAGCTTCTAGAAAGAATGCCTGTGGCAGGTAGCGGTACTTTTTCAACCCGTGGAAATAATCAAGATTCAACCGCTAACGGCTCAGCTGCAGTAAGCTTACGAGGCTTAGGTGCTGATGCAACACTGGTACTAATCAATGGTCGTCGTGTATCAATTAGTGCTTTTGCGGAAGGTATCACCAACTCATTTGTAGATATTAACAGTATTCCCGTTTCTGCTATTGAGCGCATCGATATACTAAAAGATGGCGCTTCAGCTATTTATGGCTCAGATGCAGTAGCCGGTGTAGTTAACGTTATTTTAAAGAAAGATATTGACGGCGTTGAGATTAATTTAGGCTATGGCGGTACAGATGGTCCAAATTATGAAGAGACAACAGCCAGCCTTGTTTGGGGTACTACGAGCGAAAAAAGTAGTGCATCCGTTATTATCGATTACTTTAAAAATACATCCCTTTCTTCTGATGAAATGGGCCGCCTAGGCACTGCAAACCAATCGCCTTATGGTGGTGAGGATTTCCGTTCATCTCGTGGTTTTCCTGGCTACTTTTATGTAGATGGTGTTAAAACTATCGATCCTGATTGTCCTGCTGAAAATGCAACTTCAAGTGGTAGCTGTTTATTTGATTACGGCCCATATGGCTATATTTCCCCAGCCTCTGAACGTATAGGCGCTATTTCACAATTTGAATACCGCTTTGATAACGGTATTACAGGCTTTTTAGAAATGGCTGTTCAGCATAATAGTTCTGTCGCTGCAGGAGCACCAACACCACTTGATGAAGATGCTGGCCTGACAGTGCCTGCTAGTCACCCTAACAATCCATTTGGTGAAGACATTCAAATTGGTCGTTACCGTACAGTTGATGCGGGTGCTCGCCAATGGGATATTGAGTCAGATACCTTACGCTTTGTTGCTGGGTTAAAAGGCGAAATAAACGATTGGAGCTGGGAAACAGCAGTACAAAAAGGTCGCAGTAAATCACTGCAAACTGGCGATCGCACACAAGGCTGGGTACGCACCGATTTTTTACAGCAAGAAATTGATGCCGGTAACTATAATCCATTTGGTGGCACATATAACGATCCTGCGGTAGTTGACAGAATAACAACCAGCTTAGTACGTCGCGGTGAATCTCATATGACGTCTTTTGATGCCAATATAACTGGTGAAGCATTTAGTTTTGGTGGCGAAGCAGTAATGATGGCCGCGGGTATTGAATACCGTGAAGAAGATGTAAATGATATTCCTGATGATCAATTTCAACGCGGTTTGATATTTGGTACTGAATCAGTATCCGCTTCAGCAGATCGTGATCAATACGCTGCATACGTTGAATTCTCAATCCCGCTTGCTGAAAACCTTGAATTGCAATTAGCTGGTCGTTACGATGATTACAGCGACTTTGGTACTACAACGAATCCAAAAGTAGCTCTGCGCTGGGCACCGACTGATGAAGTAACCGTTCGAGGTTCATGGGCGCAAGGCTTTAGAGCGCCTTCATTAGCGCAAATAGGCTTAGGTCCGTCACAAAAGAGTCAATTTTTTGTTGATACGCAGCGCTGTGAACAAACTGGGTTAGATTGCCAAGCGCTGGATTACAATATTGAGTTCTCTGGTAACCCTGATTTACAAGCAGAAGAGTCAGAATCATGGAACGTGGGCGTTATATGGGCACCAACAGCCGAGTTTGGCTTAAGTGTTGATGTATGGAGTATTACCCAAGATAACAAAATAGATGAAGAAGAGTTTGGCCCTATTTACGCTGCAGAATGTGGCAGTCAAAGTAGTACCGTGTGTGTTCGTTTGGCCCCAACGGGTGGTGCAAGCTTGGGCACAATACAAAAAATACACAGCACCTTCAAAAACTTATCATCGCAGGAAGTGTCTGGTGTTGATGTTTCAGCAAACTATAATCACTCTCTTGATGACTTAGGTTTACTTAAATTTAATCTAGAGTGGGCATATCAAGATAAATTTGAAAAAGATGGCCGTGATTACACGGGTGAATATGGTTACCCAGAGCACCGCTTTATTTTCTCAACTAACTGGGAAATTGGCGACTTTAACACTAACGTAAATATCAGTTATGTGGGTGAATTTGAAGATACACCTGATATCGACTTTGATGGTAATTTAGATTTTGATAGTAATACATCGCGTATGATAGATTCACAAACGCTTGTGGATTTACAAACATCGTACCGTATTACTGAATCAGCTAAAATATCTTTAGGTGTTAATAACTTATTTGATGAAGAGCCACCATTTGCTATTGGTGATGGCGATGGCGATTTATATGGTTATGCGTCAGGTGTGCACAACCCTCGTGGCCGTTACCTGTATACTAAAGTAAGCTTCTCCTTCTAAGTAAAGACACAAAAAAACCGCCAATTGGCGGTTTTTTATTTAAAACTAAGGGCTAAATTATAGCTCGCCTTCATTTTCAGATAAGAACTTTGCAACGCCTTCAGGGCTTGCGTCCATACCTTTTTTACCTTCAGTCCAACCAGCAGGACATACTTCACCGTGTTCAGTATGGAACGCTAGTGCGTCAACCATACGAAGCATTTCATCGATGTTACGACCTAGTGGTAAATCGTTCACTACTTGGTGACGTACATTGCCTTCTTCGTCGATTAAGAATGACCCACGAAACGCAACACCCGCTTCAGGATGCTCAACGTCATATGCTTTACAAATTTCGTGTTTAACATCTGCAACTAGTGCGTATTGAACTTTACCAATACCGCCATCTGCTACAGCAGTGTTACGCCATGCGTTATGTGAGAATTGTGAATCGATAGAAACACCAATAACTTCTACGCCACGCTTTTGGAACTCTTCAAAACGCTTATCAAATGCAATAAGTTCTGAAGGACACACAAACGTGAAATCTAGTGGGTAAAAGAAGATAACTGCTTTTTTACCTTTGATTGTTTCATGAAGGTTATAGCTATCTACAATTTCACCGTTACCAAGAACAGCTGCAGCGGTAAAGTCTGGTGCCTGGCGGCCTACTAATACACCCATTTTATTCTCCAAATATTTTGAGTTTGTTTTCAATTGCTTTCGCAATGCTGGTACTTATATGGGCGCTAAAAATTAAAAACCAATAGCGCATACATATAATTAATTGGCATTCTAAATTTTTTAGTTTAAAAAGAACAATCGTATTTAGCGATGTGAGCAATCGAAAATAACGAACACTTACAACTTGCACTAATCTGCTTGAATAATAGATCTATTTTGAGGTGTAAATTGCGTTGTAATTAGATAGTATTTTTAGCGTTACTGAAGAAGGGTTAATACATTAAATTGTTTAAAAAAACATATAATGTGGTATGAATTTTTACAGATAAAAAAACCTGCAAATGCAGGTTTTTCGTTTAGATTTAATCCATTATATCCGAAGGCATATCACCTCGAATATTCTGCCAAATTTCACCCGTTTGATGACCATACTTACGCATCATAGAAATAGCGCCATCATGCTCTTTATTTTCAGCCAGTATAGTTAAATCTTTATAAAACTGACGGGCAAGCTCTCGTGTTCCTGCATCTGAAAAGTAATGACAACCAATCTTTGAATAAAACCCTCTAAAACCGTTAAGAATTAATACATAAATACGGTTATTACCAGCAACTGCTAATTCGTGATGAACTTTATAATCGTAATCAGCAAATGCCTGTGCAGTATCTTCTAATTCATGGCTTTGTGATAAAATTTCAATAACGCGCTCTGGATTCAACTTAATAGCGGCACGCGTATAAATAGCACTAATATTCGTTCTTGCCGATAAAAGCTGATCTGTCAGCTCAGGCATTTTATCTTCATCAAGGCGTGCTAACGTTTCAAGAATATTTAAACCAGACGTTTCCCAAAAATTATTAACTCGTGTCGGTTTACCGTGCTGGATAGTCAACCAACCATCGCGAGCTAAACGCTGTAGTACTTCTCGTAAAGTTGTTCTTGTGACACCAATTAACTCTGAGAGCTCTCGCTCGGCAGGTAGAATTGAACCTGGAGGGAAATCGCCATTCCAAATAGACTCAACTATATATTCTTCAGCAAATCCTGCTGGGCTTTTCGCTTTAAAAATTCTCATTCAATTCCCACTCGAAGTAATCTACAACTTATCGTCTTACACGAATAACTGACTGATTGTACCAGAGGAAGCACAACTAACAAGTAAAGTAAGGCATATTAGTTCAACCAAATGAGTAGAAATTTAATATTTATAAATAATTAAATTTTGATTTTTCTATTTTAGCTACAGTGTATATAAATATAGGCCACATTCACATTAGGTACATTGTTATCACTTGCATATTTTTGTTTACACAAAGCTTTAGCTGAATTAACTTAACGGGCACTAGCTATACATATAAGTACAATAAAAGGAACACCTATGCAGCAGAGTGTTTTAACTGCAACATTTAAGAATTTTTTAGGTAATGCGCCACAATGGTATAAATATACGATCATTACGTTTCTAATTATTAACCCTATCCTTTTTCAACTAAATCAATACGTGGCAGGCTGGGCGTTAGTATTAGAATTTATATTCACCTTGGCAATGGCACTTAAATGCTATCCACTGCAGCCTGGTGGCTTACTTGTCATTGAAGCCTTATTTATAGGAATGACGACTGCAGGACAAGTTGAACATGAAATAGCACAAAACTTAGATGTAATTTTGCTGTTGATTTTTATGGTCGCCGGCATTTACTTCATGAAAGATTTATTACTCTACATTTTTACGAAACTAGTCGTGTCAGTCAGAAGTAAATCTATTTTATCTTTAGCGTTTACTCTTGCAGCTGCTTTTTTATCTGCATTTTTAGATGCATTAACAGTTATGGCAGTAGTCATTGCCGTTGCAATGGGATTTTACAGTATTTATCACAAAGTCGCGTCAGGAAAAGACTCCAACAGCGAACATGATATAAATGATGATAATCAAGTAAAAGAAGTTAATCGCCAAGAACTCGAAGAGTTTCGTGCTTTTTTACGTAACCTATTAATGCATGCATCTATTGGCACTGCACTCGGTGGTGTTTGTACTATGGTTGGTGAGCCTCAAAATTTAATTATTGCTGAGCGAGCGAGTTGGCAGTTTGGTGAGTTTTTCTTAAGAATGCTGCCTATCACCTTGCCTGTATTTTTTGCTGGTTTATTAACTACTTTTGTTCTGGAAAAAACAAAAGCCTTTGGGTATGGCGCTAAATTACCTAAAAAAATTCACACTATCTTAAAAAATCACGCTGAAGGGCTTGATAGTAAACGAACTAAACGCGATAAAGTTAACTTAACTATCCAAGCGTTCATTGCGGTATGGCTTATTGTCGGTTTAGCAATGCATTTAGCCGCTGTTGGGTTAATAGGTTTATCAGTGATTATATTGGCAACTGCCTCTGCCGGTATTATTGAAGAACATCAACTAGGAAAAGCATTTGAGGAAGCTCTGCCATTTACAGCGCTTTTATGTGTGTTTTTTGCCGTTGTTGCCGTTATTATAGACCAACACCTATTCACACCTGTTATTGCTTGGGTACTTACATTTGAAGGGCAATTACAATTAGTCATGTTCTTTATCGCCAATGGGTTACTCTCCATGGTAAGCGATAATGTATTTGTTGGTACTGTGTATATAAACGAAGTTGCAGCGGCACTGAAAGCTGGGGAAATTACCCGTGATCAATTCGACCTTTTAGCTGTTGCTATTAATACAGGTACCAATTTACCAAGTGTTGCGACTCCAAACGGTCAAGCTGCATTTTTATTTTTGCTTACATCAACACTTGCCCCAGTACTGCGTTTGTCCTATGGGAGAATGGTTTACATGGCATTACCATATACAATCGTGTTAACTACTATAGGGCTTACCTTTACTTACATAGGTTTAAGCGATATGACCGAACTAATGTATCAATGGGGCTGGATAGATCATCATGTAGCGACCATAGGGGCTGCATCAAGTAGTCACTAATCTCATCTTAAAAAAAGCTACTTCGATAGCTTTTTTCCTTTTTGTTGCTGCGTACTTTATCCTACGCCATAATATATCGTCTTATTTAAGCGTGGAATTTTTATGAACTGGCTTGCACAATTACCGACTCAACGTACCCCGTGGATTTTATTCACCGTTATTGTTTTTTTACTTGAAGTAACCGCCCTTTTCTTTCAATACAAAATGGGGTTAGCACCTTGCATAATGTGTATTTATCAACGTACCGCAGTACTAGGGTTACTTAGCGCTGGTATTATTGGCTCAATTAAACCGCAAAACAAAGTAGTCAGAATAGCGGCTTACTTAACTTGGGGCGTATCAAGTGTTTGGGGATACCTGATTGCTCAAGAACATATAGATATGCAAACCACCACAGACCCTTTTGCTTTTAGCTGTGAATTTGAACCTAATTTCCCATCATTTTTACCATTGCATGAGTGGATCCCTAGCTTTTTTCAGGCAACTGGTGATTGTGGAAATATAGACTGGCAATTTTTGGGTTTGAGTATGCCCGCTTGGATGGAAATCATATTTGGACTATTTGCTAGTGTATTTTTTATAGTGATTAGTAGTCGTTTACTTTTTAAAAGATCGGTTTAATTAGTATGTTTACTTTTTTCGAGTCAAATTATAGAATTAAAACATTTAAAAGTACGCGAAAGGCAAGCCGTTATAGCCCTGTCGCTAGGTCTGATTTCACCTACTGAACGCGTGTTATTACGTATAATAAAGCTTATATTATTAAGCCCACTGTTTTTAATATTTACCCTATTTGAAGGCTGGGTAGTTATTCCATTTTTAATGCTTGGTGTACTTTGTTATCCATTATTAACTACGCCTATCGAAATTAATTTTGCCAAAAAAATCTTAGTAAAGCATTAAAAGAATATGATCAGGGCGCTTAGAAGCGCCCTAACCCACTTATAATGTTATTTTATCTTTTAGCTTAGTTATTAACTTTTTTCCTACACCTTTCACTTTCGCTAAATCGTTTACTTCAGTAAACTCTCCATTTGCTTCCCTATAATCAACTATTGCTTGTGCTTTTTTCTTCCCTATTCCTGGTAGCTTAGCGAGCATACTCGCATCAGCATCATTAATACTTACAACATCATATTTAGGCATTTCTTTGACCACATCAACTACCTGTGAAAACGCTGCAGTAGTCGGGAGCAAACATAATATACTTATGAATAAGAGTTTTTGTAAAAGACGCATTTATTTTCCTTATTGTACTTTCGAATTATTAAATTTTGCTCAGGAAATAGTAAAATAAAAATAGCTCATTATATAAAATCACCTAAACACATGATCACTATTATCCGAAATCCTAAAATGCAGCTGGTACAACAAGTGATTTATTAAATAAAGTAAAGTTACAGTTTTTTGTCAAATCTTAAATAAACTAAAAATTAATATCAGATACTTGCAAATTACACCACAAACCATTACTGTACATAAAAACAGTAATCTAATGGTTTTCATAAACCACATTGCCACGCAAGCTTGCAGGAGAAATCATGGCTGTTGTTGTTAAATATGTTGTAGAACGAAACGGAGTCGAGCGCATGACGTTTACTACTAAAAAAGAAGCTGATGCTTATGACAAAATGCTCGATATTGCTGAGTCGCTTGAGCTAATGTTAGAAAAGGTAGATGTGCCATTAAGCGAGCAACAAATAGAGTCACTTGCTTTAGAAATAGCAAAGAGTAAAGAAGACTTTATGACTATATTAAAAGGTGGCAAAGACCCAGTTGTCACCAAAGCCCCAACAAAAACTAAAAAGTCAGATAACGTTGTATCAACTGAAGACAACAACGATAAAAAAGCAAGTTAACTAGCCGTTTGCTCCCTATTGGATGAGTTAAGCTAAATAAAAAAGGGAGCAACTAAGTTGCTCCCTTTTTTATTGCTTACCACTTATTTTAAAATAGGTGGTAATTGCTATTTAAAGCTCTTTCTCTACTTCATCAAATAAAGCAGTGATGTTTTGCTCTGGCTCTTTTGTTACTAAGCTGATAACAACAATTGCGATACAAGATAAAATAAAGCCAGGTACAATTTCGTACATAAAGCTACTTAAGCTTTCGCCATTAATAGTGAATGGGCCATAAATCCAAATTAGCACAGTAAATGCACCCACTAACATACCCGATAATGCACCGGCAAAGTTCATGCGTTTCCAATAAAGGCTAAATAAAACCAATGGTCCAAACGCGGCGCCAAAGCCTGCCCAAGCATTACTTACTAAATCTAAAATAGAGCTATCTCTGTCGTAAGCTAAGTAAATGGCAAACATAGCAACTATAGCAACACTGATACGGCCAACAGCCACTAGCTCTTTATCACTCGCCTCTTTACGCAAAAATGTTTTGTAAAAATCTTCTGTTAGTGAACTTGAACTCACTAATAACTGAGATGAGATTGTGCTCATAATTGCAGCTAATATAGCGGCAAGTAAAAAGCCTGCTATTAGTGGATGAAATAAAAGCTCTGAAAGAACTAAGAAAATAGTTTCTGGGTCTTTGACCGTAATATTATTTTCGTATGTGTAAGCGGCGCCAAAAATACCAGTAGCAACTGCACCAACAGCAGCAACAATCATCCAAGTCATACCTATACGACGCGCTGTGGGCATCTCCTTCACACTACGAACAGACATAAAGCGCACAATAATATGAGGCTGTCCAAAGTATCCCAACCCCCAAGCCATTGCTGAAATAATCCCTAAAGTAGACCCTGCACCTATCCAATTAAGCATTTCGGGGTTTACACTATGTAAAGTGGACTCTAAAGGCTGTTCTAAAAGTGAGTAGGTTACACAAGGCACTAAAATTAGTGCGATGAACATAATACAACCTTGAACAAAGTCAGTTAAGCTGACGGCTAAAAAACCACCAAACAAAGTATATAAAACAACAACACCTGTAGTGATATACAAACCCATCTCATAACTTAGCCCAAATGAGCTTTCAAATAATTTACCGCCGGCAACAACACCAGAAGAGGTATAAAGCGTAAAGAAAACAATAATAACTACTGCAGATACAACGCGTAGTAAGTTAGATTTGTCGTTAAAACGATTTGAAAAATAATCTGGAATAGTAATCGAGTCATTTGCTTTTTCTGTATAAACTCTGAGTCTTGGAGCTACTAAAAAATAGTTTAACCAAGCACCTGCGATCAAACCAATCGCTATCCATGTACTGCTAAATCCACTTACAAACATTGCACCGGGCAAGCCCATTAAAATCCAACCACTCATGTCAGATGCGCCAGCAGATAATGCAGCGACACTGGGGAAAGGTTTCGCCCACCTAACATGTAACCAGAGACATCGCTTGTAGATTGTTTATATGCATATAGTCCGATACCTAGCATTACAACAAAATATAACGCCAGTGAAATAATCATTCCTGTTTCCAAATTAGCCTCCGCACATTTAATAATACCAAGCTTTTAATCCGAATATTGACTCTTAAAATTTTATAATAAAGACAGCATTGAGGTAAAAGCATTCCAGCCGACTATATCATGCCTAATATGGAAATCTCCAACTTGTTACCTTTTCCTAGTTTAAAAATATTCATGCTGCACACTTTTAGAACAACACTATGTAAACTCACAAAATAAAACAGATAAACCCTCTTATTTTTAATGATAATTTATTAATCATGCAAATATACGTAATGCTATTTTGAATGTTTTCCAATATATTATTACAATACCTGCTGACTTTACTCATACGGAATTGTTTATGTACTTTTATGCCGCACGCCAACCGATTTTAAATCGTGAAAAAGAACTCATTGGTTATGAGCTTTTATTTCGCGATGGCGTCGATAATGTGTTTCCCGATATAGATGGTGACGAAGCGACAACACGTTTAATAGAAGGCAGTCAATTCAACTTTGGTTTAGAAGATTTAACTGATAATAAGCCCGCTTATATAAACTTTACGTTGGATACGTTATCAAAAGGTTATCCAACACTACTGGGTAAAGATACAATTGTGGTTGAAATACTCGAAACAGTTCAACCCGGGAAGCGCTTATTAGCAATTGTTAAAGACCTAAAAGATAAAGGGTATACTATTGCACTTGACGATTACATTCATCAGCCTGTGTGGCGTCACTTTTATCCATTTATAGACATCATTAAAATTGATTTCTTAACATGTGATACAAGTACAATAAAAAACGTTATTGACGATATAAAACAACATTCTCATATTAAATTACTTGCTGAAAAAGTTGAAACGTATGAAATGTATAGCTTGGCATTAGAACTCGGTTTTGATTATTTTCAGGGATTCTTCTTTTCAAAACCCGAGATGGTGCAAAGTAAAGCATTGCCACCATCAGAGATGGCATTAGCTGAATTACTGTATGAAACCTCAAGTATTGAAATAGATCTTAAAAAAATCACTAATGTATTTGAGCGTGATGTAAATCTATCTTATAAGCTTCTTAGGTATTCAAACTCTGCTGCCTTTGCAAGGCGTGCTGAAATCAGTACAATTAAGCAGGCACTTATTGTGCTTGGCGCTAGCGAAATTAAAAAGCTCTTATCATTACTTTTTGCTGCGCAAGTATCTGCAGATAAGCCCGTTGAATTAATCAAATTATCCTTAACCCGAGCACGTTTTGGTGAATTACTCGCTATTTCTCATGGCCAATTTAAAGATACTGGCATGGCTTTTTTAACCGGTATGATGTCTCTAATGGATGCTATTTTAGATGAGAGTATGGAAAGCGTAATGCAGAAATTACCTTTATCTAACGAAATAAAAGCAGCATTACTCGATAACGAAGGTTTATTGGCACAATACCTAAACCTAGTTAAGTATTATGAGCAAGCAAACTGGTCAGCTGCCAACGACATAACTACAGAACTAAACCTTGGTGAAAAAGTACCTGATGCCTACCATGAAGCGCTAGCTTGGGTCGATGAGCAAATGCATTTAATAATTCACGAATAATAACAACGCCAGCATTTAGCTGGCGTTTTTGTTTGCTGGTGTTGGGTTATAAGCTTTCTAAAAAGTCTTCATCAAAATCAGCGGGCTCTTCTTTGATTGGCGGGTTACCATCGTATAGTTCATAAATTTGACGCTGGAAATAAATATCTTTCACAAACAAGTATGGATCAAGTGAATCATTTAATAGCCCCTCTTGAGGGATTAATGAGGCGCGCGCTTCCACTGCCTTTAAAACAAACACTAGAATAGTTTGTGGAGTCGTTAATGCTACCTCAGGTAGTACAAAGTTATCGACGACATCACCCGTTAAGTTACGCACTGTTTTTGGCCCCATAGCAGGCAGCATTAAATAAGCGCCATCGCCCACCCCCACACACCCAAGGTCTGTCCAAAGTCTTCATCTACAACTTCAAGGCCTAATGAGCTGGCAACATCAAACAAACCAAATATGCCAACAGTAGAATTAACTAAAAAACGCGCAAGGCTAACACTTGCATTACCCGGCTTACCTTGCAGGCCGGCATTTATCATATCTACAGGAGCCGTTATATTGTCGGTAAAATGGACAACGCTCTGGCGTACAGGTACAGGTGTAACTGTCATGTAACCAACTGCTGCGGGGCGCAACAAGTATGCATCGAGTACATCCATATTAAAGTCATATAATGGACGATTAATACTTTGCAGAGGATCTCTCTCATCTACTTTACTTTGTGGTACTTGAGCACAACCGGCCAGTACCAATAAACATAAAAAAGTAAAACTATGCTTTAACATCTAACGTCCTTAAGGTATTAATGTATCAATTTGAAGTTGGTAGTCACTTACACTTTCACGCTTTAACGACTGTGAATGACCTTCTAGCTCACCAGAACTTGGCATAACCGAGTCATCTATAGAAATACGCGCCGAAATAATAATATTTTCGGCACTCGATAAGTTAAGCCCTGCAACCATTGCACTACTATCACTCAACTCGACTGTAATTGGAAATGAATATTTAGCGAGTTTAACAGCAGCTAATGGCATAGGTGAGCCAGTTGCAGCTTTTGCAAATATAAATAAAATACCGTTTTTTGGTTGTTTATCAATAAGCTCTTTTGCAATGTCGACAGTAACTGCAATAGCACCCGTTGTAGTAGTAACTGGCATAACTGAGCCTTCCGTTTGCATTTGCTGCTCTATATCAGCAATACGCTCAGAGATCATGCTATAACGAGAATCATTTTTTCCCATACTTGCCAATAAAACTTCAAATGCAGTTTTAGCTTGCGGCCAATCTTTACGCTCATACGCTATAAGCGCGAGTAACGAAATAGCATCTAAATTGGTAGGCTCAACTTTTAGTACTTTTGAGAGCATACCTGCCGCACGGGTCATATTAGCTTCGCTGCCTTCTAGTAATAAAACTTGGCTATAACTAATAAGTACCTGCATATTATCAGGATTCATACGTAGTGCTTTATCAAATGACTGCTGCGCCATGTCAAATTCATTAAGCGACATAGCAACTCGTCCAAGTAGCATCCAAGCGACTTCATCATCGCCCGAACGGCTAAGCTTAGTACGAAGCGCCAATGCAAAAGCCTGCAGCTCATTTTGACTAAGCGGCTCACCTTTTTGCATTACAGCACGCTCACCGTAATCCGCTAAATTATCCATTGCATCATGCCAAGCCGAAATTTGCTGCTGACTACCTGTAAAGCTATAAAAAATCCCCGTTAGCGCAAGAACAAATGCACCGCCTGTTAAAGCAAAAATACGATTATTACCTTTGCTATTAAGTGACTTTTCTGGCGATAATTCGTTCAATAAACGGCGTTTTAATTCAACAATTGATTCTGCGTGATTGACGCTATCAATGCGTTGATTATCTAAATCGGTTTGTAAATCAACTAAACGCTGCTCATAAATACTAATTAGCTCCGCATTGGCATTATGAGCAATTGTTTTAACGTGCTCTTTTTTTAAAAAAGGCAACATCACAAACGCAAGAGCAACCAGTGTGAGTAAAGCAAAACACGCCCACATTAAAATCATTTAACTTTGCTCCTGACGTTTATTTTGTTCAATTAGCTTAGCTAGCAGCATTTCGTCGTCACTGCTCCAGGTTTGTTTTACTGATGCTTTTCGCTGGCGAATAACAATAAAACCAAAGCCGACTATGACAATTAATACAGGTAATACCCAAAGTACTAAAGTCGCGGGTGTAACTGGTGGGTCGTAATGAACAAAATAGCCAAAGCGGTCAATCATGTAATCAATCACTTCGTCTTTGCTCTTACCTTCTTTAACCAATACGAGTACTTTATCGCGTAAGTCTTTAGCAACAACAGCGTCGGAGTCCGCAATATTTTGATTTTGACACTTAGGACAACGCAGCTCTTTAGTTAGCTCTTCAAACAATATTGCTTGTTTGTTGTTATCAAATTGATAGCGGTCTTGCTCTGCAAACGCACTGATGCTTACAAAAATGCTAAGCGTAAGTAGTAACCATTTCATTATTTAAGCTCCTGCATAATTGGCGCAAATTTAGCTCGCCATACTCGCGGGTTTATATCGCCCGTGTGATGCAACAAAATAGTGCCGTTTTTATCGACTAAAAATGTTTCAGGCGCACCCGACACGCCTAAATCCAACGACAAAGTACGATGTAAATCCAAGATATTAAATTGATATGGGTCACCCGCACGTTGCAGCATATCGCTCACTTCTGTGCGAAGTGATTGCATATCAAAAGGGCCATCAAAATCAGCATCGTAACCTTGTACGTAATAAAGCCCAATAATTTTAACACCTTGCTCACGTAACTTAGTTAAATAGCCAAGCTCAACTAAACATGTAGGACACCAAGTGCCCCATACATTTAGTAAGTAAACCTCGCCTTTTAAAGACTCGTTAGTCCATGGCTTATTGTCTTGCATTAAATCAGGTAGATTAAATGCTGGCATTTCTTGGCCTAATCGCCCCGTTTGAATTTCACGAGGGTTAGCAAAAAGACCTTGGTATAAAAATACACACACAAAAACAAACACTAAAAGCGGCGCAATAGCTAAAATTTTACGGTTCATAAAACACTCTCCGATGCAGCCCTACGAGCTGTTTTAGCTGATGTGCGGTAGCGTTTATCAAATAAAATCATAAATCCAGCGAGGGAAATAAGCACACCACCAATCCACATCCAACGAACAAACGGTTTGTGATAAATGCGAAGTGACCATGCGCCTTGGCTTAACTGCTCACCTAACGCTAAGTATAAATCACGTGTAAAGCCTGCATCTATTGCCGCCTCGGTCATAAACTGCATACCAATATCATACTTACGTTTTTCGGCGTGTAAGCGTGTTACTAATTCATTATTTTTAAGCACAGATACAACACCAGCATGACCACTGTAGTTTGGTCCGCGAATAGTTTTAACACCATCAAAGCGGTATTCATATTGATTAAGCTGGACTGTATCGCCTTGTTTCATAGATACATCACGCTCAACTGAATATGCCGATGTAAGCGTTACACCCGCAATAACAAATGCAATACCAATGTGCCCAAGCACCATAGCCCAGTAACTTACACCTAAGCGTTTTAAACCTTCTTTTAAGGTGCCATGCACTACGGCTTTAGTGTAAATATCGATCCCGGTTGATATTGCAATCCAAACCGCAAGCGTAGTAGCTAATAGCGTAAGTGGTTTTACTAAGTCGTAACTTGAAAACAACCAAGCGCAGGTAATAACAACACTTGCTAATACGCCCATTAATATTTTGTTTTGTAAGAAAGCCCATTTATTTTGCTTCCAGCGTAAAAATGGTCCTATTCCCATCAAAATAGCAAACGGCACTAAAATTATTGCAAACATTTTATTAAAAAACGGTTCGCCAATAGAAATACTGCCTAGGCCCATCTCTTTATGCACCATAGGTAATAGCGTACCAAGCAATACGATCAATGTAGCAACCACTAAAAATATATTATTGAGCCATAACGCCACTTCGCGCGATACCAGCTTGTATCGTCCTTCA
This sequence comes from Pseudoalteromonas sp. B131b, assembly GCF_037162545.1. Taxonomy (NCBI): domain Bacteria; kingdom Pseudomonadati; phylum Pseudomonadota; class Gammaproteobacteria; order Alteromonadales; family Pseudoalteromonadaceae; genus Pseudoalteromonas; species Pseudoalteromonas sp. B131b. Next base: position 1,994,359 of record NZ_JARLUZ010000001.1, on the reverse strand, counting down.
CTGTGAACTTGTGACACACGCAGTGCATATAACGCCAAGCCACCGCCTACAACGATGCCTAAGAAGGCAAGTATAAATAAGCCACGATCAGGGTCTGTTGCAAAAGCGTGTACCGATACAATAATACCCGAGCGTACAATAAAGGTTCCCAAAAGGCTTAATGAAAACGCTGCGATAGCTAGTAACACAGTCCACGATTTAAACACACCGCGTTTTTCAGTCACGCTTAAAGAGTGTAATAATGCAGTTGCAACAAGCCATGGCATAAGCGAGGCGTTTTCTACTGGGTCCCAAAACCACCAGCCGCCCCAGCCAAGCTCTGAATATGCCCACCAGCTACCAATTGTGATTCCTAGAGTTAAAAAGCCCCATGCAGTCATTGTCCATGGACGTGACCACTTAGCCCATGTGTTATCAAGCTTACCGGTTAATAACGCAGCAATAGCAAAAGAAAAAGCAACCGATAGCCCTACATAACCCATGTACAGTAATGGCGGGTGAATAATCATACCCGGATCTTGAAGTAACGGATTTAAATCACGCCCCTCTACCGGAAAATAAGGAAGTAGGCGCTCAAACGGGCTTGAAAGTAGCAAGGTGTACATCATAAAACCAACACCTAAAAAGCCAAGCACACCCAATACGCGAGCACGTAACACCCAAGGGAGTGATTTAGAGCGTGCAGCAACTACTGCTGTCCAACCCGCTTGCATTACAAGCCACAGTAAAATAGCGCCTTCATGGCCGCCCCATGTAGAGGTGATTTTGTAATACCAAGGCAGCGTGCTACTTGAATGATATGCTACGTAAGATACGGTAAAGTCGTCTGTTAAACTTGCATAAATAAGTGCAGCAAAAGAAATTAGTACAAAAGCAAACTGGCCTATTGCTAAAGATGGAGCCGCACGCATTAAGCGAAGATTACCGGTATGCGCGCCCCAAAGAGGAAAAATACACAGTAAAACGCTTAGCACCATGGCAAGCGTTAAAGAAAAATAACCAATTTCTGGGATCATAGCTAATTACCACTATCTAAGTTGTATTTTGGTTTTTCGTGCTTAATACCTTTAACTGCCTCTGCAACTTCTGCTGGCATATATTCTTCGTCATGCTTTGCTAGCACTTCAAATGCTTCAATAACATTAGGCTCGACTAATACGCCCTGCGCTACAATGCCTTGCCCCTCACGAAACAAGTCTGGCAATATGCCTTGATAACGCACAGTCACTAATGGGCCTGTATCTATTAGCTTAAAGCTTACTTGTAAGCTTTGTTCATTACGCTCAACCGTGTCTGGCACAACCATGCCGCCAATACGTAACTTTTGACCTATATGTGGTTTTTCTTTGTTAGGGCCTTTGCCATCAATTAATTCGCTTGGCGTATAAAAAAGATTAATATTTTCTTGCAGTGCATAAAGCACTAAACCAATTGACCCACCAATACCAAACAGTACGGCAATAATTACCAATAGTCGCTTTTTACGTCTTGGATTCATGAGATTTGTTCCTGCTTAGCTTTTTTAATTCGCGCTTCACGTATTATTTGTTGCTCCACTGAAGCCATAATACGTTTGGTGTCTCTCAAAGAGTTCACTAAAATACCGAGTAAAATAAGTGCGCATGTACCAAAAGAAAGCCAGACATAAAATCCATAACCTCCCATTGCAATAAAATCAGAAAAAGAGTCAAACTGCATAATTACCCCTTATTTAACAACGAGCGCACCCACGGTCGGTGCTTTTCACGTTGCAAAATTTCATTTTTAAGACGAATTAAAGTCACTGTTCCAACAAAAGCAGCAAAGGCTAAAATATTAACCATAAGAGGCCAAAACATACTTGGATCTATTGCTTTTGTGTCTAGCTTTGTAATGCTTGCACCTTGATGTAACGTATTCCACCACTCAACAGAGTAATGAATAATAGGTAAATTAATTACGCCAACAATTGCTAAAATAGAAGCCGCACGCCCTGCTGACTTCTTATCTTCAAATGCATGGTAAAGCGAAAGCACCCCAAGATATAAAAATAATAAAATAAGTTCAGACGTTAAACGCGCATCCCATACCCACCAAGCACCCCACATAGGTTTACCCCATGCAGCGCCAGTAATAAGCGCTATAGCAGTAATACATGCACCAACAGGCGCAATAGCAATAACAGCAAGCTCGGCATTTCGTAGCTGCCATACAAGTGCAACGATAGCGGCAATCGCCATTGAAGAGTAGGCGCCCATAGATAAAATGGCAGAAGGCACATGAATAAAAATGATACGGTAGCTGTCTTTTTGTTGGTAATCGGCAGGTGCAAAACCAAGCCCCCATACCCATCCAACAATCATACTAACTACGGTAACTACGGCAAAATATGGCAGTAACGTATTGCATAACTGGTATGCACGCTCTGCTTTAGCATAGGGATGTAACCACTTCCACATTAACTTACACTCACTTTTAAAGCTGACGATATGGCAATTGGTGCGCTAATAATAGCAATAAGTAACATTGCACCAAGGATGGCAAGCTGCCCACTATAATCCAGTGACATTGTACTGGTATCGATAGCCGACGTTGCAAAAATCAAAACAGGAATATACAAAGGCAGTACGAGTAAACTCATCAAAATACCCCCTTTTTGTAATCCTACAGTAAGCCCTGCGCCTATTGCGCCAATAAAGCTCAATAGTGGAGTGCCTAATAATAATGTTAAAACAGTCGCTGTTAACGCCGTACTTTCTAGGTTTAACAACAATGCAAATAGCGGGGTCATTAATACAAGCGGTAAACCTGTTACCACCCAATGAGCAGCCACTTTAGCAAGTACGGTTAGCGATAATGGATAAGAGGATGCAATTAACTGCTCCAACGAGCCATCGTTAAAATCATCCCTAAACAACTTATCTAAACCCAACATGGTAGAGAGTAATGCGGCAACCCAAATAATACCTGGCGCCATTCTCGCAAGTAGACCGGGCTCAGGCCCTATTGCTAACGGAAATAATGAAATTACAATTAAGAAGAATAAAATAGGATTTACAATTTCGGCGCGCTGGCGAAACGCAAGTTTTACATCTTTGGTAAATACCGCACTAAATAGCAACCAATAAGAGTGTTGACGAGTCATTAGTGGCGATACTCCAGTGTAACCGTTTGTAAGTTACTAAAGTGGGTCGTTAAGTCTTGGTGGGTCGTTAATAAAATGGCACCACCGCTTTGTAAGTGTTCAGTAAATCGCTGCTGTAAAAAGGCGACCCCGCTTTTATCAAGCGCGGTAAACGGCTCATCAAGTACCCATAATTTAGCATCACTTAACCAAAGCCTAACAAGCGATACACGTCGTTGTTGTCCAGCAGATAGCATTCTAACGGGTACATCTTCAAGTCCAACAAGGCCAAGTTGCGCTAAAATAGGATATAAATCAGGCTCGCTATAGCCATTAATTTGTAACCAGTGGCGAACATTTTCAACTGCACTAAGCTGAGTACTTACACCTGTTTTATGCCCTATAAAAAGCAGCTCTCTGGCATACTCTTCATAGTACTTAGATATAGGTTGATCTTGGAACAAAACAGACCCTTCATCAGGCACAGAAAAGCCAGCAATAATACGCAGTAGCGATGTTTTACCAGCCCCATTAGGACCCGCTAATTGCATGATTTGACCGCTATTAAGGCTAAAATTAAGATCCGCAAACAAACAACGATCTTGCTTGATGCAGGTGACGGACTTAATGTGTAACAAGATGACGATTCTCTCTGCCAAAAATTAGGCGTTAGTCTACCATAATGATAGGGTAATACGAATATTGCTTTATAATCGATTAACAAAAACTTGATTTAAAATAATGAATACACCAACGCAAATAACATTATCTAACTCATTGGTTACCAATCAATCGAGCAATGCTCAAACGAATGAATTATCGCAATTACCTGATGAGGTGCTTGCCGCTAAAAATATACAATTTTCGAAAGATTCGATTACGCTTGATGTATTTATTGATAAGCATTGGCAAACATTAAGGCTTGGCACTACTAACACACCTCAAAACTTACAAAAAATAGCCAGTGCTAACATACAGCTCAGCCCTGATGGCAAAAAGCTCAACATTATACCAAACAGTACAACCCTCACCTTAAGTCAACCAACTCAGTTACAGCGTTTATTAAATTATGTAAGCACAGGCACTGAGGTAGAAAGTAAGCCAATGGATGTCCAGGTTGTTTTATCGCCTACTCCCAAATTAGTCATTGATAAACTCAACGCCAGTATTGCAATAAATAAAGACGCAGCGCAGCTACTTATAACCGAGCAACCTTTAAAAGTAATTGTAAGCACTAACAATAAAGGCGCACAGCTAAATATTATTAACAGCTTTGCTGATACAGTTCATTCGCAACCACTGAATCAAACAAGACTGACTAAATTACTCGCAGCGCTGCTACCTAATGCACAACTGCAAGCAACACCAAAACTGGCCATTTTAACTCATCCACAAAAGTCGGGGTCGTTTACAACGCCTATAAATAATAAACAAGTTAGTGAACTACCCAGCACGACTATTAAGGTAAACTTAGTAAACCAGGCTGATAAATTGTTTATTAAAACCGATACTAGCAACATAAAAGTGATGCTTAATAACTCCTTCTCGAAACCATTTAACGAGTTGCTTTTAGCTCAAAAAATAATGCACCTGAAGTAGCCGTTTCTGCGAGTAATATTAAAGTAAATCCATTACTTACTACTGATAGCCCAATAAAATCGTGGCTACAAAATAGCTTGAGTGACTTAAGAACACGAATTAACGATGCGGTAAAATATTTTGAAAGTAAGCCTTTTACGACACAAAATAAGTCAGAGTTTACAGCTGCCAATTCATCCGCCACCTTACAAAAAAACACCAAAGTTGTACCACTAGACAGAGTTAACATTACCAAAAGTGCAAGTGTTCAGATATCAAAAAATACAAGTAACATTTTGACCGAGCACTTTTCTAGACTCCCGCCGCTTGTGCAACTAACTCAGCTTATGAAAGGAAGTGTTAGTGTTTGGCAATCATCTTCAAACATAACAACCAACACGCCAACAACAAATAACATTACTCAAAATACAGTAGCTAGCTCTACACCAAGTGATTTAAAAGCAAACCAATTAAACATCCTAAATGCGAGTACTAACAGTAAAACTGACACGTTAATTAAGACTACAAATGAAACAGTTACTAAAAATATTATCTCATTAGCAGAGCCGTTATCTAATACAGGCTCTCGTAGTCAAATGCTTCAACCAATAGAAGCAAAGCTATTAACTATATTATTAAAGCTTCCTGACACCACCGCCCCTACAGATAAAATGGCTAGCAATAAACAACTTTTAAGTAATCAGATCACTGATATTACAAATAAAGTAACAAAAGAAACACCCGATTTAACTCGGTTAATCAACCAAGCATTTAATCGTATGGTCTCAAGTAATAACACACACCCTGCGACCATACAGCGTGAAATACTTGCTACTTTACAACCGTCTCATCTAACGGGGGACATTTTGCAAAGTAGTTTCACTAAAGGGCTTGAACAAGTAGCTGTGAGTATTTTAGCCGCCCCTATAATTAGCCAGTCAGTAACACCTATCAGTTTTAATAATCAAACTGGCTTAGATGCACTTTTGCAAGTACTTATACCTACTTTTAAAACGGGTAACACTGGAGCAAAAATGCTTGAGCAACTCCAACAGGCTCAAGTTCAAGCTTTGGCTAGCGAAATTGTACAAGTTAAAAATACACTTACCCAAGTGAATATTTCAACACCAAATCAACAACCAGAGACAAACCCGCTTGCACAATTTTTATTACCCATGAGATTGCCACCTGAAGCAGCACAAACAGAAATAACACTGGGGCAATATAAAAAGCCAAACGCAGATAAATTAGGAGATAAAAATGTATGGTTTGTAAGGCTAAACTTTGATTATGCCCAACTTGGGCAGCTACAAATTACTGCTGAATTAATGGATAAAGCACTTGATTGCCAGCTATTAGCCTCAAGCCAAGAAGTAAGCGCGATTGCTCATCCTCACCTAGATAATTTAAGATCAAAACTAGCCAAACATGGTTTGCAAGTTGGTGAACTTAATTTAAAACGAGGAGATGCTAACAATCAGGCATTTTATAAATCTCATGCAATTATTAATATTAAGGTTTAGCTATGAGTGATACACCTATTAATAAATCAGCCATTGGACTTTTATACGAAGCTGGCAACACCCCCACTGTAAGTGTGAAGGGGTTTGGTGAGTTAGCTGATGAAATAATAGCAGCGGCTAAACTAAAAGGAATTATGATCCACGAAGATGCTGCACTTGCTAAAACGTTGTCGCATTTAGAGTTAGGAGAAGAGATCCCAAAAGAACTTTATTATGTAATTGCAGAACTCATTGCATTTTCGTATGTATTAAGGGGTCAATTCCCGCCAGGTTGGCAAGACTTTCAAGGTAAGTTGAATATTAAAGCATGAGATTATTTATACGCTGATAACTAAAAAGGCGCTAAGCGCCTTTTTGTTTATGCAATGAAAAGAGTAATTCAGCCTCAGCGCGAGGTAATTCACACTCGCGTATTACCTCCTCTAAATCAGCCCCTAACTCAACCATTTTAACAGCACGCGAATAAATTTTGGCATCTGGATCATCATACTTTTGAGCCGCTTGTTGTTGAACTAATTCTTGATGCTGCTGTTCAACATCAAGTACACGCTTACCTATACTCAACAAGCCTGTTCGTAATTCAGAAACCTCACTTCGCAAAATATGAGTTTGTTCGGAGGTATCTTTAAGCTGCTGCATGACAAAATTCAGCTCACTCGTTTGTTTATTTTTCAATGCAAAAACTAACGCTAACGATATTAGACCTATCGCCAGCGCAGCTATTGAAATACTAAGTAACAGCATATTTTTATTGGTAAAGCTTATAAATCGCTTAACTCATCCCATTCATCATCACTGAGTAACTTGTTTAAATCGACTAAAATAAGTAACTCATTATCACGATTACAAACACCTTGGATAAATTTAGCACTCTCTTCAGTACCGACATTAGGTGCACTGTCAATTTCTGAACTGCGTAAATATACAACTTCAGAAACACTATCGGCTAAAATACCAATAACTTGCTCTTCAGCTTCTATTATTAAAATACGAGAGTTATCGGTTGCATCAGCGGCGTCTAAACCAAAACGAGCACGCGTATCAATAACTGTTACTACGTTACCCCGTAAATTAATAATACCAATTACATAAGAAGGAGCACCTGGTACTGGAGCTATTTCAGTGTAACGTAATATCTCTTGGACTTGCATTACGTTTACGCCATAAGTTTCTTCTTCTAACTTAAAGGTAACCCACTGTAATATTTCGTCATTGTCTGCATTTTTATTTACTGACAGTAATTTATCTTGATTCATGCTGTTACTCCGTAATGGTCATTATTACTGACGACTATCTAAGCCTTTCTCTAATAGCGCATTTAAATTATCTACATCAATTAAAGCACACATTTTCTTTTTAATAACTCCAGCAAGCCATGGGCGCTTACTTTGATCTGTACGCCATTTTACATCTTCTTTACTCAATGTAATGTTATTTATTAACTTTTCAGCTAATAACCCCCATTGGCTGTCACCTAACGTTATTAAATATTGATAGTTAAGTGACGCTTCTAGTTTTTCGTCATACTTCTCAGGCATCACCCAATGCGCTGTATCAACAACATTAAGTTTTTCATCTCTATTAAGCATAACGCCTTTGAACCATTTTGGCTTACCAAATAAGTGATTTACTTCACCTAACTGATGAATCCCACCTAACGCTTTTAATGGTACAGCCAAAGTCAAACCCGCAACTTCAAAAAATAATGCTTGAAACTCACCGTCAAAATAATCTTCTTGGCTTTTTGTTACTGCTCTTTGTTCCGGCTCTACTGATAAATGTGAGCTTGTCTCTACAACTAAATCAGCTTTAACTGGCTCTGGCTCATTAGTAATATCTAATGGTTTTAGCTCTTCTGTTTGCAGATCTTGAGCAAATATTTTTTCCGCTGCTTTTAATTGTTCATTAGGCTTTAAATGTACTTGCCCTTTTTGCTGTTCACTCGGTATTTGTTCAAGCAGTTTTGCCACAGGTTCAAGGTTATCTGTAGGCTCGTCATCACGTAATAACGCACCTAAATATTGAGTCATTACTTTTTCATTAGCAAATAATTGCTTACTCATTCATTAACCTTGCTCTATTAAATAGTCTAATAATGCTTTATATGCAAAAACACCACGGGAACGAGGACAAAACTCTATTGGCACTTTTTGTGCCAAACTCGCATCTCTAAATTTTGTATCAACAGGAATAACACCTGGCCACACTTTATCTTTATAGGTTTCTTGTAAAGTTTTATATGCTTCCAACGATGCTTTAGTGCGTTTATCATACATAGTAGGAATTATAGTATATTGATAACTTTTCGCTTGAGAGCTTTGCATTAATTCCATAGTCCGCATCATCCTATCAAGCCCTTTTAGGGCCAAAAACTCGGTTTGTACGGGAACTAAAATACGCTCACTCGCAGCTAATGCATTAACCATTAAAACCCCCAACACCGGCGGGCAATCAAGTATTGCATAGTCATAATATTCACTAATTTTAGCAAGCGTTTTCTTTAGTATTAAACCCATGCCTGTTTTATTACCCATACTTCTATCAAGTGTAGCTATTGCCATAGTAGCGGGTAAAATATCAAGATTCTCAAGAGTTGACGGGCAAAGTGCTTGCAATATTTCTTCACTTTGCATGCTTGTTCCGCGAGCAAAAATATCGTACACACTGACTTCTAAATCTTCAGAGTCGATACCAAAATAATAAGTTAGTGATGCATGGGGATCTGTATCAATAAGCAATACACGTTTGCCCTGTAACGCTAAAATACCGGCTAGGCTAACTGCCGTTGTTGTTTTACCGACCCCGCCTTTTTGATTTGCAACAGTCCAAATCTTCACATTACATCCTAATTGCTATTCATTTCGCGTCGTTATTCGAATCCCACCATGAGGTAAACGAATTATTTTTATTGTATTATCGTCTGATGGTAGTTCCACTTCAGGCTCTGTCTGTACTGCTATATTTTTTTGCTCTAACGATGGACTATCTTTAGGTGGTAAACCATACTTAGAAAGAGCGATTACAACCTTACGGTTTTCAGCTCGACCTTTCTCTGTGTTATTATCAGCAAAAGGAGAATACTGGCCATAACCTTCTATTGCCATTCGTGCAGAATTAATACCCAACGCTTCAAGCTCGACTAAAATTGAGGTTGATCTTGCAACTGAAAGCTCCCAGTTTGAACGAAATATTTCGTTACTAATAACCTCATTATCTGTATAACCGCGCACTCTAATGTAGTTATCGACCGGGTCAATAATATCTTTGACAATTTTTACGACTTGCTTAGCACGCGAATGAGCAGCTGAACTACCACTAGAAAATAACATTCCTGAACTCAACTCTATAATGAGCCAATCTTGATTCAATTCAAGACTCGCTTCTCCATCACGAATTTCATCAATGAGTGCTGATTGAAGTTTAGTTAACAAGCTATCTAATGGTTTTCCTAAATATTTTTGTTTAATGTTACTTGTGTCACTTTGACCATCTAATAACTCAGGGCCTTGTTCCTTTTTTTGAATACTTTCGCCATACAACACCTCTTGTTCCGGCGTTACTCTGTCGGTTAAGACCCCACTCCCATTAACACCATCACCAACTTGTGAATGTTGGCGCGCAGATTTATCAAAAACATGCTCGAGCGAATCCGATAATATTTGAAATTTTTCTTCCTTATCTATAGCAATAGCGTACATAACCACAAAAAAGGCAAACATTATCGTCATATAATCTGCATAAGACACAAGCCAACGCTCAGTATGCTGACTTTTAGAGGAAGTGTGACGTAAACGTCGACGTAGCATAATCGTTATTTATCCACTAAATTAGGGCGTTCTACACGATAAGCTTCTAACTTTAATTCAATATTAACAGGGCTTTCGCCTAAACTGATTGCAATAACACCTTCAGCTAACAGTTCGTGATACAACATTTTTTGTTCAACACGTTGTTTTAGTTTATTTGCCATCGGTAAAAATAGTAAATTAGCTAAACCGACACCATAAATAGTGGCTATAAATGCTGTCGCGACACCAGCACCCAGCTTTTGCGGATCGGTAATAAATGACATAGCCTGAATAAGACCAAGCACTGCGCCCAAAATCCCTATTGTTGGGCTATACCCGCCCATAGCTTCATAAACGCGTCCTGCCTCTAATAAACGGTCGCGTTCTAATAATAAATCAATTTCAAGTGTATCGCGCAGCTTTTGCTCAGAGCAACCATCAACAAGTAAGCTAAGACCTTTAGCTGCATATGGATCGGGATGAGTTAAGGCCTCATTTTCAAGTGCTAAGTAGCCTTCTTGTCGTGCTTTGTGAGACCATTGTTTAACTTGTTCGATCGCTTCGTCTACATCATGCTTTGGCGAAATAAAAACCCAGTGGCTTATTTTTAGCATTTTTTAAAAGTACTAGATGATGTTTGCAACATCACAGCGCCAAGCGTACCACCAACTACGATTATAAGTGCTGGTCCATTGAATAACGCAGAGACAACACCGCCTTCTAAAGAATAACCTATCGCTATAGCGCCTAACGCAATAAATAAACCTAATATAGAAAGCTTATCCACAACCAATCTCTTTTTTAATCCTTAGAGCTATATCATCTAGAGCAAGACTTTCACTTGCTAAGCCAGCACTTGCAACCGCCTGTGGCATACCGTAAACAACACAACTTTTTTCGTCTTGTGCCCAAATAGTGGCGCCAGTCTGCTTCAACATTCGAGCACCATCACGCCCATCAGCCCCCATACCAGTAAGAACAATAGCCAGTACGTCACCTTGACAAGCTTTTGCAACGCTTGCAAAAGTCACATCAACACTTGGTTTATATGTTATTCGCTCACTGTTATCTTCAAATACGCGCAATGTTTTTGAAGACCCACGCCCCTCAAGCATCATTTGTTGGCCACCTGGAGCCAAGTATGCAGTCCCTGGTTGTAATCGATCCCCTTGTTGAGCTTCCTTTACTTTTATCTGGCATAAACCATTTAAACGCGAAGCAAATGCAGGTGTGAATGCGGCAGGCATATGCTGAATTAATAATATAGGATGCGGGAAATTTGCTGGTAATTGAGTTAATATTGTTTGTAATGCAACGGGTCCGCCAGTCGATGTACCAATAGCAACAAGTTGATATTTTTTACCACTAGCATGAACGGAGGCGTTAGAATTCGTACGTTGAAAGCTTCTATCTGGCTGCTTTAACGTTGCCGTGTTCCTTAATGAACTTGGAGTCGCTAATGGCATACTTTGCGGTTTAGCTGGTGTTATGGGCTTGAATGTACGGGGAACCCTTCTTCGACCAATTTCTTTCACTTTAGCTTGTAAAAGCTTTATTGCATCTTCATTGTTACGTGCAATATCTTCGAATTTTTTCGGTAAAAAATCCATTGCTCCGGCATCTAATGCATCAAGCGTTGCCGTTGCACCATCTCGAGTTAGTGAAGAAAACATCAAAATTGGTGTCGGATTACTCGACATTATTTCTTTAACTGCGCTAATACCGTCAAGCACAGGCATTTCTACATCCATTGTAATCATGTCAGGGCGTAGTTCAGCTGTTTTTTCAACAGCTTCTCTGCCATTCACAGCAAAACCTATTACTTTTATATCGCTGTCTTGCTCAAGTATTTCGCTCACTCTGCGGCGAAAAAAGCTAGAATCATCAACAACTAAAACTTTAACGGCCATTTAGCTCTCTTATTAAATTGAAGTGTAGGGCACTTTTACAGTGCACCTACTTTATTTATTATCAGCCCGCGTAATGTTTTAACATATTTGGTACATCTAAAATAAGTGCAATACCACCATCGGAAGTAATTGTAGCACCAGCCATACCGGGTGTTCCTTGTAATAAAGCATCAAGAGGTTTTATTACAACTTCCTCTTGCCCTATTAACGAATCTACGACAAAGCCTACTTGTTGTGTACCAATTTGGACAATAACTACATGACCATGTGCTTTACGCTGAGAGCGGTCAGCGCCTTTAACTAGCCAATGCTCAAGATAAAACAATGGAATTGCTTTTTTGCGCACAATAATTGTCAATTGACTATCAACAACATTCGTTTTAGTTAAATCGAGGTGGAATATTTCGCTAACACCCGCAAGTGGTAATGCAAATGTTTGCTCTCCAACAACAACCATTAAGGTCGGCAAGATAGCGAGAGTTAATGGTACTTTTATCTCTAAAGTAGTCCCAACACCTAACTCTGACTGAATACTTACTGAGCCATTAAGTTGGGTAATTTTGGTTTTAACTACATCCATACCAACGCCACGACCTGAAATATCCGAAATCTCTTCTTTTGTTGAAAAACCAGGTGCAAAAATTAAATTATATGCTTCAGTATCAGAAAGCCGGCTTGCTTGGTCGTGATCAAGAACACCTTTACTAATCGCTATTTTTTTCAGCTTCTCAGCGTCCATACCTGCACCATCATCTTTAATGGTAAGTAAAATATGATCGCCTTGCTGAGATGCTGATAACGTAACAGTACCTGTTCTTGGTTTTCCAGCAGCCTCACGAAAATCTGGCATTTCAATACCGTGATCAACAGAGTTACGCACTAAATGCACTAAAGGGTCGGCTAATGCCTCAACCAAATTTTTATCTAAATCAGTCTCTTCACCAACTAATAATAGATTAATGTCTTTATTTAAGCTGCGTGCTAAATCACGAACAACTCGAGGAAATCGGCCAAACACTTTTTTAATTGGTTGCATGCGGGTTTGCATAACCGCACCTTGAATATCAGCAGTAACAACATCTAAGTTAGATATAGCTTTACCCATTGCTTCGCTTTCAGAATTCGTAGCCAAGCTAACTAAGCGGTTACGAACAAGTACCAATTCACCGACCATATTCATAATTTGATCTAAGCGTTTAGTGTCAACACGCACTGTCGTTTCAGCAGTTGGTGCAGTAGCCTTTTTTGGAGCTGCAGCAGCTGTTTTTTCAGCAGGTTTTGCAGGTACTGGTTTTGATGCTTCAACTTTTGGTACTGGGGCTGCTTTGGGCTTAGGAACAGCTTGTTTTGCGGCTGGTTTTTCAGCAATCGCAGGAGTGCTTTCTAAAGATTTAGGTGCAGTTCCCTTACCATGAAGTTCATCTAACAGTGATTCAAATTCATCATCACTGATATCATCGTTCGATGAATCTGTATTGTTAGTCGAAGGCGATGGCTTTTGTACATCAGGTGTAACATTACTTTCTTGCGCTGCAACAGAGCCGAAACTGCCAACACCATGAAGCTCGTCTAGTAAATTATCAAACTCATCGTCTGTAATATCACCATTCAAATCATGACTATTTGTGGGGGCTTTTACTGCCGATTCTTGGCTTGTACCATGTAATTCATCAAGTAGGTTTTCAAACTCATCCTCTGTAATTTCATCAATTTGAGAGTCAGTTTCAGATGAAGTTGGACCACTAAACAGCTCATCAAAAGCAAAAGGGTCCGCACCATCAGTACTGGGAGTTTGTGCTTCAGCGGCTTCTTCTTGAGGCTGTTCTACAACAACTTCAGGAGAAGTACCTGATAACTCGTCTTCTGTGGGGAGACCTAACTTATGTAAAACTTCAAGTAGTTGAGGATCCGCAGGTTCTGGTTTATCACGATTTTGAATCGTCGCAAACATTTCATTGATAGTATCAAGTGCTTGTAAGATAACATCCATTAGCTCAGAATTAACAGAACGAACGCCCTGCCTTAACAAGTCGAATACATTTTCTGCGCCGTGACATGCGTCAACAAGCTCAGTCATAGCTAAGAATCCAGCACCGCCTTTTACGGTATGAAAGCCTCTAAATATAGCATTTAGCAACTCGGTATCTTCTGGATTATTTTCCAGTTCAACTAACTGTTCAGATAAAAGCTCAAGGATTTCTCCTGCTTCTACAAGAAAGTCTTGTAAAATATCTTCATCGACTTCAAACATGCAGTTACTCTCCTCTTAGAAGCCCAAACTTGATAAAAGATCATCGACTTCATCTTGATCAGACACAACATCATTACGTGATTCTTTATCAATAATAGGCCCTTCAGGACCTGCTAATGTTTCTGGGTCAACTGGGTCATCTATTTTTTGTGGTTTTTGGGTGACTGCTTTACTGATATCTTGTTCAGAAAAAGCAGTTAAAAGATGAAGTAAGCTTTCTTCAACTTCCCTAACAAGTTCTATAATTCGGCGAATTACTTGACCTGTCAAATCTTGATAATCTTGGGCCATTAATATGTTAGTCATGAAGCTTTGTAACTCATCAGTTTTATGATGAGAACTGCTCATGAATTTATCAATGCTGTGGCACAGTACTTTAAATTCACCGAGTTCAATTTCACGACTCATTAGACGGTCCCATGTCGGTTTGATATGGGATATTTCATCCGCTAACTGTTGTGCTATCGGTAAACTCGCCTCAACCGCATCCATGGTTTTATTTGCAGCATTTTCTGTCATCTCAATGACATAATTAAGCCGTTTTTTAGCATCAGGTATAGCGTCGTTAGTGAGATCTGTTAGGCGCGTGTCTAGCTCAAAGCCTTTTAAAGCTTCATGTAGTTGACGCGTCAACTTTCCCACTTCGTCAAATATTTCTGACTGCTCTTTAGATGCAGTATCTAAAATTAGTTGATCAGCTTTATCATGTTCGCCATTTTCTAAAAAAGTAACGAGCTGACGAGCTTGTTCTAACGTTATCCGAGGCGCAGCAGGTGCTGGCATAAGCCTTTCCCCTATTATTAACCTAAGCGTTCGAACACTTTTTCTAATTTAGTTTTTAATGTGCCAGCTGTAAATGGTTTTACAATATAGCCATTAACACCAGCTTGAGCCGCTGCTATTATTTGTTCTTTTTTAGCTTCAGCTGTCACCATTAAAACAGGAAGGTGTTTTAATTTATCGTCAGCCCTTATCGCTCTCAAAAGATCAATACCTTGCATTCCTGGCATGTTCCAATCTGTTACCACAAAATCAAAAACTTGATTTTGTAACATGGGTAAGGCTGTAGAGCCGTCATCCGCTTCTTGGACGTTGGTAAAGCCTAAGTCGCGCAATAGATTTTTAATAATACGTCTCATTGTCGAAAAATCATCAACAACAAGAATTTTCATGTTTTTATCCAAAACATCCTCCAGTGAGGTCTTAACCTGTATTTACTTACTACTAGTTTATCCAGTCATTGATTTTTGCTTTTAGCTTAATCATCGCCTGACCATGTATCTGACTTACACGCGATTCACTTACATCGAGTATATGTCCAATTTCTTTTAAATTCATTTCATCGTTATAGTACAAAGAAAGTACCATTGCGTCTCGCTCTGGTAATGACTTGATAGCATTTAATAATGATTCATTAAATCGTTCATTTTTAACGTTATTAAACGGTTTGTCTAGCGTTAAATCTTGGCCCGCCGTGGTAATAACATCTTCATCGACCCCGAGGTCTTCGATGCCTAACACTTTACTTGTGTTTACATCGTTTAAAATATGATGGTACTCATTTAACGAAATTTCAAGTTTTTCAGCAACTTCTATATCGGTTGGTTCACGATTTAAGCTACTTTCTAATCCAGCAATCGTCTCGGCTACAAGACGGCTTTTTCTATGAACCGACCGAGGAGCCCAGTCACCACGGCGCATTTCATCAAGCATGGCACCGCGAATTCGTATTCCCGCGAACGTTTCAAAACTTGCGCCTTTGGTTGCATCAAAGTTTTTTGATGCTTCAATTAGGCCTATCATACCCGACTGAATTAGGTCATCGAGTTGGACACTTGGAGGCAAACGAGCAATTAAATGGCATGCCACTTTTTTGACTAGCGATGCATGTTTTTCAACAATCACATTTAAATTTTGTGTTGATTGATATCCCATAGCTCTATTTACCAATGTTGTCATAATTAGCCGTTAACTAGCTTCTCAATAAAAAATTCTAAATGTCCTGAAGGTTGGTTAGGTATAGGCCATTTCACTGCTCTTGTCGCCAGTGCTTTAAAGGCAACTGAAGCAGGAGAACTAGGAAAAAGTTCTACAATCACTTTTTGACGGCGAGTTGCCTTACGCATATTTTCGTCATAAGGGATTGTTGCAACCAACTCCATTGACACATCTAAAAATCGGTCCGTTACTTTTGAAAGTTTTGCAAATAACTCATGACCTTCACGCATACTACGAACCATATTAGCTACAATTTTGAATTTATACACCCCATGCTCACGACTTAACACTTTAATAAGTGCATAAGCATCTGTGATTGAAGTCGGTTCGTCGCACACTACAACCATTACATCTTGAGCAGCACGAGAAAAACTCAGTACCATATCTGAAATACCCGCAGCGGTATCTACAATTAAGATATCAAATTCGGTATTTAATTCGCTAAAAGCGCGTATAAGGCCTGCATGTTCAGACGGTGATAATTCCACCATACTCTGAGAACCAGAGGTCGCTGGTACAATTTTAATTCCTGCAGGACCTTCAACTAAAATCTCATCGAGTTCACACTCACCAGAAAGTACATGTGATAAATTACGTTCAACCCGTAATCCGAGCATCACATCACAGTTCGCTAGACCTAAGTCGGCATCAAGTACTAAAACTCGATTACCTTGCTGGCCTAATGCTATTGCCGTGTTAAGTGAAACATTTGTTTTACCTACACCACCCTTGCCACCAGTAACAGCGATAACTTTTACGCCGTTGTTATTGTTTTGACTCATTTTGCGCAGGCCGCTTGCTTGATCTAATACTGTGTTAATCATACATCCCTACTGTGCTCGACGCCACTGCTTGGTGTCGTGAATGTTGTGCTTTTATTCTTTTCAAATATAATTGCTCAGCTTTTTTTACTAGTTTTTCTGCATTTGCAACACGAATGTCTTCTGGAACTCGTTGACCATTAGTAAGATACCCTATTGGAAGGCGATTTTGAATCGCAATACTAATAATCTCACCTAAACTTAAAGATTCATCCAACTTGGTGAAAATACAACCACTTAACTGCACTTTTTTGAAATGTCGTACTGTTTCTTGCAAGACATTTATTTGCGCTGTTGCACTTAATACTAAATAACTACGAATATCAACACGTTGATTGCGCATAAGCGTATTCAATTGCTCTGTTAAACGTAAGTCTCGTTGACTCATACCTGCTGTATCAATTAATACTAGACGTTTATTTCGTAAATGGTATAAAACTTCAGCTAATTCATTAGCATCTTTAACCTGCTTTACTCCACAACCGATAATTCGACCGTATGTTGCAAGTTGCTCATAAGCACCAATTCTGTATGTATCGGTGGTTATTAGCGCCACTTTATCTGCACCGTATTTCTGTGCGCCTAAAGCAGCCAACTTTGCAACTGTTGTCGTTTTCCCCACACCAGTAGGGCCTACCAATGCGTAAACACCACCTTGACGTAGTATTTCATTATTCGTAGTTTGCATCTGGTCTTCGACCATTGTTAACAAAGCCTTCCAACCTTGTTGGCGAGATACGTCATCAGGTACAAAACACGCCATTTGTTCTGCAACTTCTTTATCGATTCCCATACCAACTAAACGGTCAATCATACAAGCACGTGTGGGGTCACGGCGTGCCATATCTTGCTGCATTAAACCTGACACTTGGTGCTCTAGCAATTGACGAATAGCGTTCATTTCTTCACGCATTGACGTCATTTCTTCACTTTCATTATTTTTAACGTGCGCTTGAGGTGTTACGGGGCTATCTAGATCATCAAAATCACGATCTAGGTCATCAAAACCTAAACTATCGGCTTGGGTCTGTGGACGTGTTGGTGCAATATCTTCGCGAGCAAACATATTCGCTGAGCGAGGTTTGACAACTGGCTCTTGATAATTATCGGTCGTTTCAATACCCGATTGAGAAAACATTGATGCTAATTCAGGTGAACGTGGGCGAGGAGATTGACGCTCTAGTAAAGCTTCTAAACTATCTGCAACCCTAGCTTGGGGGGCAGCTTTAGCGCGTTGAGGCTCTGGCTTTACAAAATTATGTATACTGTGTGATTGTGCTGAGTCATCCGCACGCGCTAAAGTATTTTGCGGCTGTGCAGCTGATTTAGGGGCCGCTTTTTCATAATCAACTGCGGCTACAATCTCAACGCCATTAGCCAGCTTTTTGTTAGACATAATAACCGCATCAACACCAAGTTCATCTTTCACTTCTTTAAGTGCTGTACGCATATCTTTAGCAAAAAAACGTTTAATTTTCATTATTCAACCCCTTTAAAATCTTATTGTTGGCCTACAGAGCTGACAATTTTTATCTGTCTTTCGTCTGGCACCTCTTGATAAGACATCACCCTTAATCCTGGTATGGTGTACTTAACAAAACGAGATAACACAGTACGTAACATTCCTGACGTTAACAGTATTGAAGGTTCACCGGCCATTTCTTGATTTTGATGCGCTTCATTCAATGACACTTGAAGTCGCTCTGCAAGTCCTGGCTCTATACCGGCACCTTCATCGCCTGCATTTTGTAATGACTGATGCAACATCTGTTCCAACTCAGGCGCCAAGGTTATGACAGGTATTTCAGATGACATTCCAACCGCATCTTGAACAATTAATCTACGCAGAGAAATACGCACTGCAGCCGTTAATACATCAGGGTCTTGGCTACGAGGACCATACTCAACAAGGGTTTGTACAATTGATCGCATATCGCGAATAGCCACCCCTTCGTTCAATAAGTTCTGTAGTACTTTTACAATAGCGGTTAACGGCAATACATCAGGGACAAGTCCTTCAACCAAACGAGGATGACTCTTTCCAAGCATATCAAGTAAGTTTTGAACTTCTTCATGCCCTAGTAACAACGCTGCACTGTTAGTTAACAACTGACTAATATGAGTTGCAACCACTGTGGCAGAATCAACAACGGTATAGCCTAAAGATTGAGCTTCGTCTTTTTGATCAGGTTTAATCCAAACCGCGTCTAATCCAAATGCAGGATCTTTAGTTTCAATTCCTTTTATTGGACCAAATACTTGCCCTGGGTTAATAGCCAGCTCATCACCATGCTTAAGCTCCCCCTCACCAGTAGATACTCCCATTAGCGTTATTCTGTAAGCATTAGGGTCTAGTTCTAAATTATCGCGAATATGAACAGGAGGAACTAAAAATCCAAGCTCTTGAGAAAGCTTTTTACGCACTCCTTTAATCCGGTTGAGTAGTTCACCACCTTGTGATTGATCAACCAGCGGAATTAATCTATACCCTACTTCTAATCCTATTACATCAACTTGCTGAACATCATCCCAACCAAGCTCTTTTTGCTCTTGTTTATTCGCAACACCTGTCGCAGTGCTTCCGCCATTTGCAGCCTCTTCAGCTTCGACTGCAGCAGCTTTGATTTTACTTTGCTGCGTGTAATAGGCTAAGTAACCAAGTAGTGCGCCTAAACTCAAAAAAGCAAAATGCGGCATACCAGGGACTAACCCCATGATGATCAAAATACCTGAAGCAATAAAGAGTGACTTTTCGTTACCAAGTTGTTTCTTGAATTGGTCACCCATATTAAGCGACTCATTTTGACGTGTTACTACAATTGCCGTGCCAATTGAGAGCAATAATGATGGAAGCTGAGCAACCAAACCGTCACCAATGGTTAGAAGTGTATATACTTCCATTGCATGGCTAAAACTTAAGTTATGCTGGATCATCCCAACAAATAAGCCACCTACAATATTAATAATTAAAATAACGATACCGGCTATTGCATCGCCTTTTACAAACTTACTCGCACCATCCATTGAACCGTAAAAATCGGCTTCGCGAGTTACTTCCTCGCGACGGTCACGCGCTTGCTCAGCACTAATAAAGCCGGCATTTAAATCGGCATCTATTGCCATTTGTTTACCTGGCATTGCATCAAGGGTGAAACGTGCAGATACCTCAGAAATACGTCCAGCACCCTTTGTTATTACTACAAAGTTGATAATGATAAGAATTAAAAATACAACTAAACCAACGGCATAGTTACCACCAATTACAACTGAGCCAAATGCTTCAATGACCTTACCTGCAGCATCACCACCGTTGTGACCCTCAAGTAACACAACTCGAGTACTAGCAACGTTGAGCGCTAAGCGCATAATCGTAGCGATAAGTAATACAGCGGGGAACATACCAAATTCAACTGGTTTCATCGTGTAAACAGTCACGAGTAATACAACTAATGCGAGCGCAATATTAAACGAAAAAAGGATGTCGAGTAAAAATGGCGGTAATGGTAAAATCACCATTCCCAGTGCAGCAAGCACAAGCAAAGGAGTCCCTACTCCTTTGGCATATTCTTTTTTGTCTCTGTTAAGTTGTTGTAATACCGCTTTAAAACTCATAATTCTACAATTTCAAAAAATTGACACTATATAGAATTAGCAATAACTATTCCAAGTTAGTAAATTTGCGATATTAATACTTGTAGGCGTCGGGGATGGGGAGTTTATTACTAAGCTTTGTAGGGCGTTTTCCTCGTCCCTTGTTAAAACGTTTTAGCTGAAATACATACGCTAGCACTTGTGCAACAGCCGTAAATAGCTGATCAGGTATTTGGTCGCCAACTTCAGCCGTATGATAAAGTGCTCTAGTTAGCATGGGGGACTCTACAATGGGGACTTCATTACCAATTGCTACTTTACGAATTTGCATTGCCATCTCGTCAATACCTTTGGCTAGTACAATAGGCGCTCCTGCACGCTCCGTATCGTACTTTAAAGCGACTGAGTAATGAGTTGGGTTAGTAACAATAACATCTGCATCAGGCACATCTTGCATCATGCGTTTTTGCGACATTTGCCTTTGTGTTTGCCTAATACGTGCTTTTATTTGTGGGTCACCTTCCGAGTTTTTATACTCATCTTTAACCTCTTGCATTGTCATTTTTAATTGTTTGTGGTGGGTGTAACTTTGATATGGCGCATCGATTGCTGCAATAATAATTAATGTACAAGAAAGTGCTAAAAACATCCATGCTAAAATCTCTAAGGCATGAATAATATTACCTGGTGCAGGTTCTATACTTAAATGTAAAATTTCGTCAAAATAGGTGTTAATCAAAAATACAGCAAATCCTGCAACAACAGAAAACTTCAAAATAGCTTTGAACAACTCAACTGCGGCTTGTGGTCCAAACATACGTTTAAAACCCTTAAAAGGTGACATCTTACTTGCCTTTGGTGCTGCTGCTTGCCAACTGAAATTAAACCCCCTAAAAGCGTGTTCCCTATTAAACCTGCAAATAAAATAATGGATACAAACATCGCCATAGGAAAAATTAAGGCATCAGACACACTAGCCCATACCGCAAACATCTTAGTAGTATCGTAAGTTTCATTTCGGTTCAGACTTAGCATTCTTCCCATAATATTATACAGCCCCTTACCAATCTCAGGGCCGTACATCAAAAGTGAAATAGCTGAAAAAATAAGCACAAACATTGTACCTAATTCTTTTGAACGTGCAACTTGTCCTTTTTTCTTAGACTCATCTACTTTTTTCCCCGTAGGCTCTTCTGTTTTTTCTTGACCTGAATCTTCAGCCACTAGACTCTCCTATGGTTAACAGCCAACTAAAATGCACATTAATTCAATCATTTTTAACCATTGAAACTCAAACTGAATAATAAAGTTACCTAACGTTGCCCAGATAATGACAAGCCCTGCTACTAGAGTAAATGGAAAGCCAATTGCAAAAATATTTAACTGTGGCGCAGCGCGCGTCATAATACCAAATGATATGTTAATTACTAACATAGCCGTCAAAGGAGCCAATGAAAGTACCAGCGCGGTAGTAAACATCCAGCCTCCCCATGTCACTATGTCCCAATAATGATCAACCGCCCACCAGTTACCATCAATAGGTAATACTTTAAAACTGTGTATTACCATTTGTATCATCATTAAATGACCATTGAATACAAAAAATAGTAATGTTGCTAAAATGAGATAAAATTGACCAACAGCTGGCACGCTCATACCATTTGAGGGGTCAACAACAGAAGCAAATCCTAGACCTGTTTGCATAGCCAATATTTGCCCAGCCAATACAAAAGTATTAAGTAGTAAAGTCGAAGCAAAGCCAATAGCGACACCAATCAACATTTGTTGAATAACTACTAAAATCATTTCAAACGAAAATAAGTTAGTAAAAGTAGCTGAAGGAAGTGTTGGTGCAGCAATAAAAGTAACTACGACGGCCAGTCCCATTTTTATTCGCGTGGGGACATTTTTAGCGCCAAGGCCAGCCATAATCATAATCATGGAACTAATGCGAACTAATGGCAACAGAAAGTCACTCAACCACTGAATAATAACGGCAAACGGAAGTTCCATTACTATCCTGCTATTTCGGGAATAATTAATACAATCCTAGTAAAAAATCCATTAACTCTTGAGTCAACCAATGTCCCCCTACAATTAATGCACTGATAGTAATTAATAAACGAGGTAAAAAGCTTAAAGTTTGTTCATTGATCGATGTTGCAGCTTGAAACACAGCAACCACTAATCCAACAAGTAGCCCAGGAACCACAATTGCGGACACTAGTTTTATTACTAAAAACAGTGCATCACTTAGAATATCAACAAAAATTTCCGGTTCCATGTTGTCCCCCTATTGTTGAATTACATTAATACTTTGCATACTAAGTTCCCAAACCAAAGCTTTTTGCTAAGGTACCCATCACTAAACTCCAACCATCAACAAGCACGAATAACATGATTTTAAATGGTAAGGACACAATCATAGGCGATAGCATCATCATACCCATCGCCATTAATACCGAGGCAACAACTAAATCAACAATTAAAAATGGAATAAAGAACATAAAACCAATTATAAATGCAGTTTGTAATTCGCTAGTCACAAACGCGGGTATCAATACGATTAATGGCGTTGCTTCTGGAGAATCTAATTGATCGTAACCAGCTATTTTAGCAAACGTTTCCAAATCCTTTAGCCGGACCTGAGACAGCATAAATGTTTTCATTGGTTCTTTTGCAAGCTCAAGTGCTTGTATTGACGTTACTTGTTCATTTAAGTAAGGCTCTATAGCTCTTTCATTTACCTGCTGGTAAATAGGAGACATTATAAAAATACTTAAAAAAAGCGACATGCCTAGTAACACTTGATTCGACGGTGTTTGCTGCAAACCAATTGCTTGGCGTAAAATAGCAAGCACAACAATAATACGTGTAAATGAGGTCATCATGATTATAGCGGCTGGTATAAAACTCAGCGCCGTCATAATCGCTAAAACTTGTAACGTTACTGAGTAATCTTGTGTGCCATCGGCGTTTGTTGTAATGGTTAGCGCATCAATACCCTCAGCACTGACACTTGGTACAAATACCATGGCGAAAATAATAAGCAGCCACTTTGTCATAGGTCTAATTCTTTTTATTTTGGTTTGATTGCGGATTTAAAAGTTTACCAAATCGTTTAGCTAGTTCAGGAAGTTCTTTTTCACTTAATGGGGTTTCTAACTTGTGTAAGTAATTAATACTGTGAGGCGTTACACCAAGCAAATGCTGCGCATTGTCTATTTCAACAACCATTAAACGCTCACGAGAACCCAAAGGTAGGCTTCTGACTACTTTAAACTCATCGCTGTTTGCTAGATTTGGATTAAGCTTCTTTACAAAAAATGCCAGCACGATGATAAGTACTAGCACCATTACTAGTGACAGCACCATAGAGAGTATATCTCCAGTTGGTGTTGCCACATCTGCTTTTGAAAAAAGGAACTGGTTAAAGCAACTAATAAGCTCATCGTAGTTTTTTGATCCGCTCTATTTGGCTTATTACATCAGTTAAGCGAATACCAAACTTGTCATTTACTACAACAACCTCTCCATGAGCAATCAAAGTGCCATTAACCAAAACATCCAATGGCTCACCCGCAACACGATCAAGCTCAACAACTGATCCTTGGTTAAGCTGCAGTAAATTACGAATATTTATTTTAGAACGGCCAACTTCCATAGAAATGGTAACTGGTATGTCTAAAATCGTATCGAGTTTACGTTTTTCATCGCCGCTGATTTCGTGCTTTGAATCACTTAACTCGTCTAATTCCGCAACATGCGCCTCAGCACCTTCATCTGGGGTATCGGCTTCTGCAAGCGCAGCAGCCCACTCGTCCATAGTATCTTGATCATCACTCATACTTTTAACCTTTTAATCAATTACCAGTCTAAATCTACACCATCAGAAAGGTGTAAATCATCCTCTAATTCTGCTAATTCTGCATCTGAGTCAATTTTCTTGCCGCCTTTGGTAAATACATGCAGCTCAGATTTAACTGAATCAGGTCGTTTAATTTTTTCGCTAATCTGTAGGGCAACACTATCACGAGAGCGGCCCATTTTGGCTCTGAATGTAGGTAACTCTTCGACAAATACTGTAATGTGCTCAGGCATTTCAACAGGGATTATATCGCCTGCTTTGAGTTCCATTATTTGCTTTAAAGACAAATCAACTTCAAGTAATTGAGTTGATAATCCAACTTCTACATCCATAATCTCATCGCGAAGCGCTTTACTCCATCGTAAATCAGTATCTTCAGTATCCGACTGCACACCTGCATCTAACAGCTCTCTGATTGGCTCAAGCATCGAGTAAGGTAATGCTATGTGAAAATCACCACCACCACCATCAAGCTCAATATGAAAAGAGCTAATAACTACAACCTCTGTGGGGCTCACAATATTAGCCATGGCAGGATTGACCTCTGAGTCGAGGTATTCAAAAGATACATCCATGACAGGCGCCCATGCTTCTTTGTAATCTTCAAAGATTATTTTAAGTAGCATTTGTACTATACGACGTTCTGTTGGTGTGAACTCGCGGCCTTCTATTTTTGCATGATAACGTCCATCGCCACCAAAAAAGTTATCAACCAAAATAAACACAAGTCGTGCTTCCATGGTGATTAGTCCGGTGCCTTTTAGCGGTCGAAAGCGGACCATATTTAAGCTGGTAGGTACAAAAAGGGTGTGAATATATTCACCAAATTTAATCATTTGCACACCATTTATCGATACTTCAGCAGTACGGCGCATCATGTTAAATAGGCTAATTCGCATATGCCTAGCAAAACGTTCGTTAACAATTTCAAGTGTCGGCATGCGACCACGCACGATTCGATCCTGCGAAGAAAAGTCGTACTGAAGTGTACTACCTCCGCCGTCTTCACTATCGTGCTCTTCCTCTTCGACATCATCAACACCGTGTAATAACGCATCAATTTCGTCTTGGGATAATAAATCGCTCACGCTAACCCCTTATTGCATCACAAAGCCGGTAAACAAAACCCGCTCAATTACTTTACTACCTTCAACGCCAGCTAAAGCTGTTTGTACTTTTTCAAGCGCAGAAAAACGCAATGTTTCTTTTCCTGCACTCGTACTTAATTCATCAGCTGTAGTTGTAGAAAATACACTTAATAACGTGCCTTCTATAAGTGGGATATGTTTTTTTGCAGTTTCTTCATTGACTTCACCACGTACCAATAACTGCACTTTAATTTGTACAATCCTATCACGACTTGAACCTGGTACATTAAATACAAAAGGTCTGGGCATAGCAACATACAGTGCACTGCCAATCGAAGCAGATGAGCCAGAAGCAACAGGAGCCTCAGCCACTATGGCTGTTTCTTCATCTAACGTTTCTGCTGGGACCTCATCAGAACCTGACATTAAAAAATAACCTGCGGCGGCACCAACAACAAGTACAACGGCAACAATAATAATTATCAGCTTCTTTTTACTTTTACCTGTTTCTTCAATTTCTAAATTAGTGTCTTCAGCCATTGTATTTCCTTTATTTGCAAAGGTACTTACTTGTTTTAGTTATTATAATAGCAGTACTTAGGCATAGTAATCTATTGCTGATGAAGTTTGTTGTCGAGAACTTTGTAGTTGAGCCTCTCCTGAATCGGCATTTTCTTCGTTAATGATATTTTTATTAACCAAACCGTTTTTTGAATCATCGTCATTTTGTTCTGTGGTTTCGTTCTTAGAATCGCCATATGAAATACTGCTATCGCCTAATTCAATACCTTGTTGTGCGAGCATTTCACGCAAACGAGGTAATGATTGTTCTAACGCCTCTTTTGCTTGCTGATTTTGTACTACAAAATTAATTTGGGCTTGCTCAGCATCACTTCTAATACGTATTTGCATACTGCCCATTTCAGGTGGATCTAAGCGTATTTCAGCTTCTTTATTGTTAATACTTAGCATTGAACTGACGCGCTCTTGCAAGAGCTTAGCGGCATCACTTTTAATAATATTAACCGCCTGCATAACACCCGGATCAATACTCATTTGCTTACCTTGCGCAGTGCTTTGTAATTGTTGAGATTGCAACACTTGCGTATCTAGTATTGCTTGTTCATAGCCTAAAGTATCGTAATTACTTAATCCGCCCCTTTGCAAGGTATCAAGTGCGCCTGTGATTTGTGTAAATAGCTGCATAGAACGCGGGGTTAGCTGTTCTGCATTATTGATTTTAGAGCCATTTTTTTGAATCATGTCTAGTTGTTTTATCAAATCATCGTCCGCCTCAGCTAATTGGTCTGGCGGAATACTATTTTCATTTATTGTCGATTTCACACTCTGCTTCTGCGGATTGTAAACAGTATTTGGAGTTTCACCTGCAACAAAAGTAGTTATTTTATTATTTGGTTGTTCTAAATTGATTGATGTTTCAAGCACACTTACCGCTTCTTTGAGATAAGTTAACTGAGCACCTTGTGGCTGTTCGGTTTTAATATAAGTTGTTAACTGAGACAATAACGCTTGTTTTTCAGTCGTCGTTAACGCGCTAATTTCTGCATTAAAAGATTGTTTAGGTACTAAAGCTTGTGGTTTATTATTTTCAGTCACAAACGCATTAAGCATTTGTTTTAAAGCCGTAATATTATCATTGTTAGTTGATTTATTTACGGTTTGAGATTGAGTAATTAATTGTTCACGCTGCTCAGGAGTCAAACTTGACAATATTTTATCTAACTTTATTGCACTATCATCTTTACTTAACAACGTTTCAACTGCAGCACTGTTACTGCTTTGAGAATCCACATTACTTACACGTTGAGTATTCGTGATCTCACCTTTTGGCGTTTGCTTGTTGTCTACCAAGGCAGGTTTAATTTGTGATTCATCAGCAGCAACACGTTTGGCGACGCCTGGTTTATCTATAATAGGCCCCTCTTTATCGTGTTCATTTTTATCAACGACTGGATTTAATTGCTCATCAAGCTTCTCTGCGGCAAAACCTTTATTTATATTACTTTTATTTAATGCTGGAGCATCGCTAGTACCTTTGTCAGTAGCTTGCGATTCAGTGCTTTTTTGTTCAGCGGCCTTTTGCCCGATGTTTTGTGATGCACTTGAAATTATATTATCAGCGGATTTACTTTTAGTTTTATCTAAATCAGTATCAATAGTATCAGAACTCTGTTCAGAGTGTTTTTTAACTGATATATCAATAGCTTGTGCAGAGTTAATTTGAGCCAGCATACTATCTCCAGATAAATTAGTATTATCTTGGTTTTCTTGCTCATTTTCTACAATATCGGTTTTGGCCTGTTTAGGCTCAGCGGCACGAATCGAATCTTTCGCATCACCTGAAGAGCTACGTTTACTTGCCGCTTCAATTGAATTATGCGCACTGTGTAACTGATTTAGAAACTCGGTGTCATTGCTTTCTTTATCTTTAGCTAAACGATTGTCTTTAGAGGCTAAATAAGAATCTTGCTCAGACGCAACCAAACTAGAAATATCATTCATCACCATAAACCACCTAACATTATTGCGGCAACACGCCACCGCATATTGCCAAAAATTAAAGACTGCCTAAATAAAGCAATTTACGTGCCTAATTTATAAAACTTTACGACGCTGAAAAAATTGGTTGGATGAAAACTCATCTAACATTTTTTGCTCACTTTTCGCAATAAGCACATCTGCTTTTAATTTTTGGTTTTCAATTAACTTAGCAACAGCTTTAGCTTTAATTTGTTGCTTTAACCAAATTGCTTTTCGTTGACTGACTACTTGCTTAGCCGTATTAACTGTACTCGCCTGTTGGCGAATTGCTTCTTCTATTTTTGCTATAAAAGCATGATATTGACTAAATCCTGCACTTGATAAACCTGACTGGCCTTTTACATGTAACTGTTGCATGTATTCCATTCGAAAATCATTCAGACCTTGTAATTTTTGTTGATTGGCCTGCAAATTCTGATTTGCTTGTAGGTAACTCATGCGTAAGTTTTCTTCTTTGTCATTTTCAAGTTTGAGCAACATATGCAGCTTATTCTTAGCCATTATGCTTGTCCTAATAGTTGTGCTAAGCCTTGTAAGCCATCATCGTAACTAATCACATCACGCATACCCTGCTGTAAAAAAGTATTAACTCTGGGCATCATATTAATAGCTTGATCAAGCATTTGGTCAGTGCCTTTTTGATAAGCGCCTAAAGTGATCATATCTTTATTTTGCTGATACATAGAATATACCTGCTTAAGCACACGAGCTTGTTGCATATGCTTTTGTGAGACAACTTGAGGCATCACTCGTGAAATCGACTTTTCAATATCAATTGCCGGATAATGACCACTGTCAGCTAAATCACGGGAAAGTACAATATGACCATCTAAAATAGCCCGTGCAGCATCAGCAATGGGATCCTGCATATCATCACCTTCACTTAATACTGTGAAAAAAGCAGTAATTGATCCCTGCCCTTCCCCGCCGTTACCCGCGCGTTCCACCAGCGCCGGTAATTTAGCAAACACTGATGGCGGATAACCTTTTGTAGCTGGAGGCTCGCCAACAGCAAGTGCAATTTCACGTTGTGCCATTGCATATCGAGTAATTGAATCTAGTAGCAACAATACATTTAAACCTTGATCACGAAAATACTCAGCAATTGTTACAGCACTTTCACAGCCTTTTAAACGCATAAGAGGAGATGAATCAGCCGGTGCAGCAACAACAACTGAACGTTTTCTCCCTTCTACACCAAGAATCTCTTCAATAAATTCTTTTACTTCTCGGCCACGTTCACCTACTAGTCCAACAACAATAACATCCGCCTCACTGCCGCGTGTCATCATACCTAAAAGCACCGACTTACCGACACCAGAACCTGCAAACAAGCCCATGCGCTGGCCTTGACCTACAGTAATGACCGAATTTATAGCACGCACTCCCACATCCATAGGCTGGCTTATCGGACGTCGAGAAAGTGGGTTTATAGTATTTTGTGCAAATTTTAAATAATGCTCCGCATTTATTTTACCAAGACCATCAAGTGGGCGACCTAATCCATCAACAACGCGGCCTAACAAACTCATTCCAACAGGTAAACCTAAGTTATTGACCTGAGGGATCACTCGAGCACCAGGTAATACTCCTGAAATATGATCATTAGGCATTAGGTAAAGAGTTTGCTCATTAAAACCTACTATTTCGGCATCAACAAAACCATTCATAGTTTCTATTTTGCATTGGCTTCCAACAGGTGCACGTAAACCTTTTGCTTCAAGAGTGAGGCCTACGACACGTGTTAAGATACCCGCTACCGCGAGGGCTGGTGTATTAATATGCTGTTTATATTGAGATAAGCGTTCGCTTAAAGATGCACATTGTTCAGACATGACATGCCAATAAAGTAGTTAGATACCACTATTATGCAAAAAACTATCCAATGTTTCTTTGACGCGAGTTTTCAAGGTCATATCGAGTGAGGATTGGGCTGTTTTAACCTCGCAACCGCCACGTTCAAGTGTAGGTTCAGCGATTAGTTGCCAATTATTATCTGCGATGGTTTGTTCTCCATAGCTGTTTTTTATGAGTTCTAAATCTTCTGGGTGTAAATGTATACGTACCTTTTCTTGCTCAGCATTAAGCGAATCTATACTTAGTTTAAGTGTATGTAAAATAACATCAGGAGAGGTTTTTACTTCTTGATAAATTATTGCTTCAGCAAGCATTACTGTCAATTGGACTAATTGTTTTTCAACTTGTTCATCCACTTTATTCAAAGGAGTAGTTAAATTATCTAATATGCTACGCAAACCCGTGAGTTTTTCTTCAATTAATGGTTTTACATCTTCATGACCTTGAGTTTTACCTAGTTCAAGCCCCTCTTTATAACCGGCCTCTTTTCCCTCTGTAACGCCTTTATCAAAACCATCAATATAACCTTGCTCATGCCCTTGTTTAAGACCTTCTTCATAAGCATCTTGTCGAATTCGCTCAAGTTCAGCCATAGTAATAGAAGGTAATTCTGGTTCCTGCGGTTCCTCTACAGGTACCTCTTCGGCCATTTCTTTTTTGTATAAATCCGAAAGTGGTGTGCCAAAAGCAGTTGAACGATCTCCAAAACTTCTTTCGTCCGGAGCCATATTGGGCACCGACCAGTTTCTTAATAATTCATCTGCTTCTTCTGCATTGAGTGGACGACCTTTTAACTTACTCATGCTTTACAGGAACTCCTCACCACCACCGCCACCTAGCTGAATCTCGCCAGAATCAGATAAACGACGTGCAGTTGATAAAATTTCTTTTTGCGCAGCTTCAACTTCACTAATTCTTACAGGTGCCATTGCTTCTAAATCATCAGCAAGCATTTCTGCTGCACGTTTAGACATGTTACCTAATATTTTCTCTTTAAGAGCATCGTCTGTGCCTTTAATCGCTTTCATAAGTACATCTTGTTGTACTTCACGCAAAATTGCTTGAATGCCACGGTCTTCAACATCCATTAAGTTTTCAAATACGAACATTAAGTCTTGAATTTGCTGTGACATCTCTTCATCGTGCTCACGAATAGAGTCCATTAACTGCCCTTCTACATTTGTATCAAGGTAGTTCATAATATCAGCTGCAGCTTTTAAACCGCCCATTTTAGCTGCTTGCGCACCCGCTTGACCTGCAAATTGTTTTTCCATAATCTCATTGAGCTCTTGCAATGCCGCTGGTTGCACTTCTTCAAGATTAGCAATACGCATAGTTAAATCTAAACGTACTTTTTCAGGAAACTGTGCCAATATTTCAGCAGACTGCTCTGGCTCTAAATAAGATAAAACGATAGTTTGAATTTGCGGATGCTCATTACGAATAATATTCGCTACCTGCTTAGAGTCCATCCACTTAAGAGAATCAAGTCCCTTAGCGCCTGATCCCATAACAATTTGGTCAATAAGGCTGGCTGCTTTATCTTCACCCAATGCAGCTGTAAGTGCTTTTTTGATAAAATCTTCTGATTGGAAGCCTATCGTACTAAAACTCTGAATTTGTTCAATAAACAAATTATGCACGGCACTTATTTTAGCTTGAGACAAGTCATCTAAGCCCGCCATTGCCATACCCACTTTTTGTACCTGTTTAGGTTCTAAATGCTTGAGTATTTGCGCCGCATCTTCTTCTGATAAACTCAAAAGTAATATAGCCGCTTTATCTACACCATCGAGCTTATCAACATCAAATGCTGTTGGCAGTTGTTTTTGTTCTTGATCAGTCATCTTCTGTTAACCACGCTTTCACTACTTGTGATGATAGTTCTGGTTCGTTAGCTACAAGGGCACGAATTGCTTTTAATAAGTCCTCGTCACCATGTAGGTCTGGTAACTGTAGTGTACCATCGCTAGAGAAGCCAATTGAAGCAGAATCAAAGTCTTTATTTAGCATATCAAGTGTACTGTCACCAATATCAACCCCTGAACTCAATGCATCTTCATCATACTCTTCCAAAGTATTATCTGGGTAAATTAGACGTTTTAGCATTGGCTTAACTACGGCCATAATAAGAACAATAATTACTAAGGCACCTAAACCAAGACGCACATACTTCACAAACCAATCTTGCTCCCACATTGGGACTTCAAGGTCTAAACCTGTCGTTTCACGCACAAATGGCACTGTTACCACTTCAAGTGCATCGCCACGCTGCATATCAAACCCTACACCGCCTTGTAATAAACGACGAATATTTGACAATGCCTCCACTGATCGTGGTGTCATGGTCGTTTCGCCGTTTTCACCCACTTTTGGAATATAATCAACAGCAACCGATACACTTATTCTACGTATTACCCCCGTTTGCTGGCGTTTATGCGAAATAGTAGTATCAAGCTCATAGTTTCGCGTAGATTCTTTGTGATTACGAGTTGGCGAAGTACCTGTTCCTGCACCACCTTGTCCTGCTACTTCTGGAATATTCGAGTTTAGTGGAGGCTGATTCGTAAGCGCACCTGGAATACCAACGGCTAAACCGCCTATGTTATTTTCTTCAAATGTGGTTTCACTTCTCACTGCTGGTAAATCTGGATTGTAGCGTTTTTGTGTTTCTTCTATCGCACTAAAGTCCATACTTAAATCAACTTGGGCTGTGTAATTTGCAAGCCCTACGACAGGTATTAGAATGCTGTCTATTTTTTCTAAATATTCTTGTTCTCGTTTACGTTCTAAGTCGTACTCTTTACGAGAACGTGCTGCTAATGAGCTTTGCGAACCTGAATTTAATAAGCGACCATTTTGATCTGTAACAGTCACCCTAGCTGGCTCTAAGCCTTGTACTGCTGAAGCAATCATATCAACAACAGAGTCTATCTCTTCACCATTAAGAGAGCGCCCACGTTTAAGTGTTAGCACAACGGTGGCAGATGGCTTTTCTCTCTGCGCGCAAATACGTTCTCTTTTGGTATCGCAAGCAATACTTTCGCACGAGTAATATTATTAAGCTCTTCTATAGTACGTGCTAATTGCTGCTCTCTACCATGTTTGAGGCGCTCACGTTCAAGGCGCTGACTAACCCCAAACCCCATATCTTGCATGATAATATCTGATCCCGAAGTAGGTCCTTGGTCTAACCCTTCGCGAGTCATTAATAATTTTATATTTTGATATTCACTTTCATCAACCGATACGACATTACCATCAAGTTGATATTCTATCTTTTGTGCATCTAAAAAATCGAGGGTTTGAATTAACTCTTCTGTTTGCATTTTACCCAATGGGCGCATATCTGGCTGACGTGCCCAAATAATGATAAAAATGGCAATAGCCAAACAAATAGCCAGAGCTATAACCAGTGTCACTTGGCGTAATACATCAGTACCATTTAAAGCACTTAAATAGCCTGATTTCTGTTCTTGTTGATCATCACTATCACTTTGGTCGATATCACCACCAGCAAGTGCAAGGTCTGTAGATTGGTTAGATTGCGCCACGATAATTCTCCACTACCTAGTTAGACAGGCATGTTCATGATTTCTTTGTAAGCTTCTACAAGTTTATTACGAACCTGTACTGTAGCTTCAAATGCAACCGAAGATTTCTGAGAAGCAATCATCGCCTCAGCAAGCGATACACTTCGGTCACCCATTTCAACTGCTTTTACTTTTTGGCCTGTATCTTGTTGTAACTCATGCACTGTATTTAGTGCATTACTTAGCATATCGCCAAATTGTGCAGTAGAAGTAGACTGTACTTGAGTTGGCAATTTATTAATTTGATTACTACGGCCAGCTTCAAGGGCCATTGATTGCATTTCTTGAAAGACAGCGCTATTTTGAATTTTCATAATTTTTCTCTGACAATGCAGTTAAGCTTATAAATATAACAAAGCACAAAGCATGCCAACTAAAAGTCATTTAAAAACAAATGGTTAAGAATTACTTATGAGTCAGAGTTTTGACAACCCCAAATTAAATTAATTAAATTTGGGGTTTAGAGGGATTATGCAGGAAGTGAAATACCTAAATCGCGCATTTGCGCTAGCTTATAACGTAATGTTCGAGGGCTAATACCTAATGTTTCTGCTACATCTTTGCGCTTACCTTGACAGCGGGCTAATGTTTCTAAAATAATACTATGCTCTTTGTCTTTAAGTTCATCTTTATAGCTCCCCGTGTCAACCGCAAGTAAATCTTGCTTTGGCTCACCAGCCATAGGCACTTTTTCATCGTAATATGCCGTGCTTAAGCTATTTATAGCTTCGTTTGCCGTTACTGTTTCCAACACTTCAGTTGGTGTAATTACAAAATCGCTTGCTACTGAGTTTTCGATAAAAATAGCATGTTCATTTATTGTATTACCACTTCGTAGTATCAGTGCTCGCTGAATTACGTTATCCAGTTCACGAACATTACCAGGCCATGCATGAGCAAGTAGTTTTTGCTCTGCTGCTTTATCTAAGTAGGCCATAGGCTCTTTACTTTTATTTATATGGCGTTCTATTAAATGCTTTGCGAGTATAATTATATCACCAGGGCGCTGGCAAAGAGGTCGCCACATTAATGGAAAAACATTAAGTCGGTAATATAAGTCCTCTCTAAATTGGTTCTTAGCGACCGCTTCTTTTAAGTCACGATTACTCGTTGCTAACACACGAACATCTAGTTGGATTGTCTTACGAGCACCTAAACGCTCTACTTCCCGCTCTTGTAGCACTCGTAGTAGCTTTGCCTGTAATCCTAAATCCATTTCAGTGATTTCATCTAGTAAAATTGTTCCGCCTTGCGCTTGTTCAAATTTACCAGGGCATGCTTGAATAGCACCTGTAAACGCCCCCTTTTCGTAACCAAATAAAGTGGCCTCAAGCATATTTTCAGGGATCGCAGCACAATTTATAGCAACAAAGAGTTCATTGCATCGACTCGATTTATCGTGAATATAACGCGCGAGCACTTCTTTACCTGAACCACTAGGCCCGAGCACCATTACACTCGCATCAGAGCGTGCAACTTTACTTGCAAGTTCGAGTAATTGAATGCTACTAGGGTCGGCAACAATAGGGCCATCTGTCTCTTTCGCTTTTTCAGGCAAATAGCGACTCACCATATTTAGCAGCACTTCAGGTGCAAATGGTTTAGCCATATAATCAATAGCACCTAAACGCATAGCTTCAACAGCATCATCAATCGTGGCATAGGCCGTCATCATCAATACAGGTAAGTCGGGATAATTTAATTTAATACTTCGCAGTAAGTCCAAACCACTCATGGTTCCCATTTGCACATCACTTACGACTAATGAAAATTGCTCTTTTTTAAGCAATAACATCGCTTGCTCTGCGCTATTAGCTGAAACGCATTCAATACCTGACATCTCCAGCGTATCAATTAAAGCTTCACGGAGCCCCGCATCATCTTCTACGACTAAAATAATATTACTCATAATGATTCCTCTAATTTAGATGTCGCGCGTATTGGCAACAGTAAACTAAAACAAGCTCCACCATGAGCATTGTTACTAACGTCAACACGTCCTTGGTGCGCATTAACCACCGAACTTACAACAGCAAGCCCTAGACCAGTGCCTTGGCTTTTTGTAGTAAAAAGGGTTCAAACATTTTATCAGCCTGACTTAAATCAATACCGGGACCATTATCGCTTACACTAATACGCACAAAGTCGTGATCTTCTAAATCAGTCGCGGCACTCAAATGTACTTTAGCCCCAGAACCAATCACTTGAATGCTATTGTGAATAAGGTTTTGAACAGCACTGGCTAGCGCTGTCTTATTCCCCACTATTACAATATCTGGTTCAGGAAGACTTACATCCAGCTCGCTTTCATTAAGTGCGACCATGGCATCAGCACCGGTTTTCACTTCTGTTAATAATTGCTGCATAGAGACTTGTTCAACGACTTGCTGCTCACCGCTTTTAGCAAATAACAGCATGTCATTAACCTGCGTTTCTAAATCTTTTAATCGTGACATCAATTTAGTTTGGAAATTATCGCGAGATGCTTCTGGCAAGCGCTTTGAGCCTAAGTTAGCAGCATAAAGCATTGCTGCAGATAGAGGCGTGCGTACTTGATGCGCAAGAGACGCCACCATTTTACCCAGCGCACTTAATCGCTGCATATGTGCAACACGTTTTTGTAAACGTCGCGTCTCAGTTAAGTCCGTCATTAAAATAAGTTGTCCGGGTTCTGGAGCCAAAGCGGTAATGTCGAGCTTAATTAAACGCCCGTCTTTTAATGATACTTCGTGTCCATCATCTTGATGTGGTTTGAAAGACCGCTGAATAACATAAAACCACTTTTCACCTTCAAGTGGTTCACCAAGCATATCAATCGCAATTTGGTTCGCTTTAGCAACCATGCCTTTACCATCAAGTACAACAACACCTGTGGGCATTGTATCAACCAAGTGCGAAAGCCAACTTGCCTGCTTACGAAGATCACTTAGCTCACCAATGTACTCCTCTTGAAGTAAACATGGGTTATACTTATTTGCAGAAATAAACTGTGGTTTTAGCACGCTTGCAAGGGCCATAATCAAATCTCAAACTAATGTAGATACAGAGTTAAATGCACAATTTGTACCAAAGTTTATTTATATATTTATCATTAAGTTACATAAGAAAAACAAGCGACATAAAAATGACGCACGCTAAGGAATAATAATGAGTGAACAAATAGAATGCCGTTGTCCATGGCTAGACACGACTAAACCTGACTACGTTACTTACCATGATGAAGAATGGGGGGTGCCACTTTATGATGACCAAAAACTATTCGAATTTATAACTCTTGAATCAGCACAGGCGGGGTTGAGTTGGTACACCATATTAAAAAAACGCCAAGGTTATAAAAAGGCATTTGCTAATTTTGATGTAAAAAAAGTAGCTGAATTTACATCAGATGACATTGAGCGTCTAATGTTAAATAAAGAGATTGTTCGTAACCGTTTAAAAATTGCAGCAACTGTTAATAACGCAAAATGTTTTATCGGTATTCAAAAAGAGTTTGGTAGCTTTAGCAATTATCAATGGCAATTTGTGAGTAATAGGCCGCTTGTTAGTCACTTGAATAATATTGAGGACTACCCTGCTATAACTGAACAATCAACTGCATTCGCTAAAGACTTAAAAAAGCGAGGATTTAAGTTTTTAGGCCCAACAACAGTCTATGCACACATGCAAGCCTGCGGTATGGTTAACGATCACAGTAATGACTGTTTTAGAAAAGAAGAAATTATTAAGGCTTTTAGTGGTGAGTAAGCAGGTAAATAGGTAGGTAATTAAAAGCTTCGCTTTTCACGCGAGCAAGCTCAGCGTCTACGCCAAAGTTTTGATTTGAGGTTGCTTTGTAGACGCGCTGCTTACAGGCGTTCAAAAACGTAGTTTTTTGGATGGGTGTTTAAATAACTAAAAGCTTCGCTTTTCACGTGAGCAAGCTAGACGTCTACCGCCAAAGTTTTGATTTGAGGTTGTTTTGTAGACGCGCTGCTTGCAGGCGTTCAAAAACTAATCTCTTGAAAGGTTATACTTTTTCATTTTTTCAACTAGCGTGGTTCTGCGTACACCTAATATTTCTGCCGCGCGAGCCACAACGTAATCAAAGCGCTCTAACGCTTGCGTTATTAAGCTAATTTCAAGCTCGGCTAAGTAATCTTTAAGTTCAATACCATCATCGGGCAACAACCCACTTCTAACTTGGTTAAACTCTGCTTCAGGTTCGTTTTCGTAATCACTGAATCCTGTGCTAAATATATCGTTAAACGCGTCTTTTTCCATTAACTCTTCTGGGTACTCAGGCTCATATGCTTCTACCTCAATATAGCGGTATTTATTAGGTAAATCGGGAATATCGACTACCTTTTCAGGAAACATAATAACCATTCGTTCCACTAAATTAGCTAGCTCACGAATGTTACCAGGCCAAGCATGCTCTTTTAAGCTCTCCACTGCTCGCTCAGTAAACTTAGCGGTAGAACCTGTTTGATCGTTAACACGGCGCATCAGTTCTTTTAAAAGCAGTGGAATATCATCTGCGCGCTCACTTAATGACGGGTTTTCAATAGGAAATACATTTAATCGATAGTACAAATCTTCACGAAAACTACCTTCTTCAATCATATTTTCTAAATTTCGGTGCGTTGCAGCAATAACACGTACATCAGCTTGAATCGCCTTTGTACCGCCAACTCGCTCGTAACTGCGTTCTTGTAATACGCGCAGCAACTTAACCTGCATTTGCAACGGCATATCACCTATTTC
Organism: Pseudoalteromonas sp. B131b; assembly: GCF_037162545.1. Classification (NCBI taxonomy): domain Bacteria; kingdom Pseudomonadati; phylum Pseudomonadota; class Gammaproteobacteria; order Alteromonadales; family Pseudoalteromonadaceae; genus Pseudoalteromonas; species Pseudoalteromonas sp. B131b. The sequence continues at coordinate 1,956,085 of NZ_JARLUZ010000001.1, read as the reverse complement.
ATCTAAAAACAGCGTACCACCTTGTGCAAGTTCAAAGCGTCCTTTACGAGCGGATATTGCTCCTGTAAATGCCCCTTTTTCATGGCCAAATAGCTCACTTTCTAATAACTCCGCCGGAATAGCACCACAGTTAACAGGCACAAATGGCCCATTGTTACGCTTAGAAAGCAAGTGTACATTACGAGCAACAACTTCTTTACCGGTTCCTGACTCACCTAAAATTAAAACATTAGCGTCCGTTTTTGCCACTTGCTCAATTAAAAAGCGTACATCTTTTACTGCATCTGTTTCACCCACTAGCCCGTCAAAGGTTTTAAGGGGTCTGGTATGTTTATGTCCATTTGGTAACATTCGCTGATATTGCTGACAATCGTGAAGCAACTGTGTTGTTACTTCATGACTAAACGGTTCGCAAATGAGGCCAACCACATTAGCAATGCTTAGTAATGGTTTAAGGGTTTCGCCTATTAATAAAAAAGGTAAGGTTGGGTAGCGCTTAATTAAACCTTCGTGATCAAGAGACTGCAATGCACCTAAAATGATCATGCATTCTTTTTGTTGGTACTTTTCACACTCTTGTTCAAAATTTGTTTCATTTAACAATTGTACTGCTTCACCAATAAAAGTAAGCGATACATTTAAACCTATTGCGCGATTGTTATTATTATCTAAAATCAAGATCATATTTAGCGAGCCGTACTTTCACTCATTTATTTAATTACCTAAATTGTAAGCCAGTTCGCCATGGATGCAAGCGATAGCGGCATTTTTTTGACATAAACGCCAAAAAACAGACAGCTAGTTAAAATAACAATACTTAAGAATTAATCATTAAGTATCAAAAATTAAAGTAATACTAAAATAGCCTCAGCGGATTGGTTAGCTTGTCCACGAAGCGTAATTGACGCTTGCGTTAGAAAATCGTTAGATATCTGCTAAGAAATTGCCTTTGCGTAGTCAGTATCTTGAATTCGGTTTTTACTAGCGGAAATATTTTCATTTTTCTCATCTAAACCACGGATTGTATTTGATAGCGTATTTTCAAATGCCCCCAGTTCAACACGCTGATTATTTATTTCAGCACCCACTTTATCGCTAATATCAATTGCTGCCCGCGCACCATCTTGAGTCGAAATATTGATGCCAGAAATAACACTTGCAATACTACGATCAATAGCTGTGAGAAACTATGTACTGTATTTACATCTTGTCCAATTTGAAATGACACAGATTGCCCATCAAAAAGAGTTTTGCCGGCGAATGATGCATTCTCAAACGTGTCTGTTATCTGGCTTTGTAATTGCGCTACTTCATCTTGTAAAGCATCACTGTCATTATTAAATGCACCATTACCCGCTTGAATAGACAACTCACGTATACGTGAAACCGCATTATTAACCCCCAATAGATTAGATTCAGTAACCTGCGAATTAAGAAATCCCATCGTGAGCATTGCTTACTGCTTGCCCGTAACCATTTTGTTGGGAGATCAATCTAGCTATAATTTGCAATGTTGCAACGTTATCTGCCCCGGAATTTACTTTTTTACCAGAGGCAAGTTGCTCAGACCGCTTATTACTCGCTTCCAGTGCTTGGTTTAAAAAACTAGCTGTGGGCAATTCAATCCTCATAATAGGCTCCGACAAACTTATTGATTAAAATTATAGCTTAATTTGCGAAATTTTGCGCTTTGTACCATGGTTAGACTAAATTAACTTGGCACTTTGCTTGCTTAGTGGTTAAAGTATTGAAGTGTGTATTAAAAGATCACGTTTGCGTGTCATAAAACGCTAATAATAAATAATTTGGGTAGCACTATGTTCGATAACAAAACAATTTTAATCACCGGTGGTACCGGTTCATTCGGAAAAAAATACGTAAAAACGCTACTTGAGCGTTATAATCCTAAAAAGATTATTATTTTTTCGCGCGATGAACTAAAGCAATTTGAAATGCAACAAGAGTTCGACCAGCCTTGTATGCGTTATTTTATTGGCGATGTAAGAGATAAAGACAGATTAATACGTGCCATGCGAGGGGTGAATTTCGTTATTCACGCTGCGGCATTAAAGCAGGTACCGGCCGCTGAATACAACCCTATGGAATGTATAAAAACAAATATTAACGGCGCTGAAAACGTGATTGATGCAGCCCTTGATAACGACGTAGAAAAAGTGATTGCTTTGTCTACTGATAAAGCCGCGAACCCCATTAACTTGTATGGCGCCACTAAATTGGCGTCAGACAAACTTTTTGTTGCCGCTAATAATATTGCAGGTGGCAACCGCACTACTTTTTCTGTTGTGCGCTATGGTAATGTGGTTTGTTCTCGAGGTTCTGTTGTGCCAGTTTTTCAAAAATTTATTGATGAAGGGCGCGACCATATTCCAATAACACACAATGAAATGACTCGTTTTTGGATAAACCTTCAACAAGGCGTCGATTTTGTACTAACCAATTTTGAACGTATGTTAGGCGGTGAAATTTTCGTTCCTAAAATCCCTTCAATCCGTATTACAGACCTTGCAAAAGCGATGGCTCCTGACTTACCACTAAAAATAATTGGTATTCGTCCTGGTGAAAAACTTCATGAGGTTATGTGTCCTGCCGATTTATGTTTTGAAACCTACGAGTACAACGACCACTTTGTTATTGCTCCTGGCATTAAATTTAGTAGCCGTAGTAATGACTTTACCGTTAACGCAATTGGCGAAAAAGGCAAAAAGGTAGAGCAAGGATTTGAATATAACTCTCTTCATAACTCGCATTACATGACGATTGATGAGATTAAAGAATTTAACACTCAGGCATTAAGTTAAAGCTGAATAAAATAAATGATTCCATATGGTAAACAACTAATAAGCCAAGCAGATATTGATAGCGTTGTGGCTGTTTTACAGTCTGATTGGCTAACTCAAGGGCCAAAAGTACCCGCTTTTGAGGCTGCTATTGCAAAATACTGTAATGCTCAATACGGTATTGCTGTTAATAGCGCGACTTCTGCTCTACATATTGCATGTTTAGCATTAAATGTAAGCGAAGGCGATACTGTTTGGACATCGCCAATTTCATTCGTAGCCTCAGCCAATTGTGCGCTTTACTGTGGTGCTGCAGTGGACTTTGTAGATATTGACTTGGCAACTGGCAATATGTCAGTGTATGCCCTTGCTGATAAGCTTATTAGCGCAAAACAAAATAATTGCTTACCTAAAGTCGTTATCCCTGTTCACTTGGCAGGTCAATCGTGTGATATGGAAGCTATTTACGATTTATCAAAGCAGTATGGTTTTAAAATCATTGAAGATGCATCGCATGCTATTGGCGCACAATATAATGGCAATAAAGTCGGTTGCTGTGAATTTTCAGATATCACTGTATTTAGTTTTCACCCGGTAAAAATAATTACCTCTGCCGAAGGCGGTATGGCGGTTACTAATAATCAACAGCTTGCAAAAAAATTACAACGCTTAAGAAGTCATGGGATCACTAATGATCCAAATGAAATGACTGAGCAAAGCCATGGTCCTTGGTATTACCAGCAAGTAGAGCTTGGCTTTAATTACCGAATGACAGAGCTACAAGCTGCACTTGGCCTCAGCCAACTTGATAAACTTGATGAATTTGTGACTACCAGAAACGCACTCGCTATTTCATATTCTAATGCGTTTGAAACTATGCCTCTTTCGCATTTAACACAACTCACAAAATGCTATTCAAGTTACCATTTATACGTAGTTAAACTTGCTGACGAACATAGCTACCTTCATAGGCATATTATTGAGCAATTGAGAAATAAAGGGATTATTAGTCACCTTCACTATATTCCAATACACACTCAACCTTTTTATAAAAAAATGGGCTTTAAAGACAGCGACTTCCCCAACGCAATGAAATATTATAAAACAGCATTCACTATCCCTTTACATCCTCAACTTACAGAGCAAGAGCAAAGCTATATTATTGATGAGATTGGTAAATTACTGTGAAGCTAGCACTAGGTACTGTTCAATTTGGTGTTGACTACGGAATAAGCAACACACTAGGCAAAACACATCAGAAAGAAATAAAAAAATACTTAACCTTGCCAAAAGCGAAAATATAACGACCATTGATACTGCATCAGCCTATGGTAATGCTGAAAAAGAATTAGGCCAGTGCCCACTAAGTTCATTCAATATAGTTAGTAAAATTCCTCCTATATCTAATTTAAGCAATGTTAATGATTTTATAACAGAAACTGTTAAACAGTCTCTTCGCGACTTAAATTGTGACGCTTTATATGGATTACTACTTCATCGCTTTGAAGATTTTAGTCAATTCCCTATTGCACTTGACTGCTTAAAGCAAATTAAAGCAGATAATAAAGTAAAAAAAGTGGGAGTATCTTTATATTCCCCCGAGCAGATCAATAATGATGTATTAGCATTTGTAGATCTAATTCAGTTACCACTTAATATTCTTGATCAACGCTTCGTTCAATCAAATTCATTAAAACAACTAAAAGCTGCAGGTATAGAGATTCATACTCGTTCAGCCTTTCTTCAGGGATTATTGCTAATGCAAAGTGGCACTTTCCCAGATTATTTTAAACCTATTGCTCCTTTATTAGAAAAGCTTACCACGCTGAGTAATCACTTAAATGTCTCAAAGTTATCGCTAGCATTAAATTACGTGGTTAATATTAATGAAGTAGACAAAGTGGTTGTAGGTGTCAACAACGAACAACAGCTTAATGAAATTTTAAGCTGCTTAACTTCAAGCTTATCCAATATTGATTTATCTGAGTTTAACCTACCTGATGAGCGCTTTATTAATCCAGTACTTTGGCAATCAAACTGATAGAGATTGATAGTGAGTATGTGCTCTCGTGCATGTATTAATTAATTTAACTGTTTCAACAGGCCCAACGTTAAATAAGCAGTCAATCACACTCAAATGAGAGATAAACTCCCCCTTAACTTGTGAGTATTTAGGGTGGATAAAGTTTTGATAAAAAACATCAATGCCATTTTTAACTAATGCCCCGCCTGGGGTCTCTTGTTCAATGTAAGCCTGCGCGCCTACTGGTGATAAATAAGTATTACATTCTAGCTCATTACAAATAGATACTAGCCGAGCATCTTTAACACCAGACACGTCTTTAAGCTGAGAAGCTATAAATGTTGGTGTGGTTATATTCATGAACAGCATCAATACTCTAATGATTTTAATATTCATTTGAGCCAAGCAAGTAATGCTCTCATCTTTATAAATGGAATCTAATAGGGGAAATAACGAACTAAAAAACGGCGCTTTTGCGTAGCTTTCAGCAATGCTTTTAAGGTGCTTTCTTCGCCAAGGATTTTCACTAACAAATTGAGTATTTTCAATTGTTGCTGTCATTCTTCCTTTAGGGGTACTTACCGGACAAGTCAGCATAAGTTCTTGCTTACCCGATTTAATTTTATTTCTAACATGCCAATCACTTTTTTCAAGCTTTACGTTGTCTAAAAATACGAATCTATCGGCGCTATTAATTAACCCAAAATAACCTAACCAAGGTAAGTAAGTAGGCTGCATTATACTCAGTAACATGTTATTTCGCTTTTACTTAATTGCATTGTAAATTCATAAGGGTAACCACCTGGCTTAGTAACGTAGTCATGCTTTAGGGAAACAAAAGGTGTCATTGTTGTTTTGCATAATTCAAATAATTCTAGGGGGAGACATAAAAAAGAGCCTCATTTTTAAATTCTACAAATGTCGATAACGCATTAAAAATAACCGACTGCTTACACTGCTGAATACTTTTTTGTAGGGTAAGTGTTAGAAAGCCCATGTTATCAGTCATTTTATTATTGAACACACCGCTAATAAGCACATGGTCATAGCCTTGTGCTATCTCATCCTCATATATATCAAACACTTTGAACTGAGCTTTTGTATCAGAGCTAAACTTGGCATTTGCGGCGTCTATAAACTCTGGCACAAAGTCATAACCTAAATACTCACCGGTAAAACCGTTATTTCTTAGATACAAAAGCATATCACCCAGCCCACAGCCTAAATCAATAACTCGGCTACTTGATGAAATCATATTCAGAAATATCGCAAATCTTACATTTTGTGATTCTTTTGATACATGCTGTACTGATTTGTGGCTGTCACCATACTCTTTATACAGAGACTGATAATACGACTTTAAAGTATTACTTGTCTTGGAAGTCATTTATAAACATTACCATATTGGTTAATTGCTCTTGAGGTGTTTCGGGACGGACAAATAAATTTATAATTTGATCATCAATCAATGACGCATTTGGATAATGTCCATTGGTTTGTAATTCACCTAACGATTTATAATGCTTAGTAAAAATAATGCCATTCTCTTTTGCCTTAGCTAAAAAGTGAGTTCTATTTTTTATGAGTAAAGGGTAGCGCCAATACGTTACTTCAGCATCAAAACTTGCTTTTACAAAAAGCGAATTAGTGATGTGATTTTGCAGGTAATCTACATTCTCTTTTCGCACTTGCATTTGCTTATTTAAATTTAAAAAGCGCTCATTTAATATTTCTAACTGTTTTACGTCACTAAATTGAGCCATTTTATTCTCGTTTAAAAACCCCTTAGCGCATTCAAATAACCGCTCAGAGTTAGTTAAAATAGCTCCACCATATTGATTATCAATAGGTTTATCATACCCAAAACTTAAAATAGAGAAGTCGCCAAAGCTACCTAACGGTTTGCCTTTGTATTTACTGCCATACGCCAAACATGCATCTTCTATTAGTGTAATGTTGTTGTGTTTTGCAAACTTTGCTATTTCATCAATTTTACAATAGTGTCCGTAACCATGAACGGCCACTATTACTGATACAGAATCATTAAAAACAGCCTCTATATTAGTGACCTCCATAGACAAAGAGCACAACGAAACATCAGCCAAAATAACGTTGTAACCTGCCATTTGAATAGCAAACAAAACAATCGGGCAACAGCTTGCTGGCATTATTACTGAGCTACCCTTTGGAGCCGGTGAGGCGTTGAGTGCAGTTATAAGCGCAAAGCTGCCAGAACTAGTCAATAATGCATGCTGGCGGTCAAATGCAGTAGCAATAAGGCACTGTAATTGAGTTAAACCCATAACCTCAAATCCTTGCGATAACGAGATAAAGGAAAGTCTTCTGGTTGAATAAGTATTTCTACTTTCTTAACACAGTGCTGTAAATCGGTTTTTAATTGCTCAAAAGAAAAAAGCGCCACTGAGAATACCGATGTATTAACGGGATCGTTTTTTCATATTCTAGATCACTTGCACTTTTTATATCATGCTCAAAGTGTTTATCGAGTATATCGCCAATCAAAATTACACCACCTGGCTTGCATACCCGTATCATTTCTTTAATCACATCAAGTGCATATTGATAGCTTGGGAAGTAATGAAAAATACTGTAACTGAGTACTCTTTCAAACTCATTGTTGTCAAACTGAAGAACACTCGCTTGTGATTGATAAAAAACGCCTTGAGGAAGTAATTTTTTTGCTTCATCTATCATTGCTTGAGAGTAGTCAACACCTGCATACTGCGAGCATTTGTGTAATTTTGATAATAGTAAGCCGTTGCCACACCCTACATCTAAAATACTATTACCTTGCGCTGAAAACATGAGTTTTTGCTCAACATCATCGATGAGCGCCTGCCAAAGTGTATCGTCAAAGGGGCGCCCGACCTGTGCTTTAAAATCACTGTTTATACGAGCAATTTCATCCCACTCTACTTGTTTAGAATTAAACTCACTCATTTGATACCTTTATAATTTCTTGTGCGAATTGCTCGGTCGAATCGAGATAATATGATGATAACATTGCGTCTCTTTGCGCTAGAACACCGGTGTGTAAAAACCCCTCAATGTTTAATGTTAAGCTTTCTATCGTTGCATCTTCAGCAAGACCCAAATCAAAGGTTAAATGTGCTCTGGCAAGTTCTAAAGTGTCTGTATGTTGTTCTCTCGTTTGTGAAATAGCACAGTTAGGTATAAGGCAAAAACCAGCTTCATACTTTGTTAATCCCCCACCATTAATGATTAAATCGGCTTGTTTGTAAACAGCAGACATATCATCAACAAACTCTAATGCTTGGTAAGTATTATTTTTTAAACTAATAGAAGGGGCTTTTTGATCTAATAAAATAATTTTCTTACCTACCACTAGCTTATCTAAGGCATTTACAACATGCGTAGCGACATCAAATCGATCATTACCGCCAATAAAAACCAAAATAGTATTAATACTATTTTGAAAGTGCTCCTGTGAGCGACTTCGCCTTAATGATAATAACTCTTGGGCAAATGAAAAGTAACGCAGCCCTAATCTATGTTTGGTTGTTGAGCGAAAAAACGCCTCTGCGTTAAATCTAAAATTCACAATAAGATCTATAAAATTGTAATTGTATTGATCAAAATCGTCGATGATGCATAGCTTCAACCCTATTTTTTTAACTCAAATAATTGCTCACAGGTAAAATGATAGCTATCAGCAAGCACCGTCATATTTGGCTCAAAAATAAAGTCACTGCCTGCTACGGTGAACCCAAAATGATTAATTCGCTGGGTAGAAAATTGGTCAAAGTCGCCAAAAAAACAATATTACTATAAGGCTGTAATGCAAAAGTCGCCCTTGCAACATTTAAACACCTTGATAAATGCCCAAAGCCTGTTTTTATAGTTCCATTGCAATAGAAAATAAAATTAGCCAACAGTGCAATACTCTTTTAATTCTTTATGAGCAAGAACAAGCACATCAGATAACAACCAGCAACGACCACTAAACCTACCCGACACAATAATATTTTTAAAAGAATTTGTTAATGTTTCATAATTAATCTGTGTTGTAGTACAAAAATCATGTGTAGGCACAGGAAAAGTATTATCAATTATTTGTACACATCCACTTTTCATTTTGGTACTAGACGTTATGATTCCCATATTTTTTAGATCAATAACACCCTGCTCTAATGTGTATGTAGGATCTGCTTTGTACCTTAATACCTCTGCTGATACTTGATACTTATCGCTTTGCCTTAAATTGTTATACAGTGTAACCCTGAAAATATCCGAACATGGGTCCCAGTTCCAAAGGTAATGCGATTCTTTATTTAAAGGCTGCTTATCAAACGTAAAATGTAAGATATTTGCGGTCCTAAATATCGGTTTATAATTTGCGATCGGTAAATTAGCGGCCTTTAGTGCAAATACGGGCGGCGCACTCCAAAATAACAAGTCACACTTAATATGTGAGCCATCATTAAGGCTAAACGCAGTAACTAAATCATCTTGATATTCAATATCTAACACTTGACTATTACAGCGAATTTCAATCCCTAAAGACTCAGCTTTTGCCTGTAATTGATCAATCCAAGTCTGCGCGCCTTTAGAGCTATTTGGGTAGTAATAATTAGGAAGGTATGAACCTTGCTCTGCTAGTAATGCTTCAAATTCAGCAGCACTATGATAGCCAAGCTTTTTGTCAAACTCTGGATGTTGCTTTAACACTCGTGACAAAGATGCATTGAATGCTTTTATTCTTGTAGTACCAAAATAATTAATGCTGGTATTTTTAGCTAAATCAGTAAATGCTACATCACTGCCATAAAGCTTATTAATAACCGGTTTTGCAAGGTACTGATAAAACACTACACCTAAAGTTTCACATAAATATTGCTCAATATTATCGGCCTCAGACCCTGATACGAGTGACATAAACTCACCAATACCTTGTTTATAAAGTGCTGAATCTAATTTTCTTGCATCAATTGTTTGTGTTTCTAAATCCCACTTACCTGCAAAGTAATTCCCTGTTTTGAGTTGTTTAAATGTATGCCAATTTTTAGAAAAGTGAGGGTAGTTGAATAGTATCTCGTCTATTTCAGTAATACCGGTGCTAGCTGGAATATGTGTGCCTTGGTCGTAAAAATTACCAGCATCGTCAGTGACTGAGTTCAACAAGCCACCTAACGATTCAGACTGCTCGATTAATACAACGCGATCGTAATGCTTGCGCAACAAAATACTTGCCGTTATACCACAAATTCCACCACCGACCACTGCACATGTTTTCATAGCTAGCCTCTTAACTCATTTGTTAACGCAAAACTAACTCTATCACCCAGCTCTACATCGCTTGTTAAACGCAGCCCTAGAACATCGTCAAAATGCTTAGTGTGTAAGCCAAAGCCTGGCCTAACCGATTTAATATCGTGTTTTGTAATAACATGGCCCTTTGGTAAATCTTTAGCAAAATAGAGTGAGCGCCTAGCTAACATATTTTTTTTCGCTGAATCTGTTATGTCATAGCTCACAGTACCTATCGCTTTTTCTGCGTCTCTTACTGACTTAACGAGTGATGAAAATTCGTATTTATCTAATGAGAAAAAGGCATCTACTGAGTCGTCAGATTTATCAATAATAAAATGTTTTTCAATTATTTTTGCACCCAATGTAACACTTACTATCGGTGAAATAATCCCTTGTGTATGATCAGACAAACCAGAAATACAATTAAATCGTTTAGCTATATCGGAAATTGTTGCTAAGTTGCATTCTTCTAATGGGGTTGGATAGGCTGTCGTACACTTCAAAATTGCAATACTGTCACACCCATTATTGCGCAATGTAGTAACCGCAAGTTCAATGTCAGCTAACTCCGCAATCCCTGTAGAAAGAATCACAGGTTTGCCTGTTGCCGCAACATATTTCAAAAGGGGAATATCTGTTATTTCCGGCGAGGCTATTTTATATACCGGTGTATTTAATGATTCGAGTAAATCAACGGAAGATTCATCAAATGGGGAAGAGAATATATCAATTTCGCAACGTTTGGCCTCTTCGAACAGCGCCTGATGCCATTCCCAAGGTGTAAACGCTTTTTGATAAAGTGAGTGCAAAGACACATGTTCTTGCCAAGGGTTGTCGCTAGGCAAACAAAAATCTGGCTTTGAACAATTTAGTGTAATTGTATCTGCCGTGTAAGTTTGTAGCTTTACAGCATCTGCCCCGGCCAACTTAGCTTCAGCGATTAATTTTTTAGCTTTATTAATGTCTCCACCATGATTAGCAGACATTTCAGCTATGATGTAACACGGACTATTTTCATCGATTGTTTTATTGTTAATTTTCATAATAAGTCCAAAGCTAATTAATGTTGTTCATTTTGTAATGAAATAGCTAACCCTTCGTTACGAATAACTTGGCTATTAATCTGTTTAATGTGAGGATGAGCATCAAGTATATTTTTTATATTTTGATAGTTAATGTTAACAGTATCGTTGGTAAAACGTGCTAATTCTATGATAACTTGCCAATCTTCAGGTGTATCTAATGTAAACCGATAGCTGCTGTCATCTGTTGTGTTTTGCATTTCATAGGTAGAGAATTGGTTTAGTTTATTTTCGTAAAAATGTAACGTCACGTGTTCACGTTCAGACTCTCTGAGTTCAGCCGTGTTTAATGATGATAACGCGCTCGTTTTAAAAACTTCACAATCAACGCCTTCGGCAAATTGTTCACTCAAAAAAGCATAATCAACCTGTTTTTCAAAATATGTCCGCAATAATAAATCACAAACGCCAGCATCCACAAAAGGTGAATCGCCTGTTATTCTCACAATATGGTCTGAGGGATACGCCTGACTAGCTTGCTGAAAACGCGCTAAAACATTTTCCTCTGAACCTCTAAACACGTTGATATTATGGCGTTTGGCTAACTCAACCAACTCATCATTTTCTTCGTTAAAAGAAGTAAGAAGAACAATATTATCAATGTACCTTGATTGTTTTAAACGCATAACAATGTGCAAAATAACGGGGATCCCATTTACTTCTTTTAACACCTTGCCTGGTAATCTAGACGATCCCATTCTTGCTTGAATAAAGGCGGCAACTGATTTCATTAATTTAACCTTTGAAAGCCACTGTGGCATACTGGGCCATTAATTAGGCTTTCTATATCTGCATTGCTGTCTAGCGACTGCTGAAGAAAATAAAAAACATCTCTCATTGCATCAATATATTTATCGCAAAGCTCATCGGTATGGGCGATCGAAAGGTAAATAACATTACTCGCTAAAAACCCTCTTTTAAGCATTTCTTGAGTAAATAGTGTTTTTAATGCCAATGCATGCTCACCTGGAAATATAAATATAGGGACACTATCAATACCTATAATTTTTAGGTTAAAGCCTGTTTGAGTGACAACTTCTTCAATACGAGATTTTAGTCTTGCGCCAGTTTCATTTAAGCGTTTGGGAATATTATCTCGTTGAAATATTTCTAATGTTTTTAACGCAGCTGTAAAGCCAACTCGTTCGGTCCAATAAGAACTACTAATGAAGGATTGCTGCGCTGCATCCATCACTTCAGAGCGACCTATTATAGCCCCTATTGGATGGCCGTTACCCAGTGCCTTTCCTAACACACAAATATCTGGCTCTATCGATGTTAAAAGATGAGACGCCCCTGTGTTAAGTCTAAACCCTGATGATATTTCATCAAAAATTACAACAATGTTATGTTCAACAGCTAAATCTTTCACAGCTTGAAGAAAAGCAACATCCGGCAATCCATGGCGAAAAACTTCCATCATAACAACGCCAAGGTTATCACCGTGAACATCTATGATTGCCTTAAAGCCATCAATATCACCTTCCTTAAATGGCAGCACAGTATTTTGTAATTGCTTAGGTACACCAGCAGGCCTTAAACCAGGTAATAATTGCTCATCTAAATTTTCAGCGTCAGTTATATTTGTTGCTAAGTACCAATCATGCCAACCATGGTAGCCGCAAAAGGCAACAACATCTTTTTTACTATAAGCACGGGCAATTCGCACTGCTAACGCACACGATTCGCCACCAGTACGTGTAAAGCGAACCGCTCCCGCCCAAGGGTGTATTTCAATAAGTTTTTCTGCTAATTCAACTTCTTCATGGCAATTCAAACTACTCATACTTCCGTTAGAAATCGAACTTATCACTGCATCGTTAATTTCATCATTAGCATAACCTAAAGAACTCGTACCAATCCCCATAATAGAGAAGTCATAGTAATGATTATTATCTAAATCCCAAACTTCACAGCCTTTAGACTTTTTATAATATGCAGGCCATTGATCGGGTAAAAACATTTCGGCACGCTTAGAAAGTAGTTGGTTTCCGCCAGGAATAATTTTTTGCTTTTTGCCAAAGCTCAGCACCCGAATTGCTTTTTAATGACATGTAGTATCCTTAGGAATAATAAGTTTAAATTATTTATTAGCCATTATAATGAAATTTTGTTTACGCCCTAGTAACTTATCGGCAATTTTAAAAAAAGACTTAGGAAGAATAGATGTTTTTTATAGAAGTGACTTTTTCATAAGCAAACCTTTATCAGTTTGCTGACTAATTTCAAAACCCAGTTTTTTATATGCAGTAAGTGCTGGGAAATTACCTTTATCTACTCCAAGCAAAATAGATTCAATGCCTTGGCTTTTAACTAAAAACTCAGCGCTAGCAGAAATGACCTCGGCAGCTACGCCTTTCCCACGCCACTGAATTTCTCCCAACAAGATGCCCATGGTTGCAGTTTTATTAACTAAATCGATAGGCTCGTACTTTATATTACCTATATGCTCATCACCAGCAAAAATACCCAACAAAAGACATGTTGAGTCGGCATTTTTGGTTGCTATATAGTCTTTTAATTCACTTAAAGAAGACGATGTATAACTAATAAACTCTTTAGTTTTACTGTCTTTAAACCAACTGAGATAACGGCGCGAAGCGCACTGCTCGGTTAAGAGCCTAAGTGTAAACCTTTCACTCTTAATAATCATAGAAATTAACTTACAGATGGCTTTGAATAATCGAAGCTGTAATCGCTTAGCTCATTCCAGCGTTGTCTATATTGCTGTGGTGCATCAGCAATAAAATCGATCCAAAGTTTTTTAGCTTTTTCGTAGTAAGGGATAATACTTGTTTCATCACCGAAGTTATAAAGTAACGAAATAAGCACAGATGTAACATAAAGTGATTCACCTTCAAGCAGTAAGAACAAATGTGTGTATCGAGGATGATTTTTAAATGAAAACAAATACCTTAAGCTCTCGAGTAACTGCTTCAAAGCCTCTTTTCTATTTGAAGTCGGTTTATTAAGAATATCAGCCATTGTATTACAAAGTTGCTCAAATTCGTCAAAATCCAAATAATCTGTTAAACAGACATTTTCATCTAAACCAGAAAATGCCTGCTGTTTTATATGCCCAATAACTTCGTTTTTAGAAAAGCTAAACTCTTCCAACAAAATATCATCCGATTTCAAAGGCATGCTGCCCTTAATCGCACTACCATCACTGCAGTTAAAACAGTTCATTCCAATATCAGACTTAGACTCTAAAAAACGCTCCATTTGCACTTTACCTGTATGCATAAAGTGGTCAGTAATGATATTTCCACCAAAGTTACCTGGCACTACCAGCTCTCCACCCATTTTTAATGGCGCATGAATAGTTTCGCCTTCACCAGAATAATAATAACTACCTTTTGAATGATGGTGATTCGGATCTTTGTAGCCATTATCTGTACCAAATAAGTAAATGTTTTTAAACTCCATACTGCCAAAAAAGCTAAGCGCTGTATTACCAACTAGCGGGTTGCTGTACCCTATTGTTGTTGTGATACGATTGTTTTTCAAAAATTCTGAAATATGAAATAGCGATGTACCAGCTTCATTACCTTTAAGCGCAACACCGCACCAACCAAATAAATCTAAGACCTTAGGGTACATAACATTCAAAACAAGTAAATTTATTTTCTGTCGTGTTTGTTCGGGTATAAAAGCTGTTAAAAAGTCCTCTGTTGCTTTTGTTCTTTCAAGTGCAACATGGAAGTCAGGGGTTATGCCTTGCTTTAACAATGCTGTAGTCGCCGAATTACACGCAACAATTATAACCTTTTCTTTAAATTTTTTAATATTTTCAATATCATTATCCAAAGAAGGTCCATTTGCGACAATAAAAATAGGATAATGGTTATATTTTTCTACAATTTTTTGCGAGGGTTTTAGAAGATTAATACTCTTTTGAGAGTTGTTTACCGTGTGAGCGATACTGAGCAATGCATCATCAAAAAAACCCCAGCCCATGAAAAACTGATGGAAGTTATCTTTAAATTCAGCAATTAGTTTATTTACTGCTTCAGAAGGATAGTGTTGAAAGAACAATGCACTAGCAACACTGAATGCGCCAATATCATTTGCTCTACTGTAAAGAGCCTCGTACATCTCTTGTTCTGGAACGCCAATTGAAAAATATAAATAACTACCTGCTTCATCAACTTTACTAAGAAAATCAACCCAGTCAAAAGTAAATAAACTAGCAAAAAAGTAATCTTCATTAGGCTCAAATACACTAATGTAAGCTGCATTGAAATTATCAAAAAAATTATCTAAATAATACCCCAAACCAACCCCAAAAATAATAGCACTAGGGACATATTCTGCAAGACTACTTGCTTTCTCTAGACCTCGCTGGGCCTCATTATAAATAGAACCAATACCTGCCATCAAATCGATATGGATAAAGTTTGTCTCGTTTTTTATAAATTCTAACTGGGTATGATCGACTTTCCCTAAAATAGGGTTTTTAAGCATACTTTTAATCTGCTCTTTAGACTGAGTATGGGGGTCATCGCTATATATTGGTACCCCTGTATCATAATCAACAAAGTTAGCTGTACCATTTGGGTTCAGGAACAAATTGAATTTATTATCTGGTTCATGTGAAATAAACTTATCAGCTATCTCAGGAAAGTATTTTCTAAATGCATGAATATTATTTTCAAAAATAACATTCGCTTTTTCTACAAAAGCATCTTCATTTTGCTGTTTTTTAGAAATCGAATTCAGGGTTTCTTCAATCTCGTTTATAGACTTTTGAGCTTTGTGCAGATCATTTTTAGACATGTGTATATTTCTTAAGGTTTTTTTGATTTTTATTAAACTGGGTAATATTTTTATGAACCTGTTTTTTACTGACATCGACTTTATTGACTATAAAACGATGTCTTTCAACAAGAGACTGCAAATAAACTATATTTTCATTTAAAAGAGCTTTATCCATGCTATTCATGTTTTCTAATAACTGTTTATCTAATTTTGTTGCAAGTTCTAAATTTTCATTATCAATCGCAATCTCTAACTGTTTGATTAATGATTCAAACTTATCCTGCATGTGCGTCAATACCATTCTCAGACAACGTTTTTTCTCTTACGTCATATGGAATTTCATCCCATGCTGATTTTATCTCTTTTAATAAGTTAGAAACCTCCGTCACAATCTCAGGATCGTTTTTTATGCTTGCATCTAAGAGGCGATCAACCATGTAGCTATACAAAGAATATAAGTTATCAGAGACATCACCACCTGCGTCAAAATCAAGACAGCCGCGTAAAGCACTAATAATTGCCGACGCCCTTGAAATATGCTCGCTCTTAGCTTCTAAATGTTTTTTTTCAATGGCAACTTTTGCTAAAACCATCTTTTCTATCGCACCAGACATCAACATTTGAATAATTTCATATCTATCTGCACCTGCGACTCTCGTTTTTAGGGCTTCTTTTTGATAGTTTTTTACTTTAGCGTTATACATAATTCACCTATTTTATATGAATGCTTATTCAATTCTTAAAATGTTTAGTTATCTGAACGAGTAAATCCAGGAAGGCTCGCCAATTGAGCACTTAAGTAGGTTTGAGTTGATTGCATTTGAGCAAGTAACACATCTAAGCCAGCATACTGTTCACGTAGCCTTGCCTCCAAAGACTCCATCCTATACTGATGATTCTCAACATCATCTTCTAATTCCGATATTTGCCCGTTCAAACTATCTTCACGCTGCTTCATGATGCCGTCTGAATCTATGTAGTTATTAAGCAACGTTTCAAACTTTGTGGCTATACCGTTCTCACCTGCAAAAGCCTTGCCAATATCATCAAAATTATTATCTAATGCATCATTCAAACTGCGAACTAAAGATGACTTTTCTAAATAACCCTCTTTGTCAACGCCAATGCCTATATCAAAAATACTCTCAAATGGGCCTGCATCGGTCAAATTAGTAGACAAAGCATTAACGAGTTGTGAACTCAAAGATCGAATAGTAGAATCGCTATTTAGTGGTTTACCTACGCGCGACTGAAACCCTAATTGGCCAATAACATTGTTATAATTAGTAATAAGCTCATCAACTAGCGTCGTTGCGCTATCTCTATCAAAATCAACAGATAGCTTAGCTACTTCACCACCAACGCTTGCACGCTTAGCTGTAATAGTCATATCTTGCACAGCATCTTTAAAGGTATTTGTGTCATTCGTTATAGTGATACCGTCAACTTTTATTACCGCATCCTTTGCGGTATTCTCTGCTGCAATGCCAATACCACCTGCACCGCCTGCGTTACCTATAGTTGAAACATTATCAAGTTCAGCGTTATCATTAGTAATAACAAGATCGTTTCCTGTACCCGTTACTGTTGAAGTTAGGACAAGCTTTGCTTCTGTACCGGTGTTAATTATATTCGCAGTAACGCCAAAATTATTATCTGAGTCATTAATCGCATCACGTAAGTCAGAAAGCGTCGCGCCCGCGTCTAGCGTTAAATCAAAGGCTTTATCAGGCCCTGCCGAAAAAGACAATGTCCCGCCAGAAGCACTAACTACTTCTTCATTAGACGCAAATAATCCATCTTCAGATAATGCACGGCTGCCTTGAGCAATCTCAATAACTTCAATTTTAAAATCACCAGGCGTAATGTTTGAAGTAGGTGTGACAGAAATTAAATCTCCATCATCACTGGTTGGTTGAGTTATATTAGCAACTCGCTTATTAAAATTGTCAGGATCTGCTAGTTTTTCTATAGTGTCTTGTAACTGAGACAATGCAGATTTAACTTCACCGATAGCTGATAACTCAACTTGAAGCGCCTCATCCTTTGCAGCAAAGGCATTCATCTTAGGCACATTTTCAGCATCCACCGAAGCTGAAATAATACTTTCTAAATCAAGGCCTGAGCCAATACCCGCAGATGTAATAAGAGGCATAATATAATCCTAAATAGCTGAATGGCTTAGACTGTTTTATTAAACAGTAAACCCTTATTAATTAGTTTATCGGCAAATTCATCTAAAGCTTTAGCTATTTCCCTGAACTCTTCTGTAGGGATTTCTCTTATTATTTCATCGTTACTTTTATCAAGTACTTTGATAATAGGAAAATCCCCTCGTTCATCAAACTCAAATTTTAAATTAGTTGATGTTAAAGGGATATACTCATTTAGCTTTTCTAAATTTTCTTTTACTTCAACAAATAAATCATTATCTTTTTTCTCTTCAAGCTTTTGTGCAGTTTTAATATCAACAGCTTCTCTAGCTGTTAAATCAGTACCTTTTTCAAGCTTTTCTTTCTTTACTGCTTCTTTGGTAACAAAATTACTCGCAGTATGTAATCCATCTGTTGTTTTTTGTGTAGAGTTTAAATCAATCATTTCGGCACCCTCGAAACATTTATAAGTACTATAAGCCACATTTGGACAATTTGCTTAATCTAAAGTGGCCTATAGTTCAAATCAGTTAGCCTAAAAGAGATAGAGCAGCCTGTGGACGCTGATTTGCTTGGCTTAAAATTGTTTGACTAGCTTGTTGTAAGATTTGCATCTTAGTTAAGTTAGCTGTTTCTTGCGCGAAATCTGTATCCTGAATACGTGACTTAGCCGCTGATAAGTTTTCAGAGATATTTGATTGGTTGCGAATCGTTGATTGGAAACGGTTTTGAACCGCACCTAACTCAGCACGCTTTTTATCAACTACAGCGATAAGAGAATCCATACCTGCGAATATTACTTGTGCATTTGCTTGGCTAGATACACTAATAGCTGTTGCTATGAATGACGCGGCAAATGTATCTGTAGCGAGTGCTGCACCACCGATATCAGAAGCACCTTCAGCGAGTCCTGATAAGCGATTACCTGTAACAGCACTTGCCACAACAGCAATACCAGACATTGTAAAACCACCATTAGCTGACACACTGTTTACACCTGCAGTAGCACCTACATTTTGCATACTAAAACCAATAGTTTGCACTGCATCAGCACCAACTTGAAATTGAGCGTCATAGCTACCATCTAACAGGTTTTGACCACCGAACGTTGTATCTTCTGCAACACGGTTAACTTCTGATGATAGTGAACGAATCTCTTCTTGGATAGCTAAACGGTCTTCATCAGTATTCGAGCCATTTGATGCTTGTTGAGCAAGTGTACGGATACGCTGGAACATTGATGTTACTTCGTCAAGCGCTCCCTCAGCAGTTTGCGCAAGTGAAATACCATCGTTAGCATTTCGATTCCCTTGGTCCAAACCATTAACTTGCGATGTTAGACGGTTTGAAATCTGCATACCTGCAGCATCATCTTTTGCACTATTGATACGCATACCAGACGATAAACGTTGAAATGATGTATCTAACGCATTACTAGAGTTACTTAGTTGTCTTTGTGCGTTCAAAGAACTCACATTACTATTTACATATAAAGCCATAATAGCCTCCGCTTCAAAGTTCGATGGATTATAACGGGATACCCCTACCCTGTTATAATCCGAGATTTAGAGTACTGGATTTTTAGTCCTCTAAATCATTTATCGCCCATTAAAGCAAAAGCTTTAGCTTTATTTGTATTTAATTTTTATTTACGCCTATATTGTTAACCTTGAAGTAAACTAAGCGCCGCTTGAGGACGTTGGTTAGCCTGCCCTAAAATAGTTTGACTTGCTTGTTGTAATATTTGGTTTTTGGTTAAATTAGCCGTTTCCATCGCAAAATCAGCATCTTTAATACGCGATTTAGCTGCAGATAAGTTTTCAGAAATATTAGCTTGGTTACGAATAGTTGACTGGAATCTGTTTTGCACAGCACCTAACTCTGAACGTTTTTTATCAACAACTGCAATAAGTGCATCCATACCGGCGAAAACTAATTGCGCGTTAACTTGGCTTGAAACACTTATATTACTTGCGATAAATGTTGCCGCAAAAGTATCTGTTGTTAAAGCGGCCCCACCGATATCAGATACACCTTCAGCTAACCCCGATAAGCGCTGTCCTGAAACCGCACTTGCGATACCTGCGATACCTGACAAAGTAAACCCACCATTAGCTGACACACTATTAACTGCTGCAGTAGCACCAACATTTTGCATGCTAAAACCTATAGTTTGCACTGCATCAGCACCAATTTGAAAGCTTGCTGAGTAACTACCATCAAGTAAACTTTGGCCGCCAAATGTCGTATCTGTAGCAATACGGTTTACTTCATCAGATAATTGACGTATTTCTTCTTGAATTGCTAAGCGGTCTTCATCTGTATTCGAACCATTCGAAGCTTGTTGTGCAAGAGTACGGACACGCTGAAAGGTAGACGTAATTTCATCCATTGCACCTTCTGCCGTTTGGGCTAAAGATATACCATCATTCGCATTTCGGTTCCCTTGATTAAGGCCAAGTATTTGCGATTGTAAACGGTCTGAAATTTGTAATCCAGCAGCATCATCAGCTGCACTATTTATGCGAAGACCCGAAGAAAGGCGTTTAAAAGACGTGTCTAAATCTCCACCGCTTCTATCAAGTTGTCTCTGTGCATTTAGTGCGCTCACATTGGTATTTACATATAAAGCCATAATATACTCTCTTCTTATCTGTCAAAGTTAAGTCACTATCTCATTCGAAAGAAAGTGGATATTTGACAAAGTGACTAGATATGTACGCATAACTCATGCCTAGGGGCAACTATCTGCCACTTTGTAAGTTAATAATAAACTTACAAATACATAAGCAAACATTAGGCCAACTTTAGTTAACTAAAATAAAGAAGTATACAAGCAGCCATTAGACAACGCTTGGTTTGTGATTGGGCAGGCTAAAATAGTAGTATTATAATAAAAAAGAGTAATAAGGCCCTTACGGGCCTTATGATTTGATAAGTTTGAGAGTGGGTTAACTTTCATAAACTAATGGCATAGTTTATGCTTATGTTTATGTGTTCTGCAAATGTAAGAACTGTTGGGATTTAAAGCCTCCGCTTGAGAAATCCTGTAGCGCCTTTGTTAATACCCCATTAAACAAAGGCGCTTTTATTCTTCTTCGTCAATACTTTGACTAATCTTTCTGTTAAACCTTCACCGATTAACCTAGTAAGCTTAATGCAGCCTGTGGACGCTGATTTGCTTGACCTAAAATTGTTTGGCTAGCCTGTTGTAAAATCTGCATCTTGGTTAAATTAGCTGTTTCTGCAGCAAAGTCAGTATCTTTAATACGAGAACGTGCCGCTGATAAGTTTTCTGATATATTCGATTGGTTACGAATCGTTGATTGAAAACGGTTTTGAACCGCACCTAACTCAGCGCGTTTTTTATCTACTACCGCAATTAAAGAATCCATGCCTGCAAATACTACTTGTGCATTTGCTTGGCTAGATACACTAATAGCTGTAGCTACGAATGACGCGGCAAATGTATCTGTAGTTAGTGCTGCACCACCGATATCAGAAGCACCTTCAGCAAGTCCTGATAAGCGATTACCTGTAACAGCACTTGCCACAACAGCAATACCAGACATTGTAAAACCACCATTAGCTGATACACTGTTTACACCTGCAGTAGCACCTACATTTTGCATACTAAAACCAATAGTTTGCACTGCATCAGCACCGACTTGGAAATTAGCATCATAACTACCATCAAGTAAGTTCTGACCACCAAACGTCGTATCTTCTGCAACACGGTTCACCTCTGATGATAAAGAGCGAATCTCTTCTTGTATCGCTAATCTATCTTCATCTGTATTAGAACCATTTGATGCTTGTTGAGCAAGTGTACGAATACGTTGAAACATTGATGTTACTTCATCAAGTGCTCCCTCAGCAGTTTGTGCTAAAGAAATACCATCGTTTGCGTTACGGTTACCTTGATTTAAGCCATTAACTTGTGCGGTTAGACGGTCTGAAATTTGAAGTCCCGCTGCATCATCTTTTGCGCTATTGATGCGCATACCAGATGATAAACGTTGGAATGATGTATCTAATGCGTTACCAGAATTGCTTAATTGTCTTTGTGCGTTTAATGCACTAACATTTGTATTTACATATAAAGCCATAATATCTCTCCCGAAGTAAACTTATCATTTACTCTCAAACTTACTAGATTAAGCAGTAGTTGTTATTTCAACGCTTTGCTTGGTTAATTAAGTTATCGGTCCCTTTAAAAAATCCTTTAGCTTTTTTTAATTTTTTTATTCTTTATTTTTAACTAACTGTAATTTAATGGTTTTACCTATTTCAGTAAATTAAATAACACGATAGAAAACACTTGTTTATTTTTAATAATAAAAACCAAGTAGCTAAATTTAAAGGGGATAATCTTAAAAAGAAGGGAAAGATTCGAATAAGGCAAGTTGTTGCCTTATTCTTTGTAAAATTATAGATAATCAAATAATGAAAGGTTGGCTAAACGGCCAAAGGTTGCCTGAGATGCTTGAAGAGCTGTTTCTTGCTTTGTAAGTTCTGTAATAGCTTCAGTTATATCAATATCAACTAAGCCAGATCTTGACGATTTGTTATTGATATCTAAATCAGTATTTGACTGCTGTACTTTGTCTGCTGTATTAATTCGACCTCCAAGACCTGCTTGAGTAAGCGATACATTGTTCTTTGCATTATTTATCTGTACTAGTGAGTCAGCAAGAACTTCCTTAAATTCTTCTTGTGTTAGGCTAGGGTTCGTTAATCCTGCAATTAATTCATTCATTGAATTTAACACATTCTCTTTTTTAGGAGCTTCTAACGCAAAATCAACTTGTCCGCTGGCAACTGGAGATATACTAATTTCTAGACCTGCAAAACTAATCTTGGAACCACCAAAGTCACCTGCCGCCAATATTGTTCCACTCTGTTCAATTTGATAAGTATTTGGAGTACCCACAGTTGTTATAACATTTATTGTATTTGAGCCAATAGGAGCCGCGGGATCTGGGTCAAAATTAGATTTATGAAATAAGTCAAATTGCCCTTGTTCTGTTACAAAGACTTTAGCACTCGTTATACCACCAATCACAGTTCCGTCATTTGATGTAACATTTAATCGAGCGTCCACTTTTTCAAATGCATCAAAACCATTATCGCTCGATTTTATATCAACACCTTCAGCTATTTTTATCTTGTGTTCACCTTGATCCCCACCATATACATATATACCTGTTGATGACTCAAGTGCATAAGTCTGAGTATTATCTTGATAGCCTGAAAATATATATTTTCCATCTTCTGTTTTAGAATTCATTAAATCTAGCACGCTACTTTGAAGTGCTTTTATTTCTTCAGCTATAGACTCTCTGTCGACATCATCATATGCGCCATTACCTGCTTGAATAGTCAATGTATGTGCTTTTTCAAGTGCACTTTTAATTCCTTTGAGAGCTGCTTCCTCTATATTTAAACGGCTAGTGAGCATTGTAATATTTTTAGTGTATTGCTCATTACTTTGTATACGATCTGTATACTGCAAAGCACGAGCCGAAGCCGACGGATCATCCGAAGCTGTTAAAACTCGCTTTTGTGTATTAACTTGCTCTTGCGCTTTGTTTACGCTTTGTTGATTATTTAAAATTGAATTCAAACTATTTTGATACATTAAATTATTTGATAAGCGCATAACTACCTCGCAGCACTAAGTAAAGTGTCAAAAATGGTACGGGCCGTCGCTAAAACTTGTGCTGAGGCTGCATAAGATTGTTGAAAACGTAATAAATTAGCAGCCTCCTCATCTAGATTCACTCCCGAGAGTGATTCGTACCATGCTTCTGATTGTTGAGCGAGTGCTTCAAACGCCTCACCATTTGTTTTCGCCTGGCTGGTTACCACACCAATATCACTTACTAATCCCGCGTAAGCTTGATTAAATGTTTTATGGTTATCTGCATTCGTACCCGAAACCACATTTTGACGAACTAACTCTCCACTTTGTAATTCAGCAAGCTTTAAACCATTTCGATTATCATCAAAGCCACCTTCGTTAAATTCTAATGTGAAGGTATCACCCGTAGCAGTTGTGCCTTCTAAATCAAAATCGAAACCATATAATTCAAATCCATTACCTGCTTGCTGTAACATATTCTCTGCCGGAGGCGTTATCGTAAATGTACTGGTATTAACTCCATCTGATACTGTATATTCATCCAAGTTGGCTGTTTTAACTATCGAAATAGGCCCATTTGTAAGCCCAACTGGAGAAGAACTAAAACTGCCTGTTGTAACATCCGTAACTTCACCCACAGTAATTGTTGCTGAACCTGTATTATTAATATCGTTGGCGGTTCTAATTGGTGCGGCTAATGCTAAATCTTCACCACGCCCTGTTGTCAAAGACATACTTGCAGCAGCTTCTGAATTAAGCTTTATTTGAAACTGATCACCTGTATTTCCGGTCCCCGACACATTAATCTGTAACCCATATGACTCACCACTGGTAATAGTAGATGAATCTATAACTCCAGCAACTATATTTGCTGTTGAAGGGTTACCCAGCGGTTCACCTTTATTATCAACCGGCTGAATTTCTACTGTTGTGCCACTAGTATATGTAACTATGAAATCACTTGCCGGCAATTCACTACTTTTACCTGGCTCGAGCGTTGCTGTCATGGTTGAACCACCAGTATTGGCTGCATAAGCATAACCGCCGACTGCAGGTATATTAAATATATTGCCACCTAACTCACCATTAGCATCCATACCAAGCTTATTTTGCTCATTAAAAGAATCTGCAATAGCCAATCCCATTTGACCAATTTGATTTTGTGCTGGTACTAAAATATCGTCTCTAAATGCAAGTAAGCCGCCAATTTTTCCTTTCAATTTACTTGTATCAACTTCGAGAGGCACAACTTTACCACCATTAACATCAAGCTTAAGCTCTTTAAAATTAGGATCTGGGTCACCTCGCATGGAAAATAAATTAAAAGACCCATTCTGCATAACTACTGCTTCACCTGTACCCATAAAAACAAGCTTTTCACCGTTGGGGCCATCAAGTGTTTCTATATCTATAAGTTCTGACAGGTCACGAATAGCTTTATCGCGCTCATTATATGTAGAGCTAGCATCAGCTGCATTGTTAGTACCATTTACAGCAGCAATATCTTGATTCAACGTGCTTATTTTCTGAACTAACCCATTAGCTTCATCAGTGAAAATTTCGAGCTGTTCGTTTACTATATTTTTTTGATCGAACACAATTCCTGAAAGCCTATCCATTTGATTTATTAAATTTTCAGCATCAGTCATCACTAGCGAACGCGAAACCGTTGAAGATGGCTGGTTAAGTGCTCCTTGAACATTGTTAAATAAAGAGTTAACGCTTGTAGATAAACTATTCGATTCTTCAGAAAATAAAGTATCAACACGATTAGCTTCTACCACAAATTGCTCAAAGAAAGTTTTATTCGATGTATCTCGGTTTAATTGTTCCTGAGCAAACTGATTCAGTAATCGGTAAGTTTCACCTCGACCAACCTGATTATCAATCATGGTTGAATGCTCCGTTCGTTCACGAACATAACCTTCAGTATTTACATTTGCGATATTTTTGCTTGTCGTCTGCAGTAGCTCTGAGTTAGCCCTAACTCCAGAACTGGCAATACTTAATAAATTAAACGACATATTACTTTACTCCTTGGCGAATAACGTTTGCCGCAATATCTTTTAATTCAGTACTTTTCAGTACTTGTTTTATTTTGCTAGCATAATTTGGATCGGTTGCATAACCCGCTTTTTGTAACGAATCTAAAAAGTCGCTTGGCTTTGCTGTATTTTTTAATGCCTCTTGATAGCGTGGGTTTTGTGTCAAAAAATCAACAAAGTCATTTACACTTTCTTTTATTGAGTCGTACGCCCTAAAGCTTGCTTTCTTTTTGACCGCTGTACCTTGCTCAAATTCGAGTGTGACTTTACTGGCTTTTTCACCTTCCCAGCTTTTATCTGATTTAATATTAAATAAGTTATTTGAACTGTTACCATCACTTTTATTAATGATATGTTTACCCCAACCAGTCTCAAGCGCTGCTTGCGCAACCATTACAGCCGGGTTTAAACCAATTTTCTTTGCTGCCGTTTTAGCGTGTTCCCACACAGAGCTAACAAACTCTTCAGCCGATTCAAATACCGGAGTCTCTATTTTTGATTCTGTAATATCCATGTTCATGTTCGTACTTACAGGCTCTACTGATTTATTATTATTTTCATGAGGAAGTTCTGAACCCACTCGCTTATCACTTAAAAAGTCCGCTGTTGTTCTCAAAACAGATCCGGGCATAAAGTTTTTACCATCAGGGGATAACTGTTGAACGATTAAGTCTGCAAGGCCTAAAGAACCATTTGATGATAGTTCTGTCGATAATTGTTGATCGTGCATTTCTTCAAAGAACTTAACCCCACTAGAATTAAATGGGCTTTCTTTGTCCTCAAATGCTTCGTTTGCCTTGCGCATACTTTTAAGTAACATTTGAGTGAAAATTGCTTCAAATTGTGCAGCGGCTTTTTTTAGCGCAGCCTTTGATGCATCAGTCGATGAATCACCACTGGTTAAGGCTTCTTTACGAAGTGAATCTAAGTTGCCTAAATCAAAAAAGTTTTGCTTATCGAGATGATTTGTTTCCATCAGCTTTTTGACACAATAATGAGTAATGCAATTAAAATGCAAAAATTGAGCCAGTTGACTAACTTTAAATTAGATATATTGCGAGGGGATGATTTTGCCCTAGTAAAAATGTTACTAGGGCGTATTTAAATACTAAATAACAACTAGTTGACCGTTTATTGCACCAGCCTCTTTTAGCGCTTCAAGAATTGCCATCAAATCACCTGGTGCAGCACCAACTTCATTGATCGCTCTGACTAAATCGTCCAAGCTAACACCTGGATTAAATACAAATGCACGTGAATCATCCTGATTCACATCGATAATACTTTGATTAGTAACGGCGGTTTCACCTTCACTTAATGCATTAGGCTGAGATACATTTTGTTGCTCTGTAATCGTCACAGTTAAACCACCATGAGTAATTGCGGCAGGCTGTAGCTTTACATTTTTCCCGATTACAATCGTACCCGTACGAGAGTTAACAATAATTTTTGCTGCGTTATCCGCAGGGGTAAACTCTAAGTTTTCAAGTGTTGATAAATACGATACACGTTGTGATGCATCTCTTGGGGCAATAACACGAATAGATGCAGCATCAATTGCCTGTGCGCTATTGGGACCAACTAAGTCGTTTATCGTACTTTCTAAACGTTTCGCTGTTGTAAAATCTGGGCGATTTAAATTAAAAGTAATATAGTCGCTTTGCATAAATGGACTTTTAACGGCACGTTCAACAGTAGCACCATTGGGAATTCGACCGACGGTGGGTGTATTTATAACAACCTTGCTGCCATCCAACCCCTCAGCTCCTAAGCCGCCAACAATAAGGCTACCTTGTGCTATAGCGTATACATTCCCATCAACACCTTTTAAAAATGTTTGAATTAAAGTACCACCGCGCAAACTACCGGCACTGCCAATAGACGACACGGTAATATCAATTGTTTGTCCTGGTTTTCTGAACGCAGGTAACTCTGCATGCACAGCAACAGCAGCCACATTTTTAATTTTAGGGCTTAAATTAGCCGGCAGTGTAATACCAAAATTACTTAACATGCCCTTGAAACTCTGTTGGGTAAACTTACTTTGCTCGCCAGTCCCAGGTAAGCCAACAACTAACCCGTAACCCACTAATTGGTTAGAACGCACACCTTCAACCATAGAGATATCTTTAATACGCTCTGCATGTGCCGAAAATTGGCATCCCAGCAAAACAATTAAACAAAAAAACTTAAATACATTCATATTGAATGTCCTCTAAAAAGGAAAGAGCGAGCTACTAAAAAAGCGCGTTAACCAACCAGCACTTTGTGCCTCTTGGGTTTGCCCTTTTCCTGAATATTGAATCCGTGCATTGGCTATTCGGTTTGACTCAACCGTATTATCTGAGCCAACATCTTGCGGGCGCACTAACCCTTCTAAGCGAATAAACTCTTCGCCTGTATTAAGAGTTAACCATTTTTCACCTCGAATAACTAAGTTACCGTTTGGTAAAACACGCATCACATTAACCGATATATTGCCAAATAAACTATTTGATTGATTTGATTTAGAGTCACCAGAAAACGATGAATCACTGCCAATTCCAAATTGAATACTGTCGCCACCGATATTAACCGGAAGTCCCCCCAAACCAATTACAGGGTCAAGGCTCGTGTCAGATTGCTTATCTGTTTCTGTTTTTGCCGCTTTTGTAGCTTGGGTAGATTCTTGCAATTTAACCGTAATGATATCGCCGGTACGCAGAGCTTTTCTGTCCGCGTATAAATCGTTCGACACATTCGTGTTAAATAAAGAGCCAGTTGCTACAACAGGTTCTATATTTGGTTCTGGGTACATTGGCGCATAGTAAGGATCGTCTTGCACTATTTCACTATTTTGTGTTGATACACACCCACTTAAAAATAGAGTGCCTGCCGCAAATAACATAATATTACGCATATTCTGCCCCTAAACCTTATAGTTGCTGATTGATATAACTCATCATTTCGTCGACGGCTGAAATTACTTTTGAATTCATTTCATAAATACGTTGAGTTTCGATAAGATTTACCAGCTCTTCTGTGACATTTACGTTTGATGTTTCAAGAGAGCCTTGAATTATAGTACCTAACCCCTCAACCCCAGGGTTACCCTGCACTGGAGCACCACTCACTGCTGTCTCGGTATATAAGTTTTGCCCGATAGGCTCAAGACCCGATGGATTAATAAAGTCACTAATGGTGATCTGACCAATTACTACGTTATCGGCTTGACCTGCAACACGCACAGATACTTCTCCGTCTTGCGAAACAGTAATTGACTGTGCATCATCAGGTACATTCATTTCAGGTTGGACAACATAGCCAGCACCCGATGTAACAACTCGCCCGTCACCGTCCGTAGTAAATTGGCCATTACGTGAGTAAGCAATATTACCATCTGGTTGTAATACTTCAAAAAAACCAGGGCCTGAAATCATCCAGTCAAGTGAATT
Organism: Pseudoalteromonas sp. B131b; assembly: GCF_037162545.1. Taxonomy (NCBI): domain Bacteria; kingdom Pseudomonadati; phylum Pseudomonadota; class Gammaproteobacteria; order Alteromonadales; family Pseudoalteromonadaceae; genus Pseudoalteromonas; species Pseudoalteromonas sp. B131b. The sequence goes on along the minus strand of NZ_JARLUZ010000001.1, from coordinate 1,926,853 downwards.
TTCAGTAGTTAGCATATTACCTTGCGAAAAGTTTTTTGATTCGCTACAACTTTGGCACCCGCCCCTAGCATTAAGCCCGATGGCATTTCGGTATCTTGCGATGAACGACCGCCAGGCTGATTAATATTTTGATAAAGTAAATCTTCAAATATAGCGCGGCTTTTTTTATAGCCCACCGTACTGGCATTTGCTAAATTATTTGAAATAACCGAAATATCAGTTTGTTGGGCATCAAGCCCTGTTTTACTAATCCATAATGCAGGATTCATAATAATGTCCTCATTTTAAAGTTAAACTATGCGTAACAACTGATCTTGACGTTCGTCAATTTCTTCAGCTGTCTTCATCAGTTTGACTTGTAGTTCAAATTGGCGTTGATGACTTATCATATCGACCATTTCATGAACTGGGTTCACATTCGACATTTCTAAGGTTCCACTCAATACTTTTACATTAGCAGAAGTATCAACAACTTGATTTGGTTTTGGTCTAAATAAGCCATCATTACCTTTTTCAAGTTGTGAGTTATTTGCTTCAACTACTTTTAAGCGATCAACCTCTTCTAAAAAATTCGCTGGTGCGCCTTGCGGACGAACCTGGATAGCACCATCTTGGCTAAATTCAATTTTTTCAATCGGTACAGGCAGTATAATCGGACCACCTTCGCCAATAACTTGGCGGCCATGACTTGTTACCAGCATACCTTCTGCCGTGATATTAAGCGTACCTACTTTAGTGTAAGCTTCATTACCCGACGCATCTTGCACACTCAGCCATGCGTTATCGCTCATTGCAATATCTAAATCTCTGCCTGTTTCAACTATGCCACCCGATGTCATATTTGAACCTGGACGTTCTTGCATCGAAAATACACGGGTTGGCAGCCCTTCACCAAACGCTTGCATAGAACGCGCTTGAGCAAAGTCTGATTTAAAGCCTGTAGTATTAGCATTCGCCAAATTATTGGCTTTAAGGGCAAGCCCCTGTAGGCTCTGCTTAGCACCAGAGGCCGCAATGTAGACCATTTTGTCCATAACATCGACTCACATAAAAAATCTATAACTATACAAATGCAAAATAGATGCCAGATCACGATTGACGTAAAATTAAGGTAATAAAATAAACATTTCTTGCAGTAGATGACTCACAGACTAAAAATAAAAAGGCTGCAAAATGCAGCCTTTTTATTTTTAGTTTAATGAATCTTAGCTTATCGAATCTGCAGAATACTTTGCTGAATTGTTGAGTTAACTTCAAGCGCTCGAGAGTTAGCTTGGAAATTACGCTGAGCACTTATTAAATCAACAAGTTCATTTGTTAAATTAACATTTGATTGCTCTAATGCGGATGAATTGATAGAACCTAATGTACCAGAGCCAGGCTCACCAGCAATAGGCTCTCCCGATGTTAAGCTCTTTTTCCAAGCTGTATCACCAACTTGTTGTAAGCCTTGTGAATTTGAAAAACGCACCATAGCAACCTGTCCTAAGAAAGTTGAATCACCATTACTATAAGAAGCAACAACTTTCCCATCAGAACCAATATCAATACCCGCTAAACGACCTACAGTTGCACCATCTTGTTCTAAAGCTTTCACCTCAAAGCGGCTTGCATACTGAGTTGGTACTTTATTTGCTGTACCTGCTTCGTCGCGCCAGTTCAGCTCAACACCTGTATCTGGAAAAGATGCACCATTAGTTAATAACGTAGATAATCCAGTTGTGGCACCTGCTGGTAAAACTAGTTCATCAAAAGTAGTAGCGCTTGTGTTAGCAACTCCATTTGTAGTTTCAGGTAAACCATTTGAACTAAAGCCAATCGTCGTTAAAGCGGTGTACGGGGTTGTAGTTTGCTCTCCACCAGAGGTGGGATCAATAACTTTACCATCTAAGGTAGCATGTATATCCCATTCGTTAGGGTTGGTTGTAGGGTCTTTTTTTACAAAAAAGTATTGCAAAACATGTGCCTCACCTAGCGAATCATACACAGTCGTCGAAGTCGATGAATTATACGTAGCACTTTCTGCTGGATCAAAAGCAAGTGTAGGTGCATCAACACGCGAATCTAAATTAAATGAGCTGTAGACGCTCGAAGTTGCACGAGGCGATCCAGAAGAATCTGGTATTTGCAATGCTGATGAAGTACTCAAACTTACTGAAGTCGTATCACCTGTGGCCTCATCGACTGGAAAACCCTGTAAAAAGTTTCCTTTAGCATCAACGACAAAGTTATCTTTATTTAGCTTGAACGCACCAGCACGTGTGTAAGTAAAATCTTGTGCTCCAAGATCTTGACTCATTGCGAAATAGCCTTCACCTGTAATAGCCAAATCGAGAGAATTATTTGTGAATTGCAATGAGCCTTGGTGAAACTGCTGAGCAACCATGGTAGTTTGCACACCGTCGCCATTCTTAGTTTTCCCCGAACTGAAAACTGATGATGCATATACATCAGCGAACTCTGCTCGCGATTCTTTAAAACCAGTTGTATTTACGTTTGCTATATTATTTGCTGTAACGTCTAAATCTTTTTGAGCGGCAGCTAGGCCGGTTAGTGCAATATTGAAGCTCATAATTCACCTTTAACCTGTTAATCTTTAGCCTGCTGGCAGGCGAAGTATACTTAAAATCTATTACGCGATTTCTGCAACATCTGTCAGCCTAACCGCACCTTCTTTAGTGTTAATTATGATGCCATTTGCACCATTGATATTTACACTCTCAATATTTTTAAAAGTGGCAATTGGTAAGCTAGAGAATTCACCATTAGTACTACCTTCAGCTTTTATAGTGTACTCACCTTCAGGCAAACGCTCACCATCCTCATTTTTTCCATCCCAAGCAAAGCGAACAGCTCCAGCAGATTGTGCACCTAACTCAATACTTCTCACTAATTGCCCTGATTCATCAGTAATTCGGAGCGTTAAATTTTCAACCGCATTTTCGGCAACAACAGAACCTCTCGCATCACCTACTGCATTTAAATCTAACGTATCTGATTCTAATAATGCCTGCTTACCCACCAAAGTAGATGCCTGTAAAGCTGAATTTGAAGTCATTGACGCCGCAAGTGACTCAAAATTACTATTGAGATTCGAAATTCCTTCGGCCATAGTAAAGCTAGTCATTTGCGCAATCATTTGATCATTGTCCGCAGGTTTACTGGGATCTTGAAACGATAATTGCTGAGTTAACAACGAGAAAAAATCTTCTTGTGTTAACTCATCACTTTTTTCTTCTGTTGCAACTTGACTATCTTGCCAGCGCAAAGAATCTAAATAGGATGAAGATGTATTTATATCGTTGTTCATAACCTACCCTCCGTTACCGCTGCCCTAGCAGAAGCGTTTTACTTAACATTTGCTTTGCTGCATCAGCAACTTGCACGTTTGTTTGATAAGAACGAGAAGCAGAAATCATATTAGCCATCTCCTCAACAACATTAACGTTGGGTTTATAAATATAGCCATTTTCATCCGCACTGGGATGATTTGGATTATACTCAATCTGTAATGGAGCACTGCTTTCAACAATGCCTAAAACTTTAACACCAACGGAGGAGCCCTGTGGATTACTTGCTGACGCTGAAGCTTTGGTAAGTTCAGCTGCAAAAACAGGTTGTCGCGCTCGATATGTTTTGTCTTGAGAAGAACTAATCGTATTTGCATTGGAGATATTGCTCGCAGTGGTATTTAAGCGTACATTTTGTGCGCTCATACCTGAACCAGCAATATCAAATACATTGTATAAACTCATAATTTTTATCCTTGACTACCGAGTGCTTTTTTCAGACCTTTAAATCTACCGCTTAAAAACTGCAAGCTGGCCTGATACTCCATAGCATTCTGTGTATACAAGTTTCGTTCCACTTGTATATCAACCGAGTTACCATCACCCGTATCCGCTTGATTTGGTAGGCGAAACAATTCTGAATCACCCATACTACGAGTACCACCACCGATGTGTTTATCGTTAGTTCGTACCATTGTATTGCCGCTTTGCTGGTTTGATCTTGCCGCTTTTAATGCAGAGGCAAAATCAATATCTTTTGCTTTGTAGCCCGGCGTATCAGCATTCGCAATATTAGTTGCAATTACTTCTGCTCGTTGTGAACGGAGCAACATAGCTTGCGGATGCACACCTAATGCCTTATCAAAACTGATAGCCATAACCATCTCCAAAAAATTGACTTACCTTGAATAAAGCAAAAAATACGCCATTAATACTAGAGTGGCGATTATTTATATAAGGTTATGTATTTAAAAGAAAAATGACGCTAGGCGCGTCATTTATATAGGGAAGGAGTTACTATTACAGCTTTTTTTGATAAATAATGCCAGGGTTGCATCGTACCATGTCAAATTCACTGCTTAAGCCTGTCATTGACTCTGATGCACCCAAAAATAAGTAACCTTTAGGATTCAGTGCTTGAGCAAATTGACTAATAATTTTAGCTTTGACTTCTGGGGCAAAATATATAAGTACATTTCGACAAAATATAATATCGAATTTGCCCATAAGTGCGTAAGAATCAAGTAGATTTAAATGCCTAAAGCTAACTTGCTTTTTTATTGAATCATTTACTTGGGCCATACCATTGCCGCTATCTTTAAAAAACTTTTTACGGCGCTCCGCAGAAAGACCTCGTGCTAAAGCCAATGCATCGTATTCACCATTTTTACACATATCAAGCATCGTATTAGAGATATCGGTGCCAATAATTTGCGCCCCCATCCGTAACACATTAGGCTGCTTTGCTTGAAACTCAGCAACAGACATTGAAATAGAGTATGGTTCTTGACCAGAAGAACTCGCTGCCGACCAAATTTTTAGTGGTCTTCTTAGCTCCTTAAATTCCGGGAAAAGCTTATTTTGAAGCAATTCAAACGGGTATTGATCTCTAAACCACAACGTTTCATTCGTAGTCATTGCGTCTACAACCGCAGCTCGAAGCTGTCGCTCATGAGGACCCAGCGTTTTGCTAACCAGCTCTGATAAAGATTCTACATTAAATCGAGTCATTAACGGCGCAAGTCGGCTTTTCACCAAATATTGTTTATTTTCACCTAAAACGATCCCGCATTGCTGCTCCAAAAACGAACGAAACTGATCGTATTCACTTTGCTGCAAATCTTTATTATTCAAATTAGTAACACCTATTTTTATTAATCACAATGAACCCATTTTTTCACAGCAGTTGCTAGTTCATCTGGGTTAAATTTTGCAATAAAGTCATCAGCCCCTACTTTTTCAATCATCGCCTGATTAAAAACACCACTCAATGAAGTATGTAAAATAACATGTAAAGGGGCGAGTTTAGGATCTGCTTTAATTTCTGCCGTTAACGTATAGCCATCCATTTCAGGCATTTCAACATCAGATATAAGTAAAGCGACACGTTCGGTAATATTGTCTTTACAATCTAGTTCAGCTATTTCTTTTAACCTTATTAATGCTTCTTTACCATTTTTAGCTAACTCAGTTTGAACACCAAGTGGCTCTAGCGCACGTTTAACTTGGTTACGCGCAACAGCTGAATCATCAGCAATAAACACAATTCGCTCACCTAAGTCTTTTTGAATATCACCGCTAGCTGCTACATCAGCACTTACTTCTGTGTTTACAGGGCAAATTTCGTTAAGAATTTTTTCTACGTCTAATATTTCGACCAGTTCATTTTCGATTTCGGTTACAGCGGTTAAATATGAATATCGGCCAGCACCTGATGGAGGCGGCATTATTTTTTCCCAATTCATATTAACAATACGCTCTACCCCACCCACTAAAAAACCTTGCACTGAGCGGTTATATTCAGCAATGATAATAAAACTGTCTGTTATGTTTTCTATTGGTCGCCCACCCACGGCCATAGAAAGGTCTATCACCGAAATAGTCTGGCCGCGAATATGTGCAACACCACGAATATAGGCGTTTGATTTTGGCATACTTGTTAGTGGAGGGCATTGCAATACTTCCCTCACCTTAAATACGTTTATACCAAAACGCTGCCGACCCCTGAGCTTAAATAATAGTAATTCTAGGCGGTTCTGCCCAACCAACTGGGTGCGCTGGTTTACTGAGTCTAAAATGCCTGCCATTCAAATCTCCTAAAGAAAACAAAAAATACGGAATGATAATTGCTTTCTATTTATAAAGCTTACATAACATCACGGGAGCGTCTTCTTTTTGACGCAAAATATTTATACCCTGTTTGAAACCATAAGCATAGTCGAAACATTATGAGTTTGTTAAAAAAAGTCAGAAGATACAGTGTTTTTTATTTTGTTGCTAGCCTCAGCTTCGCTTTACCCCTGCACGCAAAAGTCTTTAATAAAGATTTATTACAAGAGATCGCAATAAGTTATGTCGCCGATCAGATTGGTTCTACAGAAAATACTAAAATACAATTAAGTGCTTTACCACTTGATAGTCGTATTCCTGATCGAACCTGTCAAAATGCACTCGAGTTACTAATCCCAAGTGAGCCACCATTTAATCGACAAGTTACATTACAAATAAAATGTAACGATACTCAAAATTGGTCTCAGTACGTGCATGTAAGAATAGTTGAAATGGCACCTGTTGTGATCGCTAACGCAAATTTAGTGCGAGGTGAAGTTATAACAAGTTCTCACTTAAGTATTGAAATGAAACCAACACATTTTGTTAGAATGCAGTATTTAGATAACCCAGAGGTGCTTATTGGTAGTAGGAGCAAACGCAACATAAGAAGCGGGATGCCTATATTACTTAGCCAAATATGTATGGTGTGCAAAGGCGATTCTGTAAATATTTTAGCCAACCTTAGAGGGTTGAAAATAAAGACAACAGGAGTTGCATTGGAGGACGGAACAATTGGAGAACAAATACGCGTTGAAAACAAAAAAACAGGTAAAGTTTTAAATGCACGAGTAGATGGTGTAGAGTCAGTGCAGGTAAACATTTAATTCAAAATTATGCTAAAGTATTCTACGTAGATGCCGATATATTGGTATAAGTTGGGTAATATACAGGTTTATTATTATGGTCAGTCAAGTTAATTCAGGTAATCAACAAACTGCAGCTTTAGCTAATACTAAGCAACAAAAAGTTGATTTACAAAGAGATAATGCTAATACGCAAGCAACTCAGTCGGCTTCACCTAAGGCGGCCAGTGACTCAGTAAGTCTAACGCCGCAAGCGAAGCAATTAAAAACGCTGCAAGAAAAAGCGCAGCAATCATCTGGTTTCGACAGTGATAAAGTTTCAGAACTAAAAAAAGCAATTACTGAAGGTAAGTACCAAATTGACAATGAAAAGTTAGCTCAAAATTTAGCTAACTTTGAGTTTGACGTATATGGCTGATCATAACAGTTTAATTATCGTCAAGCTGAACGAGCAAGAAAAATGCTTAGATTCATTAGACACCTTATTAAACGATGAGCTGACCGCGATTGCGTCTCGACGTGGCGAAGGTTTGAAAGAAATTGCTCAACAAAAAATGTCTTTCTTAATTAAATTAAATTCTCTTGATAAAGAATTAAATAAACTTATTGCTAATAACGACGAACAGTCAGATGAAGTTCCTGATTTAATTTCAGTTGTACGTAGCAAGCTTGAAAAATGTAAAAAACAAAATGATGTAAATGCACATGCTGCGCACCAAGCACAATTGAGCGTTAAACAATTGAAAGAGATTTTAATTGGTGCTCCTTCTTCAATGACATACGATCAAGCCGGTAGCGAAGTAAACACCAACAGCCAACTTGTACGTAACCTAAAAGCCTAAATTGATTGGGTATAATAAAAAGTCATCATCCCTAATTAAATTAAATAAATTTAGTAATACGTTACCTTCTTTACTTCTCGAGGCTTAACTTCACCTATATACAAATCGTGAACACGTTTCATATTTAATTCAAGTTCAGTTACATAAGTATCATCTACAGCATACGTTTTAATTACTTGCGCCCCTTTTATAATCCCCTGCACTTTACTTTGTAAATAGTCATCTTGCGCTATTGAGCCTGCAACACTAGTTCCGGCGGTAATTTTTTGCCCGTAAACTTGTTCTGTTAATTCTCGATAAGCCTCCAGCTTTGACGCTTTAATAGCCATTAGTTGCTTTTGCGAACGGTTAGCGCCCTTTTGCAAGCTGATAGGCGCATAGCCAATCGCTTTTATAATAGGGTAATTATTTGGCGCTACATATTTATATTCAACATGTTTATCAAACACGCTACTGCAACCACTTAGTGCTAAGCACCCCAGTGTGATAGATAATGATATTGCTCGCATTGTACATCGTCCTAATAAACTAATTAAGCAACTATATGCACGTTTAATGCCATTTATAGTATTCAAAACAACGTTGGTATAGTCCTTGCTCTAAACACACTACTAGCTAAAGTTTAATTGGAGTAAGTGTATGAAATCGTTTTTATCATCAGTATTTGTAGGATTAAGCGCAACTGCTTTATTAACGTTTTCACCTTTTACAAAAGCGCAGTGGTATGAATCGACTGGGCACGCACTTGTTCAAAATGGGGATATGAGCGCAGCCAAATCTGCTGCTGTAAAAGACGCAATAACCCAAGCTTTAGTATTTTCAGGCGCAAGAGTAAGCTCAGTGCAAACCTTGGTAGATGGCGTGTTAATGCAAGATCAACTTAAAATTAGCAGTCACGGTGAAATTCAAAAAATTGAGCTTATAAGCGAAAATAAATACGACGATAAATTTGCAATCACACTGCGCTTAGACATTTTCGCTCAAACAGAACAATGCCCGCAAAACAGCTTTAATAAATTTTTAGCTGTAACCCAAAGCCAGCTTAATCATCGCGAGCAAGCAAAAATGGGTCAAATTTTTGACATAGATAAAGCGGTTAGCAAAAATATTTTTTCGGCGCTGCAAAAATCAAAAATGAGTGCAATACCTGTTGCCTATTACAAAAACGCTATCAAAGTTGATAAATATTTTACTCAACAACATGATTACTCCACTGCCCAGTTAGAAGAAATTGCAACTCGCAGCAACGCTCAATATGTTTTATTAAGCCAAATAACAAACCTATCGACCAGTAATAAACTCAATAGTGAATATGCGTTTTGGCAAGATGAAAGCTACCAGCGTAGCTACCAAATAGAATTAACACTGTTTGATGGCACAACGTACGAGCAACTTTGGCAAAATAGCTATCAAAGCCAAGCAATTTGGCCATTCGAAAAAACAGCCATAATTGACGTAAACAGTGATAGGTTTTGGCAATCACCTTTTGGGCAAAGCATAAGTGAAATAAATCACTCTTTAAGTTACGACATACAAGCTGCAATGGCGTGTTTACCAACGCAAGGTAAAATAATGCACATTGAAAACAGCAAAATTGTTATTAATTTAGGTAAAGCACACGGTTTACAAAAAGGCCAACTGCTCAGCATTGCACATCATAATTACTTAACGGATGCAGCGGGTAATGTTATGCCGCATAAAGTAACCACACTTAACACCATTCGCGTTGAACAGCTTTATCAGCAAACCGCAGTAGCAGTCAGTATTGATGACAAACCACTACCTGGCGTGCAAATTAACGATGTAGTAGAAATAATCAGCCAAGATCTTTAATTAACCTTTTTAGTTAATTTAGCTTTTAAATTAGGGTGAGCAGACAACCACTCGCCCAATTGTTCTACACCAGATAAATGCGGATAATGCTTTCGACATGCAAATACCACATTACGCTGCTGATTAGGAAATATAGGCATGTAGTCAATACCCGCCCGCTCTGTGCAAGCAAGCTTTGGTACAAATGTAATACCGTCATCCATGGCCACTAACGCTAATAATGTTTCTAAACTATTACCTTTATACTGATTAGATACATCGACTCCTGCAGAAAAACAAAACTTTTGGGCTTGATCTTTAAAGCAATGGCCATCACTTAACATTAGAAGGCTGCATCCTTGAAGGTCGCTTAACGCCACTTTTTTATGCTTAGAAAGCGCGTTATCTTGTGATACCGCCACTAAAAAATCTTCTTTGTATAGAGCAACCGTATGATAATTAATAAGTTCTGGCACATCGGCTAAAATAGCAAAGTCGAGTTCGCCATTATTTAAAGCTTCTAAAATTGTTGCTGTTTGCATCTCAATAAACGAAAACTGACTATCAATAAATGCCGCTTTCATTGATGTTAATAACGCAGGCAACAAGTAAGGCGCAATGGTAGGAATTATACCAATGGTTAATTTGCCTTGCAGGGGTTCATTTGATGTCGCGGCTAATTCTTTCAGTATTTGTGTTTGCTCTAAAATCAGCTCTATTTGCGCCAATAAACGAGCGCCTTTACTCGTAAGAGTAACTTGCTTGGTGGAACGATCAAATAAAACAACACCCAGCTCTTGTTCAAGTTTTTTTACTTGCCCACTTAATGTAGGCTGGCTAACAAAACAGGCATCGGCAGCTTTACGAAAATGTTTATAGTGCGCGATTGCTTTTACATATTCGAAATCTTTTAAGTTCATATTCAGCTCCACCTGATAGTTTATAGCTATCAGTTTAATACAAACAAACGATTGGAACTATATTTAATTATTCACCATAATGGCTATCAACAAATCAAGAGGAACAAAAACTATGTTAAACAATATCGAAGGTCAAACAATCCCAAGTGTTACATTTGCAACTCGTGAAAATAACGAATGGAAATCAGTAACAACAGATGACATTTTTAAAAGTAAAACGGTTGTAGTGTTTTCACTACCAGGTGCATTTACACCAACATGTTCATCAACTCACTTACCGCGCTACAACGAATTAGCAGGCGTACTTAAGCAAAACGGCGTTGACGAAATTGTATGTTTATCAGTAAACGATACATTTGTAATGAACGCATGGGCTGAACATCAAGAAGCGCAAAACATTACTTTATTACCAGATGGCAACGGCGAATTTACTGACGGCATGGGCATGTTAGTAGACAAAAATGACCTAGGCTTTGGTAAGCGCAGCTGGAGATACTCTATGCTGGTTAAAGATGGTGTAATTGACAAAATGTTCATCGAACCAGATTTACCAGGCGACCCGTTTGAAGTATCTGACGCAGACACAATGCTTGACTACATCAACCCTAAGCAAGCTAAACCAGAACCAGTAAGCATCTTTACTAAACCTGGCTGCCCTTTCTGTAAAAAAGCGAAAGAGCTACTTGCAGAAAAAGGTTTCGCCTATGAAGAGATTGTTATGGGTGCAGGCGCATCACTAACAAGCCTTAAAGCTGTATCTGGTCGTGATACTGTTCCACAAATATTTATTGGTGGTAAACACATTGGCGGCTCAGACGATTTAGAAAAATACTTTGCTTAATTAAGTAAAAATTAACAGGGGCCTATTGCCCCTGTTTAATAAAGGATACCTACTATGAAAGAATTGCAAACCGATGTTGTTGTTATAGGCGCAGGTACAGCTGGTTTAAGTGCTTATCGTAATGCTAAACAGTTCACACAAAATGTATTAATGATTGAATCAGGCCCATATGGCACAACATGCGCACGTGTTGGTTGTATGCCTAGTAAATTATTGATTGCAGCCGCCGAAGCCGCACACGCAATTGAAATGGCACCTGCATTTGGTGTGCATAGCTCAAAGCCAGTCATTGACGGCAAAGCAGTTATGGCACGCGTAAAAAGTGAACGAGATCGTTTTGCAGGATTCGTAGTAGAAGCCGTAGATGAATTACCAGATGGTGATAAAATTCGTGGTTACGCTAAATTTTTAGACGCAAACCGCGTACAAATAGACGACCACACAATTATTACAGCAAAACGCTTTGTAATTGCAACCGGTTCACGCCCTTCATACCCTGGCGTATTTAATAACTTTGGCGACAAACTTATTATAAACGACGACGTATTTGATTGGGATGACCTACCAGAATCAGTCGCTGTATTTGGCCCTGGTGTAATAGGTCTTGAAATTGGCCAAGCACTTAGCCGACTAGGCGTAAATGTAAAACTATTTGGTGTAGGCGGCGCAATTGGTCCACTTACAGACCCAGTCGTAAAAGACTACGCAAATACCGTTTTTGCTGAAGAATTTTTTGTAGATACCGACTCAAACGTATCTGACATGACGCAAGTTGGCGACAAAGCACAGCTAACTTATACCGACAAACAAGGTGAAAAACACACCGAACAGTTTGACTACGTACTTGCAGCCACAGGCCGAGTACCTAACGTAGATAAACTAGGCCTTGAAAACACCGGTATTGAACTTGATGAACGCGGCGTACCGCACGCAGACACACACACAATGCAATGTGGTGAGTCGAACATATTTATAGCAGGCGATGCCAGCAACATGCTACCACTGCTACACGAAGCATCTGACCAAGGTGCTATTGCGGGTCAAAATGCAGGGCGCTTTTCAGATGTGCGTATAGGTCTGCGCAGAGCTAAAATTGCAGCTGTATTTAGCGACCCACAAATAGCCATGGTCGGCGAAAGCTACAAGCAAATTACCGACCGTTTAGGCCCATGTGGTTGCTTTGAAATAGGCGAAGTGAGCTTTGAAAACCAAGGCCGAAGCCGAGTAATGCTTAAAAACAAAGGCTACATGCGTGTATACGCAGAGCAAGGCACAGGCTTATTTTTAGGTGCTGAGTTTATTGGCCCACAAGCCGAACACATCGCTCACTTACTAGCATGGGCTGTTCAAAACAAAATGACCGTACCACAAATGCTTGATATGCCATTTTACCACCCAGTAATTGAAGAAGGGTTACGCACCGCCCTTCGCGACTTAAATGCCAAACTTAAATTTGGCCCAGACATTGTAAACTCATGTATGGAATGTGGCCCAGGCGCATAAACTGCTCATTGCACATACACTTGCTAACAAAGGCCAAAGTATTTACTTTGGCCTTTTTATTTTTATAAATTTTTTAAAGCAGACCTCTCAAATAATATATTTACTGTTACACTCAATTGATAACTCAATTAAAATGATGGAATAGCTATGTCCAATAATAAATTTAGACTTGTTACACGCAGTGATTTTGATGGCCTAGTATGCGCCGTCCTTTTAAAAGACTTAGACCTAATTGACGACATTTTGTTTGTTCATCCAAAAGACATGCAAGATGGCAAAATAGACATTACCGAAAACGACATTACCACCAACCTTCCCTACGTTGCAGGTTGTCATATAGCGTTTGATCATCACCTTAGCGAAACCGTACGTAACTCAAACGACATTAAAAACCATATTATTGATCCGCAAGCCCCTTCGGCTGCACGTGTAGTTTATGACTATCATGGTGGCGCTGAAAAATTTCCGAATATCTCAGTTGAAATGATGGACGCCGTAGACAAAGGTGATGCTGCTCAGTTTTCAAAAGACGAAATATTAAACCCAACAGACTGGGTATTAATGAACTTCATTATGGATGCACGCACAGGGTTAGGCCGTTTCCGTGAGTTTAAAATTTCAAACTACCAATTAATGATGAAACTCATTGACGCCTGTAAAGACCAAAGCATTGAACAAATACTACAAATAGAAGATGTAGCCGAACGTGTTGCTTTATATAACGAGCATAACGAAAAAGCAAAAGAGCAAATTACTCAATGCGCCACTGTCCATAAAAATTTAGTGGTACTTGATTTAACCCAAGAAGAAACTATTTACGCTACCAACCGCTTTGTTATTTACGCCATGTACCCCAACTGCAACATCTCAATTCATAAACTGTGGGGCCTTAAAAAGCAAAACGTAGTGTACGCAATTGGTAAATCAATCACCAACCGTACCTCAAACACCAATGTTGGCGAGCTATGCTTAAAATATAATGGTGGCGGGCACTTAAATGCCGGCACTTGCCAAGTAGAAACAAGCCAAGCTGAAGCCGTACTTAGTGAGTTAATCGATACAATTACAAGTGATGGTTAGACATTAAAATTTAGCGTTTTTTAAACTATTAATAGAGCGAGTAAATTGACGTTTACTCGCTTTTTTTGTGTATAAAAATAATAAAGCATACTTACAAAGCTATTACGATGGAGAACTCATACTCGAAGTAAAAGGCTGATTAAACTGATTAACTGATTAAACAGGACAGCCACTCTATCTAATTGTACAAATAATATTGTGTCATTAAATTTACTTTTTTGACCAAGAATTCATTTCTTTTTATATTATTATTTTTCGGGGGATTACCAAATAAGCCATTATCACTGTTAAACTTAAATTACGCGCATGAAAATAGCTGCATCATTGCAGTTTTAATTTTTATTGAGTTGTTTAAACGTTATGCGAGTAGCTTTTCGCAGTTACTTATATTCGCTCGCCGTTTTCGGTTTAAGTTTTCACAGTAACTCACTTGTGAAGTGGGCCTCCCTACTGCACCGTGAAATACGCGTGTAAATTGTGTGGTGAGTTTTAACCAGTTTTCGGGGGAGATATTTACTCTTTCGAGTAAGGGTAAGCGTGTACTTTCAATATACCCGCGTTTATCTTCTCGCATACAACGCCCTGTTAACTCAACAAGTTCAAGATACGATTTAAGCTCAAACGGGAGTCCTTTTGGCATTATTTGACGTGGCATGCCTGCAAAGCGGAGCAGTTGTTTTGGTTGCTTGCCTTCGTTTGCCCGTGTTAAGCGTTGTTTGATGCTGGTATGGTCTGATTCCTCTGGTGTATTTGCCATTTTGGCTCTGATGGGATTTAAATCGACATACGCCATACAGGCGGCAAGTGCTGCTTCATCTAATAATGCTTGGGATCTAAATCGTCCCTCCCAAAAACGGCCAGTACAGTTATCTTCTTTATTTGCTCTGCGCGCAATGTCTTCATTTAATAACCTCATAAACCAGCTAATACTTGATAAGCGCTCTCGGTATTCCTTTACTGTTTGATTAAAAAAGATAAGTTCAGCTTTACTTAGCTTTTCACCTTGTACATATTTCTGCGTTAACAATGTGCCTTTACAGAGTTTATGCCAGCGAATAACAATCGCTTTATCATTCAGCCTGTTTGCTTTTTTATCATCAACATACAGTACTAAGTGAGTGTGATTACTCATCACTGCATAAGCGCATACATCAATACAAAATACCTTAGCTAATTCAAGCAGCTTATCTTCAACCCAACCTCTACGATGCTCATAAGATTGACCGGTGAAATGGTCTTCGCCACATAAAAAAGCACGGCGAACACAACGTGAAATACAGTGATAATATTTTGTATCGACCAAACTTACTTGGCGCTTTCTTGCGATTGCCATGTAACACCCTGCTTGTTTTTTGCACTAAATAAAGCCTAGTACTTCGTTTCATAAAGTGCAAAATTAGAATGGGTGTCTTTGTTTGTTACAAAAATTAGAATGGGTGCCTTTGTTATTCTTAATAAAGTGCAAAATTAGAATGGGTGTCTTTGTTGTTTCCAAAAATTAGAATGGGTGTCTTTGTTGTTTTGTTGTATCAATCAAACTTACTTGACGCTTTCTTGCGATTGCCATGTAACACCCTGCTTGTTTTTTGCACTAAATAAAGCCTAGTACTTCGTTTTACAAAGTGCAAAAATTAGAATGGGTGTCTTTGTTGTTTTGTTGTATCAATCAAACTTACTTGACGCTTTCTTGCGATTGCCATGTAACACCCTGCTTGTTTTTTGCACTAAATAAAGCCTAGTACTTCGTTTTACAAAGTGCAAAAATTAGAATGGGTGTCTTTGTTGTTTTGTTGATTAAGCAAAAAAATTACCTTTAGCTTACCATTGCCAGAATGGCAAAAAGGGTTTTACTTGGAGTTCTGTAAATAACTGTACCAATACAACTAATCAAACCTTAATTATCAATTATTTTAAAATCTAAAAATTGTTTAAGCACTTCACCATGTTCGCATAAAGACAGTTTCTCTAAATGCATTGTATTTTTACTTGTTAACAGCATTATTGCACCTGAGTCTATTAAATGTTGTTCCGTACTAGTACGCATGATTCCTTCCGATTTTGTTACTGTCGTACCTTTCTTTAATAGTCTCTGGTAAAACTCTGTAGCATCAGAATTACTGGTAATATCAAGAACAAACTCAAAAAGAAGTTTATGTAATTTTTTATTTATATCAACATCTAATTTTTGATGTGAATGATTAACTTCATAACCCCCTTCTGGTTCAGAGTTAATTTGTTCGATAGCTAAGCTAGAAAATAATAAGTCAATATACTCATCGTATCCTTTGGTTAAATTTGTGAACTCAGAAAAGTTAGTCACTTTCTCTAAAAAAGTCTCAGTAAATAAACTCTTAAAGTTATACTCTCTAAAACCTTCTCGATTAATTAAAACCTCACAATATAATAATGAATGTTTAATTGCCCAACTAAAATGCTTTTTAAATACAGGGGCTTTCTTAGGTATATAACTTAAATTATTCAAAAGTGACTCAGCTATCAACCCTATTTGATTAAGGCTCTCCCAATCTGCCTTAGATAATTTTATAAGAGCAGATGATCTTTCTTGATGAGCTAGTAAAACTCTTTGCCAAAAATCATAATTAAAAGAGTCCGCTCTTAAATTATAAAAAAATTTACAAACTCAATAAACTGAGGGTTGCCTACCATCTTATCTATAAATGCTATATTCCCCTCCTCTAACACTTGATCATCAAATTGTTTCATTTGATTGAACAGTACTTGGTCACTAAATTCAATATTTATTTTGGAGCTGCTATTTAAGTATATATTCCAGTAGTTCTTAACTGAACTTTCAGCAATAGATTGTGGTCTTTTGTTTGAAGAGGAGCCTAACATTGGGAATAGGTAGCTAACTAACTTAAAACTGATATCTTTTTTATAGGTCATTTGATTAAAATCAATAGCATCCCAACTTTTTAATAAGTCCTCTTTATAATCAGCCGCCTGAAGAGATTGGATGTTAATATGTATAAAGTCATACGCCAAAGGGCAAGAAATTTTTAAAGTAGTCAAGATTAACAAATCATCAAAATTAAACTCTCCAATTAAAAGCGACCAACTACTAATTACCTCTCTTTTAATTGCTTCAAACTCTCTGGCTGAAGCTATTAACTGATTTAGCATCTTTATAACTTTTATGGTACTTACTGATTTTCTACCGTATAGAGTTCTATAACAACGTTTATTCAGTAACCAATCAGAATTAGTTTTTTCATAAAACAACTCAACCCTTTTTAAATTTGCTAGCTTATGCTGTTCAAATGCTAATATTTTAATCCCTTCTGTAAAATCTATAGGGGGTAAGTCTTCTCTGTAATCTGTTACACGAGATATGATTTGTGTAGCTCCGTCACTGTAACCCAAAGCAAAAATGAAACTGATTTTATTAGTTGACTTAAAGTTATCTAATAGAGGTGCAATAGAGTTAGTGACCTTAATAACGTCATGGTTACGATCCATATCTTCTATAAATATGCAGAGACGGAGATTATTTTCTATTAAGAGCAAATTTAAATCTTTAAGTTGCTGCTCAGCCGAAAATACACCTGAAAGAAAATTGGAAAATAATTTACTGCTTATATGTACATCTTTCATTGCTGATAGATACTGCTTAGGTAACTCTCGAACAGAAGACGTTTCAATAGTTTTACTTAAATTAAATATCACCTCTTCAAGGAGTTGACCTTGAATATCGTTACTGTTATTTGCCTTCCCCCAAGCATCAAAATGAACAAAGAGCCACTTTTCATTAGGTCCTTTTTTATAATATTGCTCTTTATTAATTAGCTCTTCTAACATATTAAGCGTACTAGACTTACCTGTACCGAAATCACCAACTAAAGCAATCCTTCTAAAACTCTTGCCATCATAACCCGTCAATTTATCTTTTAACTTTTGAGCAGTAGCAACTCGATTATATTTATCATGAATAGTAGATTTTATAGGTGTCTCATTAAAACTGGTTTCTTCAGTAGCTCTATGTAATTGAGGATACTTAAAAATTGCCCTCACATAATTTAAGTAGAAAAATAAGTAGTCTTTGTTAGCTATTATCTTTCCTATATAAATAAGTAAAAAAATATGAATAGAAGATAAAAATATAGACCATGTAAAAGTTAAATTTTGATAAAAAATTATCCACATAACGATTGTAACTAATACTGTCACTCTTAAAACAGATATCCCTTTTTGCTGTTTTTTTATCAAGTGAGTAAAGTCAAATTCGACATAGTAAGCTCCCACACTTTTAAAGAGATGTGAAATAGTAAAGCCACAAATGACGATTAGAATATTTCGAATAATTAAAGGTAAAGCAAGATAGGATTCAGACCATGAACTATAGAGTTCTTTGAATGCTCCAAAGGAATAAAGTAAGTTATAAAAGACTAATATAAGTGTGCTATAAAAAATAATACTTATTATTTTTTTATATTTTTAGGCATGAAAATCCATTTAAAATTAAAAGCACACTGCTACATATGTGCTACACAGAAGCAGAAGAACAGAAAGTAAAACCATAACTCATTGATTTAATTGGTAGCCCCTGCAGGAATCGAACCTGCAACTGCCCCTTAGGAGGGGGCCGTTATATCCATTTAACTAAGAGGCCACAAATAAGCTGTGTGCTTAGAGATGTGAATTATAACGGTATCTGGTTTTTTATATCAAGCGACAACTGAACTTAATTGCTTGATAAGTATATATCTTCTTTATTTAGTACGTATAACGGTATTAATTTTCGGCTAGTGGCAACAACTTGCTTGGTGTCTATGTTAATAACACGCGCATTGACCGCAACGCCATTACGTCGATAAATTAAAGTACCTGCAAGTACGTGGCTGGCCATTTGGTCTTCATTAAGTTTTGCTATATCACGCGATAAAACAAAGTCGCCACGGCTATTTACGTCTATGGTTTCTGTGGTTTTAAAATCAACGACACCATAACCAAATTTTTGTAATTGATGGATTAAGGTTTCAGATATTTGATTTCCAAGCTGATTTGTGTTGTTTAGTGTGGCATCTAAATTAACTAAGGTTGTAACCGCAATATTTAAATGCGCATTAGTATCATTACCTGATTCGAGGGTGTCGACTAGATCGAGGGCCATTTGCTCTACATAATTAACCAATGTTTGATGGTGGTTAAGGGGCATAAATTGTTGTGATGAATCGTATTCGTCATGTACATCTACTTTAGCCGACGACAGCATTTCCGGTGTTTGCTCATGCTGTGTGTTTACATCTACGCGGGTATTTGTGTTTTGTTGCTGTTGAGTAATGTGTGTCATAGAACACCCAGCCAATGCTAGCATGCTAAAAGCGCTAAGCACGCTGTTTAATGTATAACGCATAATCACCTCACTCATCCGCTTGCTTAAGCATTATACCATCAGTTCGGTAGCTGCTGTTAAGCGCATCAACAACTGACTGAGGAATAAAGCCTTGTGCACTGCCTACAACCGCTTTACTTTTCAAACCAACAATACGAGCATTTACTAATACCCCCTTGGTGGCTCACTAAGGTACCGGCTAGGACGTAGTTAAAATTTTGATCTTGATTTAACTCTAAATAGTCGCGACTAAATACAAAGTCACCCGCCGGTGTTACTCGCATAAAGTCGGTTGTTTTAAAATCAATGACCGGTATACCAAAACTATGCAGTTCGTGCATAAAACTTTCTGATATCTGATTTCCTAATAAACTGCCATCGTTGTAGTTATCATCTAAAAATACAAAGCTTGAAACAGCAAGTGGTGTTTTATCATTTACGTACTGTAAGTTTTCGACCATGTCTTGCATTATGCCACGCACGTAATGGTTAATATTTTTACGCTTGGCGGGCATTGATTTAGTGTAATTATTTTGCTCAACCAACCCAGACTGAAAAAGTTGATTATTTACAACAGGCGACGCAACTTCGCGTTGCTCACTTACAAGCATTACAGGGCTATTGCTTTGCGGTTCTTCTACTTGTTCTGACTCCATGCCATTAAACATTTGCGAACAGCCAAATCCCAATGGCAAACATAATGTAATTAGTAGGTTTCTCATTTTGTGCTCCAAATTAGTATTCGCTGCGGTATAAAAGGCCGTCGCGCTGCTGAATTTTTTCATTACCCCACATTACATTAATAGGGATCTCGGTACTGCCTGCTGATAAAACTTGTTTGCTGTTTATATTAACTAGTCGCGCATTTACTATATATGCATGCTGCTGACGAGTCACAGTACCGGTAACTATTAAGTCAATTTTTTGACGTTCACGTAATTTATTTAAATCGCGACTTAGTACATTATCGGCATTACTCGATAATGTTATATTATTGTCTAATCTATACTCTACCGTATGGTAACCAAGCTGGGTCATTTGGGTTAATAGACTTTCTTGGATTTGTTGGCTAAGCCCTGAAGCTTGCTCTGTCATTAACTTGGTGTCGAGCCCATCAGCAAAATAAAAGCTACTTACACCAATGCGGGAATTACGACTTAACGGCTCTTTTAAATGACTAAGCTGCACTGTTAGCGTATTTACATAATCATTAACTGTGTAAGGTGCCATAGCCGCTTTAGGAGCGTGTGTGCTTATACTTGGCGCTGGTTGCGGTATCAAACTGCAAGCGGCTAAGTTAACTAATAATAGGGGTAATAAAAGGCGCATAATTGCCATCCTCTTTCAAATATACAAAAGATAAAGCAATTATTATGCCTAAAAGGTGTTTGAATAATTTTGCTAGTTAACCTACACCAATGCTTAACCTAAACCCGATTAACATGCCTACCTCAACTATTTGTTTAAACTATAGTTTAATGGGTTTATCTGTGTAACTACTTACTATGCAATCGAGTTTATAAAGTTTAAATACTTCGCAATCTGCTTTGGCGTTATTTAACTTTTGATATGAACCCAGTTTTAAGCGGTAAAATGTTTTATCGTTAATACGGATTTGCTCTACGTTAGTCTCTATTTTTTTCTAAACAATGGAGCTGCCTTTATGTTCAGGTTTTGCCATACTTTTTTAAGCTTTGCTCAGAGCTAACTGATGCCACTTGTAATGAAAATGAATGCTTAAGCGTATTTAATTTTACAGCCCGTTTTTTACTGTAGCTATGTTTAGGCGCTTTCGAAAGCGCTTTTATGGTATGAGCAGCTGTAGGATTGCGTGTATCAGCACGAGTATAACGTTGGTTGGATTGCGTTATCGCTTTAGTGTTAATAATGTCGATATGGTCAACTAAATAAGTGATCTCTTTTTCGAGCCTTAAAATACGCTCAAGGCCCGCTCTAGCTTGTTGCCATTGCATTGCTGCATCTTTTAACTGAGCAAGCTCTAAGGCTGTGATTGACACATATTCTGGTAAATTATTTGGTTGCTCTAACTGGTTTACTTCTGACGTAGAAGCACAGGCAGTACAAAATACAAACGTTAAAAGACTCAGAATTATATTTTTATTATTATTTTTATGTTTAAACATGTATTCGTTATCCTGAAAGCAGTGTAATTACACTTACATTTCAGCTAAACATTCTTATAAATTATACCAATTCGCTTGATTAAACATTATTGCAAGTTGGTACTAAGCGTTTAACTTTAAATAGGCTATGGGAACAACTCATTTCAGCTTTAATTGTGTTTTAACAAACAATTAATGCGGGTCCCTTTATCCTTAAGAAAACATTTAATACAAATTTAGTGCCAATTAACACAAAAACAACAATATAACTTAAAAACCGCGCATTTAAACACATTCAATCCTTAAAATAACAACAGTTTTTGAGTTGCTGTATTTTTAGATACTACGTTTGCAACAGTGTATTTAACCCAAAATTTCGATAATAACTTCATCCCCAAAAGCTATTGACACGTAAATTCGCCTTGTTTTCACTGAAAACCTCTGGCTAGAGAAAATAAATTTAAATATCACCATAATTCAATATGTTAGTATATCTCTTAACCAGAGCTCTGGTTAAACATTAAAAAAGGCGCCATGTTGGCGCCTTTTTATTATTAACGTTATCTTTTAAATTAAATCAACGCTTTAATAAATGCTTTTAGTTCATCTGCAAATTCATCACGGCGTAGGGCAAATTCAATAGTCGCTTTTAAATAACCAACTTTACTTCCACAGTCGTGGCTACGGCCTTTTATAGCGTATGCATCTACTTTTTCGTGCTCCATAAGCATCGCAATTGCATCTGTTAACTGAATTTCATCGCCTGCTCCTTGCGGAGTTTTTGCAAGTAAAGGCCAGATATTTTCACTTAACACATAACGACCCACTACCGCTAAGTTTGATGGTGCTTCGTCTACAGGTGGTTTTTCTACCATATTCATAATTGGCGAGCTTTCGCCCTGCTTTAACTCAACGTCACCTAAATCAACTACACCAAATTGGTTTACTTGTGCCATTGGTACTGGCTCTACCATAATTTGGCTGTGCTTGGTTTCGTTAAAGTGTGCGATCATTTCTGCTAAGTTATCTTTTTTAAGATCGCTCTCTACATCATCAATAATTACGTCTGGTAAAATAACTACGAATGGTTCGTTACCAATAATCGGGGCCGCGCAGCTAATAGCATGCCCTAGGCCTTTGGCTTCACCTTGGCGTACGTGAATAATGGTTACGTCTTTAGGGCAAATAGCTTGCACTTCGGCAAGTAATTGCCGCTTAACACGCTTCTCTAAAGTAGCTTCTAGTTCAAAACTGGTGTCGAAGTGATTTTCGATTGAGTTTTTACTTGAATGCGTTACTAGCACTATCTCTTTAATACCGGCAGCAACTGCTTCATTAACTACGTATTGAATTAAAGGACGGTCTACCACTGGCAGCATTTCTTTAGGAATTGCTTTTGTTGCTGGTAACATGCGAGTACCAAGGCCCGCTACGGGGATCACTGCTTTCATTATGTTTTCCTTAATCTTTTATTATACTGAAAATGGATATTGAATCGCTTCGTGGCATTGATAGCCTGTTACTTCGAAATCGTCTCGTGTTACCCACGTTTCTATATCTTCTAACGATTTAATTTTTGGATTAATTTTTAATTGAGGCGATGCAAATGGCTGACGTGTTAACTGCACATCTCGCATCAACTCAAGTTGGTTTTCATAAATATGTGCATTGGCAATTTTATGGTATGCCTTACCCGCTTTATGACCAGTAATTTGAGCTACTAGCGCCAATAATACAAAGCATTGTATTTGATTAAAGTTCAAGCCAAGCGGCACATCACAACTGCGCTGATAAGACGTTAAATATAAGGTATCGCCAAGCAACGAAAAGGTGTGCGTATGCATACACGGGCGCAAACAACCAAGCTCAAATTCGCCTGGGTTATAAAACGTGATTATCTCACCACGGTCATCAATGCCATTTTTTAGGTTATTAATAACTTTAGCGAGCTGATCAAGTGTTGAACCATCTGGGCGTTGCCAACCACGCCCTTGTACGCCGTAAACGCGTCCCATGTCGTCCTCACCTTTACGGTTAGGATTATTAAGCCATGCGTTATTATCGTTCGCATTAGCATCCCATGTTTTACAGCCAATATCACGAAACTGCCCAGCACTGTCGTAACCACGTAAGTAACCTAGTAATTCAGCAATCGCTGCTTTGTAGTAACTTTTTCGTGTGGTGATCATCGGAAACTGATTATTAGCTACATCGTATTCTAAATCAGCATTAATTACAGTTAAACAACGCGTGCCTGTACGTTTGTTTTCTACCCACTGCCCTTCGTCAACAATACGCTGACATAACTTTAAATATTGTTTCATGTTTTTTGTATTATGCCTTAGCTGTTGTAACGTGTTGTGGTTGCTTATAAGCCCAAATTAATAACCCTAATCCGCCTACTATCATAGGAAGCGAAAGTATTTGCCCCATTGAAATAAAGTCGGCAAATAAACCGAGTTGTGCATCTGGTTGGCGGAAGTATTCAATACAGAACCTAAACACGCCATAACCTAATAAAAACACACCGGCAACGCTGCCTGCCGGACGAGGCTTTTTAATAAACCATTGCAAGATTAAAAAAAGCACTAAGCCTTCAAAAAATGCTTCGTATAATTGCGATGGGTGACGCGCAAGCGGCCCGCCCGTTGGAAATACCATTGCCCATGGCACGTCGGTAACTCGGCCCCATAACTCACCGTTTATAAAGTTACCAATACGTCCGGCTAAAAGCCCTACAGGAACCAATGGTGCAACAAAGTCGCCTACTTGAAGAAGCGATTTTTTGCGCGTCCACGAAAAAATTGCTACGGCGGTTATAACGCCAAGTGTTCCACCATGAAACGACATGCCGCCCTGATCTATTCTAAATAAATACAGTGGGTTTTCTATAAAGTAACTAAACTGGTAAAACAATACGTAGCCAATACGCCCGCCTAGTATTACCCCTAACATGCCGTAAAACAGTAAATCGCTAACTTGATCTTTAGTCCAACCAGAGTTTGGTTTTGACGCTTGACGATTTGCAAACCACATCGCAAATGCAAAACCTATTAAATACATTAAGCCGTACCAACGTACGCTAAGTGGCCCAACTGAAAAAATTATTGGATCGATTTGAGGAAACTCAAGTGCCATAAAAATAAACCTTTAGCTAAAAACCATTTTAATTGCGATAACTACAAGCAGCACCGCGAAAACTTTCTTAATTGTATTAACAGGTAAATAATGAGTTGCTTTAGCACCAATAGGTGCAACAAACCACGACGTTAATACAATACCAAATAACGCAGGAAGATACACAAATCCTGCAAAACCATGTTCTAAATCAGTCACGTGCCAGCCGGCACTGACATAGCCAACAGAGCCAAATAATGCAATAACAATTCCGCAGGCTGCGGCACAACCAATTGCTTTTTTTATATCAATCGAAAAATAATTAAGCATAGGGACTATTAATGCGCCGCCACCAATACCTATTAAACCTGATAACCCGCCCATTATTGCCGAAATCCCGCCTAAAATAGGGCCTGCTGGTAACGGTTTTTCTGACATTGGTTTATTACGAGTTGAGAGCACCATTCTCCCTGCTATAAATACAACACTTACAGCAAACACAGTGCGCAATATTTGCTCTGGAATAAGGCTTGCTGCAAAGCCGCTAATAAGCGCGCCTAAAGCCACACCCGACATAACCCAAGGCGCAATTGCCCAAGGCACATTATCATTTTTATGATGAGCCAACGCTGAAGAGGTGGAGGTAAATAAAATAGAAGCAAGTGACGTTGCAATAGCAATCACTAATACATGATCTGCTGAGGTTACATTAAATGACAGCAGTAACGCACTGAGTACTGGAACAATAATTAAACCGCCGCCAATGCCTAGTAAACCCGCTAAAAACCCGACAATACAGCCTAGTAGTGCGCAGCTTGCGACTAACAAACCTAAGTCATACATAGTAATCTCAAATACCCTTTGGAGACTTATATATTAAAGGATTATAAAACTAATAGCATCTTCGTATTTAAATTAATTCGACGCACTTAGTTATTTTGGCGTGTAAAACAAGTCACCTAAGTGATGTTCTAACATAAAATTACGTGTTAAACGCAGTACTTGCTTTGCAGTCGACTGCGCCAAACATGCAGTTAGTAATTGTTCCATATCACTTACACTTAAACGTCTAAGTACCCACTTAACTTTATTAAGTGATGATAGATTCATGCTTAAACGTCTGTATCCCATAGCAATAAGGAGTATTGCACCTTCAGGATCGCCGCCTAACTCTCCACATAAACTAAAAGGTAACTCATACTGTTCGCACTCGCAGGCTATTTTATTAAGCACTCTAAGTACGCCAGGGTGATAGGGATTAAACAACTCAGCAACTCGGGCATTTGCTCTATCTACCGCTAATAAATACTGCGTTAAATCGTTACTGCCTACGGAGCAAAAATCAACTTTTTTAGACCACTCTGGCAGCATAAATACGCTTGATGGCACTTCAAGCATAATACCTATATCGGGTCTTTCTATTTGTTGTTCTGGGTATTTTTCACTTAGCTCAAAATAAGCCTGCTCAAACAATGCGAGTGACTCGTCTACTTCTTCGGTTCCGCTGATCATTGGCAGCATTATTTTTAAATTACCTAAACCTATATTGGCTTTAAGCATGGCTTTGAGTTGATCTAAAAACAATTCAGGGTGATCAAGGCTGATACGAATACCACGCCAACCTAAAAATGGGTTTTCTTCGGTTATGTTAAAGTAGTCAAGAACCTTATCGCCACCTATGTCTAATGTTCGCATAACCACAGGATTGGGATGATAGCTAGTTAGTACTTCTCGATACCAATTTTCTTGCTCTGATTGCGAAGGAAACTGACCTTTTTGCATAAACCACGCTTCGGTTCGATAAAGCCCTACACCGTCACAAATATGTGAACTACTTTGCTCGGTATTAAGCTCAAGGCCTGCGTTCAATAATAAGCTAACATGCTCACCGTCAAGCGTAATTGATTCTGAGTCTTGCTCCGCTAAAAAGCGATTATTAAGTAGATTATCTTGATGCTGTAATTCGGTGTATTCATCCATTAACATTTGCGATGGCGATATGTATAAACGCCCTGCAAATGCATCTAAAATCATTGATTTACCGTCAAACTGCAATAAAGGTAAATCCTCTATACCCCAAATAGCAGGAATACCCATTGCACGCGTTAATATAGACGCGTGACTATTTGCAGAGCCATTTACACTTACGACACCGGTTAAATGCCCTTTTGGTACTTCTGCAAGCATTGCTGGTGTTAACGTATTGGCAATCAAAATTGTATTGGGTGGGTAATTTTTAACAGCATGTTCGGTATTTACAAGATGATGCAGTACCCGCAAGCCAATGTCTTTAACATCAACGGCGCGCTCTTTTATGTAAGGGTCTTGCATGGCATTAAATTGAGATATTAAACGCTCTATTACAATTTTTAATGCACTTTTAGCACACCAGCCTTCTTGTAATTGCATTTCTACATTGTGGCCTAAACTTTTTGCATCAAGCAGCTGTTGGTAAACATCAAATACAGCAAGAGCTTCGTGCGGAATAGAATCACTTAGCGTCATCGAAAGGGTACTAAATTCTTTACGTGTTGCAGCTACGGCTTGTGTAAACAAACGGCGCTGCTCTGTTGTATCATGATCTTTTTTGAGTTCAATCGATTTAAAATCAAGTTTAGGCAAAAGTACAAATGCCTGTCCAATACCGATGCCCGGCGCACTCGATACGCCTTTTAATACCGATGTTTGATGAGATGATTCATCTTGGCGCAAAACTTCTTTAATTTCGGCATGTGCTAACTGTGAAGCCAGTTGAGCAGAAAGCGTAATTAAAAATGACTCTTCATCTTGACTGAATACACGCGCCATTTTTTGTTGAACAACAATAACACCCAGTACTTTTTTTGATGAACAACGGGTACAGATAAAAAAGCGTTGTAGCCTTCTTCATTTACTTCAGGGGAGAGCTTAAAACGCGGATGCGATTTAGCAAATGCAATATTAATAGGTTCTTCGCGTTGCGCTACTAGGCCAACTAAACCTTCGGTAAAACCAATTCTAAACTTACCTACCGCATCGGGGTTTAGTCCTTCGGTTGCCATAAGTACAAAATTGTCTTGGCTGTAATCTGCAAAATAAATGGAGCAGCACTGGGTTTTCATGGCATCTTTCACCATTTGCACAAAGCACACTAATGCGCTGTCTAAATTCGCTTGTCGCGATACAGACTCCGCAATAGATCTCAGTGTAGCCAGCATACCCTGCTCCTTTATTTTATACTTAACCTGAACTCTGGTTAAGAGATTTACTAACGTATTGAATCATGGTGATATTTAACTTTATTTTCTCTAGCCAGAGATTTTCAGTGAAAACAAGGCGAACTTAACGCGTCAATAGCTTGCCTATTTTAAGTAAATTCAACGCAGTGAACGCTGAAAATAGCTGCTCGAGATAGATTTATTATCCAGAGTCCAGGTTACTTAGTTAACTACCTTTTACTTCGCCAATGATCTTTATGTTGTTCTCTCTTATTAAAAGGCATGGCGAAAGGAGCAAACTCTTTCATTACTCGTCGATAAACATCCCGTTTAAACGATACAACCTGTCTTACAGGATACCAATAACTTACCCAGCGCCAATCATCAAATTCAGGATGATGGGTTTTAAGTAAATTTACATCTTCGTCTTTACAGCGTAATTTTAGTAAAAACCATTTTTGTTTTTGCCCAATACACACCGGACTAGAGTCTCGGCGGATTAATCGTTTGGGTAATTTATAGCGTAACCAATGTTTTGAGCTTGCGACTATTTCTACATCTTCTGGTCGCAGCCCTACTTCCTCGTGTAACTCGCGGTACATGGTTTGTTCTGCTGTCTCACCATCATCAACACCACCTTGGGGAAATTGCCAAGAATGTTGACCATAGCGTCTGGCCCAAAACACCTGTCCCTGATTATTGCAAATTACAATTCCGACATTGGCACGAAAACCTTCGGCATCAATCACCTTAGTGCCTCATTTGTAAGTCGATTTTTTATGATTGTTCCACATAACCCGCAATACGGCAAATACTATTACGAGTTTTACTCTGCTTACCCACAGCTTGTGCATAACTTTTGTAAAACACGCTCATTTTGCAAACAAATCCACAATATGAGATCTAAAAACTGACTTTCTCCACAGAATCTGTGGATAAACTTGTTCATACATCTGTATTTATCCCTGCAACTCTAATCTCACTTAATTAAAGCTGAACTATAAAACACAAAATTACAAAGCAGTTCAGTTACTTAAGTTAATTCGCTCACTTTTTAGCGTGTGTAAAATTACAGCAAACACCTCATGTACAAAAAACACACAAACGCAAAGATATCCACGGCTTAGCTGATTTGCTATCATGACAAGGTGATTTATTCAACTCAAATTAGTGATATGCGACCAACAAAACCACATTCAATTAATGACCTAATAAAGCGGGTTGATAATATTGCAGGCCTGACACTTGGCCAATTAGCCAATGAGTATAACTTTAAAACGCCTGACGATTTACTGCGAGAAAAAGGCTGGACGGGACAATTAATAGAATACGTTTTAGGTGCAACTGCAGGCTCTAAACCACTACCCGATTTTGAAGATTTAGGCATAGAGCTAAAAACACTCCCTATTTCTTATAAAGGGAAACCACTGGAAACAACATTTGTATCTGTAACGCCACTAATGAACGTGACGGGGATGACGTGGCATACCAGCAGCGTTCGCAAAAAGCTTAATCACGTTTTATGGCTACCTATTTTAAGCGAGCGTGATATTGCTCCATTTGATAGAACAATCGGCAGTGGCTTTTTATGGCAACCCACACCTGAGCAGGACGCTTTATTACAGCGCGACTGGGAAGAGCAAATGGAGTTAATTGCACTTGGCCGAATTGACGAAATATCGGGCCATTTAGGCGATGCAATGCAAATACGCCCAAAAGCGGCCCATAGCAAAATAGTCACTGATGCCATTGGCCCTAATGGGCAAATAATAAAAACCCTGCCCCGTGGCTTTTATCTAAAAACCAGCTTTACTGGCGAGATTTTAAAACAGCAATTTCAGCTTTGAGTGCTCTGTAAAGTAGTAAGATTTAAACAAAGAGTTATTATTTGTGAATCTTCCTTTTCGCACTGCGTGCGCGCGTCAGCAAGCTTAACGTCTACGATTTGTACTCATCTTTTTGAGTAAAAGCTGTAGGTGTTAAAAGATTTCTGCATTTACGAGAGTTTTATAATCTTAAATTAAAAGACAGTAATTTGAGAGTTAAATAAATAGTTTATATTTTTGTGGATATCCCTTTTGCACTGCGTGCGCGTCAGCAAGCTTAACGCCTATAACTTATTTTCATCTCTTTGAAAAAAGTATCAGGCATAAAAAATCCCCGCTTGTGCGAGGATTTTATCATCTAAAATTAAATATTAGATTCTATATAAAATAGAATTATACCAATCTGCTTATATATGGGGTCTATTTAACGTTAAGAAAATTACGCTAGAACTAGGCAAAAATTTTTGTATCTAGTTGTTCTAAATAAAAAATTTTTAACGACGTTATAGTGCAATTTAATTCGTTAAATTGATCAAAGATTTATGCAGGTTGGTATTACTGACCTTTAACTTCTTTAAGACCGTTGTACGGTGCTTTATCGCCTAATTGCTCTTCAATACGTAGCAATTGGTTGTACTTTGCAACACGGTCAGAACGGCTCAATGAACCTGTTTTAATTTGACCTGCAGCAGTACCCACTGCTAAATCAGCAATTGTTGAATCTTCAGTTTCACCAGAACGGTGAGAAATAACAACAGTGAAACCAGCGTCTTTAGCCATTTTAATTGCTGCTAACGTTTCAGTTAAAGAACCGATTTGGTTAAACTTAATTAAGATTGAGTTAGCAATACCGTTGTCGATACCACGTTTTAAAATCTTAGTATTTGTTACGAATAAATCATCACCTACTAATTGGATTTTATCACCCATTAGCTTAGTTTGATGTGCAAAGCCATCCCAATCAGACTCATCGAGACCATCTTCGATAGAAACGATTGGGTACTGTTCAGTAAGATCTTGTAAGAAGAAGTTAAATTCTTCAGAAGTGAATTTTTTACCTTCACCCTTAAGGTCGTAGATGTTTGCTTCTTTGTCGTAAAACTCAGATGCTGCACAATCCATCGCTAAAGTAATATCTTTACCTAGCTCGTAACCTGCGTTTGCGACAGCTACTTTGATTGCAGCAAGAGCCGCTTCGTTAGATGCAAGGTTAGGCGCAAAACCACCTTCATCGCCAACTGCTGTTGAATGGCCATCAGCTTTAAGTACTTTAGCAAGGCTATGAAATACTTCAGCGCCCATACGTAGACCTTCGCGGAAGTTAGTAGCGCCAACAGGTTGGATCATAAACTCTTGGATGTCTACAGAGTTATCTGCATGCTCGCCACCATTGATGATGTTCATCATTGGAAGTGGCATTGAATAAACACCCGGCGTGCCGTTTAAGTCAGCAATATGTTCATAAAGCTCAACCTTTTTAGATTGTGCAGCTGCTTTTGCTGTTGCTAGTGATACAGCTAAGATTGCATTGGCACCTAGTTTTTCTTTATTTTCGGTACCATCTAAATCTAGCATTACTTTATCAACAGTACTTTGCTCTAATGCATTTTGACCAGCTAAAGCGTCAGCAATTTCTTTGTTGATATAACCAACAGCTTTTAATACGCCTTTACCTAAATAACGCGTTTTGTCACCATCACGTAACTCTAATGCTTCGCGAGTACCTGTAGATGCACCAGAAGGTGCTGCAGCACGGCCCCATGAACCATCAGCTAAATGTACATCAGCTTCAACAGTTGGGTTACCACGCGAGTCCATAATTTCGCGACCTATTACTTTTACGATTTTTGACATCTTGATTCCTCTATATTCCCAAAATGGTGAGTTCGACTAACTTTACTACGTTTTATATAGTTTATACCAATTGCATTAAATTAGTGAGCTATTATAGCGCTAAGAAAATAGCTCAATAACAAGGCAGAAATTATGACATATAGTTGTTCTATATGAGTAATTTTTAACGCAGTGAGTGAGTTATTTAATGCGATACAATGCTCATGTTTTTAATAAAATGGGTATTAGTCAGCCCTTAAAACAAAAAAGCCGTGCAATATGCACGGCCTTTTTAAATTACGATGACGCTTTTTGGTGGATATGAGCGGCTGCTACAAACCCTTCAAATAGCGGGTGACCATCACGTGGTGTTGACGTGAATTCCGGGTGGAACTGCGCGGCAATAAACCAAGGGTGATCTTTATTTTCGATAATTTCTACCAGTTTTTTATCTTCTGATAAACCGGTAAAGCTTAAACCTGCTTTTTCTAATTGCTCTACAAAGTTGTTGTTAACTTCGTAGCGATGGCGATGACGCTCAACAATTTCATCACTACCGTATACTTCATGTACTTTAGAGCCCGGTGTTAAATGACATTTTTGAGCGCCTAAACGCATTGTGCCACCTAAATCAGATTCAGCATCACGCGTTTCAACATTACCTTCTGCATCTAGCCATTCAGTAATTAAACCAACAACAGGTGCTGCAGATTTTGCATTAAACTCGGTTGAGTTTGCATCACTAAGGCCTGCAACATTTCGTGCATATTCAATAAGCGCTACTTGCATACCTAAACAAATACCTAAGTAAGGCACTTTATTTTCACGCGCATATTTAGCCGCTAATATTTTACCTTCAACACCACGACCGCCAAAGCCGCCTGGCACTAAAATAGCATCTAAATGCGAGAGTAACTCAACACCTTTACTTTCAAGATCTTGTGAATCTACGTATTCGATATTAATTGTTAAACGGTTTTTAAGGCCCGCATGCTTTAATGCTTCGTTAACCGATTTGTACGCATCTGGTAATTCAATGTATTTACCAACCATACCAATTGTCACTTCACCTGTTGGGTTAGACTCTTGATAAAGTACTTGTTCCCACTCAGCTAAATCAGCTTCTGGTGGATCTAAGTGAAAACGACGACATACAAAATTATCTAATTCTTGCGACTTTAATAATGCTGGAATTTTATAGATGCTGTCTACATCTGGTAGTGAAATAACCGCTTTTTCTTCTACGTTTGTAAATAATGAGATTTTTGCACGCTCATTATTTGGTAGTTTACGGTCAGAACGACAAATAAGAATATCTGGTTGAATACCGACTGAGCGTAACTCTTTAACAGAGTGCTGAGTTGGTTTAGTTTTCACTTCACCGGCAGGGCCTAAGAATGGCACTAACGTTAAGTGAATAAATAGCGCGCGTTCGCGACCAATTTCAGTTCCCATCTGACGAATTGCTTCAATAAACGGTTGTGATTCTATATCACCTACTGTGCCGCCAATTTCTACAATAGCAATATCATAACCTTCAGCACCGTCGTATACACGTTGCTTAATATCGTTAGTGATATGTGGAATAACCTGAATAGTTGCACCTAGGTATTCACCACGGCGCTCACGACGTAATACGTCTTCGTATACACGGCCTTGTGTGAAGTTATTACGACTAGTCATTTTGGTACGAATAAAACGCTCATAGTGACCTAAATCAAGGTCAGTTTCTGCGCCGTCTTCTGTAACGTATACTTCACCGTGTTGAATTGGGCTCATTGTGCCTGGGTCAACGTTGATGTAAGGATCCAGCTTTAAAATGGTAACATTTAAACCACGGGCTTCTAAAATAGCTGCCAACGATGCTGCTGCAATACCTTTACCCAACGAAGAAACAACTCCGCCAGTAACGAAGATAAATTTTGTACTCATGCGAACCCTAGAATATCAGGAATTAAAAGGAATATAACACCCAAAGAAGAGCCTAAGGGTATATCATCAAGACGGGGCGAAATTGTACCAAAACACGGCTTATCAATCCAGCTAAAAATAGCAAATGTGCGCACAAAAAACGTGCATAATTTAATTACAATTTTTTAATCGCATCCCATGCGCGATCCATTTCTTCAAAGGTGGCAGTATCTAAACTTTTGCCTTGTGCGTTTAAATACTCTTGGACTTTTTCAAAGCGCGTTGAAAACTTATCATTGGCACTGCGAAGAAGTTGCTCAGGGTCGCGTTTTACATGGCGTACTACATTCACGGTTGCAAAAAGTAAGTCGCCAAGTTCTTCTGCGGTATGATCCGACAAAGGGTCCTGTTCAATCGCTTCTTTTACTTCAAGCACTTCTTCGCTCACTTTATCAAGAGCACCATGATACGTTGGCCAATCAAAACCAAGAGAAGCCACGCGTTGTTGGATTTTTTTAGCTTTGCTTAAACTTGGCATATTTGCAGGAATATCTTGCCAAAAGGAAGGTGATTCGCTTTTTGCTCTGGTACTGCGTTCTTGCGCTTTTATTGCTTGCCACTGCTGCGATAATTGCTCAGCAGTGAGTACTTTTTTATCGGCAAATACATGTGGATGACGACGGATCAATTTGCTGTTTAATTGCTCAACTACATCATTAAAATCAAATAGGTTTTGCTCTTGAGCTAGTTGGGCATAAAACACGATTTGAAATAACAAATCACCGAGCTCACCTTTAAGCTCACCTAAGTTGCCTGACTCAATACAGTCAGCAACTTCGTATGCTTCTTCTAATGTATGCGGCACAATAGATTTAAAATCTTGCTTGAGATCCCACGGACAACCGCCCTTGGGATCTCGCAGTGTGTTCATTATGCTAAGAAGTTGTGTAAGCGCTGCATTATCATTCATGGTTAATGACCACGCTTGGCATCGTGTACACCTTCAATTTGGTGTAACTTAGAAAGAACACGGTTAGTACCCGATAAGTCATGTACTTCTATTTGCATTGTGAACACTGCTAACTGATTATCTTCAACCGTATTTACATTCATATTAAGTACGTTGACTTTTTCGTTAGCAAGTACTGAGCTTATATCGCGTATTAGCCCTGAACGATCGGTTGCTTCTATTTTAATACTTAGTGCATATGAACCACTAATATCGTCTGACCAACTCACTGCAATAACACGCTCTGGGTGTTGTGCCTTAAGGTGGTTAAATGAGTCACAATCTTCACGATGCACCGCAATACCACGCCCTTGCGTAATATAGCCGATAATTTCATCGCCAGGTACAGGGCGGCAACATTTTGCAACATGGCTCATTAAACTACCAACGCCATCAACTACAATGCCGTTTTTATCACCCGTTACTTTACTGGGTGCTTTAATACGAATTACCGGTTCGTCTTCTGTGCGGTCGGTAACAAAATTTAGCATTTGATTGAGGCGTACATCACCCGCACCAATGGCAACCATTAAATCGTCAAGCTCTTTAAAGTTAAACCGCTTTATTGCTGGCTCTAGAGCTTTATAGCTTAAACCTAATTTTTGCAGTTCATTATCAAGTATTTCTTTACCAGCACTTAAGTTTTTGTCGCGATCAAGTTGCTTAAACCAATGATGTATTTTAGCTCTTGCACGCGATGACTTAATGTAACCTAGTGACGGGTTTAACCAATCTCTACTCGGATTAGGTTGCTTTTGTGTCAGTATTTCTACTTGATCCCCAGTTGTAAGTTGATGCGTAAACGGCACTATTTTGCCAAATACTTTTGCACCAATACAGCGGTGGCCAACGTTCGAATGAATATAATAAGCAAAATCAAGCGGTGTAGCGCCAAGTGGCAAATCAATAATATCACCACTGGGTGTAAATATGTATACGCGGTCTTCAACCACCTGATTTTTAAGCTCTTCAGCTAAATCGCCGCCATCAACTACTTCTTCTTGCCATTGCAGTAATTTACGTAGCCAGCTAATTTTTTGCTCATAACCCGAGCCGCGCCCTGGTAATGCGCCTTCTTTATATATCCAATGCGCTGCCACACCCAGCTCTGCATCTTGGTGCATATCTTGGGTACGTATTTGAATTTCTACAGTTTTACCTTCAGGGCCAAATACCACGGTATGAATAGACTGATAGCCGTTTTGTTTCGGCGTCGCGACGTAATCGTCAAACTCTTTATTAAGATGACGCCAATTGGTATGCACAATACCCAACGCACCGTAGCAGTCTTGCAAGCGCTCAACCACAATACGCATAGCACGAATATCAAACAGTTGATCAAATTCGTAGTTTTTTTGCGCCATTTTTTTATAAATACTGTAAATGTGTTTAGGTCGACCGTAAACTTCAGCCTCTATGCCTGCTTCACTCAAACGGCTTTTGACTTGCTCCACCATATCTTCCATATAAGCTTCGCGTGCTAAACGTTTATCATCGAGTTGCTTAGCAATATTTTTGTAAATATCAGGACGAAGATACCTAAACGATAAATCTTCAAGCTCCCACTTTAATTGCCCAATACCGAGTCGATTAGCTAGTGGGGCAAAAATATCGGCAGTTTCTTTTGCAGCAATAACGCGATCTTCTTCGCCAGCATCTTTTACGTTACGTAAATGGCAAACCTGCTCAGCTAACTTGATAACCACTGCACGGACATCTTCAACCATGGTTAACAGCATTTTTCGAATGTTATCGACTTGCACCGTGCCTTTGCCTTGATGCGATAAAGTGCTAATAGTCGCCATTTGCGCAACGCCTGTTAGCAGTATGGCCACATTGCTACCTAGCTGCTCTTCGATCACTTCTAAAGGCACTAAGCCATCTAAAAAATATGGGGTTAAATACGCCGTCGCTAACGATTCAGCATCAAGATTTAACTCAACTAAAATCTCAACCATTTCAATGGCTGTATTTTGTCGACTCTGACTATTACTGTTAACACACAGTGCTTGCGCTTGATTAAGCATCTCCGCCTTTTCAGCACAAAGTTTGAGTACTTTAAGACGAGTCGCAAAATCACCTGTTTCAACTTGCTGATGTGATTGACGTGTAGCTACCATAATGCGCTTTACCTCCGTTGAAATAACGCCATAGTTTCGATATGTCCTGTATGAGGAAACATATTCATTAGCCCTATTTTATTAAGCTCAAAGCCTGCTTGCGAAATAATAGCGCTGTCACGGGCTAAAGTAACAGGGTCGCAAGAGACATATAAAATTGTTTTAAACTGCTTTAAAGGTAGTTGCTCTAAAACAGCCATTGCACCAGTACGAGATGGGTCTAACACTAATACATCTAAATCTTTACTAAACCACGGCGCATTTTGTATTTTTTGCGTTAAATCAAAGCAATAAAACTCGGCATTGGTAATAGAGTTAGTTTGCGCATTTTGAGCCGCCATTGCAACCGCTGAAGTAACACCTTCTACGCCAATAACTGTTTTTGCTTGTTTTGCCAACACGAGTGAAAAGTTACCAATGCCGCAAAATAAATCTAATACGCTTTCATCGCCATTTAAATTAAGCCAGTCTGCGGATTGCTTTAGCATAGCTTGATTAACTTGCGCGTTTACTTGGATAAAATTACCTAAACCAAATTCAAACTTAAGATCAAATTCTTTTAAATAATAATACGGCATCGCAAAGTGTGAATGTTCAATCACGTCACTTTCACTTTGCCATACAATCTCATATTTATGACTTGCAGTAGCCTGCTCGACTAATATTTTAAACTCGTCGGGGATTGTTTTTGTATGACGAATAACAACAAAGCTGTGCTCGTCGCTTTCACACAATTGCAAATGACTGATACTGTGCAGCGACTTATGTTGATTAATTAAACTATCAAAAAGTGTAAATACATCTGCGAATGCTTCACTCAATACTGCACACTGGTTAATACTAACAATATTTTTAGAACCACTCGCCCTATAACCCACGCGTATTTTTTTAGCCGCTTTATCAAACATAACAGCAATACGGGCGCTGCGCCTGTAATGCGTTGACTTGCTTAATAATGGCGCCTCCCAATTTAAGTTTTTTTGTTTGGCGAACTTTTCAAATAACTGGTTAACCGCCGTTTGTTTTTCAATGACTTGTTGGCTTGTCTCTAAATGCTGTAATTGACAGCCACCGCAGTGATTATAATGTTCACAAAAAGGGGTTACGCGTGCATCACTTGCTTTAATAATCTTTTGCGTTGCCGCGCTACTGTAGCGGGCTTTATCATCGATTATTGTTGCTTTAACTTGTTCGTTAGGTAAAGCACCACTAACAAAACACACTTTATTATTATGCTTAGCTATACCACGCCCTTGATGATCCATTGCTGTTATATCAAGTACCACTGACTTTTTTGTAGCGGCTGTTTTTTAGCTTTAAAAATTTGTGCCATTTGGCATTACCTTAAATAATTATTGGTTAAAACAATTGATCTTCAACGATGGTAGATGCTTTGAGAATAGGTGTTGATCCGTATATACTCAAAGGATACTAATAATGATAAAAATGCTTCCATTATGACCAAATTAGGCTTACGCGATTCTGTTTTAACACTGACCCTGATCCCGACGGTGATCATTGGATTGTTACTTGGTGGGTATTTTACAATAAATCGTTACATTGAGCTTGATGAAATTTTATATCAACAAGGGACTACTATTTCAGAGCCTTTAGCAATTGCGCTTGAACAACCACTACAAGAAAAAAACAAACAACTACTTAATCGACTAATTAGCTATACCCATAATAAGCACTCACCCACAGTAAAATCGATTGCCATTTTTGATGATAATAATCAGCTCATCATGACCAGTAATTATCATCGCTCTTTTGATAAGTTAATTAATCAAAAAGCAATGCAAAACTTAAATACTACTCAAGTGCAAAAGTCAGATGAACTCGTCACGTTTTTTACCCCCATTTTCAATCACACTAGCCAAGATTTGAAATGGGAACCGAGTCAATTACAATCACCTTTAGGCACGGTTATTTTACAGCTAAATAAAGATCAAGCTGTAATAGGCCAACAACGTGCGCTATTAATAAGCGGTATTGTTATTATTCTATCTTTGGTGTTTGCCGCTATTTTAGCATTAAGACTTAGTCGTATGTTTATGACGCCGCTTAATAAACTCGTACTTGCCACCGACAAGTTGGTTGAAGGAAAAAGAAATACGGGACTAACTGATACCATGATCGGTGAGTTTGAACTATTGCGGGAAGGTTTAAATACGATAGCCCATACAATGGTAATGCAAAAAGATGAAATGCAAAAAAACATCGATCAAGCAACCAGTGATTATCGTGAAACATTAGAGCAGTACGAAACTCAAAATATCCAGCTCACGATGGCAAAAAAGAAGCGCAAGATGCCAACAGAGTTAAGTCTGATTTTTTAGCTAAAATGAGTCACGAACTACGTACCCCTTTAAATGGGGTGATTGGTTTTACACGACAACTTTATAAAACACCGCTAAATAAACACCAAAAAGACTATTTAGACACAATTGAACTTTCTGCAAATAGCCTGATGACGATTATTAGTGATATTTTAGATTTTTCTAAATTAGAAGCCGGTGCAATGGAACTTGAATCAATTCAGTTTCAACTTAGGGATGCCATAAACGAAGTAATGACATTGCTCGCTCCGAGTGCTCATGATAAGCAACTTGAATTATCTATTTATATTAATCAACAAGTCCCTGATGACTTAACTGGCGATCCAACTCGTTTTAAACAAATACTTATAAACTTATTAAGTAACGCTATAAAATTTACTGAAAAAGGCTCTATAAAAGTAGATGTAAGTTACCGATTACTTGATGAAGAGCGTGCTTCTCTATTAGTCTCAGTAACTGATACGGGTGTTGGTATTCCTATGAATAAACAAGACTCACTGTTTACCCCATTTGGCCAAGCTGATTCGAGTATTACTCGAAAATTCGGTGGCACGGGCTTGGGGCTTATCATTACCAAACATATTGTTGAAGCAATGAATGGCCGAATAACACTCAACTCAGCACCTGGTAACGGCACGTGCTTCACATTCAACAGTATATTTAGATTACCGAATCACGTATTTACCAACGATTTACCGAGTAAATCTCTCATTGGTAAACGTATTTTATATTTAGAACCGCATGAGCATACTCATCACGCTGTTCTATCGTTATTAACACAGTGGCAAACATCAGTTACAGCCTGCTTTAACGAAACCAGTTTTTTAGACGCTATAACAAATAAAGAGCATAAATACGATATTTGCTTAATAGGTCACATGGCTTCTGTTGATGATATGCAGCAATTAAAAAGCTATGTAAAATCAGTTCGCGAATCGACTGACTACTTATATTTAATGTTAAATACAGTTTCGCACAATATGCGAGAAGCGTTTATAGGCAGTGGTGCTGATGCGTGTTTAAGTAAACCACTTAACCACCGAAAACTGTGTGAAGTACTTGCAGCACCATACAGACTAGACCACCCTGTTCATAATATTGAGCAGAATGAACACCAGTTACTTCCACTTAAAGTACTTGTCGTTGATGATAACGATGCTAATTTAAAGCTTCTCCATACTTTATTAAGTGAACAGATTGAAGTAATAGAAACCGCTCATAATGGCTCACAGGCTTATAGTTTAAGTAAAAGCCATAAATATGATGTCATCTTTATGGATATACAAATGCCAATTATGGACGGTATTACTGCATGTAAACTTATTCAAGAGTCATCTCTAAACGAAGATACACCAATCATTGCAGTGACTGCTCATGCACTGAATAGCGAAAAAGAGCAGCTACTTAAAGATGGCTTTAAAGGTTACCTAACCAAGCCTATTGATGAAGACATGTTGAAACAGATAATCAGCGAACATAGCCCGCAGACACCTGTTAATCGTGATAAAACAAAAAATGAAGTACCACAAAGCCCTGCTCCTTTCGAAAGTAATCGTATAGATTGGGCATTAGCACTGCAACGTGCTGGTGGTAAAAATGAGCTTGCTCTTGAAATGCTCAACATGCTGTTATCAAGCATACCTGAAACACTTAGCTTACTTGCAAAAGCAATTGATGATACCAGTTGTAAACAAGTGCTAAGCATTGTCCACAAGTTCCATGGAGCGTGTTGTTACACAGGTGTACCAAGACTTAAGTCATTGGCAGAGACCATCGAAACATCACTTAAGAGCGAATGTATACTTGAGAGTATAGAACCAGAGCTTTTTGAGCTACAAGATGAACTTGAAAGCTTACTTCTCGATTCAAAATCAGCTGAAAAATCTGAAATTGACACGCTATAATAAGCGTGTCTTTTTAACTAAAATAACTTAAGTTCGTGCTTCAAGCATTAGGCGTTTCATATCGCGGACTGCTTTTTCCAATCCATCAATCGCGGCGCGAGCAATGATAGCATGACCTATATTAAGCTCGTAAATTTCTGGCATTGCTGCAATCGGTTTTACATTATGATAATGAAGTCCATGTCCCGCGTTAACAATCAGCCCCAAACTCGCTGCGTATTTAACACCTTCACGAATGTGCTCTAACTCTTTGTGTAAATCGGTATCATTTGTTGCATCAGCATACGCGCCAGTGTGTATCTCTACATAAGGAGCACCACATTCTTTGGCTGCATCTAATTGCACTTTATCTGCATCAATAAATAACGATACTTTAATGCCTGCGTCAGTAAGCGTTTTTGTTGCGGCTTTAATTTTATCTATATTACCCGCTACATCTAAGCCACCTTCGGTTGTTAATTCTTCGCGCTTTTCAGGTACTAAACACACGTACTCAGGTTTTACTTCAAGCGCTATTTTTATCATTTCATCGGTAACAGCTGTTTCAAGATTCATGCGTGTTTGAATCGTTTTAGCCATCACGTAAACGTCGCGGTCTTGAATATGGCGACGATCTTCACGTAAGTGAATTGTAATGCCGTCGGCGCCTGCGTGCTCAGCAACACTGGCTGCATGAGCAGGGTCTGGATATGTAGTTCCACGCGCTTGGCGAAGCGTTGCAATATGATCAACGTTTACACCCAAAAGAATATCTTTCATTATTTTACCTGTAAAATTACGATTATTGAGAAGCACTAAAAAGCTCACGGCTCTTTAATGGCTTATTACCTAACAAAGGCTTTAATAAATATCGACTTAATTGTTTTGCCATATATAACACATCAGTTTGGCTAAAGTCATGATTTGCTATCGCATTTAGTTGTAAACCGCTAAAGCCAGAACGCGTATCTTCTTGCACTAAAAAACCAAACTCAGGAAAGTAACTATACGTTTGCGTCTCGTCTATTGGTTCACCACTGGCATCAAAACTAAAATCGACGCCATAGCCAAGTAGCTCTAATAATTGAAACTCGTATGA
This sequence comes from Pseudoalteromonas sp. B131b, assembly GCF_037162545.1. Taxonomy (NCBI): domain Bacteria; kingdom Pseudomonadati; phylum Pseudomonadota; class Gammaproteobacteria; order Alteromonadales; family Pseudoalteromonadaceae; genus Pseudoalteromonas; species Pseudoalteromonas sp. B131b. Next base: position 1,885,120 of record NZ_JARLUZ010000001.1, on the reverse strand, counting down.
GCGAAGTACAGCTTGTAAATTAGCCCCACTGTTTAGGTTTTCTAAATGCGTTTTATAAAGATGAAAAACCTGTTCTATAGGTTCATTAATAGGCACTATTCGGTTAGTTAATTCATTTAAATAAAAGCCACAATAAAGCTCATCACCTTTTAAAAAAGTGGTGTGCCATGTAGCTCAAACTTATTGATGTATTTTAGATCGTATTTACCACTGTAATGGACAAGTAGTGGTTGAAAAGGTTGTAACTGAGCTTTATGTTTAGTGGCCTGCCGGCCACTAATGCGTGCAATCATTCTAAGTTGCCCAACGCCTTCTACAAGCATATCAAGCATTACTTGTGAGTCACTGTAAGGACGTCGATGCAATAAATAAGCAGTGTAGAAGTCGCTATCCATAGATAATACTAATTATTGGTTTAGTCTTCACCATAACCTAAGCTTCGTAGTGCTCGTTCATCATCAGCCCAACCAGATTTAACTTTCACCCAAAGCTCTAAAAATACTTTGTTATCAAGCATTTCCTCTATGTCTTTACGGGCTTCACGGCCAATGGTTTTTAGCTTTTCGCCTTTATTACCAATAACCATGCGTTTTTGTGTTTCGCGCTCAACAAGAATTAATCCGTTGATATGCCAAATACCGTTGTCTTGCCATTTAAACTGTTCAATTTCAACAGTAACAGAATACGGTAATTCTTCACCCATGAAGCGCATTAATTTTTCACGGATAACTTCAGCCGCCATAAAACGCATTGAGCGGTCTGTGACGTAATCTTCAGGGAAGTAAAACTCACACGGTTGTAAGCGCTTAGTTACTTCAGCTTTGATTAAGTCTATATTTTTTCCCTGTTTTGCAGACACTGGCATAATACCAACAAAATCAAACTTATCGCCTAACCACTTCATATGAGGCAATACAAGATCGCGGTCTTTAACTTGGTCTATTTTATTAATAACCAATAATACCGGCTTACCACTTTGCGATACTTTGTTCAGTACCATGTCGTCATCAGCATTCCAGTGAGTGCCTTCAACTACAAATATAATAAGCTCTACATCACCGATTGAGCTAGACGCTGCACGGTTCATTAAGCGGTTAATAGCACGCTTTTCTTCAACGTGTAGCCCTGGCGTATCGATGTAAACAGCTTGATGTTTACCTTCGGTATGAATACCCATAATACGATGGCGCGTTGTTTGTGGTTTACGTGAGGTAATACTTACTTTTTGCTCAATGATCTCATTGAGTAAAGTCGATTTACCAACATTTGGACGTCCTACAATTGCGACCATGCCACAAAACGTATCTACATCACCTTCACGAGGCTGTATTAGGGTATCAAGATTCATTTTTAATTATCTTCAATGCTTTTTCGGCAGCTTTTTGTTCAGCCTTGCGGCGTGAGCTACCAACAGAAATTATGCTATCCATTCCATCAACAATACATTCAACCGTGAATGTTTGATTATGTGCCTGGCCTTTAGTATCAACCACAGTGTAACCTGGAAGAGGCAACTTACGGCCTTGTAGATGCTCTTGCAGCAGGGTCTTCGGATCTTTTTGATTAAGCCCTGGTGAAATAGCATCCAAGCGAGATTCATACCACGCTAATATAAGCTCGCCACAGCGGTCGATACCTGAATCTAAAAATGCAGCACCAATAATTGCTTCTACTGCATCGGCAAGCGTTGACTCACGACGGAATCCGCCACTTTTAAGCTCACCCGGACCTAAGCGTAAATAATCGCCCAAGCCAAATTCAAGACCAAACTCGGCAAGAGTTTGACCTCGTACAAGTGTTGAGCGCATACGGCTTAAATCACCTTCACGCGCTTTAGGGAATTTGGCATAAAGTGCATTAGCAATCACAAAGCTCAAAATAGAGTCACCTAAAAATTCTAGTCGCTCATTATGTTGACCTTTGTGGCTGCGGTGCGTCATTGCCTGCTCAAGTAAACCTTGATCAGTAAATACATAGCCAATTTTGTCATATAATTCTGTTACATTTTTTTTCATTGTTACTGAATATTACCTAGGCGCTCAAAGCGAACACCAGTTGGAACCCATCCTGGTAAAATATCATCAGGGCCATTCTCAAATTCAAAACTCATCCATATAAAGACAGCTTTACCCACCAAGTTTTCTTTTGGTACAAAGCCCCAAAAGCGACCATCTTGGCTGTTGTCGCGGTTATCACCCATCATAAAATAATGATCAGCAGGAACAGTCCATTCATCAGAAGGCGTGCCCGGTTGCTGGTAATAACGCCCTTTTCTTTCAGGCGCTTGTGGGTTGATTAAAATATCATGCGTAACTGTTGTTAAATTTTCATTTACGCGAGCTAGAGGCATTGGGCCTTGTTTAAATTCGTTATCATTAATTAATTTAAAATCAATTTTATTGAATTCATTACATAAAAGCTCACCCTGCTGGGTTTCGCCTTCTTTACAATTTGGCTGAATATATAAACGTTTATCACGATAAACAACTTTATCGCCAGGTAAACCTATTGTACGTTTAATATAGTCAACTTTTTCATCTAACGGGTATTTAAAAACAACAATATCACCACGTTCAGGTTCACCCATATCAACTAATTGGGTACGCCAAACAGGGTCTTTTATTCCATATGAGTACTTTTGCACTAAAATAAAATCACCAACTAGCAGCGTAGGCATCATTGAACCCGATGGAATTTGAAACGGTTCAAAGATAAATGATCTAAAAATAGTAATCGCAGCAATCATCGGAAAAATCGACTTTGCCGTTTCTGTTATTACTGGCTCTGGTGCTATTAATGCAGCTGTTTCGTCATCTAACGGCGCACCTGCAGACTTTTGCGCTATATCTAAAAACGCCTGCCTTTTAGGTGCATACAGTAAGTGATCTCATTAACCATATTAAGCCTGAGCCCAAAGTTAATAGCACCAATAAAACTGAAAAATAACCAGCCATTTATAATCCTTTGTTTTTATTTACCAACTTTTAAAATAGCTAAAAACGCTTCTTGAGGCACTTCAACATTACCTACTTGCTTCATTCGTTTTTTACCATCTTTTTGCTTTTTAAGTAATTTTTTCTTACGACTCACATCACCGCCATAACACTTAGCGATTACGTTTTTACGTAATTGCTTGACTGTGGTACGTGCAATAACATGCTGTCCAATCGCTGCTTGAATCGCAATATCAAACATTTGACGAGGAATAAGTTCTTTCAATGCATCAGCTAACTGACGACCACGAGATTGTGCACCATCTCTGTGAACAATAATCGCAAGCGCATCAACACGTTCACTGTTGATCAAAATATCAACACGCACCATGTCTGATGTTTGGAAGTGTTTAAAATTATAATCCAGTGATGCAAAACCACGACTTGTAGATTTTAATTTATCAAAAAAGTCCATTACCACTTCAGCCATAGGCAGCTCGTATGTAACAGCTACTTGCTTTCCGTGATAAGTCATTTTTGTTTGGCTACCACGTTTTTCAATACACAAAGTAATAACATTACCTAAGTATTCTTGTGGTACCAAAATATTTGCTTCAACAATCGGCTCACGAATCTCTACAATATCGTTTACAGCAGGTAGATCAGACGGATTATCAATCTGAAATGTACCTTCTTTAGTAACTATCTCATAGATTACCGTCGGTGCAGTTGTTATTAAATCAATATCGTATTCACGCTCTAAACGCTCTTGAATGATTTCCATGTGTAGCATGCCTAAAAAGCCACAGCGGAAACCAAAGCCTAGTGCGGTTGAATTCTCTGGTTCAAAGAATAACGACGCATCGTTTAGGCTTAATTTGTTAAGTGCATCACGGAATGATTCATACTCATCTGATGCAATTGGGAACATACCCGCATAAACCTGAGGCTTAATCTTTTGAAAGCCAGGTAAGCGAAGTGGAGCTGCATTTTTTTGATGAGTAATAGTGTCACCTACTGGCGCACCATGTATCTCTTTAATGCCCGCAATAACAAACCCTACTTCACCTGTTCTTAAAATACCGGTGTTGGTTTGCTTAGGTGTAAACACACCCACTTGGTCGGCAGTATGGATATGCTCGTTCGACATTATTTTTATTTTATCGCCAGTGCGTAATTCACCGTGCTTAATACGCACTAGTGATACAACGCCTTGGTATGGGTCAAACCAAGAATCGATAATAAGTGCTTGTAAAGGTGCATCTTTGTCGCCTACTGGTGGCGGAACATCTTTAACAATCATTTCAAGTACTTCAGCAATACCTACGCCTGTTTTAGCACTACACTGCACAGCATCTAGGGCATCAATACCAATAATCTCTTCAATTTCTTCTGCAACACGTAAAGGGTCTGCTTGCGGTAAATCGATTTTATTAAGTACTGGAATTACTTCTAATTCCATTTCAATAGCGGTGTAACAGTTAGCTAGTGTTTGTGCTTCAACGCCTTGGCCTGCATCAACAACGAGTAGTGCACCTTCACATGCAGCTAAAGAACGCGACACTTCATACGTAAAATCAACGTGTCCTGGAGTATCAATGAAATTAAGTTGGTAGGTTTCGCCGTCGTTCGCTTTGTAATTCAACGTTACACTTTGCGCTTTAATGGTAATACCACGTTCGCGCTCAATATCCATTGAATCCAAAACTTGTTTTTGCATTTCACGGTCGGTTAAACCGCCACAAACTTGGATCAAACGATCTGAAAGGGTCGATTTACCATGGTCAATATGGGCGATGATCGAAAAATTACGGATATGCTTCATAAACTGGATTCTATACTTCTATTTTAATGGACTAAATATGAATACCTAAGTGACTTGAAAATACTTGCTTTAGGATGCCATAAGCTCAGTTTGTAAATTACAGACTTAGCTCACGCTTTTTAAGATGGGTTATAATCATTTTATTTAATGAATAACAATAAGTTATGCTTAATAAACTTAAATAAGTCAGTCAGATAAAATAATTTTAAAAACCACAATTCCCTGTATTTCCAAGTTACTTTGGTATAAAACGGCAATTTTACATTTAATTGGCGTCAATCACCATCTATTTGAGTTAAAGGGATACTAATTGGATGAATTTTTATTACTTTTATATCGTGCTTAAGTGATTTAACACGAGTTTTAGCAATAAAAAATCCAGTAATGCCACCTAAAGCCGCCGCTAAGATTTGCCAACCTTCGGCCATTAAAAGTAACTCAGAAGCAATAAATGCAAACGTTAGACTTAAAAATAAAGGTAACATATATACAGCAAAAGCATGTTTAACAACGAGGCTATCATCAAGTGACAAAGTAACTTTTTGACCGACCTCGACTGGTAAGTCGAATCTATATGGAAAGGTTTTTTTGCGGTGCCGAATAACTTGCCAAACACTTGTGAGCCGCAACGACCATTGCAGCCTTCACAAGCTTGTTTTTGCTGTGCTTCTAAATAAGCAATGTGGCCATCAAGGGCCACAACTGTGAGGGTTTGTTCAATCATAACAATCCTTACGGAATCGCCTATAGTGCGCGGGTAACTGACTCTGCAATTGCTTTTGCGGTCATACTCGGTACATTACCAACAACCGATACATCAAAATTACCGCCATTATGCACATATACCGTCGTTGCACCAGATGTTAATGCACCGCTTAAACGCTTACCAGGTAAAGGTCGCTGTATAAATATAGAGATCTCAACAAAACCATCAGAAAATAAATAATAGTCTGTTAACTCATTATTTAAATCGAGTTTATGCCTGTCAGATTTTAATAATTCAAAGCCATTAGGTAACCAGTTTATATTCCAATTCTTTGCTGTATTCTCTGCACCACCTAAATCACTTTCTGGTAGAGGCGTTGGAAAGTTACGATTGAGTACTTCCAACAGCATACTAGCAGGCTGTTCAGTAACACTAACATGAGTTAGCTGTAGCTGTTCAAGCGCCTCACCTTCGTGGTTCACGTACGCTGCTTTTAAAAGTAAAGACGACTCCATATCAAGCCAAATCCAGTAGTTATATTTGAATTCATCTTTGGATTCAATTCGAACTAATTGAGCCGCACGCCCTGCAATGCGCCCTTTACCACCCATTACAAAATCATAATGTGCGCTCAAACGCTCAATGTCTTTAAATAACACTTCAGGAATGGGGCCAGCAATCGAATCAGTTTTAAGAGAGTATGGCTCTGACTGCGGTTCAAAATAAGTGACTTGATTATTAACACGAACCATTTCAAGGCCTGCGCCATTGAGTAAACTTAAATGCTCAAGCTCTGTGTCGCCTTGTTTGGCATGGACCCAACGATATGGTTCCATTGTTTTACCCTTAACAACCACAAATGAAGCATCAAAATTACGGTTATGTACGGCATTAGCCATTTTAAGTAATAAATCTTTGGCAGGATTTATATCGTTGGCAAATGCAGTAAAGCTAACTACCAACGACAGAATAAAAGTGATTACTTTCATTTAATTAGTTTTTTTCCTCTTGCGCTTTTATACTATTTTGCGCTGTTTGAAGCGAGTTAGCAACACGTGCTTGTCGTTGATGCTCTAAAACTAATGCGCCAATACGTTGTTGCTGCAATTCACGTAAGCCTTGTTCAGCATTTTCAAGCGCTGGCTCAGATGAGTAACTTACTGGCGAAGCCATACCTGTTAAAGGGGTAGTTTGCAGTAAAGGGATTTCGCTTTGCTGCTGATTGTTACTTTGCGGAAGTGTATTAACGCCCACAATAGCAAACATTGCCACACTTGCTGCAATCGCTAGTTGGGCAACAGGTTTGCGCCAATTAAAAGCAACTACATTATTTTTTACAGTTTCAGTGACTGCTTGAGGCTCTGTGTTTGGCTGGTTGAAGTCAGCATAAACAGGCTCGCTTTCTAATGCTAATGCAACGCGATCGCTAATATCAATATGTATGTCATTATTATTTTTTTGAGCACGCATTGCATCACCAATTAACGCATAACGGCCAAACGTGGTTACATCTTGCTCTGCAATTTTTGCATCAGTTAGATGTTGTTCGCCATCAAGTAATGCCGATAACACTTCGTTATCTAACTTGTTAAGGTGTGCTTTCGTCATACTAAGACTCGCCTATTAATGGGTTTAATTTGTTATCAATTGCTTCTCGGGCACGAAAGATACGCGAACGCACCGTCCCGACAGGGCAATCCATGACCACTGCTATTTCTTCATAGCTCATCCCTTCGATTTCTCTTAGGGTTATCGCAGTTTTAAGATCTTCAGGCAAACTATCAATCGTATTAAAAATAACAGCGCGTACTTCTTCGCTTAAAAGTAGATTTTCAGGGGATGCATTTGAACGCATCGAATCCGCACAGTCATAAAATTCAGCTTCTTCAGCGTCGATATCATTTGCTGGCGGTTTACGGCCCTGTGCTACTAAGTAATTTTTAGCACAATTAACGGCAATACGGTATAACCAAGTATAAAAGGCACTATCACCTCTAAAGTTTGGAAGTGCACGATAAGCTTTTATAAATGCTTCTTGTGCTACATCTGCAATATCACCTTGGTTTGATACATAACGTGATATCAAACCTGCAATTTTATTTTGATACTTCTTTACTAATAGATTGAAGGCGTTTTTATCACCCTGCTGAACCCTTTTTACTAGCGCTAAATCTAATTCCTGCTCGCTCATTCGAGCCGGTACTCCTATGTCTGATTTTTGCTTGTTATTCATAGTGTCGCTATTGTTCACAAATACTCTGACCTCTACATGAATAAAAAGTTCTGTTTAATATTATTTTTTTATAAAATAGTTCATAAATAACAGCGTTAGGCTATTAAAATCACTACGTAGTAATATGACAAATATGATACAACTACAGATATTGAAAACAAATATTGCTCTATACGAGCATTGTAACCGCAAAGTACCTCTGACATGAACCAAAATAAACACCACATTGCTGATGTCGCTATTATCGGTAGCGGCGCAGCAGGCTTATCACTAGCTTTATCTTTAGCTAATTTTTGTAACGTTACCGTAATTAGTAAAGGGGCTCTGACAGAAGGCTCTACATTATATGCTCAAGGCGGTATAGCTGCTGTATTTGATAAACAAAATGACAGCATAGAATCCCATGTAGAGGATACACTCGATGCTGGCGGCGGCTTGTGCAACAGAGAAGCCGTCCACTACACTGCAAGCAACGCCCATGATTGCCTGCAATGGTTAATTGATCAAGGCGTGCCTTTTGATATGGAATTTGATAGTAAAGGCAAAGAGCGCTTTCATTTAACGCGCGAAGGCGGTCATAGCCATCGTCGTATTTTGCATGCAGCTGATGCGACTGGCAAAGCAGTACAAACTACATTAATAAGCCAAGTAAAAGCGCATAAAAATATTACACTTTTAGAGCAATACAACGCAATTGATTTAATTACTGATAAAAACACCGAAAAAACAGCTTCGCATATTCACGGTATGTATGTGTGGAACAAAAAAGCTAAAAAGGTAGAAACCATTTCGGCAAAATTTGTTGCTCTGGCGACCGGCGGGGCAAGTAAAGTGTATTTGTACACCTCAAATCCTGACGTATCAAGTGGCGATGGTATTGCAATGGCGTGGCGGGCGGGCTGTAAAGTGGCCAATATGGAATTTAATCAGTTCCATCCAACAAGTTTATATCACCCTGAATTACAAAACTTCTTAATTACTGAAGCTATGCGTGGTGAAGGCGCTTATTTAAAACGCCCTGACGGCACTCGCTTTATGAAAGACTTTGATGAGCGTGAAGAACTTGCTCCACGCGACATTGTTGCACGCGCAATCGATTTTGAAATGAAACGCCTCGGCGCAAACTGTGTTTACCTAGATATTAGCCACAAAGATAAAGATTTTATTATTGAGCACTTTCCTACTATTTATGCGAAATGCTTAAGTGTAGGGCTTGATATAACCAAAGAAGCAATCCCAGTTGTCCCCGCTGCCCACTATACTTGCGGCGGTGTAATGACCGATTTTAACGGAAAAACCGATTTAGATAATTTATACGCTGTGGGTGAAGTAGCTTATACAGGCCTTCACGGTGCAAATCGCATGGCAAGTAACTCATTACTTGAATGTATTGTGTTTGCCCATGCTGCTGCAAAAGATATTTTAAGTAAAATAGAGCATGCGCCAGAGCCTATAGCACTTCCATATTGGGATGAAAGCCGAGTTAGTAACTCCGATGAAGAAATTGTAATTACCCATAACTGGCATGAACTACGATTATTCATGTGGGATTACGTTGGTATTGTTCGATCAACTAAGCGTTTAGAGCGTGCACTGCACCGAGTTGAACTATTACAGCAAGAAATACATGACTACTATGCTAATTTTAGAGTCAGTAATAATTTGTTGGAGCTACGTAATTTAGTGCAAGTAGCTGAATTAATCATTAGAAGTGCAATGGAACGCAAAGAAAGCCGTGGCCTTCATTACACTATTGATTACCCTGAGCAAAACGAAAATCCAACACCAACTATTTTGACCCCGCAGCGCCACTAATAGCGCTAAGTGTTGCACGTTTTAATCGAGCATAGCTTTGTTCGTTAACTCCATTGGCTGAAATAATTAGCCAATGGTTTTTACTAAAGCCTTTAATATAAAGCCATACACTGCTACCAAGTATGCGACTTTGAGTACTTATTTCACCTTGAATTTTTAGCGACTGACTTTCAAATCTAAATAGGTTTGGCTCTAAAATAACAACTCCCCGTATCGGGTGAGCAGCTAAAACTTTTCGCCAAACAAATAATCCAGCCACTGTATTTACTACAACACAAAAAAGCATTGCCAGTACAGAACTTAAAAATAAGCATAATATCAAAGCCAGCATACAAAAAAAGACCACAACTGGTTTATGGTCTGCTTTATTATCTGTAACTGTAAATCTATACACGAACTCTATCTAAAATAAGTGAAACCATTGTATTTAACTGCTCATCTTTACACTCTTGATGCCCCATAAACCATGCAAATAAATCAGGGTCTTCTTCTGTTAGCAAACGCTGAAAGATAGCTTGCTGCTCTGTGCTCAAAGAGTCGTATGCTTCTTCTACAAACGGCATAAACAAAACATCTAGCTCTAACATGCCACGACGGCAAGCCCAACGAATACGTGCTTTACTATGAATTTCAACCATTTTAAACCTCATACTTAATTGACTCGAGTTTAACAAATGCGTGTCAACTTATCAGCTATTAATCGCCGATTAAAATAATAATCCACGCCAATTAGCGCTTGTCTGTACCATACGTAACAACTGCGTTATTATGTCACTTCATTTATATTGCAAAGAAGGTTTTTATGTCGAGCGTTTATGCATGTCCGTTATCTCATCAACTTATTAGCCTTAGCGGTGCTGATAAATTATCTTATTTGCACGGGCAAATTACTCAAGATCTCAATAAATTAACCAGCAGTAACTATTTATGGACTGGCCATTGCAGTGCCAAAGGAAAGCTTTGGGGTGTATTTAAATTATTTTCTCATCAAGATAACTATTACCTTACAGGCAGCGCAGCCGAAGTAGAAAAGTCGTTAGTTGAACTTAAAAAATACGCTGTATTTGCAAAGGTCGATATAAATGTCTCCTCTGAGCGTTTAATTGGCTTAATCGGCGATGACTTAACAGACGTACTTGCTCAGCTTAGTATAACATTTGAAGACGATGCTACTGCGTGCGACTTGAGTTATGGTAAAGCATTAAAGTTAGCAGATAATCGCGTGTTATTGATGGTTGATAGCCAATTTAGTATTCCTGATAATATATCGACTCTTGATAACGATGCGCCCTGGAAACAAGCAGCAATTTTAGCCGGCGAACCACAATTAAGTAGTGAAGCTATTGGGGAATATGTTCCGCAGATGGTTAACCTACAAGCTATTGGTGGCATTAGCTTTAAAAAAGGATGTTATACAGGTCAAGAAACTGTGGCCCGTATGAAATACCTTGGTAAGAATAAACGCGCAATGTATATCGTTTCAGGACAAAGCGAAGGGCTACTTTCAGAGCTTAATCTGGAAACCCAGTTAGGCGAAAACTGGCGCCGTGCGGGTAAACTTATAACGCAAAGTTTTGATGAGCAAACAAGTAAACTAACAGGCCTCGTTGTGTTGCCAAACGATACTGATGTAACTCAGGTACTTCGTGCAAAACACACACCTCAGGTGGAGCTAAGCATTCTGCCTCTACCCTACTCTCTTGAAGATGAATAAATAGGAATGACTATGATCGTTGCGGCAAACAAAGTGGTAAAAATGCATTATTCGGTAATGGATAATGATGGCAATAGCATTGATAACTCGTTCGGTGGTGAGCCACTACACTTTATCATTGGCACAGGCTATTTAATTTCAGGCCTAGAAAATGCTTTGCTGGGCAAGCAACCAGGCGACACGCTTAGCGTAAAGGTTGAACCTGAAGAAGGTTACGGCGAGCGCCACGACAACCTAATGCAAGCGGTACCTAAATCAATGTTTGAAGGTATGGAAATTGAAGTTGGCATGCAATTTCGTGCATCAACAGATGATGGCGACCAATCAGTAATGATCATCGATATTCAAGATGAAGAAGTGATTGTAGATGGTAATAACCCGCTTTCAGGTATAACACTTAACTTTGATGTAGAAATTCTAGAAGTGCGTGATGCAACACAAGACGAATTAACTCACGGCCACGTACATGGCGAAGGTGGGTGTGGCCACGACCACTAATATTGTATACAGCAGATAAAAAAGCGCCTAAGGCGCTTTTTTTATATCATATTGTTGCGCTTAACCACTTCAGTTTCGCTTTTTGTCTTACTAGGAAGTGCTATTGATACTTTCTTTTCTTTCAATGCGGCTAGTAAACCTTTTTGATCGTTTGTACCTACACGATACATAGTGCCATCCTTAAGCGTTAGCTGTATTGCACTAAAACCAGATACTGTATACACCCAACCATCGTGAGTAATACGGATACCTATACCATGGCGATATGAATTTTGTACTGCTTTTACTTCAGTAATCTCGCTAAGCAAAATACTTTGCCCAGCAACACCAGGCCCAAACGCCCAACTTATTTTATTATCATCAACTTTTACTGTTAAGCCATGAAACAAAAAGCCCACCAGCACTAAAATACCAGTAAATATCATTAAGGGTCCATCTGCACCTAATAAGTTCCACGCTAGTGCAACAAATCCGCCTATCCATGCTAATACAAAAAAATGAACACCGCATACTGCTTATGCTGATACATAACACTCTCTAAAATTAAATAAATACTTAAAAGTTATAAACCAAGGTTGCACTAAGCTCTGAATCAAACTTAAGTTTATCATCCTCGGGTTTTGAATTATAACGGTACATATACGCAAACTTAAGTGATACAGCACCAACGACTTGGCTTATTAATGCTGTTTCTGATTTAAAGCGAGAATTAAGACCCGAAAGCGATTGCTCTACACTGACATCTTGATTAAAACGAGTTCGCTTAGAAACCAAACGCTCCCATTGCATTGCAACTCTGACTAAATAACCCGTTTTATTTATATCATCCTCACTTACATCTGACTCTTCATCAGCAACGGAGCGATATAAACCGGGTCCTACATCAATATCAACTTTGTTTTTAACACCTTGATATACACGAGTACCGTAACCGGTTGCGATTGTGCTTTTAAAATCTAAGCCGCTAAATTCATCTTCTTCGTAATCGCCGTAAATAAAAAAGGATGAGTTTTTCACACCCACTTTATAATTACCCTGTGCAGAGACAAACACACGATTAGCTGTTACATCGCTGTCGCCTGTTTCATCGTTTTCATCGCGCTTATAAAGGGAGTCTATTTTGAATTGATTACGCCACTTCTCAAAGTCTTGATATAAATTACCTTTGAGCTTAAAACTGGTCGAATTAGCGTTGCCTTTGCTAAGAATAAAGCCAAACTCAGTATCCCCATAAAGCATTTCACCTTTGTGTAACTCATGGATCTCTTCATCCGAAAGCTGTCCATATTCATGAAAATCTTCAAAAGGATCAACAGCCCAGCTTGGGCTACTAATCAATAAGAGAATTAAAAATAAATACTTACGCACAAATACGCTCTCTTGCACACAATTATAAACAAACAAGCAATATGGGCTTATTCACTTTCTTTCCATAAAATATGACAAAACGGCGCGTCTTTATCACGACTAATTAAAATTTTTGCAAATAAGGCATCTTCATTTTCAAATTCTAAACCGACTAACACTTGAATAAAGTGCTCTGGTTCAATTTCAAGTGCTACAAAATCTTGCCATTGGTCATCTGGCTCATCTTCTTCAATAAAGCCAAGATCTTCTCGGTATTGATTAAAGTCTTCAACATCTTTATCGCTCAAGTTATTTGGCGCTAGCTCTAAAAAAATATCATAGGCTTGATGAGTTGCTTCTTCTATCGTGTGTAAACGTGGGCCAGACATGAGTGATTAACCTCTAAGCTTTTAAGTGACATCATAATAACAAAACTAGCATCTATATAGATAAAAAAACGCTTAAATACCTTACTTTTTTATCATCACTGCACTCATTTCGAAATATTTATATTGTTATTAGCAAGATCAACAATATAAGACTTTGAATTACTCAATTAATTCATTTTTTGTGTAAAAACTTTCTCTCTTTACTTAGTTAACTTAACAACATAAGCTCAAGTAACAGGTCAGAGGAGTGTGTAATGATAAAACTAGAAAAACAACATGGCATTGCTACCGTCACGCTTAGTAGAGCAAAAAGCAAAACGCATTAAGCTTTCAAATGTTTGTAGAGTTAAACAAAGCCATTAAAAGCATAAAAAGAGATCGCAGTATTCGTGCTGTAGTAATAAAAGGCGATGGCGAGCATTTTTGTGCAGGCCTTGATATATCAGCTGTCATGGCGGCACCATTGAATATTATAAAATTATTGCTCAAATGGTTACCTGGCAATCAAAACTTAGCGCAAAAAGTAGTATTAGGCTGGCAGTCACTAAGCGTTCCTGTTATTGCACAAATTGATGGCAACTGTTTAGGAGGGGCTTACAAATAGCACTAGGTGCCGATTACAGAATTGTTCATGTTGACGCCAAGCTTGCCATTATGGAAGCACGCTGGGGGCTGTGCCCCGATATGGGCGCAAATGTAATGATGAGCGGTTTAGTTAAGTGTGACCAAGCACTTTGGCTTGCAAGCCACGCAAACCCAATCACAGCACAACAAGCAAATGAGCTAGGTTTGGTTACTCAGCTTACCGATGATACTCAACAAGCCACGCAAAACATGCTCAATACATTACTCGAGCGCTCACCCGATACGCTTGCTGCTATTAAACGTGTTACACAACTTAGCTATAAACCAAACCAACGAAAAATACTCGCTAAAGAAACCTTCAGCCAAATTCGCTTATTGCTAAACCCAAACACTAAAAAAGCAATTGCTAAAGCAAAAGGAAAAGCGGACATAACCTACGCAGATACAAAGCACTGGTAGACAATGCATAAAAGAGTTTGATTTGTTAAAGTTAAGCTCTTATCTTTTCTGTGAGCCACTTTGATGAAATATCTGCTCAGTAGCGCTATTATTTTACTATGTTTAGCCTGCGCTAAACTCATTATGCACTTTATTGGTGGAAGCTTTCCTGCACCGTTACTCGCTATGGTTATTTTATTAGTTTTACTCTTATCGGGTATTGTAAAAGAGCAACATGTAAAACCATGCGCCTCCCCTATTTTAAATATTATGCCTATATTTTTCATTCCTGCGGGTGTGGGATTTATTGAACATCTCGGCCTTATAAAATCGCACTGGGCATTTTTAGCATCAGTTGTGTTGCTAGTTCCTATAACTACCTTATTGCTTGTTAGCAGTGTAATTGCGTACTTTAAGGGAAGAGAAAATAATGACTGATTTTACTTTTTCCGCTATTTCAGAGCTACAGCCTACTTTATGGTGGCTAAGTATTCCTTTTATAATTGCATTGTTTTTAGCACTAAGGGCCGTAAACCAAAGTATAAAAAACAGCGTATTAAAATCGCTCACCAACCCCGTATTTTTAAGTATTAGTATTATCGCTTTATTCCTCGTTAATCTAAATTTGCCTTATACGCAATTTGCCACGCACAGCAAATTGCTAAGCTGGTTATTAGAGCCCGCAATTGTCGCTTTAGCGCTTCCTTTATATCAGCAGTTTACACACGTACGAAAAAATCTATTACTTATAGTCGCAACATGTAGCTTAGGTATTGTTAACGCAACCGTTGTGGCATTTTTGCTAAGCATATTATTTAATGCGCCAGCGCAGCTAAGTGCATCTGTTGCCGCACTCAGTGTCACTACACCTATATCTTTAATCGTCACTGATTCATTGGGTGGAATCAGTTCACTTGCTGCAGCTTTAGTTATTTTTATTGGTTTACTAGGGGCTTTATTTGGTTTTATGCTTTTTAAACTCGTTAATATTTTTAATCACGAATCTCAAGGCGTTGCCATGGGCACAGCTTGTCATGCAATTGGGACTGCCGCTGCTATTGCCGAGCATCCAAAAGTTGGCGCTTACTCATCGGTTGCAATGGCGCTAAGCGCTTTATTAACAGCGATTATAGTACCGCTGTTATATCCATTTTTAGTCAACATTTTGCTATAGTTGGAAAAATACAACATAGCCCTAACATAGAGCGCTTTATGATCAGTTCTGAAATCGAACAGTTTGAAAAATATTACACCATGCTTACTGAGTATATGGTTACCTACAGTATGCAAATTGTCGGTGCTATTTTTATCGTCCTCATTGGTTTGTGGATAGCGCAAAAGCTTGCCAAATTTGTAGCTGCGTTAATGACCCGCCATAATGTTGACATTACGCTCACTAACTTTGTCAGTAGCGTGGTAAAAGTACTGCTAATTGTAATGGTTATAATTATTGCACTTGGCAAAATAGGTATAAGTGTTACTCCCTTTGTAGCAGCTATTGGTGCTGCGTCTTTAGGTGCAGGTTTAGCACTACAAGGAATGCTCTCTAACTATGGTGCAGGCCTTGCCATTATAGCCACTCGACCTTTTGTTGTTGGTGATACTATTGAAGTTAAAAATGTAAGCGGCCAAGTTAAAACAATTGAGCTTGGCTACACAATTTTAATCAATGAAGAAAAAGTAGAAATTACTATTCCAAATAAACATATTGTGGGCGAAATACTTCACAACTCGTTTAGTTACTCATTGGTCAAAGGTGAGATAGACATAGCTTATAGTGCATGTTCTGATAGCGCCATTAGTCTAATTGAAGAGGTACTTAAAGCGCACAAACTGGTCGCACAAAACCCATTATCGCAGGTCGGTATTGAACGTTTTGCCGATAGCGGTGTTACAATCAGCTACAGATATTGGGTGCCTACTACTAAAATTATCGAAACCAAACTGGCTATTAACGGCGGTGTTTATAAAGCAATTAACAACGCTAAGATTGAAATTCCATTTCCTCAACGCGTTATTACAATTAATAAAAACGGTTTAGAGAGTTAATTTAGTTTTAAGTGTGAGCCTGCTTAGCCGCAAGCTCACACATTTTAGAACAAACTAAATATCAATTAGTAAACCATCGTCTTGTTTAATTTTTTCAATCACCATATAAGTGTGGTGCGTACCGACTCCCGGTATATCAACTAAATCCCCCAATACTTGTCTATACTCTTCCATGTTAGACACGCGTATTTTTAATAAATAATCATAGCCACCAGCAACCATGTCGCATTCAACCACTTGTTTAATTTTTAAAATATGCTCTCTAAACACTTTAAATACGGCTGTATTTGAGGTAACAAGCGAAACTTGCACATGAGCAACTAAGCTTTGATTTAGCTTAGCTTCACTAAGTTTTGCATAATAGCCTTCTATGTAGCCCTCTTGCTCTAAACGTTTAACACGATCAAGGCATGGGCTAGGGCTCAAGTTAACCTGTTTTGCCAGGTTAACATTAGAAATTCTGCCGTTCTTTTGTAGAACGTCTAGTATGGCTAAATCGATACGATCTAGCATGCGTAATCTATTTGGAATTGTCATAACAGAATTTTATGCGGATAAGTTAAATTTATGCCCTGTAAATTATCGTAAATCGCGAAATTTAACCAGCATATTCTGCGGAATTTTAATTAGAATGCACTCACAATATCACTGATAATTTATTGGTAATTAATTTTACTTTAAATCCTAAACACTCCTGAGGGTTGCTTATGTTATTCAACGGCGATTTAACTACTAACTGTCCTATTAGACAGAAAATTCGTGACTTTTACCGCATAGACGAAAATGCGGTTATCGATCATATTTTACCGCTTGCAGAAGTGGGTGTAAAAGCACGAAGCCGTGCATGGGAAAGAGCCCGCCAGATTGTTTTAAACATTCGTAAAGAGCAAGATGGACAAGGCGGTGTTGACGCACTTTTAAATGAATTCTCACTCTCTAGTGAAGAAGGTGTTGTATTAATGTGTTTGGCCGAAGCGCTGCTTCGCGTACCAGACAAAGCAACTCAAGATGTACTTATTCGCGACAAATTGGCCAAAGGTGATTGGAGCTCTCATTTAGGAAGCAGCGATTCTTTATTTGTAAACGCGTCCTCTTGGGGATTGTTAGTTACCGGTAAAATGGTTAACTACACAGACAAAACGAAAGAACAGCAGTTCGGCATGCTTAAAAAGACCATTGGTCGTTTAGGTGAGCCAGTTATTCGTAAATCCGTAAATTTTGCTATGAAAATTATGGGCAAGCAATTCGTTATGGGCCGTACCATTGACGAAGCAATTGAACGTGCTGCCGATACAGAGCAAAAAGGCTATGTATATTCTTACGATATGCTAGGCGAAGGCGCGCGCACAATGAAAGATGCAAAGCGTTACTTTGACAGCTACATGAATGCTATACACTCAATTGGTAAAGCGGCCAATGGTCGTGGTCCAATTAAGAGCCCTGGTATTTCAGTTAAACTTTCGGCTATTCATCCACGCTATGAGTTCACTCATAAAGACCGTGTGATGGAAGAAATAGTCCCTAAGTTAAAAGAACTTGCTCTTGCCGCTAAAAAATACGATATCGGCTTTACCGTTGATGCCGAAGAAGCTGACCGTTTAGATATTTCATTAGATGTAATTGAAGCGGTATTTAGCGATGAAGATCTTGGTGATTGGCAAGGATTTGGCTTAGCGGTTCAAGCGTACCAGAAACGTGCTATTTTTGTAATTGAATGGCTAACCGAGCTTGCGACCCGCGTTGGTCGTAAAATGATGGTCCGTTTAGTTAAGGGTGCTTATTGGGATACAGAGATTAAAACCACACAACAAGATGGTTTGGATCACTACCCCGTATTTACACGTAAAGCCACAACCGATGTTTCCTACAAAGCATGTGCAATTAAAATGCTTGAAGCGCGCGATGTGCTTTATCCGCAATTTGCTACACATAACGCTTACACTGCCGCGACTATTTTAGAAGTAGCCAAAGGCGACAATACAGGTTTTGAATTTCAACGTTTGCACGGTATGGGTGAGTCACTATTCGACCAAATCGTTAACGAAGAAAAAATTCAGTGCCGCGTATATGCCCCTGTTGGTCAACACGAAGATTTACTTGCTTACCTTGTTCGTCGTTTATTAGAAAATGGCGCTAACTCATCATTTGTAAATGCCATTGTAGATACATCTAAACCTGTTGAATCGCTATTACCAGATCCTGTAGAAACACTACAAGGCTTACGTAACAAGTACAATACGCAAATTAAAATGCCAATTAATTTATACGGTGAAGAACGTGCTAACTCTAAAGGCATGGATTTAACCGACATTAACGTTATTACCCCTTTCAAAGAGAATCTTGAAAGCTGGTTTAATGAGCATTTAATTGAGCAAAGCCAAGTACCTGAAGGCTCATTGGCCGTTAAAAACCCAGCGAATCATAAAGAAATCATCGGCCACGTTAAATTACAAACTGGCGAAGAGATGAAAGTATTACTGGCTAACGCTGAAGCAGCTTTTGAATCATGGTCGCAAACATCAGTAAAAGAACGTGCAAATTTACTGCGTCGCGTTGCTGATATTTTAGAGCGTCATCACGACGAACTAGTCGCTATCTGTATTAAAGAAGCGGGTAAAGTAGCACAAGACGGTATTGATGAAGTGCGTGAAGCGGTTGATTTTTGCCGTTACTACGCGGCGCGCGCTGAGGAGCTATCGCAAGATGAACGCTTTGAAGCCCGTGGCGTTATTTTATGTATCAGCCCGTGGAACTTCCCGCTTGCAATATTCTTAGGCCAAGTTGCTGCTGCCATTGTTACAGGTAACACAGTAATAGCAAAACCTGCTGAGCAAACAAGCTTAATTGCCCTTCGTGCAATTGAACTAATGCTGTCTGTTGGCTTACCTGAACATGTTGTTCAACCGGTTATTGCTCGTGGTTCTGAAGTAGGCAAAACAATTGTTCCTGATGAACGCATTCAAGCAATTATGTTTACCGGCTCTACAGAAACAGGCACATTAATTTCTCAAACACTTGCAGCACGTAACGATATTCAAGTACCGTTAATTGCAGAAACTGGCGGCCAAAACTGTATGATTGTTGACTCAACGGCGCTTCCTGAGCAAGTAGTTGACGATGTGATCAGTTCTGGTTTTCAAAGTGCTGGGCAACGTTGTTCGGCTCTTCGTGTTCTATTTATTCAAGAAGACGTAGCTGATGGCATCATCGATATGCTTAAAGGGGCTCTAGCTGAGTTACACATTGGCGACCCATCGTTACTATCAACTGATGTAGGCCCTGTAATTGATGAAAAAGCACTTAAAAACTTAAACGACCATGTTGAGTACTTAAAAGGTAATGCAACACTGCATTACGAGTGCAAAATTCCTGATAATACATTAAATGGTGCATTCTTTTTTGCGCCTCGTTTATATGAAATTAAGGACTTATCAGTACTTAAACGTGAAGTATTTGGCCCATGTGTTCATATTGTGCGTTTTAAATCGAGCGAACTTGATGATGTGATGGATCAAATTAACAACACAGGTTATGGCTTAACAATGGGTGTACATTCACGTATTGAAGAGCGCTGTGAATACCTTGCTAAAATGTCACGTGCGGGTAATGTTTACATTAACCGCAGCATGATTGGTGCTATTGTTGGTGTGCAACCATTTGGTGGCCGTGGTTTATCAGGTACTGGCCCTAAAGCCGGTGGCCCTAACTACCTACAACGTTTAGTAAAAGAAAAGGCATCACCAGATAACGTGCAAATGACAAACCTGACGCCAGACGAACTTGATTTACACCACTACAGTGGTGCAAATGAACAAGTTAAAAAGCTAATGGCTAACTCAATGCGCGATGAAAAGATTTGGCGTGCAACACCGCTAAATGACCGTGTTTCGGCTGTACGTCAGTTGCTTGCTAAAATCGCGACGGTAGAAATTATCGACGATTTAGCAGACGATTTGGCATTAACACTATCAGAAGCTCGTGCACAGCTTAACCGCCTAGAAAAGCACATGCGTAAATTTACTACCCTGCCTGGGCCAACGGGTGAGTCTAATACACTTCATCTAGAAGCGCGTGGTTGTGTCGTGTGTTATGCAGATAAGAGCACATCATTTAACTTCTGGGCATTGTCTATCATTACCGCTATTGCCGCAGGTAATACGGTAATTACTGTAGCGTCTGAGCTGTTTTATGATGAAGCTGTTGCCTTTAAAGATAAATTTATCTCTACAGGTGTTGCTGAAGGTGTTTTCCAAGTTGCTAAACCTAATCAGTTACAAGCTATCTTGGCTCACCCTCATTTAGCAGGTGCAGTAGTTGCTGCTCGCTCGTCTCGCTTAGGCTACTTTAGCCAGCAGCTAGCACAGCGTAAAGGTGCTATTTTACCAGTAATTAGCTCTGAGTATTACGATACGTTAATCAAACGTCTTATTACTGAAAAAACAATCAGTATTGATACAACAGCATCAGGTGGTAACACATCACTAATGACGCTTGTTGAAGATGATGAGTAATTAGAAAACTAATTTCTTAATAGACACGAGAGGCACCTAATGGTGCCTTTTTACTATGTAAATAGCGTAAAGTTTGTTACTTTATAGTTAATCAAACTATATAAGTAAATAAATTGAAAACCATTCTTATTTCACAATTACTTCCAGGTATGTTTGTACAACATGTTACTAAGCAAACAGGTCGCATTAAAGTTAAAAGCCAAGGCTGGGTTAAAACTCAAGCGGATATTGATAAGCTAAAAAAAGCAGGGATCTTAGAAGTAGAAATAGATCCTGATAAAACCCTTGTCAATACAGTTCCTGAAAAAGAGCTAGAAAGCACTTCTGCAGTAAAAATCAAACGAGACCCTTGGCAAAAAGCACACAGTGCAGAACAAGAAATGGGCAAAGCTAAAAAGCTTTATGACGAAGCTAAAACACTTCAACTCAAAGCATTTAAAGAAATAAAAGCTGGCCGAAAAATAGATATAGCCCCTTTTAGAGAGCTTGCAAGTGGCTTTATGGATTCAGTGTTTAGAAATCAAGATGCGTTAGCGTGCCTTACACAAATGCGTCAAAAAGATGCTTATTTACTTGAGCACTCTATTAATGTTTCTATTTTAATGAGTATTTTTGCTAAGCACTTAGAAATAGATAAAGAAATTATCGAACAATTAACAACAGGTGCTTTGTTACATGATATTGGTAAAATAAAAATACCTGACGAAATTCTCAATAAACCGGGTCGTTTTAGCGACGCTGAATTCGAAATAATGAAAAAACATTCCCTTTTTAGTAAAGAAATTTTAGAAGGGTCTGGCTTAAAAGGAATCGCTGTTGATATTGCTGGTATGCATCATGAGCGTTTGGATGGCAAAGGTTATCCGTTTGGTAAAAAAGGCAATGAAATAAGCCAATATGTGCGCATGGCCTCAATTGTTGATGTTTATGATGCATTAACCGCTGAACGCGTTTATAAAGCTGGCATGGAACCTATTAAAGCATTTAAAATATTAAAAGAAGGCTGCCCCGATAGTTTTGACCCTGTGCTGCTTACTAAATTCATTCAATGCATTGGTATTCACCCGGTTGGGACTTTAGTAAGGTTATCAAGCCAAAAAGTCGGACTAGTGACTGAAAGCAACCCTGCATCGCCACTAAAACCGATAGTAAAAACATTTTACAGTGCTAAACACAGCCGTTATACGGAAGTACAAGATATAGATTTAGCCAATAAAAAGACTTTAGATACCCTTGAATCAACTGTTAAACCAAAAGAATATAATATTGATTTAGAACGTTTTTATAAAAATTCAATACTGCCATAGAGTGGTCGCTTATTGCGGCCAATCTTGCAATGCTTTTAAACTAAACTCGTAACCATCAAAATCAAGGACGCTCTGCTCTGGTGTTATTTCTCTAACCGTTAGCGCACCAATACTCTCTCCTTCATGTAGCTCTCGTCCATTTAACTTTATCCAACGTTTATCAGCACTGGATGAATAAATATGCGCTTGGTATTTAATGCTAGGCAACATTGATTGCAAACCATCAGGCAGTAGCTCCACAGGCTCAACACGTGATGACGTTTTTGATGCTTGAGTAACTTCATAATCTTGATTTTTTTCGACATCTTGTATCGCTTGCGCAAATGCATTTTTAAGCGTTGTTGGCACGGCATCAAGTTCAGGATCGCTCACTTGTTGAGATTGATTGCTACCATTAATTGGCTTACCTAGTACTTTATATTTACTCATATCTAGTTGAGCCGATGCGGTATTTTGATTTTTCCCGAATACCGAAGTGTTTTGTGCATTATTTGGATTGTAATTACTTTGTGGGTTAAACGCTGGCTGATTATAATTTTGAACCGGCATTACTTGTTGCATATTTTGCTGATTATAACCTGCTGCGCTCGTGACCTGACTCGATGGCATAGGGATATATTGCCCACTAGGGGTTAATAACATTTGCTGTACACCATTAGGTGTTTGCACATGCACAAGTTGCCCTTCAATCGTTGCAGTATTTGTTGAAGCTACTTTTGCAGGCTCTAACTTAGCTATTTGCTGCTTTTCAACTTCAGTATCTATTTTTTTAGCATCTTCTTTAGGTGCTGATTTTTCGCTTTCAACCACATTAAGTACAGCGGGTCCCGCTGCGTTTAATAAGGTAGAACTTTGAAACCACTTACCGACAGTAAAGCCACCAGCGACAGCAATAAAAGCACCTAAGCTTGTACCAAAAACTAATGCTAATCGCCTATAACGCTTGAGTGCTTGCTGCTGTTTTAACTGTTCTGATTGCAAGTCGTACTGCTCAGCACTCATATCTGATTGCTGCGACTGCTTTAGCGCATCTAATAAATAAGACATAACTTACCTAACTATAAAATAAATGAAAGCCCAATACCTACGGCAAATAAAGTAGCGAAAGCAAAGCTGTATGATACAAATGATGTTCCCTTGTTCGCTTCATTAACTGGCGCTACAAAATCCATTGGTAATGACTCATGTGCTGATTTTTTTATTATATCGCCATCAACTATCAACTGCTGCTTTGCAAATGTGCCCACTAAAGCACGTTCACACACCAAGTTCATTAGGCGCGGCACACCACCCGTTAATTGATGAACTGCTTGCATAGCATCCATCGAAAAAATCCCTTTATCGCACCCTGCAACGTGCAAACGATGCTTTATATAAGCCACGGTTTGGCCTTGCGTAAGCGGCAATAAATGGTAACGAGCTGTTATTCGCTGAGCAAGTTGTCTTAATTCATTGCGCTTTAAAAGCTCTTGGAGTTCAGGTTGGCCCACAAGCACTATTTGTAATAGCTTTTTATGATCGGTTTCTATATTTGTCAGCAAGCGCAATTGCTCAAGCACATTAGGAGCAAGTAACTGTGCCTCATCAATGATAAGTATGGTGTGACCACCCGATTTATTATTAGTCTCTAAATGCTTTTTTATAATATCGGTAAGGCTTTTAAGCGTCGAATTATTAGTATCGTAACTAATATTAAGCTCATCACAAATACTGGCTAATAACTCTAGCTCCGAAAGTGCTGGATTATGGATCATTGCGACTTGGGTATTTTCAGGCAATTGCTCAAGCATACTGCGAGTGATCGTGGTTTTTCCGGTGCCCACTTCGCCCGTTAATAATACAAAGCCGCCATCTTCACCCAATCCATAGGTAAGGTGCGCTAAGGCTTCTTTGTGCCGTTCACTTAAAAACAAGTAATGGGGGTTAGGCGAGATAGAAAAAGGTTTTTCGTTCAGGCCAAAATAGCTTAAATACACCGTGATGTTCCTTCATAATTAAATCACGGCCTATAATGGCAAAAAAAGCCCCTAAGTGACAACACTGTGAGTGCTTTATTATTGAAATAACGTAAATTTATGAAAAACAAAAAAGCGCAGCTGTTTTAAAGTTGCGCTTCATACCTTTAAATTTACACTTTTTTATTTTTCATAGCGCACTAATCGTAAATACACATTACTTGTTTTAGCATGCAAACTATTTAGGCCACTATCAAACTGATAGACCCATGCAGAGCTCATTGTGCTCACACCCGATGTATTTGACCAATAATTTTGAAGCTTAGTGCCAAAAAATACAGTTTCATTAATACTCGGCTCTGTGCAACTGTGCTCTAAAATACTCGCCAATTCTTTAATGTTAGGCATTTGCCAATCATCGTAATCTGCGGTTGTATCATTTTTAGCTCCGCGTAGTGCCTCTTGCCAAGTGAGAGAAGGTGTTGAGCCTTCACAAAGTTGTGTCTCTGTATTGTAAGTCTGCCCATAACTACAGCGTTGCCACATAAGGCCAGTTTCGCTATCAGACACTGTGCCATCTGCATTTATAGTAAATCTATCTGTCGGTGTTGTGGTATCTGCACCGTCGTAGCACGTTTGCGCCGCTGCAATATTAAAGCTCAAACTTATAGTTGTTATTGCATAGAGTAATTTTAATTTCATTATTTTCTCCTAACGACTTCTAACTAAACGTACATAAGCAGTATTTTCTTTTGGATAAGCAAGATCGTTACCATCACTCATATCAATAATATACGCTTGCGATAAACTTGTACCATCAGCTGCTGTTTGTGAGGTCCAGTAACGTAAATGGCTTAATGCACTTTCACTTGGCATATTAGGGAAAAATGCCTCGTCAATTAATACACTTTGACCTTGTTTTCCGTAATCAATTAAGCCTAAAAGCTCTTTGTAACTAGGTAATCGCCAGTTCGTACCGCCACAAAAATCTAAGTCATTTACTTCGTTTATATAGCTTTGTACACCACAACTTGTATTATCAGGGCACGTACTATTAGCTGAACTTGTATCTGTAAAGGTCGTGTTGCCTACATCCCAAAAATAATGATTTTGACCATCACGTAACGAAGTATTTGGTACCGTGCCAGATGCCACACTTTTCACCTCCCAAACCAACCCTGTTACGTTATCGCGAATACAACTAAAACTATTGCTGGTATCAGACACTTCATCGGCAAATTCATTTAACTTCGTATAATCAAACGCTAAATTACCTTTACCTACTTTATCCAAACGATTTGCAAAGCTGTCGCGGCCAAGTTCTGCATCTTGCGCGGGAAAGTCATCGCTTTCACAATTAATACGCTGGGTATTGTTATAACACTCACCCACACCACTATCATTTATAAGCCCGAGAGCTTTTGGCGATACATCTACAAATAAAGAATCTGTGTCTGTACGTCCTTTTGAGTCAGTTACCGTTACTTCAAAGCTCAATGTGGTCTCGGTGTCTACATCTGAGGCAAAAAATGTCGTTGTACACTGATTACTATTACTTAATGTTTCGGTATTACCGGTAAGTTGTTGCCATTTACATTGGTATGTATCTGTTACGGTTTCACTGCTAGTTGCATCAAGTGTTACCTGCTCAAACTCTTCAATATTTTGATCAGCACCCGCATTTGCATCCACTAATTCATTTGTTTTGTTGAGGGTCATTGAATATTGAGTGCTTGCCTCACCGCCTTCATCATCTATAACAGTTAACTGCCAAGATAAATTTACGTTACTTTCAAGCAATGGATGAGAAAAGCTGAGTGTTGACTCATTAAAGCTCGCAATATTTAACTCAGGCCCCGATAGCAATTGCCAAAAATAGCTATCAATTTGGCCATTTTCATCCGGATCGCTTGACTCAAGACCGCTTAAAGTGACCGTGTCTTTGTATACAGAAGGAAGTGTTTCAGGCGATGTTTGTGTAACAGTAACAAGGGGAAGCTGGTTATTAGAACTAACTGAGATGGAAATGTCGTCACTAACGGCGCTAGTGCCGGAGCTTTGATAGCTCACTCTTAAAACTATTTCACTGTCAGTTTTTACATCTGGTGCGGTGAGCGTTTGTTCTGCTCCCTCTAACGGAAAGCCATCTAAGCTTGGACCGCTTACTTGTTGCCAAGTAAAAGTTCCATCAGCAGGAGAACCCTGTGCTGTAATGGAAAAATCGGTTTTTTCAATAATTTGTAAGTCGTTTCCAGCATTAACAGATGATTCTACATCTGCATCATCGCTGCCACCACCGCCTCCACATGCGCAAAGCAAAGCAATAAGAGGAATTAAAGCAAACGCTTTCATACAAAGCACCTTTTATGTCAAATAATTACTATAGTGTAATCATAAGCAATAAAGATGCCATTAAAGTGCTACATATAAGTATCTTGATGAATACGTACAAACAACTTAGTACCTATTTTACTGTAATCTACTTTGTATTCACGCCCATCTAAGGCTTGAATGAATAATAGCTGTTTTTCTTCACCAAACACGTCTGGGCTTCCAACATACACTATTTCTAAATAACGATCTTTTGCATCACGTCGATTTTTTGGCAACTCTTCTTTAAAAGGCTCTAGGCCATTTTGTGTTACTTTAATTCGCGGATGAATTTCAGAGTTAACAATCACTAAATCGTGTTTTTTATCTTTATGTATTATGGTATTTCGCCCACTTTTTAAAAAGGATCTGTCTTGACTCATTACTATTCCTACTACCGCACTAGAGTATTTACGTTATTTACTCTGCGTCGCTATAAACTGACTGGGGCTTTGCTTCCACTTATTTAAGTTAGCACTAAACGCCCAAATATCTCTATCTAATACACTGGCAGGTAACAATAAATCATAACCTGTTAACAGCTGAAGGTGCTTTGTTCTATTTGCAAACATAGCTATAAGCCCATTATAGCTTATTCCCCTTTGAGAGATATACTGTGTATCTTCTATTAACCATTCTGATGGGCAATGACCATTTTTGCAATGTTTTTGAACAGCTTGCATGAATAAATGTCGTTGTTCTATTAGCAGTTTCCCTGCAATTCTAGGTGATAAACTTGCTAAAAACTCATCAATATCATTTACTTTGATACCCACAGTATTTAACTCAATGTATTCAACCCCGTCCTCAACCTTAGGTATACCACTATACCTAAAATTACTTTGAAAAAGGTGCCATGCTCCATACTTATGCTGATATATAAGTTTAGATTCACTTAATATTAAACTATAGAAGGGTTCTTGGGTTTTTAAAAACCCAATAAAAATAGCACCGATACAAGCACTCACTAAAAAAACTTCAACAATACTTATTTTATCTGGACGTAATAAATTAAAACCCATAATAAGCACCAACCCAATGGCACCCACTATTAATATTTCGATGCCATTACGTGCGCCTTGTGCCCTGTATTTCACATGGTTTCTATCGTTTTTATCCATGCTGATAGAACACCATGTAAAATATCAACATAATAATAGCCCATAAAATAACTTTGCGAGCAGTTATACAAGCCTTACAGGACGTTTTAAAATTCATATATTTACCACTTTATATGTAACAAAAGAGGGACACTGCATCAGGATCATTAACTTTTACGCTTAACGCACAAATTTATGAGACACATAACCGCCTTTCTCCGGTCTTATTTCGTACAATACTTACAATTAATTTTCAGGTATGAAAACGATGTACTCAAGACAATCAGGCAAAGCTCTTTTTCCATTTATTATTACGCTACTTTTGATATTTAGCGTTTACTTATATTTACCGTCAAGCCATGGTGAACAAGCCGACTTATCTAAAATGTCTACTCAGGTATCTGCGCATACTGTGACATCACAAGAAAACGCGGTAATGATAGAAGCCATTGGTAGTGCACGTGCTAACCAAGCTGTTTATATTAAAAGTGCCCAAAACGATTATGTCACAGATATTTACTTTAAAGACGGTGATTTAGTTAGTAAAGGCCAAAAATTAGTGCAACTACAAAGTAAGCAAGAACAACTTGCAGTTAAAGAGCTTGGCATTAATTTACAAGAAGAGAAACGTCAACTCAACCGCTTAACCGAACTCTCACGCTCTCAATCAACTGCAAAGTCATTGTTAGAAGAGCAGCTATCTCGCGTTGATGCAACAGAGGCGCAACTAGAAAGCGCTAAAACTAAGTTAAATGAAATGACTATTACAGCCCCTTTTTCTGGCCTGCTAGGTAAACGTGAAATATCAGTCGGTGCATACGTAAACAACGCTACAATAATCACCACACTTGATGATATTAGTATTATTAAAGTTGATTTTAAAGTGCCTGAAAAATATTTAGCACAATTAAACATGGGCATGAAAGTACTTACCCAAAACGATGCCTACCCAGGGCAGACATTTAACGGCAAGGTAACGCATATTAGCTCACGTATTGATTCGGTAACACGCAGTGTTGAAGTAACAGCAAGTTTTGCGAATAAATCAGGATTACTTCGCCCTGGTATGTTACTAAATACAGCACTTGAGCTAAGCAGCAACCAAGCTTTAATGGTGCCAGAAAAAGCGGTTATCCCTTTACAAGACAAACACTTTGTTTTTCAAATTCAAGACGGAGTAGCCAATAAAGTTGAAGTACATGTTGCAAGCAGAAATAATGGCTGGGTTGCTATCGACGAAGGTTTAACTGATGGTCAGCAAATTGTTACTGAAGGGCTAATAAAAATTCGCTCTGGAAGTAAAGTAAGCGTAAAGGGGTAATACGTGAAAATTACTGATACTAGCGTTAAACGCCCCGTTTTTGCCATTGTAATTAATTTACTGCTTCTTACTTTTGGTCTGGTTGCATTTACGATGTTACCGCTTCGTGAATACCCTGATATTGAAACACCGATTGTAAATATCAGCACTGAATACACTGGTGCTTCTGCCAAAATTATAGAAACCAAAATAACGCAAATAATAGAAAACCGTATTTCGGGTATTGAAGGTATTAAAAGTATTAACTCATCAAGTCGTAATGGGCGTTCAAACATTACCATTGAGTTTGATATTAACCGCGACATAGATGCTGCATCTAACGATGTACGTGAACGTGTAGCACGTGCACTTGATAGCTTGCCTGATCAGGTACGCCCACCAGAAGTGTCTAAATCAAATAGTGATGAAAGCCCAATCGCCTGGTTTGTATTAAACAGCGAAACAATGGACTCGTTACAGCTCTCTGATTACGCACAGCGATTTATTGTTGATCGCTTAGCCGTTGTAGACGGTGTATCTAATGTACGTATTGGTGGTGAGCGCCAATACGCCATGAAAATTTGGTTAAACCGCCAAGCAATGGCTGCACGCGGTATTACCTCAAGCGATATTGAAAATACACTGCGTACAGAAAACGTTGAATTACCCGCCGGCGAAATAGAATCAATAGATCGCGACTTTACCGTGCGCACCGCACGTAGTTATAAAGATCAGCGCGATTTTAAAAACCTTGTTATTAAACGAGGTGAAGAAGGTTATTTAGTGCGTTTAGGTGAAGTTGCCGATGTAAAATTAGAAGCTGCCGATGACGAAAGCTTATTTCGTGGTAACGGGCGCAACATGATTGGCCTAGGCATTGTAAAACAAGCTAAAGCAAACACGCTTACCGTAGTAGATAACGCACGCAGTGAACTTGAAAAAATAAAACGTAACCTACCTGAAGGTACAACAATTCAAGACAGCTACGATTCGTCTGTATTTATTAAAGAATCAATTAGTGAAGTTTACAGCACACTTGCCATCTCTATGGGTTTAGTCGTACTCGTTATATTTTTGTTTTTAGGCAATATACGAGCAACGCTTATTCCAGCTGTTACCGTACCGGTTGCACTTGTTGGTAGCTTTATGTTTTTATTAGCAATGGGCTACTCAATCAACTTACTCACTTTACTTGCCTTAGTACTGGCTATTGGTTTGGTAGTAGATGATGCCATTGTAATGCTTGAAAACATTCACCGTCGTATTGAGCTGGGTGAGCCGCCGTTGCTAGCTGCATTTAGAGGCGCGCGTGAAGTTGGTTTTGCCATAGTAGCAACCACGCTTGTACTAATATCTGTTTTTGTGCCATTGGTGTTTATGGATGGCCGTATAGGGGCGTTATTTACTGAGTTTGCAATGGCGGTAAGTGCTGCCGTATTTTTCTCAAGTGTTACAGCGCTTACACTTGCACCAGCCTTGTGTTCTAAAGTACTTAAAGTATCAGACAAACCAAATAAATTTAGCCAATGGATGGACCGCCAGTTTACTAAAATTGAAGTAAGTTACCGTAATTCACTCTCCACTAACATAACCCGTAAATGGGGCTTAATGGTGAGCTTATTATTAGCTGGCTTTGTTAGTTACTCGTTGTTTTTACAAGTTCCTTCTGAACTAACGCCAAAAGAAGACCGTGGCACGTTCTTTATTATGATGAGCGGCCCTGAGGGCGCAAGTTACGAAAATAATGCTGCTAATATGGCTAAAATTGAAGAACGCTTAATGCCTTACTCGCAAGCGGGTGAGCTAAGTCGTGTACTTGTTCGAGTGCCTGGCTGGGGTGGCAGCGGCGGTGTTGCGATTGTTGGTATGGCCGATTGGGATAAGCGCAAACGCTCAACATGGGAAGTAATGGACGAAATAAGCGGTAAAATGCAAGAAGTTACCGATGTACGTGCGTTTGCCATTATGCGCCGTGGTATTGGCGGTGGTGGCTCATCTCGTCCAATTGAGTTTGTATTGCAAGGTAATGATTACGCTCAACTTGCCGACTGGCGTGACCGTATAATTAAGCGTGCCGAACAAAACCCAGGTTTAGTAAGAATCGATCATGATTATAAAGAAACCTTCCCGCAGTTTTTAGTCAGCATAGATAAAAACAAGGCTGCTGATTTAGGCGTTTCGGTATCTGATGTAGGCCGTACACTAGAAACAATGCTTGGCCAGCGCCGTGTTACAACCTTTATTGACCGCGGTGAAGAATACGATGTAATTTTAAAAGGGACTAAAGAAGACTTTACTAACCCTACTGACATTTCAAATATATACCTTAAATCACGAAGCGGTGAACTAGTCCCACTTGATAGCCTTATCAGCTTAAAAGAAGAAGCAACCGCATCGCGCTTAAACCGATATAACCGTATGCGCGCAATTACATTAAGTGCCAACTTAGCCGACGGTTATACGCTTGAGCAAGCGCTTAACTTTTTAAACGAAGTAGCCGCGCAAGAAAACGATATAGATGGCGCCGTAGATTACAAAGGCGAGTCGCAGCTTTATTACGAAGGCGCATCAGCGATGACCTACGTATTTATACTTGCACTCACCGTTACCTTTTTAGTACTGGCAGCGCAGTTTGAAAGCTTTATGCATCCGTTCGTCATTATGCTTACCGTACCACTTGGTTTAATGGGCGCTATGTTCGGACTTTGGGCTACAGGACTTACTTTAAATATTTACAGTCAAATAGGTATTGTCATGCTCATAGGGCTAAGTGCTAAAAACGGTATTTTGATTGTAGAATTTACTAACCAACTGCGCGATAAAGGCGTTGAATTTAGTGAAGCTATTTTGCAAGCAGCAACTCAGCGTTTGCGCCCTATTATTATGACCTCGCTGACTACGGTTATGAGTTCGGTACCTTTAGTACTTGCTTCAGGTCCGGGCGCTGAAAGCCGTATGGTGATAGGTGTAGTCGTGTTTACTGGGGTTATTGTATCGACCCTACTAACTCTTTTTGTTGTACCTGCTGCATATTATGCACTTGCACGTAACACTCAATCACCTGAGTTTTTACAGCAAAAATTAGACAAACAAGCTGCTGAAAAACCTTTCGAAGAGATCTAGCCTCTTAATTGCGCCGTAACCTTGTTGTTGCGGCGCATACAATTTATGCTCGCTTTTAAAACCCCATATACATTTTAGGAATACTTATGAGCTCAACAAAGCAAGTAGCAACATTTGGTGGCGGCTGTTTTTGGTGTATAGATGCTGCATTTAGACGTGTAAATGGCGTACTAACCGTAAGCTCTGGCTACACCGGCGGTGAAACAAATAACCCAACATATGATTCTGTATGCTCAGGCACAACCGGTCACGCTGAGGTTGTTAAAATTGAATTTGACGCGACTGTAGTTAGCTTTGAAACACTCTTAGCAATGTTTTTCATACTGCATGATGCAACACAATTGAATCGCCAAGGTAACGATATAGGCACACAATATAGAAGTGTGGTTTACTATCACGATGAAGCTCAACTTAAGCAAACCAACGAAATGATAGCTCAACTGCAAAGCCATGTTGCTGAGCCAATTGTGACAGAAGTCAGCCCTGCCACTACGTATTACCCAGCAGAGCATTATCACCAAGATTACTATAACGAAAATCCACAGCAGGGTTACTGTAGTATTTTAATAGCACCTAAATTACATAAGTTTGAAACCGTATTTAAAGAGTTCTTAGCTGACTAGCTAATTTTAGTAGTTAAACTTAGCTAAACATTAAAAAGCCCGACATATGTCGGGCTTTTTAATATTAATAAATACCGTTAAAACTGGTAGCTTGCGCCTGCAAAAAAGCGACGCTCTGGCGTGTTGTAGTAATACACTTCACCCGTTGTAAAATCAGCGTTTGAATCAACAGCGTTATACTCTTTATCAAATAAGTTTTCTACACGAAGCGAAACTTCAATATGTTCATTTACTTGATAATTACCCGCCAAGTTCCAAAGTGTATAAGAGCCTAAGCGAGTCACAGCACCTTGTCGGTCGCTACGGTATTGCATGTCTAAGCTTGCGTCAAACGCACCAAACTGTTTTGCAAGTTCCCAGTTAAAAGTACGTTTAGCAACATTACGCAACTCTGCGCCCGTTTCTTCGTCTTCAGCGCTTAAGTAAGCAAAGTTAAGGTTGCTATCAAAACCAAAAAACTGCTGAGATAAGCTAAATTCAACCCCTTCGTAGCGTGCTTCATTTAAGTTGATAGGAAAAAAGTTAGAATCTAAAGATATCTTATCTTCAATATCATTTCTAAAAATAGCAACGTCAATACTTGCTATATCAAAATCTACATTTAACCCAATCTCTTGATTTAATGATTTCTCAGGCTCTAAATCAGGATTAGATGAAGGTGGAAAACCAGGGAAAGCCGGAAAGTATAAATCGTTAAATGTAGGTGCTTTAAAACCAGTGCTTTGGCTTATGCGGAACGTGGCGTCTTCAGATAAATGATAACCCGCAGCAGCTGTATATGTTGTTTCGTCGCCAAATTGTTCATCATCGTCTTGGCGAATTGTTAAATTAGCTAACACTTTTTCAGCATTGTAATAAGCCCCAACAAATACTGCTAATACATCACGCTCTTGCATATCATACTGCGTTGAACTGTGCGATACATCATCGTTGTACCAGTTAACACCACCGCTAATATTAAGCTTTTCAGATAATATATATTGACCGTTATAATCAAATTGCACACGTTTCGTTATAAAATCATTTACACCAAATGCTGAGGTATCGTGAGAATCATCTGTTGAAAGCGCTAAATCAATACTATGCGTTTGGTTAGTGTAGTTTTTACTCCAACCTGCAGAAAGCTGATAGTTTTTAAAATCACCTGTTTCTATAGTACTTGTGGCTGGACTAAAGCGACTGTCGTAATCTGCATAGCCTTCACTGTATTGGCCTAATAACTTAAAGTCGCCGAAATGTGCATCGGTGTAATTTACTTTAAAACCAAGGTTTTTATTTTCATAGCCATCTTCATCTGGTGCTACGCCTTGCAGTGCATCAAAGTTATCTGTTTTTTCAAAGCCTGCGTTAAATGCTGTTGTTATATCATCTGATTTTACAGAGCCTGCCACTTGATAATTTTGATAAGAGTCAGAACCAAATGTAGCGCTTAGGGATAAGTTATCTGACTCACGCGTAATAATATTAATAACACCAGCGAGTGCATCAGAGCCATAAACAGCCGCGCGAGAGCCTTTAATAATTTCTATGCGTTCAATACTATTTAGAGGAACATTATTTAGTGCTTTTTGACCAAGTGTTGCTGAGCCTGTACGTACACCGTCAATTAAAATCAACGTATCGCCAGAGCCCGTACCACGAAGTGACACACCTGTATTTTGACCAAAACCACCGTTTGGATTAACCTGAAAACCCACTCGCGTGCTTAAAAGTGTAGGTAAATCGCGTACATTACTTGCTTCTATTTCAGCACGTTCAATAACATTTACACTCGCTAAAACGTCGTTAATTGATTGCTCAAACTTATTAGCTGTAACGGTTATTTTTTCAATTGATTGCTCTGCACCAGACACAGAAAATGAAAGCACAGCAGAAATTGCAACGCCTAGAGTTGTTTTGTTTAACATGAGGTCCCCTACCTTTGCCCACCGCAAAGATTTAAGTAAGTAAGATTGCATCAAGGCCGGTCTCCGGACTCAGTAAGCATATAAAAACTGCAATACTTTACCGTTGCGGGGGCAGTGTTGGGCTTGTAGTCATCATGAAAACTCACCAACTTCCCGATTATCCTGCTAAAAAAATCATTACATGAAGTGGCTAGCAAGCACCTTGAAAATATGCCGCTATTGTGGGTATTTTGTTTATAAATGTCAATGGACGTCTATACAGCTAAAGATAGATTCATCTATGATAAATACGAAAAATAACCTCACAAAAAAAGCCAAACATTGCTGCTTAGCTTTTATTAATACATTTTACACACTCGTTAGCTAGGTTCTAACTGGTGTACTTTAGTCGCGAAAGTTTTTAAACTGAAAAGGCTGACCTAGCTCAGCGCTACGCACTACTTGCATAGCCTCTTGAAGATCGTCACGCTTTTTACCAGTAACGCGTACTTCTTCGCCTTGAATAGCGGCTTGAACTTTAACTTTAGAGTCTTTAATGGCCTTAACTACTTTTTTAGCCATGTCTTTTTCGATACCTTGCTTTAAGCCAACGTTACGAAATACATTTTTACCTGCACGAGTAATATCTTGAAGCTCTAAGCTTGATACATCCATACCACGCTTAGAGATTTTGTTTGCCAAAATATCAAACAATTGCATAACTTGAGAATCAGCTTCAGCTTTTAATTTAATTGTTTTGTCATTTAATTCAATAGATGCATCAACACCTCTAAAATCAAAACGGGTCTCTAGCTCACGGTTGGCGTTATCAACCGCATTTTTAGCTTCGTTCATTTCTACTTCAGATACAATATCAAATGAAGGCATAGGTTTCTCCTAACTATTTAATCTTAATTTTATGTGGCAATTATAACGCTAAAATTATAATTCTTTACATTTTTCTGCATCTTGTTCAGGTGCGATACTAAATTAGTTTGATATACTGCGGTCTCTTTTTTAAGCGATTTTAGGATTTGTCGTGACAAGGCGTGTTTACCAAGCAATTTTTTTAATTAGCATTGTGGCTTTTACCCTTTTATTTGCTAAAGAAATAAAAGGTGGCGTTGTAAATTTATTCCCTCATGTTGATAAAGTCGCTCATTTTGGGATTTTTTTATACTAGCCATAATAATGGATAAAGCGTTTAAACTTCCTTTATATGCGCAAATACTTTTATTGGCAGGCTATGGCGCATCTATAGAAATAATGCAAGACGCACTCCCGTATAGGCAGGCATCACTCGGTGATTTTTTTGCTGATTTTGCAGGTGCTGCAAGCTACTTTTTACTTAGAGTAATTTTTACATCTCGAAAAAAGAACCCATATGGCTAATATTTTAATCGTTGGCGATGGCGCTATTGGCTTATTACTTAGCCACTTTTTAAGCGCATCGCATAATGTCAGTGTTTTAACTCGTAAAAGCCCAACAAATACCCGCTTTTATAGTCGAGGTAAGGGGACCTCTAAAAAAATTGACGCTCAATTTATTTCATTAAATCAGCTAAATAAAGCGGCTGAATTTGATGTTGTTTTATTTACTGTTAAAGCTTTTCAAGTACTTGATGCGTTTTCACAAATAAAGCCATTTTTACCAATTCATTGCTCTATTGTACTTTCGCATAACGGAATGGGTAATGTTGATGAGGTAAATAGCCAACTAAACACCCATCAAGCACTCTACTTTTTAACGACAAGCATAGCGGGCTTTAAATCAAACCAATATATTGTGCAACACACTGGTGAAGGACAAAGCGTTATTGGTGGCTGTAATGAGCTAGCACTTCAAAATAGTGCGCCAATAGCTGATATTTTTAAAGTAATACCCAACCTAACATTTACTAATAACATTCAGCAGCTTCGTTTTGAAAAACTACTCGTAAATATTGCCATTAACCCATTAAGCGCTTTAAGTAATGTAAGAAATGGCGAATTACGTGCACCTAAGTACAACACAATAATTTTTAATGCACTCACTGAAGCATGTAATATTGCAAAGGCTCAAGGGCTTAATATTCCATTAATTAAAGCACTCAATACCGCTTATAAAATAATGGAGTTAACCGCAGATAATTACTCATCAATGCAGCAAGATCTAACGTATAACAGAGAAACTGAAATCTCAGCTATATGCGGCTATATTAGCCAGCAAGGTAAACTCCACAACATTAAAACACCTTACAACGATGAGTTATTTGTCAAAATTCAGGCAAAAAAAGCGTGGTATAAACCACGCTTACATAAGCTTTTAACTTTACGGGCGATAAACTTTTACAGTTTCGAAGCCCTGTTCGTGCAGCATAAGTGCCTGTAGTTGACTCATTACGCCTCTGTCACAATATAAATAGTAGTCGGTGTCTTTTGGTAAATCACCAAACTTAGTCGCCAGACGAAAGAACGGTAAATGCACCACTTCAACACCGTCGATTTCTAGCGGTGCAGCTTCTTCTTCTTCTGGTGAGCGAATATCAACTACCACAGAGCCTACAGGTAAATCAGCAACCGATTCCGCTTCTTTAAGTTCTTGTTTGGCTTCAACGTCAATATCACGCACATCCATTATACGTGCGTTGTTTACAACGGTATCAAGTACATCAAAGTCGAACTTTTCTTCTTCACCAAGAATAACGTCTATTTTGGCTTTAACCGTTGGCTTTTTAGAAATAACACCACAGTATTCAGGCATTGTTTCTGCCATTTCAGCCGTACCAATTTGGCGAGCAATATTAATAATTTCTTGCTTATCGTGTTGAATGAGCGGACGTAAAATAAGCGTTTCAGTAACACGGTCAATCACGCTTAAATTCGCTAATGTTTGACTAGATACTTGGCCAATACTTTCACCAGTGACAAGTGCCTGAATGTTTAACTTGTCGGCAACTACACTCCCTGCGCGCATCATCATACGTTTAAGTACAACACCCATTTGGCTGTTTTCAACGTTTTCTAAAATTTCAGCAACAACAGGTTCAAAATCAACCGTTACAAATTTAACTTTATGTGTAGAGCTGTATTTTTTCCATAAGTAGTAACTTGCTTGCTTAACACCAATTTCGTGCGCTGCGCCACCTAGATTAAAGAATAAAAAGTGTGTACGTGCACCTTTACGAATCATTTGATAACTTGCTACGCCAGAGTCAAAACCACCTGACATAAGCGACAACACATCTTCTTGAGTTGGCAGCGGAAAACCAGCCATACCAAAATGCGTTTGCGAAACAATGTAAGCTTTGTCGTCTTTTACTTCTAAACGTATTGTTACTTCTGGACGGCTAAGTTTAACGCTTGCGCCTTCAATATGTTGATTCAATCCACCACCAACATAACGCTCTAAATCAGTTGAGGTAAAGTCATGTTGACCTATACGCTTAGCACGAACACAAAAGGTTTTACCTATAATTGTATGCCCAACTAACGCTATTGTTTTTTGGTAAATATCGTCAAGAGTTTCGAATTGTGTTTCGGTTACTTCAATAAATTGAACGATGCCAGGTATGCGTTTAAGGCTATCGATAAAATCTAAACGAACTTGCGCATCTTCAAGCTTTGTAACAACTGAAATATTATCCCAGTTATTTCTAACTTGTACTTTTTCGTCAACACGGCGCAATACAATTTTAATGTTATTTTCTAACACTTTAGTAAAGCGTTTACGGACTGAACGGCTTTTAATGGCTATTTCAGGATGTAGTTTGACGATAAATTTAAGCATAGTTCACTCTTAGACTGCGGGAATTCGCGCTCCCAGGCATTTGGCGCGCGATTATAGCAAAAAATTCAGCGTCTAGGAAACAGCCAATGACTAGCGATTAGGCAACAGTTTGCGCGTGTTGTGCTAATTCAGTGTATTTTTTGCGTAGCAGGTTCATTTTATCGATACTTTTATCAGTACTATACGCTCTAAACAATGTGAGTACTTTTAAAATACCGTGATATATATCTTGCTCAGCAAGGGTACCGCTTGGCCTACGCGCTTTAATATAAGGCGTCCAAAAGCTAACCGTTAACTTAAGCGTATGGGCTAAATCAATGACATCTTGCTCATCAATTGCAATCATTTCACTGTCGCGAAGCCCCAGTATAATTTTTCGCACTTGTTCTAATAATTCGAGTTGGAAATCAATGTAAGCTTGCTTCAAATCAGCGTCTCTGGCGAGTATATCGCCGAGGTTGTCGTAAAAAAATGATAGCGCCACATCAATTCAAACAACGAATCTAAATAAGCTGTTAAGTGGTTAAATGCATCGTCATTTTTGTTGATAGGTTTAAATTGCGTACTTAAATGATCGCGATATAACGCAAATATATGACGAATAATGTCTTCTTTATTTTTAAAATGGTAGTAAAGATTACCGGGGCTCATCCCTAAATGCGACGCTATATGATTGGTTGATATTGCACGCTCACCTTGCTCATTAAATAACGAAATACTGGTGTGTATTATTTTATCCTTGGTATTCATACGCTAATACTCTAATTATCTTATGCACTACATTACACTAAAAATAGACCACGCAGTATAAACAAATATTATCGATTAAAACACACTTACTCCTTAACCATCATTAGGAACTGAATAAATAATCTATTTGGGCAAAGCTGATTTGTGCCCTAAACACTGTTAAACTAACGCTAAAATAATAAATAGTGAATATTATGAACGTTACTGCAATTTACCCAGGCACTTTTGATCCGCTTACCAATGGGCACACAGACTTGATTCATCGTGCTGCAAAAATGTTTGATACCGTATTAGTTGCTGTTGCCCACAACCCAAGTAAAAAACCCTGCTTTACCCTAGAAGAACGTGTTGAACTTGCTAATACCATTTTGAGTCATTTGGGTAATGTCAAAGTTATCGGATTTTCAGGCTTGCTGGCTGACCTTGCGCGCGATCATAATGCTAATGTGCTTATTCGTGGTATTAGGGCTGTATCTGATTTCGATTATGAATTTCAGCTCGCAAATATGAACCGTCGCCTAAACCCCGATTTAGAAAGTGTATTTTTAACGCCCGCAGAGCGAAATTCATTTATTTCATCAACACTCGTTAAAGAAGTAGCACGTCACAATGGTGATGTAAGCGAGTTTGTGGACCCTGTAATTGTCAAAGCGCTAAAAACTAAATTGGGCTGTGGTGCCCAATAGTAATTTACTGCGTTAGCGCATAACTCGTATGCGCTAATTTAGCTTTGATATAGATGATGTCTTTAATTTTTTAATTAACCAAACCAGCTTCAGTAAGTCTTTATTGATAATTAATATTAGTGCCATCGTAATATCAATAACAGGCATAAAGAAACCATACAGCATCCACAGCCACCAAAAGTCCCAATTGCCATAAAGAGTATTATCAATATACATGCCCATAAACAGTGAGGCATTGATACAAAGCCCTACAATAAGATAATAAAATCCGTACGGTATTTTACGTCCTAAAAAATACGCCACATAAGAATAGCGGCAATTGTTAGTACATCAAATATAAACAACTTTAAATGTGGAGCTGCAGTAGTTATGTCCACAAATAAACTAGATGTGTACGAAGCCATCATAATAAAGCAGAGGTGAACTCGGCTTTTATCTTGCTTATTAATAGCAATTGATAGAGTGAACAAAAAAGCAATAACAAAAAGCCATGTAATAAGTATTCCAAAATATTCATTAATTGCCAAAATAGATCCTCCATTCTATTCAACCTTTTTATGAATGCTTTTTGTACTGCCAAATAAATAACGTTTTAATGCAACCAAACCTAAAAAGTCTTTATTAATTAGGAGAGCTAAAAGCATTGTTAAATCAGAAATTATTTGCCCTATTACATACAAGGCCCAAAACCACCAGTAGTCTAAATTTCCTAAAACAATACTGTCGTAGTGCATTCCAAAAAAAACAAATGCGTTAAAGCTAAGTCCAACTCATAGCTTAGTTCTTAAGGAACACAGACCGTGTGACTTCCTATCTTAAAACGGCAAATATCATTGTTTTTCTCAATGCTTTGCCGCTTACAATTTACCGCTAGTAGCTCAAATACACGATGTATCTTATGGCTGCACCGTGTTTGTTCTATGCAATCCAGAATATCATCCAACCAAAGATAACTGCACTTACTCGCTCTAAATGTCGAGATCGCACACTTAAACATACCCGCTGCACTATGGCAGATAAAACGCTTGATAAGTGTTTGCAGTATGCTCAGCCAAACCAATGATTCGGCAATATGAGGATCTCGTGTGATGAACCCTTTAAGATTATTCCATGACTTTAGTTCTTTGAAAAACAACTCAATTTGCCAACGAGTTGCATATATATCGAGTAGTTCGTCAAAGCTAAACTGTGCCTCTTTTAAATTAGTAACAAGGAAAACGGGGCGCTTTTCATTCGGTAAATAGATAAGCCTGTACTCGGGCCCATTTTTCTTCCAACGTACTGTTAATTCAAGTGGTTGGCTTGCGAATTTATCGAGTAACGTTTTGATTTTAATGTTCTTTTCTTTAAGTTCTATACCCGCGCAATAAGCTGATGTAACGATTGGGTTAATGTTTTTATTTGCTCTGATCAAAAAATATCCGCCATCTTGAGCTACTTGCTCAAAGTAATCTAAGTCAAAATACCCAGCATCAGCAAGTAATAACGTATCTTCAAGTGTGTGGCTACCTGGTAAAAAGGCGCGCTCAGTTTCAACATCAGGACGAATATCTATTTCGCAGGGTTGTTCATTAAATAGGTCATAGGTAACGTGCAACTCAATTGCGGCAGGACTTACAGCAGTAAAACGACCAGCAAAAACCTGCGCTAATTCATCATGTAGAGCAAATGAAGAACCATCTTGCAATAACACTCGCTGTATTCCTCGCTGGGTAAAAAAGGTTTTATCCAGCGTGTTTACAGTCAATTTAGACATCGCTTGAATAACGAGCTCACGGACAAGCTCAGTCAAGGCTGGTTTTCGAATTTGATTATGAAAGGGTTTATAACTTATCGTGCAATCAGCCTGCGTTCGCAAGTTTTGATGGATA
The DNA here is from genome assembly GCF_037162545.1 of Pseudoalteromonas sp. B131b. Lineage (NCBI taxonomy): Bacteria > Pseudomonadati > Pseudomonadota > Gammaproteobacteria > Alteromonadales > Pseudoalteromonadaceae > Pseudoalteromonas > Pseudoalteromonas sp. B131b. The sequence goes on along the minus strand of NZ_JARLUZ010000001.1, from coordinate 1,843,337 downwards.
TCTGACAAGTTAGCGTCTTGCAGGCAAGATAAGCTTTTAAATACGGCTTTGAGCAGAGAAACGATCGACAGGCAACGGTGTCGAACTTGAAATCCAGAGGTTTTTGCAAGCTCAATGAGGTGTTTTTCTGAGATAAGGGCTTTTAATTGGTTTGAAACTTGGTTAATCTGCATGTGAACTCTGTTTTTAGTCATGTTTTTATTGGCGTAACTATTTGATCATTAACAGAGTTCAACTTCAAGTTTTCTTAAGATCCAACCTATGAAGTCCAACTAAAAGATAATAAAAGGCTATAGGGAGGCTTTTACTAAAATAGCTCCGCCATATAATCAGAAAAAATATAGTTACGATATCAAATATGAAAAGGGTCAAATGAGGCGTGTTGCTAAAGGGATCCATAAAAATACTTGAGGTGTAAGATACCACCATAATGAATGCAAGCTGTGTGCAGCTTTTGTCATAATTGTTAATGCTCATAGACAAATTATATAAAAAAGCAATAACAAAAGACCATGTAATAAAAATAATTATATAGTCGTATAAACCAGCCAGCCTCCATAGAAAGTCAGGCATGGCGTGACCTGTTAAATTTTTCAGCTAAAAATTTAGTAAACTTAACTAAACCTAAAAAATCTTTGTTAAAGATAAGCGCTAATGGCATTATCAAATCTGTAAAGTACATACCAAATACATAAACGTTCCAAAACCACCAATAATATAGAGTACCTAAAATCTCTATATCGTAATGCATAGCTAAAAATAAAGATGCGTTAATACTCAGAGCAAACACAAGATAATAAAATGCGTTAGGAATTGGGCCACGCCTGTAGTACCTAAACGTAAAAATAATAATTAGAGTTGCAATATCGAAGTAAAAATAGTTTAAGTGAGACACTATAACCCAGGGCGGGATCACACTTTGTAAATAAACAAATTTTATGATCTAATACCATAAATTTAATCACCTTAAACTTATTATGTCACTCTTCTCCCATTTAGAACTCGTCAAAGATAATCGTTCACATATAAATCAACACCATAACTTAGTTGATGTGCTTTTTCTTATTATTACTGCCGTTACATCAGGGTGTGAAAACTGGCAAGATATTGAAGTCTATGGCGAAAGTAAGCTTAATTGGTTAAGAGGATTTCGTTCTTTCAAAAATGGCATACCCACTCGACATAGTATTGCTCGGATTTTTAGAACCGTTGATACTGACTCATTACTACTCGCGATGTATAGCTGGGTCAATCAAAACCGCGTTAAATCAGCGCATCCTGTCATTGCCTTCGATGGCAAAACTATTCGCGGAGCAAGTAAACACATTGCTGATAAATTACACCTCGTCTCAGCATTTGATTGTGAGGCAGGTCTCACATTATTCCACCAAACAGTTGGCAGTAAGACGAATGAAATACCGGCAGTTCGGGATTTATTGAAAATACTCGATATCAATAACACCGTCATTACACTTGATGCTTTGCACTGCCAAAAAGAAACGCTAAAACAGCTAATTAGCAGACATGCAGATTATCTAGTGCAAGCAAAGGGTAATCAAAAGAAACTTTATAGCGCGATTCAAGATGCATTTACACACCAGTATGAATCTGAAAACTCAGAGATACTTAGTCATGTAACACAAGATGCAGGGCATGGGCGAAAAGAAGTACGCACGATAGATTGTCTTGATGCGCGTTTATTACCGAGTGAAATTAAAGAGAGCTGGCCATCAGTTAGGACAATCGTTGCGGTGCAGCGAGAGCGAACGAAGGGTAATAGAACGAGTATTGACACACATTACTACCTAACATCGTTGACAGACAATATATTGATAAGTAAAGCAATAAGACAACATTGGCTGATAGAAAATCAGCAACACTGGATACTGGATGTCGTATTTAAAGAAGATGCCTGTCAAATAAATGAGCCATTAAGTGCGCAACATATGGCACTATTTAGACGCGTCGTTAGGAACATGATAAAGCAGCATACGAAAAGCAAGGGGTCAATAAGAAGTAAGTGTGTAAGAGCTTGTTATGATGATGCTTTTAGAGAAGAACTTCTTTTTGGTTAACATTTTTAACAAAGTATGCTCGCGCCCTGCACTATAACCATATCGAATAGTGTACTTAAGGTGTACGAAATCATCATAATTCCAGAAAGGTACATTGTATTTTTATAGGGACTGTTTATGCTTGCTGATAAATTATAAAGAATGCAATTACAAAGAACCATGTAATAAAGATACCTACATAATCTCTAATCGCTACCAAATCCCACAGTATGTCAGCCACTACTATTATTCCTTTTCATAATACTATTGTGGAACCATTTTTTAATTGCAGCTAAAGCTAAAAAATCTTTGTTTATAAAAAATATAGCTACCATCATAAAGTCGGCTAAATTAACAACAATTGAATAAAATGACCAAAACCACCAAGGCTCGTAATTATCAAAAATATATACATCTAGATGCATACAAAAAAATAAAAATGCATTTATCGTTAGACCTAATAATAAATAAAGAGATATAAAATTTATAGTTAGAAAGTATTTAAAAGCAATGATGAAAAGAATCAGGGCGGGATCACACTTTGTAAATAAACAAATTTTATGATCTAATACCATAAATTTCATAACCTTACACTTATTATGTCACTCTTCTCACATTTAGAACTCGTCAAAGATAATCGTTCACATATAAATCAACACCATAACTTAGTTGATGTGCTTTTTCTTATTATTACTGCCGTTACATCAGGGTGTGAAAACTGGCAAGATATTGAAGTCTATGGCGAAAGTAAGCTTAATTGGTTAAGAGGATTTCGTTCTTTCAAAAATGGCATACCCACTCGACATAGTATTGCTCGGATTTTTAGAACCGTTGATACTGACTCATTACTACTCGCGATGTATAGCTGGGTCAATCAAAACCGCGTTAAATCAGCGCATCCTGTCATTGCCTTCGATGGCAAAACTATTCGCGGAGCAAGTAAACACATTGCTGATAAATTACACCTCGTTTCAGCATTTGATTGTGAGGCAGGTCTCACATTATTCCATCAAACAGTTGGCAGTAAGACGAATGAAATACCGGCAGTTCGGGATTTATTGAAAATACTCGATATCAATAACACCGTCATTACACTTGATGCTTTGCACTGCCAAAAAGAAACGCTAAAACAGCTAATTAGCAGACATGCAGATTATCTAGTGCAAGCAAAGGGTAATCAAAAGAAACTTTATAGCGCGATTCAAGATGCATTTACACACCAGTATGAATCTGAAAACTCAGAGATACTTAGTCATGTAACACAAGATGCAGGGCATGGGCGAAAAGAAGTACGCACGATAGATTGTCTTGATGCGCGTTTATTACCGAGTGAAATTAAAGAGAGCTGGCCATCAGTTAGGACAATCGTTGCGGTGCAGCGAGAGCGAACGAAGGGTAATAGAACGAGTATTGACACACATTACTACCTAACATCGCTGACAGACAATATATTGATAAGTAAAGCAATAAGACAACATTGGCTGATAGAAAATCAGCAACACTGGATACTGGATGTCGTATTTAAAGAAGATGCCTGTCAAATACATGAGCCATTAAGTGCGCAACATATGGCACTATTTAGACGCGTCGTTAGGAACATGATAAAGCAGCATACGAAAAGCAAGGGGTCAATAAGAAGTAAGTGTGTAAGAGCTTGTTATGATGATGCTTTTAGAGAAGAACTTCTTTTGGTTAACATTTTTAACAAAGTATGCTCGCGCCCTGTGAAAAGAATTGTTATCACATCTAAAAAAAGAGTTGAATATATGATATTTTCTCTATATCAATAAAAAGGCTAGGTGAATAAGAAAGCAACATAATCAACGATAACCAAACCGCTGTTTTATCTAATTTATTTATGCTTATAGCAAGCGAGTATAAAAATGCCATTAAGAAACACCATTGTACAAAAGCACCTATGTACAATGAGACAATTGGACTAATCAAAAATTCATCCATTATTCTAAGGCTTTTTTAAATTCAATTTGAATGCTTTAAAATGTAGCATCCGTAGAATTTTTTTATTGAGTATCAGTGAGAGCACCATGAGAATATCTATCGTATTGATCCCTATTGAATAAACACTCCAATACCACCAAGGTTCATAGCTATATAAAACGTATAGGTCATAATATATTATGAGGGTGAGTACAGCATTTATTGTTAACGAAATTATGATTAAGTGAAAAGCAACAGAACGTTGGAGTACTTTGAAGCACTGTAAAGTTAACAAAGCTAAAATTGTAATGAAATCGTAGAGTGCCCAGCTTAAATATAAATTTTCTAATAAATCTATGTAGCCACTAAAAATATATGAGCAGAGCATAAGCGCAGATAAATAAACAGGAGACTTACTTTCCTTATTTATATTAATAGCTAAACAGCATAAGAAAGCCATTAAAAAGACCCCTTTGGGAGAAAGCTCCTACATAATCCGTTAAGGCTTCAGTAACGTACATATTAAACTAGGTTAATTTGTGGGTATCGTTTGATTTGAAGTAACTGAGGGTTTTGTTCTTTAACTTATGAAGACCTAGGAAGTCTCTATCAACAATTAATGCGACTATCATAATTAAGTCCATTAAATTAACTGCGTATGTATAAACATCCCAAAAAAACCATCGTTCCATATTTCCGAATATATACATATCTAAATACATACAAAAAAAGAAAATCGAATTTATAGACAATCCAACAATTAAATACAAAAAAGAAGGTGTTGTTTTTTCGGTTATTTTATATATGCATATTAACGCTAAAATAGTAGAAATATCATACAAAGCCCAATCCAAGTATATTGAGTTTTTAATAGAAAGCCATGTATAGAAGTAGTCAGATAAGGTATAAGATATCATCATAATAAATGAACTGAGCAGAAGAGTTGTACCTCTTTTTAAATCTAATGAGTATACAAACACATTAAAAAAGAAAGTCATCAGAAATCCCCACATCGTAAAAGCAGACAGTGAGAACAACCCAAAAAGCTCAGTTAGAATCATTTAAAACCTTAAATTATTACTTTGGTCTGACAGGCATTACACTGCCCCCGCCACGTTGTAAGCTATCACCACTTGCTGCAGCAATAGCCTCTTGAGAAATGCTTACTGTATCAGATTGCAGGGTTTTAGGGCTAGCAGTTTGTTCCATTGCAGGCTTTAATTGTTGTGTTTTATTATATGCTTGCATTTGTACTTGGTTATTCGCTGAAATTTGCATGTTATTAATCCTTATAAAATTATAGTTTGCGCAACTTTTATCACGCTATTATATAGGTAAACATGTTACCTGTTTTAATCTAGGTAGCCATTTTTGCCACCCACCTATAATAAAGCAACCTGTATGCCAACTTTATTTGACACTTTAAAAATGCAACAGATCAAACCAGTTTGTTTTAGATATAAAAAAACGCACAGGGATAACCGTACGTTTTTTGTATCCAGGGAGTTTAAGCCACGTATTTACACGGGATCTCCACACTTTTACTTGGCTTTAAAATAAATTCCATAGCAACTTCATCGCAATTTTCTTTACGAAGACAAAGCTCACAATCTTTCATTACTTTTTCTGGCAAACTGTCTTTAGTGCAAAAGGTAAAGCGCTGCTTTTCGAAAAAGTCAGGCACACGCGTTAGTACAATAACTCTATTCAACGCCAGTTTTTTAGCTTTAATTAACAAATGCTCAACGAGTTGCCGCCCCTGCCCAGTAACAACGCTTTGAGGATCAATACCTAAAGAGCGAATTTCAGCAAGACCTGTATCATATATATACAGCGAGGCACAGCCCGATACCTTACCGTTAATTTCAGTGACCGCAAATTCATTTATAGAATGCACCATGTCACTTTTAGCTCTAGGTAGATTTTCGCCAACTGTAGCCCAATGCTGAATGAGCTTAGCTATAGATTCAACGTCATCTAGATTTGCATCACGAACCGTTATTTGCTGTTTTTTGGCTTCTTTAATTGCACCAGTTACTTGCTCAATCGATGTGCCGCCAAGAGCTTGGCGCGCTTTTATACACGCATCAATTTCTAATACCGGGTATACATCGTCTTCAAAAACATCATTAACTGATTTGTATTGCTCAAGCGAAAGCTCTTCTAGCGTTTTATTTTCGCTAATAGCAAGCTGAACAAGGACGCCTACAATGTGGTGCCCCTCTCTAAAAGGTACGCCTCTTGCGACGAGATAATCAGCAAGCTCTGTTGCATTAGCATGACCGCCTTTAGCAGCAGCAAGTGTACGATCTCCTCTTACCTTAACGCCCTTAATACAAGCTTGTGCCATATGAATACACGCAAGCCATGTTGGCATAGCGTCAAATATACCTTCTTTATCTTCTTGCATGTCTTTGTTGTAAGCAAGAGGGAGTGCTTTTAAGGTCATCATCATCGCACTAAACGCGCCAAATACACGACCCGTTTTACCACGGATAAGTTCTAATGCATCAGGGTTCTTTTTCTGTGGCATAAGCGATGAGCCCGATGTCACGTTATCTGCAAGCTCTATAAAACCAGCTTCACCCGAGTTATAAAATATTAAATCTTCTGACATACGCGATAAGTGAATCATCGAAATCGATGCACAGCTTAATAACTCTACAACAAAATCGCGATCAGAGACGCCATCAAGACTATTTTTAGTCGCACCAGTAAAACCCAAACCTTGCGCAAGTGCTTGACGATCAATTGGGTAAGCAGTACCGGCTAATGCACCACTTCCTAGTGGGCAAAAATTCATGCGCGCTTTCGCGTCTTGCAAGCGACTTTCATCACGCTCTAGCATTTCTACGTAAGCCATACACCAGTGGCTAAATAATACTGGCTGTGCTCGCTGTAAATGAGTATAACCGGGCAATATAGTACCAAGTTCACGCTCAGCTAAAGATACAAACTCGCCTTTAAGTTGCTCAATTGCTTTTAAAATATGCTCAGCGGTATCACGGCACCATAATCTAAAGTCTGTTGCGACTTGATCATTACGGCTTCGGCCTGTATGTAATTTTTTAGCTAAATCACCTACTTTTTCGATTAATGCAGCTTCAACATGCGAGTGAATATCCTCTGCGCCCGATGTAGCTACAGCGAGTGGATCAGCTTTTACTTCTTCAAGTAACTCATACAATGCTGCAACGAGTTCTTTGTGCTCATCACTCGATAACACATTAACTTGCTCAAGTGCGCCAGCCCATGCCACAGAGCCGATAATATCTTGCTCTGCTAACTGATAATCGAAGGGAAGAGAGTCGTTAAATTGCTTAAACGCCTCATCTGGACCCGTAGAAAAACGTCCGCCCCATAATGCCATGAAATATCTCCAAACCCTGTATTGCCCCTTTTACAGGGGCGTAATAATTTACTTTTTAGCGAGTGCTGAAATTCTGCTTGAAAGCGAGAATAAACGAATAAAGCCTTCAGCGTGTGATTGGTCATACACATCATCTTCACCAAATGTGGCAAATGCTTCGCTATATAAACTATTTGGCGACTGCTTTTGAACCGCAGTTACTTGACCTTTATATAATTTAAGTACGACTTCACCTGTTGCCACTTTAGAAAGCGCTTCTGCACCGGCTAAAATAGAATCTTTAAGTGGTGTAAACCAGCGGCCGTCATATACTAAATGCGAAAATTCACCACCCAGCACTTCTTTCCATTTACGGCTTGCTTTATCAAGCACTAGCTCGTCAATTGCTTGAAGTGCTGCCATGATAACTGTACCGCCGGGCGTTTCGTAGCAACCGCGTGACTTCATGCCTACCAAACGGTTTTCTACAATATCAACACGACCAACACCATGAGGTGATGCAATATCGTTTAATTTAACTAAACAGTCATATGGTTTAAGTTCTTCGCCATTTACAGCAACCACTTCGCCTTCAACAACTTTTAAAGTTACGAGTTCTGATTTATCTGGTGCTTGCTCTGGAGAATTAGTCCATGTCCATACTTGCTCAGTTGGTTGACACCATGGGTCTTCAAGCTCGCCACCTTCGTGTGAAATATGCCATGCGTTAGCATCACGGCTGTAAATTTTTGTCGCTGATGCTGAGCACGGAATGTCACGCTCCGCCAAGTAATCAAGTAATGACTCACGGCTCGATAAGTCCCACTCACGCCATGGCGCAATTACTTTTAAATCAGGTGCGAGTGCTGCAAAGCATGATTCAAAACGAACTTGGTCATTACCTTTACCAGTACAACCATGAGAAAGTGCATCGGCACCTACTTTACGCGCTATTTCAACTTGCGCTTTAGCTATAATTGGGCGCGCCATAGAGGTACCTAATAAATAAGTGCCTTCATAAATTGAGCCCGTTTTAAGTGTTGGGTAAATGTAATCACTTACCATTTCATCTTTTAAGTCAACTACATAACATTCAGATGCACCAGAGGCAATTGCTTTAGCTTCTACGCCTTCAAGTTCTTCTGCGCCTTGACCTACATCTGCAACAAACGCGATTACTTCACAGCCGTAGTTTTCTTTTAACCATGGCACGATAGCCGACGTATCAAGACCACCTGAATAGGCTAAAACGACTTTTTTAATTGAACTCATAGGTGTTCCTTAACAAAATTTGGATTTAATAATGTAACTAGCAGAGCATTTTGCGCGTGCATACGATTCTCTGCTTGTTGAATAATTTTAGATGCTGGACCATCCATTACCTCTGAGGTAATTTCAAATTCACGGTGCGCCGGTTGGCAGTGTAATACCGTCGTAGCACCGGTTTGATCTAGCAATGCCTGATTTAGCTGATATGGCATATACTTGGCTTTAACTTGCTCAATTGGTGTTGTATTACCCATTGATACCCAAGTATCTGCGTAAACAACATTTGCGCCAACAGCAGCTTCAACGCGATCACTCACCATAACTGATGCACCGTTCATTGCTGCAATCTGCTCTGCTTTTTTAAGTATTTGTGAATCTGGTGAGCACCCTTTTGGTGTTACAGCTACAAAATCTGTACCTAGTGTAGCTGCTAACAACATCAATGAATGAGTTACGTTATTACCTTCACCTAAGTAAGCAACTTTAAGCTCACTTACATCGCCATGTACTTCTTGAAGCGTTAAAAAATCAGCGAGTGCTTGGCACGGGTGGTACAAATCACACAAACTATTAACCACCGGTACCGATGAATATTCACCTAATGTAGTTAACGTACTGTGTTGATTAACACGCGCTACAATCCCGTCAGCCCATGTTGAAATATTAAGAGCGAAATCTTTAATTGATTCGCGTGCACCCATAGCGCCATTTTGCTGATCTAAATAAACCGCGTGACCGCCCAGGCGATTAATACCTATATCAAATGATAAACGCGTACGTAAACTTTGTTTTTCAAATAACGTTACAACCGATTTACCAGCTAATACTTGGCTGTATTTCTCTGGTTTTACTTTAATGTCTTGCGCTAACTTTAATAAATTAAGTGCGCCTTCTTGGTCTAATTCTAAACCGGTTAAAAAATTCTTAAACATAATAAACCTATGGTGTAATTTTAGTTCCGACATGCTTGCCTTCAAGCAAGTCAGTTAAATTTTCTGGCTTTTGCCAGCTGGAAATATACACACCGCGTCGTAAATGTTGGGCAGCGTGAAGGCTGGTCTTAACTTTGACCTCCATCCCGCCCACAATTACTCCTTCATCTATTAAAGTATCAATGTGTTTTGTGTCAAGTTGATGTAAGGGCTGCTTATTTGCGTCAAGCACCGCTTCTACATCAGTCATAAAAATAAGTTCTGCGTTTAAATTACTAGCAATAGCCGCTGCAGCTTCATCAGCATTTACGTTATACCAAAGGCCTTGCTCATCAAAACCGATAGAGCTAACGATCGGTAGCCTGCCAATTTTAAGTAAATCGTTAATAATAGAATCATCGTTACTTGTGCATTTACCTACTAAACAAAGTGCTTTTAACTTTTGAGTAGCAGTAACACCCGATTCATACAAACTTAACCCAACCGGTTTATGCCCTGCACTAATAGCCTGAGTCATTAATTGTTTATTGGCACAACCTGCTAGTGCACCTACGATGTAAGGCATTTGCTCTGCAGGGCTGATACGCAAACCTTGGTGCTTGGCACTGGCAAAACCAGCTTCTTTTAGCCAAGTATCAACAAGTGCACCGCCACCGTGTACAATTACAAACTGAGCATTTTGTTGCTCATTAAGTACATCAAACAATGCTTTAGCCGCGTTTTCTGTATTAAGTACAGCACCACCTAGTTTAATAACCCACGTTTTTTTACTCATTTAAAACGTTCCTTTTAAGCCCGTGGTATGCTCTAAATTCATTGATAGATTAATACACTGTAAAGCTTGACCTGCAGCGCCTTTTAATAAATTATCTATTGCTGCAATAACAATTAATTGCGATCCTTGCTGCTGCCAACCAATATCAACATAAGGTTGCTTAGCTACACCTTTTATTGATGGGATTTTATCGCCTAATAAACGAATAAGTGGCTCATCGGCAAGTACCTGATACGCTTGTGTTACTTGCTCACTTGTTACCTCAGGCTTTAACTGCACATAAATAGTTTCTAAAATACCACGAGGAAAATTGCCTAAGTGCGGCGTAAATAAGACTTGGTGACCAAGATGTTGCTCAATTTCAGGACCGTGGCGATGATTAAATAAACCATAGGGAGTAAGCGAAACCTCGCAAAAATGCGTGCCAACACTTGCTTTACGTCCAGCACCGGTAACTCCCGATACCGCATTAATAATAATACTCTGTTCGCTTAATAAACCGGCTTGTTGCAAAGGCTTTAATGCATTTAGTGCGGCCGTTGGGTAGCATCCAGCAACAGCGACTAACTGTGCATTGGCAATAGCTTCACCATTCCACTCAGCTAAACCATAAGCAGCTTTATTTAATAGCTCAGGATGTTGGTGCTCAAAACCATAATATGTAACGTAATCATCATTGCTTGCAAGGCGATAGCCACCAGATAAATCAAATACCTTTTTACCCATTGCTAAAAAACGCGGTGCTAAATCAACACTCACTTTATGGTCTGTACATAAGCACACATAGTCAGCACTAGTTTGAATGTCATCAAAAGCTGATTCACCAAGAGGGAGTAATGGTAAGTCGAGCAAGCCTAGATGTTCAGGATATAAATCACTTAGCAATTTATTTTTATCTAAGCTACCTTCTGATACATAACAACCCGCTAAAGTTAAGTTTGGGTGTTTAGCAACTAAACTTGCTAACTCTGCGCCGCTGTAACCGCTTGCGCCAATAATCACTACATTCATTTGTTACTCGTTATCTTAAAATTAGTTGTTACTTGTCTATCTTGTTCGCTTAAACTAGCCTTGGCGCTAATTTAGCCTTTTATTAATGAATTTTGATTATCGTCGCATTGTTTCCATAACGTTACTTTAATATATTTATGCTTAAAAAGTGAATTGATATTCATCATAAATACTTTTATATTGTTATGCAATTAAATTGAATACTTATTTTGGATTTTTTATGCCTTTGCCATCGTTTATTTCTATGTATCAACAATTGATTGCAGCTCCGTCTATCAGTGCAATTGAAGATAGTCAGTGTATGAGTAATAAAAGCGTAATTGAACTACTTGCGAGGTGGTGCGAAACACTTGGCTTTACATGTGAAATCATTGAATTAGAAGGAGGTAAAGGTCGCTATAACTTATTAGCTAAACGTGGCAAAGGAGATGGTGGATTAATGCTCGCGGGCCACACCGATACTGTCCCGTTTGATGATAGTCGCTGGAATCATAATCCGTTTAAACTTACCGAACTCGACAATAAATTATATGGGCTCGGTAGCATTGATATGAAAGGTTTTTTTGCGTTTGTATTACAAGCAATTAGTGAACTTGATGAAAAGCAGCAAACCCAGCCTATCTTAATACTCGCCACTGCCGACGAAGAAACCACAATGGCAGGTGCACAGCAAATATGTAAGCACCCAAATTTAAAACCTGCGCGATGTATAATTGGTGAACCTACTGATATGACACCGGTATTTACACATAAAGGACATATGAGTACAGCGATTAGAGTAATTGGACGCTCAGGTCATAGCTCTGATCCCGAACGTGGTCTCAACGCCATAGAAATCATGCATAAAGTGACTTCAAAATTATTGTTCTTAAAAGAGCAGTTAAAGCATAAGTATTCATTAAGCCACTTTGAAATACCTTACCCAACATTAAATTTTGGTAATATTCATGGCGGCGACAACGCTAACCGAATTTGTGCTTGCTGCGAAATGCATATAGATATGCGCCCATTACCAGGTTTGAGTGTAAAAGAGTTACAAGCATTAATACTTGATGCAACGAAAGAGATAAATCAACAATACCCCAATGCGGTCAGCGTAATTGATTTACACGAGCCAATACCAGCCTTTACTGGCAACACCGACAGTGCTTTAGTGATATTAGCTGAAAAAATAGCAGGGCAAAAAGCAATAGCTGTTAATTACTGTACTGAAGCACCTTTTATTCAGCAATTAGGGTGTGAAACAATCGTTATGGGGCCGGGCTCAATAAATCAAGCCCATCAGCCTGATGAGTTTTTAGCAATGGAAAAAATAAAACCGTCACAAAAAATTATCAGTAACATTATTAAAGCCAGCTGTTTTAATATCAATTAACTTAATTAAGTGCCCTATTTTGAGATAAAAAAATCTTATCGATTACAACAGAAAATAATTATTTAGAGCAACTAGATACAAAAATTTTTGCCTAGTTCTAGCGTAATTTCCTTAACGTTAAATAGACCCTATATTTAAGCAGATTGGTATTACTCCTGTGTTCATACAGTTGTAAATAAGAAATTAGCGTTAGGTTTAATCCCTCAAGTTTATTAAGTAACCAAGTAAAAAAAGACGCAATTAAGCGTCTTCTTGTTTTAAATTACACCCTATTAGCTACATATACTTACTGAGGTACTTTTTAAATACAGGATCTGTTTTAGCTAGTTCTTTTTGCTCGGCTAAAATATCTTTTAAAATAGCGCCTGATGTAAGTGGGTTTGCAAGGACCACTCTAAATACAACAGTAGGTTGATTATCGTATTTAGATGGCGTTAGGCGTGTACGTGATACAAACGAGCGACCAGACTCCCGCTGACGCTTTTGCATACTCGCAGTAAAACGATTAAGTGATGCAAAAATGTCTAAACGTGTTGTTGCATCAGCATCTTTTATTGCCTGCTTAATCTGTTTAGGTACATAACGATACGTTAGTAAACACAGCTCCGGCTCTGAAATAAGTTCGAAATCTTCATCTGCTTTAATTAAACCAGCAAAATAATGTGCTTTTTTTATACTACGATCGATTAACATCTCGTAGCCTTTACGACCAATAACACGTAAGCAAGCATGTACTAACATCGCCATACCTGGGCGACTACCTTCAAGCGTGTGACTACCTAAGTCTTTTGAACCTTTACGTAATATATACTCAGCATGGTGCTCTATTGCATCAGTTGCAGCAGGATCTTTAAATAAAACTAAACCAGCGCCCATGGGTACATACATTTGTTTGTGTGCATCAATGGTAATTGAATCTGCTCGCTCAATTCCTTTTAATAAAGGACGATGCGTGTTTGATAAAAGCGTCGCTCCTCCCCATGCAGCATCTACATGAAAATGGCAGTTAATATCTTGTGCCAAATCAGCCATTTCGTCCAGTGGGTCAATATTACCGGTTTCGGTTGTCCCCGCGACCCCAATAATGGCCATTACTTTAATGCCTTGCGCTTCAAGCTCACGTGCTTTTTCGCGCATCGCTATTACATCGACTTTATTATTTTCGCAGGTTTTAATACCAATTAAGTTATCGCGACCAATGCCGAGTAAATCAACCGATTTACCTAATGAATAATGTCCACGTTCTGATATTAATACCGCTAAACCTTTATAGCCATAATGCAGCATACCGGCAATTAAGCCTTGTGCGCCTATACCTCTAAAATCGCCATCCGGTTTTAATAAACGGTTTCGCGCAATCCAAAGCGCAGTAATATTAGCAACCGTACCACCAGAGCAAAATGCACCTAATGAGGTTTTAGCACTGTGCATCCATTTAGAATAAAATGAATCTTCTTGCCCATAAGCTAGATGATGCATCATCCCAAGTACTTGACGTTCAAGAGGCGTAAACGCTTTAGATGTTTCTATTTTTACTAGATTTTGATTTAGCCCTACCATCAGTTTTGACAGCGGTAATAAAAAATGCGGCAAAGCAGAGGTCATGTGACCAATAAAGCTAGGCGCAGCTGTATGCACAGAATGCGCAACAAGTTGCTCCATAATGTCTTGGGCATAAGCAGATACAAACGTTGGATCTTCTGGGATCACTGCCGATTGAAAGTCTTTTTCTATTTCATGTAATGGTTTTTCAATTGCCGCAATATTTTCGTTTAAGAAACCTGCTAAATTACTCGAAATTTCAAGCTCGATTTTGCTTAAAGTTGAGTCTGGCGCTTCAGGTACAGTAAATATACGCTTAAGGCTTTCTTTAGAGGCGACGGCACAACGCTTTTGATCCATCTCAATACCTAGTGTGTGTGTAGCTAAAACACGTGTTTGTCTATGAAACACGCCAAACTAAGGCGTTATTTTAAGTAACAGTGTTTTTAATTAATTGCGCTAACTTTACTGCAATATAACTAAAATGTCTCGCTTAAAGCCATAAAAGCAGACAAAGACATGACAAAAAAGTGATAATTTAATTAATATTTAAGCCTTGCCAATAAATAAGAATTAATTATTGGGCATTTATATATTTTGCGTATAATAAAAAAATAACAAAAAAGGGACGCACATGCTAAAAGGAAGAGTAAGGGTAAGTTGGTCAGGGCGCGAGCATACTTTGTTAAAATTGTTAACCAAAAAGAAGTTCTTCTCTAAAAGCATCATCATAACAAGCTCTTACACACTTACTTCTTATTGACCCCTTGCTTTTCGTATGCTGCTTTATCATGTTCCTAACGACGCGTCTAAATAGTGCCATATGTTGCGCACTTAATGGCTCATGTATTTGACAGGCATCTTCTTTAAATACGACATCTAGTATCCAGTGTTGCTGATTTTCTATCAGCCAATGTTGTCTTATTGCTTTATTTATCAATATATTGTCTGTCAACGATGTTAGGTAGTAATGTGTGTCAATACTCGTTCTATTACCCTTCGTTCGCTCTCGTTGCACCGCAACGATTGTCCTAACTGATGGCCAGCTCTCTTTAATTTCACTCGGTAATAAACGCGCATCAAGACAATCTATCGTGTGTACTTCTTTTCGCCCATGCCCTTCATCTTGTGTTACATGACTAAGTATCTCTGAGTTTTCAGATTCATACTGGTGTGTAAATGCATCTTGAATCGCGCTATAAAGTTTCTTTTGATTACCCTTTGCTTGCACTAGATAATCTGCATGTCTGCTAATTAGCTGTTTTAGCGTTTCTTTTTGGCAGTGCAAAGCATCAAGTGTAATGACGGTGTTATTGATATCGAGTATTTTCAATAAATCCCGAACTGCCGGTATTTCATTCGTCTTACTGCCAACTGTTTGGTGGAATAATGTGAGACCTGCTTCACAATCAAATGCTGAGACGAGATGTAATTTATCAGCAATGTGTTTACTTGCTCCGCGAATAGTTTTGCCATCGAAGGCAATGACAGGATGCGCTGACTTAACGCGGTTTTGATTGACCCAGCTATACATCGCGAGTAGTAATGAGTCAGTATCAACGGTTCTAAAAATCCGAGCAATACTATGTCGAGTGGGTATGCCATTTTTGAAAGAACGAAATCCTCTTAACCAATTAAGCTTACTTTCGCCATATATTTCAATATCTTGCCAGTTTTCACACCCTGATGTAACGGCAGTAATAATAAGAAAAAGCACATCAACTAAGTTATGGTGCTGATTTATATGTGAACGATTATCTTTGACGAGTTCTAAATGTGAGAAGAGTGACATAATAAGTTTAAGGTGATGAAATTTATGGTATTAGATCATAAAATTTGTTTATTTACAAAGTGTGATCCCGCCCTGGTAAGTTGGTTAATGGCGGGTTTTAGCCTATTTTTAATCAGTTTACTTACCTACGTTTATTATACTTACCAAACAACACGCGCAGATATAATGCACTCTGTTGATACGCGCTTACTTAACGCAGCCACCAGTGTTAAGCATATACTCGGCGATACGTACCTAAATAAAGTTAATCAGGGAAAAACGATTAGTTTTTCTGATTATCAAAAAAGAGTAAGCAACTTTCTGATTTTGCCCAAGCACTCAACATTGCTTATGTATACGCGATGGTACTTCAAGATAACAAAGTCTACTTTAGTGCATCGAGTTATACAAAAGAAGACCAAAGCAATGGCAAAGTAACCCAGTTTTTAGATCTTTACCCTGAAGCCACTAAGGCGAACATTAGTGCTTTTTATTCGACAGAGCCTGTATTTGAAATATCAGCAGATCAATGGGGACATTTTAAAACTATTTTTATCCCTTATGTTGATAACACTAATGGTAAAACCTACATAACAGGTGCTGATATCACCATTTATGATTTAAACCAAAAACTTAAAGAAAGTGTATCAAAAGCGGCCGCTATGGCGAGCTTCTTTTTCTTTATCGCTATACTTGTTGCAACTATTTATATTTACTTACTCAAACGATCTTTAGCAACAGACTCCAGTACGGGCTTTGCAAATCATATAGCGCTTGAATACTTCCTAAAGCAAAGTAATGCGCACCATATGCAATTAGCTGTTATTTGGATTAACGAAATTGAAGACATAAATAGCTTTTATGGCACTGAAGTGGGCGATAAAGTAATGAAGAACTTGCTCATGCATTTTAAAAGTCGCTGCTCTGCTCGTTGTCATATTTATCGCTTAGCGACCAATAAACTGGTATTACTTGCACCAAAAGAAATTCCGTACGATGAGTTTAACGACTTAATCGAAACCTACAACTTTAATACCCCACTATTAACCGACCCGTTTATTTATATTACGTTGTGTGCCGGTATAGCCAGCGGTAACAAATCTTTGTTATTAGAAAATGCCCATATTGCGGCACTGCAAGCCAAACAAGGTCGCCATACTGTTGTTAATTACTCAAAAGCACTTCACGATGTAAAAGTGCAATATCAATACAATGTAGAAATGGCTAAAGAGGTTCGTGAAGCATTTGATAACAACCGTATTGTCCCTTACTTTCAACCTATTATTGATATAAACACTAAACGCGTAGTGCAGTATGAATGTTTAGCGCGCATGGTTACAGCAAGTGGTGAAATACTCAAGCCAGAGGCTTTTTTAAATGTAGTTACCCGTTCAAGAATGGATGGCTTGTTGACCCGTACTATATTCTCACAATGTATTAGCCGTTTTAGAAAAACAGATATTTGCTGGAGCTTAAATATAACCGCGCAAGATATGCTTGATCCTAGTTTGAGCGAATTTATAGCCGACGAATTAAAACGTTATCCACACCCGAGTAACATCACCTTAGAATTATTAGAAACACAAGCTATAGCTAATTTTTCAGAGGTAAAAGCATTCATAGGAATGGTTAAAACAAAGGGTGTAAAAGTAATCATTGATGATTTTGGCAGTGGTTATTCAAATATTTCTAACGTACTAAAACTTGAAGTCGATGGTATTAAGTTAGATGGGGCCTTAATAAAACAAATTGTTAACGATAAAGATATCTATTTGTTTATTGAACACATAGCAAGCTTTGCAAACCAACTTGGCTTACAACTCACAGCCGGTTCAGTAGAAAATGCAACCATAGTGACCG
Organism: Pseudoalteromonas sp. B131b; assembly: GCF_037162545.1. Lineage (NCBI taxonomy): Bacteria > Pseudomonadati > Pseudomonadota > Gammaproteobacteria > Alteromonadales > Pseudoalteromonadaceae > Pseudoalteromonas > Pseudoalteromonas sp. B131b. The sequence goes on along the minus strand of NZ_JARLUZ010000001.1, from coordinate 1,825,461 downwards.
CACTGAAAAAAGCGAATGTGACGCTGATGCAAGGTATTTATTTTGCTCCCCCAGCGCCACATGTTAATTCTCAAAGTAATGAAGAATTAATGAGCTAAATTGGTCATCACATTAGGTTAAATTAATAATGAGTCGGTGGCTTTGCTGGCCACTGGCCCAATATTTGCGTTCAAAAGGCGTAATTGCATCGTCTGACTCATAAAGCGTTACATCGCAAGGGTTGCCTGTTAATTCAAGTGCCCTAGCAAACTCCTTAACGTAAATATCCCAATTGCTGCGCACTTCTAATTGACCACCTAACTTAACAATAAATGGAAAAATAGCCGCGCCATGCCACCGTCTACGAATATGCTTAGACTTAGGCCATGGATTTGGATACAACAAGTAATGGTGCGTAGGTTGCCAATTAGCAGCAACCGCTAAACGCCAAAAATCATTTAAATCAGCTTGAACTAAAATATATTGCCCGCTGTCGGTTTGCTTGTACTCAACATCGTGCTTATCTAATCGGTGTGATGACTTATCAATACCAATGACAAGTGCATCAGGATGGCGCTTAGCTAAGTTAGCTGAGCTTTCACCCACGCCACAGCACGAGTCTAAAATAAGCGGGCCATTAAAGGCCTGTACTTTAGCGTTTACTTCATCAAATGCGGCCTGAGTATGCGCTGCAATCGGTTTTTTAAACTCAGCCTCTAAGTGCTTATTTACTATTTCATCAAGCTTTTCGTGAATACCCGCTTGATTAGATACAATACTACGTGAATTTGCATCACTCATTAGTGTCTTAGCCCCACACCTTTTTTAATTAATGTAAGCGCTAATGTAAATAACGCTGTTATAAATACTAAAATAACCCCAAGCGCCACGCTTAAATCGACATCCGACACGCCTAAAAAGCCATAACGAAATGCGTTAACCATGTAAATTATAGGATTGATTTGTGATACATTTTGCCAAAATTCAGGCAATAACGATATAGAATAAAACACCCCTCCTAAGTAGGTTAATGGCGTTAGTATGAAGGTGGGGATAATGCTTATATCGTCAAAGCTATTTGCATAAATTGCATTAATTAAACCACCTAAAGCAAATACAGCCGAGGTTAAAATAACGGTCGCCATAATTACAAAAATATTATGAATTTGAATATCAACAAATAACAACGACACACAGGTAACTATAAAGCCCACCATAATACCGCGCGTCATACCACCGCCCATATAACCAAGCACGATAATGTAGTTAGGCACAGGTGCAACTAAAAGCTCTTCAATGCTTTTTTGAAACTTTGTTGAATAAAAACTAGAGGCTACATTGGAATAGGAATTAGTAATAACCGACATCATTATAAGACCAGGTACAATAAACTCCATATAACTAAAGCCGCCCATATCACCAATACGTGAACCAATTAAGTTACCAAAAATAACAAAATATAAGCTCATCGTAATTGCTGGCGGCACTAAGGTTTGTACCCAGATACGTAAAAAACGAATACACTCTTTAATCCATAAACTCTTTAAGGCTACGCCATATTTAAACATTTATTCGCCCCGCCCTTGCTCTAGTAATCCTACAAATAACTCTTCTAGTCTGTTTGCTTTATTTCGCATACTCAATACTGTATTTCCTTGGGTTGTTAATGCGCTAAATACCGCATTTAAGCCCTGTGATTTAGCGACTTCTACTTCAACAGTATGATCGTCCGTCATCGTAAACTTATAACCTTCAAGCGTGACAGGGTTTGCTGGCATTTTTAAATCTAAAATAAAGGTTTCTTTATCAAGTTTTGCAAGCAGTGCTTTAATGGTGGTGTTTTCAACAATTCGACCAGAATCAATAATCGCTATGTTTTTACACAGTAACTCAGCTTCTTCAAGGTAGTGTGTGGTTAAAATAATAGTAACGCCTTGCTCATTTATTTGGCGTAAAAAATCCCACATTGAACGACGAAGTTCTATGTCTACACCCGCTGTTGGCTCATCAAGTATAAGTAATTTTGGCTCGTGCATAAGGGCGCGTGCAATCATTAATCGACGTTTCATTCCGCCTGAAAGCGTACGAGCTTGCTTGTCTTTTTTCTCTAACAACCCCAGCTGCGCTAGGTATTTATCAGCACGTTTATGGGCTTCGCCACGTGGCACACCATAATAACCGGCTTGGTTAACCAGTATTTGGCTAAGCGTTTCAAACTGGCTAAAGTTAAACTCTTGCGGCACTAAGCCTAAATGCGCTTTTGCAGCTTCTAAATCAGTATCAATATCACAGCCAAATACTTCTACTTTGCCTTTTGTTTTATTAACAAGTGACGAAATAACACCAATAGTAGTTGATTTACCAGCTCCATTTGGACCAAGCAAAGCGAAAAAATCGCCCTCTTCAACTTGTAAATCAACGCCTTTAATAGCCTCAACACCATTTTTATAAACCTTGGTAAGGCCTTCTATATTTAAAGCAATATTTTGCTTATTCATTACTTACCCTCACCATAACCCCAACGTTTTGTTAGGTTATGCTCAATATTTAAATGATCTAAAATTCTCGCCACCATAAAATCAACTAAGTCTTCAATACTTTGTGGCTTATGATAAAAACCAGGTGCGGCTGGCATAATTGTTACCCCTAAACGAGATAACTTAAGCATGTTTTCTAAATGAATTTCGTTAAATGGTGTTTCGCGAGGCACTAAAATGAGCTGTCCGCGTTCTTTAATTACCACATCAGCGGCGCGCTCTAATAAATTATCAGACGCCCCCACTGCAATTGCAGAAACCGACCCGGCACTACATGGGCATACTACCATTTTTTTAGGAGCAGCAGAGCCCGAAGCCACAGGGCTAAACCAGTTATCTTTACCGTATACTTTTAGCTGTTCAGGTTTGGCATTAAACAGCGTACTTAACTGCTCAGTGGCTTTATCTTCATTACCAGAGAGCTTGATGTTTGATTCTGTATCAAGCACCACTCGCGCAGCACTTGAGATAAGTACGTAAACTTGAAATTGCTGCTCAAGCAATACTTCAAGTAACCTAAGCCCATAAGGCGCACCTGATGCACCACTAAAAGCGAGCGTAATTTTATCTTTAAATTGCACGTTATTCTCCGCTGTATTTAGCAGCTAAACCATTAACAAGGTGTTGATGAAGGCCATTAAAACCGCCATTGCTCATAATTAAAATGTGTTGATTAGGCTCAATATTTTCAAGCACTGTATCAATAATTGTTTGTGTACTGTTAAAGCACTGCATACCCGCTTTATCTGCTTGTTCTTTTAGCGACCAATTTAGATTCTCTGGTTCAAAAAGTAGTACCTCGTCAGCATCACGCAGTGAATCTAATAATGTATGTTGGTGTACGCCCATTTTCATGGTGTTTGAGCGCGGCTCTAAAATAGCGATAATTTTTTCATAGCCTACTTTTGCGCGCAAGCCCGCAAGCGTTGTTTTAATTGCCGTTGGGTGATGCGCAAAGTCGTCATACACTTTAATATTATTTATATCAGCCTTAAGCTCCATACGCCTTTTAGGGCTAATAAATTCTCCTAACGCATCAATACTATGATCAATGGCTATACCCACATGGCGCGCAGCAGCTATAGCCATTATCGCATTTTTAACATTATGCTCGCCTATTGCTTGCCAGCGAACAACTCCCTGCTTTTCGCCATTAAGTAATACATTAAACTCACTACCATCGGCTTTTATTAGCTCATAATTCCAATCAACACCGAGCGTTTCGCTTTCGCTCCAAAGCCCTTGTGCTATTACGTCATTAAGCGCTACGTCTTGCTTTGGCCAAATTACCTTGCCGCTTTGGGGTAATGTACGCATTAAGTGATGAAATTGTTTTTTTATTGCGTTTAAATCTTCAAAAATATCAGCATGATCAAATTCAAGGTTATTTAAAATAAGCGTACGCGGGAGGTAATGCACAAACTTACTGCGCTTATCAAAAAAAGCTGTGTCGTATTCATCGGCTTCAATAACAAAAAATGGCGTTTCGCCCACTTTCGCTGATATACCAAAGTTTTGTACTATGCCGCCAATTAAAAACCCAGGCTTTAAGCCAGCGTATTCTAATACCCATGCCAACATACTCGCTGTGGTTGTTTTTCCATGGGTCCCTGCTACAGCAAGCACCCATGAGTTTTGCAATAAATTATGTTTAAGCCATTCAGGACCTGAAGTATAAGGCAGACCTTTATCAAGGACATATTCAACACACGGGTTACCACGGCTCATTGCATTACCAATAACCACCATATCAGGCTTTGGATCTAATTGAGATACGTCATAGCCTTGGGTTAATTCAATACCAAGATCTTCAAGTTGCGTACTCATTGGCGGGTAAACGTTTTGATCAGAGCCGGTTACTTTATGACCCAACGATTTAGCTATGGCTGCAATACCACCCATAAACGTGCCACAAATGCCCAAAATATGTATATGCATATACTTTCCTTAAATCGCGTGACCACTTTACAGTAATGTAAAGTTTAATGGCGCTATAATGCCAAAATTAGTGCTGAGTTACCATTGCGAGTAAGCATTTCACTCATGCCAAAAAACAACACTTTAATAACAAAAAAGCCTTCTTAAGTTAGAAGGCTTTTTTGTTCGTCGGTGGTTAACTACATTGTCAAAAATACAATCAAGCCAACACCTAGTAATAAGCGGTATATTACAAACGGCAGCATACCCATTCGCTCTATCACTTTCAAAAACATAAATATACATGCATAAGCTGATAGGAACGATAACCCCACACCTAGTAATAACGTGTTCCAATCTACAACATGATCGCCTAGCGCAAGCTCTACTGTGTAATATAGCCCCATCATAGAAATAATAGGAATTGCCAGTAAAAACGAAAAACGCGCTGCGCTTTGCTTATTCATTCCAAGCATTAAACCAGCAGTCATGGTAATACCTGAGCGAGAAGTTCCCGGGATCATTGCAACAGCTTGTGCAAAACCGATGAGAAGCGCTGTTTTCCAATTAAGTTGGTAAATAGTTTTAATTTGCTTACCTTTTGCATCGGCGTACCAAAGGAGTAAACCAAATACAATGGTCGTTGTGGCAATAACCCATGCACTGCGTAAATACAATTCAACTAAGTCTTTTAGCAGTAAGCCTAAAATAGCCGCTGGAACAGTGCCTAAAATAATCCACCAGCCTAACTTACTATCATCTGTAGTACCTTGTGCGCCAAATGATTTAAACCACCCAGTAAGTATATCGGCCACCTCTTTACGAAAATAAATAACGACCGCAATTAAAGTCCCAACGTGAACAGCGACATCAAATGCAAGTCCCTGATCTTCCCAGCCTAAAACTTGCGATGGTAAAATTAAATGCGCTGAACTCGATATAGGTAGAAACTCAGTAAACCCCTGAATGAGGGCTAAAATAATTATTTCAATAATACTCATGGGTTAGAAAACTCCACCTTCCATAATTTTTGTTGAGGGTTATTATACGCACTCCATAACTGGGCAATTGTTTGTTTAGCTACAGGGTGATAAAAATCAGGAGCAACCTCGCTCAGAGGCTGTAATACAAATGCATTTTTAGTTATTTCGTCACGAGGCAGTTGTGCAGGGCTTTGGCAAATTACATCGTCGTAAAACAGTAAATCTAAATCCAGTGTCCGAGGGCTAAATTTTTTGTCACTGGCAGTACGGCCATTATCACGTTCTATTTGCTTAAGTAGAGCGCATACATCAGCCAATGCCATGCTTGTTGTCGCTGCAACCACTGAGTTATAAAAATTATTACCAGCAAACCCCACCGCTTCACTCTCAAAAACAGACGAGTGAATAATTTTTTTAAAGTGGCTCTCAAGTGCGATTAATGCAGACTGCATGTGATGTACTTTATTTATATTTGACCCAAGGCTGATATAAATCTGCGCCATTTAGTTACTTACCTTAGCGCGTGTAATTTCAACACCTACAGTTTGCGCTTGCGCCACTGCTGCGGGTTTACTTACTTTAATTGTTACTTGTGGAGTATTAAATTCAGTCAAAATAATTTGCGCTAATTGTTCTACTAATGTTTCGAGTAATTCAACTGGTTTTGCAGTGCAGTGCTCAATAACTCGCTCACTTACTTTTGAGTAATCAAGTGCTAAATTAATATCGTCATTCGCAGCTGCGGGTTTAATATCACTCAGCATTTCAATATCAAAATAAAGGCTCTGTTTACTTTCTTTTTCAAAGTCGTACACTCCAATAATAGTGTCGACGTGCAATTGAGATATAAATACCTTGTCCATTGATACTCCAAATAACCAAAACGACTGAACTTGTTATATAAAGCATCAAAAAAATTAATGCTGTATATGCTTTAATCAGTGTTTAAATATGTAAAAAATCCTTCTACAATAACAAAATAGCTAGGTTAGCTAGTAATGAAAGAAGCATAATAATTTTTACGATAAATTTTGCCGCCAATAATAGCCCAAAAGCAATACCAATTGCATTAAATGTGGTTGGTATAACAATAAAAAAGTAAGGAAGCGTGTGTTAGCCATTTTGATATTTGTTTTAGCTTATTTACTCGGGTCAATTTCATCGGCCATATTGGTGTCACGACTATTCACCCTTCCAGATCCTCGAAGCCATGGTTCTAACAACCCAGGCGCAACTAATGTTTATAGATTGGGAGGTGCATTACCTGCTTGCTTAGTGTTAATTTTTGATATTTTAAAAGGGACGATTCCGGTCTGGGGCGCTTATTTTTTAAAGTTTGAGCCATTTGAGTTAGGTTTGATTGCAGTTGCTGCGTGTTTAGGGCATATGTATCCACTGTTTTTTAGTTTCAGAGGCGGTAAAGCAGTCGCTACAGCATTTGGGTCATTATTACCTATTGGTTTATCGCTGGCAGGTTTACTTATTTTTACGTGGTTAGTTATTATTGCAGTTACACGTTATTCATCACTTGCAGCATTAGTTACTGTCTCTTTAGCACCTTTGTATACTTGGCTAATAAAACCACTTTATACATTACCAGTCGCTTTTATTACGATCTTAATTATTTTTCGTCATCGCACTAATATTATTAGATTATTTAGTGGCGATGAACCAAAAGTGGGCACTAAAAAAACACCCACAGATGAAAATTAAAACATTTAATATATCGAGTATCAAATAGCTTCCAAGCTATCTATTGGCCAACGCGGTTTTGTTTTCATATCAAGCGTGGCAAATTGCCCTGCTTTTAAACGCTGCATACCCGCATAAGCAATCATTGCTCCATTGTCGGTACAAAACTCAGTACGAGGATAAAAAACCTCGCCTTTCATGCCCTTCATAACGCGCTCAAGCTGTAAACGAAGCTGTGTATTTGCACTTACTCCGCCTGCAATGACTAAACGTTTAATACCGGTTTGTTTAAGTGCTCGCTTACATTTAATAACAAGCGTATCAATAACTGCAGTTTGAAATGCATGCGCTATATCGGCTTTAGTTTGTTCGTCATCATCATTTTCACGAATAGTGATTGATGCAGCTGTTTTTAAACCACTAAAACTAAAATCAAGGCCTGGCTTATCAGTCATCGGACGAGGAAATACAAAGCGTTTAGCAACACCTTGTTCAGCCATTTTAGCTAAGCGCGGACCACCGGGGTAATCAAGACCAAGCAACTTAGCCGTTTTATCAAAAGCCTCACCTGCAGCATCATCAACCGACTCACCTAGTACTTCGTATTGTCCAATACCTGCTACTTTAACCATCATGGTATGACCGCCAGATACTAATAAAGCAATAAACGGAAACTCAGGGATATTTTCCTCAAGCATAGGGGCAAGTAAATGCCCTTCCATGTGATGAACCGCTACCGCAGGAATATCCCACCCGTATGCTAGAGAGCGGCCAATGGAGGTACCTACAAGTAGTGCGCCAACCAAGCCAGGTCCTGCAGTATAAGCAATACCATCTAAATCTTCGGGGCCACAACCAGCTTGCGCAAAAGCAGCATCTATAAGCGGTAGCGTTTTACGAACATGATCGCGTGATGCAAGTTCCGGCACTACACCGCCATAATCAGCGTGTACTTTTACTTGGCTATATAATTGATGAGCTAACAAGCCTTTTTTATCATCGTATATTGCTATACCCGTTTCATCACACGACGATTCAATGCCTAAAATTCGCACAGTATTTCTCCAGCCTTTTTAAATTATTACTAAACTATTTTTATAACGAAAGACCAATATTTGTTTGGCCATCTTCAAGGGCAAACTTTTTAAGTGCCTTTACGCTATCGGAGGTAATACGCCCCATATTCTCTACAAAATCAATTAGCTCACCCAATACTTCAATCTCGTATTGCATTAATGGATGCTCTCTAACGGCGGTATTATCTGCGATTTCACCTTCAACTGTCATTTGGTATTCAATAAAACGCGCAACGGTCGCTTGCGATATTTTGCTTACACTAATGAACTCTTGCTCGTCTTGCGCCATTAAACCGTGCATTAAGCTAAGTAACGACGTTGCTGCATCAATAGCTGGATACGTACCAAACATATCAAAATCAGCAAGTTCAGGAACATTTGGCTCTATTTTTTCAACTTGTTTCTCGAGATCTATTTTACTTTTAGGTAGTAATATTTTTTCCCAACAAACATTAAGCGAATTTCGTAATAAGGTTTCGTCACCAAACCCTGTTGCTTCGCTAAATAAACCGTAATTTGGCAGCATTCGCTCAATTAAAGCACTCGCTAAAACGGCTTTTTGTAAATAGTTTAGCTCTCTAATACGCTGAAAATTATTTGCTTTAGTCATTCTTTAATGTCTCACATGACCAACAAAAATCAAATGTTGATCCATTATGCTCATTACAGTTAGGGCATACCCAATCTGGAGCGGATTGTTTTACTTGTTGATAGTTTACCAATATTTGTCGCGCATGGCGCTCTTTTATCGCATAAACCTGCACGCTAGCTTGGGTTTGATCAAATGGGATTTCTCCCATTGCGCCTTGCAACATCTCTCCTTTAATTTGGCATTCAATACCACTTGTTTGTATTAAACCTTTAAGAATATTAGCTTCAAGGGTATTTTCGGCATTATAAATTGTTACCCATTGAAAAGAGCCTACTGTTTCGTTTGTATTATTAGTATTTTGCAATTTCCACCTCGTTTATTTTATGTATACAATATCTTGCGTTACGCTGTACAAATTAAAGCTAGTAATACCACTTAAGGATACATTATGACACTCACCACTCCAGGTTTACTTTTTCCTGCAATATCATTGTTATTACTTGCCTACACAAACCGATTTTTAGTATTAGCACAATTAATTCGGGAACTAAATGCACGAGAAGGAGAGTCAATTCGTCCCGTTGTCGTCGCGCAAATAACAAACTTGAGAAAGCGTATTAAGCTAATTAGAACTATGCAAGTATATGGTGTGGCATCATTTTTATTATGCACTTTATCCATGTTTGCACTATTTATTGAATTTAATACAGCGGGCATTATTTTATTTGGTGTTAGCTTAACTTGCTTAAGTTTATCGTTATTAACCTCTTTATTTGAAATCCACATATCATGTGATGCTATTGAAATAGAACTCCAAAGCATAGAAAACAAACCATTAAGCAACCGTGTTAATCGTAACTTTGTTAAATAAAAAGCTGATATGTGTCAATGTTCATTCAACTATTCGTAAATTGTGCTTAATCAATACCCTATTATGTGGCATACTTTTTTCTTAATTTAGAATGTTCGTCTTTACTAGAATATATAAAAAATTGATTACAAAGTCTTTTTTATGATTTACTTATCCCTAAAAAGGATACTAGGTAAGTAATAAATCATGAGTTTTAAGGCTAAAGGATAATACTTTTTAACAATTTACCTCTTTGATAAATATTAAAAGGGGGATATCCTGACCAAAATTTGTCATAAATTTGCAAACGCATTTAGATATTAAATTTTACTATTTTGTTTAGCTAAAAATTAATATAATTGATGTTCGCGGCATCCGCGACTTACTTATAAAAAGGGACTATAAAGTGAGATTTGAACAATTAGAACAATTTGTAGCACTCGGCATACTACGCCATTTCAGACAAGCAGCAGAACAAACCCAAATCAGCACCTCCGCACTTACGCGAAGTATTCAAACACTTGAGGATGAAATGGGATACGAACTAGTTAAACGTTCAACTCGTTCTGTAAAGCTAACTCAGCAAGGTGAGCTATTCCTTGATTACGCAAAAAACACTTTATCTGAGCTAGAGCTTACTAAAAAGCTTATTTTTCAATCCGTAAATGGAAAAACAGGTGAGAGATTAATTATTGGTTACACCAATAAAGCAAGTAATGTTGTACCTATTTCTTGCGGGCAATTTTTAGCACAGTACCCACATGTAAAAATAGAAATGCAACTGCAAGAAGAACACGAACTGAGCCGAAAGCTTCAACTAGGTGAAATTGATATTAGCGTATATTCACAAGCGATTAATAGTATTGGCAGTGATATACATTTACCAGATCAACTCATTTTATTCGTATCTAAAAATCACCCATTAGCTCAAAAAAATGACATTAGTAAGCACGACCTTGATAGCTACCCGATGTATGGTTGCTTTTCGCAATCAAAACAAGTTCAAACAATGCTAAATGAAGCAATTGACTCTTTAAATAAGTCATCAAGCATTAAAGTGGGTAGTATTGAACAGGTCATAGCTGGTTTAGAAAAGTCAGACCACTTTGCTATTGCTAGCATAGAGCATACGAATGCTGTAGCTGAGCACTCTGAGTTAATTCAGCTAAAAACAAATAAGAGTTTAAGCCACGAACAGTTAGTCGTACAAACAAACAAACAGACAGCTGTTAATGAACATATAGATCAACTGTTATCTCTCATTAAAAAAGCCGCAACGACAATCAACTAACCTCGTTTTGTCTTGAGATAAGTGCGACACAAAGTGATAGCTTTTAACTTCTTTTGAGCTACACTGTCGCACCTTCAAAAAATGACCCACTTGAATGATTAACTTTTCAGCCGACGATACTTATTTAAATGATATCGAAGAGCTTGGCTACACTGTTATACCTAATGCTATAAATGAAGAGCTTATTATTGATTTAATGGCTGACTGTTATCGTATAAATCCTCAATTTAGCCTCGCTGGTATTGGCCGTTTAAATAATTTGCAAATTGACGATACTATCCGCAAAGATAAGACCTTTTGGTTTGATGGTACCTCACAAGCGCAATTAACTTATCAAGCGACTATGGAAAGTATTCGTACAACGCTTAACCGTACTTTTTTCATGGGCTTATTTGACTATGAATGTCACTATGCAAAATATACTGAAGGTGATTTTTATAAAAAACACGTTGATGCTTTTAAAGGCCGCTCAAACAGAGTTTTTACCAGTGTGCTTTACCTAAATACTCCTGCACAAGGTGGTGAACTCGTTGTCTACAAAACCAAAAGCAAAGAAATTGAAATAATAATAAAACCTCAAGCCGGTACATTGGTTTTATTTGAAAGTGAGCGTTTTGTACATGAGGTATTGCCAGCCATAGATAATCGTTATTCAATTGCTGGGTGGTTTAGAAAAAACGCATCTATCAGCGGCATTATTGATCCGCCTCGCTAAAGATGACTCAAACTAAATAGCCATTGGATACGAAAACAATAAACCTATAAAAATAGCTAATCCAACATAGTGATTATTTAAAAATGCTTTAAAACATGCCCCGCGCTCACGTTTGTGGATAAGTGTTTGCTGATAAAACAACAAACCAGCAGCGACACTTAATCCAACTCCAAATGCAGTTGATAGTTCATTAATAAAACCTATAAAAGCCACTATAACTACAAAGGTCATATTAAGGAAAAAAATGATGTGACGATCGTATTCACCAAACAAAATAGCCGTCGATTTAACGCCTATTTTTAAATCATCATCTCTGTCTACCATTGCATACATTGTGTCGTAGGCTACCGTCCAGCAAATATTAGCAATAAATAATAACCAAGCCTGTAAAGGAAGTGCATTTATCGAAGCCATATAAGCCATCGGTATTGCCCAGCCAAATGCTGCCCCGAGTACAACTTGAGGTAACTGTGTGTAGCGCTTCATAAACGGATAACAAAAGGCTAATGCCAACGCCCCAAAAGAAAGTAAAATAGTATTAAAACTGAGTATCAACACTAAAATAAATGCTATGACTATTAATAGTAAAAACAAACTAAGTGCTTCACCACTGCTAACCAGCCCCGAAGCCAATGGACGCTGGGCGGTCCGCTTTACTGAGCCATCTATCTCTCTATCAGCAAAATCATTGATTACGCAACCTGCACTTCGCATAACGATAACGCCAAGCGTAAATACAACAAAGTTGACTAAGCTAGGCATTCCATCATTAGCAAGCCATAAAGCCCAATAGGTTGGCCAAAGTAACAATAGTGTACCAATTGGTTTATCTACACGCATAAGTTGTATGTAGTAAGGGAGATGCTGTGACTTTAAGGTTGCTAGCTTCATGAGTAAAGGTACGCTCCAGGTAAAAACACTTCACAGACCAAAAAATTGTAATCTTTAAGCGAAAATACGCTACGTCGGCCTAACAACTTTTGTATTGGTAAGTTTAGTTGTAATGCTAATTGCTGTATCGGGTGCTCTGTATCAAAACGAGCGACTTCTATCTCTTTGCGCACGAGCTCTCGATTTTGAAAAATAACATCGCCTAATGGGCGATCCCCCATATTATGCAGAGGGTTTTTTGGTTGATTTGATAATTGATTATCTGGCAGCCAGCTTTGTGCATATACCATGGGAATATTATCGCACAATAAAAGTACTTCTCGGTTTAATGCCGTTGAGGCTTCGCAGCCAAGCAATGCTTTTTGCTCAAGTGTTAAATCAAAAATTTTTTCACTGAGCACTTTTACGCTAAATACTTGCGCCCTGCTTTTTAATTTAACTGTTAAGGAATGTGGCTCAAAAAGCCACTCACGTTCAGAGGATGATAAATCACTTACTTGTGATGTGCATTGCCAATTGACTAATAACGAAATAGGGAAAGTAATCACGATAACTCTATTAAATAAAATCCAACGCGATAATAACATTGCCAAAGCATTTGAAAAAGTGATCATTCATTATCGTAAATAACGAGGGCGTGTTGACCTTTCAAGATGGAAAATGGTTCGACTTAGGGACGATTTAATCGCAGCGCGAGATAATAAGCGAAACAATTAGTTCAAAATATCTTTTTTAGTCCATAAGTTAAACCGCCTCCATATGGCACTCCATGCACCAAAGTAAGAAGTCAGATCTCGCCATGGAATATCTGTGCACAGATTATAATGCTTTCAAGCGTTTTTCTATGATCAAACTGATTATAAATTAGACCACTTAAGCACATTACTTTTGATAAGATATCCATGACGCCTGTGAACATTAATCTTGGTATGAGGATTCGGTGTATCGTTTTTTAGCGAGTTCAATTATGCCTTTCCTTCATGCTATTTATTTTTCATACCTCAAAGTTCAGCGCGCTCTAGTATAAATAGCTCGACTCAATAGGGTGTATTAACCGAATTTACTGCCAACTCACTCTTAAATCTAGTGCTTCCCCTATACTCGAAGAACAAGGACCAAAAACGGCATAGTCACCAATAATTCTCATAAATTTAGCCTGACTGCTCCTTGGCAGCGTTGATAAATCGAGTATAGTATTAAGGCCATAAGGTTGCCCCTCTTCGACAAATTCATCTACGACAAGCTCATTAACCTCATCGCCATAAATTCCATTATCGTTGAGGTCAATCCAAACTTTCCATGAGGTAGATCGCTCTGTTACTTCAGTATCTCCTTGAATATTAATGATAGTATTGCTGGGATCTATTAGCTCTATAGGCATTTGGGTATAGTCCCATGCTGTTGAACTATAATTAATGTTGTTACCACCAACTAAAACATGAGTGATGTGCTTATCGACGCTAGCTGAGTTTATTGAACAATACTCATCTGTTACTTGAATAAGCCGCTCAAAGGTATCCTGATCATCGGATTGATCAGTTACTGTCAACTTAACTGAGTAGCTTCCAGATTCTGCGAAGATATGCTCGGGGCTTGCTTCTGTTGAAGTTTGGCCGTCTCCAAAATCCCATAACCATTGAACTACTTGACTCGTTGAGCGGCTATCATCGGTAAACTGAGTGCGTAATTTAATTTTCTCTGCATTAAAATAGCTAAGCACGCCTTGGTCAAAAAGTTTTATTTTTACCACCTTAAAAGCTTCAACAACATCTTCTTCAGATAAGCCAGCTACTCCTGCTTGCTGTTTAATACATTCAGCAGCTTCAGTTAGTGTGGTCAACGCACTCCAACAGACCTTCGCTGAATTTAAATACACTTTATAGGTAGGCTCTATTCCCCATTGATTTGATAGTAAATAAAATGGGTAGGTGATCATACCAATGCGTAAATAGAAATTATCACCAGCCTCTTCATAATCAAGAAAGCTATCAATTGCACCATTTTCAGTTTTTATCTGATCGAGATGACGAATAAAGCCGCCATTCTCTTGGCCGTGAATCCAATTATCTGAATGTCCCGTAAACTCGTATTTTGCCATTACACCTGAGATATCGCCAAAGGCTTCATGCAAGGTACGAGCATCAGTACTAATTTCATGATCGAATCGATTTAAATCAGATATTCTATTTAAAACTCCATGGCCTACTTCGTGCGCAATGATGTCAAGTGAAGCCATTGAGTAAAATAATGGATACGCATCACCAAAGTTGGCATATGCGCCATCCCAAAAGGCGCTTTGTTCATATTGTTGACCATAGTGGACACGGATTCTAATTTTGTCCTCCAGTGGCGGCTCCCCTAGGTATTTAACAAAGCTATTGTAAACTAGTGTGCCGTAAAACATGGCGTCATTTAGCGTTGAATACGTCCAAACCCCAGTCTCATCAGAAATCATATCTTCGGAATGTGTTGGCTGCGTACCACATAAAAAGGAATAAGGAGGGAAGGCATTCTCATTAATATCGTTAGGGAGTTCGTTACGATTATAACTCTCCCCAACTTCATCCTTAGTATTATTCATATGCGTAATACTAACTAAACCATTATCAAAAATACATAATCCACCTTGATCTTCTGTGCGTTGAATTGAAATTTTCTTGCGACCAACGCCATAATCCCAAGTGTGAACTTTATTTCCACCAGGCCCCGATAATTCAACATTACCGATGAAATCATGAAAGGGAATAAGGGTACCTTTCGTGGCCTGTCCAATGGTGTTTACCGGCAAAAGAAGTAACGCATTGGTATTTTCAGGTATACTTGTATCCTCTGGAATATTAAGATCGTAAACCGATTTTTTCATAGTTTTTAACCAAGCATCACCCTGTTTATTTCCTTGCTCATCTACCCAATAAGCCCATACAGACTCAACTCTAGCGGGGTCACTATCAATAACTTCAGGCGCGACAATAGTTACGCTGCCAGATAGTTTGCCAATAGAACTATCTTGATCACGAAAAAACGCATGTAATATTTGATTTGTTGGTACTTCAGTAACAGAGTTTAGCGGTTCTTCAATTGGCGGTAGTTTTATCTCAGGAGAGCCAGAGCTGCCGCCGCCACACGAAACGAGGAATAAAGTAATAAATATAGAGGTGAATTGTTTAAATCGAATAAGATTTAATTGGATGAGATTTGTCGGCAATAAAAGTGATTTAAAAAAAGTCATTGGCTATCCTTAGTCGATGGGCATATAAAAAGACATTATAAATCAATGAAATATAAGTTAACTTTAGCTTTTTATCATTAAGTTTACACTCTAGAACAAATACGCTATTTTTTCAATTTATTAGGCTAAATTATAGACTGTAGTGTGTAAGTAACTTGAGGTTTCGATTAGCCTGTTTTTCATCCAAATTCAGGTTAAATAACCCCATTAGTTAAAGAACAATCTAACTAATGTGGCTAGACAACGGGTTAAGACCGTGCAGTATCGCAGATATTCTTCCAAATATTTGTTCAACTAGTCAACGTTCGCTATCGCAGACTCAATACGGCTTTCGCAAAGAGTTGTTCCGGGCAAAATTGCACAATACTCGCCAGCTTGCTCAAGTCCGATACGTTGAGTATTACGTGCAGTAATACGCGCTGCTAGTTGCTCGATTTCAAGCGGCTCTTCAGATACCGCTTTAAACGCACTCAACCTCTCTATCTCGTCATAAACTAAATCTTGATAGCTTCTGAGCCTTGCGGACAGCGCAATATAGCGCTCAGATATTGCAGCTTGACCAGCATAGGCTAAGTCATAATGGCCAGAATCCTCGTAACTTTCGACTTCATACTTTAAAATATTTAAATGTTCGTCTTTAAGATCATCAACATAGTCACCACCATCAAATAAATAGCTAAACAAATTATCGGCATACGTTATACAAGGAGTTAGATTATCGGTTTTACAATGCATAGTGCCATTTTTACTTAGCCCTGCTAGTTCTGGCGTCATACCACCATCGGTGTTCACCTGAATAGTATATACAGCATCTTTGGTAGCTTCTTGAAATACTTTAGTTTTAGTAAAAGTCTTACTAAAAAAGAAACTTCACTTTGATTTTAGTCTGAAACCATTCGTATTTAGCGCGATCTTTAAAATGGAGTTTGGCTGTTACATAGATACGCGAGCCGAGTTTGATATTGTGGATAAAGCTGTCACCACAGCGGCTTCTTACTTGATTTGGATCTGTATTTAGTAGCCCTTGAATAGCCATTTTAGTCGTTCTATTTTCAAAGTTATAACTTCCTTTTTCATAGGTTAATTCTACTGCCGAGGCGGCAGAATTTCTATTTTTTGTTACTTTCCTGCGCATGGAAAATTTGGCTGAACCTCCAAAAATAACCAAGTTGATACCAGCCTTTACGCTGCCTGTGATGGTATTGATCATGGTATCTGAGTCAAAGTCGCCACGATAAGCCAAATCGCCCATACTACCGCCTTGAAATTGCCACTGACCATCGAGGCATGGTTCAAGCGGTATGCCTAATTTCTGCTCAAACCCGTGTCCAAGCTGTTCTTGTTCGGTATTTAAAGAGTAATAGGTATGTCCATTTGCGTAAAAGCTTAACAGGCCACAGAGCACTATTAATATGGTTATTAAGTGCATACATAAATTCCTGTAAATGGTTTGCAGAGGCAAAGGGCGAGGAAGCAATAACTCAATATTCGATTGTTTATTACTTACCACGTCCCAATTTTACTAATTGAATCTTAGCATTTTTTATTACTCGCTAATTTTCAAAAGCAGCTCCATAGGTTGGAAGGGCTGATTTACATGGTAGCCATGCCATCACACCCGCAGCGGGGTCATTAGCATCAACAAATGATGGTGCCCAACCTAATTGTCTAAACCCAAGCGATACATGGTTTTCTTCAATACCAAAGTTCGCGGTTGCCTCTCGAGCATTTTCGCATTTGAAATATTGGCTCATGTTATCCGCTGGTATATTCAGATCAGCAAGCGTGTAGCTTTGTATGCAGCCGACACCGCTACCACCACAGGTGTTGAGGTAATCATTCCATGCATCTGAACATGCTGCCCCATAAGGGTTATCGCGACAAACCCGGGCATATTGCTCATAAATCCAAGCGTTATTGTAAGCGGCTTCCTGCACGCTTTCTGCTTTTTGACGTTGTACATCAGTCATCCAGCTAGCGTATTGTGCAAGCACACCACGAGCACGGTGCTCATGATTAACCGACTTTTTGAATTGATCTTCAAGCCATAAAGTACGGTAGGTAGTTTCAAAGCGAATATCTTTATTACCGGAGTCTAAGCGACGTAAATCCTGTGAACTGATCTCGTAAGGAGTCGCTTTGTAACGCACAACATTATAATCAGAGAGTGCATTAAACTGATTGCCAAAGTCGTTCTTCGCATAGTTCACCGCTTGCTCAAATAAGGTAAAGCAAGGCTCATAGTTATCAAGTGAACAAGTGATAATATTGTTAGGAATTATACTTAGCAGCTGCTTAGGATCCCCCTTTTTGCAATGCTCTGACGGTGATACGCACACTTTTCTTAAGATCTTCGTCAATATAATTAAGCTTACCATCGACGCTAATACCAATATTTCCTGCGCCATAGCTAACGCCTAAATAACCGCCAATTTCACTTTTGTGCTGCTCACTTAAGTACTCAATTTTCATGTTAATAAGTAACTGAGCACCGTATTCAATCTCACTAATAAAGGCATCACCAGCCATGCTCATTAGTTTACTTTGATACTCATTTGCTAGCGTATTACCTGAAGGTGTCAATGTATAACCAATATTGGCATCTGTTGGCATAAGAACACGTTTTTTGGGTGTCAACGATGCTTGGAAGGTATAAGTATTCGAAAACTCAGTAGAGGACATTTCCTTGGCTAAATGACCACCCGCTTTAATACGAATAACAGGAAAGCCAACATCTACATCAACATTACCATTTAGCTGACGAAGAACTGCGTCGTAGCTGCCATTATTTATTAATTCAAATTGCACACGAGTATTACCAAGGGTTTCAATGGTTTCACCTGCGACAGTTTGAACATTCAAAAAGCGTTTTTGATCGCTGTTATAGGCTGTACCCAACACAATGTGATCGTTCACCAATCCAGGTATTTCACTTTGGAAGGTATTCACATTGAGTGCTTTTTGCATTAGCTGTGCTTCATTCACAAAATTTGAATCTGCGAATGCGAAAGGTGTAGTGCAGGCAATAAGTGCCGCGATAGTCTGTTTGTATAAGTTCATGTTGCCACCTATTACTTCACGTAAAGGAGGTAATCTTCTACCTCTCCGGAGTCTACTTCTTTACATGCATCATTGCTGCCACCCAAGTAATCCATGGTAACGCGCATTTTCGTCATGCCCTTTTTTGCACCTGTTGGTGGGGTAATTTCGACCTGAGTTGCTTGCTCAGAAACACCAGCAAACAAGGTTTCTTTTGTATCATTGAAATCACCGTCTTGGTTCCAATCAATAAACACATGCCAAGTTTCAGGGTATGCTTCTGCACTACTAAATCCCGGGGTTAATGTTAACTGGTAGCTTTTATCTGCATATATTTTCGCGGTATCGCCAACATAGTTACTGTAAAAGGTGCTGCTGCTGGTGTTATCAATATTGGAAAATTTCACCGATTGGATGAATTCGTAGGTTCGCTCACGAGACTTTGTCGTACAGTAGTTTGGCATTGTAGGGGTGACCATAACAGCACTGATCCGATAGTCAGACGGGATCTGAAAACAAGAGGTAGTTGGTAATTTACCCGCAAACCAGTTCTTAGGATTCGCATTATCTTCGTCACCAAAGGTGAGATATTTAGCATCTCCCCTAAGGGTATTATTTTCGTATAGCATCACTTTTTTAAGATCCGCTATTTTCTCATCGTTTGGAATGGGGGTTGTGGGGTCGAAAATATTATCAGAGACCTCAACCAATAATCCTGAATAGCACTTTTCCAACCATTGAAAGCGACCTAACGCTTGCTGTGGTGTGAGTACATCTCGAGATTCAAATAAAGTCGTATTCGCTTGTACTGATGGCACTATTATGGCAGCAAACGAGGTAATTAATGTGCTGGTTAGCATGACTTTTAACATAGTCTTATTCCTTATAATTCTAGCCATTTACGGTCATATTGATGAACGCGGCCACGAGTCTGTAGCTCTCTATCACGGCAATAATTGCCTATTGGATTACGCTTACAAAAATCAACGGCGTCCGCCAAAATAAAAGAGTTAAAGAGTGAATTATCGCGAATGGTTTCTAATGCAGTTCGATGTGAGTTATTCAACTCACTGGCGTAGTAATTGAGTACGTTATCCGCACGACGATTATCGAGAATTGCCTGCACCCAATCATCACTCATGTTTTTGAGCGCCAATTTAGTCAAGATGCTTTTAGCTGGGTACACATCATCAGGTACTAAAGGAGATAGACTTGGCCCTGAATCGGTGTAACTTTGTGTCAATACTCTACCGACGTTATATTTATCCAAGGTATCAAACTGAGCAACGTAGTTGGTTTTGATGTAATCGATGCTGTTTTTAAAAACATCAAAGCATGGTGTCGGGTTTTCCATCGTACAGTTGACGAGTTGATTTGGGATCACCTTCAAAAGCTCTATCGGGTCGCCACCAAACTGTAATGCTGAAACCGTAATTTTGATATTACGTTTCACGTCTTCGTCTACTTTTTGCAATTTACCACTGACATTGACTTTACCAGCCCAATCTACACCAAGCTGTCCCCCCCATTTTACTTTGTCTTCGTCATTTTTATATTGGAACTTGAGGTTGATCATCACTTGAGATCCATATTCAATCGCTGACACGAACTCATTACCAATATTATTGAATTTGTCTCCTGGATTAGCATTGGCCAAATCAAGCGCGGCTTGTGTAGGTTTAAACCCTGTTTGAGGATCTGCAACTAACAGCCGTTTTTTTGGCTTTAAGGAGAGAAATAGTGTGTAAGTACCGGTGTAGTTATCTGCAGTATTTTGTTTTGCGTAGCTTGCGCCAACCCCCACTTTTATTACGGGGACATCAAGGGCCGCTCCTAAGTTACCATCAAGCATACTCGATAGTTGGCTATAACTCATGTCAACACCGACAACAAAATCCATTTCAGTATTACCATAGGTTTCATCTACTTGACCAAGTACACTTTGCAGTGCATAAAAACCTTCTTTTTCACTGTGGTAAGCGGTACCTAGCGTGACTGAATCTAAGTCAGAGTTACTTGCTTGAGTAGCAAAGTTAAAATTGCCTATTTGCTCAGCTGCGGTTGAAAAACTACAGGCAAAAAAACCGCTACCCCCATGGCACGTGCCAATGGAGAATATGTAAATTTCATATTTAATTCCTTACAGAGAAGTATGGCCTTTCGAATAGAAAGGCCTAGTGGCCTGATTAATCCAAACTGTTGATATAGTCAGTTTTCCACTTTTCAGGAAGGCGTTGAAGAATCTCTTCTTCTGACATGCGAATATTCTGATCTTTGTAGTTCAATTCGTCTTGAGTAGCCAAATCCCCTACCGCCATGCCGTTTGCAAACATTGCAAAATTACGAGACTCAGCGAATTTCGAATTTTCTGTAGGCGCCAGTTTCAAATTGTAGATTTTGTCTTTGTACTTCTCTTTTGTTACATTAGTAACAAGCACAGAACCTGTTTCCGTAAGAATACGATCACCTATTTGCAGTTCTTTCGCCCAAATAAGACCTTTATTAGAGGTAGAAATTGGGTGGGTTTCAGTTGTTAAGATATCAGAGCCATCAGCGCCTTTTATGCGATACATCTTAATCGCTTCAATTCCTACTGACACATCAATAACTTGCATAGGTTCTTTAACTTGAGTATTCGAAGCTAGTGCACCTAACACCAAATCGCCTTTCGCAATATCTTCAATAGCGCGTTGCTTGCCATCGGCCATAGTGATCATTGTGCCGGTTGCTAAACAACTGTAACCAAGCTTCATCATAGGCAACACTTCACTATAAAAGTTACCAAAACGCGCTGATGTCTCTGACGTTAACGATACTTGGAATGCATTCGCGCCACCACGTCCCTTTTTAAAGTACGGATAACCTTTAACAGCAAATGTCATATACCAGTTTGCTTGGGCGATATTCGAGAAAAGTTTGGCATTGCCAAAACGACCTTCTGAACGCGGGATGTTCCAGCGGATGATCGACTCTTGGTTTGCACTATCAACTTCAAATTCTAAATAGTCAGAAAATTGTTTAACTGCATTTTCGAGTCCTTTGTAGCTTTGCTTTGTCGCGCCACCATAGATACCTTCTTGTAAATAGATATTTGTTGGCTCATCTATACCGTTTGGTAAATCACCTATAGTTGGATAAATATCAGTGATCTCGTGAGGAATGCGTAATTCACCGTTGAATGGGATGTTTACATCCGTAATTTCGTTAGGATCTCCAATTTGATCTGCTGCGTAGTCACAGTCTGCATGACTACGGTTTAGACAGATTTTAATAACAGCATCATTGTTTTTATCGATAGGTGCAGTTGCATTGTATTTTGGACGTGTGTCCAATGATGAACTGATCCCAACGTTAAGTGCAGATACTGGAGCGTCGCCCTTTGCAGCTGGTGAAGCTGAGCCATAAAGTGCTTCAAAATGCTCCCATGAGAAGGGGTATTCAGTATACTTCATCGTTGTACTGATGGTGCCATCTTCTTGCTCAAGTTCCACATATGAACTGGCATAAATGGTATCTAAATTTGGGAAGTTTGCCTTCAATGATTTCAGTGAAATAGTCGAAGTTGCAAGCGTGTCTTTGCCATACAACACATTAAATGTAGAGCCCAAAGGAGCAAGCTGATTGCCGTTTGCATCTTCTAATAATAAGTCGATGTAAGTCGCTTTTGTACCGCCAAAACGTGAGCTTTTTGCACGTACAATAATATATGGCTCGTTTGTATCTGATGAAATGGCTAAGTTCATATCCAAGAAGAAATGCGCTTCTTTGATGATATCGACTTCAGCTTCACTAACCGGTGGCACTTCAGACGTTGTCATGTTCATTTTTGCTGATAAATGCTGTCCTTTAGCTACATCTAGCGTTTTATGTAGTTGCGGATAATCACTCTCAATACGATTTGCTTTTATCAATCGTGACTTTGCCAATTGATAGTGCTGTGGATTTGACATATCTAGCTTGCGGATCCCAAATTGATCCGGCTGTGTTACCGCTGTGCCCTTCGTTGCTGCAGGCCCAGACTTCTGTTTTGACGCGGTGGTAACTTGTTGTTCATTAATATAGTTGCTAGCAGCTACCGCGTTACTGATTGCTAAAGCGATTGCAAGCGGCATGAGCACCTTTTTATTTAGTTTTTTCATGTTATTTTCCTTAATTTTTATAGATTTCGACAAGGTAGTCTTCAATTTCTCCGCTCCCCGAGGTTGCGGCACTGCTATAGTCAGAGCAAGGATTAATACTATTTACTCTGCTAAATCCGTAATACTGCAAAATTCTCATACGAGTCGTCGTGATAGGCTGTGACAACTTATTGCTTAAAATGCTAAATTCCCCTTCAACATAACCTTTACCGTAGTCTTGGTTAGTCTGGTCGAAGTCCATTATTAAAAGCTCTGATTTGTCGTTTCTCCAGTCACCATTACCAAATTGGCCATCACTATTTAAATCAATCCAGACATGGTAATTCTCAGCGAATGTTTCACTGCCTGCATAACCGGCTTCAATACGATAGGTATTACTCTGTGTGGCATATAGTTTGATTGGATTATTCGGGTTAACGACGCCAGATTGCTGCGCATTGCTAAACGGACCATCTTGATTGAAAGTCACTTTACTAATGTGTTCATAGTCTGTGAGATCCACCGCCGTGCAATATTCAACAGATTGTGCTGATTTAAGCTCTAGCAGCATATTTTTGGTGCCAGTAGCTCGGCTTCCCCAATCATCCCACAAAGGTTTGTCGTAACTAATAGTTAAGCTAGCGGTATAGGTTCCAGCGACTTGATATGTATGCTCTGTGTCTTGGCCAAAATTACTGTTTTGTGTAAGTGTTGTGCCGTCTCCAAAATCCCAAACGAGAGTAACATCGGGATCCCAAGCTGCATTTTCAGGTTTTTTGGTAGTGTTATTAAAGCTTACCTTAAACGTACCATCTGCTTGTTCGTTTACCGTATAGCTCACTTCAGGAGTAAAATTGCTCTCGCCAATTTTTACCGTTTCACTGGCCGATTGCGTACCATCGACATGTTCAATTGTGAGTGTAATAGTGTACTCACCATCGGCTTGGTAGGTGTGCTGAGTATCTCTAACCGAAGAGTTATCGCCATCACCAAATTGCCACTGTATCGTACTGTTTTGGGGCATAAGACTTTGATCTGTATTTACAGAAATAGTGTTACCAGATCTTTGTGGTGTAAATTTTGCTGTGATTGTCGTATCAAACTGAACTTGTTTGTTCCAACTTCCTATCTCTTTGCTGAATCTATCATACGCTTTTAGTTCTACCTCATAGTTTCCAGACTGCGCATATCTATAAACAGGAGATTTTTCGCTACTAGTGGTGCCGTCGCCAAATTTCCACTGCCAACGCTTAACACGCGCATCTACCGTGCTGTTATCAAAACTCATTTGATTAACGCCTTGATTAGCGGTAACTCTCAAATCAGCAGGGTCATTGTTTTCGATTAGTTTAACGGTGTAATCTTCAACTTCACCCCAAGACATATCCCCACACGCTGATTTTACTAAACCAAATGACACCATAGTACGAATGCGGTAAGTTTGGTTTAACTCGCCACTCAATGATATCTCGCCAGTCAATTGCGTCTTAGTGCTTCCATAGAGCACGAGCTCTTCAGTCTTGTGGAATAAACCATCATTGTCTTTGTCTAACCAGACATAAAAGTTCTTTGTTTTGTCTTGAGTATCTGGATGTGGTGCTGCGGTTAGCGTTACATTGAGTGCTTTACCGTCCTCCACGTCGACGATATTATATGAGTAGTCACTGTAATTGCTTGAAGTAGAGTCATTTTTGTAGTTATTTAACGAAACTGACGATAAGTAATACTTACTATGATTAATGCCTTGCGCTAGACAATAGTCGTCAAAAACGTCAATAGGCAACATGAAAGTATCTGATTGACCAGAAGGGTCGATAGCCGTAAGTTCAATGTTGTATTCGCCTGCAATAGCAAAGTTATGTTTAGGCTCAAAGACGCTACTTTGCAAACTGCCATCACCAAAATTCCACTGCCATTGCCAGCCCTCGCTGTTGGCAGCCGTAACTTGCTGACCATCTTTACGGGTCAAATTTTTAAAATCAAAGGCCAAAAATTGGCGGTCATAACCAAGTTCGCTTTCGAGCCCATGGTCAACTTTCAGGCCAATACCTACTTGCGCAAACGCCTTACGTACATGGTTTTGTAATTCAATGATTAGCCATTGGCTACCATCTTGCTTTTTAATCCCATCTTGAGTCAACTGATCACGTACCGTGTGGGTTTGTCGCATTACACAATCTGCGCCAGTAAGATAATTACTATTGCTGGTCCAGCAGTTTTTATTTGCGTTAGCAAACAGGATAAAGGAATATTTTGTATTCCAAGGTGAGTATTCATTATCTAAATCAGTTGTAGTGAGGTAGTAAAAAGCTTTGTTAAATACCCCTGCGCCATGATGAGAAGTTACTGAGTCATCATAGTCATCAACATGATCAATTGAATTTCCATCGAGTGTAGGTGTTTTGAAATAACGCAGTGCATCATCGAGGCGAAATGTTTCGTGATTGCTTTTCCAATCATTGGTTCCCAAGTAAAAGTATTTAGCTGCTTCACCCGCCATATCAGAAAAAGCTTCATTAATAGCACGAGCCTGTCCTGTCAGCATTGACTTTGGCGTATTTGAGCCAAATTCCTCAGTAAAACCATGAGCGATTTCATGCGCAACTACATCTAAGGAAACCATAGGATAGAAGAGGTAGTCACCATCACCAAAATATACCTCGCCGTTTTCGTAAAATGCCTGATCCATGTTAAGACCATAATGGACATTTTGAGTTATCTTTTTATTAAAGTAAGGCTTATGCCCAAGGTAAGCTTCAAACATTAAATTCGCTGTTTGTCCATGATGATGGGCATCATTCAAGGCAGAGCGGGCACCGTGATATTCTTTATAATTGTTACGAGTTGAATCTGAGCAGTTGTAGCTATAAGGATTATTAACTTGCGCTGTGCCGTGATTATAATTTCTAGTCTCAACGTTTTTTGCATCGAATAAACAGGTGGTTTGCTGATTGTCAGTTTCCATTGCAACAACAAAAGTCTTTGGTGGATAAGAAACATAATCTACTTGCTTATAATCTGGACGTGAAACCTTGTCATTGCCTGATGGGCCGCTTCCTCCCTCATAAACGATCCGCTGTAATACATCGGATTGGCTGATGAGTTCGTTTGTCGTTAAGTCTATAAAAGAGATAATTCTCTGTGGTTTAAAGGGCCCTGACTCGAAATCGGTGAAAAAGGCAATTTTAGCAGCGTGCCGTGCTTTTCCTTGAGTATCTATATAAATGACTTCCTCTGCTGATTTACGTCTATACACTCTGGGGCGTTCATTATTAAACTGAGAAATTATTGAATCTAGAGCTACGCTTAGCTGTTCTTCTGACGCGGGAGTTAGAGTTGATATATCTTTAGCAACATTAACAATGAGATCGCCATAAACTTGTTCAACTACACCACTCTCGTCAGTCAGTACAACAAGGTCTTGATTCCAAATAGGAATATTTTGGTACTTTTGGGTAATTGTATGGCTTTGCTTGGTTTGACTAATTTGGCTTTGGTGAAATGTAAGCGTGTGACCTGAGTATTGCGCTGCAAATACTTTTAGCGCGAGTAGATAGTTTTGATCTGAAGCATTACTAAATATGGATTGTTTTTTTGTAAAGAAGGCGCAATTTTTTGCGTGTCGTTGAATAAAGATACACGTTCTGTTGCATGGCAATGCGTACTTATCGCTAATGCTAAAACGCAAAGAGACTTTAATCCTTTCATATTAACTCCATAAGTATTTGAAGATACCTTTCCACTTGAACGCAATGACTCAATAATTAAAACAGTCGAGCGAATAAGTGCTGTTAAGAATAAAACCCTAGCCCAGTAACTAATTTAAAACAAGTAAATAACATAAAATAAATAAAAACTTAACGTAAAGTTCACAAATAAAATTAGAGATTAATTTCATTTTTTTTGTTCTGTTTATTTAACCTATTATTATTGTTGAATAAATCTAAATTTTTTGAGAACTAATAAAGATGTGAAAAGGTCTGTACGATGCGAAGCACTGTCATCATTTTGTAATTTACAGTGAATTTGAAAACGGAAGCGTTAGCTAGCCATTTTTGTATTGGGATCATTGACGCAATATTGAGGAAGTAAAATGAGTAATAAACGTCGTTCTAGATTGGATGATTGTAAAATAATTACTCTGGTAAAAAGACTAGAGCCATTTAATCTTTCAGGATTAAGGTTTACTTAACCCAGACGAAACCCTTCAGGCGGCATATATTTGGCATTTATACTATTTTATCGCCTATTTATGGGGAATAACCACATGCAGCTTTACCTAAAAACCAACATACGGGTTATCTTTGTAATACATAACAACCCATATAAGTAAGCACAGCAAAGGCATACCTTCGTAGCTATTTCTCTATATTGCTTAATTCGATCAAATGCATTGCCAACCAAGTGCCTATATTTTTACGTACACCAGTCAATCTTTTCATTACCGACCAAGCTGTTACACTTACGTGGAATAAAAGGTGTAGCGCTGTTATTACAAACGAACGCTCTCAGTTTTTCACTATCGTAGCCTTTATACCAACCTGCATAAATCTTTGATCAATTTAACGAATTAAATTGCACTATAACGTCGTTAAAAATTTTTTATTTAGAACAACTAGATACAAAAATTTTTGCCTAGTTCTAGCGTAATTTTCTTAACGTTAAATAGACCCCATATATAAGCAGATTGGTATTGCACTGTTTACTGGGAAGTTAGCTTCGAGTGACTCTGCATGGAAGGTATCTGCGTATTTACACAGGATAATTCATAGTAAACAGGTAACTCTCTGCTATCTACTGCAAGGTGAATTTTTGTAGACTTTCCACCTCGACTTTTCCGATTGATTCATTCTCTGCGATTCTTACACCGCAATTATACTGCTGAGCCATAACAATACTGCCATAAATAAAGACCTAATCCATACCAGTATCGCGAGATAACATGCGAAACAATTCGTTCAAAATATCTTTTTTAGACCATAAGCTAAACCGACTCCATATGGCACTCCATGCACTAAAATAAGAAGTCAGATCTCGCCATTGAATACCTGTGCACATATTATATAATTTGCTTTCAAGCGTTTTTCTATGATCAAGCTGATTATAAATTCGACCGCTTAAGCACATTACTTTTGATAAGATATTCCATGACGCCTATAAACATTAATCTTGGTATGAGGATTCGGTGTATCGTTTTTTAGCGAGTTCAATTATGCCTTTCCTTCATGCTATTTATTTTTCATACCGCAAAAATCAACATACCCTAATATAAATAATTGTTTGGCGCTGTTTATTACCTATTATTAAGTATAAACTATTTACAACAGGTTTTAGGAAACGCTTAAAATATGAAAAAAATAGTATACGCAGGTCTTTTTACATTCTTGGTAAGCGTAATAAGCTTTACGGCACGTGCGGAATCAACCGTCGGTTATTTTGGCTTTGAGCCAGATATAATCACTAATTATATAGGTGCATCAAGTAAAAAAATGGGCTATGTGCGTGTCACTGTCGATTTAATGCTTAATGATACTTCAGATATTGCTGTAGTCGAACATCACACACCATTACTGCGTGACGCTTTAGTAGAGATTTTATCTAAAGAGCCAGAAGAAAAAGTAAAATCCCTCACTGGTCGTGAAGAAATACGCGCAAAGTGTGTAGAAAAACTTAAGAGCCTGTTAAAAGAAGAAACAGGACAAGAGATCATCCGTGAAGTCTTGTTCACTAAATATTTATATCATTAGTGTTTAACGTTTTGCGTTAAATATTTTGGCGGTGTAGGCAAAAGCCATACCGCTAACTAACCCACCTAAATGCGCCCAATTAGCCATACCTACAAACAAAACATCTGCAAAGCCAAGTACTAACCAAATCAACATAAAACCAACAATTGCCGTACTGACTAGCGCTGGCTTGTTAGGGTTTAAAAAGCTGTGTATCCAACAAAAACCGAGCAATCCATACACCACGCCGCTTAGCCCACCAAAATTAGGACCAACCATTAAATATTGTGCCCAATTACTAATCAGTGCAGTCACTAAAAACAAACCTATTAAGCTTAGTTTTCCGCATTGCTTTTCGATATTATCACCAAGCGACATCCACCAAATTAAATTAAACACTATATGCATCGCGCTAAAGTGAACGAGCGCGGGGGTTAGCCAACTAAGTGGTTGTGATGGGTTAAATTGCAGAGCGGTATAAATTTCATTAAATCCACCTAATAAAAAAGCAACATAAATAACAATACTCAATATGCTAACCGTTTGATTAAGCCAGCTTAGCGCTTTAAATCGCGCCATTAAATTAAGTGATTGCCCTTGATATTTAAGCGGCGATTGAGTGCTACCTACATCCCAAGACGCTTGTTGATAGCGTTCATGATTAGGGTTTTGTGTAAATTCAGCCCATAAAGGTTGTATTTGATGAAAATGCTCAGGCGCAACACTAATAATGACATTGCTACCATCTGAGGAGCTTAATTGCCCTTGTAAACCTTGGCTTTTTAAATAATCTATAAAGCCCTGTGCGGCGCGCGGGTTATTTAAACTGCCAAGCTCTATCATCGCTCTACTTTCTCGCTGTAAGCAGCTTCCCAAGCTGTAAAGCCGCCATCCATACTGTAAACGTCTTCAAAACCTTGCTCAACTAAATAGCTAGCTGCGCCTTGAGAGCTCATACCGTGGTAGCAGACAATAATAATTGGCTGATCGAATTCTTTTTCCATCATAAATTGTGCGATATTACCGTTAGAAAGTGCTTCTGAGCCTGGAATGCGACCGGCTTGATACGAATTAGGATCGCGAATATCTGCAATTACCACGTCTTCTTTATCTAAAAGATCTAACGTTTGCGCTATAGAAATATGTTTAAATGCCATTGAAATCTCTTTAATTAATAGTATAAAAAAGGCGGCTAGGGCCTGTTTATCTTTCGAGGTTGAATTTGCAGCAGTATGTTTGGTATTTAGGCAAGGCAGAGCCTATGTAGTGTGGTTATTCCCCATAAATAGGCGATAACGTAGCACAAATGCCAAACATACGCTGCCCGAAGGGTTCTGCCTAGGGGCAATTTACTCTTTGTTGCTCGGTTTTTACTTAGCCCACTAGGTCACAAACCTCGCGCTGCGATTAAATAGCCCCTAGATTGAACAAATTTTAATCCTGAAAGGTCAACAGGCCCTAGAGCCGCCCTTCTCGTAAAATAAGTTTAAACTAGTCCCAGTTTAAAATCACTTTACCTGACTGACCTGAAATCATCATATCAAAGCCAGCTTGGAAGTCATCCACAGAATACTGATGTGTAATGATTGGGTTTAAATCAAGACCAGATTGAATCAAGCTTGCCATTTTGTACCACGTTTCGAACATTTCGCGACCGTAAATACCTTTAATCACTAAACCTTTAAAAATAACTTGGTTCCAATCAACTGCCATATCAGATGGTGGAATACCTAGCATGGCAATTTTACCGCCGTGGTTCATGTTATTAAGCATTGAATTAAACGCGCTTGGCACACCTGACATTTCAAGACCAATATCAAAGCCCTCTGTCATACCTAGCTCTTTCATTACATCTTCAAGCTTTTCGCTTGCCACGTTTACAGCACGTGATGCACCCATTTTGCGAGCTAAGTCTAGACGATATTCGTTTACGTCGGTAATTACAACGTGGCGAGCACCAACATGTTTTGCAACAGCTGCAGCCATAATACCAATTGGGCCGGCACCAGTAATAAGTACATCTTCGCCAACTAAGTCAAACGATAATGCAGTATGAACGGCATTGCCAAACGGGTCAAAAATTGAAGCCAGCTCATCAGAAATATTATCTGGAATTTTAAATGCATTAAATGCAGGAATAACTAAATATTCGGCAAACGCACCTTCACGGTTTACACCTACACCCGTTGTATTACGGCATAAATGTACACGCCCTGCACGACAATTTCGACAGTGACCACACGTAATATGCCCTTCGCCAGATACGCGGTCGCCAACCTGAAAGCCACGAACTTCTTGACCCATATCAACAACTTCACCAACATATTCATGGCCAACAACCATAGGCGTTGGAATGGTTTTACTTGCCCATTCGTCCCACTTGTAAATATGTACGTCGGTACCACAAATAGCTGTTTTGCGAATTTTAATCAGTAAGTCGTTATGACCTACTTCTGGCTTTGGTGCATCTGTCATCCAAATGCCCGGTTCTGCTTTTAATTTAGATAATGCTTTCATAATCCACACTCAACTATAAAACCGAAGCGAGGCTTCGGTTTAAAATAAAATTAAATAACGCCCATTTCTTTACCAATACGGGTAAATGCATCGATAGCTGTATCGAGTTGCTCAATACTATGTGCCGCTGAAATTTGTGTACGAATACGCGCTTGCCCTTTTGGTACTACAGGGAATGAAAAACCGGTTACGTAAATGCCTTCAGCAAGTAATTTATCAGCCATTAACGAGGCTACTTTGGCATCTCCTAGCATTACAGGGATAATTGCATGATCTTTACCTGCACACGTAAAACCAGCAGCTTCCATTTGCTCACGGAAATATTTAGCATTTGACCAAAGTTTAGCGCGAAGCTCGCCGCCATTTTCAAGCATTTCAAGTACTTTAATTGATGCAGTAACAATTGAAGGCGCTAATGAGTTTGAGAACAAGTATGGGCGTGAACGCTGACGTAACCATTCAACAATTTCTTTTTTACCTGATGTATAACCACCTGATGCACCGCCCAGCGCTTTACCTAATGTACCGGTGATAATATCTACACGGTCTAATACATTACAGTACTCAGGTGTACCCTTACCGTTTTCGCCAACAAAGCCAACTGCGTGAGAGTCATCAACCATCACAAGCGCATCATATTTATCAGCTAAGTCGCACACAGCTTCTAAATTACAAATAACGCCGTCCATAGAAAACACGCCATCGGTAGCAATTAGTTTAGTTTTAGCGCCTGCTTCATCTGCTGCAATAAGTTGTTTCTCAAGATCAGCCATGTCGTTATTTGCATAACGAAAACGCTTAGCTTTACATAAACGTACACCGTCGATAATTGATGCATGATTTAATGAATCAGAAATAATAGCGTCTTCTGCGCCTAAAATAGTTTCAAACAAACCTGTATTTGCGTCAAAACATGAAGAATATAAAATAGTATCCTCTGTTTCTAAAAACGCACTGATTTTTTGCTCTAGTGTTTTATGGATATCTTGAGTGCCACAAATAAAACGTACTGAAGCCACACCAAAACCATGATTATTTAAACCATTTTGCGCCGCTTCAATTAACTCTGGGCTATTAGCTAAACCTAAGTAGTTATTAGCACAAAAGTTGATTACTTTACCTGATGCAACTTCAATTTGAGCTTGCTGCTGGGACTTAATAATACGTTCGCTTTTATACAAACCTTCGGTTTTTACGTCTTCAATTTGCTGTTGTAACTGGCTAAAAAAAGCAGATGCTCTCATCTAGGTTCTCCATCTATTTGAACGGGTAAACAACCGCACTTTCGCGGCTGTTTATTATGCGGGGTATTGTAAAAGTTTAATGGGTAAAATGCACGGTTTGCAGTTCGTCGCAAACGCCCTAAACTGGAAGGAATTCCTGCCAGTTTACAGCTAAGTCTATTTAGTTTATTTATGTGTTTAAAAGTGCAGGTAAACTGCTTATAGAATCGATAATTAAATCAGCTTCTTGCTTAGCGCTTTCGTCAAAGCTTTGCCCTGAACGCACTAAAACGCGTGTAGTGATGCCCGCTTTTTTCGCAGCCTGCATATCACTGAGTTTATCGCCCACCATAATACTGCAAGCAGGGTCGATGTTATGCTCTTGTATGCCTTGTAATAACATACCTGGCGCAGGCTTTCTGCAACTGCACTCTTTCAAATATTCAGAGTGCGCTTTTTTAGGGTGATGCGGGCAAAAATACACATCGGTAACTGCAATGCTGTGGGCACTAAATTGGTCTTTCATCCACTCGGTCAGTGCTAAAAAATCAGCTTCGCTGTAATAACCTCGACCAATTCCAGATTGATTAGTGACGATTATGATTTTATAGCCTGCATCGTAAAATGTTTTACAGGTGCTAAAAACACCGTCAATAAATTCAAATTTATCGCTTTGATACACATAACCATGATCAACATTTACCACGCCATCTCGGTCTAAAAAAAGCGCTTTATTTTTTTGTTGTGCATTCATTACAAAGACTCTTTTTGTACAACATGGTCAAACATCGCTTTTACATCATCAACTGTAATTTGGCTCATTAAATCATCGCCTTTTACGCGTGTACCCCACGGTACTTGCTCAGCCGTTTTACCTGTTTGCTTAAACAAGTTCTGATGATAAACCTCTACCACGTAGTCTTGATATAAATAAGGACCTGTGCGTGCTGGATTTGAATGTGCATATAAACCAATAACCGGCGTACCAACAGTTACTGCCATATGCGCAGGACCCGTATCGGGCGCGAGCACTAAGCTGCCACGCTTTAACACGCACAACAACTCTTTGAGTTTTGTTTTACCGACTAAATTTAAAATAGGCGTGTTACTGTGCTCAATAATGCTATTTGCTAGGTTAATTTCAAGCTCTGTTGGGCCACCCGTCAATACCACCTTAAAGCCTTGCTCGCTTGCATAATCAGCCAATGTGGCATAACGATCAGCGAGCCAATTACGCTGCGCTTTACTAGCTGCAGGCGATATTACTAATAGTTTATTAGTTAGGTATTCTGATGTTAATAACTCATCTGCAACCGCTTGGTCTTGCTCGGTATATGGCATGTCCCAACTCGGTTTATAATCAGCTACACCAATGGCTTTTGCAAAACCTTTAAAGCCTTCAAGCACATGCGCCTGGGCTTGTGGGTCTATTCGTTTATTAATAAATAAGCTGTGCAATTCTTTTGAACGTGCCCAATCGAACCCTATTTTTACTTTTGCAGGAATACAGCGCGCTACAAACCCAGCCCTTAATGCAACTTGCATGTTAAGTAACACATCAAATTTTTGGTTTTTGAAGCGTTGCTTTAAGCTTTTCAGCGCTGCTTTGCCTTGCTTTTTATCAAATACCACCAGCTCAACACCCGGTAAGTCGGCAAGTAGCATGGCTTCTACTTTGCCAATAACCCAGGTGATTTTTGCATTAGGGTGTGCTTTTTGAATAGCTTGTACAGCACTCACACCATGACATACGTCACCAATGGCTGAGAGTCTTAATATACAAATAGATGAATAATTAGGAGCTTGAGTCACACATTCCCTTAGGTATTAAATACAAAAGCCGATCTTAAATTATAATCACGCTATTGCAAGCACTTATCCTGCGCTTTAAAACGCGCTAATATAGGCCCATTATTTAGCAATTACACAGAGCTATGTTTAAACAACACGTGCAAGGCAACCACACTGTATTAAGCCACCCTAAATACACAAGCCAAATTACCCTCGATTGGTTTGATGCAAATTATTGGCAACAACAAAATAAAATTGTGGGCGCTAAAAAAGGCAGAGCAACAGCATGGTTTTTTAAACAAGACGAATTAACAGCCGTACTTAGGCATTATTGGCGCGGTGGTTTAGTGGGTAAATTGCTAAGCGATCAAT
Organism: Pseudoalteromonas sp. B131b; assembly: GCF_037162545.1. Classification (NCBI taxonomy): domain Bacteria; kingdom Pseudomonadati; phylum Pseudomonadota; class Gammaproteobacteria; order Alteromonadales; family Pseudoalteromonadaceae; genus Pseudoalteromonas; species Pseudoalteromonas sp. B131b. Next base: position 1,790,923 of record NZ_JARLUZ010000001.1, on the reverse strand, counting down.
ATTTATACCCAGGGCTTGAACAAACCCGTGTGTATAAAGAGTTTAGTTTAATGAGTAAACTTATAGAGCTTGGTTTAAACGTACCCACCCCTGTTGCAGCTAAAGTAACCCACAGCGGATTAATTTACCGTGGTGATATTATTACCGAGGCTGTTAAAGGCGCTAAAAGTGTACTCGATATATTAATTGAACGCCCATTGACTGAAGATGAGTTGGAGCGCATTGCTAAAACAATCGCGCTATTTCATTCAAAAGGCGTTTATCACGCCGATTTAAACATTAATAACATTTTATTTAATGATACTGGTGATGTGTATATTATCGACTTTGATAGAGGTGAAATAAGAGCGCCTAACCCACAGTGGCAACAAAGTAATATGGCACGCCTTGAGCGCTCATTTTTAAAGGAACAAGGTCGAAACAAGCCATTCAATTGGCAAGCGAGTGACTGGCAAACTCTGCACAGCAACTACCTCAAAGCGCTCGCCAATATCAGTTAACCTAATATAAGTTAATTAGCCAATGCTAAATACTGCAGAGCAACCTGCTCTGCCTGTACTTGTTTTAAAATATCTGCGTTTTCTACATTTGGCTTATCTGCTAGCACCTGCTTAACGGCATTGGCTAATGCCTCACTTTGTTGAACGGGTACTAAATATTTACTCAGCTCGCCTGTTAATATCTCGCTTGGTCCAAATGTACAATTAGTACTAACTACCGGAGTAGCCACTGCTAAAGCCTCAATTAATACCGTTGGCAGCCCTTCAAAATCAGAGCTCAAAACCAAAGCTTTGGCATGCTGAATCCAGTTGTACGGGTTTTGTTGAAATCCAGGCACTACTAACTGTTTATCTATGCCATATTGCTGTGCAAGCTTTAACGCTTTTGCAGGTTTATTACATAAAAGGACTAACTTGTATTTTTTATCAAGCTTTGCAAATGCTGCAAATAATATATCGTGGCGTTTTTGTTTGGCCAGCCTTCCTACATGAATTAAGTAAGGCTCATTTGGGATGTCGTTATTTTTCTCATTTGCTTGCTGTCTTATTTTTTCAAAATCGAACGGGTTATAAATAGTCGCGATTGCACTTGGGTTAATTAAATCCCCTTGTGTTATTTCTTTTTCAACACCCTTTGATACGCAAATAAGTGATTTACCATTTAAGTTTTGCTTACTTTTTTTAAGGTATAAATATGAAAATGGACCTAACTTTTTTTGACGGGCAAGTTCTGCATTGACGGAGTTATGAATAACAAAGTGAACATTTTTGATATTACTAAGCGCGAGCAAGTTATTACTTCTATCAAGGTTAGAAAGCACTAGATCAATATTGCCAATCTCGCTTTGTTTTTTTCAAACCACGCTTCTAATTGCAAAATACTATTTTTTCGCTGCCAGAATCTATCTACTTTAGATGCTCTATCAGGAAAAAGGCTATCAACTTTAACTATATCAGGAATGTCATACTCAGCGTTGCTCGCAAGAGATAATATAGTGACGTTGTGCTGTAGTTTCGCCATTTTTTCAGCCAAAGTAAGCATTACTTTTTCAGCACCACCACCTACTAGTGAATCAATTACAATAATGATATTCATAAAGAGGATCCATCAAGCATATTTTTCACACCATTAGTAATAACATCATAACTGTGTATATTTTCAAGCTGAGCATATTTACTAGTTGTCTCATTATAAAAAGCCACCCCTATAACTTTCTCTACTTTGGTCACTATGTCATCAATATTAAGATTTGCTTTTAATACAACCCCCGTATTAATGCAGTGGTCTAAACGTGCATTTTGATCCTTAGATATTGCACATGCAACAGCAGGTGTGTGCACGGCAATTGCTTGTAATAAGGTGTCACCACCACTTAGCAATGCAACTTTGGCTTGGCTCATTAATGCTAAAAACTCAGTATTTTGCAAACTTTTGATACAAAGAATGCTATCAGAACTTGGGATCGTTTTACTATAATTTTGGCCAAATACAACAACGCCCCTCAAACCCGTTTGTTTAGCAATTTTAAGCGCAGCTTCAAAGTAAATATCGGCGCAATTTTGACCATTTAGTGTGTGACCGCCAGATCCTGCATTAACTATAAAATAATTTTTTAGTTCTAAACTGTATCGGCTCAACATCTGTTGCTTTTGCTCATTGGATGCAAAAGCAACAAATGGGCCCACATTACGTGGACGCACTAAAGGAAATATATCTAACTTAGCATTTTCAGCCCAAGTTAATGGCTCTATACAATAGTCTGGCTGGACAACCCAATGTACATCAATCAAATTGATTCTATTAAGCTTTAAGCCTTTTGCTCGTTTTTTAGCATGTTGAGAAATAAAGACTACTTTTGCGCCTACCTTTTTAGCCGCTTTCATATGCCCTGCTCGTCCGGCACAATCAAAAATAACAACGTTAGGCTTAAATTTTTCAATGACATCGCACACATAATCCAGCTCTTTGGTCGCTGAATGATCAAGTAGTGTCGTTTCGAATGGGCAGCTTTTTGCATAAGCAGCATGCTTATTTAATATAAAATGAATATCGATAGAAGCGTGAAGTTCATCCTGTAAACTTTGAGCTAACAGCAACGAGCGCATATACTCACCAATGCCTTCTGGTGATGATACTGGAATAAATAAAAGTCGTTTGTTGCTCATTGCATTCTCAATTTCCTATTTAACCCGCAGTATATCAACCACATCGTTATTACGATAGACAGGTTACATTTTTATACATTAAATACCCCCTATTTTGTCTATTATTTGCTGCAATAGACGCCTGAGGTTGATAAACTTAGCCGCAATCTAAATCACAAGGATCTGAACTTTGCGAAACAGAATTTTTCTTCTTTCTTCTCTTTTTTGCGCAATGAGCGTATCGATTAACGCTGAACCATGGGTAAAACCAGATGACTACGGATTAAGAGCTGACATTCAACAATTAGCCGATGCCGGCGTTATTTTAGCTCCTGTAACCACTTACCCACTTATGTGGAAAAGTTTTATAAGCGATGTTGATAGTATGCCGCTTGAGCAATTAACACCAAGCCTACAAGATGCATTGTTACGTGTTAAACATCGATATAAATCCGAAAATAGTAGCTCGCATAGTCTTCAATTATCAGCTTTTGCAGCCACAGATCCAATTGTAGCAACAAGCTTTGGTGCAACAAATACACAAGAAACAGAGCTTTCAGCAGCTTACGCTTATTTAGGCGATAACTTTGCAGCTAAAGTAGCCGTAAATTATAGAAAAGACGGTAAAAAATGTTTAGCTGATGGAAAAACGGCTGACGATATAGTTACTGATCAGCAAGCTTTAACCGATTGTAACGACACTTCACTTGACGATAGTTACTTAGCTTATCGTTTAGGCAATTGGATTTTTAGAGCGGGTGCTGTTGAACAATTTTGGGGACCTGGTGTTGATAACAGCTTAATTATATCTGGTAATGCGAAACCTTTACCTGCACTAAGTGTAACCAGAGAAAAAAGTACTGCTTTTGAAACACCGTGGCTAAGCTGGATTGGTCAATGGGGCTTTACCGCACAAATGGCTAAACTTGAGTCTACACGTGTAATTCCTGATGCTTTACTTTGGAGCAGTAGATTAAATATACGCCCAATACAACAATTAGAAATTGCCGTTAGCTGGTCTGCACAATGGGCAGGAGACGGACAACCAGGATCTGCTGGTGACTTTATTGATGTAGTTACAGGACAAACAAGCTGTATTGATGGAAGCGATAGTTGTGATAGCCAATTAGAGTCAAAAATAGGTAATCAATTAGCAGGCATAGATATTCGCTGGTCAGATACACTTTTCAACCAACCTTATGCTGTATATGCCAGTACGATTGGAGAAGATGCCAGTTCACAATTTAAACCCGCTGATAGAGCCTACTTATTTGGTGTACAGACAACACAGCGTGTATATGATCAAAACTTATTAATAAATGTAGAGTACATAGATACAGGTGTTTCATGCCAAGCTGAATCAATAGTTGAAAATTGCTACTATGAGCATTCAGATTACAAATCGGGTTACCGTTACCACGGTCGCACTATTGGCTCTACTTATGATAACGATGCACAGTCAGTTGTTTTAACCCTATTAGGTCAGTTATCTAATGGAGACGATTGGCAGGTAAAATTGCGCAGTGTTGATTACAATAGCGATAACCGAGATAGTTACCCAAATAATCCTGACTTAGGTAACACCATTACTAAAATAGGGTTTAACTCTAAGCAGCTAGAAATGCGTTACAGAATGCTTTCTATGGGCGGCCGCGTCACTTTAGGTGCTTTTGCATCTAACAACGACGGTGCTGAAAACGATACTTCTGCATTTGCCAAGTACGAATATAACTTTTAATACGTTACTATTAATAAAGTAACGTATTAAATGTAAAAAAGGGATGAAAACACTGTTTTCATCCCTTTTTTGTATTTTTTAAGCAAACTTAAATCAGTAATTATACCAATTGCATTAAATTATTGTTCTATTATAGCGATAAGAAAACAGCTCAATAACAAGGCTAAAATTATGATACATAGTTGTTCTATATAAATAATTTTTAACGTAGTTAGTGAGTTATTTAATACGCTAGAATGCTCATGTTTTTAATAAAATTGGTATTACTGTTTAATTTTACTAATTACTCTTGATGTTGAGCACCCATCTAAAAATTCAAGCACTTCAACTTTTCCGCCATGGCGAAGTACATGTTCAGCACCTGCTATTTGCTCTACGGTGTAGTCGCCACCTTTAACTAAAATATCAGGGCTTATTTGCTCAATTAATTTAGCGGGAGTATCGTTTTCATCTAAGCTACCAAACGGAATAACCCAATCAACTGATGAAAGTGCGCTAAGTACCATTGCACGTTCACCTAATGGGTTAATAGGACGATCTGCCCCTTTTAAACGCGTAATAGATTCATCATTATTTAATCCAACAACGAGTCTATCGCCTCGTGCTTTAGCTTGCGCTAAATAACGTACATGCCCGGCATGTAAAATATCAAAACAGCCATTAGTGAATACAATGGTTTCGCCGTTTTGTTTTGCAAATTCAATATGCTGAAGTACATCATCAAATGGTGTTTGGTAATGCTCACCCGTAGTATGTAAATACTGACCAAGCTTGCGGCTTAGCTCTTCTGGCGAGACCGTTGCTGCACCAAACTTACTCACAACGATACCTGCGGCTAAATTAGCAATTTCGACAGCATCTTTAGGTTCCATGCCCGCGCCAAGCATAACCGCGAGTGTAGCTATAACCGTATCACCAGCCCCGGTTACATCGCTTACTTCAAGCTCTTGCGCTGCAAAATCAAACTTTTCATCTGCACTAATAAGCGACATACCTTGCTCAGAACGCGTAAGTAACATGGCTTTAATGCCATTTTTGCTTATTAAATCACGCGCACTTGCTGCTAAAGCTGCTTCTGAATCGGTTTGACCACCCGCTAATTTAAACTCATGTAAATTAGGCGTAATGTAATCAGCACCTTCATATAAATGTAAATCTGGCGATTTAGGGTCAATTAAAACGGTTTTTCCGGCGCCCTTAGCAAGGCTTACCATCTCTTTAATTAAGCTTAAAGATCCTTTGCTGTAATCAGAGAACACTATAAAGTCGTATTCATCAAGTACAAGCTCTAAGCGATTTAATAAAAGCTGGCTATGCTGCTCGGTAAACGTTTCTTCTAAATCAAGTCGGACTAGTTGTTGATGGCGGCTAATAACACGCATTTTTGAAATAGTTGGTAAATCACATACACTGACTAATTGTGAGCTTATTTTTTCACCTTTTAGGATGGTCTCTAAAATTTGCCCGCTTTCGTCCTCACCAATTAAACCCAATAAACCAACTTTTGCATCTAACCGCGCTATATTTTTTGCAACGTTAGCTGCGCCGCCCGCTTTGTCTTCAAATTTACTTACTTTAACAACCGGTACTGGCGCTTCTGGCGAAATGCGACCAGTATCGCCATACCAATAACGGTCTAGCATTACATCGCCAACAACTAATATTCGTGCCGCTGATAAGTTTTTTAATAACGATAAATCCATTACTGCTGCTCCGCAACAACCATATCCATGGCTTCACATAACCAGTGACCTATAAACATGTGAGCTTCTTGGATACGTGCTGTTTCGTCATTTTTTATAATAATAGGTAACTTAGCAATATCTTTTACTTTACCGCCATCACGCCCAGTTAATGCCACTGTAAAAGCGCCTAGTTTATTTGCAGCTTCTAATGCTAAATTAATATTATTACTAGTACCTGATGTGGTTAAACCAATAACTAAATCTTCTGGCTTACATAGCGCTTGAACTTGGCGCTCAAACACCGTATCAAAGTGATAATCGTTGCTGTGCGCTGTTAAAATAGAGGTGTCAGTCGTCAATGCCATAGAGGCAAGCGGACCACGTTCCAATTTATAACGCACTACAAATTCTGCTGCTAAATGCTGCGCATCGGCTGCACTACCACCGTTACCAAACCAAACAATCTTGCCACCAGCTTGTAATGCACTATGGCATGCCTCTAACAATTGCATAGATTCTTGATGATAAGCTTCCATCGTTTCAAATAATGCCTGATGACGGTTTAATGTTTCAACGTAGCTAGTTGCCACTGAATCGATAATTGACATGAAAAAATTCCTCTTGGAACTGAAATGGCAGGAAAAATTAAATTCATTATTCCATAATTTTATTTAATTGTGTGTATTTTATCGGGTTATAACTGAACCCAGACCATATTTTATAACGAGTATGTTTAGAAAACGGCTATTTCACGGTAAACTAACGCCACTTCCCTTTAAGAAAGATCAGTATGGCACGCATTTTTTACTCATTCGCATTAATTATTATTAGCCCACTGATTGTATTTTATCTCTATATTTTACGAGGTAAAAAAACCAAGGCTATCGTACACACTTTAAAGAGCGCTTTGGGTTTGTCAGTAAGTCTTTATTTACGGTTAAAACTAAACCTTTAGTTTTTCATTGTGCTTCTGTTGGTGAGGTACTTGCCGCAACGCCACTTATTAAAGCTTTGCAAAAAGCGCATCCAAACTTAAATATACTTATAACCTGTAATACTCCAACAGGCAGAGAGCAAATACTTAGCCAGTTTAAAAATACTGTAGCGTGTAGCTATTTACCAATCGATTTTCCGTTTGCGACGGCTCGATTTTTGAAGCGTATAAAGCCACAAGCATTATGTATCTTAGAAACCGAGCTATGGCCAAATTTAATGGCGATAAGCCACAAAAAAACATACCAGTACTTGTCATCAATGCAAGACTCTCTGAAAAGTCGCAGCAGGGCTATCAAAAGGTCGCTAAATTAACGCATATTATTATGCGCTCAATTACGGTACTTGCGAGTCACAATAAAACAGATGCTAAACGCTTTATTGAACTTGGTCTTGAAGCTTCAAAAAGCCATGTAACAGGCTCAATAAAATTTGATATAACACCAAGTGAAGAGCAACTAGCTAAAGTACTCAACCTTAAACAGCTTTATAGTAGTAATGAACGCTTTGTGTGGGTGGCAGGCTCAACACATCCTGTTGAGCATGAGCTGGTACTTTCAGCCCATCAAGAGTTACTAAAAAAACAACCGAACGCATTACTTATAATTGCCCCGCGCCATCCAGAGCAATTTGACAAAGTGGCAGAGCTTTTAACGCAAAGCCCACTTAGCTTTAGCCGTCGTAGCCAAAATAACTATAATAATGAGCAAGTACTTCTTGCTGATACGCTTGGTGAATTACAGTGTTTATATGGCGCTGCAAATGTTAGCTTTATTGGTGGCAGCTTAATTCGCAGAGGTGGGCATAACCCACTGGAATCAGCAGCGTTTTCGGTAGGTGTAATAACAGGTCCACACACATACAATTTTGACCATGTTTATCCCGAGCTAACAAAGCTCAAAGGTGCTGTAGTGGTTGATAGTAACGACAAACTCGCAAAGCAGCTTATAACGTTTAGCCAAAACACAAAAGCGTGCCAAACCTTAGGTATTAAAGCTGCGCAATGCGTAACTAAAAACCAAGGTGCTATACAAAAAACACTTACCATTATTAATCAATATTTAGAGCCAAAACCGTGACCAACATAGCTATAAGCCAAACCCGCGAATGGGTATCATCTGTTATTGTTAAATATAACTTTTGCCCGTTTGCTCGAAAAGAAGTAGAAAATAACTGTATTCATTACATCGTAAGTCCAGCAACGAGTATGGATGATGCTGTAATGGATATGCTTGAGCAATGTGTTGAGCTTGACCGTGAACCAGAGCGCGAAACAACCCTTATCATGTTTGACAACGGCTTTAGTGACTTTGAAGACTTTTTAGACTTGGTCGATTTAGCTAATGCACTTTTAGTCGCGCAAGGCTTTGGAGGTAAGTATCAAATCGCTAGTTTTCATCCTGATTACGTATTTGCTGACAGTGATGAAACCGATGCCGCAAACTACACAAATAGAGCGCCCTTTCCTACATTGCATTTAATCCGCGAAGCAAGTATGAGCGAAGCACTTGATAGTTATAACGAGCCTGAATCTATTCCTGAGCATAATATAAATCTAGCAAGGCGTAAGGGGATTGATTTTTGGCAGCAGTTACTTGAAGGCTGTAAAAAACCGAGCGCTTAAATGCTCGGTTTTATTTTGGTTTGTACAAAACTTTGTGCAAAATAAAGCAATAACAAACGCTTATTTTTTAACCCAGTTACCATTTACTTCAACGTAATGACCACTTTGGGTTTTTTCAATTGTTTTAGCGGCAGCAAGCGCTTCTACTTGTGAAAGTGACAAGTTATTCTTTTTAGCCAACTTTAAGTACTGCGCTTTACGCTTTGCATTTATATCATCAACAACGGCTTTTGCTTCTGCGTTTTGTACAACAAGCCCTAAATAACCAGAGCTATCTTCACCTACTAAACCTTGGTTTTTAGCGTCATCAAGGCTAATAGCCCACGCAGAGAACGACATACATACTGCACTAACTAACGTAATAATGTTTAATTTTTCTTCGTATTCATGTTCTAGCTCCTTAAAATAACTCACTGTCGTCACTAAATAAATTGTCGAGTTCTTTATCTACTTTTACGCGAATTTCGTGATCGACCTTCACATTTAAATTAATAGTAATGGGCTCTTTAGCAGACACCTCAACACGATGCGTGCAGGCACTGAGTGCACTAATAGCACTCAGCGCGAGCAGTACTTTTATCAATAACGACTGTCTCATTATTAGTTTCCTTTTTGTGAGTATTGTTGCTCAACTTTTTGTGTAATTTCGTCACTTAAACGTAGTGCGCGTAAAAGTGTAAATACGTTTTCTTCGTGGTTATAATTAAAGTTAACCTGCTGCTGCTCTGCTTTATTATAGCCTTGCAAATTAACCCCTAGTTTTAACCAACCATCATTTTTTAGTGCCACACTGCTATTAAGTTTTTGAATATCTAAATTAGTTAATAGCCCTAACACAGGTTGTAACTCTTGCTGTTGCTGCATTACTGAATCAAACGCGGCATTATTGGTAATTTTTAAATTACCTGTTCCTTGGCTAAATAAGCTACCGTCAATTATTTCAATTTTTCCACTATCAAAGTGAACCGGTAAAGACCCCGCCAAGCGTCCCGTTAATACAATGCCCGACTTATCGTCGAGTGTAACAAGTTTACTCGCATCAATATTTTCAAACTTAACATTAGCAACTTGGTTTGGCTTCCCTACTGTGTAGCTATCTAATGAAAACTCGCCACCAAACACACTTCCTTTTACATCATTTATAAGCGCGGTATTGCTATTAACTTGCCATTGCCCTTCAATCGCTTTAACTACGGCACCCGCCCTAAACTCATTTAAATTAAAGGTAGTTGGTTTTACATTAAGCTTACCTGAATTATATTCCCCGCTAAATGTACTGTTTAAATCGCTCGCAAGGTAATCGTTATACAGTGCACTTGCATGACTAATCCCTATATTGAACAGTGCATTTTGTAAGTTTATATCGCCACTAATATAGCCATTAAATTCGCCCTCTGTTAACTGTGCAAGTGGCTCAAATTGACTAATAACAGTATTTAATGGCAGTACATTTTGCTCAGGAATAATCACTTCAAATGGATGAGCTTGCGACGACATATGATGATTTATCACTAACTCAACATCGTTTATAAATGCGTGATGCGTGGCTTTTAGTGCACGGCTTTGCAAGCCCGTAGACTCTACTTTTATATTATTAAGTTTTATGTCGGGGCTATTAACAGCCTTTATATTCGTTTTTGCTGTTAGATCAGCAAATAACTCACCTACGCCTAAATTAGCATTTGCTGTTAATGTGTTACTTATATCTGTGACTTTAAATTCTTTATATTCTGCGCTTTTTAATTGCTGAGTTAACGCTACCTCTGCGTTTAACTGTTTATCCATTTTTGCTATTAAATCACCTTGGTATTGCACTGCACTTATATTAAACGCATCTACACTATTAAGCGTTAATTTAGCATTTATAAGCCCAATTGGTTTTGAGTCTATAAACTCACTTATATTAAAGTGACCACTAAGGCTAAGCCCATCCGCTGTTGCGGGTACAAACTCAGGTAAATTTTCAAGCATAACGGCGTAATCGCCTTTAATCGCAGCGCCAGATAACTGAGCATTAACGTTAATATTATTTATATTTGGTGTATTTATTTGAGCTGATAAAGTTGACTGTAAGTCTTTAAATGGAGATGTAATATTTAGTGTTGTATCTGTTATTAAAATATCAAATTGCTTATCGCCCACGCTTACCAAATTAATTGCAGGTACCCTCAACTCACTAGCCTCTAAGCGAATTGATTGAGGGAGTTTAAGTTGCCAATTTAAAGGAACTTGTTTGCTAATAAAGCCTGCATATTCACTTGGTGAAATTAACTCAGTACAGCTTGGTGTTAAATTAATTTTGTTATTAAGCAAATCGGTATTAAACATTAACGCTTGGCTATTTAAATTAAAACGCGTCGCCAATTTACCAGTGGTTAATACGTTAACTTTGCACTGCTCATACGTGTGAGCAAACTGGGAGCTAATATCGCCATTTAACTCAAGTTCTATACCATCAAAGCTAAATGCTTGCTGAGTATTAAAGTTAAAATCTGCTATTAATGTATTTTTAGTGTTTATAACGTGCTTTAAAAAAGTGTCATTAATTTCAAACTGACCCCTTACTTTATTAGCAGTCAAAATTGCACTTGCGTTTATATCACCTGAGACATTAAATTTATTTAGTTCGGGTTCTAATATGCTTATTTTAAGTGGCTTATTGAGCTCATCACTTTTTACTACAAGCTGTTTAATATTGATTAATGGGCGATTTAAGGGAAGTGCTAAATCGAGATTTTTAGCAAGCTGATTAGCATTATCACTTTTAGGGAGTGGATTAACTGTTAGCACTGCATTTTCAATATCTACACGCTTTGTATTTGCAGTAATACCAGTAAGTTGTAATTGTTGATTTTGATAATTTACACACACTTTATCAGCATGAATATTTAGTTCAGACGTGATTGAAAAATCAAGGCAGTTTAATGTGACACCCGCTTTTTCGAGCTCAGGCGCTATAGCCCACTGTAATAACGGCAAGCGAAATACATAACTAAGCAGCAAGGTACTTAGCAATAAAACGCCAACAATTAAACCAATTCGCTTAAACATACTATCCTTAAATGCTTTGTGCTTTTAGTTATACTAATACCAACCTGCATAAATCTTTGATCAATTTAACGAATTAAATTGCACTATAACGTCGTTAAAAGTTTTTTATTTAGAACAACTAGATATAAAAACTTTTGCCTAGTTCTAGCGTAATTTTCTTAACGTTAAATAGACCCCATATATAAGCAGATTGGTATAATCAAAAAAGGCTGCACAATGCAGCCTTTTTAATTTTACAGTAAGATTATGAATCTAACTTGTATAAACGTAAATATAATTAACCTACGTTTTTACGTGCGTTACGGAACATACGCATCCACGGGCTATCCTCGAGCCACTCATCTGGGTGCCAAGAGTTGGCAACGCTTCTGAATACACGTTCTGGATGCGGCATCATTACAGTGGCGCGACCATCTGTTGACGTAATACCGGTAATACCTTCTGGAGAACCATTAGGGTTAGCTGGGTACTGCGTTGTAGGGTTACCGTAGTTATCTACAAACTTAACCGCTACAGTGCCGCTATCAAGCGCCGCTTTGGTGGCTGCATCGTTTGCAAACTCAGCATGACCTTCACCATGAGAAACCGCTATAGGCATACGCGAGCCAGCCATTCCGTTAAAGAACACAGACGGATTCTCTTGTATTTCTACTAAACTAAAGCGTGCTTCAAAACGCTCTGATTTATTAGTTACAAAGCGCGGCCAATGTTCAGTACCAGGGATCAACTCTTTTAACGTTGATAACATTTGGCAACCGTTACATACACCTAAGCTGAAAGTATCTTCACGGTGGAAGAAGTTTTGGAACTGATCGCGTGCCATGTCGTTAAACAAAATAGACTTAGCCCAACCTTCACCCGCACCAAGTACGTCACCGTATGAGAAACCACCACAGGCCACTAAACCTTTAAATTGCTCTAGTGTTAAACGACCTTCTAAAATGTCGCTCATGTGCACATCAACGGCTGCAAAACCTGCGCGATTAAACGCTGCCGCCATTTCTAAATGAGAGTTAACACCCTGCTCACGTAAAATAGCCATTTGCGGTTTAGCACCGGTTGCAATGTATGGTGCAGCTATATCTTCATTTAAATCAAAGTTAAGTTTTACGTTTAAGCCTGGATCTTTTGCATCAAACTTAGCATCAAACTCCTGCTTAGCACACTCAGGGTTGTCACGGCGTGCTTGCATTTGATACGTTGTTTCAGCCCAAATAGTACGAAGCTCAGTACGCGTATGATTAAGTACCGTATTTTCGCCACGGTTAAATATAATCGTATCGTCACTGTTAAGCGTGCCAATGTTGTGGCTAATTGCTGCTATACCATGTTGTTCAAACACCGCATTCACTGCATCTAAATCAGCATTTGCAACTTGAATTACTGCACCTAGCTCTTCGTTATAAAGCGCTTCAATGTCTGAACCTGTTAAAGCTGCTAAATCAACCGTTACACCGGTATGACCCGTAAACGCCATTTCAGCAACCGTGGTAAATAAACCACCGTCTGAGCGGTCATGATAAGCAAGTAACTTACTATCAGCCACAAGCGCTTGCATTGCGTTATAAAAGCCTTTTAATAACTCTGGGCTATCAACATCAGGGGTTACATCACCCAATTGCTTATAAACTTGCGCAAGGCTTGATGCGCCCATGCGGTTTTACCCGCACCTAAATCAATTAATATAAGCGATGTATCGCCTTTATCTGTGCGCAGTTGTGGTGTTACTGTTTTACGTACGTCGTCAACACGACCAAACGCAGTTATAACCAGTGAAAGCGGCGATGTTACTGACTTCTCTTGTGAGTCACCTTCATCTTTCCATGTCGTTTTCATCGACATAGAATCTTTACCTACTGGAATCGTTAAACCAAGCGCAGGGCAAAGCTCTTCGCCTACGGCTTTAACAGCTTCATATAAACCTGCATCTTCACCCGGGTGACCCGCTGCTGCCATCCAGTTTGCCGATAACTTAATGTTTTCAAGGCTACCGATGTTTGCACAGGCAATATTAGTTAACGACTCCGCCACAGCTAAACGAGCAGATGCACCGTAATTAAGTAATGCTGCAGGAGTACGCTCACCGAGTGACATAGCTTCACCGTGGTAAGTATCATACGTTGCCGCAGTTACTGCACAGTTAGCAACAGGTACTTGCCAAGGACCGACCATTTGATCGCGCGCTACTAAACCCGTAACTGAACGATCGCCGATTGTTATTAAGAATGTTTTTTCTGCAATGGTAGGTAAACGCATTAAGCGCTGCGCTGCATCTGCTGCATTTATTGATGTGATATCAAGCGCTTTGCCAACAACTTGCTTTGACGTTACATCGCGGTGCATTTTAGGTGCTTTACCTAATAATACGTCCAGCGGCAAATCAACAGGGTTATTTTCAAAATGGCTGTCTGACACCGTTAAGTGAGGTTCAGCGGTTGCTTCACCAATAACAGCGTACTGGGCACGTTCACGCTTACAAATTGCTTCAAAGCGGTCAAAGTCCTCTACGCCAACAGCGAGTACATAACGCTCTTGTGATTCATTACACCAAATTTCGTGTGGTGCCATGCCTGGCTCATCGTTAGGGATGCTGCGTAATTGGAATTTACCGCCACGTCCGCCATCATTAACAAGCTCAGGAAACGCATTAGATAAACCACCGGCACCTACATCGTGGATGAATGCAATTGGGTTTTCGTCACCTAGCTGCCAACATTTATCGATAACTTCTTGGCAACGACGTTCCATTTCTGGGTTTTCGCGCTGTACTGAAGCAAAGTCTAAATTTTCGTTTGATTGACCAGAGGCCATGCTTGATGCAGCACCACCGCCTAAACCAATGTTCATTGCAGGTCCGCCTAGCGCAATTAACTTAGCGCCAACAGGAATATCACCTTTTTGAACATGATCAGAGCGAATATTACCTAAACCACCGGCAAGCATAATTGGTTTATGGTAACCACGTACTTCTTCACCGTTATGGCTTGTTACTTTTTCTTCGTAAGTACGGAAGTAGCCTAACAAGTTAGGACGACCAAACTCATTATTAAATGCAGCGCCACCTAGTGGACCTTCTGTCATTATATCAAGTGCGTTTACAATACGACCCGGCTTACCAAAATCGCTTTCCCACGGTTGCTCGTAACCTGGAATACGTAAATTTGATACAGTAAAGCCAACTAAGCCTGCTTTTGGCTTAGAGCCACGACCCGTTGCGCCTTCATCGCGAATCTCACCACCAGAACCTGTAGCAGCACCTGAGAATGGCGCAATAGCGGTTGGGTGGTTATGAGTTTCAACCTTCATTAGTATTTCAATGTCTTCTTGATGATACGCATATTCACCTTGCGCATTGGGGAAGAAGCGACCCGCTTTTGAGCCTTTCATTACTGCCGCGTTATCTTTATACGCCGACAATACATTTTCAGGATTTAGCTCAAACGTATTTTTAATCATTTTAAACAGCGATTTTGGCTGCTCTTTACCATCGATTGTCCAGTCAGCATTAAATATTTTATGGCGACAATGCTCTGAGTTCGCTTGTGCAAACATAAACAATTCGATGTCATTAGGGTTACGTCCTAACTTTGTAAAATTTTCTACTAAGTAGTCTATTTCATCATCAGCAAGCGCAAAGCCTTGCTCAACATTGGCTGTTGCTAGTGCTTCACGTCCACCACCTAAAATATCGACAGACGACATTTGGCGTGGGGCATCACTGCGAAACAGCTGAGCCGCATCTTCAAGTTCATTGTGTGTGGCTTCAGTCATGCGGTCGTGCAATAACGCAGTTACTTGTGCAAGTTGTTCTGCGTTTAAATCACCTTCAACATAATAAGCAATACCGCGTTCAACACGGTGAACCTGCTTTAAACCACAGTTGTGGGCGATGTCGGTAGCTTTAGATGCCCAAGGTGAAATGGTACCTGGGCGAGGTGTAACAAGTACAAGTTTGCCAGCTGGGGTATGCTCTGCAATAGTTGGACCGTAAGTTAATAGTTTTTCAAGCTTGGTTTGCTCAGAGCTACTCAACGGCGATGTTAAATCGGCAAAGTGAGCATACTCGGCGTATACGTTAGTGACTGGAAGTTGCGATTGTTGGCAACGCGCTAAAATTTTATTAACTCTGAACTCTGAAAGTGCTGGTGCACCACGAAGGATCAACATAGGTAATTTCATCCGGGGTTAGGGATTGAACGATATTTTAGGCACGCATTATAGTCCAATTAGCATTCAGATTTAACTCAAAATTACGCTTTTCATAAAATTAACTTTTTAGCTTTATTTATAGCCTCTTTTAGTTAATAAAATAAAAGGTAAAGTGACGTGATGGCTTAGTTTTGCTATAACGGTGGCTGGCGAGTTTAAGGGGCACTCAATGTTCAAAGAAAAACTAATAATAATCATTACTTTAGTTATGCTGTTATGCGCATGTGATATGCAAGAACAGCCAACTCAACTCGCCCAAATAAAAGAGCAAAACAAAATACGTGTGGGTACGCTTGCGAGTGCCAGTAATTATTATCAAGCAGTACAAGGAGAGCAAGGTTTTGAATATGAGTTATCTCAAGCCTTTGCTGATTATTTAGGTGTAGAGCTTGAAATAGTCCCTTTCTTTAACTTATCTGACATGTTTGAACGCCTTGAAAAGGGGGATTTAGACTTAATTGCCTCAGGACTTACCTACAATAAAACCCGTGCAGAGCAATATCGCTATGGCCCAACTTATCGCACAATTAGCCAAAAGCTAGTTTATAAACAAGGGCGCGTTCGCCCACGTGATTTTGATGATTTAGATGGTAACTTTACCGTTATAGCTAAAAGTAGCCATTCGCTTACTTTACAAAAAATGAAAAAAACAATCCTGAACTCACTTGGACCGAAAGCGAAGAGTTTGACGAAGAAGAGTTACTTCAAGCAGTTATTGACGGTGAGATAGATTACACCCTTGCCGATACACATACCTTGTCGCTGTTTCGTCGGTATCACCCTAATTTAAGTATTGGCTTTTCAGTTACCCATAACGACCCAATCGCATGGATACTCAACAAATCTAAAGACGACTCTTTATATGCTCTACTTGTACCTTTTTTTGGTGATATAAAACAAAGTAATCAACTTTACGTACTTGAAGAAAAATACTTTGGGCATGTACGCCAATTTAACTATGTAAATACCCTAGCTTATATAGAAGCGATAAAAGAAACTCTACCAACATACCAACCGTGGTTTGAACAATATGCAGGTAGTCTTGATTGGCGTTTACTAGCAGCGCTTAGTTATCAAGAATCTATGTGGAATCCTCGCGCTAAATCGCCAACAGGCGTTCGCGGTATTATGATGTTAACCCGCAGTACAGCAAAACAAGTGGGTGTTACTAACCGATTAGAGCCAGAGCAAAACATTCGCGGTGGCGGTAAGTATCTAAGTAAGCTTATTAAGCGTATTCCCGACAGAATCCCGCAACCCGATAGAACATGGCTTGCATTAGCGGCCTACAATGTAGGTTGGGGACACGTTAATGACGCACGTATAATTACCGAACAGCAAGGCGCAAGCCCTGATAAATGGGCTGATGTAAAAAAACGCTTACCACTGTTAATTAAAAAGCGCTATTACCGTAAAACCCGCTATGGTTATGCGCGTGGCGATGTAGCGGTTAAATATGTTGATAATATTCGTCGCTATTACGATGCACTTGTTTGGCTAGATGAAAATAATGCTATTACAGAAAAACCTGAATCAATCGTAGAGCTAAGCACTGTAATCGAGCCAAAGCTAAACGTAACAAGTGAGATAAAAATTGAGGCAAGTGAAGCTCAAATACAAAAGCAACTACCTATAATTGAGCCCGAGCTGTCAAGTGAAAAAAATAACTAAGATTAATTTAGGTGTTTATTTTTGACCATATCTATAAGCGAAATTTAAGTAAATTAAATATCTGTTTACTTGTCATCAAATGATCACTAATGTGTGTTAATTGTATATCATTAATTTATAAGATATACCTCGTGCCTTTCTCACTCTTGCATTAGGAGAAAACATGCTAAAACGTAGACGCACACAAAGATTAAAACGTAATGTAATTTATTCAACGGCCACACGTCGTCGTGTTATGTTGCGCAAACTGCACAAAAAGATTATCTGGCGTCGCCGAATGTTTGCTATGCAGCAAATGGTAGAGTCAGAAATATCCCCTGCGACTAATTAAAGATTAGTCGCATCACGAGCAGCTTTTTTAGCTGCTTTAATTTGTGCTCTTCTACGTTTAAAAAAATCTGAAATAGTATTGCCACACTGCTGTGCTAAAACACCACCACACACTTCAACTTGATGGTTTAACCTCGGTTCTTGTAATAAGTTCATAATTGAACCAGCAGACCCTGTTTTTTCGTCGGCTGCACCAAATACTAAACGCTTTATTCTGCTATGCACCAACATTCCTGCACACATAGAACAAGGCTCTAATGTTACGTACAGTGTACAATCTATTAAACGATAGTTGTTAAGCACTTTTCCTGCTTCTCGTACTGCGATCATTTCGGCATGGGCAGATGGGTCGTTATCGGTTATTGAACGGTTGTACCCTACTGAAATTAGCTGGTTATCTTTTACTACAATCGCTCCTACAGGGATTTCATCAAGCAACTCTGCCTGCTTTGCATACAAAAGCGCTTGCTCCATCCAGTAGGAATCATCAAATGGCTCGTTCATTCTTTCTACTTAAATAACTTTTTATGCTGTGATTATACCTAGTTAGCACTCTAAAGTGCGTCATTCATTACTTTATTGCAAAAATAAAACAATATTTACCCGTTTGTAATGGCTCACTCGTGCTGATTTACGCTATAATCTCACGCTTTTTTTATTTAGCTCACAACACGGGTAGCAAATGAAATTTCCTGGACGCCGCAGGCATAAACATTATTTTCCAGTGGAAGCCAAAGATCCACTTACCAATCAACTTAACGCAACAGAGCGATTACAACGTAGTTATATTACGGGTATCGATCAGATCGTTGTTGATATAGAGGCAAAAGTTGATCAAGCTTTCCTTGACGAATTTCAACTACGTAGAGGTATGTCGCAAGTTATTGATAGCGACATAACAAACGCCTTATACGATCGTTTAAAATTAAACGATATGGTTGATTTTGAGTTTGCCGGTGGGACCATTGGTAACACTATGCACAACTACTCTGTACTTGCAGATGATCGCTCAGTTTTATTAGGCGTAATGAGCGAAAATATAAAAATAGGTAGCTATGCTTACCGCTTTTTATGTAATACCTCAAGCCGTGTAGATTTAAACTATCTTCAACCAGTAGATGGGCCTATAGGTCGTTGTTTTACATTAATTGATGAAACCGGTGAGCGTACTTTTGCAATAAGTGCGGGCCTAATGAATCACTTACGTCCTGAATCTATCGATAAAAACCTTATTGAAAATTCATCAGCATTAGTGATCAGTGCCTACCTCATGCGTACGCAAGGTAGTGAAACAATGACTGAAGCGACTATGCAAGCGGTAAAATACGCTAATGATGCAGGTGTGCCAGTTGTTCTTACACTCGGAACTAAATTCTTAATTGAACAAGACCCGACCTGGTGGGCAAACTTTGTTGAAAAGCATGTTGATATTCTTGCCATGAACGAAGAAGAAGGGTTAGCTATTACGGGCTTTGAAGACCCACTACTAGCTGCTGATAAAGCACTTGATTGGGTTGACTTAGTCATTTGTACTGCTGGCGAAAAAGGCTTATTTATGGCCGGCTACGTTGACGAAAATTTAAAGCGCGAAACCGAATACCCGTTATTACCAGGTGCAATACCTGATTTTAACCGATATGAATTTTCACGTGCTATGCGCAAAACAGAATGCGATGAGCCTATCAGAGCATATAGCCATACAGCCCCATTTATGGGTGGACCTGACTCAATCAAAAACACCAATGGTGCAGGCGATTGTGCGTTAGCCGCTGTGCTACATGATTTATCAGCGAATGTTTACCATAAACTTAACGTGGCAAACTCTGCTAAGCATCAGCAACAAGCGATTACTTACTCATCATTATCGCAAATTAGTAAATATGCTAACCGAGCTAGCTATGAAGTATTAGTTCAGCACTCTCCACGTTTATCTCGTGGTTTACCAGAACGCGAAGACTGCTTAGAACAAGTTTATTGGGAACAATAGATAACGGTGGGAGCAATTATTGCTCCCTTTCGTTTAGCTAAAAAATAGAAATATCGAGCTTTTTAGATAGTAGTTCCAGCGCCGCAACTCCTGCAACCGAATTACCAAACGAATTAAGCCCCGGAGAATAAACAGCCACAGTAAACTTATTTGGTAACACGGCTAAAATAGTTCCCGATACCCCTGACTTACCAGGCATACCAACTCTGTAACCAAAATCCCCCGCAGCATCATATAAACCACTCGTAAATAAAAGCGAATTTAGCTGCTTGTTTTGACGGCTACTTAAAACACGATGACCTGAACTATTATCAACACCTTTATTTGCTAAAAAATTATAAGCTTTAGCCAATTCAATACAGTTAAGCTCAATAGAACAAAAATTAAAGTAAGCCCACAAAACATCATCAACTTCATTTTCAAAATTACCAAACGACTTCATTAAATGTGCCATAGCAGCATTACGATGCCTAAATTCATACTCAGAATTAGCAACTTTTTTATCAATCACTATCCCTCTATTACCAGCTAACAACCTAAAGGTCTCGAGCATAGAGTGCATTGGTGCAGATAAGCGGCTGTACAACGCATCACACGTTACAATTGCGCCTGCATTTATGAAAGGGTTACGAGGAATCCCTTTTTCAAACTCAAGCTGTGTAAGCGAGTTAAAGGCAGTCCCTGAAGGTTCCTTTCCAACTCGATGCCAAAGCTCATCACCATAACGTTGCAGTGCCATAGTAAGTGTCATAACTTTAGAAACTGATTGAATAGTAAAACGTTGGGAGCAATCCCCCGCACACACAGTCTCACCATCAGCTGTATAAATAGCAATAGAAAATTGCTCAGGATCGACCTCTGCTAGGGCCGGTATATAATCAGCTACTTTTCCTTGTGATAATAAAGGGCGTACTTCATGTGCTATTTCATCAAGCACCTTTTGATAATCAGCTGTAGGCAAACTAGACCTCTATATCATCATTCATAAAAATTGGATTTTAGCACGCGCGAATAGACGCAACTAGTTTTGTTGTTGAATTTAAAGGGGGATGTTTTTCTTAATTTTAAAAAGCAAAAAACCCGTCACATTACTGTAACGGGTTTCTCTTAATTAAATCCTGGTAATGTCCTACTTTCACATAGCAAATGCTACACTATCATCGGCGCTGTTTCGTTTCACTACTGAGTTCGGCATGGAATCAGGTGGGTCCAAAACGCTATTGTCACCAAGAAAATTCTTTTCAATTTTCTTATTTTAATTATTAAGGTTAAAGTCCTTCGACTGAATTTGAAGCCTGGTAATGTCCTACTTTCACATAGCAAATGCTACACTATCATCGGCGCTGTTTCGTTTCACTACTGAGTTCGGCATGGAGTCAGGTGGGTCCAAAACGCTATTGTCACCAAGCAAATATGGTGCAAAGAATTAATGACAAGCACGTAGTGCTACCATTTTCTTTGCGCAAGGTGCCTAAAATTTAACGCTACGCGCTAAGAGTCACCTCTTGAATTTGGAAAATATCTGATAATATTTTTTAAGTCTTTCTAAGTAATGTCTACTTTAGTCATATTAACTTCTTCGCTTGCTTCACTATCACATAAAACGCGTTTGGCGTTGTATGGTTAAGCCTCACGGGTAATTAGTACAAGTTAGCTTAATGGCTCACACCACTTCCACATCTTGCCTATCAACGTTGTAGTCTTCAACGGCCCTTCAGAGACTTTAAAAGTCTAGTGAGAACTCATCTCGAGGCCTGCTTCGCGCTTAGATGCTTTCAGCGCTTATCAGTTCCGAACGTAGCTACCGGGCAATGCCATTGGCATGACAACCCGAACACCAGCGGTTCGTTCACTCCGGTCCTCTCGTACTAGGAGCAACCCCTCTCAATTCTCAAACGCCCACGGCAGATAGGGACCGAACTGTCTCACGACGTTCTAAACCCAGCTCGCGTACCACTTTAAATGGCGAACAGCCATACCCTTGGGACCGACTTCAGCCCCAGGATGTGATGAGCCGACATCGAGGTGCCAAACACCGCCGTCGATATGAACTCTTGGGCGGTATCAGCCTGTTATCCCCGGAGTACCTTTTATCCGTTGAGCGATGGCCCTTCCATTCAGAACCACCGGATCACTATGACCTACTTTCGTACCTGCTCGACGTGTCTGTCTCGCAGTTAAGCTGGCTTCTACCATTACACTAACCGTACGATGTCCGACCGTACTTAGCCAACCTTCGTGCTCCTCCGTTACTCTTTAGGAGGAGACCGCCCCAGTCAAACTACCCACCAGGCACTGTCCGTAACCCCGATTCAGGGGCCAACGTTAGAACATCAAAACTACAAGGGTGGTATTTCAAGGTTGACTCCACAACAACTAGCGTCGCTGCTTCAAAGTCTCCCACCTATCCTACACATGTAGGTTCAATGTTCAGTGCCAAGCTGTAGTAAAGGTTCACGGGGTCTTTCCGTCTAGCCGCGGGTACACAGCATCTTCACTGCGATTTCAATTTCACTGAGTCTCGGGTGGAGACAGCGTGGCCATGGTTACACCATTCGTGCAGGTCGGAACTTACCCGACAAGGAATTTCGCTACCTTAGGACCGTTATAGTTACGGCCGCCGTTTACCGGGGCTTCGATCAAGAGCTTCTCCCTAAGGATAACCCCATCAATTAACCTTCCGGCACCGGGCAGGTGTCACACCGTATACGTCATCTTGCGATTTTGCACAGTGCTGTGTTTTTAATAAACAGTCCCAGCCACCTGGTCACTGCGGCTCCCGTCCGCTTAGAGAGCAAGTCTCATCACAGATAGGAGCGTACCTTCTCCCGAAGTTACGGTACGATTTTGCCTAGTTCCTTCACCCGAGTTCTCTCAAGCGCCTTAGTATTCTCTACCTGACCACCTGTGTCGGTTTGGGGTACGATTCCATATAATCTGAAGCTTAGAGGCTTTTCCTGGAAGTATGGCATCAGCAACTTCATCACCGTAGTGACTCGTCTCGTGTCTCAGGTTTAGTGTTCGTCCGGATTTACCTAAACAAACGCCCTACTCACTTTCACATAGACTACCAACGCTATGCTTGCTTAGCCTGCTCCGTCCCCCCATCGCAATTATATCGAGTACAGAAATATTAATCTGTTTCCCATCGACTACGCCTTTCGGCCTCGCCTTAGGGGTCGACTTACCCTACCCTGATTAACATGGGATAGGAACCCTTGGTCTTCCGGCGTGGGAGTTTTTCACTCCCATTATCGTTACTCATGTCAGCATTCGCACTTCTGATACCTCCAGCATACCTCCCGGTACACCTTCAACGGCTTACAGAACGCTCCCCTACCACTCAGAATAAATTCTGAATCCGCAGCTTCGGTGCATAGTTTAGCCCCGTTACATCTTCCGCGCAGACCGACTCGACCAGTGAGCTATTACGCTTTCTTTAAAGGATGGCTGCTTCTAAGCCAACCTCCTGGCTGTCTGGGCCTTTCCACATCGTTTCCCACTTAACTATGACTTTGGGACCTTAGCTGGCGGTCTGGGTTGTTTCCCTCTTCACGACGGACGTTAGCACCCGCCGTGTGTCTCCCGGATATTACTTTACGGTATTCGGAGTTTGCAAAGGGTTGGTAAGTCGGGATGACCCCCTAGCCTTAACAGTGCTCTACCCCCGTAAGTATTCGTCCGAGGCTCTACCTAAATAGATTTCGGGGAGAACCAGCTATCTCCCGGTTTGATTAGCCTTTCACTCCTAGCCACAGGTCATCCCCTAACTTTTCAACGTTAGTGGGTTCGGTCCTCCAGTTGATGTTACTCAACCTTCAACCTGCCCATGGCTAGATCACCGGGTTTCGGGTCTATACCTTGCAACTAATCGCCCAGTTAAGACTCGGTTTCCCTACGGCTACCCTATTCGGTTAACCTCGCTACAAAATATAAGTCGCTGACCCATTATACAAAAGGTACGCAGTCACCCAACAAGTGGGCTCCTACTGCTTGTACGTACACGGTTTCAGGTTCTATTTCACTCCCCTCACAGGGGTTCTTTTCGCCTTTCCCTCACGGTACTGGTTCACTATCGGTCAGTTGGGAGTATTTAGCCTTAGATGATGGTCCACCTATATTCAGTCAAAGTTTCACGTGCTCCGACCTACTCGATTTCACTTAAAATGTCTTTTCATGTACGGGACTATCACCCTGTATCGTGGCGCTTTCCAGCAGCCTTCCATTAACACATAATAAGCTTAAGGGCTGTTCCGATTTCGCTCGCCGCTACTTTCGGAATCTCGGTTGATTTCTTTTCCTACGGGTACTTAGATGTTTCAGTTCTCCGCGTTCGCCTCGTTAACCTATGTATTCAGTTAACGATACCTGCAAGCAGGTGGGTTTCCCCATTCGGAAATCTTAGTCTCAAGCGCTTTTTACTAGCTTGACTAAGCTTATCGCAAGTTAATACGTCCTTCATCGCCTCCAACTGCCAAGGCATCCACCGTGTACGCTTAGTCACTTAACCATACAACCCAAACGGGTCTTTGTTTTGTGACAGTTTAACTTCGCCAGAAGTCAATATTGAATACTAAAGTAGATACCAATCAATTAACTCATAGGAGTTAACTAAATGGCACTCAATGGTACTGCTACCATTGTTTTTTTACTTTTGAAAACTCTTGATAAATACAATGTATTCATCAGAATTTTATTATCAGCTTTTCCAAATTTTTAAAGAGCATATTAATTAGTTATCCCAAAGGGACACGCACTAATTAACAATCATCTGTGTGGACACTACGAACAAATAAGTTCTAAATCGTATAAGGAGGTGATCCAGCCCCAGGTTCCCCTAGGGCTACCTTGTTACGACTTCACCCCAGTCATGAATCACTCCGTGGTAAACGTCCTCCCGAGGGTTAGACTATCTACTTCTGGAGCAACCCACTCCCATGGTGTGACGGGCGGTGTGTACAAGGCCCGGGAACGTATTCACCGCGTCATTCTGATACGCGATTACTAGCGATTCCGACTTCATGGAGTCGAGTTGCAGACTCCAATCCGGACTACGACGCACTTTAAGTGATTCGCTTACCTTCGCAGGTTCGCAGCACTCTGTATGCGCCATTGTAGCACGTGTGTAGCCCTACACGTAAGGGCCATGATGACTTGACGTCGTCCCCACCTTCCTCCGGTTTATCACCGGCAGTCTCCTTAGAGTTCTCAGCATTACCTGCTAGCAACTAAGGATAGGGGTTGCGCTCGTTGCGGGACTTAACCCAACATCTCACAACACGAGCTGACGACAGCCATGCAGCACCTGTATCAGAGTTCCCGAAGGCACCAAACCATCTCTGGTAAGTTCTCTGTATGTCAAGTGTAGGTAAGGTTCTTCGCGTTGCATCGAATTAAACCACATGCTCCACCGCTTGTGCGGGCCCCCGTCAATTCATTTGAGTTTTAACCTTGCGGCCGTACTCCCCAGGCGGTCTACTTAATGCGTTAGCTTTGAAAAACAGAACCGAGGCTCCGAGCTTCTAGTAGACATCGTTTACGGCGTGGACTACCGGGGTATCTAATCCCGTTTGCTCCCCACGCTTTCGTACATGAGCGTCAGTGTTGACCCAGGTGGCTGCCTTCGCCATCGGTATTCCTTCAGATCTCTACGCATTTCACCGCTACACCTGAAATTCTACCACCCTCTATCACACTCTAGTTTGCCAGTTCGAAATGCAGTTCCCAGGTTGAGCCCGGGGCTTTCACATCTCGCTTAACAAACCGCCTGCGTACGCTTTACGCCCAGTAATTCCGATTAACGCTCGCACCCTCCGTATTACCGCGGCTGCTGGCACGGAGTTAGCCGGTGCTTCTTCTGTCAGTAACGTCACAGCTAACGGGTATTAACCGTTAACCTTTCCTCCTGACTGAAAGTGCTTTACAACCCGAAGGCCTTCTTCACACACGCGGCATGGCTGCATCAGGCTTGCGCCCATTGTGCAATATTCCCCACTGCTGCCTCCCGTAGGAGTCTGGGCCGTGTCTCAGTCCCAGTGTGGCTGATCATCCTCTCAAACCAGCTAGGGATCGTCGCCTTGGTGAGCCATTACCTCACCAACTAGCTAATCCCACTTGGGCCAATCTAAAGGCGAGAGCCGAAGCCCCCTTTGGTCCGTAGACATTATGCGGTATTAGCAGTCGTTTCCAACTGTTGTCCCCCACCTCAAGGCATGTTCCCAAGCATTACTCACCCGTCCGCCGCTCGTCAGCAAAGTAGCAAGCTACTCTCTGTTACCGCTCGACTTGCATGTGTTAGGCCTGCCGCCAGCGTTCAATCTGAGCCATGATCAAACTCTTCAATTAAAAAGTTTTATGTCTTTCGACAGCTCAATGAATTCTGAATTTTTTAATATCTTTCGATATTGAATTGACTGTGCCGAAGCAACTTATAAATAAGTTACTTCTGTTGGTCACTCAGTTTTCAATTGAGACTCTAATTTGTTTGCCTTACTTAGCGAACTAAGCTTGGCTGTTAGAACTCAATCTGTACGAGTGCCCACACAGATGATTGCTTTATATTGTTAAAGAACGTTTTGAGTCGCTTTAGCGTCTCAAGGGATGCGAATAATACACCCTTTATTTTTCGAGTCAATACTTTGTTTTAAACTTTCTTTTGGAAGATTTAAAACCGAAGTTTTATTTAACTCTCTGATTAGTTCGTGCCTTGCTATGCTTCGGCGTTTCCCGTCTCAGTGGGGTCGCATTATAGGGAGCGGCGGATTTTACGCAAGCGTTATTTGCATAAAATAGTAATTAAAATTAAGCCCCAAGCAAGCGCACACGATAAACACAAGTTACCCACAAAACCCTGTTGATAACTCTTGTTTTTACATAGCTAAACCATACTAAAGCTATTAATTAAAACCTTAAAAATGCAAAAAGCACCTTATGTAGGTGCTTCTTAAAAGTAATAGTTATTAGAATCTAGTATAAAATACTATATAACTTGCGGCGATACTTAGCTGCGAGTGCGTCGCCATCAGGTAAAGAGGCAATAATGGCTAAAAAGCTTGGTTTTGCTTCGTTGAAGTTCAGATCTTTTTGTAGAACTGTAAACAGTACATCCAATGCTTCTTCTTTTCTGCCTGCTTCATTAAGTAAAATACTGAGCTCTTCTTTTAATTCTAAGTCATTTGGATACTTTTCTACTTGTTGTTGCTTTTCTTTAATCTCTGGTGAATCTTTTGCTTCAAGCGCGGCTTCGCATTTTGCTTTTATATTATTAAAGTAAGCATCTTGCTCTTGTGCATCTATTGTATTTATAAGCGCTTGCGCTTCATCTACCTTGTGAATTTGAATACATATGTCTGCTAGCACTAACTTGATACGTGCATTACCGCTGTCTATTTCATAAGCTTGCTTTGCATAATTAAATGCAGCATTTAAATCTGACTTTAATAACGCTTGCTTTGCTTGTTCTAACAGTAAGTCTTGTTGCGCAGGTAAATGCTTTGCTAGGGCTTCGCGTATTTGTACTTCGCTTTGAACACCTGCAAGTAAATCTACTGGTGCAGAGTCTTTTAATAATACAAGCGTAGGCAGTGTTTGAAGACCAACTTGTTGCGCAAGTTGAGAAGCGAGTGCTTGCTCTGCATCGCAATCTAGGTTTGCTACTACTATATGGCTTGCATATTCAGCCGCTACTTTATCTAAAATCGCAGCTTGTCCAATGCAGTCAGGACTTTGAGGAGAGAAAAAGTTAAGCAACACTAATTTTTGCTGTGATGTTTCACCGAGTACTTGTTGAAGGTTTTGCGCATTAATACTAACTATGTTGCTCATTGAATTGATTGCCATATTCATCTATTTAGGTTTTTATATGGTGGTGAACATAATAATTACAAGTCTTATACCTAAATCACTCGGTATACATATTCAACAATGAGGGAAAACATGAAATTAACTTACCTAAGTGCAGCACTTTTATTAGCAAGTCCATTTGTACAGGCAAATGGACTCGATTTGAATTTAAGCAAAGCCATGCCAGCTATAGAAAAGTTTTACCTCGATTTACACCAATCGCCAGAGCTTTCTTATCACGAACAAAAAACGGGTAATAAAATAGCGGATAAATTAACTCAGCTGGGTTTTAAAGTAACAAGTAATGTAGGTGGCTTTGGTGTTGTCGGCATTTACAAAAACGGAAACGGTCCAACCGTGATGATCCGCACTGACACCGATGGCTTACCTATTATAGAGCAGACAGGAAAGTCCTATGCCTCAAAAGTTAAAGTAATAGACGAGCATGGTGCGAAAGTAGGTGTAATGCACGGTTGTGGCCACGATATTCACATGAGCTCTTTTATTGGTACTGCTGAGCAATTAATAGTACACAAAGATCAATGGAAAGGCACTTTGATGATGGTTGCACAGCCTGCCGAAGAAGTTGGTGGGGGTGCTAAAGCCATGTTAAGCGAAGGACTATTTAGTAAATATGCAAAACCTGATCATATAATTGCTTTACATGTAAGCGCTAGCGTCCCCGCTGGTAAGGTATCAATGAAAAATGAATACACTATGGCAAGTGTAGATTCTGTCGATATTACAATAAAAGGTAAAGGTGGTCATGGTGCTTATCCGCATACAACTATTGACCCAGTGGTTATAGCTGCACGCACTGTACTTGCTCTACAAACAATCACAAGCCGAGAGCTTTCACCGCTTGAGCCTTCTGTTATTACAGTGGGGTCTATTCATGGCGGTTCAAAACATAATGTGATTTCGGATGAAGTAAAACTACAACTCACCCTCAGAAGCTATAACCCAAATGTAAGAAGCGCTCAAATAGCTGCTATCAAACGTATTACAGCTGGGATAGCACAAAGTGCTGGATTGGATGAATCAAACTACCCTGTAGTATATGTACATGAAGATGAATCTATTCCATCTACTTATAATAACCCTGCACAAACAGATATTGTTAGAAACTCTATTGCCAGCGCAATTGGCGATACTAATGTACTTGAAACACAAGCTGTAATGGCGGGTGAAGATTTTGGCCTATACGGACGCACCGATGAAAATATCCCTATTACCCTTTTTTGGCTAGGAGGCGTAAACCAAGCACAATATGCAGATTCGATAAAAACAGGTGAGGTACTCCCTTCCCTACACTCTAGTAAATTTGCACCAGATTATAAAATTGCTATCCCTACCGGAATAAAAGCAATGAGTAACGCTGCTGTTGCCTTATTTAATAAGTAACCTGAGTTTAGGTTAAGTAATACCAATTCAACATTAAGCAATATGGTTTAATAAAATGGCTCTGTTGCTAACTAGCAACAGAGCTTTTTTTATAACTCGACTTTTTAAAGGTCGCTTTTCCACCTCGTTTAGCAAAACGTTTTTTAGGTGAGGTTTTTGGTAACTTCGCAAATGCATTGCTATCGCAGCTTGCTGCTAATTGAACAAACCCATTTAGGTCAGCAAGTAAAGGCTGTAAAAATTGCTGATAACTCATTGCCTGCTGTGCAATATCACCTAAGCTCGACTCCCACTTTGCGGTTAAATCAGGACTCGCTAAACCTTGTGGTAATACGCTAATTAGAGCAAGTCCCGTTTCGGTCGCTCTAATTGACTTACCTTCACGTTTTAAAAAGCGCCGCTTGAATAGCAACTCGATTATTCCCGCACGTGTTGCCTCCGTACCTAAACCATCGGTGTCTTTTAATACTTTTTTAATTTGTGGATCTTTAACATAACGACTAATACCGGTCATCGCAGCCAATAATGTAGCATCGGTAAAATAAGTAGGGGGTGATGTATGCTTTTCGACTACTTCGCCTTTATCGCAAAAAAGAGGTATACCTTTTGTTAAAGGAGGTAGCGAGGCTTCATCTTTTAATTCAGATTTACCCATTAACACCTTAAAACCCAAGCTTACATCTTGCTTTGCATTTGCCTTAAAAAGCCCACCAGCAATAATTACCTCAGCTTTAGTTTCGTTATATATATAGTCGGGATAAAACTGAATTAAGTAATGACGGCTTATTAATTGATATACCTTTGCTTCGTCACCGCTCAAACTCGCTGACTTTAACTGCTTAGCCGTAGGCACAATGGCATGATGGGCTGCTACTTTTGAATCGTTAAAACATTTACTACGCTTTTTTACATCAGCCCCGTTTACTAATTCACTGCTTTGCCCCCCATTAGCACTTATTGCCTTAAAAATAGCAGATGCTTCTTGATGGTGATCTTTGGGTAAATAACGATTATCTGAGCGTGGGTAAGTTATTAATTTATGACGTTCGTAAAGTATTTGGCAAATATCCAATACTTTTTGAGCTGGCATTCCAAATGCTTTAGCTGCATCTATTTGCAGAGCAGATAAATTATAAGGCAATGGAGCACTTTGCTTTTTTTGTTTTTGGTCGAGTGAAGTAAGCTCAGCACTTTGCTTTGTAATGCGTGAAGCAACATTTTCTGCAAGAGCTTTGTTAAGTATTCGCCCTTCTTCATCTTGATGTGGCTCACATGCTTTGCTTGGAACCCACTTAGCTATGAATGGTTGATTATCTGGAGTAAACAAATGCGCCAATACATCGTAAAAAGGCTTAGATACAAAATTAGCTATTTCGTTATCTCTATTAACAACAAGACCTAAAATAGGGGTTTGAACCCGCCCTACCGAAAGCACATTACCAAATCCTGCTTTTTGCCCAGCTAATGTATATGCACGCGTTAAATTCATACCAAATAACCAATCCGCACGAGAGCGCGCTAAAGCAGATACACTTAACGGAATAAAATCTCGATTAGAACGCATTGCGCCCAATGATTTCTTTACCGCCGACAAGTTTAAATCACTAATGAGTAAACGTTGCGTACTTTGCTTTTTAGCCTGACTTATTTTAGCTTCTTCTATTACTTGGTCGACCAGAAGCTGGCCTTCGCGGTCTGGATCGCCAGCGTGAATAAGTTGCGAAGCTTGTTTAATTAATTTTTTTAAAACAGTGAGCTGTTTGCGAGTTTTGGTTTTGGCTTTTAACTTCCACTGCTCAGGTATTATAGGTAAGTGATCAAACTGCCACTTTTTAAAGCGCTCATCATAATCATCAGGCTCTGCTTGTTCTAGTAAATGCCCAATACACCACGAGACACAATCACCGTTAGCAACTTCTATATAGCCATCGTGTTTTTTATGTGGTTTTGGTAACGCATCAGCAATAGCGCGTCCAAGTGAAGGTTTTTCTGCAATGTAGAGTTTCATAGCTCGCTCACCACTGTTCATATGAACAGTAGTTTAGCACAGCTATTTTAAAGGAGGGGCTTTTTTATAACCATTACTGGTTATAACTTTATTATTTTTTATCACTAAATAAATCAGCGGAAGATAGCACACCACTATGGTGCCCGTATTAATTAAAGGTAAAAGCGTTTTATACATTAGCGTGCTATAAGATAAATCCCAAAGGTGGCGATCAACAACGCGAAAAAGTTGTAAAATTGGCGCTGTGATAACAACCAACTGACCTAACACACATTGCCATAAGTAAACCTTGTCTTTTATCCCAAGATAAGCAATTAAAGCCATCCAAGCAACGTCATTAAATGCCCAGACAAGATATCTATATACATAAATATCTTTATCAAACTCTCTTAAAGAATCGTATATAAGTGCACCAAATAAGAAAAATACACCTGTAACACATACAAATCGTAATGCTAAAAAATCTTTACGCAAATAGAAAATAAAAATAGCTGGGATTAAAAATAAAACCCAGCTAAGTTCAAGAAGTGCAATTACCTTATCAACCCATAAAGGCATTGTTATTCTTTCGTCTTATCATCATCTCCGCCACTACCATTTCCTGGCATATCGCTATACTTATATTTTTTATTCATGGGTACTCCATTACATTTGTTAAGATTTATTATCTTAAGTTAAAAAAACTGCTTTGCCAAGCGGTACTACCTAACATCAATAGGTGCTGACTCTTTTGCTTTACCTTGCAAAATAGAAATCTCGACACGACGATTTCTTCGGCGGTCTTCATCTGTATCATTTGGTACAAGTGGTCTTGTTTCAGCTCGCCCAACAACCATCATCCGAGTTTTGTCAAAGCCTTGTACTTTTTGTAATTCACTTGCAACAGCCACAGCACGTTTAGATGATAAATCCCAATTATTAACATACAGTTCATTCGATACCTGAAAATCATCGGTATGCCCTGAAACTGTAATCTCTCCTGGCACATCTTTTAAAAGAACACCGATATCTTGAATTATAGGTTTAAACTTAGGTTGTAAAAATGCACTACCTGAAGGAAAGGAACCGTTTTCTCTAATACGAATAATTATTTGCTGCCCTAAAGACTCAAGCTCTATTGCACCATCAATAATTTGCTTTTCAAGCTGCTGCGCGATTTTTTTAACAAGCTCGTTTGTTTGTTCTTGATCCGCTGCTGAAATAGCCTGCTCTGATGATTTTTCTTGCGAAGTGCTCCGAGATTCGCCACCACGTTTGTCCCCGCGTTGTTCTTGCCTGCCACCAGCTGAGCTTTCTTCTCCAGCCTGAAACTCTAACATTTGTTGAGTCATTTCTACTGTTTGTTGTTGAATAGTTTCTATTGGAGTGGGTTCTGGTTTGCCTGGGGTAAACTCCATAGCAATAACAGAGGTACCTTTAGGGATATCTTTTACTTCAATTTTATTCTGCACACCAAAAGCAAACTTCATCGAGCCTGCTATTTGTTTAAATTTAAGTACATCCATTTCAGAAAATGCAAGCAAGAGTACAAAAAAGCACATCAGTAAAGACATTAAGTCGGCAAAGGTTCCCATCCAAGCAGGTAAACCAGGAGGTGGACATTTACACTCTTGCTCAGACATGGTTACTCCTCAGTATCAACTTTACGTTTTGATTCAGCTAAGTAGTTCTTCAAAATACCTTCAATCACTTTTGGATTTTGACCATCTTGGATACCTAAAACTGCATCTAAAATCAAACGTTGATTCATCGCCTCTTCGTCTTTACGAAGTTCCAATTTAACTTGAATAGGGATAGCCACTACGTTTGCTAAAAAGGCACCGTATAAGGTAGTTAATAGTGCAACAGCCATTGAAGGACCAATTGATTTTGGATCGTCCATATTCGATAACATAGCAACTAAACCAATAAGCGTACCAATCATACCCATTGCAGGAGCAATATCGGCCATCGCTTTAAATAAGCCTGCGCCCATTTCATGTCGTGTTGAAGTTAAAGTGATATCTTTTTGTAAGGTCGCTCTAACAACGTCAGCATCGTGACCATCAACTAGCATATCTACACCTTTACGCATAAATTGATTTGGTATTTCAGCTTCCTCAAGCGCCAGAAAACCGCCCTTTCGAGCTGAATCTGCAAGTTCAACCGCTTTTTCAATTAACTCTTCCGGCGATTCAATTTTAAACATAAAAGCTTTAGCGGCAACTTTACCTATCCCAAAAAATTGTCCCATGGTGTAATTAGATAAAACTATAAATATAGAGCCACCAAATACAATTACCACTGAAGGGGTATTGTAAAACATGGCCATTTCACCACTACTACTCATAAACATGGACATGACAATTAAGCCAATTGCGCCAAGGATCCCTATTATGGTTGCTAAATCCACATTACCTCCAGAGGTTTCATGCACTAAGGCCTTATTGTAAAACTTTTATTATTAACTGCTTATCGGCAACATGCTAAATTGCTTGAGTCATATATGAAAATAAACATAAAAAACAATTTCAGGATTATTTTTAAACAAAGTTACAATGTTAATATAACGATTAATCATTTAAATGATATCAGTATGACCGTAATTAAGGCTTTATTAATCCACATAAAGTAACATTTAGCCGTAATAGAAGAAAAAAACATATCATTCTTTGACCTAGTTTAGCATTCCCCCTAAAATTGGCTCCTAAATTTATCAAGTAAGCTGAAATAAGATGGCGACTAAAAAACCTGAAAACTTAAGTTTCGAACAAGCACTAGAAGAATTATCAATAATTGTTAGTGATATGGAACAAGGTGATTTATCGCTTGAGCAGTCATTGAAGCAGTTTGAACGCGGTATTGCTCTAGCTAACGCTTCATCTGGTAAACTCAAGCAAGCAGAACAAAAGGTATCTATTTTAATGGGTAATGGCGATAAATCAGTACTTACAAACTTTGATAATGATATGGAATAGCGGTGAGCATTAAAGAACATATTGAGCGTGCTCAAATAGACGTTGCATCAGCACTAAACCTTTATTTTGAACAAGCACTTGATAGTGATAGAGCAATAAAAGAAGCAACTCATTACAGTTTGTTTAATGGTGGAAAAAGGCTGCGCCCATTTTTAGTCTACGCAACAGGCAAAATATTAGGGGCAGACAAAAAAGATTTAGATATATTAGCAGCAGCTATTGAATGCATACACAGTTACTCGCTAGTACATGATGACTTACCTGCTATGGATGACGACGATCTGCGTCGTGGTCGACCAACTTGTCATATAGTTTATGGTGAAGCCCAAGCAATTTTAGCCGGCGATGCTCTTCAAACTTTAGCTTTTGAACTAATTGCTAAACATAGTTTTAACTGCTCTGCTCAAACACAGGTAAAAATGATAGCGACACTCGCCCACGCATCAGGCCTTGAAGGAATGGTTTCAGGTCAAGGTTTAGATATTGCAGCCACTGATAAAATCATTACAGTACAAGAACTTGAGCGAATACATAAGCTAAAAACTGGCGCACTTATTAATTGCGCAATTACACTTGGTGCACTGTGCAGCGAAAATGTTGATGAACAAACCTTAGAAAACTTAAGCGTTTTTGGGTATGCTATAGGGCTTGCATTTCAAGTACACGACGACATTTTAGATGTTGAAGGCGATACGTTTACTTTAGGTAAACCACAAGGCTCCGATATTGCCGCGAATAAAGCGACATACCCTGCGTTATTAGGTATGCTAGGCGCTAAAGAAAAGGCACAAAACTTAATACAACAAGCCCATGAAGCGTTGGCAAATATAGATGCAGACACCACACTTCTCGCATCGCTGGCAAATTACCTAATTGAGCGTGACCACTAATTATTACTCATACGTATTGCAATTAACACTGACATTATTACTCAACATTAATTATTCGTAAAAGCTTTGGATTAATTAATGTTAGCGAAGGATATATATAAAACCATGACACTTGATAGTAGCAAGTATCCATTACTTAATTTGGTTGACGAGCCAGCCCAATTGCGTGATTTAGCGCAAGATAAACTCCCTGCATTTAGCAATGAGCTGCGCGATTATTTACTCAACTCAGTATCGCAAAGTAGCGGTCATCTAGCGTCTGGTTTAGGGACGGTTGAACTAACCGTTGCGCTACATTATGTTTATAACACTCCAGACGATCGCCTAGTTTGGGATGTGGGTCATCAAGCTTATCCGCATAAAATCCTTACAGGTCGCCGCGACCAAATGCACACTATTCGCCAAAAAGACGGTTTACACCCTTTTCCTTTTCGCGATGAAAGCCAATACGATACGTTTAGCGTAGGTCATTCAAGCACCTCTATTTCAGCTGCCTTAGGTATGTCTATTGCCGCCCAAAAAGAAGGCAAAGGTCGAAAATCTGTAGCCATTATTGGTGACGGAGCAATAACCGCAGGCATGGCATTTGAAGCGATGAATCATTTAGGTGATGTAAAATCAGACATGCTTATTATTTTAAATGATAACGAAATGTCGATTTCTGAAAATGTTGGCGCCTTAACAAATCACTTTGCCCGAATTTTATCTGGTAGCTTTTACACTAACATTCGTGAAGGTAGTAAAAAGTTACTCTCAGGCGTGCCTCCGGTAAAGCAACTTGCCAGTAAAATGGAAGAGCATATTAAAGGCATGATGATCCCAGGGACCTTCTTTGAAGAATTAGGCCTAAATTACATCGGCCCAATTGATGGTCACGATGTAAACATGCTTGTAGATACATTACGTAATATGCGTAATTTAAAAGGTCCGCAACTTTTACATATAAAAACGCAAAAAGGTAAGGGTTATAAACCAGCTGAAGCCGATCCGATTGGCTATCATGGCGTACCAAAATTTGACCCAAGCACAACTAGCTTACCTAAATCTAAACCTAGTGCAGCTACTTTTTCAAAAGTATTTGGCGATTGGTTATGCGATATGGCAGAGCAAGACAGTAATTTAATGGCGATTACGCCAGCAATGCGCGAAGGCTCAGGTATGGTGCGTTTTTCTAAAGAATTCCCTGACCAGTATTTTGATGTGGCCATTGCAGAGCAGCATGCTGTTACTTTAGCTGCTGGTTTTGCCTGTGAAGGTTTAAAGCCTGTTGTGGCTATTTACTCAAGCTTTTTACAACGTGCATATGACCAATTAATACATGATGTTGCACTGCAAAACTTACCTGTATTATTTGCCATTGACCGGGCAGGCATTGTTGGAGCCGATGGTGAAACTCACCAAGGTGCGTACGATTTAAGCTTTATGCGCTGTATTCCAAATATGGTCATTATGGCACCAAGCGATACTAACGAGTGTCGCCAAATGCTATACACCGGTTATAAAGCAAACTGCCCTGTTGCAGTTCGTTACCCTCGAGGTAGCGCAGGTACTGCAGACATTGAAAGCACTATGCAATTGCTTGAAATAGGCAAAGCAAATACGGTTAAAGAAGGCAGAAAGATTGCCATTTTATCATTCGGTACATTACTTGAAAACGCACAGCTTGCCGCAAATGAATTAGATGCAACGCTTGTTAATATGCGTTTTATTAAACCACTTGATACTGCACTTTTAAATGAGCTTGCTACTAGCCACGATACCTTTGTTACGCTTGAAGATAACGCGATTGCTGGCGGTGCCGGCTCTGCAGTTAACGAATACCTCGCAACGCAAAAAGCTGATATTAATATCCTTAACTTAGGTATTCCTGATGAGTTTATTAAACACGGCACGCAAAATGAAATGCACGATGAAATGGGATTAGGCGAGCAAGGAATACTAACCGCGATTAAAACGTTTATTAATTAACTTCTATACATTTAAATGTAGAGCACATTAAAAAAGGAGCCTAGGCTCCTTTTTTAATGTCAAATATTACCCATCAGCTGATCAGCGCATCCACACTTTAATATCAGCTAGGCCATTACTTTGTAAAATACCTAATTGTTGGTCAACGTTAGAATTTTGCTCAAACTCAAATGCATCAAGCTGATCATCAAACGTAATGTTTGCAACACCATCGCCACCACGCTTTTTAACTTGGTGCAGTGCAATATCAGCTAAGTTAATAGATGTCTCCCAACTGATGACTTGCCCACCTAAAAGTGGTAACGGGTAGAAAGACCAACCAATTGACGCCATAATATTAGTACTTTTTCCATTCGGAAGCTGGAATGAATACTCTGCAACAGCTTGGCACAGCTCCGAAGCATAGCTATCTATTTTATTACATTTAAAATCACGCAGTAGGAGTAAAAATTCATCGCCACTCCAACGCGCTACGTAGTCGGATCCTTGTGTGCGAGAGTTAAGTAATGCTGCCATTTGCTGCAAACAGCTATCACCCGCTATTGGGCCATATGCATCGTTAATTCGACTAAAGTTATCAAAGTTGATTATTAGTAAAACAAGTGACTTACCCTGAGCTTGCAGCGATTGAGAATTACGTTGAAAGTGTTCGATATCTTTAGGCAATTGATCGAACAAAAATCGACGACTACGAAGCCCCGTAAGCTCGTCTGAATGACTTACTAGCTTGAGCTGTGAATTCACTTGATTAAGCTTATCATTAGCTTGACGTAACTCTAATGTACGTTCGGTGATCAATCCCTCGAGTGCTTCTTGCTTTCTGCGCTCTTGTGCTCTAAATACCCAAAAACCAAGTAAAAAAACAAAATGAAGCCACTGGTGATCAACAATCTAAAATAAATAGTTTCATCAAAGCGCTCTGGCACAATAAAGCCGTATTCAGCTTCTTGTGCTTTACTCCAATCTTCACCTTGTCGCTTTGCTTCAAGCTGAAATAAAAACGACCCTGCCGGTAAGTTAGTATAAATAGCTTCTCTACGTGTATTTGCATAACGCCAATCGCTATCTAAGCCACTTAGCTTATACCTAAATTCAATGCTGTTTGGTGCATAATAATCTATAGCCGTGTAGGTAAGCGTTATATCTCGCTCATCAGTTTCTAATGATGGTTTTTGACCTAAGGCTGCAGTTGTTAAATTACGCAATGGTGTGGTAATTGTTTCTACTTTTGGCTTCAATGACAACACGCCAAATAGCTCTACGTTTTTAGGGATCTCTACAATCCCTTGCAAACTAGGATACCAAATTGAACTGCCAATATTAGCAACTGCGTCATGGCCTAACCCACTACAACACTGATTAGCTTTACCATCGAGTTGACGATCAAATGAAGAAATAACTTCCTCTACTTTTAAGCTTTTAATATCTGCTTTGAATTGATCTACAGGCATCCTATAAACGCCTTTCATGGTGCTAACCCAAACATGTTTTAGCTTTTCATCATATTCGAGGCTAAAAATTGATCCATATGGTAGACCATTAGCCGCATCAAGTTGACGCCATTGCCCTTGGGTACTTCTATAAAAAAGCCCGTCGTTAAGAGAACCAATTAAAATACCTACACCATCAATATGCAGTACACTTGTTACATAAGCACTTTCTAAAGACGTTTGATCACCAATTTTTTCAATGCCACGCTCGGTAAAGTAATAGGCGCCTTTACTTGTACCTATCACTCCAAAATTAGTTTTATCCAATACGTAAGTAATAAACTTACTACCTAAAAATGCATTATACGCAAACGGCGTTAGTCCCGCATAACCAAGACGATATAACCCCCGTCCAGTGCCAATCCAAAAACCACCTTTGCTTGAACGGCTTATAGCAAATACAGGGTTATCACGTAGCGCACGCCCTGGAACGGTATAAAGTGTATTATTCTCATAAACAAATAAACCTCTTCCTGTAGCTATATAGAGTCGCTCACCATCAAACTGTAAGTCATGGACTGACGATCGACTGTATTTACTACTAGGGATCAGATTTATAAAGCTTTTACTTAAATCAAAGTAACCAATACCACTTTTGTTAGCGACCCATAATTTACCATCAGGTGCTTGGCTTATTGCCATAACGGCCTCAGTCATCTCAGATACAGCTGAATGTCGTTCAACCCGCCCTTCATGCGCAAGCCATAAGCCTTCACTAAAGCTTGCTAGCCATACATTATTTTTATCATCACGAAAAATATCTGCAAACCAAATACTTTGATCTAGTTGGCTTGGCTCAACCCATTGCCATTCGCCTGACTTATCTCTAAATAATAAACGCCCGTAAGTTGAAACCCA
Organism: Pseudoalteromonas sp. B131b; assembly: GCF_037162545.1. Taxonomy (NCBI): domain Bacteria; kingdom Pseudomonadati; phylum Pseudomonadota; class Gammaproteobacteria; order Alteromonadales; family Pseudoalteromonadaceae; genus Pseudoalteromonas; species Pseudoalteromonas sp. B131b. The sequence continues at coordinate 1,751,573 of NZ_JARLUZ010000001.1, read as the reverse complement.
TAATCCACCATTGGTATCACTCATAAACTTATAAACAGCTGAATTATTAGCATTGGGTAAAGGAAATGGCCTTAGTTCATCATCTAAATCTAGAAAATATGCACCTAGTTCTGAAGCCAAGTATAAATTGCCGTTCAAAAATGATAAATCATGCACAATAGTTTGCGCTAAACGCTCTGGTAGCGATATTTTTGCAGTGAGCTCTAAACGTAATTTAGAAAAATCGGAGGCGTTTTTAGTAAGGCGTAATAAATGACGGTCATTAACCAGCCAAATACCTTCCGGAGAAAGTGCCATTTGGCTAACAGAGCCAACAATTTGGGTAATTACGGTAGCATTAACAATAGGTAGAGGCCCATTTACTTCAGTGCGTAAATCAACTTGCCCTCTATCAACATAATACAAACCATTTGCTGCAATCCAGATACTGCCTTTAGCATCTTCTAAAATATCCCTTACAGGGCCTTTAATATTAAATTCTTGTGCTGCAAATGTTGCCGGGTTAATTACAACTAATCCGCTTTTAGTACCTATCCACAATAACCCGTTCGAATCGATTAAAAGTTTATTAATACCATTACTTGGTAAAAAATAACTATTTTGGGTACTATAGTTAGTAAATGTTGTTCCATCAAAACGGCTTAACCCAAACTGAGTACCCAGCCACATATAACCTTGCTGATCTTGCACTACACTTTTGAGTGATTGTGACGGCAAACCGTCTTTTATATTCCATTGCTTAACGACATAATCAGTAATTGAGGCCCAGCTTGGCGTCGCGCACAACATCAGTACACAAACCAGTAAAAATCGCATCATATTGCTGCCACCTAGTTAAACAATTCAAATATAAAAATTAAAAGGGTAGTAAACCCACTTTTATTAACGCTTGCAAACAAATAAGCGAAAAAATACCAGCCAATATATCATCAGCCATAATACCTAAACCGCCATGTACTCGTTTATCTAGCATACGTATTGGGCCTGGTTTTGCTATATCAAAAAAGCGAAATAACAAAAAGCCAACTAATAAACTCTGCCAGCTAAGCGCTGCGCCAATCATGGTAATGTAATAGCCAGCCACTTCATCCCATACAATTGCAGGATGGTCGTGCACGCCTAAATCATCAGCCGTTTTACCACATGCCCAAATACCAAATATACTGATCACTACAGCAAACACAATTTGTAACCATAATGGATAGTACATTGTCATAAAAATAAATGGCAGTGCAGCAAAAGTACCAAATGTACCAGGCGCTGTAGGCGCAAGGCCTGTGCCAAACCCTAAACCAAAAAATTGGTGCGGACGCTTTAAATTAAACTTGCGGTTATTATTCAAACCTGCTCCTTTGCAAAATGCTCAAAGCCATGCTGCTCAAAATTAAACTCTTCACCATTGTATAAAAGCTCAATTTGGCCATCACCACTTTTAACTTGTCCTATACATACGGCATCTACACCATATTGACGTAGTTTTAAATCCAACATCCCTTTATTACTATCAGGAACAGTAAATAACAATTCGTAGTCATCGCCGTAGCTAAGAATAAACGGTAATTGCTGATCAAAATCAAGGCTCGATTTCATCGCATCTGATGTAGGAATACTTTCAACATTAATAACAGCACTTACTTGCGACATATCTAGAATATGGCCTAAATCAGCAATAAGACCGTCAGATACATCAATAGCCGATGATGCAAGTCCGCGTAAAACTTGGCCAGCTGCTACGCGAGGTGTTGGATAATCGAAACGTTTATTAACATATTTTAAATGTTCAGGCTCTATTTTAAAACCTTGCTTGCGCGATTCAATAGCTAAACCTGCATCCCCTAAAGGACCTGTAACATAAATCCAATCCCCCACTTTAGCACCACTTCTGCGCAGAGCTTTCCCCTCAGGTACCGTTCCTTTTGCACAAATAGTAATAGTTAATGGCCCTTGAGTCGTATCGCCACCAATAATTTGTACATTAAAGTATTCTGCAATTTCATGCATGCCTTCAGTAAATTCTTCAATCCACTGCGGATCTATACTTGGCAATGTGAGTGCAACCGAAACCCATGTTGGTTCAGCGCCCATTGCAGCTAAATCACTTAAATTCACAGCGAGTGCTCTATGACCGAGTGCACGAGGGGAAATATCATCAAAAAAGTGCACGCCAGCAACAAGAGTATCTGTTGTAACGGCAAGTTGGCAATTTTGTGGAACAGAGACCAATGCGCAATCATCCCCTATTCCTAGGTTTACATCACGACGAGTGATACCGCGACCTTTAAAGTAGCGATTAATTAATTCAAATTCCTTCATACACAAAAAAGCCGACCTATGCCGGCTCTCCTTTTAACGGTTGTTTAACCAATCAATCTGAAATTTAAAATTCAGAGTGAATTGTTATTACTTGCGTAAATGCTTAACAGCTTTATCAAGTACACCGTTTACAAATTTATGGCTATCTTCAGCGCCAAAAATTTTGGCAAGCTCAATACCTTCGTTAATAGCAACTTTATAAGGTACGTCTTCACGGAACTTAAGCTCATAGCTGCTTAAACGTAAAATTGCACGCTCAACCATATCTAAGTCATCAAACGGACGTGTTAAATGTGGTGATACAGCTTCGTCTAGTTGCTTGTAATTTACAGCAACACCCGTCGCTAAATCTTTAAAGTATTCAACATCAATTTTAGTAACGTCTGTTTCGATCAACATTTGTTGTTCGATATCGGCAATTAGATTGCCACTTATTTGCCAAGAATAAACGGCTTGGAGTGCTAAGATACGTGCTTTACGTCTTGCTGCTGGTTTCACAAAAATTCCTTAAACTTAAATTTTATCTAACACATTAACCATTTCAAGCGCGCCTAAAGCAGCTTCGCCGCCTTTATTGCCCATTTTGGTGCCAGCACGCTCAATTGCTTGTTCAATGCTTTCTGTGGTTAATACGCCAAATGCAACCGGGATATCATACTCAAGTGATACTTGCGCAAGACCTTTGTTTGATTCGCCAGCAACTAGGTCAAAGTGTGGTGTACCACCTCTGATCACTACGCCTAATGCGATGATTGCATCATACTCTTTTTTTGCTGCAACGCGTTTAGCCGCTAAAGGTAATTCTACCGCGCCTGGTACATAAATAACGGTAATGTCGTCATCAGATACGCCACCAGTGCGTTTTAGCTCATCAACAGCACCTGCAAGGAGGCTGCTACCAATAAAGTCATTAAAACGAGAAATGACAATGGCAAACTTTTTGCCTGGAGCGTACTTATTACCTTCAATAATTTTCATTTGATAACCCTAAAAATAAGTTCAAGCGGTTGCGATTGCGCAAAAATTGCTGCGCATCATACCATAAAAATAAAATAATAGCCTAGTTTAAGCGTGATGCTTATTGTGGCTCAATGTAATCAACAACTTCTAAATGAAAGCCCGAAAGTGCATGGTACTTTTTAGGACGACTCATTAATCGCATTTGTTTAATTCCAAGATCGGCAAGTATTTGCGAGCCTACGCCAACAGTACGAGATGTACCTTTGAATTTACGTGGTGTAACGCTTTCGCCAGCATCAGCTGCCGCGAATGCTTTTACTGTTGCTTCTAATTCTTCAGTGCTTTCTTGCTTACCTAAAATAACTAAAGCACCTTCATTTTTAGCAATATAGGCCATTGCTTCAGAAAGACCCCAGCTACGGTCAGCACTTCTGTCTGAAAGTAGAATATCGTTAAAGGTACTTTGTAAATGTACACGTACATTTGTCGGCTCTTGATCTTTTATATCGCCTTTGAGCAATACGTAATGTAATTGGCCGTCAATTGTGTCTTTGTAAGTCACCAAATCAAACTCACCATGCTCTGTTGGTAACTTACATTTTGCTACTTGCTCAATTGTTGTTTCGTTTAAGTTGCGGTATTCGATTAAATCAGCAATGGTGCCAATTTTAATACCGTGCTCTTTCGCAAAGACTTCTAAATCAGGGCGACGCGCCATGGTGCCATCAGCATTAAGTATTTCAACAATAACAGATGATGCTTCAAGCCCAGCCAAACGCGCTAAATCACAGCCAGCTTCGGTGTGTCCTGCGCGAGTTAATACGCCACCAGGTTGTGCCATAATAGGAAAAATATGCCCCGGCTGCACAATATCACTTGGTATTGCACCTTTAGCTATAGCCGCTTGCACTGTGCGCGCTCTATCTGCTGCTGAAATACCGGTTGTAACACCTTTAGATGCTTCTATCGACATTGTAAAGTTAGTCGAAAATGCTGCACCATTGTTTTTAACCATTAACGGTAAATCAAGTTGCTCGCAACGCTCTTGCGTCATGGTTAAACAAATTAAACCACGGCCATGGGTAGCCATGAAATTAATCGCTTCTGCGCTAATATGCTCAGCAGCTATTATTAAATCGCCTTCATTTTCTCTATCTTCATCATCCATTAAAATAACCATTTTACCGGCTTTAATATCGTCGATGATTTCTTGTGCGCTGTGTAAATTCATAAATTTGCTCGTGTAAGTTATCAGTTTCGTTATTTAATAAAACCCGCTTTAGCGAGTAAGCTCATCGAAATATCAGAGCCCGTTGGTTGCTCTGCACCTTTTATAAGGCGCTCTAAATAACGTGCAATTTGATCGACTTCTAAATTAACTTGAGTGCCTACTTTAAAATGAGCAATTGTGGTTTGCTCACTCGTATGTGGGACAATTGTTAATTTGAATTTATTACCTTCTACAGCGTTTACTGTCAGGCTTATACCATCAATACATACCGAACCTTTGTAAGGAATGTATTTCATTAAATTTTCTTCGGTTGTAAGCCAATACTCTGTTGCTCGAGCGTTTGCTGTAATGCTTGTAATCGTTGCTATGCCATCAACATGGCCAGATACTAAATGACCGCCTAAACGCGAAACAGGTTGCATGGCTTTTTCAAGATTCACCGTTTGCCCTAAAGCATAGTGAGCAAAACCGGTTAAACCAATCGTCTCGTTAGATAAATCAGCACTAAAACCGTCAATATGTTTATCAACTACGGTTAAGCAAACGCCATTGGTTGCAATGCTGTCGCCTAGCTTTACGTCTTTCATATCAAGGTCAGCACTTTGGATACGAATGGCTAAGTCGCCTTGTTTTTTTGTAATAAAGCAATTTTGCCTGTGGCTTCTATTATCCCAGTAAACATAGCGCTACTCTTTTTATTAAGTGATTTTAATGAGTTTTTAACGCGGTGATACGTAAGTCGTCACCAATGCGCGCACATTCATTAAATGTTAAATCAACGGTGTTTTGCATACTCGTCAATTCAGGAAAATTAACTAAACTTTTTGCATCATGGCCCATTAGTTTAGGCGCTAAATAAAAAACAAACTCGTCAACTAAATTAAGCTCTGTCATTTTACCAGCAAGTGTTGCGCCAGCTTCAAGCCAAACATTATTAAACTGCAGTTGCCCAAGTTTTTCTAAAACGGCTTGTAAATCAACTTTACCGTTACTTTCACTGACTTCAATATGCTTTACAAAATGCGGCCATTGCAATGATTTATCAACCTTAATGGTAAATATAATTACATCACTTTGGATTTCAAATAAAGCAAGGTCAGGTGTTAAACGGTTTTGAGAGTCAATTATAACACGCACGGGCTGGCGAAGCGGCAAATCAGTAGGCAGTGTGCAAGGCAGCTCACTTAGTCGCACATTAAGTTTAGCATCATCGACTAACACGGTATCGGCACCGGTTAAAATAGCGCAGCTTTTCGCTCGGTATAATTGTACGTCTTGTCGAGCAGCAGGACTTGTGATCCACTTACTTTGCCCATTTTTAAGCGCTGTTTTACCATCAATACTTGCTGCCATTTTACAGGTCACATAAGGTAAGCCTTGTTCCATACGCTTAAAAAAGCCAACGTTAAGTGCCCGCGCTTGTGATTCAAGTAACCCATAAGCAACGTCAATACCGGCGTCGCTCAATATTTTAAGGCCTTTGCCTGCAACTTGTGGGTTTGTATCAACCATAGCGGCAATTACTTTTACTACGCCCGCCTTTTTTAAGCCTTCAGCGCACGGTGGCGTACGCCCATAATGACTACACGGTTCAAGCGTTACATAAGCCGTTGCACCTTGTGCATTTTTTCCAGCGATTGCCAGTGCATTTACTTCAGCATGACCTTGACCTGCTAATTGATGAAAACCCTCACCAATTATTTGATTATTTTTAACTAATACACAGCCAACATTAGGGTTAGGCGTGGTAGTAAACCGGCCTTTTTTGGCAAGTTCTATGGCACGTGCCATATACATTTCGTCATGTTCAGTAAAAGTAGTTTGGCTTTGCATTGTTATACCAATTGCGTTAAATAAGTGTTCTATTATAGCGCTAAGAAAATAGCGTAATAACAAGGCGAAAATTATGACATATAGTTATTCTATATAAATAATTTTTAACGCAGTGAGTGCGCTATTTAATGCGATAGAATGATCATGTTTTTAATAAAATTGGTATTACTCCCCTAAACGGGCAATTTCTTCGCCAAATTCGCGTATGTCTTCAAACGAACGATAAACAGAGGCAAATCTTACGTAAGCTACTTTATCGAGCTTTTTGAGGGCTTCCATAATGCATTCACCCACCAAATGGCTTGAAATTTCTCGCTCGCCTGTAGCACGCAACTGCGATTTTATTATATTCACTACTTCGTCTACTTGCTCTGTGCTCACTGGGCGTTTTTCGAGTGCGCGATTTAAGCCATTTAATAATTTATCTTCGTTAAATGGTTCGCGGCTACCGTCTTGTTTAATAACACGAGGCATAACCAGTTCAGCGCCTTCAAATGTAGTAAAGCGCTCGTGGCAGTCGTTACACTCACGACGCCTGCGAACTTGATGGCCGCCGCCAACAAGGCGTGAGTCAATAACTTTAGTATCTTTTGCGGTACAAAATGGACAATGCATAGCTCGGTACTTCCGTTTTAAAACAAAAAAGACCGCTAAATAGCGGTCTTTTATCTTAGCAAAAAAATAGGGCCTGTTGACCTTTCAGGATTAAATTTGTTCTATCTAGGGGCGATTTAATCGCGGCGCGAGGTTTGTAACCTAGTGGGCTAAGTAAAAACCGAGCAACAAAGAGTAAATCGCCCCTAGGACGAACCCGAGGGCAGTGCATGTTTGCCATTTATGCTGCGTTATCGCCTATTTGTGTGGAGTAACCACACTACATAGACTCTGCCTTGCCTAAAAACCAAACATACTACTGCAAATTAAACCTCGAAAGATAAACAGGCCCCTAGCCTATGTGCTCTAAATTACTGCTGCTTATGCAATTAAGCGTAAACAGGTAATTTTGCACAAATTGCTTTAACTTTTTCTTTAACTTGCACCTGTACAGATTCATCAGTGATGTTATCTAGTACGTCACAAATCCAGCCAGCAAGCTCTTTTGATTCTTCTTCTTTGAAACCACGACGAGTGATTGCAGGAGAACCAATACGCAAACCAGATGTTACAAATGGAGAACGTGGATCGTTTGGCACTGAGTTTTTATTAACTGTGATGTTAGCGTTACCAAGGGCTGCGTCTGCATCTTTACCAGTAATATCTTTATCGATCAAATCGAGTAGGAATAAGTGGTTTTCAGTTTTGTCAGATACGATTTTGTAGCCGCGCTCTTGCATTACAGCAACCATTGCTTTTGCGTTTTTAACAACTTGTGTTTGGTATACTTTAAATTCTGGTTGAAGCGCTTCTTTAAATGCCACTGCTTTTGCTGCAATAACGTGACATAAAGGGCCACCTTGGCCACCAGGGAAAACTGCGCTGTTAAGCTTTTTATAGATTGCTTCGTCGCCACATGCAGAAATAATTAAACCACCACGAGGACCAGCAAGTGTTTTATGCGTAGTTGTAGTTACAACATGTGCATGAGGAACTGGGCTTGGGTAAACCCCTGCCGCAATTAAACCTGCAACGTGAGCCATATCAACAAACAGGTAAGCACCTACTTTGTCAGCAATTTCACGGAATTTAGCCCAATCAACAATACCTGAGTACGCTGAGAAACCACCAATAATCATTTTTGGTTTGTGCTCAAGTGCTAGTGCTTCAACTTGTGCGTAATCAATTTCGCCCGTTGCTTCATCTAGTCCGTATTGTATTGCATTGTAAAGCTTACCAGAGAAGCTTACGTGAGAACCGTGAGTTAAGTGACCACCATGAGCTAAGCTCATACCAAGTACAGTGTCGCCTGCTTCTAATAGCGCTAGAAAAACAGCAGCATTTGCTTGCGAACCGGCATGTGGCTGTACGTTTGCGTAGTCAGAACCAAATAATTCGTTAGCACGGTCAATTGCTAATTGCTCAACAACATCTACATGCTCACAACCGCCATAATAACGTTTGCCTGGGTAACCTTCTGCGTATTTGTTAGTAAGCTGTGAACCCTGTGCTTCTAGTACACGTGGGCTACAGTAGTTTTCAGATGCAATTAGTTCAATGTGCTCTTCTTGGCGAGCAGTTTCTTTAGTGATTGCGTCAAATAACTCTGGATCAAAATCCGAAATATTCATGCTACGTTCTAACATTGGGGTCTCCTAGGGCAACGTGTATGGTGTTTTTTAGAGGCTTTATTGTACGCTTTAAACGACTCTTTGCCTACGCTCTTAAGTTGAGGATATTTAAACAGGGATTGAAACTATTTCACAGACTTTTTAAGATGATATTTTTTAATAAGTACATAACTATTTTAAATGCATTTCATTTTTCACATTTAATTAGCTAATGAAAGCCTCTCTTTTTTGAATTATAATTTATAAAAAAAGCGGCCATAGCCGCTTTAATTGTTATTTTTTATTATCCTAGCTTTGCAAGTATTTCTGTACGTAATGCGTCGTAATCGGCGTTTATATCGCTTGCTAGACATGGTTTTGCTAATGCATCGCTAAGTGGTTTTGGCATATCCAATTCAATATTTAAAATATCCTCCACGCTTTCTTTAAACTTAGCAGGGTGAGCGGTCGCTAAAAAGATACCCGCTGCACCAGGCGCTCGATTTTCAACAAGACCTTGGTACGCAATAGCAGTGTGAGGCTCTGCAACATAACCCGTTTGTTGAATTTTTTTCATCACCGATTGCGTGTCTTGCTCGTTTACGCTAGTTGAATAAAAGTTATCGTAGCTAAACCAGTTATTATCTAACATTGTTTGCACACGTGGCCAGTTGTTTGGCTTACTTACATCCATTGCATTTGAAAGCGACTCAAGTGTTGCGCTTGGCGTCCACGTTTTATCAAGCATAAAGCGCGGCACAGTATCATTTTGGTTGGTTGTTGCACTTAATTTACCTACAGGTAAGCCAATAACCGCACCAATCATTGCAGCACATACATTACCAAAGTTGCCACTTGGCACTGATATATGCGCTGTTGCGCGTTTTTCTTTTGGTAGTTGTGCAATGGCCTCAAAGTAATAACAAACCTGAGCAACTAAACGGCTAATATTAATTGAATTAGCAGAATTAAGCCCAAGTGTTGATTTAACTTCTTCATCTAAAAAGGCATTTTTAACTAACTCTTGGCAATCATCAAAGCTGCCCTCAACTGCATAACAATGAATATTGTTACCTAGCGTAGTAAATAGCTTTTGCTGAGCAAGTGAAATTTTGCCTTTAGGATATAAAATTACAACATCAATATTTGGCTTGTTATAAAAAGCATGTGCAACGGCTGCACCAGTATCGCCCGATGTTGCGGTTAAAATAGTTACTTTTTCATCTTTATTAAATTGCGCCAAACACTCTGCCATAAAGCGACCACCAAAGTCTTTAAACGCAAGCGTAGGACCATGAAACAACTCTAAGCAGTATGTATTCTCTTCAACTTCCACCAGCTTAACTGGAAAATTAAATGCATTTTTAACCATTTGTGCCACAGTGTCGCTTGGTAGCTCATCACCAATTAGGTGAGATAATATTTTGCCACTGCGTGTAACAAAGTCCATATCAAGCAATGCATCAACATCGGACAGTGGGGCAAGGGTTTCAGGAAAAAACACACCTTGATTACGACCCAAACCTGTTTTTACGGCTTCAACGAACGACACTTTTTGTGAGCTATCTTTTAAATTATGTAATTGCATGACTACCTATCCTATAAAACTGTTAATTGACGCGTGCCGTCGTTATCTAATTTACAAATGTGGCAAAAGCCTTGCTCGTTAATGTAATTTGCCTCTAACCACTGCGCGCATTGCTGTGCAGCTTCAAGTGTTTTACATACACTAAACAAGGTGGGTCCTGCGCCCGAAATACTCACTATTTCAGCGCCCAGCGCTGGTAAGCTTGCTTTGGCTTCACTAAAGCCTTTAATAAGCGGTGCGCGGTAAGGTTCTGCTATTTCATCTTTCATTATGCTCAGCGCATCGTCAAAACGATTAGTTAACAGTAAGCTACTAAATGCCGATAAACGCTGTGCAAACTCAACACTTGCATGCATGCTCAACTCTTTTGGTAAAACCGAGCGCGCTTTTGCAGTGTTGAGTGAAAAACCAGGGAACGCAGCAACGTAGTACCAATTTTCATCAACAGGCAGTGCAATCGATTTATCAGGGATTAAACCACCTGTTAATTGCAAACCACCTAAATAACATGGCGTGATGTTGTCGTAATGACGGCCACCGCTCACTACAGCTTCGAAGTCAGCCATAAGCTCAATAAGCTCAACCTGACTTAAGTTAGTTTGTGCAAATTGATCAAGAGCAGCAAAGGTAGCCACGACCGAGCATGCACTAGATCCAAGTCCAGATCCAATTGGTAAATTCTTTTTAAGCTCGAGCTTTACGCTTGGCATAGTAGGCGCAACATGCGCTCTAAAATGCACTAAACACTGGTACGCTAAATTATCCTGCGCATCACTTGGTAACTTATGAGCGTACTCGCCTGTGCAAATAAATTCGTCGCTTGGTGCTGCGCTGACAACGGCTACATCGCCTAATAAACTGCCATCAATTGGCGCAAGGGCTGCGCCAAGGGCATCAAAACCCACTGCAAAATTACCAATAGACGCCGGCGCATATACTTCAATCATAATGTGCTCCTAGCGCGATAGCGTTTTTAAAATATCAGCAAATACACCCGCTGCTGTTACTTCAGAGCCTGCACCATAACCACGAATTACAAACGGACGCGGCTGGTAGTATTGGCTTAAAATAGCAAGTGCATTTTCGCCATCGCGAATTACATTAAGCGCATGTTTTTCATCTACCGCTTCAATACCTACTTTACAGTGACCTTCTTTAATTGTACCTACATAACGAAGTACCTTACCTTCGCTCGCAGCGCTTTGAATGCGGTCATTAAAATCAGCATCTAGGCTTGGTAGTTTTGCCATAAACTCATCAACGCTATCGCCTTGTGCAAAACCAACTGGTAATACCGATTCAACTTCGATATCGCTCAGCTCCAACTTCATGCCGGCTTCGCGTGCAATGATCAGTAACTTACGTGCTACATCGGTACCCGATAAATCATCACGAGGGTCTGGCTCTGTAAAGCCGCTTTCTTTGGCTTTAATGGTTGCCTCAGAAAGTGATAAACCATCTTGAAGTGCGCCAAACATATACGAAAGTGAACCTGATAAAATACCGCTAAACTCTAACAATTCATCACCAGCACCAAATAACGATTGTAAGTTATCGATTACTGGTAAGCCTGCACCAACGTTTGTTTCGTATAAGAATTTCCGATTATTCTTTTGCGTTGCCGCAATTAAATCTTGGTAATACGTGTATGAGCTTGTTGTCGCTTTTTTATTAGCAGCAACTACATGAAAGCCTGCATTTAAAAAGTCTACATACTGCGCAGCAAGTGCATCTGAAGATGTACAATCTACTAATACCGGATTCACTAAGTGGTTTTGCTTAACAAATTGCTCTACTACCTTTAAATCAAATGCTTGCTCAGATGAGGCCAATTTTTGCTGCCAATCACTAAAAGCAATGCCTTCGTTATCAAGGTGTAATTGACGAGAGTTAGCAACACCGTACAAGTTGAGTTTAATATTACGCTTTTCAAGCCAAGCTTGTTGACGTTCAAGCTGATTAATAAGCTCTAGCCCTACTAAGCCACAACCTAGTAAAAACACATCAATTGACGGCACATGCGTGAAAAAGTTTTCATGGCATATTTTTACGGCGTCATTACATAACTCACCATCAATTACCGCAGAAATAGCACTTTCTGTAGAATCCTGTGCAATTGCCACAATATTTACTTGCGCTTGTGCAAGCGATGCAAAAAACTTAGCTGCTAAACCACGGTGTGCGCGCATGTTATCGCCCACTAAAGTAACAATGGCTAAATTGCGCTGCACTTGTACAGGCTCAATAAGCCCTGCTTGTAATTCAAGCTCAAATGCAGTTTGTAGCGCATCGAGTGCAAGTGCTAGGTCTGTTTCGTGCACACAAAAACTAATGCTAAATTCACATGATGATTGCGTGATCAATACAATTGATACATTATCGTGAGCAAGCGCGTTAAATACCTTAGACGCCATCCCTACTTTACCTTTCATGCCAGGGCCTGAAACAGTTAACATTGCAAGGTCTTGTAAGCTCGAAAGCGCTTTTACGGGCTCATCAGATGAATAATCATTACCAATTAATGAGCCTTGTGCGTCTGGGTTATGCGTATTTTTAATTTCACATGGCACGCCTGCTTTAGCACACGGTAAAATTGTTTTAGGGTGAAGTACTTTTGCACCAAAGTAAGAAAGCTCCATCGCTTCTTTATAAGATAAAAAATCTACTTTAGTGGCTTTTTTAATATAACGAGGATCAGCGCTATATACGCCATCAACGTCAGTCCAAATTTGGCAAATCTCAGCTTCTAAACATGCCGCAGCAATAGCTGCTGAGTAATCTGAACCATTACGGCCAAGCGTTGTAAGCTCACCTTTATCATTACTCGCCGTAAAACCAGGCATGATATAAATAGTGGCAGGGTTTTCTTTAAGCACAGCTTGAAAGCGAGCTTTACTTGCCACTAAATCCGCTTCTGCATCAATGTAGCCACCCGTTGAAGCTATACAGCTTGTTGCTTCTAAGTATCTTGCATCTTGCGAGTCCAATAAAGCCTGCATTAAAGAAACACTAACGCGCTCTCCAAAGCTAATTACAAATGCGCGAACTTGATCGGGGCAACATTGTATAAGCGACACGCCATCTAATTTATTTTTAAGTTCCCTTAGGTCTGGCCAGCTTGTAACTACTACGCCACTCTTTTCAACGTCAGCTTTTAAGCCTTCACAACGACTCGCTAATGTTTGCCATTGCTGCGAAAAATCTAAGCCTTGCTCTGCCTCATTTGCTAACGCAACTAATGAATCGGTCATTCCACCTGGAGCAGAAAGCACCAATAACATTTCATCTTTTAGCTGTGCTTTAACTAATTGAGCTACCTGCTGAAGGCAAGTAAAGTCGGCAAGCGACGAGCCTCCAAATTTTAAAACGCGCATTGTTTATGTTCCTCATCCCATAAAACGAAAAAAGGCCTGTGTTCTAAGTGAACACAGGCCTTTAAATTTGTTGCACCGACCTATGCCACTATCCAGTAAGAATGGTGGTTGTAATAATAATGGTCAGTACGCGATTAATTATTTTCATAAGTTAAGACTGCCTTAACAAAGGCTATGCTGTCAACCCCAAATTAAAAGATAAAACAGCCTTTTTGAACATAAAAAAACCTAATGAATGCCAAATTTATGCAAAATATTATTCATGCGGGTTTTATCTATTGGTTTATTTATAAAGTCGATAGCGCCTAATTGAGTAACTCGTAACTTCATTTTGTCTTGAATATCTGCCGATATGACGAGCACAAAACACTCTATTTTATTAGCTTTGATATACTCAAGCACTTGAACTCCATCAACTTCAGGCATAGTTAAATCCAAACATAACAAATCAAAATTATGAGTATTTAATAGCTCAATAGCTTGTGCGCCATTTATTGCTTGCTGAATATCTGCATCAAGACATTGCTGCAAACATCGAATAACTTGCTTACGAGCCACGGTTGAGTCATCACATACTAAAATAGAAAAATTCATAATATTTACTACTGTATTAAGCATAATTAAATTTGTTAAAAAACAGCTATCCATAGCAACTTTATTTTATCTTATCACGGTCTCTTTATAAGCAAACAAAGTAATGGTAATTATTTACTCTTAAATTTTCACCCTACGATAAACTATAGTACTAGGCGTATTGATCTTACATAACTAAACGTGCTCATTTTTGTAGCTAATCAGGTACAAAGTTTGTAACCTAACCGCTTAGTAAAAATGTCGGGCTCTGGTTATGCATTCCTTGCTTAAAATCAAACATGCCGAAGTAAAATAAAGCTAAAGACTCAATGTAATCAGAAAATAAATTTTGATTACATTAACAGAAATCATTATTTAACTAAGGGGGAAAGTTAAATATCTGAGATACACTTCCGACTTTTAACACTTTTTAATAAGTAAAAATTAATTTTTATTTATTTTTACGCCTTTATTGACTAGCTTTTATATAAACCGCAGTTATTTAACTCAACCCAAGGAACCATAAATCACTTATGTTACAACAAAGCCTTTCTAAAAAGTTGCTGACCAGTGTGCTATCGGTCTATTTTTTGCTTACCTTTGTGGTCACTTGCGGACAAGTTATTGCCGAATATGTAAACACTAAGGACTATATAAGAGACGAGCTAACTACTTTACAAAAACCTTTAGCCGAAGCCTAACCCGCGCTATTTGGGAGCTGAATATAAAGCAAACCATAACAACTGCAGAAGGTCTGTTAGCTATTCCTATGATTGAAGGTATTATTGTCCGTGATGATAGTGGTGAAGTAATTTCGCAACTCGGCCGTTCTCTCGATATACATAAACTTTACAGCCAACAGCTAGTACAAGAAGAAGTCATGTTAGAGGACTCTAAGTCTGGTTTGTTTGGTTATACTTTTCCGCTTATTTTTGAGTTTTCAGGCAGAGCAACGCAAGTTGGCGATGTGACGTTATTTTCTAGTCGTGAAGTCGTTTTTAGTCGAATCATGGTTTCAATCTACTTTTTGATTGGTAACGCAATGATTAAAACTACTTTTTTAATCATTCTATTTCTAATGGCATTTAGAAAGTTACTCACAGACCCTTTATCTCAGCTAACAGATCAATTAGAAAACCTCGAACTAGACGAACTTGAAGGGCAACATATCGAAATCGAAACGGAGGAACATAATGAACTTAACGTTATGGAACAATCGTTTAATAAATTAATAGATAAAGTAGTCCAATACCGTCTAGAGCTCGAGCAAGCACAAAAAGAACTCATTATTAGTAATGAGAAGCTAGATCAACATAACATTCAATTAGAACAAGATGTAGCACGTAAAACATCAAATTTAAGCCAAGCAATGATGGATCTACAGCAGCAAAAATATGAATTAGAAAAACAAAAAATTGTACTTACTGAGGAAGTTGATCTTCGTAGAAGTACAGAGCAAGAGCTGCTAACAAAACAAACTGAACTAGAACGCTATGTTGAAGAATTAAGTCTTGCACAAGAGCGCTTACTTGGCACTGAAAAAATGGCTGCATTAGGGGGACTCGTTGCTGGGATAACTCATGATATAAATACCCCTATAGGAATTGGGGTGACTGCAATTTCGTTTTTACAAGAACGCTTAAATCAGCTTGAAGCCGCCTATAAAGAAAAAACGCTTTCGCCGAAAGCCCTTGAAGAGTTCATTAATGACGCAAAGCAAAGTACGAGTTTGCTTACAACTAACCTTGATAGAGCCTCAGAACTAATTGCAAGTTTTAAACAAATAGCCGTAGATCAGGCAAGTGATGCAGTAAGAACGATCAATTTTAAAGACTACGTGAACGAGGTGATCCGTTCACTTCATCCCAAGCTCAAAAAAACATCTCATAAACTTCAGCTAGAATGTCCTGATGACTTAGTTTTAAATTTACCTGCGGGGGCAATAAGCCAAATTTTCACTAACCTAATAATGAACTCGCTAATTCATGGTTTTGAAAATATAAACAACGGCATTATAGATATAAAAATAGCCAGCGACGAAACATTTTTAACTATTGATTATAAAGATAATGGGAGCGGTGTTACAGAGCAACAACTTAAAAAGCTGTTTGACCCTTTTTTCACAACAAAACGAGATCAAGGCGGTAGTGGGCTTGGTACACATATAATGTTCAATTTAGTAAAACAAACTTTAAGTGGTTCAATTGAAGCGATTAGCGAACCAGGTGAGGGTTTGCACTACCATATACAATTCCCTAAAAACATGCCTAAACCCCTGCCTATTTTTAATCAGAATTAAATTGGCAGGAATAAAATCAAGCATTTCGAGATAGTGATTTTATTGTTATGATTGTGCAAATTTTTCAAATGGATCAGTACCCCTATGTGGTTTAGTAACCTTATATGTTATCGCTTTAAACAAGACGTTTCATACACGCAAGAAGATTTCGACAAAGCATTAGAGCAAGATTTATTTCGTCCATGTACAGGCCAGGAGCTTTCTACATTTGGTTGGACAAAAGCATTTGGAAAGCACGGTGAAACACTATCGCATTTTTCTCAAAAAAGTATTTTAGTCTGCGCTAAACGTGAAGAAAAGGTACTACCAGCATCAGTTATTAATGAACTTGTCGCTGAAAAAATTGACTTAATTGAAGCTGAAGAAAACCGTCCAGTTAAGAAAAAAGAAAAAGACGAATTAAAAGAAAACATTCTTCATGCTCTTCTACCTCAAGCATTTAAAAAATCGAGCTTACAATTTGCGTTTATTGACCAAGAAAATGGCTGGGTAGTTGTTAATAGTGGCAGCTTTAATAAAGCCGAAGAGCTACTTGCATTGCTTCGTAAGTCACTTGGTACGTTACCAGTAGTACCTGCATTTGCAAACTACGACTTGGATGTATTTTTAACTGATTGGTTAACTAACTTTAGTACACCAGAAGGCTTTGCTATAGGCTCAGACGCTGAGCTTGAAGAAGCAGATGACAGCGGAGCACAGGTAAAGCTTAAAGGTCATGACTTGTCGTGTGACGAAGTTAAATCACATCTTGAAAGTGGCAAACGCGTAACCAAACTTGCTCTAGATTGGCAAGAACGCGTTAAGTTCATGCTACAAAATGATGGCTCTATTAAGCGCTTAAGTTACTCCGAAACATTAAAAGAAGAAAATGCGGATATCCCAAAAGAAGATATGGCTGTAAAACTAGATGCTGACTTTATTTTGTCATCAGAAGAGATTAAGCAACTTCTTGAAGAACTTACTCTTGGCTTAGGTGATTCTGACGATTTAGCTAAACCTGAACTCTAACTTAGAACTCTTTAATATTCTAAGAGCAAAGGCAAACTTTCGTATTAATAGCTAATTGCCAGAAATAAATACGCCGTTCATTTAAAATGAACGGCGTATTTATTTTATCTTTTTATACCAATCTGCTTATATATGGGGTCTATTTAACGTTAAGTAAATTACGCTAGAACTAGGCAAAAATTTTTGTATCTAGTTGTTCTAAATAAAAAATTTTCACGACGTTATAGTGCAATTTAATTCGTTAAATTGATCAAAGATTTATGCAGGTTGGTATTACTTATGAATCTTACTTTTCTAGCAAAATATCATGTATTTTTGCAAGGTCAGATTTACCTGCAATAATTTCATCTGGTGTTAAACCCGATAGTTCATGCGGAAACACCAACCACTCTTCAGACTCATGAATATAGTAATCTGGCACTGTATCTACTTTTGAGTTTTTTGGTTTGTAATATGGGCATGCGATACGAATATCACGTGGCAAGTTTAAACGCATAAGCTCTGAAAGTTTTTCTTTTAATGCAACAATACTACGACCAGAATCAAATACATCATCAACAATTAATAATGAATCGCCTGCATTCGCGTTTTCAACTATGTAATGTAAACCATGTACTTTAATTTCTTTCGATTGTTTACCAATACCGTAATAAGACGAAGTACGTACTGCAATGTGGTCAGTCTCAATGCCTTTGTAATCGTAATATTCTTGAACAGCAATACCGATCGGTGCACCACCTCGCCAAATACCAATAATAAAATCAGGACGAAAGCCATCTTGGTATACTTGTGCCGCTACGCGGAACGAATCTTCAAGCAGTTGTTGAGCTGTGATGTAGCACTTATCTGACATAATTAGAAACCCCAGTGGTGGTTATAACGCTTGAGCGCAGCTTAGAGTTAAGCATAAATTAAACTCAAACAGGTATTGGCGACGGATTTTACCGCAAATGAAATAAAATTGCTTGCTTCACGTACAAAAAAATAGGCACCAAGTGGTGCCTATTCATTCAAAGTATAAAAAGCATAAATTTAGTAAATACTATGCTTTTTCTAGTAAAGTTCGCGCAACTGTACGCATACCTTGAGTAGTTGCACCCGCTGCCCACTGGCTTGTGCTGCCCATGTTAAACGCAGCGGCTAAATCTATGTGTACCCAACCTTTGCCGTCGTTTGGCACAAAGCGTGATAAGAAGCCAGCCGCATTTGATGCACCGCCGTAACCGCCACCCTTTTGTGCACGGCTATTTGCCGTATCAGCATAAGGAGACGGGCAGTTTTGTTGATGCCATTTTTCAAGAGGCAGTGGCCAAGCAGCTTCCATTTCTTGAGATGCAAAACTTTCAACTTCGCGTGCAAGTTCTTTATCAAGTGCAAATAAAGCATTGTACTCTTGGCCAACAGCAACAAGCGCTGCTCCAGTTAGTGTTGCTGCATCAATGATAAGTGGAGCGCCAGTCTCTCCTGCGGCCATTAAGCCATCAGCAAGTACTAAGCGACCTTCAGCATCAGTGTTTACAATTTCAACTGTCGTGCCATTTTTATAAGTAAGAATGTCACCTAATTTGTATGCATGGCCCGAAATTAAGTTCTCAGCACAACATAAAAACAGTTTAATGCGCTTTTCAATACCACGGTTAATAGCCAATGCTAAACCTGCGGTTACAGTTGCAGCGCCGCCCATGTCGCACTTCATACCAAGCATACCTTCGCTTGATTTAATTGAGTAACCACCTGAGTCAAACGTAATACCTTTACCTACAAGCGCAGCACTTACTGGTGCATTTTCATCGCCTGTTGGGTTGTAATCAAGCTCAAGCAATACTGGTGGGCGTTCACTGCCACGACCAACAGCATGGATACCAATCCATTGTTGCTCTAGTAAGGCATCACCTTTAATAATTTGGTAACTTACATGCTCAGGCGCTAATGATTGAATAAACTCAGCCGCTTTTTCTGCAAGGCTTTCAGGATAAATGTCATCGGCAGTGCCGTTAACCATTTCACGAGCCCAAATTGCTGACGTTTTTAAGTGAGCAAGTTCTTTAATATCTGATTGTGCGTTATCAACAAACTCAACACCGTTTAACGATTTTGGTGTTACAAAACCTTGATAAAAAGCCCACTGACTTTCTGTACACCAGGTATCGCCTGCTAGTTCAACGTTTTTAACGCCTTGGCTTGCAATAGTACGGCCTGCTTTTTGAACATTTTTTAATGTGTCTTGCTCAGATAAATGAACAGTTGCACCGCGCTCGTTAAAAGACAATGACGCATTATCGCCCCAATGACTCGCTGCTGCTTGTTCGCTTAGTTGAACAACAAATTTTTCACTCATGTTAGAATACCCTTGCACTTAAATGTGCCACCGAGTTTACTATAGAGCGCTTAAGTTCCCAACAGCTTGAGATAAATAACATAAACCACACTGCTGTGCAGTATTTACGCTTTGGAATTTATCATGAAGTACACGCCAACTCTGCAACCTGCCACCTTATTAAAGCGCTACAAACGTTTTTTAGCCGACCTACAATTAAGTGATGGCAGCGAATTTACCGCTCATTGTGCTAATACAGGTAAAATGACCGGATGCGCAGAGCCGGGTTTTACTGCTTTTTATTCAACGAGCGATAACGCAAAACGAAAATACCCACATTCATTAGAGCTGACGCAAAATAATTTATCGCAGCTTATTTGTGTAAATACAGCGGTGGCCAATAAAGTAGTAGAAGAAGCAATAAACAATAATGTGATAAGCGAGCTACTCGACTACAGTCAATTGCAAAGCGAAGTAAAGTACGGCAGTGAAAATAGCCGCATAGACTTTTTACTCACAGACGAAAATAAACCTGATTGCTACGTAGAAGTTAAATCAGTCACATTACTAAGCCAAGATGCACCACAAAGTGGGCAAGGCTACTTCCCAGATGCGCAAACACTGCGCGGACAAAAACATATTCGCGAACTAATAGAAATGATCGAACAAGGTCACCGAGCAGTATTACTGTTTGCTGTTTTGCATGAAGGAATAAATACAGTAAGTGCAGCTGCGCATATTGATGAAAAGTACGCCATGCTATTAAGCCAAGCAATTGTGGCGGGGGTTGAAGTATTAGCATACAAAGCAAAGATTTCAGCAAATGAGGTTTTGCTTCATAAAAAAATAGCATTTGTAAAATAATGTATAAATACAAACAATTAAACTAGTCTTACTGTTGAAATGACAAAGACTCGAAAATAGTCCTTGTTAAATTGTACAAATCAGCTTGTTTTTAAAACTTTTGCCCACATAACTAGGCAAGTTTTAAAGAGTGAATACATGAATTAATAAAAGTGTAAATAGACTATTAATACACTTTTTGATCAGTGAACATGGTTGAAGCTAATTCGATTAATTAAAAATAAATTTGCCTAGGGTATAAGATTCTGTTATTTATACCGCCGGCTAATGCTGAGGCATTAAATTAAGGATTTAGGAGAGAGTTATGCCAGACCAAAAGAAACATGGTTTATTGGCTCAAGCCGGTTTAGAACCATACCAAGAAAAACCAGGTGAAGAGTACATGAATGATGCACAACGTGCACATTTTAGAGCGATTTTAGAAGCTTGGCGTAATGATTTACGCAATGAAGTCGACCGTACTAAATCGCACATGCAAGACGAAGCTGCTAACTTTCCTGACCCAGTTGACCGCGCTGCACAAGAAGAAGAGTTCTCTTTAGAACTTCGTACTCGTGACCGCGAACGTAAATTAATCAAAAAAATTGAAAAAACAATTAACCTGATTAAAGAAGATGATTTTGGCTTTTGTGAGTCTTGTGGCATCGAAATTGGCATACGCCGCTTAGAAGCGCGTCCTACTGCCGATTTATGCGTAGACTGTAAAACACTTGCAGAAATCAAAGAAAAACAATCTGGACGCGGCTAATTAACCTCTATTAATTAGTTATGTCTCCTACAGCCGTTACTGCGCCAGTGCGTAAATATCGCGGTCGTTTTGCACCGTCTCCTTCTGGGCCATTACATTTTGGCTCACTTGTGGCGGCTGTGGGTAGTTACCTTGATGCAAAAGCAAACAAAGGTAAATGGTTAGTCCGTATCGAAGATATAGACACTACGCGCGTTGTAAAAAATGCCGACTCCGATATTCTAAATACCTTACACGCTTACGCCCTTTACTGGGACGAACCGGTTGTTTATCAAACACAGCGCTTGCCTTTATATCAAGATATTACCCACTCACTTTTAAAACAAAAGCTTATTTATGGTTGCACCTGTACTCGCAAACAAATAAAAACCATTGGTGGTATTTATCAGGGGCATTGCAAAGTACTTGATCACAGCACTGAATCCGGTGCACTTCGCTTAGTTCAACAACATCCAACGACTCAATTTAGTGACTTAATCCAAGGTGATATAACGGTAAATAGTCCCCTTGCCCATGAAGATTACTTAATTAAACGTAGCGATGGTTTATTTGCTTATCAGCTTGTAGTGGTTGTTGATGATATTGATCAAGGGATTAATCGAATTGTAAGAGGTGCAGATTTAATTGAACCTACTGCTCGGCAAATTAGTTTGTTTAAACAACTCAACAGCCCTGTACCTGAATTTGCTCATTTACCTTTAGCGGTTGCCAAACCTGGCTTTAAACTGTCTAAACAAAATTATGCACCCGCAATTAGTAAAAACAATCCAAAACATGCATTAATCAGTGCATTTGAGTTTTTAGGACTACCTGTAATTGCTGATCTAATCGATTTAAATATTGAACAATTAGTCGCTTGGGGAGTTAAAAACTTTAGCTTAAAACAGGTGCCACACGTTCCCGAAATACAGATTTCTCAGCATCCGACGAGTCAAGCCATCCAATTTACTCAACTAAGTAAATAAAAATCGCTAAAAACGGCTTAATTTCAACACATCAACTTAATTTTTAAACCCTGCTGGTATATGATAGCCGCCTAAATATATGCTATTTACGTTAAACAGCTTGTACTGGGTTATAACTTCCCTATTTGCTGTAATTTTTGATTGCGATGACAAGTCAATCAACACCTTCTAGGAGACAGACTATTATTTCCAAGCTTTTTCAATTTTGCCGACAAATAATCGGCCCGAATACCAGTGCAAAAAGCGCTTCGGTAAGCAGTGAACCTATTGTTGTCACTCGTGGTGAGCATGGTATTTCGCGCAAACAATTTAGCCCAAATGCAATCAAAGTACTGTACCGTTTAAAAGATGGTGGTTACGACGCCTACCTAGTTGGTGGTTGCATTCGCGATATATTGTTGGGCCAACAACCAAAAGATTTTGATGTAGTAACCAATGCAACGC
Source organism: Pseudoalteromonas sp. B131b (assembly GCF_037162545.1). Classification (NCBI taxonomy): domain Bacteria; kingdom Pseudomonadati; phylum Pseudomonadota; class Gammaproteobacteria; order Alteromonadales; family Pseudoalteromonadaceae; genus Pseudoalteromonas; species Pseudoalteromonas sp. B131b. The sequence goes on along the minus strand of NZ_JARLUZ010000001.1, from coordinate 1,728,852 downwards.
CAGATCAAGTAAAGAAACTTTTTAGAAACTGTCGCTTAATTGGTCGTCGCTTTCGCTTAGCACATATCGTATTTGGTCGTGAAATTATAGAAGTCGCAACGATGCGCGGACATCACGAAGCGCCAGAAGATAAAAACCAAATAAGCCAATCGAGCGATCAAGGTCAATTACTACGTGATAACGTATTTGGCAGTATTGAAGAAGATGCAGAGCGCCGCGACTTTTCAATCAATGCACTTTATTACTCAATCAATGATTTTAGTATTCATGATTACGCAAACGGCTTAGCTGCAATTAAAGCTAAACAAATTGAGCTCATTGGTGACCCAGAAACTCGCTACCGTGAAGACCCTGTTCGTATGTTACGTGCAGTCCGTTTTGCCACTAAACTTGATATGAGCATCGCACCGAAAAGCGAAAAACCAATTACAGAACTAGCAAGTTTGCTTGATAACATTCCGCCAGCTCGCTTGTTTGAAGAAGTACTTAAACTGTTTTTAAACGGTAAAGCTGAAGCTAACTTTTTAATGCTGCGTAAATACGGTTTATTTAAATCGCTATTTCCAGACCTTGATAGCATTTTAAATAAAAAGCCTGGTGGGCTAGAGCACACACTTGTTCAGCAAATGTTTCAAAATACCGATGAACGTATAAATGCCGATAAAAAAGTAACACCTGCATTTATTTTTGCAGCGCTACTTTGGTTTCCATTATTAGCACGAACTAAAGAAATTCAAGAACAAGAGCAACTCGTTGAATACGATGCATTTGCTCAAGCAATGAATAAAGTATTGAGCGATAGCGCTCAGCACATTGCAGTTCCAAAACGCTTTACACTAGGTGCTCGCGACATTTGGCATATTCAGCACCGTTTAGATAAACGAGCAGGGCAACGCGCTTACAGACTAACGCAGCAACCTCGCTTTAAAGCCGCTTATGACTTTTTGTTATTACGTGTTGATGCAGGTGAAACACAGCACACAGAATTAGCACAATGGTGGACACAGTATCTAGGCCAAGACATTAACGGCCAAAAAGAGATGGTTAAGAACCTAGGTCATCCTGGTGGTCCTAAACCACGAAAGCGCACACGCCGTCGTGCACCTAAAAAGCCTGCTGAGTAATACCATGCATTGTGTTTATTTGGGTTTAGGTGCAAATCTAAACTCACCAAAAGAGCAGCTTGATAACGCCGTTATTGCGCTTAAAAAGCTGCCTCACTGTGAATTTATGAGCGTATCGCATTATTACGCCAGCAAACCTATGGGCCCACAAGATCAACCCGACTACATAAATGCCGTTGCATGTATTAAAACAAGCCTTGAGCCAGAGCAATTACTTGATTTAACACAAAGTATAGAGCTTGAGCACGGTCGAGTTAGAAAAGCAGAGCGTTGGGGGCCACGCACTCTTGATATAGACACCCTATTATTTGATGATCAAATCATAAATACACAGCGCTTAACAGTGCCTCATTATGGTTTGAATAATCGCGAGTTTGTAGTGTATCCACTATTAGAGCTTGCACCTGAACTTATTTTACCTAGCGGCGTTGCATTAAAAACCATTGCAAAAAATTTACCGCTCAACGACTTACAACAATTACCTCTGTAATTAACCTAGGCTCAGCCTGCGAGGAATATTATGTCTAAAATAACTGTTTCTACTTTAAATAAAATGAAAGCAGAGAATAACAAAATTACTGCGTTAACGGCATACGACGCCAGTTTTGCAAAGTTATTTCATGATAACGGCGTTGAAGTTATTTTAGTGGGCGACTCTTTGGGCATGGTACTTCAAGGTGGCGATGACACGCTTGGCGTAACCAATCAAGATATCGCATACCATACACGTTGTGTACGCGCTGGTAGTCGTGAATTATTTGTAATTGCCGACCTGCCTTTCATGACCTATTCAAGCGTAAGTGATACCTGTAAAAATGCAGCTGAGCTTATGCGCGCTGGCGCAAACATGATTAAGCTTGAAGGCGGAGAATGGCTTTACGAGAGTATTAAAACGCTTACTCAACAAGGTATTCCAGTTTGCGGGCATTTAGGCCTTACACCGCAGTCAGTGCATGTATTTGGTGGTTTTAAAATACAAGGTCGCGAAGAAGACAAAGCACAAAAAATGATTGATGACGCAAAAGCACTAGAAGCTGCTGGCGCACAATTATTAGTACTTGAATGTATTCCTAGTGCATTGGCAAAACGCATTACAGACGCTCTAAGTATCCCAACTATTGGTATTGGTGCTGGTAGCCTAACTGACGGCCAAATACTGGTAATGCACGATCTAGTCGGTATTTCAGCTGGGTATATTCCTAAATTTTCTAAAAACTTTTTGCTCGAAACAGGCAATATGCCTGCAGCCGTTCAAAAATATTGTACAGACGTTAAAAGCGGTGCATTTCCTTGCGCTGAACACGAGTTTAAATAATGCAGTCAATCACTGAAATAAAATCATTACGCAGCCAAATTAAAGCATGGCGACAAGCAGGTCTTAGCGTGGCATTAGTACCAACCATGGGAAACTTACACCGAGGGCATTTTTCGCTAGTCGAAAAAGCAAAAACACTGGCCGACAAAGTGGTTGTGAGCATTTTCGTAAACCCTATGCAGTTTGGTGCTAACGAAGATTTAGATAACTACCCTCGTACACTTAACGAAGACAAACAAGGTCTTGCTGAGCTTGAAACCGATATTGTATTTACTCCAAGCGTAGAAACAATCTATCCTAACGGACTTGGTGCACAAAGCTTTGTCGATGTGCCTGACATTTCATTAGGCTATTGCGGTGGTTCACGCCCAGGGCATTTTAGAGGCGTTGCAACAATCGTTACTAAGTTATTTAATCTAGTACAACCTGATTATGCCTGCTTTGGTGAAAAAGATTTTCAACAGCTGCAAGTCATTAAAACCATGGCACGCGACTTATCAATTCCGGTTGAAGTGATTGGTGTCCCTACAATGCGAGAAGTTTCTGGCCTTGCTATGAGTTCACGTAATGGTTATTTATCTGAAGAGCAAAAAACGACTGCAACCGTATTATTTAAAACGCTTAATACATGCGCAGAACAGCTAAAAAGTGGCGAGAAAGACTTCGTAAAACTTGAAAGCTTAGCTAAACAGAGCTTAGAGCAAGCTGGTCTAAAGCCAGACTATTTTGAGATAGCTCAACGAGATACATTAAAAACTGCTACACTCAAAGACACCAAGTTTGTTATTTTAGCTGCTGCCTATTTTGGTAATGTTAGATTAATCGACAATATTCAGGTCGAAATTTAATATTATTGCGACTCCATTTTTAAGGATTAAACATGCACAATTTAATAAAAACAAGCGTAGTTGCCCTTACTTTTGCATTTTTAGCTGGTTGTCAAAACCAAATACAAAGCCCTGAACTTAACCAGTGTGCTCAACAAAACTATCAATGTGAAACTACCTGTGAACAGCAGTCAAGTGGCGAAGGCTTAAAGCAACAAGTATGCTCTGGCAAATGTGTTGAAAGCTACAATCAGTGTAAAGTACAAGCCGAAAAATTAGGTGGTATATAAGCGTTTAAAATACTTGGAGCTGTTTATCTTTCAGGCCCTTAATTTTAGGCACAAAAAAACCGCTCAATGAGCGGTTTTTTTATTGCTTATAGTTTATTAATTTAAACCTAGCTTTTTAAGCTCTACTTCTACGAGCTTTGCCGAAAGTGGTACATAACCATCTTTTTCTACAATTTGTTGACCATCTTGCGAAAGCACCATTTTTAAAAATTGTGCTTCGATAGGCGCTAATGGTTTATTTGGGTGTTTATTCACGTAAACGTATAAGAAACGAGATAGCGGGTATTTACCTTGAGCAACGTTATCAAGAGTCGCATCAACAAAATTACTGCCTTTTTTAGCCAATGGAACAGTACGTACACCCGACGTTTTGTAACCAATGCCTGAGTAACCAATTGCATTCAATGATGATGAAATTGACTGTACTACCGATGCAGAGCCTGGTTGTTCATTTACGTTGTTACGAAAGTCACCTTTACACAATGCTTTCTTTTTAAAGTAACCGTAAGTACCTGATACCGAGTTACGTCCGTAAAGTTGAATATCTCTTGCTGCCCAGCTACCAGTTAGGCCAACTTCACTCCAGCGGTTAACTTGCTCTGGCGCACCACATTTACGAGTCGATGAAAAAATAGCATCTACTTGGTCAATGCGAAGACCTTCAATTGGGTTATCTTTATGAACATAAACCGCTAGCGCATCAATAGCAACGCGCACTTCTGTTGGTTTATAACCGTAACGTTTTTCGAACGCTTCGATTTCTTTTGATTTCATTTTTCGGCTCATTGGGCCTAAGTTAGCTGTACCTTCAGTCAATGCAGGTGGTGCAGTAGAAGAACCTGCGGCCTGAATTTGGATATTTACATTTGGGTAAATACGTTTGTACTCTTCAGCCCAAAACGTCATCATGTTGGCTAAAGTATCAGAACCTACCGATGAAAAGTTGCCTGAAACACCACTAATTTTTTGATATTCAGGAATGTTTTTATCTAGTGCAACTGCTTGCGCAGATACGAAAGTTGTAACAGCCACACCCATTGCGGCAACTAAATTTTTAAATTTCATGTCGGGTTCCCCGGTTTGTTCGTCTCATTTACTAACTGTTGCCCACTCTAAAGTGAGTAGATGACAGTTAGATTGCTATTAAGTGACACTTTTATGACTTTGCTTTTTATACCAATTCGCTTAATTCGTTGTTCTACTTTGAGATAAGAAAGTTGTGTTGATAACAAGCCAAAAAATTCATTATTTAGTTGTTATATATAAGAAATTTTTAACGCAGCTAGCACCAGGTTTAATCCCTCAAATTGATTAAGTATTATTGCGAATTAGTATTAGGGCATGTTGTTCTTTATGGATTGAAATTTGTTCAATCTAGGGGCGATTAAATCGCGGCGCGAGGTTTGTAACCTAGTGAGCTAAGTAAAAACCGAGCAACTAAGCGTTAATCCTCCCTAGAAAGAACCCTTTGGGCAGCGCATGTTTGGTATTTATGCTGCGTTATCGCCTATTTATGGGGAATGACCACACTACATAGGCTCTGGCTTGCCTAAAAACCAAACATACTTGCAAACTCAACCACTAAATATCAGCACGCCCTAGTATAATTACTTAGCCAACGGAACTATCTTATCGATTGAAAAATCAAAAGAAAAACATGAACCTTTGCCTATTTCACTGCGAATATTTAATTTGCTATCGTGGCGCGTTAGTACATGTTTTGTGATCGCAAGGCCTAAACCCGATCCCCCTGTTGTTCTGCTTCGTGCTTTATCTACCCGATAGAAGCGCTCCGTTAAACGATTAATATGCTCTGGCGCAATACCATCACCATTATCGGTAACACTAAAACAAGCACGATCACCTTTATGCTGCCAGCATACCTGTACTTTGCCGCCAGCTTTGGTGTAATGAATAGCGTTAAAAACGAGATTAGAAAACGCGCTGCGTAGTTCATCCTCAGAGCCTTTAATATCTAAAGTCGCATCAATATCAAAAACAAGTTCATGACCTTTATCCTGATTAATTGATTGTGCTTCGGTTTGAATGTAACCAAGCAACTTCGGAACATTAATTGCTTTATCGTTATCTTGACGCCTAGCACCTTCTATTCGCGAAAGTGATAATAACTGGCTAACCAAGCTATCCATGCGCTTACATTGCTCAAGCATCGTTTTTTGTGCCTTGCCCCACATTGCTGGCGGCGGCATCATATCGCCATCCATCATTTCAAGATAGCCAGATATCACTGTAAGCGGCGTACGTAGTTCATGTGATACATTGGCTACAAAGTCTTTACGCATTTGTTCAAGCTGCTTTAAACGTGTTACATCACGCACAACGACCATTAGCTGTGTACTTGCATATGGCATAACCCTAAATTCAAGTACTTGCTCAACCGCATGTCCATTATCAAGCTCAAGGGCATCATCAAATTCACCTTTGTGCATGTATTTAGCAAACTTAGGTTCGCGAATTAAGTTATCAAGGCGCTGACCGTGATCAGTTGGCCACTGTAGGCCAAGCACCTTAAGTGCTAGTTGATTACACCACACAATACTTAAATCATTTTGCAGTACCACAACAGCATCAGGTACAGCTTCTGCCCCATCGCGAAAGCGCCGAATTAAATCAGCAAGCTCATTACGCTTTTTACGATTGCGGTGCTGTAGATGATAAATGCCTTCGAATACTTGTTCCCACGCACCTTCGCCCTCGGGTGGATTAAAGCTGCGTTGATTAAGTAGCCAATCGCTCAAGCGATAAAGCTGATGATAGTGCCAAATAAGGAGGGAAAAAGATCCTAAAAATAAAAGCAAAAATGGCGCGCCAACCAGCACACCAATTAATAGTAAAGGTAAAAAATAGATAAACAGACGTTTTACTAACGCCTGCTTATTAACAACTCGATACATATACTCACTTTACCTTAGAGTAGTAATACACACGCACGTTATACCAACTGGCTTATAAATGGGGTCTATTTAACGATAAGGAAATTGCGCTATAACTAAGCAAAAATTTTATTTCTAGTTGTGTTCTAAATAAAATTTTTAACAACGTTATAGAGTTATTTAACTCGTTAAATTGTTCAAATATTTATGCAATTTGGTATTACAGCTTACTTGAAAAACGATACCCAGCACCACGTACAGTTTGCACCAAACGGTCATGTCCAAGTGGGCCAATTGCTTTACGCAGGCGACGAATATGCACATCAACCGTACGATCTTCGACGTAAACGTTAGTTCCCCATACATGATCAAGCAGTTGTTCACGGCTATAAACACGCTCTGGGTGGGTCATAAAAAAGTGTAGCAATCTAAATTCGGTTGGCCCCATATCAAGCTCGTTACCTTCAGAGGTAACACGGTGAGAAATTGGATCTAAGCGCAGGCCATGTACTTCAATAGCTTCCTCTAATGAGGTTGGCGATACACGGCGAATAACTGCTTTAATACGCGCCATAAGCTCTTTAGGGGAAAACGGCTTAGTGACGTAATCGTCAGCCCCTACTTCAAGACCGCGTACTTTGTCTTCTTCTTCGCCACGGGCTGTAAGCATAATAATTGGGATTTGGCGGGTATGTTCATTTTGCTTAAACTTTTTCGCAATTTGAATACCGCTGCCACCTGGCAACATCCAATCAAGTAAAACCATGTCTGGATAAGGTTCAACCATAGCTGCAATTGCAGAGTCATAATCTTCTGCTTCAATCGCCTGAAATCCATTTTGCTCTAAAACAAAAACCAGCATCTCCCTGATAGGAGCTTCGTCATCTACGACTAGTACTTTACGTGACATTCCAATTTATCTCTTACGCTATCGAATTAGTTTTCATTATTATGACTAAGTATGACATTTTTATGAAAGTGTAACGTGTAAATTAAAATGGTGGTAAAAAAATACAAATTAGTGACAAATAACCTCATTAACGTCATATTTTTAAAACCTTTTTAATATTTAACGCAATAAAAAGAGGTTTACGATAAATTTATAAAATATTTAACTTTGACACTACCTGCTTTTTTGTGATTATTTAAATAACACCTAACTAACTGGGATCATTATTTTACTAACCAATGTTTTTTTCAGATCAGCGACTTAAAAGTAACCTTAAAGCCATTTCAAAATCAGCAAACCCGCCTGTGCAACCATCAATACGTTTAAAAATAGATCTAAATTTTACTAAGCCTTAAATAAAGGATCAGATTTTTACCAAGCCGATCTACCCTCAGATCAGAGTTGTACTTAGTCAAAGCTATAAGTTGTTGATTGTTTATACAAATAAATAACGATCAGATTATTTCAAAGCCTAAAACAGCGTCAAAGTGTACTTTTCTTAGTAAAATAATGATCCAAAAATAGCTGTGTTAGTAAATGCGTGATCCCAAAGTACGGTGTTGGTAATACAGTGATCTGATCAATAAACCGTAATCTGCAATATAAAAAGGGCTAATACCAACCTGCATAAATCTTTGATCAATTTAACGAATTAAATTGCACTATAACGTCGTTAAAATTTTTATTTAGAACATAGATACAAAAATTTTTGCCTAGTTCTAGCGTAATTTTCTTAACGTTAAATAGACCCCATATATAAGCAGATTGGTATAACATTAAAAAAGCCAGTAACAAAGTTACTGGCTTAGTAATAAAGCTAATCTATTATCTAATTTTAGGGTCTAGCTCACCGCTTAAATATTTAAGGTGCATTTCATCAAGTGAAATTGGCTTAATTTTACTCGCCTGACCAGAGGTGCCAAACGAGTTATAGCGTGCAACACAAATCTCTGTCATTGCTTTAGTTGCTTCAGCTAAGTATTTACGAGGATCAAAGTTAGATGGGTTTAACGCCATGTGACGGCGAATTGCACCGGTAGAAGCTAAACGTAAATCAGTATCAATATTTACCTTACGAACACCAAACTTAATACCTTCGACAATTTGCTCAACAGGCACACCATAAGTTTCTGGAATTTCGCCACCATACTGATTAATAATTTCTAACCACTCTTGTGGAACCGAAGATGAACCATGCATCACTAAGTGCGTGTTAGGAATACGTGCATGAATCGCTTTAATGCGGTCAATCGCTAAAATGTCATCTGTTGGTGGGCGCGTAAATTTATAGGCACCGTGCGAAGTACCACATGCAATTGCAAGTGCGTCAACGTGTGTTTTATTTACAAAGTCAGCCGCTTCTTCAGGATCTGTTAGCATTTGCTCAGTGGTTAATATGCCTTCTGCGCCAACGCCATCTTCTTCGCCAGCTTCACCTGTTTCAAGTGAACCAAGTACACCTAGCTCGCCTTCAACCGATACGCCACAGGCATGCGCCATAGCAACAGTTTCACGCGTTACTTCTACATTGTATTCGTAGCTTGAAGGAGTTTTACCGTCGCTCATTAACGAGCCATCCATCATTACTGATGAAAAACCAAGCTGAATTGAACGCTGACATACACCTGGCGATGTGCCGTGATCTTGGTGCATAACAACGGGGATATGTGGCCATTCTTCAACAGCTGCTAAAATCATATGACGAATAAATGGAGCACCAGCATAAGCACGTGCGCCCGCTGATCCTTGCACGATTACTGGGCTGTTTGTTTTGTTAGCCGCTTCCATTATTGCGCGCATTTGCTCTTGGTTATTAACGTTAAAAGCTGGAACGCCGTAACCATGCTCTGCTGCATGATCTAAAAGTTGTCGCATACTGATTAAAGCCATTGGGTATTCTCCAATTTATCGACAGTAGTTCCCTACCATCTAGTTTGAACGGATTTGTTAGTTTGGCGTTATAACAACGCCACGAAAAACCACTGCTTTGCAGTAAAATTCCGTCTAAATTAACTATTAAATTAGGGTGAGAGGTATTTAATAATTAATTGTCGGTGAGGGCTATTACCCCTCACCTTACGCGACTAAAATTACTTAGCGCGCGACTCTAGCATTTCAACTGCTGGCAGTTTTTTGCCCTCTAAAAACTCTAAGAACGCACCACCACCAGTAGAAATATAAGAAACTTTATCGGCAATGCCGTATTTATCAATGGCGGCTAAGGTATCACCGCCACCCGCAATTGAAAACGCATTTGAGTTAGCAATTGCTTGTGCAATAGCACGAGTGCCATTACCAAACTGGTCAAACTCAAACACGCCTACTGGACCATTCCATACAACAGTGCCTGCATTTGCAATAATTTTTGCAAGCTTGCTCGCTGTATCAGGGCCAATATCAAAAATCATATCGTCGCTTGTTACTTCGCTTACATCTTTAAGCGTAGCTACAGCAGATTCAGAAAACTCATTACCAACAACTACGTCAGTCGGTACCGGAATTTCACCATTATTAGCAATCGCTGCTGCACATAAACGGTTCGCTTCATCCATTAAATCAGGTTCGTAAAGCGATTTACCAACTGGGCTACCTGATGCCGCAATGAAGGTATTTGCAATACCACCACCGGTAACTAACTGATCAACAATTTTAGAAAGTGAATCTAAAACGGTTAATTTAGTTGAAACTTTAGAACCACCAACAATCGCCACTAATGGACGAGCTGGGTTATCAAGTGCCTTGCCTAATGCTTCAAGTTCAGCCGATAACAGCGGACCTGCACATGCAACATCGGCAAATAAGCCAACGCCATGGGTAGATGCTTGTGCACGGTGAGCCGTACCAAATGCATCCATTACATATACATCACACAGTGCTGCTAGTTGCTTAGATAGCGCTTCGTCGTTTTTCTTCTCGCCTTTGTTAAAGCGCACGTTTTCAAAAACAACCACTTCGTTATCAGCAATATCAACACCATTTAGGTAATCTTTTTCTAAACGCACAGTTTGCTCAAGGGCATCGTTTAAGTAATCAGCTACAGGTGCAAGCGAAAACGCTTCATCGTATTCCCCTTCCGTAGGACGGCCGAGGTGTGACATAACCATTACTTTAGCGCCTTTCTCAAGGGCTAGTTTAATAGTAGGTAGTGCTGCACGAATACGCGCATCTGACGTCACTTTACCTGCTTTAACTGGTACATTTAAATCTTCACGAATTAATACGCGTTTGCCGTTTAAATCTAAATCTACCATTTTTATGACCGACATGAACATCTCCTTAGTTAACGATACTGAACCTGAAAAATACGTTTAAAATTATTATATTAATAAATTACTTATTCACTGCCATCATAGCACGCGCTGTGTCGAGCATACGATTAGCAAAACCCCATTCATTATCACACCATACTAATAACTTTATCAGTCGTTTGTGACTAACACGTGTTTGTGTGCCATCAATAATACAAGAATGTGGGTCGTGATTAAAATCAATCGATACAAGCGGCTCTTCGGTATAACTTAAAATACCTTCTAAGCGATCTTTTGCTTGTGCTTTAAGTGCATTATTTACTGCGTTCAAATCTACATCGGTATTAACCGTTACACTTAAATCCATTGCCGTTACATTTATAGTCGGAACTCGTACGGCAATGGCCTCAAAACGACCTTTAAACTTAGGTAAAATACGGTCTATACCACGGGCAAGCTTTGTATCAACTGGAATAATTGATTGGCTTGCAGCGCGAGTACGGCGTAAATCATGATGATAACCATCAATCACTTGTTGATCGTTCATCGACGCATGAATCGTTGTAATAGCGCCCGACTCAATACCAAATGCATCATCTAATACTTTAATAACCGGCACAACACAGTTAGTTGTACACGAGCCGTTAGACACAATTGTATGTTCGCTTTTAAGCTCATCGTCGTTAATACCATACACAATAGTGGCATCAACATCGTTGTCGGCCGGATGTGAAAACAACACCTTTTTAGCACCTGCTGTAATATGTAACTGCGCATGTTCGCGCGAGTGATAAACACCTGTACATTCAAGTACAACGTCTACATCGAGCGTTTGCCAAGGTAATTCAATTGGGTTTTCTTCACAAAAAAGTGCAATGGTATCGCCTGCAACACTAATGGTGTCTTCACCAAGTTTTACAGGAAAAGAAAAACGACCGTGGGATGTGTCGTATTTTAATAAATGAGCAATAGCTTCAGGATCAGCAAGTTCGTTAATCGCAACAATTTTTATATCGTCGCTCAAACCAGACTCGTATAACGCGCGGACAATATTTCGACCAATACGACCAAAACCATTAATTGCAAGTTTGATTGCCATGAAATATAAAATCCACTCTTTTAGCGTGCAGATAAAGGCAATATGCCTTTTAGATGGCTGTATTGTAATCGACCTTGCATCTGATTATAAGAGGGAAGCATTAGAAACTTTAAATTAAGAGTAAAGTACAAATATATTTCAAAACATTTAAGTTACGTAATCATCTAGCAGCTATGACTTAGATACCTATTTAAAACAACCTGCCATCCTACTACCACCATAGTATTTGACCGCTGATATTGGTTTATCGTGTATACGATTAAAGTTGCCAAACCAATTGCTGTAAACAAGCCTACTAACAAAACTAAATGACCAGAGCTGTTTTTCGAGAAAATCTAATCCATTTATCTTAGCAAAAGGAAATCTATGAGGCTCAAATAATATGCTATAAATAATGAGTTCTATTAAATCACATTATTTTACAAAATGTATCACCCTCTCTGTGTTCCCCGGCTGTATCTCCTACTCTTGTTCGTGTTAATATTAGGCACAAATAACAACATTGTTTATTTTCAGGGTTATTAATGGCTACAAATAAAAATTCAAATAGAGTATACATTATACTCATGTTTTTAGGCATGGTCCCTTGGGCATCTTATACATACTATCACTCTATGTATGGTGCATCAGAGATGGCTTGGTTTTGTCTTATTAATCTAATATTTCTTTTATACTGTGCAATAACAGCTGTTCGTTATGGTTTGAAAAGTTATCATAAGAAGCTTTTAACTTATATTTTAGGGCTTGGTATTATATATACATCTTATTATTTTGATGTGCGGGGAATTGTTTACCTCTATCCTTTTATTATCGTGATGTACTATACGAATACGACAAACAAAGCTCTCTTAATTAGCTTGATTTTCGCTATAGCTTCGTTATACGCAGTTAGTTTCCAACAAGTTATCCGAGTAGTCATTGGTTTATCTATTAGTATTTCGATAACTATAATTATCTCATATTTATATTCGAAAAACTTGAAAAGAAATGAATTGAAATTAATTAAAGAAGCTAACAAAGACTATCTAACAGGTATTAATAATAGGAGAAGTATTACTTTTTGGATTAAGCATCAGTTTAAAAATTTAGAGCCCACTACACAGCTTGTTTTCTACTACATAGATATCGATAATTTTAAACGGGTAAACGATACTTATGGCCATACTGTCGGTGACTTATTGCTTAAAGAAATTAGCCAAAAACTTATTACATTTATAGATGAAGTAAAAACAAATAAAAATGTCCTCGATGGTACGGTATCAAGAGTCGCAGGTGATGAGTTTATAGTTGTATTGAAAGTCTCGAATAATAATTTTCATATTACCGAAACAGCCAATGAGTTATTAAAAAAAATTAATTTATCAATGTATATAGAGCGTGTAAAGTTCAAATTAGATGCTTGTATTGGAGTATCAACAACTAACGATCTCAAATTAACACCTTTACAGGCAATTAGCGATGCTGATCAAGCTATGTTCAAAGCTAAAAAAACGGGGAAAAATAGAATAGAGTTTTTTAATGAAAAATTATCAAATGAACTAGTCGTCAAAAACGAAATTATTATAGCACTGGACCGCGCGATAGAAATAAAGTCCTTTTTTCTAAATTTCATGCCTATTTATAATTCTAATGAAATGATTGGTGTAGAAATACTAATTAGAAATGACGACGAAATTTTAAAAAAACATGGGCCAGATAAATATATTCCTATAGCGGAGGAAGCAGGCCTAATATCAAGAATTGACTTTATAGTAATTGAAAAAGCATTTAATGAAATAAAAAAATATTACCAATGATTAAAAATAAAAAATTCTTTTTTGCTATAAACATTTCAGCTTTGGAGCTAAATTCAGAGTCTTTCATTGGGAAAATACTTAAATTAATAACAAAGTATAATATTCCCCCCGAAATAATCGAGTTTGAAATAACAGAAACAAGCTTAATAACTAGAGAAGAAAATGCAACTCGAACTCTAGAACAATTAAAAAATGAAGGCTTTAAGTTATCCTTGGATGACTTTGGCACTGGATATACAGCCTTTAATCAGTTGCAAAACTATCCGATTAACACTTTAAAAATAGATCGTAGTTTCATTAATAACATTAATGAAACTACGATAAGTAATAAAAATAAGAACTCTATGGTTGAAGTGATTTTGTCTTTAGCTAATTTATATGATTTAAATGTAGTGGCTGAAGGTGTTGAAACTGAATTTCAGTTAGATTATTTAAAGTCATTAGGATGCAATTTTTTCAAGGATATTTATTATCAAAACCTATCGATATAGATGAATTTAAATCCAAATTGTTTTTATAAAAAAGCTAAAAATTAAACAAAAAAAATTCGTTAAAGAGTTCCCCGCAGGGCAAGATCACGAACTTTACCTTGACTTAAAAGTATGATCTTATACTCCTTTTTTAAGGAGCATCCCCATGTCTAACATTCAGCTATTTAAATATTTCGAATCAATCGACGACCCTCGCCAACAAGGTAAAGTTGTTCATAAACTATTTGATATCATATTCTTAGCTGTTAGCGCTGTTGTTTCAGGCTGTCAGGGCTGGGAAGAGATTGAAGATTTTGGTCATGATAGACTAGATTGGCTCAGAAAATATGTTCTTCTTGAACAAGGGATCCCTCGCCATGACACAATTGCTCGTGTAATGAGCCGTATTGACATGACGCAATTCCAAGATTCCTTTTCTTCTTGGATGAAAGCCTGCTCCAAATTAACTCAAGGCGGTGTAGTTGCTATTGACGGTAAACGATTGAAAGGTTCATTTAATCAGTCAGATAGACGCGATGCGCTTTATATGATCAGTGCATTTGCATGCGAAAATGGTGTTGTTTTGGCACAATGCCCAGTTGATAAAAAGTCGAATGAAATAAAAGCGTTGCCAGAGCTGCTTGAATTATTAGAGATAAAAGGCTGCTTAGTAACGATTGACGCTATGGGGTGTCAAAAATCAATTGCAAAAAAAATAGTTGGTAAAGAAGCCGATTACTTACTTGCGGTAAAAGCAAACCATAAAAAGCTACTGTCACAAATAGAAGATGTGTTATTACCTGAGGTAGCACGACAAGCATCTGATGGGCTCTTGTTTAACGAAGCCGATTATCAAAAAAATAGAGAAGAATTTAGGTGCTGTGCAGTGAGCCATAACGTGAGCGGTTTATCAGAAACGATACACTGGGAAGGTGTAAAAACAGTGGGTGTTATTGTTTCTTATAGAAAAGAAAAAGGTAAATTAAGCAATGAGTTATGCTATAGATACTATATTAGTTCAGCGAATTTAACAGCGGAAGAACTCGCGAGAGGAGCACGACAACATTGGCAAATAGAAAATGGATTACATTGGCGTTTAGATGTAGGATTTAAAGAAGATGAGTGTCGAATTAGGCGCGAAGGTGCAGCACCTGTATTTGCGGGGCTGAGACACATCGCATTTAATCAGCTAAAAGCAGAAAAAAGCTTTAGTAAAGGCATGCCCGCAAAACAGAAAAAAGCTATGCGCAGTACAGCCTACCTTGAAAAGGTACTGAACGCATAGACTTTTTTCATGCTCTTGCCCTGGAGTTCCCCGTACTTACTGTTATTATTTTACGTCTAAATCAAACACCACGTTTATTGATGATGTAAAAATGATTGTTTCATCCACATACCGCACCTGTTCGAATGGATTTGAGTTAGCACCCGAACCTGAAAAAATAAAACTCTTAACGTTATTTGTAGGGTATCTTTGATGATTAGCAGTTGAATTAATACTATAAATTTTTCCAAGTTCAGCGCCAAATGCTTTAGCAAGCATGCTTCCTTTAGCTATTGCGTCATCTACTGCTGCTTGTGTTGCCTGCGCCTCTAACAACTTTGCTTTTGAAGATAAACTCTCGATTGCTATAACATTATTTATTTTTAGACTTTGTGCAAATTCAATAAAACCATCTATTTTTTTAATATCGTTTATTGTTACTTTAACCGTTTTTAGCGCTAAGTATTTATCGCCTGAAACAGTCCCCGTTTCTGTACCAATAATATTGTATACATTGCTTTTTAAACCAGATACAAAAATATCGTCTTGCTCAAAACCGTATTTATCGACTCCTTCAAGTAACAAGTTAATCTGGGTATCAAGATCTCGTTTAGCCTCAAGCAACGTATCTTTAATGCTCGTTACTTCAAAAGAAACTTGAGCCATGTCAGGCTCAACTAATATCTCAGCAGTCCCTTGAACCGTAATATGACGATTTGTAGCTAAGCTTGAATTAGCAAAAGTGATGAGTGGGAATAATGTTAGAAAAATAGTGAGAATGAGTTTCATATTCGTTCCTTGAAGTAATTAGTTAGATAATGATTACGCAACTGTACCTATAGTCATACGGATAACAATAAAAGTAAACTGTCCTTTATTGTAGGCGGGAGTTTATCTCGCGCGGCATAAAGCCCCACCTACAGCCAACCTACGCCAACTCGCCTACTTTTAACTCTTTGCCACGGCTTATTTGATGGCACTGGGCTAGCAGTAACTCGGCGGTCGCTTGTGCATCGGTTAACGCATGATGGCAATGATAGCTTGGTAACTCATAACGTGTGCGGCATGCATTAAGAGTTAAATCATCTTGTTTTATTTCAGTTGACTGGTTGAGTAAGCGCTTTTTCTCGATGTGAAGGGTGTCGAGTATCAGTTTAGGCCGCGTTGTTATATTGGCATTTTTTAAGGCTATTTTTAAAAAGCCCCAATCGAGCATGGCATTATGAAACACTAAAATACAATTACTAAAGTGGCTGCTTAGTTGCGTTAATATACAGCACAAGCTCTGTCCCTTTGTTATAGCATCGTCGCTGATCCCATGAAAAACAGGGCTTTGTTCGAGGCTTATAACGTCTTTATTGATAATATGCTGCGACTCACTCATTTTTATACATTGATTATCTATTACCACCCACGCTACCGATACAATTTCGTGCTGTTTTGCATCAAGGCCAGTGAGCTCTAAATCAATCACTAAGTAACGCTGTTGCAAGGCATTTTTGCCTAGTAATTTACGGCGCTTTAAGTACCGAGTGAGCAGCTTTTTTACCATGTTAGTAATCCATCATTATAAACTGCCGCGAGCAAACTTAAACGCAGCAGCTTGCTGCGCTTGTTTAACAAGGTAAAACGCTTCTTTTAGTTGATGGCGCTCTAGTGAGTTTAATTTATTAGGATTAATACAATTACTTGGTAAACCTTCTTCGTTTATTTGTGTACTCAAACGAAGCTGCGTTAAAAACCGCCAGCAATCTTTTAGGTTGTATATATCTTCTTTGCTAAGCAATTTATGTTTGAGCAGTGCCTCTAGTCGCTCTTGGGTATTAGCTCGCTTAATACCCGCTTTTAAAGCGTATAACCGCACTATGTCATTTATAATTACGACACCGCGTTTTTTTAAATCTATGTATTTATTATTTTCATCGGTTTTTTCGGTTTTAAATTTATTAAATAAACCAATTGGCACGCTGTTACTACTTATGTCGGTTGCCATTGCAGCATAGAATAAGTCGTTACGCGATATACGAATTAGCTGCTCGCAAAAAGCGGTGTATAAAGCGTTTGAACCTTCAATAAAGCGCAGGTCAAAAAATATTTTACAATTAAGCATCGCATCTGGTGTGGGGCTTTTTATCCATTTAAAAAAGCGCTCGCTCCAGTCGTTTACGCTCATTCGGCACTCATCGCTGCTTGCCATAATATTACCTGGGCAACGCCTAATGCCGCATTCAACTAAGTTCTCACATACAAATTCCCCCATGCTTTTAAAGTAAGCTTGCTGATCAGTGCTTAAGTCGTTAGGAAGTAATAAGCCGTTATCTTGATCTGAGTGCAGAGTTTGCTCTTCGCGTGCTTGCGAGCCAAAGCAAATAAAACTAAAGCTGGTTGGCGCTGCGCCATGCTCTTCTTGAAATAAGTGAATAAGTCGTGATGTAAGCGCATCGGTTAATCCACTTAGTAATTTACCAATTAGCGATATGTCGTCAATGTTGTACGAAAAACCACGCAATAACTCAGGGATTTCTTTTGCATAGCGTTTTAAGTCAGTAATAGTGTGCGCTTTATAAATGCGCCCAATAAGCTGCACGGGGTCACTTTTTTGTTGGCGTAATAAGTCGGTGCTGGTTATCATTCCTATCGGTTTATGGTTTTCATCAAGAACCGGTAAGTGATGAATATTATGCTTAAGCATTAAGTGCAGCGCTGAAAACACTCGATTATTTTCAAATATAAACTTGGGCTTAGCGGTCATAATGCTACTTACTGCATCTTGGGGGTTTACCTCGTCGGCGAGTACGCGGTTACGTAAATCACGATCGGTAACCACGCCAACTAAATGTGCATGCTGCGTTATCATTATTGACGACACACCCTGCTGTTTCATTTTTTTAGCGCTTTGCCTAATGCTTGCATCAGGCGCAAGCGTAATCGCTGTGCGTGCCATCAACTCTGATATTTTACGCTCAGACCAGCTATCGTTTTTACTTTTATAATGCGATGACAACAACCGGTTAGCATGAGCGCGTACAAAGTATTGCTCAAACGATTTGTATTCTCGGCGTAAATAATCAAAATGCGTTTGAGAGAGCATATACACTATGCCTTCTTTTTGTACCTCTAACCTATTTTGAATTGCTTCGCCGGTTAACAGCGACGGAAAACCAAAATAATCACCTTGCGCTAAGCGTGTAACAACATCCCCCTTGCCATCAACTAGGTCGTACAAACCAGAGCGAATTAAAAATAGTTTAGGGTTTTCACTTTGTAACCACTGCGTTTGGTTTTCGCGGGTGAGGTAAATAATATCAAGATGATTTACAAAATATTCGTATGCGCTGCTATCAAGCAGTGTAAAAGGCGCTTGCAAACAAACGTATTGGGCTATTTCTTGTTGCTCTACACTCATTGTTGTACTCATTAAAAAGTATACACAACACCAATGTACTTATTTATTAAACAAATAAAAAGCCCGACTAAAGTCGGGCTTTTGGTGCTTTATGTTTTCTAAACTGTAACTTATAAATTGTGGCTAATGGTCATGCGCTTCAGCCGATCCTTTAGGGTTACGAATACCTTCAACCATTAGTTGAATTTCAACTGGTGTAGGTTTAGTAAACTTAAGAACAATTGCAGCTACTGCAAAGTTAATAATCATACCAATTAAGCCAATACCTTCAGGTGAAATACCTAAGAACCAGTTTTCAGGGCTGTTTAGCTCTGGGCTAACAAACTTGAAGAAAATGATATACGCAGCGGTAAAGCCAATACCCGTTACCATGCCTGCAATTGCGCCTTCGCGGTTCATTGTTTTAGAGAATATACCCATAATAATTGCTGGGAAGAAACTCGCTGCCGCCAAGCCGAATGCAAATGCCACTACCGATGCCACAAATCCAGGCGGGTTAATACCAAAGTACGCGGAGATAACAATAGCGACCATGGCTGCCAACCTCGCTGCAAGTAACTCTTGCTTGTCGGTAATATCGGGCTTGAGAGTTCGCTTGAGTAAATCGTGCGAAACAGAGGTCGAAATAACCAGTAGCAAACCTGCTGTTGTAGACAGTGCAGCGGCAATACCACCCGCAGCTACAAGTGCGATTACCCACGCTGGTAAGTTAGCAATCTCTGGATTAGCTAATACCATAATGTCGCGGTCTACGTTTACTTCGTTAGCACTGTTCGGATCGGTGATTTTACCCGCCGTGTAGAACATTTTTCCATCGCCGTTTTTGTCATCAAATGTAATTAAACCTGTGCGTTCCCAGTTTTTAATCCATCCTGGTGCTTCTGCGTAAGCTGTACCACTACCGTCTTTACCATTAATAGTATCAACCATGTTTACGCGAGCAAAGGCTGCAACCGCAGGTGCTGTAGTATAAACAATCGCAATGAACACAAGTGTCCATGCTGCAGAAATACGCGTGTCTTTTACGCGAGGTACAGTGAAAAAGCGAACAATTACATGTGGTAAACCAGCAGTACCTACCATTAATGCACCAGTAATAGCGAACACGTCAATCATGCTCTTAGAGCCTTCGGTGTACTGTGCAAAACCAAGCTCAGCGCTTAGACCGTCCAGTTTATCAAGTACGTACACGCCATCGCTGCCAATTAATGTGGCACCAAAACCTGTTTGTGGGAAGAAGTGACCCGTCATCATCATCGAGATAAAAATGGCTGGTACAAGGTATGCAAATACAAGTACACAGTACTGCGCTACTTGCGTGTAGGTAATGCCTTTCATACCGCCAAGTACGGCGTAGAAAAATACAATCACCATACCAATGTAAACACCGGTTTCAATTTCTACTTCTAAAAAGCGTGAAAATACCACGCCTACACCACGCATTTGCCCTGCAATGTAAGTGAAACAAATGAATATGGCACATACAATTGCCACTAAACGCGCGGTGCGTGAATAGTAACGGTCGCCAATAAAGTCAGGCACGGTAAACTTGCCGAATTTACGTAAGTAAGGCGCTAAACACATAGCTAATAGTACATAACCACCAGTCCACCCCATTAAGTAAACGCTGCCATCGTAACCTGCAAACGAAATAATACCCGCCATTGAAATAAACGACGCGGCGCTCATCCAATCCGCGGCTGTTGCCATACCATTAGCAAGAGGAGGTACGCCGCCGCCTGCTACATAAAACTCTTTAGTTGAACCCGCTCGGGCCCAAATTGCTATGCCGATATAAAGCGCAAAGCTTAAACCAACAATTATAAACGTGAGTGTTTGAACATCCATTGCTTAGCTCCTATTCGTCTACGCCGTATTTTTTATCTAACGTATTCATTTTGAAAACGTACACAAAAATCAAAGCAACAAAGGTATAAATCGCGCCTTGCTGGGCGAACCAGAAGCCAAGTTTAAACCCAAAAAAACGCACTTCATTAAGTACATCAACCAGTAATATGCCAAAGCCGAAAGACACGATAAACCACACTGCTAATAGTTTAAATAACAGTGAAATGTTTTCTGCCCAATAAGCTTTTGCTTGTTCTTCATCTTTAAAAGCCATTTTTGTTTTCCCCTTTAAGCACCGCAATATCGCGATGAGTGGTTTTTTATCTTCACTTACCAATTTAGCAATGCTGTCTCAAGATTGAATTGCGACCATAGTCGTAACAGCTTATTAACGTTTACGTAAACTGTATAAAAACAACTAAACCTAAATAGCTATTTTTGTTATTTTTCAGCCTGTTAAGGTTTTTAAGTTGAGTTTTAGGGTTATAAAGAAGCTAAGTACTAAATTAATGCGACATTAGTCTAATGCTATAAGTTATTTTATTTTTATCTTTAATATTCAAAAAGATAAAAACAAAACTAAAATTATGATTTAAATTCAACCCTCACACTTAACCTGAGTTCTGGTATTGTGTTAATCCCTCATAGGGTTGGGGGGCTATTTTAAATAATAAGGTTTAATAACAACATGACTGCCGTACTCATTATTGTTGCTTTAGGATATATAGGTGTGCTGTTTTGGCTGGCTAACTGGGGTGATAAAACGACGCCTTTAGCAAAACGCATTAGCCACCACCCTTTTGTTTACTCATTTTCATTAGGTATTTATTGTACTTCATGGACCTACTATGGGTCAGTAGGAACTGCGGCGACTAGTAGCTGGAGCTACTTACCTATTTTGCTTGGTCCTGCATTGTTGTTTTTTTTCGGACAAGGCTTTTTACGTAAATTAGTGTTGGTGAGTAAAAAACAAAACATAACCACTATTGCCGATTTCATCTCTGCTCGTTACGGTAAGCGCCAAACTACTGCAATTATGGTAACAGTTATCGCGTTACTGGCGACTATTCCTTATATCGCACTACAACTAAAAGCACTCAGTACCAGCTTTTTACTTTTGCAAAACAGTAATAAAATATCCGGCGATATGCTCGCGCTTTCTGCCACATTAATTATGGCTTTATTTGCTATATTTTTTGGTACGCGCAAAGTCGATGTGACCGAATATCGCTCAGGCTTAATGCTTGCTGTTGCCTTTGAATCAATGATTAAACTTATTGCACTTATGGCTGTGGCAGGACTTGCCATATTTACACTATTTAATTTGCCCGAATCAACCTCAAGTAAAATCACCGAATCAATTTGGGATCACTGGAGCGATTTTAACTTTTTCAGTTTTAACTTTATTGGTCAGTCGTTAATGGCTGCAGCTGCCATTATATGCTTACCACGCCAATTTCATGTCACCGTTGTAGACAACCAAAATAAACGTCATTTATTTACTGCTCGCTGGGCTTTTCCTCTGTATTTGTTATTGACTGCTGCGATGATTTTACCCATTGCAACTGCCGCAATCCATCCTGAAATCGGCAGTGGTTATTCCCCCGACAGCTTTGTACTTGCCCTACCGTTAATTAACGACAATGCATTTTTAACCACTTTTGTATTTATAGGCGGGTTGTCTGCCGCCACCGCAATGATAGTGGTCGCAACACTTACATTAAGTACTATGATCTCAAATGATGTTGTATTGCCATTAATATTACGCCGTAAATTTAAACGTAACTTAATTACCACCAGCTACAAATCGCAAATTTTATTGGTAAGACGTTTTACCATTGCCGGTATTCTAATCTTGGCTTATTTTTATCAACAATGGTTTGGCCACAGCAGTGCATTGGCGAGTATGGGGCTAGTGGCATTTTCACTCGTTACGCAATTATTGCCCGCTATTGTTGGCGGTTTATACTGGCGAAAAGGTCATGCTTACGGTGTTTATGCTGGTTTAATAGCTGGCATTATTTGTTGGGTGCTATTTTTAATGCTACCTATTTTAGATGCAGGCAACACCTTAAATAGTGAATTACAACAAACACTCATAACACGCGGGACGCTCATTGCCTTATTTGCCAATATTGGTTGTTATATTAGCTTTTCATTAGGCGCAGAAGAGCGTCTAATCGATAAAATTCAAGCGGCTGCATTTGTTAACCCAAAAGATCAGGCTATTTTAGCAAGGCGTTTAAATAAAGATGTAAAAGCCACGGTTTACGATTTTAAAATATTACTGCAAACTTTTTTGGGTATTCAGCGTAGCCAACAAGTCCTCGCGCATTACGCATTGGCACATCATTTAAGTGACAACAACGCTCACCCTGAACCTGAATTTATTGCTTATTGTGAGCGTGCTCTTACGGGTGTGTTAGGCGCCTCATCGGCACAAGCATTAATACATACGGTATCGTCGGGTAAGCGTATGGCGTTTGAAGAGGTTGTAAACTTTTTTGACGAAACGACACAAGCACTGCAGTTTAATCAAAATTTATTGTTTACCTCGCTCGAAAATTTAAGTCATGGTATTTCAGTAGTCGATAAAGACTTAAAACTTGTTGCATGGAACAAACGCTATGGTGAAATGTTTGGCTACCCAGAGGGCTTTTTAGAAGTAGGCCAACATATTGAAGATATTATTAGGTACAACGCCAACCGTGGTGAATGTGGCCCTGGCGAAATAGAACGCCAAGTAGAAAAACGTGTGCAGCACTTAAAAAATGGCAGTTCCCATCATTTTATTCGCCACCGCCGTAACGGCCAAGTATTTGAGATGATTGGTAACCCGCTGCCTGATGGCGGTTTTGTTACTAGCTTTTCGGATATTACAAATCATATAAGCACACAAAATGCCCTTGAAGAAGTAAACATGGATCTTGAAAATCGCATAGAAGCACGCACCCAAGAAGTACAAACAATTAATAAAGACTTACAAGCACAAATAGACAGTCGCGTACAAACAGAGCAAGCACTTACTTTAGCCAAGCGTGAAGCAGAGAAAGCTAACGACAGTAAAACGCGATTTTTAGCGTTGGCAAGCCACGATATTTTACAGCCGCTTAATGCAGCGCGTTTATACCTTGCTGCTATTGACGAAAAGCAGCTCGATAGCACCAACCAAAATAACTTTGATAAATTGGGCGACAGCCTCGACTCAACCGTGCATTTAATGTCAGCTTTGCTCGAAATAGCCAAACTAGAACAAGGCGCGATGACCCCAACGCCTCGCCATTTTTGCATTGATGAAATTTTAGCGCCATTACAAAGCGAATACGCAATATTATCTAGTGATAAAGGGCTTAAACTAACGGTGCGTTCAAATCAACAAATCGTACACAGCGACATAACCTATTTACGCCGAATTATTCAAAACTTAGTATCTAATGCCGTCAAGTACACTGACAAAGGCCGTGTATTAATTGCTTGTAGAAACCGTAAACACAACCTACTGATAGAAGTATGGGACACCGGCCCAGGTATTAGCGAAGTTGAGCAAGCCAAAATATTTAACGACTTTTACCGTGTTGAATCGGGTGATAACAAAGGCGTTGGCTTAGGCCTTGGCGTAGTGAAGCGAATGGCTGACTTACTTAGCTTGCCATTGCATGTACGCTCAGAGCCCAATAAAGGCAGTCGCTTTAGTGTTGAAGTACCTTATGGCGATAAGCTGTTCGTACAGCAAAAAAACACTGCAAGTAGCCTAATAGAAAACCGCGCAGCAATTAATATAATAGCCGTAGACGACGACCCCGAAAATTTAGCCGCCATGGCGAGTTTACTTAAAAAATGGCAAGCTAATTACACACTATTTGATAATGTAGATAGTGTACTCACTTATGCTAAACAAAATGGCGCACCCGATGTTATTTTAATGGATTATCAACTAGGCAGTGACTGCGATGGAATAACACTAATTAAAACCTTGCGCGAAATTTGGCAAAGCCAAGTACCTGCTATTTTAATTACCGCAGTACGCGACACAGAGCTTAAACAAGAAACCAAAGCGGCTAATATTCATTACTTAAGTAAGCCAATTAAACCAGGAAAACTAAAAGCACTGCTTAATCACAGCACATAATAAGCGAGCAAAAGGTGTTTAAGTAAAAATAGCGTAAAACAAAAAGCCCAGTATCTTCACTGGGCTTTGCTTTATAAAGTGTTCAAAAGTTAAACTGGATTTACTCGGCTTCTAAGCTTTTGGAATAACCAACTTAACCCCACCAACGAAAGTCCTAATCCAATAAACGAAAGCGCTTTAAGTAAGCCCTCCAAGTTAGCCATATCAATTAAAAACACTTTAACAATAACAGCAGCTAGTAAGCCTAAGCCTATTTTTTGTATTAATAACTGGTTTTTTAAATGACCAAAAATAACAGTACCCGCCCCCATTACTAACCAAATAACAGAGTAGCTATAAAGCTCTGCATTACTTGCGCCTTTTGATAAGTAAATATAAGGCCCTTGCCAGTATTGGCGAATAAAGCTGTTTATTGCCAATAATATAAACCCACCCGCAACGGCCAATATAAATGGCGTAGCTTTAGCGTTTATTGGTTTTACAAGCTTGGCCAGCCAAAGCGTTAATCCTGCAGGTACTAACCACAATAGTAATAACCAGTTAAATATTGGCAGCTCACCTATGTAAAGTGATTCAAATAATGGGTTGTCGTCAAGCAGTGTTTTAATAGCAAAAAGCCCCGCTAACCCTGCAAGTGCAAAACCCGCCACTTTATATAACTTAGCTAAAGTACCGGTAAGTTTTGCTCTATGTAAGTACACGCACCCTAATGCCAGCCAGTTACAGGTAAGGAGTATTTGTTCGTAAAAGTTAAGTGAATCAAATTGCGGATAATGCCCTACTAGCTGATAACTTGTTTCGGTGGTAATAAAAAGTGCTAAACAATGAAGCGCCGCACCCTCTAACCATACTTTTAATTGAGATGTGTTAAAGCACCTAGCTGCGGCAAAAAATAACGCAATACATAACGGATAAACCACAATACTCCAATGCAAACCAAATACCGTTAACGCATCGTAGCTTGGTGTCCAAGGTGAAAGCGTAAGGCGCAGTAACAACGCAGCAACCAAGGCTTTTATAGGCCAATGCGGCATAGGCACGCTATAGCGCTTAATAAGCACGCTTATAAGTAATACTTGTACAGCAAGTGCAATGGTTAAGCCGCTGTCACTGAGTAGCATGGTAATTGCTAACGTAATATTGGCATTAGCGCCTACCCAATAAGTAAAACGCTGAAATAGCGTTGTATTATGCTGCGCGAGCTTTATTAAAACAGCCGCCACTACAAACAATACAACGGCCCAAAGTGGATATGCAGTACTTAACGCAGAGTTAGGAATAAGCGTATATAAAGCCGCTATCATTACAAATACACTAAATGCCCCCGTTATATGAAACGCTAAACGCTTAGATTGCTTTTTACCGTAATAAAGCCCGTAAACTGTAAGTAACAACCCGAGTAATAAACCCAAACCGTATTCATTTTTGAATATAAAGAGTGCGTCATCAAATAGGTTTGGCGACAAATGCGTGCGCTCAGCACTTATAACTAATAGCGTTGAAATAACTAACACTACGCCCTGCCAAATATCCCAGCGGCTATTTTTAAGGACTAAAAATAGCACCAAACCAATACTTAACACGCCGACTGTTTGCCACTGCATATCAAAGTGACTTATCAACATGGTAAATATTAAGGGCGCTATAAAAGCGAGTAATAAGAGATGATCTGGGAGCACTTTAATTAAGCGCTTTAAACTGTGCGGGCGATGTTCAATAACATTCAGTTTTAGACCTAAGCGTGGTATAGCAATTAGCCCTATAATACTAAGTAAAGCAAACGTCCCCATTAACCAAACGGTATTAATTTTAAGTAATGTAAAACCAACTAAATACCAGCCAATGTGCCCTGCCCATAATAAATACCACAACCAAGCTCGCTGTACTTTATGTGCAACTAACGCAGCCGACAAACTTACAAAACCAACATACATAAATAATGCAAACAAGTTACCACTGCCTGTACTAACCCATATTGGTACACTATAGGCGCCAATAATACCTAATACAGCCAATAATGGGCCTAGCCTAAGCGCCATTGCACTTGCACTAATCGCAATAACAGCCAGTGCAAAAAATGCCACGGTAGGGCTAAGCATAGCGTAGCTACTGTAAGCTAAAAGCGTTAAAGCAAAACAGGTAATAAACCCGCCGCTGGCAAGCGCTGCGGGAATGTAATTATTAAAGCCTTCAAATACAATGCGTTTATGGTGTAAATAAGCCGCAGCTGCAATTAAGCTAAGCCCAAATAAGCCACCTAAACTCAGCCTCATTACAGGCGATAGTAATCCCGCTTCTAGGCTGTATTTAGCTAAAAATATGCCACCAAACGCAAGCGCTATTGCGCCAATCCAGGTCATCCAATTCTCTTCAAACCCTGTACGTAGTTTATTAAGTAATAATTCGATAGGAGATGGTGTTTTGCGTTTTGTTTTAGCTGTGCTGTTAATACTGGATTTAACCGCTATTTGGGGTTCAGTGGCTAGATTTGTGCATATGGGTTCTGGTTTATATACTTTGGCTGAAGCAATCACAGGCTGGTTATGTGCAATATTTGCATCGACACATTGAGTTTGTTTTTGCACTACGGCATTTGATTGTAACTCATTCACTTTTGCTTTTAAAAAAGCAATATCTTGCTTCAAACTCTTTAATTGTATAAGCGCAATTAATCCACAAATAGCGCCCCCACAACTACCAATATAAGTATTACTGCTAAACCGATTAAATCATCCATGGCACACTCTGTAGTTATTCATTTACAGCGGCTATAGTACCTATTTTTTATATTATCTACATTAATAATGTGTTTTACACTATTAATTAACCAGAACTCGGGTTAAGAGATTTATTAACGTATTGAATCATGGTGATATTTAAATTTATTTCTCTAGGCAGAGGTTTTCAGTGAGAACAAGGCGAATTTACGCGTCAATAGCGGCCCATTGCAAGTAAATTCAACGCAGTTAGCGCTAAAAATAGCGGCTCATGATAGATTTATTATCCAGAGTTCAGCTTAATTAGCATCAATAAATAATACAAAAGCCAAGCACAGCTTGGCTTTTGTTGTATTAAGCTTTTATATTATTGTGTGCGTTTTTTAAACCTAAATTGCCCCTCATCTATCAACCCACCACTTAAGTTTCGCGGCGTTGTATAAAAACTAACTTTAAGTTGATCTTGTTGATTATCAATATTTATGTGACTAAAGCCCCAAACAAAGCTCTTTGACCACACTAAATCATACTCCGGATATTTTTGGGCTTGAAACTGTGCAAATGGGGAATGTTTGCCACGCATTTTTGAAGCTGCACCAGATATTATAAGCGGTAATTTGCCATGACTACTGCCGCTATCAAACTCAGAGCAATCATCAGTTAACAGTTCTAAATCATGTTCATGACCCGCAATATAGCCATCAGCATATTTACATAGTGTTGGCATTAGTAAACGCCGTAACACATGTCCTTCTGTGTATTTTGTACCACCAATTGACCATAAAATATGATGCCCATACACTAACTTCCACTTAGCCGTTGAGTTAGCAATTTCTTTTTTAACCATGCTAGTTGCTTAATATCTTCGCCATTTTTCGGTCCTTCGTGCTTATCATGAACTTCAAGCTTGGCTGCACCACTTTTAATTGCTTGTTGTTCATTACCTTCACTGCCATCAGGGTTAAGCGGCACTTTATAGTATGTTTGCCCCGCCAACAGCATATTTGTATCTAAAACGAAAAATTCTACGTCGTTACCTGGCGTCCCTTTTTTATAACTGTAGTACCCTTGTTCACCCATAAAAAAATTAGGTTGTTGCGCCATCCACTCAGTTTGTAATGCCACCCCTTTTCGAGAGCTGCGCCAGTCATGGTTACCTAAAGCAGAATATACAATCAAAGATGGATCAGCATCGAACAAAGGTTTCAAAGGGGCATAAATTAAATCATGTAAACGTTTTTGATCATCTTTACCATCATTAGCATCTGCGCCATCGGGGTAAACATTATCGCCTAATTGAATAGCAAACTGACACTCTTTGCTTTCACATAATTTAGCCATAGCTAGGCCAACCGCTTGTGCACCACCTTGTTCGGTTGCTATATCTGTCCCCGGATACACATAAATAGGAGCATGATCAAACTCTTTACGTGGTCGATAATCTTCAAGCCAATCTTGTAATTCTTTGGCTATAAATTCAGTTTTGTTTTTGGGGTTTTTAATCTGTTTCTTTTTGGGGTAGTCAACGTGATAGCCGCCATCCCCAAAAGCGATAAAATTTATATTTTTACTAGGTGTTTTTTCAGCCTGCGCACTGCACGCACTAAGTAACATACAACAAGCAAATGCAAGTGGTGAAAGAAGTAATTTGTTCATCATTTTATATTCCACAAAAAAGGCCTACTTATATCAAGTAGGCCTTTTTAGTTATGTAAATTAAAGAGAGTTAATAGTAAACCCTAGCTCATAAGTACGACCGTATGATTCATATTGGTAGTTGTATTTACGCTCACCATGATAAAGATACAAAGGCTCATCGGTTAAGTTTTTCGCATTAAAGTAAACATTAACAGAATCATTTATAAAGTACTTACCGCTGAAATCTAATTGCGTGTGACTATCTTCATATACATTCATGTCAGCATCTTCAAATTGGAAGCTTTCACTCTTATAAGATGCGCTCAAACGAGTGCTAATTACATTGTTTTCATAACCAACAATAAAGTTACCTATTTTATCTGCTTGATTTGGTAAGTCATCGTCAGCATTAATAAATGTGCCATTTGCACTGATTAAAAAACCAGAATCAAACGTTTTACTCCAGTTAAGTTCAAGCCCTGTTAGTGATGCAGAGCCACCATTAACCATTTGCACAACTTCTTGGTAACCATTCCATTGGCCGTTATCTTGTACTTCTTGCTGAACAATATAGTTGTCGATATCTTTGTAGAACAGCCCCGCTGAAAGTACCCCAATACTACCTGGGTAGTATTCAATAGAGGCATCGAGATTCATTGATTCATAAGGGTCTAAATCGGGGTTCCCCACTTCAGCTTTACGCTCAACGGAAATTACGCCGTCATCTTCACTGCTTTCAGATTCAATTAACTGAAACGCCGCAGAATCTTTAAATGAAGGACGTGCAATTGTATTTGTATAGGCAAAACGAGAGACTAATTTATCACTGTGCTCATAGCGCATATTTAAACTAGGTAAAAAATGATCATAATCTTTTGTGGCTTTCCAAGGTGTGCTTGTAACTACTTCCGTATCGTTTACATCGTCAGTTAATAGCGCGACCTGATTACCTTCAGTATCAAATTGAGTTCCTTCATAACGAAGGCCTGCGACAATTTGTAACTTATCAATATCTAACGTTACCATTGCATAAGCTGCAACAATATCTTCATTACTGGTATAACTTGCACCATCGGACTCAACTTGTGAGTCGTTTTCGTTCAGTTCAAATGCACCACGATTATTATTCACAAATTGACGGATAGCTGAACGATTTAGACCTGGACCAAATTCTCCTAAATCATAGTCGGGGGCAGACGCAGCGAAGTCACTCGCGAGTGCTCCTTGTAAGTCATCCTTATAAATCCAAACATTTACATCGTTACGTTTTTCACGGCTTTGATATTTAGCGCCAAACTTGAATTCACCATTGTTATTATTCCAAACAAAATCACGACTGAAATCAACCTTAAAGGTCATTGCTTCATCTTCACTAAGATTGTCGTTAGCCTCGACTTTATCTAAAACAAAATTGCTCATGTCGTTAGTATTAGATGATTGAGATAAGCTTGGTATTTCACTTTGTGCAATATAACCCAAATCAAGCCCTTCACCCGCAAAGCTTACATCTAAGCGATCTGGCTCTTTTTCGTCTGACTTTGAGTAACCGACGCTGTATTGAACAAACCAATTGTTTAATTGATGCTCGCCACCTGCGACCAATGACAAAATGCTTTGTTCTTCATAACGATCTTTCGTATCTCGGTCCATTTCAGCGTCAGAAAAAGAAGCGCTGTTATTATCATGTGTATTAACTTGGCCATCGCTAAACTTAAACTCTTTACGCTGGCGGTATTCATCATCCGAGAAATCACTGTAAAGTGTGCGTAAATAGTATCGATTTGCTACACCACTGTGTAAATCAAAGTTAAGCGCAGCACCTAAACGCTCACGTGTAATTTGATATTGGCGTTGCTCAATCTCTTCTGCTCCAAAGATTTTTATATCTTCACCCGTAGCGTCATCTTCAACTTTAAATTCGCTCCAGCCACCATCAGTTTCAACATTACGAGAACCAAAGTCACGTTTAAACCATGAAATAGCTGTCGCTACCCCTAAATCCAAACCGTTATTGAGTTCATAAACATCTGTAAAACTTGCCGAAAGTTTAGGGCTAGTGTCCGACTCAAGTTCATTATATGAACCTTGTGCGGTGAAGCTATAACTCTGCCCTGATTTATCAAAAGCACTTAAACTTTTAACTTCAATAGAGCCACCAATCGCACTTGCATCCATGTCGGGTGTGACCGTTTTACTTACTTCTAAACTTTGAATTAATTCACTTGGAATAACATCCATTGCCACACTGCGAACCCCAGCCTCGGGAGAAGGTACATTAAGGCCATTCACGGTCACATTATTTAAATTAGGATCGATACCACGAATACCAACAAAACGTCCTTCACCTTGGTCTCGCGCTATAAAAACCCCCGGCAGGCGTTGTAAAGCTTCCGCTGCATTTTGATCTGGGAGCTGACCAATTGAATCAGCACTTACCACTGACTTTAGGTTACTGGCATTTTTTTGTCTGTTAATTGCGCCAGCTTGCCCTGCACTTTGACCATAGACAATAATATTATCAATCGCATCCTCTTGCTCACCTATTATTATTTGTTGCGTGAACACGTTTTCATCAACAATTTTTATTTTTTTCTCTACCGAGGATGCACCAATATAATCAACCATTAAGGTGTAATCCCCTGCTGGTAGATTATTAAATGAGAAAGTACCATCACGCCCGCTGACTGTTTTTAGGTTTAGTTCTTTTAAAGTAATTTTTGCACCACCAAAGTAAACACTTTGACTTGAATCGGTAATGCGTCCTTTAACGGCGCCATCAGCTAAAACTGGGGTTGTATATAAAATGCCACAACATGCTAATGCGAGACTCGACTTAATAAAAGGTGATGATTTAAAAGGGTTCATAATGTTTCTCTTAATTGCTGCTTATGATTAATAGGCCATACTGGCTCGGCACGGACATCCTAATTACAGAAGATGAATTAAATATGTCAGTGTTTTTTATCCCCTATTTAAACCATGTGTTTATGTTGTTTTTTTTACAAAAAAACGACAACGTGAGCTAATTTGACTCCCCTTAATTTACCTATAATTACGGTTTGATAATAAAAACTACAAACAAAATAGAGCTAAAATAATAAACGATTAAATATGTTGAGCTGTTCAGACTCTAACTTAACTAAGACATCTGTTTACGACCAAAATACAACCTGTCTCAATCAACAAACAAACCTGTTATTTTTAATCAAAAAAAGCCCCAAGTAAAAAATACTCAGGGCATGTAACTATTTTTAAAACTAACTATTCAACACTATCGGTGATCGTACGTTCTAAGGTCATTTTATAACCTGAACTCGTTGTTGTATCGTGCTCTAAGATAAGTATGTAGTTTCCTTCTTGCGTAAAGTCCATATCGCTTTGTTGGATAAGCACGATTTGCTGCCCGTTATCCTCAAATACTGCATAAACAGTATAAATCTCGTTGTCTACGACTTGCTCTTCTTGATCGTATTTATCAAGCCCATCAACAACATTACTTGTGTCTTCTACTGTTTCACCGTTAAGTGTAAAGTACACGTCAACTTCAGAGACTGATTGACCTGCATAATTTTCAATTAAATTTACAACTGATACCGTATGACTATAACTGCTAGGCGTAAGGTTTTCTTCTACGCTCATCATACGAGGACCATTTTCTTCGTCGTTATAAAAAATCCCCACCGCACTTTGTTCACGCTCTAACGTCATTAAAAAGTTATCAGCAAGCTTGGTGCCTTCTTCGTCATACATAGCAACACTGTAGCTATTAGGCGATAATTCAACATAGTTAGTATAAGTATCGTTGACTACTGTATCGGTTGTTAACTCTGTAGTACCACGAGTAATTGAGAAGCTAACAGGTGAATAGCTATCCATTGTATTAATGAATCGTAATTGGCCTTGTGCATCTTGATGATTTAGCTCCGTGACATAGTTATTATCAGTCACTATATCAAGCGTAATACCGTTTTTTTCGGTTGCATAGCTTGGACGGATCATAGCAACGTAGCTTGCTTCGTCGTAGTAATAAACTGAAGGTGATTCAAAAATAACATCCGAACTACCTGCCGCTGTCACATAAATTGTATAATACCCTTCTTCAAGTGTTTGCAGCTCGGGCTCAGCCAAATACTGCGCAGAGGCAAATAATGTTGCGCTTTCAAATACACCATCATCCGTAGCTATATAAATATCATAGTTATTGTTTTCATTCGTGGTATTAAAAAAACCTAAGTTAAATTCATCAGTGTCACTAGAGATAGGCACGCTAAGCTCTGTGAATATAGGCTCAGCAAAATCGCCACTCATCACAATTAATTGCGTTTTATCACCTTTAATCGACACTTCTTGTTCACTAATGGTTATGTAGCTGTCGTTAGCATCAAGGTACTCAAAACTTACATCATAAGTGTCAGTACTGTAGTTGTGACGAGTAGTTACATCAGCAAAGTCAGTACCTGAACGCTCTGTTTCATCAATAAATAGTCGAGTGTATGGGCTGTTATAAGAGCCATTGTATAATTGAATATAACCGGTATCACTTGAGCTATCATCGGAGCCACAACCGGCTAAGATAGAGATTAAACTAAGTGCTAAAGCAGCTTTAAACAGGGAGTTGGTCATTAGAGTTATTCCTTATTATTAAAATCTCTTTTATGACTCGAATACCCTATTTTAATTTCATAATTTACAAAGCATTACTCGCACTGACACTTCCTGACGTAAACGTTAAAAAGTGTATGAAAGTGTCTTTAATATTGATAATAGATTACAAAAGGAAAAGTTTGAGGGACAACCACAGCAAATTCTTAGCGTTTTAACGTCTGAGTTTACAGGTTGAAAAGATCAGCTCACTACATACCTATTACGGCCAGTTTCTTTTGCTTTATACAAAGCAAGATCAGCTCGCTTCATTACCTCATCAAACAACTCTCGTTCAATGCGTTGTGCAATACCTATGCTTACAGTTATAAAGCGGTCGTTTTTCACATTAATTGTATGGGCGAGTTCTAAAATAGTTTGGGAAAAATCAGTCACATCATTAATATTACTTGGGGAAATAACCGGCAAACTCTTCACCACCAATTCGAGCAAAAACACTCGAGTCATCAAATAAAGCATTCACTTTATAGGCAAACTCTTTAAGTATTTTGTCTCCCATATCGTGACCGAAGTCATCATTTATAGATTTAAAATGATCTATATCAATAATTAAAAGAGTGTATGCGGGTGTCGTCACATTTTTCACATATCGATAAAAACAACGCCG
The DNA here is from genome assembly GCF_037162545.1 of Pseudoalteromonas sp. B131b. Lineage (NCBI taxonomy): Bacteria > Pseudomonadati > Pseudomonadota > Gammaproteobacteria > Alteromonadales > Pseudoalteromonadaceae > Pseudoalteromonas > Pseudoalteromonas sp. B131b. Next base: position 1,694,569 of record NZ_JARLUZ010000001.1, on the reverse strand, counting down.
GTTATGCACATTAGTCAAATCATCCATAATGAGCTCTTTAGCTAACCGATTATGCATTTTTTGCATAAATAACATAGTTTTAAACAAGCCAAAAGCGGTTATTGCCATGCCTATAGTTCGGCATAAATCTTCAACATACAAACTTACCCAGTAAGGTGGTATAACTACCTCATCAAGCACATCCGCCGTAATACCGACAATCCATAATAACAATCCAGTGCTTACGTAAAAATATGCTTTTTTAGCTAACTTTGAGCACTGTACAACCCAAAAAATAGCAACAATGACTATTAAATTAATAACATCCGTCGTAAAACCATAAATATTATTTTTAAAATCTAAAAAAGGGAAATTCATTAAAGAATAAGCAGAAAACACCAGAATATAGGAAAGAAGTATAAACATTAAAAGCTTATTCAGCTTAGTGAGATGGACAAAGCGACTTAACTTTATACTGACTATTTCGGGATTCATTATCGTCCAATTTTACGTTAGGCTATATGAGCAACACGTAAAATTATAACACACGTTCAAAATTCAGATACAAAACCACTGCATTAAATGAGTGTACTTACCCCCATGTCCCTAGTATTAAAACACTTAAACCAATCATAGCTTTAGTTTTATGTTTACTAATTATCCATTCAGCTTGATTACCCGCGTAATACACAATAATAGCCAAACTAAAATAACGAATAGAACGTGCAATAGCACTGGCTAACAAAAATAACCAAATTGAATATTTAGTTGCACCAGCAGCAAGCATCGCTATTTGAAAAGGGATTGGTACAATACCAAGCGTTATAACAAACCAAAAACCTTGTTCTTGCATTTGTTGCTGAACATTTTTAAATTGCTCAGGTGTTGAAAACGTATTAATGATCCAATCACCAACGGCGTCAAATAGGTAATAACCCAAAGCATAGCCAAACAGAGCTCCCACAACACATCCCAAAGTAGCCATAAATGCAATAAGCCAAAGTTTTTCACGTCGAGCTTGCATTAATGGCACTAAAACAGCCTCAAGTGGAATAGGGACTATAGTCGACTCTAAAAAAGACGCAACGGTAATACCACTTAACATATGCTTAGAATCTATAAATTGACGTGTTTTTTGTTTAAGCTTTTTTGAATAGCCATTATAATTCCCTTCTATAATTTAAACTCTCGACAATATAAAGCAGAGGACTTTATTTCTATTTATCAGACACTTAAAAAACAAATATAAAGTCTATTTCACCTAAAAAACCACTACTGTAAATTTAACCTACAGAGATAAACCCACCAAAATCGAATGCTAATAAAGTTAAATTAACCTGAGATCTGGTTAAGATATTTACCAACGTATTGAATTATAGTGATATGTAAATTTATATTCTCTAGCCAGAGATTTTCAGTGAAAACAAGACGAACTTACGCGTCAATAGCTGGCCTGTTGCAAGTAAATTCAACACAGTGAGCGCTGAAAATAGCTGCTTGAGATAGATTTATTATCCACAGTTCAGGTTAAATTAACCTCCCTACAATCCAAGTAACAATATAACTAACTTGCGAAGTATCATCGCATATTCAGCTTAATACAGGATGAAAATACATATTTATGAGCAAGTCGCTATTTACTACATATGTTTCGCCTTATAAGCAATAAACGTTACAAGCTAAGTCCAAGGTTTTTACTGAAAACATATTCATGTAAAAAACACACCAATTAAATAAAAATGATATTGCGAATTATTCGTATTTATATATAATATGGCGAAATTATTCCCGCTCAACTGTATTATTTGTTTACTTAATTAGGAATTCATTATGCGTTTAAAAAAACTATTAACAGGTGTGATGCTACTCACAGTCTGTGCAACAAGTTATGCCCACACTCCTTATTTAGCGCCCTACTCTTTTGATGAATCAAGTCAAGATAACGTTACTTTAGACGCAGCTTTTGCAGAGAAATTTTTTGTTCCTGAGCTTGCGTTTAATAACAGTATTTTTACTGTAATTACTCCTAATGGTGAAACCATAAATCCTGATAATGTTGTTAAATTACATTTACGTATGGTTGTAGAGCATCAGCTAAAAGAAGAAGGTACTTATCGCTTTAGCACAGGTAAACGCTTAGGCCGTGTGTTTAAAATGTATGAAATAAACGGTGAAAGAAAATCGCTAGAAAACCCAATGGATGCAATCCCTGAGGGAGGAAAGTTACTCGCCTTTTTCCAATCACTCACCTTAGCTGAAAGTTATGTAACCAAAGGTGCCCCAAGTGAAACAGCCCTAAAACCTTACGGTCAAGGCTTAGAGTTTGTTGCTAAAAGCCACCCTAATGAACTTTTTGTTGGTGAACGTTTATCAATGGTTAGCGTGTTTAATGGAAAACCACTGGCTGACTTAACTGTTGATGTTTTTCAGGCGAACGATCAATTTAGCAATGATAAACCTTCCATCTCATTAAAAAGTAACGATAAAGGCGAATTTAGCTTTATGCCACAAAAACAAGGCGTATACCTTTTACGTGCACGTTATAAAAGTGATGCACCTAAAGGCTCTCCGGCTCCTCAAATCAGTAATACCTACACCCTTGTTGTTGAAGCGACAGAATAAACGAGAAATAAAATGAACAAAATAATAACGATTACTTTTACTACTGTTTTAGCACTACTAAGTACAGTCACAAATGCAGCATCGCATAGCAAGTCGATTTACATAAACCAATACGATACCAACAATGACGGCAATGTGCACTTAGCTGAATTTGACAATGCCCGACAGAATAACTTTAACAACACTGACGAAAATAAGGATGGCGCAGTAAGCGAAAACGAATATGTTTTTGAATACCAAGACCGTATGGATAAACAACTTACCCTTGATAGGTTAGTGCAAGTTAAACAAACCACAGTACGCTTCAAAGCACTCGATAAAAATGAAAATGCTAAAATGGAATGGCAAGAATACCAAGCATCTGGTGTACGGAGTTTTACAAAATATGATGTAAATAAAGACGGCACAATTAACGACCTAGATCCTGAGCCAAAAAGAAAAACAGAAAAGAAAACGGTTGAAAAAACTGAGCAGCAATTAGCACAAGAAAAACAAAACAAATTAAACAGAGCAAAACGCCTACTTCGTATGCCAACAACGCACGATCGGAAAGGTTTTTTTATTAAATACGACCTAAATCAAGATAACATTATTACCCAAGAAGAATTTAACCAACGCCGCCGACAAGACTTTGATCGTGCCGACGAAGATGCTAATAATTGGCTAACAGAGCAAGAGTATATTTTTGAATATGAAAACCGTTTAGATAAAAAGATAGCCAGTACACGCAAAGCTGCATTAAAACAAACACACATTCGTTTTAATGTTTTAGATAAAGATGAAGATGGTGCAATGACCTTTGCTGAATACCAGCTGTCAGGGCATCGTAGTTTTACACGTTGGGATACTGACAAAGACGGTATCGTCAACAACCTAGATCCAGCGCCTAAAAAAATGAATATGTGAGCAACAATAAAACGGCAAAATCATCAAACACTAATTACTGAATATTAAACGCCTCCCTGCCAATAAATTTACAGGCAGGGAGAACAATATTGAATTAAGGAATGTTGATAAATCATGTTAAAAAAATATTCGGTGCTGCTTTATTACTTATTTTTAACACACAGCCAGCTCTTGCAATGGTAAATGCCCATTACGATAATGTATTAGGTACATCAATGGATATAAGCATTGCAGGTGTACCTCAACTGCAAGCCGAAAAAGCGATAGGTAGTACATTAAATGAAATAACACGCTTAGAAGGGATTCTTTCAACGTGGCAAAAAGAGAGCCAGATTAGCTTGCTAAACAAATTAGGAAGTAAACAAAACCTTCCTAGTGAATTAATTGAAATTGTTGAATTATGTGAAAAATGGCATGCCGCTTCGCATAAAAAATTCAGTTGCAAAATGGGCAAATTAAAAGAGCTTTGGTTAGCCGCTGAACGCACTGATAGCGTACCAGATAGGATTGCCGTACGTTATAAAGCTCGCGACATCCAACGCTCAACCATTAACATTGATGCTGTAAAAAGCAGTGTAATATTAGATGAAAAAATAGCACTTGATCCTGCGGGGTTAGCAAAAGGGTTTATTATTGACTTAGCTTATGCGCATTTGCATTCGTTATTGCCTGATGCAACGGGATTAAAATTAGATATTGGCGGTGATGCATATTATTGGGGAAAACCAAATAATAATGCTAAATGGCATGTTGCAATAGCCGATCCGACAAATCTAAACGATGCTCAATCAGCAGCGCCATATTATGTGAATTTATCAAATATGGCCATTGCATCAAGTAGTCACCATAATCGCTTTAGACAGATTCAAAGAAGAAAATTTAGTCATATTTTAGATCCACAAGATGGCTGGCCAATGGACTATGCGCCATCTGCAACGGTTATAGCTAAAGACGCCGTCACTGCAGATGCCATCGCAACGGCATTAAGCACTCAATCAATATCACAAGGAATAGATTGGGTTAATCAACTAGAAAATGTTGAAGCATTAATAGTATCGCCTCAAGGTTTAAAAGTGGCATCAGCTGGATGGCATACTTTTGTAGGCTCTGAAACTGAAGCCATTGATGAGCTTTCTGCTAACTCACTGCAAATAGAATATCAAATACCTAATTTACAAGTAGCTAAATATGAAAAACCTTATGTTGCTATTTGGATAAGCGATCGCCAAAACCGTAGTGTTTATAATTTACTATTACTGGGTGAAAGTAATCGATGGGCTAAAGAAAACAGTCGTTGGTGGCGACGTGTCGGTCGTAAAAATCCAGATTTATTAGATGGTATAGCTCGTCCAACTCGCCGACCAGGAGAATATAAAGTTCTTTGGAGTGGCCTAAATAACAATGGTGAATTTGATAGAAAAGCTAAATACTATCTAAATATAGAAGCGGCAAGAGAAGGTGGAGGCCACAACTATAAACGGATTGAATTTGAGTTTAACCCTCATACTGAATCAGCCTTACTACCTAAAAAATTAGTCATTCCTGCTAAAGGTGAACTGGGAATTGTAAGCATAACTTATAAAACAACAAATAATAATCGCCTCTAACGCTCACTCATTTAAAGGTATTATGAAAAAATAAATATGTAAATCGCAATCATTTGCTTTTGCTTTTGCTTTTGCATTTAAATTAACATTAAATTAGGGATCATCATGAAATATAAAAAATCCATTTTAACCAGTGCAATAACCATTGCACTTAGTGGGCAAGCTTTCGGACAGACCATACAAACACTAGAAAAAACGGTTGTTAAATCTCAAAGCATTGAGCGTGATGCGGTAGTAGAAGTACTGAGTAGTGAAGAATTAGCACTTCGCCAAGTTGATAACTTTGAAGATTTAGTAAAATTAGTACCTGGTGTATCTGTATCAAAAGGTGATGATCGCTGGGGTGCAAGTGGCTTTAATATTAGAGGATTAGATGAAGACCGAGTTGCTATTAATGTTGATGGCGTGCCACAGGGCGAAACACTAAAGTACGAAAGCGGACAAGCTTACGGATATTTTAAAGGTTCACGTAATGGTGTCGATATTGAAGCACTAAAATCAGTTGAAATTGTTAAAGGTGCTGATGCTATTTTATCGGGTAACGGTTCGCTTGCTGGTGCCGTTAATATGACAACGAAAGATCCTGACGATTTTCTTTCTTATCAAGGCGATGACTCAGGTTTTGCCATAAAAGCAGGCTACAGTGGTGAAAATAGCGAAACAATGACCTCACTCACTGCGGCTAATAGAACTGGTGCTCTAGAATCACTCATTATTTATACCTATCGCGATGGTAATGAATTTGAAAACTATGATATGAATGGCGCTGATATAGAAGGCTCTGCCAGAGAAATTCCTGACCCTCAAGATACCAAGTTAAATAGTGTACTAGCTAAGCTTATTTATGAAATTAGTCCTGACAATGAAATTGGATTTGTTGGTACTTATTATAAAACAAAAGTAATTACTGATACGCAATCATTTAATGGGGGTTGGTATTCAAACCGAGTAGGCAACGATATAAGTAAAACAACCCGAGTTGGTGTTTTTCATAAATACGAAGGTGAAACAGCTCTTTTTGATAAAATAACCACTGCATTAAATAAACAAAGTATCGACTTTGCGGCTAATACGAGCCAACACGCTAGACTTGGTTTTGGTGGTGGAATAACTACCGATGAAGACCGTGTTGATACACGTGCTTTTAATCAAGACCTATTCCAAGTAACAGTTGATCTAGAAAAGTCATTTAAGTTTGCGCAACAAAAACATAAATTAGTTTATGGTGCTGAAATATTAAATAAAGACTATGAAAACTCACAAGTACGAAAGTCTAACAGCATTTTAAACGACAAGGGTTGGGTAGAATCAAGCAGCCAAGCTTTGATCCCAAAATCAGAAGCCGACATTTATACTTTATACGCCTTAGATACGTTTAATCTTGGAAAAACAACTCAGGCGCGTCTTGGCGCACGATATGACCACTATACATATAATGCTAAAGCAGATGAAAACTATTCAGATGAATCAGAAACATTAGGAGAAATTTCGTTCTCTATGGCAACATGGACAGCTGGCATTGAACAAGCACTCAATGATTCATTTAGTATTGAAATGGGTGTATCAACTGGCTTCAGAGCACCTACCATTGAAGATATGTACACAACAAGTGGCACTCTCGATGATTGGAATGAAGTACCCAATGCCGATCTAAAAGCGGAATACAGCACTAACTATGACGTTGCATTAGTTGGTGAGTTTTCTAAAGATAGTTTTCGTTTAGGTACTTTTTTCAGTAAGTATAAAGACTTTATTGATAGCGAAAAACGTCAAGGCATAAATACTAATACAGGTGAAACAGACCCTGATGGATTTTTTGTCAACTTTAATTCAGATACCGTTGAAATTAAAGGTATTGAGTTCTCGGCCGACCTTAACCTAAGCCGCACATTTGATTTAACACCCGGTTTAAAAACGCGTGTACAAGCGGCTTATACAAGTGGTGAAAATAGCGAAGATACGCCTATCTACTCTATTCAGCCGTTTAATTTAACGTGGGGAATAAGCTACGACCAGCCTGAAGGTAATTGGGGCGTTCACACATATGCTTCTTACACTGCAGGTAAAGAAGATAAAGACTCCTTTACAATCGATGAAAATGGCGAAAAAACATACCCTCTTTATTCTAGTAATGCAGCAACAATTATTGACCTAACTGGGTATTACAATATTACTGAGTCTTTACGCTTGGTTGCAGGCGTATACAACGTAACAGATAAAGAATATTACCGTTGGGATAGTGTCCGCTTTGTTGACCAAGGTGATATGAGACCTGGGATCGGAGTGACTGATAACGGCATTAAACGCTACAGCGAAGCAGGCCGTAATTTAGGTGTAAATGTAAGTTATAAATTTTAAAGGTACACAAAATAATTAATATTTAGGCCGAGTTATGACTATAACTCGGCTTTTTTCCTTCTAGCCAAGATAAATAGTGCTTAAACAAAAAGCACGTTAGAAATAGCAGACAAATTAACTTACAATTAAAAGTAGTGAGTATTTTAATTGTAAGTAGTTATTAAATTTATGCAAAGTGCGCGTTTTATTCCCTTTAGAAAGCAAGATATTGTTGATATGTGTAGCGAAGAGCTTAGAAGCAGTACACAAAAAACATCGTTTAAACAATTTTGCGATTTACTAGCCAGCCTTATTCATTACGATTACCACGCAACACTTGAATCACTTAAAAATAACTACGCCCCGTTTGATCCTAATAGTGACACGCGATCATTAGCGCCAGTATCGGCGGATCAAAAAGCGCAGTGCCAACGTGATTTTGCTAAAGATTTTGCCAAAGTGCTCAATGCTGCTAATTTTGAAGTGATCACCAATGAAGACTTACAAGAGGCATTAAACGAAGAATCACTATTTAAAGTGCGCCTTGAGGTTGAATTTGACGACTTTGAAGAAGTGGTATTTTATCGCCGTGGCGAGTCGCAACTCACTGAAACTATCACCAGCTTTTGGGGCTTGCGTAAAAAACCGCTGCACTTTACTAATTACGACCGTGTTGCGGTGTTTATTCGCTTTAAAGATAGCGCTTATTTTGCAGCTAAAAATAAAACGCCAATGGGATTTGAGCCAAGCTCAACCATAGTAAAGTTGTTTCAAAATGTGCCAAAGGCCGATCTCGAAATGCTATTTCCTAATAGCGAAGTACGCATGCGCCCTATTGATAAAGCAATTATTGGCTCATCGGCTTTAGTTGGCGGTGCAGTAGTGCTTATAACCAAACTTGGTGCATCAATCGTATTATTGCTTGCTCTGTTTGCTTTTTGGGGTGGTTTTAGAAGTGAAGCTGTAGAAATGACCCAACAACACTTTATTACCTTTGCTATTGGCATGGGAGTATTTGGCAGCTTTATTTTTAAAGAATGGAGTAAGTTTAAAAACCGTAAAATTAAATTTATGAAAGCGCTTAGCGATAATCTCTACTTTAAAAACCTTGATAACAACGCGGGTGTTTTTCACACTCTTATTGACGCCGCCGAAGAAGAAGACATAAAAGAAGCGCTGCTTGCGTATACCTTTTTACTAAAATCAGAAAGCGGCTTAACCGCACAAACGCTTGATGAACAAATAGAGCATTGGTTTAAAAGTAAATACCAGTGCGATCTTGATTTTGAAATTAGCGACGCACTTGAAAAGCTGGTGCGTATGCGTTTGGTAACGTGCACTAGTGATGTGTATAGCGCAATAAATTTAGATCACGCAAAAACGATACTGGATGAGCGCTGGGATAATCTTTTTCAATATAATTAATGTCGTATTTTTGCTAAATAATACCCAAATAAAAAAGCAGCTGTAAGTACAGCTGCTTTTTTATTACATTATCAGTAGCTAGTATTTAAGCTAATTCAGCTTCTGCTTTTTTAGTAAATTTAGAATGTACTAACTTATAAAGCGCAGGCAATATTAACAGTGTCAGTAAAGTTGATGAAATAATCCCGCCAACCACTACCGTTGCAAGTGGCCTTTGCACCTCAGAACCCGTTCCCGAATTAAGCGCCATAGGTATAAAGCCTAAACTTGCCACCAGCGCCGTCATCAGTACTGGGCGCAGGCGCTGTAGTGCACCGCTGTGAATTGCATCAAACAAACTTAAACCATCGCTTCGTAACTGCTTAATAAACGACAGCATAACTACGCCGTTTAATACCGCTACACCGCTTAGGGCAATAAAGCCGACACCTGCTGATATTGAAAGCGGCATATCGCGCAGCAATAACGCAAGCACACCCCCGTTAATGCCAGTGGCACACCACTAAATATAATCAATGAATCACGAAGCGATCCAAAGGCGCTATACAGTAAGCCAAATATAAGCAGTAAAGTGACCGGCACAACCAACGACAATCGCTTACTTGCCGATTGTAGCTGCTCAAACGTGCCGCCGTATTCAAGCCAATAGCCACTTGGTAAGTTAAGTGATTCATTCATGCTCGCTTGCGCATCACTTACAAAGCTTGCTAAATCGCGCCCCTCTACATTGGCAGTTACCACGACGTTGCGCTTACCACTTTCGCGGTTTATTTGATTAGGCCCTTTATCAATACTAATATTTGCTACTTCGCCAAGCGGTACAAATGCAAGGTCGGGGTTAGCACTTTTAGGCACGGCCACTGGCAAACGCGCAAGCTGTGATACATCGCTTGACCAACGTTCATCTAAACGCACTAATAACGAAAAACGTTTATCGCCCTCGTAAATTAGTCCGGTTTGCACACCACCAACAGCGGCGGCAAGTGTTTGTTGAATATCGTTTACGCTTAAACCCAATAACGCCATGTGGTCGCGCATTGGTGTTACCGAAAGTGTTGGCAATCCTTCCATTTGCTCCAAACGTACATCGGTAGCGCCTGCAATATTACACATTAGCCCTGTGGCTTTTTCGCCAAACTCTTTAAGTACGCTTAAGTCGTCACCATAAATACGCAGTGCCACATCGGCGCGCACGCCAGCAATTAACTCGTTAAAGCGCATTTCTATTGGTTGTGTAAATTCGTAATTATTACCAGGTACATCGTTAACACGGGTACGAATTTGCTGAACCAATTCTGCTTTAGTGAGTGCTGGATTAGGCCACTCTTCTTGCGGTTTAAGTATTAAAAAAGTATCGGCAACATTGGGCGGCATAGGATCGCTTGCTACATCAGCAGTACCAATTTTTGAAAATACGTTAGCAACCTCAGGCTGATCTAATATGGCTTGCTCAAGTTCTTTTTGCATTTGCACAGATTGCTCAATACCGGTGCCAGTAATGCGCAGCGCGTGCATAGCAATATCACCCTCATCAAGTTTCGGTAAAAATTCTGCGCCCATGTTTTTAACTTTAAAACCAAGTACTAATACTAATGCAGTGGCAATACCCACCATCAGCCACGGTAATTTAAGCGATATACCAAGTAATGGCTTATACACTTTTTTAACGCCGCGCATGACTGCGTTTTCGGTTTCATCAACCTTACCGCGAACAAACACTGCAATAGCAGCCGGTACAAAGGTAACGCCAAATATAAGCGCGCCAATTAACGCCACAACTACAGTAAATGCCATTGGCTGAAACATTTTGCCTTCAACGCCGCTTAGTGCAAATAAAGGTAAATAAACTAGCATAATAATAACAATGCCAAATACAGCCGGTGTAAATACTTCTTTGGTGGCTGCGGTCACTACATTTAAACGCTCGTTTAAGGTAAGTAGCCTGCCATGTTTATGCTGAGCCATACCTAATTGGCGCAGGCAGTTTTCAACTACAATTACAGCACCATCAACAATTAAACCAAAATCGATTGCGCCTAGGCTCATTAGGTTACCCGATACGCGATTACCCACCATACCTGTAACGGCAAACAACATACTCAACGGAATAACCATTGCCGTAATAAGCGCGCCCGTTACATTACCCAGCAGTAATAGCAAAATTACTATCACTAAAACGGCACCTTCAAATAAGTTGGTTTGCACGGTTGCTATGGTTTTATCAACAAGAGTTGTACGGTCGTAAACCGCTTCAACAATAACGCCAGCGGGTAAGCTTTTTTGCACATCAACTAACTTATCAGCCATAGCTTTTGCCACTACGCGGCTGTTTTCGCCAATTAGCATCATGGCGGTGCCGAGCACGGTTTCCTCGCCGTTATAAGTGGCCGCGCCAGTTCTAAGCTCTTTGCCTAAAAGCACGTTAGCCACATCTTTAATGCGTACAGGTGCATCGTCGCGCTTAGCTATAACGGTATTGGCTATGTCATCAATGGTTTTTAACTGCCCTGGTGAGCGTACTAAATATTGCCCATCAAAACGCTCAATATAGCCTGCGCCTCGGTTACTGTTATTAACCTCAAGTGCACTAATTACATCGCTAATAGTAAGCTTATAGGCAATGAGTTTTTCGGGCACTGGCGCTACTTGATATTGACGCTCAAAACCACCTTGGCTGTTTATTTCGGTTACGCCTTTTACTTTTAAAAGCTGCGGACGAATAACCCAATCTTGCAAAGTACGTAAGTCTTCGGCGTTGTAGGCAGTGCCATCTTCTTTTAACGCATTAGGCGCGGCGTGCACACTATAAGTAAATATTTCGCCTAAACCACTGGCAATAGGACCCAAGTTTGGCTCTACGTTATTAGGTAAGTCGGATCGAATACTTTGAATGCGCTCACCAATTTGCTGACGCGCCCAATAAATATCGGTGCCTTCATCAAAAATAACCGTTACTTGCGAAAGCCCATAACGCGAAAGCGAACGGGTGTAATCAAGCTTAGGTATGCCCGCCATGGCGGTTTCTACCAAATAAGTAATGCGTTGCTCTACCTCTAATGGCGTAAAACCCTGTGCTTTGGTATTAATTTGCACTTGTACGTTAGTTATATCGGGTACTGCGTCTACCGCTAAATTTTGAATGTTGTATACACCAAATCCAGCAAATAAAAATGTAAGCGCAAGCACCAGAATGCGGCGTTTAACCGCAAAAGAAACTATCCAATTAATCATGGTGCCTCCTAGTGAGCGTGGCTTGCGCCGCTTTTTAAAATATCAGCTTTAATGACATAACTATTGTCTGTTACGTATTCGCTACCCGCGTTTAAACCTGCAAGTACTTCTACCCACTCGCTATTTTTTGCGCCTAAGGTAACGGGGCGCACTTCAAATACATTATTTTTACGAACAAACACACTGGGTTGACCGTTAAACTCTTGAATGGCTTGTGGCTTTACACGCACGCTGGCATTTATTTTAGCCACACTTACATCGCTATTTATATGCATGCCTGGGCGCCAATGCCCGTCTGGGTTATTAAGCTCTATACGGGCACGCGCTATGTGCCCGCCTGTCATCATTGGGGCTATAAAAAACACTTTGCCTTGCGTATTTAAATGATGATGCAAGTCGTACACTTTAGCGCTTTGACCAATGGCGAGTTTTTCAATGTTTTCAGGAAAAGCCGATAACTCAACCCACACTTTATCAAGGTTAACTACCTGCATCAGTGCGCTGGTGCTTGCAAGCTCGCCACGCTTTAAGTATTGCTCGGTTACAACGCCGCTAATTGGGCTTTTAATGGCGTAATTTTGCAGTGTTTCGCGGTTGGTTACATTGGCAAGTACTTCGCCTTTTTTAACGTTTTGACCAATGCTTACAAAAATATCGCTGATCAATCCTGTATACGGCGCCATTACTTCTACCGTGCCGTGCTGCGTTGGTGCAATAACGCCAAAAAGCGTATCGGTAATATCCACTTTACCACTTTGCGCTATCTCAGTTTTAATACCTGCGCGCTCAATAGCTCGCTCTGTTAGCGTGGTACGGCCTTCGTGTTGGTCGTATTCATAGCTAATGCTCTCGCCTTTATAATTAGCAGTAACGGTAAGTGCAAACGAATGTGGTTCGTTAATTGATTGTGTGCTAACAAGGTAGTCGCCCTCAGCTGCAAACTGTATATTTTGCGACCCTTCAACTAAGCGCTTTAAACTCATTGTTATGTTTAAGTCGTTTATATTAATTGGCTTATTTTGTTTATAGCCGTATACGCGCAGCTCAACATTACCTGCAAATTCTTGCAATTTAAGCTCAAGGGTTAATTTAGGATCAGTTAATAAAAAGCCGCCGTGTGGACCTTGTTTTTTCTCGTGTTGCTCTGTTTCTTTATGACCTGACTCGCCATGTTCAGCAGAGGCAAATACATCAGTGCTTACAAAGCTGCAGGCAAACGAAAGTGATACTAGTAATGCGATTATATTTTTGTTCATGATTGATGAGTCTCAATTAAAGATTGGCCTGTTAAACGCTCAAGAGTAAGTAACACTTGGTACAGCTCTGCGTGAGTGGTAATAAGTGTGCGTTTAGAATCAAAAAGTGCTTGTTGAGCATCAAGTAATTGCAACACCGAAATTTGTCCGCGTTGATAACTTTTTAAGCTTTGCTCAATCAATGTTTGTGCCTGAGGAATAATTTGATCAGATAATAGCTTTGCCTGATTAGCTCGACCTTGATAATAAGCGTACAAAGTACGTACTTGCTGGCGCAGCTGGATGCGCAATTGCCCTTGCTGCTCATTTAAAAGCATGAGCTGACTATTTGCAGCTGCAATATTTCCGCTATTAGAGTTACTTAATTGCAGTGGCATAGAAAACGAAAACACTAATGAGCTGGAGTCGCTTTGTTGGTTATAGCGCACGCCTCCCCCTATATTAATATCGATTTGTCCGTTTGCTTTTTGCAGTGTTAAGTTAGCTGTTTGCTGTAAATATTGCTGCTGTAATAATGCAAATTCAGGGGCTTGGTTAACCGCATCTAAAAGTGCTTGCGCTGATTTAAGCGCAGTAATTGCATTAATATTGCCAGCAAAAGTATTGTAGGGTTGCTCCTCACTCCACAGCTCGTTAAGCGATAAACTTGCTCGCTCAAATTCACTATTAAGCATGGCTTTATCAAGCTCTACTTGGCTAAGTGCATAACGCATGCGCGTTACATCAGCTTGCGACGCAGCACCCGCATTGGCTCTTTGTTCAATCGCTTTAAGCGCCTGGGTAACTACCTGTTTACGTTCACTATTTAAACTTAATAATGTTTGAAATTTAAGCCCTTGATAGTATCGCTCAGCAGTGGTTGCCAATAACACTAAACGGGTATTTTGATACTGTATTGCTTGGGCTTTTATATTGGCGGTTGCGTAATTAATACGACTTTGGCGCTTATCGCCCAGCTCTATTAGTTGGCTAAGCCCAAGTGTTATTTCAGCGCCTTGAATGCCACGCGCCTTGTTAGTACCCAGTAAGTTTTCGGCTTCAACATTCAATACAGGATTAGGCGAAAGAGCTGCTTGAGTTTTAAGCGCACTCAATATTTTTTGATGATAAGGGTAGCGTTTTAATACCGGGTTTTGTTGTTCGGTATTACTCAGCGCTTGCTTAAGGGTTAATGTTTTAACATTCGCCAAAGTACTAAAAGCAGGTAACGCGCACATTAGCGCCACCAGTATAATTGGTTTTTTATTCATATAGCGTGTCCGTTTTTTAATAAACAGAGTTAACTTAATCACTACGCCTACTTTAAAAACAAGCGCGATCAAGTAACCTAAATATGCATATAACTAGCCTAATAGCGCATAAACGCAGGCTCTAATATACAAAGTATTTAAAGTTAGAAACTAGCTATAAAAATTTGGTGGCGGTACATCTGGCGGGTAATTTAACCCGTTATAGCACGCAGGCGAAGTTGCTTTACTTTGCTCAGGGCTTATTGAATGGCTAGAGGTGCTGTTATAGCCACAATGGCAATGTTGGTGAGCATGAATCTCGGTAGTTGATGTTTTATCGCTTTGGTTATCATCGGCTATGGAGTCGCCTTGCGATAACGAACTGGTTACGTGATCAACATCTTCTTGTAAATGATACGCAGCGCCATCACAGCTAATAAAGCTGTGTACAAGCACTAATAATATCACTATTAAAAAACGGTTTGAGCGCATTACCTACCTAAAACTCTAAAATGCAATTTAAGAAATCGCACAATACCTTAAATTTATTCAAATGTAGAGAGCCGCTAACGTTATTTTCTAAATTCGCTTGGCGACACACCTACCGACTTCTTAAAACGTTTGGAAAAATTAAAAATATTAGAGTACCCCACATAATTTGCCACATGCGATATTGGCCAAGCCGTGTTTAACAATAAGTTTTTAGCTCGCTCAATGCGTAAATAAATAAGTTGTTGTATTGGGCTTTTACCAAATTGCGCTTGGCATAACCGATGTAAATGCGGCGATGAGTAATGCACATGTTCGCACATTGCCTCTATTGTCCAATCAAACTGCAAGCGCTTGTCTACCTCTTCAAACAAACTAATTAAACGGTTATGCGCCGCACCTTGTGAGTTATTTTGCAGCGTAGCATTTAAGTAATGACTTAAAATAGGCGTTACGCTTTCGCGTAAATTAGCATTGGGCTCGCTGTATAAAAGCTCCATAGCAAGGTGTAACGGCTCAAGTTTTTGCTCGGTTAATACCAATGCTTGCGCTAAATTTAAATGCTGCCAACGTTTAGTATTTGCAAGGTTTAACCAAATAACATCCCAATGATCAGCATCAATTTTCACTTCAAAGCTTTGCTTTGCTGGTAGCACAATAAGTGTATTGGCATTAAGTGTGTACTGCTCATTTTGTGTTGTTAATTTACCCTGCCCTGCAAGCGTATAAAAAAGTGTGTGTTCTAGCGGTGCTGAGCGTGCTACGCAATAACGACCCGATAGGTTTGAGCAACCCGCAAGTGCTATTTCAAGGTTTGGCATTTGCGCGAGCGTTTGCGAATCAATAAAGCGCTCTGTGCAGTGCGGGCCAATATCGAGTATGTCTTTAATGTTATGGCGCATAATTACAATGATAGTTTTGGATAAATAAAGGAGAGCTTTAAGCATAACCCCTGCGATTATTTTTAGCTATATTTAGCACATTATAATTGCCCGCTTATGCAATAGGATAAACATGACTTCTTTACAGCACATAATTAATCGCCGCGATTGGGAAAACCCAATTTCAGTACAAGTTAATCAAGTAAAAGCGCACAGCCCACTCAATGGTTTTAAAAGCGTTGAACATGCCCGTACTAACACACAATCGCAAAAACAAAGTTTAAATGGGCAATGGGACTTTAAATTATTTGATAAACCCGAAGCGGTTGATGAATCGTTGCTAAGTGAAACACTAAACAGCGACTGGCAAAGCATTACAGTGCCTTCTAACTGGCAATTACACGGCTTTGATAAACCTATTTACTGTAATGTTAAGTACCCATTTGCAGTTAACCCGCCTTTTGTACCAAGCGACAACCCTACAGGCTGTTACCGCACTGAATTTAATATAAGCGAAAGTAAGCTAACTCAACGTAATCATATTATTTTTGAAGGCGTTAACTCGGCGTTTCACCTGTGGTGTAACGGACAATGGGTGGGTTATTCACAAGATAGCCGTTTACCGAGCGAGTTTGATTTAAGCGAACTATTAGTTGCAGGCACTAACCGTATTGCCGTTATGGTTATTCGTTGGAGCGATGGCAGTTATTTAGAAGATCAGGACATGTGGTGGCTAAGCGGTATTTTTCGCGATGTTAACTTACTTACAAAACCACAAAACAAAATACGTGATGTGTTTATAACCCCCGATTTAGACGCTTGCTATCGCGATGCAACGCTACAGATAAAAACGGCGATTAATGCGCCAAATAACTATCAAATAGCAGTGCAAGTTTTTGATGGCGAACAGGCGCTATGTGAGCCACAAATTCAAAGTACTAACAATAAACGTGTTGATGAAAAAGGTGGCTGGAGCGATGTTGTATTTCAAACAATTGATATACAAAGCCCTAAAAAATGGACCGCCGAAACCCCGTACTTATACCGCTGCGTTGTGAGTCTGCTTGATGATCAAGGCAATACTATAGACGCAGAAGCCTACAACATTGGCTTTAGAAAAGTAGAAATGCTGAACGGGCAGCTTTGCTTAAACGGCAAACCGCTACTTATTCGCGGTGTTAACCGCCACGAACACCACCCAGAAAACGGCCATACAGTTACTACCGCCGATATGATTGAAGATATTAAGCTGATGAAGCAAAATAACTTTAATGCCGTGCGTACTGCTCATTACCCTAACCACCCTCGTTTTTACGAACTATGTGACGAGCTAGGTTTATACGTAGTTGATGAAGCAAATATAGAAACCCATGGCATGTTTCCTATGGGGCGTTTAGCTAGCGATCCGCAGTGGGCTGGTGCATTTATGTCGCGTTATACACAAATGGTTGAGCGCGATAAAAACCACACCTCAATTATTATTTGGTCACTAGGAAACGAATGCGGACACGGCGCAAATCATGATGCCATGTACGGCTGGTCAAAAAGCTTTGACCCTTCGCGCCCTGTGCAATACGAAGGCGGCGGCGCAAATACAACGGCTACCGACATTATTTGCCCTATGTATGCCCGTGTAGATACACATGTTGCCGATGACGCCGTACCAAAATATTCAATAAAAAAATGGCTAAGCCTACCGGGTGAAACGCGCCCGCTTATTTTATGTGAGTACGCCCATGCAATGGGTAACAGCCTAGGTAGCTTTGACGACTACTGGCAAGCATTTAGAGAATACCCTCGCCTACAAGGCGGCTTTATTTGGGATTGGGTAGACCAAGGTTTATCTAAAACTGACGAAAACGGTGAGCATTATTGGGCTTACGGTGGCGATTTTGGTGATGAGCTAAATGACCGCCAATTTTGTATAAACGGGTTATTATTTCCAGACCGTACGCCGCACCCTAGCCTGTTTGAAGCTAAATACAGCCAACAGCATTTACAATTTACATTGCGCGAGCAAACTAAAAATCAATACACTATTGATGTATTTAGCGATTACGTATTTAGACACACAGATAACGAAAAGCTCGTTTGGCAGTTAATGCAAAATGGCATCTGTGTTGAACAAGGCGAGCAAATTATTAATATTGCTCCGCAAAGTACGCACACGTTAACAATTAAAACTAAAACAGCGTTTGAGCAAGGTGCGCAATATTACCTTAATTTAGATGTAGCACTAATTAACGACTCACACTTTGCAAATGCTAATCACGTTATGGATTCAGAGCAGTTTAAGCTTATAAATAGTAACAATTTAAGCAGTAAGTCATTTACATCAACTACAGAGCAAAACGCTATAAGTGTTAGAGAAACCGACTCTCAACTAAGTATTGAAAACGATAAATTTAAACTTATTTTTAGCAAGCAATCAGGGCTTATAGAGCAGTGGTTACAAAACGATACTCAGGTTATTAGTAGCCCACTGGTTGATAACTTTTATCGTGCCCCACTTGATAACGACATTGGTGTAAGCGAAGTAGACAACCTAGACCCTAATGCATGGGAGGCTCGTTGGTTACGTGCAGGTATAGGGCAATGGCAGCGCACATGTAGCTCAATTCACGCCGTGAAATCAAGTGTTGATGTACGTATTACTTGTGTATTTAAGTACGAGTTTAATGGCGTGCTACAGGCTCAAACACAGTGGCTATATACACTAAATAATACCGGTAAGATTAGCTTAAATATTGATGTGCACTTAAACGATACACTTCCGCCAATGCCGCGCATAGGGCTAAGTACAACGCTTAACAAACAAAGCGATACAAAAGTAAACTGGCTAGGTTTAGGGCCTTTTGAAAACTACCCAGATCGCAAAGCCGCAGCTCGTTTAGGTTATTACAGCTTGAGCTTAAATGAGCTACATACACCGTATATATTCCCAACTGATAATGGCCTGCGTAGCGATTGCCAATTACTGCGTATTAATAACTTAACTGTGACTGGCGCGTTTTTGTTTGCCGCCAGCGAGTATTCGCAAAGTATGTTAACGCAAGCGAAACACACTAACGAACTCATTGCTGATGATTGCGTACATGTACACATTGATCATCAACATATGGGGGTTGGTGGCGATGATTCATGGAGCCCAAGTACCCATAAAGAATATTTACTCGAACAAAAACAGTACAGCTATTCTTTAACATTATCTGCTAAATAATTTAAACAAAAATAGCGGCCAAATTGGCCGCTATTTTTTAATTTAAAAACTCTATTTATTAGCTAGTTTTTTAACTAATACGTTATCAAGCGAAAAACTTCCCGCTCCCTGAATTGCTAAAACCACAGTTACAACAAGTAACGTTAATGCATATTCATAACCATTGTTTGCCATAAATAAGCCATTACTAATATGTACGCTAAAAATAGCAATCAGCATAGTAAAGCCAGAAACTACAGCAGCAGGGCGCGTTAACAAACCAATTGCTAATGCAATGCCACCAAAAAACTCAGCGCTACCAGCCATCATTGCTAACCAATAGCCAGGCTCTAAACCAATACTCGCCATCCACTGCCCAGTGCCTTCAAGCCCGTAACCGCCAAACCAAGCAAATAGCTTTTGTGCTCCATGCGCCGCTAAAATAAGGCCAACTGGCACTCGTAAAATTAATGCTGCTACGCCTGCTTTTGAGCTAAGTAATGTGTTTAGTAATTTCATGAGTTTTAGTCCTGTTTTAATTTATTTAATCGTTAGGTTTTTCCTAACCGTTGAACACAGTTTACTATCATCATTAAAAAACATTAACATGGAATTTATTGGTTAATTAGCAACGCATTATTTATAATAATCCATAAAAAAAACCGCCAACCTAAAGGTTGACGGTTTTTTATTAACGTATTACTTAGTATATTTAAGTAAGCGCTTGGCTTTGAAAATTAAACGACTGCTTGCTCTAAAATTTCGCGGCTTTCTTTAAGCGTAATAGCTTGGTTTTCACCAAGTGCTAACATGCCGTGCGCTTCAAGTTTGCCAATAATATTGTCAATAGCTGCAGCTTTATCATCGCCATGCTCAGTAAGCTGGGTCGCTACGTCAAGGCTGTGGTAAAACGCTTCAATCGCTAGAATTGTTTTCTCAGCCAGGTCGTCAGATTGATCAAGACCAAACACATTTTTACCCATTTGCTCAAGCTTTGCTTTTTTAACTGCAAATTGGTTGCGCAGTAAAGAAGGCTGAACAATAGCAAGTGAACGTGCATGATCAACGCCGTAAGCGGCTGTAAGCTCGTGACCAATCATGTGCGTAGCCCAATCTTGCGATACACCAGAACCAATTAAACCATTAAGTGCTTGGTTAGCAGACCACATAAGGTTTGCGCGCCATGCGTCGTCTTGGTTTTCAAAGTTATCGCCCAGTGTTTTAAGCGTTTTTAATAGTGCTTCTGCGTAGCCATCTTGTACAAGTGCGCCTGCTGGGAATGTTAAGTATTGCTCACAGGTATGTACCCACGCGTCTACTAAACCATTTACAAGTTGACGCTGTGGTAATGTTTTCATTACATCAGGGTCCATAATTGCAAACTTAGGTTGTACCGCAGGAGACATAAACGGAAGTTTTTGTTTAGTCGCAGCTTTGCTCACAACAGAACCTTGATTAGACTCAGAACCTGTAGCAGGAAGAGTAAGTACTGCCCCAATAGGTAATGCGCTAGTTACTTTATGTTTACCAGTAGGAATATCCCAACCTTCGCCATCATAAACTGCAGATGCTGCGATGTATTTAACGCCGTCGATTACTGAGCCGCCGCCTACACCTAGTACAAAGTCGATACCTTGTTCTTTACAAATTTTTACTGCCTGGTCTAGTACTTCAATTGTTGGGTTAGCGCCAACGCCCGAAAACTCTACCCAATCAAAGCCTTCAAGTGCTGCAGCAACTTGGTCGTACACGCCGTTCTTTTTAATTGAACCGCCGCCGTACACTACAAGTACTTTTTGATCCTTTGCGATCAAATCAGTTAGTGAGGCAATTTGTTCTTGGCCGAACTGGATAAGTGTTGGATTTACGTAGCTAAATTTCATTATTTTGCTCCTAGGTGACGGTTAATTGCTGAGTACTTTACTTAGTTACCTAATAAAGTATCGATATGTGCATATTAATGGCAAAACAAACATAAAAAAAGCCCAATAACTCGCAAAAGCTTGCCTAAAACTATCAACGTTGTTATTTTACGCAGAATACACTCAATTAAAGATGCCTTTTATGCCCACCATAGCCAATATGTTGCAACAATACGCCGAGCATAATCAATTACTCAGCTTTGAAGGCACCATGGAAACTATTATTCCAGGCGTGTATTTTCATCGAGCAACTAAAAGCTCGCCGCGTCAGCCGCTTATATATAACTCAGGTATTATTATTGTTGGGCAAGGCCATAAAATAATTCACTTTCCTGAACATCAAATAAAATACGGCGCAGGCGACTACTTAGTCCTTGGCGTACCGGTGCCATTAGAATGTGAAGCATTTACCGATAACGACTTACCCGTTATGGGCATTGCCATAGATATAAACCCTGCAATGCTACACAAACTCGTTAATCAAATAATGCAGCATAAGCCTCTTTCAGCGTCATCGTCGTCAGCACAAATTGGCGCAGTGCAGTCGGCAACTCTAGATACAGCAATGGAGCTCATTACCCATCGGCTATTGACTGTTTTAAATAATCCACTTGAGGCAGAGATATTTGGCGAAGATATAGTAAAAGAATTGGTATATCACGTACTTTGCGGCCCTCAAGGCAACACTTTAATAGGCCTTGCGATGCATGATGGGCATTATGCTCGCATAGCACGTACGCTCTCCACTATGCACAGTAGTTATGCAAACCAAATAACTGTTGAAGGTTTGGCGGAAGATGTAAACATGAGTGTATCGTCGTTTCATCGCGCCTTTAAGCAAATTACCTTTGAATCCCCTCTACAGTACTTAAAAAAGTACGCTTGGCTAAAGCAAAAGAACTCATTACTGCCAGCGGCAGTAAAGCCAATGAAGCCGCATTAAGAGTAGGTTATACCAGTCCATCGCAGTTTAGCCGTGAGTTTAAACGCCACTTTAATAAAACACCTAGCGAAGTATTAACTCAGCTACATAGCTAGCCCACAAAAAAGCCACTATAAAAAGTGGCTTTAAATAGCACGAGTGAAAAACTATACTTTTTTAAATAAAACCTCTGGGTTAACCATGGTTTTCATTTCAAGTACATTGCCATTTGGATCTTCAATAAAAAATGTTTCTTGCTCAAACTCATCACCAATAAAGCGACGGTAAGGTTTATCAAGATACTCTATACCCGCACTTTGTATTCGTACTTTTAACGCGTTAAAGTCGGTTTCTGATAAATGAATACCAAAATGCGGTACAGCTACAGCGCCCATATCTACGTCGTGGCGCACTGTAGGAAGACGCTCAACACTTTGATGCAATGTTAACTCGTTACCCCAAAAGTCGATATCAACCCAGCGACCCTCTTCACTATTACCGGTTTTACAACCAAGTACGTCACAATAAAATGCTTTAGTGACTTTTAAATCGCCAGCTGGAATAGCTAAATGCAAACAGTTAGACATAAATTACCCTTGGTTAACTCTTTTAATATACTAAATTACCCGCATTATACATAAATCTTAATTTATAGAACATTAACAACCATATAATTAAGCATATTTAATACTTTTAAAATGATTAATAAACAACCTTATTAAAGTTAGTGAATACTTATGCAATTATATTTTCAGGCAGTGCTTTAAAAGCAAAAAGGGTTACTTTAAAATGCGTGGACTATGATTAAATTCTTATCTTTAAAATTCATCACTTTTTTTATGGGTTTTATATCCTGCTTTGTGATGCATACAACATTTAATGTTCCATTAGTGATTTCGGCCGCATTAACTGGGCTCATTGGCTCGTTTATACCGTTTCCTAAAAACGTTAAAAATCACCCTTATGCTGCTATTTATGCCGGTAGTTTTGCTGGCATGTGCTCGACTAATTTAATTACTAGTTATTGGGAGATTGTAATTATCTCGCTTATAGGTGCTAGTTTGTATGTGCTTACTATGAACTTATTTACTGGTTTTGGCGGCAAGTTAGGTGGTGTTGCTTTTGCAAGTGTTGCAATATTTGTATTAGCTAAAGGGATTGTATTATGAGCCTTGAATATCCGTTAATTGCGCTGCTAGGGGCATTTTTAACGTTTTTTTAGCAAAACATAATCGCTTTGATGCCATAAGAGCATCAGCTGCGCTTTCAATTGTTGCCTATCTACTTCTTAGCGTGCTTAACTTAAACCCTGAGCTTTACAGCATTGTGTTTTTTGGCGGCACATTTATAGGCATGAGCGCCCCACATCGCTTTGGTATATATACTATAACTAACTCAGCCATTATTTTTTCAATACTCTTTGAGTATTTAGTTCCAAGGCTCGATGGCTATGGCGGCGCACTTGGCATTAGCGCGTTTTTGTCTGTATGTATTTGCCATACTTTTATTTTACTAGGCGCACCAAGAAGTAAAAAATAGTTAGGGTTTACGAGAGCATGTGGGGTAACCAAATAAAACGTTTAGCTTTGCTTTAATACCTTTTACTCTATAGATGCTTTTTATCAAATAGTCCCATTGGTGAAATGTTATTTTAAATGGGTTGTTAGTCTTTAACTGTCCTACGATGCCATATTTACAGGTTTTATTTGGGTCTTCCTCAACAAAGGTGCCAAATAATTTATCCCAAATAATTAATACACCCGCAAAATTTTTATCCAGGTAGCCTGCATTAATTGCATGATGCACTCTGTGATGAGAAGGTGTATTAAACACCTTTTCAAACCAACCAAGCTTATTCACTATTTGTGTATGCACAAAAAACTGATACGCCAAGTTGAGCGCCACAACAGTTAGGACTATCATTGGGTCAAACCCGATCAACATCATAGGTAACCAAAATATCCACATGCCCACCAAGGGATACATTAAGCTTTGCCTAAACGCGGTAGTAAAATTCATTTTAGTAGAACTATGGTGTACGACATGCGCCGCCCATAACCAATGAATATGATGTGATGCTTTATGAAACCAATAGTACAAAAAGTCTTGCAGTAAAAAAGCACATAAAATAGAAAATACAGAAAGCTCTATATCAAACAAGCGGTATCCGTAAAGCCAATAAAAAAACGGCATGAGTATAATTAATGAAAGCGCATCTGCTCCTTGATGCATTAAAGCCAAAACCGTATTAGCTAGGCTATCTTTTATACTGTAATAACGCCTAAACGCTATAAATTCAAATACTACAAAGGTTAAAAATACAGGGCTTAAGGCAAGTAAAATAATTTCAACACTCATGTTGTGCACTCCTTAAAATAGCGCTCTAATTTTGTAAGTGCGTTTTTAATATCTTTTTTAATGAAAAATTTAAGTATAAAACTGGGCATCCACCAAGGTGAAATACACTGTATAGAATAAGTAAGCTCAGTAGAGATCAATGCCTGCTTTTCGATAACAGTTAAATAAATATCACCTTGATGAGCAGCCACAGGCTTATTGCCCACAATTTGATAGCAAATGTGATTACCGCTAGCACTTATAACTTGCTCAGTAAAAGTATACCCTGATGTTCTAACTTGCCTCACGGCTCCTTTTCCGCCGCTTATCTGCCCGCAATTTTGCGGTTTCAATAATAAAAATCGAGCGTTAAAAAACCTATTTAAACGTTCATGATCAAGCAACACATTAATTATTTCAGTGGGAGGAGCCGCAAGGTTTTGTTTTAAATTTATTAATATCACTGCTATAACCTTAAAAATTATTCACCTAGGGCCCGTTTATCTTTCTAAGTTAAATTTGCAGCCGTATGCTTGGTTTTTAGGCAAGGCTGCGCCCATGTTGTGTGGTTACTTCCCATAAATAGACGATAACGCAGTATAAATACCAAACATGATCTCCCTTTGAGTTCGTCCTAGGAGCGGTAGCAGGATACGGAACTTTGCTCAGCTTTTAGGATGTAAGCCAAATCGGTAACACATAAGTAGGTACTTAGCCTTTTAGGTTACAAACCTCGCGCTGCGATTAAATTCCCCCTAAATAGAACAAACTTTAATCCCCAAAGGTCAATAGGTCCTAGCATAATAAAATTTTACATGGCAGACTTGCTCATACACGACCATTTTTTAGCTTTAGACGACAAATGTACTCACTTGCTGATCATTACTTTTCAAGTACTCTTGATTACTTACAAAGCCAAGGTATAGCCAATGAAGTGGCTTTGAAGGCCATCAAGTTTAATGAGTACAGTGATAATAAAGCACGGCAATTCGCACCTCGTATTACCTTAACAAGTTACAACGCATTACTTGAATATTCACAAAAAACACTTAACGATCCCCTGTTCGGCTTTAAGCTTGGGCAGCATATTCGCACAGCAAATTTTGGAATTTTAGGTTACTTAATAGAATCAAGCGATAGTTTAGCCAGTGCTATACAGGTACTTTTAAATTATGACAGTTTGGTCGCTGACATAGGTAAATCACAATTTGAGCAGCTCGACGATATTGCAATTATTCGCTGGCTACCGCATCCAAGTTGCAACGAACAGGTTATTTTGCGTAATATGACTGCTTGGGTATGTGTAATACGTCAATTACTTAACTCCAAGCTATCTCCTAGTTCAATATGTTTCACGCATCACTACTCAAAAGAACATTTAAATACATTGGCTACGTGGTTTAATTGCCCTGTAAGCATAAACGCTAAGTACAATGAAATTTCATTCCCGAGTAGTTATTTAACCCTGCCATTTAAAACCGATAACGCAGCAGTTCACTTAGCACTTAGGCAAATATCAGAGCAGCAGCTTTCTAACTTTAAAAGCCAGCAACATGTAAGCGAAAAAATTAACCATATGCTTATGGCAAAAACCGACTTGCAAGAGTGCGACTTAATACGTACTGCAAATGCGCTAAATATCACGCCAAGGACTCTTCAACGGCATTTAAAGCTAGAGCAAACATCCTTTGCAATATTACTCGAACAAGAGCGTAAAAGACGTATTCCCTTATTAATAGGAACACAATCCTTAGCCAATTTAGCTTTATCACTCGGCTTTAAAGATCAGAGTTCGTTTAATCGGGCATTTAAACGCTGGTACTCATATAGCCCTATTAAATATTTTAAAATGCAAATAGGTAAATAAACCTCCAATATAAAATTTACTTATTTCATATATTTGAGTATATATTTCAGACAAGAGTCTTTAAACTCAAGACATTGTAGTTAAAAAGATTATTGCTATGTATTTGCGTATTGTAGTTAATGCCCTTGTATTTATGTTTTGTAGTACGGTAAACGCAACTAGTCCACTTACCTTTATTGCCGAAGATTTACACCCTTATCATTTTCAAAACGAAAACGGTGAAGCAGACGGAGCCTCGGTAGATATAGCTAAAGCAGTATTAAGAGAAGCTAAGCTAAACGCGAAGTTTGAAATAATGCCTATGGCGCGTGCTTCCCATGAATTAAAAACCAACCCTAATACTATTATGCTCTCTTTTTAAAAACCCCTGTTAGGCAAAATCAATTTAAATGGTTAGGTGCGATATACTTTACAGATGCGTACTTAGTTAGTTTAAAAGATCATAAAGATAATATTAGCCATTTAAATCACGCCAAATTTTACAAAGTAGCAACCATTCGCGGTTATACGAGCGCCAAATATTTAAAAGATATGGGTTTCGAAGAAGACAAAAATTTAATCTTAGTTAGTTATTATCAGCAGCTATGGCAAATGCTCTACAAAAAACGTATCGATTTTGTTGTAGTGAATACACTTACTTTAAATAATGAATTAAAAATGTCCGGGCTTGATCCTAGCTTAATAGCTAAACGAGTTCATTTAACTGATTTTCCTTCAACCCTCTATCTTGCTACTAATAACCAGTTTGATGAACAAACAGCCATCGCAATATCAAAAGGGCTAAAAACGCTAAAGGTAAATGGCAAGTACCAAGCTATTTTAAAAAAATGGCAACTCCCCTCCCACCTACCATAAATTAAATGTAATAAAGCTGCCCTATACTCCTCACAAAGCTTGCTAACTCTCACTTTGCCATGGCTATTATTAAGACTAAAAAAGGTATTAAACTCAGCTACCAAGATGAAGGCGATAAAACAGCACCAGCTATTATTTTAATTATGGGGCTTGGGGCGCAAATGATAGTTTGGCCAGACTCGCTCTATTATGGTTTAGTAAAAAAAGGCTTTAGAGCGATTAGATTTGATAACCGTGATGTCGGGTTATCTAGCCATTTAGATGATTACAAAAATCCTAGTTTATTTAAAACATGGTTAAGTAAGTACTTACCTATACGCTCGAATATTCCTTACCTGCTTGATGATATGGCTGATGATGTACTCGCCTTAATGGCTGCACTTAAAATAAAAAAACGCATTTAGTTGGCGCATCAATGGGTGGGATGATTGCCCAAATTATTGCAGCAAAACATAAAAAGAAAGTACTAAGCTTAACCACAATAATGTCGAGTAGCTCTACTTTTAAGCCAACAATAAAAAGTTTAAAGGTATTTTTAAAAGTATCTAAACTGCAACCAAAAACACTAACGCGCAGCGCCGCTATAAACTACAACATTCAGTTAAACCAACTTATTGGTAGCCCAGCTTACCCACAAAGTGAAGAATTATTAAAAGAGCATGCAATTAAAATAATTGACCGCTCATATAATCAAAATGGCTATAAACGCCAACTAATAGCCATAGCAGCCAGTAAAAACAGAGCCCAGTTAATAAAAAAATAAAAGCGCCTACGTTAATTATTCATGGTAATGCCGATATAGTTTTTCCATCTATTGAAGGTGAAAAAACGGCTAAACTCATTAAAAAATCGAAGTTAAAAATTATAGATGGTATGGGTCATAACTTTGTACCAGAGCTTACGCCTAAAATGACAAAGTGGATTGCTAAGCATATAAAAAAGTCTCAACGAAAGTATTTAGAAAAATTACGCAATAAAAAACACCAACTGGTTAACCAAAATAAATTTTCAAAATAAGATTTAATTATAAAAAACACAAAATTGGTAAGTTTTAATTTTTAAATTGGTATGTTAGATTGAAGTTAAGCGATGTCTTTACCGCACAATTTTTACTTCATCACACAGAGACAATAATGATAAAAAATACATCCACATTTAAACTTACGGCTTTAGCCGTTATCACACCTCTACTTTTTACGGCTTGTTCAAGTACCCAAAGCACTAATCAGCAAAGCGATGCGCCGGTACCTGCAACAAAGTTTGATTTATCACACTGGAAAATAAATGTACCAGTTGATTTAAACAACGACGGTAAAATTGATGAAATAGATGTAGAAGAAATTCAGACTTACGCACACCCTGATTTTTTCTATCTTGATGATAAAGGCTACATGGTATTTACCTCGCCTAATAAAGCGCTTACAAGTGCTAACTCTACTAATACTCGTAGTGAACTTAGACAAATGATCCGTGGATCAAATACTAAAATTAAAACTAAACACTCTAAAAACAACTTTGCTTTAGCTGTACATCCGTTATCTGACCGATTTGGTTCTGTTGGTGGAAAAATGGAAGCAACGTTAAAGGTAGATCATGTTGCGCTACGTGCAACTGATCCTGATAAAAAAGCAGCTTACTCGGTTGTTGTAGGACAAATTCACGCAGGTAAAGATCAGGCACTTATTGATACCAAGCTTGGTTATGGCTGGGGCAATGAGCCACTTAAAATATATTACAAAAAATGGCCAGGGCACAAAACAGGCTCAGTTTTTGGAACTACGAACGTAACTTAGCTAAAACAAATCCTGACCGAACAGACATTACTTACCCAGTTTGGGGTAATACATGGGAAAACCCTAACGAGCCTGGCAGTGCCGGTATTGCGCTAGGTGAAGAATTTAGCTACACAGTAAATGTGTATAAAAATGTTATGCACCTTACATTTAGCGCACAAGGCAAAGAAGACGTTAACTACTCTATTAACTTAGGTAATAACGTAGATGCTTATGGCAAAGTGGACGAAAAAGATCACCCACATGGCTACGCCGCAGATTGGCATTACTTTAAAGCCGGTGCTTATAACCAATGTAGTACTAAAAGCGCGAAAGGTATTTGGTACCCAGGTTGTTTAGGTACTGGCGATTGGACTACAGATAAACAAAATGGTGATTACGCTCAAGTAAGCTTTAGTAAACTAGCGTTAAGCCCAGCGACACCGCCAACAAAATAACTTATTAGCTTAGGCAGTCTCAGATAAGTAATTTTTTAGTGATGTAAACAGTGGCGTTGGTAGATTATTAATATCGCACCAGCGCCACTTTAAACATTTATTAGGCTCTTTAAGCTCAGGCTCTCCGCCTTCAAAATCAGCTTTTACATACAGCGTAATATAGTGTTTGTTCTCTGCTGTAAAAATATCATTGGTAAAATCAAGCTTAGTAATTTTACTTACCTTTAAACCTGTTTCTTCAAACACTTCTCGTATTGCACATTGCTCAACACTTTCACCAAACTCTAAATGCCCACCAGGTGTTGCCCATGTATTAGCACCATGCGCGCCAATGCGTTCACCTAGTAAAATTGTGTTTTGATGCTTTATGATAACCGCAACCCCTACTCTTACTACGTTACTCATATCGTGTTTTCTCTTATTTTTACTGCCTGCCATGCTGAACCACACGCTTTGTATTGTCAATTTTGTATTTTTAAAACCAGTGTGTTGATTAACTTTCAACCGACCAAGGTCGAATAGCTTGCTTGCTAAAAAAAGCCTACATTTTGTAAGGTCTCTTACACACAAATTTAGCTTTAGGAGCCTTACATGTCAGGCGAATATAAACAGCAATATAATGGCTTTAAACAAAACCCAGCCCAATTTTGGCTCGAACAAAGTAAAAATATTCCATGGTATAAAACCCCCACAACAGCATACACACAAGACGACGACGGGCTTTATCATTGGTTTAGCGACGGGCAATTAAACACCAGTTTTTTAGCGCTAGACCAACATGTTATTGCCGGATTTGGTAAGCAAACTGCACTGATTTACGACTCTCCAGTCACTAACACAAAGCAAACTTATAACTACTCACAACTACAACAAGAAGTTGCTAAATTTGCAGGCGTAATGCAATCGTTAGGTGTTACAAAAGGCGATCGCGTTGTTATTTATATGCCCATGATCCCACAAGCTGTTATTGGTATGTTGGCGTGCGCTCGCCTTGGTGCTATTCATTCTGTGGTATTTGGTGGGTTTGCTGCACATGAATTAGCTGTACGCATTGACGATGCCAAGCCCAAACTTATACTTAGCGCCTCATGCGGTGTTGAAATAAACAGCATTATTGAATACAAACCACTTATTGATAACGCAATAGACTTAGCTACGCACAAAGTAGAACACTGCGTTATTTATCAGCGCCCACAAGTAACCGCCACTCTTAAGCCTGAACGAGACATAGATTGGACTCAGGCAATGCAAACTGCTGCAAGCGCAGATCCGGTGCCTGTAAATGGAGATGATCCACTTTATATTTTATATACCTCAGGCACGACAGGCACACCCAAAGGCGTAGTGCGCGAAAATGGCGGTCACGCAGTGGCAATGCAATACAGCATGGCAACCGTTTATGGTATGAAGCCCGGCGACGTATTTTGGGCAGCGTCTGACATTGGCTGGATAGTTGGGCACTCTTATATAGTTTACGCGCCGCTAATGTATCGCTGCGCAACTGTATTATATGAAGGTAAACCCGTTAAAACACCCGACGCCAGTGCATTTTGGCGCGTGGTTGAAGAATATAAAGTAAATGCATTATTTAGTGCCCCCACCGCATTTAGAGCAATCAAAAAAGAAGATCCAAATGCTGATGGTTTTAATCAATACGATACCTCTAGCTTAAAACGTTTGTTTTTAGCAGGCGAGCGATTAGACCCTCCCACTTACGAGTGGCTTAAAGAAAAAACCAAACTGCCAGTGCTCGATCATTGGTGGCAAACAGAAACCGGCTGGGCTATTGCTTGTAACCCTGTAGGGCTTGAGTACTTAACAACAAAACCGGGCAGCTCTACCGTGCCTACTCCAGGTTTTGACGTGCGAATATTAGATATGGATGGCAATGAATGCGCAGCTAACGAGCAAGGCGCCGTGGTAATCAAACTGCCACTACCACCGGGTTGCCTACCAACAATTTGGCAAGATACCCCGCGTTTTAAAGCAAGCTACCTAAATGAATACGAAGGTTATTATTTATCTGGCGATGGCGGCTATATTGATGAAGACGGCTACCTATTTATTATGGGCAGAACCGACGACGTTATAAATGTAGCAGGGCATA
The DNA here is from genome assembly GCF_037162545.1 of Pseudoalteromonas sp. B131b. Classification (NCBI taxonomy): domain Bacteria; kingdom Pseudomonadati; phylum Pseudomonadota; class Gammaproteobacteria; order Alteromonadales; family Pseudoalteromonadaceae; genus Pseudoalteromonas; species Pseudoalteromonas sp. B131b. The sequence goes on along the minus strand of NZ_JARLUZ010000001.1, from coordinate 1,663,168 downwards.
GGCTTTCTACCGGCGAAATGGAAGAGATAGTAGCCGCGCACCCTGCTGTTGCTGAATGCGCTGTTTTTGGTGTAAACGATCCTCTAAAAGGGCAGCTTCCTATGGGAATGATCGTGCTTAAAAATGATTTTATGGGCTCAAGTACCGATGTAGAGCAAGAACTTATACAAACCGTAAGAAACCAAATAGGCGCTATAGCGTGCCTTAAAACCATTATTAGCGTAGAGCGATTACCCAAAACACGCTCAGGTAAAATACTGCGTAAAAATTTACGCCAACTAATTGATGGCGACAAACTGCAAATTCCTTCAACCATAGACGATGCAGGTATTTTTGAAGAAATAAACCAACAAATTTCACTACGTTGATCCAACAAGCTCTCATAAAGCCATTTTTAAAAATGGCTTTTTTTTGTATAAAAATAAGATAATTACAAATATTTAAAGTAAAGTATTAATAGCAACTATAATAAAAATATACCCATAACATTTTAGGAACTATGAATGTTTGTTTTAAGTAAAAAGTATCTATCTGCTAAAAATGATAATGAAACACTTTCCAAAAAAATTGAAGAGTTAATCACTCAGAACGAACAGCTAACACAAAAGAATAACTCTTTAGAGCAACAAATAAGCCTCACAAAAGGCGAACCTGAAAGTCAATTTACCGAAAGCTTACTCGCAAGCTCAATAGACTGTATTAATCAAATTGAAGGTGTACGCCAAACAGTACTCGAGTCTTACTCAACCATCGAACAAGAAAGCCAAGTTAGCTACAAAATAAACGATCTTTTAAACAACTCAAACAACTCGTTAAATCATATTGTTAGTGAAATGAGTTTAATGACCCAGAGAATGGGCAGCATGAGCGAAAATATTTCGGGCCTTTCAAACTTAGCAGGTAATATTAATACGTTTGTTTCTACTATTACTAAAATATCTGATCAAACAAATTTATTAGCATTAAATGCAGCTATTGAAGCAGCCCGAGCAGGCGAAGCTGGTAGAGGCTTTAGCGTTGTAGCTGATGAAGTACGAGTGCTGGCAACTAACACCAATAAATCAGCTCAAGAAGTTGCAGATCTTGTTAAAGAAATAATAGAAAAAACAGACGAAACCGTTAATTCAGCCGACGATATACAAAAAAACAATGCACAGCTTTCAACTAATTTTGAATCACTAAATAGCGACTACGCATCCATTATTAATTTTTGCACAAACATGAAAAACACCATATCGCAGGCTTCTATTCGCTCATTTATTCAAACCGTTAAGTTAGATCATATTGTATGGAAAGGTGAAGTTTATGCGGTTGCCAATGGCAAAAGTAATAAATCGATAGACGATTTTACCAATCACACTATGTGCCGTTTAGGTAAGTGGTATAAGTCTGATGATTCTAGTGAATATAAATCGTTAAATGCATTCAAACAAATAGATAAGCCTCACAGCGAAGTACACAAAAACGGCGTACAAGCTTTGCAATTAATTGAGCAAGGGAAAAAAGCAGAAGCTATTAAACACATACACTTAATGGAATCTGCCAGTGAGCAAGTAATACAATTACTCGATCAGCTAGTTAGTTAAAACCGTTAGTGGGATAAGTTAGCCTTAGCCCACAACCTTTCCTATAAAAAATTGAAATTTTTTACTTATTTGCACTTTCTTACTTAACTAACCTATATAAATGTTAAACAGGAATGTGTATGCCTCGCTTGCTACAAAAACTATTAACCACAACCTTATTATTTATAGGCTTTGCCACACAAGCCTATGAAATAGAAGACTTGGGGGACGGCTTACACCGCTTTATAGACGACAGACACCGCTCAGTATTTTTAATCACTTCTGAGGGCGCGATTGTTACCGACCCACTTAATAAAAAAGCCGCCACCTGGTTAAGCGAGCAAATTAAAACTCGCTATAACGTGCCTGTAAAATATGTAATTTATAGCCATAATCACAGCGATCATATTTACGGCGCCGAGGTATTTAAAAGCCCGCACACCACGTTTATAGCGCATAAACTCGCTGCGCAAGATATTAAAAATACACAAATGAAAACGGTAGCGCCCAGCCTTATTTTTGATGACGAGCTACTACTTACCCTTGGTGAGTCAACAGTAAAACTTAACTATCATGGTCCAAACGATGGTCGTGGTTCGGTTAGTATATTATTCGAAAAGCAAAAAACGTTATTTGTGGTTGATTGGATTGTTATTGGCAGAATGCCATGGCAGAAACTGTGGAGTTACGATATTCAAGGCATGATTAACTCAACCCAAGCGGTACTCAAATATGACTTTGATACTTTTGTAGGTGGTCATGCCGATATTGGCAGCAAGGCAGATGTAGCGCGTTACTTAAGTTATTTAGATCTTTTATATAGGCAAGTAACAGCAGGCGTTTTAGCCGGTAATACGCTTGACGAAATTAAACAAAATGTAAAGTTAGACCAATTTAGTGACTTTAAACAGTTTGATGCATGGTTACCGCTTAACATAGAAGGCGTGTACGAGCGTTTAATGGAAGAGTCAGGCATGGGCTGGCGCAGCGATCTATAAGCTTTAGTCTAATAATCATTGGTATTGCCGTATTTAACGCAATACCAATGTATTCATTAATTAAATAAGGTTATTACTGATCAAACCTTTTTAATCTATCCCAATCACTTTAATCAGTAACCTACATATAAACCGAGTAAGTAGTACTCCAAAAGCTCGCTAACGTTGCCAACATTTACTGCGCCTAGTTCATTTACACAAACCCACGCTTTGGGAATAACCATGCTTTATAGGCTGGGGATATTTAGGTATTTTAAAAACTTCTTAGGTTTACCAAGCATTCATAAGGATTTTTAAAGGTACTTGGCTACCATCTTCATTCTCTAAAAGTAACTGTAAAATCTCTCCAGACTCCTTGCGCATTAATTCTTTTGCTTCACTGGCAGGGCAGCCTGGAATTTTACAATTTTCTATAGAAATTATTTTTTGCCCTGCAACAATCCCTGCTTTTTCAGCAGGTGAATTAGGTTCTACTTTTTGAATAATAAATGATGTGACCGTCGGGCTAAAAAAACCATCAGTTCCAACGTTCCCTAAAACTCCAAGTTTAACCTTCTCTGCAGCCAAGGCATTGAAAGAAGTAATTGAGATTAAAATAATTATGAATTTGAACATATGAATTAACACTCCATGTAAGTCTAACGTTAATATTTTTTACTATTTATAGTTTTAACAAATTACTTAACACATTGCTATCACTAAGTTTTTTTATATTCTCAGCGTTACATTAAATATTTTAGATATAAAAAACTCAAGGATTAAAAAAAGCGTATTAACTAAAATCGACCACCACTTCATAACGCTCGGGCATATCGTTTACTTCGTATACCCAACCGTGTCGTTTTATTATTTTTTCGCTTAACTCCAGCCCTAAACCGTAGCCAACATTAGCGGGCTTATTTGTGTTATTAGTCGCGTGCCGTATTAGTTTGTACGCTTTATTTACTATAGAGATCTCGCTGCGCAATATACCATTACCTTGATAGCTTGACTGGCTGCTTCATGCAGCAAGCGTACAACTAAGCGCAAGTAACAAACTGGTTGAGTGCTTTTTAAAATAAACCATTAATTATGCTTAATTCATACCATTACGAGCAGTTTATTAGGGCGAGAGTTAAAGATGGGTTAAATGGGCACACTTTATGAGAGTAAATACAAAAATTATTGTTACGCCATATTTAGCTATTTCTAGATTTTCCCTAAATACCATCTCAACAGGTGTTTTTAAGATTGTAACTACGTTACTGCGTTTTTATGACTCCTTACTACATCACTTCTACTTTATACCTCCCATATTTATGTTTGAGTACGTCCTCAGCCTCAGAAAAACATACAACACAGGTATTTTCTACTCTTAAGCGTAGCTTCTCTGCCCCCTTTGTGAGCACCTCTTTTTAATTTCAAAAAATATAAACTATAGCCATTATTTATCGTCGGATATAAAAACGCCCATGTTAGTTAAACTATGGGCATTGCTTGAAATACATTTTAAGCGTGGGGTTACAAACCAAACACAACCTTTTCACTTTTCAGCATTCGGCTGCTTAAAAAACTAAACACGCTAAATAATATTAATGTAATCAAGGTAGAAAGTACTAATTGTGGTACTGGCAATGGGTTACCTTTGATAAACTCAATAAGTGCATATTGCTGAGCTGCAATAGGAACCCACTGTATAATATCGGTGGCAATGTCATAGGTAGTTATCATACTTAGCGACATAGGAATAAATAACACCATAGTTACATATGACTGTGCCTCTTTGAACGACTTTGCCATAAACGAAACAAATACCTGCAAGCTTGCCGACATTAATGCAATAGGTAAGCATACTGCAAAACAAAATAGCATAAATGCTGGGGTAATAGTGATACTAAAGCCGAGCTGTTGCCAAGGTACTAAGCCGTATGTAATTTTAGATACAATTAAAATGATTACGAGTCCTAGCATCGAAAAGCTGGCAATAGCGGCCGATTTAGCAAGTACAATTTGTAAGCTACTCAACGGATGGCTTAATAATAACGACAGCGAATTACGTTCGCGTTCACCGGCGCTAGTATCTATAGCTAGGTTCATCGCAGCGTAAAATACCGTTAAAATTATAGACAACGTAGCAATGCCTAAAAACATACCGCCTTTAGAGTCTGGAGTCGCCTCATCATGCGTCTCTACCGCTAAGGTACGCATAATGCTTGGATCAATGCCACGCGATATTAAACGTAAACTAGCCACTTCAGCGTTATAACTTGCAAGAGCTTTTTCAATACGATTTATATGCTTACCAAGTTTATCATTTGATTTATCAGCAATTAATGTAACTGTTGCAGGGCGACCTTCACGCATATTTTTTTGATAGTCATCACTAATATTTAATGTAATAGACTTGAGTAGTTCGTCATTTTTATCGTTTGTACTCTGTATTTCATTGGCATTTAAATGCGCAACTAAACTAGGGGCTTGCTCCGCATTTACTATGGTGATTTTGAGCCCTTCGGGCGATGTAAGCTGTTGCAGTAATACACTTAATAGTAAACACATTGCAATGGGAGTACCTATTGCGTAATACAAGCCCGCCATCACTGAACGTTTGTCTCGGCTGGCATCAATGATTTCTTTTTTATAGAGTACTTTTAATAAATTAATCATGCTGCTATTCCTTCATCGCTACCAATTAGCTCAATAAATGCTTCTTCTAGCGTGGCTTTTCCTGCTTTTTCACACAGTTCATCTACCGAACCTTGCGCTATTACTTGGCCGTTAGCCATGATCACTACGTGGTCACATAATGCGGCAACTTCTTGCATCACATGCGATGAAAAAAGCACGCAATGTCCTTGTTCCTTTAGCTGTATAAGTAGATCTCTTAAAATACGTGTGCTCATTACATCTAAGCCGCGTGTAGGTTCATCTAAAATAACGTTAGACGGATTATGTACCACAGCCTGTGCTAAAGCGGTTTTCATGCGTTGGCCTTGTGAAAAACCTTGGCAGCGGCGATCCGCAATATCGTCCATATTTAATTTTTTTATTACCTCACTGGTTGCTGCTTTCGCTTTTACAGACGAAAGCCCGCTTAATTGTGCAAAAAAGGTAATATATTCTCTAGGTGTTAATCGCTCATACAGACCACACGGATCAGGAAATAATCCTAAATTTTTCTTAGCTTCCATAGGATTTTTTGCTACATCTATGCCGTCTATTTCGGTTTCACCGCTGTCGGCTTTTAATAACCCGAACACGGTACGTAAACAGGTTGTTTTGCCTGCACCATTAGGTCCAAGCAAACCTGTAATTTGGCCATTTTTCGCATCAAAGCTTAGGCCGTTAAGGGCGTTAACATCGCCAATTTTTTTAGTTAGATTAGTTACCTTAATCATACCTTTACTCCATACTTTGAATTGTTGAACTGGCTGCGCCATTTATATTCATAAAAAACTTTTTATCGTTATTGTTATTGATACATTTTGTATCTATATCTTGCATATTTTGTTGATTAATAAACTGAGCAATTATTTTGGGCGCGCATGTTTGTGAGCCAATACCATGAGTTGCCGAAGGTGACACCAAATGAGTGGCATTTTTCATATTTACCATTGCCAACTCAGCCCAACTTGCAGGGGTTGCAGGGTCTCGCCCACCAGAAAGTAATAGAATAGGCACTTCAGTGGTCACGGGCTTATAAAAGCTCTTATTTACTGGGGTTACATCCCAAATTGGGCACATTACATCAAACCCTTCAATCATCATTTTTCCCATGTAGCTTTTATTATATTTTGAACGCTTTTGCTCATTAAGCTGCGGCCAATCTTCACCACATACAATGGCATTGTGCATGCCCATTGCGAGCTGTTCAGTTATATCAACGCCCGACATCAATCCAACCCATGGCGAAAAATTACCATTAGCGGCTTGGCTAATTGCCAAAGGCAAAATTGCTCGCATTGAGTGGCTATAAAGTGCCATACGTATTGCGCCAAAAAACTTAGTTTTAGTCACCACTAGCGTTATGTTTTTGTATGTACGCGGGTGTTTCACTGTTGTTTCAATTGGCTGGCTATCTAACTGCGTCATTAAGGTATTAAATTGATTTTTTAACTGTGGATACTGTGAATTACAAAGCGTATTACTTTCACAACGTGCAAATAAAGCCGCTAACGAATCATCAATAGCTGCGCCTATTGCAGCCAAGCTTTGCTGCATAGGTACAACCCCATCCAATGTACTCGTTAATACTGAATTTGGAAATTGGCGGGTATATTCTTGCGCAATACGTGTACCATACGATACCCCGTACAAATGCAGCCCTTTATAACCTAAAGCTTTACGCACAGCTTCAAAGTCTTTTGCAGCAACAGGTGTTGAAAAGTGACTTAAATCAATATTCAGCTGCGCTTTACATTTTTGTGTTTCTTGAGCGCCCAGTAATGCGAGATCAGTCATTGAATCGTTAAATGCAAACTGTGTTTGCAGGTCATTACTTTCACATTGCAACTTATTTGAGTAGCCAGTGCCGCGTTGATCAACCAATAAAATATCACGCGTTTCGCGGACAAATCGTAAATTACGATTAAAAATAGCAGCTAGCTCTATTGCGCCCTGCCCTGGGCCACCAGCAAAAGCAAGCGCTGCTTCATCAGGGTGGCTAGGTTTAATAGCAGGAATAATCGCAAAGTTAATGTCGATTTCGCCATCAGCGCTGCTATCTGAGAGAGGGCGCTTAATACTGCCACACATTAATCTATCGGCTAACCCTTCCATATAACATGGGGTTAAAGCTGTATGTATTTGATCATTACTTTGAGCAAATACACTACTGCCACTTCCCGCTAATATTAATAAAAGCGTTAGCTTAGTTAGTTTTTTACGTAAATTAAACATGGTTTCCATTACTTTTCCCTTGTTGCTTTTTACACTCAATATGATAACTTTAACTACAGTGTATCGGTGTATTAATGTATTAATACAGTAGAGAAAGAATAATGTTAGAATTTATTAATGTCAACCCTAATAGTGGCGATCCAATTTATAAACAATTGCATGAACAAATTGTGCGGTTGATTGTGGGCGGGCAATTATCGATAGGCGAGCAATTACCTTCAGTAAGAAAAATAGCTGAGCACTTTTCGGTTAACCCTATGACTGTGTCGCGTGCGATAAGTCAATTGGTTGAACAAGGTTGGTTAGAACGAAGGCGTGGGCAACCAACCTGTGTTGCGCAAAAATCACAGCAGCAAACACAACAACAAGATACGCTATTATTTAATGGTGCCGATCAACTTATTCAGCAAGCCAAACAACTCGATGTATCGCAAGCTGTTTTAATAGAATTAATTAAAAAGCGATGGAAATAACCCCTATGGAACAACCACTCCTTAGCTACAAAAATGTATATAAAACAATTAACTCAAAAAATATTCTTAAAAATATTAATTTAGATGTGTATTCAGGTATGGTAATTGGCTTACTCGGTAAAAATGGCGCAGGTAAAACGACTTTACTACGCTGTGCACTTGGATTAGTAACTCCCGATATGGGTGATATTAGTGTTTTTTCAGAGCCAAGTTTACAAATTAATGCTGAAAACAAAGCTAAAATTGGCTATGTTGCTCAACAGTCATTTGGTTATGAGGGGTTTAAAATAGCCGATGCATTGGCACTACATCGTAGTTTTTACCCTAACTGGGATACCGAGCTTGAAACCAAATGGCTAGGTCGGTTTGAACTTTCAAGCACCGCTGCAATTAGCAACTTATCAATAGGTCAAAGACAAACACTTGCGTTAATTATGGTAATGGCATATCGCCCTAAATTACTTATTTTAGATGAACCAGTTGCAAGCCTAGACCCTATTGCCAGACGCGAGTTTATGAGCGATTTGTTCGATCTCGCACTCGATTCCGGTTCGGGGATTTTGTTTTCATCACATATCACTTCCGACATAGAGCGCGTTGCAAGCCATATTGCCCTTATAAAAGAAGGTGAACTGCTGTTATTTGATGAACAAGATGAGATTCGCGAAACTATCCGAAAAGTTAATTTTACCGATAACACCATTAACTTAACTGCTTACACTGTATTAGCTCAAAACAAAAATTCGGCCATTATTTATGGTTATAACAACGAAACAATTGATGGCGCATTGAGTATTAATCCGCTTTCTTTAGAGCAACTGTTTGTGGAGCTACATGCATGAGTTCGCCACAAAGCCGTAAGTGGTACCAAGGTTGGAGCGGTTTATGGTTAAAAGAAGCCGGTCCCGCTAGTTATTTTGTGCCATCAATATTCGCGACTATTTTTTCCCTCTATTTATTGGTAGTGAACCTGTTATTCTTAATCTGCTCGCAATGTTTGCGATTATTTGCATGTACGCATCACTTGCTTTACAAAGTATTCGCTTACAAGCCACAGAGTGGCAGGCGCTAGTTGTTGATTATTGCCAACATGTAACGCAACAAGGCAAAGTGTTTATTGCAATAATAAATGGTTTTATGCTGATAAATGCAGCTATTGAGCAGAGTATTCATCTTTTATCTACTATCTTTGTAGCGAATACACTTGGTTTAGGGCTATGGCTTTTATGTAGAGTGAGCAGTCACTTATTTACCCTTGGATGTTACATAATATTCACCACAGGCATTATAAGTTGTGTGTTATTAGAAAAAACACCTGTTTTTTTAATCCCTATAGCTATTGTTACTTACTTAGTCCTATTAGTATTTAAAGATAAATTTGGCCAACCATATCACTTTAGCAGTCATGCCTTTGCTAATTATCGTCATGGTGTGCAATCGGGGTGGTCGCCTGTTCCTGTTGGTTTTTTATCAAGTTACTCTAAGTATTTAAATAAACAGCTCTTTCCTTTGAGTTATTTTGTAGGACCTTCACTATCTCAATTTACTATTTTGCTAGTAGGATTGAGTGCCAGCGCAATAATCATTAACTTTTTTTACGATATATCTAAGCACTCAATGTTTAGTTTAACAAATGTCTTGCTTGCGCTATTCACGCTTTGCCAATGGAGTCGATCACAAAGGACGCAGTCATGGGAATTGCTTTACACTCTCCCTATTTACAATAGCACTGCACAAGCAAAAAGCGCTTTTATCCAAAGTGCATTAAAATTTACAATTTACGTAGGAATATTTTGTTTTATTGTTACTTTGCCATTAATTGGACAACAACAATGGCAGTTTGTATATGCAGCTAATTTTTCACTTACAGCATGCGCAGCTTTTTTAGCTAGTTTTATAATTGGTAACATTGTTAAAAACACCAGTATTATGGGTATACTTTTATGTTTTTCATATGGCGGCCACATGGCTTTAAGTACTTACATCATTCAAAGCGATAACGGCTTTACAGACCTTGTTTTGGTAAGCTTATATGTATGTTCATTAGCATTATTAAATCGTTTCTCTGCAAAATATTTATAGCTTGAATTAAATAGGAATAAACCAAGTAATGATAAAATTAGTGCTTATTTACATATCGTTATTATGCTGTAGCTTTTCAACAAGCGCGCTGGTGCTCGTTAAAAAAACACCCTGTATTACAGTGGCCAAATTACTGAGGTTCAAAATAATAAAGCTTCTGAACTTTTAAAAAGCAATTCCTCGATAAACGCATTAACGATTACCAGCGGTGGCGGTAACATCGATTTTGGTATGGATTTAGCTGACTTGATCGCCGCTCATAAACTTAGCGTGAGCATAAAAGACTTTTGCTTTTCATCTTGTGCTAACTACATACTACTCGTAGGGCAACCGACAACCATTGAGAAAAATGCAATAGTTGGCTGGCATGGCGATGCCGCCTCTGCAAAATGGCTCGACAGTGATATAGACACTATGGTCAAAAATTTAGATGAACCAAAAAAAGTAAAAAATGGCAAGTACTCCGTGCGCATTATGATCAGGTTATAGCCAAAGCAAGTAAGCGAGAACGAGCAATGTATAAACGCTTTAATGTAAATCATGACCTACTTACTGTTGGTCTTGAGCCAAGTTTACGCAAAGCAGCAATAAAAAAACATGCGCGAGGCTGGACATACTCACCCAAGGCACTTGCGTCTTTAGGTGTTAAAAATATAATTTTTAATCAGTGGCAACCTCGTTCCGTTAAGCACTTCCCTTTATTAATAATAAAAGACGTTAATTAAAGCTTAATCTATTGTTTGCTAAGGAATAACCATTCAGCCTTAGCAAACTACCATTCTATTTTTTAGTTTATTTAAACCCCTTAAACTTTATTTCATTCAATAAATCACCTTAATTTATCATATAAATTACTTTTTCCGTATAAAATACAATTGATATGCGTTATCATTTGCAACATCATTAACCTTTACTGTTCAATAATCATGAATAAGCTAATTCAACTCACACCTATATTATGCACTTTAATTTTAACTGGTTGCGGTGGTGGCTCTAGTAATAAAGCACCTTTATTTAATGAGCCAAACCTAAGCTTCACTTTAAACGAAGACACCTCTTTTACTGCTCAAGTAACAGCCACCGACGATGACGTCCTAAGCTATACACTTGCTAACGCGCCAAGTAATGGCATCATAGCAGTAGAGGCTAACGGTGAGTTTACTTACACACCATTTAGTAATTATTTTGGTGAAGATACGGCAACCATAAGTGCAAACGATGGCAGTTTAACGGCAAATGTAGTAATACGCTTTGCTATTGAAAATGTTAATGATGCTCCTCAACTTCTCGCCACTAACGTGTTTGTTACTTCTTCAACCACCACCGAAGGGGTTATAACCACACAGGACTTAGATGGCGACACCGTAACTATTAGCCTAATTACCCCACCAAGCAATGGCGTAATGAGCATAAATAGCACCACAGGTGAATTTACCTATAAGGCACAAACTCTAAGCAGCATTGATGAACAATTTGAAATTAGCTACACAGATGGCTTAATTAGCGAGCCATTAACGGCTATTATTTCGCTAAGCCCTTCTTATGTAACTAACGAAGATAAACTTAATTATTACTACAGCTCTAGCTTATCTCACTTAAAACAAGCAGATGAGTTAAGCGTAAATATTGCTGATGAACTTTCTCGATATGACGTATACGCAACACAAGCTGCTGCCTATGCGCGTGCAGGTTTTTTAGATACTGCTAACGACTATTTAGCGCTTATAAACGAGCAAACTGCACGTTCTTCGGCATTAAAAGAGGTAGCGCAAGCACTTGATGAAATAGGCCAAACAGAAAAAGCAAACGATTACCGCGACCAAGCAGTAGCAGCCTACAACCAATACTTAGCTGATAAAGGCTTTGATAACATTGCCTCATCAGACGCATCAGCGCTTTATTCTTTAGTAAAAAGCTATTTAGCTGCGGATCAAGTTTCGCAAGCAAGTAATTTGTTAAATACTATTTCGTTATACGCTGAACAAGTACGTGAAGAAGAATACACATCGAGCTATGGCTTTTTTAAATGGTGTACGCTTATCAATAGATGACGCTCTAGAAAGCTATGCGCAAAGCCTAGATGAAAGCGATTTAACTCAAGCTAAATTACTTGCAAACAACTACGCGCAACTTGCGGTAAAAGCGGGTTACAGACTAGTACGTAGCGGCGAATACAAAGGCCAACCATACGAGCAATACAAAACGTTGCACGGGGCATGGGCTGCGCAATACCTTTATAGAGCTGGCGAGTTTGAGGCCGCAAAAGATTACACTAACCAAGTACTTGCTATGTATGGCTCAACGGGTTTTGATAGTAACTATAACTATAGTACGTCGGCTTATAGCGCCGCTACATTAGATAACTACACCTACCCTATTCAATTTTTAGCAGGCTTAATTGAAGGCTTATACCAAAGCGACGAAAACCCAGCAATAATGCTATCAGACAGCGAAACCGATATAAACAACGCGCAAGAACAAGTGTACGGCTTTAATATAGCTAACCGCCTACTTGCCGGTGAAGATATAAACAGTGCCGCAGCACAAGCTCGCAGCTTTTTTACTGAAAACGGCGATTACAGCGAATTTTTTAGAGCGCTAACCTCACTTGATAACGTCCCTGGCACAGGCCTAATTTTAAGTGAAGCCGGCAGAAACGACTTAGCACAGCAAGTATTTACCTATGCTGGCGACTTTTTAGTCTCTGATGAATACATTAGCAAAGAGTTATCAACCACAGTTTTAACGGGTTACAAGGGCTGTAAATCGTTAGTTGATTTAACAGCGCGAGTTGGTGGCGATGCAGCAAGTGCAGCGAATAAATGTTTAACTATGCTTAATACGCTCAATGCAGGCGATGTACGTACGCTAAGTAATAGCTCATCAATTACAGCTCATAATCAAGTAATGGTATCGCTTATTAAAGGCGGCTTATCGGAGCAAGTAGCTGGTGTACACAATCAACTACTTAGCTACATTGCACTAGATGAAGATACCGAAGACAGGTTTGAAGCCCGCCTAGAAACATTAGGTTATTTAGTTAATGCCAACCAAACATCACTGGCAAGCACCACCTTAAATGATGCCATTGCCGAAATAACGCCTGCGTTAAATGAGTTAACAAGCGATCAGCTAGAAACTATATTAGCCGCTGTTAAAGCTGAAGTCATTGGTTTAGAAGCGGCTACAGGCGGGGAATTTGAACGTTACTCTATGCTTTCAAGCATGGGCACAAACGCGGCCAATATAAGTGATTTTTCAGCAAATTATAGTAATGCAAAAAATCAAGCAAGCACGCTTTTAAATACGCTTGAGCCTCTTATTTTGGGTTTTGCCAATACAATTATTGCCGACAACATGGAAGATTTAGTTAACAGCTTTACGTTAATTAACGATATTACCAAAGCACAAAGCCTAATAACTAATGGCGTTAATGGCGAGGCTGATCAGCTTGAGCTTTACATAGGCATGACCAACTTAGTTGCTTCACGCGATGACTTTAGAGGCATAGCTATTGCGAGCGTAGACACCGACCACGACGGCTTACCTAACTTCTTTTTACCTAATAGCAGTGATGAAGACATAGCCTTAGCTGGATTAATAGCCGACCAAGACGCTGATAATGATGGCGTAATTGATAGCGAAGACACAACCCCACTAGGTATTTAACAAAGAGCCGAAATATATGCAGACACCGACTACCCTCGCGTGTCTGCTTTTGCTTTCTCAGGGTGTATACGCCGAAGAACAGCAACAGCAGACAGAGTCAAAACCACAGCCATGTAACGAACTTAAAAATGAGCAAAAAGAGCGCTGTGAAGCACTTGAGCACATTGAAGTAAAAGGCCAGTACATAGGCATAGAAGTACCCGAAGTTATTGGACGTTCTTACTTAAATCGTGACTTTATAAACGCCACACCTAAAGGCAACGGCGATATAAATGAACTAATTGCCCTGCTCCCTGGCGTACAGCTAAGCAACGAGGCCTACTCTATTGGTAGCCTCGCAGAAATTAGCGCACCAGAAATTTCTATATCAGGTGCGCAACCTTGGCAAACGGGGTTTTCGTTAGATGGATTGAACTACAATAACCGCATAGACCCTGGCAGTTCATCTCGGTTGAGCTCATCGTCAAACGATGTGTCGGGCGGCGTACAAAGCATGAATGTAAACTCAGATGTAGTTGAATCAATCACAGTGTACGACCATAACATTCCGGCAGAGTTTGGTGGTTTTTCGGGTGGTATTGTTGATAGTAAAACTAAAAGTGTATTTACGAACGACAGCTATAGTTTTGGCGTACGTGGCAATCAAAGCAGCTGGGGGAGTTATCACTTTATAGAAGCCGAGCAAGACAGCTCTCAGCAAAGTGTTGACCAAAGCACACTTGAAGAACCTAAATACGAAAAAATAAGCTACAACTTACGTGCTAATAAACAAATTAATGAGCGCCATGGCTTAATGATGAGCGTTAATTACTTAACTAGCGATATTAGTGATTTGTCGTTAGGAGAAGTCAAAACGCAAAGCCGTAAAAACATTAATGCCATTGTAAAATATGGTTACCGTAATGGCTGGATAGACGCATTAGATTTAATTTTAATGTATTCACCTTACGAAGTAGATGACTTTATAACCGACGCCAAAGACAGTGACTTTCATTTAGAAGGTGGTGCAATTGGCGCCGTGGCGGCACTAACTGAACACTTTGATTTAGCAACGTGGCACAGTAATCTTAATTTTAGTATGAGCGACAGCAGCCGAGAAGGCCCTGCTCACTTTTATAACTGGCTACAAGCAAAAGGAAAAGATTGGGGGCAATACGCCGACCAAGGCGATGCGCAAACACGTTACTCTCGCCAAGGGGGTTATGGCGCGCTCGATAACACCCAATATACCACCAGCTGGAAAAATACCCTCGACTTTAAGACGTTTGAATTTGCTGGCACAGAGCACCGTATTAAAGCCGGTATTGAGCTTATTCGCCAAGAAGTAGAACGCGAACGTATACAAAATAGCTACGGCTATGACTCGCCAATTATATGGTCTAGCGCTAGCACGCCACTTAATTGCAGTGGCTATACACTTGACTGCCAAGCAATTGAAACAACTATATCGATTGACGAACTTGCAGCGCAGTTAGGCGGAGAAATTGATTTTAATAATAAAGATCACAATAAAGCGTACAGTAATAATGTAACAGCCACCGCGCAGTATTTTAATGGCCGTTTAGTAACTCCTGCAGAGTATATAAATGCAACCTTAAATCGAGCCTCATTTTATGCAACAGATAGCATTACATTAGGGCAATTAAATCTAAACTTAGGTATGCGCTACGAATATGATGACTTTTTAGCTAATCATAATATCGCACCGCGTATATCGCTTGGTTACGATGTATTTAACGACAACCGCACAATTATTAGCGCAGGCGTTAACCGCTATTACGACTCAGCTATTATTGGTTATAAAGTAAAAGAACAGCAGCGTTTTTCATACCGAGAGTACCGTCCTATCGAAAATGGCTACCTTCAAGGTTGGCTGCCATCTAACTACACGGGCGCATTTAAATACCGCTTTGATGATGTAAATACCCCCTACGATGACGAGCTAGCATTAGGCATAGCCCACTCCTTTGAGAAAGCAGGAAATATATCGCTTAAGTATGTAAAGCGTAAAAAGCATCAGCAGTTTTCTCAAGTTACCGACGAGGAAGCAGGCAGTGATGGTTATAAATATATTTATATGACTAACGAAGGTGATGGCAGCTCAGAGCGCTACTCAATATCGTGGAGCGCGCAGTTTGGTAGCCACTCATTATGGGCTAACGCCTCATACGCTGAAAACAAAATTTCAAACGACGAATACAGT
The DNA here is from genome assembly GCF_037162545.1 of Pseudoalteromonas sp. B131b. Classification (NCBI taxonomy): domain Bacteria; kingdom Pseudomonadati; phylum Pseudomonadota; class Gammaproteobacteria; order Alteromonadales; family Pseudoalteromonadaceae; genus Pseudoalteromonas; species Pseudoalteromonas sp. B131b. The sequence continues at coordinate 1,647,300 of NZ_JARLUZ010000001.1, read as the reverse complement.
GCTAGCGCTGAAAATACCCCGCTTGACGAACTTGTTTATTATGTAAATGCAAGTGGCAGCGGCAAGCTTGTAACGCTTGGGCAGCTTGCTCAAATACGTACCAACTTTGGTACCCCTGTTACAGGCGCACTTGGCTGGAATGTTGATTGGAGCGGCTCGTTTAGTACAGGCTTAAACGTTACCTATAGTGGCAGCTACACCAGCGCTGTAAGCACCGGCGCAAGTCAAAGCATTGGGCTTGAAAAAAGCTGTGCAAGTTGCCCCGTAGAATCAAGTTTAGTTGATGAATACGAAGAGCGAGAAATGCGCGCCAGAACCATGCTAGGGCTAAGTTTACGCTATAGCCATAACCTAACAAAAACTCAATCTATTGACATTAGAGCGGATATTTCTAACTTATTAAATGCCCGTACTTACACAGTAAACGAAGGTGCATCAGGCATTGAGCCTGGGCGTATGTTTTGGCTTGGAGTAACTTATAAATATGATTAAGCAACTTTGTGTAATTACATTATTACTCTCCTTTAGTATGCACGCTCAACAATACAGCAACAAAGAGTTACGTGGTTTGTATAGTAAGAGCCAAGTAAACTGGCCGGCCATTCAAACCAGTGATGAGCGTATAGTTGAGCCTCTTTCGTTATTGCCAATAGCTACTCCATTGCCAGAGCACGTTGCACTTGGTAATAAGCTTTTTCATGATCCACAGCTTTCGCGCGATAAAACCGTAAGCTGCGCGAGTTGTCATGAACGAGATAAGGGTTTTCATGATGGTCGTGCCACTGCTATAGGCATAAATGATCAAGTAGGCACTCGCAATACCCCTGCTATTTTTGGTATAGATCAGTGGCAAAGCTTTTTTGGGATGGTCGCGCTAAAACAGCTGAGCAACAAGCACTTATGCCTATTAGCAATCCAATTGAAATGGACTTAGATCCACAAGAAGCCTTAATACGGGTCAATAAAGATAAAAGCTATACGGCATTTAATAAAAGTGCCTTTAATTCAGACACGCTTTCTATGGCACAAATGGCAGAAGCCCTCGTTGCATTTGAGCGAACACTCATTGCACCTAATACTCGCTTTAAATCATTTATTAATGAGGTTCAGAGTAATCCAAAAAAAGCGCTTAGACGCTTATCAGATAATGAATTAAACGGATTACATTTATTTAGAACTAAAGCAAAGTGTATGACTTGCCACAATGGCGCGCTATTAAGTGACAACCAATTTCATGGCACTGGCCTTCATTACTACGGCCGTAGTTTTGAAGATAAAGGCCGGTTTAATTTTACAAATAATCCAAGTGATATAGGGTTATTTAGAACCCCTTCTCTACTTGGTTTAACTGAAACATTTCCATGGATGCACAATGGACTTTTTGATGATCTACTAGGCATAGTAAATATGTATAACCATGGTGGAGCAAGACCTAAGCCTAGGAAAAACCAATTAAACGATCCACACTTTCCTAAGACGACGAAACTGTTAAAACCATTAAAACTCACCAAGCAAGAGCGTTTAGATCTTGTTGCATTTTTACGGATTTTATAAGTTTTGTAATTGCTCTATCAACCATTTATGAATTGGGCTGTTATTAGTACGTGGATGCCATGCTGCTATCACTTTAAAAGTAGGTGGAAGTGCCTCAACTTCTAGCAGTCTAACTTTACTATTTGGTAATAATCTTGAAGGGTAAAACGCGAGCATATCAGTAGTATGTAAAATGTCGGGCACCGCTGAAAAACTCGGTACCGACATAACAATATTACGTTTTAGCCCTTGGCTTTCAAACCATTGATCGTGCGATCCGCGTAAATTAGCGCGTGAAGGCGACACCACCAGCTGCGGGTGCGCTGCAATTTCCGGCAGTGTTAAGGGCTCATCTTCAAACTCATTTTTACAGCCTGTAATACACAAGTGCTGCTCTTCTAGTAAAGTGACATACGCTAAGTTGTCAGGTATGAACTCTGGAAAGCTTATCAGTAAATCAAGCTCGCCTGCCGTTATAAGTTGATTAACGTTGTCAGACGCAAAGTCGCGCACTATCAGCTTTAAACCTGGCGCTTCACGGCGGGTAATATTAAATAATTGCGGCAATAAAGCCTGCGTGGCGTAGTCGGTTGCGCTTATGGTAAACACACCTTTATAAGTTTGCGGGCTAAACTGCTCAGGCTCTAGTAACGACTCTAATTGCTTTAAAATATGGTTAACAGGCGCCTTTAGCCCTTGCGCTTTAGGAGTAGCAACCATGTTATTGCCTTGGCGAATAAACAAACGATCGTCAAATAAATCTCGTAGCTTTCGTAGTTGCTCACTAATGGCTTGTTGCGTTAACCCCATTTTTTTGGCTACTTGTGAAAGATTTTGCAGTTCTAATAAGCTACTGAGTACTCTTAACTGCTTTATATCAAGCCGACCAATACCATTCATAATTGTATGCTGTACAAAAAAGTGTTGTTTCAAATTGTATCTTTAAATCTCTATGCTGCCAATGTCGCTTAACCACTATTTAAGCCTTTGTTTGCTTTATAAGAGAATTTAAAATGAAATCAGAATTAATTAACACCGCCCCTTTATTCTCATCAATTGAGCTTGGCCCTTTTACACTTAAAAACCGTATTGTGATGCCTCCTCTTACTCGCTCTCGCAGCACTCAGCCTGGCAATATCCCTAATGAATTAATGGCTGAGTATTACTCGCAGCGCGCATCGGCTGGTTTTATGGTTACTGAAGGCACACAAATAGAACCTCGTGGACAAGGTTACGCTTGGACCCCAGGTATTCACTCGCAAGCACAAATTGAAGGCTGGAAAAAAGTAACACATGCAGTACACGCTAAAGGCGGCGTTATTTTTGCTCAGCTTTGGCATGTAGGGCGCGTATCGCACACCACACTACAACCAAATTCAGGTAAACCGGTTGGCCCTTCAGATATTATTGCTGACAATGTAAAAGTATTTATTGAAACCGCACCTGGTGAAGGAGTGTTGGCTGACCCAAGTGAGCCCCGCGCACTAACTACAACTGAAGTTGGTGAACTGGTAAACATGTACGCTCAAGCTGCACGCAATGCTTTAGAAGCAGGCTTTGATGGTGTGGAGCTTCATTGTGCTAACGGGTATTTAGTTAATCAGTTTATTTCTGAGCATACAAATAACCGTGATGATCAATACGGTGGGACACTTACTAATCGCCTGCGATTTTTAAAAGAAATAGTTGAAGCGGTAAGTGACGTTGTAGGCGCAAACCGTTTAGGTGTACGCTTTGCTCCTTTATTTGAAAGCACAGACGAAACACGAGTGTATTTAGGACTTGTTGAATCAAACCCTCACCATACTTATATACAAGCCGTTAAAGTGCTTGAGCAAGCTGGTATTGCTTACTTATCGATTGCAGAGGCTGATTGGGATAACGCTCCCGATTTACCACTAGAGTTTTATAAAGCAGTACGAGCTGAATTTTCAGGTCGCATTATTTATGCTGGTAAATACACAGTAGAAAAAGCGGTGCGTATTTTAGGTGAAGGTTACGGTGACTTATTTGCATTTGGTCGCCCATTTATAGCTAACCCTGATTTACCAGAGCGTATAGCGAATAATTGGACGTTTAACGAAGCCGATGCAGCCACTATGTATGGCGGTACTGAAGTGGGTTATAGCGATTATCCTTTTTATCAAAAGTAATTAAGCTGTACTCTGGACAATAAATCTATCTCTAGCAGCTATTTTCAGCGCTAGAGAAAGTAAATTTAAATATCACCATGATTCAATAAGTTAGTAAATATCTAAACCAAAGTTCAGGTTAGTTAATAAACAAAGCCAAGGAAGGCTTAATTACTAATTTTATATCCATTTTTTATGACACGACTAATCGTTTGGGGTGCATTAAAACGTTCCTAAAATCGTCAAAAACTAGGTATTATGTCAAGAACCGTCAGTAAAATGTAAAAAGCTGTAAGCATAGCTCTGTTTACTGTTGTATGTCAGTTAACATTCAGTTTGAGACGCTAGTATTGAACCCAGTTATGTAAAAACATAAACGAGGCAACACTATGAAACTTACTTTTTTACTACCTGCCCTGCTCGCCATTGGCGCAGTATCAGGCTCTGCGCTTGGAGCACAAAACGAGCGAGAGAATGATAAAAGCTTTAAACGTGATCACGACAAACGTGTTGAATATAAACGCGTTGAACGCCGCCATGAAAAAAAGCAGCGTATTGAGCATAAAAAAGAAAAACGAGAAGACCGTAAGCAAGAAAAACGTAGACTCGCTAAGTACAAGCAGGAAAAGCGTGAACAACACCGCTACAACCAGAGAAAATATAACTACTTAACAAACCATCATAATTCAGTCGCTTACAGACAAAATCGATTTATAAACCATTTACCACGCAATAGCGCATCAATCAGATTTAATGGTATTTCGTTTACGTTTAACGACGGCCTTTATTACCGTAAAGCTAAAAGAGGCTACCATGTTGTTAAACCACCTAGAGGCCTGCGTATAAATACGCTACCAAGAAATTACAGGCATTTTAAACACCATAATACGACTTACTACACTTATCAAAATGTATACTACATGGCGGATAATGATGGTTATACGGTTGTTGATGAGCCATCAACTCGCCTTAATCAGGCAATAAAAGTGGGTAATGTAAAGGACTATCGCTTGGGTCAAACATACGACTCACTGCCTATGGCTGCACAGGCCGTAATAATTAACTCACAGCAGTATTTTAAATACGGCGATATTTATTTTTTACCGCAAATAAGTGACGATGAAATAAAATACCTCGCTATAAAGCTGGGATGAATTAATTTATGTATATTGCTATTTAAACATTAAACCTACCACTCTCTCATTGAGCTCAATGAGAGAGTGGTAATAGCCCGTATACGCTAAATGGCTCTGATCAATAAAAGCAACAACGTCATTTTCGCCATTATTTTATAGTGTTAAAAAATACATTTTTATTGTTCTAACTTTAAACGTTGATGCCATTGAGCAATACTTTCGCTTGGGTATTGATCAAACTGCAGATCACCGTTTTTTATAGGCGCATCAACCCAATGGGCTTTACTGCCTAACATTAAATGAGTGCGCTCTGGCGGTATGGGTAACTCACTATCAATTGCACCAGCAAATGGGTGAACTTGATCTGGCCAACTCGCGTCGTACAGCCATAAATTAGCACTACAATGTTTGCAAAAATGACGCTCAGCGGGGCTGATTTTATTGTCTATTTTAGCGTGATAAATCGTTATATGCTCCGCACCTGTCACTTTTAATGTTTTATATTCTGCACTTAAATTAATAACAAAGCCCCCGCTTCCTGCGGTTTTTCTGCATATAGAGCAATAACATAAATTGTAAGGATAAGGGTGTTTTGAGTTGACCGTAAATACCACTTTGCCACAGTGGCAAGCGCCATTTAACTTCATAATAAATCCAATTTTAATGTTGGCTTGAACTAGTACCTTAACTAGATGAGCATAAAAAAACCACAACAATTACACGCTGTGGTTTTTAAATTAATGAGCTTACTAACGTTTCCAAAATCTTAAATTACGCAATGTACTTATAAATTTATTGGCAGAGTCTACCTTTAAATCTATCCAACCATCATCTACTTTTCCATCAAGGCCTGCCGCTTTAAATAAAGGCTTGGCCTCATTTGTAAAGCCTATAAATTTCATATGTGCGTACGCATCACTTACAAAGTCTTTAGCTTCTGCTATGGCAGCTAGTTTTTCAGCTCCTTCTTCAGTGGTGAGTATAAGTACCGCATCGTATAAAACCGATGGACCACCATTAATAACCTGATCAGCTTTAAAGTGCTTACCTTTACTGCATTTAGCACCGCCAACTTGTGGGGCAATAATTTCAAAGTTTGCGCCTTCACTTTTAAGTGCATTAGTAACCGATTCAAAAATTTCTGCATTAAAGCCATCACTTATTAAAATACCTAATTTGCGGTCTTTAAATGTATTTGGCGCATTTTTCAAAATACTTAACGCATCAGATACAGGTAAGTCTTTACGTGTTGGCATAGCAGCTTCAGCTGGGTCTGGCATTTCTTGCAAGCCAAGTCCTTCGGCAACTTTATTTGCGAGGGTTTCGTCAATATTCAATAAATGCGATACCAAACGCTCTCGTATTGGTAAATGCTCAACTTTAGAAAGCTCAAACACAAATGCTGATTGAATATGTGCTTGCTCTACCTCTGTTTGACTTAAATAAAATTGACGAGCTTGACTGTAATGATCGCTGAATGTTTCTGAGCGATAACGCAGTTTATCACCGTCGCTTACTTCAGGTTCCTTTGAGCTTTTAAAGCCGTGTACTGGGCATTCACGAGGGTTATTTTCGCCTGCGCTCCATGAGTTTGGCTCGTAGTTAACACGTCCTTTTGGATTTTGCATCGCCATGTGGCCATCTTGCTGAAAATGACGCATTGGGCATTTAGGCGCGTTTACCGGAATGTGCGTAAAGTTAGGGCCACCTAAACGTTTAGTTTGAGTATCAAGGTATGAAAAGTTACGACCTTGCAGTAGCGGGTCGGGTGTAAAATCGAGCCCCGGTACAATGTTTTGAGTACAAAATGCTACTTGCTCTGTTTCTGCAAAAAAGTTATCGACTACGCGATTAAGCACCATTCGCCCAACTATTCTAACGGGCACTTGTTCCTCTGGTATTAGTTTAGTGGCATCAAAAATATCAAATTCAAATTCATCAGCAAATTGCTGATCAAACACCTGCACACCTAGCTCCCACTCTGGGAAGTCTCCGTTGCCAATAGATTCCCACATGTCTCTGCGATGAAAATCAGGGTCTGCGCCATTTAACTTAAGTGCTTCATTCCATACTACAGATTGCATGCCGCCTTTTGGTTTCCAATGAAATTTAACGTATTTTTCATCTCCTTTGGCATTAATAAACTTAAATGTATGAACGCCAAAACCTTCCATAAATCGCAATGAACGCGGAATAGCCCTATCAGACATTGCCCACATAACCATGTGCATTGACTCAGGCGACAAGCTTACAAAATCCCAAAAGTTATCGTGTGCGGTTTGCGCTTGAGGAAAACCTCGGTCGGGCTCTGCTTTAGCTGAATGAACTAAGTCTGGGAATTTCATCGCATCTTGAATAAAAAACACCGGTATATTGTTACCGACTAAATCCCAATTACCTTCTTGAGTATAAAATTTAACGGCAAAACCACGTACATCGCGTGCTAAATCCGGAGAGCCCTTGTTACCTGCAACCGTAGAAAAGCGCGTAAACACAGGTGTTTTTTCACCTTTGCGTTTAAAAATATCAGCACAGGTTAAATCTTCAAGCGTGTCGTAAGTTTCAAAGTACCCATGTGCCCCGTAACCACGAGCATGTACTACTCGCTCAGGAATACGCTCGTGGTCAAAATGAAAAAGCTTTTCGCGCAGTACCTGATCTTCCATTAAGCCAGGACCGCGTTTGCCTGCTTTTAACGAGTTTTGATCGTCGCTCACAGGGCAGCCTTGCGCTGTGGTCATTGTTGGGTAGCCATCAGATGCACTTTGGCGCAGCTCGCCGCCATTCCCTTTCTTACCTGCGTATTTAAATGATTCAGCCATGTCTAATCCTTCATTACAATTTAAGTGATTGGGGTCGTTTTTTTAAGTTTGCTTAACAGCAAAAACAACTGAGCTAAATGCAAAATAAAGACCAAACAGTAAGAGCAATAAAAGCGCGGGATACAGAGTGAAAATGATGCTTTAAGTGGTATTAAAAATAGAAAAACTTACAGAGCCCTGTAAGTTTTTCAAGATCAAAAAAAGGGCACTTTAAAGTGCCCTTGCGTTTAAATCGTTATAAATTTAGTTAATCTTTACTTTCGTTAACTAAAATTACTTTACGATGAGGGAAAGGTATTTCGATGTTGTTTTCATCTAGTGCTTTTTTAATTAACTCTGGCACAGTGTAAAGAATATCGAAGTAATGCTCACCCTTACAAAAAGGTCTTACTAAAAAGTCTACTGAACTGTTGTTAAGTGTTTCTACTTCAACAAAAGGCGCTGGATCTTTTAGTATGTGTGGGTGCGCTGCAAGTACGGCATCTATAACTTTACGTACAGCCGTTGTATCTTCACCGTATGCAACACCAAAATGCATATCAACACCACGAATTGGATGATGTGAATGGTTAATAATTTGCGCGCCCCAAATTTGACTATTTGGAATAATAACCTGTTGGTTATCGAACGTTTGTAAAATAGTAGTAAACATATCTACTTCTGTTACTTTACCAAAACGCCCTGCCGCCTCAATAAAATCATTCACTTTATAAGGTCTAAAAACAAGTAACATAACGCCTGCTGCAAGGTTCGACATTGCACCTTGTAACGCCAAGCCTATAGCAAGTCCTGCAGCACCGAGTAAAGCAATAATAGAGGCTGTTTGTACACCAAAGCGATTTAACACAGCAATAATAACGAACGCTAATATTATGTAGCGAGCCATGCTGCCTAAAAAGCGAAAAAGCGTATCATCAAGATGAGTGTATTTGTGGCATAAGCCAATAATTAAATTGCGTACTTTGCCCGCTAACCATAAGCCTACAAGTAAAATTGCAATTGCCAGTAATATGTTGGTTGCCCACGTAACTGCAGCGGGTAAATATTGATTAACATCTATTTGATTTATTATATCTTCCATTTCATTTCCTGTTTATAAAATCATTAAATTACTGTATCCCATACCAAGCACAGTACTTTAACAAAAAATTAACGAACATACGAATATAGGAGTAAGTTAAAGCAGATTGAAAAATATAGATTCAATGGATATACACAACCAAAGTAAGCCTTTAATGCATAATCTCACTAGCTTTCCCCCTCACCGTTATTTTAAGTAAGTAACATAATATTCTTAACTGATTAAATTCTCGACCAATCTATAACTCTGGTTAGGGTTCGATCAAGTGCCTTTATTTTAAATTATTACTGGCACTCACCTATAAATTTACCGATAATCTCACCTAAGCGCATATATTGGCGACACAACGCAATTGGATGAAATTAAAACAAAGGATTATTATGAAAAAGTACTCAATTTTACTTACAGCGGCAGCTCTTACTGTACTTGCTGGTTGTTCAACATCTGTCGCAGTAAGAGACTTCGAACAAAACCCTATTCCGCAAACATCAACAATTACCAACAGTGAAGCTGACGTAGCAAAAGGTATTCTAAAAGCATGTATTCAGCTTGGTTGGAAGTGCACACCTATGAGTGAAGGTAAAATAAAAGGTGTGCTGGATATTCGCACACACCAATTAACAGTCGATATTACATATGATAAAACGGCATACTCAATCAACTATAAAAACTCTATTAACTTAAACTACAATGGCAAAAAAATTCACCGCCAGTATGTTAATTGGGTATCAAACCTTATACGCCATATAGATGCTGAAATGATTTAGTAACGTGTAACCTGCTTAACAAATTATAAAAAGCACTAACTATGAATAATAAAAGTGGAGAAGCTACCTATAGCTTCTCCATTTTTTAGTTAAGATTTAAAAAGTAATTATTACGTCAAAAACATTACTAATTTTCAACCAACTACAAGTTCAAATAATCACCAAACCTAATGCTATTAATAAAGGTTCTCCCCCGCATTTTCACTCTTTAATGAATGAGTAATTTTTTACTCATTTTCCTTCGTAAAAACATATTTTATATCTTGCTATAACGCAGTTTCGCTCATATAGTCAGCAAATTATTACACCTTATTTTGAACACCTTTGTTTATGAAATCTTCTGCTCCTGCTAGCGTTTTTGGTACCTTATTAGGTTATGCACCAGGTAATGTTGCTGTTTACTCATCTGATTATGATACGGCTGATGAAAGCATTTATCCTAATCGTAGCGCCTATCGTAGTTACCTAGACGGTATTTACATGGGCTATAAATGGCAATGCGTTGAGTTTGCCCGTAGATGGATGTACCTCAACCATGGTTATATTTTTGATGACATAGCCATGGCTTACAATATTTTTGAGCTGCGTTCAGTGCGCGATGTAAATAGCCAAAATAGACTGCCACTAAACGCGTTTAAAAATGGTGCTAAACATCACCCTCAAGTAGGTAGTTTACTTATATGGGAAGAAGGCGGCGAGTTTGAAGAAACAGGCCATGTCGCTGTCATTGTTGAAGTGCATGAAGATAAAATACGTCTTGCTGAGCAAAATGTAGGGCATCAAATATGGCCAACAAATCAAAACTGGTGCCGTGAACTAAAAGCAAAAGTAACTAAAGATGGCGACTATTGGATTGAGTGCTCTTACAGCGACGCCACTATTTTAGGCTGGATGACACAAACTGATGAAACAGAATATGCTGAGCCAACGTCTGAGCTAAACACTGATTTATTTATTATAGAAGCCTATAAAGCAGTAGATACAGGCCAAGCAAACAAGTCATGGTTAAATATTGCGAATGACGATGAAGCTGCCTACGTAGAAATGATGCAAGGCCATAAACTCACATCAGTAGATGAAGATCAGCATAATTACTTTGCAATATCTCAAACGGCGCAGCAAAGCATTGAGCATGCAACAAATGAGCTGCATGGCTTATTTATGCATGCAACCGATTATGTACTGCAGCACCCTGAGTTATTAAAAAAGTTTAATTTACCCGATGTTGTGCTTAATAAAATTCGCCAATCGTGGGATAACCGCTTAAACCAATTAATTACCAGCCGGTTTGACTTTGCCTTAACAGCAGCAGGTTTAAAAGTTTACGAATACAATTGCGATTCGGCATCGTGTTATATGGAAAGCGGCAAAGTTCAGGGCAAGTGGGCAAAACACTTTGGTGTTAAAGCAGGTGTAGATGCAGGTCAAAACTTATTTAAAGACCTCGTAAAAGCATGGCGTAAAAGTGAAGTGAAAGGTCTTGTTCATATTTTACAAGACGATGAACCAGAAGAACATTACCACGCATTATTTATGAAAGAAGCTATTGAAGCCGCGGGCTTTGAGTGTAAGTTAGTAATTGGCTTAAGCACACTTCGCTGGAATGAATCAGGCAACATAGTAGATGCAGATGGCGCACAACTTAGTTACGTATGGAAAACCTGGTCGTGGGAAACCGCACTTGATCAAATTCGTGAAGAATGCGAAGCCGACCAATCACTAACTGATAACTTTGAACCACAATTTCAAGCTGGTGAAACACCACGCTTAGTCGATGTACTACTGCGTAAAAACGTGATGGTATTTGAACCACTGTGGACATTAATCCCAAGTAATAAAGCCATTTTACCAATACTTTGGAGCTTGTTCCCTAATCATAAGTATTTACTTAATACCGCGTTTGGGCTTAACGACGAGTTATTACAAACCGGTTATGTAGTTAAACCAATAGTAGGACGCTGTGGCGCTAATATTCAACTTGTTGATGAACAGCAGCAAGTTATAGAAAAAACAATGGGGCACTTTGCCGAGCAAGACCAAATATACCAACAACTATTTGCACTGCCCAAAGTAGATGACTACTTTGTACAAATATGTAGTTTTACAGCCGCCGGAAAATACTCTGGTGGTGGCGTACGTGTTGATAAAAGCATGATCATAAACGGTCATAGCGATTGTATGGCGCTGCGTATTAAATAATAAACAATACTAAGCCCGCAATTTGCTGCGGGCTTAAGTTTGTGTAGCCCTTCCCTCTTTTAAGTTTTATAGCTATCTCAAGCGAGTTACTCCTGATAGAGTAAATTTATTAAACACCACAAATTAAGGTATTTCATGGCGAATCAATTTAATGTACTCGGCACACGCTTAAAACTATGTTGCGGTAATGGTGGCTACACACGTGAAGGGTTTTGTTATGTACCAGAATCAGATCTTGGCAATCACAGTGTGTGTGCAATTATGACTGATGAGTTTTTACAATTTTCAAAATCACAAGGTAACGATTTAATAACCCCGAACCCTCTTTACGATTTCGAAGGTTTAAAAGCCGGTGATAAATGGTGCTTGTGTGCAGTAAGATGGCTTCATGCTATTTCAGCAAACGTTGCGCCACCGGTGGTACTTGAAGCCACAAATAAAAAATCATTAGAAATAGTGCCGCTCGATGTTTTGAAAGCGCACGAATATATAGCCAACGTTTAAATACACCTAAGAGTAACTAAATCGAAGTCTGCATATTTTACAAATATATGCAGGCTTTTCAAAAATCCAATCTCCTCTTCAGCCTTAAAAACCTTAAATTAAAATATAACCATTTGTTTTTAAATTACTTTTCAAAAAAATCAACTTACGGCATAGCAGTTGCTTTATTAAGCTTAAGTCACGCTCATCACGCAACATATATATGAGCAACACATTAGTTAAGTAGGAGAAATTATGAGTAACAATAACGAATCAAACAAAACAACTAAATTTACCGCGCCAGGTATGAGTGACGAATCAGCTCAAAAAACAATAGCTACCCTCGATAACCGCATGGTTGCATTGATAGACTTACAACTAACTTTAAAACATATTCATTGGAATGTAGTCGGACCTAACTTTATTGGCGTACACGAAATGATAGACCCACAGGTAGACATTGTGCGCGAAATGACAGACACCATCGCTGAGCGAATTGCGACTCTTGGTGGAGTACCAGTGGGCACTCCAAAATCAATTGTAGATCGCCGAACATGGAGCGAATACTCAATTGGTAAAGGGCTAGTGACCGAGCATTTAGCTGCACTTGATAAAGTATATAACGGCGTTAATGCCGATCACCGCAAAGCAATTGAGACTCTTTCTGAACTAGATCCGGTCTCTGAAGATATGGTCACCAGCCAACTGGCTGATCTAGAACAATTTCAGTGGTTTATTCGAGCCCACTTAGAATCATCTACAGGCGAACTAAAAAGCTAATATATTTAAGCTAAGAAAGCCCAGCATTTATATGCTGGGCTTTTTTTTGCGTAAAAATCACTCTATTTATAATTACATATAGACGTGTATCAGTAAGCTCTAATACAAAATCCATATAAAAACAATAGAAAATTGGTATTACCAAAAAAAATAACCAAAATAAAATTGAATGATTTTATACTCCTCATTATTTCGCAAGTTTATAAGCCGTACTCAACCTTTAATGAACACCTCATTATTTTAACATCACTTAAAAAACAAACTAAATACATATAAAAGTGCCGCTAAAAGTTCAAAAAAACGCTAAAAATGATATTAAATAGTACAAAAAATATAAAAAATGCCCCTGGTAAACATACTTTAATAAAACTCACTCAAAATATAAAAAACAAAAGTAAACCATAAGCCGTTAAATTTATTAAATATAAAAAAATAAATGAACACTTTGTAATACATTTTGTGAATTTTTGGTAAACAAAGGTTGTAATAAAAGCTGAATTGGACTAATTTCAACCATACCACCTGTATGACACAGTACAGGGAAAAGCAGTTAAATTGGTTAACCAAACCAAGTAACAACACACACAATGACGTTAAGTCGTACCCAAACGGGAGAGATACATGAAACTCAATCAAATTACTTCAACATTAACTAATAAACATAAAAGAAGTAGCTCTACAACAATCAGTGCCGCAGCCCTTTTATTAATGGCTTCTTCTAATATTGCAGCGCAAGAGGCTCCAACTGCTTCAGAAACCGCATCTGATGATATTGAAGTTATTGAAGTAAAAGGCATGCTAGGTAGCATGAAAGCTGCGGCAATGCTCAAACGTACTGATGGGCGTATTGTTGATGCTATTGTTGCTGAAGATATAGGTAAATTACCAGACAATAACATTGCAGAAGCACTGCAACGTATTACTGGCGTATCTATTAATACCGACTTTGGTGTGGGTGACAGTGTTTCTATTCGTGGCTTACCTCAAAACCGTGTTGAATTAAATGGCCGCTCTACAATTGGTGACTCTCGTGACGGTATTAGTTTGCAAGATTACCCATCAAGCTTCTTAAAAACAGTAGAAGTAGTTAAATCGCCTACTGCCGATATGATTGAAGGTGCATTAGGCGGAACAGTGAGTTTAAAGACAGTTCGCCCACTAGAGCTGGATAAGCTAACCGGCGCAATCTCTCTTGATGGCGAATACGCTGATAAAACAGAGAATATTGCACCTATTTTTAGCGGCTCAATTGGTAACAATTGGGACTTTGACGAAATGGGTACTTTTGGTGCCATTGCTATGTTTTCATATCAAGATCGTGAAATTCGTCAAGATGAAACATCTAGCCGAGTTAAACCTCAAGATATCGAAATTAACGGTCAAGAAGGTAATACACCTAGTGGTAATGCCATTGTTAGAGATGAGCACAGTGTTGAACAATACGTAGAAAAACGTGAACGTACTGCTGTAAATTTATCTCTTCAGTGGGCACCAACATCTGGTAACGGCATGGTGTACCTTGATTTAAGCGGTACTAAGCGCTCTGGCGAGCAAGCTGGTAATTCTATTTTAGGTGTCGTTGGCTCATTATCAACAGATGCAAACACAACTCAAGGTGCTAACGGCGTAAACAACTACACACTAACAAACGAATTTGGTATCCCAAAAACATACAGTGACTTTCGTGAAACCGACTCGTTTTCAAATGCACTTGGTGCAGAGTGGAACCTTACTGACAGCATAAAAATCTCTGGTGAAATTGCGGTAGCATCATCAGAAAGCGTAAGGCCTGATTCTGAATTTACACTTCGTCCAATCGAAAAGTCGACCTTTGAAGCTAGCGGAGGGGTTGATTTAGTAAATCATTTATATGATGGTGCATTTTCGCAAAACGGTAATAAATTACCAAGCATCATTCATTCAGATCCAAATGCATTTACCGACCCACAAAACTTAGCATTACGTACTTTTAAAAGTGAAGATAAAAGAACAAACAATGATGAAACAGCGGTTCGTTTTGATATTGAAATGTTCGAACCTCTCAGCAGCTTAAGTTGGGTATCTAAAGTAAAAGCAGGTGTACGTGTTACTAACCGTGATTACGAATACGAACAATACAAAGTAGAAATTAAAGACATTTATAAAAATGCATTTAATGACTCAGATGGTTCATTAGCTACTTTATGGGTTGATGATTTCAATGCTGCATTTCCTGATAGCTTTACTACCGTTAGCCACGACAACTCTTTTGACCAACTAGGACACTCGGGGCAAAATGACCTACTAACTTTTTTAAGCTATAACGGTTTATCTAACCCAGCAAATACTTATGCTCAACTTCAACAATTGCTTGTAGGCACTAACCTAGCTTCAACGGGCAGCCTTTCAGACAACCAAAAGTTTCAAGATAGCGCATACCGCAATGTGGTTGAAGATACAGCCGCAGTGTATGTATCTGCATATTTAGATTTTGATGATATCACCGCTATTGTAGGTGGTCGTTATGTAACTACAGATCTTGAATCAAGCGTGTTCCTCAATGGCGAAAAAGTAACTGGCGACAATGACTACAGTGACTTTTTACCAAGCTTAAACGTTACTTATAACTACTCAGATGAAACACTATTTCGTTTTGCTGCAGCAAAAGTTATGCGCCGCGCTGACTTTAGCGAGCTAAGCCCTGCGTTTGACGTTAACAACGACATTACGGGTGCAACGCAAGGCTCTATTGATTTAGAACCATACCGTGCAACACAATACGACTTATCTGTAGAGCATTACTTTGATGAAGGAAACGTACTATCTTTCGCAGTATTTTATAAAGATGTTGAATCTTTCTTAAGCAACGAAAGTAGTTGTGTCGCTTCATCAAGCACTACTGCTGGTCAAAACGTGACTCAGTGGAACCAAGTATGTCAACTTGATGCAGCGGGTGTATCTCAAGACAATTTAGTTTACTCTGATGCAACTGACTTTCCAGTAGATGCTGACGGCTTTAACCATGTTGCAGGCTTACGCGACGCAGGACTAACGGGTATCGATACTGTTAAAAATGTAAATGGTGAAAACGGTTCAGTTCAAGGTTTTGAAGTGGGCTACCAGCAGTTCTTTACAAGCCTACCAGGTGCATTTTCTGGCTTAGGCATCAATGCAAACTACACATATGCAGATAGTGAGCAACCAAATGGCAATCCGTTATTAGATATCTCTAAAAACACTTACAACTTACAAGTATTTTGGGAGTACGAAGGGTTCTCTACTCGTATCGCTTATAACTATCGTGACAGTTTCTTAGATACTGAAAACGAAAAACGTGTAGAAAATATTAACTCCAATGGCAGCATTTCTGAAGATGGCACTGTTTATGGTAATAACTACCGTGACGATAGAGGTCAGTTAGACTTCTCTGCAAGTTGGGACATTAACGAAAACATTACGCTTGTTGGTAATGCAACGAACTTAACAGGTGAACCTTCAATCTATCTATCTGAACTAGGTGGTGCTTGGAAGTACACTGAAGCGGATCGTCGTTACAGCTTTGGTATTCGCGCAAAATTTTAATATCCCCCTAAAGTTTAGCCTGCTCCTTATTTTTATGAGCAGGCACTTTTTAAAACTATAAAATGGCGCGCGTGTTATCACAACGCAAGCGTCATTTTTTATATCTGTAATTTAACTGTTTTTCAGCATAACAATCCCACATTAATTATCAGCTCGTGTTTTAAAGTAATTTAAAATCATTATTAATTTAAATCATCCCCATTTATTAAAATAACCCCGTGCCCGCTATACTTATTTGAATATTAAATTTACTATCAAAACGTTGTAACTATTAGCAGGAAAACTAAAGTGCTGTCGCGTTTATATAATTTTATGCCCGGTTTAAATACATTGCTGCACTATGAACGCCAATGGTTTGCTGATGATGTAAGGGCGGCGCTATCGGTAGCTGCCGTAGCTTTACCTGTTGCCATTGCTTACGCACAATTAACCGGTGTTAACGCCGCCGTCGGGTTATATTCTTGCATACTGCCAATGATGCTATATGCTCTTTTTGGCACTTCTAAACAACTAATAGTCGGCCCTGATGCCGCAACCTGCGCCGTTATTGCAGCAGTAGTAACACCTCTTGCTGCAGGTGACAGCTTTAAGCATTGGCAACTTGTTGTCACCATGACCGCCATGACCGGCTTTTGGTGCTTTATAGCCAGTAAATTTAAGTTAGGTGTATTAGCCGACTTTTTATCTAAACCTATTTTAATAGGCTTACTAAACGGCGTAGCTATCACTATTATTGTTGGTCAATTTTCCAAAGTATTCGGTTTTACCTTTGACGAGCGCTACTTACTTGAACGCCTAGGTGGCGTAACCACATACCTAGCACAAACACATGTTCCCACCTTATTAATGGCCTTGTTTACACTTGCTGTTTATTTTGCCATGAAGCGGATAAAGTCCACTTGGCCTTCGTCTATGTTCGCCATTACATTCGGTGCGCTTTTGGTATGGATTTTTGATTTAAAACAGCTTGATATAAAAACTATTGGCACCGTAACTGGCGGGCTTCCCGTTTTTAATACGCCAGTTTTTGATTTAGGAATTATTCGTGAGCTGGTGGTACCCGCACTTAACTTAGCCATTGTGAGCTTTGTAAGTATGATGCTAACTGCCCGCAGCTTTGCAGCTAAAAATGGCTACGACATAGACGCCGATAAAGAATTTAGAGCGTTAGGTATTGCCAATATAGCGTCAGCTCTTTCGCAAGGTTTTGCCGTCAGTGGCGCCGACTCACGCACCGCTGTTAACGATGCAACAGGTGGTAAAACGCAGTTAGTATCAATGATAGCAGCGGCCATTATTGCTGTCATAGCTGTATTTTTAACAGCCCCACTTGAATTTATTCCAAGCGCAGCGCTAGGTATTGTACTTATTATTGCCTCTGTTCATTTACTCGATTTAAAAGCTGTTTGGCAATTAAAACAAAAAGATAAACAGGCATTTTATCTAGCCTCGGCCACCTTACTTGCGGTGTTATTTATTGGTGTTATCCCTGGCATCACGCTTGCTGTATTACTGGGACTATTTCAGTTTATCCGCACAGTAATGCGTCCAACTGACAATATACTAGGCGTAGATATAAACGGAGTTGTAAGAAGTTTAGATGCAACAGATAAAGCAAAAGCAGTGCAAGGTGTGTTTATTTATCGTTTTAATTCCCCTCTAACTTACTTTAATGCCAGCTACTTTAAACGCAGATTACTTGAGCAATACGCAAGACAAAAAGACGACACTCAGTGCGTAATAATTGATGCTGTACCCTGCTTTACTCACTTAGATTTAAGTGTAATGGCCATGCTTGCCGACTTAGACATTATATTTAAAAAGCGTGATATAAGGCTTGAACTAGCAGGTAGAAAACGCCAACTGCTTTCATGGTTTGAAATTGCAGGAATGACATCAGATAAAGAAGGTATATACATTCACTCCGACTTATATATCGCCTTAAAAAGGAACAGCGTAAGCCAGCACTCTTTAGAAGTTAGTTTATTCGAATCAGCTCAAAACTAACGTACTACATAAATTTATTAGGAAAAAACACTGTCACCAACCGCTCCTAGACATATAAAATGAAGGGCATGAGGGAAATACATAACTATTATAATTAGTCTGTTTTTTTGCTTTAAAATATAGGGCTATGTTCAGCCCTATTTTATAGCCACCCCTTTACTTCGTTATTTACTAACTTTAAGACCGCCGCTTGCAAGTTTAAATACTCTTTACTGAGAAGGTTCGATTTATCACTGCTCTCTCTTTATTACTTTTATTAAAATAAAAACACTAGGGCGTGTTGACCTTTGTGGGTTGAAATTCGTTCAATCTAGGGGCTATTTAATCGCGGCGCGAGGTTTGTAAACTAGTGGGCTAAGTAAAAACCGAGAAACAAAGAGTTAATCGTCCCTAGAAAGAACTCAAAGGGCAGCGCATATTTGGCATTTATGCTGCGTTATCACCTATTTATGGGGAATAACCACACCACATAGACTCTGCCTTGCCTAAATACCAAACAGTCTGCTGTAAAATCAATCACGAAAGGTCAACACGCCCTAGTCATTAAGTATATCGCGTACCGGCTGTACACAAAATCAAACACAACCCCATATTAACAAAAAAACAATAAAATAACATATTGACCTAAATGAGAAACGGGTGTAGTGTTTTTTTTGACCTAAACAAGGTCAATCATAACTAACAAAAGGAAATAATTATGAAAAATACAAAACCGTTTGCATTTGCTGCAGCAAATAAAAATGCTGTAAAACAGGAAAAAAATGGCAAGCTGAAAATAAAGCAGCTACAGCAGGTTGCTCTGGACCATGGGCTCGAGCTGACGATCGCTGGCATGGGAAAGACAATGGTATCTGGTGTTAAACTAGCACTTATTTAAAACGACAATCAGCGGTTTTATTGTCGTTTCATTCAAATCGACATTAATTTATAGAACTCTTTAACTAATATATACATTATAAATCTCTATAAATAAGAATAATAACATTTAACTAACCCTCCAAAATCCTACTGTTGGTTACCTCTCAAAATGCATCGGAGTGCACATGAAATCAATATTGATTATAAGCCACAGTGAAGACTATCACGTAGAAAAAGCGATTGAAGTGTTAAAAAGTAAGAATTCAAATTACTTTTTACTCGAATTAGACCAATTCCCAAAAAGCTACCTGATAAAACAATCAGTTGGAAACAACGAGTTCTCAACCACCCTTGAAAATATACACACAGGACAAAATATCAACTTTTCAAATATAGGTTCTATTTGGTTGCGAAAACCAGCTAATTTTTCTTACCTAGTCAGTGATATGGAACAATCTATTGAGCAATTTTCTAATCAAGAAACAGAACATGCTTTATTTAGCGCTTTATACGGCATCAACTGCTTTTGGGTAAGTCACCCTAAATATTTACGTGCATCGATGTGGAAGGGAGAGCAATTACAAAGAGCCTTAACATTAGGCTTTAAGATCCCTGACACTATAATTAGCAATGATCCGAATGAAATTAGATCATTTTTCTTAAAGCACAAAAAAGTCGTATATAAAGTAATGTCAGACCCTGTAATTACAAGCCAAAAAATGCAAAGCCAAGGGGTTGCGACAACACTAATCGACGAAAATATGCTTAATGATTCTGACTCATTACGCTTGCTACCTAATCAATTTCAGGCATATATTGAAAAAGCATATGAGTTAAGAGTAACTATTATTGCTGGTAAAGTGTTCGCAGCAAAACTTGACTCACAATTACACCCCGAAAGCCAAGTAGACTGTAGAAATTTAAATGTGCAAGTGCCAATGTCAGCCTATCAACTCCCTGAAGAAATTGAACAAGCTTGTTTAGAATTCGTAAACAGTTATCAACTTACTTACTCAGCATTAGATCTAATTGTCACCCCTCAAGGTGAATATGTTTTTTTGGAAAACAATCCAAATGGACAATACCGTTTCGTAGAAGAAAATGTACCAGAGCTAAAAATAACGAAATCATTGATTGAAGCATTAGAGGAAGCTTGTAAGTGAATATGCCTGAGTTTAGTCAAAAATTACAAGATGTAGCGTCCCCAGTAATAGCAAAATTAAGTGAGCAACTAGGCAAAGAACAGCAAATTTTAGTCATTGCTGCATCACACCTTGATATGGACCTTTTACCTCAGTTATATAATCATTTAAATATATTGGGCTTTACTAACACCCTAAATGTTTTACTTTATACTCGAGGCGGAGATGTTAATGCGACGCGAAGAATTGCTTTATTACTAAATGATTACTGCCATAATCTCAATATTATTGCACCTCATTACTGCCAATCATCAGGGACTTTATTAGCGCTAAGTGCTAATGCGGTTTACTTTTCTCCTTTATCTATTTTTTCTGCTATTGATCCACATCTTCATGGTGGGCAAGGAGAGCAAAATACAGCTTTATCCAGTGCTGATATAAAACTGTTTAGTGATATGTCTAAAGACTGGTTTAATACTGAAGTTGCAGATAAAAGTAATATGCTAAGTATGCTCTGTGAACACATATTCCCACCAACTTTAACGACATTCTATCGCACAGTACTTGAAGTTAAAGAAATAGCACAAGAGCTGTTAAAGCTAGCAGGTCAACACTGCAAAACCACACAAAGCAAAATAATTGATACATTAATGTTCAGTTATCACAGTCATGATTATGCGATAACTGGTACGCAATTAGCTAAACTCGATTTACCTTTTAAAACCGATCTAAGGATAAACGCAGCCACTTGGCCTTTAGTAGAATTTTTTATTTTGTACCTCGGTGGTGGAAACCGTAATGAACTAAATGAATCTTGGTGTGATTCAATCATAGTTTGCGAAAAGAGCAGCAGTAGTCGCTGGAAAGATATGTCTGGACTAAACCCCAAATGGTCTATCTATGAGGAAGATAAGTAAATGTCTTTGTTGAGTACATTCGGCGCAATGTTATTAGCCCTTACTTTTTTATTTGCAGGAATTAAAAAGTCTATTATTTTTAAAGAGTTTCAGTCTACGTTAGAGCTGTCTTTTAAGGTACCTAGAGCTTTTAGTAAATTCGCCGCATTTACTATTATCACATGTGAATTAGCCATTCTCCCGACATTACTACTCCCGACTAAGCCTCTGATAATATATCAATTAATCAGTTTTATAATGCTCATTTTTGTTTTCATTCCACTATACACTTTGATGACAGGAAAAGTTATTCAGTGCAATTGTTTTGGTGAAAGCAGTGTATTAGATTGGCAAGACCTTCTTCGTAACACAATTCTATTTTTGGCAAGCTTACTATTGTGTATAGCACCGCCATTACAAATCTTTAATCTACAAATACTAACTTTATTTTTTTTAGCTTTAACCCTAGTTAATCTCATAATCAATCTTAAATCTATCAGCACTTTTTTACATTCGGAATAAACATGCAACTTACTGAAGAATGGCAATACATTATTATACTTTTAGCTTTTTTTACCTTTGTAAATATTTCATTAAACATAGTAATGCTAAAAAATTTGTCAAAGCTAAAGAGCAGTTAGACGCTCCCTCTTTTAATATTGAAACATTTCCATCGCTTCAAGCTATGGAGCTGCATACTAAAAAGCATATTTATACAGATATTAATATACCAAGTGCATTAATTTTTCTTGCTACAAATTGTCCCAAATGTAAAAGTAAAATCACTATGCTGGAGAAGCTTGCTGTTCATGCACAATTAAATGGTGTTTCTCTTCATATTCTTTTGCATGAACAAATGGAAAACATTGGATCTTTTTTTGCCCAATCAACTTTAACTCGCTTAATTTGGCAGCTTAATTACTCTGATTATAAATCAGTTAACCCTCATGAAATTTCGCCTGCCTATTTATTTATCAATGAAAATAGTGAAGTAGAGGGTCAAGGAATGATAGATGATGAAAATTGGCGTTATTTCAAACAACAAATTTTGGGTGAAAAAATTGAACAATCCACATTATTTGCAACGAATTAAGCTTCTCGCCCCTTTTAAACTTCAAGCATTTTTTGCTTTTTTAATTATGCTAATTACAGCTTTTATCCAGCTTACATTACCTAAGCTAGTCAATTATTATGTTGATGGAAGGGCTCCATCATCGTTGTTAGAACCTTTTCACTTTTATGTATTGATTACCGTCATCCTGTTTTCATTATTAAGTGCTGTTCGTTTCTATTTATTTGAGCGCCTTGGTATCGAGGTAATTACTCATTTTAGATTAAAGTTACATCAAGTGCTGATAAAAAAACTGCCAGTTACTATGATGTAAACAATACGGCTGAGCTCGCCAGTAGAATTAATTCAGACACCCAAAGTTTAAAAGATGTCCTCACAACTAGTGCTGCGCAAGCAATGCGCTCTATAGTTGTAGCTATAGGTTGTATTGTGATGATGTTCACTCTCTCTGCAATACTTTCTTCAGTATTATTCTTCTGCATTCCTACATTTATTATTGCAACTAAGTTGTTAAGTAAAAAGGTAGAGGCTTTATCTGATCAAGAGCAAACAGCCTTAGCTAAAACAAATAAAGTGGCATTTGACAACTTAAATGGGCATACATTAATAAAATTATATAACTGGTTTCAAGCAAGCCAAAATAGATATGCTCAAAGTAATCAACATTATGTGTCGTGTGCTAAAAAAACCGTTTCAGCTATTGCTATTTTCCAAGGTTTTTTTAATTTTTTAATCTTTAGTAGCCTAATTTTAATGCTAATTTTAGGTAGTCATCTTATTCAAAAAAATACATTAACCGTAGGTGAGCTCGCTTCATATGTGCTGTATTTGGGAATGGCATTTACAAGTTTAAATATGTTAGCTGGGTTTTGGGCGCAATGGGTTCATTCATTGGGAGCCACTCGCTATTTATTTGAACTATTAACTAATAATTCAGACGCCGAACAACAAGACGGTCAACAAGCAATTGAAATGGGAAATATTAGCTTTAATAATGTTGTTTTTTCTTATCCTAACAACCCTGAAAAGAAAGTATTTAATATGCTTAATATCCATATTAAGCAAGGAGAGAAAACAGTTATTAGAGGTCCTTCTGGTAATGGTAAATCGACCTTAGCCAAACTTTTATTAGGGTATTATTTACCAACAAGCGGGGAAATAACAATTGGGGAAAAATTGTTAAATAAGCATACTATTGCTAGTTTTCGCAGCAACATTGCTTATGTAGAACAGGAACCTATTTTATTCTCTTCATCGATAATTGAAAACCTACTCCCAGATGTAGGGGAAGAACCAACACAAGAGCAAATGAACAAAGTTATAAATGCATGTAAAAAGGCTAATGCCCATGAATTTATCGAACTTTTACCTAATGGTTATTTTACGCCAATTAGTGATCGGGGAAATCAATTATCTGGAGGTCAAAAGCAACGTATTGCCATTGCCAGAGCAATACTGCAAGAACCAGAACTGGTTATTCTAGATGAATTCACAAGCGCACTCGATTCTAAAAATCGACATTGTATAGAGCAAGCAATGGAACAGTTATTACTAAATAAAACAGTAATCATTATTACCCATAAAGAGTCGCAGTTCGAAAGGGCTGACAACTTAATTATGCTTTAGGATAAATCATAGTATTCGATTCACATGGGTAATATACTTCAGATGTTGATGAAGTATATTACTGTAATGATCAGCTATAAAGTCGCCCACCTTAAAAAGTTATTCTCTATAGCCATCCTTTTTGTTTCGCTATACGTGCTGCATCTATTCGGTTTGTGGCATTTAATTTAGCTATAGCATCCGAGAGATAATTACGTGTAGTTCCCTCGCTTATAAACAACTGCTTGGCTATTTCACTCGTTTTAAGGCCATCGCTTGCGAGTTTTAGTGCTTTGCGCTCTTTATCTGTAAGTGGATCGGAGTCATCCAATGCATTAATAGCAAGTTCTGGGTCTATCACTTTTTGCCCCAACATTACTTTTTTAAGTGCATTTACCAAATCTTCACTTGGTGCTTCTTTTAAAATAAAGCCTGTAACACCAGCCGAAAGTGAACGTCTGATGTAACCCGCGCGGGAAAACGTAGTCATTATTACTACTTTAATTGATGGGTGTTTTGCAGCTATTTGTTCACTTAGTTCAATGCCATTTATATTTGGCATTTCAATATCGCTAAGTACAATATCTGGTAGTAATACGTTTGATAAACTAGATAGGTGATCAAGTGCAGCTTGTCCGTCGCACGCCTGGCCTATTACTTCTATATTAAAGTCGAGACTTAGTAATGCTGATATAGCATCGCGAACTAACCCTTGGTCTTCTACTAAAAATACTTTGATCATACTTTTTCCTTTACTTGGTATTTTTAACTTTGCTTATGGCAAAGGAATGTGTGCTGTCAGTTTAAATCCATTTTGAATTTCAAATTTCACTTGGCCATTTAACTTTTCTACGCGCTGTTTAATACCCGTTAAACCATTGCCAGGAGTGATATTTTCACAATCACCGTTATTAAATAAATTTAGCGTTATGCTTTGTTTAGTTGATGTGAGATTAATATCGCATTGATTGGCTTTACTATGACGTAAAATATTCGTCACGCTTTCTTTAATAATTAAACACAGCTCGCTTTCTATTACTGCAGGTAACACCGGTAAATTAAGCGTTACATTAGTGATAATGTTTTGCTCCTCTAAGCGCTGTTTTAGTTGCTCAACTTGCCCTGTCAGTTGCTGCTGTTTTAAATCGGTTACAGCGTGACGAACATCTGATAAAAGCGCACGGGCTAAATCGGCTACTTGGGTAATTTCATTTCCAGCTTGTTCAAACCGCTCAGCGTTATGTAATTTGTTGGCAAGCTCGGCTTTTAGAGCTATTGATGAAAGTGAATGGCCTAAAATATCATGTAAATCACGAGCTATTCGCTCTCGCTCTGCAATTGCTGCTAATTGCTCTAGTTGGTTTGCATTTTCTTGTTCACGCTTTTTATATTGACGCTCCCTTCTTGCTGCAATGCCGTAGCTAAATAACGCAGCGCATAAAATTAAAGCAATCGCTAAAAAGTACTGAACCTTTCCTATATCACCAATATATGCGCTTAATAAAACCGAGAATATAATCGCTAGTGCAGCATAAACTCTTTGACGCTTGCTGTATGCATAGCCTGCTATATAGGCTGCAAAGCCAAACAAGGTAGGAGTGCCAGTGCTGTAAAAAGTAGCACTGAAGCAAATTAATAGCATTGCTAAAAATAACTTAGTTACACCAGTACCTTTACAATTTATTGCTTTTACATATAAAAGAATAAAAGCAATATAAAAAGCTAAGGAAATAACGATTTGCTCACTCGTGAAATGAGCAAAATCGATTATCATCGGAAGTAAGTAAAAGCCAGTAAAAATTAGATGTCCATATTTCCAAAAACCTTTATCGCTTTGCTTAGAAAAGACACTAAGTGAACTCATGCTAATACCTCTGGTATATTATTTTTATTTATAATTTTGTTTTTATTACTAAATATAAATAACACGAAAATACATATCAGCATAAAGCAATATGCGTCACTAATAGTAAAATTTAATGTTTCTAGCGCTTCACTAAGAGTCAAACTAAATAAAATTAAGGAATTCATAACTACCTCCAATTAAGTAGAGTAATTATGCCAGTGTGCAAAAATAATGTGAGTGTTGAATGTCATTAACTTTACTGACATTTGTCATGTATTAAAAAAATCATCTCAAGAATTTTTAACCGATGCTAATATGCTAAAAAAGCATAACAAGGAAACTCAATGCAACCCCAACAGCAAAGCCTGCTTTATTTACATATTGCCGTATTACTTTTTGGCGGAACCGCTCTATTTGCAAAGCTCATTGGCTTAAATGCACTTGATATAACCGTCTATAGAACCGCAGTTGCTGGCATTGCGATTTGGTTTTTGCTAAGTATGCAAAAAAACCTATTAAGCTTAATAAACCTAAAGATTATTTAATGGCTATATTGCTCGGTGTGGCGGTAGGTATACATTGGGTTACCTACTTTGCTGGTATGCAAATGGCGGGTATAACAATTGGGATGCTCGCATTTTTTAGTTATCCAGTAATTACTGTATTTTTAGAGCCTTTATTTAATAAGAGTAAACCCAAAGCTAAAGATATACTTAGTGCAGCGGTGGTTATATTAGGTATTTACCTTCTTGTCCCTACTGCCAGTTTAGGTGACGACGTAACTCTTGGAGTGATAACAGGCGTAGTGTCAGCATTCTTTTTTCAATAAGAAACATCACTCACAAACGTTACTTTAGCCAATACGGTGGCCCACAAACTATGTTTTATCAAACCTTGGTTGCAAGCCTTATGCTATGTGCATTTATAAAAGTACCTGTGTATGAAATAAGTAACCATGATTTGTTATTAATTTTGATTGCAGGGGTAATATTTACAGCTACGCCTCATTCACTATTTGCAGCCAGTTTAAAACATTTATCTGCTGCTACTGCTGGGCTCATTTCTTGCCTTCAACCTCTTTATGGCACACTATTAGCGATTATTATAATACATGAACGCCCATCAGCAATGACACTAATAGGTGGCACATTAATTGTTAGCGCCGCCTGCTTTGAAACTTGGTCAATCACAAAAAAGGCACGTAAATGAAAGTATTTGCACACAGAGGCGCAAGCGGACATTTCCCAGAAAACACCAAAAGTGCTATTTTAGAAGCGCTAAAAATAGGTGTAGATGGCATTGAAGTAGATATACAAAGTGCTATTGATGATTAC
Organism: Pseudoalteromonas sp. B131b; assembly: GCF_037162545.1. Lineage (NCBI taxonomy): Bacteria > Pseudomonadati > Pseudomonadota > Gammaproteobacteria > Alteromonadales > Pseudoalteromonadaceae > Pseudoalteromonas > Pseudoalteromonas sp. B131b. The sequence continues at coordinate 1,620,046 of NZ_JARLUZ010000001.1, read as the reverse complement.
ATGTTAATCCACGATTCATGGCTTGATAGAACGACTAATGGCACAGGTAAGGTCAATGAATTTGACGCTGTAACAATAGCCAAGCTTGACGCGGGAAATGGTGAGTATGTACCTAACTTACAGCAGTTATTAGATTGGAATAACGATAAAACATTACTCAACCTAGAGCTTAAGCATACTTTTGAACTTGAAAAACTTGCGATTCAACTTGAATACAATATAAGTATGGGAAAAATATCACGTACCAATATTTTAGTATCATCGTTTGATCACCATCAATTACTGTGGCTTAAAAACCGTTTACCATGGTTAAAAATAGGCGTACTGACGTCTTCTATACCTATAAGCTATGCAAAATTTGCTGAAGATTTAAATGCCTATAGTGTGCATGTAGATAAAAATTTTGTTAATAAAGCATTTGCTAATGATGCAAAGCAACGCGGACTAAAAATTTATGCCTACACGGTAGACAAAGAGCAAGATATAGCACAAATGCTCGAATATGGTTTAGATGGGATTTTTACCAACTACCCAGCACAAACTAAAGCATACTTACAATCGTTAGATCATAGTTAAACACATCTATACTCCTTACATAGAACGTAAGAGCACTAATACCATAAAGGTTTCAGTAAAATGAGTAGCTACATGAAAATTTATAATTACATCGAGCAGACCTTCTTTTTCACATTAACACGTAAAATTGTAGGCAATCTAAGTTTTGTATTTCTATTTCAAGCCATCACTCTGTTTTGGTTGTACCAAAGCCTTAGCGAACAACAAAGTACAGAGCTATTTTGGCTTTTAACACTAGTAATTGTTATGGGGTTTGGTTTTACACTTTCGTATATGCGTTTTTTAATCGTGCGTCCTATTACCGCGATGCGCGATACACTAATAAAAATAAACCAACAAGATGCTAATTTAGCCGCAAAACTTCCGCATTTTTCGTATGATGAATTTAGAGATTTAAGTACCCAATACAATACTTTCACCACTCACTTAGGCGAACTACTAAATACAACTTACAGTAGCGCTGAAGCCAGTGCCAATAGTAATAAAGCCGTTACCGAGTCAATGAAAAATACGGATAACTCAAGCGAGCAACAAATACATTTAAGCCACAGTATAATTAATGCGAGTATGCAAATAACGCAAAGCTTACAAAACATAGTCATTAATACCGACAGTGTCCATAACGTTAATAATGAACATCTAAACTTTGTAAAACTCTCAGCTAAAGAGCTTTCAGCGCTTGTCGAACAAGTTAAATTAATCACTAATATGCTAGGTAGTTTTTCAAATACGGTCGCAGGTTTAAAAGAAAACAGTGAAAATATACGTAGTATTTTAAAAATGGTTGAAGAGTTTTCAGATCAAACCAACTTATTAGCACTAAACGCTGCAATAGAAGCAGCCCGAGCAGGTGAAGCTGGACGAGGCTTTGCTGTAGTTGCCGATGAAGTCCGTACGCTTTCTATAAAGGTAAGTGGCGCAACAAGACAAATTAGTGATTTTATTACCCAAATGAATGAACTAGTAAACGAAACAAATAAAGAGTCAGAGCAACTGATCACCCACTCTAATAGTGCACAAAGTGCAATTAGTGCAACGTCTGACGGGTTTAGCAAGATGCTTAATGAATTTGAGCAAAATCAGCAACAATTGAAGCAAATAGCCAGTGCCGTGCATCTGCTTGAGCAAACACAAACTCAAACTCATCAATCTGTTGAGCAAATTGTAGAGCTAGGTGAGCAAGCTAAGCAATTAATCGACACTGCTGTGGCCGATAGCGAAAACTCTCAGCAGCTAAGCTTACAAACTCAACAACAGTTAAAACGTTTTGTACTGTAGCAAAACGTTTTAACTTATTAGAGCCTGTTGGCCTTTTAGGATTAAAATTTTTTCTACCTAAAGACAGCGCATGACAGGCATCTATGCAGCGTTATCGACTATTTATGGGGAACAACCATACAACATAGCTTTGCCTTACTTAAAAACCAAACTCACTGCTTTAAATTCAACCCGAAAGATAAACAAGCCCTAGTAAATATGGTAAATTACGCAGCTATTAATTTAAGTGTGTAAAGTGTGTGAGCAACCCAACCCCAGACTATGAAAAATTAGCCCTGCAAATAAAAACTTGGGGACAAGAGCTTGGCTTTAGCGAAGTGGGTATTACCGATATTGACCTAAGTAAGCACGAGGCTCAACTGCAACGTTGGCTTGATGGTGGCTTTCATGGTTCAATGGACTACATGGCTTCACACGGCATGAAACGCGCTCGCCCAGCTGAATTAGTACCTGGCACACAACGTGTAATATCAGTAAAAATGAATTACCTCCCACCCGATGCTGGCTTTGCAAAAACCTTAAAAAATAAAGGAAAAGCATATATAAGCCGCTACGCACTGGGTCGTGATTATCATAAATTAATGCGTAATCGATTAAAAAAACTCGGCCAAAAAATAGAACAAGAAATTGGTGAATATGGCTTTAGACCCTTTGTAGATTCAGCCCCAGTACTTGAACGTCAACTCGCCGAGAAAGCGGGTTTAGGTTGGCGTGGTAAGCATTCTTTATTAATTAATCAAGAAGCAGGATCGTGGTTTTTTTAGGCGAGCTATTTATTGATTTACCACTACCAATAGACGCCGAAAACACCTTTGAAGGCTGCGGTAAATGCGTTGCCTGCATCACTCTTTGCCCAACAGGCGCAATTGTAGAGCCTTATGTCGTTGACGCACGTAAATGCATATCGTACTTAACAATAGAGCACCAAGGGCCCATTCCAGAGCAATACAGGACTTTATTGGGTAATAGAATTTATGGCTGCGATGATTGTCAGTTAGTATGCCCTTGGAATCGTTATGGCCAAATTACTGACGAAAACGATTTTCACCCGCGCACTCAATTAAAAGACAAAGATTTACTTGAGTTGTTTGCTTGGGATGAAGCTACTTTTTTAAAAAATACCGAAGGCAGTCCTATTCGCCGTATTGGTCACGAACGTTGGTTACGTAACTTAGCAATAGGGTTAGGTAATGCACAATTTAGTCCCGCTATTATTTATGCCTTAGAAGACAAAAGCCAAATATGCAGTGAACTTGTTTTAGAGCATATTGAATGGGCACTTTCCCAACAAAATGATAAACAACGAGTAGCGCTTCGTAAAACAGCTAGGTTAATCAGAATTGTAGAAAAAGGCTTACCCAGAGATGCATAATGCAGTTGGTGTAAGCCTTTAAAGTAACATTATTTAGTTAAGTATATTTAACCTGAACTCTGGTTAAGAGATTCACTAACGTTTTGAATAATAACTATATTTAAACTTATTCCCTCTAGCCAGAGACTTCCAGTAAAACAGGCGAACTTGCATGTCAATCGCGGGCCTATTGCAAGAAAATTCAACGCAGTCAGTGCTGAAAGAACTGCTTAAGATAGATTTATTATCCAGTTATCAAGTTACTTAGCTCTTTAAAAGTAATGACAGGTCTTGTTCAATCTCAGCAAAAGAGGCTTTAACTTCTTGAACTGACTCCTCTCTTGAAATTGAATTTTGAATTGTTTCATCTACTTTTTTGTAAATAAAAACCTCTTGGTCCTCATCTAATCCCATTGTTGGTATTCGCACTTCAAGATCTTCTTGTAGTTGCTTAAAAACTCTTTCGTTATTTTTACGATTATCGTTAAGTAAGCCAATTAAACTATGAAATTTACTATGTACGGAATTTGCGACCGTATTTAGTCGTTCTTGTTGGGATACAAGTATTCTTTTGGTCATTATTGCTCGTAATTGCTGCTCTGTGACACTGACAATAAAACATACGTGGTCACGAATTCGTCCATGCTTATCTGGATCATGATCCGGCATATTTAAAACCAGTAAGCTTATGTATTCGTAGTTAACCAAAATTCGATGTGAAAATTCGTGCAACCGACCTTTACTTTTAAGCATTTCAAATAGTTCAATAACAATCGGTGAACAAACCCCATGTAATGCAAAATGATCTATAACATTCGCATATCGAAACTCTACGTTACTTTGCAAATTAAAAGACTGTAGACAATCTATGAGCGCTTTTCCTAAACTTTGGGGATCATTTATAAAACCAATATTTTCAACATAATTAACTATTTGCCCCATTTCACTACTGTTAGCCATCGCATTAAATGCTGTAGAAGTTGCATCTTCAACTTGTTTTTCAAGACTCTCTTTCTCTACCAACACTTGATTCAAATTATTTAATTTAGACTTGAGTTCGTCATGTCCAAACGGTTTAACAATATAATCTTCTGCACCAACAGAGTAACCTTCCATACGTTCCTCAACCGTCCCCCTTGCTGATACAAACATCACAATTATATGCGCGGTATTTGGGTTGGATTTAAGGCTCTTACAGACTTCGTAACCATTCATTTGTGGCATACTCACATCCAGCAATATAACCTGAGGCATATAGTCCTCTACCATACTCAAGCACTCTGGACCGCTAACGGCTACCTTTAATTCAAAATCGAGGTCCTCCAGAATCTCTTCTATAATTTCAAGATTAAAGGGTTCGTCATCCACTGCGAGTATTTTTGTTAAAGCCATCGTTTCATCATCCATTTAAATTCTAAATATGCTACTTCAAACACTTGTTTAAAAATTAACTGCTTTGCAGTGCTAAGTGTTCGTCTAGGTTTATTTTAAGTGGTATTTGTATACAAATAGTAGCGCCGCCATTAGTGTTATTTAAGGCTGTAATATTACCTTGATGCAAAGAAACAAACTCCCTACATAATGCAAGGCCTAACCCTGTTCCACCAGCTCCGCTATTGGTTTTACTGCTTTGTACAAATTTAGTGAAAATGTCTTCAAGTTCATCCTCAGGTATACCAATACCATTATCGATAACGGCTATTACTGCAAACTCGTTCTCAGATGCCAATTCCACTTTAATTTTACTTTTTGGCTCACTAAACTTTAATGCGTTACCTAATAAATTACACATTAATTGATTAATTTGTTCCTCATCACACAGAGCGACTACCGGGTTAGACTGCACTGAAAAAATGATTTCAATCTCTTTTTCCATTGCAGTTCCAGCGACATCATCAATACTCGTTCTAATGATATTAGCTAAATTATGTGTTCTAGGATTGAAAGGAAATTTACCCACATCAAGCTTGGATAGATCCAGTAAATTATTAAGTAATGAAAGTAACCGTTCTCCACTGGATTCAATTCGAGACAAGTACTTAAATAATTTTTCTTCCGCAAAATCACCAACCTCTAATTTATTTAAGCCAAAACGAGAAAAGCTTAAAATTGAATGCATTGGTGTACGAAGTTCGTGAGACATGTTTGCTAAAAATTCTGATTTACTTAAATTGGCGGCTTCAGCCACATTTTTAGCGTGCTCTAACTGTGAGGTACGCGCTCTAACTTGTTCTTCTAAAATATCTTTTGCTTCAAGTAGCAACTCTTCTTTTTGTTTTAAGTGCGTTACATTTTTAAAAATAACTGCCAGCGCAATTTCACCATGGTGATCTATTTCATTAAAAGATCCCACAAGAGGTATATAACCCCCTAGTGTTTTTGTTAAACGTAAATCGCAACTAAACTGTCGATTACTATTTAAAGTCAAAATTTTATCTTTAATTCCTGCGCTTGAATCAACATCTAAAAAATCAAAAAGAGACTTACTTTCTAATTCATTAAACGGTAAATCAAATAGCTTTAAGCAAGCATCATTCGCTTCGATAACTTTACCACCGCGCTCAAATAACATAATTGCATCGGGTGTATGCTTATAAATAACTTGTAATAAGCTATCCTTTTCAATAAGCGCATCTACGGTGTCTTGAAGCCTTTCTACTAACTCTGCATTATGTCGTTTCAATAATTCGGTTTGCCATAGCTTATGGACCGACTGCAAAAGAATACTATCGTTAAGGGGTTTAATAAGTACATCTTCAACTCCCTCACGAATAGCCTCAATCATGGACACTTGATCAGGGCGTGACGTAAAAAGTAAACACCTACAATGTGGCTGCTTTAATTTTAGGCTAGAAAATATACCTAACCCAGTTACATCACCAAAACTAAAATCACTAATTAATATATCAATTTTAGTATCAACGGATATTGCCAATACTTCATCTAAATTTGTCGCGGTATGGGTGTTTATATGAGCGCCTACTAAGCTGTTTTTCATTTTTTCAAGACGCTCAGGTATATGATCAACCAGTAAAATAGTAGGTAATTGAAGAATATGGTTAGAGCCAAGCTCTAATAAACTCTCAAGTAGAGAAGTTATCTCCTTATTAGAAAAAAATGGGTAAACTACAGTTGCATTAGCAACAGCATGATTAAGCTCACTAAATGCGTTTAGTTGTTCACCATTTTCAGCTTTTGGAGCAAGCAACATAAACCGTGATTGTGAGACCTTAGCAATCAACGGTTCAATAGAAATAACAGGTACTCCATGCGCCACTATAATTAAATCATACGCATCAAGATTTATATGCATATCGAGCATAGAAAAATGAATTAATTCAACCTCACATCCAATTAACTCTAAAAGTACTTTTACTCGCATTGCGATAATAGTGCTGCTGTCTACTATTAATATTTTTCGAATCATCAAGCTACACTTTAAAAATAATTAACTTAATATATTAATAGCGTAGTCTATTATTGTTTAGTTAGCATAGGTTCTTAGCGTTATTTCATAAGAATTTTTTACCTAAAAGAGATACGAACTTTATTCTACATGTTTTCCGAAAATAGTAAGGCTATAAAGCTTACTATCCATCATAGCGACATTGGGTAACTCTCCCCAAACATCGAAGCCAAAATGTTTAAATAGATTTACACTTGGTAAGTTGTGGCTAAAAATAAATCCTAGCAATACGCGTATATTGAGTTGTTTAGCTTGGGTTTGTGCAAATTCCATCAACTTTTTGCCAAGCCCTTTACCTTGTGCTTTTGCGGTAATATATATGCTCATTTCAACAGTGCCATCGTAAGCTGGGCGACCATAAAATGATTTATAACTAAGCCATGCGAGTATTTTGTTATTTTCACAGTAAACATAAATAGGTCTTTTTTGTGTATGGCTATTAAACCACTCACGCTTTTCTTCAACGGTGACTTCTTCAGTGTCAGCAGTCACCATTCGACCAGCTATAGTCTCGTTGTAAATTGCTACGATTTCGCTAAGATCATTTATAGTTGCTAAACGGGTTGTCATAATAGATTGCATGGTTGATCAATTTTCTCCATATTAGCGTATGATCATCTACTCAAACAATCGTAAAGTTTAGGTCGTTAGCTATGCTAAAAAAATATTACTCGGGTTAGGGGTTTTATTAATAAATACACCACTTCATGCTCAAATAGAATCAATTGATAAGCACGTGGCCACAACATGCCAAGATTTTACTAACGTCAATATACGTAAGTTACGTTCTGAAGAGTCAATCAACTTATGTCAGTTTAAAAATAAGCCTTTATTGATCGTTAATACAGCCAGTAACTGCGGTTTCACACCTCAATTTAAAGGCTTAGAAGCACTTTATAAACAATATAAAAGTCAGGGGTTAGTTGTCTTAGGGTTTCCTTCTGACGATTTCTTTCAAGAAGAAAATGATGAAAAAGCGACAGCTAAAGTCTGCTTTATTAATTATGGGGTTACTTTTCCTATGTTTGCTACCAGTGAAGTACGAGGCAGTGATGCCAATCCTATTTTTAAACACCTAAATGAGCAAACTAGTTCCCCTAATTGGAATTTTTATAAATACCTAGTATCTGCAGATCGCAAAACAATTTTACGGTTTAACAGCAAAGTGTCACCTGACTCAGAAAAGATGATTACGGCAATTGAAAATACACTTTCTAATAATTAAGTTTATACTGGTACAATTAGTTGAAACTAACTAGAATGACATTTCATTAGGTTAAAAAAACACCACATAAATAAGCGGGAGATTTTATGACAGTGGCAAGCGCACGACACATATTAGTAGATAGCGAAGCACAATGCTTAGACTTAAAAACAAAAATTGAACAAGGTGAAGATTTTGCTGAATTAGCAAAAAACCACTCTAACTGTCCTTCAGGTCAAGATGGCGGCGCCCTTGGCGAGTTTGGACCGGGCATGATGGTACCAGAATTTGATAAAGTGGTGTTTTCTGCGCCTATTAACCAAGTACAAGGCCCAGTACAAACACAATTTGGTTATCATTTACTTGAAGTTACTAGCCGTTCAGAATAAATTTTTGTATTGTAAGTAAAACTTCTAAAAGCCGCTTTTGCGGCTTTTTTAATGAGCAATTAATACCAACTTTCTTATACCAACCCGCAATAATACTTAATCAATCTGAGATATTAAATCTGACGCTAACTACGTTAAAAACTTCTGACATAGAACAAATAACGAAATTTTTTCCTTGTTATCGACACGATTTTCTTACTTCAAAATAGATTATTTAATTAAGCGAATTGGTATTATATATTGAGTCTATTTAACGATAAGGAAACTGCGCTAGAACTAGGCAAAAATTTTTACTAATATATTGAACCATAATGGTATTTAAATTTATTGTTCTCTAAGAGCTATTTAATCGCGGCGTGAGTTTTATAACCTAGTGGGCTAAGTAAAAAAACCGAGCAATAAAGAGTAAATAGCTCTAGACAGAACCTTACGGGCAGCTCATGTTTAACCTCGAAAGATAAACAGGCCATAGCCAGAGGTTTTCAGTGAAAACCAGGCAAGTTTACGCGTTAATAGCGGGCCTATTACAAGTAAGTTCAACGCAGTTAGCGTTAAAAAATAACTGCTTGGGGTAGATTTATTATCCAGAACTCAGGTTACTTACGCTTTAATTTCATAAAACGAACATATTGTTGAAACATTAAACTATTTAACTGCCCATTTAACTGATGGTGAATTTAAAGGCTGTGAATGCTTCAACATCAGTTTATACTGCCCGCTTGATTGGATTTGCTTTCGTTTGTTGACTCATTTTTGCCAACATTCGTAATTTATTGCTTTTCATAAGTAATATAACCAACGCCAAGCAGCTATAGATACTAATCCTAGTCACTAATTAAAAAGGTAAACACATGAGCGATATCGAAATTGAATCACAACTAGTTAACTTTGTAGAAAAAGTACGTGTTAGCGAAGTAATTTGGGCGCTAGGTGCAGAAGATAATGGCTTTGTAGTATGTGATTCAAATCAATTTGACGAAACTGACGTATTACTACTTTGGGAAAGCGAAGAAGCTGCCAAGGCACAATGTAAAGAAGAATGGAAAGACTACAGCCCTGTAGAAATTAATCTTGACGAGTTTTTAGATGCTTGGGTTGAAGATTTAAGCGAAGATAACGCACTAGTTGGTATTAATTGGAATGATGACCAAGTATGTGTGGAAATTGAACCTGTTGGTCTAGCTCGCGCATTAAGCGAATAAACAGATAGCGTAGCTTATTATAAAGTTACTAAAACCCAACAAGTCCGCTGCTCGTTGGGTTTAATTGATTTTAATCTCAACGACACTCGCATCTTACTGTGGTTTGAGTATAAAATATAACACGTCTTTATTTTCAAGGTATTGCGTTGAAAACCCATCTTGGCCGTCGTCCTTTTTCAGCTATGGAGCTGCATACACTTTATAATGGATATATATACGGTGATGTTAAAGTTATGCGCGAGCAACCAAAACATTGGCACTTTTGGCTGCCCTTAATTTCATATTATAGTGGTGCTTACAGTGACGAAATTGGTTACTTAACACTTGATGATCTAATCTTTAAACAAAATATTTTATGTTTTAGTTTTCATACTCACGGAAAAATAAAGCCCCGCTTAGTCCCTGTACACAAAGCGCTTATAAATTATGGTCTTAATGAATATATAGCGTTTATTAAATCGCAAAATCAACACCGATTGATGTTCGACTTGCCCGCAAAAACTGGCAGGTACAGTGAAAAAGTGCGTATTTGGTTTTCAGGTGAAGGTGAGCGAGCCGGCTATTTACAAAAGTGTGATATACCAAATGTTGATCAACTCGGCATGAAAACAGCAATAAGCAGCTTACGCCTCAACTTTGAGCAACAAGTTCGTATACATGCTCTGCAGGCTAACTCGAAAGACGCCTTTAATTACCTCATGGGATTTAACGAATATTCACATAATGAATTTAACAACGTGCTTTTATTAAATAACGTGATCCAAAAAATACGTGTTATTAACTCACACTTGCATTGGCAACGTTTTATAACACGTGAAAGTCACTGACAAACTTTGTTACTATTTCCCCTTAAAGTCACTGTTATAATCAATTACTCTATTTAAAAAAGCTGTTAGGATATCCACATCCCTAATTATATACGCATAAAAAAGCCTATTTAGGGTAATTTCTAACAACAACAATCTAGGGATCATTATGTTTCTCAAAAGCCTCTTAACTGTGAGCGTTGCGCTGGCAATGAATGCTGCAAACGCTAACGAATTTGTTATCGAAAAACTCGCAAAACCAAGCTCACAAAAAGTATCGCTAACACTCGACCCAAGCCAAGATACATTCACAGGGATGACAGAGATTTCCCTAGAAGTACTAAAACCAACAAAATACATTGAGCTAAATGGCGTTGCTTACGCTGTTAAAATGGCGCAACTGCTTGGCGACGAAAACTGTGATTTAAACAACGAAATGCTTAAAACAGGCAAAGTTAAATTTAGTTGTGATGAGCAAATTCAACCAGGTAAATACACGCTTAAAGTTGATTTTTCAGCGCCATATAATCGCCAAAGCGTAGGCTTGTACAAAACGCTAGACCAAGGTACGCCTTATTTATTTACTCAGTTTGAAATGAGCGACGCGCGTCGTGCGTTTCCTGTTTTTGACGAACCTAGCTATAAAATTCCATTTCAGTTAACGATTACTGCGCCTACATCACAAAAAGTATATTCAAATACGCCTGAGCTTAAAGCAATCGTTAATGGCGATATGACCACACACTACTTTGATAAAACGCCGCCAATTCCTTCATACTTAGTCGCTATGGCTGTTGGCCCGTTTGAAGAATTAGAAATAAAAGGTATGCCAATTCCTGGTCGTGTAATTACCCCACAAGGTAAGATTCACTTAGCCCAATACGCAAAAGAAAACATGCCAAAAGTACTGGGCGCACTTGAAGCGTATTTTGGTATTCCTTACGTTTACAAAAAATTAGACTCAGTAGCGGTACCAGAGTTTCCATTTGGCGCAATGGAAAACTCCGGCTTAGTAACCTACCGAGAAGATATTTTATTAGTTGATTTAGCTGCAGCAACACGCAGTAAAAAACAGCGTAATGTATCAATTATAGCTCACGAACTTGCTCACCAATGGTACGGTAACTTAGTAACCATGAAGTGGTGGAACGACTTATGGTTAAACGAAGCGTTTGCTAGCTGGATGGCTGCAAAAATTACTAAGCAGCTTAACCCTGAGTTTGAATCGCACTTAGACCTGCCACAAAACAACGTAATGGCACTTGATGCACGCCTAAGCACTAAGCCTATTCGTAAGCCAATTAAAACTGAAGCCGACATTATGGACGGTTTAGGTCTTGCTTACAGTAAAGGCAGCTCAGTACTTGCAATGGTTGAAAACTGGATTGGCGAAGACGCATTTCAAAAAGGTATTCAAAGCTACTTAAAAGAGTTTTCATATAAAAATGCAGAAGCGGCCGACTTATGGGAAGCACTTGGTAAAGCATCAAATAAAGACGTAGCGAGTGTTTTAAAATCGTTTATTGAGCAATCTTCTTTCCCACTAGTTAAAGTAACTCAACAAGGTAGCAAAGTAACTATTTCACAAAGCCGCTTTGTAAACGCAGGCGTTGATGCGCCAGAGCAGCTATGGAATGTACCGGTTGCAATTAAATATGGTGCTGGCGATAAAGTAAAAACTGCAAACGTATTACTTAATAAACAAAGCCAAACACTAGATTTAGACTTTGAACCAGAGTGGATTTATCCTGACCAAGGTGCACTAGGCTACTACCGCTGGGTAATGGATGATGCACAATTTAGCGCACTTGTTAAAAAGGCGCCAAGCGTACTGAGTGACCGTGAACGCTTAGCGTTACTATCGGCTACTGATGCGCTACTTGATGCTGGTGTTATATCTGCAGCTAAGTTAATGCAAACACTTGAAGTGTTCGTAAGCGATAGCCACCCTCGCGTAGCAAATACCGCACTAGGTTACTTAGTATCGCAACAGCGCACTTTTAAAGACGATAGCAATAAAGACTTATGGCCTGAATTTATTCGCGGTGCAGTAACGCCTGCTGCTAAAAAATATGGTTTAGAAGCAAAAGCGGGTGAAGATGGTGCTATTGCACAACTTCGTGCAGCCGTTGTATCACGCTTAGGTTTTGATGGTGAAGATCAAAACGTCATCAATAAAGCCAAAGAACAAACGCAAGTTTATTTAAATGATCCACAAAAAGTAGACCCATACTTAGCGGGTACGTACTTAACTCTTGCTGCTTTTCATGGTGACAAAGCGCTGCTTGATCAATTCATGACAACGTTCAAAACGACTAAAGATCCGCAAGTACGCACAAACATGCTTGCAGCTATGGGCTTTTTTGGTAAACCTGAGTTACAAAAAGCAGTATTAGCTTATAGCTTAACGGATGAAGTAACGGCATCTGACATGCGTACTATTTTGTCAGGTCAAAGTTATACAGATGAGCGCCAAGCGTTATTTATTGATTGGGTTTACAGTAACTACGATAAAGTAACAGCAAGCTTACCGCCTTTCTTTATTCCTAACTTGCCGTACTTTACAACTGCAAGCTGTGATGCAGAAAGCTTAGCGACAACAAAAACCTTCTTTAACGAAAAAGTAGCTGATGTAGCAGGCTACGCGCGCACATTAAGTAAGCTTGAAGAAAGCACAAACGATTGTATCGCGCTTAAAACACGTGAACTTGAATCGGTTAATAGCTTCTTAAAAAGTAAGTAATTATTAGGTTTATTGAGCTATAAAAATACAAAAGCCGCTGAATATAAATTCAGCGGCTTTTTACGTTTATGTTTACGTTTATATTTTTGCTTTATTAATTACCAATAATCATCGTAAGTTTAGCTATAAAATCTTTGGCTGCTTGCTCAGAGTTTATTTTAAACGCAACACCATAATGAATAGGTTGAGCGCTTTTAAAAATGCGCGTAGGAAAGCGTGTCATCTCACTGCTATGAAAATACCCTTGCGCACGTGTTACGCCATCAATATCATTAAAGTCATCGCTAAATACTTCAAATGCGGGCCGAATTACTATTTTACCCTTGCCGCTTTCGCTGTGGGTATAAAATGCTTCTTTAGAGTTTACTAACATGTACTCTGCAATATTTTTAATCTTAAAATTACTTCTGCACTGTAATTTAATAAGCTGTTCTGTCAGCTCGTCTGCACTATAAGCCACGTGTAATCCCTATTAGTTAATTTGCGTATTAGATTAACGCATACACACAATAAAATCTGAATTTATTTGTCTATTTTACTTTGTTATATCACATACAAAAGCGAGTTTTTCATTGTTGTAACTCATTCTTGTGATATTTTTTTCGCAGTAGGTGCTTAAATTAAGCCATTGCGATACTTCATCACTTCCATCAAGTTTACGCTGATAAACGCGGTTTTTAATAGCATAAGCAATGGTCGTATTATCTTTTAAAATAAAATCTTGAACTTGAGCCGGTAACCTTAATAGGTCTTCAACTTGTTTATCTTGTGGATTGAAACTCGCTAAAATGTGTTGCTCGTTTTTAGTGTAACTAAATAAAAATGCAGCCATTGAGTTGTTATAAATAAGCGTTCGCCCAATATTACTGGCTGCTATTTCCCCCTTCGCTTGTGCAACTGAAGTATATTGAAGAGTATGAGGCTTTCCTAAAATGAACATCACTAAATCATTTTGAACACCCCATGCATGGTACCCAACAGGTTCAATCCAATCAAAAATACGACTTGGCGCATCTTCATTTTTGAGTAGGTATTGCCACAATTTTTGCTTACCGTCAGCTTCTACAACAATCGCTGATATCGCATCACCACTTGGCATAACCGTTGGTGAATATTCGCTTACTGGAGAATTAGTTATATTGCTGATTTGTTTTGATGTTAAGTCATAATAAGCAATATCGGTTTGGCTTTGCTCATCAGTAATTACTTCATGAGTAAAGTATAAACCTGTATTTGTTAAATGTGGCTGGTTGTTATAACTGTTTTTATCACTCACAATACTAACTTGTAAGCCATAAGGCGTATTTAAATCAGCAAGTAATACTTGGCTTTTTGGCATGCTAGCCTGCACCACAATTGGGCTAAGCGCTGCTATAGAAAATAATCCAAGTAATGGTTTAATAAGTTTCATGCTTTCTCTCGTTTTAATTTTAAGCACCTCATGATAACGTTATTTGCTGATGGCGTCACTTGAGCTAAGTCAGTCAACTCTTAAGATACCCAAACGACTTAAAATAATGTTAAGTTTAGTCTGGTTATAAAATCGGCTCCTAAAAAAGAGAATTAACATGTCAGCTAAAAATCCTATTATTGCGATTACGGGTTCGTCTGGTGCAGGCACAACCACCACAACCAATGCAATTAAACATATTTTTCGTAGCCTTAATATTGAAGCGGCTTTTATCGAAGGGGATAGCTTTCATCGTTACACTCGCCCTGAAATGGATAAAAAAGTACGCGAAGCACAGCAAGAAGGTAAGCACATAAGTTACTTTGGCCGAGAAGCCAATGATTTTGGTGCCCTCGAAACTTTATTTAATCATTATGGTGAAACTGGGCAAGGTAAATTACGCCGCTATTTACATACATTTGATGAAGCAGTTCCGTACAATCAGTTACCGGGCACCTTTACTCCTTGGCAAGAGCTTGAGCATAATACTGATATTTTATTTTATGAAGGTTTACACGGTGGTGTAGTCGATCAAGATGTAGACGTTGCTAAGCATGTTGATTTATTAATAGGCATGGTGCCTATTATTAACCTTGAGTGGATTCAAAAACTGATACGCGATACCTCTGAGAGAGGTCATTCACGTGAGGCTGTTATGGACTCAATTGTCCGTAGTATGGATGATTACATTAATCACATCACGCCACAGTTTTCTCGAACTCATATAAATTTCCAACGAGTGCCGACCGTTGATACTTCAAATCCATTTAGCGCTAAAGATATTCCATCGCTTGATGAAAGCTTTGTAGTTATTCGCTTTAGAGGTATTGATGATGTTGATTTTCCTTATTATTTACGCATGATCGAAGGCAGTTTTATGTCTCGTATAAATACGCTTGTAGTACCTGGTGGCAAAATGGGCTTAGCAATGGAGCTGGTGCTTACTCCACTAATTAAAGATATTATTTTGAAAAAGCGTGCACTGGAAAACTTAGCACCTCTGGATATACCTATTTAACTCCTCTTCTAAGGTTGAGCTCTCTCACGTACACTGTTGATTTTTAGTAACAATAAGGGACATTGTGTTGTACTCATTAAAAATTATTGTGGGTTCTAAAAACCCTGTAAAAATTAACGCGGCTAAATATATTTTTGCAATGTATTTCCCTGATCATGAAATTGATTGCCAAGGTGTTGATGCACCATCCAATGTGCCCGATCAACCTATTGGCGAAGACGAAACACGCATTGGCGCGCAAAACCGCGTTGATTACTGCAAAGAACATCACCAAGCTCACTATTACGTGGCAATGGAAGGCGGTGCAGAGCAGTTTAGCTATGGCCCAGCAACCTTTGCCTATGTAATTATTGATAATGCCTTAAATCAAGTTGTAGGGCGCAGCAGTAACCTACCCTTGCCTCAAGTACTTTATAATGCATTACTTAAAGGTGAAGAGCTTGGCGATGTAATGGACAAGGCATTCAATACCACCAATATTAAGCAAAAAGGGGGCGCTATTGGACTACTTACAAACAATCATGCCACGCGTGAAAGTACATATACACAAGCACTCACTTTAGCTATGGCGCCATTTTTACACTCTGAGCTATACAGCCAAACAAATTAATTTAGGAAGTTTAATGAAATACAGCTATGTATTGTTTGACGCAGACGAAACCTTATTTAGGTTTGATATTTTAGCGGGCATGACTCGCATGTTTAAAGCTTACAACGTAGATTTTAGCCAAGACGATTATATTCATTATCAAAAAACCAATAAGCAGCTGTGGGTTGATTATCAAAACGGTTCTATAACTGCTGATTACTTACAAGTAACTCGCTTTAATGAATGGGCTGCAAAGCTAAATGTGCCAGCAAAAGAGCTGAACGATGCTTTTTTAGATGCTATGGCGCAAATTTGCGAGCCATTACCTGGCGCTATAGAACTTTTAAATAAGCTTAAGCCAAATGCTCGATTAGGTATTATTACTAACGGATTTGCCCGCCTACAAACAGTACGTTTAGAACACACTGGTTTAAAAGATATGTTTGAATGGTTGGTTATATCTGAGCTTGTTGGCATAGCAAAACCGAATAAAGCGATTTTTGAACACACATTTGAGCTAATGGGTAACCCAAATAAAAGCGAGATACTTATGGTCGGTGACACCGCAGCAAGTGACATACTTGGCGGCAACAATGCAGGTATTGATACTTGCTGGTTACAACACCCTGGTGAGCAATTACCCGACGGAATAAAACCAACCTATACCGTAACTCATTTAAATCAGTTACAAGCTATTTTAGAATTGCAATAAAGTAAATTTTACGCAAAAAAATGACGCTAATTAGCGTCATTTTTTATAACTGTTTGCGAACTGTACTTTTATTGCTTTTAGGCTGGAGCTAACTCAAGACCGGGTGCAGGCATCGTCACGGGCGTTTCAAATGTTGCCCATTCCCATGCTGACTCTGTAGCCATAATTTTACGAAGTAATTTATTATTTAAATCATGACCCGATTTAAATGCGGTTACTTTACCTAAAAGGTTATGACCTGTCATAAACATGTCACCAACACAGTCTAATATCTTATGCTTAACAAACTCGTCGCTATAACGTAAACCATTAGGATTTAAAACTTTGAATTCATCAAGTACCACAGCACTATCCATACTACCACCTAGTGCTAGGTTGTTTGCATGCATGTATTCAATATCTTTCATAAATCCAAAAGTACGCGCACGGCTAATTTCTTCAATAAAGCTTTGCGTTGTTATATCTAACCCTATACGTTGGCGACTTTCGTTGATAGCTGGGTGGTTAAATGCAATCTCAAAGTCGATATGAAAACCATCATAAGGTTCAACTTCAGCCCATTTATCGCCTTCTTCAATACGTACTTTTTCTTTAATACGAATAAAGCGTTTAGCAACATTTTGCTCTTCAATTCCGCCTTTTTGTAACAGATATATGAATGGTAATGCACTACCATCCATAATCGGCACTTCTGAGCTGTCTAATTCTACAATTAGATTATCAATGCCCATTGCAGCAACGGCTGCAATAAGGTGCTCAGTAGTCGATAAGCGAACGCCATCTTTGTTAATTAAACAAGTACACAATTGCGTATCACCAACGGCTTCAGGTGTTGTTTCAAAATCAACAACCGGATCAAGGTCGACACGACGAAATACAATCCCAGTATTTGCGCTCGCAGGTCGGAGAGTTATTGTGACCTTCTCACCTTTATGAAGTCCAATTCCTATGGCTTTGACTATTTCTGCAATCGTACGCTGTTTAATCATAGGTTCGCTCACTTTTAAATCAGTTACAGTTAGACGGCGGAGTTTAACATAAATCCTTTTGCCTTTCAATATTTGTACATATTTCAAACAAAAGTATTATTAAATGTTAATCTGCCTGCTTACGTAAAAAAGCTGGAATATCAAAATAATCACCGCCTTCTGATTTATCCGCTTTTTTACCGCTTTGCGCTGAAGAGCTCGAACTACTTGAACTCGTTGAAGGCGCTTTTTCTTTGCTTTGCGTTTGTGCTTTAGCAGCATTTTCTTCAGTGTTTGTGTCTTGGCTTGCAAAGCTTGGTACGTACATACTACTTGCTTGGTTTGATGTGCTTGCAACATCAGATCCTGATGCCTTTTTAAAGCCATTATCAACAATACCAAACTGTGGACGACGATCACCGCCTAAACCTGTTGCAACAACCGTTACACGTAGCTCATCAGTCATTTCTGGGTCGATTACCGCACCAACAACAACCGTTGCGTTTTCTGACGCAAGTGCTTTAACGTGATTGCCAACAATTTCAAATTCTTCAATCGCAATGTCCATACCGGCGGTAATATTAACCAAGATGCCTTTAGCACCTGTTAAATCAACGTCTTCTAGTAGTGGGCTTGAGATAGCCGCTTCTGCAGCCTCCTGTGCACGATCAGGACCTGACGCAGACGCCGTTCCCATCATTGCAGTACCCATTGCAGACATTACTGTACGTACATCGGCGAAATCCACGTTAATTAAACCAGAACGTGTAATTAGCTCTGCTATACCCTGTACCGCACCAAATAATACGTCATTAGCTTTAGCGAAGGCATCTAGAAGAGTAGTCCCTTTTCCTAAAACCTTAAGTAATTTATTGTTCGGAATTGTAATAAGCGAATCTACAATTTCTGACAATTCATTAATGCCTTGATCGGCGGCTGCTGCACGTTTTTTACCTTCAAAATCAAAAGGACGTGTTACAACTGCAACTGTTAAAATACCGAGCTCTTTAGCAATTTTAGCAACAACCGGTGCTGCACCTGTACCTGTACCACCGCCCATACCTGCAGCTATGAATACCATGTCGGCGCCTTCAAGGCTGGCACGAATTGTATCGGCGTCTTCTTCAGCCGATTTACGGCCTACTTCAGGATTTGCGCCCGCACCTAACCCTGAGGTTATTTGCGTGCCTAATTGAACTGTAATATCGGCAGCAGAGTTACGTAATGCCTGTGCATCCGTATTAGCAGCAATAAAGCGTACACCTTCAATCTGTTGTTTTACCATGTGCTCAACAGCGTTACCGCCGCCGCCGCCCACGCCTATCACTTTTATGACAGCTTCTTCGCTGTGTTGTTCCATTATATCAAACATATTTACTCTCCGACTTGAGCATTAAAACTCGCCTTGAAACCATTTTGTAACACGGTTCCATAAATTATTGTTCCCTTCTGCTTTCGACTTTTGTGCATTCATCGATTGCATTGTACGTCCGTATTGTAACAAACCAACAGCAGTTGCGTACGAGGGATCATCTACATAGTCTGTCAAACCAACTATCCCTATTGGTTTTCCTATTCTAACTGGCATTTGGAAAATGTCTTCTGCCACTTCCATTGCACCAGTCATTTTAGCAGTGCCACCTGTAACAACGAGGCCTGCAGCAATTTGATCTTCCAAACCAGAACGACGAATCTCATCCATCGCAAGCTCAAATAATTCTCTAAAACGAGGTTCTACTACCTCTGACAATGTATGGCGTGACATCAATCTTGCTGGTCGTCCGCCAACACTTGGTACTTCAATTGTGTCTTCGCTACTTGCCATTTGGCTGCTAGCACATGCGTATTGTACTTTGAGTGACTCTGCATGTGATATAGGTGTACGAAATATTTTTGCAATATCACCTGTAACCTGATTACCAGCAACAGGAATAACGGCAGAATGGCGAAGTGCACCATTAATATAAATGGTGATATCCATAGTACCGCCACCAATATCAAGTACTGCAACACCTAGCTCTTTTTCGTCATCTGTTAATACAGAATAACATGATGCTAGTGCGGTAAAGATAAGTTGATCGACTTCAAGACCACAACGTTCTACACATTTTTCAATGTTTTTTGCCATGTCGTTTGAGCAAGTAATGATATGTGCTCGCGCTTCCATACGAACACCACTCATACCAAGTGGGTTTTTAATGCCCTCTTGCATGTCGATACTGTATTCTTGCGGCAATGCATGCAGCATTTTACGCTCTGCCGAAATAGGCACAGAGCGTGCAATATGAATGACATTTTCAATATCTTCATCGGTCACTTCAGTGTTGTTAATAGCAACTACACCACTCTCGTTTTGACACTGAATATGTTTACCAGAGATACCAAGGTACACAGAACTAATACGACAATCAGCCATTAACTCAGCTTCGTCTATAGCTCGGCGAATAGACTCAGATACCAAGTTTAAATCGTTAACGCCGCCTTTATCCATACCACGAGACACTTGGCTGCCCACACCAACAATACTGAGTTTGTTATCTGCGGTGATTTCACCTACCGTGGCAACCACTTTCGAGGTACCAACATCTAATCCAATCACGAGGTTTCTTTCTGCTGACTTAGTCATGCCTTACTCTTATTTTGTAATTGTTCTTCTTGCATTGGCTTAAAGCTTACTGCAAGGCCGGTATCATACCGTAAATCGATTGTATCTATCTGTGCATTTTCAGGATGTTCCATTCTCGGGTAAACATCTATAAAGCGCTGAACTCGCTTAGCTTTATCTTTACGCCCTAAATTTAAACGTACACCATTATCTAACCACAGTTGCCATGAAAAGCGCTCAGACAACGCTAAACTATTTAATGTTAACGCATTTACTTTAAGCATTTCATCAAACTGTTTAAAAGCTAACCATGCTTCTTGTTCACTGCCTTCTGGCCCGAATAACTGCGGTAAATCTACATTTAGTTTATCGCTACTAGCCTGAAAAGCTTCACCTTTTTGATTTAGTAATAAATCACTATTCCAATGTGCCACAGCATCATGCTCAACAACATATACTTGCAAAGTATCTGGCCATTGTTTACGTACTGATACTGTCGCAACCCAAGGTAAATCTTGCACCAGTTGTTGCACATGTTTTACATCAAGTTCAAAAAAACTACTTAAATCGGCTCTTTTTATTGCTTTTATTATTGCCGTTTCATCAGTGTACTTAGGATGCCCTTGCACTGTTAAATGCTTAATTTGAGCATCTTTGTTTTCAACTAACCAATGCGAAACCCCCGCCGTGATCTGTATTAAGCCAATCACAACAATTAGAAAAAAGCTCACACCAAAAATTAGCGACCAATTTAGTTGCTGTTTGATTTTCTGAGCTTTTTCTAAAAGGGGTGCATATTAAAGTGTTTGCTCCAAAATGCGAACAACTAATTGCTCAAAACTTGCCCCATTCGCTTTTGCAGCCATTGGTACTAGTGATTTTTCAGTCATGCCAGGCACTGTATTTACCTCTAGTAGGTAAAAGTGTCCTTGCTCATCTTGCATTGCATCCACACGTCCCCAGCCACTTGCACCTACAAGGTCAAATGCATCAAGTGAAATTTCTTGTAAGTGCTCTGTATCGTGCTTTGATAAATTTGCAGGGCAATGATATTGCGTCGTGCTTAATTGATACTTAGCTTGGTAATCGTAAAAACCATTAGGCGTGGTCATCTCAATTACAGGCTGTACTTCATCACCCAATACAGTAACCGTGAACTCTCGTCCTGTAATCCACTGTTCGACAAGTACTTGGCTATCAAACTTAAATGCATTAGCGAGTGCTTCTTCTAACTCTTGCGCATTGCTTGCTTGTGCCATACCTATGCTTGAGCCTTCGTGCGATGGCTTAACCATTACCTTTTTAAATTCATCCATAATGGCAACTGCATCAAAGCCTTTTTTAGCATCGACAACAGCATAAGGGGCCGTACTTAGACCCGCCGATTTAAACAAGTGTTTACAGCGAATTTTATCCATAGCGAGGGCTGAGCCCAATACATTACTATCTGTGTAAGGCAGGTTCATAAATTCAAGCGCACCTTGTACGGTGCCATCTTCACCACCACGACCATGTAACGCAATAAAAACGCGCTCTACATTTAATTCTTTTAATTCCCACAAAGAACGACTTTGTGGGTCAAATGCAATTGCATCAATGCCACTACTTTGCAGTGCATTTAAAACAGCTTGACCAGATTTTAATGACACTTCACGCTCTGCTGAATTGCCACCTAACAGCACCGCTACTTTACCAAATTGTGTGTTTACCTGGGTCATACTTCACCTTGCTTAAGTTTTTCTATCGACATACCCGTTGCAGCTAAGGTTTTTACTAATTGGCCTATATTACCTGCGCCTTGGGTTAATACTAAATCGTTATTTTTTAGGCATTCACCGAGGACACCTGCAAGCTCTGAACTTGAAGCAACATGAAGTGGCTCTTTGCCACGTTGGCGTAAACTTCTACAGAGGCTTTTACTATCAGCACCGACAATAGGATCTTCACCTGCGCTATACACATCAAGTAATAGTAACTGATCTACATCAGCAAGTACTTTTACAAAATCTTCGTACAAGTCGCGTGTACGAGAAAACCTATGTGGTTGATATACCATTACTAAGCGCTTATCAGGCCAACCTTCACGCACTGCAGCAATTGTTGCTGCAACTTCTGAAGGGTGATGCCCATAATCATCAACTAACATCACATTACCACGCTCGTTTTCAAATTCACCATAGTGTTGAAAACGACGACCAATGCCTTCAAACTTCTGCAGCGCTTCTAAAATTGCATGGTTAGCAATGCTTTGATCTTTTGCCACAGCAATCGCAGCGGTTGCATTAAGTGCGTTGTGTCTACCTGGCATATTCAACGTGGCAGTTAAACATTCACCTTGTTTGTTAGTTACTGTAAATGTGCACGTATTAGCTGATTGGCTAAAGTCGCTCATGCGGTAATCAGCATCCTTCGATTCGCCATACGTGATAACTGGGCGACCAAAGCGCGGGATAAGTTCAGCAGCAACTTCAGAATCAATACATACAACAGCTAAACCATAAAACGGCAAGTTATGAATGAAATCTACATACGTGTCTTTCATTTTTTCAAGACTGCCGCCGTAAGTATCCATGTGATCTTCTTCAATATTTGTGATCACCGAAACCATTGGCTGCAAGTGTAAAAACGACGCGTCGCTTTCATCCGCTTCTGCTATTAAAAAATCACTTTTTCCTACTTTTGCGTTACTACCTGCGCTATTTAACAAGCCACCAATAATAAAAGTTGGATCAAGCCCCGCCTGTCCATAAATACTCGCAATTAGGCTCGTTGTCGTTGTTTTACCATGCGTACCCGCAATCGCTATACCATGGCGAAAACGCATTAGCTCTGCGAGCATTTCTGCGCGGCGCACAACCGGAACTCTTGCTGCTTTTGCTGCAATAATCTCAGGGTTTGTTTCATCAATAGCACTTGAAACAACGACTACGTTAGCATCTTTTACGTTATTTTCGTGATGACCAATAAATACCTCAGCACCGGCTTTAATTAAGCGATCTGTCATAGCGCTATGAGCAATGTCAGAACCTGTAATACGGTAGCCTTCAAAAGCGAGTACTTCAGCAATACCGCCCATACCGGCTCCACCAATACCAATAAAATGGATAGTATCAATTCGACGCATAGCAGGTCGTGTGTGTTTTTCTTGTACTGATGCTTCTTTCACTTACACTCTCTTATTTGTTACTTGCTCACAGTGTGCTGCAACGCTTACTGTGGCATCTAAAATGGCTTGCTTTTGAGCATTTGCTGCCATTTGTTTAATTAATATAGGCTTAGCTAAATAAGGATTTAAAAGCTCAACAATTGAATGTTGATTAAACTGTGCTTGAGGCATTAACAAAGCCCCATTTGCCTTTACTAAATACTGTGCATTCGCTGTTTGATGGTCGTCCACTGCATGAGGAAACGGAACAAATATAGCCATTTTTCCAGCCGCAGCAATTTCACTAACCGTTAACGCACCCGCGCGGCAAATGACAATATCAGCCCAAGCATAAGCCGTATCCATATCATCAATAAATTCAGCAACGTTTAAGTTATTACTATCAAAACCGTGTGCTTTATAAGCCTCTTTAACGCTGTGTAAATGGCCTTTACCTGTTTGATGCCACACACTAATTGCGGTGGTATTACTCAATACTTTAAATGCTTCAGGTAATGTTTGGTTAAGTACTTGTGCCCCAAGTGAACCACCCACTACCAACATATTTATTGGGCTTGATACATCACGCTTTGGTATATCAATAACACTTTGACGTACCGGATTGCCAACAAGTTCAGCTTGGCCATGCGCAAATGCACTTGGAAATGCCACTAATACACGATTAGCACACTTAGCTAGCAATTTGTTACTCATGCCCGCTACCGCATTTTGCTCATGAATAACCAGCGGAATACCTAAACTTTTGGCAGCAATACCTGTTGGTCCAGTTACATACCCGCCCATAGCAAGTACGACATCTGGACGCTGTTTTTTTAAAACTTTACGTGCTTGCAATATGGCGTTAAGCACCATAAATGGCGCTTTAACAAGACGTTTTATACCGTTACCACGCACACCCTTAACATCAATAAAATCAATGTCTATGTTATGCTTTGGAACAACGTCAGCTTCCATTCTATCAGGTGTTCCTATCCAGCTAACTTGCCAGCCTTGTTGTTTTAAATAGTCAGCTACAGCGATACCAGGGAAAATATGCCCGCCAGTTCCACCAGCTACAACGACTAATTTTTTACTCATCGCTTACCTCCGCGTGAAGTGGCTTGTTTTGTTGCCATCTTAGTCTCAAAATCTACGCGTAATAAAATGCCCGTGGCTATCGTCATAATCATTAAGCTTGATCCACCGTAAGAAATAAACGGCAGTGTTAACCCTTTTGTCGGTAAAATACCCGCACTCGCACCTACATTAACCATGGTTTGAAACGCAAACCAAATACCAATAGCAAACGAAAAATAGCCTTCATATTCTTTGCCACACTTTAATGCTTGCTGACCAATTAATAGCGCTCTAAATACCAAGGTAGCTAATACCATTAAAATACTTACAACGCCGATTAAACCAAGTTCTTCACCTATAACAGCAAAAATAAAATCGTTATGCGCTTCAGGTAAATATTGTAGCTTTTGTACACTGTTGCCAAGGCCTTGGCCAAACCAACCACCTTGGCTATATGCCATTAGCGATTGCACTAACTGATAACCTTTACCAAAAGGATCATCCCAGGGATCTAAAAAGCCAACAACACGTGCCATACGATATGGCTCAACAATTATAAGTAAAACAACGAGGCCAACCCCCGTTAAAATAAGTACAAAAAACTGCCATAACTTAGCACCGGCTAAAAATAGCAGACCAACCGTAGTTACAAACATAACAACTACGGTGCCCAAATCGGGTTGCAGCAAAATAAGCAGAGCATATACCGCAAATACAGCAATAGGCTTTGCAAAGCCTTTAATATTTTCTTGTACCTCTTCGCGTTTTCTTACTAAATAGCCCGCAATATAACTAAAAAAATACAGCTTTGCAGCCTCAGCCACCTGAAAACCAACCGGGCCAATAGGGATCCATCGCCTAGCTCCATTAACTTCACGACCAATAATTAATACGGCTATTAACAGCACCATGCCTAGTATTAATAAATAAGGGTTTGATCTTTTCCACCAATCCATTGGTACACAAACCGTTATCCAAAAAAGAACAAAAGCCATAGCTAAAAACATACTGTGACGAATAGTAATATGATACGAGTTATCAAATAATCGTTCAGCGGTCGGCATTGATGCGCTGGTTACCATGATAAAACCAACACCTATTAGCATTATTACGCAGTACAATAGCGGTACATCGTATAACTGCGCCGAAGGCTTAGGTGTTAATGCGTCTTTTATATCGGCAAAGGCAATCATACTTTCTCCGCTATAACGCACTCAACAAAGTCATCACCGCGTTGCATATAGTTGTTATACATATCAATACTGGCGCATGCAGGGGCCAATAAAACAATATTACCAGCACGACTGAGTACATTGGCCAAAGCAACGGCTTCTTCCATATTATTAGTTAAATAGCTCTTATTGGTAATCGCAGCTAAGTCACTTGCATCTTTGCCGAAACAAATTAATGCTTTAACATGCCGTTGAATATAAGGTTTAAGGGCATTTAAATCAGCGCCTTTAGCATCACCACCTGCAATAACAATCAGGTTTTCACCATCACTAGCTAAGCTATCTATTGCTGCAATAGTTGCCCCAACATTAGTCGCCTTTGAATCGTTAAAATATTTTACACCATTAAATTCAGCTACAAATTGGCAGCGATGAGCCAATCCATTAAATTGACCTAACGCGTTCTTATATTGCGCTTTACTTACTTCAAACGGACTTAAAAGCGCCATTACTGCAAGCGTATTTAAATAATTGTGCTTACCCACTACCGCAAGCGTATCAACAGGTAAAAAGGCATCGCCTTTAACCATAAAGTGAGTTTCGTTATTGTATTGCGCTAAATGGTAATCACCTTGTTGAGCACCAAAGCTGATTAGGGGTTGTACCGCGCTCAACTGGATGCGTTTGACTATCGTCAGTATTAACTACAATAAGCTCTGCACCGTCATAAATACTTAGCTTTGAGTCTATATAAGCTTGGTAACTGTCGTAGCGGTCAAGGTGATCTTCTGACACATTTAATACCGTTGCACTTATTGGCTTTAAGCTCTTTGTGGTGTCTAGCTGAAAACTAGATAGCTCAAGTACATACACATCAAAATCATCATTGAGTAAATCCAGCACCGCGGTGCCAATATTCCCACCCAAAGCAACTTTATAGCCGGCTTCTTTTAATACTTCATAAGCGAGCGTAACCACGGTTGATTTACCGTTCGAGCCAGTTACTGCAACAACCGGTTTTGTATTAATACGTGCAAATAACTCAACGTCGCCAATCACTTCAACACCTGCGTTAATTGCATCTGCAACAGCTGGTATTTTTAAGCTGAGCCCTGGACTTATAATAATTATATCGCTTGTACGAAGCTCTGCGTCATCCAAATTACCAAAGTGTGTATCTAGATTTGGTGCATGCTCTTTAAGCCAATCAATCCCTGGAGGGCTTGTACGGCTATCAACAACTTTTGGCATAAGGCTATGAGATAATAAAAAACGCACAATGCCCAGACCGGTAACACCGAGTCCGAGCACTGTTATTTGTTTATTTTTTATCTCGTTTAAATACTGCATTTATCGAATCTTTAATGTCGCTAGACCAGCGAGGACTAGCACAATAGAAATAATCCAAAAGCGTACGATAACACGTGGCTCCGGCCAACCTTTTAATTCGTAATGATGATGAATTGGCGCCATTCTAAAAATGCGTTGCCCACGTAATTTATACGATCCCACTTGTAATATGACCGAGAGTGCTTCCATAACAAATACGCCGCCCATAATAATAAGCAGTAACTCTTGGCGTACTAAAACAGCAATAATACCTAATGCACCACCAAGTGCTAATGAGCCTACATCACCCATAAATACTTGTGCTGGGTAAGTGTTAAACCACAAAAAGCCAAGCCCTGCACCGACAATGGCAGTACACACAACCACAAGCTCACTTGCTAGCGGTAAATGCGGAATATGTAAGTAAGCCGAAAAGTTAATATTACCTGTTAAGTAAGCAATAATTGCCAATGCTGCGGCGACTAAAATAGTGGGTACGATGGCTAAGCCATCAAGCCCATCAGTCAGGTTTACTGCATTTGATGTCCCTACTATTGCAAAATACGTAAGCACAATATAAAACAAGCCAAGTTGCGGTAATACGTCTTTAAAAAATGGAACAACAAGAGATGTCTCAGATGCTTGTGCACTGGTAAAGTACAAAGCAGTAGCTACAACTAACGCAATTACTGACTGCCAAAAATATTTCCATTTAGCAATTAAACCTTTTGGATCTTTACGGATAACTTTACGGTAGTCATCAACAAAGCCAACAATACCTAATGAGCCAATTACAAACAGCGTTGCCCATACATACTTATTCGATAATTCAGCCCATAGTAGCGTACTGGTAAAAATAGCCGCTAAAATAAGTAAGCCACCCATAGTCGGCGTACCCGACTTAGATAGATGCGATTGCGGACCATCGTCTCGAACCGTTTGACCTATTTGCATACGTTGCAAACCACGAATTAACTTAGGTCCTAAATAAAGAGACATAATTAGCGCAGTTAAAATACCTAAAATGGCACGTAGCGTTAAATACGAAAAAACATGAAAACCACTAAAATACTGGGTTAAATACTCTGCCAGCCAAACTAACATTATGATACTCCATTGATGGCTTGTTGCTGGCCATTAACTAAATCGGTTACTAATAATTCCATGCGAGAACTGCGCGATCCTTTCACTACTATTGTTGTTTTTGTATTCACTTTATTAATACTTTCTTGAATTTTTTGCTGCATTTGTTCACGGCTCGAGAAGTGGCGATTAGGGAGTTCAAACACATCACTTGCGCATTTACTTAATACACCTAATGTAAATAACTCATCAATCCCTTGCTCAAGTGCATACTCACCAACTTCTTGGTGATATTTACGTGCATCTTCACCTAGCTCCCCCATGTCTCCCAGCGCTAAAATGCGGTGACCTTGCATATCACTTAACAAGTCAATCGCAGCCTTTACCGACTTAACATTGGCATTATAGGTATCATCAACCACGGTGAGTAAATCAGACACTTCAATTAGATTAACGCGCCCTTTTACATCACCCATAGTGGCAAGTGCATTGGCTATTTCTTCAAGAGTTACATCAAATTCACTAGTAAGTGCAGCCGCAATAAGTGCGTTACTAATATTGTGCTTGCCAGGTAGCGCCAAAGTAACAGGGACTTGCTTGTCTTTAGTACAAAGCGTAAAGCTTGCACGCGCATTGGCATCAAGCGTGATATTCTCTGCCCAAATGTCGAGTTTTTCGGTTGTAGAAAAACGTTTAACATTACGCCCTTCAAGTTTATCTAACCAATACTGGCTAAATTCACTATCGCAATTAACAATGGCAACGCCGTCATCTTTTAGGCCATCAAAAATCTCACCTTTAGCTTTTGCAACCCCCATTAAGCTACCAAAACCTTCTAAGTGAGCGGCTGCAACATTACATACAACGGCCACATCTGGTTTGGTCATTGCAGTTGTGTAGGCAATTTCACCTAAGTGATTTGCACCTAGTTCAATTACTGCAAAACGATGTTGAGGCTCTAAGCGCAATAACGTAAGTGGGACGCCAATATCGTTATTAAAATTACCTTTAGTAGCTAATACATCACCGTGAACCGACAAAATTGCTGCACACATTTCTTTTACGGTGGTTTTACCTACACTCCCTGTAATTGCAATTGTTTTAGGCGCCACTTGCGCCATAACAGCAGTGCCAATTGCACCTAGTGCAATACGTGTATCGCTTACTATAAATTGTGGAATATCTACATCTACTTTGTGCTGAACAATAACGCCAATAGCGCCTTTTTGTTTAGCTTCTGCTATAAATTTATGGCCATCAAAATTGGGCCCTTTAAGTGCTAAAAACACTTCGCCATCGCACACTGTACGAGTATCAGTATTTATATTAAGCACTTGTTGATTATCACCTTGATAATCGGTTGTTAGTACATTGGCTAACCAATCAAAATCCATTGGGATCATTGTGTTATCCCTCTTACTGCTTTTTTTAGTTGTTCTTGTACATAACGGCGATCGCAAAAGTCGATGCGCTTATCGCCTATAATTTGATAATCTTCGTGGCCTTTACCTGCAATCAAAATAACATCATCAGCTGTAGCATTTTCTATAGCAAAACGAATTGCAGTTGCTCTATCAGCCTCTAAATGTGCGTCTTGAGGGTTCACTAAACCGCCAGCCACATCAGCAATAATGTCATCAAGATTTTCAGATCGCGGGTTATCGCTGGTAATAATAACTTTATTAGCATTTTGCTCAGCTGCTTGCGCCATTAATACTCGCTTACCTTTATCTCTGTCACCACCGCAACCAAATACACAACTCACACCACCTGGTACATGCTGTTGCAATGCTTGCAATGCAAGTGCAAGTGCATCGGGCGTATGTGCATAATCAACAACACACGTTGGCATGCCTGCTTGACTAAATGCTTGCATTCGCCCAGCGACTGGCTGTAACTGCGCACAACCTGTAATTAATTGCTCAAGCGGATAACCAAGCCCTAGCAATGTAGCGAGCGCTGCCGTTAAGTTATATAAATTAAATTCGCCAAACAGAGGTGATTTAATTGATATATCACCCCAACTCGTCGATAACTGCGCCGAAATACCTACACTTGAATATTCAACATCAGAAAAATAGACGTATCGAGTATTCTTAGGAGCTAAGTTTTTGCGGCCATAACAAATTAGATTATTAAAATCATACTTTTCAAGCCATTGCTCCGCTTGAAAATCATCTTGATTAAGCACCACAACTTGCGGTTCAAAATCACGAAAAAGCATTAATTTTGCATCACCGTAACTTGCCATATCACCATGATAATCTAAGTGATCACGCGAAAGATTAGTAAACACAGCTGCTTTAAATTCACATTTAGCAACACGCTGTTGCACTAACCCATGCGATGACACTTCCATGGCGACTAGCTTTTTATGCTGTAAATTTAGATCACTCAAAATATGCTGTAAATCAACCGTTGAAGGCGTAGTATTCATCAGTGGAGTTAAGTTATTAGGATGTCCATAACCTAGCGTGCCAATAATCGCTGACTCAGTACTACAAAATTGCGCTAAGTGAGCAATCATTGCTGTGGTGGTTGATTTACCATTTGTGCCAGTCACACCAATTAAATCCAAAGCCTGACTTGGTTGGTTATAAAAGCGACTTGCTAATTCTGGAAGCTTTTTATCAAGCTCTGAAACTAAATATAGTGGTTCGAAACTTGTTTCAAATTCGCATAATCTGTCAGCAATAATCGCTGTTGCGCCATTTTCAATTGCTTTAGCAATAAATTGTCCGCCATCAAGTGAATGGCCTTTAATAGCAACAAATACATCACCTGGTGTTACCTCACGACTATCAATGCGTAAATGTTTTACCAGTTGCGAGGGCGCATCAATTTCGATGTATTTTAAAGTATCTCTTAAATCACGCATCGTTCTTTTTACCTTCCACGTAGGCAACATCTTCCTTGTCCGGTGCTACATTTAATATTCTTAATGAATTCGAAATTATTTCAGCAAATGCAGGCCCAGCGGTGGCCCCTCCGTAGTACACATCCCCGCCGGGTTCATTAATCATAACAACAACGGCTAATCGAGGATTACTTGCAGGTGCGACACCTGCAAAATAGCCAACATATTCGTCACCATAACCACCAACAGCTGCTTTTTTAGATGTACCTGTTTTACCTGCTGCCCGATAGCCATCAACTTTAACGCGACTGGCTGTGCCGCCCTCTTCAAATATACTTTCCATCATATGGACCACGGCTTCTACGTCTTTTTGTTTAAAAATACGTTCGCCTTCTGGTACATTATCTTGTTTTAAAATCGTTAATGGGCGGTTGACTCCCCCAGCGCCTAACATGGCATAAAATCGTGCCATTTGGGCTGTACTTACTGCAATATTGTAACCAAATGAAAGCGCAGCAATTTCATGATCCGACCAACGGCGATTAGGGTAAAACAAACCACTGCTTTCCCCCACCATACCGGTGCCTGAATCTGAGCCAAACCCTACCTTTTGAAACAATCCCACTAAATAATCTTTAGGTACTAACTGCGTTACTTTCGTAACTCCCATATTTGAAGAGTATTTTAAAATTTCGCGCAGTGTCATCTCACCATGATTGCGAGTATCTTGAACTAAGCTACCGCCTAAACGCATCCAACCAGGGTAAGTATCAATTTTGTCATCTGCTTTAATTGCGCCGTAGTCTAGCCCAGCTAAAATGGCTAGAGGCTTAACAGTTGAGCCTGGTTCAAACAAATCGGTAATTGCGCGGTTACGGCGCTTATGCGGGGCTGCATCGCTTAAGTTGTTTGGATTAAACGAAGGGCTATTAACCATCGCTAATACTTCGCCTGTTTTTATATCAACAACCATCGCTGAACCCGATGTCGCTTTATAAGTAAGTACAGCAGATTTAATCGCTTTATAAGCGATGCCTTGAATACGTTGATCAATACTTAATTGAATACTTTCAGGTTCTACGCGTTCGCGCTCATCAAGCACTTCTACTTCGCGTCCTTGTGCATCTTTGCGTATAGTACGACGGCCTTCTTCGCCCGTTAATGCATTCTCATACAGCTTTTCAATACCTTCAATACCTTTGCCATCTATATTGGTGAAACCAATAATATGTGCAGTTACTTCACCGGCAGGGTAATAACGCTTAGATTCATCTAATAAATGAATGCCAGGCAAACGTAAGTCGCCAATATAATTTGCAACGGCAGGAGTTACTTGGCGTTTTAAGTAAACAAAGCGACGAGAAGGATCGTTAAGAAGGCGTGAATTAATTTTTTCGGATCGGTACGCAGAACGTCAGCGAGTTCACGCCAGCGCATATCATTTTTGTAATACTGCACTGTACGTTTATCTAGTTCGACCGCATTGTCTGCAAGTGATTGTTGATCCTCGCCATTTTTACGCGCTTGCTTAATCACTTTAGAAACAAGTGATTTGTGAAGTGCTTTAGGATCTGCATACACACTCACTACCGGTACACTCACCGCGAGCTCTTTGCCATTACGATCAAAAATCATCCCACGCTGGACATGAAGTTTTTCGACACGTACGGTACGTTTATCACTTTCAGAACGGGCTTTGTCAGGTTCAATTACTTGTAAATAAGCAGCACGAGATACCAGTGTTACAAACACCATAAACACAACGCCACACACCAGCATAAAGCGCCATGTAATTAAGTTATTTACTGGTTTTTTGCCTCGATTTCTCATTGCAGTATTATTACCTGTTCATCTTGACTCGTTGGTCGTTTCATTTTTAGCTGTGATTTCGCAATTTCTTCGATACGTGCATGCTGTGAATAAAATTCCTCTTCAACTAATAAATAACGCCATTCTAAATCAAGTTCATCACGCTCTTGGAGTAACGAATCTTGTTCAATAAGTTGCCCTCGAGCAAGATGTGTTACTTGTACCACAGTTAAACTTGACGCGAATATCACAACCAACAAGGCCGAGGTAAGCTTATTAGCTCCTAGGCCTTTAACAATTTCAAAAAATAAATTAGGTGGTTGACGATGATTCGCTTTTATATTCATTCCAGCCTCTGAGCAATCCTAAGTACAGAGCTACGAGAACGCGGATTACGCTCAACTTCAGCGGCACTTGGCTTAATCGCTTTACCCACTGCCTTTAACGTCAGATTTTTATTTATTTGTGCGTCAGTTAAAGGCAGACCTCTGGGTAATACTTCTCCCCGACTCTGTTTTCTAATAAACTGTTTTACAATACGATCTTCTAATGAATGAAACGAAATAACAACCAAACGACCACCGGGTTTAAGGACCTTAATTGCAGACTGCAATGCCGTTTGAATCTCTTCAAGTTCGCTATTAATATAAATACGGATCGCCTGAAAAGTACGAGTAGCAGGGTGTTTAAACTTATCTTTTACAGGTACTGCTTCATCGACTAAATCAGCTAACTGCTTAGTCGTAGTAATTGGCGTGTGCTCTCTAATCTCAAGTATTTTATGCGCAATACGCTTACCAAATTTCTCTTCACCCAGCTTTTTAATTACATGGGTAATATCATCCAATTCAGCTTCAGCTAACCATTGGGCTGCACTGCGACCACTTGTTGGATCCATACGCATATCTAGTGGGCCGTCTTTCATGAAACTAAAACCACGCCCAGCATCATCTAACTGTGGCGACGACACACCTATATCTAATAAAATCCCGTCGACTTTACCAATGAGATCGTTTTGCTCTGCTACTTCGTAAAGTTTTGAAAAGCGAGTATGTGCAATTGCAAATCGCGGATCATCAGCAAACTTTTCAGCTGATTGTATTGCCTGCGGATCTTGGTCAATCGCTTGCAAACGACCTTCATTACCAAGGCGTGCTAATATTTGCCCTGAATGACCGCCACGTCCAAAAGTGCCGTCCATGTATATGCCGTCTGGCTTAATTGCAAGGGCATCTATGGTTTCGTCCATTAAAACGGATACGTGTTCAAATTGCGCTGTCATTAGCTATTATTTGCCTTTTATTGTGCTGTTAGAGAGTGAAATTATCTAAATCAGGGTGAGGTTCAAAATCACCAAGCCTCTCAAGCTCAGTATCTTGGCGCATTTGTTCGTTCCAACGCGCCTCATCCCAAATTTCAAACTTATTCATCAAACCAACCAACATTATTTTTTTGCCTAGATCTGCATGTGCACGCAATGAAGGCGCTAACAAAATCCGACCATTTTTATCAAGTTGATATTCTGTGGCATTCCCTAGCAACATACGCTGCATACGTCGAGCTCGTGGATTCATATTTGAAATTTTAGCTAAACGATTTTCTATTTCTTGCCACTCAGCAAGCGGATATAACCATAAGCACGGCTCATTTAGCGCAACAGTACAAATAACAGTTCCTTGGTCTTCAGATAGCAGAGATTCTCGGTACTTGGTTGGTACCGCAAAGCGTCCTTTATCATCCAAACTCAGTGAACTTGCGCCACGAAACATAAACAGCCTGCTTTAAATTATTTTAATCACCTAGCGATTACTTTGATCCAGTTTGATCCACTAAAAACCACTTTTTACCACAGTCCTCCAGTTTAGGGCTTGACAAGCCTTTTTGTCAAGTAAGCTGACCAGCTTTAACGAGTCTCAAAGCTAGAAAAAATAAGGGTTCAAGCAAAGCGATTGAATTACGTGGGAAAAAGTGGAATAACAGCGAAAAAAATTTACTTAGTTTTAATATGCTTATTTCTACACGTTCTGCTTACTGAATAAACAATGAATATTTACAGTTTTTTAAGCATTTTCACCTTCTTTGTAAAATTTACCTAACCGTGTAGTAATAGTTACTGTTTTTTTTAATTACCAACCATGATAAAACCAGGAGGAACAAAAAAATAACTAAAATTCAATAAGTTAAAATAAAAATTAAATTTGGTTTAATCATTGCATCGTCTAAATCACTATTTAAATTTTTAACTTATTAAGGATTGATTATGGCTACTGCAACAAATACGAAACCAAACACAACTTCAGATGTTAAGCCTGACGTTAAACTAAAAAATACTGACTCACCACTTACAGAGAAAGCCACATCAGCGGCGCACGATGCTGTAGATGCACTTTCTAGCAAAGCAGCAACAGCTGAAAGCAGTGTTCGTAAAGGCGCTTCTAGTTCAGCAGAAGCACTAAGCGAAAAACAACTTATTGCACGCGAAAAGCTGAGCGAATGCACTGCAAAAACACGTGCTTTCGCTTCTGAAAATCCATTAGCAACTGCGGGCATTGCTTTTGCTGCTGGTATGTTAATTACATCATTATTTCGTCGTAAGTAATCAGTGATGAATAACCCACAAACAACCGCAACCAAGGATGGTAACGCGCAAAACCAAGCTACTGAGCAGCCAAGCCAAAAGGACGATTGGCAAGATCATATTGCAAAGCTTTTAGAGTACTCTAAGCAGCTCAAGGATGATTACCAGACCCAAGGAGAGATCACCCATCAGCTTGCTAAAGCTGAATGGCGGTTGTCGCTTAGAGCGCTTGCATTGATCACTATATTTTTAGGCTGTTTTGCCAGTGGTTTGGTTTTGTTGTGGGCAGGATTTCTAGGTGCTGTTGGATACGGTGTATACGATCTCTTTGGGTCGGTATGGCTGAGTATTGTAACAGCTACTTCACTGCAAGTTGCTTGTTTGGTATGGCTTTGGAAAAACACAGTTTACCTAAGCAATAAAATTGGCTTTAGTAAAACACTTAAAAGTTTAAAGCAGCTATTAAATTTACATGGGAATTAGTATGTTAGTAGATAATTTAATTAAGGCCCCAAACAAAAACGTTCAAGCTCTTAGTAAGCAAATGGATATGCGCAGTGAATTAAAACGCCAACACCATGCGGCGTTTCAATATCGGTTAAAACGTTTTGCAGCAACTAAAGTAGGACTAACAAGTGCTTTTTTAGCCGGTGCTGCTGTACAAGCAGGGAAAAGCGAAACCAGCTTGGTTAGAAAATATGGCTGGCTTGTTAGGCTACTCGCTTAAAGATAAATACCTCTACCGTGATCAGATAAGTAATCAATACTTGGACCACTTGGCACAACTTGTGTCGGGTTGATCATTGTATGGCTAAAATAGTAATGACGTTTAATATGATAAAAATCAACTGTTTCGGCCACTCCTCTAACTTGATATAGATCTCTAAGATATCCGCTCAGTGCAGGGTAGCTTTCAATTGTGCGTAAATTACATTTAAAGTGACCAACGTACACACTATCAAACCGAATCAGCGTAGTGAATAAGCGCCAATCAGCCTCGGTGAGTCTGTTTGTGGCTAAATAACGCTGCTTGCTCAGAATCCCCTCTACTGTATCGAGTGCTTTAAATAAATCGTTAAACGCCTCTTCATACGCATCCTGAGTTGTTGCGAAACCCGTACGATAAACACCATTATTTATATTTGGATAAATCAACGCGTTTAATTCGTCAATTTTTGGTTGCAATTCTTCAGGATAAAAGTCATCGGTATTGCCAGTCAATTCATTAAATGCACTATTAAACATACGTATAATATCGGCAGACTCATTGCTGACAATTTTATTTAGCTTTTTATCCCACAATACGGGAACGGTTACCCGCCCGGAGTACTTTGGGTTATTTTTTGTATACACTTGATGTAAGTAGTTACTATTAAATAAAGCATCACCAGTACTGTTTTTTTGCGTATCAAAAGCCCAACCACTATCAAGCATATCAGGGCTAACAACCGACACAGTAATTAAATTTTCCAACCCTTTTAACGCTCTAAATATAAGCGTTCGATGCGCCCAAGGGCACGCAAGTGATACATATAAATGATACCGATTAGATTGGGCTTTAAAACCTGCGTCGCCCGTTATTCCAGCGCTACCATCAGCAGTTATCCAATGACGTAACTGCGCAGCTTCACGCTCAAACTTTCCGTTACTTGAATCAGTGTCGTACCACTTATCTTGCCATTGACCATCAACTAATAATCCCATGAAATTCTCCTAAAAATAGGGTTAAATTTTGCCGAACTCGCCGTTTTGATAATCACGCACTGCTTGCTGTACTTCAGCTTGCGTCGTCATTACAAACGGCCCCATGTGAGCAATCGGTTGATTAAGTGGATCGCCAGCTAAAACCAAAACACCAGCGCCTTGCTCTGAGGTAATATTAATATCACTGTCTGGCTCTAAAATAAGTAACTTACCGGCTGGGATTGTTTGATCGTCGCTTGTTATTATTGAGCCGCTATGAATATAGATCATTACTTTTTGTTGGCTAAGAGGCTCCAAATGAACGCTTTTACCAGCGGGTAATGTAATGTCAGCAAGTAAAGCATTAGCAGCTAAACCCTGCAAACTACTTGTAAGCGTTTCACTTTCGAACTGCCACGACCCCGCAAGTGCTTTTAACGTCACACCGTGCGTATTTGTAAAACTCGGAGCTGAATTTTGCGTAGTATCTTGATAACGTGGGTCGCGCATCTTATCCAAACTTGGCATGTTGATCCAAATTTGAAAGCCATGCAATCCATCAACGGTATCAGCGAGTGGCATTTCACTGTGCATGACGCCGCGCCCTGTACTCATCCATTGCACATCACCTGCTTTAATTGCTTTTTTGTTACCCATTTGGTCACGATGTTCAAAGCCTCCTTTTAAAATATAAGTAAACGTTTCAATTCCTCGATGGGGATGCTCTGGAAAACCTCCCATATAATCTTTTTTGTCGTCTGACTTAAGTTCGTCAATCATTAAAAATGGATCTAAATATTTACCATCAAATCCTGGGATACGACTAATACTTACGCCATCGCCATCTTGAGTTGCATAAGCTGTAAGCACTTTTGATATTTTCATTTTTTAATTCGCTTTAAAAAAGAAGTTGATGAAGGTATTAAATCATTCATTAAATAAAACAACTATGTCTTTAAATTGGCCATAACATTCTAAAAAATAGAAAACTATGCTTTATTGTTCATATTTTAAACCTTGTATTACCGTGGTTATTTTTACTTATTTTTTAAATATCCGCTTTATCAATTACTTAAATTACTTAAATTGCTGAGTAATTGATTGTTAATCCTGAAGTACTAATGCAAAGTTGTTTAATAATGATTAGAAAAATTAGAATGCAGCTTGCTTTCGACGGCTTTGGTACAGGCTCCTCATCACTTACTTACAATAAATGGATACGACTACTTAAAAATAGAAATGATTTTATGGCGTTTCGAAAAATAAAAAATCATTCTATCTAAATAATCCAACAAAAAATTTAACTGTTACGCAATAAATAATGAGTCTATGCGGTCAAGTTATGCAATCAGATAAAAGTGGTAGTAGGATAAAATATGGCGAAAGCAACACTAGAGCAGTGGAAAATGTTTAAGGCTGTTGTTGACCATGGTGGATTTGCTGGTGCAAGTGCAGCTGTTCATAAAAGCCAGTCAACGGTACATCACGCAGTGCAAAAACTAGAAGTCGCTTTGCAAATTAAATTACTTGAAGTAAAGGGTCGCAAAGCCTTTTTAACAGACAGCGGGAAACTTATTTTACGCCGCGCAGAGTTTTTAATTGAAGAAGCGAGTAAAATAGAATCTGTCGCCAATACGCTCAGCGAAGGTGTGGAGAGCACATTAAAAATTGCAGTTGATGAAGTATTCCCCCACCCCATTTTGTATCAAGCACTGGCCAGAACCAGTGAACTTTATCCGCTTTTAAAAATCGATTTAATAGAAAGCGTGTTAACGGGCGCTAACGAGTTATTAAATAATGCCGTTGTTGATTTAGCTATTTCTTCAATTCCTATTTACGGTATTAGTTGTAACCAGCTTTGTAATATAGAATTTGTCGCTGTAGCACACCCAAATCATCCGCTGCATCAGCGCACAGAGACTTTGTCATTTCGTGATTTAAAATTGTATAGGCAAATTGTAGTTCGTGATTCTGGCACGCAAACTAGCCATGATGAAGGTTGGCTAGGCGCAGATATGCGCTGGACGGTTAGTCATTTACGAAACTCTATTGATATGGTTAGCCAAAATTTAGGTTATGCATGGCTTCCTCGTACACAAGTATCTCACCTAATTGAAGAGGAAAAATTAAAGGTACTAAATCTAGAGCAAGGGACAACCCGTGCCCTTAAGTTATATTTAATGTGTAATGACACAGACAGACTAGGGCCTGCTGCACAAGAGTTTAAAGAGCAATTAATTAACCTGAGTTTAGATTAACAATCTTTAACTCATCGCCCTAAGTTATAGTAAATTAAATCACTTGTTTTTCACATCGAGGTGGTCGGCTACATATGCGCCTCGATTGCCTCTTTTTTTGCGGGGCCAATTGTGCTGTCTATCGCCGTTTGTTGTTCCGTTGCGGCGTTAGTCGAAGCGCCTAAAATAACAATATAGGCACTTATATAAAGCCACATTAACATAATAACTACCCCACCTAACGAGCCATAGGTTTCGTTATAGCTCGAAAAACGCGACACATAAAATGAAAAACCAATAGATGCCAAAATCCAAAGCACGGTAGCAATGGAGGATCCTATTGTGATCCAACGCCATTTAGCTGGCTTTCGGTGCGGGGCGTAGCGATATAAGAGCACTAATGTAAAATTAAATATTAAAGCCAATAATGGCCAAGAAATAAGCTTGATCAGTAAATCTATGCCTTCTTTAAGTCCAACTAAGTTAAGTACAATTGGCAAGATACCAATAATTATAAGTGAAAAAATAGCAACGATAATCGCACCCATAGAAAATAAAAAGCGCACTAGTAACGCTTTAAAAAATGAGCGTTTTTCGTATTCTCGATAACTAATATTACACGCAGTAATAAGCGCCTGACTCCCTTTAGAACTACTCCAAATAGTAAGTACTAAAGTTCCCAATGCACTGATACTTAAACTAGCGTTTGAACTTTGAGCAAGACTTGAAACTTGAGACAAAATGAGTTCTCGTGAGCTGTCAGGTAATAACGTAACAAACAAACTCAAATGTTCACTAATATCAGTAGGAGAGGAAAAATAAGCATAAATAGAAACAACGGCGGCAATAGCCGGAAAAATAGCAAGCAGTGCATAAAACGCAACTCCTGCAGCAACAAGCGATAAATTGTCCTCGTTCATTTGCTTAAAAATACGCTTAACAATATCCCACCAACCTACTACAGGAATATGCACAGGTTGAGCTGCTTGCTGCCCTCGTTTAGTCTCTTTCATTCTAAATCCCAAAATTTGTGTTACGTTATCTCAGCAAAATGTTTGCCAAGTTATATTGAACATTTGGTACTAAACTTGCTGCTAACAATTATAAAAACTAAACACGGATGACAGCCATGCCCAGTAGCCAAGCAAACAACATAGTACAAAATAATGCCCCTCTCATAACACATAGTTTTGAAGGTGATATACTTTCATGGCATTTTTTCCACGAACAAAGTCTGCAATTACTGCACGCAACAGCGCAAATATTACCCACTCTATTACTTGGCACAGTCCTTTTAGTACTAAGCTATTTAATCGCAGGGCCGCTTTCGCGACTACTTATAAAACCCATCGATTATATGACCGACAGTAAACTCGTTCACTTGGTCGCAAGGCGCAGTATTAGCACCTTAATTATTTTATTAGGCGTGTACTTATTTTTACGTTTAGCTGGGCTTACTGAGTTTGCAGTCGCTATTATGAGTGGAACAGGATTAATAGGCTTAATATTAGGTTTCGCTTTTAGAGACATAGCAGAAAATTTCATCGCCAGTTTATTACTAAGCATACAAAGACCTTTTAAAATTGATGATGTAATAGAGGTAGATAATCGCTTAGGGATCGTTAAAAAAGTAACCGCACGGGCAACAACACTAGTGGATTACGATGGTAATCATATTCAAATACCAAATGCGACTGTGTACAAAAACACCATTAAAAATCTCACCGCCAATCCCAAAATGCGCGGTAAAGTAGAAATAGGTATTGGCTATGATAACGATATACGCAATGCACAAACTCTCGCACTCGACATTGCCAATCAGCAAAGTGCCGTACTAAGCGACCCACCAGCGCAAGTATTAATAAAAAACCTTGGCTCATCCACTATTAACTTTACCTTGTTCTTTTGGGTTAATAGCGAGCAGCACAGCCCATTAAAAGTAGGCTCACAACTTATGCGAGAACTTGTAAACGAATTTACAAAGCACAATATCAGCATGCCTGACGACGCAAGAGAGCGTATTTTACTTACACCTGCTAACGAAACTATTTTTGGTTCAGAGCAAAAACAATCACCAAAAGTAAAAAACATAGTTAACGAAACAGACGATAAAACTAAAACACTCGATGATGTGAGCAGTGATACTGACGAAATACGTGAACAAGCAGATAAATCAAGAGATCCTGAACAAGGAAAAAATATTATTTAACCTGAGCTCTGATTAAGAGATTTTCAGTGAAAACAAGGCTAATTTACGCGTTAATAGCTGGCCTACTGCAAATAAATTTAATGCAGTTAGCGCTGACAATAACTGCTTGAGATAGATTTATTATCCAGAGTTCAGGTTCTTTATATAAACACTGCGCATTTGCAGCTTAGCTTGCTAAAATAGGAAAAAATATGTTTTAAGTAAAACAATATGGCATTAACTACTACCTATACACTTGATAGACCTTACTTTTATGAATGCTTCGATGAGTCGCTTCCTTATAGTAAACGTGCGCAACCTAAATATTTTCTACTCGTGCTATTAACAGCACTGGGTTTGTTTGGTATTTATGGTTTAAATGATCATTACTTAGGTTCTTTTTTAATCATGCTGGCTATTCTTGAATGCGTTGCCTTTTACTATCGCCGTCCTTGGTGGGTAACCAGACAAATGCTCAGCAGAGCATCTGGCTCAGAAGTCACCCTTACTTTTGATGACGAAGGCATTAAATCGGTTAATCATTACAAAAACTATCAATTAGTATGGCAAGATATAAACGAAGTTATAGATACAGAGCGCGGATTATTATTAAAAAATAAACGTGGTATGCAATATATTTCAAAACAAATTTTAAGCCCCGAAATTATTAATTATATAAACAAAAAAGCCACTCGATGAGTGGCTTTTTTGTTTAGCTAAGTAAATTACTCAGCTATTTTATACCAATCTGCTTATATATGAGGTCTATTTAACGTTGAGAAAATTACGCTAGAACTAGGCAAAAATTTTTGTATCTAGTTGTTCTAAATAAAAAATTTTTAACGACGTTATAGTGCAATTTAATTCGTTAAATTGATCAAGGATTTATGCAGTTTGGTATTACATGTTGATTAAGCATTGCCCGGCTCAGGGTTAGACTTTTCAGCTTGTATACGCATGTAAATTTCTTCACGATGCACTGATACGTCTTTTGGTGCGTTAACACCGATTCGAACTTGATTTCCTTTAACACCTAGAACGGTAACTGTTACTTCGTCACCAATCATTAGGGTTTCACCTACTCTACGAGTTAGTATTAGCATTCTATTGCTCCCATGTTCCAATAAAAATTATAAGATTCCGCTTAAACATACTAATAAAAATTAGACTGAAAAGTAAGTAAAAACTCCCAATCTATTCATTTTCTGTTAAAAATACTTTGTGTAATGCACGAACAGCCAACTCTAAGTACTTTTCATCTATTAAAACTGAAATTTTAATCTCGGATGTTGAAACTAAAACTACATTAATGTTTTCTTGCGCTAATGCTTCAAAAAATAGACTCGCGACACCAGAATGCGATTTCATACCCATACCAACAGCAGACACTTTTGCCACTGTGGTTAATCCGCATATATTTTGAACACTTAATTGAACTTGCTGCTCAGTGAGCAATTCAAGTGTTTGCAGATAATCATTCGAGTGCACAGTAAAAGCATAGTCTATTTTTTCAAAGTTATGATTAACTTGATTAATCATATCTATTTCGATGCCATTTTCGGCAAAAAGTTTCAATATTTTTGAAAGATATTGCGTACCCGTTGGCACACCTTGTACCTTAATTAAACATTCGTCACGATTAAACGCAATCCCCGATACAACCTTGCTTGGCATATCGTTCTCCTCAAAACTTATTAATGTACCTTCATCGGGATTAAAGCTCGAAAGCACCCTAAGTGGCACATTATGTTTGCCTGCGGCTTCTACTGAGCGAATATGCAAAACTTTCGCCCCTAAACTTGCCAGTTCTAGCATTTCGGCAAAGGTAACTTGGCTCATTCTGCGCGCGTTAGGTTCAACACGAGGATCTGTAGTATATACGCCGTCAACGTCTGTATAGATCTGGCATTCGTCAGCTTTTATAGCCGCAGCTATTTCCACAGCCGATGTATCGGTGCCACCGCGCCCAAGCGTTGTAATGTTGCCCTCAACATCACGCCCCTGAAACCCAGCAATAATAGCAATACGATTATGCTCAAGCTCATGCTTCAAACGCGTAGCAGCAACCTCTGCAATACGAGCTTTACCAAACATGTTATCGGTTAAAATATTGACTTGATCGGCTAATAAGCTCACAGCAGAGTGGCCACGTTTTATAATAGCCATAGCAAGTAGTGATACAGAAACCTGCTCTCCGGTGCTAATAAGTACATCTAGTTCACGGCTACTCGGGCGAGTATCAATTTGTTTGGCGAGATTAATTAAGCGGTTGGTTTCTCCCGACATAGCAGAGAGCACCACAACCACTTGATGTCCTTGTTGTCTGGTTTTAACAACAAGGTCGGCGACTGCTTCAATTCGCTCTATTGAGCCGACCGAAGTGCCACCGAATTTTTGAACAATAAGCGCCACTTAGGCTTAAGTACGCTCAGTTAACCAAGCTGTAACGCTATCTAGTGCAGCAGCAAGGTTTTGTGGCTCACTACCACCGGCTTGTGCCATATCTGGACGACCGCCACCTTTACCACCTACTTGGCCTGCCATGTGATTAACTAATTCACCGGCTTTTACTTTGCCTGTTAAATCTTTAGTTACACCGGCAATTAGGCTTACTTTGTCACCACTGGCAACACCGAGGGCAATAACACCTGAGCCAATCTTGTTTTTAAGGTCATCAACCATACCGCGAAGCGCTTTAGATTCAGTACCTTCAACGTTTGCTACAAGTAGCTTAACACCATTAATTTCAACAATCGAATCAAGTAAAGACGCACCCGCTGCACTTGCTAACTTATCGTTAAGTTGCGCAATTTGCTTTTCAAGACCTTTAGACTTTTCAAGTAACGCGGTTACTTTTTCAAGTACCGATGCGCTATCGCCTTTAACTAAAGCTGCAACATCGCTAAGTTGTTGCTCTTGCTCGCTAACGTACGCTACAGCCTCTGCACCAGTTACCGCTTCAATTCGGCGAACACCTGCGGCAATACCGCTTTCAGATACAATTTTGAATAAACCAATATCGCCAGCGCGCTCAACGTGAGTACCACCACAAAGCTCAATAGAGTAGTCGCCAATAGTAACTACACGTACTTCGTCATCGTACTTTTCGCCAAATAATGCCATAGCGCCTTTCGCTTTAGCATCATCAATAGCCATAAGCTCAGTATTAAGTGCAAAGTTACGACGAATTTCGTCATTAACTACACGCTCAATTTCACGTAGCTCATCTTTAGTAACTGCTTCAAAATGCGAAAAGTCAAAACGTAAACGATCTGGCTGAACAAGTGAGCCTTTTTGGCCTACATGGTCACCTAATAGTTGGCGTAGTGCTTCGT
The DNA here is from genome assembly GCF_037162545.1 of Pseudoalteromonas sp. B131b. NCBI lineage: Bacteria > Pseudomonadati > Pseudomonadota > Gammaproteobacteria > Alteromonadales > Pseudoalteromonadaceae > Pseudoalteromonas > Pseudoalteromonas sp. B131b. The sequence goes on along the minus strand of NZ_JARLUZ010000001.1, from coordinate 1,575,196 downwards.
GTAAAATATGCGTAGCTGTGTGGTTTTTCTTAATGCTGTCGCGGCGCGTATCATCAATAGTTGCATCCACTTTATCGTTAACACCAATGCGGCCTTGCACAGTACCGTGGTGAGCAAAAGCATTACCAAGCTTAGTGGTATTAGTAACATTAAATTCGCCACCAGCAACTGTAATAGTACCCGTGTCACCCGTTTGACCGCCTGATTCAGCGTAAAACGGTGTGCGGTCTAGTACTACAATACCTTGTTGACCATCTTCTAATAACTGAACAGCTTCGCCACCGGCAAAAATTTCAATAACGGTCGCGCTGTAATGTGTGCTGTCGTAACCTTTAAAGTCAGTGTGTTTATCTGATTTTAATTGGTCATTGTAATCAGCGCCAAACTTACCCGCTTGTTGCGCTGTTTTACGTTGTACAGCCATGCATTCTTCAAAGCCTTGATGATCAATTGTCATCTGGCGCTCACGCGCAACATCGGCCGTTAAATCAGCTGGAAAACCGTACGTATCGTAAAGTTTAAATACTAAGTCGCCCGGTATTATATCGCCTTTAAGGTCGCTTAAGCTTTCTTCTAAAATAGCTAAGCCACGCTCAAGTGTTTTACCAAACTGTTCTTCTTCAATGCGTAATACTTTTTCAATAATTTCTTGTTGCTTAGCAAGCTCAGGGTACGCTTGACCCATTTGCTCAATTAGCGCAGCAACTAATTTATAGAAAAACGAACCTTGTGCACCTAATTTGTTACCGTGGCGCACAGCACGACGAATAATACGGCGCAGTACATAACCACGGCCTTCGTTAGATGGCATAACACCGTCTGAGATTAAAAACGCACACGAACGAATGTGATCGGCCACTACGCGTAGTGACTTGTCGTCCATGTCTTGTGCATTAGTAACACTTGCAGCAGCAGCAATTAAGCCTTGGAATAAATCGATTTCGTAGTTTGAATGCACGCCCTGCAAAATAGCAGAAATACGCTCAAGGCCCATTCCCGTATCAACAGATTGCTTAGGTAGAGGCAACATTGTACCGTCGCTTTGACGGTTGTATTGCATAAATACAAGGTTCCAAATTTCGATGAAACGGTCGCCGTCTTCCTCTGGAGAGCCCGGAGGTCCGCCCCAAATATGCTCGCCATGGTCATAAAATATTTCAGAACACGGACCACACGGACCCGTATCGCCCATAGACCAAAAGTTGTCTGAGGTCGCAATACGAATAATACGATCCTCTGGTAAGCCAATTTCGTTAGCCCAGTAACCAAACGCTTCTTCATCATCGTGATAAATAGTTACTAAAAGTTTTTCTTTAGGTAGGCTTACTACCTCAGTTAAAAACTCCCATGCAAACTTAATCGCGTCTTGCTTAAAGTAATCACCAAAGCTGAAGTTACCTAACATTTCAAAAAATGTATGGTGGCGAGCAGTGTAGCCTACATTTTCTAAATCGTTATGCTTACCGCCAGCACGTACACAGCGCTGCGAGCTTGTCGCACGTGTATAAGGGCGGCTTTCTGCGCCTAAAAATACATCTTTAAATTGCACCATGCCGGCATTGTTAAATAACAACGTGGCATCGTTACCCGGTATAAGCGAGCTAGAAGGTACTATTTGATGTTGCTTGCTGGCAAAAAAGTCTAAAAACTGTTGCCTAATTTGTGCGGTAGTCATGTGCTGCATTTGAAAGTCTCACCTGTATTTACTGTGCTTGCATTGCAAAATTAATTTCATCGTAGCTAAAACCCCGATACATTAAGTAGCGCACGCGCTTAGCTTTATCTTTGTAATCGAGGTTTGGCGGTGTATTCGAATATTTTTTATTGTACGCATCCTGCGCAAGCTCAAACCAATCTATTTCAAGCTCTTCAACTACCAATTCAAGTAGCGAACGATCAATCCCTTTGCCCATAGCTTCGCTTTGTATTCGCTTAAGCCCGTGGCATTTAAATATGTGTTTTCTTACAAAGCCTTCACAGTATCGCTGCTCGTTAATAAAATTATGCTTTTCGCACCAATCAAGCAGCGTTTCAATAAACTCTTCTGTCGCTTCTTTTTGCTGTAATTTGAGCGTTAACTCACGACGCGAATATTCTTGGCGCCCTAGTAACCAAAGTACATAGTTTTTTAGTTTTTGCTTTAATTTATCATCCATTAAGCGTCAAAACGCCCGCTTGTTTCACTACTAAGTGGCTTAACATTAATGTCGTCACTCGGTGGTACAACAGGCATAAAAATGGCTTGATAAGATACAAAAAAGCTAATGTAGCAAATCGGCATTAAAATCAACAGTGGTAAGAACGATAAGAACATCGAAAGCGCCATAAATAATGCGCAAATAAGACCAAAAGCGCCAAGTGGCAAAATATTATGATAAAACACCATTAACGACTTTTTCAGCGCCGTTAAAATGCGTGTTTCTTTACTAAAATAAACAAGCGGTACAGCGTAAGCAAACGCCGTTAAATAAATTAGCATTGCCATAAAAAATAAAATTACATTCGCGCCCGAAATACTCTCAAGCATTTGTTCAAGTGCTACGTTTGGATCAAGTCCTGGTTGGCTCATAACAGCCACTGCATCGGCAAATAAGCCATTAGCAAGTAACGCCATTAAAATACCCGCACCCATTTGATAAAGTGCTAAACGTAATAACCCTAAACGATTTCCCTTAGCCGCAAATGGCTTGAGAATATCGGCTAGCATAATTTTTCCGCCCTGCTGCTTACTAAGCACCGCTTGGTAAAACCCTGCGGTTAAAAATGGCGTAGCTAGTGCTGCTACGACTTGCAGTAAAGGTAAAAATAAAGACAGCAGCCCTACAATGCCAATAAATAAATGCATAAAAATAAAGGTTGCTGGCTGGGTTTTAAAAATAAGCCATCCGGCTTTTAACCACTTTAGCCCTGCATCGGCTTTAAAAATTCGTAATTGTGTAGACATACTTGCTCTTAATTTAAAACGAAACACGCCAAGTATAACTTGGCGTGAGGGGGATTAATAGACGAAACGTAATTAAATGATTAAGGTTTTTTAATTTTCTTAATATCTAACATATGCGCGCCATGCTTAATTTTTGTTTCTAGGTACGATTTATTACCCGCAACACCCGCTTTAATGTGTGCATGCGTGCCCACAACCGAGTCAACATTAATACCGGCATCTTTTAATGCGTTAAGCTTTTTAGGATTATTGGTCATTAATTTAACGTGGCTTAAATTAAGCGCATTAAGCATTAATACCGCATCCGAAAAGTCACGTAAATCATCAGCAAAGCCTAAGTGATTATTAGCTTCGTAGGTGTTCATCCCTTGCGATTGCAGTACATAAGCGTCAATTTTGTTGTATAAACCAATGCCACGGCCTTCTTGGCGTAAATACAATAAAATACCGCCTTGCTCGTGCATCATTTCAATACATTCATTTAGCTGCTCGCCACAATCACAACGCGATGAGTAAAACACATCACCCGTTAAACACTCAGAATGCATACGAATAAGCGGTACATCTTGCTCTTTATCAGCGTTGTTAAACACCATAGCAATATGTTCTTTACCATCTTTTAAATCAGTAAATGAGATTATTTCTGCAGGGATATCACTATTTCTGCCAACATTAAGCTGGACTCTTGCTCTTACTTGCGCCACGACAAATCCAAATATTTAAATAACTACGACACGACAATAAAGTGATAATATCACAAAACAGGATAAATACACCGTAGTACAAGACTTTTTATGGCAAATATATGGCGACGACATAGGTTATTTTCAATGACTATTAGCAATAAATTAATACAAATAACAGCCAATGTTATTTACGTTGATTTACCTTAATCAGTGACACTTACGGGCGCGTTTGGTATTTTGTATTTTAAACAACGATAGGGATTATTATGAAACGTCAGCAACTCGCTTTATTTATGGGCTTAAGTTTATCTGCTTTAAGCGCAACAACTTTAAGTACTACAGTACTCGCCAGCCAAGTAAGCGATCCTCAAGCGGTATTTAGCCAAGCATATCAAAGCTATTTAGCGGCAGTTAAAGCAGACGAAAATGTACAACAAACAGCCAAACTTGCTTACACATCAGGTAAAGCCGTTTATGGTGAAAGCTCAGATAACACCGCTAACTTAGCTATTAACTACGCTAAAGCCATTAAAGGCTACGGCAATGAGCTAAACGAACAGCGTTTTTCACTTTATAATAAAGCACATGCTATTTTAGCTGCAAATCACGGCAAACAATCAATAGAAACAGTTGATGCACTGCTCGGTCAAGCTAACTACACAACATCGGCTTACAAAGCAGCTAACTTTTTAGAACAAATAATAGATATAGCTAAAACACAAAATAAACCTAAATTTGTAGCCGACATGAAACTAGAAGCGGCATCACTGCTTGCTAAAAAGTTTAGCTCTAAAAAATATCGCGAAGCGAAAAACTACCTAGAAGAAGCCGACGAGTACTACCAAGAAAACTTACCAGAAAACTCACTAGAGCGCATAAAAGCCGATTTTTTAATGGCCTCATTCGCAGAAGGTCGTAAAAAATACAATCAAGCAATTGAAAGGCTAAACCGTATAGTGAATGTATTCGATAGTAACTTAAACTTTGATCACAGCGCAGAGCTAAGCGCTCACTCTAAGCTTATTGGCCTGTACGAAAAACAAGGTAAAAGCGAAGAAGCAACCAAACACTGTCTAGCAATTGCTAAAATGGTGCCATGGAAAGAATCGCAAGAGCAAACGCCACTCTATCGTGTTAACCCTAAATACCCAGTTAACAAAGCCAGATTTAGTACCGATGGTAGCGTTGTTATGGAGTTTGAGGTAGACGCAGCTGGCTTTGTAAAAAACCCAAAAGTACTTAGCTCTGAAGGGGGCAGCGCATTTGAAAAATCAGCCAAAGCAGCGCTTGAGCAATGGCGTTACGCGCCAAAGTTTGAAAATGGCAAACCCGTTAGCGCTATTTCTCAGGTACAACTCGACTTTAAAATTAATCGCCATTAAAAGCGGCTCATTAAAAAAGGCGCTTTAAGCGCCTTTTTTAATACTAACTAATACAAATCCTACGTAGTTAAAATTCGTAACTTACGCTAATACCGCCATCGGCTCTTTTTTCATTGCTGTCACTTGTTTTACCGTAGCCTACATCTAATTCCAGTCTAAAACCGGCATTGTTTAATCCATTAAAGTTATAGCTGTAAGTAAGCCCTATGCCGTTAGTTGTTTCCTCATCAAAAATACTGCCAATTGTGCAGCCTAGCGTATTAGCAAAGTCAGTTGCTATATCATTTGTTGAACTTTCACATTCTTGGTCTGTATCTCTTGCGCCAATAGCGCCCACAAGCGCGCCAAATGCATGCTTTTTATTATCGCTTACTGCTTGTTCAAAACCTGCTGAAAATCCATCATCAAGGCCTATTTTATAGTTTACATACCAGCGTTGTTGATTCTCATTAGCCGATAAAGACACTTCAGGAATAACTAAGTAAGGATAGCCACCCCCAATCGAAAAACTAACATCGTTAGCAAAAGTAGAACAAGAAGCGATAGATAAAGTGAGTAGTAATACTTTTATTTTCATAAAATTCCCTTTGAGTAAGCACCAAATGTACCTAGTTTAGTTCCTTTTCACAATGCAACAAAAGTCCTAACCGTGCTTTTTGTGATTTTAAAACTTCCTGTTGCGATTAAAGCCTGCTTTTCTTCCTAGCTAGAAGTTTCAGTAGTACGCTGATTTTAATATGGTTATTCTCCATACATAGGCGATAACGCAAGAGCAGTTGCCGAACCGACTAGGTTACACACCTCTCGCCGCGATTAAATACTCCTTAGATAGAACAAATTTTAATCCTGAAAGACCAATAAGCTCTAAACCACATTAACTGTATTTAATTTAAAAAAGACTTTAGTAGAGCAATAATAAATACAGATAATGCATGTAAATAATCATAATTTATGGTGAAATTAGCTTAATTGATAAAAGGTAACCACGGAGCTTTCATGACTATTTTAGTAACCGGTGGCGCAGGCTATATTGGCTCGCACACTGTTTTAGAACTTTTACAGCAAGGTAATGATGTTGTTGTTATTGATAATTTGAGCAATTCATCGCAAGAATCTCTTGCTCGTGTTAAAAAAATCACAGGTAAAGATACTACCTTTTACCAAGGTGATATTCTCGATAAAGCTTTTTTAGATTCAGTGTTTGCTAAACATACTATTGATAGCGTTATACATTTTGCAGGCTTGAAATCGGTTGGTGAATCAGTGGCTAAACCAATTGAATACTACCAAAATAATGTACAAGGTACGTTAACGCTTGTTGATGCAATGCGCGAAGCTGGTGTATTTAAATTAGTATTTAGCTCATCAGCTACCGTTTATGGTGATCCGGCTAGTTTACCAATTAAAGAAGACTTCCCTGTAGGCGGTACTACTAACCCTTACGGCACATCTAAGCTGATGGTTGAAATGATGCTGCAAGATATCGCTAAATCAGACGAGCGTTTTGCGTTTGCTATTTTGCGTTACTTTAACCCTGTTGGCGCACATGAATCGGGCCTAATTGGTGAAGATCCTAACGGTATCCCAAATAATCTTTTACCGTTTATTGCACAGGTTGCTGTGGGTAAATTAAAGCAACTTGCTGTATTTGGCGATGACTACGACACAGTTGACGGTACAGGTGTGCGCGACTATATACACGTTGTAGATTTAGCAATTGGTCATTTAAAAGCGCTTGATAAAATTGCCAGCAGCACGGGTGCATTAGTTTACAACCTGGGTACTGGTAACGGGTATTCTGTACTACAAATGGTTAATGCATTTATTAAAGCCAGCGATCAGGCTGTGCCATATCAGGTTTCACCTCGCCGCCCAGGCGATATAGCCGCCTGTTATGCAGCACCAGAAAAAGCACTTAATGAACTTGGTTGGGAAGCGGTGCGTGGCATTGATGAAATGATGCAAGATACATGGCGTTGGCAGTCAAATAACCCCAACGGTTATAAAGGTTAAGTAAAAAGTAATTTATAAGCTTTGCCTGTTGCACCAGCAGGTAAAGCGCCCTTTAAACTCTATGTAAATAAATTATCTAAAACGTTATTGCACAAAAAGAAGAGAATAAAGGTAAGTGAGAAGACACCAAAGCATGAGGTTACGAGCGTTGCTCGTCACGCCAGCAAGCTGCGCGTCTACACGTAAATCAAACCACACTGTAAAACTTTGCCGGTAGGCGTAGAGCTTGCTCACGCGAAAAGCGCGGCTTTTAATACCTACAACTGATCGCTAAGCTACTCTTTATGAATAAATCATTTAAATAAATTACGAGCGTTGCTCGTCACGCCAGCAAGCTGCGCGTCTACACGTAAATCAAACCACACTGTAAAACTTTGCCTGTAGGCGTAGAGCTTGCTCACGCGAAAAGCGCAGCTTTTAATATCTACAACTGATTGCTAAGCTACTCTTTATGAATAAATCATTTAAATAAATTACGAGCGTTGCTCGTCACGCCAGCAAGCTGTGCGTCTACACGTAAATCAAACCACACTGTAAAACTTTGGCTGTAGGCGTAGAGCTTGCTCACGCGAAAAGCGCGGCTTTTAATACCTACAACTGATCGCTAAGTTAGCTCGTCACGCCAGCAAGCTGCGCGTCTACACGTAAATCAAACCACACTGTAAAACTTTGCCGGTAGGCGTAGAGCTTGCTCACGCGAAAAGCGCGGCTTTTAATTACTTATATCTAAATCTAACACTTAATAACGAGTATCTTCGTTATGTCTGTGCCCACTGCCTAAGCAAATTATGATAAACCCCCGTTAACTGAATAATCTCAGGGCTATCTTCTACTTTGCTGCGCAAACTTTGAATCGACATATCTAAATCAAAGAGTAAACCACGTTTTTCGTCGCTATTAACCATGCTTTGCAACCAAAAAAATGAGGCTAACCTTCGCCCACTTGTAACTGGCATTACACGGTGCAGGCTGGTTGATGGGTACAACACCATACTCCCAGCTGGTAATTTTACGCTGTGCGATCCATACGTATCTTCAATAACTAATTCTCCACCCTCATAATCTTCAGGCTCATTAATAAAAAGCGTCATTGATACATCTGTTCGTACTTTTACAGGCGTACCAGGAACCTGCCTAATGGCATTATCTACATGCACACCAAACGATTGTCCGCCTTGATAACAGTTAAATAATGGAGGAAATATTTTTGCAGGAAGTGCTGCCGACATAAACAAATTGCTACGAGCGAGAGCAGCCATAATAATGTTGCCAAGCTCTTGGCATTCAGGACTATTTTCAGGTAACTGTAAGTTATTTTTAGCTTTCGTTGATTGATGCCCAGCCGTAATACTACCATCTGCCCACTGTGCTTTTAGTAAAACCTCATGACAATAAGCAACTTCTTCTTTAGTTAACAACTCTGGTATTTTAACTAACATGTGCGCCCTCTCACATAATAAAAAGAAAGGGCAGAAATTTCTGCCCTTAATGATTATGTACTCTTAAAGTAAAGTTTAAAAGAGTAACTTGCCGTTAAGCTAAACTTACGACCTTCACCAGGAACAAAGTGTCCGCCACCTAACTGGTTAACGTAATCTTTATCACCTAAGTTTTCAGCATTAAGCTGCAAGCTCAAATCTTTTGATACATCATACGCAACCATTAAATCAAAAATAGTATAGCTTGGAGCACGAGCGCGAGTAGACGATGAGCTACTGTAACGCTCACCTAAATACTGCATACCTGCACCAAATGATAATTGCTCAGATATTTCGTATGTTGTCCATATGCTCGCACTATTTTTAGGCGTACGTGGTAACTCATTACCTATTTGAATAATATCTTCACCTGATGCTTTAGTTACTTCGCTATCTTGATAAGTATACGATGCAATAACGGTCCACTCTTTGGTGATTAAACCTGTAGCTGATAACTCTAAACCCTGAACTCGTTGTTCGCCATTTAATAAATCAGCTCGTGTATCTTCTGCAAATGGATCATCGGTACGAGCATTTGTTTTTTCAGTACGAAAAAGAGCTGCATTAGTTTGTAAGCGACCATCCATTAAGTTCCATTTCGTACCTAATTCATAGCTATTACTTTCTTCTGGATCAAGATCTGCTGTATTTCCGCGAGTAGATACCGTAATACCTTCGGCTGAAGGATTAAACGAATTACCCGCCCCAAAATAAATACTGCCGTTTTCTGTAGGTTTATAAACTACAGCTGCATTCCAGCTAAATAAGTCGTCACTTGTAGAAATTAAAGCACTTGGGTTCGCGTAATCGTAATGGTAATCCGTAGTAAAGCTATCAAAACGAATTCCGCCTGTAACTTCCCATTGCTTATTAAGGGTTACTGTATCAAATGCATAAATAGCTTGGTTTTTAGCTTTAGCTTCAATGCTTGTACCGTTACGACCGTACACACCCGTAAATGCAATTGTTGCATCAGGATTGTATAAGTTGTTACGGATTCCATCTTCAATTAGATTATCAGCCGTAGTTGCAACAAAGTTATGGCGTGTAAACGTTTCGTTTGCAAGTTCAATACCCACTACAACATCGTGAGTAAAACCAGCAAACTCGTAGTTACCAATTAAATCAACTTGTAATGCAGCCAATGAATTTTCTGTATCACGTGTTTTTTCATCTGCAAAGGTAATATCTGTATCGGTTGTAACTGAAAAGAAACGTGGTGCAGTTGTTACCGATTCACGCTTAACTTTACCTAAACGGACTTGTGTACGTAACGTAGTATTTTTAGAAAAATCATACTCATGACGAGCAGTTGTTGAATAAGCTTCTATGTCTTCATAATCACGGTAAACGTTACCATAAAAGTTATCAAAATCGACTGGTGGTGGAGCGTATTCATTGCCAACTAGTTCAGTAACTGGGGTATCACTTCTAACCCATGCAATACCGTAATCTGGTAAATTATCTTGTCGTTGGTATTCAAAATTAAGATCAAATCGACTGTTGGTTCCAAGCCCTGTAGCCAAAGCGACAGCAATTGCATTTTTTTCATTTTCAACATAATCACGGCCAGCAACATCACCTGAATCAGACAATAAATTAACACGTAATGCGCTTGTTTCGTTTACTTGAATATTAGTATCAAGACGACCACGGTAATCGTTTTCTGTGCCTAAACGTAACGAAACATCATTAAAGTTGTCTAATTTCGCCTTTTTAGTTTCTAGATTAACGCTGCCGCCTGTTGCACCACGACCAGAGACTGCAGAACCAGGGCCTTTAGCTACTTCAACGGCTTCAATGTTATAAACATCGCGAGTGTATCCTGCAACATCACGAATACCATCAACAAAAATATCACTTGCGGCACTAAAACCACGAATAGACATGCTATCGCCAGTAGGAGAACCACCTTCGCCTGCAGCTAAAGAAATACCTGATACATTGCGTAATGCATCTTGTAAGCTATCTACGTTTCTATCTTTCATTACCGCTTGGTTAATTACAGTAACTGTTTTAGCCGTATCGAGTAGCGGTTGAGTATATTTATGCGATGTTGATTTTTCTACAACATAGCTAGACTCGGTTTTAGTTTGCGCTTTCGTTACCGATAACTCTTGAACATCCTGTGCACTCGCCCAAGTTGAAAGAGTGGCTGTAACAACCGCCGCAATTGGTTTTGCGTAGGTATTCCCTTTATTCGATGGCTTACTCATGGTTACTCCGAGGTTTAAACTAATTAGGTACATGTTGAATTTCGGCAAAATCCTACCACCACCACAAATAAATGTAAACGCTAATTATTATCAGTTGCGTTGTTATACCTGTTGTTATATTGTATGCGCACTTAAAAATTAACAGTAATTGCTCCATGTAATTACTCGTCGTAACTTTCAGGGTCTTTGTTGAACAATGCGAAGTTTAATTAAACCAATCAGTATGATTATCGCGCTTTGTTGCGCTATGACAGTGCAAGCCGATACCGTTAGCGAATTAGAACAACTCATCAACAAATGGCTGAAAATAGAAAATCAAAACAATAAATTAAATACTCATTGGCTTGAACAAAAAAGCAGTATGGAGCAAACATTAACGCTTTTAGATGCTGAGCAGCAGCAACTTAGCGAGCTTAATCAGCGTAGAAAAAAGCACCAGCGAGCTTACTCAAAAACGCGAACAGCTTGTTACTAAACAATCGGAACTTGAAAACGATCAACAACAATTAAACGAACAACTTACACGCATTTCCCAGCAATTACTTTCATTACAAGTTCAATTACCTCCGCCACTTTTAAGTAGTTGGAAAAACACAGGTGATTTAACTAACTCACAACTAAATACCACAGATAAATTGCAAACAGCACTCAAGATGCTGGGGTTATTACGTGATTTTCAGCAACGGATTTCTATACACGAAATGGCAATTCTGCACCCTGACGGCCAAGAAGTATGGGTAAAACAGCTTTACTTAGGTGCAGCCCAAGCTTGGTTTGTAAGTGAAGATTTAAGTTATGTAGGCATTGGCTTTCCAAGTGATTTAGGCTGGCAGTGGGAGTTCGATCCGAGTATTAACGCTGAGCAAGTTGCATTAGGAATAGCTGTTCAACAAAAAAAGCGCGCTGCTGACTGGGTAACACTACCTATCTTAAGTTATGCAAAAAACACACAAAAAGGGGCTAAATAATGATTTTCGCCCGCATCCTTACAATAGCTAATATTTTAGCTTTACTCTTTAGTGCAAACATCGTTTTTGCAGCAAGCAGTGATGACGCGCAACAAAGTATTTTAAGTGACATTAAAACAGCTCAACGCGCGTTGAATAAAACTCAAAATAACATTGCCAAAGAGCAAGCTGCTCTTGCTAACAATATATTTAACAAGCAGCAATCACTGAGTAAATTACGTGAGCAGGCTGCCGTTAACCGCCGCCTTGCTGATGAAGATACTTTGAGTTTAAATCAGCTGCAAACACGCCTAGATACATGGCAACAGCAGCAACAATATCAGCTAAATTTGTTAAATCGATTTGTACGCCAAAATAGTAAAAACCAACACATTACTAATGATCAAAACGAATTGTTGAAACAAGTAGTATCGCTTATTAATGGCCAAAAACAGGCACTTTATCCACAATTTAAAAAGCAATCGGTTGTGCTAAGTAATGGCGAATTAAGCCAAGCGAATACCCTTAAAATAGGCCCAGTTGCTTGGTTTAGTACACAAACCCCAAAACTAGCTGGATTACTCGATTTAGACGACAAATCTAACGCGTTAAAGGTAGCGCTAGTGCAATCTACAAGTGACGATAACCCACTCGATAATACCTTAAAACAAAATGGCGTAGGATCTACACTCCTCACTTTTGATCCGAGTTTAACGCATTTAGTAACGAGTCAGTCTCAACAAGAAAGTCCGCTGGAGCATTTAGAAAAAGGCGGTTTATGGGCTATTCCTATTATTTTATTTGCCTGCTTTGCACTAACTATCGCATTACTGAAAGCAGCTCAGTTACTGCGTTTAAATAAAATAAAAATGCACTCGCAATTGCAATTACAGAAATTGTTTATAAGTAAAAATAGCAGCGAATTTAATGGCATGCAGCAACAGCTATTTAACCTAACCTTGCAAAGCGAAAAAGGCCAAGTACGAGATGATCAGTTATTTAACCAACTTATCCACGATAAACACAAGCTCGATAACTTTATTGGTGCAATAGCCGTTACTGCAGCAGTAGCACCACTACTTGGCTTACTGGGTACTGTAAGCGGTATGATCGAAACATTCAAAATGATGACCTTGTTCGGATCAGGCGATCCTGAGGTCGTATCAGGTGGCATTGCACAAGCACTCATAACCACAGAACTTGGTTTAGTCGTTGCTATACCAGCTCTGGTACTAAACGCCTTGTTATCGCGTAAAGCTAAAGCCTATTACAGCCAATTAGAAGGCTTTGCATTACAGCTAAGTCAGCTAGATGAAGGAAAAACAATGTTTGATCAAATCATTAGTAACCCTATTTGTTGGTGCATTATTTTACTGGCTTTATTTGTGTATCAATTGATTTTTCATGACTTACTACATCTGAAACATTATCAAACACAACGCAAAGGTTATTGGCAAGAAGTAAGCTCTATTTTAACTGCGGCTTTGCCACTACTTGGTTTACTAGGCACAATTGTTGGCTTACTCGATACCTTTAAAGTTATGGCTCAGGGTCATAATGAGTTAATGAGTGATGCAATTGGCCATGCATTACTAACCACTCAACTTGGTCTGGTGTGCGCTATTCCTGCTTGGTTAATGCAAGCCTATTTAGCATATTCGCAGCGCAACCCTAAATTACATGCACTAAGTAAACAATTAGGGTAATAAGCATGCAATCACGTTTAAAACATCGCTTAGAACAAGAATCTGGCCAACATATTGATATGTCGCCGCTACTTGATGTGGTATTTATATTGTTAATATTTTTTATTGTGACTACGGTATTCGTACGCGAGAGTGGCGTTGAGGTTGATAAACCACAAGCCGTATCGGCCAGCCGTCTAGAACAACAAGTTATATTTTTAGCCATAACAGACACCCAACAAGTATTTTTTGATGGCAGCCAAATTGGTGTTGCTGGCGTGCGTAGCAGCGTTGAACAAATGCTAAAGCAACAACAGCGCCCTGTGGTTATTCAAGCCGATAAAACAGTACCTACCGAGTTGCTTGTTCAAGTGATTGACGAGGCAAAGCTTGCCGGTGCTGCACAAGTTAATTTAGCGACCAAACAATAATATGTACGCAATTACGCCGGCCCAAAAATCACGAAATATTCGTCATCCATTGTTTGCATTTGCGCTAAGCCTAATAGTACTTACTGCTGCATTGTTACTTTTATGGCTCGCTCAACTAGCTGAACATATAGTGCAAGATAAAGTTATTGTACGCGAGGTAGCTATGGTGGCATTACCGCCACCACCTCCGCCTTCAATACAACAGCAACAAGCAAATAAGCCTGCGCAAAGCTTAATGGTGGAAGGTGCTGGCGCTTCTATTCAAGCAGTTAAAATTAAAATAAAGAGTAAACTAAAAATTGTAAGACCCGATACGCCAAGTGTAAAAGTAAGTACGCCACAATGGCAATCGGTCAATGTAAATTGGGATGCACTTAGCCTAAACCAGCTCGACGGCCTACCCACTTTACTCACACCAGTAAAAGCATTACTCCCAAAAAGCTTAACTCGCCAAGGTATTGATACATTTACCGTAAAGCTCGATGTACTAATTGATGAGGGTGGCAATGTAAGTTTGATTGAAGTGGTGCAAAATCCGTATCCGTCGCTTAAACCTGCAATCGATAAAATAATTAAACAGAGTCGCTTTAGCGCACCTAAAAAAGAAGGCGAAGCCGTACGCGCTCGCTTTATTTGGCCCATCGAATTTAAACCTTAAGCTTTAAGCCTTATTAAAATGAAAAATATGAACGTAATTAAAACGCTAAAACCTTTCACTCACGCATTACTAACAACTTTAATGTGCTCATTGCCTTTATTAGCTGTTGGTAATGTGAATGCAAACACAGTTAGTACTCCACTGAAAGTAATTTTATCTCCTAGCGATCCAACATGGCAATTGGCCATAAATAATAAATTACTTAGTCCTACTGAAATGCTTATTGAACCGACTGAACGTGGCTTTGCACGCCAAGTGCAACCATTACTACAAGCAGGTAATTATAACGAAGTAGCCGCGCTATTTAAAAACCGCGACCTCACGCAAGATAGCACCGCACTCAATTTATTGCGTGCTCAGGTTTTACTCACCTTAAAAGAGTTCGATAACGCCGAAAATGCATATTTAGCATGTTTAAAAGCCGCACCTAACTTAGTAAAAGCACACCAAGGCTTGAGTCTTTTATACATGCAACAAGCAAATTACAACAAGGCACAAACACACCTAGTACACAGTATTGAACAGGGCCAAGCAGATGCACAAAGTTATGCGCAACTTGCTTATATTCATGTACAACACAGCCAGCCTTGGAGCGCAGTAGCCGCTTATCGTCAAGCACTGATGCTTGCCCCTGAAACGCCTCAGTACCAACAAGGGCTATTGTTTGCCTTAATTGAATCGGGCGATTTAAATCAAGCAAATGCATTATTAAAAGAGTTACTTAATAAAACACCTGATAATGCTCAATTGTGGTTACAACGTGCACAAATAGCACTGCAATTAGAGCAAAATAAAAAAGCACTTGCCGCCATTGAAGTGGCCTTAAAACTCAACCCTAAAGATACCAGTAACCAGCTTTTAGCAGCCCAGCTGCATTTAAGTGAAGGCAGCACTGAACGCGCTGTTAGTTTATTAAAGCAAGGTTTAAAACACGCCACTAAACAGCAGCAAGTTGAGGTTATTAATACCACGATGCAAACGCTAGCTTGGCTTGTATCTCAACAAAAATGGGATTTAGCTAAAGAGCTAATAGGCAGCGCAAAAAGATTAACTAAGCAGCTACCCCGTGATGAACAAGCGCAGTTTTCTGTATACAGCGCACAAATTGCTATGCAACAAGGTAATACTAAGCGCGCACTTAAAAGTTTAAACAACGCACTTAAAATAAACCCGAATTTAGGTGATGCTTTACTTAGTTTAGCAAGTATATATCGCAGTAAAGGCCAACTCACCCAAGCTAAACTTATGTATGTTCGTGCACAGGCACTTCCTGATTACCAACTATCGGCATGGCTTGGATTATCGCAAATAGCAATTGATTCTAAAGACTACTCTAGTGCGCTGAAGCATCTTAGAAAAGCATTGCAAGCTAACCCGCAACGCCAGGATTTAATTACCAATATTCGTGCACTTGAAAATATTGTGCGCCAAGAAGGGTAAGTTTATAGCTTCTCACGTGAGCAAGCTCTACGTCTACAGATAAAATTTAGCGCTGTGGTTAAACTCACTTGTAGACGCACAGCTTGCTGGCGTGTAAAAACGCAGTTTTTAAAATGGCTTAATAACTAGAAGCTCACGCTTCTCACGTGAGCAAGCTCAACGTCTACAGATAAAATTTAACGCTGTGGTTAAACTCACTTGTAGACGCACAACTTGCTGGCGTGTAAAAACGCAGTTTTTAAAATAGCTTAATAATTAGAAGCTACGCTTCTCGCGTGAGCAAGCTCTACGCCTACAGATAAAATTTAACGCCGTGGTTAAACTCACTTGTAGACGCACAGCTTGCTGGCGTGTAAAAACGCAGTTTTAAAAATGGCTTAATAACTAGAAGCTCACGCTTCTAACGTGAGCAAGCTCTACGTCTACAAATAAAATTTAACGCTGTGGTTAAACTCACTTGTAGACGCACAGCTTGCTGGCGTGTAAAAACGCCGTTTTTAAAATAGCTTTATAACTAGAAGCTCACGCTTCTCACGTGAGCAAGCTCTACGTCTACAGATAAAATTTAGCGCTGTGGTTAAACTCACTTGTAGACGCACAGCTTGCTGGCGTGTAAAAACGCAGTTTTTATAAAATAGCTTAATAACTAGAAGCTATGCTTCTCGCGTGAGCAAGCTCTACGTCTACAAATAAAATTTAACGCTGTGGTTAAACTCACTTGTAGCCACACAGCTTGCTGGCGTGTAAAAACGCAGTTTTTAAAATGGCTTAATAACTAGAAACTACGCTTCTCGCGTGAGCAAGCTCTACGCCTACAGATAAAATTTAACGCTGTGGTTAAACTCACTTGTAGACGCACAGCTTGCTGGCGTGTAAAAACGCAGTTTTTATAAAATAGCTTAATAACTAGAAGCTATGCTTCTCGCGTGAGCAAGCTCTACGTCTACAAATAAAATTTAACGCTGTGGTTAAACTCACTTGTAGCCACACAGCTTGCTGGCGTGTAAAAACGCAGTTTTTAAAATGGCTTAATAACTAGAAACTACGCTTCTCGCGTGAGCAAGCTCTACGCCTACAGATAAAATTTAACGCTGTGGTTAAACTCACTTGTAGACGCACAGCTTGCTGGCGTGTAAAAACGCAGTTTTTAAAATTGCTTAATAATTAGAAGCTATGCTTCTCGCGTGAGCAAGCTCTACGCCTACTATATATCAAACCAAAGCGTTACAAATTTTGCATTTCGACTATGCGTGATTGTGTGCGTGCATATTCAAAGCGCAATTTTTTACCTTTATACAAATGTTCAATGTCGGTTTGCGCATTTATTACCAGCAATTTATGGCAATCGTAAAATTCATCTACTAAGGCAATAAAGCGACGCGCTTCGTCGTCAAATGTGTGCTCATCAAGTGTTTGTTTTTCGCGCTGATAACTATCTTCTATACCGTGAACTATAACTTTACCCGTCGCCTTAACACCCATTTGTGGCACATTCGATACATATAACACATCAAATTGCGTTGCTAAATACATATAATCGTTAGCACTACGCGGGCCGGAGCATAGCGCCATAAAATCAATCATTAAGGCATTATCGGCTTTTAATAAATAAGGTAAATCACGGCCATGCACGCTAATTGTATTGCTGTATGTTGCAGCAGGATAAGAAACTAAAAACTCATTTTGAAAATCATGTTTAGGTAAATTAATAAAATAGTGCCGGCTGTTTTTACCATATCTAAAGCGGTGATCGTCCTCCCCTGCCACGTTAATTATATGGCAATGGTTATTAATTAAATCGATAGTAGGTAAAAATCGCACTCGTTGTAGGCCGTTGTAATAAAGCTGCTCTGGCTTTGCGTTCGATGTGGCCACCAGCACAACACCTTGTTCAAACAACGCATTGAACAATCTGGCCATAATCATGGCATCGCCGATGTCGCTCACAAAAAACTCGTCAAAACACAGTAAACGGATGTTTTTAGCCCACTGTTTTGCAATTAAGATTAATGGATTTTTTTGACCTTGTAGCTGCGAAAGTTGGGTATGCACTTGTGCTATAAAATGATGAAAATGCAGTCGCTGCTTTTGCTCAATCGGTAGGTTTTTATAAAATAAATCCATCAGCATAGATTTACCGCGCCCTACTGGTCCATATAAATAAACACCTTTTGTTAAGGGCGCTTTTTGCCACCATAATGTGTGAACTTGAAGTTGCTCGCTTAGCGTATTTAAAGCTTCCACCGCATTTTGCTGCGCAGCATCAAAACACAATTCACCCGTGTCTATTTTTGCTTGGTAAAGGCTTAATATTTGTGTGCTGTGCACTGTCATGGTATTTCACAATCGGCTATAATCGCGCCCATTGTAGCCGACTAAAAATGTGAACCAAAATGAAATTCCCTTGCCGCTTAGATAAATTTATTAGCCACTTAGCTGAAATGCCACGCACGCAAGCCCGCGCTAGTATTAAGCGAAAAGAAGTAAGCGTTAATGGCGAAATAATTACCTCACATAATTTTCAGTTAGCCCAGCAAGACGAAGTACTGCACCAAGGTACGCCTTTGGTATTTTTAGGTAAGCGCTATTACATGCTAAATAAACCGGTTGGTTATGTGTGTGCTAACAGTGACGAGCTACATAAAACCGTTTTTGACTTACTTGATGAGCCAAATATGAGCGACTTTCACGTTGCAGGTCGCTTAGATATAGACACCACAGGGTTAGTTATTATTACTAATGATGGCGATTGGTCACATAAAATTACGTCACCTAAAAGCAATAAATTTAAAACTTACTTAGTAGAAACTCAAGAACCTATAACCGACGAAGCGCTTGAGCAATTACGCACAGGTGTGATGCTGCATAACGAAAAAGATTTAACCCGCCCAGCTATTGCCGATCGTCTTGCTAATTACGGACTGCGTTTATCAATAAGTGAAGGTAAATTTCATCAGGTTAAACGTATGCTTTACGCAGTAGATAACAAAGTGGTTGAATTGCACCGTGAAAAAATTGCAGGTATTAAATTAGATGAAAACTTAGCAAGTGGTAAGTATAGATTGCTAACAGCTGATGAGATTAAGGTATAAAACCTCACCTACATTATGTGCAACCCTGTAGGTGCGAATTTACTTCGCGCTCATGTAACGTAGCTTTGGTGTTTAAAAAGCGAGGTGTAAAACCTCACCTACAACATACACAGCCCTGTAGGTGCGAATTTACTTCGCGCTCATGTAACGTGGCTTTGGTGTTTAAAAAGCGAGGTATAAAACCTCACCTACAATATGTGCAACCCTGTAGGTGCGAATTTACTTCGCGCTCATGTAACGTGGCTTGGGTGTTTAAAAAGCGAGGTATAAACCTCACCTACAATATGTGCAGCTCTGTAGGTGCGAATTTACTTCGCGCTCATGTAACGTGGCTTGGGTGTTTAAAAAGCGAGGTATAAACCTCACCTACAATATGTAAAACCCTGTAGGTGCGAATTTACTTCGCGCTCATGTAACGTGGCTTGGGTGTTTAAAAAGCGAGGTATAAACCTCACCTACAATATGTAAAACCCTGTAGGTGCGAATTTACTTCGCGCTCATGTAACGTGGCTTGGGTGTTTAAAAAGCGAGGTATAAAACCTCACCTACGATATGTGCAACCCAGTAGGTGCGAATTTACTTCGCGCTTTTATAGTTAATATTTAAATTACGATTTTATCTGTACTAAATCAAAGTCAGCCATGCCTGGTACAATTGCCTGCAGGCGAGACTCAGTAACATCGAGCGCGTTCAAGCATTCGCAATATTCTGAAGCTTTTAGCTCAAGTTGATGTGCTTTTTTTTGCAATGATTTATCAATTTCTTTTGAAATGATATCCATCCGTTGTCCCATATCGTTAATACGATCTTCTATATTACCTTCTCGGGACTTAAACGCATCACCTAGTGACACTAAAATGGCACCGAGAGACCCATGAACTGCGGAATGAATTTTTTGGCTGATCTCTTTAGTAAAAAAATCATCTATTTGAGAAAGTGATTGTGGGGCTATAAAAAAGAAATCATCGCCGCGCTTAAATTTATCCATTAGCGCACGCTCTACATATTGCAGTTGGGTTTTAAGCACCTCAGGCTCTTTATCTGACATACCTTCAACCACGTGCTCAATAGCACTTAAACCTAAATTAACACCATCGGTGGCTAAATTAACTAGTTCAGGGACTGTATGGCGAATACCATTACTAAACTGCTCGAGCACTTTACTTTCGTCATCACTTAAATCAACCCAATAACCGCGAATAAACAGTTGGTTATTGTTGTTAATTTGCACACGTGTTTGGCCTTTATCAACAATTCGAATTACATCGTCGGTGATGATTAACCCATGCCTGAGTTCTACATCACATTGCTTTTGAGCAAATACACTGGTGCTTGAAAGTGCTATGGACAACGCCAATATCGAACGAGATAGAAACGCCATAAACACCTCAAAAAGACTAAAATGGAAGGCGAGTAGGTTAACAAAAAACCAACTTTATGCAAGTAAAAGAACATGCACAATACACAGCTAATTAAGCGAGGTGTAAAACCTCACCTACGATATATTCAACCCTGTAGGTACGAATTTACTTCGCGCTCATGTAACGTGGCTTTGGTGTTTAAAAGCGAGGTGTAAAACCTCACCTACAATATGTGTAACCCTGTAGGTGCGAATTTACTTCGCGCTCATGTAACGTGGCTTGGGTGTTTAAAAAGCGAGGTGTAAAACCTCACCTACAATAAGTATAACCCTGTAGGTGCGAATTTACTCCGCGCTCATGTAACGTGGCTTGGGTGTTTAAAAAGCAAGGTGTAAAACCTCACCTACAATATATACAACCCTGTAGGTGCGGATTTACTTCGCGCTCTTAAACATGCTATTGGCGCTCAAGAGCGAGGTTTATAATTAAATTGGCGATCCAGGTGGTATTGGTAACACTTTAAAATTATTTGGCCATTGCCCTTTAATTAAAAACTGATTTACTTGTTCGGCTAAATATTGCTTAAACGCACTCTCGCCAGTACTGGTATGGCTCAATATTGAGTTTTGGTTAAAGTCTTCACTCAACTTAACTAAGTAGTAACGTAACTGCGCCTGCACTTCAGGGCTTGCACTATCGCTTGCTACTAAGTCAGCCATGGTTTTTGCTGTTAAAAATTGTACGCGCTGAGTTATTTTACCTGTCATTGTATTAGGCGACGATACGTTAAACACGTGGCTATAAAGCGTCTTTAATAGTTCATCTAAACTATAAAAGTCATTACTACGTGCTTGTTGCTGCGCTAGGCGGTTTAAACGTTGTGCATTTAATAAAAGCGACAAGCTGTGCTGCACTGCAACCTCGGGTAATGCCATTGCATCGAGCGTTAACCCTGTGCGCCCAACTATGCTCTCGCGCGACTTAGACTCGCCATACGCTTTTGGCGGAATTAGCGATAGTACAGATTCAGGAAGTAATAAGTTACTTGGCTTAAGCGTTGCAAAAATAGCGTTTACCGCTTCTTGCTGTGTTTTTTTATTAACGACTTGTGCGCCTTTTGCGGGTGAGTCACTGCGTGTTTCGTATTCGTAATCAACACCGGCTATAAGTTTCACTGCAGCCTCAACCTGAAAACGGTGAAACAGATAAAGCGGAACTAGTTTTTCCTCTAATTGCGATAATGCATCGCCCGTTTTAATATTATTAATACCAAACTGCGAAAGCGCTTTTTTGCGTACGTCGAGTACTCTTAAAAGTTCCTGCGAAGGATTAGTGCCGTTATCCCATAAATGAGCGGTTGGATGCGCGCCACCTTTAGCACGAGCGTCGCTATCTGATATAAACTCAAGGCCTTTAGTTTTATTCTCCTTTAAAATAGCAGCGAGTTCTGCGCTTTCATCTTGGTTAGTAAAATCGCTATAACCATATTTAACTACTTGGGTATCCCACACGCCCATGCCTGTTGCATAGCCGCGCGTTACATCAAGCTTACCTTGTTCATTAAAACTAAGTAGCGGGTGTGGGTAATCCATTACAGAAGCTCTATCCCCTACCGATGCCGCAAAGTTATGAGCAATACCTAATGTGTGACCAATTTCATGCGCGCTTAATTGGCGAATACGATCAAGCGCCATTGCTTGCAAGTTTTTAGCAACTTCATTGCCTTTTAAATAAGGAGCAGCGAGTGCTTCAGCTATTAAAATATCTTGGCGAACACGCAATGAGCCAAGTGTTACGTGCCCTTTAAGTATTTCACCTGTACGTGGGTCAATTACAGAACTACCGTATGACCAGCCACGCGTTGCGCGGTGTACCCACTGAATGACGTTGTAACGAATATCCATAGGGTCGGCATTACTTGGCAGTACTTTTACTATAAATGCATTTTTATATCCTGCAGCAGTAAATGCGTCGTTCCACCACTTTCCACCTTCAAGCAAAGCGCTTTTTACAGGCTCTGGAACGCCAGGATCCAGGTAATAAACAATTGGTTTAACAGGTTCACTAATTGGTAAACTTGAGTCCTTTTTAGTTAGACGATGACGCGGTATATAACGCACGTACATAGAGTCACCAAGCGGCGCTGCGTAATCTTTATGTTCTATACTCCAAAAACCTGATTGCGGATTAAACTTACGAGGCGTGTAGTTATCATCTGGTAATTGAATAAGTGAATGATGCATATGAACAGTAAGCGCATAAGGGGCGGCACTTACTTGGCGAACAAATTCACCTGGTTTTGTGCCCTTAAATGTAAGTACGGCTTCAAGCTCGGTGTTTTTTACAAATGCTTTTGAGCGATTTATATAAACGGCGCTGCGTGATTCATCAAGGCTAAAGTTCCCTTGCTTACGTGCAGCAAGCGTGCGGCTTACGCCATGTACATCACTTAATAAGTAAGGTGTGTAATCAATAAGTGCTGTGGCTTTATCTTCTGCGACTACTTTAAAACCAGCAAGTATACTTGATGCAAACGCTTCTTTAATGCTTTGCTGTTCAGCCTTATTACTTGTGTTGGCACGATAGTAAGTATTTACAGCCCGCAGCATTACTTTGTCGCCAAAACGCTCAAACTGCACAAGGTGAGTATTACCAAGCTGACCTCTATCAAGGCCTATATCGTTAGAGCCAATACCGTAAGGCAAGCTTTGCTGCAGTAAAAATTGTTGTTCAAACTTATCAACTTTTAAATATACTTTTGCGTTTTGGGTATCGTAAAAAAACGAATAATAGCCCGGAAAATGATTCATTTGCGTAGTAAATTCATCAATTGACTTAATTG
Organism: Pseudoalteromonas sp. B131b; assembly: GCF_037162545.1. Taxonomy (NCBI): domain Bacteria; kingdom Pseudomonadati; phylum Pseudomonadota; class Gammaproteobacteria; order Alteromonadales; family Pseudoalteromonadaceae; genus Pseudoalteromonas; species Pseudoalteromonas sp. B131b. The sequence continues at coordinate 1,552,021 of NZ_JARLUZ010000001.1, read as the reverse complement.
CTGCGTGCGCTTGAGTTATGATAGAGCACAGCACAGTAAAGAATATGTAACTTAGTAGTGGTATTTTTTTCATAATCTTATCTTTGTTATTTGTGTTTTAAGTACGATTAGGTGGTCCCATTATAGGGTGCTATTTAAACAATACAGTTATTTAAGACGAATTTCAGCGCTCTAAGCTAATCTCTCTCACATTATGATTGGTTTTAACACGTTATCAGGAAAATAGAATGCGTAGACTCCCTCCAGTATTACTTGAAGATGGTTGTTCAAGAGAACTTTTATCATTAATTCGAACAATTTTAGCAGCATGTAAAGAAATTTCGTTTCGCGTTGGTCAAGGCGCGCTTTCTGGCGTATTAGGCTCAACCCTTGATGAAAACATTCAGGGGGAAACTCAAAAAAAGCTCGATGTATTATCTAATCAGCTGTTAAAAGATATTTTACTGGAATCTGGTACGGTTAAAGCAATCGCCTCTGAAGAAGAAGACTACACAGTAGCAGGCAACCCAGATGCTAAATTCATAGTGGCATTTGACCCACTCGATGGCTCGTCAAATACCGATATTAACTCACTTGTGGGTACTATATTTTCTATTATGGAAGCGCCTGAAGGTTCTGACGCAGCTGATCAAAGCATTTTTATGCAGCCAGGTCATAAGCAAGTTGCAGCAGGTTACGTACTTTACGGCCCGTCAACAATGCTTGCGCTGACTACAGGTAAAGGCACGCGCATGTTTACTCTTGATAAAACACAAGGCAGCTTTTTACTTACACAAGATTTTGCTGATATTCCTGCTGATACAAACGAATTTGCCATTAATACGTCTAACCAACGCCATTGGCAACCAGCTATGCAAAACTACATCGATGATTTGCTAGCAGGTGATACAGGCCCGCGCGCTAAAAACTTTAATATGCGCTGGATTGCAGCAATGGTGGGCGATGTACATCGCGTGCTTAGCCGTGGCGGTTTATTTACTTACCCTACCGACACCAAAGATCCTAAAAAGCCTAATAAATTACGCCTACTTTACGAAGCAAATCCAATGGCTATGTTAGTAGAGCAAGCTGGCGGTATCGCATCGACCGGTACTGAGCGTATTATGGATATTCAGCCTGATGCAATCCACCAGCGAGTAGCCGTTATTTTAGGTTCTAAAAACGAAGTTGAAACGTGCTTGGGATATCATAAATAATCGCTTAAAACGATTGTTCTCAATTTAAAAACCGCATTCAATTGAAGTGCGGTTTTTTTGTAGGTGAGGTTTTACACCTCGCTTTTAAACTCCAAAACAACATTACATGAGCGCGAAGTAAATTCGCACCTACGGGGTTGGTGTATGTTGTAGGTGAGGTTTTATACCTCGCTTTTTAAACACCAAAGCCACGTTACATGAGCGCGAAGTAAATTCGCACCTACGGTTTGGTGTATGTTGTAGGTGAGGTTTTATACCTCGCTTTTTGGCACCCAAGCCACGTTACATGAGCGCGAAGTAAATTCGCACCTACGGTTTGGTGTATGTTGTAGGTGAGGTTTTATACCTCGCTTTTTAAACACCAAAGCCACGTTACATGAGCGCGAAGTAAATTCGCACCTACGGTTTGGTGTATGTTGTAGGTGAGGTTTTATACCTCGCTTTTTAAACACCCAAGCTACGTTACATGAGCGGACGTAAATTCGCACCTACGAGTTGGTGTATGTTGTAGGTGAGGTTTTACACCTCGCTTTTTAAATAAATCAAACTTTTACTAACGCAACTATTTGAGCAAGCTTTTGATGATTAAGCTCTCCCATTTGCTCGCTATTACTGAGCGCATAAATAACACCTTCATGCTCAGCACAATCAATATCATCTCGTGATTCAATTACGTTTGCCCAAAGCTCTAAATCATCCAAGTCTATTTCGTTACTTAGACAACGTTTAAGTACATCAATTAAAACCTCGGTTGAGAGAGTACAGTGAGTTTTATTACTATCAGCAGGGCTTGAAACGATAACCGATATAGCTTCGTCCCTTTGCTCACCAAACGTAATAAATTCAGCTAATGCTTTTTGTGTATTCATAATATTTGTTATTCTTGGCTCACTGTTACTAAAAAGAATTATAATGACTCAACTTAACTGCACTCAATGCCACAGTACTCTAACGTGTAATGTAGACGATATATCAGCGTGTTGGTGCAATGAGCTGCCAGCTATTTTACCGCTTGATATCACAGCAACAAGTTGTTTATGCCGCAAGTGCACGCTTAATAAAATAAATACTTTTTTAGAGGGTGTTTATACACAACCTATTAAAACCCAAATAAACTTTGCAAAACAATTTAGAGGTAACGACAATTTAATTGAAGGGCTCGATTACACCATGCAAAGTGGTTACATGATATTTAGTAAGTGGTTTTTTTAAAGCGCGGTTCGTGTTGTAAAAACGGTTGTAAAAATTGCCCGTACGGTTATAAAAAATAAAGCGAAAAGCTGCGCTTTTAACGTGAGCAAGCTCTACGTCTACAGCTAATCTTTACTCGGTGTTAAATTTATCTGTAGATGAGCAGGTTGCAGGCGGGACTAACGAAGCTTGTAAATTAAACCGCAAAGCTGCGCTTTTAACGTGAGTAAGCTCTACGTCTACAACTAATCTTTACTCGGTGTTAAATTTATCTGTAAATACGCAGAGTGCAGGCGAACTAGTGGAGCTTGTAAATTAAACCGCAAAAGCTGCGCTTTTAACGTGAGCAAGCTCTACGTCTACAGCTGTTTTATGTCTCGTTCGTAGCAATTGGAAACGAATCACTTGCGCCCCATTCACTCCACGAGCCATCATAAACACTTAAATTACTGTAACCACATTCAGTAGCCAATAACGCTAAAACACACGCCGTAATACCTGAGCCACAGCTAAATTGTAACTGCTGCGCATCACCGACTACGTCATTAAATATCGCTTTAATTTCAGTAAGTGGTTTGGCTTCACCTTTATTAAGTAAATCCATAAAAGGTAACGAGCGACTATTTGGGATATGCCCGCTACGCATACCTTTACGAGGTTCACTTTCTTCACCACTAAAACGCTTATAAGCACGTGCATCAAGCAATAAAGTATTAGGATCATCTATTGCGTTAAGCACTTGTTGACTATTAATAAAATACTCACAATTATAGCTTGCCGCAAAATCACCAGCACTTACAGCCTCGCTATAACTTTGTTGTACGTCGTAGCCGTACTCCAACCACTTTTTAAGACCACCGCTGAGTATTTTAACATTGTGATGCCCCATAACTTTAAACATCCACCATGCTCTTGCTGCGCTAAATAAACCGCCATCTTCGTATACAACTATAAACGCATCTTTATTTACGCCTGCATTTTGCATAACGCTGGTAAATTGCTGTGCGCTGCACATTGTACTTGGTAGCGGGTTTGACCTATCAGCCAACTCGTTTTTTATGTCAAAACGTTTAGCGTTAGGCAGCACTACTTGCGGCGAATAAGTACCCAAAACACCTGGGCGCAGCATACCTGCATCAAATATCACTAATGCAGGGTCATTAAGTTGTGTTTGTAATTGCTGGCAGGAGATAAGGTTTTTCATGATTTATTTCGTGTTATTTATTTTATCTAATACGTTTCTTAACATTGTACTCGACGTATGAGATGTATACGAAAAGTAACATATCTCTACATTAAACTTTGCAAAGTCAGCTTCAATCTTTTGCCACTTTTCAGTGCCCTTCCAGTCATCACCAACAAACATTTTATCAAACTTTAAATTGTTCCACGCTTCTTCTTTATCATAATTAACCTGCGGGACAACTTCGTCAACAAACTTAATTGCTTCAACTATTTCCATGCGCTCTTGAAAGGGAATTACTGGCTTTTTATTTTTAGCTGACTGGCTCAACTCATCCGTTGTTATACCTACAATTAGGTAATCACACTCTAATTTTGCTCTTTTAAGAATATTTAAATGACCAATATGAAATAAGTCAAAAACACCCGTTGTATATCCAATTTTTTCATTTAACAAACCTAGTTTATTATTTTTAAGTTTAAGAAATCCTTTTATAAAATATAGTAACGTCCAGTTAGCTTAGTTATTTTCAATTATGTACTCAACAATTCTTTGGCTCGCTTTGCCGTCTAACTTGCCCGCGAGTTTTTCCGATAAAGCTAACCTAGTATTAGCTAGCTTTTCTGGTTTAGCTAATTGTTCTACAACTAGTTTTTTTAGATTTTTATATTTACTAGCATGTACCGCAATATTTGCGTATTCCCCGTAATCTCGGTCCATACGTTTTTTAAAACGAAAAGAAAAAATTCCTTTATAGCTCCATCTCAACTTTAAAAAATCACACCAAATAACCGGCTTATTTAATAGTGCGAATTCAAATAAAGCTGACGATGCATCACTAATCAACAAGTCGGCTTTATCTAAAAAAGGCACCAGAGAATAATCCTCAACCTTAGCCAAATAAACATTTGGGAAAGTAGACCAGTGATTTAGCAGCGCTAAATGGCATTTATACTTTTCTTTACTAATCGAAAAATAATGAGGCTTTATTAAAATATTGTAATCACTAAAATGTTCAGGCCAGTTTTCAGGAAACAGTTCTAAGCTACTTGGATAAAATGTTGGCGCATACAAAATGGTCTGCTTTTTATCACTAAAGCCTTCTAATGAGAGTGCTCCATCAATTTCTTCATTATTAAAAATAGGATCTAATTTACAAAAACCTACATCAATAAACGTATCATCAGGGTACATACTCTGTAAGCGGCTTAATCTGTATTCACCTTCCACAAAACGTGCAGTCATAGCTTGGCTAGATTTAGTGTAATAACTTGATTTAGGGCCGATCCCATGTCCAAGCTGAGCACTTTTAGATACCTTATGTAAACGTTCTAGATGGCAAAATGAGTTAGCAAAAAATACCCAATCAGATTTTTCTTGCTCGTAGTAATCAATAGCTTGTAGCTGATTTTCAACCCATATATGTTCTAAATTGTAGTTATCTATAACACCTTGAATCAAATCCTGATGACTATTTTTATAAAAAACAAACTGACTTTTAATGCCTTTTTCGCATAACTTTTTAAATACTGGAATGTACTGAGGAAGGTAATAAAGGCTTTGAGTGTCAAAAATTATATTCATAGTATCGCCACAGTTGTTTTCTTTATATTCTACATTGAAAGCCACATAACAAAAACCAAGGTACCTATATTTTTATTATTCCACCACGTAGTGGTGCCATTTTTGAAAGTATTTTATTTTGCACGTTATAACTAATATTTTGCTCATTCATTGCGTTAACAAGTAAATCAACCACATGATTAAAGTCTTTTTCCGATATATTCATACCCGTATGAATAGCAATCATAGAATCGCCTCTGTACTCACATGGGCCTTCAAATAACATACACATATGGGAAATAAAACCATCACGAAAATGCGTAATATTAGCGTGTTCAAAGTAATGAAATACTTGCTCGTCGTTACCTATTTGATAGATAAAACTATCAACAAGCTTAGCTATACCTGCTTTTCCATCTAACTGCTGATAAAGCGACAGTGCAGGTTTATTTGCACAGCCTACTAATAACCCTGCGCATAATAAAAATAAGGCTATATTTTGCATCACCAATACCCTGTTACCGAAAAATACCAACCAGTTTGATCATTAGCACCGGCAATGCGTCCTAAGTCTAAATAAGCCGCTGTTATACTCACGTACTTATTTGGTATCCAAGCCACAAATACATCTTTCCAATCTTGTTCGCCTAAATTAAGGTTATTCGCTTTTTGACGATACTCAACACCTACGGCCAATTCACGGCTTAAAAAAAGTGCAGTACTGCCTTCAAACAACACCCTAGTACTGTCGCTTTCACCACCATAGCCTAGCAAGCCTAATTCATTTGCTTCGCTGTAGCGTGTCGTTAAGTTCCAAAACCAGTTGTAACCTGCAATCGCGCCTAAATGTAATTTACTGGCCGCTAAATAAAAATCGGTTCCACTGATACTTTTCGCGCCAACTAACTGTGCAATAGAACCATCATCCAGTGATTTATGTAAAATGCCTGCACTTAATTGTGGCCACTCACTGTAAACAATATCCCCATATAAACGAACTTTAACGCCGCTAATATTTTGCTCTATCTGCGCATTGAATGCCGGTACATCAAATTGCTGTATTGCGTAACTAAATTCAACACGATTAAACAAGTTTAACTGGGCACCGCATACATCAAGAGTGTAATCGGTTACATCTGCCCGGCTACAAAAGCCATTTATCGAAAACTCATCATCACTGGCATAACCAGCTAGTTGCGCCCAAGGTACAATGCCTCCACCCGCATTGCCTTCAATTTGAGACACACCAGGAGTAGCAAGCAGTTTTCCACTGCTGGCTACACACGGTAAACTCATTAAACAAAAGGCAACTACGCTCCAATATTTAATGTGATACATAATGATCTAGAAGCCATTCTTCAAGTAATTCAGCTTTTAACGGTCTACTTAAATAATAGCCTTGTGCATGATCGCATTGCATATTTTTAAGCAACTCTAAAGACCCCAATGTTTCGACCCCTTCAGCAACAACAGAAAATCCTAATTGATGACCTAACGTAATCGAAGACTGCACAATAAACTGATCTTTTTGTGACTCATCAAGTTTTAAAATAAAACACTTATCTAATTTTAACTCATCAATAGGTAGCATTTTTAAGCGCCCAAGTGACGTTTGCCCTACGCCGTAATCGTCTAGTGATATTTTAACGCCAATTGCCTTTAAATTTTCGAGTGCTTTAATACCTTTCTCTTCATTTTCGATCATATCGCGCTCGGTAAGTTCAATCGTAATCAACTTAGGGTCTACTTTATGTTTTTCAAGCGTACTGACCAAAGCTGAATGAAATCCCGAAAATGCAATATCTTGCGCCGATACATTAATAGCGGCTTGTAACTCAATGCCTTTTGATTGCCAGTTAGCTACCTGTGCAACAACGGTATTAACCACCCACGCGGTTAGCTCAACAATAAGCCCCGACTGCTCAGCTAAATCAATAAATAGCTCTGGATTAACCCAGCTACCATCTTTTCGTTGCCAACGTATAAGCGACTCAACTTTATCGATTTTTTGCGTTTTCATATGCAACTTAGGCTGATAGGTCATAAATAATTGGCCATCATCGTCAATAATTGCTTGTTTTAACTCATCAAGCATTATTAAGCGTTCTAAATGCGCCTCATCTTCGCCACTTTGATAATAATGAATACTTTCATGATCGCTCGCAGCACTGTCGACAGCAATCAATACACGGCGCATTAAATCATCGCTAGTAATACCTTGCGCTGGGTATTGCACAATACCGGCACTAAACCGTAAATTAATTTTTAACTTTTGAATGGTATAGCAAGCCTGTAATTGCATCATTAAGCCGTCAATGCCACTTTTTAGCTCTTGTGCTGCAGTTGCTGGGAATACCGTTAAAAATTCATCGCCGCCAATTCGCGCATGAAAACCACCTAGCTCATCAGAAAACTCACTTATACGACTTGCTACCGCTTTTAAACAGTCATCCCCAACACGAGGGCCTAACTTATCGTTTATGTGTCGCAAACCCTTAATATCAATAGCAACAAGTGTGTATTCATTCGTTGCATCTAATTCATCCCCCAACACATCTAGCATTGCTGAACGATTATAAAACCCTGTAAGGGAGTCATGGCGAGCCTGAAAACTAATTTGTTTCTCACGTTCATTAATATCGTTACCCATGCTATTAAATGCATCAACTAGGGTCGTTATTTCTGTACTTTGTTTTTTTCCTTTAAATTCGAAACTATAGTTACCTTGTGCAAATTGCCTAGCAATAACAGCGAGTTGAGATAAAGGAGTAGTAAGGTTGTTTGCTAATAAGCTACTTGTTATAACACCTACAAACATGGTTAAAATAGCCAATATCATTAATGTAAAAAATAGCTTTTCAAAATCACTGTAACTTTGCGTTAAATCGGCACTGAGTAAAATAACTATTGGGTGAGAAAGTAGCGACGGTAAATCAATATCACGATTGCGATACACTAAATATTCACCAAAAAAGCGTGATGTGGTTAACGTATTAAAATAGTTCACAGGTTCAAAAGGGGTTGGGCGTTTAACTAAAGAGCTAATAACTAAATTATCCGCACTGCCTATAAAGCTTACATCCATACCTGTTAAGCTTTTAAGCTCGGCGGCCACTTCGTTATTTATTTTAAATCCAACTAAACTATAAGCAACTGTACGTGGCGCCTTAACAGGAAGTAAAATCACTTGGTAAAGTTCGTTATTTAAAACAACAAAACTAGATTGCTCCGAAGTACTTAATAATTCCTTCATTAGCGGCTGTAAATCGTGCCCGTAAATATCTTCGCTGGTATTAGCCGAAATTAATTTACCCGACAAATCAATTAACAACATTAGCTCGGCGTTTATACGCTGACTGTGGTTAAATAATACGCTACTTATTGTACCGGCGTCTCGTGTAGCAACAGCTTGTTTAAAGCCAAAGTCAGAGGTAAGTACTTTAGCGGCGGTTAATAATAGGCTCTCTTTTGACTTTAAGTATTGCTTGTATACACTTTGGGCAACGCTTATATCTTGGTTAACTTTTTCTTCTTGGAATTTACTCGTAGACCACCAAAAACTAAATAAGCTAACCACAGTGGTTAATAGCACTAAGCCAACGCAGAGTATGGTTATACGGTTTTTTAAACTATTAGTCATTTTGGGCCTTAAATTTACTGCCAAATGTATTTCGAAGCTCTGGGACCGAAGTATTTATGGTTATTAAAAGCTGAGTTTGAGAATTAATAGTAATTATTTTTTTATTCTCCAATGCGGCACGCTGAAGAGGATGCCATACAGTCACCTCAGAAGAAGTGGCTGGCAAAGTAACACGCCCTCTTTCATCTGTTTTATAAACAAGATGATTATCTGCCACATAAATATAGCCAATCATAGAGTCATGAATATTGCATCCTAAAACAACCACACCGGGCTTATCAAATACAATAGGGTCTTTTGGTTGCCCTGAATATAATTTTAGCTGAAAAGGCTTGGCTTGTGAAAAAGAATACACATGATGGCGAATATTATCGCTATTAGGAAAATTTACTTGCTGCCCCTTTTGAACAATTAATAATTCAGGTGAAAATTGCTTATTAACTTGATCCATTGTCGCAACCGTCTTTGATGTAAAAGCAGACTTTATATTATTTTGATTTAGCTCAACCACCGCATCTGGTAATGCTTGACCATGTTGGTCTTGTATAACTAAATCAATATTTGCGCTCAAAGCAAAATGGCTAAAAAACAAACCTATCGCTAAAAAACAACGATTTTTTGCAATTTTTTGCAATGCTCGCTCTAACATAACAACACCAAACTATTAACGTTAAGCTAAGTTAATTAGAGACGAGCACTAATTGCAAGAATTATAGCCCAGTAACCACAAATAAAGACCGAGTAACTAGGTTAAGTCATCCTTTAGTCGTGTTATTTTACAATCAATCCGTATTCAGCATCTAAAATAGCAATTACTTCTTGGCGAGGATCGCTAGGTATAACAATATCTTTGCCAACAATTTTACTCGCAATACCTACATAGGTATTTGACACTTCAAGCATGACTGATTCTGGTAAAATATAATCTTTAGCAAGTTGTTCACGTTCATTCATACGGTCTTTATTTAATAATACATCGCTTTCTGGCACATTATTAATTAGTAACTGGCGAAAGCCTTCTTTAGAGTTTTCAACAATTTTGCCATCGCGATAAGCGGCTTCATCCCAAATACGTGACGAATCAGGCGTGCCTACTTCATCAATATAAATAAGTTGCTGTGCGCCATTTAAATCTTCCACATAACCAAACTCAAATTTTGTATCCACAAAAATTTGATCAAGCTTTGCAAGCTCATCGCTAATTAACCTAAAGCCTTCAACTAGCAGTTTTTCGTACTTAGTTACATCATCTGCCGACTTAAAGTTAAATACATCTAAGTTATTAGTAATGTTAGCACGCGTGATATTTACATCATCAACAGGTGGGATGTCGGTAACACCTTCAATAATACCTTTTGTTGAGGGCGTAATTAAAACGTTATCAAGCTTTTGGTTTGCTTTTAAGCCTTCTGGTAAATCAATACCACAAAAATTACGCACGCCTTTTGCGTAATCACGCCACATGCTGCCTGTAATGTATTGGCGTGCAATCGCTTCTACTTTTACTGTACTGGCTTTGCGCACAATCCATACGTAAGGATGCGGAATATCAACAATATGGTTACCTGCAAGGCCTGCTTGATCAAATAATTTAAACCAATGCGATGCAACCGAGTTAAGGGCGATCCCTTTACCTGGCACGCCATTTAACCCGTTTTCGCCTTGCCAAATACAATCAAACGCCGAAATTCGGTCTGAAATAACCATAATTGCAAGCTCAGTGCCTGCAGGTACTTTATAGCCTTTGTCGCTAATTAATCGCGCGCTGTCTTCATCTGTTAGCCAATAAACTGAACGAACCTTACCGCTGTGTACTTCACCTTTGGTACGAATGGGTAAATCATCGTTTACATCTAAAACTTTATAGCTAGTCATGCTATCTCCGGGGTTAGGGATGCTCTTTGAGCAAAGTATGGTATGGGGTTATGTGGGCTGTATAATAATCTAGCCAACCCTAAAGCTCAATCGGATGCTTAAAACAAATAAAGGCACATATTTATATGCTTGTTGGGATAAGGTAAACTTTACGGGTAAGCTAAATAACCTGAACTCTGGGTAGTAAATCTATTTTAAGCAGTAATTTTCAACGCTAACTGCGTTGAATTCACTTGCAATAGGCCCACTATTGACGCGTAAATTCGCCTTGTTTGCATTTAAAAATTTTAACTAACAAAAAGCAACTTTAATTATATTTACAGGTCAACCTCTTAGTTAGTTTCTTGACCCGAGTTTTATCTTCGTCAGATTTATACAGGTATACATTTAATGATCAGCCTAAAAAACGTTACTTTTAAATGGCATAAAAACGATAAAAAACCGACTCTAAGGATTGCAGAGCTGGCTGTAGAAAAAGGCGAACGTATTTTTTTATATGGCCCAAGCGGTTCAGGAAAATCTACTTTATTAGCGTTACTTACGGGAATTAATACAGCCACCAGCGGTGATGTGTATATTTTAAATCAATGCCTAAACACACAAAGTAATACCAAGCGCGATGCATTTAGAGCCGACCATATTGGCACCATTTTTCAAAATTTTAATTTATTACCTTATTTAACACCTATCGAAAATGTCATTTTAGGGTGTCAATTTTCTAAAGTACGGCAAAGCCAAGCACTTAAATACGCCACAACATTACACAAAGAAGCTGAGCGCTTATTAAACGCACTTGGCTTAATTGAGCAATACCATCATAAAAACGTAGCACAGCTCAGTATTGGCCAACAACAACGTGTTGCAGCAGCCCGTGCTTTTATTGGTAACCCTGAGCTAATAATAGCTGACGAGCCAACATCAGCACTTGATGCAAATAACCGCGAAAGCTTTATAACGTTATTATTTGAACAGGCATTGCATTTAAACAGCACCTTAATATTTGTAAGTCATGACGAAAGCTTAAAACCGTTATTCGATCGCTCAATAGATTTAACCCATTTGCAGGAGCAAATATGATCCTTGCTAAACTGGCTTATAAAAGCTTATTAAATCGTCGTGCCAGCGTATTTTTAACACTGTTCACTATTGCAATTAGCGTTATGTTATTGCTAAGTATTGAGCGTGTAAGAGTTGATGCAAAAAGTAGCTTTAGTAATACTATTTCGAGCACTGATTTAATTGTGGGCGCACGCACTGGTGATATTCAATTATTACTTGCGTCGGTATTTAGAATTGGCCATACCAACAACGGCGTAAGCTGGCAAAGTTATGAATATATAACCAATCAGCGAGGCGTAAAATGGAGCATACCTATAAGCCTAGGCGACAGCCATAAAGGCCAAGCTGTACTTGGCACTACTCTTGACTACTTTGAACATTACCGCTTTGCTAAAAAACAAAACTTAAGCTTTAACCAAGGCCATCCATTTTTAAATATTAACGAGGTTGTACTGGGGAGCAGCGTAGCTAACAAATTAGGTTATAAACTTGGCGATCATATCGTTATATCCCACGGTATGGGCAATACTAGCTTTCATCATCATGACGACAACCCATTTAAAGTTGTCGGTATTTTAAACCCCACCGGCACACCTGTTGATAAAACGTTACACATACCGCTTGCCTCTATCGATTTAATACATGCCAGAGCTAGCACTAAACATGACGAACATGACGAACATGACGAACATGACGAACATGACGAACATGACGAACATGACGAACATGACGAACATGACGAACATGACGAACATGACGATCTTATAGGACATCCAAAACAAATCACTGCATTTTTAATGGGTTTTAAATCACCGCTATACACATTGCAAATTAGGCGCAATATAAATCAATATAAGCAAGAAGCATTGCTTGGTATTATGCCCACCGTAACACTGAAAGAATTATGGCAAATGCTCGCCATAGTAGAAAAAACACTGCAACTATTTTCCGCAATCGTCGTACTTGTTAGCTTACTAGGCATGCTAACCACACTGCTTGCAAACCTAAGTCAACGTCGCCGTGAGCTTGCTATATTACGTTCGGTAGGTGCCCGCCCTTGGCAATTATTCACACTTATAAGCATAGAGTCACTGTTAACTACTTTATTAGGTTGCTTAGTTGGCTGTGCATTATTTTATTTAGTTATGTATTTAGGTGCCGGCTACCTACAAAGCCATGCAGGTATTAGCGTAAATATAGCGATGCTCTCTTACTATGAACTCACATTAATAGGCGTTATTATGGTAGCTGGTTTTATTATTGGTTTAGTGCCTGCCACACGCGCTTACTTTTATTCTCTCAGCGATGGCATGAGTATAAAAACATAATTTTTAGGTATCCCATGACGTTTTATAAAACAGCTTTTCAATATATTACTATTATTAATTTACTACTCGTAAGTTTTGCAAGTAATGCAAATCCACCAAAAGAGATTTTTTGGGAAGACTTAATCCCTAAAAATCACGTGCAAATAGACACACAAGCACAAGCCAATCACGAAGGCAGCGATCAAAATTGGGTGCAACCCGATCTAGACGCACCTGTAGTTAAAGCGTTAAACGGTCAGTCTGTAAGCTTACCTGGCTTTGTAGTACCACTTGAAGGTGACAGTGAAATTATTACTGAGTTTTTACTCGTCCCATATTTTGGTGCATGTATACACGTACCGCCACCGCCGCCAAATCAAATTGTGCATGTCACTATTAAAGGTGGCGTACCTATAGACAGCCTGTATGACGCAATCGTTGTAACCGGTGTTATAAGTACAGAAACGTGGTCAGGCGAAATAGCCCAAGTAGGCTATAAAATGAAGGCAGTTGGCGTTGCGCCATTTGAACTTTAATTAACTAATCTGAACGGCTGATAAATTTAAACGCAATATGTTATTAGGGCGTGTTGTTCTTTGGTGGTTTAATTTGCAGTAGTATATTTGGTTATTAGGCAAGGCAGAACCTACGTTGTGTGGTGTTCTTGTGTGGTGTTCCCCATAAATAGGCGATACGCAGCATAAATGCCAAACATGCGCCACCCTTGGGTTCGTCCTAGGGGCGATTGACTCTTTATTGTTCGGCTTTGACTTATTCTTACATGGATGTAAGCCAGTAGGGTAAAGCAGGAGCCGTTATCAGGTTACAAATCTCGAGCCGAGATTAAATTACCCCTAGATTGAACAAATTTCAACATGCCCTAAACCGCTTAGTCAAAGTTTAGGTTAAATACTTTTACTTTTTCAGTTAAAAAAGGAACCACCAGTGCTAAATAAAGATCTGCCTTCTCTAAACAAAACAAGCGAATTTAAATATTTGTTTTTTGTAAATTTATCGTACTCGTTTAACGTTTTAAGACCCATAGAGCACGAAATAAAAAAGCGAGGAGGCAGCGTTGCTTGGTTTATTCCTACTGGAAGTGAGGCAGAGGGCTTTTTACAGCCTGATGATTACCAGCTACTCAACATAAAAGAAGTTAAAAAATATAACGCCAATGCCACACTTGCGCCTGGTAACGTGATCCCTCATTTTTTTCCTGGGATTAAAGTGCAGGTTTTTCATGGCTTTGATTCGGGCAAAAAGAACAAATTTAATATTAGAGGATTTTTTGACTTATATTGCACACAAGGTCCAAATATTACTCAAGGGTTTAATGATATTAACGATGGCACTTGCGACGTAGTCGAAACCGGCTGGTCAAAGTTAGATCCTTTATTTACTGAGCATAAAGACATAGCGCTATATCAATCTGATAAGCCTACCATATTATATGCCCCCACTTTTTCGCCAAAGCTAACAAGTACCTACAAGCTTTACCCTTATATTAAAGCGCTATTAAAAACACAAAACTGGCAGTGGATAGTAAAGCTTCATCCAAAAGCGACAAGCGAAGAAATTGAAATGTATAAATCACTCGCCTGCGAAAACCTCACCTTTATTACCACCGGTGATGTGATTCCAATTCTACAGGCTACCGACATTATACTGTCTGACACATCATCAATTATTACCGAATTTGCATTACAAGAAAAAGTAGCCGTTGCGTTTAACAACCGCAAACCTAAAGACTGGATGATTAACTTTAGTAACGAAGCCGACCTAGAAAGTACTTTAATAAGCGCTTTTCAAAAAGATGAGCACACATTAGAAAAGGTAAAACAATACTGCGACAGTGTTCATCCATACAGAGATGGCAAGTCGAGTGTGAGGGTATTAGGCGCTATTAATAATTTAATTTGTTCTGGTACATCTCACCTAAAAAGAAAACCTTTAAACTTACTTCGTAAATTTAAAATTAGAAAAAGCCTAAATTACTATTGGTGGTCATAACTTTAAAGCCAAACAATCACATACAAAACAAAGGATTATTGGATTTTTAGGGTTGAAACTTGTTTTAGCTAGGCTTTTATATCAATTAGCTTAATTAATACCAATTACTTAATTAAGTGAGCTATTTTGAGGTAAGAAAATCGTGTCGATAACAAGGCAAAAATTTCGTTATTTAGTTATTTAGTTATTCTATATCAGAAATTTTTAACGCAGTTAACGTCAGATTTGATCCCTCAAATTGATTAAGTATTATTGCGGATTGGTATAAGTAACCTGAACTTTGGATAATAAATCTATCTCAAGCAAAGTTCAGGTTAAGTATTATTGCGGATTGGTATTTATGCGCCGTTATAACCTATGTATGGGAAGTAAACACACTCTAAACTAGATACGATTTTAATCAGGTTTTATATTTTACTAAGTACTTCACGTAAAATAGTGCTCGAAGTATGCGTAGTGTAAGGGAAATACATTATTTCAACTCCCCGCTTAGCAAAGTCTTCTTCTATTGCGTTCCACTTATCAGTGCCTTTCCAATCGTCTCCGACAAACATTTTGTCAAATTTTAAATTATTCCACGCTTCTAGTTTGTCATAATTAACTTGAGGAACAACCTCATCCACAAACTTAATCGCTTCGACAATTTCTAGCCTTTCTTGAAAAGGGATTACCGGCTTTTTGTTTTTAACCGATATAGATAACTCATCGCTTGTTACCCCAACAATAAGGTAATCACACTCTAGCTTTGCGCGTTTAAGTACATTGAGATGACCAATATGAAACAGATCAAAAACCCCAGTGGTATAGCCTATTTTTTTCATTTCAAAACCTACGACTAAAAGTAACACCCTAATAATTTAGTACGTAGGATAACATAAGCATAAACATGAATAAAAATCAGAAACAAACCAATACAAACCTGCACTAAAGCTAACATAGTATAATTAACCTAAACTCTGGATAATAAATCTATCTCAAGCAGTTCTTTTTAGCGCTAACTGCATTAAATTCACTTGCAATAGGCCAGATATCAATGCGTAATTTCGCTTTATTTTCACTGAAACTTTCTGACTAGAGGAAATAAATTTAAATACCATTATGGTTAAATAAAGTTGTAAAAAGCCTGAATTTTATCCACGTTTAAAATGTAACTCTACTTTTTATACTTTACAGCTTTTCTAAAACGTATTCTGCGCGGCTTACTGCAAATTCTTTATCTTGTTCTACAAACAAACCGGTTACTACCGAGTTATCAACAATCATTGCGTAACGTGAAGAACGTATACCGCCAAAGCCAGCGGTGTCTTTATCAAGGCCTAATGCCTTAGTAAAGCTTGCATCACCATCGGCAAGCATAGCAATTTCTTGTGCGTTTTGTGAATCGCCCCATGCTTTCATAACAAATGCATCGTTAACTGACACACAGTAAATAGCGTCAATACCTTTTGCTTTAATTTTATCAGCGAGGGTAATAAATTCTGGTAAATGAGCATTTGAACAGGTTGGTGTAAACGCGCCTGGCACAGCAAACAGCACAACTTTCTTACCTTCAAATAACTCACTGTTCGTCAATGTTTGCATGCCGTCGTTAGTTAATTGCGTAAGTGTTACAGCCGGTAACGTTTGGCCTTGTTCAATCATAATAAATCCTTAAAAAATATTGAAACGTAATGAATTTTTAGCTTATCGCTTAATGCGACTAACATACAGCTTTGTTTATTTTTTAAGGCCCAAGCTACCTTTTATTGTCTGCATTTGCTGCTGTAGCTGATTACGAATATCATCAACAAGTAAACTGGATTCACTCACTTGCCCTTTCATGCTTTGCATTGATTTACTAAAATTGTCGAGTAAGCTACTCTGCTGCTTTGCCAGTTCCATTGCCTCAAAAGCAACGCTGTTTGCACTTTGAGCATTGCTGGCTACCCCTTCGGAGTTTAGTTTTAGCTCTTGAGCATTTTGTGTTTGCGACTGTGCACCGTTGGCCAATGCTGATATTTGCGTAGACACCACTCGCGAGTTTTCAGTTAGCAAGCTTAGTTGATCGTTTATATCGCTAAGCGATCCTTGTGTTTGCCGCGCTAACTGCCTTACTTCATCAGCCACCACAGCAAAGCCACGTCCGTGCTCTCCTGCACGTGCTGATTCAATCGCTGCATTTAGGGCTAAAAGGTTAGTTTGATCGGCAATATTACGAATAACCTCAATAATTTTACCCACCCCATCAACACCTGTTAGTAACTCTTGTATGCTTTGCATTCCTTGCTCTACACGCACTTGCGTATCAGAACTGGCATCTAACATATTTGCTGAAAAGCCCAAGCTTTGCTCCATTGCAGTAAATGTACTTTGTGCGTTATCGGCCACCTGTGCATTTATATCATTTACCTGCTCACCAATACGTTGAATATCGCTTAATAAGTTTTGATTTTGTTCTACTTGCCCATGGCTAAGCGATGCTTGTTGACTAATAGTGTATAAGTTTTCGCTCATTTGCTGCATAAAACTGTTAACCACCTTTAGCATTTGTGCCCGCTCTTGCGCTTCAGTTCGCTGCCTATCGATGAGTTGATTAAAAAACTGCGCAATCTCACCAATCTCAGTTTTTGAATTTTTACTTTCAATACTCTTAAGCTCATTACTTTCAATTAAAAAAGCAAAGCCATCTCGTAATTGCCTAAGCGGGTTTAGTACTTTATTACGTTGTACAAAATAAACGCTTGCAGCCAATATAACCAACGTACCTATTGCAACACAAAATACCCAAAGTACTTGCTGCTTTAAATTATCTTGCTCCGCCTTAAGCGCCTGCTCTGCATTAATAACCGTATTTGAAAGTGCACTAATTTGTGAGCGTAACGCATTAGAGCCATTTTCTCGTAACTGAGTTTGCTTAAGGGTACTTGCTAAATCACGTGGATAACGATTAGGCCAACTGACAAGCTCTGACTTTATTTCGTCGCCAAGGTCCTCAGCTTCTTCATCAATAAATAGAGCGTCTTCGTCAACGGCACTCATAACACCTAAATTAGGAAGCTGCTCAATAGCTTGTCCTAATTTATTTAAATTTACGATGCTTTGTTGCAAGCTTTGTTCTGTGTTTTTATCGTACTGAACAATAAGTTGATAGGTAAATAAAGATAAATTAATTACTTCAGTGTAATAATCACTCGCCAGAGAGTAATACATTAGCGCATGGTTATTTTGCTCAGGTGCTTTTTTAGCATAGCTAATTAATGTTGATGCTGAGCCTGCCATTTGCCTAAGCGCGTTATCAAGTAGTGCGGTTTCGTTACCCGAAAGCTTACCAAGTGCACGGTATTTGCCATTTATGTCATTGTTGAGGGTCGTTAATTGCTGTTCAAGCGTTGTGCTTAACTCACTTGGCAATATAGATAATTGATTAACTTTAACATTGTTAATTAAAGTAGAGGCTTGATTTAAATATTGGCTGTCACCTTGGTCTAAGTAACGCCCTAAATAACCGGCTAAATCAACTAAAATAGTATTTTTTAGTTGGCTGTATGCGGTATTTTGCTGCTCTAGCTTAAGTAAAGTTTGGCTTGCCCAAAATAAGGTAGAGCCTAATAAAATACTCGCCAAGGCCAATAATATAGCCAGTAACCGGGTAATAGATGACACGCGCATAAATATTAGCTCCAATAGTGAATGCACGCTTAGAGTATTAACTATTTATGACACTTTTATGTAAACCATCTTTAAAGGCCGAGTTATTCAACAATTTTTAATGTAACCAATACAAAAGAACTGCTTATAACAATATGATAAGGCTGCGCCTAATAACCATAAATACCCTCAATGATTGAAAGCTCAAAGCGGTAAACTTTTCGTTTAGCCTTTGCTTTTCTTCTTTCTTACTCAAGCGTTTATTGTTAACCTCGCATTTACGTTTTTACTTGAACTAATTTTGCTAACGGAATAATTATGCTAAAAAAATATCGCTGCTCGTCGGGTTGGCAATCAGTGCAAATGCGATAGCTAAAGGTGGCGTATCTCCTTATTTACCTTTAAATCAAGCACCCGAACTTGAGCACCAAATACAACGTCTTTTAGCGGTTAGTAAAAATACGCATATAATGAGCAAGCCTTATAAAGCGCACGATATTTACAAGGTTTTGCAAACTGTAAGACACTCCTACCCTGAGCTTTACCAAACATTGTCGTATCAAATTAGTCCTTACGTGCAAAGCGATGCCGGCACTTTTGCCAAAGTAACACTCGCTGCGGGCACAAAAGATAAAACTCTCCCTAATCAACGCGGCCAAACCACTAAAACTAATTTAATAGTTGAAGGCGGTGCGTATGCTAATTTTGGCCGTTACTTTGGTGTAAGTGTTGCTGGTATAGCTAACGAAAACGAAATACTCCCAACACAAAGCTTTGTTTACCTTGGTTATAAATATGCTCAGCTAGATATTGGCTACCGCGAGCATTGGTACTCACCATTTAACGACAGTGCCATGTTATTAAGCACGCAAGCTAAAACCACACCTTCTATCACGCTGAGCAATGTAGAGCCAATTACCAGCTTTAATATTCGTTATGATATGTTTATTAGTAAAATGACAGAGCAAAGCGGGATATTAAAAACGGCTAAAATTACAGGAACTAAAAGACTGTATGAACAAGGAGAACCTTATTTATTTGGTTTACATACCAGTTTCGCAGCAACCGATAATTTAACAATAGGTTTAAGCCGTTTAATGCAGTTTGGTGGAGGAACTCGCAAAGTTAGCTTAAAAGACTTCCTTGAAGGCTTTTACCAACCAGGTACAAAAGATAATGTGGGAATAGGTGACTCAAGTGATGCCAACTTTGAACTTGGTGATCAATTAGGCTCAATAACCTTTGCCTATAATAATAGTATTTATGCACTTCCTTATGAGCTTTACGGTGAGGTAGCGCTTGAAGATACATTGGGTGGTGGTAGAAATAACTCTTATAGCTTTGGACTATATTTACCATTTATTACAAATAATCACAGCTTGCGTATTGAACACAGCAACTGGCAAGATGGTTGGTACTTTAATGGTATATATTTAGATGGCAACCGAAACTCAGGTAATGTAATTGGCCACTGGGCAGGTGATGAACACGATTACAACGACTATACACCAGCTAAATCGATAAGCATAAACTGGAATTGGCAATTAAGCAAAATAGAGAGCTTAAATACCACAATTCGTATGCTTAAAAATAAAAATGAAGCTTATAAAACAAGCTACGAATTACAAACAGCGTACACGCGTAAATTAAGCAAACCTATTATGGGCGCAAAAAGTTGGGGCGCGGAGCTATATCAAGGGAAAGATGTATACGGAGAAACATTTGCTAGGTTAGGCTTATTTGCTAATTTTTAACACCTTGTAGGTGCGAATTTACATCCGCCCATGTAACGTGGCTTTAATGTTTAAAAAGCGAGGTGTGAAACCTCACCTACAACATACGCCAAACCGTAGGTGCGAATTTACTTCGCGCTCATATCACTTAAGCTTTAATGCTTAAAAAGCGAGGTGTAAAACCTCACCTACAACATACACCAAACTATAGGTGCGAATTTACTTCGCGCTCATATCACTCATATTACTCATATCACTTAAGCTTTAATGCTTAAAAAGCGAGGTGTAAAACCTCACCTACAACATACACCAATCCGTAGGTGCGAATTTACTTCGCGCTCATACACCATAGCTTTAATTTTAAAAAGCGAGGTGTAAAACCTCACCTACAATATACGCCAACCCGTAGGTGAGAATTTACTTCGCGCTCATATCACGTGGCTTTAATATTTAAAAAGCGAGGTGTAAAACCTCACCTACAACATACGCCAAACCGTAGGTGCGAATTTACTTCGCGCTCATATCACTTAAGCTTTAATGCTTAAAAAGCGAGGTGTAAAACCTCACCTACAACATACACCACCCAAGAGGTACGAATTTACTTCGCGCTCACTCATCTTAAAAATTTCTATATTTCTGCTACCTTTAAATAAAAAGGATCAATAAAAATGCATCGTTCCGATTTATTAAGAAAAGGCAGAGTATCGTTAATAAATCGATTTTACTCTATTACATTGGTAGCACATAAAAGAGAAAATAAGTTTATCTCTATAGATATTAATCGTTTAATTACTAAAGAAATGAAAAATATAGAAGATCAAAAAGCAGCTAAAACAATAGCGTTTGTAATTATGCCAAATCATGTGCATTGGTTAATTCAATTGGGAAATGAAAAATCCCTATCGGATGTAATTAAATCTTTTAAAGGCCGCTGCTCCAAAACTATACGCGATCGTTTAGGGGTACAAAAACTATGGCAACGTAACTACTACGACCATATGATTAGAAATGAGGATGATTTACTTAATAACGCTAGGTATATAATTGCAAACCCTTTAAGGGCTAAAATCGTCGATAAAGTTGCTTTGTATCCCTACTGGGACTGTATTTACATAAAGTAAAAAGCGAGGTGTAAAACCTCACCTACAATATACGCCAAACCGTAGGTGCGAATTTACATCCGCTCATACACCGTAGCTTTAATGTTAAAAAGCGAGGTGTAAAACCTCACCTACAACATACGCCAAACCGTAGGTACAAATTTACTTCGCGCTCATATCACTCATATCACTCATATCACTTAAGCTTTAATGCTTAAAAAGCGAGGTGTAAAACCTCACCTACAACATACACCAACCCGTAGGTGCGAATTTACATCCGCCCATGTAATGTGGCTTTAATGTCAAAAAGCAAGGTGTAAAACCTCACCTACAACATACGCTAAACCGTAGGTACAAATTTACATCCGCCCATACACCATAGCTTTAATGTTAAAAAGCGAGGTGTAAAACCTCACCTACAACATGCACCAAACCGTAGGTGCGAATTTACTTCGCGCTCATATCACTCATATCACTAAAGCTTTAATGCTTAAAAAGCGAGGTGTAAAACCTCACCTACAACATACACCAACCCGTAGGTGCGAATTTACATCCGCCCATGTAATGTGGCTTTAATGTCAAAAAGCGAGGTGTAAAACCTCACCTACAACATACGCCAAACCGTAGGTGCGAATTTACATCCGCCCATACACCGTAGCTTTAATGTTAAAAAGCGAGGTGTAAAACCTCACCTACAACATACGCCAATCCGTAGGTGCGAATTTACTTCGCGCTTTGTAACGTGGCTTAGGTTTTTAAAAAGCGAGGTGTAAAACCTCACCTACAACATACGCCAAACCGTAGGTACAAATTTACTTCGCGCTCATATCACTCATATCACTTAAGCTTTAATGCTTAAAAAGCGAGGTGTAAAACCTCACCTACAACATACACCAACCCGTAGGTGCGAATTTACATCCGCCCATGTAATGTGGCTTTAATGTCAAAAAGCAAGGTGTAAAACCTCACCTACAACATATGCCAAACCGTAGGTACGAATTTACATCCGCCCATGTAACTAGATTATTAATTTTCTCCGTTCATAAGTATATTTAAATGCTGAGTAAACTCTTTTCCTAGCTTTGCGTCACGCATACCGTACTCAACAATCGCTTTTAAATAACCTAACTTATCGCCACAGTCGTGTGAGCGCCCGCTCATATGAAATGCTTCAACCGTTTCTTGTGTCATTAATGCATCAATAGCGTCAGTTAATTGAATTTCGTCGCCTGCGCCTACAGGTGTTTTAGCCAGTAATGGCCAAATATTTTTACTTAATACATAACGCCCAACTACCGCAAGGTTTGAAGGCGCTATATCTGCCGGCGGTTTTTCAACCATGGTTTTAATTGCTGCGCTCACCCCTGGGGTAAGTTGAACGCCATTAATATCAGCAATACCGTACTTGCTTACATCTTCCTCTGCCACAGGTTCTAGCATAATCTGGCTTGCTTGAGTTTCGTTAAAGCGCTTAATCATCGCGGCTAAGTTTTCAGTTTTTTGATTCGCCGTGTAGGCATCGAGTATTACATCAGGGAGTAGCACAACAAAATCGTTATTACCTACAATTGGCTTTGCACATAAAATTGCATGCCCTAGCCCTTTAGCCTCACCTTGGCGTACACTCATAACCGTAACGTCTGTTGGGCAAATTGAGCGGATTTCGTCAAGCAGTGCGCGTTTAACGCGCTTTTCGAGGGTGGCTTCTAGCTCGTAGCTTGTATCAAAGTGGTTTTCAATCGCATTTTTTGAGCTGTGTGTAACTAACACTATATCTTTAATACCTGCGGCTACACATTCACTAACAATATATTGAATCAGGGGTTTATCAACTATTGGTAGCATTTCTTTCGGAATTGCTTTTGTCATGGGTAACATACGAGTGCCAAGGCCGGCAACAGGAATAACAGCTTTCATGGGTAATCCTTTATTTATAAATTAATTATTTTTAAGTTAACAGGTAAAAAGTAGATGAGGGCTGAATAAAACAAAATGAGTAAGGATTCATAATTACTAACTTGGAAGTGATTTTTGAATGAAATTTGTCTTGCAAAGAGGTTTATATAAAATAGGAGTATTACTTATTAGCCATGTATTTAAATTTAATTATATTAAAAGGTAAAGCGCAAGCTTTACCTAAAAACTATTAATTCCAAGCTAATTGGAGCTTTCACTTGGAATCCATTTTATTTTACGCCTTTATAGATTAATCGCTACCAAACAAATCTCGCGTATATACTTTATCTTTAATATCAATAAGTTCTGCAACCATACGGTTAGATACAACAACGTCAGATATTTGTTTAAATTCATTTAAATCTTTAATAACACGAGAGTTAAAAAATTCACTTTCTTGTAATACAGGTTCGTAAACTACAACCTCAATACCTTTGGCTTTAATGCGTTTCATAATGCCTTGAATCGATGAAGCCCTAAAGTTATCAGACCCTGTTTTCATGACTAAACGATACACACCAACCACTTTAGGGCTGCGCTTAATGATTGAATCTGCAATAAAGTCTTTGCGTGTCGTGTTCGCGTCAACAATGGCACCAATAATGTTGTTTGGTACATTTGCATAGTTTGCTCTAAGTTGTTTGGTGTCTTTTGGTAAACAGTAACCACCGTAACCAAACGAAGGATTATTATAATGGTTACCGATACGTGGGTCTAAACTAACACCTTGTATAATTTGTTTACTGTTTAAACCATGTGCTTCAGCGTAGCTATCTAGCTCATTAAAATAAGCCACACGCATTGCTAAGTAAGTGTTTGAGAATAACTTAATAGCTTCGGCTTCAGTTGAATCAGTAAACAACACTTCAATATCTTTTTTTATAGCCCCTTGCTGAAGTAAGTTAGCAAACACACTTGCACGCTCACTTTGCTCACCCACTACAATACGCGATGGGTATAGGTTATCGTGTAGTGCTTTACCTTCACGTAAAAATTCAGGCGAAAATATTAAATTATCAACACCTAATTGTTCTTTAATGCTTTGAGTAAAACCAACTGGTATGGTTGACTTAATAATCATTACAGCAGTTTTATTGTGCGCCATTGCATCTTTAATCACAGCTTCTACTGAGCTAGTATTAAAGTAGTTATTTTCAACGTCGTAATCGGTAGGCGTTGCAATAATTACAAAATCTGCGTTTTTATATGCCTCTACTTTGTTGGTAGTGGCTGTAAAATCTAAGTCACTACGCGTTAAAAATTCACTAATTTCGGTATCAACAATAGGCGATTTTTTATTATTTAATAGTGCTATTTTTTGCTCATCAATATCTAGCGCCACCACTTCATTGTGCTGTGCTAATAACATCGCATTGGAAAGACCTACATAGCCTGTACCTACTACGGCAATTTTCATGTTAATCCTTTAAGATTATTCATAATTAATGAAATGATTTTATCAGAGTTATGAATCACGCTCTAGGCAAAAAGGCTCTAGCTAAAATATAGTGTCGAATATATTGATAATTTTTTTGAAGAATAATAAAAGGGAGTTGAGGGCATTAAAGTGTGCGCCAATTTGTAGGTGCGAATTTACTTCGCGCTCAAGTAATTTAACTTTACCAAAAGCGAGGTATAAAACCTCACCTACAAATAAGTATCCTTGTTAAGGTTGCTTATTTCTCGCTTGTATAATTTATATTATTAACTGCTTAAGTTAACAATATTATTTATAACAGCATCGTCAGCCAAGCTTTTAGCTTTAGCATTCCAAACTAAATCGCATATGCCATCAGTTGGATTAAAACCTGTTGGCGCATCTAACAATAATTGGCGAATTGTTTCGTGATCAAAATTATGGCATGCAATATCTAATGCTTCTATAAATACATTAAGCTCAGCTAATGGCAGCATGACTTCATTGGCGGTCATTATGCGCTCATGGGTTGTTTCACCCACGTTATCGCCAATTAATAGTTCTTCATAAAGCTTTTCGCCTGGGCGCAGGCCTGTGCACTTTATTTCAATGTCGCCATGTGGATTAGTGTCGCTTTTAACCTCAAAGCCAGAAAGGCGCACCATTTTTGTAGCAAGGTCTTTAATTTTAACAGAGTCACCCATATCGAGTACAAATACGTCGCCTCCTTTTCCCATTGCGCCAGCTTGTATTACTAATTGGGCGGCTTCTGGTATGGTCATAAAAAAACGAGTTATGTCGGGGTGAGTCAATGTTATTGGCCCACCTTCTTTAATTTGCCTGCGAAATAATGGTACAACCGAGCCACTAGAACCAAGTACATTACCAAAGCGGACCATACAAAAACGTGTTTTATGCTTAACGCCTTGTTCTTGCGCTAACCCTTGTAAAACAAGTTCTGCCATACGCTTAGTTGCGCCCATAACATTAGTTGGCCGTACCGCTTTGTCGGTAGAAATAAGTACAAAATTTTCAACTTTAGCATTTACAGCAGCTTTTGCGGAGTAATAAGTACCAAACACATTATTGCGAACACCTTCCACCACGTTGTGCTCAACTAAAGGCACATGCTTATAAGCTGCGGCATGGTAAACTGTTTGAACTCCAAAGGCTTTCATTACCGTTTCAAGGCGGTTAATTCGCTGCACAGAGCCCATAATAGGTATTAGTTCTAGTTCTAGGGCATTATTGCAAATGTATTCGTTGAGCTCTTTTTCAATTGAATATAAGGCAAATTCACTTTGCTCAAATAAAATTAATTTAGTTGGTTTTTGCTTAACTATTTGCCTACAAAGCTCTGACCCAATAGAGCCACCCGCGCCAGTTACCATAACCACTTTTTTAGCTATATTGGCGGTCATTAAATCTATTTTTGGTGATACAGGGTCTCGGCCTAATAAATCTTCAACGCCGACATCTGTAATTTCGGCAAGTTTAGCCTTACCTTCAACTATATCGGTCATACCGGGGATTGAAAGTACTTTAATTGTTAATGGCTCTAATTGGGCGAGTATTTCTTTTCGGCGGGCACGGGTAGCACTCGGTAATGCTAGTAATACCTTACTAACTTTACGTTTAGTGCTTAACTCATAAATACCTTTAAACGCAATAACAGGTATTCCCTGAATTATTGATCCATGCTTTGTTACATCATCGTCAATAAATGCACTAACAAAATACTCAGGGCCAGCGCCTAAAGCAGTGGCTAACTGACGCCCAGCAGCGCCCGCACCATAAATAATAATGGACTCTTTTTTACTTGTGGTCATTTTACCAATAATTGCACGTACCAATACACGTGCCCCACCCACTGTTAGTAAACACAGCCAAGCAAATATAAACGGCATAGTACGTGGTATATTTATACCCATAAAAAAAGCAATTAACACTAGGCTAACTGTTGTTATTACTGTACCTAGTACGATTGCCCAAATGGCTTGAGAGTTCATGTACCTAAGCACAGCTCGGTACAAACCTAAACTTATAAACGTATATAAACTAACCGGTGTTAGTAGCGCTAAAAGGAGCCAATTATCTAAACGTTGCAGTGGTTCAAAGCTATCAAGCCTAACAATAAGAGCCAACCAAAAAGCAATTACAATAAATAACGTATCGATGAACAAAGTAATAATGCGTTTTTTACCGCGTGAAGCATTTAAAATAGAGTGTATAAAACTATCCACTGACAGTTCCTTTTATAATTAGGTTTCTACAAACAATAGTTATCACGAGTACTTTTTAGCGATTAGCCAAAACAATATATAACATAAAGAGCAGTGAACAAGAGTAAATCAAAGGTCGCTAAAACTCTATACTGCTTTCATTTTTAAAGCGTAGCGACCTCTTTACCTATTTATGGGCATTTTATTTAACTAATTATATACAAACCTATTTTGTAGCGAGACTAAAGACATCTTTAATAACTTGGATTGTTTTGGCTATTTCGGTTTCAGTCAGCGTTGGATGCACTAAAAACATCAGTGATGTTTCGCCTAGCTTAACTGCATTAGGCAAGCGTTTTTCTGGGCGCCATGGTGTGTTGCCAAACGCTTTTTCAAGATAAACCTCAGAACAACTGCCTTGAAAACACGGTACGCCGCGCTCCACAATCGCATTAACTATACGGTCACGATCCCAACCTTCTGCTAATTGCTCAGGCTTAATAAACATATAATGCTTATATTCTGCGTGCTCGCTGTGCTCTGGCACTGTAACTAAACGCACACAACTAAAGTCGCTTGCAGCACGATCGAGCAACGCACCATGTGCTTGGCGTTTTGCAGTCCAGTCGCTCATACGCGTTAATTGAATGCGACCAAGTACAGCTTGCATTTCGGTCATACGCCAGTTGGTACCAAAGCTTTCGTGCAGCCATCTAAATCCTGGTGGGTGCTCACGGTTATAAATAGCATCAAAGCTTTTACCGTGATCTTTATAGCTCCACATAGTTGACCATAACTCTTTTGAGTTAGTGGTTACCATGCCGCCCTCGCCGCCGGTTGTCATTATTTTATCTTGGCAAAAGCTCCATGCACCAACATGCCCAATACTACCAACTGACTTACCTTTGTATTTAGCGCCATGCGCTTGCGCGCAATCTTCAATTACAAAAAAGCCATGCTCTTTACTCAGCGCCATTATTTCATCCATTTCCGCTGGCATACCCGCTAAATGAACAACAATAACTGCTTTAGTTTTTGGTGTAAGTACTGCTTTTATAGATTCTGCGGTAATAGCTTGACTATTTAGATCGACATCAGCAAATACGGGTGCAGCACCAGATGTAACAATACTTGAAGCAGATGCTAAAAAGGTGCGTGGTGTAGTTATTACTTCATCACCCGCGCCCACATTTAATGCTTTAAGTGCAAGATCAAGTGCTAATGTGCCATTACCTAAGGCTATTGCGTATTTGCTATCAGCCCAGCTTGCAAATTCTTTTTCAAATTCACGACCTTCAGTGCCCGTCCAATAATTTACTTTATTAGATAAAACTACACGACTAACAGCATCAGCTTCTTCTTGAGTGAAGCAAGGCCAAGGAGAAAATGGGGTATTTAACATGTTAAGCCTTTAAATTGATCTAACCAAATGTTAGCTGCTTGAGTATAATCGCTAGTCAAAGGATGAACTCGTGTATTTATATTAATTATACCTATAGAGTCCCATCCTAATTGATTAGGGGCAATAAAATCTTTTGTGGGGTTATCTGCAACGTACACTATAGATTTATCAGGATGCAAACGTTGAATGGCAATAAATGAATCTGGCTGAGGTTTTCCTACACCAACCTCTTCAGATATATAAATCGATTCAAAGAAAGTTTCAATTTCTAAAGACGATATTTTTAATCGTTGAGTTATACCTCTACCATCGGTAATCAAATACATCGGGATATTTTTACTCCTTAATTGCTCAAGGATTAAGATTACGCCTTCATGTAATTTAATATTAGGGGTGTGGTACCTATAAGCTAAGATTAAATGTTCCTTAAGTGTTTTTGGTAAACGATGCTCTTCAATAACGTAAGAAAAAACATCTGGAACTTTCGTTTTTAGAGCTTCTATAAATGTTTTATAGGTAACTTTTGAGTATAATCTTTCAATTAACTCTGATAAAAAGTGATATCCAGATAAAACGTAATCCAATTCAGAATAAAGAGTATCGTCTAGGTCAAATACGACCACATCAAAATTTGAAAGATCAGCCATTCGAAACTAGAACCTCAGCATCATAACGAAGCATCACCAATTGGTCTTCCCAATCATCTGTATAATTTAGTTTTTCGTTTAAAAAAACTTCTCTTAATAGAAACTCAGGGTATCTTGCGCCAGCTGCATTACTAAGAGGAAACCCACCACCAAACCTAGGGTTAATTTCTATACCATAGATTTGATCTGTTGTTTTTGACTTAAAAACTTGGAGAGTTAAACAACCAAAAGCTGTTTTTAGTTTCGACATCGGTTCTTTAAGTAAATTTATCAGTGCTTTATTAGTGCGCCCTTTACTGATTTCTCCACCTCTAACTTCAACTCTTTCTCTGGGTACCATACAAATAAGCTCACTACTTTGAGTAAAATAGACATCAACTGTATATTCATCAAAAGCTTTATCAGAAACTATTTCCATGTACATCATTTCTGATTTTGGAACATCCCAGGCATCAAGTTCATCTTGTGATTGTAAAATACGAATATTTTGACTTAAACTTCCCGATATTGGCTTTGAAAAGCATGGAAATATTATGTTGCTTAGTGAATAGGTAACAGGAACAGGAAAGCCAATTTCATTAAACAAATCATGGGTTAGTCTTTTATCCCTACAAGGGACAACTAGCTCACTATCAGATACAACGATTGTAATCCCTAGGTCTTTAAACTCCTGCTTATGTCTAGCAAGTTTTAATAGTTCAGTATCTATTGTTGGTACAACTAGTCTTATTGATTCTTCCAAGCAAAGACTTTTTAATTCACCGATGTACTCATCGTTAAGTACGTGTGGCAACACAAAGCTTTTACACAAAACATTACAAGCTGCAGACATATTCGGGTTCATATCAGCACCAAAAACTTCACCATCAACACCAAGGTCTTCAATAGCCTTATCAAAGGCTCGTACTAGTGACACTCTCCTTCCAGCTGAAAGTACAAGCACATTATTTTTCATCTTTTTTTCCTGTATTATTAACACTGCCAGTAAAAAAGGCATAGTGACATGATCACTCGCTGAAATGCCTTCTTTGATAAATACTTTTTTAACCGTCAGTAATAATATTTTAAGATCTAACCAAAAGCTTTGGTTATCTACATACCAAACATCAAATTTGAACTTATCTTCCCAACTAATAGCGTTTCGCCCATTAACTTGAGCCCAGCCTGTTATACCCGGTCGAACATTATGACGACGAGCTTGTTTTTCATTATAGAGAGGTAAATATCGAACAAGTAATGGGCGAGGACCAACTAAGCTCATATCACCTTTTAATACATTAAATAAGCCAGGTAATTCATCTAAACTAGTAGAGCGAAGGATAGCACCAAATTTTGTCATACGCTTATCGTCTGATAACAAGTTACCTTGCTTATCAGTAGCATCTAGCATGCTGCGGAATTTCATCATTTTGAAAACTTGACCATAAAGGCCAGGGCGATCTTGAGTAAATAAAATAGGAGAGCCTAATTTAAACTTTATGAGCACAGCAACAATAATGATTACAGGAAGTAAAATGAGTAAAACATTCAAAGCCACGATAAAATCAAAAACACGTTTAATCATTGATTGCATCCTGAAGCGTTGACTCTATTCTTTTTGCCATAATACCCCGAGAAAAGTGTTCATACGATAAAATATGGCAACTTTCTACAGCCTTTGTATATTTAGAATCATCGTTTAGAAAGTTAACAAGCCTATTTGCTGACACATTATAATCTTCGATATCCAACACAACACCACAATGATGTTCTACAATAAAATCTTTTTGCCAACCGCCATAATTTATACCTATAGGTGTTTGAGAAGCTAAAGCATCAAACAATTTATTTGCTGAGTTGTGCCACATTTCTTTTACAGGTCCAAACAAAGACAAGGATAAATGCGCAGCAGAAAGTAATTTAACGATCTCCGTTTTTGGAACTGGATCTAAAAAGTATAAGTTTTTATCTAAAACCCCTAGATCTTTAGCCCTACTAATGACTCCTTGCTTTTCCATACCATCACCTACAGCAACAAAGCAAATATCTGATGACATATTTTTTACAGCTTTTGCCAGCTCTGGTAAATAACCAACTTTATTAATTAACCCGAAAGTTCCTGTATACACCACCAATTTCCGCCCATTGAGAAAAGGTAAACTTTTTTCTACATATTCTTGACCTACCACTTTGTCTACATCAAATAAAGCCGTATCGCAGCTATTAGTTGCTAACGTAACGTAGTTTGGGTTAATGCCTTGGCGAATAATACCATCACACATACCAGGAGATAAACCAATTAAGCGAGTAGCGTTTTTATAAGTGTAACGTTCTAACCATTGAGCAAACCAAATTACAATAGGGCTTTTAATAGCTCCGACAGCAATAGGGAGCTCAGGCCATAGATCCCTTACTTCAAAAACCATAGGCACTTTTTTAATTTTTGAATAAATAAGACCAGGTATTGCAATAGTTAAAGGGGTACTTGTTGCTAATAAAACATCTGATTTCAGCTGTAATGTTTTAAAAGTTGCTTTCCACGAGAACTGCAAAAATTTAAATATGCGCTTAATAAATGAATTTTTATTAGAATACTCTTGATGGAGTATATGTAATTTAATCCCTTCTAATTCTAAATAGTTCCATCCAGGATTAAGCTCATAGTTTTTTGCAAGAAAAGCAGAGCTGGTAACAAAAGTTACTTCATGCCCATTAGTAATCAATCTTTTCGCCATTTCATATGAACGAGTACCTGCATTTGACTCAGGGGTTGCAAAGTATTGATGCAAATATAGTATATTAATTTTCATGCTCCAAAGCTAAGTTAAATATGTAAAAAGATGAAAGAATTATTTAAATGTTTTTGGGTTTGCAAAATTTAAGCACAACAATAGTAAAATAAATTGTAAAAATAATTAGTGGCATTTTATAAAACATCAATATATCCTCTGTTAATATA
Organism: Pseudoalteromonas sp. B131b; assembly: GCF_037162545.1. Taxonomy (NCBI): domain Bacteria; kingdom Pseudomonadati; phylum Pseudomonadota; class Gammaproteobacteria; order Alteromonadales; family Pseudoalteromonadaceae; genus Pseudoalteromonas; species Pseudoalteromonas sp. B131b. The sequence continues at coordinate 1,519,955 of NZ_JARLUZ010000001.1, read as the reverse complement.
GAGAAACAAAAGTAAGTGATGAAAATATTTATTACGGCACTCGCCATATTATCTGTTTGAATAGATTTTTGGAGAGAAAGTAGAAATAAAACAATAATAAATATTACAAAATTAATTGCCGTCCAAGAAAAACTATTAAATAAAATTATAGTTATAGGCAACGCTATTCCAGTAAATAACCCTATATTCGGTTTATTATAAATTAAATCTGGTATATGCCCTGCAAATATTTCCTTAAATTGCCCTACATCTACACCATAAAAAGGCAGAAAGCCTAATGCAACCTTAGCTTCAAGTGAATATGCGTCATCATGAACTAAGCTGCTGTAGTCATTTCGCCCTAGAATATGCATAAAAATATCTAACAATGCACTTTGTGATAAATCCTCAGCCAATACCAATTTAAAACCTATGAATAATAAAATCAATAATGTGACAGATACTATAGAAGAAACGGATATCTTCCCAGATAGCACTCTAATCAATAAAAACAGATAAATAGGCATTAAAAAAATTCTTAAACCTAATAGCGAAGATGTAACGAAAACTATTATCAGCATAAAGAAATAATATTTGTTCAATACTTTTAATTTCACGGTCAAAAAAACAACAAGAAATGCAGAAACCTGTGTAATGCCAAGAGTATATAAACCGCTTCCTTTATAAAATCCATTCCTATATTTTTCTGCGAATATAACCACTTCAGTAATTTGGCTAACATTCTGCAGATAAAAGATAATAAACAATCCAAAAAAACAATTGTTATATAAAAAAATAATTTACTAACATTATTTGCATATTCTCCTTCGATATATAACTCCTGTTTCTTCATTGGTGATTTAAAAACGACAATAAAAATGAAAAGCCCCATAATTAGTGCAAAAAACTGACAGAAGATAAACATTAACAAAGAGTTATTGTCTTCATTATTATAAATATATTCTGATGTTGGAAAAAAACATGAATATAAAAATAAATAAGAAGCCAATGTAGATTTTTTTACTCATCATTTAACCCAAGAAAAATATTGATAAGGCTAATATAAAAAAAGAAATAAGTGATGCAACAAACCGTAACAAAATCAAGTCATCATACAAATTAATTATCAATCGTTTTTGCTTCCCTATTTGCACTAACTTAGGGTCTACAAATATTGTAAGTATTATAGTATTAAACCCATTTAAAACAGATGACATACCTAATAAAAAGCCTCTATTTTCTGGGTAAATATCTATAAGCACCATGATTGATGGCCAGGCAAGATAATATGGTATGTAAGCTATAATGACTAACATATATAATGATATAAACTTTTTATAGATAGGTTTGTTTTTTTTAATTTTTAATGATGTTGCTACCTTATCTAATTTTACTGATTTAAAAAAGGAACCATTACTTAACATCCTTGTCGTCAATATATAATATAGGGTTAATATTTTAACTCTACAAATATAAATTGCTAATAAAAAGAAAGGTATAATTAGATAACCGAATAATAATTCAGAGATATTCTCATATACCGAACCTTTGTCAGATAAAGCACCTATTAATGGCATGAACATAAAAATCAACAACCGCGACATTAAGCTCAGTGATGATTGTAAAATCAAACCACTCTCAGGTTTCTCCATCAAATAACCAGCTTTTCTAGCTAGTGCTGTACTAGCTTCAATAGCAAAAAGCAATGCCATAATTATAAAAAGGTATGTAACCATTATGATTTGCGACCTAGAAAATAGCTCAATATAAACTTTGAATACATTAGTAAACCTTTACATTTACGGGTGAATCTAATGTCAAACTTTTCTAAAGCGATGAAATCAGCCATATAAAAAAACCTCTTTAATGTTTTATCGCTTGGTGTATACCCCACTATTGCTGCAGCATTTCTAAACCAAACACGCTCTTTTATAACATGAGGTAGTTTTTGCTCGATTGCGTAATTAACATATGTTTCATATTCGCTAAATAAACTTTTACCTGAGCCTATGCAGTTTTCAAGAATAGAAAAATAAAAGGGTTGATTATACTTATCGGTAATTTCATCAATTAAGGCTACCATGATTTTTTTATTTACAAATAAGTGCTGGCTAATCATCGAGCTTTTAACTTTAGGTTCATTCCCCAATAACCTTTCATAAGTTATATGATAATCCTTATTCAGTTTTTCTTTTCCTACTGTAAAAATATATTTACCCTCTTCGATTAAATCAAGAGGTTTTAATAATACTGTGTCGGCATCCCAAATTAAATAATCGCCTTGGCAATAGGTAGACTTGGCAAATTGCATTTTTAAAAATTGTTGGTAATACCATCCAAATCTTGTAGGGAAGTATGCAACAGGAATATTCTTCATTTTGTTGATATCACTTGTAGAGATTAATTCTTTTTCATCTATAACAACAACTGATTCTGATCTAGGTACTTTCTCAACGGCATTAGTTATTACAAACACTTTATTAACATTTAACCTATTAGTTAAACTATCAAGTACTAATTGAATATTTTTCAAATCTATGCCTGCTACTACTGTCACAACATCAATAGTATTCATTTTAACTATTTCTCCCTGCATCTAGTTTCCTAATTAATTTTATTGGAACCCCCATATATACCGCTAACCTTAATCGGCTTTACGACTACTGAATTTGCAGCAATAAGACAACCTCCTGGTATGGAAGCTCCTGCGACTATAGTACAATTAGCTCCAATCCATGTCCCAAAAGATATATGGACCTTCTTTAATTCACTAGGTCCAAATCTGTATGAACCTCCTACGCAAGTATGATTACCTGCGACTATAATACTACCAAACCCGAGCATAACTTCACTCTCTAATACAACCCCGCCACCAGCACTAATAATAGAGTTAGGAGCGATGTAAACATCATGACCGACAGAAATCTTTTCTAAGCTCCGAATAATTGCATTAGCTGAAACTTGAAAGTTTCGTCCTACTTCTTCCATAAAAAAGCCATAAAGACACCCTCTAATTTTCATTATTAAAGGTTGATCTGGCAGCCATATTAGAAGCAATCTAATAAACCAGCTATATAAAAGTATAAAGTTATGTTTTATCGATTTCATTTTCAAATTTACATGCTAGTGATATTAATTTTTTATTGCTAAAAGGCAAAAAAATGATTTGTATGCTGAAATTCTATCCGGATGCACTATTAAATCTGCTTCACTCAATACACTAGCCCAAAAACAAAATGTTGAATTAGATGAGATAATTACTGACGAATTAACTATAGTCATAAAGTCTTGCTTCATCGTTCCACTACCACTTAAATATAATTTACGGCCTAATTCTTGCTCTAGCTCAGGTAATATATCTGGGTCATCCGATATAAAATAAATTTTCACATCCTCAGGAATAAACTTTAATGACTTTTTATAATAACTGTTATCTAATCGGCTGTGTGCTAAAAAATCCCCTTTTCGGACATGTATTACAGCATACTTGTTCTCACAATTGACAGAATCTATTTCTAAAACCTCATGGCAATGTTTTCTAAATGACTCAATATTCTCTTGATTCATATGCAATCCAATTGCAGCATAATTCCACAATCTTATAGTTTTATTAGATTCCTTTCGATGTATATATATATAAGAGTTTCGATTTAATAACTTATTTAAAAGGTATTCTCGCATTAAAAATAAAGAATCGATTAAACTTAGTCCTGTACTAACATTTTTATTTTGCAGTAACTTGTTTATAAAGTCATTTTTATGAACCGTCCAACCCAAAAGTTTTGTTAAAACATTTTTTTTAGTTAGTGTGTCATTATAAGTTACCTCAAAGCCTTGGCTTGTCAAAAACTCACCTAGACACAGTTGAAACATGTTATTGCCTAAACCACCACATAAATAGATTATATACACATTGAATACCTGATATTTAAAGTAAGATAAGAAGTCTTTTTTATTAATAAGGTTGAATTTAATTTCAAGACCTCGTAAATAAAGTTATTTTCTAAAACCTTCTTGATTATTTAGAAACCACTTATAAGCTTTAGTAAGACCAACTTCTAACGGTATTTCAAAAACCCAACCTAACCGTTTAAGTCTATCTACGTTCAGTTGCTTACGTGGTGCACCGTCAGGCTTACTAGTATCGAACTTTATTTGACCTTCAAAACCAACCACTTTAGCCACTGTCTCAACTAATTCGCGGATAGTACAATCAACTCCTGTACCCACATTAATGTGGCTCAACATAGGTTCAGTATTTTCATCATATGTTTTTTTAGCTAGGTTCATTATATGAATTGATGCATCCGCCATGTCGTCAACGTATAAAAACTCACGCATAGGTTTACCACTGCCCCATGCAACGACTTCTGTGTCCCCGTTTAATTTTGCTTCATGAAAGCGGCGTAATAATGCGGGAATAACATGGCTATTTTCAGGGTGGAAATTATCATTTGCACCATATAAGTTAGTTGGCATTACACTGCGGTAATCTCTACCATATTGTCGCTTATAACTCTCACACAACTTAATACCGGCTATTTTAGCAATAGCATAGGGTTCGTTGGTTTCTTCTAATGTGCCTGTAAGTAATGCAGTTTCCTGCATTGGTTGCGCTGCCAATTTAGGATAAATACATGATGAGCCTAAAAATAGTAATTGCTGAATATTAGCTAAATGTGCGCTATGAATAATATTGCATTGAATCATTAAATTTTCATAAATAAAATCAGCTGGGTAAGTATTATTGGCAACAATACCGCCAACCTTCGCTGCAGCTAAATAAACTTGTTCAATTTTTTCAGTTTGAAAAAAATCAGCAACTGCTTGCTGATTAGTTAAATCTAATTCAGATCGCGTACGCGTTATGATATTTGTATGACCATTTGCTTCTAGCTGACGAACAATTGCCGATCCAACCATGCCGCGATGACCCGCGACAAATATTTTACAATTTAAGCCTGACATATTGTTAACCTTGATTTTCTATAGAAATAGCTACGTTATGACCATGTGCTTTTAAGATCGCATGTTGTTTAGCTTTATTTAAATCATTTTCAACCATTTCCGCACACATCTTTTCAACTGTGATTTGTGGTACCCAACCCAATTTTTCTTTTGCTTTAGTAGGGTCACCTAATAAAGTTTCAACTTCTGCAGGGCGGAAATAGCGAGGATCAACTTTAACAATAACATCACCTACGCTTAAAGCTGGAGCATTATCACCAGTGATAGCGGTTATAGTCGCTATTTCTTCAAGACCTTCACCTGTAAACTCAAGTTCTATACCTGCTTCTTTAGCTGATAGCTTTACAAATTCGCGAACAGAAATTTGCTTACCTGTTGCAATGACAAAATCGTCTGCAGTTTCTTGCTGTAACATCATCCATTGCATACGGACATAGTCTTTGGCATGACCCCAGTCACGTAAGGCATCCATGTTACCCAAATATAAGCAACTTTCTAAACCTTGTGAAATATTAGCAATAGCGCGAGTGATTTTACGTGTTACGAAGGTTTCACCGCGACGAGGTGATTCGTGATTAAACAAAATACCATTACAAGCATACATACCATAAGATTCACGATAATTTACCACTATCCAATAGGCATACATTTTAGCTACTGCATAAGGTGAGCGAGGGTGAAACGGCGTTGTTTCTTTTTGCGGTATCTCTTGTACTTCTCCATACAGTTCAGATGTTGAAGCTTGATAAAACTTTGTCTTTTTCTCTAGGCCTAAAAAGCGAATTGCTTCTAATAAACGTAAAGTCCCCATAGCATCAACATCAGCTGTGTATTCTGGACATTCAAATGAAACGGCTACATGGGATTGTGCACCTAAGTTGTAAACTTCATCAGGCTGCACATCTTTTATTATACGTGTTAGGTTTGATGAGTCAGTCAAATCACCGTAATGTAAGAAGAACTTTTGATTTTTTTCATGGCTATCTTGATAAATATGATCCACACGCTCAGTATTCAACGATGATGCTCTGCGTTTTATACCATGAACTTCATAGCCTTTTTCTAACAATAATTCTGCAAGGTATGAACCATCTTGCCCTGTTACACCGGTTATTAAAGCTACTTTATTCTCTTTCATTGCTTAATTCCTTTATCGACGGCTAAATTTTAAAATCTAGCCACTTTATATGCTTATATTAAATTATAAATGCTGAACTTTTTCTAAACTATTTGAAACTAATTGAGTCGCTTTTAAGTATGTATCAGCTTCAGCATAACAGCGTAATTCAGGTGCGTTCCCTGATGGACGGAGGTGAATAATTTGACCATCGAGGAATGTTATTCTTAGACCATCAATAGTGTTCACATTTTCAATTGTAAAATCCTTAAAGCCTATTGCTGCTAATAGTTTTTCTGGTTCTTCCGTCGCTTCAATTATAATTTTATTGCTTTTATTGGTTGAGAAATTTTTGATTCGATCACTCGCCGTAAAGCGCTTTGGTAATTTTAACTGGATAGTCGCTATGCTATCTGGTTGAGCTAGCAATGTTAATACTGGCAATAAAGCATCTCGCGTTGGCAGTGCAGTTAGTAATTTACCATTAACTTCTATATTTGAACCCAGTAAATAACCACCGTTAGCTTCAAAACCCGCAACACGGGTGAAACTTTCTCTCAATTTAGAGAACTCTGCGATTACATATGGCGAACCTATTTTTGTTCGCGTTACATACTTAAAACTTTCGGACTTCTCAATTGCAGTATTACAGCTAACTGGTACAGCCAACGCTTCGATATTAAGTAACTGACTTGTGAGTAACCCGAGCGTATCACCACTTAACCAACACCCATTCTCATCAGCTAGAAGCGGGCGGTCCCCATCACCATCAGTTGAGAATATTGCGTCAAAGTTATATTTTTTTGACCAATCCAATGCTTTTTTCGGTCTTCTGCCGAAACTGCCTCAGTATCTATTGGTACGAATATATCACTTCGTTCTAAGCTTTTAACTTCAGCTCCTAAACTTTCAAATAGCACTTTATAAATATCACGACCCGCGCTTGAGTGCTCATAAATGCCTATCTTTTTTCCAGCAAGTACATCGTGTCTAAAAAGCTCGCTGTAGCGTTGTATGTAGGCATTTTTGGCTGCATCACTTTTATTTAGATCTTTTAGGTTTTCATTTAACCTTGTAAATTCTATCGTGGCACCTAGAATAGCTTGCTCATCGGTTTTGCTTATTTCCCCATCAGGTCGGTAAAACTTTAAGCCGTTTCGGTCAAAGGGTATATGACTTCCTGTAACCATTATAGATGGAATATTACCCTTCATTGCTTGATGAGCGAGTGCTGGTGTAGGTATGACTCCGTAGTAGACAACATTTAAATCAAGTTGTTTCAAACCTTCTGCACACGCTTGTGCCATTGCGTAACTGCTTGGACGGTTGTCAATAGCGATAGCAACAGTATCAAAATCAAATTCCATATCAATTGACTTTATAAACGCGATTGAAAAAGCTGCGCAAACGTCAGGAGTAAAGTCCGCAACTAACCCACGCGCTCCACTTGTACCAAAAGCAATACCACTTTGTTCAATTACGATATTAGTATTCATAATTTACCCTTCCACTCTGCCATAGCGATCTTCAAAACGTACGATATCGTCTTCACCAAGGTATGAACCAGACTGTACTTCAATCAATTCCAAATCAACTTTCCCAGGATTTTCAAGGGCATGTACTGCGGTAATAGGAATATAAACCGACTCATTTTCTGTTACAAATTGCTCTGTGTCGTCGATTTGTACTTTAGCGGTGCCTGATACAACAATCCAATGCTCTGCGCGATGATGATGCATTTGTACACTTAGCTTAGCGCCAGGCTTTACCGTTATACGTTTAACTTGAAAACGTTCACCATTATCAACCGAATCATACTTACCCCAAGGGCGATATACTTCACGATGCATGGTTGCTTCTGAACGATTTTCAGCTTTTAATTGCTGTACGATCGATTTTACATGTTGTGATTGGTCTTTGTGCGCTACAAGTACGGCATCTTTGGTGTTTACTATGACTAAGTTTTCAACACCTACGGTGGCAACAAGTTTGTCTTCGCCAAACACAAGGGTATTTTTAGTATCAACGGCTTTAACATCACCAGTAAATGCATTGCCATTTTCGTCTTTAGTTGATACTTCCCACAACGCAGCAAAACCACCTACATCACTCCAACCTGCATCCATAGGCACAACAACCGCATCTTGGGTGTGTTCCATTACGGCGTAATCTACTGATTCATCAGGGCAAGCTTCAAATGCAGCTCTATCTACACGAATAAAATCTAGGTCGTTAGACTGTATTTCAATTGCTTTTTTACAAGCATTATAAATATCAGGACGAAACGCTTTTAACTCGGCTAGATAACGGCTCGCTTTAAATAAAAACATACCGCTATTCCAGTAATAATCACCACTGGCAATATAGTGTTTTGCAGTTTCTAAATCTGGTTTTTCAACAAAGCTGTCTACTACAAAACCTGTACTAAACTCTTCGCCACGTTTTATATAGCCGTAACCTGTTTCTGGTTTATTGCCAACAATACCAAATGTGACTAACTTACCTTGCTTTGCAAGCTCTGAGGCTTTGTTAACGCTTTGATGAAACGAAACGATATCATCTATTATATGATCGGCAGCAAGTACAAGCAGTAATGGGTCTTCACCTTTTTCAATTGCTTTGAAGGCAGCGAGTGCTATTGCAGGGGCTGTATTACGCCCTACTGGCTCTAGAAATATACCAGAGTGCTCAGCACCTAACTGGCGAAGCTGTTCCGCTGCAATAAAACGATGTTCTTCATTACAGATCAACATTGCTGGACTATGGTTTAAACCATTTAAGCGATTTAAGGTATTTTGCAGCATTGTATGCTGGCCGCTTAACTTTAAAAACTGTTTTGGGTAGTTGCTACGTGAAAGTGGCCATAAGCGTGTACCCGAACCGCCAGCCATAATTACTGGTGTGATCATAAATATTCCATATAAAAATTAATTAAACTTGATTAGGTCTAGCAAAATGCTTTATCGGCTTCTTTCTCTTTTTGAAAGTACCATTTAGAGTGAAGGTGCACATTTTTATCCTGCAACAGTTTATCCTCTTCAAACCATTTATAATTCGAATGTTGTTCAGTAGGTAATGAGCCCAAGTCGCAGTCCAATAATATTTCATAAGCTAGTACTATATAATGTGTTCCAAAACTTTCACCTGATACGTTATCATCGTAAAAATGTTGGTATACACCTTTAAAGCTAGAGCGAATCAGAGCAGAGTTAAGTTCCGCTTTAATTAATCGAGCAAAAGCTACTTCAAGTGCTTCACCTTTTAACACTCGCCCCCTGGGACAAACCAAAAGCCTTGTGCAGGTTTATTCAATCTCTCACCTAACAGGATATTACCATCGCGATTTCTAACGATTAAATCTATCGAAATTAGAGGCGTTAACTCTACTATTTTTTTAAAGTCGTTTAACGGGAGCATAGATTCAGTTCACTTATTCTTTAGTCAGCTTAATGCTGATTTTGATACAACCAAAAGGTCAAACTTTATATCGAAATCCGCATATTTAAGAAGGTAGAAATAACGAATAAGACTATAATAATGGAATAATACAAGGATTGAAAAATGCATCTTTTCAACTTAGTATCTTAGTGAACATTTGACCCACTGAGACACTTTTTTCTAAATTGAGACAGTCAATTTTGACTATCTTATTGTAATACCTTGTTTTTATACTTTTTATAAAAAGTGCCCAATAGGCCCTTTATATTTTAATAATAAAGAGTTAAAAATTATTTATCACTTTTGTATTCGTAGTTGTAGTAGCCATAATACCCATAGGCATTACTGGCTTTTTTAACTACGCCGTTAAACACCAAGCCTTTCACGTCTATGCCATTTTGTTCAAAGCGATTACGCGTTAGTTCTATTTCACGCAAATGGTTTTGACCAAAACGCGCTACAAGCAAGGTTGTACCGGTATGGGCACTTACAATAGCAGGATCGGTTACTGCCAATATCGGCGGTGTATCTATAATTACTATGTCGTAAGCGGCACTAACTTCTGCAACTAGTTTACTAAAGTTACTATGCATTAATAACTCAGAAGGATTAGGTGGTACTTGCCCGCGCGTAATTACACTTAAGCCATCAACCTTGGTCGGTTTAGTAACTTGCTCTAGGTTTAAACGGCCCGATAGATAGTCACTTAGGCCATTATCCCACTTTAAGCCAAATTGAGTTTGTAAGTAGCCTTTACGCATATCGGCATCTATAACCAATACCTTTTTACCACTTTGAGCCAGTACAGCCGCTAAATTTACTGATACAAACGATTTACCTACGCTTGGGCTTGGACCCGAAATTGCAATAATGTTATTTTTAGATTCCATCATCGCAAAGTGTAAGCTAGTACGCAGGCTGCGTAGTGCCTCAATAGCTAAATCGGCGGGGTTATCGAGTGCAAGTATCGACTTAGGTTTATTTACTTTGTTTTTGCGTACCTTTGCGGTAAAGCCGCTTAGTTTATCTTGGTAATCTGAGTGCGGTACACTTGCGTAAACAGGTATACCCAAGGCTTCTATTTCAGCAGGGTCTTCTACCCCTTTATGTATGGCTTTTTGTATAAGTACAATAGCTATAGCCAACATGCCACCTAGCATAGTTGCCATTACAACAATTAATGCTTTTTTAGGTTTTACGGGTTTGCTGGTATTTACCTCGGCGTAGTCAATTACTCGTACATTACCCACAGTGCCTGCACGTACTATATCAAGCTCTTGTGTTTTACTAAGTAATAGTGTGTAAATTTGGTTACTTACTTCAACATCACGCTTTAAGCGCAGTAGCTCTTGTTGAGTTTCGGGTAGGTTACCTACTTCACCAATTAGCTCGTCTTTTTGCTTATTTACAGCCGCTACTTGCTCAATAATACTTTGATATGCGGGATGGTCCTTTTTAAATTTGCGCCCTAGTTCTAAGCGTTTTAAGTTAAGCTCTTGTAGTTTAGTTTCAAGCTTTACAACTTGCTCAAGCACGCCTTGGGTCTCTAATGTTATATTTATTGATTGGCGTTTTATTTGGTAATCGTTAAAGCGTTGCTCGGCAAACTCAAGTTGTTTTTTTATCTCTGGTAATTGCACTTCTAAAAATTCGAGTGACTTTTGCGCCTCTGCGCTGCTACGCTCAACATTACGGCGTACATAAATAGCTGCCACTTTATCTAGCACTTTTTCGGCATAGCTTGGTTTAGTACTTTGTAAGCTTAAGTTAATGATGCCTGAGTCTTTGCCTTTTTCACTTGCACCTATTTCTGCTTGAAGGTCTAAAATAGTATTCAGGCGATCTTTACGGGTAATTATAAACTCGGTACCTGGGCGTGCATTTAAACTGCGTATGGTTAAGTTAAATTTACCATTAGTGAGTTCTTCACCTACTTTGCCACTTAATATTTGTTCGCCATTATCATTTATTAGCACAACACCGTTGTTATTTTGCACTATAAGCGTAAATTCTTGCTCTATAGCGGTACGTGGTACATCAAACCTAAATACGTTTATGCTCTCTCCGCCCCAGGCGTAGCTGTTAGCGCCAAAACTTGGCTGGGCTAAATCGCCCTCTTCCATTGGGGTATATTTACGGTAAGCGCGGCTACCTATGAACGGGAATAACTTAGGCTCTGCTGTTACATCAAGTTTTAATATATCTACCGCTTCACCTATAATACTGCGCGACTTTAATAGCTCGATTTCGGTCACTGCTGCCGATGTACTTTCAAACATGCCTGCCATGTCGTCAAAGCCCGGGACTGAGCCACCGCCATCTTCAACTTGTATCATAGCTGTTGCTTGGTACACTGGCGTGCTTAACACGGCATATACAACACCTATAAACATAAATAGTGCGGTAATTCCCACAATAAAGTATTTTCGGTCGAGCAATGTACCTAATAATGCCATTAAATCAATTTCTTGCGATGGCTGTGCTGTGTTATTGGTGTTTTTATTATTCGCGCCATTAGCGCTGTTATTCGGCTGAGCATTCATTAAATTAGCCATTCCTTATAAATACTTTTGCCAAGCGCTACACGCGCTATCGATTAATGTATAAACGTGCTCAAAAGCCTCTTGGCTTTGGCGGTATGGGTCGGGTATTTCGGCGTTATTAATCCATTTCCCTAGTAAAAAGGTTTTACCGCGAGCTTCAGGATAACGCGCATGTACGTCGTTTAAATGGCGCTCTTCCATCACTAGTATTACGCTGTTTTGCGCTACTAAGCTTGATGTAAGCTGCTGCCCTTGGTGAGCATCCATATTAACGCCGTGTGCGAGTGCTATTTGTTTGGCTTTTGCATCTGCTGGTTTGCCTTCAAGCGCTGTTAAACCCGCTGATGATACTTTAATATTTTTACCTTCGAGTTTTGCTTTTAATACATACTCACCTGTTGGGCTACGGCAAATATTACCGGCACACACAACTAAAACAGAATCAAACATCTTAATAAATCCTTAGTTGTTAATGTCGTTTAAATTATCAACAGTCGCTACCGATGGTAATAATAAACTAATTACACGGTTCCAACGCGCAAGTGGCGCTGATGTTACATAAACTATATCGTGCGGTTGTAGTTCAAATTGCTCAGCCAATACCATTGCGGCTATATTTTTTGCATGCAACTGGTAAACATTAGCAATAATACCTGTTTGCTCAACATTACTTTTACGCAGTACAAATACACCATTAGCATCGGCTGTATTTTCGTTCAAACCGCCCGAGTCGCTTAGCGCTTCGGCCAAGTTTAAGCCATAACGATTAAGGGTTACTGAACCCGCTCTTTTTACATCACCTAATACAAACACTTTTTGCGCGTCGTTACGACTAACATGCACTATATCGCCGTTTTGTAATAATCTGTTTTGCGAAATGTCGCCATGGGCATAAAAATCATCAAGTTTAATAACTTCTGTTGTATTGCCACGGGTAAACGTTACTGTTCGCCAATCTGCTTCTTCTGTTAAGCCTCCGGCTTGGCTTAGAGCATCTATTAAGGTAAGTGGAATTTCGGTTACTGGGTATACACCAGGCTGTTTTATTTCACCAGTTACATACGCTTTTTGGCTTCTAAAACCAACTACTTTTACGTCTACTTGAGGATCTTCTATTACGCGGCTTAAACGTTTTACCAGCTCGTTACGAACCTCACCAACCGTTTTACCTGCGGCAGGAATATTGGGTGCGTATGCGTAGGTTATTGTGCCATCTTTTTGTACTCTAAAGCCGTCAAATTCGGCTGTTCGTTGTACAGCTGCTGGTATTGTTAGCTCAGGATGATCCCATACACCAATGGTTAGTACGTCACCAACACCTAGTTTATATTCGTAGTTATTTACATTTAAACCCGCTGTACTCGAAAATGGTTTAGCTGCTATACGCGCTTGATTTTGTTTATTTATTAGTAGCGAGTCAATTATTTGAATATTTACTTTTTCGAGATCTTGTTCAAGGTTTTGTGTTTGCTCGCCTGAGTCTATACCTTCAAAGTGGCTGCCAGGTACTATTGTACAGCCGGTCATGCTTAGTATTGCGAGTATTGATGCGAGTGATTTACAGCTTAACGCCATTGTAGAATCCCAATTTTTTTAATATTGCACTTACTCACCGACCTTGGTGAGTACTTGTATTTTTAACTGGCTAATTAAAGCATGGCTATAGGAGCGGCGCAAGATACGACTGTTCAGTAAACACGCAACCAGTTAAATAAATGTGAAAAGCATACCCGCAAAAAGCCTCACTAGTATATTACTCCTAGGTTTTCACTTTCGGTTAACCTTTCTATCTGTAGTTAAGAGTGTGCGTACTGATTTATTTTAAACCTACAATCTCAGTGCTGCGTTTACCTTTTAACTAATATATTTACTGGTACTGTTAAATGAGCTGGTATACATAATTTTAAAATAAAATAGCTTTTTTAGCGCCACAAGCTTTAACCAGTACTTTAGTGAACAACTTAAAAACACTTTAACCTATTGATTATAAAAGCCGATTATTATTATTTCTTATTAATCAGGGTTACATAAAACAAAGTGCTAACTTTCTATAGTAAAGATTTAATTTGGTGAGGGCAGATTGTACTTGGTTGGGTCAAACTGCGCAAATAACACAGAGAGTTAAGTTTGGGGGTTTATGTGTAGGCAAGCTAAGCTTTTGTAAAAACTCTATCTCAACAGGCTACTTTCACACTAATTTACCTGAACTCTGGTTAATAAATTTGCTAAAACACTGAGTTAAAAGTATTTAAATTCATTTATTTCTAACCAGAGATTTTCAGTGAAAACAAGGCTGCATATATTTGCAGCCCTATATACTATATTGGTTTAAATATAATACTCATTAGAAAATTTCAATGCAGCTACAACTAATTTTTTTGCTACCGTTAATGACGATGCTTCTGCGTAACAACGAAGTTCGGGGGCATTACCTGAAGGTCTAAGGTGCACTATTTCATCATTAATTAACGTTACTCTTAAACCATCGGTTGTATCAATTGCTGAGTGTACTTGCAATCCTAATCCAGAAGTCAGTACTTCAACATTTTGTGTTAACACACTAATCAGCTCACGACTTTTATCGGTAGGGAAGTTTTGTAACCTATCACTTGCAACAAATCGATTTGGTAATGCTAATAGCTGATTTGATATACATTTGTTTTGAGCCAAAACTAACAACGCTGGTAGTAATGCATCTCGCGTTGGCAATGCCGTTAATCTTTTACCATTAACCTCAATATCAGAACCAAGTAGGTAACCACCATTTGCTTCAAAACCAGCAATACGAGTAAAATGTGCTTTTAATTCATTAAACTCTGCTATTACATAAGGCGAGCCTATTTTTGTGCGCGTAACCTGTTTAAAACTATTTGATTTTTCTATCGCAGTATTACAGCTTACGGGTACTGCCAGTGCTTCTATATTTAATAGTTGGCTTGTAAGCAACCCTAGAGTATCACCACTTAGCCAGTGACCTTTTTCATCAGCTAATAATGGACGGTCTCCATCTCCATCGGTAGAAAATATTGCATCAAAGCTGTGCTCTTTTGACCAGTTGAGCGCTTTTTCTCTATCCTCATCCGACACAGCTTCTGTATCAATAGGTACAAAAACATCACTTCGCTCTAAACTAATTACATTGGCACCGAGGCTTTCAAACAATGGTTTATAAATATCGCGCCCCGCACTTGAATGCTCATATATACCTATTTTTTTACCTGCCAATGCGTCGCTATTAAATAATTCGCTGTAACGCTGTATGTAAGCACTTCTTGCTGCCTGACTTTCACATAGCTCTGTTAAGTCTTGACTCAGTGTAATAAATTCTACCGATGCACTTAAAATACTTTGTTCATCTATTTTAGTAATTTCACCATCTGGGCGATAAAACTTTAAGCCATTTCTGTCAAATGGTATATGGCTGCCTGTTACCATTATGCATGGTATATCATCCAGCATTGCTTTATATGCTAAAGCTGGTGTAGGTATTACGCCGTAATATATTACGTTTACATTAAGTTGTTTTAATCCTTCAGCACAAGCTTGTGCTATGGCGTAGCTACTTGGACGGTTATCAATTGCTAGCGCGACTGTATTAAAGCTAAATTTTGTTTCAATCGATTTAATAAATGCGATTGAAAAAGCTGCACATACATCTGGAGTAAAGTTAGTAACCAGCCCACGTGCGCCACTTGTGCCAAAAGCAATATCACTTTGCTCAATTATGATTTTTGTATCCATAATTTATCCTTTTACTCGCCCGTAACGATCTTCAAAGCGCACTATATCATCTTCACCTAGATACGAGCCTGATTGAACTTCAATAAGCTCTAAATCAACTTTCCCTGGGTTTTCGAGTGCATGCACCGCTGTAATGGGAATATAAACCGACTCATTTTCTGTTACAAATTGCTCTGTGTCGTCGATTTGTACTTTAGCGGTGCCTGATACAACAATCCAATGCTCTGCGCGATGATGATGCATTTGTACACTTAGCTTAGCGCCAGGCTTTACCGTTATACGTTTAACTTGAAAACGTTCACCATTATCAACCGAATCATACTTACCCCAAGGGCGATATACTTCACGATGCATGGTTGCTTCTGAACGATTTTCAGCTTTTAATTGCTGTACGATCGATTTTACATGTTGTGATTGGTCTTTGTGCGCTACAAGTACGGCATCTTTGGTGTTTACTATGACTAAGTTTTCAACACCTACGGTGGCAACAAGTTTGTCTTCGCCAAACACAAGGGTATTTTTAGTATCAACGGCTTTAACATCACCAGTAAATGCATTGCCATTTTCGTCTTTAGTTGATACTTCCCACAACGCAGCAAAACCACCTACATCACTCCAACCTGCATCCATAGGCACAACAACCGCATCTTGGGTGTGTTCCATTACGGCGTAATCTACTGATTCATCAGGGCAAGCTTCAAATGCAGCTCTATCTACACGAATAAAATCTAGGTCGTTAGACTGTATTTCAATTGCTTTTTTACAAGCATTATAAATATCAGGACGAAACGCTTTTAACTCGGCTAGATAACGGCTCGCTTTAAATAAAAACATACCGCTATTCCAGTAATAATCACCACTGGCAATATAGTGTTTTGCAGTTTCTAAATCTGGTTTTTCAACAAAGCTGTCTACTACAAAACCTGTACTAAACTCTTCGCCACGTTTTATATAGCCGTAACCTGTTTCTGGTTTATTGCCAACAATACCAAATGTGACTAACTTACCTTGCTTTGCAAGCTCTGAGGCTTTGTTAACGCTTTGATGGAACGAAACGATATCATCTATTATATGATCGGCAGCAAGTACAAGCAGTAATGGGTCTTCGCCTTTTTCAATTGCTTTGAAGGCAGCGAGTGCTATTGCAGGGGCTGTATTACGCCCTACTGGCTCTAAAAATATACCGCTATGCTTTACACCTAATTGACGTACTTGCTCTGCGGCAATAAAACGATGCTCTTCGTTACAAATTAGCATAGCTGGACTATGCACAAGACCATTCAATCGGCTTAATGTATCTTGCAGCATCGTATGTTCGCCGCTTAGCGATAAAAACTGTTTTGGGTAATTGCCACGAGAAAGCGGCCATAAGCGCGTGCCTGAGCCACCCGCCATTATAATAGGTGTAATAGTCATAATGCTGCCTATATTATTTAAAAAGTTCGTCCAACCAAAGGGACAAGGTAAGAGGTACTGTGGAAATATTGCCATTCGATAATTGCTTAACAAACGCGCTTTTTTTATTTGTACTCCACAAATTACAATGGGTTCTATCTAGAATATCAACGGCTGTAATAGGTTGATGTAATAATATATAAGGGTTAGTAGTTAATAAATTATAATTTAAGCTTAGAGTCTCCCAAGTCCTCATTGTTAGACCTGATTGTCCTTTATGATGTATGTCTATAATAAAACAACTATTAGAAAAAACATCACTCATCTTATCTCTAGCAATAATATCAAATGTAAACCACTCTTTAGGGCACTTCCTTATGTAAGGGTCAAGCAAATAAAATACAATAAATTGTATTTTGCTCTGAAAGTAAATTTTAATAAAGGATGTAGTTAGAGCGTTTTTTTCATTTTTTAACAGATTGTATAGTAACTTTGCTCTATCACCATGGTAGCTACCGATGAAACTAAACTGATAAGTATAGCTAGATTTTTCACATGAAGGTGCTTGCGTATTATCATCCGAATAAAATAACGGCACGTAATCTAACCTATATTGCTGGCAATCAGCAAAATCGAACGACATAGCTTTATCTGCTAATTCAGCCAATTTAACAAAGCCTTTCGAGTTAGCAATAGAATCCCAACAATACACTATGACACGAATATTAGGATTCAAACTCTTTATACTCTGTATAAAAAATGGAGAAATAGAAGTACCTTTAATAATAAAGATAGTAGTAATATCATGTATTAAAGAAGTTAATTGGTCGAGTAATTGTTGACTATAGCGACGTGAAATATAATCGTTATAGTTAGCTACGTTATATTTAATTAATGCTTTTTCAATAGAAGAGCATAACGGCCTGTCCGAAAAAGAATGAACCTTAGCAAAACGTTTTTCAAGTTGGTTTTCTATTAATGCTTTATAATCAAAAAAATCAGGGCAAATTAATACTACATGACTATTTTTATTCATGAATTGCTAACCATTTTTTTGTTCAAAGTTATAAGTTTTAATAACTTTTGCAGGGTTACCTACTGCAATTGAAAAAGCTGGAATGTTTTTAGATACCACTGCATTAGCGCCAATTATTGCATTTTCTCCAATAGTAACACCAGGCAAAACAACAACACCTTCTCCTAACCATACATTTTGCTCTATCACTACTGGTGTACTCGTTAGTGGTCTATCTTTGCATATGACTAAAGGATCTGAGTGTAAGTTACCACTGTAACCACCATGATTAAGATCAGTAATAAACACTCGACTAGCTATTAAAACGTTGTTGCTAATTATCACACTTTTTAGAGCGGCTATATGTACCGAGTCATTAACTTGGCAATTATCACCAATAGTAATGTTAATTTCACCATGCTTCCCATGTGCTTCAAAGCGACAATAGCGACCAGTCGTAAATTCTTTACCAACAATAATATTTTGTTTACCACGGCACTCAAATGGACGCCGAATTATTTTTGCTTGCTTAAATAAAAAATAAGTTAATACTTTCTCATAAATTAATGACAAAACACCAAAAACACCATAGTGTTTAATTAAATCAACCAAAACCTGCTCCTTTACAAAGGTAGTGTATTAAGTTCGTTATAAACAGCAAGAGTGTCTTGATAGCATTTCTCCCACGAAAAACGATTAGCCTGCTCAAGCCCTCGGAGAATAATATCCTTGCGTGTATGTTCATTGTTCAATGTACAAAATGCTTGGTTAAAACTCGCTAGCTCGGCTTGCTTAGTTAGTATAGCGGCAGAGCCTGCAACTTCAGGGATAGAAGAAACATTGACTGCAATAACAGGACAACCTGAACGCATAGCTTCGATAACTGGAATGCCAAAACCTTCATAACTAGATGGATAAAAGAGGCAATGAGCGCGATTGTATACTTGATTAAGCTCTTCATCGGTTAAACGACCAAGCCATTTATAGCGTCCTGGAATTTTTGATTCGAGCAACTGAACTTCCTCGTCCGATAACTTTCCCCCACCAACAATAGATAGCATTAATTCAGGTTGGTGTTTTAAGGTTTCTACGGCTAAGGTAAAATTTTTATACCACCCACGAGCACCAATAAACACTACTTCATTAGTTTTTTCTACACTACTTAGACGATGGTAATCAGGAGAAACCCCATTGTAAACTACTCTAATTTTTTTGGGGTCAATAGGGCAAAATTTCATTAGATCATCGGCGGTGTTTTGTGACACACAAATAACTAAATCACTATTACGTATAGCCCTGAATTTTTGCCAAGAGTGCATCCATTTAGCAGGACCTTTTCTATAAAGCTCGTAAGTAAAATCGTGTACCGTGGTCACTGTTTTCACTTTTTGTTTGGCTAAACGATAGTGAGTAGAGTGAAAAACCGTATCACTAGTAACATCCTTAAGTACTACATCTCGCCATCGTTCCTGCCATTTAGGAATATGACAACTCACTTTAGTATTTTCACCAAATAACGGGATATTACCTTCTTTATCTTTAAATTTAATATAGTTAAGATTGATTTTATTTTTTTGCAACAAAGTCAGTATTTGAGCGAAATAAACCGTACAACCTCCATTATCTTGTAAGTTTTCGATTATGCCATCAACAATTACTTTCATTTTTTTCCAACTTAATTTTTGATTTTTGAACGGTGAAATAAAATATACTTATCAAAAAAATATACATCAAAGGACTAAAGTAGCCTACGCCACGAATAAAAAACTCAAGAAAACTAGCTAAAAAAATGGCATAAAAAAATATAGCCATTTTATCAAACGATTTTTTCTTTCTCAGCCTTAAGAATATTCTTAAATAAAACACTAAATAACAACATAAGAATGCTATACCAAATACACCAAACTCCCCAACAAGTTTAGGTGCAGTTGCCCCTCCATCAAACTGGTTAATGTTAAAACCAAGCAATGAATAAAGTTTGTCTGATACAGACCCCGAAACGGTTGTAACGCCAAATTGCTGAAAGCCTCCACCAAGATATGACTGAGTAGTTAATGTTTCAATTGCATTTTGCCAACCCTGAAATAAAACCAATACAGACAAATTATCGTTATCACCAGAAAGCACAAGCCGGTCAGTAAAATAACTCAAACTATCAATACCAAATATGGCAATTAAAGCAGCCAAAAACAGAATGAATAACGAGATTGCAAATATCAGATTGTGTCGTGTCGAAATAGTAAAAGCTAACATTACCCCTATAAGGAGAGTTAAATTTTGAATATATGCAGCCCATCCACCTACAACGAGTAGCAGCAACAAAGCTTGATATCGAGAAAGTGTTAAACAGAAATAAATTAAAAATGGAGTAAGAACTAATGCAAAATGCGAGGGTTCTAAAAACAAAAAAGTTGGCTTTGCTAATCCTGTAGCTAAAAAATCTATTTTTGTAAGACTAATCAATCCATTTATTAACAAAATTATAAAGCTAACTTTAACAGCACTATAAAAGTGACTGTTCCGGGAGTTATATTTTAAATACAAAGCAGCCAAAAATGCTGACAGCGCCACAATAAATAAGCAAGCAAAGCTGAAGATAAACCGATTAGTATCAATTTCAACCAACATTGGTAGTTGTTGGTTTACAATAAACAGATGTAATGTGATAGAAAAACAACAAAAAAAGATCATTAACAATACAAAAATAGTACTTCGTTCGAATTCTAGCGTTCTATTTAAATAAAAATAAATACCCAGAATAAATATAATGCACAAAGAAGCGGCAACAATACCAGGCGTAAAAGATGATTGTCCGAGTAATATCATTGTCAATGAAGGAAAAAATAGCACCATTGAAAATACAAAAAACATTAACAATGCTTCTAAATTACTATTCTTACATTTTAAAACCATCCGCCATCCCTTTTTTAATCGCCTTTTTTATTTCAGAGGGGGCTGACAGCAACCTAATACTTCGGGTTAAGACTGTATAGGCTAAACTAATATATTTTTTTATACCTTTAATATTTTTACGGATAAAGTAAATTCGATTGCGTGAAAGGTGATAGGCACCAAAATAAGATAAACCACCTCCAGTTGAACTACCTACTTTATGATGAATAACTACATTAGGTAATAGCTCAACCTTATATCCAGCTTGGTTACAACGAAATAAAAAGTCTGTGTCATCATAATAGGCAAAATATTTTTCATCCATACAGCCAACTTTCCCAAGTAAAGATGCTGTCACTATTAAAAAACAAGTTGGAGCATAATCAAATGCAGCCCGTTGAATACTGTTCGGAATATACTCGCCATCTATATTATAATGCGGGGCTACAGCTTTAATAGTGTCGATATACCCGCCAGCGTACCATATTTTTTTGCAGGATAATTTAGAATAACTGGACTACACATATCAAGCATATCGGAATCCATACTGTTTACTAAACTCGAAAGTACATTTTTATCATCGAAGATTAAATCATTGTTAATAAATAATATCAGGTCACAACCATCATTTAAGGCGGCATTTACTCCCTGATTGTTTCCCGCAGCAACTCCTACATTGTCGCCTTTATTATCAATAAATGTTACTGAGATTTGATAATGCTCGGCTAACTCACGAGCCTTTGTCAAAGGTTCAGGGACTGTACTATTATCAACAATATACACTTGGTACTGTTCATAACTTTGACAAGATAAACTAGTGAAAAAATCATCTAAGACATCTGGTGCATTAAACAAAACAGTGACTAAACCCAATCTTTTATATTGATTCATAGCTAACTTTTTTCCAAGATTTACTTTCATGACAATAACGTTTGATAATTTTTGCAGGAGCCCCTGCTACGATACAGAAATCAGGCACATCTTTTGTGACAACTGAGTTTGCTGCGACTACTGAATTTTTACCGATACAAGCACCAATAATACATACATTTTCACCGATCCAAGCCCCTGATTTAATAAGAACATTACGATGGTATTTTACAGGTTGGTGAATTATCGGTACTGAAATCGATTCGTAGTTGTGTAAATTATCTGAAATATAAACTTTATCAGCAACTAACACTGAATCTTCAATTATCACCTTCCTAACAGCAACAATATGAACATAATGGCCAATGTAACAATCATTTGAGATAACAAGCTGTGGATCATTATCATCAATCTTAAGCGCTAATAGCCAAGCATCAGGCATAAATGATGTTCTACAACCTAAATCAATATACTTCGCACCTTGAATATTTCTAGGCTTGTAGATAGTCGTTTTTTTACCAAATGACTTGAAATCTCGCTTAAATAAAATATTCCATAATAATAGGTAAATACGACGATTTACTTTATAGATAAACTCATACATGTGAATTATCAACCTTGGTTAAATATTCATTTAAGCTAATATCATCGAATTCCCACCACGGAATATTAGTTACCTCAGGTTGGGTTCGATACTTAATTATCTTTGCAGGGACTCCGGCGACTATAGCGTAGTCATCAACATTCTTAGTAACGATAGAACCGGCAGCAATAACAGCACCATTACCTACAACAACACCATCCAAAATGATTGCATTTAATCCAATCCATACATCGTTACCTATAGTGACGGTTTCTGATTCGAGAAATGGTTTTGATCTTGAAAAATGCCTATAAGGAAAAATAGTATTACTAGAGAAGGTTGATGGGTGTGTAGAAACCCAATCAAGCGGGTGTAATCCAATGCCAATTTTAACGCCATCAGCAATAGAGCAATAACTACCAATTATTGCGTTGCTCACAGTTCCCTTACCAGCAAAGTAAGTGTATTTCCCTATTGATGAGTGGGATATATCTATTTTTTCAAAAAGTATTGTCTTGTCCGCAAAAATAGAACTTTTATTTAACTTTTTATAATAATTAGACTTTATCACAACTAAGGAATCTCTAATTAGTTGCTTTAGTTTCATTAACAATACCTTTAACTTTCGCAAAATATTTACTCATATAGTACCCAGCAGCAATACTTACAAAGACCTGTGTTAATTGCAAATAGATGCGATATTCATCACTTACATAATCAAAGGAGAAAATTGAGATTACAGCTACTGAAGGTATTAGCAGAAATGACAAGAATATAAATAAAGCACTTTTATCTAAAATAGTTTCTTTTGAGTATTTTATTGCATACACCAACATAATGACTAGTGCAGACAGTATTGTTGAATATGCGATACCTATAGCTCCAAATTCTTTCACAAAACATATTGAACAAACTAAATTTAATACACCTTCAATAACCGGGAAGTGTGCAATTTTAAGCTGATGGCCATTGGCAACTAACTTCATACCATAAGGAGCAATAACCATTCGAATCGAAAATGCGACTAATAAATAGTTGAAATAGTTATTAGCAAGTTCACCATTACTGTCGCCAACCCAAAGCTGAAGAATTTGCAAAGAAATATAATTAGAAATGTTAACACCCAAAAATGTTGCCAATGCAAAAATTATTGACAATGACATAACAAGCTCATCAACTCCCTTTTTATTATCTGCCCCATTCAACTTTACTATTGGTTGAATAATCGGGTTAACAATCGCACCTAATAGACCAACGATTGCATTCACCATGGTCATTGCTAATACAAAATAGGGGAGATTTTCAAAGTCATAAATAGAAACAACGAAAATACCTATTCCTGATATAAGAAACTGAGCAAAATTCCAAATAGTTAGCCCACCGAAGAACTTAATAAGTTCGTCAATTTTACCTTGCAAACCAAATGAAAAATGATGTTTTTGAAAAGTACGAAACTGTTTGTACATAAATAGATATGAAAGCACATTAATCACAAAGTAACTGGATGCAATGGCAATTAAGCCATAGTCGGCTAAAAATACTACTGCTATACCAATAAACACTCTGGATATAAGATTAATATTTGCCGTGACATAGTTTTTTTCTATGCCTATGAAGTAACCAATGACTACTGTAGAAAATATACCGAGAATAAATGAACTGAAAACCAATATGAATGAGATTATTGAATCAAAAATAATATCATTTGGGATGTTGGCGAATATAGATTCAAAGTTTACTATAATGACAGTTAACAACAGCAAGAAAAATACAAAAATACACAAAATGATATTAAAGTAGTTATTAATAACTCGATTTAACCCTAGCTCATCATTGTTAAACTTGAACTGAGAGGTAAAGCGGCCTATCGTTATTTGCCCCGCTACACCAAAAATGCTCACAGCAATACCCGCCTGTAGGCATATTGACCAAACTGAAAACTCTTCAAAGCTTAGTGTATTTATCAAAAATGGGGATATAACAATACCTAATATTACATTAGAAAAACCATTGATTATATTAGCTAAAGAATTTTTCAATAAACGATTAAACCCACTCATTAATTGATACTTAACACTTTTGTAAATTCAACAATCATTTCTTGTAAATCCGCTAATACATTTTTAGGGCTGTAGTTTGGTATTATATGACTTATTAATGCTATATCAGTTGGTGGAAAGACCTCATTTGGAAAATCTATTTCATGCCATACAATTTCACATTGTGTATGTTTTTGTAGCATGTCTGCAATTTGTTGTGCTGTTATATTATAACCCGCAGCAATGTTAATTATTTGGTTATCGCATTGTTCACTTGAGGCAATTGTAATACAACAAAAAGCAACGTCTTCCACTGAAACATAATCTTTAGCATACCCCTTAGGAATATACATATCTACTTTTCTATGATTAATAGCATTACGTGTGATAGCAGGTAAAAAAAGAGGACTGTTTAACGCCACGCCATACACATTACTCGGTCTTACGATACTAACGTTACGACCACTTTTAAGGCATAGCTCTTCTGCTACTAACTTTGTCAAATTGAATAGTCGCCTATTATCATCTACACAAACAGTTAAGTTTTCATGTTCACTTGATAGTGCCTGGTTCATGTATACGCGAGTAGAGGAGACGTAAAGTAAGCGCTCAAACTTTGCTTGTTGTAAAATCTGCGCAAGTAAACTGACATTGGCCTCCAAAACAGAAAATGGTGTGTTTTTACAATCACCAACACCAGAACAGTAAATTACAATTCCTAAGTCGGATTCAAAAATTGCATTATCACCTCTTTTGGGAACGTTAACTGTATGCCCTAGAGCATTTAGCTGATTCACTATTTCAGAACCAATAAAACCACGCCCGCCAAATACTGTATACAATGCCATTATTTATCCCACCCATTTATTAGCTTGTCTTTAATCTCGCTAAATGTTGGCTGAATTTTATCTTTATCAGACAATAGTGGATTATTAAGTGGCCAATGTATTGCTAATTCAGGGTCATTCCATAATAAGCCACTTTCGTCATTTGGATCGTAATAGTCGGTACACTTATACTGAAAGTCAGCGGTTTCACTTAATACACAAAAGCCATGAGCAAAACCAGGTGGAACGTAAAATTGTAGTTTGTTCTCACCAGTTAATAAAACAGCTTCGTGCTGACCAAATGTATCTGAGTGTGGACGTAAATCAACGGCAATATCAAACACCTCACCTTCGGTAACGGATACTAATTTCCCTTGAGGTTTGTTTTTTTGAAAGTGCAGGCCTCTTAATACCCCTTGAGTTGAGCGGGAGCGATTGTCTTGCACAAAATCTGCATTTATTCCAGCGGCTTTATAGCGTTCTGCTTGAAACATTTCATAAAAAAACCTCTTTCATCACCGAAGACTTTAGGCTCTATGATGACTAAATCTTTTATTTTGGTCTTAATAACGTTCATATTTTTATCTTTTAATAACTATTTTGTGATGTTCAATAAATATTGACCATAACCAGTTTTTGCCAAGTCATTACCTATACGATAAACTTGCTCTCTAGTTAACCAACCTTGCTGTAATGCAATTTCTTCTAGGCAAGCAATTTTAAAGCCTTGACGTTTTTCAACTGTTTGAACAAATTGGGATGCTTCTAGTAGCGAATCATGAGTACCAGTATCAAGCCATGCAAAGCCTCGTCCCAATTGTTCTACGTTTAAGGTACCTTGTTCTAAGTAAGCTTGATTTACGCATGTTATTTCTAGCTCACCACGTGATGATGGCTTAACATTTTTAGCTATGTCGATAACTGAATTATTATAAAAATATAAACCAGTTACTGCCCAATTCGATTTAGGATTTTTAGGTTTCTCTTCTATGGACAATGCTTTAAAGTTTTCGTCAAACTCTACAACACCAAATCGTTCAGGATCCATTACTTGATAACCAAAAACACTCGCGCCAGTTAAATTTTCAGCAGCATGTTTAAGCTGTTTACCAAATGCCTGTCCAAAAAAGATGTTATCACCTAAGGCCAAGCACACGTCATCTGTGCCAATAAAATCTTCACCTATAATGAATGCTTGTGCTAACCCATCAGGAGAAGCCTGAACTTTGTAAGTAAGGTTTATACCAAACTGAGAACCATCTCCCAATAAACGAATAAAGCCCTCTTGCTCTTCTGGTGTTGTGATAATTAATATTTCATTAATACCAGCCAGCATTAATACTGATAATGGATAATAAATCATTGGTTTATCGTAAATCGGTAATAGCTGCTTCGATACACCTTTTGTTATTGGGTGCAAACGCGTACCAGAGCCACCCGCTAAAATAATCCCTTTCATATTATTCCTCATTCTTATTAATTAAACTTCCTAAACGTTCACGCTGATAAGAACCATCTTGAACATTTTTACACCACTGCTGATTATCCAGATACCATCGAATAGTTTTTTGTAAGCCTGTTTCAAATGTTTCAACTGGCATCCAATTTAACTCACGACTCATTTTTGATGAGTCTATAGCATAGCGTCTATCGTGACCTGGCCTGTCTGTAACATACGTAATTTGATCAGCATACTTTGCTTCTTTCGGCACTAAAGTATCTAAAATACTACAAATAGTTTGTACCACTTCAATATTTTGCTTTTCGTTGTGACCACCGATATTATAGGTTTCACCGACTTTACCTTCAGTTACTACTTTATATAAAGCACGCGCATGATCTTCTACATACAACCAATCTCGAATTTGGTCACCTTTACCGTAAATTGGTAATTCTTTACCTTCAAGTGCATTCAAAATAACCAGTGGTATTAATTTTTCAGGGAAATGATAAGGTCCATAATTATTAGAGCAATTAGTAACTATTGTAGGAAAACCATATGTTCGTAACCAAGCTCGTACAAGGTGGTCACTCGATGCTTTACTCGCTGAGTAAGGACTACTTGGAGCATATGAAGTTTGCTCGGTAAATAAAGGTAGTTCACCCGTTTGCTCATCAGGATGTGGTAAATCCCCATACACTTCATCAGTCGATATGTGGTGAAACCTAAAGTCTTGTTTAGCCTTATTTTCTAGCGAATTCCAATAATCACGTGCTGCTTCCAATAAATTATAAGTGCCTACAATATTAGTTTGAATAAACTCGGCTGGCCCTGTAATAGAACGATCGACATGGCTTTCTGCGGCTAAATGCATTATTGCATCTGGTTTGTGCGTTACAAACAACCGATCAAGCTCTATCCGGTTACAAATATCAACCTGCTCAAAAGTATAACGTTCACTATTATCCACCGATTTAAGCGATTCTAAATTACCTGCATAAGTGAGCTTATCAAGGTTAATAACTGAATCATTTGTATTATCAATGATATGACGGATAACAGCCGAACCAATAAACCCTGCACCACCTGTAACTATAATTTTCATACAACCTACTTTTAATTCGTAAAAACTTAACGACCCATTCCAAATATTACTGTTTTAACTGTCAGTAATAATATTTTCAGATCTAACATACTCGAATGATGCTTAATATAATAAATGTCATATTTGTGTTTCCAAACAGCGTCCTCAACTGACGCTCCATAAGGATATCTAACCTGAGCTAAACCAGTAACGCCCGGCTTAACAGCATGACGGAAACGATAATATGATATCTCTTTTTCCAAGTCTGCTATAAACACCTCTCGCTCAGGCCTGGGCCCTACTATAGACATTTCACCTTTGAGAACATTAATTAATTGTGGTATTTCATCAATACGTGTTTTTCGAATAAAATTTCCAACTTTTGTTACTCGCGCATCATTTTTACTAGCCCATTGAGCGCCATTTTTCTCTGCATCGTTCCGCATAGAACGAAACTTATACACACAAAACTCAACATTGTACTGACCCGTTCTTTTTTGTTTAAAGAAAATAGGGCCGGGGCTTTCTAATTTAATAAAAAGAGCTGTTAATAATGATATAGGTAAAGTAACAATCAAAATTAATATTGAACTAACTATATCTGTAAATCTTTTTGTTATTTGAGTTCGCTTTTGAGACAAAATTGAAAAAGCTTTTTGATGTAAAAAGTAACTGCTGTGTAATAACCTTACTTCGGTATATTTCAATCTATCATCTAAATAACTTACTAAAGGTTCAACCCATGCTCCACATTCGGTAGCTTTAACTAAAAAATCCCTCTCTTTTTCACCCAAGTCTCCGCTTTTATAATGACAAATTATTTTTTTACTAAAATCTAAAATATCATAATCATTAACAATTATATCAAAACCATAATCGTCAATAACTTCACCTATGTTGAAGGCACATTCAACTGGACAATATACATAAATAATCTTTTGTGTAAGTGCTTCTTTTTTGATTTAAAGCGTTTGTTTAAAAAAAGGGAATTTTTTTCATTTCACTATCATCTCGTTTTTAATTGGCATATCACTCTGCCTCATAGATTAACTTTATTATATAAATCATAATGATATGATAAAAATAGGATTGACTAATCATTTTTTATAAAGTACCGAGTTAAAACAATCATTATTGAAAAGAAAGCACCTATCATTGTACCAAGTATAATTATCAGTACTCGTTTAGGTTTAGACTTCGTTTCAGGAACTAGTGCTGGATCAACTGTTTTAAAAACATATTCATCACGCACTTCAGCAAACATGATGGTTTTAGCTTGTTCTTCAACCAGCTTATATAAAACAGCGCGTATATCTGCAATTTTAGTTTGTTCTAATTGCCGAGTTAAAAACTGAGTGCTTTTATTAGCCTCAATAACATCTCGTGCTTTCATGGTTTTATTTATGTCTTCAACTAACCAATTAATCCATTGTTGTGCAATAAAAGGTGATACGTGTTCAATGGAGAGAATTACCATCCCAGTTTCTTTATCCGTCTTTATTGCAATTAATTTAGTAAACTCTTTGTATGCTTCTTGCATTGACGGCTTTGGTTTATAGGGTGCTTCAACTTCTCGTACCCATTCCCTTAAATTCACGTCATAAATTTCATCATCGTAAATCACTTTATTTTCTAATAGATTCCAAGATTTAGCTGCCATCAAATCACGTAAAGCATCGTGATTTTGTATAAATTCAGTAGTGAATTTACGTGATTTCAACACTTCAATCGCCAACTTGGTTTTAGTATCTGAACTTCCACCCAGACTAACGCCAGCCAAACTTGCTAATCCACCAAATTGACCTGCCAGACCACCTAAACCACCTGACTGCTCTTCTTCAGCAGGCGCTAATAAAGCCTCTGATTTGTAAATATTCGGTTGGCTTATTGCATATATTACTGATGCAACGGAAAATGCAGCGGTAATACTTATTATTAACCATTTTCTTTTCCATATTGCAGAAAATAGTCCATGCAGATCTAATTGCTCTTTCGTAGTATTTTGATTGTCAGTCTTTTGCATTTTTTCACTTACTTTATTTTGTATATAAACACCTCCAAAGCATATAGCAAGGAGGCCTAATTATAATAAATTAAAGACTACCAATCGCAGCAACTGCTACACCTAGCTGATAAAGAATCTGCGTTGCTGTGCTCCATAGCGTTAGCTTATCCATATGCCCTGCATCCATTGGTATTACTATTGTGTCACCTGGTTCTAACTGGTCAGCATTATTTGCTGCAAACCAGCCACCTGTATTAGGGATTTTTACTGAACCATTGGCTTTAATAATATAAATACGGTCTTCAGCCGCACGTTCTTTAAGGCCACCACTTAGCGCTATATAATCATCAACACTTACACCAGCTTGATAAAGGTGAGACGTAGAGTAATTAACTTCACCTATGATGCTTATAGAATCACGCTTACTTGGTACATAAAGCGTGTCACCATCTTGTAATACTAAATTTTGCTGATTACTCACTATACGAGGAAGATCGATAACTAAACGCCCTACAGCTTCAACATTTGCTAAATCGTTTAACAGTTTATCCATTTCATCATAAGAAAGGGTATTGCCACTTACGGAGTTTTGGAAGCTTTTTGATGCAATATCTCGTCGAAGTTCTGTAGACAAACGAGCTAGTTGCTCTTGTTCCTGTTTTTTAATCGATTTACGTGTAAATACCGCAGCTTTTTGCTCTGCAAATTGAGAGAAGCCACCTGCACGCTCTAATAAATCAGTTAGTTTTTCACCGCGACGAATAGTATAAGTACCAGGGAATTTGAGCTCACCTTTTAATTCTACTTTTACGTTTTCTTGCCAGTTGGGAATGGCGAAAATATTAATGCTATCTTTACTGCGTAGTACAATATTACTTTGTAAGTCACCTTTCATGGCGCCTTCAAGATCAAACCTTACATGTTCAACCTGAGATGCATTACCAGACACGATGCGTGTAATTTCTGCTTGCTTAATAAAGGCCGACTCTAATAACCCACCTGAGGCTGTCACTAAATCAACAACTTCGCCGCCCACCGTTAACGGGTAAATACCTGGATAAGTTACATTGCCACTAATTTCAACCAATTTCATTGCTTCGCTAACAGAAGCTTGTTGTTTAAATTTAGCAATAATAGGCGCTAATAAGTTATTGCGACTAAATGACGCATACTCTTGAGCTTTAAGCTCTTGTTCTTCTTCTTTTGCTTTACGTTTAGATATTTCAGCAATAGTGAGTATTTTATTGTCTTCAAGTACAAGCTCTTCGTCTTTTTGATTTATACCTATATATTTTTCGAACTCTTTTTGTTCAAACTTATGCCATTGCTCTGCTTTAGTTTGCTGCTCTTGTTGCTCTTGGCTTAATGCCATATTTGCTAGCGCAGACAACTCAGCTTCTTTCTCTTCAAAGCGGCTAAATACAATTATTTTATCGTTTGCTTTAAGCTGTAGGTTATTTGCGGTGTTTTTAACTATTGCTTGCGCTATATCAAATTGGTGCGCCTCTATGTCACCATTAATATTTGTTTCACGAATAAGTAAGCCGTAACTTAAATCGGCTTGTGGGAGTAAGTCACCACGTACTGATTTTAGAACGTCGGAAATACGTTTTCCTTGATACCATTGATAATTACCCGGGCGTACTACCGCGCCAATCAAGCTAATAGTGTTTTGGTATTGAGAGCTAACTGAATTAAAGCGAATACGGTCGCCATCTTGCGGAATATAGTTAATTTGCGGTTTTGAAAAGTCTACCGATAGAACTTCTTTACGATCGAAGTTAAAGCGCTCTACAATTGCGCTTTTAGCGTATGCATTTGCTTTAAGGCCTCCAGCCATTGCTAATAACTGCTTAGCAGATTCACCTTTTTTAAGTTCAAAAATAGCGGGACGTTTAACTGCACCTTCAACTGTTACTTGAGCGCCAACTGATGGTATAAACACAACATCGCCAGGCTTTAATACGATGTCGTTACTGCTATCGCCATTAATAAGTAAGTCGTAAAGGTCAAAATTTGCTACAACCTTGCCTGCGCGTTTAACTTGAATATTACGCAGTGAAGCAATATCAGACACTCCACCACTTACAAATAATGCGTGCGAAACAGTTGTTAATGAAGAAACACTGTAGCTACCTGGCTTGTAAGCCTCACCTAGCACTAAAATGCGCATACTGCGAAGTTGACCAAGCGATACAAATGCTTTTACACCAATAACTTCTTGCTCTACTTTTGCATTAATTAACTCTTTTACTTCAGCAAAAGTAAGGCCAGCCACTTGAACTGGACTTAAATCTGGAATACTAATACGTCCTTCACGGTCAACTATAACTTCAAAACTGTCACTTTCTTTGCCATAAAAATTTATTTTTAATTGATCGCCAGGGCCCACTATATATGTATCTGGTACTGCAGCATTTTCGCTTGGCATAAATGTAGTTGGCTCACCTGCCAACAATTCGTAACCGTATGGTTTTAATTCGTCTGCTTTTGGTTTGAAGCGCTCTTCATCTGTAAGCTTTTCTTTTTCGGGTTCTGCGCGCTCACCAATACTATTTTGCTGCTGTGCATTATTTTGATTATTAGATTGGTTTGTACCAGTGATCGTTGCTATATCAACACCGTACTGTTTTGCGAGGGCTTCTTGTTGAGCTTTAGGTAACTTTTTAAACTGCTCCAATTGTGACGCTGTTGGCGTTAAAGCCAATGCACTAAAACTGCACAATAGAACAAAAGCACTAAAAAATTGAGTAAATACTTTCACGAGTAGGTATATCCCTAGGTCTACAACCAAAATTGGTCGCCATAATACATTATTTAGTAGCAAATAAAAAAGGGACTTTCGTCCCTTTTTGTCACTTAAATGTCATTTCTTTAGTTACATTGGTTAAAAACTGTAAACTAACGTGAATGACGTTTCAGTATCAGTGCTTTCTTTATCATCAGCAACATCTGAGTTGTTGGTAACATTAAAAGCAACTTTCATTTGTAATGAGCCATTAATTTTTGCAAGTAGTGCAGTTTCTGAACGCGTTTTAGTGTTTGTATCACCATACTCCACTGCAATTAACTGAGTAAAGCGCGCATTATCAGAAATCTTCCAGTTATAATCTAACTTACCTAGAGCAATCACCTCACCTTCAAACTCACCAGCAAGTAAATCGCCGTTGTCGTCAATTTCAGTGCTGTCATCTGGGTATTCGAAATATTTATAACCTGGACCAATTTCAGCACTTAGCCACATGGTTTTTTCGTTTAATAAACGTAAACCATAACCAGCAGAAATTACTGATTCACTTCGGTATGCGCCAAAGTAATCTGACACGTGTGAACCATAAATGAATAAGTGAGCATGCTTTTCATTTAATTTGTAATTACCTTGCGCAGAAATAGAGTATTTTTCGTTGGTACGCTGCTTATCTTTATTACCGTCAGCATCTTCAACTTCATCTTCTTTGAAGATTCCATCGATTTTATACTCATTGTTCCAGTTTTCTAGATTGTGCTGTACTTTAATACCACCTTTAAGCGTGGTTGTTTCTGTATTACCACTTGTGATAATAGCACCAAGCTCACTGGTAACTTCCCACGTTTTTTGCTCTGCATCTTCGGCAAATGCGTTAGTTGCAGCAGAGGCTGCAACTAACATTGATAAAAGCTTTAATTTCATTAAAAAAATAACCTATTTAAAATTAGTCTTGCTTGTGTAAATGAACATCCATTTGTGGAAATGGAATTGAAATGTTTGCGTCGTCTAATGCAATTTTAATATTTTCCATTAGCGAGAAATATGTTGGCCAGTAATCCGCACTGTTAACCCAAGGACGCACTACAAAATTAACACTCGAATCACCTAGCTCAGATACAGCAACTGTATAAGCTGGGTCTTTAAGTAGACGTTCTTCTGCATCTAACACTGATTTTAATACTTCTTTTGCTTGACGTAAATCAGCATCGTAACCAACACCGATAACTAAATCGATACGACGAGTAGATTCACGTGAGAAATTAGTAATAGCACCCGACATAATTTGTGAATTTGGCACAATTATTACTTTATTATCTGGAGTGCGTAGTTCAGTTGAGAATATTTCGATTTTTTTAACAGTACCCATTTTACTGCCTGCTTCAACAAAATCACCTGATTTGAATGGACGAAGTAAAATAATTAGTACGCCAGATGCAAAGTTAGACAATGAACCTTGAAGCGCTAAGCCAACAGCTAAACCTGCGGCACCTAAAATAGCGATGAATGACGTAGTTTCAATACCAATTTGCGAAAGTGCCATTAAAATAGTGACAGCAAATACAAGTGTATACACAATGCTTGAAACAAATGAGCCAACCGCTTTATCTACGTTCTTTTTAGCAAAACCTTTTTCAGTTAAGTTAGAACAAAACTTAGCAATACGACTACCAAGTAAAAAGATAACAAGCGCAACAACCGCCTGTATACCGTAATGTAAAATTAGGCCTGAGTTTTCGTTCAGCCAGTTTAATATTGAATCCATAATCACTCCAAATAGTTTTCATTAAGCGTTTTTCCAGCCAACATTATACATTCATTTACAATTTATTCTCAAAAAACAATGAATTTTCACTACAAAAAACGCTATGTTTATATAAATTAATATATAAAAGCGACAATATGTTTTATATTTATTGAGTATTTATCGTTTTTTTAGAAGGTATGCGCTGTTTCTTAATCATTCGCACTTACTAAGAAAGAAAGTAAGACTTAAATATTTCTTCTCCCTTTACTAATCCCGTTCGTTACACGTTTTGCCCCCAGTTAAATGGTCTAAAGTAGCCATATTTAAGCACTAATCAATCACCACCTTACATACTGTATTTTACGCATTAATGATTTTTTTTGATTTTTTTCACTTTTAGACTTCACAAGATTTATTATTTTATGTATTATGCGCGCCACACCAAACAAGGTGTGTTGTGGCGGTTGTAGCTCAGTTGGTAGAGCCCCGGATTGTGATTCCGGTTGTCGCGGGTTCAAGCCCCGTCAATCGCCCCAATTTTTCTCCTTTTTTATTTTTTGTATAATCATTTTCATATTATTTCCCCAGTAATTTTAAATAACTAAAAATACAATCTATTCCCCCTGCACTTACTTGTCTGAACAGCTAGACCAGTTCTAAACCAATTTTATTAAAACATGACTAATTTACCGAATTAAATTACTCTAAAATGTTGTTAAATTTTATTTAGAATAACTAATACCAATTCCAATAAATAGCTGATCTATTTTACTTGCTAAAACAACCCATTTCTTTGTTGTAAATTTCGCAAAGGGAACACCATTTACATCAATTTACGCCTAGAACTGAATTGTTTTTTCGGCGTAAAATTTAGAACACATACTTAATGGAATTGGTATAAATAACGAAATTTATGCTTTGTTATCAAGCTGTTTTATTATCGCTATAATAGGCCACTAATTTTATGCTATTGATTTAAAAAGCTGGAAGATATTAATATTTACATTTTTGAAATAATGTTTTCATTTGCTTTACATGCCTATAAAAAGTGCTAAATTATTACCTACTACCATCATTTATTAGGGCTTGTTTATCTTTCGAGGTTAGATTTGCAGCGGCGTGTTTGGTTTTAAATAAGGCCCGTGAGCATGATTGGGCAGCTTTGCTCGGTTTTGATTTATTCTTATAGGGATGTAAGCCATTAGAGTAACGCAGGAGCAGTTACCGAGCCCACTAAGCTACAAACCTTGCGCCGCGATTAAGTCGCCCCTAGATAGAACAAATTTCAATCCGCAAAGGTCAACTGACCCTAATGGCAATAAAGGTCAACTGACCCTAATGGCAATAAAGCAAAAAATTTCTTATAGGATATTCGATAAAACATGATTAAACAGGCTCTAGCACATTTACTGTGTGGTTTTTTAACTGTAGTTAGTGTTAGTGCTCTGGCTAAAAATGACGAAAGCTACGCTAAATTGTTAACTGAACTACAACAATTAATTTCTGATCATAAGTTTCAACAAGCCTACAAAATAAGTCATATTGAAAATCAATATTTAGGCGAGCCTGCTTTTGACTTTTTATTAGGGATTTCCGCACTTAAAACAAACCAACCAGCTACAGCAGTCTTTGCTTTTGAACGTGTAGTTGAAGCAAGCCCGCAATGGTACGAAGCTCGCCTACATTTAGTTCGAGCTTATTTAATGGTTAAAAACTTACCCGCAGCAGATACTCAAGCGCTAATACTTATTAACGCGGCTAATACACCTAAAAATATAAAAACGAGCGCGCAATCACTACTTGATGCTGCCATTGTTGAACAGCAACGTGCAGGGCGCACTTATACACAAAATATTCAACTGGCTTTTGGTGTGGATGACAATGTAAACGCAGGCACAGCCGAAGATACTATTATCATACCTAATTTAGGCGAATTTTTACTGTCGCCAGACAGCAAAAGTACTGATGATAACTATATGCAGCTTAACTATAGAGGGAGCTATTCTCATCCTCTGGACCAACAAAGCTTATTAACGTTAAGTGTTAATACTGCATGGTATAAGTTTGAAGCGTTAGAACAATATGACCGCGTTAACACACACATAAATGCAGCTTATAAACACAAACAAGATAAGCTAAGTTGGTATGTACAAGCTGGTGTAACACCATTAATACTTGATGGCGAACTTTATAGAACAGAATCGTCGCTCGTAACAGGGGCTGATTTTAAATTATCTAAAAAGTCTCGCTTATTTGGGGCTGTTTCTTTTGGTGTAATGAATAATAAACTTGATGAAAAACTCGATAACACATTTATTGCACTAAACGCAGGAACTAGTTATGTATCTCAACGCTGGTTTCAGAGTGTGAGTATTAATATCAAAACTGAAAATGCGGATGTACCTGCGGGTAAATCAAATAGTCGTAATATACTTGGCATGTATTATCAGGCTAATTCTCAGCTTGCTGAACATTGGCAACTACTAACACTTGCAGGATATCAATGGATTGATTACCAAGATGAACATCCTTTATTTTTAAAAGACCGTGAAGACAATTTACTGATGCTTACAAGCACCATACGTTATTTAATAAACGACGATTTAGCTATACAACTGGCGGCCAATTATCAAGATAAAACCAGTAATATATCTTTATTTGAATATGATCGCTTAGATATTAATTTAAGCGTTTCTTACTCATTCTAATTTAAGGTACTTATGAAACTTTTACTCCCTGTAATAACAACCTTACTTTGTGTGAGTTTTAATGCACAAGCCGCCAATCCTGCTGGTAAAACGATTCTTGCCCGAGGTACTGTTTTAGCTCTAGATGCTAACTCCGAACAGCAAAGACAATTAAAACGCAGAGACACTGTATTTGGTGTAGATCGCATAACTACTGGTGAAAAAAGTAAGGCACAGTTTTCAATGTCTGACGGTGGCTTGATTGCGCTAAAAGAGAATTCTGTGCTCAATATTGCTAATTATGAATTTGATAGTAATACCCAACAAGGCTCTGCATCAATTGAATTACTTAAAGGTGGTTTGCGTTCGATTTCGGGAGTAATTAAAAAAAATGGTGGCTCTTATAGCGTAAAAACCCCTGTTGGATCTATTGGTATTCGCGGTACACATTTTGAAGTTCAGTTGGTTGAAGGCGATGTATTTTTAGCTGTTTGGGACGGCGCAATAGATTTAACACTCGAAAACCACCAAGTTCTTTCTTTAGGCAGCGATGAAGCGTTTTCCTTTGCACAAGTTACGTCTTCTGGTGAAGTATTCACAAGTATTAGTGCGTCGCGCGTTTTTGATCAAAATATAACAAGTATCGATAGCCCAAGTGAAAGTGAGGAAGAAGAAAGTGAGCAACAAACGGCTACTGCCTCGCCCGATCCTGTTACTGAGATTGTAGTAGAAAGTAACTTTGATTCAGAGACAGTTATTATTGCTGATGTTTATTCTGAACAACAATATCAAACGGTTAGTGATGCATCTTTGGTTGATCAAATAGCACAACGCCAAGGCGTTTTTAACTATCAAGCGACAAGCTTTGGAGTGAATTCTAGTTTAGGTGCAGTGACTGACTTTGCAATGACCATGGCGGTTGATTTTGATAATGGTACGGTGCCCGAGGGTGAAATTAGCTTTAGCGATACTGGTGGTAATTGGTATGCAGCTTACAGCGGCCTAATAGATATAAGTAAACTTGATTTAGCTATTACCTTTGCATCTCATGGCAATAACAAAGCGGCTGGCGATATTGAGGCGATTTTTTTGAATGGTTTAGATACGATTACCGGCAATTTTAATCTCAATGAAATAAATAATCCTAATGTAAATGCTAATGGCTCCTTTAGGTTAGAACCATAAACACATTGGACACAGCGCTTTTTATTATGGAGTATTTAAAATGATAGCAAAAAATATATTTTTGCTTGGTGCCATGGCGTTTATATTAAGCGCCTGTGGTGGCTCAGAAGGCACCACTGCACCAGAAGCTTCGCCAAGTTCGAGTAACGAAGCAACACCTCAGCCTATTTCAAGTAACCTCAACTTAACGGGAGTTACTGCTAGTAATCAATCGACCAAATTTAAAGTTTCAGGTGTTTCGACGTCAAGTAGAGCATTTGTTAGCGATGTAGTTGCTAATTCACAGGCTGATATTATATTTGCGCAAAAAAATGAAGTTGTGCAAGGTAATGTAACGTTTTCACTTGCGGTTTCAGATCCCGATGGTATTGCTACAGTAAGCTTGGTATTACCAAGTGTAGATAAAAGCATCGCACTTTGTTCTGAACTATGTGGCTTAAGCTTTGAACAATCAATTATTGGCTTTAACCCTTATTTTTATGGTGAAAAAGCGGGCGATCTTCGTTTAGAAATATGGATAACCGATAATTTAAATAACCAAGTACTTGCTGACGCGACTACATTTAGCTGGCAACCCCATCAAATTGAAGGCGTTACGGCGCAGCGTAATGATCAAAGTATTGATCTTTCATGGCAAGCCAATTCAGACCTCAATCGCTATAACGTTTATTTAGCAACTCAAGCTGGTGTGACTCCTGAAAATATTAATACGCTCGAAAATGGGCAACAATTTCTAAGCTTATCAAATTCAGCTTTTAGCTTTGATGGATCGCTTGTTGATAAAAGTTATCAAATACTGATCACTGGCATTGATGGCAGTGGCGAAAGTGGTTTTGCTGAAGCAATAAATATAGCCCCTATTGGTGGAGAACTAAATTTTGCCCCGAATGCGCAACCCGATCAATTTCAAATTAATGAAGATGAAAGCCTACAAGGCAATGTAGTTGCTAATGATACCGATCAATATATGGGTGAATTGCGCATAAATTTAGATGCGCTAGTGCAACCACAGCACGGTACGTTAAATATAAATGAGTCTGGTGAGTTTAATTACACGCCAACGGCCAATTTTAATGGTGAAGATGCTTTTAGCTATCAAGTGGTTAATAAGCTTGATATGACAGACATCGCTGTTGTTGAAATTGTTGTTAATCCGATAAATGATGCACCTATTGCACTTGATAACAGCTATAGCATTCCACTTGATGGTAATTTGAATATTGCATCACCTGGCTTACTTGCCAATGATAGTGATATTGATTTAGATAGCTTAACGGTTGATACCTCACCTATCACAGAGCCAAAAAGAGGTCGTTTGACTTTACGCGCAGATGGTAGCTTTGAATACCTTGGTGAAGTAGATATGCGCGGGGAGGATAGCTTTCAATATCGTATTGTTGATAGTCAAGGTGAGCAAGCTATTGCCAATGTAGTTATCATCGGCGCAGCTGAAAATATGCCACCGATTGCGACTAACGATAGTTATAGTTTAAGTGAAGACAGTACATTAGTTGTTGAAGCGATTGCTGGTTTACTTAAAAATGATACAGATCCTAATAATGACAACTTTTTTGTTGATGAAAACTTTATTGTTGCGCCTGTTCATGGCCAATTATTACTAGCAACTGATGGTAGCTTTACTTATATACCCGATGCTAATTTTTTTGGTGTAGATCAGTTTCAATATCAAATAATTGACTCTCAAGGTGCTACAGCTCAAGCCAGCGTAACGTTAACAATTAATAGTGAAGCTGATAATCCGATTGCCCAAAATGATGAGTATTTATTCAGACCGAATAAGTTGCTTGAAGTTAACGTTGAAAGCGGCCTGCTAGTTAATGACATTAATATTGAAAGCGGTGATCTTTATGTTAATACCGTACCGGTTGTGGCTGTAAAAAATGGCGAGCTTAATCTTAATACTGATGGCTCTTTTACTTATCAACCGAATCAAAATTTTGTAGGTGTTGATAGCTTTACTTATTTAGTTTCAAATGAACAAGGCCTTGCGGCGAGTGCTCAAGTAATATTAAGTAAAAGTGGTGTGAATACTTTGCCAAGTGCAAATAATGATACCTTTACACTAAATGAAGATAGTCCAGCGACGTTACTTGATGTACTGGCTAACGATAACGACTTAGATGGCGATGTAATTAGTATATCTCGTATTGAAAACACGATTGGCCAAGCTGTTATTGTCGATAAAAAAATAGAATTTACACCACCAGTCAATTTTAATGGTGATATAACGCTAACTTATAGTATTACTGATGGAAACACCTTAGAAAGCACCAATGCTAATGATACAACCGCAACAGTAACTATCACGGTTATCCCAGTAAACGATACGCCTATTGCGAACGCAGATACAGCAACAATGGCCGAAGATGCCGCCCCACTACTAATTAATGTGCTCGCCAATGACACCGATATTGACGGAGATACCTTAACAATAACCTCTGCAGCTACTGACTTAGGGTCGGTATTAATTGTTGGTAATCAACTTCAATATACACCTGCTATAAATAGTTATGGCGCAGCAACCGTTTTATATTCTGTAAGTGATGAAAACCAAGGCACTGCCTCGGCAAGTTTGTCGATTACAATCACACCTGTAAACGATGCGCCCATTGCAAATGCTGATACAGCAATAATGGCCGAAGATGCCGCCCCGCTATTAATTAATGTGCTCGCCAATGACACCGATATTGACGGAGATACCTTAACAATTACCTCAGCGACCGCCGACTTAGGATCGGTATTAATTATTGGCAATCAACTGCAATATACACCCGCTGTAAATAGTAATGGCGTGGCAGCCGTTTTATATTCTGTAAGTGATGGAAACCAAGGCACTGCTTCGGCAAATTTGTCGATTACAATCACAGCTGTAAACGATGCACCTACTGCATCAAATCAAACATTTAGTGTTAGTGAAAATTCGACAGACGGTGACGTTGTCGGCACCATTGTTGCCAGCGACATTGAAAACGAAAATTTAAGCTACACACTGGTCAGTGGCGACATAGGTTTGTTTAACATTAACAGCAGCTCTGGCCTATTAACAGCAAGCGGCCCGAGCCCTTTTAATTATGAAAATGCGACTCAGCATTTGATAACAGTAGCAGTTACCGACGATGGTACTCCTAATGAAACAACTTCTATTAATATTACTGTTAATGTAATTAATGCTGACGACTACCTCATACCTGTCGAAAATGAAACTTTTGGACGCCCTGTGACTGGTGAGTTAGAGCTGTCTAGTGTTTTTTCAAACGGTGAATTTAACGACAGTATTGAGTTAAATAATAATCTTTATTTTGTTGGGTTTAGTCAAAACACAGACCAAGATATTGTCATTGCTTCATATACTAATAATGGTGCGGCCAATAATGCGTTCGATGAAGATGGCATAAAAATACTGGATTTAGGGCACGATGAAAAAGCAACGGCCATAATTTCAGGTGGCGGTGACTTGTTTATCGCCTTTTCTAGTTTTGATGGTACCAACACCGAAGCATGTTTATTAAAAATGAGCGTTACAGGCGTGATAAGCAACACATCAGGTGACAATAATTCAGGTATTCACTGTACTAAAATGGCAAGTACGCTGGTTATTAATGATCTTGAATTTAGCGACAATAAAATTCAAGCTGTTGGCAAACAGTTTAATGGTAATGACGATGATAGTTTATGGATAAAATATGACATTTCGACATTAGCTTACGAAGCGTCTAGCCCTAAAATTAAAGATGTAAGTGGTCAACAACGCGATGATGAAGCATTTGCCATTAAAAACTTTAATGGTTCTGATCTTATGGTTGTGGGGAGTGTTACCAGTGCAAACGGTGATAAAGATGCATTAATCCGTTACCTTATTTCAGATGGTGAAAATAACGGTAATTTTAATGATTATAATGCACTTAGCATCGATTTATCTGGGAATAACACCGACGATGAACTCTTTGCACTTGGCGGTTTAAATACAGCTGATTTTACCGCCTTTGTTGGCGGATATACCACTCGCCATTCAGGTGAAAAAGAAGCTGTTGTTCTCGCTATTGATAAAAAAGGCGATTTGGTAACGAGTATAGGTAATCATGGTATTGCCGTTTATGACATTGATGGTAATACAGGCACTGGCAATGGTGGTACTGAAATTACTGGCGTAAAATATGAACCTATAAATAATCAAATTACTTTATCGGGCACAACGGGAAAAGGTAAGACTGAAAAGCTGTTTTCTACGCGTATTTTAGCAACCGATGGGGCACTTGATGACACCTACGGCATTAATATTATTTCGGATATTAACGGTAAACAAATAGCTAATGCTGCAACAATAGATTTAAATGATACGCTTTGGGTATCAGGCATCAGCGATGATTCAAGTAGTCTGCCATTTATTGTAGCAATAGACAATCACGCGGCATTGTTTACTGGCTTAGCAGGATCAGGTTACCTTACATTGAGCAACTTAGGGACTGACTCTAATGATCAATCAAAGCAGGTGATACAGCTTAGCCATGGCACCCATGCTGGTAAATATATTATCGCATCAACAGCTCAGCAAGGCTCCGTAATTAAACTAGTATTAACGCGCCTGACCGTTGCCGGGCTGTTAGACACTAGCTTTAGTGAAAGTGGGCACAAGCAAATTGCAATCGACTTAAGTACATCTAATTTTGCATTAATTGAGCAAAATGATGGCAAACTTATTATCGCGGGTTCGCGTAAAACTGAAAATAATGAAGAAGGTTTTGTAGCAAGAGTAGATCAAAATGGTTATTTTGATACAGACTTTGCAACAGAAGGGATTTACGCCACTACAGCCGTAACGACGCAGAAGCTCAATC
Organism: Pseudoalteromonas sp. B131b; assembly: GCF_037162545.1. Taxonomy (NCBI): domain Bacteria; kingdom Pseudomonadati; phylum Pseudomonadota; class Gammaproteobacteria; order Alteromonadales; family Pseudoalteromonadaceae; genus Pseudoalteromonas; species Pseudoalteromonas sp. B131b. Next base: position 1,476,797 of record NZ_JARLUZ010000001.1, on the reverse strand, counting down.
TAACTGACGCAGCACTGGATAACGATAACGATATTATTGCCGTAGGCTCGTTAACAGTGGCAGATACACCGAGCTCATTTGTTATGAAGTTAACGCCAGAAGGCTCACTGGAGAGCGACTTTGGTAACAATGGTAAAATTATTGGAACCGCTTTCGAATCCTATAAAACTGTTTACATTGATAATAGCGATAAAATTTTTATTGGCGGAAAAGTTGTTTCGGGTTCTGATTCTCAGATACTAGCAGTAAAGCTAAGTGTTGATGGTGAACGCGAATTTAACTATATAGACTCTGTAATGAGTTTAGATAACGATGATAGAATAGTTAAAATATTTGCTGATACCTTAAATAATCTGTATTTAATTGGTAATGAAACGAATACGCCAAACCAAGCTGTCATTGTTAAATTATCATCAGCAGGAATAAAAGAGACTAGTTTTGCTGAAGGTGGAGCTGGGCAGTACATACTGACGCAAACCGGTGACACAAAGGTAAAAGATGCCGCGCTTGATAGCATGGGTAACATTGTACTAAGTGGTATGGGTAATAATAAAGGTGTGTTAGCGCGCATTTTAAGTAATGGTGTATTAGATGGCACATTTGGCCACAACGGTGTTGGTTTTTACAAGGCCGAGCAATGTGCAAATGAACAAGTATTTACATCAATGATTTTACAAAGTGATACCCAAGTTATTGTTAGCAGCACCTGTAATAACGGTACTTCTAATAATATAAGTGCATCTAAGTTCAATTTTTATGTTGATGGAGTTACACCTTAATTTATGAGAGTTGAACTTTTTGGTGTTAGGGGCTCAATGCCCTCAACAGGAAAACATACGCACATTTTTGGTGGTAACACATCTTGCGTATATATAGAGCAGAAAAATGGCAAATCCCTTATTTTAGACTCAGGTACAGGTATTGTTGAACTAGGTAAACGTTTAGTGGTAAAAGCGGAACCTATCGCTATATTACTGACACATAATCATTGGGATCATATTCAGGGTTTCCCCTTTTTCACCCCTATTTATCAATCTAACCAAAATATAACAATAGTGGCTGGAAATGTAGATGACGAAGAAAGCAAAGATGCCATACTAAAACAAATGAGTGGCTCTCAATTTCCGGTTAAATACCAAGAGTTACCTGCAAATATTACGCTAAATACGACATTGTCGGCTAAAAAAACATTTAGCCTTAATAGTTTTTCAATTTCGACTGCGCCGCTTAATCACCCCGATGGCGGTACTGCGTATTGTGTTAACGCTGACGGCAAGAAAGTAGCATATGTTACTGATAATGAATTAAACCCCCAGAAGATCTAAGAACCGATATCAACGAGTGGATTCACTTTATTAAAGGCGCTGATTTACTGATCCATGACGCACAATTTATAGATATCGACTTACCACTTAAGCATGGTTGGGGACACAGCACGATTAATCAAGTTGTCGATCTCGCCGTAAAGGCGAACATCAAAAACATTGTTATTATCAGCCACGACCCTGCAAGAAGCGATGATGAACTTCTAGCAATAGAAAACTCATTGCAAGCTAAATACGGTGACAAGTTACTGATAGAATGCGGCCGAGAAGGACGAGTTTTTGATTTTTAATCTATCAAGGATAAACGCCCATTAGATCTTTAAAGACTATAATTTCCAGGCATTTTTTTATTGGTGCCGTTATAACTTTATTCATTGCATCAATAGAGTTATTTGCGACAGGAACATTAGCCAAATTAGTTAATCGTGTGGAAGGCATCATTTATGATTCTCGGCTCTTATTAACAACACCTGCAACACCTAGACATATCGACGAATCAGTAGTTATTATCGATATTGATGAAAAAAGTATGCGAGAGCAAGGTCGATTTCCTTGGAGTAGATCGAAAATAGCTGATCTTGTAACAAAACTCACCGATGCAGGTGTTATTGTTATCGCTTTTGATATATTTTTTGCCGAGCCTGAAGTAAATCCAGTTACACAAATCATTTCTGAAATACCTAACTTATCAAAGCAATATAGCTTACCACTTGCCAAAATTAAACAGCAAGTAGACGCCGATACCAAGTTTGCTAACGCACTTGCTAAAAATGATACCGCCCTTGGGTTTTTACTAACCGATGACCAACTTGCAGCCCACAGTCCACCCAAAAAAAGCAGCGTTTTATGGCAAAATGCTGAACATGCGAACTCACAAATAAGTGAGTTTTCGGGGGCTATTGTAAATATCCCACAATTACAAAATGCCGCTGCTGGTATTGGTTTTATAAATGCGCATAGCGACAACGATGGCTTTATCCGCAGAGCCGCTCTTATTAATCGGGTCGGTGATAAACTTTATCCCTCTTTAGCACTTGAAGTGGCTCGACTGTATGTCCTTGCTAATAAAATTGAAACGCGCTCAAATATTTTAGATGGTATTACTTTGTTTGAAGGAATTAAGTTTCAAGATAAATGGATTCAGACAGATGAGCACGGCCAAATACTCATTCCCTATAAAGGCCGAGCACATAGCTTCCCTTATTATTCAGCAACCGATGTGCTGATGCAAAGAGTTGGCTCTGATGAACTAGAAGGAACAGTTGCCTTTATTGGTACTTCAGCTGTGGGCTTAGCTGACCTAAGGTCAACCCCAGTTGGTATGCAATATCCTGGTGTTGAAGTGCATGCCAATATATTTGAAGGACTGATGCACCCAGAGATACTGCCAGCCAAGCCCAACTGGTCTTTAGGTGCGAGCCTATTTATTATTGCGCTAACGGGTGTCGTTTTATCACTTTTTAGCCACGGCAGAAGTGCCCGATTTATTATTTTTCTTTCGTTAACTATTACGATAGCTGTTATATCATTTAACGTGTATTTATGGTCAGTACAAAAAATTAGTTTGCCATTATTAATGCCTCTCTTACTCATAATATTATTAGCTGGTTATTACATTATTGTTGGCTCTATCGCCGAGATGCACCACAGCCGAAAAATTAAATCTATGTTCAATCAATATGTCCCCCCTGCGCGTATTGAACAACTTATAAAACAAGGCAATGAGCTATCTCAAAGCAGTGAAAAAAGAAACATGACAGTATTATTTGCGGATATTCGCAGTTTCACCTCATTATCTGAAAACATGACTGCGCATCAATTAAGCGAGTACTTAAACCAATACCTTACTTCAATAACGCAAATAATATTTGATCATAACGGGACTATCGATAAATACGTTGGTGATATGGTGATGGCGTTTTGGAATGCTCCATTAAAAGATGAAAACCATGCACAAAACGGCGTTGAAGCAGCAATGGCTATGATTAACGGTCTGACTCTCATTAATAAATTATTTGCCGAACAAAAACTACCGGCGGTCAAAATTGGTATAGGCTTAAGTACCGGTGATATGAATGTTGGCGATATGGGATCCGTTTATCGTAAAGCTTATACCGTACTAGGTGATACAGTTAATTTAGGTGCAAGAATTGAAAACTTGACCAAGTTTTACGGCGTAGCTATTCTAGTAGCTGAAGAAACAATGAATGCATGTCCACATATAACGTTTCGCTTGATAGATAAAGTGCAGGTCGTTGGAAAAACGACCGCAACGCAGCTATTTGAGCCCATTGGCTTAACAAATAAATTAGATACAAAACAATTCGCTGAAATAAAAAAATCATTTATCGCCATGACCCATTTTTATAATAAAGATTGGCCGCAAGCACTAAGTTTATTTACTGAATTACAAAGTACTACACTGTTTAGTTCGCATGTGTACGGTGTTTTTATCAAACGAATTCAAAATACTGATTTACAAGCACTCGCAAAGGATTGGAATGGTGCCTTTATTCATACCAAAAAGTAGTGGAAATATGCCGCAGCACATCAAAGATAAAATAAACCTGCATCACTTTATTGATATCAGCGTTAGGTTAACAACCGAAAAAGATTCGAGTAAATTACTCGATGATATACTGCAAGTAATTATGTCTATAGCTAATTCAGATGCTGGGACTATTTATTCGATTACAGATAACAAACAACTTAAGTTTGAAACGGTTATTAATGAATCATTGGATCTGTATTTAGGCGGTCGTTTAGGTAAGCCTGTTGATTTTCCTAATATAGATCTTTTTATCGACGGAAAAGAAAATAAAACAGCGATTGTTGCTCATGCGGTTAATTCTGGGGAAGTTATTAATATTCCTGATGTTTATGCTGCACTGCCTTTTGATATGAGCGCAGCTCGCGCTATGGATGCTCGTATAGGTTATCGTACCCAGTCAATGTTAACTATTCCCTTAAAAGATCATGCTGATGATATTATTGGCGTTATCCAGCTTATCAATGTAAAAGACGACGAAAATAATAATATTCCTTTTAGTGAGGAGCTTGTTACGCTAGTTCGTTCTTTCGCCTCTTTAGGTGCTATTTCGTTAACAAACTCTGCATTAATTAAAGATATGGAAGAGTTGTTTGCAACTTTTGCTGAGGCTATTGCCATGGCGATAGATGAAAAGTCACCTCATACAGGAGGTCATTGCAAACGAGTACCCGCATTAACATTGATGCTTGCCGATGCTGTTCATCTAATAGATAAAGGCCCACTTGCTACATTTAAAATGAGTGATGCAGAGCGCCATGAGTTAGATATTGCAGGATGGCTACATGATTGTGGAAAAATTGCGACTCCCGACCACGTCATGGAAAAATCAACAAAGTTAGAAACTATTTTTGATCGAATCAAATTTATCGATGCAAAATTTGAAATAATTAGCAGAGATTTAAAAATAGCGTATCAGCAGAAAATAATCTCTGCGATGAAAAAAATAAGCCAATTGAAGTACTCCAATTTGAACGATTGCTTGATACCGAACTGAAACAACTCGCATTAGATCGTGCATTATTACAACGCGTGAACGTTGGCGGAGAGTTTTTAGGTGAGGAAGAACAGGCGCATATCCAAAGAATATCAACCCAATATCAATTAAAAATTAATGGCGAAAAAATCCCATTACTGTCTGATAATGAAGTTGAAAACTTAATGATTCGGCGTGGTACGCTTACTCAAGGTGAACGTGACATTATGAAGCGCCACATGGATATAACTAAGAATATTTTAGATATCTTACCGTTTCCAAAGCATTTAAGTAATGTATCTGAGTATGCTCTAGGGCATCATGAAAAACTTGACGGTACAGGCTATCCTCGCGGATTGACTAAAGAACAAATGTCAGTACCTGCTAGATTAATGGCTATCGCTGATATTTTTGAAGCTCTTTCGGCTGTAGACCGACCATACAAAAAAGCAAAACCAGTAAGTGAATGTTTGCATATTTTAGGCTCTATGGTTAGTCAGAACCATCTTGATGCAGACATTTTTGCAGTATTTATTGAATCCGAAGTGTATAAACATTACATCAATGAATATGCAAAACCTGAGCAGCTAGATGAAGTCGACCTCGATAACCTTCCCGGTTACTCACCTATCCGTTGATCTATTTATTACAAAAGCTGGTTTGTGTGATTTAAATAACACAGACCAGTTTGTAATAAAATTAAAAATCCTCACACGTTATACCAATTCGCTTATATAGGGTCTATTTAACGTTAAGAAAATCATGCTATAACTAGGCAAAAATTTATTATCCAAAGATCTGATTATTGAATGCTTAATTTAAAATTCTCTACCAGTTATTTTGCTAAAATTAACCTTTTTAAATTTTGAACAAAAAAATGCCACCTTACGGTGGCATTTACACACGGGGTTATTTCTACTTATAGAAATCCTTTTACTTTTTATTAGTTTTTGTCTTATTTTTTTAACAAAAAATATACTGCCAAAGGTAGCATTTAGTGCCTTGTGTGGCAACAGTAAAGGATAAAGATCATATATCTGCCACATTACTGTAATAAAAAATTGATTATAAAGATTTACGTTTACAATCACTTGTACCCATATTGACAATATAGCTGTTAGTTTGTTTTTTGCCCATAAATTAAGCGTTATAAGCAAATAAACCGCGTAAATAAGACGTTATTAAATTTTAATGCACACGTACTTTTCTTCTAAGTACTCATCAAGTCCTTGATGGCCGCCTTCACGCCCTAAACCTGACTGTTTAACGCCACCAAATGGCGCTACTGGGTTTGATATAACACCTTCATTTACGCCGATCATACCAAATTCAAGCCCTTCACTAATTCGGTAGACTTGCTTAATGTTTTGGCTGTAAAAATAAGCTGCTAGACCAAATGGTACATCGTTGGCAAGTGCAAGCACTTCACTTTCTTCATCAAAAGGAATAACCGTTAATACTGGCCCAAATACCTCTTCGTGGTAAATATCCATGTCAGTGGTTACATTATTCACTATTAATGGGTTTTGAAAGCTGCCATCTAAGTCACTATTATCGCCAATCAGCGTCGCGCCTTTATCGAGTGCGTCTTGTACTAACTGCTGCACTTTCTCTTTGGCTTTAGGGTAAATGAGTGGGCCAATATCAACATCGTCCTCAAAACCATTTGCCACTTTTAACGCTGCAACCTTAGGCGTGATTTTTGACAGTACCTTGTCGAGAATATTACGTTGTATAAAAATACGGTTTGCAGCAACACACGCCTGCCCACTATTTCTAAATTTAGCCGCCATTAGCCCTTCAACAGCTTCATCTAAATCTGCATTATCAAAAATGATAAAAGGCGCATTGCCGCCAAGCTCCATTGAAGTACGCTTGATTGTGCTTGCACACTGCGATAGTAATTGCTTACCTACACCGGTAGAGCCGGTAAATGTAAACTTACGCACAACGTCTGAGTCGGTTAACATTTTGCCTACTGTTTTGGCATCTTGTGAAACCAGTACATTAAATGCACCTTTTACAAAACCAGCTTGATCGGCCAGATAAGCAAGTGCAATGGCGCATAGTGGCGTATGTTCAGAAGGTTTAAGTATAAAGCTACAGCCCGCAGCATAAGCTGGAGCCACTTTACGAGTAACCATAGCAACAGGGAAGTTCCATGGCGTAATACCAGCTACAACACCTACAGGCTGCTTAAAGCTAGTTAAACGATGCGAGTCATCTGTTGGCGGAATTACATCTCCGTAACTACGTTTGGCTTCTTCTGCAAACCATTTGATAAACCCTGCACCGTAATCAATTTCACCAAAGGATTCTTTGAGTGGTTTACCTTGCTCTTTAGTCATTAGCTCTGCAAGTGTTTGCTTGTGCTTTATAACTAGCTCATACCAGCGCATCAAGGTTTCACTTCGCTCAGTAGCATTCGTCTCTTTTAACTTAACAAAAGCCCCTTGAGCTGCGGTTATTGCGCTATTTACACCCTGCTCGTCAATATCGCTTACTTCAACAATACTTTTTTCGGTAGCAGGATCGTTAACACTAAAGCGCGTATCAGTTTTATAAAATTCGCCGTTAATAAATGAGTCTGAAAAAATAAGATTACTCAAAATAGATCTCCTAAAGGCTACGTATAAAAATTACAGGTACGTGTTAATTTAGTAACAAGCGAGGTATAAAACCTCACCTACATCAATACATACACCAAACTTGTAGGTGTGAATTTATTTCGCGCTTATGCAACATAGCGAGGTATAAAACCTCACCTACATCAATACATACGCCAAACTTGTAGGTGCGAATTTATTTCGCGCTTATGCAACATAGCGAGGTGTAAAACCTCACCTACATCAACACATACACCAAACTTGTAGGTGTGAATTTATTTCGCGCTTATGCAACATAGCGAGGTATAAAACCTCACCTACATCAATACATACGCCAAACTTGTAGGTGCGAATTTATTTCGCGCTTATGCAACATAGCGAGGTGTAAAACCTCACCTACATCAACACATACACCAAACTTGTAGGTGCGAATTTATTTCGCGCTTATGCAACATAGCGAGATATAAAACCTCACCTACATCAACACATACGCCAAACTTGTAGGTGCGAATTTATTTCGCGCTTATGCAACATAGCGAGGTGTAAAACCTCACCTACATCAATACATACGCCAAACTTGTAGGTGCGAATTTATTTCGTGCTTATGCAACATAGCGAGGTATAAAACCTCACCTACATCAATACATACACCAAACTTGTAGGTGCGAATTTATTTCGCGCTTATGCAACATAGCGAGGTATAAAACCTCACCTACATCAACACATACACCAAACTTGTGGGTGCGAATTTATTTCGCGCTTATGTAATTTGGTTTTAATGCAGCTTTAATGCAAAACAAAGCGAGATATAAAGCCTCACTTACAAAAATGAACGTATACAAACAAAAAAGCCGCTGTATCAAACAGCGGCTTTTAATAAATTTATCGTTAAAAACTAGTGCTCTTCATTAACGATATTGAGATTGTACTTAGGTATTTCAACCACTAGGTCTTCATCTCTTATAATTGCTTGGCAACCAAGGCGCGATTCAGGCTCTAAACCCCATGCTTTATCTAGCATGTCATCTTCTAGCTCATCACTTTCGTCAAGTGAATCAAATCCTTCACGAATCACTAAGTGACACGTAGTACATGCACACGACTTTTCACAGGCATGCGCAATGCTAATACCATTTTTAAGTGCAGCGTCGAGTACCGTTTGACCTGTAGGAGCTTCAATTGCAGCGCCGTCAGGACATAATTCAGGATGTGGAAGAAAAACAATTTGTGGCATTCTAATCTCTCTTAAATGTTGTCTACTGACTGCCCTGTAAGGGCCTTTTTAATTGATGCATCCATTCTACGCGATGCAAAATCGCTACTCGCATTATCGACTTTTTCGATAGCTGCTTTAATTTCACTAGGCTCTTGTGCATTTTCGCGCACTTTTACCAGTTCTGCAATTTCAGCGCGTAAGTTAGCTAGTTGCGTATCGTCAAGCAATGCTCCATCGCTTGCAAGTGATGCATTAAGCGCTTCAATTACGCGCAGTGCTTCTACTTGTTGCTCTTTAAGCATACGCGCTTGCATATCGCCTTTAGCGTTACTCATTGACTCTTTTAGCATATTAGCGACCTGATCGTCAGATAAACCAAACGACGGCTTAACCTGAATCTCAGCTTGTACGCCTGTTGATTTTTCCATAGCTGAAACACTTAATAGACCATCGGCATCAACTTTGAAGGTAACACGAATATGCGCAGCGCCTGCCGCCATTGGTGGAATACCTTTTAAGCTAAACTTAGCAAGCGATCGACAATCATCAACAAGCTCACGCTCACCTTGCAGCACATGTAATGACATGGCTGTTTGGCCATCTTTAAACGTTGTAAATTCTTGTGCGCGTGCTACCGGAATTGTCGTGTTACGTGGGATGATTTTTTCAACCAAACCACCCATCGTTTCAAGGCCCAGTGATAACGGTAATACATCAAGCAATAACATGTCAGAATCGGGCTTATTGCCAATTAACACGTCGGCTTGAAGCGCGGCACCTAAGGCTACAACACGATCAGGATCGATTGAAGTTAGCGGCTCTTTATCAAAAAAACTTTGTACTTGGCTACGTACTAATGGCATACGGGTTGAGCCGCCTACCATAATAACTTGCAGTATTTCTTCGTTTTCTATGCCAGCATCTTTTACAGCACGACGACACGAACGCAGTGTTTTTTTAACCAGCGGCATAGCCATTTCGTCAAACGTTTCGCGCGTTACTTCTACTGTGTATTTTTGATCGTCAAACTCAAGACCCACGTTTACTTTAGCGTATTGGCTTAATGCTTCTTTACAGGCTTTTGCTTTATTGATGAATAAACGTAAAACTGAAGACGATAACGCCGACACACCAGTTTGCTGCTTAAAGTAATCAACAAGGAGCGAGTCAAAGTCATCGCCACCGAGGCTAGAGTCGCCACCGGTTGCCATTACTTCAAATACACCTTGATGTAGTCTAAGTACTGAGATATCAAATGTGCCACCGCCTAAATCGTAAACAGCAATAATACCTTCTTGACCTGAATCTAAGCCATAAGCAACGGCTGCTGCTGTTGGCTCGTTTAATAAACGAAGTACGTTAATGCCTGCAAGCTCTGCGGCATCTTTAGTACTTTGGCGCTGTGCGTCATCAAAGTACGCAGGTACTGTAATTACAGCCCCTAAAATTTCTTGGTTGCCAAAACTTTGCTCAGCTCGTGCTTTTAATGCAGCTAAAATATGGCTTGATGCTTTAATTGGACTAATTTTACCTGCCGCAGTTTCTATTGCTAGCGCACCATTGTGCTCACAAAATTCATACGGTAGTTGCCCATAACTTTGCTCTATTTCAGCCTGAGTTTTACCTAAAAAACGCTTAACCGAAATAAGTGTATTAGCAGGGTCTTGCGTTGCTGCTTGAGCAGCCTCTGCGCCAACAGTAATACCGCCTGCTTGATAACGAACAACCGACGGTAACATAGCCGCGCCAAGATCATCAGTTAACGTGCGGGCTTCGCCACTTTGCACTGTTGCAACTAATGAATTGGTTGTACCAAGGTCAATACCAATCGCTAGTTTATGTTCGTGTGGTGCCGCGCTCTGCCCCGGCTCAGCAATTTGCAATAATGCCATAATGCTCTTTAAACTCGTGTTGCTCGCTTTGCAGCAAGTAATTAATCGTCAAATAAACTGTCTTCAATACGCTCTAGTTCGTCACGTAACTTATAAACAAACTTCAGTTTACGAATATTATCAGCGGCAAGTTGATATTGCTGCTCATCGTTACTTGCGAGTTGCTCGGCAAGTTGTGCACTGTACTGCGTGTTTAGTTGCTTAATTTGTTTTTCAAAATTTGCAATCGCAGTATCAGGATCGCTTGCTGATGTTAGCTCTTCAAGTTCTTCGCGAAGTTCCATTTGTTGCATTAAAAACATTGGATCTTGCAAGGTTTGCTGCTCTGCACGAATATCAACGCCTAGCTCGCTCAGCATATATTCGGCACGTTTGACTGGGTGCTTTAATGTTTGTAGCGCATCGTTAATTTCGGCGGCGCTTTGCACTGCCATTAACTTATCACGGCTACTCGCGTTCGCGTGGCGATCTGGATGTACAGTACGCTGTAATTCCAAGTAGTGCTTGTTAACTGTTGCTAAATCAATATTGTAATCAACGGGGACTGCAAATAATTCAAAGTAACGCATAACTTCAACCAATAAAATTCAGAAATTAATTTCAAAAATAACAAAGCCCTACATTAACTGGCAGGGCTTATTGATACTACAAAGATATTTTAAGCTTAAACGGTAAAGCTTTCGCCACAACCACACTCATCTGCTTGATTAGGGTTTCTAAATTTAAACCCTTCATTTAAGCCTTCTTTAGTGTAATCGAGCTCTGTGCCGTCAATGTAAACTAAGCTTTTAGCGTCAACAATTAAGGTGACACCTTTAGCCGCAAAAATTTCATCGTCTTCGTTTAAATCGTCAACAAACTCAAGTACATAAGCAAGACCTGAACAGCCCGTCGTTTTAATGCCAACGCGCAGGCCTAAACCTTTGCCGCGGTTTGCTAAAAATGATTGTACGCGGTTTGCTGCCGCATCTGTCAATGTCACTGCCATGAGTTTCTCTTCTTACTTCGCTTGTTTGCTTTTGTAGTCTGCAATTGCTGCTTGAATTGCGTCTTCGGCTAAAATTGAACAGTGAATTTTCACTGGTGGTAATTCAAGCTCTGCACTGATATCAGTGTTTTTAATTGTCGCTGCTTCGTCTAGCGTTTTGCCTTTAACCCACTCTGTTACAAGTGAAGAAGAAGCAATTGCGCTACCACAACCGTAGGTTTTGAATTTTGCATCTTCAATAACGCCTTCGGCAGATACTTTGATTTGCAATTTCATTACGTCACCACATGCTGGTGCGCCTACCATACCCGTTGCCACTGACGGATCGTTCTTATCTAGAGTACCTACGTTACGTGGGTTTTCTACGTGGTCGATTACTTTATCACTATAAGCCATTATTCTATCCTCATTACCTGCTAGGGTATGTGCTCACACTATTAGTGGTGAGCCCATTCAACTGAATCTAAATCAATACCTTCTTGATGCATCTCCCAAAGTGGAGACATCTCACGTAGGCGACCGATAGAGTTTTTCATTAATTCGACGGTGTAATCAATCTCTTCTTCGGTAGTAAAGCGACCAATACTAAAACGAATTGAGCTATGTGCTAATTCGTCGTTACGGCCAAGTGCACGCAGTACATAAGAAGGCTCTAAGCTTGCAGATGTACAGGCTGAACCTGACGATACTGCAATGTCTTTTACTGCCATAAGTAACGACTCACCTTCAACAAAGTTAAAGCTGATGTTTACAATGCCAGGTACTGATTGGTCTTGTGTGCCGTTAAAGTATACTTCGTCCATATCAGCCATAATGCCGTCGATTAAACGATTACGTAGTGCGCTGATGTGTGCGTGATCTTTTTCGAAATCTTGCTTAGCAATTTTAAACGCAGTACCCATACCCACTAATTGGTGAGTTGCTAGTGTACCAGAGCGCATACCACGTTCATGTCCGCCACCGTGCATTTGCGCTTCAAGGCGAGCACGTGGTTTACGACGAACGTAAAGTGCACCAACACCTTTAGGGCCATACACTTTATGTGCAGAGAACGACATAAAATCAACTTTAAGTTGTTGCACGTCGATTAATACTTTACCCGCGCTTTGCGCTGCATCTACGTGGAACATAATTTTACGTTCGCGACACATTTCGCCTATAGTCGCGATATCTTGAATTACACCTAGCTCGTTATTAACGTGCATGATGCTTACAAGTACTGTGTCGTCACGCATTGTGTCGGCAAGTTTTTGCAAATCAAGTAGGCCATTTTCTTCAACGTCCATGTAAGTTACTTCAAAACCCTGGCGCTCAAGTTCACGACATGTGTCGATTACAGCTTTATGCTCAGTTTTAGCGGTAATAACGTGCTTACCTTTTTTCTTATAAAACTGTGCTGCACCTTTAATAGCTAGGTTATTTGATTCTGTTGCACCCGATGTGAAAACAATTTCACGTGGGTCTGCATTAATTAAATCAGCAATATCTGTACGCGCTTGGTCAACAGCTTCTTCTGCTTGCCAACCAAAACGGTGTGAGCGTGACGCAGGATTACCAAACTTACCGTCCATTGTAAGGCACTGCATCATTTCTTTAGCAACACGTTCATCAACAGGCGTGGTCGCTGCGTAATCTAAATAAATCGGTAACTTCATTTCTCTCTCCGCTGCAGGTCAACCTTAAAGTTGACAGCTTACTTGAATGTTTTCCAACTGCTTAATTGCATTATTGATACTGTTATCTTGGCGAGATGCTATTTCTTTCACATCTGATTTTTCCACCAATTCAGCAAGGGTAATATTATTCAAAAATTCTTCTATGCGTGCGCTTAAGTCTGACCACAAATTATGTGTTAAACAGCGCATACCACTTTGACAGCCGGTATCGGCACCTTGGCAACGTGTAGCATCGACCGATTCGTCTACGGCGCTAATAATATCACCAACAGAGATAACGCCCGCTTCACGCCCTAGTAAATAACCACCACCAGGCCCACGAACAGAACTTACTAAGCCATTTTTACGTAAACGAGCAAATAATTGTTCAAGGTATGACAAAGAAATTTCTTGTCGCTGTGAAATATCAGCAAGGGCTACAGGACCTACACCTGTGTGCAGTGCAACATCCAGCATCGCTGTAACGGCATATCTGCCTTTTGATGTTAACTTCATAACGCCCCCTGCACAAAGAGTGCAAATTTTAATTACCAGAGTAAATTAGTCAAGTATTATCACTTGATAAAAATTTGATTTAAAACTCTTACTTATTAAATTGTAGAGTTAACAAATTTTTTAATACCTGACCTCTTTGGTCAAGTATTACAGCCATTGTAATTACCTGAGTATTTTAGTCAAGTATTAGCTAGTTATTTAACCACTGGTTTTTATAACTAATCGCTATACCTAAGTTACTTAACCTGAACTCTGGTTACTTAGGGATAGACTTATTAATTGAAGTGAGAATACCGCGTAGAATGTTCATCTCTGCATCTTCTGGACGAGCACGGTTAAATAAACGACGTAGTTTTGTCATTACAATACCTGGGTGCTGTTTTATGATGAAACCGGTGTTAAATAGTGTCTCTTCAAGGTGGTCATAAAACAACTCAGTTTGTTTTGAGCTTGGGTAAACAGTGTCATCTTCTTCAACCTTTTTAGGTTGTTGATTTAAAAACGCCATACGCGTTTCGTAACACAGAGTTTGCACAGCCATCGCTAAATTAAGCGAGCTGTATTCAGGATTCGCAGGGATGCATACATGGTAATTACAAAGCTGTAATTCGTCGTTGCTTAAACCACTGTTTTCGCGACCAAATACTAATGCCACAGGGCCATTTATAGCTTCCGCAACGAGCTTTTCACCACATTCACGAGGTTCAACCATAGGCCAAGAAAGCGTACGTGAACGTGCACTTGTACCAATTGTTAATGCACAATCGGCAATGGCTTCTTCAACTGTACCAACAATAACAGCATTACCTAAAACATCACTAGCACCTGCAGACAAAGCACTCGCGTGGCTGTCTATTTCACATGCAGGGTCAACTAAATACAGTTTTGATAAACCCATGGTTTTCATGGCGCGAGCCGCCGAACCAATATTGCCTGAGTGTGATGTGTTAACTAAAACAACGCGAATATCATCTAAGATCATTGCTATGCTACTTACCTATACCAAAAAATTGCGCGAATTCTAACACGAAAGTGTAATAAGATCCTAGATTCAAAAGGCGAGATCCTAAGATCTGGCCTAATATAAGGCATCTTACGTGAGTCGACTTTAATGTCGCTGCAAGCAAACTATAAACTATGGTTTCAGCGACAATTTAATTGTATAAAAACACCAATCTATTCTTAGTGTTTAAACCATTGCCGCTTTTACATACACATCAAAACGGTTCTTTTTGGTTTTAATTTGCATACTTGGGGTTTTGTCATTTAAAAATGGGGCGTAATCGGGACGTTTTACTACTACGCGCTTACTGGCAAGTGGGTAGGCGAATTCGAGTAAATCGTCAGCGTCGGTATCTGCACCAACAAGCTCTTGAAATACACGCATTTCTTTTTTTACTAATGCTGATTTTTCGCGATGCGGGAACATAGGATCTAAATAAACCACATCGGGCATGCTTTCACATTGCGATAGTAGAGTGTGGCTTGAGCCAAATATAAGGCTCATGCTTTGCTTCATCCATGCGCCAATTTCAATGTCGTTATAAGCACGTTGCAAACCATCATACAATAACGCGGCGACTACGGGGTGGCGCTCATGTAATATAACGTTGCATCCAAGTGACGCAAGTACAAAACCATCACGCCCTAAGCCGGCAGTTGCATCAAGCACTACGGGCGTTGCGCCTTTATTTAAGCCAACCGCTTTGGCAATTGCTTGGCCTTTACCTCCACCAAACTTGCGCCTATGCGCCGCTGCGCCGGTTACAAAATCAACGTTGATCGCGCCTAATTTGGGTTCATCCGTTTTATATAAACTCAGGCCGCTATCGTCGTAATTCAGCCGAAAACCATTGTTTTTCTCTGCCCATTGAGCCAAACCAAAACGCGTTTCTAACTCATTTAAATAAGGGCGACACTCTTTAAAAGCACACTGAATAACCACTCTACACTCCGACGATAAAATACCTATTTAGTATATCAATCAGTACAGGTTAAAGCACTAAAATAGCTCTATATCGTTATTTTCAGTGGTATTTTGTAAGACAACTTCACTATCGTTACTACGCAAGCTAGCGAGTAGCCCATTACGAGTTTCACTAATTTGCTTAAGCTGACATTTAATAAATGCTAAATCGCTATTAGCAGAAGTAAACAACTGCATAGTTTTATCTAGCTTGGTAAAGTAAGACGTTAAGTCACAAATATTATCACTCTCTTTTTGCACTTTAATTGCACTATCAAGCTCACTTAATTGCTCTATAAGCTGTTTAGCAATACTGTTTTTTGCCTGGCCCTGAGAATCTAATTGCTTCACTATGTCTTCAAGCACGATGCCTATTTGCGTGGCCTGTTCGTAGCTATTTTCATTATTTTGTATAGTGATCACTTTTTCATTGGTGATCTCCAATATGTGTGGAAACAAATCTTTGTAATGCCCAAATTTAGCGCTATCGTCAACGGGCATGTTTTTTATCAGTAATGATATTTTAGGGTAATTAATAATTGTGCTGGAGCTAATATCGACAAACCGCTGTGCATGCCTATGTTGTTCTAATAACTCTTGTTCTAATGGGCACACTGCACTTTGCTGAGAATAAAATATGCCTCTACTTTCATACCAAAAAACAACAACAACATCTAAATCTAAATGTGTAAAAAATGCTAAAAAATATTCGCTTAATGATGAGAAATTATTAGCATGATAACTTTGCCCAACGTAGCGTATTATTCGGCCCATATCACCTGATTCAGTCATGGCCATTTCGGCTGTTTTATTTGCGTGAGCTACATCATATTTTAACTTTATGCCTTGCTGTCGATATTCGTAAAGCACTTTTATACGCGCCATTAATTCTTCTGCGTTAAAAGGCTTAGCTATATAGTCAGATGCACCAGCACTGTAACCTTTAACACGATCAGCCAACTCAATGTTGGATGATAAAAACATAACGGGAATATCTTTGGTTAGCTCATTTTTTTTAATCGTTTGGCAAACTTCAAAGCCTGATTTACCCGGCATTTCTATATCGAGCAAAATAATGTCGGGGTTATATTTATTAGCGAGCCTTAAACCTTCATCCCCATCTTTTGCATGAATAATTTTACAAAACCCTGCTAAAGACTCCTCTATTATATGGTGAACCAACTTATCGTCATCAATTGCCAATATTAGCTTTGCCATGCCCTAGTCCATTTTATTAGGTATGTTAAGAGCATAGCTCGGTAGACTGAATTTACTAAAAATTTTAGTGAATAAGTTAAGGCGTATTGATCTTTGTGGATTGAAATTTGTCCCTAGAAAGAACACAAAGGGCAGCGCATGTTTGGCATTTATGCTGCGTTATCGCCTATTTATGGGGAATAACCACACTACATAGGCTCTGCCTTGCCTAAATACCAAACAGTCTGCTGCAAATTCACCCACCAAAGATCAACACGCCCTAAAATTTAGATAATAAAAAAGCGCCATTAGGCGCTTTAATTTGGTTTGTGCTAAATATTAGCTTTTTTAAGCTGCAATACCGCTGTGGCGTAGTAACGCGTCAACATTAGGCTCACGACCACGGAACTTTTTAAATAATTCCATTGGCTCTTCACTGCCGCCTTTTTCTAAAATATTTTGCATGAAAGCTTGCCCGGTTTGCGGGTTAAAAATACCTTCTTCTTCAAATTTAGAATAAGCATCAGCAGATAGAACTTCAGCCCATTTATATGAGTAATAACCAGCGCTGTAACCGCCTGCAAAAATGTGGCTAAAGCCATGCTGAAAACGGTTAAACTCAGGTGGATTAACGACCGAGGTACGGCTACGCACATCGTTTAGTACGGCTTGAATTTGACACTCTTCACCCGCTTTATAATCATTGTGGATTTTAAAGTCGAATAACGAGAACTCAATTTGACGTAGCATTTGCATGCCTGAGTTGTAGTTTTTAGCCGCTAGTAGCTTATCAAGTAGCTCTTTAGGTAACGGCTCGCCCGTTTCATAATGACCTGAAATAAAGCTCAATGCTTCTTCTTCATAACACCAGTTTTCTAAAAACTGACTAGGAAGCTCTACCGCATCCCACGCTACACCATTAATACCCGCAACAGGAGCAGCATCAACTTGTGTAAGCATGTGGTGAATACCATGACCAAACTCGTGGAATAAGGTTGTCACCTCGTCATGAGTAAACAATGCAGGTTTATCGCCAACCGCTTTATTAAAGTTACACACTAAATAAGCCACTGGAGTTTGTAGTTCGCCGTTAGCACGTACTTTACGACCCATACAGTCATCCATCCACGCCCCACCGCGTTTACGGTCGCGTGCATATAAATCGAGGTAAAAACGTCCACGTAAGGTATTGCTGCTATCTACAATTTCAAAAAAACGTACATCTTTGTGATAAGTATCAAAGTCAGTAACTTCTTTTACGCTAATACCAAATAAGCGGTTAACGGTTTCGAATAAGCCACTTAATACTTTATTTGCAGGGAAGTAAGGACGTAGTACTTCATCTGAAATAGCGTATTTTTCTTGCTTAAGTTTTTCGCTGTAGTAACCAAAATCCCATGCTTCTAATTCAGAAATACCATGCTTTTGCTCAGCATAGGCTTTTAACTCTGCCACTTCTTGCTCTGCTTGTGGTTTTGATTTAGCCGCTAGGTCTTCTAAAAACGAGAATACTTGCGCCGGTGTTTCGGCCATTTTAGTTGCCAGTGACTTTTCAGCGTAGCTGTTAAATCCTAGTAACTGTGCAAGTTCATGGCGAAGCGCAAGCTCCTCACTCATAATCTCTGAGTTATCAAATTCACCGGCATTAGGGCCTTGATCTGATGCGCGCGTAGAAAACGCGGTGTAAGTTTCTCTGCGGAGTTCGCGGTTATCTGCATAGGTCATAATTGGTAAATACGACGGGAAATCAAGGGTAAATACCCAACCGTCTAACTCTTTACTTTTTGCTGTGTCAGCTGCAAGCGCTAAAGCAGATTCTGGCAAGCCAGCTAAGTCGCTTTCATCAGTAATATGTTTGTGCCAAGCAAGTGTGGCATCCATTACGTTGTTGCCAAATTTTGAGGCTAGTTCTGATAAACGCGCGCTAATTTCGCCGTAGCGTTTTTGCTGCTTCGGTGCTAATGCAATACCCGATAATTTAAAATCACGCAGCGCATTAGTAATTGTTTTTTGCTGTGCTGTAGTCAGCGTTTTAAATTCGTCGCTGTTATAAAGCGTATTATACGCGTTGTATAAACCTTGGTGCTGACCTACAAATGTTGAATATTCTGATATTAACGGTAAGCATTGCTCGTAAGCTTCACGTAATTCGTCGTTATTCATTACTGAATTTAAATGCGATACAGGGGAAAACATGCGCGATAATTTATCGTCAGCTTCTTCAAGGGGTAATACTAAGTCATCCCACGTGTACGAACCTTTCGCTAGCACGTCATCAATAGCTTTACGACAAAGCTCAATACCGTCTTTTAGTGCTGGTACTACGTACTCAGGCTTTATTTTTGAAAATGGTGGTAAGCCTTCAAGGCCAATTAGTGGGTTGCTCATAAATACTCTCTTTGCGTTAATGCATTACGTTTTAAATTGGGTCTAAAAGTAAAAAAACAACTCAACTGCTTTTAAGTTGTGTAATTTTAATAGGGTTGCTCTAAAGCAAAGCACAAATAACCCATTAATGAATCGGCCACTTTATAACGTTCTAACACCGTATCAACTAGGTTATTGCTGCATATTTGCTTTTGAGTAAGTGGGCTAATGGCTATAAAGTCTTTTCGTTTGAGCTCATCTATTAAGGGATGCTCTTTTTCAAAACCTCTTGGTGGGCGTTTTAGCGACTCTCCTGACATTTCAAATATAGATTTAAATTGCTCATCATAAATTGCTTTTTTATAGCTATTTGGGTTTTCATCTATGCAGGTTCTAATTGCGTTAAGCGCCTTTGATTCTGGTCGCCAAATACCAGCACCTATAAAACATTCGTCATTTGCTAAGTGAAAATAAAAACCAGGGGCGTGTACGTCTTTTCCCATAAAATGGCGAAATTGAATTCCTACATTAATTTTATATGGGGTTTTATCTTTACTAAAACGCGCGTCTTTATGGATTCTCATTAAACTACCGCCGACTTTTTTATCTGATGCGACAAAATGGCTAGAAACCTCAGCAAGTGGTGCTTGCATTTGCCTAATGAAATCTAAAGCGGGCTCTCTTACGTATTCCTCATACTGTGATTTATGGTCGTTAAACCAGTCTCTATTATTGTTTTGATCAAGCTGAGCAAGAAATTCGAATGTTTTTTACTAAACATAGGTCACCTAAACACTCTTTATTTTTAAAACTTAATGTTATGCTAATGCGCATAAAACTCAACGCCTAAGGACATAAAATGACACAACACTTTGATTATATTGCAATCGGTGGTGGCAGTGGTGGTATTGCCTCTGCAAATAGAGCGGCAATGCGTGGCGCTAAAGTAGCACTTATAGAAGCAAAACACATGGGCGGCACATGCGTAAACGTGGGTTGCGTACCTAAAAAAGTAATGTGGCACGGTGCTCAGGTTGCTGAAGCAATTAATTTATATGCCCCAGATTACGGCTTTAATGTTGAAGTTAAAGGCTTTGATTGGAGCAAGTTAGTAGAAAGCCGTGAAGCCTACATAGGTCGAATTCATAAAGGTTACGACAGTGGCCTTGCTAGCAATGGCGTTACTGTAATTAAAGGTTTTGCTAAATTTGTAGATAATAAAACAGTTGAAGTAAACGGCGAGCACTACACAGCCGACCATATATTAATTGCAGTAGGTGGTCGCCCAAGCATTCCGCATATTGAAGGTGCTGAACACGGTATCGATTCAAATGGCTTTTTTGAGCTAAAAGAGCAACCTAAGCGCGTTGCCGTTATTGGCGCAGGCTACATAGCCGTCGAGCTTGCTGGTGTATTACATGGTTTAGGTACTGAAACACATTTATTTGTTCGTAAGCATTCTCCACTTCGTAACTTTGACCCATACATAGTTGAAACACTTGTTGATGTTATGGCTGCTGAAGGCCCTACTCTTCATACAGAATCTGTACCTCATAAATTAGTTAAAGAAGATGATGGCTCTGTAACGCTACATTTAGATAATGGCAAAACTCATAACGTTGACCAAGTAATTTGGGCCATTGGCCGCCAGCCAACAACAGATGCAATTAATGTAGCCGCTGCCGGCGTAGAAGTTAACAGCGATGGTTTTGTTAAAGTTGATGAGTTTCAAAATACCACAGCTAAAAATGTATACGCGGTTGGCGATATTATCGAAAACGGTATTGAACTTACGCCTGTAGCAGTGAAAGCAGGGCGTACCTTATCAGAGCGTTTATTTAATAAAGAACTACCTGATGATTTAAAAATGGATTACAGCCTAGTTCCTACTGTTGTATTTAGTCACCCACCAATTGGTACTATTGGCCTTACTGAGCAAGAAGCTATCTCTCAGTATGGCGAAGAAAACGTTAAGATTTACCAATCTGGCTTTACGGCTATGTACACAGCGGTAACTAAACATCGCCAGCCTTGTAAAATGAAGCTTGTATGTGCCGGCCCAGACGAAAAAGTAGTTGGCCTACATGGTATTGGTTTTGCGGTTGATGAAATGATTCAAGGTTTTGCCGTTGCCATGAAAATGGGTGCAACTAAAGCTGATTTTGATGCTGTTGTGGCTATTCACCCGACTGGCTCAGAAGAGTTTGTAACCATGAGAGGTTAGTGTAAAAAAGATACACATAAACGTTTTCAATATCTGAAAACGTTAAACTCCCCGCATTAATCACTTTATCAATGAGGGGAGTGATCAACTAACTTTAGACAGTAAATTAATTTTTCCATCCGTAGCAGTAAGGCGAGCCGCCTATTGTGACTATGTAGCCCTCCAAGCTTTAATCTATACAGTAACAACCTATATCTTTCTCTATTTCTGAGTTATTTCGATAAACGGCTGTAGGTAACCATTCTACTTTTAAACTTCTTGATAAACGCCCTACCCTTATTATCGCCTTACGGTCTTATGTTTTGTTGAATTGGATAACAGTATGGGAACTTACTGCCAGCTTTGTTACTTCTTTCGGTTACGCTTGTTTCTACCTCCTATCAAAGCTTCTTTTATGACCATAATTAGTGCCATCACTACCGGCGATATCATTCCTACCACGGCAGTAAACGCTTGAAGCTCAAGAAAATATCCAGCAAGGCAAGTTACTAAGACTAACACTACCGTAGTGGGCATCGCCCATCGTCCTATTAACATAATGACAATATCTTGAGGCATAGTACGATTGGTAGATTGATCTATATTTGTTTGCTCAAGCTCGGGGTTAGATTTGTTTTTTGCATCGCAGTCCGATGAACTCTCAAAATTTTTTTCATCAAAATTACTCCTCTGATTAATAAATTTTTTGGGGAAGGAGGGGAGGCAAAAGCCTCCTTAGTCAGTCGCTGCAATAGTCGTTATTAACAGGAGAAGGAAGGAGAGTATGGAAGAGGGTTATGTCTTTAAATAGGGCTACTTAATGAAGCCAAACTTGAGGACTAAAAAAGTGTTGTTCCGGTGAATATTCGAGTTGAGAATATAGGTGTGTTTGATTGGCATAAATATCAAAATAAAGAGTATATAAACGAAGCCATATAGTGAGCCTAGGCTGATCAGTTTGATTAATTTGTTGCAGCGTGTACGAACACATTACGCCACTAATAGGGAGTGAAAAACACTGCTGAAATTGCACTAATAATTCGTCAACATAGCCTTTAACTGATGCTTTAAATAATAAATTAGCAATACTTTGTTGCTGGATATTTTCTCCCTGCAACTGCAGCCATATTTCTTCACAGTAATGATGTTTAAATAGTTGGTATAGCTCAGATGAGGAGAAGCCAATGTCCTTCATGGTTTGCCAGCAGGTGAGATCCTCAATATTGACACTATAAATGTTTGCTGCTTCACGCTTTAAAGCAAAGACTTTTTCAAATGCCTGCACATAATTTGCCATTATCACTTCCTTTGTTAGAACTTCTAGGAATAACGTGCGGGCATTAGAAATGTGAATTAAATTCGACTCAAACTAGTCCTTTTTTCAATAAAAATAAGTGAAATAAAATCATCAAGGATTGATGCTAGCTCTGAATGATTCCTTAAATGCCCGTGCCACAAAGTCTTAGACTCGCCATTCGCTAGAAAATGACTGTATCCTTCATCGTCAAAATATAAGTGTTGTATCTGACTATTTAACTGTGCTGTTTTATAACGACAAGCAATATGATTGCTGCCTGGTTGTGTGAAAAATACCATTTGACTATCACCGGAGGCTATTGTGTCGTCACTTTGTAAATTACCATTAAATTTAAATGTGACTTCATAAATAAAATCAACAACAGTGTTGCCACTCTCTAACTGAGCTGTTTCCGTTATAACTTCACTCGCGTAACCATGACTGGCCAACTCTATTTTTATATCACTTAACTGCGCTAACACTGTGTGTGAAAACAGCTCGTCAAAGTAACGCTTGCGATCGTATTCGCTAAGTAGGCGAGTGCTATCGGCTTTCGCTTTAGCAGCGTCATAAAGTGTTGATTTATGCTGATGTGTAAGAATCAACTCATGCGTGTTGGTTTCGCTATAGGTATGCATAAAAATCCTCTGTAACTTGTTTGTTAAAAACCATACTTCCATTCAATATGAAGTAACGCTTTACCTAACCAAGGCAATGTCACCATGCCAAGCCCCCAAGGCAACTTTGACATTAGAACGTCTTGCGGCATAGTCACTACGCGAATATGACAACCTGATTCTGTTTGCTCAACCGTCCCCTCTCGTGTAATAAACATCTTAGAAAACTCAATCGTTGGCATTCTTTTTAACACTTCCCAACGATTCACAAGCGCATGTAACATATGATCAATTGCCATAATTGTCTGTTCATTCAACTCAATGGGTTCCTCTATTTGGGTATCTAATGGCAGTCCCAGCAACGCATTAACGGTTAAACTAACTTCAATAAGTGGATCAATATTAGCGATATAACAAAGCACGGCATGCGCCTGCATTTGCGTGTCATCGTTTTTAAACTCCCCTTCATCCATCAGCCCAAGCCTGGTAAACAAAGTAGGTAAAAAAGGCCATAGAATAACCAAACCCACATCAAATGTGACAGGCTCACTTTGCTGTTCATTCACTTGTTGTAATTGCGCTAGCTGCGTTTTAACTTGTGAAATAGCACTTTGAACAACCCCTTTTTCGCCCTCTGAAGACGTGGTTCTGGCAAGCTTTGTTAAAAGTCTTTTACTTTGTTTAATTGCCTGTTTGAGATCAGAATTTTGCAGTGTTGATTGAACATCAGCTCGTTTTTCTATGTGAGCTAATAAGTTTTGCGTTTCATCAACGCGTTCAACCGCCATTAATGCGTTAAGCAGCGTTTCTGAGCGGGTTACTACTTGGTTTTTCTCTCCTTGAGGCGAAGTTACGAGCGTCTGTGCTGTCAATGCTTCTTTTGCGTCATGTTTAACTAATATTGATGAATGAGTACCTATGGTTTCCTCTGTATATGAACTCACTTTATTAAGCTTATTATTCTGTGCTGATGACGCTGAACCATGGTGTACTTCGTCGTCTTTAATTGTCTCAATATCCAGCTCGACATGTGAGCTTTGAGTTTGTTTTATACCCCCTTACTTTGACGTGTATTATTATTTTCAAACGCTATTTTTTGCATATTGAGCTTAGGTACTTGCGCTGAGTTTTTATCGAGTGTCACCTGTGTTTTATCGACATTAACTTGATTTTCATCGCTATACTCAAACGTTTCTGAAGGTTTATGACTTATGTTCATATCGCTACTCATGTTTAACAATACGCTGTCATTGTTATCTTCATGCGTAAGTACATCTGGTAGAAAATTATTACGTAGTTTGTCATCGTCTTTAGTGGCATTTAAGGTAGCTTTAGTGAAAGACACTTGCTCGTCCTCAACCAAGGTTGATACCGCTCCATGTGTAATATGCGTATCAACTTTATGCTTTTGCAAATTACATTGCACCGCTAGAGGTTTTTCATCCACCTCATATTCTTGGGTTATGTTATGAGTAACGCTGTCAGCTCGTCGCTCATTTTTTTGTGGCTGAAAAACCGTAACTTGTTCATCATTGAAATTTGCTATGCGTGATGTATAAAGTTCCTCAATATTAAAAGGCTGCAGCCATACACTATTCATTTCTGTTAGATGTTTTGTTGCATGACTAATCAAAGGTGTGAACCAAGCATCCAAACCAACCTCGGCACGCGCTATGAGCGGTAACTTTTGAAGTAGCTCTTTTTCAATCAAACCTAAAGACTGAACGTGCTGTGTAATTATTTTTGCAGCTGCTTGCACTGCTCATCTTGCTTTATTTCACCAAAAAGTAATGAACTTAGTTCATTAGCAAGCCATACTTGCTGATTTAAAACAAAACGATAAACACGTTGTAATGATGGCTGATAGCAAAACTGTAATTTATACCCAAATTTAGCCATGTGGGTGACTCTAGCGTAACATTGCCAAGTAATAGAGCCACGGTTATTCATTGCAGTTTGCCCAGATGTTAAAGCATGTTGTTGCTCAAAACTTTGAACCATGTTTACTAAATTGCGGTTAAGTTTTTGATAAAGTTTATCTAAACACTCATGCATAGCTTTTTCACTCTGCGCACCATCAAATAACAATCCAGTTAAGTTAGCTTGAGTAGTTGATTCATCTGAAAGAGCGCGTTGACACTCTACCTGTAACTTTTCAACGATCCGATTAAGTGCATGACCACTTTCTGTACTGTGTAATTGCAACCATAAGTTCGAGTTTTTTTGAATAGGTAAGCTTTTCAATAGTTCAATAACACAAGGTAGTACTATGTGATCATAGGCATCTAGGGACATCGTTTGTTGATACTGCACCAACCAAATTTTAATCTGTTTGAGCACAGTCGATAGTTCATTATGGTTAACTTGTATAGCGAACTCATCTAATTGCTTCTTCGTCGCTATTTGCTGATATTGCTTACTCCATCTATTTACGTCATCAAACCAGCATTGTATTTCTTGTTCAGGTATACGCTTTTTTACTTGCCATTTAATCGGTCTCTCTAAGAGTAGAGCTGGCACATCAGGCAACCGACTCAACAAGCTATAGAGCCTCAACACTCCCAATTTTTGGTTATTTACGTGGCAACTAAATAGTCCTTCAGAACCTAGCTTGTCTGTTAGTTTTACTATTTTATCTACTGTATGCTGCGGTGTTTCTCTCTTTCGAAAAGTATCGCCGACCGCTTGAGTTATTTGGGTTAATTTGGAAGCTAAAGTTACGCTTAGTCGTGTTTGATTGGCGCGAATAACCTGCAGTGCGAACCAAGCTTTTAGCCTTTGCTTTGGTAAAGCATGTGAATCAGCAAGGATCTGTAATAATGTTAATACCTGTTTTAAAGTTTGTTGTTGCTTTACCCCTAAAACATTGACTTTTTTGGCTATATTTAGTTTCCTACTGTCATTGTTAACCAACTCTGAGTGCTCAACCAGCTCAATTGCTAGATCACTTTGCTTCGCAGCACTAGTCACAATACGCTGTAAATCACTCAGTAATTTTTTATTACACTGCGCTTTATTTAATACACACCACATGCTGAGCATTTGCCTATATTTAGGTGTATTAAGTACAGCAGTAGTTTGTAGTAATAATCGCTCGCTAAAAGCGCTATGGGCAACAAATAATTCATGTAGTGAGAGCAACAAAATGCACTGTTGTTCGCGCTCAGTATGCTCAGTGATACTCGTCGTAAATTCTAATAAGCGAATAAAACGATCACATTGCGCCATACTTAAGCAAGCCAACAATTTGCTAACTCTTTGCTGTTCTTGCGCATTATAAAGTGGCGCCACCAGCAACAGGAGTACCGTTTTATCTTGTTTGAATAACTGTACTAACCTTTGCCTAAGTTGCGGCCAATTTGGCTCTGCTTGGAGTTGCTGAAGCGGGTTAGAGATGGTTTTAATTGCTTCACTAATTTGCCTTTTTAACTCAAGTCTAAGCGTCGTCTTGGCCATTATTCCCTGTGGATTTTGTTTACTTAATTTTGTAAGTAAACTAAGTAAAACTCTATTAAGACGAGTTGCACCTTGGCTATTTATCACAGCGAACTGAGCAGAGTTCTGTTTACGGTATTGTTTTAATGGCCTTGCTATGCTGTCGCTCAGCAGCGGATAAACATAATGTTTAAACGCTGCAAATGGGTCTAGCATTACAAATTGCCAATCAATTTCAGCCAAATCAATAACCAAATCAGGTAACTTAATCGTATCAAGCTGTAAGTCTGATTCATCTAATTCAGGCCAGTCCATTTGTGATAGACCTTGCATGATCCACTCTGAAAATTGACTTTGAACATCATCCAAGGTTATGTCTGATGCACGCAAAGCTGATTGAGGGGCCTGTATATCAGCCCTAAACTGTTTGATGGTTAGTTTCATAATTAAAAGTGATCATTGCGCCAAGGTTGAGTACCACACATCACTGGGCCATCTAAATATAATGCATGCCACCAATAATCTTGATGTGTATGGTCATCGTGACTAATGTCTCCTCCTGCACTATAAATATGATGCCCAACACTCGCCTCCGCACGGTTACTTCGCCAATAACCCTGTGCCATCAGGTTTTGACATTTATATGCGCCACCACCGTATAGCACCGCGGTGTTAGCACGTGCAACTACTTGACAATCATCGCAATACGCAACACCTGCGCCATATTCAGAGTGACATGACGACACATCTAAAGTTGACTCTCGCACACCATACACACCGCCACCTTGGCGTGTTGCTGAACAGTGTTTAATATTGCTAGCTTCGACACCACTGACGTCAGCTTCACCGTAAATAGCCCCACCATCACCATTAACATGATGATTTTCGATGACACAATTAAGTTTTGTGCTTCGCACATAGCGTAAATGAAATGCGCCTCCATTACCTTCATACAAGCCACCATTAAGTAATGAACCATCGAAGGTAAAACCACGCATTTCAACACTTTTGATCAGCGCGTCACTTTGACCATGAATTAAAAAGCGACACCCTGCATGTTCTTTTACAATGCGCGTTTCTCGTTCATTAAAACCTATAATACTAACGTTTGAACCTATGCGTACTTGTTGTTTCAATTTGTAAACTCGGTTCATTTGTGGATGACTGGTGTGTGGCAGTAGTAAAAGAGTCACATTGCAGAGCAACTCTCGGCTCATCACTTCATCAAACTCTTGCTGATTTTGTATCAACAGTACTTTGTTACTTTTAGCCCACGACCAACAATGCGCATCTATATACGCTTTTACGGCAGCCTGTGTTGCCAGAGCTTCATCTGAAGCCATATCACCACCAAGATCAACATCAGCTGATATACAGTCAATCATTTGGGTTTCACCCAATTGGAGTGTTGATGAATTAAGTGACCCATTTACAGTGCAATCACTTTGTATGATGGCACCATCAGCAAAGCTTAAGCTATTATCCACCAGCAATGCATTGCGAACACGTACATCCCCTTCAATATCTAATTTATAGCTTGGTGCTTGCGTGCCGATACCAACATTACCTTCTGATGTTATGTGTAGGGCATCGTGGCCATTAGCTTGAATCATTAATGGAGCTGCATCTTTGCCCGACTCAACATTGATAAGATGCTCACCCTCAGTGCCAAATACCGACATAGAGGGCCCCGTTATACGGCTTCCCATTTGCAAAGTACTAAGTAAATTAACTTGACCATGCACTGTTACTGCATTATTGAACGTGGCTGCTGGTGTAACAGACACCTGTGAACCAACCTCTAATCCTTCAATGTTTATGCCGCCTTGGAACGTTGCTTGCTTAGCAACTGTAAGGGTATCTCGCAATGACGTGTGATTTTGGACCGAAAGCTCATCATTGAGCCTTACCGAACCTTGGAATGTACTTTCACTTTTCACTTCAACATGGCGATTAAATGTTGAGATACCATCCACTAACAACGTATCTTTGAGATGAACATCATCACTAACAGTTAAGTCCGATCGCAGCTCAACATCGCCAAATATTTTTGCTCCATCCAAGCACTCTAATCGACCAGAGCCGTGCAACGTTCCTTTAAGCTCAACATCACCTCTAAATACTGCATTGCCGTTAACATCCAATGCTTGTGTTGGTGAGTCGGTTTGTACACCAAGCTTACCGTCTTCAATCACAACGGGTTTTGCACCTTGATGGTAAACAGCAAAAGCTTTTGCAAAATGATTTTGGTCAATAGCCACTTGTGCTATACCCGCAGGCATACCTGCTGATTCGTCATCAATAACGCTACTAAAAGGTAAACCAAAGCGCGCTTCTCCTGCGAGTTCGCTATTACCGTACACATTAATGTTACTTCTAAAGCTGGCATACTCATCAACATGTAAACTTTCATCGACCTCTAAGCGCCCTTTGATCCCAACGTCTTTTCTAAACTGACTATCTTCAGCAACATCGAGCGCATAATCGGGTCGCTCAACACCCACACCTAATCGACCGTCGTTAAATACTAAACCCGCCTGGCCTCCTTGTCTTTCAATATAAAGCCCTTGCTTTCCTTGCTCTTGAATATGTAATCGTGCGTTTGCCGGTTTATCTGATAGATTTAAGTCACCCTCTATCTCTACATCAGTATCAAATTGCGCTCCGCCTTCAACAAGTAACGCATTACCGCTTTCAGTGGGCGATATTTTCATACCATCCATAACACTCACATGGCCATTCACTGTGAGTGTATTATCGACGGTCGTTGGACCATTAGCATTGAAGTTATCAGAAAAGGTCACAGCACCATCTGTTACCGTTAAGCCATTATGAAAATCAACGGCATCTGTCACAGATAAAGTGCCAGCTAGGTGGCTAGAACCTTGCACAGCTAAGGCATCTTTTTGTTGCTGCGCGCTATTATTCGTTACGCTAAGTGATAAACCATCATCAACTTGAGCCGTGCCATTAACACACAGCTTGTTTTTTAGTTTAGTGTCGCCTTGAACTTCAAGCGCAACCTCTTCACCTGAGTTCGCCTCACCCATGATCTGCACTTGACCAGTCACACAAGCTTGGCCAGTTAGTGCAAAATTCACATCAGATACTGGTAATGGCTGGTTAATAGCAAGTTGACCGGCAGCCATATAAGTTGCAAAACCTTCAGTGGCATGTTCGACTTTTATTGCCGCTTGTTCACTCAATTGGGTGATATGCACTTGCGAGTTGGCAGTTCTTAATAATGGATTACCAGCAACACCCACCGTTAATTGACCATGAACCTCTGTATTACCAAAAATACCAGCACCGCCATGCACACTAAGTTGTGTGGAATAATTACTGTTCCCCACAACCACATTCATATCGTTGACGCTAAAAATGGCTTCGTCATTATTGTTCAATACATTAATATCACTGGCAAAATCTACAGAGTGCGCAAACAGCGCATCAGCTCCTACGTGCAAGGACTTCATTGGGTTAGATTCAAAAAGACCTAATTTATCCATCTTACTGGTGATAATAGGCGTCACTGCTTGGCCGTTAAAATGACTGATCTCAACGCCTGAAGAGTTACTTGGACTACTCAATACAGCAAGCTTTGCGTCGCACTCCCAGTTTAGTTGATCATTGTTTGAAGCAATATTAAGCTGATTATAAATCTGCGCTTGTTCAATATCAGCGTGAGTATTCACCGTTAAACTATCAGTCGTTGTACTGCCAGCAATTAACTGGCCATTTATTGTTGCTGTATCACTATCAAGGTGCTGATTTACTGTTACGCTTTCGCCAGTGACATGTCCCTCAACGCTTAAAGCATCTTTGATTTTAGTTGCTTGGTACACCGTAATTTTTGATTCATCTAGCAATGGGGCATCTGTGACTTTGACAAACTGTGCTGCGTTCGTCGCTATATTTAATAATGACTCTCCGGTGTTACCATTCACATCTAACTTAGCCGTAGCGTTAACTTTGCCCAATGCAAGCTTACCTGATACCGCTAAGCTTCCAGCGTCAATCGGTAATTCATTCACACCCACTGACATTGATTCAGAGACACTAACATTACCTTCAAAGTGACTTTTATCTAGCCCGTTAAGCTTCACATAATGCGCATTTCGTATATCACCAAAAAGCGCATCACTGGCCACATGAAAATCGGCAGCAACATCCGTTGTGCCCACACCAACCTTACCTTCAGAATTAATAAAAAATGGCGTGGTATCGTTGTTATAGTCATCTACTCGCAGCAAGGCATCCATATCACTACTGCGTTTTGATATGTGCAGTTTAGCTTGTGTACTTTGCGCATCAATCCCCACACCTAATGTGTCACTTACTTCTAGATGCCTGGTAAATATCGCATTTTCACCTTCAAGCTTGTCGCTAAGTATTGTTTTACCTGTAACCACTAATGTATTGGCACTGGCATTTGCAAGTGTCGATGATACTGACACCACCAAATCTGACGCATCAATTGTATCCGTCACATTAAGTGATTTAGCTGTAACAGATTTTGTGATGTTTGCATCACCAGATATCGTGACTTTAGGTGCTGTATTTTCATCAAGCTCGGCACGTAAGATTTCTGTACTGGCGTTGTTAACCAGCAATGCATCAGTATTAAGTTGTACCGTATTCACCTGAGTAGTCGCATTGAGCATACTTGCTTGTACAGTGCCCAAAACTTGCAGCTTTTTATCGTCTTTTGAAAGCGACAATACACCGTCAAACATTTCCATGCTGTCACTATCGAGATTTAGCGTTTGCGTCTCACCTTGTGTCATGCTCAATTCGTTAGCACTTAATTTCAACTTTTCATTAGTTTGTGTATCAGATGTGATAGTCAGAGGTGCAGACACTTCTAATTCACTTTTATCATCTACTTTAACCACTTGAATAGGATCATCTACTTGATTGAAACTAGAGCGGATCAACGCCTCAAAATCATTGCCTGAGGGCGTTTTTAGATCATCAAACTTCTCAATAAGTGAATCGCGGTTTTCCTTTTCAATTACTGTTGTTGCATGCGCAGGTAACGTCGCATTTTGATCATTAAGTGTAGTCATTATGTGTTCCTTAATTAAATTCGATTTGGCGTGCTGTTAGCAACGATAAATTGGTACTTCTCTGGCGAAATTGGATTAATAGCAGAAATAGACACAGGAAAAAGTGGCTTTAAATAAGCCAAAGGCGTATAGCTAATGGCGAGCCGCTGCTGACGGGATGCATGCTCTTGTAGACTAGGGCGACAGATTTCATCAATGTGATGCTGTGCTGTTAGATAAAAAATAGTATCGGCATCAAATCCATCGGGAAAGTTCGCATCGTGGCTTAGGATATTCTCATTAACCGAATCATGTATTTGATCAGCGTTTTGCCCTGTGATAATAAAATCAGTATTTGAATGTTCACTATCGTAGGTATTGAGTAGCTCCACTATGGTGGCTTTTATTGCATTCCAATTACCATGCTGCAGTGCTTGATACGTGAGTATTAAATCTGCAAGCAGCCAATGTGTGTGGCCTTTGTCATCAGTACTTTTGGGTTCAATTAAAAAAGAACTTAGTAGCTGGCTAAGTTGCTCTGTAATATTTAGCAGAGTGTCATTTTGCTCACTAAAACGAGTACGTTGAGTTTGCGCAAAATAATTCAACCAACCATAATATAAGCGTTCAAATAAACTCATCGTTTCTCTGTCTAGCCATAGACATTGCACAGGCATATGCAACGGCGTGTATTCACGGATCGTACGTTGTACAAAATCCTGAAATTCTGCTGTGGCAAAACGAGTTGTCCAATCAGGTAAAATGACATGTAAAGTATCGCTCAGTGCTGGCGTTGTAAGTAAACTCCCTTCAACCAAGTAAAAGCTTTCTCGGTTATGGGTGGCCAATGGCATTTGACCAGGGTGCGACATGCCAAGGCGGCGCATAATACCCTTAGCCATAGAACTGCAATGCTGATACTGTAAAGTTTTAGAAAGATAATCAAAACCACGACAACGATTCTGCCCTAAATCACCAATCTCACTTAGCAAGCGGCATTTATCTATGTACTGACGCAACAATACCAAACGCTCAAGCAATGATTCATCAGGGTTAGGATCTCGTTCATCTTTTAAGCTTGGTGCATAAAGCGCAAATACCGCTTTGTATTTTAATAAATTACTATCAACAGGACGTTCAGCAAATCGTGCTAGTAAATGGTCTACGCTTTGATTTAATCGTGTCAATTGTGCAATAGAAAAGTCACTCTCAAGGCTGTGTTGCATGCCCCGCTGCCTGTAATTAAGCGATTGAGTATCTAACAAATGCTCAATTCCACTTATTTCTTCTAGCGCCTGACTTAATTGCGAATGCGGTAAAGTGCAAGCATGCTGCCAAAATACGTCGACCTGTTGAGCATTTAACGACTCACTAGCCAACATACAATCGAGTAACTTACCCAAACTTTCAAATGATTGCGGCTTTGGAAGCGAGAGAATATCGGGCAAAACATCAAGTTGTTTATGCTGATCTGCCAGTATTTGATCAAACAGATGTAAATACCCTTTAAACTGTAGTAATCGAGCCTTTTCAGTACTATCAATAGCTTCATTTAAGGTGTGCTCTGCAACAGCATACACTTGTGGAAGTTCATTCTGTAATGAACGATAGTCACTTAATCCTAAATGCCCTGCTTGCTCAAATTCAGGTAACATGACTGACTGAGTAACTTGAGGAGCTTGATTAAGCACCTGCAAACCTTGGCGTATCAGGGTTTTTTCTTGTTCGGTTAGCTGATATGACTGACCATCAATCAGTAAATTTAAGTCATTAAAAAAATTATCTTCATCAAAGCCTAATTGCGCAATGTTAACGATTTGCTCGTTATCATCGCTACCAAATTGAATTTGCCAAAACTCATAACCATCTTGAGCATTGTAGTTCCCATCCGCATTATTCTGATCGGCTAAAAACCGAAACGCGTTAACGCGCTCTATGTTTTCATACCCATGTAATACACTTAAAATGTCTGAGCTAAACAAGCGCACGCTATAAGATGACTTATGTAAGTCTTCATCTAGTACAAAGCCATGATGTAATTTGGGTCCTTGATAGATTTGCCCAGTACTCATGCCAAGTTGTAATAACTGCTGCGCAGAATACTTAGGGATATCAGGGGAGATCTCCCGACCGATTAACGTATACAAATCCGTTAATAAAGCCACTAAATTATCAACATGTTGTAATGACAAGGTCATGCCTATTGTCACTTTACTGACGTCATAAAATGTAATATCACCTAGTCTATGGTTCACGCATCGAGCTTGGCTAAATACACGGCTAATCAGCTGTGTTACATTTGTTTTTTTGTCGTCATTAGTTGAGTACAACAGCACATTAAAATCTAAAACAGTGGCATTTGAGCCTTCGGTTTGACGCGATATAACATGTACATTTTTAACTTCTAGTAAATCTAAAATAAGGCGTCGATAGTCATCTTCTGTCACACAGTGACTAAATAACACTTGCTCGGGCTCGTAAAATTTAACACTCCCCCACTATGTGGTTGCGCTAATAGCTCCGGAATTGGATAGTCCAACTTATAACTGAGATCAGACAGCACATACACCAACACTTCTAGTACCGTTACACCAGGATCAAAACGGTTGTGATCGGTCCAGGTATTGGGCGCGAATTGTTGTATTCTAGCTATGCCTTGCTGACGCAGTGCCTCTAAATCTTGCCCCGTATTTCTGGGCGCAATATTTAAGATCTGCAGAACTTGATTGTCCATAACATTCCTGAATTAGTCATATGAATAACTACAAGACGCACGCATCCAAAAACTGTGAAAATTAATTTCAATTATTTTGTAAGCGGCCGTTTAATAATTAATTTAGTGGGGGAATACGGGCTTATTGAACAACAAAATCCAGTTCAATTTCCCATTTGCCAATACCTTCAAATACATCGCCTAAGGTATTAGCGAGGGCTATTTTGTGATTGCGAGCAGGCACTAAAATATCATGTGCATTATCGGCGCTAATTACGCTGTATTGTTTCTCAGTTTGACCTTTTTTAGTGGCACGGATCACTTGAATCATATCCACTGCAGGGTGGGTTTCTAGCACTTGTGCTATTGATGCTAAATAAATAGTACGCTCAAGCGGTTTATCTAATTTATTCCATGGTGTTAGTGAATCTACTACCATCTCGTTCAGGTCAATAACAGTGCTTTGAATATCGTATAATGGATCAATTTTTACGATCAATTCCAGCTGTACTTCAACATAATTTGGATCATCTATTTCAATTGTTAAGTTTGGTACAGACAACGCATTTACCTGCTCCCTAACTTGTCGCTTAAGATAACGCGGCACCTTGGGCTGCAACACCGTAACATCATAATTAAGCGGTACAACTACAAGCGATAAACCAGATGCATTAACCACAGGGCGTA
Organism: Pseudoalteromonas sp. B131b; assembly: GCF_037162545.1. Taxonomy (NCBI): domain Bacteria; kingdom Pseudomonadati; phylum Pseudomonadota; class Gammaproteobacteria; order Alteromonadales; family Pseudoalteromonadaceae; genus Pseudoalteromonas; species Pseudoalteromonas sp. B131b. The sequence goes on along the minus strand of NZ_JARLUZ010000001.1, from coordinate 1,441,545 downwards.
CCGAATGCAACTGCGGGAAAGTTTGTAAAACGAAGTGCTCATAATCCCACGCGCTTAATAAGCGCTGTCGATGATGTAATCGCTCACTCACCCGACGGTCAAATTGCACTGTTTTTTCTGCTACTTTGGCATCAAAAGAAGCAAAAGGCTGCAATACTTTATCAACGTTAGGATTGGGTAATAGCAACTTACTAATAGACTCACTGGGTAATGGTTGATCAAAATGAGAGGCGTCATTACCTTGGCTGGTTAGAATCACCTTCATACCTTGCGCAAACACCCCTTTGAGTTTGGAGTAAATAGGAAAAGCATTAACGAAGCTACTCGGCACTTCAGTTTGACTATGATCTACCGTGGCGCGTAGCCAAAGCTTACCATCGTGATTAAATGAACCGTCTTGTGTCAGCTCAGGTAAATAAAATACCACTAACCCCGAATCGAGTAGATCATAAGTGCTGTCTCTGAGGATGCGCCCCTCACCCGCTTGACCTTGTGATTCTTCACGCTTGAAACGATGCCAAGTACCTGCGTTAAAGTACTCCCATACAAATAACGGGTTATCACCCATGTTATAACCATCAACGGGGTCAACCTGATAGTACATACGCACTTGCCCTGGCGTATTGACTTGGCTAAGCGCTATATACAAATAACCAAATTTTTCTATTCTGGGCAGTAAAGACAATAGGCTTTGCTTGTTTAATTGCTCAGTTGGTCGCCCTACAGGAGTTATATGCTCTAAAAAAATAGGATTACCCACTGTCAGCGCTGATGAAGTAATACTTTCACTCTCATAGTGTAAAGTTAAGCTATCAAGAGTTGGGGTGTAAGGTGCATTCACTAATACAGGGTTATTTGAATTAGCATTCTTATAAGCAAATAGCTCAATCACTTTGGTATAATCTTTGTGGGCAAAATCTTGCTCTGATAACTCTAAGGTATAATACTTAGGCCATTTACTAGCTGTTGGCTCATCAAGGGGTAATAGCTGATAGTCACGCAATGCATTATTATCGTTATACACAAAGGTTAGTGTGTTAATAGCGATATTATTTTTTACTTCAGGCAACGCGCCCGAATCTTCATTATAAAACAACTCAAGATGCGTTTGCGCATCACTTCTCGCATCTGAGCGAGAAATATTCACCACAGTGTGTGGCCAAGTTAAGCAGTGGCAATCACTTGAAAACAGTGTTTCCACCAACAATTCAATGCCTTCACAAGGTTGATCAATACCACATGAGGCGCTGCTATCAAAATAGCGTTCATCTAGACTATGCTGTGCACTGTAATAATAACTGTAGGCACGATAATAATTATCAAAATTATCGGGTCTATCTAACCATGCAAACTCGACATTAGCATGAGTGATATTTTTGATAACCAGTTCGGGGTGAGTAAAATGAACTTTAGACGCCAACCTTGGCGTCAGACCAAACGGCTCAAATGGCTTTGAGGTATCTAAATCTATCTCGCCATTATTCGCAACCACGCCACCTAGACCGCTCACTTGTGTAGTTAAACTCATTTGTGAGATTGTGAAACTATTAAAGCGCGTAAATACACTCGAATCATCACTATAGAGCAGATAGTAATAATCATTTTTAAGTACCAAAGCAATAAAAGGCAGGGCTTTATCTTCGCCAATAGGCGTATCTTCTAATGGTGTTATGGCAGGAAACAAACTATTGAATGTTAATTGCAGATGCTGTTCAACAACGCTCAATTGAGCTGCATCGATTTCTTTTATCCCTTCACTGGTGGAAATATAGAAGTCAAACCAAGTTAACCAATTTTGTAACAGTGCTTGTTCTCCAAAACCTAAGCTGACGATACGTTCACCGCCACTTAAAAATAAATCTTGTGAAGCAATTTTAAAGCCAACCTCAACACTTGATGACACTTGTTCAGCTAGCTTTTGCCCAAAAGTAGGCTCGCTTTGCTCAAGTAATATACTCTGCTCATTATCAAGTAATACTTGCTGATTTAAACTGATTCGGTCTGAAGACTTGATTTTATTAACAGTAGCAACATAATCCACTTGCGCTTTGCTAATAGTCACTACTTCATCAGTACTGTAAATAAGAGGGGCTCCCTCTGCATCTTTACCACCATCAAATTGTGTTCCCGCAGGTAAAGTCAGCATATCAACATTATTCAACGACATTACTAAATGCGCACTGTCTGCGCTTTCTGATAACGGCTCAAAGCGCAACACTTCACCATAAAAATGATCTAAATGCCGCGCTACAAATTGATTAAACTGAGCATTACTGTGTTGTAATAAATCTATAAAGGTGAGTAATAACGCCATATCAGGACGACTGGCTAACTGTTTAATATGTTCATCCGCGTTACCATATTCAATTAGCTGCGCAAGACCCGCAAGCTTTTCTGGCTCGGGTAGTAGGTTTTCCCATGTGCCATTAGCTGATAATACACGCTCATCGATATAGTTTACTTGTTTGGCCAGCACAGATAAGTACTTCAACCAAGCGTCTACAGTACGCGGCTCTATGTAAAAAAGAACGAGATAACGCTTTAATATTCCGCCCTAGTTGACTTCGTCCCACTTCACTTGGGTTAACTGTATTAAGCGTCGCAACGGTGAGGTTGTTGTTAGACTTCAAAGTCATGATAGTACCTTGATAAGTAATAGATTTAATTAAAATGCAATAAAATAAAGCGTGCTCACAAAGATGACAGAACGTACTTTGATAGTGGCTAAACTGACTGCTCAGTCAAGTAGAATGGAAACACCATGTTGCTACGGCTGTTGGTTTGCCGTATCACGTAGTTAAGCTGAATTAACAGCACGCCGTCGTACAATTCGCTACTATCAAATTCGATGGTTTGCAGAGTAATACGAGGTTCATGATTAAGTAACACGGTGGCAATTTCTTGTCTTAGTTGCGATAAACTCTGTTCATTAGCATCAGCAAATGAATAACTCGAAAGACCAGAACCCATATTGGGCGACAAAGGCCGCTCTCCGACTAAGGTATTTAAAGTCAAATGAATCGCTTGTTTAAGTAAGGTTTCACCGCTATCCATACCAGGCCCTGTGGCGGGGTTGCTAAACTGCACGGGAAAGCTCCAGCCAGTTCCTAGAAAAGCTTGATTTAACATTGCTGCTCCTTTTAGCCTTAATTTGAGGTTATTTTACATCCACACCTTTGCCTTCTAGTGTGATGCTATCTGAAGTTTTAAAATTAATGGCTTTTGCCACCTCTAAGGTAGACTTATCTTTGCTTTCAATCATTAATGACTCCCCTGCAACCAAAGACGTCATGTCTTTTTGGGTTAGTTTTAAGCCTTCTTTAGCGTCAAAAGTGATGGTGTGATCGGCGCTACTTTGTAGTGTAAGTAGCGGCTCTTTTAAGGTGAATTGCAACGCTAATGCTTGCTCTTTAAAAAACAATCCGCGCTGCTCATTTTTATCATCATATTCAAATGGTGGCTTTGCTTTGGGGTTATGACATGCACCTAAAATCACAGGGTAACGACTATCGCCCCCAATAAATCCAACCATTACTTCTGTATCTATGTCTGGGGGCAGAAACAACCCCTCTTCAGCTCCTGAGAAAGGACTGGCTAACCGTGCCCAAAGTGGTTTTTCACCACAGGCACTGGGTAATAAAACTGGGATACGGTGTAATGCTTGTGCATCGGCTTTAAATGCAGCTACTTTCCCTATTAATATTGGGGTATAACTTGGTTTAGCATAGTCTGACCAAATACTTAGCGTTAAAGGAACACCCAGTATGAATTCACTAAACCAGCCATCACTCGACAAATGGTGATGAATTTCACCCACCACATAATCACCACTATATTCCTTTCCCACTCCAGAGAGTGTCAGTGCATCTAAATGCTTGACTTTAGTAAGCGCTTTTTGCGCAGACATATCTATACGTACATGCCCTTGGTACATATCGAGTAATCGATAATATTGCTCAGCACCGGCTTTAGCCGCCAACTCTAATTTTTCAATAGGTGCTTGTGATAGGCGTAAAGTATCAGGTAAAGCCATCGCCGTATCTGCATCACTGTGAGTTTTAAACTTAGCAGCCGGCATGACTGGATCAGCATTGTCGTAGAGTTTTTGTTCTTTTATATCCCAACTACTGTATTGCAGTTTTTTAAGATGCGAACTCACATCACAGTGCAAAGCGAAATCAACACAGCCATCCATTGCCACGTTAAATTCATGCGCAGTGGGAGTGTGTTTTGCCAAATCAACAACGTGATTTTTGCCATCGTTAAAAAATGCAAAACCATTGCACAGCACTCGGCGCATAAACACCGCCCATGGCTGTTCATCCACCACTAAAAATTGGTGATGTTCAATTTTACTGGCCGCTATAGTGCCAGGCGTTGCACCGTATGTAGTGAGTAAATCACTGAGAATATCGCCGTCTTTGGCTTTTTCATCATAGAGTTTACTCATGGCACTTTGACACAGCTTAATTGTATCGGCTCGAGCTTCAATATGCATAAATGGTTGCCGTTCAAAGCCTATACCTTGAGCAGTAATAACACCGCTAAATAGCACACTTTGTTCGCCATCACCAAAGCCGGCTTTTAGCTCTATCGCTTTACCCATAGTGAATAGCCCTTCATCAGTTTTAGCAAAGGTTTCTTTGGCCATATCACCGTCGTCAATTACTAAACTCAGATGCGCAATTTGATTAACGCCGTTTTTTACAGTTGCTTCTCGCAAGGCAAATTTATCACTGATTTTGTTGCCCTCTACGGCAATGGTATATCGCAAATCCATACTAACGCTCCAACGGAGGATAAATGATTTGCGTACCCACCTCAGCGCTACGAATAGAAGGTAGACGATTAACCATCGCCACCTGATGTACAAACTGTTGGTTGCCGTATATTTTTGCACTTTGTACAAGCACCGAACTGCCCGCCTTATGTTGAATAACATGAGTTAAGTCGGGAGAACTTTTACCTGATTTAAGTTTCATTTCTTTTTCAGATAAACACTCCACCACGCAACAATGAACTTTGGCTTTTAAACGGCGTCCTTTGTTATCTACCAGTTCAGTTTCTACTTTAGTGGTGCATAACATGCCATCAAATGTCCCACTTGGGCCATGATTAAGTACCATATTCAATGGTTGGACTGTCACATAAGTGGGTTCGTGTGTTTCACTCTGAACTGCGGTGCCATACTTCAACAAAGTTTGGATGTTTTTTTCTGTTTCTATGTTCCCTTGCAACTTTGCTAGTAATTCGGTGGGTAAATCAATAATGGTGTCATCTAGCAAAAAGGTCACCGATAGCTTTGAAGGCGAAGACTTTTGATATTGGCTTGCGCCGCTTTCGGCGCCTATCGTTTGTGATTTTTGAATACTGTTGGAATAGCTGGTTTGCAACGATTTTGCATCATACGCAAGTGTCATCTCAGCCAGCTGGTTACCAGAGCCACGCTCTATTTTACTATAAAAGGTCACTTTACATAGCGGTGACCCAGCCGCATTTGCACCAATACCTATCATTTTTATGGCCTTTTTTGTTTAGTAAATTGCTGAAATTGCTTGTCTATGTAGCGTTTTAAAGATTTTTCGATTTGTTCAACTTGGTTATTAATAGTCCCAGTATTTTCGCCTGTGCTAGTACTTTGTGATTGCGGCCTATCGCCATCAGGTTCACTTTGTCCAGATAAACGAGCTTTAACATGAATCGCATCACATTGAATTTCCATTAGCATCACCTTGTCTTTAATGTGTTAAGTAAAAGGAATTGGCACTGTCACCAAGTTTTGATAGCTAAACGTAATAGACTCAATGAGTACATCGTTACGCGTTGCATCTAGACTGTCCCACTCCCAACTTTCCATAAATGCGCGAGTGACTAGCCATGCTTTTGTGGGTAGGTTGTTATCGCTAAGTAAAGTGATCAAAATATCGTTGCGAACCGCAAACTGATTCCACTGCGGCAAACTAATAAAGTTTGTTAATTCCAAGGTGCTACCAGTGCGCAGTACACCACGTTTCAAAGTTAAGGTGCGCGATTGTTTATTACTGCCTACCGTTGCTCGATTACCGTCATACTCAATGTTGCGATTAACTTTTAGGCCACTGATTTCCTTAAAAAAATATCTATCGGATTCGGTATAGCCGCTGATGTAATTAGCGCAGCAAAGCGGTATCCCACCATAGGTGTTGTTAGTTCTTGAATCATAGTAATGTCCAAAAAGGGCACTAACGTGCCCAAGACAAGGAGAATAAAATTAGTGGAATTCGATCTTAATATCATCGGCCATCATTTCTAACGACTCCACACTGGCTTCGTTTGAGCCACCATTAATACTTGGCGCTGTAAGCTTTTTAGGAAAAGCATTAATCACCTTCCAAGTAACCAATGGCTGTGAACGGTCTTCGTTAGTGAGTGAAATAGTAATGTCTTTTTTATCAACCAAATTTAAGCTAATTGATGAAATCCAATCATAAAACTGACTCTTTTGACGCACTAAACCTCGTTTAAGTGTGATATTCACATCGGTTGATTGCCCAGGCATGTGCTTTTTGCCGTAACCATCTTTGTAAGTAATGGTTTCAACACCAATGTCTAAGCCCGACACTTCAGAAAACGGAATACTCTCCTCACCAAAACTAACGACAAATCGATATACCGGGATCGGGTATTCTGCTGCAATATCTGCTGCTGTAGTAGCCATAAAAAACTCCAAAAAATAATAATTTTAGTGCCCAAGTTACAATAAAACTTAGGTAAATAAGTAAATTAAAAAGGCTGATTGAGAAAACATAAAACGTATAAATATGACCCCCAACCAACCTTGGTCGGGTTCGTTAGCCTTCTAAGCTCTTATGTGAGAAGGTTAATACAATAAACTCAGCAGGGCGTACCGCAGCTAAACCAATTTCTATATTCATTACACCATTATTGATGTCGTCTTCGGTCATGGTTTGGCCAAGGCCTACGTTTACAAAGAAGGCTTGATCTGGGGTCTCACCAAAGAAAGCACCTTGACGCCATAAATTCTCAAGGTAACTTTCAATCATGGTTTTGAGCTTTAACCAAGTGAAAGGCGTGTTTGGCTCAAACACCGCAAACTGTGTGGCTTTTTGAATTGACTCTTCCACTAAGTTAAATAAACGGCGAACCGATACATAGCGCCACTCATTGTCATTACCAGCAAGAGTACGTGCACCCCAAACCAAAGTCCCTTTACCAACAAAGGTACGAATCGCGTTGATTGATTTACCAGAAATGGCATCAACGTTAAGGCTCTCTTGCTCAGTGCTATCAATAGCAAGCGTTGGCGCAAGCACTTGCGATAAAGCTACGTTAGCAGGTGCTTTCCATACTCCGCGTTCTTTGTCGGTTTTAGCGATAATACCCGCAACGGCAGGTGACGGAGGCAATACGAGATAACTTTTTGCTAACGCCGCCTTAGCTTGATTATAAATTTGCGCGTTATAATCTGTATTTGTACTGTCATCATTACCTAGTACAGATAGCATCACATCTTTGTAAGTTATAGGGTCTGCTGTTTCATCTTCTACCACCTTAACAGTCACGTTTGCTTCATCGTAACTGCGTGCGATAGTCGTCTTTAAATATGGGTAGTAAGATGCACCATATTTTAAACCCTGCGTTACTTTGGCGCGCAAACGTTCAGAGTCATGAACAATTGCAGTAGTCCCAGCAGGCGTTTCTTGCATTTGCACATCAACTAATGCAAAACGGTCCATGCGTTTTTCTGCATGTTTAAGCGCCTTATTTTGCACCTCGTAGTGGCCAACTTCGTCTAAACCAATTGCTTCTGGAGATGAAATAAGTGTTACTTCATCAACCTTATTTAAAAGGTCAATGCCAGCGCTATAAGACTCTTTTGACGCAAGTGTACCTGCCATACCAATAGAAACGACATAACACGCCCCACCACCATTAGCAAAAAAGTGACTAACTGCTTGATGAAGAAAGAACTTAGCACCTTCTAGTTTTGCAAGATCATCAGCAACAGCCGCTACATTGGTAATATCATAACCTTTAGAGCTAGGCATTAGCGTAAAGCTCTCTTTGTATGGGCCACCAAAGTTTGCTTCAAACTGCACCATGCTAGTAATACGCACTGGCATGTTTAAAAAGTTGGCAGCATCACCGGCTTCATTAAGTTGAGTGGTATGACCAATAAATGCTGGAATAGCCGTTGCCACCTCTGCGACTGACGGCGGTAGAATTGATTTTTCTCTAACGTAGACGTCAGGGGTTTTATATTGAGACATAGTATTTCCTTTAGTTAATAGAACGCATTCTTAAACGCCGAAATGGCAAGAATTAGGGATTGAGCACCAAGCAAGCCTTTTATCAATGCCTACCCACCAAATAAAATGGATAAACGCCTGGCGGATCCTACTTAGTACTCAAAAGACTTTATGGGTTAACCCACGGCTCCGCCTCATCAGTCACAACTGATGGCAAAATAATTGAAACTTACTTAGAAGAAAATTTGAGTTACCTCACAACCAGCTTCATCTGTCACGTTAAGGCCTGTTAACCTTTTAAGATTACAGCTTGTTCTATCTAGGGACGATTAATCGCGTTGCGAGGTTTATAACCTAGTGGGCTCGGTAACTGATCTTGCGTTACCCTATTGGCTTACATCCATGTAACAATAAATTGAAACCAAGCAACAAAGAGTAAATCGCCCCTAGGGCGAACCCAAAGGGCTACACATGTTTGGTTTTTTATACTGCGTTATCGCCTATTTATAGGGGATAACGCAGCATAGGCGCTGCGCTGCGTTGCCTACAAACCAAACATACCGCTGTAAATTCAACCTCGAAAGGTAAACAGCCCTAATAACAAGTTTATTTATATTGTGTTCAGAAGACGTTGTTCGATAAGAAATGTGAAAACTAATTGAAATATAATTTTGTAATGCATTATTTTATAGTTAGCGAGAAACACCTTTGAGTTTTTCAACGGTTCGTAAGCCCGCTAACCCCAACATGGCCAAAGTAAGCTCCATCATGACGTCGAGTGGTAATTGTGGAGTACCAATCTCTGGCAACAACCACTGCAATATAGGATTAATAACAAAGGCAAATAAAAAGCCAAGGCCGCACACCCACATTAAAAAAGGCCGGGCACCCGCCACAAATAAACTACGGTGAGATGCTTGCACTTGATTAATTTTTGCTTGAACTAAATTAGGTTGCTGCGCTACACGTTGTTTGAGAATATCTAAATTTAGCGTTTCTTCATCACTAGTAAATAACTCATCTAGTATTGAGCCGATTGCGTTAATAGGCTCTTGTGCTTTGGAAGAAAATAAAACCGATAACAGTCCCATCATTTATTCTCCTGCTTAAAATTAAATATGCTTTTTTGCTGATGAAGAGTAATAACGCTCCACGAACTAAACAACTGTAAGCTTTGTCTGCCCTGCATCAGTAAACTCAATAGTAATATTGATCATAGGAACGGGATCGGGTACACCTTGTGGACTTTGCGCTGGTTTTGAAATTTGTAGTAGCGCCATTATTTGCGTGTCTTTGGTGACTAGCGCTGTTTTAGACTTACCTTTAACCGTTAAATTTGGCTTACCAGAAATGACTTTACCCATCGCAATACCGCCCTTAGAAGCAGCGTTATCGTAGTTTGACTGAAATTTTTGCAACCACTGTTTTACATCATCCTCAGTGAGCACTGCTTTTTTACCTTGTGAGAATTTGTTTTTAGTCGCAGTTGGAATTTTATCACTGGTTTTTACTAGCTGCTGGGCGCCATTAACTGTAATTTTAATCGCAGCACCATCCACACATACAAGCGGCATAACCATCCCTTACTCAAATAAAATAAATTGCATACCTGAACAGACGCGTGAAAAGTAAAAATGTGAAATCCAACATTATCACAATAAATGAAAGTACAATCATGTAGGAAGTTTAAGGGGTCAGGAAAGAAGTCAAGGAAGCCAACGGGTCTTATAAGGAGCCAGGGTCTTAAGAGGTCAGGGTCTTAAGGGGTCAAATCGCTTGCTTCATAATACTGTCAAAAATAGCATCTAATTGTTTTGAAAATTGCTTATCTTCTCTGCGCTTTTTCCTTATTTGATGAGTAATAAAACTCACAGAGCCACTATGACCAAGGTTAAAATACTCTGCAATATTACTTAACTTTTCAGCCAAAACCTCTTGGCAAAAATACATGGCAACTTTACGTCCTTCAAATCCTTTGCTTGGCCCTTTAAGCACACTGGTAATTTTAGATAGCGGGCAAGCATAATAATCAGCAACCGCCATAACCACCTCATTCATTGTGATATTCGGTTTTAGTTGCTGTAAAACCTCAGGTTCGGGGCTATTTATAAGCTGAGTATTTTTAAGCCAACGTTTAAAACCATCACTACCCAAAACCGATGCAATATTACCTTTGTCGTAAAAGTCAGTGAGTTCATCACTGCTACCTCGTAATACATAAGCTTTGTACTGCTTAAACTTGTGACGATGACCCAGTATTTGATAAGTAAAGTCGCGCGTAAGCCATTCTGGTGGTTTTACTTTCCCGATATAAGCTGGGTAGCTCGACCAAGAATAGTGCGCTAAGTCATCCACCAGCGGCATAGTCATATCAATAGGATTACGATGGATATAGCGGCTTAATTGCAGCAAATACTCATCTTTTTCGACCAATATCGCTTTGTACCTCCCACGAAATAATGGCCCATCGGTATGCTTCAACTTATTATATCGCTGAGTATAAACCCCATTAATATGGCGCATAACACGGCCTAAATTCGCTTTGGGTGTTTCAATCAACAAATGATAATGGTTCGTCATAAGGCAATACGCATGAATAACGCAATCAAAGCGCGCTTGTGCTTCACCCAATGTGATTAAAAAGGCTTGAAAGTATAATTCGTCGTGAAAGGTATTTTTCCGTCCGCGCCCACGGTTCATAACATGATAAAAAGCATGTTCGTACTCAATTCGTTGTGGCCTTGGCATTTTGAACTACCTGTTTTAATAATACTCCTTTGAAGGTAGTCGACCTATATCATGAAGCAAGTGATTTGACCCCTTTTTCTTTTTCAGACTTTTCATGGCATTTTGAACTACCTGTTTTAATAATACTCCTTTGAAGGTAGTCGACCTATATCATGAAGCAAGTGATTTGACCCCTTTTTTCTTGAAGGTAGTCGACCTATATCATGAAGCAAGTGATTTGACCCTGACGAATCCCCACAATTTGATACTATAAATCAATAAAGTAGCTTAAAAAACAGTTGAAGTGCACAGCCAATTTTGATCTTATATGTTTTTTCCGACCAAAGAAATTACAGAGTAAATCGACTATGCACTTGGGTAAATTATTACATAAAACTTTTTCTAATACAGCGGGTATTATTGATAAGCGTAACCACTGCACATTAATGAAAGCTGTAGAAACACTCTGCCAACATAAGTTCTTATCCATTGCTGCTTTAGGGCGAAAACTAAAGAGCAATGCGAAGGTTAAACACAATATTAAACGAATAGATAGGTTATTTGGCAACCCTCGCGTCCAGCATTCTCGCTACCATTATTACCAAGAAATTACTCGCCGCGTTATAGGTCAAATTAGGCGCCCATGCGTGACGATTGATTGGTCTGGGTTAACACCTTGTGGCGAGTTTCATTTATTACGAGCAGCAGTGCCAGTTAAAGGTCGAGCAATGACAATCTATGAGCAAAGTTTTCGTGAATGTGAATACATGAAGCAAAGCGTGCATAAGGATTTCCTCAAAACACTTAAATCAATATTACCTTCTGATTGCAAGCCGATCATCGTTACCGATGCAGGATTTCGTAACCCTTGGTTTAAATTAGTGCTTAAATTTGGTTGGGATTTTTTAGGCAGGGTGAGGCATCAAACACAATATCAAAAGCCAGAAGATGATACGTGTTGGTCACCAGTAAAAACACTTTATTCTAAAGCGACAGCAAAACCCGCTTATCTATTTGAAACACAACTCGCTAAAGCCAATTCATTGAGTGGTCACTTTTACTTGTTTAAATCAAAGCCTAAACAAAGAAAAAAGAAAAATCTTCGAGGAAAAACGATTCGTTGCAGCGTAAGCTTGAAACATGCTAAAGGCGCCACGGAGCCATGGTTATTATTTACCTCACTGTGCAATATTAATTATTCAGCACAAGATATGGTTAAAATTTACAGCCAGCGAATGCAGATAGAAGAGTCCTTTCGAGACTTAAAAAACACGAGTAATGGTTTGAACTTACGTCATTGTCGTAGCTATGAAAAAGGCCGTTTGAATGTCGCATTATTGATTGCATTAATTGCTAATTTTATCCTTTGGCTAGCAGGTTTAACGGCAAAAATATTGAATGTGCATAGAAGCTTTCAGGCGAATACGATAAAGAATAGAAACGTGCTGTCTAGCTTTAGTTTGGGGACGCAATACTTCGAAAAATTTGGTTATAAAATAAAACTGAAAACTTTTTTAGAAGCACTCAAGCAATTAAATAAGGATTGCCGTGAGTGCTTGTAGCTCATTAGCAATTGTGGGGATCCCTCAGGATTTGACCCTGACGAATCCCCACAATTTGATACTATAAATCAATAAAGTAGCTTAAAAAACAGTTGAAGTGCACAGCCAATTTTGATCTTATATGTTTTTTCCGACCAAAGAAATTACAGAGTAAATCGACTATGCACTTGGGTAAATTATTACATAAAACTTTTTCTAATACAGCGGGTATTATTGATAAGCGTAACCACTGCACATTAATGAAAGCTGTAGAAACACTCTGCCAACATAAGTTCTTATCCATTGCTGCTTTAGGGCGAAAACTAAAGAGCAATGCGAAGGTTAAACACAATATTAAACGAATAGATAGGTTATTTGGCAACCCTCGCGTCCAGCATTCTCGCTACCATTATTACCAAGAAATTACTCGCCGCGTTATAGGTCAAATTAGGCGCCCATGCGTGACGATTGATTGGTCTGGGTTAACACCTTGTGGCGAGTTTCATTTATTACGAGCAGCAGTGCCAGTTAAAGGTCGAGCAATGACAATCTATGAGCAAAGTTTTCGTGAATGTGAATACATGAAGCAAAGCGTGCATAAGGATTTCCTCAAAACACTTAAATCAATATTACCTTCTGATTGCAAGCCGATCATCGTTACCGATGCAGGATTTCGTAACCCTTGGTTTAAATTAGTGCTTAAATTTGGTTGGGATTTTTTAGGCAGGGTGAGGCATCAAACACAATATCAAAAGCCAGAAGATGATACGTGTTGGTCACCAGTAAAAACACTTTATTCTAAAGCGACAGCAAAACCCGCTTATCTATTTGAAACACAACTCGCTAAAGCCAATTCATTGAGTGGTCACTTTTACTTGTTTAAATCAAAGCCTAAACAAAGAAAAAAGAAAAATCTTCGAGGAAAAACGATTCGTTGCAGCGTAAGCTTGAAACATGCTAAAGGCGCCACGGAGCCATGGTTATTATTTACCTCACTGTGCAATATTAATTATTCAGCACAAGATATGGTTAAAATTTACAGCCAGCGAATGCAGATAGAAGAGTCCTTTCGAGACTTAAAAAACACGAGTAATGGTTTGAACTTACGTCATTGTCGTAGCTATGAAAAAGGCCGTTTGAATGTCGCATTATTGATTGCATTAATTGCTAATTTTATCCTTTGGCTAGCAGGTTTAACGGCAAAAATATTGAATGTGCATAGAAGCTTTCAGGCGAATACGATAAAGAATAGAAACGTGCTGTCTAGCTTTAGTTTGGGGACGCAATACTTCGAAAAATTTGGTTATAAAATAAAACTGAAAACTTTTTTAGAAGCACTCAAGCAATTAAATAAGGATTGCCGTGAGTGCTTGTAGCTCATTAGCAATTGTGGGGATCCCTCAGGATTTGACCCCTTTTTTCAGACTTTTTTCTTGAAGGTAGTCGACCTATATCATGAAGCAAGTGATTTGACCCCTTTTTTCAGACTTTCAGACTCCTTTTCAGACTCCTTTTTATATCATGAAGCAAGTGATTTGACCCCTTTTTTCAGACTCCTTTTTTCAGTGATTTGACCCCTTTTTTCGTATTCTTTTGGTTTTTCTACTTGTTCATACATAACTCAAACCTTTTTGAATTAGCTTTATTCGTTGTTATAGGCTTTCTTCAATTGCCTATAACAATTGGGCTAAAAGACGTTTTAATGGGTTTTAGGTTTTGTTATAGGCGTTTTATACATAAACTACATCGTTTTTAAGTCCTGCAACCACCATGAATTATATGTCTTTTCTAGCTCAGTAACATTTGCACCATATGCTTTAGCGGTAGTTGTATTCTTATACACATGGTCATTTGCTGGATTATATACTTTCACATCGCCCTTGAAAGGCCCCCAAGGATATGAATCACTTTTGCTAGAATTTTTCGAGTATGAAATTATTTGAGCATTAGCTGGGTGATTTCCACCACCACCCGCTTTTGGCACTATATGATCAACCGCAGCTAGGTCAGTTGATAAATCACCAGGACTAAGCAGTCTTGAGCCATCATTATCGTCACTTAAAAGATCAAAAGATCCGATTAATGTTTCTTTTTTAACAGTTTTGGTTTTATTATTACCTAAAAGACTATGTCTTTCACCACTCGAAAATAGTTCCCCCGGACCAGATCCTGCCCACCCAGAACCAGTATATTGCGACCCTTCTATCGGTACTAAAAAGGCCTCGCTCTTAACCCGCTGTTTTACTTGTGATTGTAATCTCCGCTGCGCAACAGAATTAACAATAGCTATACTTTTATTCTCTTTGGACTTTTCTACTTGTGCATACATATTTACAAACCTTTTTAAATTGGACTTTAGCGATTGTTATAGGCTTTTCTTTATTGCCTATAACAATTGAGCTAAAAAGCGTTTTAATGATTTTTAGGTTTTGTTATGGGATTATTTTGGCATTTGAAAACGCTTAGTAGGTCCCCAAATAGCAGGGAACTGATCATGTAAATACTTTATTTGTGCCGCAGCTGCTCCACCATAATTCATTGCGTTAGTTGCGGTTTCATATGCCTTGTTATTATCAGCTACTATGACTATATCATCTGTAGCAAATTTCGGATTGAATTTGGTGAAATTATCCCCTCTGCTCATATTTGATTTTGCATCGATTAACCTTCCGTTACTGTCCAATGCTCCGCCTCCCAAATTCGCTGGAACGATATGATCTACCTGCCCCACAAGATGAGTCACATCAGAAGTGGGTACCAAACCGCTACCATCCAGTTCATTTACTCCTATACGAGTTGAGTTAAAGTTTACAGCCACAACCCCATCTTTATAATACGTATCCTGATTAGTAAACCCCGATTTAGGCGCAGTATCTCCATCATGCGTTCCGTTTCCTTTCACGGAATAACATACTCTCTGAAGAGTATCCCCCGGTCTCGAATTGTCCTTTTTCTTGATAGACTTATCGACCAATTCACTATTTATACTCTTTAATTGTCTACGGCTTTGGCTGACCATTGTATTTTTTTGCAATATTGACAAGGAGCGATTATCCACAAATCCAAAACCCTGGCTAGAATTCCTTTTTTCTGTCCAACATTATTAGCAATTGTCGTACTTTTGTTCTCTTTCATCTTTTCTACTTGTGCATACATATCTCAAACCTTTTAATTTTTATTCAGTGGTTGTTATAGGCTTTCTTTATTGCCTATAACAATCAGGCTAAAAGACGTTTTCAATGGCTTTTAGGTTTTGTTATGGGCTTCTGTGGTAAAGGCTAAATTCAGTGCCTGTTTTTTTGATTGGGTGTATATTAACTTTCATAAAACCTTCTCAACGAGACGAACTTGTGGCTTCAGTTCTTTTATTAAGTCTTTACTTTTATGTAAGTGGACACTAAAAACATCTTTATCTACTTTCATAATGTCGTTCTGCTCTGATTTACCAGTCAATTTATTACCCTGTGGGGCACCGCCCTCACCTCCTCCGTTAACTTTTGAATAGTCCAATAGCTTCGAAGCATCACCTGAAAATTTAAATTCAACAAGCACATCATCTTTACTACTCTTTTTAGATTTATCAAAATAGTGCATTGCCTGACCAAGAGAGCCTCCATGACCAAACAGAATATCTTTCAAATCACCACTGCCTTTGTAATTACTCCAATCGGCTTTAGGCATGGTTCGATAAATAACAAGTTTCTTCTTACGGCCACTGGCAGAACCACCAAAGCCATCGTCAGTTCTTTTAAATTGCCCGTCATGATGGGCAATACCGGCTATATTGTGGAAACCCAATAGAGAGAGTTTGATGTCTTGTGTCACTTGTCTGTATAAATCACTTCTGTCAGCGAAGCTTGTACGGTTATTGTGCTTTCTAAGGGATGCTCGAATGTCAGCTTCGAATGGAGACACGCCTATACTGAGGTCAACAGTGTAATAGGCGTTGACTGCCTTATTAGTATCTCCATTGGTTCCTTTTTTAAATATATTATCTTTAAGCTCTGACCAGGAGTTCAACCGAGGCTTTACGTCTTTCTCAATATCACTTACCAGAACATCATCTGCATGACCTTCCCACTTGTCCCCAATTAATATTTGGCGTTGCAATACTGTAGTACTCAGCCGGCCATAACTAATACTTGGAATATTCGTTTTCCCAAGACTACCTGTAACCTCACCTACTTTTAACTGTATCGATTTAAGACTATCATTAACGGTCTCTTTCATTTTTCTTTTAGAAGTTGCGTCAGACCTATTATCCACAAACCCAAAACCTTGCTTCACATCACTTTTCTTTTGAGTAACAGAATTAGCCACAGCCCTACTTTTGTTCTCTTTCGGTTTATCTACTTGTTCATACATATTTCAAACCTTTTTTAATTGGGTTTTTTCGATGTTATAGGCTTTTTTATTGCCTATAACAATCCCAGATACACCACACAGTGGTGGATGTGGCGTTTATTCTGACTATCTCATTATCATTTCTGGACTTTTAACACCTATTTTGGCTGTTAAAAGTCCACTTTTTAAACTTCATCTACTTCCCATTAGCGGTAGCTCTTTAATACCCGCATGGGCTGTTAAAGCGCCACTCTTTTGGTCATCTATTCACAACCCGTCAATCTCATCCAGCGGTGAACTTATCCCCTCAAAACCTTTCGTGGTTATGTGCGTATAAATCTCGGTCGTTTTAGAGCTAGAATGCCCTAGCAATGCTTGGATATATCTCATATAGGATAAGGGGTCGATAAGGGGTCAAGTCCTGAGGGATCCCCACAATTGCTAATGAGCTACAAGCACTCACGGCAATCCTTATTTAATTGCTTGAGTGCTTCTAAAAAAGTTTTCAGTTTTATTTTATAACCAAATTTTTCGAAGTATTGCGTCCCCAAACTAAAGCTAGACAGCACGTTTCTATTCTTTATCGTATTCGCCTGAAAGCTTCTATGCACATTCAATATTTTTGCCGTTAAACCTGCTAGCCAAAGGATAAAATTAGCAATTAATGCAATCAATAATGCGACATTCAAACGGCCTTTTTCATAGCTACGACAATGACGTAAGTTCAAACCATTACTCGTGTTTTTTAAGTCTCGAAAGGACTCTTCTATCTGCATTCGCTGGCTGTAAATTTTAACCATATCTTGTGCTGAATAATTAATATTGCACAGTGAGGTAAATAATAACCATGGCTCCGTGGCGCCTTTAGCATGTTTCAAGCTTACGCTGCAACGAATCGTTTTTCCTCGAAGATTTTTCTTTTTTCTTTGTTTAGGCTTTGATTTAAACAAGTAAAAGTGACCACTCAATGAATTGGCTTTAGCGAGTTGTGTTTCAAATAGATAAGCGGGTTTTGCTGTCGCTTTAGAATAAAGTGTTTTTACTGGTGACCAACACGTATCATCTTCTGGCTTTTGATATTGTGTTTGATGCCTCACCCTGCCTAAAAAATCCCAACCAAATTTAAGCACTAATTTAAACCAAGGGTTACGAAATCCTGCATCGGTAACGATGATCGGCTTGCAATCAGAAGGTAATATTGATTTAAGTGTTTTGAGGAAATCCTTATGCACGCTTTGCTTCATGTATTCACATTCACGAAAACTTTGCTCATAGATTGTCATTGCTCGACCTTTAACTGGCACTGCTGCTCGTAATAAATGAAACTCGCCACAAGGTGTTAACCCAGACCAATCAATCGTCACGCATGGGCGCCTAATTTGACCTATAACGCGGCGAGTAATTTCTTGGTAATAATGGTAGCGAGAATGCTGGACGCGAGGGTTGCCAAATAACCTATCTATTCGTTTAATATTGTGTTTAACCTTCGCATTGCTCTTTAGTTTTCGCCCTAAAGCAGCAATGGATAAGAACTTATGTTGGCAGAGTGTTTCTACAGCTTTCATTAATGTGCAGTGGTTACGCTTATCAATAATACCCGCTGTATTAGAAAAAGTTTTATGTAATAATTTACCCAAGTGCATAGTCGATTTACTCTGTAATTTCTTTGGTCGGAAAAAACATATAAGATCAAAATTGGCTGTGCACTTCAACTGTTTTTTAAGCTACTTTATTGATTTATAGTATCAAATTGTGGGGATTCGTCAGGGTCAAGTCACTTGCTTCATAACACTTAACTTAAAACAAAGCTTGTCAATTCGACATGACGCTCTAACTTAGTCACATACTCTCTGCTCTTGCCCCTATCACATCGGCTTCATGTTCTAATTTTGGATCATCATTCACCGCTTGCCCTGCAAACTGGGTAGTGGCTTGTACGCGACCTTGCATTTGCTGGCCAATGTGAGCAAGCTCATGCCCTAAATGGCGGTCTTGCCCCGGGCTGATGTGTACTTCTCTGCCTTGGGCATAGGCGTGGGCATTAAGTTGCGCGGGCTTGGATGAGTTGGTATGCACAGCAACGTGGCTTAAATCGACGCCCATCATGCTGCCTACGTTGTCTTTTAAACGCGTTTCTCGGCTTATTGCTTGGCGTTGTACGGGGAGCGTGTCGTGTTCTTGCTGCTTTTGATTAAGTGACTGGTACATAAAAATTCCAAGGTATAATAATAGGTTAAATGAAGCTGCCGTATATAAGATGTCAATGAATAAAAAGCAGCATTAATGCATTTTAATAATGTAACGAATCGGTTGAATGGGGTTATCCACCAACGGTGCCAAACTAGGAGTACCGTTTAGGCCGTCGCAGGCTAAAAAGCCGTCGGGGATTTGTGCGCCGCAGTAGAGTAAAATACAGCCAATTGGCACGCTAACTTGTTGGGTATTTGCGTTAGCCGCACTGTAGTTTGATGTTTCATAAACTCGGCTGGTTGGTGTTGTGGCGCTTGATGAAGGGGCACCGAGTAGCTGCCCCTCTACAATTAAATCGCCTTGAATACACACACTTTGTTGAAAAACTGCATTGTTATGATGGTGTTCTTGCAGTAAAAAGGTCAGTACTTGCCCCGCTGCAGATGACTTCTTCGTAATGCCATCATCACTTTGAATAAACGCTGCATCTAAAAACTCGGCAAACTGCGCCTGGGTTGGTTTTGCACCTGTAATGAAGTAGTGTTTTAGCTTTTCTCGAAAGGTCGTAAACATGGCTTAGTTGTACCGTATAATTACGTGATTACGCAATTACACGCTCTTGCCATATATCGTTGGAGAGGTTGAATATACTGTGTTTTTGTACTAAATCATTTTCAACTAATTTAAGTACAACAACGGCAACATCGCCTAAATATCGTTTTAAAGCAGGGTCTAGGTCGTACGTTTTAAAACCAGCCCCATCATCAAAAATGGTGATTGGATAAATACCGCGATCAGGACCATTTTTAACCAAAAAGTAATCCCCCGTGTAAAACTCTGTTGCGCCAAACATGGCAGGCTCAACCGGGGTCACTGGTAAGTCATCACTAGCGGCGACTACACGACCAGCATAGCCAAGCACATCTGCAATATCTTCTACCCTGTGTAAGTCAGTTGTTTGCATACCTAAATATTGGTTCATATCAGCACGAACCTGATAAATAACACTATTTAATAAGTTTAGGCTTCTAGCTTTATTACTATCACGAGCACTCAGTTCTTCAAGTTTTTGGATCACGTTTACAAAATTATTCATAGGGTTTTCCTTTTAGAGGGAGGGGGTGTTTGAATTGATGACTAAATTAATAACTGGTTGCCTTAGAGAAAAAATTTGCCAGTTGAGTCATAGGAATAAAAAATGTCATTTACTTTGTATAAATCATAATAAGCATGTGAGCTGTTGAGCAATATTGTAAGGCTGGAGTTATCTGCAAATTTAAGAATAACTTGGCTGTTTGTCCCCCAAGTTCCACTAAAGTCCTGCACCCTAAAATAGGTGACTTTTTCATCAATTATAGCTGTCAATGTAGTGTCATCTGTAAGATCTAAAAAATGAATGGAATTTGCGTCAATAGTAAAGTCATTAGTGTGTACTTGAGGGTTAATATTAAGCATTTGGTTTTGAAGCTGTTGCCCAAGCGAAGTTAAGTTTTGCTTTAATAAAGCACTATCAATAACCTTATCAACTCTGCCATTAGCGAGATCATTAGCTGAAGCGAAATTTACACTGAAGCGGTTTTTACTCTTTATGAGCCCATCACCAACAGTCACTAAACTGGCTGTCATTTTCCATTGATACTCAAAATCAGCATCATTATCGTAAATAGCCCTAAGCATAAATGCTTGATCTTTATAAATGTCACCTTGAGTTATGATCACCGCATCGCCGTGAACCATGTCAACAGGTTCATAGCGGACCACAGACTGTAAAGAAAATGAGCTTGATAGTTCATTTACTTGCCATATGCGGTTTTCACTCTTATTCGTTTGGGCGTTCAATAACACCAAATCACCATCAACAAGCATATAACCATCAATTTCACTAGGAACGTTATCAATATCGATGTTTTGTGTTGTCTCAACACATGCAATCAGCAGCGACAACAAATTGGGGCATGTAAGCGCTTCTACTTTTTGATTTAACCAGCCACCGTGTTGTGCGGTAGTCAGCTTGCTTGTATCACCCATTTGAATATCTGCAAACGTTGCAATGGGTAAACTAGTAGTTTGAATATTAGATAACCTAGCCCCATCACCAATAAATTCACCTGCTTTAATGCGCGAATCCGTCACCGTTCCCGCTTGGGTTAAGTCAACTTGCGAAGGGAGATCAATCTGAGGTAAGTTTATAAGGCCAGATCCATCACCAATAAATTCACCTGCTTCAATGCGCGAATCCGTCACCGTTCCCGCTTGGGTTAAGTCAATTTGCGAAGGGAGATCAATCTGAGGTAAGTTTATAAGGCCAGATCCATCACCAATAAATTCACCTGCTTCAATGCGCGAATCCGTCACCGTTCCCGCTTGGGTTAAGTCAATTTGCGAAGGGAGATCAATCTGAGGTAAGTTTATAAGGCCTGACCCATCACCAATAAATTCACCTGCTTTTACACTTGAATCAGTGACTAAGCCACTCTGCGTTAAATCTATTTGAGGCGGTAAATGATTGTTGGCTATATTGCTTATTTTTGCCCCATCACCAATAAATTCACCTGCTTTTACACTTGAATCGGTGACCAATCCACTCTGCGTTAAATCTATTTGAGGCGGTAAATGATTGTTGGCTATATTGCTTATTTTTGCCCCATCACCAATTAATTCATCCGCTTTTACACTTGAATCGGTGACCAAGCCACTCTGCGTTAAATCTATTTGTGGCGGTAAATGATTGTTTGCTATATTGCTTATTTTTGCCCCATCACCAATTAATTCATCCGCTTTTACACTTGAATCAGTGACTAAGCCACTCTGCGTTAAATCTATTTGAGGCGGTAAATGATTGTTGGCTATATTGCTTATTTTTGCCCCATCACCAATAAATTCACCTGCTTTTACACTTGAATCGGTGACCAATCCACTCTGCGTTAAATCTATTTGAGGCGGTAAATGATTGTTGGCTATATTGCTTATTTTTGCCCCATCACCAATTAATTCATCCGCTTTTACACTTGAATCGGTGACCAAGCCACTCTGCGTTAAATCTATTTGTGGCGGTAAATGATTGTTTGCTATATTGCTTATTTTTGCCCCATCACCAATTAATTCACCCGCTTTTACACTTGAATCGGTGACCAATCCACTCTGCGTTAAATCTATTTGAGGCGGTAAATGATTGTTGGCTATATTGCTTATTTTTGCCCCATCACCAATTAATTCACCCGCTTTTACACTTGAATCGGTGACCAATCCACTCTGCGTTAAATCTATTTGAGGCGGTAAATGATTGTTGGCTATATTCGTGATTTGTGCGCCATTAGCTATAACCTCTTTCACTTTAAGCGATGAATTTTCTCCAATTTGAGTTAAATCTATCTGCTCTGGTAAACGATCATTATTGATACTGCTTGTTGCCGTATCAATTAGATCCCCAAATTCTTGTTGAGTAGGGATATCACCACGCTGAAAGTAGCTTTTTAATCGTTCATTGAGTTCTGAAGTACTCATAATATTCCTCTGTAATCTAATAAATAAATGATGATTTCAGCCGCTGAGCTGAATGCTCAACAACTGCCGATTAAATTATGGGATCTGTTAGGTAAAATAATTGAGGTTAAATTAAGCTTTGTTATCTAATAGTTTATTAATTTCTTTTACTATTGGCAGTTGTACTGGCTCAAATACTGGCATAGGCAAAGAGAGCGTATAGAGAATGGTTGCTTTAGGCGTACTCCCGAGTGCCTGCCATACTTGCCCTGTTACTTTTTCACTGTACTCATTACCGAATATTTGGCTGCGGATACCATAAGGTGATATATCAATTTGTTGTGCGAGTAGTAACTCTTCAGGTAGAAAATCGTACCGTCCTATACCTGCAATTAAATAGCCCATGATCAAATGCTCTATCGCAGCGCTTTGCTGTGGGTTTTTACTCCAAACGGTTAGCATATAAGTCAATGACACAAATTTAGGCTCAATGAATCGTGTACGGTGAGTTTGCGTAAAATTTATTTGCGTACGAGGTGGCTCACTTTGACGACGCTGAATATCTTCAGTTATACCAACTAAATAACAATTTATTGCGGGGTCGCTGCCTAAACCAGTAGTAAATTCATTATCTGGCGCTTGAAAGCTCAATACAATAGAAGTATCTACTACATCATCGTTATTATTGAGCGATAAAACTTTGTCTTTAATAAACGAATCAAGTGCCTGTTGTACTTTATAAATTAAGGTTGCGTCCATTGTGCCCTCCCGTTAACCACGTTGATAAAGATTGCTGGGTCATAAAGCCGGCATGTTGTTTTGAGAGTTCTCTATGTAATGCATTGGCAATCTCGGCTCGACTAATCAACTTTTTGTCAGCGATCAAACTTTGCAACAATGCCATTTCGCAGATATTGATTATTTGCGCAGCACTGAGCTCAAACAATGCTGCAAGTTGGCTAATGCCTTGGCATAAATCACTATCTGCATTGGTGCTTAAATTACGCTGCCAAATATCAACGCGCTGCTGTTTATCAGGTAAAGTAAACTCAATTACCCCTTGAAAGCGACGTAAAAATGCCTCATCAAGGTTACTTTTAAAGTTAGTACTTAGTAACAACAAGCCCGTGTAGTGTTCCATACGTTGAAGTAGGTAACTTACGCCCATATTGGCGTTTTTATCATGGCTTGACTCTACCTCGCTGCGTTTTGCAAAAATCGCATCTGCTTCGTCAAACATGAGTACCGCATTATATTTCTGAGCTGAATCAAATAGCTTAGCTAAGTGCTTTTCAGTTTCACCTATCCATTTACTGGCAATATTGGCCAAATTAACTATGTACAGTGGTAGTTGCAATTCACCTGCAATGGCTTCTGCGGCCATAGATTTACCAGTGCCTGGTTTACCCCAAAATAGCGCTTTACATCCTTGATTAAAACTAGGTAGACGCTGTTGTAATGAAGCTTTAAAATTAATTCTGGCGATTAACTCCTGCAATTGCACCGTAATTTTGTCATTCAATATCATGTCGTCGAGGGTAAAGCGCGCTTGACACAATTTAGCTAGTTCATCGCAGTGTTGACTTTGCGCTGAAAAACACAGCGCTTGCAATGTTTCCCAGTAATCTTGTTCATCACTTTTATCTGCCTTAGCATTGTTTGCTAGCTGCTTCATATGAGGTAACGCTACGGGATATTTAGCCACCAACTGCTGAGCTTGGGCTTTATCTAAATGCGTATGTTGCTCGCTATTACATAACGACAACCAAGCCTCTTTTAATTGTGACAAATTTGGTACTTGTACTTTAATTTTTAATGATTGCGTAAATACCTCGTCAAACAAGGGGCTAGCTGTTGTTGTTATTAACGCCAATTTTGTACATTGCTCAACTAGAGTATTTAATTGAATTAAGTTGTGTTGTAACAAGCTACCAATTTCGGGCCAATACAATAATACTGGTTGCGTTTGAGCTATGAGCTGTAAGCAGGCAAATTCATGCGCTAAATGAGATATGTTGAAACCATTGTTTGGCTCTGCTACATAGTGTGCCAACGTGGTATCGCACCGTAATGCCAACTGCTGAGTATACCAGGCGGTTATTTCATCATTTTCACTGTCGATAATAAGTAATGATTGAGCTGCAACCTCTTCTGGTAAACTAAAACAACTATCAAATACTGGGTCCTGCGCCGTGTCTACTAAAGTAAAGAAACTAAGGTAATCACAGCTTGTAGTACCACATTGCAAAAATTCATGTAAATAAGGGGCAATATTCACTGCGCTTTGTAAACCTATACTCTCATTTGTTAGGTATATTAACCCCCATTTAAACAATGCTGATTTAGGGCCAAATTCTGCTATGGTGTTGTATTTATTTAAAGATTCGTCCACTAATGTTACTAACTTATCTAAACTCAATGTTGGCCCTTGCTCAAACCAACTTAATCCTAAAAATGGGGCTATTACGTCTGGATCTTGAACTTGAATATAAACAAGTGCTAGCAACTTAGTTTCAGAATGAGACAACGAAAATAAATCAGTAAGATGGTTAAACCGTGGCATAAAAATTAGTTTATTTAACTGCTCATGTAGCTCTTTAACAGTAT
Source organism: Pseudoalteromonas sp. B131b (assembly GCF_037162545.1). Classification (NCBI taxonomy): domain Bacteria; kingdom Pseudomonadati; phylum Pseudomonadota; class Gammaproteobacteria; order Alteromonadales; family Pseudoalteromonadaceae; genus Pseudoalteromonas; species Pseudoalteromonas sp. B131b. The sequence goes on along the minus strand of NZ_JARLUZ010000001.1, from coordinate 1,416,404 downwards.
CACTTAGATGTTCATCTTGTGCTTTTAGCGCACTACCAAACTGATAGAGATGATAAGCAACTCGCCGCTCTTGCTCTGAATGAGGCACTTGTAATTGAGGTATAATGGCACTCATATCACTCTCCTAGAGCCATTTTTTGTGCCAGCTCATCAGCTCTCACTCCAACCTGCTTAGCCCATCTAGAGTCAAGCATTTCAGCCGCTGCTAAAGGGTAATTTTTATCTTCCAGTGCCCTGAGCATATTTTTAAACTTACATAGCCCTGCAACCCCAAGATTAAACGCCATATCTAGCAAAATAATCTTTTTAGTTTCATTCAATAATTTGAAAACGCGAATATGCACTGCAACCTGTGCTATAACATTATTAATGTCATTGTTTAATAGGTAATCTACCTCATCCAATGACAAACCTTTATCTTCTAAGTTACGGCCAATACCGATCGTTAATTTTCCTTCGGTACATCTATATGGTTTTAATGATAACCCCTCATAACGCAATAATTGGGCTTTCAGCGTTTGTATATTTGTTTCACTTAGATACGCCATAATTAAACCTCAACAATCGGTTTCAATAGCATTTCAGGTAAAGTTAGCATCATACTTTGCGCTAATCCCTCGACTTCAATTGCGACTAATTGTTGATTACGTCGCTCAACCAGAATACCGCAATACCCTTGTAAACTACCGCTAACAATTTCCACTTTAGTTCCTACTAGCAAACGATTAGACAGCACTTCAACCACTTTACCTGTAGATATAAAACGTTGAATTTTTTTCATTTCTTGCTGAGAAATCACAGCTGGTAGATTATTAAATTTAATATATGAAACGAAACCTGGTAGGCGTTTTAACTGTTGAAATTCATTACCGTCAATATAAACAAATACGTATGATTTAAATAACGGTACGCTTACCACTTTGGTTCGGTCACTCCATTGGCGGGCCTGATCTATTAAAGGCAAAAATGCTTCACAATCACTTTGCAAAAGATTGACCTGTACAGCAAATTTTTTCTCACTATTGGCTTTGGTATAAACCACAAACCACTGCCTTTCATTTTTCATATTAATGCTCCAGCCAAGCTCCGCCACATCAATCCCAGCTAAGGTGATGCGAATGTTCGATTTAAATTTGGGTATCTTGGTCAGATACCCCGTTATTTGAATAACGGGGTATTCATCTGTTTGTGAAAAAGATTTTTTAAATTATTTTGTGGTTACAAGCCAAGAAAAACCGATGACCTGAACATGAGGGCTTATACATACTGTAATGCACTTAGTTTCTTACGAGCCAATTGCACACGCTTTCTTGCATTTTCTTGGCTAATTTGTAATTGGTTTGCTATTTCTGAGTACTCCATTTCATAAATAAATTTATACTGGATCACTTGCTTTAAATCATTAGGCAAATCATTAATGGCATCCATCAACTTCTGATATAGGTGAATACGTTCATACTCACTTTCCAATGTTTGTGACTGGCTCTCCGTAAAATAAAACTGTGTTGAGGAGCTGTTGGCTTGTTTCACTAAATCGCTTTCTTTACTATTTAAGCGATGTATATCCATACAGATGTTATGGGCTATCCGACAAAGCCAAGCAAACATGTTTTCTATTTGAGAGCTGTCTTGTATATAAACTTTAAGCGCTTTTTCACACGCTTGTGCCATGGCGTCTTCAACTCGATCTTGGTCACTATATAACCATTTATAGCAACAAGCCCGCACTCGTTTTTCATAATCTGACCAAATAACCCAAAACTTTAGGTGGGGATTAGTTTCAAGCTGAACGCTTGAATGGGAACTCCTTGATAAAAACATCATCTCTCCGCTTTAAATTGAATTTACGAAGCGATGACGTAGAACCAAGAGTTATGTGAACAAAAACAAAACAAAAGAAAAACAAAAAAATAACAATATGTAGTTATTTATCATTAATCGGTGTTTTTCTTACTTGTCTGTATTTAAGGAAATAATAGTATTACTTTTTTGATTCGTGTCTATTACAAAGCATTACAACAAAAAAGCGCCAATATATTGCAAGGTAGAGGAGTGATAAAAACTAATAATCGCTTTTATTACTGTATGTAGTTTTAATTATTAGAATAGCGTTATAAATTAAAGTCTGTGAACTTAAACCTCATCAAATAAAACTGCACTGACAAAAAATTAGCAGTCCTAGTCTCAATAGGACGGTTCAATACCTTCTAACTTATAAGTAGTTGTTTTGTTATTTCCGACTTATAAAATATGGGTTAAATGGAACTTATGAAGTAAAGGGAAAGTACTTAGTGAAATAAATTTAATGCTTGATAAGTATTCTAATTCTATATTGCGCGTACTTAAATAAAAGCCGGAAATACGTATCTAGCAGCTTGTCTTATCGATTAAAACCACAATACCCATCTTCACTTGAAATGCGTGCTTCACACTAAATTATCTATAGGATCTGGACTATTCCACCACGGTACATCTAATTTACTCTCGATAAAATACAAGCAAAGGCATTATTGATGTTAAATAGCCTTTAATACCAACTGACATAAGTACCGGTACAATTTAACGAATTCCCCTTCCAATAGCGTTGTTATAATTTTTATTTAAAACAACTAGATATAAAAAATATTACCTAGTCTTTAAGTATTAAAATTTATTTAACCTAGGGCTGCACATGTTTGGTATTTATACTGCTTTATCGCCTATTGATGGGGGTAACCGCACAACATAGGCTAACCCTTACCTAAAAGATAAACAGACTCTAGTTATAGTGCAATTTACCTATCGTTAAATAGACCTCATATCTAAATAACCTGAACTCTGGATAATAAATTTATCTCAAGCAGTTGTTTTCAGCGCTAACTGCGTTTAATTTACTGAAATCTCTAGCTAGAGAGAAATAAACTTAAATATCACTGTAGTTCAATATGTTAGTAAACCTCTTAACCAGAGATCAAATAGAGTAGGTTGGTTTAACCATTGAAAATTACTGATAAAAACGAATACTCCTTAGCATTAATTTGCTAAAGGGTTTTTATTTGCGTTAAATTAGCCCATTGGCAAAATAAATCAATAAACTGGTCGTGTTTATCAACTTTAAACCATTAGGAATTTATGACTAAAGATATATTACTGCATCCGTTTCTTCTCTCACTAATAATGTTAACAATTGCATTTGTGCTTAAGATACTTGTCGATAAGTTAGCAAAAAGTCGCGCTGAGAAAAAAGAAAAAGATATTCGCTACATCGCGCATAATATTAAGCACTTTATTAACTTTGTAATGGTGATATCACTTCTCTTTGTGTGGTCTACAGAGATTCAAAACTTTGCACTTTCTATTGCCGCCTTTGCTGTGGCGATTGTACTTGCAACGCGTGAATTTATTCAGTGTGTAATAGGCTTTTTTACCTAGTAACAACACGCCCGTTTAGAGTGGGTGATTGGATACAAGTTGGTGATTACTTTGGTGAAGTTGCTGAAACCGATTGGATTAAAACGACCATGCATGAAATTGATATACATACTTATCAATTTTCGAGAAAAACCATATACATACCAAACAATAAGCTAATTACCAGCTCGATTAAAAACTTAAACTTTGTAAAACGCTTTGTTACACACCATTTTATTATTGTCCGAAGAGAGAGCTTTAACCCGTACCCTATTCACGACACATTAACTGAACAGGCTAAGCTGTACTGCGAAGAGTTTCAAGAAGTAGCAAGCCGCTATAATTCGATGATTGAGCGTAAACTTGATGCAAAAATATCTGGCCCAGAGCCTGTAATTCACTTTGGTACAACCGATTTAGGTGAGTTTAAAGCAAGCTTTACCTTGTTTTGTCCTACAGAAAAAGCGCTTGAGATAGAGCACAAATTAACAGAGTGCTTTTTTGCGTTATGGTATAAAGAGGCTGAAAAAACTAAAGGGGATGAGGGAGAAGTATAAACCTCACCTACACAGAGTAAAAATACAAATTGTAGGTGCGAATTTATTTCGTGCTCTATTTCTGAGCTTATATTTAAAAAGCGAGGTGTAAAACCTCACCTACACAGAGTAAGCATGCAAATTGTAGGTGCGAATTTATTTCGTGCTCTATTTCTGAGCGTATATTTAAAAAGCGAGGTGTAAAACCTCACCTACCCAGAGTAAGCAGGCAAATTGTAGGTGCGAATTTATTTCGCGCTCTATTGCGTGAGCGTATATTTAAAAAGCGAGGTGTAAAACCTCACCTACACAGAGTAAAAATACAAATCGTAGGTGCGAATTTATTTCGCGCTCTATTACGTGAGCGTATATTTAAAAAGCGAGTGTAAAACCTCACCTACCCAGAGTAAAATACAAATCGTAGGTGCGAATTTATTTCGCGCTCTATTACGTGAGCGTATATTTAAAAAGCGAGTGTAAAACCTCACCTACCCAGAGTAAAAATACAAATCGTAGGTGCGAATTTATTTCACGCTCTATTACGTGAGCGTATATTTAAAAAGCGAGGTGTAAAACTTCACCTACACTGAGTAAGAATGCAAATTGTAGGTGCGAATTTATTTCGCGCTCTATTACGTGAGCGTATATTTAAAAAGCGAGGTGTAAAACCTCACTTTCATCAAAACGAAAGCGCGAATCCACTTCGCGCTCATGGTTTTTTATGCTGTACCACCCACTGTTAACTGATCAATTTTAAGGCTTGGTTGGCCTACGCCTACCGGTACGCTTTGACCATCTTTACCGCAAACACCAACACCTTTATCAAGTGCTAAGTCGTTACCAACCATAGATATTTGCTGCATTACTTCTGGGCCATTACCAATAAGCGTTGCGCCTTTAATTGGCTGAGTAATTTTACCGTTTTCGATTAAATACGCTTCTGATGCGCTAAATACAAACTTACCTGAGGTTATATCAACTTGTCCGCCGCCAAAGTTAGGCGCGAATACCCCTTTTTTAACACTACTGATAATATCGGCTTGGCTGTGCTCACCACCTAACATGTAGGTATTAGTCATGCGAGGCATTGGTAAATGTGCGTAAGACTCACGACGTGCGTTTCCGGTAGGATTTACACCCATTAAACGCGCGTTTAGCTTATCTTGCATATAGCCTTTTAAAATACCGTTTTCGATTAGCACGTTGTAAGCCGCTGGTGTACCTTCGTCATCTACGTTAAGTGAACCTCGACGGTCAGCTATGGTGCCATCATCAACCACAGTACACAGCTCAGATGCTACTTTTTGGCCCACTTTACCACTAAACGCAGACGCGCCTTTACGGTTAAAGTCGCCTTCAAGGCCATGCCCTACCGCTTCGTGTAAAAGCACGCCAGGCCAACCATTACCAAGTACAACTTCCATCGTGCCTGCAGGTGCATCAATAGCTTCAAGATTTACTTTAGCTTGGCGTACCGCTTCTTCTGCAAATTCCATCCAACGCGGTTTACCATCAACAAGCTCTTTAAAGTAACCATAATCTAAACGTGCACCACCGCCTGCGCCACCGCGTTCACGGCGACCATTTTTTTCAAGCAGTACTGAACAGTTTAAGCGAATAAGTGGGCGAATATCGGTAGCAAACGTGCCATCACTTGCCGCGATTAATACTTCTTCGTATACCGCAGACATTGAGCTAATTACTTGCTCTGCATCGGGTGCTAATTCACGAATGTAGTTTTCAAGTTCGCGTAATAAATTAACCTTGTCGGTATCGCTCATACTCGAAATTGGTTGATGCGGTGCAAACTGCTCTTTAGCTTTAACATCGCTAAATACTTTAATTGCTCTATCTTCGCCAGCATCGGCAATGCTACGCGCTGCTGTTGCCGCTTTATTTAGCGCTTCAAGGTTTATTGCATCAGAGTAAGAAAAACCTGTTTTTTCGCCGCTTACAGCACGTACACCAACACCACGTTCAACGTTATAAGAACCTTCTTTAACTAAGCCGTCTTCAAGCACCCACGATTCGTGGTGGCTTGATTGAAAATATAAGTCAGCGTAATCCACTTTATGCTGATGTATGTAAGCGAGCGTTTTTTCGAGTTCTTCTCTATTTAGCAGGCTGTCGTGTAGTAAATGCTGTTCAACCGAATTCATAATAAATGCTCTCTAAATCGTTGATGAGACTGCACGGGCATATCTCGTCTAATTTTTTGTAACTGGTCTAAATCTGCGTGGCAGCTTATAAAACCGGTGCCTGTTGGCAATTCGCTCAGGGTATTGCCCCAAGGTGAAATAATAATACTGTGACCATATGTTTGTCGGCCATTTTCATGTGTACCGTGTTGAGCCGCTGCAACTACATAGCATTGTGTTTCTATTGCGCGAGCTGCTAATAGCGGTTGCCAGTGTGCTTGCCCTGTAACAACTGTAAATGCACTCGGGACTAAAATAATCTCCGCGCCTTGGCGAACTAGATCATTGAACAAGCCACTAAAGCGCAGATCATAACATACTGTTAAACCTATTTTACCAAATGGAGACTCAACCACCACCACATCGCTACCTGCTTGGGTAAAATCTGATTCTCGATAGCTACCTGTCTTATCATCTACGTTTACATCAAATAAATGTATTTTGTTGTACGTTGCAACAAGCTCGCCTTGATTATTGAGTAAGTGCGATGCTGCGTAATACTTATGTTCGTTAAATGGCTCAGGCATTGTGCCTGCATTTAACCAAATATTATGGTGTTGGCACAATTCACTAAGTTGTAATTTGTATTGCTCAACTTGCTTAGCAACAAGTAAAGTATCGCTGCCACTTTTACTAAACACTAAAAAAGCTTCTGGCAAGCAAACAAGTAATGGCCTTGTTGCTGGCAGAGTTTTAAGTGCGCGCTTTAAGCTTGCTATGTTGTCATCAGGGTTTAGCCCTGAACACATTTGTAGGGCAACTATTGTGGGTGTGCTTATGCTTGCTGTTTTGTTCATTGCGTTACTGTTACTTGTGCATCTTTAAGCTTTAAATCGACTGATGCTTGTGGCTGATTTTGCGCAGCTTGAGGTAGTGTAACTTCACGACTTTTTCTGTCGAGTTCTTGAACAATAGGATCGTTCATTTTACCCGTTACTTTAAAATTGATCTCTGAGATGACGCGCGCAGAATGAATAACTTTATCAAGTGCTAAAGCAGCAAGCCCTGTTACTGGATTAACCATCCATGCCACTATAACCGGAATGCTTGAGGTTACTTGTGGCGCTACAGCAAGGTCATAATCTATATCTAGGGTATTTAAGTTTGCGTAGCCTTTAATAGTTAAATCGGCAGGCACACCGTCCATTTTAGTATCTTTAGTGTAAGCGATACCGTTTTCTAACTGCATAGAGCCTTGCATGCTGTTATAAAAAAGCCCTTTGAAAATACATCTCTAAAATCAAGTTTCAGTTTGCGTACGAGTGAATCAAGGCTCAACAGCGAAAATACGCGTGCACCACCATCACTGATTTCAGTTAAGTGACCTTCCCCTAAATCCCAAGTAACTTCACCACTTAAAGTTTTCACATCAAAATCATAAGGTGCAGCTTGCCAAGTAAGATCATAATTTAGATCAGCTTTAGAATCCTTAATTGCAGAGGTAATATCAAACTCGCCAAACAATGCGCCTATATCATCACTTTTAAGCTCACCACTTAGCATTGTCAAACCATTTTGCCATAGCCCTTTAGTGCGCAGTACATGATCTCCTTTATCGATTACAAGTTCTGATATCGATAAGCGCTCGCCATCACCTAATAATGACGCACTCACTTTATCAAGCTGATAGCGATCAATTTTGCAGTCACTACATTCAAACTCAATGGCAGGTATTTTAGTAAGCCAGCTCAAGTCTTCCTCAGGAAGTACATCTGTTATTTCAATTAATTGCTCGCTAGGCTGTGCAAAATTAAGCCTTAAGTAATCGGTATTAATTCGTATAGGCTGGCTAGGTTGTGATGTAGGAATAAAAACTCCAGCTCTAAGTTCTTTAGCATTTAGCTTTAGGTATAAATCGTCTTTTGATGGTGCTAAACGCATTTCAAAATCATTAAAGATGATGTTACTCGCATCAAGCATACCTACATTTGCGACCACCTCATTAAGCGGTGGCATAATCCCTTTTGATTCTTTATCTGGATTTGCTTTACCTGCTTTAATTATTTGATCAATCAGATCAAACCAAGGCACTAGTTCACTCTGCTCAAGATTTATATTTACGCTTAAGTCTTTTTGGTTTAATCCTAAATCTTGTTTTCCGATCACAAAATGGGCATTACTAAACTGTGATTTCCCATTTTCTAAAATAGCATTAAAGTAAAACTGTTGATTAGCGTTTGCTGTAATGAGATTAGAAATATCATCACCTTGAACTACTGCATCAAGTGCCCACGCTTGTTCGCTATTTTTATTATAAGGTGCGGGTAAGTTACTCGTTAAGCCAAGTAGTTCTGAGTTTACCTGTGCACGGTAATTAAAGCCTTGTTCGGTAAAATTAAGTACTAAACCAATATCAACATCGCTTTGCCCACTTAAATAATTTTTTAATATACCTTGCCCACTATCAATTAGTGTATCGGCGTCAACTTTGGCGTTTATATCTATGTTTGCTTGGTAATTTTTAGCATCACTTTTACTGCTGTAATTAATATTTAGCGGCATACCCAACCACTTCGCAGTCGCATTTTTAAGTGTAATATTGTCGTTTGTAAAATTAAGCTCGCCAGTTAAGTTTTTAAGCTCAATGCCTGGCGTTGCTATAAATACTGGCAAGTCATTTAAATTAACTTTGCCGCTAACACTGGCTCCGCCTTTAAACTTAGAGCCTACTAAAAGCTCAATACTGGCATCGGCTTCGCCTTTGCCCTGTACGACTTTAAAAATTTCAGCAAGAGGTTTGGCAATAGGTGTCGCTGCAAAAAAATCATGTAACTTTTCCATCTCTGCTTTTTTATCAATTTGCACAATAAGTTCATCAGCATTCATTAAATCTGCAATGCTCACCTGTACACTATGACCAATATCTAAATTAACCAACTTGCCTTGCTGGCTATATATGTCCATCCGCTCATTAGCAAAATGTAGCTGCACATTAGCATTAGTGACCGCAGGCCAATCAGGGTCAAACTCATAGGTTGCATTGTCTATTTGTGCTAATACATCAAACTGACCACTACCATCAGTAAATGGGAAACCAGACAAAGGCCCTGCAAATAAGACCTGTGCTTTAGATACTTCTCCGCCTTTAATTGCACCATTTAAATAGCTAACGAGCTCATGGCTCATTGCTTTTAGCGGGAAGTAATGCCCTGCAATATTGGCATCTGGAGCGAACGCTTCTGCATATAAATCTAAACGAGGCGTATCCCCGAGGCTCAGCTGCATTTCAGCAGCAAGTGTTATTTCATTATTATCAAACCAAATTTCATCACTACTGATGTGCCAACCTTCTTTTCGATTTACTAAATCTAAATCGATATTAATTTGATTATATTGGATATCATTACTAAAGTTTTCGCCAGTAACAAGCGTGCCATTTTCGCCAAATAAGCTAATACGTCCGCTTGCTTGATTTACAAGACCACTTACTCTTAACCCTTGAGCAGCCGGTACTGAATCGAGCTCTTGCCAACCAATATTGTCAGCCTCAAACCATAGCTGCCACTGCTCAACGCTTTCAAAATTTAAATATGCTTGTTTAATCAAACCACTTGGTTCACGCTCTAAAAAAGGGGCTAAACCATTAAAATTAGTTAATCCAGCTAAATTATTTAGTAGCTCTAAATCAACTTGCTGTAACCATACTTTGTTTTGCGCATCTAGCTTTGCTTCAAACTCTAAACTTGGCCAAGCCTTGCTGTTACTAGCAAATGTTAAACCTGTACTTTTTAAGCGCCAACCATTTTGCTCTGGGTATAAATGAAATCCCCCTTCGCTTAAACTAACTTGTTGATTTTTTTCTTCATACTGCCAACGCACAAAGCTTGGTAACCATTGCACTTTTATATCGCTAAATAGCCCTTTTTCGAGCTTAAGCCAAGCTTGTAAATTTATATCACTGTGTAATTGCTGCTTTTCACTTGTTATGTATTGCGCTAACCAGTTAGATACATCTACTTTATTTGCTTGCACATACATATCACCAATTACCTTTTCCAAGGTCTTACCCGATAAAGCAATGCGCGCATCAAAATTACCAACTGAGATACCAGGCAATGCCAAGCTACCACTGCCTAGGTGTTTTTTATCTTCATTTTGCCAAGTAATATTTTTAAGCATTACTTTACGCTCTTTACCATCTTCAAGTATGAAGTTGACGCTTGAATTCTCAATAGCAAAATGCCCAGTTTCACCTAAAAAAAGACCTTCAATGAGTTCTTTTTGTTCAAAAGAAACTTCACCTTGCTCATTGCCATTAAATAAGTTGCCCACATTAACGCTGGTGTGAAAGCCACTAATAACAAAATAATTAGATTTTAACTGTAGCGTTTTTAAGCTTTCCCACAAATTAAGCTCTAAACTGGTTTTTGCGATGGTAAGAGAAATAGGAGCCGTTTCATTATCTTTAAAGGATAAATCTTCAAGAACCAAAGCGGGGCCACTACCCTGCCAACTTGCTGAAATAGAACCAATTGAAAGGCTGACATCAAATTTACTGTGTAAGTAAGTTTCAATATCGCCTTTATAGTCATTAGCATAAGGAAGTGTATATTTTAAAATAGAAACAATAACGGCCAGTAATACCAAAATTATGGCGCAGGTTTGCCATAACTTTCTAAAACAAAAAAACAGACCGCTTTTGCTTTCATTACATCATTACCACATCAAACTGTTCTTGGCTGTATAAACTCTCGGTTTGAATATGTACTTGCTTACCAATAAAAAGCTCAAGTTCCGCTAGGTTATGATATTCGTCATTAAGTAAAGATTCACTCACTGCTGGGGCAGCGTACACCATAAATTTATCGGCTGCGTAAGCACGATTAACGCGCACTATCTCGCGTAATATTTCATAGCACACTGTTTCAACTGTTTTTTGCGAACCACGACCTGAACATGCAGGACATACATCACATAAAATATGTTCTAGACTTTCGCGCGTACGCTTACGGGTCATTTCCACTAAACCGAGTGCAGAAAGACCATTTATATTCGTTTTGGTGCAATCTTTCGATAACGCAGATTCAAGCGAATGTAATACGCGGCGTTTGTGGTCTTCGCTTACCATATCAATAAAATCGATAATAATAATGCCGCCTAAATTACGTAGTCTGAGTTGACGGGCGATAGCCGAAGTAGCTTCTACATTGGTATTAAAAATAGTTTCTTCTAAATTACGATGGCCAACAAAAGCTCCAGTGTTTACATCAACCGTGGTCATCGCTTCGGTTTGATCAATAATGATATAACCGCCCGATTTTAACGTTACTTTACGATGTAATGCTTTTTGAATTTCATTTTCGACATCAAACAAATCAAATATTGGGCGCTCACCTGGATAATACTCAAGTACTTTAGAAAGCTGTGGTACAAACTCATCAGTAAATAACTTAAGCTCTTGATAAGTCAATTTTGAATCGACACGAATACGCTCCATGTCTTCACCTACATAATCACGAAGCGTTCTGAACGCAAGTGTTAAGTCTTCATGTAAGATGCTCGCTTTACTTGTTTTTTTCTGCGAGATACTATTTTTTCCCATAACTTTCTTAAAAATTCAGCGTCGTGCCTTAGCTCAGCTTCGATTGCCCCTTCGGCTGCTGTACGCACAATAAAACTGCCATTTTCATCGCCATATTCCGCAACTATTTTTTTAAGGCGTGCACGCTCTTCTTCGGTTTCGATGCGTTGGCTAACTCCTACATGAGTAGCATCGGGCATAAATACTAAATAACGAGAAGGAATTGTTATATCTGTGGTGAGTCTTGCACCTTTAGTACCAAGCGGATCTTTAACCACTTGCACCATAATGTATTGACCTTGGCGAACTAACTCACGAATATCTTGTACTTTTTTTATCGGAGTGTCGTCAACGCCTTCTACAATTGATGCGCTGTTTACGATATCTGACGCATGCAAAAAGGCCGCTTTTTCAAGGCCTATATCAACAAAAGCAGCTTGCATTCCTGGTAATACACGACTTATTTTCCCTAAGTAAATATTACCAACAATACCGAGGTTGCCAATACGCTCAAGTTGAATTTCTTGTAATACACCGTTTTCTATTAAGGCAACACGGCTTTCGCTTGGTGTGACATTGATCAGTAATTCTGTACTCATGTTACCTTCTTAAGAATGCTTGTAATAATTGTTCGGTCTCATATAAAGGTAAGCCTACAACACAAAAATAGCTACCCGAAATATGAGTAACAAAGCGACCGCCTAAACCTTGTATTCCATAGCCACCGGCTTTATCTTGTGGTTCACCACTTAGCCAATATGCTTTTATTTCTTCATCGGTGAGGGTTTTAAACGTAACGTCAGTACTTACTACGCAACTAAGTATTTTATCTTTACTAGCAAATGCGATAGCCGTTAACACTTGATGTGTGTTACCTGATAAGCGCTTTAATGTTTGCGTAAAGTCAGCTTCATCACGAGGCTTACATAAAGACTCGTTATCAATAACAACCACTGTATCACTACCAAGCACCGGTCGGTCGGTATAGCCAAGCTCAACACCTAAGCTTGCCTTTAAACGCGCTAAACGCTCTACATAATTATGCGGCTGCTCATTAGGCAACTGGCTTTCGTCTGCATCAACACTAAATTGCGAAAACTCGATGCCTAACTGATTTAGTAATTCTTTACGGCGGGGAGAGGCTGATGCCAAATACACTGAGGTAGTCATTTACCTGATCCTAAAATGTCTGCGGTACTTACGAAGTAATGAAAATACCCAAAACCAACTCACCATACCGGTAAGCACTGGCCATAAATATTGTGGATTAAAATAAACACCGAGTAAAAAGTGATTTAACCAAAACTGCATTAAATGATAAAGCGTTAAAAACAAACCAATTAATAAGCTTTGCTGCCAAAGCGAAAAATTACGAATTTTTTGGAAATTGCTCGCAGTTACAAAAATACAAATCGAATAAGTCAGTGAATTCACACCAAGTGGCGAACCAGAAGCTAAATCAATTAATAAGCCAACCACCCATGCTGTAGCAATATTTAAACGATGCGGTAATGCAAGTGACCAATACATCAAAACAAGTAATACCCAATCAGGGCGAAATGGTTCAAACGAAAAAGGTAATGGCATTAACGCCATAACTAAGGCAAAAAATATGCTCAACCCTATTAACAATGAATAACGGCTAATCATTATTTAGACGCTCCTGCTTATTGCGCCACAAAATAACTAATAAACGAATACGATCTAGCTGAGCAATTGGCTCGGCATATACTTGAGCAAATGGCTGACCTTCATCTCGGTTAATTTCAGTTACAACAGCCACGGGGTAGCCTTCTGGGAATGTGCCGCCTAAACCTGACGTAACGAGTACATCGCCAATACGCACATCTAAGCTATGTGGCACATGCGAGAGTTTAACGACATTAATTTTACCAATGCCTTCGACCACGGTGCGCACATCATTACGTAAAATACGTACCGGCGTAGCATGCGTGGTGTCTGTCATTAGCAATACCCGTGATGTCGTCGATCCTACTTTAGTAAGTTGCCCTACCACTCCCATTTCATCAATAACGGCTTGCCCCTCACTGAGTTCATCGGTTGTACCACGATTAATTACCACTTGGTGACTATATGGATTTGAATGAACTGAAAGCACTTGCGCAATAATTTTACGATTAGACTGCTTTGCCGATGAGCCAAGTAGGGCACGTAGTTTTTGATTCTCTCTAGCTAAGAATTGATATTGCTGAAGTTGCTCACTTTGTAACATTTGCTTTTTTTAAGCGCTTCGTTTTCAGTAAGAAGTTGATCACGTGTATGCAGGCTTTTGGCACTAAAACTAAAAAGTTCATATGGTAAATTAGCAACATAAATTAGCGGGCTAACGAGGGTATTGAGGCTAGTACGAACAACCGTACCACCTTGTGTGTATCTATCACCAATTATGAGTACGATACTCAAAAACACTGCGACAAAAAGTCGCAGTTGTAAGGAGACGGTTCGTCCAAACATTAATTTCATTAATCGTAACTAAAAACATCACCACCATGAACATCGATCATTTCCAGCGCTTTACCACCACCACGTGCAACACATGTAAGTGGATCATCGGCAACAACAACCGGAATACCCGTCTCTTCCATCAATAAACGGTCTAAATCTTTTAGCAATGCACCGCCGCCAGTCAATACCATTCCGTGCGCAGAAATATCTGACGCAAGCTCTGGTGGAGACTGTTCTAGTGCAACCATAACTGCACTTACAATACCCATTAATGGCTCTTGTAGCGCTTCTAAGATTTCGTGTGAGTTAAGTGTAAATGAGCGTGGTACACCTTCAGCTAAATTACGGCCACGTACTTCAATTTCGATTGGCTCGTCAGTTTTAAACGCAGAGCCAATTTGATGCTTAATGTTCTCAGCTGTTGCTTCACCAATTAAGCTGCCAAAGTTACGGCGCACATAGTTAATAATCGCTTCGTCGAACTTATCGCCACCAATACGTACAGATGATGAGTAAACAACACCGTTAAGTGAAATAATAGCAACTTCAGTTGTACCGCCACCAATATCAACAACCATAGAACCGGTTGCTTCTGATACTGGTAAGCCTGCGCCAATAGCGGCTGCCATTGGCTCTTCAATTAAGTAAACTTCACGAGCACCGGCACCCATAGCAGATTCACGTATTGCACGTTTTTCTACCTGAGTAGCACCACACGGTACACAAATTAGTACACGTGGGCTTGGGCGCATAAAGTTATTGTTGTGCACTTGCTTGATAAAGTGCTGTAACATTTTTTCTGTTACATAAAAGTCAGCAATTACACCATCTTTCATTGGACGAATTGCTTTAATATTACCAGGCGTACGACCTAACATTTGCTTTGCTTCAGTTCCTACTGAGGCTACACTTTTAGGTCCACCAGCACGCTCTTGGCGAATAGCAACAACTGAAGGTTCGTTTAATACAATACCTTCTTCTTTTACATAAATTAGGGTATTGGCTGTACCCAAATCGATCGATAGATCGTTAGAAAAAATACCACGGAGTTTTTTAAACATGAGGCTGGATGACCTTTGAAATACGTTCTTATGTTAGCTGCCTTACTTTAACATGCTTAGTTATGTGAGCAATATAAAGCGCAGCTGCCTTTGTAAATTTGTGAAAAAAAGGAAGCTAAGCTTCCTTCTTAAATTTTATCGTTCACGTACTAGACGAAAACCAATGTAATTAGATCTAAAATCAGGTGCTAAAATTAAGCGCGTTGAAGCACGAGCAAGACTTGGTGCAAAATTCCACGCCCCACCTCTTACTGCAATATCAGATTCACCTGATTCTTTATTGGTCCATTCCCATACATTACCTACGGTATCGTATAGTCCAAATGCATTCGGTGAAAAAGAACCAACTGGTGCAGCGCGCTTATTTGACCATTCACTACCACACCAACCACAGTTAGCTAAACCTTTACCAATTTCGTTACCCCAAGGGTATTCGGTTTCAGTACCGGCTCGTGCAGCATATTCCCATTCAACTTCATTAGGTAAACGAAATTGCTGCCCGGTTTGACCTGATAACCATTCTGCATACGCTTTAGCATCGTTATAGGTTAAGCATACAGCAGGAAAGTTACTATTTTGATCAAATCCTGGGTTGCGCCAATTTAAATTTGCTTCCCATACTGGTTCGCCATTTAAATAATATGCGCACCCTTTATTTTGCTCTGCTTGTGTTTTGTAACCGGTATTTGCTACAAATTTTTCGTAGGCTCCAACGGTCACTTCTCGACTTTGCATCGCAAATGAATTGGCGATCACTTTTTCAACAACCGGACGCTCATTCGCTAAACCATTGCCGTTAATATCGCCCATTTTAAACTTGCCTGCTGGAATAACAACAACAGCGGTCTGAACATTTTCATTTAATACATTTATATTTTCATTAACCTGACGGGTAGTCACTTCTGTTTGCTCACGAGTGTATGTCGGTGCAGCAATCGACTCAGGCTTTTTTACTAAATTTACATGAATAGTCTGTGCTTTATTTAAATCTACACGTGCTTGGTAGGGTTTGTAACCCAACTTACGCACTTCTACATTATGAACTCCACGCGGTAAACTAGTTACTAAACGAGTGGAACCAAAACTAACACCATCAATAAAAACTTCGTCGTCGTACACATTAGAGCGAAGCGTTAACTCTACCTGTTTATTGTTATCATTTGTGGTAATAACACGATTATTGCTAGCAACAGGTTTCATTGTGTAATTACTTACTGACGCCTCATCTAAACGAGATACCTGAACTGTTGCGCTATTATCCGTGCTATTACTGAATGTTAACTGACTATCTGAAAAAGTAGTGCCATAAGCTGGCTGATACACAGCGGTAAGTGGTGTCCCATACTCAGAACAATAATGGTTATCAACACTTAGTAAGTTACATAAACGACTGCTGTTGACTTCACCACGCATTGTGACGCTTAAATTAACGTTGTAATTACCTTGCCCACTAAATGCGCTGCTCACTACATGACTACTTAAAATTTGTACTTGAGCGCCCGCCATATTACGTTTTGGCTCTACTAAGCGCTCTTCCGTTAAGTTGGCAAAAATTTGGTCTACAAAACGTTTTGTTGCTTTTTGTAAGCCCATTTGTTGGCCGCGTTGTTCACAAGCTGCAAGTGTTTCGGTGCGTTTACAGTTAATTGTATGATTAACTTCTAGCGTACCCTCGCGCGTAAACTCATTACGTAAACGTTCAACTCGCGCTGTTGTTAGTTGCTCTTTTAAACTTTCTAAGGTGTTTAGTAACGTATGCTTAGCAACACGGATCTGTTCAATGTCTTTACGGTGGGATGCAATTGCCGCCAACTGCATAGAAATATCGTCTTTATTTTGCTTGTGATCAACCACCGCTTTTTGATAACGCGACTGAGTTGTACTGATATCTAACGTAGGATCGTCAATTAAGCGACGATACATTTCGTTCATTGCGTCAAGTGCTTGGTTTTTTTCTTTATCTAATTCAGTTGAACGAGAACGAAGTAACTCCAGTTGAGTTTGTAACTGATTTTCTTCTTTAAGATGTTTATCAAGTATTCTTGTCGAGTTATCGTATTCTGTTTGTTTAATACTAATTTCTGACTCAATTCCAGTTACAGTTGCTGTATCTTGTGCAAATGCACTACTAGCTAACAAACTAGCTGAAATTAACAGAGATAAAGGAGTAATTCGCATATATTCCAGTCCCAAAAAGCGGCAATTATTTGGTCGTTATTATTTTTTATAATTAAAGTCTTATGCTATGTACTTGCAGCACAAAATACAAGCTTTGTTCAATTATTATCTGAGTTTACAACTATTCACGTGTACCACGCCAGTAAATAACCCGATCATTTCCCTTTAAGCGGCAAAATTATAAAATAGCCACAAGTTCACTTCCCGTCTTTTCAGTATTAACAAGACTTTTGTATTGCATTTAAAAATATGACTTTATAAATAACGCGACCTAACCTGAACTCTAGGTAAGGGACTTACCAGAGCCTGTTGATCTTTTAAGAATCAAACTTGTTCTATCTAGGGGCTATTTAATCGCGGCGCGAAATTTGTAACCTCGTAGGCTTAGTAACTGCTTCTGCGTTACTCTACTGATTTACATCCATGTAAGAATAAATAAAAAATAAATTGCCCCAAGGACGATCCCAAAGGACAACGCAGTTGGCATTTATGCTGCTTATCGAATAGTTTTATGCGCTATTTTATTATCGTTAAATAAACCCTATATAAGCAGGTTGGTATAACCACATAACATAGACTCTGCCTTGCCTAAAAACCAAACCTGCTGCTGAAAATTCAACCCCGAAAGGAAAATAGACCTTGGACCTTAAAACATAGAGCTATGATGATATTTAAATCTATTATCCAACGTTCATATACCTTTATAAAAATCACGATAAGGTTTTTAATGCTTAATTGCCCAAGCATAAACTAAGATATTTCTACATCCATGTATTGATACGCTACATGTGTAGATTACTTGCCTATGGTGCACCTTTAAAAATACAATGTAGCACTCTAAAGTAATAGATTAACCCTAAGTAGGCTGCGGATTAATCATATATTTATTATCAATGCACTAAACAAAAACAGAAGATAAAATGTCTAAGCAATTAAAAATAAAAGAAAATAATTATATTCAAAAAATAGACTCTCAGCTTCTAAAAAACAAAAATATCTCTGTGAGTATTCAACGAGATGACTTAATACACCCATTAATAAGTGGTAATAAATGGCGTAAATTAAAATATAACCTAGCCAATATGCAGAAACTTGGAAAAACTGAATTACTGACTTTCGGAGGCGCCTTTTCAAATCATATTCATGCTTGTGCTGCTGCCGGAAAAGAATTTGGTTTAACTACGCACGCAATTATACGAGGCCCTGAGCTCGACAGTAATAACCCCACACTTGAATTTGCAAAGCAATGCGGAATGAAGCTGCACGTTGTTAATCGTATTGAATACCGACGACGAAACGATGATGATTACTTAAAGTCACTTCAAGCTCGCTTTCCTAATGCCTATATACTTCCTGAAGGTGGTACTAACTCTTTTGCTCTATTGGGCTGTGCTGAGTTAGCAAAAAGCCTTCCTAAGCATGACTACCTAATTTGTCCTACAGGTAGTGGCGGTACATTAGCGGGTCTAATTGAAGGCAGTGAAGAAACCACCCAAATAGTAGGGGTTGCTGTATTAAAACAAGCAGATTACTTAAAAAAAGAGGTAGGTAAATTAAGTAATAAAGCCGATAAGCAAAATAATTGGCAACTACTCACTGATTTTCACGATGGAGGGTATGGTAAGTTCACACCCGAACTATGGCAGTTCTGTCAAAAAATGAGTGATGAACATCAACTTCCTTTGGAGCCAATTTATAGTGGTAAAATGATGTATGCACTTTGGCAATTAATTGAAAAAGATTTTTTCCCTACAGGTAGTAAAATTATGGCGATACATACAGGAGGAATGCAAGGTTTAAACGGGTTAAGGTATAGAGATCTGATTTAATGAAATACGGCCTGAGTGAGTTCCTCTAACGGCTCTGAAAAATAAAACCCTTGAGCCCCTGCTACCCCTAATTTTGTTAGCATTAATAGCTCTTTTTGAGTTTCAACACCCACCGCAAACACAGGTAAGTTTAATGTATTACTTATACTTATAATTGTTTTTATTTGATTTTGGTTTTGTGTTTTTTCATCCACTAGATGTACTAACTCATACGATAACTTTAACCCACACACCTCTTGGTGGTCAGCTAACTTCATTAAATTTTCACTACACTTTACATTATCGATGATAATTCGAGAGCCTCCTTTTTTCATTATTATAAATACGTCCTTTAAAGCCTCATGATGATTAAAAAACTCGACTTCACTTATTTCAAATTGTAACTTACTACTCAGTTTAAAATCATTAATTTGAACGCTAAACCAGCTCCAAAACTTTTTGTTTATCCAGCTGTCAGAACATAAATTAACACTTACGGTTAATTGCGAAGGCTCTGCTAATAGTAATTTTTTAACTTGAATTAAAACACCTTTATCTAATATTAAAGTATCTTGGCGGCTATACGTTTGATCGATAAAATAGCGAGCAGCAATCAAACCATGCTTACTGTGCCTAACTCTAAGCAATACTTCATGTTGTAAAATATCGCCACTTGAGAGTTCGAATAGAGGCTGAAAAAAAGTATAAATTTATGCTTTTTAATATTATCGATAACTTGTTTACTAGAAAGTACTCCTGTTTGGCTTTGATTTAGAGGTAATCGATGACAATGCTTTAACAAGCTACGTTGGGATAAAACTAACGCAGCTTTTGCAAGCTGATAAACAGTTGTTTGATCGGCTCTAAGCCGATAATCACATGCACCGACTTTAATGTCTTTTCTGGTGATATTTTTTTGATAGTTTCTGCATGCTAAAAAAATACTTTTATGTAAGTGTTGTACATATCGTTCAAGTTCTGAAAAAGGAACCTCTGATAATGTAATCGCTAAGTTACCACAATTTAATAACCTTACTGAAACACCACTCAATTCAGAAAAGTTTTTCACCATTAACACTTCAAAGCTGGCTTCTTTATCAATATTGTTATCAAAATGGCAATTACATTGAACCAGTACAAACAAGCTGTGACATACAGGTGCTGTTGTGTACAGCGAGCTTAATTCGAAATTTTTTAATACTTTAACAACCTGTGTATTGTGCTCTTTAACTGATGGAGTTGTGCTGGCGAGTAAGTTTTTCGAACGTGAAATATTGTTGACATGTAACGTGTTCCACCAACGATAAAACCAGCTAGCAGCTCCAAACATAACCAAGTTAAGCAATATAAATAAATAGCTTTCTATTATCCATACAGGAGGGTGGTATAGATTTAAGCTCAGCGTTTTATAGTTATAGACCTCTCGCTCTAACTTTATAATATGACCAAAGTGCGTAAGAGATGAATTCGGCTTAAGCATAAACCCTTCATTTTTTACGAGGGCTGCAAGTATCTTATTATTTGAAGAAGGGGCTATTTCAAGTTCAAAAACTTGTTTAACTAATAGCTGGCCTGAGTGATGTATTTTTTCATGTAATGCATCATTCAAAATAAAATTAAAACCCAAAATTATTAATGCAAGCAGGGCAAAATAGATGACTTTAAATTGATTAAAAATCCAGAACCTTTCCTTTTGCATAGCTTGCCCACTCGTTAAATTAATAACTAAAGTGTTGTTCAAGATCCCCATTAGCACAAGTCAATAAAGTAAGTTTAAATGTTCATTACTAATTTTAAAAAAGCTCTGTATAAACGAGGAATTATGAATTTAAGCGATCTAAAGCAATAATTATCATTCCACTGACTCTCTATAGATCTCCTAAATAGAGCATTGATCAATAATCCCGCCAAGCAAACAGTATATTTAACCTGAATCGTGACTAAATAATTTACTAATACATTGAACCATAATGTATTTAAATTTATTTTTCGTTAGCCAGAGATTCTTCGTAAAAATAAGACGAAGTTACACGCTAACAATAGGCGTCTATTGCAAGTAAATACAACCTAGTAGCACTGAAAAAGCTGCTTGAGATAGATTTATTATCCAGACAACAAGTTACTCAGCGGCCACACATTAAGGCCTCAAAAAAATTAGATCCTTAGATCAAAATAGACTGGTAATTAGTTTAATTGCTCATACATGATCTTACTGCGCACCAATTGAGCCAACGTTTTAGCGCCTAATTTGGCCATTACATGAGAACGATGAACTTCAACTGTACGCTCACTAATACTAAGGTCGTATGCAATTACTTTGTTCATAGCCCCATCAGTCACTCGCTCAAACACTTCTCGCTCTCGATTTGACAGCGACTCTACATTAATTTTATTTTTGTGTTTATCGAGTAATTTCTCACGTTGGCTCTCATTAAATATCAATGCTTCGTTAATGCGATCAATCAAATGCTGCTCATCAAATGGCTTTCTAATAAAATCAATTGCGCCTAAACGCATAGCCTCTACTGCCATTGGAATATCACCATGTCCGGTAATAAATATAATAGGTAGTGAGCAGTTTAAATTTTTAAGTTTTTGCTGCACTTCCAAGCCGCTCATTTTAGGCATACGTATATCCAGCACTAAGCAACCGGTCATATTCTCATTATATACATCTAAAAATGCAGACCCTGAGCTAAAACTCTGTGCATCTATTCCAATGGAGTCTAATAATATTGCAAGCCCTTCACGCACACCTTCATCATCATCAATTATAAAAACGCTTTGCTCATAACTCATTCGCGACTCCTTTTTTCATAAATTGGCAGAGTAAACATAAAAATGGCCCCTGTTGGTTTATTATCACAAAAATTAATATGACCGCCATGCTCTTCAATAATACTTTTTGATATTGATAGGCCAATACCTGTGCCATTTTCTTTGGTTGACGAAAATGGTTTAAATAATCTTTCTCTCATTTCTTGGGCCAATCCTGCCCCAGTATCGGTCACTGATATTTCAACATTTTTATCTTCATTTAGTTTTATTTCAAGCTCTATTTTTGAACCATTATCACAAGTATTTAACTGCATAGCTTCCATACCATTGCGCAACAAATTAAGAATAACCTGCTCTATTTGAACTCGATCAACAAATACATCAACAGCCTCATCACATGCTGTCATTCGTATAGTTACATTGCGAAGCCGTGCTTCTGACTCAGCAAGATTTATTACTTCTTTTATCATAAATATACAATCGATGACTTCTTTTGAGCGCTGCCCTTTTTTTGTCATTAACTGCATACGCTCAATAACGGCTCCCGCTCGACGAGAGTGCAAACTTAATTTTTCAAATATTGAGGGGAGCTTTTCAAACCTTCCTTTTTCACAAAAATTTTTAGCTGTCTGAGAAAAAAGTGAAATTGCAGTCAGAGGCTGGTTTATCTCATGTGCAATTCCTGCTGCCATTTCTCCTAATGCATTTACCCTTTCGGCATGAGCTAATTGTTCAGTATGAAGCCGAGCTTGTTCTTCAGAAGCCCGTTGTTTTGTGATATCTCGAATTAAACCAACAAACATCGTATTTTCATGGTTTTGTATTTCACTTACCGATAAATGAATTGGAAACTGCGTACCATCTCTGCGTTTAGCAATAAGCTCTCGGCCTACACCAATAATATGCGTTTGCTTTGTTTTTAAGTATTGAGCTAAATGTTGATCGTGCTGATCACAAAAAGTTGTAGGCATTAGTATTGTTATGTTTTTATTTTTCACTTCATCAGCGCTATAACCAAACATAACTTGTGCAGCAAAATTAAAGCTTTGAATAAGCCCATGCTGGTCAATTGTAATAACCGCTTCAACTACTGAATTTACTACCGCATCAGAGAAGGCATAACTACTAATTAAATCAGCCTCAGCCTCCTTAATAGAAGTAATATCATTGATAAACCCTTCAATGATTATTTCGCCATTAAAAATAGAACTAACAGGGCCTCCTTTTTCCCATACTAATTTAATGCTACTATTTTTAGTGATAATTCTATATTCAAGCTCAAAAGGGCTGTTTACTTTAAAAGCTTCGTTAAGTGACTTCTCTACCCGTTTAAAATCATCCTCATGTATTATTTTTCTCCACAGCATTCTATTTTTTTAAACTCAGCCCGAGAGTAACCAGTTAAATTTTCACACCCATCACTAACAAGTATCATTGGCCTGTTTATAGTGTTAGATGAGTGATACGCCATACCTGGAAGGTTTTTTAACAAGTGTTCAATTTTATAACGTTCATCTTTTAGTTTACTACGTGCAAATAAATAAGTGTAAGCAGCCAATACAATTATAAAAGTGATAAAAAGGCCCAGTGCAATTAAAATTCTCATTACTTTATAGTGAGCAATATATAAAAACTCATCGTTGGGCGATACGTTTATTTCCCACTCATGACCTTGCAAATAATAAGATGAGCTTTTACTCCAGGCATATGCAATAGCGGGTTGGTTGCTTTGATCTGAGTACACTTTATCCCCATCAATAAACAGTGTGAAATAATACTCGTTGAGTAAAAAATCAGGCACAACAGACTTAATATAAGGTTTAAACAGCAATACACCTGAAATAAAACCATCTAATTTATTGCCTCTTGTACCTGCGTTAAAAATTGGGATATGTATTCCAATCCCTTCATCTCCATGAATAAACGCCAAAGGCATTGTGACTGCCCTTTGCTGTGTATCTTGTGCTTTTATTGCTGTTAATAAGGCAGGTGGATTTAACGCTAAATTAAAATCGATAGTCACTTCATTATTGTGCTTTGGTATTCTTTTTCGAACATGAAAGGTGCTGTCAATCCAGCCAATAGCTTGATAACCATATTGTGTACCATAAAGATTTTTACTAATCGCATCCCAATCACTTTGCGACATACCACTTGAAATAACCGATAGTTTAGATTGCTCTGAAAGTGATGTTATTCGCTTTTCTAAATCGTTTTTAAGTAGTGTTTTAATGCCTTCAGCGGTGTCTTGGGTTATGCGTTCAATATATGTTCGCTCTTGGGAATCTATATGGAAGACTATAATAATCATTAAGCACGTAACCAGCATACCAAGTATTATTGCATACCATAAAATGGCTAGTTGGGATGAGGAAAATAGCCTTGCTTCTTTATCGCTGTAGTTCATAGTGAATTTACACTAACGCCTAGTTGATTAATAACGAGTACACTTACTTATCTCGCACTTCCTTGCTTAATAATCCTCCTCGCTTACACTTGCGTCAAGAGGTAACTAGGGTCTGTTGATCTTTCAAGGTTGAATTTGCAGCAGTCTGTTTGGTATTTAGGCAAGGCAGAGCCTATGTAGTGTGGTTATTCCCCATAAATGGGCGATAACGTAGCATTAATGCCAAACAGGCGCTGCCCAAAGGGTTCTTCCTAGGGGCTATTTACTCTTTGTTGCTCGGTTTTTACTTATTCTTACATGGATGTAAGCCAGTAGGGTAACGCAGGAGCAGTTACCGAGCCCACTAGGTTACAAACCTCGCGCCGCGATTAAATCGCCCCTAGTTTGAACAAATTTTAATCCGCAAAGTTCAACAGACCCTAAACAATAAAATTAGCTCTATTGAGTCAATCACTTAACTTTTCAAGCTGTGGTTTTCCACATGCTTTTACGTAACATCACCAATAGTTTCACTTCAATACTTACTCTAGGATAGTTACATACGCAGTTTCTCGGCGTTATTCATTAAAAATGAAAGTGTTAACAATCTTATTTAGCTTAATTGAGGGTACTATCATGGCTTACGCAACAACAAATCCATATACAGGTGAGGTTGTAAAAACCTTTCCTGATGCTACTGATGCTGAAATCACTCAAGCAATAGAAAATGCCGATTCGGTATTCCAATCTTGGAAGCGAACATCTTTTTCTTCACGCGCAAAAATAATGCAAAAAGCGGCCGACTTATTACGCAAAAATGTTATTAAATACGCTAATTTATTAACCCTAGAAATGGGAAAAATAACATCAGAAGCAAAAGCCGAAGTAGAATTATCAGCCGCTATTTTAGAGTACTACGCTAACAACGCTGAAAAACTTCTTGCACCTACAAATTTACCCGTAGCAGAGCCTGCTGAAGGTGAAGCAGTTGTTGTACACGAACCGCTTGGTGTACTACTTGCTGTTGAACCATGGAATTTTCCGTATTACCAGGTTGCTCGTATCATTGCGCCACAATTATCAGCGGGCAATACGATGCTACTCAAGCACGCTGGGATTGTTCCACAATGTGCAGCAGCATTTGAAGCACTTATGCTCGAAGCAGGCCTACCTAAAGGCGCTTTTAAAAACCTGTATGCCGCACACTCTCAAACAGAAATGATCATTTCTCATCCACGAGTTCGTGGGGTTGCACTTACGGGTTCTGAAAGTGCTGGTGCAATAGTGGCTGCAGCCGCTGGTAAAGCACTTAAAAAGTCTACATTAGAGCTTGGTGGAGCCGATGCGTTTGTTGTACTTGCTGACGCTGAAATGGAAAAAACAGTTAATTGGGCGGTATTTGGTCGCCACTGGAACGGTGGACAAGTATGCGTATCATCCAAGCGTATGATCATCGAAGATAGCGTTTATGATGAATTTGTTGAACTTTACACTGCAGGTGTTGCTAAGTTGCAGGCAGGCGATCCGCTTGTTCCCGCCACTACGTTAGCTCCGCTGTCATCACAAAGCGCTGCTGATGAGTTAAAAACAAAAATCAATGAGGCTATTAAGCTTGGTGCAACAGCCACTGAAGTGGGCCCTAAAGTACCGAGTCAAGGCGCCTTTGTACAACCCACCATTTTAACAAATATTAGCGAAGATAATCCTGCGCGCAACTGGGAATTTTTTGGTCCTGTATCAATGCTATTTCGTGCAAAAGATGAAAAAGACGCAATTAAAATTGCAAATGACTCTCCATTTGGCTTAGGTGGATCAGTATTTACCTCAAATCCTGAACATGGCTTAGAAGTCGCTAAGCAAATATCTACCGGGATGATCTTTGTCAATCATCCAACAATGGTTAAAGCAGACCTACCATTTGGTGGCGTTCGTCGCTCTGGTTTTGGTCGTGAGTTAATTGGCCTAGGGATTAAAGAGTTTGTTAATCATAAACTTATTGATGTTGTTGATATTGACGCGCCTTTTAAAGGCGCTGTTAAATAGCATACAGAAAAATTATTTATATAAATATCTATAAATTCAAGTCTAGAGGACATTCTTATGAAAAATATAAATGACAAAGTAGCACTTGTGACTGGAGCTGGTCAGGGTATTGGACGCGGTATTGCATTACGGCTTGCAAGCGATGGGGCTGATATTGCAATCGTTGATATTAACGAAGAAAAAATGGCAGTAGTCGCTTCAGAAATTGAAAATCTTGGTCGTAAAGTAACGACGTTTAAAGCTGACGTAAGTAACCGCGATGAAGTATATGCTGCCGTTGAACATACTCAAAATACACTAGGTGGATTTGATGTCATGGTTAACAACGCAGGTATCGCACAGGTTAACACTATTGCCGATGTAGAACCTGAAGAAGTCTCGCGCATCTTAAAAATAAACATTGAAGGTGTGCTATGGGGAATTCAGGCTGCAGCAGCTAAGTTCAAAGCTCTAGGACATTCAGGAAAGATCATTAATGCTTCATCGATAGCCGGACATGATGGTTTTGCTATGTTAGGTGTTTATTCTGCAACAAAATTTGCAATCCGAGCTTTAACACAAGCATCTGCGAAAGAGTACGCCAGCGATGGTATCACCGTAAACGCCTATTGTCCTGGGATTGTGGGTACTGATATGTGGGTAACAATTGATAAACGCTTTTCAGAAGTTACGGGGGCTGCTGTTGGTGAAACCTACAAGAAGTTCGTGGATGGCATTGCGCTAGGCCGCTCAGAAATACCTGACGATGTTGCAAGCCTAGTTTCGTATCTCGCAAGCCCAGACTCAGACTACATAACTGGCCAGGCAATCATTACTGATGGTGGTATCGTCTACCGATAAGGTCGCGGACAAGGTGTTCGATTAAGGAAAATTGGCTTACGGCAGCAAGTGAATGAAATGCAAGCTACATCACCCTGTAGTCAGTGAGATGGGGAGCTGTTCTCTATATTATTTCGTGCAAAAGATGTAGTCGACTTAACATTTAATGTTGTTGATATTGACGCGCCTTTTTAAAGGCGCTGTTTCTAGCTTTTTAATATTATAGGAAAAATTATGAACCAAAAAATGAAAGCAGCCGTTGTAGAGCAATTTGGTAAACCTTTAGTTCTACGTGATTTAGATATTCCATCACCTAATGCAGGGCAAATATTAGTTAAAACAGAAGCCTGCGGTGTATGCCACACCGATTTACACGCAGCAAACGGTGATTGGCCATTAAAACCAACTCCACCGTTTACTCCTGGTCATGAAGGCATTGGGCTAGTTACCAAAATTGGTGAAGGTGTTACCAGTGTAAAAGTGGGCGATAGAGTGGGTGTTCCGTGGCTTTATTCTGCTTGTGGACACTGTGAATTTTGCTTAAGTGCCTATGAACCCGTTTGCCCTGATGCTGAGTTTGGTGGTTACACTAAAAATGGCGGCTTTGCCGAATATATTATCGCTGATCCTAATTACGTAGCGCATATTCCTGATGGTTTATCAGCAGTACAAGCAGCCCCTATAATTTGTGCTGGCATTACAACCTACAAAGGTATTAAAGAAACCGATGCTAAACCTGGTGAGTGGGTAGCAATTTCAGGTTGTGGTGGACTTGGCCATTTAGCAATTCAGTATGCTAAAGCTATGGGCCTTAAGGTCTGTGCCGTTGATATTGATGATACAAAACTTGAACATGCCACCTCATTGGGCGCAGATGCGGTTGTTAATGCAAAAAAAGCGAATGCCGCTGATACAGTCAAAGAAATAACGCAAGGTGGTGCGCATGGCGTGCTTATTACAGCGCCTTCACTGCCTGCATTTGAGCAAGGGGTTAACATGACCCGCAAACACGGTACATGTGTTTTAGTTGGCTTACCACCAGGCGAGTTTCCGACGCCGCTATTTGATGTAGTAGCAAATTGTATCACTATAAAAGGATCGTTCGTTGGTAATCGCAAAGATATGGCCGAGGCATTGGCTTTTGCAGCACAAGGCAAAGTTAAAGCTGATATTGAATTACAGCCTTTGAGCGCTATCAATAACATTTTTGAAAGGCTCGAAAATGGCAAGGTCCCTTCTCGCGTAGTTATTGATTTTACACTTTAAATAGCAATAAATACGGTGGACACGTGCCAATAAGCAACAACCACCACCGTATTACTGATTCCACGCCCTAAAACACTAATCTCTACTCTTGGCATTAAAATCTGAGGTATAAAATGAAAATCGGTGTTCCAAAAGAAATTCGCACAGGTGAGCGCCGAGTCGCAACAACCCCTGATGCTGTAAGTAAATTAATAAAACTTGGTTTTAATGTCGCCATTGAAGCGGGTGCAGGTATGGCGGCTAATTACACAGATGATGCGTATATCGCAGCAGGTTGTGAAGTAGTTAACTCAGCACAAGATATATGGGCACAATCTGATATTGTGCTCAAAGTACAAGCACCTGAAGTTGATGAAAATACATTACTAAAAAGTGGACAAACATTAATCTGTTTTTTATGGCCTGCACAAAATCCAGAGATACTAAAAGATTTAACTCAACGCGGCATCACCGCCATTGCAATAGATAGCATTCCTCGTATTTCTCGGGCACAAAAAATGGATGCCCGAAGCTCAATGGCTAATATATCTGGCTATCGTGCAATTGTAGAAGCAGCCCAACATTTTGGTCGCTTTTTTACCGGACAAATTACAGCGGCAGGAAGAGTTGCTCCCGCCAAGGTACTTGTAATTGGCGCAGGTGTTGCTGGTTTAGCCGCTATTGGGGCTGCAAAAAGTATGGGCGCAATTGTTCGCTCATTTGACACGCGCGCTGAAGTAAAAGAGCAAATTGAAAGCATGGACGCTGAGTTTTTAATGCTCGACTTTAAAGATGAAGACGGCTCAGGCGAAGGCGGTTACGCTAAAGTAATGAGCGATGAATTTATCGAAGCCGAAATGGCATTGTTTGCAGCGCAAGCTAAAGACGTTGATATAATTGTTACTACCGCGCTCATACCCGGAAAACCAGCGCCTAAGTTGATCACCAGCGAGATGGTTGCATCAATGAACAGCGGCAGCGTAATAGTCGACCTCGCTGCTGAACAAGGCGGAAACTGTGAATTAACAGTCCCGGGAAAGGTTGCCGTGTGTCATGGTGTGTCGATCATTGGTTACACCGATTTACCAAGTCGCCTTGCTACGCAATCGAGCCAATTATACAGCAATAACTTATACAACCTGTTAGCCGAAATGACCCCAGAAAAAGACGGCGAACTCTTTGTTGATATGACAAACGACGTTGTATTAGGTGCAACCATATGCACAGAAGGAAAAACAACCTGGCCGCCACCAGCGACCACACTATCTGCAACCCCTAAAAAGGTAGCCGCAACACCAATTTCTACCCCCACTATTGTTGAGAAGAAGAAATCGGTATTTGGACCTATTATTGGCGCTGCTATCGGTGCATTAGCACTGCTTGGTCTTGGTGGCGTTGCACCCGCTGATTTTATGTCTCATTTTACCGTTTTTGTTTTAGCCTGCTTTGTAGGTTATATGGTTATTTGGAGTGTATCGCCTGCGCTGCATACGCCTTTAATGAGTGTAACCAATGCCATTTCAAGCATTATTGTTATCGGTGCTTTAATTCAAATAAGCTCAACAGACGACACCATTAAATGGTTTGCCGTTTTTACCGTGTTAATTGCGAGTATTAATATTGTTGGCGGCTTTGCTGTAACACATCGCATGCTCAAAATGTTCCGTAAGTGAGGTTGTCATGATCAGTACTGGTATTGTAACCGTGGCATATATTGCTGCGATGGTTCTTTTTATTTTGGCTTTAAACGGCCTATCCAATCAAGAAACTGCCCGTAAAGGTAATTGGTATGGTATTTCAGGCATGGTTATTGCGCTTTTTGCGACTGTTTTGGGCGTTGTTACCAATAACTATATTGAATTGATGATTGCACTATTAGTGGGTGGCAGTATTGGCCTACTTGTAGCCAAACGCGTGCAAATGACAGAGATTCCAGAGCTGATTGCTATTTTGCACAGCCTTGTTGGGCTCTCGGCTATAATGGTTGGCTATGCTAATTTTGCTGACGCTTCCAGCCACTTTTCGGGTATTGATTTAACTATTCATGATATTGAAACCTATGTAGGAGTTTTAATTGGCGCTATTACATTTTCAGGTTCAATTACCGCTTTTGGTAAATTATCTGGTCGAATGGGCAGTAAGCCTTTAACACTACCAGGACGACACATATTTAATCTTGTTTTATTAGTTGCTGTAGCGTGGCTTGGGCAGCAATTCGTTGTGCAGTCTGCTGTTGGTAATGGCATGTTGCCGCTGGTTATTATGATAGCGCTTGCTTTAGTTTTTGGTGTTCATATGGTTATGGCAATTGGCGGTGCCGATATGCCCGTTGTTATATCTATGCTTAATAGTTACTCAGGCTGGGCCGCTGCCGCGACAGGCTTTATGCTAAATAACGACTTACTTATTGTCATTGGCGCATTAGTAGGTTCAAGCGGAGCTATTTTAAGCTACATAATGTGCAAAGCTATGAATCGAAATTTTTTATCTGTCATTGCCGGCGGCTTTGGTGGTGGTAATGTAAAAGCCCCATCTGGTGAGGTTCAAGATCAAGGTGAAGTGCTTACCATAAGTGCAACCGAAACAGCTGCACTACTTATGAGTGCAAAAGAAGTAATGATTATTCCGGGGTACGGGATGGCCGTTGCAAAAGCACAGCAAATAGTATGCGAACTCACAAATAAATTACGTGAAAAAAATATTAATGTGCGCTTTGCAATACACCCTGTTGCAGGACGCATGCCTGGACAAATGAATGTGTTACTCGCTGAGGCTAAAGTTCCTTACGGTATTGTGTTTGAAATGGATGAAGTAAATGATGATTTTCCACAAGTCGATGTTTCACTTGTGATTGGTGCAAACGATATTGTTAACCCATCTGCACTTGATGAACCAAATAGCCCTATTGCGGGAATGCCTGTACTTGAGTGTTGGCAGGGCAAAACATCCATTGTTTTAAAACGTAGTATGGCAACTGGTTATGCTGGGGTACAAAATCCACTATTTTTTAAAGAAAACACTCAAATGCTCTTTGGAGATGCCAAAGATACGTTAGTTGAAGTTGTTGCTGCACTATAAAAGTAACGTTGCAAAGCCGTGGGGGACTCCATGGCTTTGTTATTTTTGCATTACTTATATTTTTGAGATCAGCTTAATTGCCGTGATTACAAATAGTTAAACTACCTACTAAATTTTTGAATCAAAATTGATTTATTATCCAGCTTTTAGATTAGGGCGTGTTGAGTATTATAGTACTTGTTTTTTTTATAAAACCATTTTTTAAGTCAAATGTGGTGGTATTAGGCTTTTATCACTTATCTGGAGCGCTTTAGCGGCTATATTTTATCTACCTAGACTACGCAGTCTTTAAACACTGAATAATAATGCGATATAACTCTGCGGCTTTTGTTGGCTTAGCCACATGCGCATTCATACCTATTGATAGATAATACATAATATCCTTTTCCATAACATTAGCTGTTAAAGCGATGATTGGAATATTGGCAATCGTTTTATCGCTGTCATTTCGTATCATTTTACTCGCTTCAATACCATCCATAATTGGCATATGGATATCCATTAATATTAAGTCGAATTGTTGAGATTTATGGGCTTGAATACATTCAAACCCATTATCGACTAAATGAATTACCACACCTTTTTTCTCCAACATTGCGCTAATAACTAATTTGTTAATCTCGTTATCTTCGGCTACTAACACCTTTAAACCAATTAAAGATGGATGATTAGCTGAATTTTTTGAATCTAAAATACTGGTTTGAATTGAATTGAAAGAATCTGCAATAACAATTTTCTTATTAACTTTTACTTTCACTGATGCAGTAAATTCACTGCCTAAATGTTGCGTACTTACGACAGAAATATCGCCTTCCATTAACTTACACAAACGTCTACTTATTGTTAAACCTAATCCTGTGCCGCCAAAGTTTCGGGTCGTAGAGCTATCTTCTTGCGTAAATGCATCAAATAAGTGAGATACGTTTTGAGGTGCGATACCAATGCCTGAATCTTTAACAATAAAGTGTATTAATATTGATTCATCATCGTTCAGTATTTGCTCTGCATGAATGCAAACAGACACCTTCCTGTGTGAAGTAAACTTTATTGCATTAGAGCATAAATTTAATAGCACTTGATTAATGCGAACAACATCTCCGACTAAATCAGGTGGAACATTTGACGCTACATTAACTATAAATTTAATGCCCTTGTCCTGAGCTTGGTTTTCAAACGTTGTTTTTATGTAATCTACAACAGCGTTAACCGAAAAAGGAAATTCTTCGAGGTTAGTATTTCCTGATTCAATTTTAGAAAAGTCTAAGATATCGTTTATCACGATTAACAATTGATCCGAAGAGTATTTAATTTTATCTAGGTACTGCCTTTGTTTTAGTGGCAATTCACTTTCAAGTAAAATATTGGTGAGGCCTATAACTCCATTCATTGGGGTTCTTATCTCATGACTCATATTAGCCAAAAACTCTGATTTAACCAAAGCTAAATGCTCCGCTTCATCTTTTGCTGTTAATAACTCTTTGGTTCGTTGCTCAACACGAAATTCTAGTTTTAATTTTTCGCTATCTAACTCTTTTAACAGCTGTACGCGTTTGCTATTCAAAATTAAAAAAAACATTAAAAAACTACTTAGCGTTAATATAATAATAATTGCGCTATAAATAAGCATTTTGTTTTCTTCAAAATAGGTAGGTTCGTAATAGGAAAGCATCGACCCTTGGGGTAAACGTTGAGGATCTATTTTAAACTTTTTTAATTGTCTCCAATCATAATAGTGCGCACTGAGTTTTTCATCATCAATCGGTTTTAAGCTTTTATTTTCCTTAAAAAAATGATTGATTCTGCGATGCGATTACCAATGGTTTCGCCCGATAATAAGTACCCGCCAACAATACCAGAACCTAATAACGCATGCCAATAACTAAAAATAGGAGCTTGGTTATCACTTGTTAGTAATTTTACAAACTGAAAAGGACTTAACTGCTTCCCCTTATACTTTCGAAAAATAGGAGTAAACAATACAATGGCATCAGATGGGGCATTATTTATTTTATTTATTAAGGTCTCGGTTGGCACATCAAACCATTTTTCTATCCTCAAATGAGGAAAATCATTACCAATAACCGGAAGAAGATTTTGATAAAAATTACGCCCCATGTCATTCGTCGTATCTAAAATAACAATGAGCTCTTTTGGGTTTATTAAATTAACTGCATCTTGAGTTGCCTGCTTGTAGTCTAATTTAGCATTTATTGTAACCGTATTGATACTCTCAGGTACTGTAAAATTAGCGCCTGGCTCTAGATATATTTTTGGTACATCTGGGAAAAAACCATAAAATTCAGTCAATAACGCTGCAGCTGATACCGATTGAGTAACAATGATATCAATTTTTCTGTTCTGATACTTTTGCTGTAAATACAGTTTCATCACTTTTTTTGCTGTACTTCATCAAAGCGACCAACATCCATATTTTCAACAAAGAGATCAAAGTCAAAAGCTTGTCTAGTTAATTCTGCACGTAATCCAACCTCAACACTTTTCTGCCATGGCATATCTTGATTTATAGAATTAATTAATAGAACTTGCGTAGTCTCGGATGATACTTGAGCATGCAAATTAGCACTAAAAAGCTGAAAAAATAGAAATACTGTTACGATATGAGTTTTCATATTTCCCATAGCTTCATTTAAAAAAGTCTGTAGAGGATAGATTGCAATCATTTATATATCAACTAATACAAATTACATAAAATAAAATGAGCAACTGATACGATTGGCAAATACTTCTACAACAGAGAAGAAACAAAGTAGATAAGTTATTTAGCTCGCAAGAATGAGTCATATTTTAATAATATTGATATAAACATTAGCTTCAGTTACGTGGCTAATTGTTTAGATAATAGTGACATAGTGTTTTATAGATACACCATGTCATTTTTACATCTTTTAAAAAAAAACCCAGTTTTTACACTGGGTTTGGTTTAACACTTTAATTAAAAGCGATTTATATTTACACTTTTAGATTATACGTAAGCTAGAACGGAATATCGTCATCAAAATCAATGGTTGGTTCCATTGGGTTTGATGCGCCACCTTGCGGAGCACTTTGTGGTTTAGGAGCGAAACCACCTTGTTGCTGCGGTGCACTATTTTGTTGTGGTGCAAAGCCGCCTTGCGGTTGTTGGTATTGATTATTTTGTTGTGGTGCTGGCGCTGACTGAGGTTGCGCTGCAGGTGCTGCTTGCTGTTGTGGAGCATAACCACCTTGTTGCTGGTTATTTTGGCCTTGATTATTTTGGCCGTAACCACCACTTTGTTGAGCACTTTGCGCTTGATTACCTTGGTAACCACCACCTTGTTGTCCACCTTGCGGCTGATTACCTTGGTAACCACCACTTTGTTGATCGCCACCACGTGCGCCTAACATTTGCATTTGACCAGTAAAGCCATCTACAACTATTTCTGTAGTGTATTTTTCTTGGCCTTGTTGATCGGTCCACTTACGTGTTTGAAGTTTACCTTCAACATAAATTTGTGAACCTTTACGACAATATTCACCAACAATTTCAGCTAACTTGCCAAAGAATACAACACGGTGCCACTCAGTTTTATCAACCATTTGGCCAGTGTTTTTATCTTTATAGCTATCTGAAGTTGCTAAGGTAATATTTGCTACACCGTTGCCGTTAGGCATATAACGAACTTCAGGATCTTGCCCTAAATTACCAACCAAAATTACTTTGTTCACACCGCGTGCCATGGAACCATCTCCTATAAATGTTAGATTAAACCAGCTACTTTACGCGCTTGGTCTAGGTCAAATTCTTTATCATTAATCTTTAAATAGCTGCGACTTTCATCGCAAACCACAGTTGCTTCTATTACGCCTGGTAAAGCAACTAACTGAGAAGCAAGTGTTTGAGCATGCTCTTCAGAATCTAATTTGGTCATTAAACTAATAACTTTACTTTTGGGTGGGACTTGCATTTTCCACGCAATAATAAGCCATATTAACCCAACAAGTGCCGCTGCCGCAAACACAGCTTGCGTCGTTGTAGTTTGTGCTACATAGCCACCTAACATACCGCCCAAAAAGGCGCCTAAAAACTGACTAGATGAGTAGCCACCCATTGCTGAACCTTTTTGGCTTGCAGGTGCTATTCGCGATACAAGCGCAGGCATAGTGGCTTCTAAAAAGTTAAACGCCACAAAATAAAGCAGCATACACACAGCAATGCCTACTACACTATTAACCCATACCGACATTGCTAACATACTAATAGTTAACAAGGCTACTGAGCCAATGAACGCTTGTTTTTCTTTCTCTTTTTTAATGGCCACAATCATTATTGGTACCATTAATAAAAAGGCTAAAAACAACACTGGGATATATAAATACCAATGCTGGTCGGCAACCAAACCATCTTTAATTAATTGACTCGGCAGTACCACAAAAATTGTGGTTAGCGTTAAATGCAATAACAATACACCTGCATTTAATCGTGCTAACTGAGGGTGTTTAATTAATTTTTTAATGTCGCTAAAGCTTGCTAATGTATCGCCTTTGGGTGCTTTATTTACCGCCTTTGGCACTAGCATGGTCACTATAAATATACCAAAGACAGCTAAAATAGCAGTCAACCAAAATACACCCGCAATACCCCACGAAGCTGCAACAATTGGTCCAAGTAACATAGCAAAGGCAAAGCTCATTCCTATGCTCATACCAATAACGGCCATTACCTTTGGTCGTTGCTCATCGCGGCTTAAATCTGAAGCAAACGCGAGTAGCGCACTGGCTATTGCGCCCATACCTTGTAGAGCGCGGCCTACGGTAACCATTTGTATAGAGTCAGCTAATGCAGCAACTACAGAGCCAATGGCAAATACAACTAAGCCACCAACAATAACCTTTTTACGGCCAATCTTATCGGATAATCGACCCATAGGTATTTGTAATACAGCTTGCGTTAAACCATACGCACCAATGGCAAAACCAATCCAAATAGGCGAAAAACCTTCAAGCGATTGTCCATAAATAGCCAATACAGGCATCAGCATAAACAAGCCGAGCATTCTAAATGCAAACACACTCGCCAGTGATACAGCGGCGCGTTTTTCTCGTGAATTAAGTGAAGATGCGGTCATTATCTGCGTGATCTTACTCTATGAAAAATTGAGGTTGGGATTCTACCATAAGCTTGGCAATAATTAATCGCCTATAAGTAAGGATTTTTCATTGATCAAGGATTAATATTGCTTCGTATTATGCGATACTGAGTAAATAATTTTGGTAATAAACGAGATAGCATGGAAAACATTGAAGTCCGAGGCGCCCGCACGCACAATTTAAAAGACATCAGCCTAACCATCCCACGTGATAAATTAATAGTTATTACTGGCCTATCTGGTTCGGGGAAGTCATCACTTGCATTTGATACACTTTATGCAGAAGGGCAGCGCCGGTATGTTGAATCACTCTCTGCGTATGCAAGACAATTTTTATCGCTTATGGAAAAGCCTGATGTAGATCACATTGAAGGCCTCTCTCCTGCCATTTCTATTGAGCAAAAGTCAACGTCTCATAACCCGCGTTCAACCGTAGGTACTATTACCGAAATTTACGATTACCTACGACTTATGTTTGCCCGCGTTGGCGAACCACGATGTCCTACACATGATTTACCACTTGCTGCGCAAACAGTGAGCCAAATGGTAGATACTGTTTTGGCTCTACCTGAGGGCAGTAAATTAATGCTGCTTGCGCCAATAGTAAAAGAGCGTAAAGGCGAGCATGTTAAGTTATTAGAACAGCTATCTAGCCAAGGTTATATTCGCGCCCGTATAGATGGTGAAGTATGTGACTTGTCTGATCCACCAACACTTGAGCTTCATAAAAAACATACAATAGAAGTGGTTGTAGACAGATTTAAAGTAAAAGATGGCTTACAACAACGCTTAGCAGAATCGTTCGAAACTGCACTAGAAATGTCTAATGGCGTTGCACATGTAGCATATATGGATGATAGCAGCGCTGAAGAGATTCTATTTTCAGCAAATTTTGCCTGCCCTACTTGTGGCTATGCAATGACTGAACTTGAGCCGCGTTTGTTTTCGTTTAATAACCCAGCTGGTGCGTGTCAAACCTGTGATGGTTTAGGTATACGTCAATATTTTGATCCTAATCGCGTAGTGCATAACCCAGAGTTAAGCCTTGCTGGCGGTGCAATTAAAGGATGGGATAAACGCAGCTTTTATTACTATCAAATGCTGCAAGCGGTTGCGGATCATTACAATTTTGATTTAGATGTGCCTTATCAAGATTTAGACAGCGACTCGAAAAAAATTATATTAGACGGCTCTGGTAGCACTAAAATTGCGTTTAATTACCGTAACGACCGTGGCGATTTAATTACGCGTAACCATGAGTTTGAAGGCGTTTTAAATAACATGAATCGCCGCTACCGCGAGACAGAGTCAAGCTCTGTACGCGAAGAACTTGCTAAATACCAAACAAGCCAAGCCTGTCCTAGCTGTCATGGCTCGCGTTTACGCGAAGAATCTCGAAATGTATTTATTGGACAAACCAACTTACCTGCAATCACATGCATGAGTATTGGTGAAGCCATGGAATTTTTTGAAGGTTTAGAGTTAACCGGAAAAAAAGGCCAAATAGCTGAAAAAATATTAAAAGAAATTCGCGACCGCTTATCGTTTTTAATTAACGTTGGCCTCAATTATTTATCACTTGAACGTAGCGCCGATACATTATCAGGTGGTGAGGCTCAACGTATCCGCTTAGCCAGTCAAATTGGTGCTGGCCTTGTAGGTGTAATGTATGTACTAGATGAGCCATCTATTGGGCTGCATCAACGCGATAACGACCGCTTACTACAAACACTAATCCATTTACGCGACTTAGGTAACACCGTTATTGTGGTAGAGCACGATGAAGATGCTATTCGTGCGGCAGATCATATTATTGATATTGGTCCAGGTGCGGGTGTTCATGGTGGGCATATTATTGCACAAGGTACACGCGATGATATTTTAGCAAGCAAAGAGTCTGTTACGGGCCAATTTTTATCAGGCGTACGTAAAATAGAAATACCAAAAGAACGTCACCCAACGAACGACAAATGGCTAGAGCTATTTGGCGCAACGGGTAATAACCTTAAAAATGTGGATTTAAAAATCCCATTTGGTTTAATGACCTGTGTGACAGGTGTATCGGGCTCAGGTAAATCAACGCTAATAAACGATACTTTATTTAAACTTGCTCATACAGAGCTAAATGGCGCAACCACTGCCGAAGCGGCACCGTATAAATCAATTAGCGGTTTAGATCATTTTGATAAAGTGATTGATATTGATCAAAGTCCGATTGGTCGTACTCCGCGTTCAAATCCGGCAACCTACACAGGTATATTTACCGGCATTCGTGAGTTATTTGCAGGCACACAAGAAGCGCGTTCACGTGGCTACAAAGTAGGTCGCTTTAGCTTTAACGTTAAAGGCGGACGCTGTGAAGCGTGCCAAGGTGATGGCTTAATTAAAGTTGAAATGCACTTTTTACCTGATGTGTATGTACCGTGTGATGTGTGTAAGAGCAAACGCTATAACCGCGAAACGCTCGAAGTACAATACAAAGGTAAAAACATACACCAAGTACTTGAGATGACTGTTGAAGACGCTCATGATTACTTTGATAAAATACCGGCTATTGCGCGTAAGCTTAAAACGCTAATGGACGTTGGTTTATCGTATGTTCGCTTAGGACAAGCAGCTACTACGCTCTCTGGTGGTGAAGCTCAGCGTGTAAAACTTGCCCGTGAGCTTTCTAAACGGGATACAGGTAAAACACTGTACATACTTGATGAGCCCACAACCGGCCTACATTTTGCCGACATTGAACAACTGCTTGTTGTATTACATCGCCTGCGCGATCACGGTAACACCATTGTGGTTATTGAGCACAACCTCGATGTAATTAAAACAGCAGATTGGGTTATCGATTTAGGACCTGAAGGCGGAGCTGGCGGCGGTGAAATACTCATTGCAGGCACGCCTGAAGAAGTAGCCGAATGTGAGCGTTCACATACTGGGCATTACTTAAAACCTCTATTAAATAAATAGAGGTTCAGTTGTTACGAATTAATCGGCTTTGAGGTTATTTAACTGTCGAGATTGCACTTAATTAAAAATGGCGAGAAGACTCACTTCCCGCTATTTTTTTGCTCTAACTTTTCTTTTATCAACATAACAATCGAAAATGTTATTAAAGAAAAACAACATACTGCAATAAATAAATTAGCGACAAAAATGAGTAATACACTCGCCTTAAAACCAAGATAAGCAAATACGCTGCACAATAAGCCAATAACTAATTCAGTGAGTAGCATTTCCCACTCCATTGCATAGCTAGTCTTAATCGTTTTTGCAGCATAGTGCTTAACTTTAAAGCTCATGTAAATTCCTTTCAATACTGTAATGTTGCATAAAATGAATGTACTACAACATAAAATACCGCTAAGTAGCGGTATTTTATGGGGGTTCAATATTTATAATTTAACCGCGAGGTATAAAACCAAGTGCATCGTAAACTGATTTAAGTGTTTTCTCAGCACGTACACTTGCTTTTTCAGCACCTGATTTCATTATGCTATCAAGTAGGTTTTGATCATCTCTGATCTCTTTAAAGCGTGCTTGAATTGGCTCAATCATGTTGACAACTGCATCTGCTGTATCTTTTTTCAAGTGGCCATACATTTTATCTTCATACTCAGGCACTAGGTCTTCAATTGAACGTTTAGTTGCAACACTCAATAAAGTAAGCAAGTTTGATACGCCAGGCTTTTCTGTGCGATCAAAATAAATACGTGCTTGTTCATCTGAATCAGTTACTGCTTTTTTAAGCTTTTTCACAATTTGCTTAGGCTCATCTAATAACATGATGTAACCATTTGGGTTTTCGTCAGACTTAGACATTTTTTTAAGTGGATCTTGCAAGCTCATTACGCGTGCACCAAACTCAGGGATGTACGGCTCTGGTAATTTAAATACGTCGCCATATAAATTATTAAAGCGTGTGGCTATATCGCGAGTCAGCTCTAAGTGTTGCTTTTGATCATCCCCTACTGGTACTTGATCAGCTTGGTATAATAAAATATCTGCAGCTTGCAATACCGGATATGAAAATAAGCCCACGTTTACGTTATTTGCGTGCTTAGATGACTTGTCTTTAAACTGAGTCATTCGATTAAGCTCACCCATTTGCGCGTAACAATTTAATACCCACGCTAATTGTGCGTGCTCAGGTACTTGCGATTGTACAAATAACGCAGATTTTTCAGGATCAATGCCACATGCCGCGTAAAGAGCAATACCATCTAACACTCGAGAGCGCAGTAATTCAGGCTCTTGGCGAACCGTAATAGCGTGTAAGTCTACTAACATAAAGAAACTTTCGTGGTCTTCCTGTAACTTTAGCCACTGGTTAATAGCGCCAACATAGTTGCCTATTGTCATACCACCGGTTGGCTGAATGCCGCTTAAAACTACTGGTTTACTCATGATTTTCCTTTATTTTGCTTAATGAATAATATTTAACGCTGCGTTAGAACAGGTATTATATCTAAGAAGTTATCGCATAGGTACTGCGGATTATAATCCTCAAGACTTTCACCTTGGTTATAGCCATAACTAAGTGCAATTACGTCTATATTAGCGGCTTTAGCTGCAAGTATATCGCTTTTAGAATCACCTATCATTATTGCTTTATTAGGCTCCGCATTTAGTTTTTTGCAGGCAAATAGCAATGGTTCTGGCGATGGTTTTTTTGCCATGTCGTCACCGCATACAACCACATCAAAATGACTCGTTAGGGCCAATTTTTCGAGTAGTTTCTCTGTAAAAATTCGAGACTTATTAGTGATTAGCGCTTTTGGCATACCACGAAGTGCTGCAAGCCCAGTTTCCACGTGTTGGTACAGCACACTATACTCACCAACTTGTTGCTCATAGTGCTTATAAAACCGTGATATTGCTTTATCACTAAGTGACTCGTCTAAATGTTCACTCACTTGCATATCGCCACTCAAAGCACGCTTAACGAGTACTTCTATGCCATTACCTACCCAGCTTTCAACTAAGCGTTGGCTAACGATAGGAAAAGCGAGGTCACTCAAGGTTAGGTTAATAGCAATATACAAGTCGTAAACGCTATCAACCAAAGTACCATCTAAATCAAATAAGGCGACGTCGTACTTCATTATTTTACACTTCCAAGCTGCTCACGCATTTGATCAATCACCACTTTGTAATCAGGTTGGTTGAAAATAGCGGAGCCTGCCACAAACATATCTGCACCCGCTCGAGCCGCTGCTGCAATATTATCGACTTTAATACCGCCATCTACCTCTAAGCGAATATCACGACCCGATGCAACTATACGTTGCTTAGCTTGTCGTAGCTTTTCAAGCGTATGAGAGATAAAACTTTGTCCGCCAAACCCAGGGTTTACCGACATTAGTAAAATGGTATCTAGCTTATCAATAACATGGTCCAAATAACTTAGACTCGTTGCAGGGTTAAACACTAAGCCTGCTTTACAGCCATGATCTTTAATTAACTGTATTGTACGATCAACGTGTTCACTGGCTTCTGGATGAAAAGTAATAATTGATGCGCCAGCCTCTGCAAACAGTGGAATAAGGCTATCTACAGGTTTAACCATTAAATGTACGTCGATAGGTGCTGTTATACCGTAATCT
Organism: Pseudoalteromonas sp. B131b; assembly: GCF_037162545.1. NCBI lineage: Bacteria > Pseudomonadati > Pseudomonadota > Gammaproteobacteria > Alteromonadales > Pseudoalteromonadaceae > Pseudoalteromonas > Pseudoalteromonas sp. B131b. The sequence goes on along the minus strand of NZ_JARLUZ010000001.1, from coordinate 1,374,165 downwards.
CTGAGTGCTTTACACACCATTGGGCCAATTGTGAGATTAGGTACATAGTGATTATCCATCACATCAAAATGAACCACGTCAGCACCCGCATCGAGTACTTTATCAACATCTTCGCCTAGTTTTGCAAAATCAGCAGACAAAATAGAAGGGGCAATTAAATATTTTTGCTCTGGGTTAAACATGACTAACTCCATCAATAAATAGTATATTTCGTTAATGTAACTTAATTAATGAAGTTACCCAAGAACGGATAAAAGATAATGATGGATCCCTAAAATTAAAAAGAATAGTTAAGTTATTATTTTTAATAATTATTCACTATTATCTTAAATATTTAAGTTTGTTATTTAACCAACCTTTGGTATGATTAAAAAAGTAACAAATAATTAGGTCTAAATATGCGAGCTTTTAAAACAGGGATATTAATTGCATCGGCATTATTGTTTATTGGGGCGTTTAGTTTCTCTCCAAATTCTGAGCCGGAAATTAGCTCAGTAAATAATTGCCATTATCAAAATCTATCTGTGGTTTCTAAAAATACTGCTGAAGTGTGTATTAAGATAGAAGAGGATTCGTCTTGGGTTTCGTGGATTACTGGTGATAGTAGAAGTGCGCAGTTTCATTATTTAGATTTATTAGAACTACTTACCAGCTCAGATGATTCGAAAAAAGCGCCATCTTTAAAACCTCTATTTTAATATAATGCTGCAATTTTTTAGCGCGTTACAAAGTGTGCTAGCAGCATTTTTTGGCGTTCAATCAGAAAGCAAACGCAATTCAGACTTCAAAAAACACTCTCCATATTCAATAATTATAATTGCGATTGTGCTTTTTATAGTTTTTGTATTTTCGATTTACGCGATTGTTGCTTTAGTGGTAAATACATAGCCATTAACTCATCTACTTTATTACGAGAACCGCCTTTAGGGCTAATAGTACGCTTTACTTGAATTTGATCCAATGATGCCTGGCTATAAATCTTTCGTGTCCATACTGTATCGTGGTTAGATATAAGTACTGGTGTATTATTTTCAAATGCTGCCCGCTCTGCCAAATTAGCTAAGTTAGCCTGATCATCTAAATTAAAGCCACCCTTTGCATAAGAGGTGAATGATGCAGTTTTACTTAAGGGTACATATGGCGGGTCGCAATAGATAACTGCATTCTCAGGTACCAATTTAAATACATCATCGTAATCTAAACAGGTGAAAGTTGCTTGCTGAGCTTTCGCGGCAAAAAAATACATTTCTTTTTCAGGAAAATAAGGCTTTTTATATTTACCGAAAGGCACATTAAAAATACCTTTTAAGTTGTATCTACACAACCCGTTATAACCATAACGGTTCATGTACAAAAATAACATTGATCGCTCATATACATCGCGGCTTTGATTAAACTGTACACGATACTCATAGTAAGCGTCAGGATGGTTATTCAAATCAACAAATAGCTTTTTTGCATCACTAATAAACTCATCTGGTGAATTTCTTAGTTCTTTGTATAAGTTTATTAAATCTGCATTTATATCATTAAGAATATAATGTTTAAAATTACTATTTAAAAACACCGATCCAGCACCAACAAAAGGTTCAACCAAAGTGTCTGCATGCTTGCTTGCTTGGTTTAGTCGCGCGTTAATATCATCAACGAGGCTGTATTTTCCGCCAGCCCATTTAAGGAAGGCTCTACTCTTTTGCTGCATCGGCTCTTTACTTCAATCTGGTGTTACGCGATTTTACACTAAAGCGATTTAATTTACTGATCAACTAGTGCTATTTCTTGTTTTATTTTGCTAATTTTTTTATAAAAAGGTTTATTTTTCAAAATGTCAGAAGGCAATGTTTTCATTGCCAATTTTGCATCCTCTAAACTCGCAAAATTACCAAACGTAACTACCCACCAAATTTTGTTGTTTCTTTTAGTTTGATAAGTATAGGCCTCACCTTCCAGTTCATATTTAGTCATAAACTCAATACTAATTTGCTGCTGTGTTACGGCTAATAACTGAATTACAATGTGGTGAGTAGGTTGTTGTAAGTACCAATTCTTTTCAATATCTGATTGTTCATTCTTCATTTGCGATTTAGGGTGCTCTTCAGCTATTTTTATATTTGTAGCTAACCGTTCCGTTTTTACGCTCGCTTTTTTTAAGCTTTGCATAATTGCGGGCACATCATTCTGGTGCTCTTTAAGCTTCGTCTCGTTTATTACATCTGGAAGTATTTGGGGGATAGGCGCTTCATTAGGAGACATGAGTCGATTACTTACTTCGCTCACTGGAATGGCTAACGTTAGCAACTCAGGTTGCTCCTGCTGATGATATTGCTGCCACCATTGCGTCATATTTGATTTATACAATAAACCTATAATTAAGAACATTATTATCAACAGTAAAGTTAATAAGTGTAATCGCCACGATACTTTGTCTTTGACTGTAAAATCTGCCACATGTTCAGTGGGTTGCCATGCCAACAATAAGCTAGGATTCCCTCGAGCTTCAGACAAAAAAGTCTGGAAAACAGGATCCTCGTCATAAGGAAGAGCAGTGAAGTACCAACTCATAAGCTGCTTACTTTCTCGTAGACTTAAAGGCTCTAAATAAATTTCAACAACATCATTAAAAAACAGTTTTGATTGTGAAGCGACCATAATATACAAGGTACTTGGACTCATTTTAGCCAATGACTCAAGCTCAATGAGTATTTCTTCTGAAAGATGTCTACCACCGTCAAGCACCCACAAACAAGGCCCACATGTTTGCTGTTGAAGCAATTGATAATAGTTTTCAGATAAGCTTAAGTTATGATCCACCAAAGGAGCATTAAAGCTTTGTTCTAATAACTGACTCATAAGCTGAGTATCAGTCATTTTTCCTGTTACTTGTACAAAAGCTTTATTGAAGTCATTATATTTATCGGTAATGAAGGTTTCGAGCATATAACTTTTACCTAGCCCTGATGTGCCAAGTAAAACGATAAGGTTTTGCCCGTATTCAAATTGCAATGCGATTCTATCCACCAAAGCCGCACGGCTTGGTAAAATTTGTGACTGCATTTATTGCTCGATTAAGGCTCGAACTTGGTCGTCAGATACATCATCAACTAATGCGCATTGACCAAATTGGGTTGGTAAAATAAACCGAATTGTACCTTTTTTATTCTTTTTGTCTTTACGCATATGGGTTAAAAACTGCTCGCTTGTCATTTCTGTAGGTATTTTAGTTGGTAAGTTATATTGCGTAATAACATCAATAATACGTGCCACTTCATCAGCACTCAAGTCTTTGCGTGTATGAGCAAGTTGTGCGGCAAGCACCATTCCTGTTGCAACAGCTTCACCATGTAGCCAAATACCGTAACCCATTTGCGCTTCAATCGCATGGGCAAATGTATGACCCAGATTCAAAAGTGCCCTAAGGCCTTGCTCTTTTTCATCTTGAGCAACAATTAAAGCTTTAATTTCACAACATCTAAAAATAATATGCTGTAAACACGCTTCATTTAATTGCTGTAAGTCTTTTACGTTTTTTTCTAAATAACTAAATAATTCAGTATCATAAATCAATCCATATTTTATAACCTCAGCCATACCGGCAGCAAACTCTCTTGCTGGTAGCGTATGCAAAGATTTGGTATCAATAAAAACCGCTTGTGGCTGATAAAATGCCCCAATCATATTTTTACCTAAAGGATGATTTACAGCTGTTTTACCACCAACTGATGAGTCTACTTGCGATAACAATGTGGTTGGTATTTGAATAAATGGCACACCGCGTTGGTAACATGCAGCTACAAACCCAGTTAAGTCACCTATAACACCACCACCTAATGCAATTAAGCACGTATCACGACCGCAGTTATTTTGGAGTAAAAAAGCAGATATTTTTTCAAACCATTCTAGTGATTTATATTGCTCACCGTCAGGTATGACAAAAGAGAGTGGTTTTAGCTCAGCTAACGAATCAAGTAGTCCTTGTAGATATAAAGGTGCAACTGTGTCATTAGTAATGATGATAGGCCGACAATCACCAATGTAGTGAATTAGGCGGCCATTATCTTGAAGTGCAGATTGACCAATATATATAGGATAACTTCGCTCGTCCAAATTAACAGTTAATTCAAGCATGCTCAGTCTTCCTTTATTATTGGTTTTTAAAAATCTAATTTCTCGATGATTTGGTTAGCAACAACTTTAGCGCTTTGCTCATCAGTGCGTACAACAAAATCAGCCACTTCTTTATATAACGGTTCGCGTTCTTCTGCTAAGCGCTCTAGTACATCACGAGGTGCTTCTTCAGTTTGCAGCAATGGGCGACGCTTGTCGCGTTGTGTGCGTGCAACTTGCTTTTCTATAGGTGTCTCTAGGTATACTACTATACCGCGAGCAGAAAGCTTGTTTCGGACTTCTTTACTCATTACTGAACCACCACCAGTTGCAAGTACAATACCTTGCATCTCAGTTAAGTCGCCAATAACAGATTCTTCACGAAGTCTAAAGCCTTCTTCACCTTCAAGATCAAACACCCAGGCAATATCTGCACCGGTACGGCGTTCGATTTCTTGATCAGAATCAACAAATTCAAGGTGTAATTGATCGGCAATGTGACGACCAATTGTGCTTTTTCCAGCCCCCATGGGGCCAATTAGAAATATATTACGTTTCTCAGCCATATCTTTTAGTACAAACGAACTCTAAAATTTGAAATAAAACCCCGCCTAACGACCTGGCCCCAAAATTAAGGAGGGGATTATCTCAGTAATTGCTGGGGTATTTCAAGTCAATTAGAATAAAAAGCCATATAACGAGCAATTAATCTGAATAATCGCCCATTGGTTAACAAAAATACGCCTAATTTTAGTCTATTTGTATTTTTGGTGTTACAAAAATAAGTAATTCTCTCTTTTCGTTAAACTCACTTGTACTCTTAAACAGCCTTCCTAAGTACGGAATATCACCAAGTAGAGGTACTTTTTTAGTCGAATTTATGATTTGCTGCTGAAAAATACCGCCGAGCACGATTGTTTGCCCATTTTCCACTAGCACTTGTGTCTGAATTTGCTGAGTATCAATTGCAACAGCTGGCCCAGTTCCTGTTTGAACTGTATCTCCTCGCGTATCTTGAGTAATAATTAAATCCAAAATAACTTTATTATCAGGAGTTATATGAGGTGTTACTTGTAAACTCAGTACTGCTTTTTTAAAGCTAACCGTTGTCGCACCACTAGAAGCTGACTCAACATAAGGTATTTCAGTACCTTGCTCTATTCGTGCTTGTTGTTGGTTTGCAGTAGTAATACGAGGGCTCGCAATAATCTCACCTTTGTTTTCTTCCTCAAGAGCTGTTAACTCTAAATCAATCAAAGTACCGTTAGCTAACTTGGCGATATGCATGCCGATACTTGCTGATGGGTTTGTCACGGGTAAATTCACGTTTAAACGATCAGAGATATCAGGAATGATACCATTTGATATTGTATTAGCGCCTTCAAGTGTACCTGATATGCCATCACTGCCCTGCTGGTCGCTAAACCCCCAACGCACACCTAAATCTTCGGTTACATTATCACGCACGGTTACCATACGTGATTCGATTACAACCTGTCTAACCGCTATATCAAGTGTTTCGACCATGCGTCGCACGCTCTCAATACTTTTGGCCGTATCTTTGAGTAATAATGTATTAGTACGCTTATCAACAGATACGCTACCACGTTGAGTGATAATACTATTTGTATCTGTTTTTAATAAATCAGCAAACTCTTCTGCTTTTGCGTAGTTTAAACGAATGTATTCACTGTAAAGCGGCTCTAAGTTTTCTACGTTCTGCTTTGCTTGTAAATCTTTAGCTTCACGTGCTGCAAGCTCTTCTGATGGGGCAACCATCAAAATAGAACCATCCATACGCTTGTCTAAGCCTTTAATTTTAAGTACAACATCAAGCGCCTGATCCCAAGGCACGCCATCTAAGCGTAATGTAATATTGCCTGTCACCGAGTCACTAGTGACTAAATTAAAGTCATTATAGCCCGCTATGATTTGTAACACTGCACGAACAGAAATATCTTGAAAATTTAATGTCATTAGGCGGCCTTGGTAATCTTTACCACCATCTAAATATGCATTTTGCGTTTCGTCTTTTTCCACCGTTAAAGTAAGAATATTATCTATTTGTTGGTAGGTAAAAGTAAAAGCGGCATTTGGTTCAATAACAACGCGGCTTAATCCATCTTCTTTAAAAGTTTCAATGCTGCTTACTACGGTGCCAAAATCGAGCACATCTAACTCATACAGTAAGTCATCTAAAATATCTGTATGATGAAAATCAGCAATAATTTTACCACCACTTTCATGCACTTCTATTGCGGCTTGCGTATCTTGTAAGAACACCAGTATTTTTGCCTCGCCCTTCTCCCCCGACGAAAGTCAATAGACTGAATCCGATTGATATAATTTCCAGACACTGCATCAGAGTTAGTTGCTTCATCATCAACGTCTTGCTCTGTTAATGGGTTATCAGAAACACGTAAAGACACTAAATTATTATTAACTTCCGTCTCATAGATTTTCAAACGAGTAAGATTTATTGTTACTTTTAATCCCTTATCAGTAAGTACATTAGTAACATTATTAATACCAGCTTGGTTTACCTGTACATTTTCAAGACCTTGCTCTAATTGTGCCGAATCAAACATCATTTCAATTCGTGCCGGGCTATTAAATACTTGTATTTTTGGTTCTTGCGTTAACTTTTCATCAAATACCAGCTGCAACTCGGTTTCACCCTTGAGTAATGGGTTATAACGAATATCATAGAGCAACGGCGCTGCAATAGCTGAATTGGCTATAACCAGAGCTAAAGTTGCAAATAGAGCTCGTTGAATACGGTTGTGCCAAAGTACACCCTTATGCATTTTGTTCTTACCTTTTTTGTTATTAACCTGCGCCATTGGTTGCCGCCTCTAACATTTCTAATTTAGTCAGGCGCTCTTTCCAACAACCAGACCCATCTGGGATTAATTCTATTAACTCAATATAATCATTATTTACTGATTGTACTTTGCCATCATAGCTACCTAAATAATTACCGACTGTAATACGATGTAAAGTATCGTCTGTAGCTGTAATGAGCGCCCAAGCTTGTCCACTTGATCCGATTGTTCCTTTCATAGATAAATTATCCAGTGGGTATTTTTCTAAGGTTTCACGTTGGCGTTCAGGATCCGGATGTAAACAATTTTTAACTTGAGTTAATTTGTTTTGGATTATTTCAGGCTGCGGGGCCACAAAAGGACTCCTTAGCTGCCCAGCGTTATATTCAAAATGCTCGAACTTTGTTAATTCAGGAATTGCTTCAACTCTAGCAGTCGTACTCGCTTTAACTTGATCTATAAACTCTTTTTGTTCTGAGGTATCGTCGTTACAACCACTTAGCAGGAGAGCAACTATAGGAATAAAGGAAAAATGCTTCACTTTACCTCCCCTTCTTCATAGCGATAAGTTTTTGCCACCACACTAAATGTTAACTGCTTTTCGCCTGAGGATGAAATAGAAAAGTCGTGTAAGCTCACAATACGCGGCAATTGAGCCACTTTTCCCACAAATTCACCAAACTCATGATAAGTACCTACAACCTCTATTTTAATAGGTAGCTCAGTATAAAATTCTTTTTCAACTTCTGGCAGCCAGCCAATCTTTAAAAAAGTTAAACCACTTGTAGTTCCCACATAAGATAAATCATCTAATAAACCAGGGGTTTCATTTGAGGTTGGTAAACGCTTTAATAATTGAGAAAATTTCTCCTCCATTTTAAGCATTTGTTCACGATAAATATCAAGCCTGCTGGCTACAGCATATTTGGTACGATAAGTTGTCCGTAATTCAACTTCTTTTGTAACCGCATTATGGTAACTATCAATTTCATCAGATACCAATAAGCTATAACTAAAAAACAGCACTAAAGCAGCAACAAATGTAGCGCAAATAACCTTAACAGCAATTGGCCATTCGCCAATATTATCAAGTTCAATTTCATTCCAATCAATATCACTAAACGCTTTTAAATCAAGGTTCATTTGGAACCTCACCAATTTTATCAAATGGTTTAACGTAAAACTCCATATTGAAATCACTAAGTAAACGAGAAGATTGATTGCCAGCAACAATGCCTTGCATTGTTGGGCGCTCTAATAAATATGAGTTTTGTACTTCTCTAAGCATGTTGGAGAGGCGGTTATTTGATTCACTGCGCCCTAATACATGAATTCTATTGCCTCGACGTTCTAACTTAGTTAAATAAACACCAGCGGGGACTATTTTAGCAACTTCATCCATTATTTGAGTGCCTAAGTTACGACTGCTCTGTAATTCTTCAATTAGATGCATACGTTGTTGTAAGTTTTCTTTCCTATAATCTAAATCTCTAATATCACTAATTTTCTTATCTAATAGACTAATTTCTGAACTGAGGTAGTTATTTTTTAAATTCTGTCCATCCTTTAAAGCAGTATAGAACGAGTTCAATACATACATACTTGCAAAACAAACAATAACAACAGCAATTAAAATAGTAACAAATTTCTTTTTTGACTCTTCGCGTTGCAATTCACGCCAAGGTAATAAATTTATATGTGGCATGATGAAAAATTCCTTAATGCCAGTCCTGTCGCAATAGCAAACTGTGTTCTATGGCGTTGCATTACATTACGGTCTACCTTGGGAGAAATTTCCATATTCGTAAACGGTTCTACAACAATGGAGTGGATACCAAGTTCTTCTATTAATAAACGATCTAGCCCATTTATCATGGCAGTTCCACCGGTTAGAACAATATAATCAATTTGGTCTTTACCGCTGGTAGTCAAAAACATCTGTACCGCTCGACGTACTTGTTGAAGTAATGATGTTTGAAAAGGAGCAAGTACTTCAAAAGTGTAATTTGGCGGAAGATCACCCGATGTTTTTCCAATTTCAGCTTCATCGAACCCTTTATTATAGTAAGCAACAATACTATTGGTATATTGATCGCCGCCAAAAACTTGATCGCGGGTATATATTGTTTCACCGGCTTGTACAACACTCACCAACATCAACACAGCACCAATATCAACTACAGCAACACACTTATTAAAGGCATCGCTTGGTAACTGCTTGTAATAAACATCCATCGAGCGGCTCAATGCATAGCTTTCTACATCAACAACTTTCGCTTCTAAATTGGCAACTTCTAAAGCACCAACTCGCGCTTCGACACTTTCTGTGCGGGCTGCAGAAAGTAACACATTCATTTTACTTGGATCGGCTTCATTTGTTGATAATTTTTCAAAATCTAAGCTAACTTCATCAAGGGGGTATGGAATAAGGCTATCAGCCTCAATTTCAATTTGTGATTCAAGTTCAGCGTCAGTTAATGACACATCCATAAAAATAACTTTAGTAATAACTGTTTGGCCAGAGACGGCTACAGCAGCAGATTTTAGTGATTTTGGTAACTTTCTTTTTAATTTTGATATTACATTACCAATTGCTTCAATATCTTGAATAATACGTTCGCTCATTGCGCCCTTAGGCATTGGTTCAATCGCTAATGCTTCAAGACGAAATCCAGTTTCAATTTCACTTAAAAGTACCGCCTTGATAGAGTGCGATCCAATATCAATTCCTACCATCATTTTTGACGGCTTTTGAAATAGTTGACTTAGCATGTTTGAAACTTGGCCTTTGTTTTAATAATAAACAAGTTATAATTTTTATCTTAAAAAATATTATTCATTTTTTAATCAATATATACTAGCAGTCTCCATACATAATTGGGAGTCCATTTAGGGAAATATAAGTGATTTTATTAAAACGAACTTTACAATTTTTTATCATTTGCACATTACTTGGGCTGATTACTTTAATCAGTCTTTATTACTACGTTAAACCTGATATTCCAAGTGTGCAAGTTTTAAAAGATGTGCAATTACAAACTCCTATGCAAGTATTCACTAAAGATGGCCTTCTGATCAATCAATTTGGTGAAAAAAGACGGATCCCCGTAACGATTGACGAAATACCAAAACCTTTAATAAATGCATTTTTAGCAACTGAAGATAATCGTTTTTATGACCATGTGGGAATAGACCCTATTGGTATTGTTCGTTCTGCATTGGTTTTGATTTCAACAGGCGAAAAAAAGCAAGGTGCAAGTACAATAACAATGCAGCTAGCTCGAAACTTCTTCTTAACTCGTGAAAAAGCTTATATTCGTAAAGTTAAAGAAATTTTTATAGCGCTTCATATAGAAAATTTACTAACGAAAGACGAAATTCTTGAACTCTATTTAAACAAAATAGAACTAGGTAACCGTGCTTTTGGTATTGGCGCTGCTGCACAGGTATATTACGGAAAAGAATTAAAAGATCTTACACTTGCCCAAATGGCGATGATTGCCGGCTTACCCAAAGCGCCATCAGCCTTAAACCCGATCCGTAACCCAACTCGCGCAAAATCTCGTCGCAATGTTGTTCTTGGCCGCATGTTAACAGAAAACTACATAACACAAACACAATACAACGATGCCATCAGGCAACCTATTACAGCTTATTTTCACGGTGCAGAAATTGATCTGTATGCTCCTTATATTTCTGAAATGGTGCGTGCAGAAATGGTGGCACGTTACGGAATCGATAAAGCCTATAACTCAGGTTATAAAATATTTACTACTGTTGAGTCACAAGTTCAAAAAGCGGCACAAACAGCACTCATCAATAATTTACACAATTATGATATGCGCCATGGTTATAGAGGCTCTGTTAAAACGTTGTGGGATCCAGAAACACAGCCTGTATTTAGCAAGTCTCAAATACTCAGTGAGCTAAAATCTGTAAATGAGTTTGGCCAATTAAAAGCGGCCGTTGTAATCGCAGTGAATGACAAAACAGCTGATGTATTACTTAAAAGTGGCGAGCAAACCACACTAACTTGGGATAACCTAAAGTGGGCTCGTAAATACATTACGCGTTATCGCCAAGGCTTTGCACCTAAAGCAGCCAATGAAATACTCGCACCCGGCGAACAAATTTGGTTACGTAAAAATACCGACGGTAGCTATTTACTTAGCCAAATTCCTGAAGCATCTAGTGCCATCGTTTCTCTTGACCCACAAAATGGGCGCATTAAAGCGATTGTGGGTGGTTATAGTTTCGAACAAAGTCAATATAACCGAGCAGTACAAGCTAAGCGCCAAGTAGGCTCTAATATAAAACCTTTTATTTACTCTGCTGCACTGGAAAAAGGCTACACCTTAGCCTCAATATTAAACGATGCACCAATTAACCAATGGGATAAAAGCCAAGGTGTTGCATGGCGACCAAAAAACAGCCCCGCTGTTTATAATGGGCCTATTCGTATTCGTCGTGCTTTAGCACAATCTAAAAACGTTATTTCGGTGCGCTTGTTACGCGGAGTTGGCCTACAGCGTACGGCAGAGCACCTACTAAAATTTGGCTTCAAAAATTCAGATATTAATCGCAGTGAATCACTTGCGCTTGGTAGCGCTTCTATTACGCCGCTTGAACTTGCACGCGGTATGAGTGCTTTTGCAAATGGCGGGCATTTAATAGAACCCTACTTCATTTCTGAAATTCAAGATGCTTATGGTGACGTGTTATTTAAAACAAACCCAACAGAAGCTTGTGACGATAGCGATAGTACGTTAAGCGTATTGAACAACGATGTAACAATGCAGAATTTCGAAACTGAAAAGCAACAAGAAAAAAATGCGCACCACGGATTATCTCTAAACAGAATGCATTTTTAATTGCTGATGCAATGCATAGTGGTATTTGGGGCGGTGGTAGTTGGGCACATAAAACAGGCTGGAGCGGAACAGGCTGGCGTGCTCAAGCATTAAAGAGACGTGATCTCTCAGGTAAAACAGGCACGACTAATGACTCAGTAGATACTTGGTTTAGTGGCTTTAATCGTAATGTACTAACGTCTGTATGGGTTGGGTTTGATAACCCCGGTAACTCGTTAGGCCGCTCAACATATAATAACAACCTTGATAGCAGTCAAATCTCAGGGGCAGAGTCAGGGGCTAAAACGGCGCAACCAGCATGGATTGAGTTTATGAAAGTAGCACTTGAAGATGCACCAGAAGCGCCTATAGAACCACCCGAAGACTTAGTATCTATTCGTATTGATTTAGCAACAGGTTTACTGAGCCACAAAAACGATTACACAAGCCGCTTTGAATATTTTGACAAAGGTACAGCCCCAACTAAGTATGTACTTTCCCAACCTACCGATATATTTGAGGAAGATACAAAAACAGAAGAAGAGCTATTTTAAATAGCGTTAAATAAAAACGGCAGCCACTTTAGGCTGCCGTAATGCTACCTTAAATTTTGGACCAGCCAATACAAATCAGAATGTACACCCGCTGCAGTGACCTCTTTACCAGCACCAGGGCCTTGGATAACGAGCGCGTTATCGCTATACCACTTACTATTTATAACAAAAATATTATCTCCTGGCGTTAAACTAGCCAAAACATCACTTTGTAATACATACGCGATACCGACTTTCGCTATTACTTCATTTTCTGCGATTTCGAGTAAGCCTGTATAACGAAGCACCGAATTTTGTGCCTTAGCTCTCTTTGCATGCTCTTGAATAAAGCTATCTAACTGGGATTTTTTACTTAAAAAATCATCCCAACTCCCTTGCGCAAGCTCATCAGGCATCAATGCCGAAAGACTAATATCCTCAAGATTTAATTCAACCCCCAACTCTCTGGCTAAAATAAGCAATTTTCGCTGCATATCACGCCCAGATAAATCCTCGCGAGGATCGGGCTCCGTAAAACCCATTTTTTGCGCTTCGAGCACTAAATCTGAAAATATAATCGAACCATCATACTTACTACACAACCACGATAACGTCCCAGAAAACACGCCCTCAATACGTGTTATTTTATCGCCACTATTTTGTAAATCAGCAAGCGCAAAATTAATGGGTAAACCAGCCCCCACACTGGTGTTATAACGCCAATGTAAGTTGCGTTCAGAGATACTTGTACGTAGTGCTTTATACCAATTAGTAGGAGCTGTACCTGCATACTTATTAGCACTTATTAAATGACAATCCATTTCTACAAAATCAGGATATAACCGGCTAAACTTTTCACTCGCTGTTATATCTACAATCACTTTATGTTCGTAATCAAGTTCATCAATTGCATTTAATAATGTTTGGTTTTGATAATCAGACGCTTCAAGTTGAAACTGGGTTTTCCATTGCGATACACCAATCCCATTAGGATTAAAAAGCATTTTTTGAGAGCGCACTAAGCCAACAAGCTTAATACTAAAGTCATCTGACAAGCGCTCAACTTGAGTAGATAACTGTTCAATAAACACCTCACCTACATTACCAAGTCCAGCGACTATTAAAGCAATTTCCTGCCCTTTGTTAATCAGCTTATCGTGTAATATGCTAAGTATATCGCTATCAATCACTTGATCAGTAAGTAATAAAATATAGCCGCTATCTTGGTGTGCAAATCGTGGTTCAATCGCATGTGAATTTAATAAATTAATCGCCAATAAGTGCAATTTACTAATATCTTGCTCTGGCGCTATCACAGCACACCCGTGTAAGCTCGATTCGTTAATATTAGCTCGACCTTCAAAATAGCTAATAACCTGATGCGTCGAAATAGCTGGCACAACTAAGTACGTCTCACCATTTTGACTAAAGTGATGCAAGCTATGCTGAATAAGCTGACTCACATGCGCAATATCTCCTTCACTTAAGTTTTCAACTATCAATAAATCAATATTTTGTAACGTTGTTATAAAGCGCTTTTGTTTGGCACTACCTTCTTTAACGATGTCAGTAGAGCTAGCTTGTACATCAAAACTACTTCGTACTGATAATTTTATATCCGTATTTTTAAGAGGAGATAATGTTTTAGCATGCAATACGGGGTTACCTAGCCGTGCTAATAAATTGGCCTGTCCACGACACACCTTCGCGTATTTAATCGCTTTACTAACTTTACGAGGGTCGGTACTAAATACACCTTGTGTATCAGTCCAAATACAGACTTGTTTTGCATGACAATAATTAGCGAGTAAGGTCGCACTATAATCACTTCCATTACGACCAAGCGTTACAGTATCCCCTGCTGTATTAGCTGCAATAAATCCAGTCACAACGTTAATTTTATTATGCGCAATTAAATTTGCGCACTGTTGAGTATTTTGTTCATGTAATAACTGCCCATCATTTAATGTAAATAAAGCACGCGCATCGTGAACACACGCATCAACATTAAGCTCCTGCAGGTAAGCAGCGAGTACGCGTGCTGACCATAACTCTCCATGAGCAAGCAATTGGGCTTCTTGTAGCTGCCCTGTTTGCGCTAACAGCGTTATTGTTGATAGCTCTTCATTCAATATTTTTAGAGCGTTACGCTTTGTATTAGCTTGTAATAACTGCTCTATTAAATCTATTTGATGATTATTTAACTGTAATAAAATATCAGCAATTACATGTGTATCTTGCTGCTGGTAACTTTGCCATAACTTAACTAGTGTATCGGTTGTTTTCCCAGCTGCTGATACCACAACGCAATCACCAGGTTGTGTGTGCTCTAATATAATACCCGCAACACTTTTGTAACGCTGCGCTGAACTTAAACTCGAACCGCCAAATTTATGTATATTTTTAGTCATGTTAGTTACCAAAGCGCGGGGTAAGCGGCACTTAACTTAGCATCACCGCTCGATGTTCCCGCACCTTTAGTTAATCGATTTGTATTGTTTTTTCTGCCAGGTTTTACAAGTGTAAATACACGTTCAAGATCTGCTAATAAATCTTCAATGTCTTCTATTCCGACAGAAACACGAATAAGCGTATCACCAACGCCGGCTTCTAAGCGCGCTGTTGCATCCATCCCTGCATGCGTCATGGTAGCAGGGTGGCATATTAAGCTCTCAACGCCGCCTAGCGACTCAGCTAAACTAAAGTTATGTAGACTAGTTAAAAAAGCCGCAGCATCGTTTATATCGCCTTTAATATCAAAGCTAACCATGCCACCAAAACCAAGCTGCTGTGCTTTCGCTAATTCATGTTGGGGGTGCGACTCAAGCCCAGGGTAATAAACTTGGCTAACGAACTCAGATTCTTCGAGATACTTAGCTATTGCTAATGCATTTTCTTGATGCTGCCTTAATCGCACATTTAAAGTACGTAAACCACGAAGCGTTAAATAGCTATCAAAAGGTGCCCCTGTGATACCAATGTTATTAGCCCACCAAGCAAGCTCGTCACCGATCTCTTGTGTTGCAGCAATAACAGCACCGCCCACTACATCTGAGTGTCCGTTAATATATTTAGTGGTTGAATGCACCACAATATCTACACCAAACTTAATCGGATTTTGTAAAGCAGGCGATAAAAATGTATTGTCAGCGGCCACCAGTGCGCCACACTGCTTAGCAATATCAGTAACCGCTTTAATATCAGTTAAACGTAGTACAGGGTTACTTGGTGTTTCAATCCAAATGAGTTTTGGTTTAATTACTAATATTTTTTGAAGACTTTCTGGTTTTGTTAAATCTAAAACCTCAAGCTTTAGCAAGCCACGCTTTTGCAGGGACGTAAATAAACGGTAGCTTCCACCGTAGCAGTCGTGTGGGATCACTAGCGTGTCGTCGTGATTAAGCAGCTGAGTTGCTAAGTGTACAGCCGCCATGCCTGTGGCTGTAATTATGCCGCGTACTCCACCTTCGAGCTCAGCAAGGGTCTCGGCTAAGATATCGCGGTTAGGATTACCGCTGCGGCCATAATCATATTGGCGTTTAGTATCAAAATCGGCAAACGAATAAGTAGTCGATAAATAGATTGGCGCGACCACTGCACCGTGGTGTTTATCGGCTTCAACGCCACTACGGACCGCAATGGTTGCTTTGTTTTTTTCGCTCATATTCGTCACCTGATTAATTTGGATGTTTAGACGTCTAAAAGAGTAGTTTATTCAATTTGAGAAGTCAAAACATTTAAACAGCTAGATGGCCAAACAACTAGTATTTGACTATCTTTTTTAAATCGATAGAATTTCACGCATATTCACACGCATTTTAGCGCATGTGAGCAATTAATAATCTGAGGCAACGATACATCTTATGGCTAAATGGAATGGTGAGTATATTCACCCATACGCAGAACACGGGAAAAAATCAGAACAAGTTAAGAAGATCACCGTTTCGATCCCACTGAATGTATTAAAGGTATTAACTGACGAACGTACTCGTCGTCAAATTAATAACCTGCGTCACGCAACAAACAGTGAGCTACTATGTGAAGCGTTTTTACATGCATTTACAGGTCAACCTTTACCTAATGACGATGACTTACGTAAAGATAACGCTGAAAAAGTACCAGAAGAAGTGAAAAAAATAATGCAAGAAATGGGGTTAGAAGTCCCTGTTTTAGATGACGAATAAATAGATAAAGTAAAATAAAAAAACCTCAGTAATTACTGAGGTTTTTTTATGATTAAATTTTACGGTATAGATTTACTGCATATAGCTTTCTGGCAAATCAATTTGTGCTACACCCGACTCAACAGCAGCAAGAGCAACCGCTCTTGCTATACGTGGTAATAAACGTGGATCCATCGGTTTTGGAATAATATATTGAGCACCAAATTCCAGCTTATCAACACCGGCGGCTTTTAAGACCTCTGCTGGTACAGGCTCTTTTGCAATGCTACGAATCGCTTCTACTGCTGCTATTTTCATTTCATCGTTAATTGCACTTGCGCGCACATCTAGTGCACCACGAAAAATAAACGGGAAACACAAAACATTATTCACTTGGTTTGGATAATCAGAACGCCCTGTCGCCATAATTAAATCGTTGCGTGCGCTGTGTGCAAGTGCGGGATCAATTTCAGGGTCGGGGTTTGAGCACGCAAACACAACCGGCTTATCAGCCATCAGTTTTAAATCATCGGCTGCTAACAAATTAGGGCCAGATACACCAACAAATACATCAGCATCAGCAATAACATCTTGCAACGTACGCTTATCCGTATTGTTAGCGAATAGTTGTTTGTACTCGTTTAAATCATCACGACGAGTATGAATAACGCCTTTACGGTCAAGCATGTAAATGTGTTCACGCAGTGCACCACACTTAATTAACAGTTCCATACAGGCAACTGCAGCCGCACCAGCACCTAAACATACTATAATAGCCTCTTCTATCGATTTCTCTTGCACTTCAAGTGCATTCAACATACCAGCGGCTGTTACAATTGCAGTGCCGTGTTGATCGTCATGAAAAACCGGAATACTACAGCGCTCAATCAATGCCTTTTCAATTTCAAAACACTCTGGGGCTTTAATATCTTCAAGATTAATACCACCAAATGTATCGGCAATATTAGCAACCGTGTTAATAAAGTCTTCTGTTGTTTTATGCTTCACTTCGATATCAATAGAATCAAGGCCTGCAAAGCGCTTAAATAACAGCGCCTTGCCTTCCATTACAGGCTTTGATGCCAAAGGGCCTAAATTACCCAAGCCCAAAATTGCAGTACCATTAGTGATAACTGCAACCATATTACCTTTACCGGTATATTTATAAGCATTTGCAGGATCAGCAGCAATTTCACGCACAGGTTCAGCAACACCTGGGCTATATGCTAAAGCTAAATCTTGAACCGTTTCGGCAGGCTTGGTTAGCTCAATGCTGATTTTTCCTGGAACGGGATGAGAATGGTAATGTAGTGCTTGTTCACGAAAGTCTGACATAACGCGATTGTATCCTGCAATTTAAGTTAAAGTGAGAGGTGTTGTCTGGGTTACGATACCCTTATTATTTTTAAATTCCAAGCAATATCAGGTCTATCCTGTTATATGCTAGATTCATTAATTTTAAGAGGTTTTTCAGTAACTTTGCGAAGATATAGCGACATTTCATAAATAGAAATTCATATAAAAAGCATTTTTAGAGGTACTTTTAGCCGCGAGCCATTTTCTCTAAAAACGACTATCAAATTTTTAGTATAAATAACTATAAACAGCTTAATAGTCTACTTTAAAAACATTTATCTTCACGTTAGCTACATTTAACAACTTAGTTAAAAAATGAACACTTCAAAATATAGAGACTATTACGTACTTTGTCTGCAAAGGTTTATGCATACTCAGAATAAGAACAAGAAATAGTTATGCAAAGGAGATAACGTATAAATAGGCAGGAAAAGCACGTAAAGATAAATTTCAGGCACAAAAAAAGCACCCTAAGGTGCTTCTTTTAACTAAATAGCAAAAATTACTTCTTGCTACCAAGTGCGCCGAAACGCTTGTTGAAACGATCAACACGTCCGCCAGTGTCTAAAACTTTTTGCTTACCAGTATAAAACGGGTGACACGCAGAACATACGTCTAAGTGAATGTTTTTACAAAGAGTAGAGCTTGTTTCGAATTCATTTCCGCATGAACATGTTGCTGAAATTACTTCGTACTTAGGGTGAATACCTTCTTTCATAGAAACCTCTAGTTAAGGCCGCATCGCTCTCCAAACCCGTAGTTTGGTACCATACGTCGTTAAAACAAATTTGTTGGTGGCGGATTTTATCCAACAACTACCGAGCACACAAGGTTTAATTATAATTTTTTGCTAAAAAAGTAACCAAATAATAAAATGACTATAATTTGCTAGTAGGTTTTTAACTGTATATTTAGTACATTACACCATTAATTTTATTGGTTGAGTTGTTATGCGTTTTGTTGAAGTTGCTATTAAAGTCCCATTACCGCGCACCTTTGATTATAAAGTAGATGAACAGCTCCCAGGCTTGGTTTCTGATCTGAAGCCCGGAATGCGCGTTTTGGTACCCTTTGGTAATCAGCGTAAAGTGGCTGTTATATTAGCAGTAAAAAAGAGTACTGAAGTACCCGAGAGTAAAATTAAAAGCATTTTTGAAGTTATCGACGATACCCCAATATTATCTAGCGAACATTTAGATCTCCTTAGTTTTACAGCGCGTTATTATTGTTACCCACTCGGCGAAACGATTCATATAGCTCTGCCTAGTGCACTACGCCAAGGTGAATCACCAGACAAAACAAGCATTAACATGGTAATGCTTACCGAAAAAGGCGCTAAAGTACCGTCATTAAAAGCTAAAACTCAACTCAACTTATTAAAGCAGTTATCACAATCAGGTAAGTCATCGTTAACCGAACTAAAAGCACTTGGCTTTAGTAAAAAAACAATAGATAGCCTCATTGCTAAAGAACTCATCACACAAACTATCGAACACGATAACCAATGGCAAAGCGTTGCGCCAACCGTCGGTAGTAAACCGGTACTTAATAAAGAACAAGCAGTGGCCTGTACAGCAATCAATCAAAGTACCGGCTTTAGCAGCTTTTTATTAGAAGGCGTAACGGGCAGTGGTAAAACTGAAGTGTATTTACAGTGCTTAGAAGAAATATTAAAACGTGGCGAGCAAGCCCTCGTACTCGTGCCCGAAATCGGCCTAACACCGCAAACGGTAAACCGTTTTCGTCGCCGCTTCCCAGATACACCTGTTATGCTTTGGCACTCAGCACTTACCGACAACGAACGCCTACAAACATGGCGATTTTGTGAAAAAGGCAGTTGTGCGATAGTTATTGGCACACGTTCGAGTATTTTTCTGCCATTTTTAAAACTCGGTATGATTGTTGTTGATGAAGAACACGACTCGTCATTTAAACAACAAGATACCCTTCGTTACCATGCTCGTGATTTAGCCGCTTATAGAGCTTTTCAGCATAAAATTCCACTTATATTAGGCAGCGCCACACCCGCGCTTGAAACGCTCCACAAAGCACTTAATAACAAATATCAGTTATTAAGCTTAACCGAGCGCGCGCAAACAGCCACCGACAACCAGTTTAAGTTACTCGATATGAAAGGTCAGCCCAACCAAGCAGGTATTGCACATGCTAGCCTTGCCACTATGCGACAGCATTTAAACCGCGGTAAACAGGTTATGGTGTTTTTAAATCGTCGAGGTTTCTCACCCACTCTTATTTGCCATGAGTGTGGCTGGCTAAGTGAATGTAAACGCTGCAGTACCAGCGCCACTTTTCACAAAGCGATTGGGCAAATGATCTGCCATCACTGTGGCGACCAGTACCCTGTTCCTCACCAATGCCCTGATTGTGGCAGCACGCAAATATTTCCTAACGGCAAAGGCACAGAGCAAATTGAAGAATTTTTATCAACCGAATTCCCTGATACACCCGTTACTCGCATAGACCGCGATTCAACTCGCCGTAAAGGTAGCCTTGAAAAAGCACTAGATGAAATAAACCTAGGCGGTGCACGCATTCTAGTAGGCACACAAATGCTTGCTAAAGGTCATCACTTTGCAGATGTAAGCCTCGTTATAATTTTAGACGTTGATAGCGGGTTATATTCATGCGATTTTAGAGCGACAGAGCATTTAGCACAGTTAGTTACTCAGGTAGCTGGTCGTGCAGGACGTTCAGGGGAGCCTGGCCAAGTATTATTACAAACACACTTTCCAGAGCACCCACTTTTACAAGACTTAGTTAATAACGGTTATCAGGATTTTGCCCGTTTTGCCCTTAGTGAGCGCGATGATGCGGACTTACCACCCATTACAAATATGGCCATTGTCCGTGCACAAGGACATAGTATTAAACTAGTCGTCGATTTTTTGACGGATTTGGTTCCTGTGAATGGGGTATCTGGTATACAATTGCTCGGTCCGATCCCTGCACCTCTTGAAAAAGTCGCAGGTATGTATCGCTTTCAATTACATATTCAAGCGCAAGATCGTCGCATATTACATCAGTACCTTGCGCAAATGGTTGATTATTTAAGCTCAAGCAAACTTGCACAAAAAGTGCGCTGGAGCTTAGACGTAGACCCTATAGACATGATTTAGGTTAAGGCCAAAATAACGCTATGGCACAGCACGATTACATTAACAAAAAACCAGCAAATAGAAAAAACACTAAAAAAGCACCCACTAAAAAACCATTTCCAATTTTTTTAGTGAGCATTGCTATTTTACTTGTAGGTGGTTTCGTTTACGGATTATGGTTTATTAAAAGTAATGCCGATCCAAAACTTGTCGAAAAGCAAGCTCACCCAACTGCGCCTGAAAAAGTAGAAGTTGTTATTCCACGCACGCCGGAATTTATTAAAGAAATTAGAAACCACGAAATTCAAGTTGAAGTAAAAGAGCTTGAACAAAAAGGTCCTTATGTTATGCAATGCGGTTCGTTTAAAACCCACGCACAAGCTGAATCGTTAAAAGCTAAAATCGCATTTGCAGGGCTCATTTCTGAGATAAAACAGGCTGAAGGCAGCAATGGTACTTGGTATAAAGTACGTTTAGGCCCTTATAAAACCAAACGCCAAGCCGAAAGCGATAAAAACAAACTTAAACGTGTAAAAATAGTCGGCTGCGGAATTTGGGGCTGGACTTGAAAATAAACCATTCACCCATATAACCTCATCATAATCGTTTTTTACGAGTTGCCTCTGCAGCTCGATGATGAGGAATAACATGACTACTATCGTAAGTGTTCGCCGCGGCGACAAAGTTGTAATTGGCGGCGATGGCCAAGTGTCTCTTGGTAACACCGTAATGAAGGGCAACGCCCGTAAAGTTCGACGCCTTTATAATGGCAAAGTAATCGCTGGTTTTGCCGGCGGTACTGCTGATGCCTTCACTCTTTTCGAACGCTTTGAAAGCAAATTAGAAATGCACCAAGGAAACCTAACTAAAGCCGCAGTAGAAATGGCTAAAGATTGGCGAAGTGACCGTGCACTTCGAAAACTCGAAGCATTGCTCGCTGTAGCAGACGAAACAGCCTCTTTAATTATTACCGGTAACGGTGATGTGGTTCAGCCAGAAAACGACCTAATTGCAATTGGCAGTGGTGGTAACTTTGCCCAATCAGCAGCAACAGCCTTATTAGAAAATACCGACTTAAGCGCTCGTGAAATAGTAGAAAAAAGTTTAACTATTGCAGGCAACATCTGCGTATTTACTAATAACTTCCAAACAATCGAAGAATTATAATAGGAACTATTATGTCTGATATGACCCCAAGAGAAATTGTTCACGAGCTAGATCAGCATATTATAGGTCAGGCTAAAGCTAAAAAAGCAGTAGCTATCGCGCTTCGTAATCGCTGGCGTCGTATGCAATTAAATGAAGATTTACGCAGCGAAGTAACACCAAAAAATATTTTAATGATTGGTCCAACCGGCGTAGGTAAAACAGAAATTGCACGCCGTTTAGCAAAATTAGCGAATGCGCCATTCATTAAAGTAGAAGCGACTAAGTTCACTGAAGTTGGCTATGTTGGTAAAGAAGTTGAGACAATCATCCGCGATTTAGTCGATGTATCAATTAAAATGACTCGCGAACAGCAGACTAAAAAGTTTAAACATCGCGCCGAAGAAGCAGCAGAAGAGCGCATTTTAGATGCCCTTTTACCTCCTGCAAAAGACCAATTTGGCGAAAGCCAACGCGACGATAATTCATCAACACGTCAAACATTCCGTAAAAAGCTACGTGAAGGTCAGTTAGATGATAAAGAAATTGAAATCGATTTAGCACAAGCACAACCAAACGTAGAAATTATGGCGCCTCCTGGTATGGAAGATATGACCAACCAGCTACAAAGCATGTTTCAAAACATGGGCGGCGATAAGCGTACTAAACGTAAACTAAAAATCAAAGAAGCCTTCAAACTATTAACGGAAGAAGAAGCCGCTAAATTAGTAAATCCTGAAGAGCTAAAAGAACAAGCTATTTTTGCAGTAGAGCAAAACGGTATTGTGTTTATTGATGAAATAGACAAAATTTGTAAGCGCGGCGATTCTTCAGGCCCTGATGTGAGCCGAGAAGGTGTTCAGCGCGACTTGCTACCGCTAATTGAAGGCTCAACAGTAAACACTAAACACGGCATGGTTAAAACTGACCATATGTTGTTTATTGCCTCTGGTGCGTTTCAGATGGCAAAGCCATCAGATATGATCCCAGAGCTACAAGGTCGCTTACCGATTCGAGTAGAACTTGAAGCACTCACTGCAGATGACTTTAAACGCATCCTTACAGAGCCTCATGCATCGCTTACTGAGCAACAACGCGAGCTACTTAAAACTGAACAGGTATCAATTGAGTTTAGTGATGATGCAATTGAGCGTATTGCTAAAGCCGCTTGGCAAGTTAACGAAAAAACCGAAAACATCGGTGCTCGTCGTCTTCATACTGTAATGGAAAGATTGATGGAAGAGATTTCATACGATGCTTCTGAAAAAGCAGGTTCGTCTTTAGTAATCGATGCCGCTTATGTTGAAAAACACTTAGGTGCACTTGTTGAAGATGAAGACTTAAGCCGCTTTATTCTATAAAACGAATATAAACGTTATACTAAAAGCCTCCATATTGGAGGCTTTTTAATGGGATATATTAAATGAAACACGTAACAAAAGTGCATTACCACAGTGTGAGTAAAAATCTAGATGTTTACTTTGATGATGACAGCCAAGCCGTCTTTAGCTGTGAATTTTTACGTGTTCACTCCCTTCTGCTGAAGTGCAAGGCCATGGCTCTGGTCCAATGAAGCTAGTACTTAATAAGCAAGATGTAGGAATAAAAAGTATTGCACCTGTTGGACACTATGCCTTGCGCTTAGATTTTGATGATGGCCATAATAGCGGGTTATTTAGCTGGCACTATTTTGTAAAACTGCAAGAGCAGCACGATACATTGTGGGCTGAATATTTAGAGCGTGTAATTGAGCTCAAGCAAAGTAAAGACAGTGTACCAATAAAGTTTATTCCTTAAACTTTATTGGTTATTTTTTACAAGCTTTATTTATACCTTAAACTTATCAATCGCGCTAAATAACACACGAGCCTGCTCAGATACTTCTTCACTTGTTTGTGCATTGTTCGCGGCATGCCCTGATGCATCTTGAGCAATATCACGAATACGCACTACATTTTTATTAACCTCTGACGCCACTTGGCTTTGCTCGTCAATTGCGACGGCTATTTGAGTACTCATTTCCATTATAGTTTGTACATCTTCCGTAATTGCACCTAATAATTCTCCGGCCTTAATCGCTTGCGAGGCACTTTCATCGCCTTGTGAACGACACTGATGCATAATACTCACAACTTCTTGAGTGCGCTGTTGTAATGTATTAATAATCCCTTCAATCTCGCTAGTAGACTCTTGTGTACGTTGTGCAAGTGAACGGACTTCATCTGCTACTACAGCAAAACCACGACCATACTCACCAGCTCGAGCAGCTTCAATTGCAGCATTAAGTGCGAGTAAATTTGTTTGCTCAGCAATACCACGGATCACATCAAGCACAGAACCAATTGTCTCCCCATCTTTTTCGAGCTGTGATACCACACTCGATGCATTCCCAAGGGATTCAGATAGGTCTCTAATATGCTTAACCGTTGAATCCACTTCATTACGCCCTTGCTGTGCACTTAAGTTGGTCGATTCCGCTTTTTTGGCTGCTGCTTCGGTATTATGAGAAATATCTTGAATAGTCGCCTGCATTTCAGTTGCCGCGGTTGCTACCATATCTGCTTCATGAAGTTGCTCTTGCATACCTGAACTTGTTGCTGCAGTGCTTTCTGATAAATGCTCAGTGGCTACATTAAGCGTATTTAAAGCCGTGTTGACTTCATTTATTAAGTTTCTAAAGTCACCAATGAGGCTATTAAAATCGATTGTCATGGTGGTAATTTCATCTTTACCTGTTTGCTCTATCATCACACTTAAATCATTATTACGGCGAATGTCGTTAATGGTGTGATAAACACGCTCTATAGGTACAATGATTGAGTGACTGGTAAAGTAAACAAGCGCTAGAACAATCACACCTGCAATTACAAAAACCAAAATGGCTAAAAATTGTGCTTGTTCTACACTCTTTTCAACTTGTAGTTTTGTTTCTTTAACAATTTGAGTAACAATTACATCGCTTTTATTGACGCTTTCTCGCATCACACCTAACGCACCAGAATTAAGGTCTAAGCCTAATGCTGTTTGCGCTTGTACAAGTGTTTCAAACTCATTTTGATACATATCAATCAAAGGGGTTATTTTTGCTTTGTAGCTGCTTAGCAGATCAGTCGATGCTATCTGTTGCTTAAACGTATTTATGCCTTCATTAAATCGCTCTAAGTATTTAATATCAAATCTCAGCATAAAATCTTTTTCTGAGCGCCTAAGTTGCAACATAGATGATAAAAGCTTGTAGTCTTGCTGCTCTTTCAGCAGTACTTCGACTTCATGCACAGCAGCTCTGAGCTTACCATATAAGCCATCTTTAGGATTCAGCCCAATCTCTTTTTGTAATTTAACAACAGTATTAAAATCATTGTTATAACTATTAATTAGTTGCTCAAAATGCTCAACCTGAGCAGCAGAAATATCTTGTTGGCTCATTGATTGCTTTAATTTTGTAATTTTACTACTTAACTGCTTAAAATCAGTTTCAAATTCAGTTAACGCTTCTTCGTGCTTATAAAATAGAAAATTTTTCTCATGTTTACGCAGTGCTAGTGCATGTACATTAAGTTCTTCTGCTAATTGAATAGTCTTATTTAAGTTTAAGGTTGTACGTGATTCAAAAATGATCACACATAAAAGAATCACCATAGCTAAACCAACAACAACTGCGTTTAATTGCAAACGTCGTTTAATAGTTAAGTTTTGTAAAAAAATCATCGAAAACGCCTTTATTAAATATGCTTTAATATTATAGCTTATTGAGTCAAAGCAACTAATTAAATTAATAGATTTTTATTTTATATAGTTATTTAGTGTTGTTAATTTTAGTTTTCATCATTATAAATTCACACTTCCCCATAAACCTTTATGTAATGAGTGTGTATTATTCCATTGTTTTTTAAGCAGCCAAAAAATTAAAGGTGCGGGATCACTGGGATAATTAATCTGTTTATTTTGTGGCGCAGTATTCCAATCATCAAGCGCTTGGGGATTTAAATAACTCATTACATGTGCCATGCCCATTGCAAGTAGCGTTTGTGCATTAGCGCCTTGCTCAAACTGCCCGTCTAAAGGTTTTAATAATAATTTTTTTCCTAATTTTAATGCTTCACTAGCAAGCTCAAACCCTGCGTTTCCTATTACGCCACTTGTATTTGCTAAATCATTTAAAAAGCCAGTGCGTGAAGGGGAACGCAAATGTATATGTCCAATAGATTGATTACAGGCGTGCGGGTGATAACAATAAAACTCTTTTTCGGGGAAGTCTTTTAAATAATCTATAATGCTGTCTAAATTTTCGAAAGGTAAATACACCAATACTTTATTCATAACCGCCACTGGATTGCCATGTTGATGATTAGCGATAAAAGGGGGAATAATATTATGCGCGAAAGGCTGCCAATGAACACCTAAATACGTATTGGCTGGTGCGTAGTATTTAATAAGTGACTTACGTAAAATCCCGCGACTAAACATAGGCACACTACTGGACAAAAATGCGGCCTGATGGCTAATTCCAACAACCGGAATTCCAGCCCTTTTTGCAGCCCATGCAGAAACTGGCTCAAAGTCATTGAGTACAAAATCATACTGTTTTACATCGAGCGACTTTATATCTGCAAGCAATTTACAAGGGCGTGCGTTGCTAACTGTTCGATAGCTTTTTACTTGACCATTTTCTGTATCAAAAGATAACCCCCGAAAACTTTTATACTGCCCAAACTCTTGCATATCAAAGTAGTCTTTTTTAGCACGTCCTGAAAAAATATAATCAACATCAATTCCTAATTCCTTAAAACCACTTGCCATGACCCGGGCGCGAGTAACATGACCATTCCCAGTACCTTGAATACCATATAATATTTTCATTCAGGCACCACTAATGCTAAAGAAAATATCGCACATGAACTACCAACCACAGCACCTAGAATAATATCTGCGGGAAAATGAACCCCGAGTACAACTCGAGAAATTGCCACTCCCGAGGCCCAGCCAAATAGTAGCCAAGTATATTCAGGAAAAAAATGGCTTAAGATCATCGCGACTAAAAATGCGGCTGCACTGTGTCCTGAAGGTAAACTAAATTTATCACTAGGTACTATGTAAGCGTTTGTAACTAAACAATCGCACGGCCGAACCCGAGCAAAACGATTTTTAGCTAAAAAGTAGATAGGTCTTTCTATCGCAAATCCGAGTAGCAAAGTTACTGGTAATAACTGATATGGTTCATTGTCACTTAACCACCATACAGCCCCACATATGAGTAGATAAAGGCCACCATCACCACTTTTTGATAGTCCAAATGCAATTACTTTCAGCCATGAAGGCGATTTACAATTAAACAGAGTTAAAAATAATTGCTCATCTATTTGAGCTACTTTTTTAAGCATATTATTACCATCCATCACTTACTCCTAGCTGCATAATATATGAACACTGTTTTAGCTTAGGTGTTGTAAATAACAATTGCGTGACGCTTTTAAGACACTATTGTTGCTTTTATTGATTCTCTTCTTATTTTGCCTAAATTTACTGCGATTAAGTCGTTGTTATTGCTTATGAGGAGGGTATACTGAGGTATAAATTAATGTACCTTTTGAGGATAAAATAATGGATTACAGCACTTCTGATTTATGCGACCACTTTGCTGATGTGGTTGACGTGCTAGAACCAATGTTCATCAACTTTGGTGGTCGCCACAGTTTTGGTGGTCGCATTAAAACTGTTAAATGTTTTGAAAATAATGAACTGATCCGCGAATTACTTTCTCAAGATGGTACTGGCTTAGTGCTTCTTATTGATGGCGGTGGTTCAACTCGTCGTGCGCTTATCGACATCGAAATAGCCGAACTTGCACTCGAAAACAACTGGAATGGCATTGTTGTATACGGCGCAGTACGTCATGTCGATGAGCTTGAAGAACTTGATTTAGGTATTCAAGCAATTGCCTCAATACCGGTTGCTGCCGACAGCGAAGGTGCTGGCGAAGACGCTATAGGTGTTAACTTTGCTGGTGTATCATTTTTTGATGACGACTTTATTTATGCTGACAGTACTGGCATTGTTTTATCTGCTGAAGAACTAGAATTGGAAATCGTAGAAGCATAACGTGACCAAGCATTTAAAGGTATATGATGAAAGCGCGGTTAAAGCGATTTGCTCTATCCGCGCAAACGAAAAAAGCTTGGCAAGCGATGGCCTTGCTCGATACTCAAGTTAATGTGCAACAAGCACTTATTGATGCAGCACAGTTTGGTATTCGCTATGTATTACTCGGTATTTGCGAAGATATTGGCCCCAAAGCAAACCTAGGAAATGGCGGTGCAGACGAAGCGTGGCCGGCTTTTTTAAAGCGTTTTTTAAACCAACCTCATAATCAATTTATTGCTACACAAAAAGTACTTTTATTAGGTGAAGTCAATGTTGATGATCTAATGGCAAAAAGTAAGCAGCTTGATAATCAACAGCCTAAACAGTTAAATCAATTACGAAATTTATGTCAGCAACTCGATGAACGAGTAGAAAATGTATTATCCCTTATATTTAAAGCAGGTCTTGAGCCAATTATTATTGGCGGGGGGCATAATAACTGTTTAGGTATTATTCGTGCTTTAAGTAAATATAAAAATACACCGGTTAATGCCATAAATTTTGATCCTCATGCCGACTTTAGAGACTGTGAAGGCCGTCACAGTGGCAACGGTTTCCGGTATGCGTACAACGAACAACTCTTAAATAATTATCACGTGATTGGTTTGCACGAACTGAAAAACAATCAAGCTATTCTTGAAGCTATGGCTAACGCTAATTTTAAATTTAATAGCTACCAATCGATAAAAGTGAGACGGGATATTACACTCACTCAAGCCGTTAATAATGCACTAAATAGCTTTGATAACTTACCACTTGGAGTTGAAGTAGATTTAGACAGCATTTCTTACATGCCAGTAAGTGCCTATACGTGCAGTGGATTTAACGTGGACGACAGTGAGCACTTTGTGCATTTAGCCGCTAAAAACCGTCAGTCTCAGTATTTACATTTATGTGAAGCTGCACCAAATCAGCATCCAAATGACGTTGAGAATGGCATGCAACACTGTGGGCAAGTAATTAGCGCGCTAGTGAATACCTATTTACAAGCTAAAGAAGGTCTTTAGTAAACGCCTTACTTTTATTGAAATAAAATTAATATTGCTATTTACCGTGAAGTAGGAGGAATATATTCCCCTTGTGTTAACTGCCACTGCTTTAGCCAGCTCATTAAACCAATACTACTCAATGGATGACCAAAGTAATAACCTTGTGCAGCATAAGCATTTAAACTTTTAACAAATCTCAGTTGCTCAAACGTTTCTACGCCCTCAAAAATAACTTTAGTCTTTTGCTGGTTATGCATTTCAACCATGCCACTAATTAAACTGCGTATATTATTTTGATTGCTAAAATCAGCAGTTAACGACGGTGCAACTTTAATATACTCAACAGCTAAATTGGGTAATTTAGACAGTAGTACTGGATTATCACCGAGCCCATCAACACAGACTTTTAATCCAATGTTATTGAGCCTAGCAATCATCGCCCTACCTCTATTATCTAAATTGGTAAAAATGTGTAACGGGCATTCAACAATTAAATCCCCAGCCTCTAGTTGATGTTCACTTATGATGCGGTCAACAAACTCAACAAACTCTTCATTAAGCATTTCAGGACCAAATACATTAATACTAAGCGGTATTGCTATCCCTTCTATACGCAATGCCATTGCAAGTTCTGCCGCACGCTCTATCACAAAAGTAGCTAATGGATAAGCCAATCCTGCAATTCTAATATCATCAATAAATCTATTTGCAGATAAAATACCTTGCTTTGGATGCTGCCAACGTAACAACAGTTCTAAAAATTCTATTTTTCCATCATCATTACGAATAATTGGTTGAAAATAGAGCTCTAGTTCACTTGAAAAGTCGATATTAGCTAACTCTTTTAAGCGTGCTTGTTGCTCAAGTTGCTCTACCATCATTTGCTGATGATACGGGACCACCTTTCGTTGAGGGTGACTATCAAGCGCTAAATATGCGTAGGAGATTAAATCATCAAAATTATTTTCTTGTGCCCCGCAATCCACATAACTTGCTCGTGCGTTAACCTCTACGGTACAGTTTGCAACGTTGAAAGGTTTTAATGTTGCACCAAGAATGTGCTCTATAACGTGCTCATGAAGATGATTTTGAGTCGCCAAACTACAAATAAAGGCAAAGTTAAGTCCACCTAAATGCGCCAGTTTTTCTTGTGACCCTAAATCAAAAATCTCATCGTTTTCTAATAGTTTTTTTATTCTATTTGCTGATTGAGTCAGTAATAAGTCACCGAAATCTCGCCCTATTTGCTGGTTAACTTGTTCAAAGCCCTCTAGGCGAATAATGACTAGTGCTGCCTTTATGGGTGTATCATCACACCAGGCATAATAGCCTTCTCGTAACTTTTTTCTGTCTGCAAAGCTAGAAAGTGGTGAATTTTCAATAAATATTTCTTGCGCTTTATCTTCGACAATCACTTCCTCAGCCAATTCATCTTCACTGATAAAACCGGCAACAGCTAAGAATAAAATAGCGATAACAATCCAAAATAAAGGGATTGCTAATAATAAATGTGCAGAAAAAAGTACAACAAATAACAAACTAGCAAACGAGCTGATGATGATCATAGTCCAATTACTACGCTCAAACGCCTGCCACAAATGAAAACAAAACCCAAAGGCAAGTAAAATAGCTAACCAAGCAGTACCCAGACTTAAAATTGCTAAGCCAACAGCAGCAATGCATAGGTAGCTAAACTTCATACCGCTATTTTTTATAGTAAATAAGGACGCGATCATCGCCATTAACAAGGCACCACTAAAAAATATCGGGAAGTTACTGTCGGTTAAAAAACTCAAATTAGCACCACTTGTACTCGCTAAAAAATTCAATAAAAGCATGTTTATTATGGACGAAATTAATACTAACTAAGTTTACCCAAAATCCATAAGTTTAACAGTCTATTTACGCCAAATTGGTAACTTAATTGTGACGGATGATTTATTTGCCAATGCGCAATGTCAGCTCTTGCGCCAACCTTTAAAACACCACGCTCATCTAACCCCAGAGCCTTAGCTGCATTTCGAGTAACACCAGCTAATGCTTGCTCAGGTGTTAATCTAAATAATGTGCACGCCATGTTCATCATCAAGTGCACTGAACATAGGGAGATGTACCTGGGTTAAAATCACTCGCAATAGCTATCGGTACTTTATATTGATTAAGTAATTCAATAGGTGGGAATTTAGTTTCTCTTAAAAAATAAAATGCGCCTGGCAATAACACCGCGACCGTCCCAGCGTCTGCCATAGCTTTTACACCCTCTTCGTCAAGATGCTCTATATGATCCGCCGAAAGGCCATTGAACTGCGCCACCAGCTCAGCACCATGTTGATTAGATAACTGTTCAGCATGGCATTTTACTGGGAGGTTATGCTTTTTAGCTGCCTGGAAAACGCGTTTGGTTTGCGAATAATTAAAGCCTACATTTTCACAAAATACATCGACTGCATCAGCAAGATTATTAGCCACTACCTGATCAAGCATGTCAGTACATACCAAATCAATATATTCATCAGCACGGCCTTTGTATTCAGGCGGTAGAGCATGCGCCCCTAAAAAAGTAGTTTTAATATCAATAGGGTGATGTTCACCTAATAAACGAGCGACTTCTAATATTTTTATCTCGTTTTCAGTATCTAGTCCATAACCTGA
The DNA here is from genome assembly GCF_037162545.1 of Pseudoalteromonas sp. B131b. Classification (NCBI taxonomy): domain Bacteria; kingdom Pseudomonadati; phylum Pseudomonadota; class Gammaproteobacteria; order Alteromonadales; family Pseudoalteromonadaceae; genus Pseudoalteromonas; species Pseudoalteromonas sp. B131b. The sequence goes on along the minus strand of NZ_JARLUZ010000001.1, from coordinate 1,342,290 downwards.
CTTTATTTCAACGGTGGTTACACCTTCTTTTGACAACGTATTTAAGCGATCTTTTGCATCAACAAATAGCTGTTCACGATCGGCTGCTCTTGTGGCTTTAACCGTACTTGCTATGCCACCGCCTTGTGCTGCGATTTGCTCATAACTTACACCCTGCAAGCGCTGTTCAAACTCTTGCGATCTTGAACCTGCAAATACTAAGTGCGTATGACAGTCTATTAGGCCCGGCGTTAACCATTGTCCTTTTACACTCAATGTCGGCGTTGCAAACACATCAAAACTAGGCAATATTGATTGCTCTCCAATCCACGCAATTTTACCATTTTTAATGGCTATAGCAGCATTTTTAATTGCGCCATAAGGGGCATTTATATTGCTATCCATAGTGGCAATATTGGCATCAGTTAAAAGTAAGTCGATTTCTTCTAACTCATAATTTTGTGTTGTACTTTGCATATTGCAGCCCTTTTCACACCGTGAATAATGAAAATATAGTCTAACAACCCATCTTGTATATACAAGATAATTGTGTCATCTTATTATATAGTTTATTTTTAATGTAACCATAAATTTAATGACGACACCTAAATTTGCGCAAATAAAACAATTCATTGTTGATAAAATTCGCAGCGGTACGTGGCAAGAAAACCAACGTGTTCCCTCTGAAAACGAACTAAGTAGTCAATTTAGTGTAAGCAGGATGACAGCCCGCAGAGCACTAAGCGAATTAACCGAGGCAGGTATTTTAACCCGCAGCCAAGGGTTAGGTACATTTGTAGCTACATTTAAATCGCAGTCATCGTTACTTGAAATAAAAAATATTGCTGATGAAGTAAAAGAGCGTAACGGCAACTACACCTGTAGCGTACTCATACTCGAATCAATAAATGCAGTCGCACCTATTGCCATTGCACTTGGTGTTGAGGTTGACAGTGTTGTATATCGAAGTGTACTTGTGCATAACGAAAATGACAGCCCTTTGCAGCTAGAAGAGCGTTTTGTAAACCCTGCCCTTGCGACTGGCTACTTACAACAAGACTTCAGCACGCTTACACCACATGAATATCTATCTAGTGTTGCCCCACTTACCCAAGCAAGGCATACCGTAGAGGCTATTATGCCAAACAGCGAAATGTGCCAATGGTTAAACTTATATAACGAAGAGCCATGCTTACAAGTTATTCGACGCACATGGTCTATTAACGGCATTGTAAGCTTTGCGCGCCTTGTATCACCAGGCAGTAAATATCGCTTAGGTGGTCACTTAACATTTAAAAAATAACAAACAATAGCGCTTACTGCGCTTTTTTTATAACAAATCACCTTGTATATACAACAGGAGAAAAACATGAACAACCGACTCGACACAAGTCGCGTAATACGTGCACCTCATGGCGATAAAATAAGTGCTAAAAGCTGGCAAACTGAAGCAGCTAAGCGCATGCTAATGAATAATTTAGACCCTGAAGTAGCAGAACATCCTCATGCACTTGTTGTATATGGTGGTATTGGCCGAGCGGCTCGTGATTGGCCAAGTTATGACAAAATTATAGAAACCCTCGATAGACTCGAAAGCGACGAAACCCTGCTTGTACAATCAGGAAAACCCGTTGGTGTATTTAAAACCCACAGTAATGCCCCTCGCGTGCTTATTGCTAACTCAAATCTTGTTCCACACTGGGCAAATTGGGAGCACTTTAATGAGCTCGATAAAAAAGGCTTGATGATGTACGGGCAAATGACGGCGGGTTCTTGGATTTATATTGGCTCGCAAGGCATAGTACAAGGAACTTACGAAACCTTTGTAGCTATGGCAAAGCAACATTTTGCAGGTAGCGCTAGTGGTAAATGGGTATTAACAGGTGGTCTTGGTGGTATGGGCGGTGCGCAACCACTTGCAGCTACAATGGCTGGGTTTAGTGCACTGGTTGTTGAATGTGATGAAAGCCGTATCGATTTTCGTATAAAAACAGGCTACGTTGATGTAAAAGCAACAAGTCTTGAACACGCACTGCAATTAGTAACCAATGCATGTGTTAAAGGTAAAGCTCTCTCAGTGGGTTTACTAGGTAACGCTGCCGATGTATTTAGTACACTGGTTAAAACAGGCATTACCCCTGATGTAGTCACAGATCAAACATCTGCTCACGATCCATTAAATGGTTACTTACCACAAGGCTGGACAATGGAGTACGCAGCAAAAATGCGTGAGCAAGATCCAAAAGCCGTAGTAAAAGCCGCTAAACAATCAATGGCAGTCCAAGTTAAAGCTATGCTAGCACTACAAAAAGCCGGTGCCGCCACTACTGATTACGGTAATAATATTCGTCAAATGGCGTTTGATGAGGGTGTTACCAACGCGTTTGATTTTCCTGGATTTGTGCCTGCATATATTCGCCCTTTATTTTGTGAAGGGATTGGACCATTTAGATGGGTAGCATTATCAGGCGACCCTGAAGATATATATAAAACCGACGCTAAAGTAAAAGAGCTTATTCCTGATGATGCACATTTACATAACTGGCTTAATATGGCGCGGGAACGCATACAATTCCAAGGTTTACCTGCACGCATTTGCTGGGTTGGCCTAAAAGATAGAGCACGCCTTGCACTGGCCTTTAATGAAATGGTTAAAAATGGCGAACTTAAAGCCCCTATAGTTATTGGTCGCGATCACCTCGACTCTGGCTCAGTTGCCAGCCCTAACCGCGAAACAGAGAGCATGAAAGATGGCTCAGATGCAGTATCAGATTGGCCATTACTCAACGCACTGCTTAATACCGCAAGTGGCGCTACTTGGGTGTCGCTTCATCATGGTGGCGGTGTAGGAATGGGATTTAGTCAGCACTCTGGTGTAGTTATTGTTGCCGATGGTACTGATGAAGCTAAAGAGCGTATTGCTCGCGTACTGTGGAACGACCCTGCAACAGGTGTAATGCGCCATGCTGATGCCGGATACGACATAGCAAAAAACTGCGCTAAAGAACAAAATTTAGACCTACCTATGTTAAACGAGGAATGATCATGTTCGAACTTACTCTCACACCCGGATCACTTGATTTAAACACACTAAGAAAAATTAATAATTCACCGGTAAAGTTAAGCCTTGCAAAGCATGCCGAGTCGCAAATAGCAGCCAGCGCGCAAACCGTTCAAAACGTTATTAATGAACACCGCACTGTATACGGAATTAACACCGGCTTTGGATTATTAGCCAATACCAAAATTGCCGACGACGAACTTGAATTATTACAGCGCTCCATTGTACTTTCACACGCTGCGGGTATTGGCGAATACATGGATGACAGCACAGTAAGGTTAATGATCACCTTAAAAGTAAACTCGCTTTCACGTGGCTATTCGGGCATTCGCCTGCAAGTAATCCAATTTTTTATGCAGCTGCTTAGTAGCGAAGTATATCCATGCGTGCCTAAAAAAGGCTCCGTGGGGGCATCGGGAGATTTAGCTCCTCTTGCGCATATGTGCCTACCTCTATTAGCTGAAGGTCAAATGCGACATAAAGGAGAAATAATTAGCGCAGCACAAGGGTTAAAAATAGCGGGACTTGAACCCCTAACACTTGCAGCCAAAGAAGGCTTAGCATTATTAAATGGTACACAAGCGTCGACTGCGTTTGCACTTCAGGGGCTATTTAGAAGTGAGAACCTATATGCACAAAGCTGCGTTATCGGCTCGATAAGTATAGAAGCCGCAATGGGCAGTCGCGCGCCATTTGATGCACGTATTCATGAAATTCGCGGTCAGCGCGGACAAATAGACACCGCTCAAGTATTTAGAGAGCTACTCGATACGCACTCTCAAATTAGTGATTCCCACGTCAATTGTGAAAAAGTACAAGATCCATACTGCCTTCGCTGCCAACCTCAAGTGCTAGGTGCTTGCCTAACTCAGATACGCCAAGCCGCAGAAGTATTGTTATGCGAGTCAAACGGTGTAACCGACAATCCGCTAGTTTTTGCCTATGTAGGCGACATAATATCGGGAGGTAACTTTCATGCAGAGCCCGTTGCAATGGCCGCCGATAACTTAGCTATCGCAATTGCCGAAATTGGCGCATTAGCAGAAAGGCGAATTGCATTACTTATCGATTCAAACCTATCCAAATTACCGCCATTTTTAGTTGAAAACGGCGGTGTAAATTCAGGATTTATGATTGCCCAAGTTACCGCAGCAGCGCTTGCATCAGAAAACAAATCATTAGCGCATCCGGCTTCGGTCGATAGCTTGCCTACATCTGCAAATCAAGAAGATCATGTTTCTATGGCAACCTTTGCAGCAAGGCGCTTAGATGAAATGGCCAATAATACCCAAGGTGTTTTGGCAATAGAATGGTTAGCATCGGTTCAAGGGCTAGAATTTAGAAAGCCGCTTGAACCATCAGATAAAGTGCAAAGCGCTAAAGCGTTGTTACGCGAACATGTGAGTTATTATGATAAAGACCGCTACTTTGCTCCCGATATCGAAGCTGCTAATACATTACTAAGTGAAGGTAAGCTATGCGACTTCATAGAGAGCAGTCCCCTGCCTTCAGCATATTAAATACCGTGCTGATAGCTAAACCCTAAGGCTTCAATGGCTGAGCCTAATACTTTGCGCTCAGCCGAATAAGTTCCTGTAAACGTTGGCATTTCACCACCATATTGCTGACACTTCATCGCGTAATATTCAGCTTTTGTGGGGTGCGCAGGATTAACCACATTATAAATATTTTGCCCTACTTGCCAGTGCTCTATCACCGCAAAAATAGCATTAATGACATCTTGTTGATGCACCATATTTACTACTTGCTCACTTGATGTATTGAGCTCTTTGCCTGCCACAAAACGCCCCGGCTCTCTATTAGGCCCAAGTAATCCAGCTAAACGCAGCACTTTGCCATCTTGCTCAAGTACTTGCTCTTCTGCCTCATAGAGCTTTATTTGGCGCTCGTTTGTGCATGAAATATCGCTACTTTCGCTATACACACCAGGCTCTTGATCGTATACCCCGGTTGATGAGCACAATAAAAAGCCCTTTGCGTTTAACTCCTTTGAAAGCTTAAGCGCTGCGGTGAGTATTTCAGGATAATTACTTTCACTGTGCCTGCTACGTGGTGGAATAGCACATACCCAATAAGCATCTTGTAAATCAATTTGATGTGTTAGTTGCCCATCTTCAAGTGCAAACTGACGTTCAAAATTAAACTCGTGTATATCTGTTCTATGCGTTCCTTGTACTTGCCAATCAGCTTTTTGCGCACTTACGCATAAAGCATGTCCTAACCAACCTGCACCTAATACTAGCAATTTATTGCTTTTATTTTTCATTTTCACCTAAACCTTTATTTTATAAGGAAAACAAGTGTAAAGCTCTAACTTTAATTCAAATTAAAACTAGATATGATTATAACCACTCTACTAAATCAAAAGCGTATGTGCACTGATGTAAAAAATTATTTTACAAAAAAATCAATCATTTTTGAAGTATTGTTGTTGGTTAATTAAATAGATTAGGTGCAAAAATAGCGCGTTTAGAATTCATAACCATGCGTTAAATTTAAGCATGAATGCCCCCTTGTTTTTAATTTATTTAGCACCATATCTTTACAGTTCGCTACTATTTTTACTGTAATTGGGTAATACAAAGTTATTTTTACGAACCAGATCAAATTTTTCGATTTTATATACAGATCTTTTTATTGAGATAGTTTGTTGTTTGGCAGAGTCTGGTATAGTAGCGCACGTAATAAACAGTGCTTTTTAGCGGTTTAATACAAAATTGCTAATTAATATGTTCTAAGTGTTACTTGAAAGCATATATTAATTACCAATTATTAAAAATGGGTTAGCCGATAATCGGCTGACAAAGAATACATTGTAACGGTTTTATCATGATATCTAATTTATTTACCAAGCTTTTTGGTAGTCGCAATGACCGCACTATTAAAAACTTTAGAAAGACGGTCGCGCTAATTAATGCGCTAGAAACGCAACTTGAAGCGCTTTCTGATGAAGATTTAAAAGCTAAAACAGCCGAGTTTAGAGAACGTTACGATAACGGGCAAAGTCTAGATGATATTTTACCTGAAGCCTTTGGCGTAGTGCGTGAAGCGTCAAAACGCGTTAATGGCATGCGCCATTTTGACGTACAGCTATTAGGCGGCATGGTTTTACATGAAGGCCGCATCGCAGAAATGCGTACTGGTGAAGGTAAAACACTTACAGCGACTTTACCTGCTTATTTAAATGGTTTAACCGGTAAAGGCGTTCACGTAATTACCGTGAATGACTATCTTGCTAAGCGTGATGCCGAAACAAACCGTGCGTTGTTTGAATTTTTAGGCCTTACTGTAGGCTGTAACGTACCTGGTATGATGCCACAGCAGAAAAAGTTAGCGTACACTGCTGATATTACTTACGGTACAAATAACGAATTTGGTTTTGACTATCTTCGTGACAACATGGCTTTTAGTATTGATGAACGCGTACAGCGTCCATTATTTTATGCTGTAGTGGATGAAGTGGATTCAATCTTAATCGATGAAGCACGTACCCCACTTATTATTTCAGGCCCAGCAGAGGATAGCTCTGAGCTATACACTGAAATAAATACCATCGTGCCTTTACTTGAACTTCAAGAAAAAGAAGACGAAGAAGGCATTGAAGGTGACGGCGATTACACGATTGATGAAAAGTCTAAACAAGTTCATTTAACAGAACGTGGTCAAATTAAAGTAGAAGAGCTACTTACTGAGCGCGGCTTAATTGAAGAAGGCGATTCGCTTTATTCAGCAGCAAGCATTACGCTACTAAGCCATGTTTATGCCGCCCTTCGTGCTCATAAGCTATACCAAAAAGATGTTGATTACGTTGTAAAAGAAAACGAAGTAATCATTATCGATGAGCATACGGGTCGTTCAATGGAAGGTCGACGTTGGTCAGAAGGTTTACACCAAGCTGTTGAAGCTAAAGAAGGTGTGAAAATTCAAAATGAAAACCAAACGCTTGCCTCTATTACGTTTCAAAACTACTTCCGTTTATACGAAACATTAGCAGGTATGACAGGTACTGCCGATACTGAAGCATTTGAATTTCAGTCAATCTACGGCCTTGATACCGTTGTTATGCCAACTAATAAGCCGATGGTTCGTGACGATCGCGCCGATTTAGTTTACCTAACGCAAGAAGAAAAATACGAAGCTATTTTAATTGATATTAAAGATTGCCAAGAGCGCGGACAACCTGTGCTAGTTGGTACTATTTCAATTGAAAGCTCTGAGTATCTATCGCAGTTTTTACGCAAAGAAAAAATTAAGCACAACGTACTTAATGCTAAATTTCATGCGCAAGAAGCAGATATCGTTTCAGACGCTGGCCTACCAGGGACAGTAACAATTGCAACAAACATGGCCGGTCGTGGTACCGATATCGTGTTAGGTGGTAACTGGAACAGTGAAGTTGAAAAACTTGAAAACCCGACTGATGAACAAATAGCTGAAATTAAAGCCGCTTGGAAAATTCGCCATGATGCAGTAATTGATGCTGGTGGTTTACATATCATTGGTACTGAACGTCACGAATCTCGTCGTATAGATAACCAATTACGTGGTCGTTCTGGTCGTCAAGGTGATGCTGGTTCAAGCCGTTTTTACTTATCGATGGACGATGCGCTAATGCGTATATTTGCCGGTGAGCGTATGACTAACATGATGCGTAAATTAGGCATGCAACGCGGTGAAGCAATTGAACATCCATGGGTTAACCGTGCGATTGAAAATGCACAGCGTAAAGTAGAAGCACGTAACTTTGATGTACGTAAGCAACTACTTGAGTACGATGATGTAGCAAACGATCAACGTCGTGTTGTTTACTCTCAGCGTAACGAACTACTTGAAGAAGGCGATATTTCAGAAACTATTACTGCAATTCGTGGTGACGTACTTAGCAATACAATTGATCAGTACATTGCACCGCAAAGCCTTGCTGAAATGTGGGATATTCCTGGCCTTGAAGAGCGTTTAAAACAAGACTTCTTAATTGAGTTACCTATTACTCAGTGGTTAGCAGATGACAATAAGCTATACGAAGAAAAGCTTCGTGAGCGTATTGAGCAGGCGGTTGAGCAGTCATACAAGCAAAAAGAAGAGCAAGTTGGCGATTCTGTTTTACGTCAATTCGAAAAAGCGATTATGCTACAGAGCCTTGATCAGCATTGGAAAGATCACCTGGCTGCTATGGATCATTTACGCCAAGGTATTCATTTACGTGGTTACGCGCAAAAGAATCCTAAGCAAGAGTACAAGCGTGAATCGTTTGAGCTGTTCTCCGAAATGCTTGAAAACTTGAAAGTAGATGTTGTAAGCATTCTAAGTAAAGTACAAGTACGCGCAGAAGAAGATGTTGAAAAAGTAGAAGAGCAACACCGTAAAAGTGAAAATGCTCCTCGCGAATACCAACATGAAGAAGCTGAGCACGTAGGTGGCGAAGCGCCAGAAACAGCGACAGTAATGGCTCGTACAGAACCAAAAGTAGGTCGTAATGACCCTTGTCCTTGTAAATCAGGTCAAAAATTCAAACAGTGTTGCGGTAAATTAAAATAACCCAATATTGTCAGTAGCTTATTAAAAAGCGGCGCTAGCGTCGCTTTTTTTATGGAGTTTTAAAGTAATGACTATAGAAATTGTACATGTAGCTGTTGGTGTTATTAAGAAAAATAACGCTATATTCATTTGTAAACGTGCAGATGAACAACATCAAGGCGGTTTATGGGAATTTCCTGGTGGTAAAGTTGAAGCTGGAGAAAGTGTGTTTGTTGCACTTAAACGCGAGCTTATTGAAGAAGTTGGACTAACCATTCACAGCTCTAGCCAATTGATGGTGATTGAACATGACTACGGCGATAAATGCGTTAAATTAGATGTACACGTAGTAAGTAACTTTAGCGGTGAGGCACATGGTGCTGAAGGGCAACCTAGCGAATGGGTAGCAATTACTGAATTAGAAAATTATGATTTTCCTGAAGCGAATGCTGAAATTATCGAAAAAATAGTTGCCCGATACGCATAAAAAAGGGCATAAGTGAGCACAATGAATATCTCAATACAAAATAAGCTAAGCGAACTGTTAGCACTGCCCCCTGAGTTAACTCAAGTTAGTGCGATTGGTAGCGGTCATATAAATAGTACATGGCTACTTACAAGTATTGATAAACAGTTTATTGTGCAAAAACTAAATACTGAGGTATTTAAAAACCCTGCTCAGTTAGTGAGTAATGCAAAACTAATTGAGCAGCATTTAAATGCTAAACAACTGCAAAATAATTACCCGCTTGAAATAATCAAACATATAGCTACACAAAACGACGAACACTTAATAGAAATTGATAATGCGTATTATCGCGTCCTTAACTATATTAGTGATAGCTACAGCGAAGACGTTGTTAAAAATACCCAGCAGAGCGAGCAAGCGGCTTACGCCTTTGCCGTATTTGCTCATGCATTACAAGATTTTAATGCGCAACAGCTACACACTATAATTCCTGATTTTCATAACTTAGCGATGCGCTTTGAGCAATTAAATACCGCAATCACTAACAACGTAGTTAATAGAGTAAAGCACTGCGCTGACGAAATAGAATATTGCTTAACGCAGCAGCATTTAATTACTGAGCTTAGTCAGGTAGCTAAACACATACCGCTTAGAGTGTGTCATAACGATACAAAAATAAATAATATGCTGTTTTGTAATACAACTCACAAATCAAAAGCAGTTATTGATTTAGACACCTGCATGGCAGGATTTTGGCTTTATGACTTTGGCGACATGGTACGTACATTTTGCTCCCCGAAGCCGAGGATTCAACAAACTTACGCAACGTTGTTATTCGAAAAGATATATTTTCAGCCATTGTTAAAGGCTATGTAACGCCATTAAAAAGTAGCATGAGTAAACAAGAACAAGAAAGCCTGCTGCTAGGCGCTAAAATAATGCCGCTCATGTTGAGTGTGCGCTTTTTAACTGATTACTTAAATAACGATGTGTACTTTAAAGTGGCTCATGCAGAGCACAATTTAGAGCGCGTACAAAACCAACTCGCGCTTTATAAAAACATACTGAGTAACGAAGAATGGATGCACGCGTGCTTAGTCGATGAACAAATTCAAGATACAAAAAAACCAGTAAGCTAAAAACTTACTGGTTTTTATTATTTACATACAATGTAATTACCAGATTTTTACGCGGTCTTCTGGTTTGATATACATTTTATCACCTTCTTTTACGTCAAACGCTTCGTAAAACTCAGGCATATTCGACAGGATACCGATTACACGGTAGTGACTTGGTGAATGAGGGTCTGTTAATAAACGATTACGTAACTCTTCATCGCGATAGTTACGACGCCAAATTTGTGACCAACCCATAAAGAAACGTTGATCGCCTGTGTAACCATCAACCACAGGTGCTTTTTTATCACCTAAAGATAGCATATACGCTTTATGCGCAACCGTTAAGCCACCTAAGTCACCAATGTTTTCGCCAAGCGTTAGCTCGCCATTAACACTTGCATCTTCAAATGGTTTATATTCGTTATACTGTGCAACTAAAGCCGCTGTACGCTCTTCAAATTGCTTAAGGTCAGTCTCACTCCACCAGTTACGTAAGTTACCGTCACCGTCATATTTAGCACCTTGGTCGTCAAAACCATGACCAAGCTCATGCCCAATTACTGCGCCAATTGCGCCGTAGTTTACAGCATCATCCGCTTCTAAATTAAAGAATGGCGGTTGTAAAATAGCAGCAGGGAATACAATTTCATTGTTTACTGGGTTGTAATACGCATTTACTGTTTGCGGAGTCATGTGCCACTCAGAGCGATCAACTGGTTTACCCAATTTAGCAATCATGTCTGCGTATGCCCATTCGCTATAACGAATGTAATTGCCTACTAGCTCATCTGAATTAATCTCTAGCTCAGAGTAATCTTTCCACGTATCTGGGTAACCAATTTTAGGCGTAAATTTGTCTAATTTTTCTTTCGCTGCAAGCTTTGTTTCAGGGCTCATCCACTCAAGATTTTCAATAGCAACGCCATAACCTTTAATTACGTTATCAACTAATTCTTCCATTCGTGCTTTAGCTTCTGGCGGGAAGTTATCTTTAACGTATACCTTACCTAAAATTTCACCAAGTACACTGTTAGATGCATCAACCGCTTGCTTCCAAAGAGGTGCTTGTTCTTTTACGCCACGAAGTGTTGTGCTGTAAAAGTCAAAGTTAAGGTTAACTAAATCTTCGCTAAGTAGCTCTGCATAACCACTTACAAAATGAAATTTTAAGTAGTTTTTCCACGTCGCTAAATCAGTATCTTTATAAATAGTAGCAAGTGCTTCTAAGTAGCTTGGTTGACGTACAATAATATCACTTGCACTCACACCTGCATCTTTAAAGAATGCAGCTAAATCAAGGTCGCCCATCAACTTGCTTGCGTCTGCTACTGTCATCTTGTTATAAGATTTAGTTGCATCACGGCTTTGCACACGGCTCCACTGAGCATCAGCTAGTGTATTTTCAAATGCAAGTACGCTCTTAGCAGCTTCTGCTGCATTTTTAACGCCTGATTTTGCTAAAACATCTGTGATGTATTGCTCGTAAGAAGCACGAATTTTAGTGAATTTTTCGTCATCATTTAAGTAATAATCACGATCTGGTAAACCAAGACCCGACTGAGATAAATACAATGCATACTCGCTCGAGTTTTTAGCATCGTTATTTACAAACCAACCAAACGGTAAAGTACCGCCTTGTTTTTGAATTTTAGCCATTAAACCCACTAAGTCAGCTTTAGATTTAACGCTATCAATCGTATCTAATGACGGTTGTAATGGCGTAATACCTAGCTCATTACGCGCAGATTGATTCATGTAGCTTTTATAAAATGCGCCAATTTTATACTCATCACTGCCTTTTTTAGCGGCCTTATTCGCGGCTGCGTTTTCAAGGGCAATTTTCATCGCTTTTTGTGACTCATCATATAGCTGCGAAAAAGAACCGTAGTTAGACTTATCACCTGGTATTTCAGTTTTTGCTAACCACTGTCCATTTACATGATAATAAAAATCGTCTTGTGCGCGTACTGAACTATCCATATTCGCTAGTTCAATACCAAGCTCTAGTGGCTTTTCAGCGGGTGCTGTTACTACAGGAGTATCGGTTACTTTAGCTTCTTGTTGTTTTTCACCACAACCTACTAGACCAAGTGCAAGCGCTATGCTCGCAGCGGCCATTGTTACTTTATTCATAATGATTCCGTTTGTTAGTTAGAATTAAATCATACCAATCTGCTTATGTATGGGGTCTAATTAACGTTAAGAAAATTACGCTAGAACTAGGCAAAAGTTTTTGTATCTAGTTGTTCTAAATAAAAAATTTTTAACGACGTTATAGTGCAATTTAATTCGTTAAATTGATCAAAGATTTATGCAGGTTGGTATCACATACCAACTCCATTAAATTCTTGAATATAGCAGGAGTAAAAATAGCACTGCCTGTACGCTTTTACTTAATGGAATGGGTATCAAGGGAGCTTTAAATAATAAAGCACACCACGCAGTATCATAAACCTCATTAGACCAACAATAAAATGGAATATGTAACAAAGTATTTTGAATGCGGTGAGCTGCAAAAATAGCCCTACCAATAACAATATAGTGGGTGGCTAAGGCTAACTTTTATTCTTCCCGTGGAGCGCTAAACGCTCTAGTTTTTCTTTTAATGAAGGGGGGCAGAAGCCGCTATCGCATTTAAGTAATTAGCGGTTTGCTCACTCATTTTCCGAGAGTTGGTAACTGTAGGGCTGCCCGATTTATTCGCGGTACTTAATCGCTGAGTTGCTTGAGGATTTGCAGTTATTTTTATTTGTCCAAGCTCTGCCATTCCAGCAGCTCTAAAGTGTGAAAGCATATCCATTTTTAAATAATTAAGCCTAAGCGCGATAGGCGCAGACACGGCTTCTATCATTAGCGTGCCGTCTCGGTAATTACTAACTCGGCATTTATCACCCAATTTAGGGCCTAAAAAATCTTTTAATAAGGTTTGCTGTGTATCAAGTGCTTGGCTTTTTCCTGCATAAGCCGATAAACGATTATTTAACCCCGCCATAATATCGGTTAGCGGTTTTGGTGCATATCTATCTTTAGCCATTTTACACCTCGTAAAAACTCACTTAGACCCAGAGATAATACTCTGAGTCTAAGTATACACTGCGTATTAATACTACGCGCCGGCTATTTGCATTTGCTCTATTAGTACTGAGCCTGTTTGAATACCACCACGGCGTTCTATATCACCACCAATGGCAGAAATACCTTTAAACATGTCTTTTAAATTACCAGCAATAGTAATTTCACTTACCGGATATTGAATTTCACCATTTTCAACCCAAAAACCTGCAGCACCACGAGAGTAGTCACCCGTTACGGTATTTACGCCCTGCCCCATTAGCTCTGTAACTAATAAGCCAGTACCCATGGTTTTTAATAGTGCAGTTAAATCGTTATGAGTTTGCTCAACGAGCCAGTTATGTATACCGCCCGCATGCCCTGTTGGGGTCATGTTCATTTTACGCGCAGCATAACTTGCTAATAAATAAGTTTGTAACTCGCCGCCTTGAATTATTTCTCTATCGAATGTTTTAACACCTTCGCTATCAAACGGAGACGATGCCAACCCTTTTAAAATATGTGGGCGCTCAGCAATATTCACACAATGACTAAATACCTGAGTGCCTAAGCTATCAAGTAAAAAACTTGATTTACGATAAAGCGCGCCACCACCAATTGCCGACACCAAGTGACCAAACAATGAATTTGCAATATCTGCTCTAAAAATAACAGGCACTTTCATTGTGCCTAACTTTTGGCTGTTTAATTTAGCTAAGGTTTCAGCTGCCGCTTCAAGACCCACTGCCGCAGCATCATTTAAACCAGCCTGATCGCGAGCAACTGTATAAGCAGAGTCGCGCTGCATGTGTTCGCCATCTTTACCTATTACCATAGTACTAATACTATGACGAGTGCGCGGAAAACCTGCAATTAAACCGTGGCTGTTACCATAAACACGTAATCCCTGATGCGATGAAAAACTCGCACCATCAGAGTTAACAATACGCTCGTCTGCATTTAATGCAGCTTGCTCAGCAGCATGACAAAGCTCAATGCCTTCCTCAGGACTTACATCCCAAGGATGATATAAATCTAAATCTTTAGGATTAAATTCAAGTAACTCTTTATCAGCAACGCCGTTAAATGGGTCATCAGATGTAAATTTGGCTATATCAATCGCTTTTTCGACTACCGTGCGCAATGTTTTTGGATTTAAATCAGCCGTTGACGCCGAGCCTTTATTATTACCAACATATACACTAATGCCTAAGCCGCCGTCTTGGTTGAACTCAATGGTTTCTACTTCACCCATTCGTGTACTAACCGATAAACCAGACGTGCTAGACATCGCAGCTTCTGCAGCTGTAGCGCCTAATTTTTTAGCATGTTCGAGTACTTCTGCTACCGCATCTTTAACTTGCGATATTTGAGAATAAATTGGATCGTTTTGTTGGCTTTTCATAAATTAAGTCCTGAGCCTTAGAGGCATAATGCACGCATTTCTTATATTTAAATGCTAACACACTCAATGCATCACATCAGCTAATATTCCTAAGTATCATATTCATGTATAATGGCAAAAGTTATTTTTATTTAAGAGCACCCCATGGCAAAGAAAAAAGGCAAGCCTGCTGAAATTGAAGAAGAAATTGAATATGTATCAAGAACGGAGCTTAAACGCGAAGCGCAAGAGTTTCATCAGTTAGGTACTGAAATTGCCAAAATGGGTAAAAAACAGCGCGAACGCCTGCCATTAAATGACGATTTAAAAGAAGCGATGGTTGTTGCTGATAAAATAAGTAACAAAAGCGACGCGTATCGCCGCCACTTAAATTACATCGCTAAAACACTGCGTACTGTAGAAAACATTGATGATATTAAAGCGATTATCGATGTGATGCTTAATAAAAATAACCAAGCTGAAGTATTGGTCAAAAAAATTGAGCAATTACGTTCAGATTTAATTGAGCAAGGTGATGACCTTATCAATGAGACTATTGAGCAGTTTCCATCTCTTGATCGTCAACAAATGCGCCAATTGGTTCGAAATGCGGCAAAAGAAGCGAAAGCTGAAAAGCCGGGTAAAGGTTATAAAGAATTATTTCAATACCTTAAAGATGCTCATACTATTACGTATTAATTAGGTCGTATTAAGTTATATTTTATTAAAAAAGGTGCTTCGGCACCTTTTTTGTTATAGATCAAATCGCCTTCCTGAGTACTTTTTTATAATCCCCAATAAATAAATACTTAGGTGTGCGTGATGATTAAACTTCCACAATGGGATGAAACCCTAATAAACAAATATAATGTGTCTGGTCCGCGTTATACCTCTTATCCCACGGCTTTATCACTGCGTGACGGATATCAGCAACAAGACCTACTAAGCGCTATAGAATCGTCAACAAGTCGCTCTCTTTCTTTATATATTCACATCCCGTTTTGTAGTCAGCTTTGCTACTACTGTGGCTGTAATAAAATAATTACCCGTCATCAATCTAAGGCAGATACGTATCTCGACTTTTTAGCAAAAGAAATTACTGCCCAAGCGCCTTTATTTAAAAGCTACACGGTTGAGCAATTGCATTTAGGTGGCGGTACTCCCACCTTTTTAACCGCAAAACAAATGACCCGTTTAATTAAACTTTTAGAACAACACTTTAATTTTACACGCACAACAGAGCGCGGTATTGAAATAGACCCACGCTCACTTGCCGATAATATGCTTGTTGATTTAAGAATGCTTGGCTTTAACCGTGTCTCATTTGGGATTCAAGACTTTAACGACGACGTGCAACTTGCTGTTAATCGCCCGCAAAATGCAGATACCGTTAAGCAATTAATTACACAAGCTCGCGAGCTAGGATTTCAATCTATTAATGCAGATATGATTTACGGGCTACCTCTGCAAACGCCAGAGAGCTTTAAGAAAACTATAGAGCAACTTATTGAGTTAAGCCCTGACAGAGTATCAGTGTTTAACTACGCGCATTTACCAGAGCGCTTTGCTGCACAGCGTAAGATTAAAGATGCAGATTTACCCAGTGCTCATAATAAGCTCACCATGTTTAAAAATACGCTTGAGCAGATGACGCAAGCAGGCTATCAATTTATTGGTATGGACCATTTTGCAAAAACTGATAATGAACTAGCTGTTGCGCAAAATGAAGGCAAGTTACATCGTAACTTTCAAGGTTATACAACCCATGGAAATTGTGATTTATTAGGTTTAGGCGTGTCATCAATTTCACAAATTGGCACCGCCATTTTACAAAATCAAAAAGAATTAAAACATTATTACCACAACGTAGAAACACAAAGCGGTAGTGCTCTTAATAAAGGAATGCACTTAACACATGATGATGTAATTCGTGCTGATGCAATTAAACAGCTCATTTGCCAATTTGAATTAGATATACAAGACTTTAGTAAAAAACACGCGCTTATATTTAATGACTACTTTGAGGATGCATTAGTAGCGCTGGCGCCACTTATAAAAGATGAACTAGTCACTATAATTGATAATAAAATTAGCGTAACACCACGCGGAAACTTATTCATTCGTATTATTTGTATGTGCTTCGATGCTCATTTACAAAAACAAATAAATGCGACGCGTTTTTCAAGGGTGATTTAGCCTGAACTCTGGATAATAAATACATCGGCACAAAAAAAGCAGACCTAGGTCTGCTTTTTGTATTTAAGTTGTAGCTTTAATTAAAAACGACTTTATCGCTACCTGGAGCGGCTTTAAACTCGATAATAATTTTAGCGCAATCCGCTTTAACTTCATCTTTAAGTGTTTTTTCAGCTTGCCAGCGAGCCTTATCTAGCTTAAAAATCTCTTTTTTAGAGTATTTTTTACGTGCATCGTGCGTCGGCATTTCTTTAACTACCTGATACATTTTATAAATACCAGGATACTGCGTCGTTAAATCACGCTCGCTTTCAAAGGCATACTGAGACATAAGTACCCAAATACGTAAACAGCCTTCAGAAAACTCACACTGCTCTTCATTCATTGCACGTGCGATTAAATGAATACTATCGGCTAGTTTTGCGTTTCGCTTTAAACGCGACTTTTCAAGCTTTTGCTTTTGTTCAGCCTGCGTTTTAGCAATTAACTTTTTTTGCGCATTTAACTTATACAATAACTGACCTGCATAAAATGCCAAGCCAGCTATAATAGCAGCGCCTAAAAGTAAGGCTAAAATTACCGCGGTACTCATTAATTACCCTTATTAATTACTTGTCTTCTTCATCATCTAGCCATTCATTTGCTAGATCATTTGATAAATACTGATCAAAGTCAGAATTTGACTTGTCTTCATCACTAAAGTCATCTTCAAGCTCTGGTTCATCTTCGTCTTCAAGACCTAACAATTCACATAAAACTTGATGACGAGCAATGCGGCTATTAAAATATTTAGCATCTTTGCCTGTTAGTAATTCACCACCTTCATGGCGCTCAACTAATTTAAGTAAACGCACATCGTTCTCAAGCGCTTCAAGCTCTTGCTCTGGTGTAAACTCTGGCTGTACAACTTTTTTAAGCTCAATAGTTGGCTTCAAGTTACGTTTCATTTCTACTTTTGGTTCAACAGCAGTTGCAACCAATGGCACTGGTTTTTTACTACCAATACGCTTATCTCTAGAACCTGATTGTGAATTTTGGCTATCACCATTTAATGCATCCGGTGCATTACGCGAACCAGGCTTAGCGCCTTTGGTTTTTTTAACTCGTTGCTCTTTTAACGCACGCATCTCTTTAAGCTTATCTTGGCTTAAACGTACAGGTCCATTTGCTGGGCTTTTGCGTGACTTTTTCGTTCTACTCATATCTTGATCGTCTCACTTAAGAGGTTTTGAGCGAGGCGCAAATTAATGGGCATCGCAATGCTGGCATAGCCAGAAGAATTCAGTTTGCGCTTCAGAGGTTGGGCTTCTCTGTGTTATAGCGCCTAAACTAGCTTACTGCTAGTTATTAAACGGTGGGTATTGTAACAGGACAAATAAAAAGGCGGTAGAGAAAACATCTCTACCGCCTGCTAATCTGAGCGCCATTATCTGGACACTTCTCCCTTCGACTTTTTTTAGTCTTTATTATTTTTATTATTATTAGTCCGTATTGTTATTATTTTTACGTTCCTTGTAGCATTCCATTTTGTTTTTATTATTAAACTTCCATGAGTTTTTATTATTATCGGTCTTCCTGACTCTTTTTTATTATTTCCTTTAGTAGCACCAATCTTGTGCTATGTAGTCGTGCCGCGCTACTTTCCTTATAGCTATTTCCGTTTTTTTATTGTTTTTTTGCGACAGGGGTTAATCTACTCGTTAATAATTTTGTTACAACTAATTTATATCTTTTTTCTTACACTACATACACTAACAAATTTAACTTATTTTAAATTACAATGAGTTAATGAAAAAAAATATTTAAAATAAGACTTTTCTTACACCACTGCATGGTCAATGTCTTACAAAGCATAACGGTAATATCGCTAATTTCGGACACAAAAAAAGCAGCTTAAGCTGCTTTTTTATACATATTGTAGTCTATTCATTAATTAAAAATAAATAAATACGACTTTAGTGTAAACCACCTAAGTACTGAGAAAGTACTTCAATGTCTTTATCTGTTAATTTTTTTGCAATATCGCCCATCATGCCATTTAGGTCATTATGACGAGTACCATCACGGAATTTTTCAAGTTGAGACTTGATGTATCCTGGATGCTGAAAAGAAATTTTTGGAAACTTAGCAAGTGACGAACCGTTACCACGTGGACCATGACATGCTGCACATGATGGAATTCCACGCTCTGCATCGCCTGCTTTAAAAAGCATTTCGCCAACATCAACGACATCTTTAGGTGTAGCACCTTCGGTCATGTTCATTGAAGAAAAATAAGCTGCTAGATCTTTCATGTCTTGCTCGCTAAGTGGCATAGCCATAGCGCTCATTACTGGATCCATACGCCCTTCTTTGCCGCCTGACGTCATACCTAATTTTAAATCCTGAAGTTGCTTAAGGATATAATCTGGATGTTGACCTGCAATTTTAGGGTAAATATTAACCGGCGCATTACCGTCTGGGCCGTGACAAGCCGCACACGTTGCTGATTTTTCTTTACCTGCGTTTACATCGCCATCAAATGCTGTTGCGTTGCTTGCTGACAACGCACCAAGCAATATTGTTAAAGATAGTGCTATTTTTTTCATGGTGAATTCTCTGTTTCCGACCCTGTATCATCTACAATCGTGATGCTGTAATACATATATTCTACACGATAATAAATTCTCTGGCACGTTTTCTACACATATTAAGCTTATAATTTACAGGGTTTTGACTTAGATTAAGCTTTAACATGTTTTAAATGTACCATAGGTACTGTTTTTAGGTGGTTAAATACGCTTTTTAATACATCCTTTATAGTATAAAATACGTGCCCTGAGTGAATTTGGTTTACTCAACGTTATTTTTTAAGTTTTAGGAGAGCCTGTGCTCAAATCTCGTATCAAATATAATACTGCGTCTTTCGTAACAAGCGCTCCCGACATTACTAAATTACCTGCTGATACGGGAATTGAAGTTGCGTTTGCCGGTCGTTCCAATGCAGGTAAGTCGAGTGCATTAAATGCATTAACCGATCAAAAGCTAGCACGTACAAGTAAAACACCTGGGCGTACCCAGCTAATCAATACATTCGATTTAGCGGATGTTGACGATATGCGCCTTATCGATTTGCCAGGCTATGGCTTTGCTAAAGTACCAATCGAAATGAAAAAGAAATGGCAAAAGTCGTTAGGCGAATACCTACAAAAGCGTCAAAGCTTAAAAGGTATTGTTATTTTAATGGATATTCGTCATCCATTAAAAGACTTAGACCGTGATTTAATTAACTGGGCAATTGGTAGTGAAATTCCAGTATTAGCACTATTAACTAAAGCCGACAAACTAAAGCAAGGCCCTCGTAAATCACAAGTACTGCAAGTTCGCCGTGAATTAAGCACGCTTGATGGGGATATTACAGTTCATGCATTTTCATCATTAAAAGGCACGGGTTTACCAGAAGTAGCTAAAAAGCTAGATGAATGGTTTTTAGGACCTGTGATTGCTATACCACCTACTGATGAAGTAGTCACTGACGAAACTAACCCAGAAGCTTAAGATCTGGTGTTAGGATAAATAAAACTGCTCTTTGGCAGATTTAATAAAATAGCCGAGCTTATCAGACTCGGCTTTTTCAGCCCACTGATAAAATACACTGCGTGAAACTCGCGCACTACACCCATACGGTAGCTTTAAATAAGGCACCTTTGAACCTTTGTAGTCTTTTATATGCAAGGGCTGCTGAGCGCTCACCAGCCACTGCCTAGCTAGATTATCAATACAACACAACACCTGTCCTTGCGCTGTATTTTCAAAACGCCAATCAACAATAATAAACGGCGCATCATCAACCGTTATTGTTATTTTTTCGACAGGTGTTTTTAAATAAAATTGCTCACCTTCTTTACACAATACAGAAGCAAACAACTTCACCATGGCTGGGCGTGCTATTTCGCTGCCATCGTAAAACCATTTCCCCTCATGATTAATAACAATTGGCAGCTCCCCACAATGGTTAGGCTGCCAACTATCAAAAGGTTTGCTTGGCTCGCTTAATTGCTTGCTAAGTTCACTTAAAGAAATCACTGTTTTTTAAGTGTAATTGCAAACGTAACAGGTACTGCTGTTGCAATTGAAGGTAAACCCGCTAATTTTTGCAGTTGTTTAACGCCTTCAGTTACACCAAAATCACTACTATTAATAATAATAGGTGTTAATGATGATACGGTTAAATCGCCACTTTGCGTGCTATTAACGAGTACATCAATAGCCAATGATTTTTTATTACCATGAAAATCAAGTTCCGCTTCAATACCTTTCAATACATATTGACCAGATTTTTTAAGATTACTCAGCTCTTTAGTTAAATTTGCAGTTAAAACAGCATTGGGGAATTTAGCTGCTTCAAATAATATTGCTGTTAAACGCTCATTACGAATAGGAATTAGAGTTTCGGCTGATGTTAAATCAACATTAACGCTAAACTTACCTTTATCAGAAAGCATACCTTCAAGGTTAGTAAAATGGTGAGCTTCAGCAATCGAATCTTTTTTAATTGAAACAAAGCTTAGTTGGCTTTTATCATTCACTAGCTGCCAATCGGCCTGAGCAACATTAGAAATAACTAAACTTGATAAAGAAAAACCTGCAATAGCTAATGCTTTAAACATAACGCACTCCTTAGTAATAAAATGAAAATAATAATATTACTTTGATGGTATCACCTGCGATGTACCCAAACCACCTCGAAATGACGAATGAATAATACAATTGGTATAGCGCAATAAATAATTTTTTAGATAGGATTTTCAGGTGTAAAACAAAAAACGGCCCACCAAACAAGTTGGTAGGCCGGTATAGCAAACTGGGGAGAAGCTATCAATTTGTTGCACCCTTTCAGATGCATCATCAACAGGATGTCCTACAGGATAGGACAGGCGGGACTTTAACAAAAGCACGCATTAAAATACAATCATATTCCTGTAAAACAGCTCGAATTGACGAACATATAACGATTTAATACAAATAGTTGCTTAAATTAACCTTATTTTAACTAAAGCTTGCACATAGCTAATTGAATCGCTGTTATTCGCCCTTTTACTTAAACATAAAAAAAGCGCCAAAAGGCGCTTTAATTAAAATGCTCAAATTGCATTAATGGGCTTGTTCCCAGTTGTCACCCTCGTCGGCTTCAACAATAAGTGGCACATCAAGCGCTGCAGCTTGCGACATCAGTTCACAAATATGTTTTGTATATTCTGGTGCGCAGTCTGTTTTAATTTCAAATACTAATTCATCGTGTACTTGCATTAGTAGCTTAATCGTATTTGGCGCCTGTTCGTGTACCCAACGGTTAACACTCAGCATTGCTTTTTTAATAATATCGGCGGCAGTACCTTGCATTGGTGCGTTTATAGCAGCACGTTCGGCTCCTTTCCTGCGCGCGCCATTACGTGCGTTTATTTCTGGTAAATGTAGGCGGCGACCAAATATTGTTTCAACATAGCCATTTTCAGCTGCTTTTTCGCGTGTTGTTTCCATGTACTCTAATACACCTGGAAAACGCTCAAAGTATTTATCTATGTAATGCTGCGCTTCATGGCGTGGCACATCTAGTTGACGTGCTAAACCAAATGCCGACATACCATAAATTAAGCCAAAGTTTACTGCTTTCGCCTTGCGGCGCATATCGGTAGTTACATCATCAAGCTCTACACCAAATACTTCAGCGGCAGTTGCACTGTGTACATCT
Source organism: Pseudoalteromonas sp. B131b (assembly GCF_037162545.1). Taxonomy (NCBI): domain Bacteria; kingdom Pseudomonadati; phylum Pseudomonadota; class Gammaproteobacteria; order Alteromonadales; family Pseudoalteromonadaceae; genus Pseudoalteromonas; species Pseudoalteromonas sp. B131b. The sequence continues at coordinate 1,319,763 of NZ_JARLUZ010000001.1, read as the reverse complement.
AAGCCGTTAGCAAATGCATTTAATAAACCTTTGTCTTGTGAAAGGTGCGCCATAATGCGCAGCTCAATTTGACTATAATCGGCAGCGACAATTTTATAACCATCTGCAGCTATAAACGCTTCACGAATTCGACGCCCTTCTTCTGAACGAATAGGAATATTTTGTAAATTAGGATCGGTTGAACTCAAGCGCCCCGTTGCAGTAATTGCCTGATGATAAGACGTATGTACACGCTGGGTTTTCTCATTCACCATTAATGGTAATTTATCGGTGTAAGTTGATTTAAGCTTTGATAAACCACGATGCTCTATAATTACTTTAGGTAGTGGATAATCATGAGCAAGCTCTTGCAATACTTCTTCTGCGGTAGAAGGTGCACCTTTAGGTGTTTTTTTGATGATAGGCAGGCCAAGCTTTTCAAACAACAATACTTGTAGTTGCTTAGGAGAGCTTAAATTAAATGGTTCGCCTGCTATTTCAAATGCTTCTTTTTCAAGTTCAATTAAACGCTCGCCTAATCGTTGGCTGTGCGCTGCAAGCATATTGCTATCTATTGCTACACCGGTTCGTTCAATATCAGAAATCACACTAACAAGTGGCATTTCTATATCTTCGAATACGGATTTTAGCTTTTCATCAGCCGCTATTTTTGGCCAAAGCACTTCATGTAGGCGCAAAGTAATATCGGCATCTTCTGCAGCATAAGGCGCAGCTTTTTCAAGTTCAATTTGGTTGAAGGTAAGTTGCTTTTTACCTTTGCCAGCAATATCTTCAAAGCTAATATTTTTATGGCCTAGATATTTAAGTGCTAGCGAGTCCATATCATGGCGTGTACCCACACTATTAAATACGTATGACTCAAGCATGGTGTCAAACTTAATACCATTTAGCGCAAAACCTGCATTCGCTAATACACTTTTGTCGTATTTAAGGTTTTGCCCTACTTTAGCTTTGTTTTCATCGGCCAAAATTGGACCTAGCTTTTGCATTACAAATTCAAGGCTTAGTTGATCAGGCGCACCTGGGTAGTCATGCGCTAGAGGTAAATACACAGCTTCACCCGCTTTTACGGCAAAACTCATACCCACTAATTGCGCTTTCATGTAATCAAGGTTGGTAGTTTCTGTATCAAATGCAAATAACTCGGCACTATTTAATTGCTCTATTAACGTATCAAATTGCGCTTGCGTTAAAATAGTTTCGTAATGAGCATCTTCTACTTTTGGTAATTCAGTGGCTTCGGTAGGTACAGCTAGATGTGTTTCTGCATCTTTAGGGTTATCTAGCAACTCAGCTAACCAACGACGGAATTCGCACTCACCATATAGTGCAATTAATTCGTCTTTATTTGGCTCTTGTAGTTTGAACGTATCAAGATCTGATTCGACTTCAACATCGCACTTAATTGTTGCAAGCTCGTAGCTTAAAGGCAGATGATCGAGAGCTGCAGCTAACTTTTCACCTATTTTACCCTTGATCTCACTTGCGTGATCCATTACACCTTGCAACGAGCCATATTTTTCTAACCACTTAACCGCCGTTTTAGGCCCACAACCTTCAACACCAGGGATGTTATCGACCTTATCGCCCATTAATGCTAAGTAATCAATAATAAGTTCAGGACCTACACCAAACTTTTCAACCACAGTAAGGGGATCTGAAATACTGTCGGTCATCGTGTTTATGAGCGTAACGTGTTCATTTACAAGTTGCGCCATATCTTTATCACCAGTGGAGACGAGTACATGTCGTTTTTGCTCTGATGCTATACGTGCAAATGTGCCAATAACATCATCGGCTTCAACACCTTCGATGCTAATTAGCGGAAAACCCATCGCTTTGATAATACTGTGTATTGGTGCTATTTGTGTGCGTAAGTCATCCGGCATAGGCGGACGATTTGCCTTATACTCGCTATACATGTCGTTACGGAATGTTTTGCCTTTTGCATCAAATATAACCACCATGTGTGAGGGATCATATTGTCTGATCAAGCTTTTAAGCATGTTGATCACGCCGTAAATAGCGCCCGTAGCCTCACCTTTAGAATTAGTTAAATGCGGCGGAGAATGATAAGCACGAAATAAATATGACGAGCCATCAACTAAAATAAGTGGGTTTTCGGGGATCTGAGCCATGGTGAATTTGGATCCTAAATGCAAAAAATTAAGGTGATTGTAAGCATGCCATAAGGTAGGAAATAAAACGACTGTGAATTATCAATCATTGTCTCATTTCAACTTGAGCAAGCTGTGGATAAGTATGTAGATAACAGCCACAAAAATTCTTCCAAAGCATAATACAATGCCTAGAAAATACTTTAACTACATGTTTTTATTTAAAAAAGATAATACGAGGTTCTTTTTTTATTCTTTTAGACCAATGTGGAAAAAGGTTTTTTAACGACTACATCCGCTGTTACTCACTTCGATTATAGTCATCCAACCCAATAACCGGACGAGTATTCTAGCATAATGGATCAAAGATCATAGCGATCCTTTATACTTTTTTTCATTAGCTATAATCACCAAAAGATATATACCGCATTACAACTTACCTAGCGTACAATTTTCACACTGAAATTAATTTAAATAGACAATTTAGTACATGTTAAACTTCAAACTATAAGCTTAATAAATTTAATTAAGGAATATAAAAGCATGAAAAAAGTAGCTGTAATATTAGCAGGAAGTGGCGTATACGATGGCAGTGAAATTAATGAAGTAGTTTTAACGCTATTACACATAGCCAAAAATGGCGGGGCTTATCAATGTTTTGCACCTGATATTGAGCAACTTCATACCATTAACCACTTAACAGGCGATGTTATGCCTGATAAACGCAATGTATTAACAGAAGCTGCTCGTATTGCACGGGGCGACATAAAATCCCTGATTGACCTAGATGTAGCTCAATTTGATGCGTTAATTGTACCTGGTGGTTTTGGTGCGGCTAAAAACTTATGCGACTTTGCAATTAAGGGCACAAAAGCAAATATCAATCAGGACGTACTTAATACTTGTAAAGCATTTGCTAAAGCAAAAAAACCTGCTGGGTATATGTGTATTGCACCCGCTTTGATCCCATTTATTTACGATAATGCCCAACTCACTATTGGTAACGATGTAGATACAGCACAAGCACTAAGCACATTAGGCGCCAAACATATTAACTGCGCAGTGGATGATGTAGTGTTCGATGAAGCAAATAAGCTAGTTACCACTCCTGCTTACATGTTGGCACAATCGATTCTTGATGCGGATGCGGGGATCGCAAAACTAGTTACTAGCGTATTAACAATGAATTAATTTTGATCTTAAGATCTAAGAAGTTAATTATATGACTGATTACGCTTATTAAATTGCTCAACAAAAAACAATAAATAATTAAATTTTATTGCGTTAACGCAAAAAGTAGTCAGTTTTATTAATAAAAACGTCTCTTAGCATTTTATAAATTGGCTCAGAGAGTTATAATCGGTTTAATTTCCGTCATCTATATCGTGATTGATCACGTTCAAATCGAAGTGAGCAAGGCAAAATGAAAAAATTAACAGCTGCTGCATTATTATTGCTAGCAACCACCGCATACGCACAGCCATATGATAACTCTATGACTGAAGATGCAATTAAAAAACGTCTCGCGCCGGTTGGTGCTGTGTATCTTGAAGGTGATAAAGCAGCTGTTGCTGCAGTACCTACAGGCCCACGTTCTGGTGAGCAAGTATATCAGGGGGCATGTTTTGCATGTCATGGCACTGGAGCACTAGGCGCGCCAAAGTCAGCTGACGATTGGGCTCCACGCATAGCTAAAGGTAAAGACACTTTACTTGGGCATGCAATTAATGGTTTTAATGCAATGCCGCCAAAAGGCACTTGTATGGATTGTTCTGATGATGAGATAAGCGCTGCAATCGATTTTATGACATCTAAATAAGTATTTGCAAAATAAAAAAGGTTTACCTATGGGTAAGCCTTTTTTAATACCTTTTTAACGCTTTTAGCGCCTTAATTAGGGTAATATCCACTTGACGATCGCCGCTAAAAATGAAATTATAAGGCTAATAACTATACAATAATAATAGTCGGTTAACGTCATTGGAAGATAAACTCTCAGCATCGAGTAAGTTAGCGTATCAAAACAAGCGCCTTAAAGTGCTACTCGAAAAGTACAAACAATCCCATCACCTACAAAATGCGCTGATCCAACTATCAGAGCAAGCTAGTACTGTTGCTGAGTTAACTCTGTTATATCCCGCTATCCATGACATTTTACAAAAATATGTGCCTAGTAAAAGTTTTTATGTCGTTTTATCGAATCAAGACACACAATCATTAGAGCTTTCTTACTTTTCAGATGAAAAAGATGGAATTGCAGTTGCACTCAACCAAACAAACAGCTTTGATGAAGGCGCGACTGGCTATGTATTTAAACAAGGCAAAACAACCTGTTTTACTAAGCAGCAAATGCAAGACGCAGCTGCAAAAGGTTTATTTAAAGCATTAGGCACCCCCGCCGAGCATTGGGTTGGCGTACCTGTTTATCAGGAAAGAAATATCATTGGTGTGCTCGCTGCGCAAAGTTACGATACTCGAAAAGGTTACAGTGACCAGCAAATACAATTGCTTGAGGTTATGTCACTTTACTTAGCAACAGCAATAGAGCGCGTTAAAAAACGAGAGCTATTAGAATCAGAAGTTAAAATTCGTACCCGTGCACTCACTCAGAGTAATGACGCATTAAACCTAGAAATAGAGCAACGAAAACGCGCACTTCAACGTCAACAAATTCTATTTAAAATTTCAGAATTAGCGACTCAAGCTAAAAACCTTAACGATGCTTACGTTAAAATACATGAAATAATAAAAACAATTACCTATGCAGAAAATTTATATATTGCACTTTATGATAAAGAATCTGGCTGGATCAGCTTTCCTTATTGTGTTGATGAATTTAAAGATAATACGCAACCAAGACGCTTTGCTAAAGGCTATAGTGAGCTAGTTATAAGCACCGAAGAAACACAACTTATACATCCGTGCAGAGCAAAAAAATTAATAGAGAAAGGCGTAGTACAACGAGCTAAACCAGTAAAAAAAGAGCAAATGGCCACCAGTTGGTTGGGTGCTCCACTAAAGACCTCGCAAGGAGTTATGGGTTTAATTGTTTGCCAAGCCTATTACAACAAACATATTTTTAACCAAGATGATTGCGAACTTATCACCTTTGTATCGCATCAAATTGCAGCTGTATTGCAAACCAAACTAGCTAACCAAGCAATAAAAAAAGTCACCAAGAGCTAGAGTTTCGGGTGAGCGAAAAAACGAAAGAGTTACGTCAAACTAATTTACATTTACAAATGCAAATGGAAGAGCGAAAAAAATAGAACAGCAGCTTTATCATGATGCACATCATGACTCTCTCACTAGTTTGCCTAATCGTAGTTTATTTTTAACACAACTAGAAAAAACGCTACAACATTTTCAACGCTTTCCTGAACATCATTTTGCTGTGTTATTTATAGATTTAGACAAATTTAAAGATATAAACGACCAGTTAGGACATCATGCCGGTGATCAATTTTTAATTAGTGTCGCAGAGCTATTTTCTCAGTGCATACGCGAGCACGATTTACTTGCTCGCTTAGGCGGGGATGAATTTGTTATTTTATTAACGCATTTAACCGAGCCACAGCAAGCGGAAGACGTTGCAAATCGTATTATTGATTTAATGAAGAAACCATTTAGTTTAAAAGGTACCTCTCTTCAAAGCGGAGCGAGTATAGGAATAACCTACTCAAAGCACGACTATACACACACAGACGAAATTATTCGCGATGCTGATGCAGCTATGTATTATGCAAAAAATTCGGGCCGAAATCGCTACGAGTTATTTCATCCACTCTTGTCACAATCAGTATCACAGCAAGAATTACATATATTGCATCATTTAGATGCATTACCAATGAGCTTTAGAAGCTCAGAAATTATTACCTTAGATGAGCAACATCAATCTGAATCATTATTTGAAGCATTTGGTGAACACCCAATACTTGGTTTTACTAGCTTTGATATTTTGAAAAAGTTTGCATCCGACAAAGAACAGCATCTTGAGGTAGAATTACAGCTACTACAACGAGCTTATGCACAAGCGCTTGAAGCTAATGTAAGCATGGCACTTGTGCCCTGCTCTTGCTTGTTATTAGAGCCTCATGAATTTACTTTATTCACCGAAGTACTGAGCAAACAAATTGGCCAAAGCCAGCTTTGTCTATTATTTGATGAACAAGAAATTCGCCATGCATGTGCTACACAACTCGAAAATCTAAAAAAACTTCCCCAGCTTGGCTACTCTATTGGATTAAACAATTTTGCTAGAGATAGATGTGAACTTAATTTATTAACCGACGTTAACTTCGACTATTTATTACTAAGTTCAACATTTAGCAAGCGTATTCTACAGCAGGAAAGCTATGATTTTCAGTTACAAGGCGTATTAGCAATAACTAAACTTAAAACAATAAAGGTAATAGCCAAGGGCCCTTCAATACTCAACTTTAGAACATTATTAGATAAACACGGTTTAGCTTTTTTTGTCGGTAAACAACATTCTCTTGTTTGCGCTGAGCAATCACCAACAAGCACAACGCAATCACAGCTCAGCTAAGTAATTACCCTTTATAATAGTTAATTACTCAGGTTTTTTATTAAACATAGCCCGTAAATTAGCGACTCTTGCTTGGCCTTTTTCCATGCGCTCTGCTTGCGTATTTGGCGCCTTTTTGTTTTCGAACGCGAGATCGTCCTGCGGTAACTCTTGTACAAATCGGCTTAACTCAGTTTGTGAGGTTTCACCAAATTGACGACGAATTTTTGCATAAGTAAGTGTTAACTCCTGCTGTGCACGAGTAATACCAACATAAGCTAAGCGGCGCTCTTCATCTACGTTGTCCTCATCAATACTGACCTGATGCGGAAGTAAGCCCTCTTCCATACCCACCATAAATACGTATGGGTACTCTAAGCCCTTTGATGCATGTAGTGTTGATAAGTGCACTGCATCAGTTTCATCTTCTTCTTCGTTACGCTCAAGCATATCGCGAAGGGTTAGCTTACTAACAACCTCAGCCAATGTCATTGGTTCGTTATCGGCATCACCGGTCAACATATCGGTGATCCAACGATATAGCTCGGATACGTTTTTCATGCGCATTTCAGCGGCTTTTGCGCTAGGGGACGACTCGTACAAATACGCCTCGTAGTTAATATTACGCACCAAGTCTTTAACTGCTTCGAGCGTGTCGCTTCGTACCGCGTTATCAGATAGCTCAACAACCCAACGAGCAAACCCAGCAAGCGCATTAAAGCCACGCCCTTTTAATCTGTAGCCTAAATCGTTATCAAAGCAAGTAGCAAACAAGCTCGCATGTTTTTCATTAGCAAGCGTACCAAGCTTTTCAAGGGTAACCGTACCTATTTCGCGTCGCGGTGTATTTACGATACGTAAAAAAGCATTGTCATCATCTTGATTAACTAGCAAACGTAAATACGCCATAATATCTTTAATTTCTGAGCGAGCGAAAAACGACATACCGCCACTAATTTTATAAGGGATACGGTTACTCATTAGTGATTTTTCAAAGCCACGTGCTTGATGATTACCACGATATAAAATCGCGTAATCTTTATAGCTGGTTCGCTTCATAAACTTATGTGAGATTATTTCAGCAACTACGCGCTCAGATTCATGCTCTTCATCGCGGCACCCTATTACTTTAATCGGCTCACCATAACCTAGTTCACTAAATAACTTTTTCTCTATGTCATGTGGGTTATTGGCAATTAAAATGTTAGCCGCTTTTAGTATTCGCCCTGCACTTCGATAATTTTGCTCAAGCTTTATTAGTCTGAGCCCTGGGTAGTCTTTACCTAATAACACTAAGTTTTGCGGACGTGCACCACGCCAAGAATAAATTGATTGGTCGTCATCACCTACCACGGTAAAACGGGCACGCTCGCCTACTAGCAATTTAACGAGCTGATATTGGCTCGTGTTGGTATCTTGATACTCATCCACCAGCAAATATTTAAAGCGTTGCTGCCAACGCTCACGGGAAGTGGCATTATTAGTGAGTAACAAAGTAGGGATCATAATTAAATCATCAAAATCCAGTGCGTTATATGCACGTAGCTGATTTTGATAGCGAGCATAGAGCTGTGCAAACAAGGCTTTTTGCGCATCGCGCGCTTCACGTATTGCTTGCTCTGGCAGTACTAATTCATTTTTCCAACTACCAATTTCCATTTTAAGTAGTTTGAGTAGGTCTTTGTCTTTTTTTAGTTCGTCTTCGGTGAGCTCACTAAGAAGCTGATTAGTATCTTGATCATCAAATAACGAAAAGCCAGGTTTAAACCCCAATGTGCTTAACTCTTTTTTTATTATTTCTAAACCTAGTGTATGAAACGTTGATACCCATAAACCTTTAGCGTCTTGCTTACCGAGCGTTTGCAGTACTCGCTCACGCATTTCTTTAGCTGCTTTATTGGTAAAAGTAACGGCGGCTATATTTCGCGCTTTGTACTCACATTTTTTCACTAAATAAGCGATTTTATTCGTAATAACACGGGTTTTACCAGAGCCTGCGCCTGCGAGTACTAAGCATGGACCACTAATATATTTTACGGCTTCATCTTGTTTAGGATTGAGTTTCATAACGACCAAAGAAATTTAAAAGACGCACAATTTTAACGTAACCATTACTGCGAGCATAGCAATTGCCTTAATTAATTAAGGTAAAGATGATCATGTGTTAAATACCGTGGGTATAAGGTAATATTAGTTATTATCATTTAGGCAATGCCGAAGGGACAAATATGATCAACCCAGCAAAACTTGAAGAAATTGCTAAGCAAATTACTAGCAATATGCCACAAGGTGTAAAAAACCTAGCAGACACACTCGAAGGTAAAACAAAGCAAGTTTTACAAAACAAGCTTGCTGAGATGGACTTTGTGAGCCGTGAAGAATTTGATGTGCAAAGCCAAGTACTTATTCGTACTCGCGAAAAGTTAACCGAACTTGAAGCTAAAGTTGCATTGCTTGAGCAACAACTTAGCACTGAGACTGATACTGAATAATTACAAAGGCAGCTTAGGCTGCCTTTTGCGTTTTACTAAGTTTATTCAAATAGCTCATCAAGTACGTAATAAAATAACTTAGTCTGTTGCTCTAAACTCACACTCAGCATTTTTTGCGCAACTTGCTCGCCAGTTATTGGTTTGTAACGCTTTAAAAATGGAAGTCGTGTAATAACAGGAAAAATAATACTGCCTATTTTTTCTGCCACTCTAAATTGCTCACGATCACCTAACAATAAAGACGGTTGAAAAATGCTGACTTTATCAAAAGCGAGTGCTTTTATATGCTGCTCAAGCTCACCCTTCATTTTTAAATAAGGGCTATTGCTGTGCGTGTTCGCCCCGCTTGATGACACTAAACAATAATGCGTAACGCCATTACATGCCGCTAACTGCGCCGCTATAAACTGATAATCAAAATCAACTTTACGCTGAGCTTGTATCGATCCAGCTTGCTTACGGGTGGTGCCCAAACACGAAAACAATACGTCACCTTTAAACAGCTCAACGTATTGAGTTAATTTTTCAAAATCAATAACATGATTAACTAGCTTTGCGTGTAAAATAGGCAAAGCCCGACGGCTCAACGTAACCACTTTAGTATAATGCTCGCTATTAAGTAGCTTATGGAGCAACTCATTACCGACCAAACCTGTAGCACCAATTAATACCGCCGTTTTAGTCATGAATTTATTTACTCTCACCCACTTTATTAAGTACGTGTTGTACTGCTCTTTTATAGCTTTGCGTTTCTTCGCTCGCGCACGTCACTACAGATTCTAGATCATGAAGATGCCCGTTTTCTAAACCATACACCCAACCATGAACGCTTAGCTCTTGGCCACGCTCCCACGCATCTTGCACTATATTAGTACGGCATACATTACGTACTTGCTCTATTACATTTAGCTCAATAAGGCGGCTTAATCGTTCGCTTTCTGGCATTGCGTCAAGTTGTTCAAGGTGCTTTTCTTTTACATCCCCTACATGGCGTAGCCAGTTGTCAATAAAGCCAAATTTTGCATTGCTTAAAACGGCTTGTACGCCACCACAACCGTAATGCCCCACAACCATGATATGTTTTACTTTTAAAACCTCTACAGCGTACTGCATAACCGATAAACAGTTATGATCGGTATGTACAACCACGTTAGCAACGTTACGATGTACAAATAATTCGCCTGGTAGTAAATCAACTATTTGATTAGCAGGTACACGAGAGTCTGAGCAACCAATCCATAAATATTCAGGATTTTGTTGCATAGATAAAATTTTAAAAAACTCAGGGTCTGCTTCACTTGTACGAGCAGCCCAACGTTTATTGTTATCGAATAAATTTTTTAACTTTCTCATTGCATCTCTTATTAAGTCGAGGGCGGAAATTTAGTGGATATTAGCAAGAATCAAAATATTGCGAGGCGTTAACTGCTTTTCACAAAACGTTTTAACGCTTACTTGATAGCCTTGCTGTTGCAAATATAAAGCACGATCGAGCACAAGCCAAACCTCAATTGCCCTTCTGAACACATGTCGAACCAGTTCAACGCGATCTGTTATTTTTTTCGAGCCTGCCCAATAGATAAATATTTATTGTAATCAGTATCTTGAGGTATTTTTAGTGTCTTTTTTTCTGCTGCCCATCCGCAAAATGATTTAAACGAATCTGAGAATATAGCTTTATTAACCGAAGGAACACTTACGTAGTGTTGTTCGCCAGTAATCGACTTTCTTAGTGCATCAAAACCGAGTCGCCATTCTAGTTCTGTTTTGCGCACTTTTTCTAAACGAGAAGGCGCAGTAACAGTTTCTTGTAAAGCGAGCTTTAAATCGCGGTGTGTTAGGTTTAGTCCACTTTGTTTTGCAACCTCACTCATTGCAAGGTATTCATTAGCCGTAAATAAATGATAACAACAAGGTGAAAAACTAATTTGTTGTACTTTTGCTAAACTTGCTTGGCGCATAAATGTTTGGTGTAAACCTCCACATGCGTGAAGTGCTACAGCATGCATATCTGTATTAAAAAATTGAGTGATATCGTCTTTTAATACATTTGCTTGGCTAAAGTGCATTACCAAGCCTTGTTGCTGTACACTTTTTTGTCCTTGCTCGCATAAGCTTTGTTGCAGTTCAATACTATGCACATTACTTGCGCCATTAAACGCAAGCATTCGCCCTAAGTGCCCTTTACCGGCGCACCATTCTAAAACTGGTTGCTTAGTATTAGGTAGTGCAGATACAAAATCTTTTAACTGCTCAAATTTACGGCCTTTAATGCCGTTACTCAGCCAAAAAGGATAATCAACTTTCGCGTGTGCGGTGCTAGGTAATTCGCATAAATTAGCGAGCTCATCAAGTTGGTTTATATGATTGCTAAAAAATTGATATAGTTTATCTTGATCATTATCAAGTGCGATTACTTGATCATCCGTTAGATTATTGAGTGTGTCTTGTAGATCTCCCCAAGGAATCGCGTCAAAATCAAACGCAGTGCACTGCCAATAATGACGATTACGCATGAGTAATGAATCAAGTGCAAAAAATTGTTCCGCTAAAGTCATAACTGCTTAAAGTATAAAAAAGACAATTAATTATACCAGCTCGATAAACTCTCATTAAGTGGTTATTTTTTGCTGAATATTAAACGTAAATACAGAGGAATAGAAACAATACTAATAATCATCGCAGCAATTAACATCCACGATAACTGCACTTTTTCGGGTTCTTGATATTTATATATAAAATTCGCTTTCACCTCATCAAATTCATTTTGCTCAATTGCATATAGATCAGCAATTAAACGCCATTTTGCTATCGACATATGCCCTAAACTGGTCGTGGGTGGCGTTATATAATCCCTTAGTACTTCGGCCTCAAAAGCGAGCTGATGAAAACTTTTACTCGGTGCATATCTTTGCTGGGTTACCGCAATAGCTTCATCCATATTCATCATTGCATAGCGCCAGCCTTTTAGGCTTGCTTGATAAAACTTTTCCACCGTTTGCGGATTTTTTTAAGCATACTTTCGCTGGTAAATAAAATATCTCCATATACATCCATACCATAACGCTGTGGGCATATAAGCCGGTGAGATACGCTTTGCTGAGTCATGTAGTACGGCTGGTTAGTAACATACACTTGCATAGCATCTAGCTTGTTTTCAATCCAAGCCTGATCTGGATTTTCGCCATCGTAAAGTTTGAGTTTATCGACATCAACGCCACTGCGTTTAAGCATAATAAGTAGTTCGGTACCATCATTTTTGCTCACCGCAGTGATACGTTTATTAACAAAGTCACGTGGATGAAAAATATCAGACGTGTCTTTAACCATCCAGCAGTAAGGTGAAAACTGTAATAAGGCAGCCATAGCAACAAGAGGTTGTCCATTAATACGTTGCTGTAAAATGCCTGAATGTCCGACACCAAACTGTGCTTCTCCATTGGCAACAGGACCAAAAGTATCAGGCATCATTGGATTAGCTGGTTTTATAGTTACATCAAGGCCTGCTTCATTATAAAAGCCTTTTTGCTCTGCCATATAATAACCGGCAAACTGAAACTGATGCGTCCATTTTAGCTGTAATGTAACTGATTCTTGCGCCACTATGTGACTACAAAAAAAACACAATACAAAAATTAATCCTTTTAATAGCAACCAAGTGCCCTCAAAAAGTATGACGATTACCTGTAACTATATGTAAAATTTACGATAAAGCAAGCACCCTAGTTAGGTGCCTGCCTTTAAAGAAGGACTATACTGAGGCGAGTTTTTCGGCTTTTTCTGCTTGCGGCTTTGATGTTAAAAATTGGCTAAAGCACGGATTTTGTGTTTCATCTTGTACACTGTAACCTAAACGGTTTAAGTGCTCGTTAAACATCTCATACTGACTTGGCTCAATAGCAAAACCTGCCAGTACATTCCCCATAGAACCACCGTGATTACGATAATGAAATAAGGTAATGTTCCAATTACTACCTAAAGTATCTAAAAAGCGTGCAAGCGCACCTGGATATTCAGGAAATTCAAAGCGAAGTAAGCGCTCATGTAATTGCTCTGGTGCTTTTCCGCCAACCATATAGCGCACATGTAATTTAGCGAGTTCGTTATCCGACAGGTCGCAAAATTGGTAATCATTATTTGTTAAGTCTTGCTTTAGCTCATTAAGCTCTTGCTCGCCTTGGCGCAGGGCAATACCTACAAATATTTGTGCTTCACCAGGTCCTGCATAACGGTAGTTAAACTCAGTAATAGCACGGCCACCTAAAGAAGCACAAAACTGTTTAAAACTGCCTTTTTCTTCTTTAATAGTAACCGCTAATAACGCTTCGTTTTTTTCACCCAGCGCAGTGCGCTCTGCAACATAACGCAGGCGATCAAAGTTTAAATTAGCACCCGAAAGCACAGCCGCTAAATGTAACCCTTTTAACCCTGACTGTTGGCTCCACTTTTTAAGCCCTGCCGTTGCAAGTGCACCTGAAGGCTCTGCAATTGCACGGGTAGATACAAAAATATCCTGCATGGCAGCACATATTTCGTCGCTGGTAACGGTTATAACTTCATCACAAAACTTTTGCGCTAAGCGAAATGTTTCAGTGCCAATAATTTTAACCGCTACGCCATCGGCAAAACTGCCAACGCGATCAAGCTCTACTGGCTTGCCGGCTTCAAGTGCTGCTTGTAAACACGCACTTTCGTCGGCCTCTACACCAATTACTTTTATATCTGGACGCAGCGATTTAATATAAACCGCCATCCCAGCAAGTAAACCGCCGCCGCCAACAGGAATAAACACCGCATCGAGCTCGTTTAATTGCTGCATTAGCTCGCGTGCTACAGTGCCTTGACCAACAATGACATCCGGATCATCAAATGGTGGGACAAATATACCATTGCGTTGCTCTGTAAGCTCAAGCGCATATGCTTTTGCTGCATCAAAATGATGGCCATGTAATACAACTTCACCGCCAAGTGCACGCACTGCGCTGACTTTTATTTCAGGCGTTGTTACTGGCATTACAATTGTAGCTTGATGCCCTAAGTGAGAAGCACTTAGTGCAACCCCTTGAGCATGATTACCCGCAGAAGCAGTGATAACCACTGAGCCTTTAGGTAATTTATTTAATTTGTTATACGCACCGCGTAATTTAAATGAATACACGGGCTGTTGGTCTTCACGCTTTAACCAAACATGGTTACCTAATTTAGCACCAAGCTCAGCCATTTCGCTGACCTCAGTAACTTTAGCCAAAGGCTCCATGTTTGCTTGAATAATAGCGCGAAAATAATCGAGCTCTTGAGAGACCATAATTAACTAAGCGCCTCCAATTTAGCTAAGTCGCGCACTGCGCCTTTATCAGCACTTGTTGCAAGTAATGCATAAGCCTTTAAAGCAGACGATACATAGCGCTCACGATCAACTGGTTTGTACGCCAGTTTTCCGCGTGCTAATTGTTTTTGTTTACGTGCTTCAAGCTCTTCATCACTTAACGCTAACGTAATTTCACGGGTTGCGATATCAATAATGATTTTGTCGCCATTTTCAACATAAGCAATTGCACCACCACTTGCTGCCTCTGGTGACACATGACCAATTGATAAACCCGAAGTACCACCCGAAAAGCGACCATCAGTAATAAGTGCACATTTTTCAGCTAGGCCTTTTGATTTTAAGTAGCTAGTTGGGTATAGCATTTCTTGCATACCTGGGCCGCCTCTAGGCCCTTCATAACGAATAACAACAACATCACCGGCTTTTACTTCGTTATTTAAAATCCCTTCTACTGAATCATCTTGTGATTCGTATACAATGGCGGTGCCTTCAAAATGTAGCATTTCATCAACTACGCCAGCACTTTTTACAACACAGCCATCAACCGCTAGATTACCCGAAAGCACAGCTAAACCACCGTCTTGGCGAAAAGCGTGTTCAACGCTTCGAATACACCCATTCACACGGTCATTATCGCCCTCGTCCCAACGACACTCTTGGCTCATTGCTTTAGTTGTACGAATGCCCGCAGGACCCGCACGGTAAAATTTGCGCGCTACTTCGTTAGTTGGGTCGGTTGCATCCCATTTTTTAACAAGCTCAGCCATTGTTGACCCAGCTACATGATTAACCGACATATCAACTAAGCCCGCTTTACCAAGCTCGCGTACAACAGCCATCATGCCACCTGCACGGTGTACATCTTCAATATGATATTCAGGTGTTGCTGGTGCAACTTTACATAAAAAAGGTGTTTTACGAGAAAGCGCATCAATGTGCGACATATCAAAATCAACGCCCGCTTCTTGCGCTGCAGCGAGTAAATGCAATACCGTATTTGACGAGCCACCCATTGCAATATCAACAACCATTGCATTCATAAAGGCTGTTTTGTTAGCAATAGCACGTGGCAATACATCTTGATTATCTTTTTGATAATACTCACGACATAAATCAACAATACGAGCCCCCGCTTCAACATACAGTTGTTTACGGTCTTTATGAGTAGCAAGCGTCGTGCCGTTACCTGGCAATGCTAAACCTATTGCCTCTAACAAACAGTTCATTGAGTTTGCAGTAAACATGCCTGAACACGAACCACATGTTGGACATGCAGAGCGCTCAACTTGTTCTGAATCTGCATCACTTACCGATTCATCAGCGCCTTTAACCATGGCATCGACTAAATCAAGTTTAATGTCGATGTTAGCAAGTTTAGTTTTACCCGCTTCCATTGGGCCGCCCGATACAAATATTACCGGTATGTTTAAACGTAGCGCTGCAAGCATCATCCCAGGAGTGATTTTGTCGCAGTTTGAAATACAAATCATCGCATCGGCGCAGTGACCATTCACCATGTATTCAACCGAGTCAGCAATTAAATCGCGTGAAGGCAGCGAATAAAGCATACCGCCGTGTCCCATCGCAATGCCATCATCAATAGCAATGGTATTAAATTCTTTAGGAACGCCACCCGCTTGGGTTATCGTCTCACCCATAAGCTCACTAAGCTGATTAAGGTGTACATGCCCTGGTACAAATTGTGTAAACGAGTTAACTACGGCAATAATCGGTTTACCAAAATCAGAGTCTGTCATACCTGTTGCGCGCCATAATGCTCTTGCGCCTGCACGTTTACGTCCTTCAGTTGTTGTTGCACTTCTTAATTTAGCCATAGTTACCTCAGTTTTTGCCGCAATATAAGCGGGCATTCCTCATTCTAAAATTGGTGAATAACCGAGAGACTCAGTTACTCGTAAATTATTTTTTAATTCGTAATTACACAGCCTGTTGTTGCTGTAAATTTTGTAAAGTGACTTCTTTGACATCCACCAGCTTATTTAACTGGCTGGTTAATAGGTAAATTGGTTTATCACTATCTACCGTCATGTCTACATTATAAAAACCATCATCCATATTGAGCTGAAAATGCGTAAGGTCAAAACCACGATGACGCACCACTCGTAAAAAGCGCTCTACCGCTATACTTTGGCTTTTTAATGCAATAGTTAGGCTATGTTTCATTTTGCTTTCTCCGTCATCATTTCGTCGTTAGCAGCCCCAGGTGGTACAAGTGGCCAAACATTTTCTTTATCATCAATACAGGCATGTACTATGTACGGCCCTTTACTATTAACTAATGCAGTTATCGCATCATCAACTTGATTAGCGTGAGTTATTGTTTGCCCAGGAATACCAAATACAGCGGCTAATTGAACAAAGTCTGGGTTATCCGACAGGTTAGTTTCAGAATAACGCCCTTCAAAAATAGTTCCTGCCATTGGCGAACCATCCCTAAACGTTGGTTATCTAAAATTAATATTTTTACAGGTAAATTATTACGGCGAATCGTGGCCAACTCTTGAATATTCATCATTATTGAGCCATCGCCCGATACAGTAATAACAAAGTCATCAGGGCGTGCTACTTGCGCGCCAATAGCCGCAGGTAAACCAAAGCCCATTGTGCCTGCACCACCACTACTTAAATGATTACTCGGGTGAGTAAACTTCATGTGTTGTGCTACCCACATTTGATGCTGACCCACATCGCAGCACACAACCCCTGTATTTGGCATGCGTTGGCTTAGTTGGTTTAATAAGTACGGTGCAAAAACCTTCTCACCTGGGTAGTCGTAACGCCACGCATGCTTAATATTCATTTCTTTATTTGTGTCACACCACGCTTTAGGGGTTACAAAGCACTCAAGTGCGGGTAGCGACGTTTTTAAATCAGCAATTAATGAGGCTTTAGCAGGTTTTCGCTTACCGACTTCAGCGGCATCTATATCTAAATGAATTACTTTAGCTTTAGCTGCAAATTTAGCTAAGTTACCTGTTACGCGGTCATCAAAGCGCGCCCCTATACATACAAGTACATCACATTCTTGTACTGCGATATTAGCAGCTTGACCACCATGCATACCCAACATACCTAAGTAATGTTCGTAATCTGGTAACACACTACCCAACGCTTTAAGTGTTGATACAGCTGGCATCTGCGTTTTATTTAAAAATTGCATTAGCTCGTCTTGCGCATCAGCGGCTTGTACACCACCACCTACATACGCTACAGGCTGTTTAGCCTCACTCAACAATTGATTAGCAATAGCAACTTGCTTTAAATCTAACTCTGGTAAGTATTCATCAGCTGCTAGCCAAGGTTTAAAAGGGACTTGCGCCATTTGAATATCTTTTGGGATATCGACAAGTACAGGGCCTGGTCGGCCGCTTTGCGCTAAATGAATCGCTTCTTGTAATATCTCTGCTAAGTCTTCAGCTCGTTCTACCATGTAGCTGTGCTTAGTACACGAAAGCGACATACCTAGTACATCTATTTCTTGAAACGCATCTGAACCAATAGCTGCAGTAGGCACTTGGCCAGTGATCGCCAATAATGGTACTGAGTCCATCATCGCATCAGCAAGAGCGGTTATTAAATTAGTTGCACCTGGGCCCGATGTTGCAAAACATACGCCTAATTTACGTGTGCTGCGAGCATAACCAACTGCTGCAAACCCTGCACCTTGCTCATGGCGAGTTAGGTAGTGTTTGACTGGCGCGCCATACAGCGCATCGTAAATTGGCATAATAGCTCCGCCTGGGTAGCCAAATACTTCATTTACGCCGTGTTTGGTCAATAAATCGATTGTTAGTTCTGCGCCTGTCATTAATAAACCCTCATTCCTCAGTGACAACCCAATTACATTTTTACGCTAAAAACTTTACCCTTAAAACTAAAAAGCCCTCCGAACGGTTAAGTGCGGAGGGCTTTTTTAATGCTTAAGTTTTTAAAGCACTACGAAGCCCTCGCGGGAATAATCACCACGATAATAATCAGGACTAGGTTAAGTGCATTTGTAAGCATGTAATTAATACCAAATTTTGTTCAATTATCGCGAAGGTTATTCCTTCGCTCTCTTTTTATATTAGTACCGCGCTAGGCCCTTTAAGTCAACACCAAAGTTAATCTAACAAAAAGACTAAAAGGCAATTTATCAGGTTTTAAAATTCATTATATAAACTGGTGGTGGTTTTTTTATGCTCTAATTTCATTCTCAGAAATTCACTATTCTTATATCCCTTATTTAAGGTTTGATTAATTTTTAAGAATATTTTTATAAATAAAATTATTTATCACCTTCAGGTAATGCGTAGCTTCTCTTAAGCTGCCCTTAAGTATTGTTGCATAGCATGGCGTTGTTATTTTAAACGAGCCTGTATATGAACGTAGTTAGCCAAACACCAGCACAAAAAAGCCAAATCGTAGTAAACGGTTTTACATTCACTGCAGTGCAAATGCCTTTGTAGTGATGATTGCCTGTTATTACTGTTTAGTTATAAACATTCCTTTTATTCAAGGTTCGTTTAGCGCCATCACCTCCCTTACATCTTTTTCGTGGCTATTTTTACTTTCAGTGCCACTACTGTTGTTATGCCTTTTAATCATTTTCTTTTCGATAGTGTCGGTTAGGTGGTTACTAAAGCCAATTAACTACCTTTTACTGATAATTTCGAGCGCTGTGCTTTACGGCTCATTAAATTACGGCGTCGTGTTTGACTATTCAATGATTCAAAACACATTTGAAACTGATTTAAGCGAAGCGTTGAGCTATTTAAACCCGCAGCTCATAGGTTTTCTACTGCTGTTTTGTGCGCTACCTGTTTTTGTATTAAGCAAAGTAAAAATACACTTTACCCGCCCTCACCAAGAAGCGATTAGCCGCATAAAACTTATTATTGCCTGCTTAACGCTAATTGCTTTAGTGGTCGCTAACTTTTACGCCGACTACGCAGCCACAGGCCGCAATAACCGTATTTTAAAAAAGAAATCATTCCATTTCAATACCTCTCTAGCGGTTATAAATATATGCGCGATCAGCTGCTGTATACCAATATGGAATTTAAAAATATAGACGCAACACCTACTCTTATTGCACCCAATACCACCAGCGTAACCGTTATAGTTGTTGGCGAAACCGCACGAGCAGAAAACTTTACTTATCAAGGTTATAAGCGCAACACAAATTCTTACACACAAAAGTACAATGTTACATATTTTAATAATGTGGCGTCTTGTGGCACCGCTACTGCAGTGTCTGTGCCGTGTATGTTTTCACTGCAAACACAAGATAACTTTGATCGATTAGCAGCCGACAACCAACAAAACCTGATTGATTTAGCACAACAAGCTGGCAGCGATGTACTGTGGGTTGATAATAACAGCGGCTGTAAAAACGTATGCACCCGTGTTGTTAACATTGACATCCCAACCACCCCATCAGCACTTTGCGATGGAAAATATTGTTTTGATGAAGCACTGCTTGTTCCACTTAAACGCAAACTCGCTAATTTAAGCCAAGCTAACACCGTTATCGTCCTACATATGATGGGCTCACACGGACCAACCTACTTTAAACGCTACCCAGAAAAATTTAAGCAATTTACGCCCACGTGCGACAGAAGCGACATTCAAAACTGCTCACTCGATGAATTAGTTAATACCTACGACAACACAATTGCGTACAGCGACTTTGTTAACGCCCAGGTAATTGAGCAATTAAAAGCACTGCCAAACAACATAGATAAGCAGTTTTTATATGTCTCTGATCATGGTGAATCACTTGGCGAAGCTGGTGCTTATTTACATGGTTTTCCGTATAGCTTTGCCCCAAGTACACAAACACATGTCCCCCTTTATATGTGGGCTGATGAGCATAACCAGCGCATTACCAATACCTGTTTAGTTAATTTAGACACCACTGCTGCACGCTCACACAACAATATTTTTCACACCCTTTTAAATTTAATTGGCATTAAAAGCAAAGCGTATCAGGCATCCCTTGATTTACTTGCTAGCTGCCAAACAACACCAAGCGAAATACAATTATGAGTAATAAAACCGTTATAAAACGCCAAGGCTTAATGCGCCTTATTTTTACCTTAAGCCATTCTTTTAACGGCTTAAAATGGATGAGTCGATTTGAAGCGGCGTTTCAACAAGAGCTAGCACTGTTTTCATTATTGGGTGTGTTCGTGTGGCTACAAGAAGTTACACTAAGCGATAAACTATTACTTATTGCCAGCCTGCTTTTTGTGTTGTTTGCTGAATTAGTAAATACGGCAGTTGAGGTTGTAGTTGATAGGATTGGCAGTGAATACCATGAGCTTTCAGGGCTCGCTAAAGATATTGCCTCTGCAAGCGTGTTTATAGCTATGCTAATTGCCGCACTTATTTGGTGGGCTGTGTTATGGGCATAAAGCTAACTTTTATAGCTAAAATAACGAAGCTAATATTTAAAGTAATACCTAAAGTACAAAATGCACTTGGCCCTGTATGGATTTTTATTGTATTTGCTATTTTAGCACTTAGCTTTTTAACACTTGCCCGCTTTGGTTTAAGTGTATGGCAAGGCGAACGTGTATTTGGATCGCATGCGTGGTTGTCTATATTTATAGGTGGTTTAAGAGTTGATATAGCCACTCTAAGCTACATTATTATGCCCGCATTACTACTTACCTTACTGATGCAAAGCGTAGGTTGGCAAAATAAAGTACGCGGCCTAATTAAAATTTACTTAGTGGGGATGTCTGCTTTACTCGTTTTTTTTGAAGTGATTACGCCTACGTTTATAAACGAGTACGACTTGCGCCCTAACCGCTTATTTATAGAATATTTAATTTACCCTAAAGAAGTCTCAAAAATGATTTTTTCAGGCTATAAGTTAGAAGTATTTATTGCTGTTATAGCACTTGTTTTAAGCTGTAAATTTGCAAGCAAAATATTTAGCAATCAATGGCAAAGTACGTCATCACTAACAGGCTTAAACCAATCAATTTTAGCGCTCGTTTTAGTATGCTTAACTATTTTGGGCGCGCGTAACTCATTAGGGCACAGACCACTTAACCCCGCCATGGTCTCGTTCTCTACTGATCACTTACTTAACGACTTAACCCTTAACTCACTTTATAGCGTCGCATTTGCAGTTAAGCAACTCTCTAACGAACAATCAAGCCAAGACTATTATGGCAAAATGCCTACCGCTGAATTGCTTAGTATTGTGCGTAGAAACATGCAAAACACGCAAGCTGCATTTAATGATGTAACCGCCCCTACAAAAACGTTTCATGAAGCAAGTAATACAGGTAAACCAAAAAATCTAGTCATTATTTTACAAGAAAGTTTAGGTGCTCGTTATGTAGGCACGCTTGGCGGTTTACCGCTTACACCTAATATAGACGCCCTTTATAAACAAGGCTGGGGGTTTGATAATTTATACGCCACGGGTACACGTTCAGTGCGTGGAATTGAGGCAGTAATTACAGGGTTTACACCAACGCCTTCGCGTGCGGTTGTTAAGCTTGATAAATCACAACGTGATTTTTTTACCATTGCTGATTTTTTAGCGAAGCAAAATTACAGCACACAGTTTATTTATGGTGGCGAAAGCCATTTTGATAACATGCGAAGCTTCTTTTTAGGCAATGGTTTTAAAAGTATCGTAGATACAAATAACTTTAAAAAAATAGATTTTAATGGCTCGTGGGGCGCATCAGACGAAGACTTGTACGACCAAGCCGACATAGAACTTACTAAGCTTAAAAATCAAAACAAACCCTTTTTTAGCCTTATATTCTCAAGCTCTAATCATAGTCCGTATGACTTTCCTGACGATAAAATAACGCTGTACGACAAACAAAAACAAACCCGTAATAATGCAGCAAAGTATGCAGATTACGCGCTAGGTACATTTATCGAAAAAGCCAAAAAATCGAGCTACTGGGACGACACTGTATTTATAGTTATTGCCGATCACGACTCGCGCGTATCGGGTTCGAATTTAGTACCGGTTGATCACTTTAAAATTCCGGCCGTTATTTTTGGTAAAGGTATTACCCATAAACGAGATAGCCAACTAGCCAGCCAGATCGATATTCCTGTTACTCTACTGTCTTTAATTGGCGCAAGTGGTAAGCATCCTATGATAGGCCATGATTTATCAAAGCCAATTAGCGACAACAAACAACGCGCAATGATGCAATACGACAAAAACTTTGCATATATGCACGATAATAAAGTGGTGGTGTTACAACCACAAAAACCAGCTACCACCTATACGTATAGCAATAACCAGCTTGTACCATGTGAAAACGATGAGCAACTAGTTAAAAAAGCCCTAGCCCATGCGAACTTAGGTAATTTAGCCTACACAAATGGCTGGTACCATTAGTTCTTATTCTTGCAGTGACTTGATAATAAAGCCTTGTTAAAGTAACAAGGCTATTTTTATAAACCGAGTAAACATGAAAATTCTCGTTATTGAAGACTCTGAAGCACTAAGGCGCAGCTTGCAAGTTGGCCTTAGCAACCTTGGTTTTACCGTAGATGAAACTGGTGATGGCTCAGAAGGGTTGAGTATGGCACTGAGTGGAAACTACGACCTCCTTGTACTTGATTTAATGCTACCCAGTGTTGATGGCATGAGTATTTTACAAGCACTGCGCAGCAGTAATAGCCAAAGCCGTGTGCTAATTTTATCTGCACGAAGTGAGCCTCAAGATAAAATTAACGGTCTTATGAAAGGCGCTGACGATTATTTAACTAAGCCATTTTCGTTTGAAGAACTCCATGCTCGTGTCCTTGCATTACTTCGTCGTGGTTCACTGCAAAACCAACAAAATACCCTTACCGTAGGTGATTGCGTATTAGATCTCTCGCTTAAAACTCTTCACTACAAGCAACATGTCATTGAGCTCACTCGCAATGAATACAAAATAATAGAATGCTTATTTAATGCCCCAGAGCGAGTATTAGGACTCGAGCTTATAAGTGAAGCGGTGGTAGGTCAGTTTGATATGCTCTCTAAAAATGCGCTTGAAGCACACATCTCAACCATACGTAAAAAAGTAAGACAGTTTGACGGCGAGCTCCCGATAAAAAATAAACGTGGATTTGGTTATGTCGCAACAACAAAATAAAAGTCACTCAATAAAACGTAAACTCGTTAATAATATTAGCGCTGTGATCTCAGTTATTTTATTCACCATATTTTTAACCGTTGATTTAAGCGTTGATACTTGGGTGGAAGATCAGTTCAATCAGTCTTTAACTAACAAAGCTAACTACTTAAAAACCTTAGTTGAAGATGACAACAACGTGGTTGAATTTGATTTTGCTGGTGAATTTATGTCGGAGTATGAAGCAGCCGATGCCACGGAGTTTTACCAGTTATGGCATGGCCGTGATGTGTTTGAGCGCTCGGACTCATTAGCGCTTTATAAAAATGCTAACCTGCCTTTTTTAGAAATGCCGATAAACGAATCTAAAATTATAGATTACGAGCTCCCTAACGGGCGTGATGGCCGCGCACTTATAAGTCACTTTGTAGCCCAAAAAGACGATAGAAACCCCACTCACTCTGCTGTTTTTAATACCATGACTCTTGCGATTGCAGCGCCGACAGCCGAACTTAATAAAGTACTTATTATTATTGATGTGGTCTTTATTTTAACCTGTGTGCTTGGTGTGTTTGGTGTGCGCTATTTAGTGACACGTATTGTAAATAAAGGCCTGCACCCGCTACATAATTTAAATGATCAAATTAAGTTACTCGATATTACCGGTGTTGCGCAAACAATAGAAAGCGACTTTAAAGTAGAAGAAATAGAACCCATACGTAACGAGCTAAATAAGTTTATTACCGTTAATCAGCAACTCTATAGTAATGAAAAACGCCTAACAAGCGACATTGCACACGAGCTAAAAACCCCAATAGCTGAACTCATAAGCCTCTCAGAGGTGGCTATTCGCTACCCTGACGATAAACGTATTAGCGACACCTATACCAGTGATGTACTTAATATTTCACAGCGCATGAAAACAATTGTTAGCAACCTATTACTGTTGCAGCGCTCAAGTAGCAGTACAATGCAATTAAATGCGCAAAATATCATTCTAAATAACTTAGTAAATCAAATTATTGATGAGCTGACCTTTAAGCATCCAAGTATCAAAACGCGTTTAAATAACGAAATAAGTGACGAGATTACACTTAATGTTGACGAATTTAGTTTAAATACCATTTTATGTAACTTAATCGATAACGGACTATTTTATGGACTCCCTGAGGCGCCAATTAAATTAACTGCCGTAAATAACAGCACAAACATGAGCATCTCTGTTAGTAACAAAGTAAATAAACCACTAAGTAGTGAACAGCTCACTGCTATTTTTGACCCGCTCTATCAGCTAGATTCATCTAGAACTAATAACCAGCGCCATGGTTTAGGATTATCAATTGTACAGAGCTTATGTAACTTAAATGGCTTTACTATTACGGCCAGTAATACCGAAAACAATACGCTAACGTTTATATTAACGTTACCTCTGAAGTAAATTTAGGTTAGTATTTACACTACTAATTTTGAGATTTTAAGGACAAACCATGAATGCTCTTACCCGTGTTAGCCACTTTTTTATTGTGGCATTACTTATAACATTTAGCTTTAACAGCTATGCAGCACCTGCCTTATATAAAATAGAAAAAAATGGCGTCAGCTCTTACCTATTTGGCACTGTACACGTTGGTGATGCCAGCATGAAAGGCTTACCTAAAAATGTAACCGATGCAATTAGTGCAAGCAAAGAAGTCATTGTTGAAGTTGATATAAGCAAACTTACTCCACTTGAAATGCAGCAGCGCTCAATGCCATTTATGATGCTAAGTGACGGTAAAACATTACAAACTGAGCTTTCAAAGCAAAATTATACCAAGCTAAAAGATTACTTTGCTAAAAAGTCGATTGATATTGCTATGTTTAATGGCTTAAAGCCTTGGGCTGTTATGGTGACTATGATGCAAATTGAATTTCAAAATGCAGGTTATTCAGATAAAACCGGCATAGACAAGCAAGTGCTTAGTTATGCTAAAGAGCATAATATTAAAATTGGCGAGCTTGAAACCCTAGAACAACAACTACAAATGTTTGATGGTATGGTGCTATTAAGCAATGAAATGATTGAAGAAACCTTTGAGCAACTAGCCGATATTAATACTTACTTTATCAAGTTAGTTAATGCGTGGAAAAGCGGTGACATGGACACACTAACCGATTACTACAACATGAGTTTTGATGACAGTAATTACGGTGAAATTAGCGAGCAAGTAATGCTAACTAACCGCAATAATAATTGGGTTAAACAACTCACACCGCGTTTAGCAAACGAGCAGCTATTTATTGCTGTAGGCGCTCTGCATTTACCTGAAAAACACGGGTTACTTAAACAGCTTCGAGATAAAGGCTTTAGCGTTACTCGTCTTTAAAATAAAAATGGGTTGAGTGAATTCTCGCTCAACCTTTCTGTGAGCTTTTAATGAAAGTCTTCCATTTTTAAGTAATTCTCTATTCCTTTAATTTTGTCTGCCGCATGATGATTTACATAAATCACAGTACTTGTATTGGCAGCACAAATTTTCTCTATTAGTAGCAGTACACGCTGCCTGTTTGCTTCATCTAAGCCTAAGCAAGGTTCATCTAAAATAAGTAACGTTGGATGCTTTACCATAGCTCGCACAATTAAAAGCATACGTTGATCGCCGTACGAAAGCTGGGTGAATGAGGTGTTTTGCTTGTCACTTAAACCAATAAATGCCAGCCACTGCTTAGCAATATTAATTTGTGCGTCGCTCGGCTTTTGATATAAACCTATGCTGTCGTAAAATCCTGAAATAACAGTATTTAAAGCCGATATACTTACGCGGTAATCCATATGTAGCGCGTTAGATATAAAACCAATATGCTGTTTTATATCCCAAATACTCTCCCCGGTTCCGCGTTTAAAACCGAACACTTCAATGTCATTGTTATAACACTGTGGGTTATCACCTGTTATTAAATTTAATAGGCATGTTTTACCTGAACCGTTCGCTCCAGTAAGCTGCCAATGCTGATGCTTTTTTATAGTCCAATTGAGATTTTTGAATATGCTTACGTCACTATAACTAACTTTAGCATTACTCAATTTAACTAAGGTATTACCAGTGAATGCCTTTTGCTCTTGCTCGGTATCAGGAGATGGCACATCCAATAAGGTATGTTCTAAATGAAGTAGTTTTAGTAAATCACTCAATTGCTCCTTGTCTGGCTTTGCCAAAGTATGTAACAAGCAACCTTGGTTTACATAGCCATAATGAGTAATGAATGAAGGGATTTCGTCTAGGCGGTTTAGTACAAAAACAAAAGTAATTGTTTGGCTAAGCTCTATGAGTATTTTATTAAGTTGCTGGCACGATTGTACGTCGAGCCCATGAAATGGCTCATCAAGCACGACTAACTCACTATGGGAGCTGAGTCCTTTTATAAGTAGGAGTTTACGAGTTTCACCCGTTGAAAGGTCTCTAAAATGCCTATTTAGTAATGAGCTAAATTTAAATAATTCTATTAGCTGCGCTAATAATTCATCATTATTACTATGCCCTGTAAAAATAAGGTCTTTAACGAGAGTGTGCTTTTCATGCTCTAATTCTTGAGCTAGTAACTGTTTATGTGAATCTGAAGACACGAGCATAAGCTTATTAATACTACTTATACGCTTACCACTTTCGCACTTAGCCTCACCGATTAACGCAGCTGTCAGAGCAGATTTACCAGCTCCATTAGCACCTAAAAGTAACCAATGTTCTCCTAGGTTTACTTGCCAATCTAGGTTGCATATATCGTAACGGCTTTTACCTTGCCCTTGTAAGTAACCATTAAATTGCTCAAGCGTAATTGACTGCACTAACTTTTCCTAATAAACCTTAAAACAGCAAGTTAACGTATATTAAAAGTGCTTAGCAAGCTTGTTATCCGCAAAATTAATTTATTTCACTAGGGCGTATTGACCTTTGTGGATTGAAATTTGTTCAATCTAGGGACGATTAAATCGCGGCACGAGGTTTGTAACCTAGTGGGCTAAGTCAAAACCGAGTAACAAAGAGTTAATCGTCCCTAGAAAGAACCCAATGGGCAGCGCATGTTTGGTATTTATGCTACGTTATCGCCTATTTATGGGGAATAACCACACTACATAGGCTCTGCCTTGCCTAAAAACCAAACATACTGCTGCAAATTCAACTACCAAAGATCAACACGCCCTAACAACGCTAATACTATTTAATGCATCTTTAATTGCTTGCTGGCTTATTGGCTTATGAATATGGAGGTTAGCTCCGTATTCATAAACTCGCTCTATATCATTTTGTGAGGTATTTGCTGTTATAACAATAATTGGCATTACTTTATTAAGATCGGAACGTATTTTTTTAATAGCCTCAAACCCATCCATTACAGGCATATTTAGGTCCATAAAAACAATATCGTACTGATTTTCACTCACCATATCACACGCGACTTTACCATTTTCTGCGCAATCATAGCTTAAACCTAATAAACTAAGTATGCGGGTTAATAACATAGTGTTTAATGGGTTATCTTCAACGACTAAACACGTTAGCTTGTCGTTTACTTTAAGAGGTGTTGGGAGGGCTTTACTTATTGTCACTGGTAAATACAAAGACACCAAAGCACCATGAGTTTTATTATTTGTAAAAGTAATTTCACCATGCAGTGCTTTTACAACGTATTGAACCCGGGTTAGGCCTGTTCTTAACCCTTGAAAGTGATTGGTTTGTTTAAATGAGTCAAATTCAAGACTGGTAATCTTCTTCGAAAAGCCACTGCCAGTGTCACTCACTGTTAAATGAAATTCATCATCTAAAAGCTTAGCTGAAACAGTAATTTCACCTTTTTGTGTAAACTTAATTGCATTACTAATTAATTCTGTAAGTGTGTGCTGCAAACGTTGATGATCCAATTTACATACACAATTTAACGATTCATCTAAAGAGCTAACTAGTTTTAGGCCTTTTTTCTTACACGCATGCTTGTAAGCTATTATTACTTTATTACACGACTCTAGAAGGTTTTCATCATTTAAATGCGGTACCCATTTACCTGCACTTAAAGCCTGCAAGTCTTGTAATTCATCTAATATGGCTATTAACCTAAGCGCGCAATAGTTAGCTTGGGTTTTAACGCTTTGCTGTTTATCAGAAACGTCTAGCTCCTCAATAGACGTAATAAGTCCCTGCAAAGGTGTTCTAAATTCGTGACTAGCTCTGGCAATAAAATGTTCTTTATTTTGACTTGTTTGATAAACAAAATCTTTTTGTTTTTGTAGCTCTAAAAGCGTGTCTGAAACCTCTTTTTCCATTGGTATAAAAACAAATCTTAACTCAATAAGTAATAATGTCATTGCCAATAACCAGCATAGTATCTCTAGGTTGGCGACCCAATTTACTTTTTTAACAGCTTGAGATTCAAATAAGCTCACTGCCTTATCAAGCTTTGATAATAACGTTTCAACATGCTTTATAGAAAATACTGAGTGGTTTATCTCTCCTTGCTGATACAAAAGCCGCTCTGTTTGTTCTATATAGTCAAATACCGCTTTATCTAACCCAATCGTTTCACCAAAATATAAGTCTACTAACGCTGGATTTAAGTAAATGTATTCGTCATCAGAGTTTTTAGTTAATAATATTTGATGGGACTTTTTAAATGTATTAAGGGACTTCTCGAGTGACTCAGTATGAGCGGGCGAGTAATTACTGATGTTAAGCATAGCATTACTGTGCCAAGCAATTTTCTGTGAGAGCATACGCTGGCTACCAGCGATGTTAATAATTTTTGCATCAAACTTTTGAACAGAAAAACTATGCTGCATTAATAAAGCAGAGCCACTTATTAATAGCGCTATTGCAATTAGTGCCCATCGGTAACGTGTTCTCACGCTTTTAATAATATTGAACATGTATAAACCAGTTTTTTATATAAGTGTAGACTAATTTTTTAAAACGAAGAATCAGTCAAAATAATTAAGCGAATTATTAATACCCAATAAAAAAGCCCAGCATCAAGCTGGGCCATAGTAGTAAAATTATATTAGCGATTCTCTAATCGATTATAATCGAACATTCCATATTCTATCCCACGATACTTTTTAGCCGTGTCGTGCAAAATATCACTGTATTGCCAAAATTGTGGATGAGTCCGTCGGATACCAAACTTAGATTTTAGTGTTCTATAATCAGCTTCTATTTGCATCATAGGCAATTGCTCGACAAAAGCATTTACTTGCTGATCGTTATTTAAATACCAAATAGCTGCTGGATAATCACCTATAAAGCCAGGAACAATCGTTGCGGTATCTTCATCATAAGCACGCTGCCCATCTTCGTTTAATAAACTAGATATATTGTAGTGCGCATTATGATGGATAATGGTGTAAGCCTTATGACTATTATCGGCTTGCTTAACTAATACAAAAGACAATTGTGGTAATAAATTGATCGCTTTTGCTGGCATGTTATTTATTATACTTAACTCTTTAGAAACTTTAGTATAATCATATTGCTCACTTAATACAGGCGCTAAGGCTTCTTTCATCAAGGTATATAGCTCATGCTGTGGATCATCAGTTTCATAGTTAATACCACTTGGCTGGCTAAATTCACGATTGCTTTTAAAGAACTTAGATAAGTCAGGTGGTGAATTACGGTACCACTGCTTTTTAATTTGATTACGCTTGTGCTCAGGTAATAGAGCTAAAAAGTTTTGCTCCCCCTCTAAACGTAAAAAATCCATATATAGGCGTGTCACTAATTGATGGCCTATATTTCCGTACACATCAAAGCCTGCTACAAGCAAATAGTGAATACGCTCAAACAAAGCATAATCTAATATCCAGGTGGTTTTAGGCTCTTGACCAATAAAACCTTTAACTACAGTTGCACTATCAAAATGGCGGAAAATAGTTAGTGCCGCATTTTTATTATGCTCATCACCTTTCCAAAGTAAGTCTGTTGTAAGGTGCTCACCACCTTTGAACATTTTGTTAGCCAACTCTACTTTCGCCTGTAAATACTTTTTCTCGCGAACTGAATATTTAACCCAGCTAGAAATGGGTAAGGCATTACTCTCCTCAGCGGCAGGAAGTTCTAATGCCTCTTCATGTTGCATTAGCATTTCCCCTACAGCCGGAGTCGCTACTTTATTAGGATCAGCAAAAGCCACCCAAAAATGATCGTTTATAACATTTAAAGCAATCTGACCACGACAAACAGGCCCTTTTATAAAGCCCATAATAATTAACTCTGCCTCATCAAGCATAAATTGATACTTAGAATTAATTGGAATAACTTCGAAAGTTTTAAAAGGGTTAGATGCTGCCTTAGCCTCATAACTAGGCATTTTCGTAACAGTATAATCTGGCGCAATAAACTGCTCATATAAACGCAGTAATTTAGCTTCATTAAGCTCAAGTGGTAAATGTGTTTTAGAAAGTATGGTTGTACGTTCTTGCATAAAACGATAATAAACACGGCTAACTTTAGGGTCATCGTATGGGCGGCGCGTGTCAATTAACTTTATTTCCTCACCAGGAGGCGTACTTGAGCGAACTAATTTGAAAAAGCTTTGTGGGTTTTCTGAAGTAAAATAAATATGTGCTAAAAACCAATGCTCATAAATATACCGTGCTGATAACTGATACTTTAAGCTATCTTGATTTAAAAATGCTTCCCAGCCCGCTATTTTATTCTGATCATATTTACTTGGTGGCTGAATATGTGACATTTTACCACCACCTTTAAGCCAGTTCTGTAAGTGATTAAACTCTTCACGCGAAACACCAGGTAAACCATAAGGCATGCCGCCATGAGGTTGATCACTTGCCAATCGATCGAACTCACCCATTGTTGCGCAAGTTTGCGAACGCGCTAACGAAAATTCAAACTCATCACCTAACACTTCATTTACTGGCAATTCATGGCTTTGCTTTAACACTAAGCTATTAAATAACACACTGCCCGCTAAGTTAGCTTCTTCACTTTGCACGCGCTCATTTAGCACTGGCGTAAAGTTTTTCTCTCGCCATTGCTGAGTATTAGTTGCATCAAATAATAAACGGCTTGGGGTTGTTGCCAATAAACGAGTTCCATCGTAAACGAGCTCTTTACTCAAACCTCGGTCAATACCTTCAGGAGATGAAAGCTTAAGCTGGCAAGGTGCGTCATAACAACCATGGCAAACGACGCAGCGGGTATCGAGTACTGGTTTTACGTTTTGTAAAAAATCAGCGCCAGCTAAGGTAGAATGCGGAACAATACGCTCTTGCGCTTGCTCAGGCCCAAATAAATCATCGTAATGTGCATTACCTAAGTAAGCACAACCACTGAGAATAATTAGTACGAATATGCTTATTATTATTTTTTTCATTAGTCCTCGTCACCTAAATCGAAGGTGGGCATCATATCCATTTGAGGAGAAACGAATGTCTTTTGACCTTCAGTATTCAAAACAACACTTAAAAGAGGCCCATGCGTTAATGTTATTTGCGCATCATGTTCTTGGCTCAATATGTTTAAATACAAAGGGGCAGTAATAAGTAATTCATAACTATCAATGGTAATACCTACACTGCTATCTTCACTTGGATTTTGGCAAATTTGAGCAAGTAACTCATCATCAAGTCCAATTGATATTTCAAAATCAGGCTGCTCTAAATCTCTATCACTTAATGATTCATCTAATAGAAATAAAGGGAGGGTTAAATTGCTATCTTGTTCAAATTCCATTGCGTTCTCTGCACTTTCTGACGATTTAATTGTCGAGTATTATAACAAACTAGCGAGTAAATTAACGCTAAAGCTAATGTAACTATTTAAACGTCATCCATAACAGATTCGATCACCGAAAATACAGCACCTTGAGGGTCGCATATAACACTAAAACGACCAACATCGGGGATGTCTGTTGCAGGAACACATACTTGCCCGCCTAAGTTAGCGGCTTTACTAACAATTACATCGCAACTCTCTACTGCAAAATAAATCATCCAATGAGCAGGGGTATCATCAGGCCATTCACTTGTCATTTCAAGCATACCGGCAATTGGTTGTCCATCGACTAAAAATAAAATGTAGTCCATCCCTTCCATAGGCTTTATTTCGCTTTCCCAGCCTAGTAAAGCACAGTAAAAGTCTCGACTTACTTTA
Organism: Pseudoalteromonas sp. B131b; assembly: GCF_037162545.1. Lineage (NCBI taxonomy): Bacteria > Pseudomonadati > Pseudomonadota > Gammaproteobacteria > Alteromonadales > Pseudoalteromonadaceae > Pseudoalteromonas > Pseudoalteromonas sp. B131b. Next base: position 1,287,041 of record NZ_JARLUZ010000001.1, on the reverse strand, counting down.
CTATCTCTTGTTGCTAACTCATGCCAATAAGGCGTATTTAATTCACCTAAGTGCTTACAACCTTTATGCTCATTCCCCTGCCATAGTGCAACAGTTGCGCCTACTGGATCTTTTAGCATCAACATTCGTCCTGCATTCATAACATCATGAGGACCGGCAATAACCTCAGCACCTAGTTCTTTTGCTTTTAGCGCACAATCATCGATATTATCGACGGCAATGTAAGCCAACCAATGACTTGGGATACCTGCACTAATTTGCTCTTTAGGCATTTCGTACATTGCAGCGATATCATCACCTTGCTTTTGTAGCATGGTGTAGTATATGTTCTCTCCAATAGGTTGATCGTCATGCCCCCAATCAAATAATGATGTATAAAACGCCTTACCGTCTTTCCAATTGTGCGTACAAAGCTCTGACCAACAAAAAACACCATGCGGGTGGTTTTCAACTTTACTCATGATTAAGCCCTTATTATTCTAATTTTACCTAAACGAACGCTGTCACATTTTATAAACTACATAATTGAACAGATCATAAATTGAGATTAGAGCAATAACTAAGCGGAGTCGATAAAAGAAGGACAAAAATTCGTTATCCAGTTGTTTCATATTTGAGGTTTTTAACGCAGTTAGGGTCAGATTTAATCCCTCAAATTGATTAAATATTATTGCTGATTGATACAAATTATTCGCCAAGAAGCGCTTCGCTTAGAGGAATACCTAAATCACTTTTCTGTAGACGTAAAAAAGCCCGACTATTTCTAGTCGGGCTCTCTACAATTTGAAGTCTGGTACTGTCGTAGTGCCCACAGCGGTGGAGAGTCACATAGCAAATGCTACTTTATTGGCCGACTGAAATACTGAGAAGTTTTGTTGTGATTTTAACGTAGGGAGTCGCTACGCTCGCCCGACCTACGTGATGGGTGTTGCTGTGAGTGTGTATTAATTGCGCATATTTTACTTTTCTGCAGACGTAAAAAAGCCCGACTATTTCTAGTCGGGCTCTCTACAATTTGAAGCCTGGTAATGTCCTACTTTCACATAGCAAATGCTACACTATCATCGGCGCTGTTTCGTTTCACTACTGAGTTCGGCATGGAGTCAGGTGGGTCCAAAACGCTATTGTCACCAAGCAAATATGGTGCAAAGAATTAATGACAAGCACGTAGTGCTACCATTTTCTTTGCGCAAGGTGCCTCAACTTTAACGCTACGCGCTAAGAGTCACCTCTTGAATTTGGAAAATATCTGATAATATTTTTTAAGTCTTTCTAAGTAATATCTACTTTAGTCATATTAACTTCTTCGCTTGCTTCACTATCACATAAAACGCGTTTGGCGTTGTATGGTTAAGCCTCACGGGTAATTAGTACAAGTTAGCTTAATGGCTCACACCACTTCCACATCTTGCCTATCAACGTTGTAGTCTTCAACGGCCCTTCAGAGACTTTAAAAGTCTAGTGAGAACTCATCTCGAGGCCTGCTTCGCGCTTAGATGCTTTCAGCGCTTATCAGTTCCGAACGTAGCTACCGGGCAATGCCATTGGCATGACAACCCGAACACCAGCGGTTCGTTCACTCCGGTCCTCTCGTACTAGGAGCAACCCCTCTCAATTCTCAAACGCCCACGGCAGATAGGGACCGAACTGTCTCACGACGTTCTAAACCCAGCTCGCGTACCACTTTAAATGGCGAACAGCCATACCCTTGGGACCGACTTCAGCCCCAGGATGTGATGAGCCGACATCGAGGTGCCAAACACCGCCGTCGATATGAACTCTTGGGCGGTATCAGCCTGTTATCCCCGGAGTACCTTTTATCCGTTGAGCGATGGCCCTTCCATTCAGAACCACCGGATCACTATGACCTACTTTCGTACCTGCTCGACGTGTCTGTCTCGCAGTTAAGCTGGCTTCTACCATTACACTAACCGTACGATGTCCGACCGTACTTAGCCAACCTTCGTGCTCCTCCGTTACTCTTTAGGAGGAGACCGCCCCAGTCAAACTACCCACCAGGCACTGTCCGTAACCCCGATTCAGGGGCCAACGTTAGAACATCAAAACTACAAGGGTGGTATTTCAAGGTTGACTCCACAACAACTAGCGTCGCTGCTTCAAAGTCTCCCACCTATCCTACACATGTAGGTTCAATGTTCAGTGCCAAGCTGTAGTAAAGGTTCACGGGGTCTTTCCGTCTAGCCGCGGGTACACAGCATCTTCACTGCGATTTCAATTTCACTGAGTCTCGGGTGGAGACAGCGTGGCCATGGTTACACCATTCGTGCAGGTCGGAACTTACCCGACAAGGAATTTCGCTACCTTAGGACCGTTATAGTTACGGCCGCCGTTTACCGGGGCTTCGATCAAGAGCTTCTCCCTAAGGATAACCCCATCAATTAACCTTCCGGCACCGGGCAGGTGTCACACCGTATACGTCATCTTGCGATTTTGCACAGTGCTGTGTTTTTAATAAACAGTCCCAGCCACCTGGTCACTGCGGCTCCCGTCCGCTTAGAGAGCAAGTCTCATCACAGATAGGAGCGTACCTTCTCCCGAAGTTACGGTACGATTTTGCCTAGTTCCTTCACCCGAGTTCTCTCAAGCGCCTTAGTATTCTCTACCTGACCACCTGTGTCGGTTTGGGGTACGATTCCATATAATCTGAAGCTTAGAGGCTTTTCCTGGAAGTATGGCATCAGCAACTTCATCACCGTAGTGACTCGTCTCGTGTCTCAGGTTTAGTGTTCGTCCGGATTTACCTAAACAAACGCCCTACTCACTTTCACATAGACTACCAACGCTATGCTTGCTTAGCCTGCTCCGTCCCCCCATCGCAATTATATCGAGTACAGAAATATTAATCTGTTTCCCATCGACTACGCCTTTCGGCCTCGCCTTAGGGGTCGACTTACCCTACCCTGATTAACATGGGATAGGAACCCTTGGTCTTCCGGCGTGGGAGTTTTTCACTCCCATTATCGTTACTCATGTCAGCATTCGCACTTCTGATACGTCCAGCATACCTCCCGGTACACCTTCAACCGCTTACAGAACGCTCCCCTACCACTCAGAATAAATTCTGAATCCGCAGCTTCGGTGCATAGTTTAGCCCCGTTACATCTTCCGCGCAGACCGACTCGACCAGTGAGCTATTACGCTTTCTTTAAAGGATGGCTGCTTCTAAGCCAACCTCCTGGCTGTCTGGGCCTTTCCACATCGTTTCCCACTTAACTATGACTTTGGGACCTTAGCTGGCGGTCTGGGTTGTTTCCCTCTTCACGACGGACGTTAGCACCCGCCGTGTGTCTCCCGGATATTACTTTACGGTATTCGGAGTTTGCAAAGGGTTGGTAAGTCGGGATGACCCCCTAGCCTTAACAGTGCTCTACCCCCGTAAGTATTCGTCCGAGGCTCTACCTAAATAGATTTCGGGGAGAACCAGCTATCTCCCGGTTTGATTAGCCTTTCACTCCTAGCCACAGGTCATCCCCTAACTTTTCAACGTTAGTGGGTTCGGTCCTCCAGTTGATGTTACTCAACCTTCAACCTGCCCATGGCTAGATCACCGGGTTTCGGGTCTATACCTTGCAACTAATCGCCCAGTTAAGACTCGGTTTCCCTACGGCTACCCTATTCGGTTAACCTCGCTACAAAATATAAGTCGCTGACCCATTATACAAAAGGTACGCAGTCACCCAACAAGTGGGCTCCTACTGCTTGTACGTACACGGTTTCAGGTTCTATTTCACTCCCCTCACAGGGGTTCTTTTCGCCTTTCCCTCACGGTACTGGTTCACTATCGGTCAGTTGGGAGTATTTAGCCTTAGATGATGGTCCACCTATATTCAGTCAAAGTTTCACGTGCTCCGACCTACTCGATTTCACTTAAAATGTCTTTTCATGTACGGGACTATCACCCTGTATCGTGGCGCTTTCCAGCAGCCTTCCATTAACACATAATAAGCTTAAGGGCTGTTCCGATTTCGCTCGCCGCTACTTTCGGAATCTCGGTTGATTTCTTTTCCTACGGGTACTTAGATGTTTCAGTTCTCCGCGTTCGCCTCGTTAACCTATGTATTCAGTTAACGATACCTGCAAGCAGGTGGGTTTCCCCATTCGGAAATCTTAGTCTCAAGCGCTTTTTACTAGCTTGACTAAGCTTATCGCAAGTTAATACGTCCTTCATCGCCTCCAACTGCCAAGGCATCCACCGTGTACGCTTAGTCACTTAACCATACAACCCAAACGGGTCTTTGTTTTGTGACAGTTTAACTTCGCCAGAAGTCAATATTGAATACTAAAGTAGATACCAATCAATTAACTCATAGGAGTTAACTAAATGGCACTCAATGGTACTGCTACCATTGTTTTTTTACTTTTGAAAACTCTTGATAAATACAATGTATTCATCAGAATTTTATTATCAGCTTTTCCAAATTTTTAAAGAGCATATTAATTAGTTATCCCAAAGGGACACGCACTAATTAACAATCATCTGTGTGGACACTACGAACAAATAAGTTCTAAATCGTATAAGGAGGTGATCCAGCCCCAGGTTCCCCTAGGGCTACCTTGTTACGACTTCACCCCAGTCATGAATCACTCCGTGGTAAACGTCCTCCCGAGGGTTAGACTATCTACTTCTGGAGCAACCCACTCCCATGGTGTGACGGGCGGTGTGTACAAGGCCCGGGAACGTATTCACCGCGTCATTCTGATACGCGATTACTAGCGATTCCGACTTCATGGAGTCGAGTTGCAGACTCCAATCCGGACTACGACGCACTTTAAGTGATTCGCTTACCTTCGCAGGTTCGCAGCACTCTGTATGCGCCATTGTAGCACGTGTGTAGCCCTACACGTAAGGGCCATGATGACTTGACGTCGTCCCCACCTTCCTCCGGTTTATCACCGGCAGTCTCCTTAGAGTTCTCAGCATTACCTGCTAGCAACTAAGGATAGGGGTTGCGCTCGTTGCGGGACTTAACCCAACATCTCACAACACGAGCTGACGACAGCCATGCAGCACCTGTATCAGAGTTCCCGAAGGCACCAAACCATCTCTGGTAAGTTCTCTGTATGTCAAGTGTAGGTAAGGTTCTTCGCGTTGCATCGAATTAAACCACATGCTCCACCGCTTGTGCGGGCCCCCGTCAATTCATTTGAGTTTTAACCTTGCGGCCGTACTCCCCAGGCGGTCTACTTAATGCGTTAGCTTTGAAAAACAGAACCGAGGCTCCGAGCTTCTAGTAGACATCGTTTACGGCGTGGACTACCGGGGTATCTAATCCCGTTTGCTCCCCACGCTTTCGTACATGAGCGTCAGTGTTGACCCAGGTGGCTGCCTTCGCCATCGGTATTCCTTCAGATCTCTACGCATTTCACCGCTACACCTGAAATTCTACCACCCTCTATCACACTCTAGTTTGCCAGTTCGAAATGCAGTTCCCAGGTTGAGCCCGGGGCTTTCACATCTCGCTTAACAAACCGCCTGCGTACGCTTTACGCCCAGTAATTCCGATTAACGCTCGCACCCTCCGTATTACCGCGGCTGCTGGCACGGAGTTAGCCGGTGCTTCTTCTGTCAGTAACGTCACAGCTAACGGGTATTAACCGTTAACCTTTCCTCCTGACTGAAAGTGCTTTACAACCCGAAGGCCTTCTTCACACACGCGGCATGGCTGCATCAGGCTTGCGCCCATTGTGCAATATTCCCCACTGCTGCCTCCCGTAGGAGTCTGGGCCGTGTCTCAGTCCCAGTGTGGCTGATCATCCTCTCAAACCAGCTAGGGATCGTCGCCTTGGTGAGCCATTACCTCACCAACTAGCTAATCCCACTTGGGCCAATCTAAAGGCGAGAGCCGAAGCCCCCTTTGGTCCGTAGACATTATGCGGTATTAGCAGTCGTTTCCAACTGTTGTCCCCCACCTCAAGGCATGTTCCCAAGCATTACTCACCCGTCCGCCGCTCGTCAGCAAAGTAGCAAGCTACTCTCTGTTACCGCTCGACTTGCATGTGTTAGGCCTGCCGCCAGCGTTCAATCTGAGCCATGATCAAACTCTTCAATTAAAAAGTTTTATGTCTTTCGACAGCTCAATGAATTCTGAATTTTTTAATATCTTTCGATATTGAATTGACTGTGCCGAATAATTACCTAAATAACTATTCTGTTGGTCACTCAGTTTTCAATTGAGACTCTAATTTGTTTGCCTCGCTACCTAAGTAGCTTGGCTGTTAGAACTCAATCTGTACGAGTGCCCACACAGATGATTGCTTTATATTGTTAAAGAACGTTTTGAGTCGCTTTAGCGTCTCAAGGGATGCGAATAATACACCCTTTATTTTTCGAGTCAATACTTTGTTTTAAACTTTCTTTTTAGAAGATTTAAAACCGAAGTTTTATTTAACTCTCTGAGTAGTTCGTGCCTCGCTATGCGTTGGCCTTTCCCGTCTCAGTGGGGTCGCATTATAGGGAGATCCGAAAACAGATCAACCCTTTTTTGAAGAAAACTTGAAATAATGTGCTGTTCGCTGACTATTTGAGCTAAACAGGTTAAAAACACAACATAACTAGCAAAACATTAACAAAAAAAGGCACTTTCAGTTTTCTTATTGTCTAAAAGTGCGCTTAAGCGATTTTCATATAAAGGCTTACACCCCAAATGATCAACACGATCGTTAATGAAAGTGTTACGGCTGCAGATCCCATATCTTTGGCTCTGCCTGACAATACATGTAATTCTGTACTTACTCGATCAGTTAATGCTTCGATGGCAGAATTTAGTAATTCAACTATTAGTATAATAAGCAATGAGCTTACTAGGACTGCCCAATGTAATAATGATGAGGCAAGCCAAAATGAGATAGGGAATAATATAAGGCTTAGGAGTAGCTCTTGTCTAAATGCTGCTTCTTCTTTAAATGCAGCTTTAAAGCCAAGGTAGGAGCAATAACTTGCTTTAAAAACACGCTTAAGGCCTAAGCCATTTGGTTTTAATACATCTTTCATTAATAAACTCTATGAATGAAGGTCAAAATAAAGCCCCGCACTGCGAGGCTTTTTATTTACGCTACGCCGTATTGATCACGGTAAGCTTTAACTGAAGCTAAATGCTCATCCATCGTTCCTTGGTTTTCAAGGTAACTAATAAGATCAGCTAATTTTACAATAGAGATCACTTGGGTATTAAAGTCGCGTTCAACTTCTTGAATAGCAGATAACTCGGCTTTACCTTTTTCTTGGCGATCTAATGCTATTAATACACCGCTAAGATCTGCGCCATTTTGTGCAATAATTTCCATTGACTCACGAATAGCAGTACCTGCGGTTATTACATCGTCCACCAGCATTATTTTGCCGTTGAGTTCTGAGCCTACTAATGTACCGCCTTCACCATGTGCTTTTTTCTCTTTACGATTAAAACAGTAAGGTACATCTTTATCATGGTGATCTGCTAATGCAACCGCTGTCGTTGTCGCTATTGGGATACCCTTATACGCGGGACCAAATAGTACATCATACTCTATCGCTGAATCTTCTAATGCTGATGCATAAAAACGACCTAAGCGTGCTAAGTCACGACCTGTATTAAACAAACCGGCATTAAAAAAGTACGGACTTGTACGGCCTGACTTTAAAGTAAACTCACCAAATTTTAATACCTGCTTCTCTAGAGCAAATTCTATAAACTCTTTTTGATAATCTTTCATATCGAGTGGCCTACCTATTTATGCTAATGCTTGCTTTTGTACGTCAATGATTTCACGAATAGAATGTTTAGCTAAAGTAAGTAGCTCATCTAGCTCATCAAACGAGAAAGGTTCGCCTTCGGCTGTACCTTGAATTTCTATAATTTTACCTGTTTCGGTTAAAATTACATTCATATCAGTCTCAGCAGCTGAATCTTCAATGTATTCTAAATCGCTAATTGCTTGGCCTTTATATATACCAACTGAAATAGCTGCAATCATATGTTTAAGTGGGTTTGAATTAATCATACCTTTTGCACGCATATGCGTTAACGCATCAACAAGTGCAACACATGCACCACTTATAGAAGCAGTACGTGTACCGCCGTCAGCTTGAATAACGTCACAGTCAATGGTAATTGTGTTTTCGCCAAGCGCTTTTAAGTCAACAGCCGCACGAAGTGCACGTGCAATTAAGCGTTGAATTTCCATAGTACGGCCGCCCTGCTTACCACGTGCAGCTTCACGAGCATTACGCGTATGCGTTGCTCGCGGTAACATACCGTATTCAGCATTGATCCAACCTTTACCCTGACCTTTCATGAAACGAGGAACGCCCGATTCGACAGTAGCTGTACAAAGTACTTTGGTGTTACCAAACTCAACAAGTACTGAGCCTTCAGCATGCAAAGTATAATTACGTGTAAATGTAACAGGTCTAATTTGGTTAGGTGTTCTTTCGCTTGGACGCATTGACGATCCCCTTAATTCAGAATTTGCGACATTATAAGTGTATGTGGGTATAGATACCATGCTGATTTAAATAAATAGCTGTATGCAAAATATTCAGTGTATTAAATTTTCCCTAGAGCTTAAGCAGTGTTACGGTATAATCATCATAGTATTGTATTTATAAATTTAGGAAAATATCCATGATCCACAGTATGACAGCTTATGCGCGTCGCGAAATAAAAGGCGATTGGGGAACTGGCACTTGGGAAGTTCGTTCAGTGAACCAGCGTTACCTTGAAACATTTATTCGTGCACCAGAGCAATTTCGTGGCATGGAACCGGTTATTCGTGAGCGCTTACGTAAACACTTACAACGCGGTAAAGTTGAGGTTTTTTTAAAGTTTGTAGCAAACCCTGCTCATGTTGGGGAGCTATCAATTAACCAAGCTCTGGCTGAGCAACTTATAAATAGTGCTAAATGGGTTCAACAACAAAGTAATGGCGACATTAACCCTGTTGATATATTACGTTGGCCTGGCGTTATGGAAGCACAAGAACTTGATATGGATAGCGTTAATACAGCGCTAATTGTTGGTCTTGATCAAGTAATAGAAGATTTTAAATCAGCACGTGGCGATGAAGGTGCAAACCTTGAAGAAATGATAGCAATCCGCCTTGATGCGATTTTAGAACAAGTAGAAATTGTAGAAACGCACATGCCAGAAATTGCTAAATGGCAGCGTGAAAAACTGGCTCAAAAATTAGAAGACTTAACAGCAAACATTGACGAATCGCGCCTTGAACAAGAACTTATTTACCTTGCGCAAAAACAAGACGTGGCTGAAGAATTAGATCGCTTAAAGTCTCACGTTAAAGAAACTAAAAAATCCTTAAAAAAGGAGGCGCATGTGGCCGCCGCTTAGATTTTATGATGCAAGAATTTAATCGTGAAGCTAACACGCTAGCGTCTAAGTCTATCAATAGTGACATCACTACTGCAGCCGTAGAGCTAAAAGTACTAATTGAACAAATGCGTGAGCAGATCCAGAATATTGAGTAATACTTCTGAGTATACGTTCTCAACGCCCTATAAAACCTAGCATTTGCTAGGTTTTTTGTTTTCTTTATTTATTAAATTACCGTATCCATTCAAACGGCTAACTAGTAAAAGGTAATAATCCCTGAAAAATAATAGAAGCTATCGTTTATTCAGTATGACTGATGATTATAATCACGAAGGACTCACAAAAGGTGCTGAATTACCACTCCCAGCCGAGCGTGTTATTGGTCACTTAATCAAATTATAGAATGGCGCGGAAAGCCTACATTTATCAGGTGTGACAATTAACCCGAATATACTAATTATTCATTCAGGTACCTTATGTAGCATGGTTTAACACGACTGGCTAAGCTACTATATTTACGTAATATTAGTGAGTTACAAGATATACCTAAAGATTGGTTATGGACTTATAATAATGAACAACCTAACATCGAGTTAGACGATACAAAAACTAAAATAATAACCACGTAGATATTCTACTGCCCGTCTATATTATGAATGGGGATACCGTGGAAACAGTAATAAATAATAATTAAGAACAGGCTTATAAATATTAAAACTAAGTTTTAGCAATCTTGTCTATAACTTACTAAATATAAGGAAATAATTTAAATGATAGGGATTTTCAAATCCGCTTTACATGCTCTATTTGGCCGAAAAAAGCATTTATAGATTTTACTCCTAGTAGCTCAACTCAAACGACCCAACTTTCTAGCAGCTCAGCGAAGAAAATCAATAATTTCAAAGTGAGACATAAAGAACCAAAAGCTACCCCAGAAGTAGATAATGCAATTATCAACGAAAATAAAAATAAGGATCGCTGCCAACGTATCCTAAATTACTGGTTAGATGCTGAGTTGTTTGATTTACCGGAGTGTCCTGTTGATTATAAAAAGAATCTTATCAGTGAACCGGCTGATAAGTTTAAAACAAGTTGGATAGAACAAGCCGAAGACAAGTTCAAAGATGGCAAACTGGAAATAACTGAAAATAGCCGTTTAATGATTATGTTTCAATGTCATCGCGCAGGCTATATTGCTAAAGATGATGAAAAACACCCTAACTATAAAACGCCTCGTACATACCTTGTTGGACAAGCACTAATACCTCGTTGGGATGAAGATAGGGAGATTATTGTATGGTCACGTTCAGAAGAAGATGAAGACCTGATTATTAACTTGGCAACTATTCGTACATTATATCGTCGCTGCAATTCATCTATCCCTGATAGTATGAGCTTGTCTGAATGGGTAGAAGCTCGAATGGAAAATATAGAAACAGTTCTCCACTCAGGTTTTCTGTCTGAAGATGAAAATACGCCGCTGACATCAACAGAGTTGAGCAAAAGAATTCTACTATTAAACAGAGAGTTAGCTGGACAGTTCTGGCCTGATGAATTATCTCGACAGTTTATGATAGAACAATGCCAGCCAATTGATCCTAGCTATGATTCCAATTCAGATATACCTGAAGTTGGAAAAAAATCAGGAGCCGTTACATTTCGTTGGCGTTTTTGTTATTACCCGGATGGGTTAGAGAGTAAACAACTAGGTCCATTTTTTGTTGATGATCTTGAAAGGTCCATTTCAGCTGTTAGTAAATGGGGTACAAAGGGCTTATCTTTACCTTTGAGATCTTATTTACTCGGACGTAAGGATAAAACCGAAGTCCCGGAAGCAGTTAACCAAGGCGACTTTTTCTGGCCTTTAACTAATGGCATTATATATGGACGTTGGCCTGAGAACCCCGAGTTTGGCCTTAGTTTGCTACAGTCATTTGCTGTGAATACAGCAAAAAAGGCAGGCGATAACCCTGTTGTTGCTGTCAATGGTCCTCCTGGGACAGGTAAAACAACATTATTAAAAGATATTATTGCTGACAAACTTGTTTCGCGTACTCTGTTATTAAAGGAGCTTAGCGATAAAAATGACTGGTTCAGTGATGAAAAAGTCACTCGCTTAATTATGCAACACAGTATGGTTGTCGCTTCTAGCAATAATAAAGCTGTTGAGAATATATCTAAAGAATTACCTTCCTTATCAAAACTTCATAAAGCGTTCTCCTCCAAAACCAAGCATTTTAAAATCGTTGCCCCAGAAGGTGACTGGGGGTATTTTGTGCAGTGTTGGGGAATTCAAAAAACCGTAAAGCATTTAAACCACTTTTGAAGGCGCTCTCTGCGCATCTCAATAAAGTGAGTGATTTCTTTCACCTTGATTCTTTAATGAAAGATTTGAAGAAAAAAGGCAAAGAAAGTGCAAAAGAAATTATTGCTAACTTTGTTCAGTCATTACAAGAGCAAGAGAAGCTTATGTTGTTGGCCAGTGATATTAAGAAGTGTCATGCTAACAATAAGTATAATAAGTTTTTCTTACCTTTTACAGACGCGTTAATTAGCATAGAGCAGTCAGAATTATCAATAGATGCGTTTTCAACTAATTGGGCTAAATTTACTAATGAACAATGGCTAGCAGTGATAGAAGCTTTAGATTCTTTTAAAAAACAGTGGTTTGGTAAAAAACTTCATCAAGACCATAGTGAACGAAAATTTAAAACAGCTAAAAGTGATTTTGAAAATGCCTTTGCAAAGATAAAAAAGTTAGCTGATAGATCGTCTAAAGAATGGGTGTTTGATCATGATAGACACTTAATTGGTACAAAGGCTTATTCGAAAAGAAGTGACGAATCTTTCGAAGAAGCAGAAAAAAGATTGCAACAACAATCACCTTTAGGAAGTGAAGAGCTAAACCGTTGTAGAAGTGAATTATTTATTTATGCTATGGCATTGAATGAAGCGATTCTTGAGCAAGGAGCAAGTCAGTTTAAAAAGCACTGGGGAAATCTTGGTCAACTTATTGATGGTCGACTAGAAACTAAAGAAGCTATTCCTGAGCATCAACAATTATGGTCAATGTTGTTTTTGTTTTTTCCTGTGATTAGTACCTCACTTTCTTCAGTAGAGAATCAATTTAAGTTAATGCAAAAAACAGGTGGTTTTGGCTTATCAATGATCGATGAAGCAGGTCAGTCTGTTAATTATCATGTGGCTGGCCTTCTACAAAGAAGTAGGCAAACTATTTTTGTTGGAGATCCTATCCAGCTTGAGCCAGTAGTAACAATGCAACCTTCAATTGACTTAGCTATAGCAGCTGATTTCCTTCCAATTTCTAAAAAAGATACCGCTCGCCAGTGGGGAGATGATTACATAGTTAGTACTAGTTCTGCTCAGTCTCTTGGCGATAATGCAGGGCAATACATTGCAAAAATAGGTGAGCGAAAAGTAGGTATTCCTTTATTAGTACATAGACGGTGCACCGAGCCTATGTTTTCTGTGGCAAATAAAATTGCGTACGATAACCGCATGGTTCTAGCTAGCCAGCCTTTTAAGTGGAAGGCTATTCAGAGTGGCTGGATAAACGTTTCGGAAAAATCTGATGAAATAAATAAGCAGGGATATGCTAATCAAAAAGAGGCAAGAATTGCACTTGACGTAGTTCAGTTTTTGGTTAAAGAGCAACCCGAAATGGTTGCTGGAGGAGTGTACATAATTACACCGTTTTCTAATATGAGTGCTGTATTGAAGAAAGAGTGGGAAAGTAGATCAAACGATTCAGGTAATCATGACTGGATGCAGGAAGCGTTAGGTGAAAGTAAACAGAAACAAAACTTAGCTACTTTTGCTGAAGATAATATTGGTACAGTTCATACCTTCCAAGGGAAAGAAGCTTCAACAGTAATTATATGTACCGCAGCGTCTAAGGTGCGTAATAAAGCAGGAGGTATAACATGGGTTAATGGGAAACCTAATTTACTCAATGTGGCCGTTACTCGGGCAAAGCATCACTTATTTGTTATCGGAGATATCAACGACTGGTCTACTGATACTTTATCCTCTGAATTACAGCAAGGAGGTATGAATTGCTATGACAGCTTTGACCACTTTACCGAGAAAGAATCAGTGCTGTATGACGATTTCGAAGAAAATAAGGTAATGACAAAGCAAGCTTCTACAGAAGTAGAGTTTAACTTTGGTTAGTTTAATTCGAACCTTTAATATTGGGTAAGCAGAATCGCATTAAAAAGCCTAGATTTTTCTAGGCTTTTTTGTTTTCTACCGTTCTAGGGGCTGTTGATTTTTCAAGTATACTTTTTAAACAGCATCGTGAGCGGGTATAATTTACTTCGCCAAAAACAAAAAATAGCGACTCTCTATGCTAAGACTAATGTTAACAGATGAACGTTGGGAAATCCTTTACAAAGCAATGCTAAGTTCGGGGAGAATTTATGATAAGCCTGCGCATCAAATAACCATGGAAGGAATACTCTATCGAATGCGAACAGGTTTACCATAGCGTGATTTACCAAAAGAATTTGGATGCGCTGGAGTAAGGTTTCTCGCCGATTTAACCTATGGTCAAGTAAGGGGGTCTTATCTCATGCTTTCAATATATTGGTGGATTCTGAAGACGTCGAATGGCTCTTTATAGATGGGTGTAGTGGTACAGTGATTTTGGCCACCCATTAAGAAAGAAATGTTATGCTAATAAGCATACAAATTTGGGTGAAAAAATGACGAAATTAAAACGCGCAACATATTCAGCGGCAATTAAATTAGAAACGGCTCAGCTTGTAGTAGACCAAGGTTATACGCAAGAAGACGCAGCAAAAGCTATGGGGGTGGGTAAATCAACCGTAAGTAAATGGGTTACTCAATTAAAGCTAGAACGCAATGGTCAGACACCCACAGCTTCACCAATGACGCCCGAACAAATTGAAATCCGCGAACTTAAAAAGCAAATCCAACGCATTGAATTAGAAAAGGATATATTAAAAAAGGCTACCGCTCTCTTGATGTCCGACTCCCTGAACAATTCTCGTTAATCGAGAAGTTAAATCAACGAGAGCGTTATCCAGTTAGTCTGCTGTGTAGCGTATTCAATGTGCATCGCAGCAGCTATAAGTACTGGGCCATACGGGATACAGCGCCGACACCTGAGCAAGCAAGATTAGAGGCTGAAGTAAAAGCAATACATGCGATGAGTGGTGGTTCAGCAGGGGCACGGACAATCGCAGCGATAGCAACGAACAATGATTTTGAATTGAGCCGTTATCGTGCAGCTAAGCTAATGGTTAAATTAAAGCTCGAAAGCTGCCAAGTACCTCAACATTCATATAAACGTGGTGGTAATGAACACCTTGAAATCCCAAACCTGCTTGATAGACAGTTTGATGTTGTTGAGCCGGATACCGTGTGGTGCGGTGATGTGACGTATATTTGGACAGGCAATCGCTGGGCTTATTTAGCCGTGGTTATTGATTTATTTGCACGCAAAGTGGTTGGCTGGGCAATGTCGTTGTCACCAGATACTAATTTAACGCTAAAAGCGCTTGAACTCGCATATGAAAGCAGAGGGAAACCGACAGGACTCATGTTCCATTCAGACCAAGGTAGCCATTATACAAGTTTAAAATATCGTCAACGTTTATGGCGCTATAAAATCACACAAAGTATGAGTAGACGTGGAAATTGTTGGGATAATGCGCCAATGGAGCGATTTTTAGAAGCTTTAAGACGGAATGGATGCCAAAGATTGGATATGGAAACTTTATAGACGCTAAATATAGCGTGAGTGATTACATAAATGGATATTACAACAATGTTAGGCCGCATCATTATAATGCCGGTTTAGCACCAAATGAATCTGAGGTTAGATATCAAGATTCTAAAACTGTGGCCAAAATTAGTTGACCACTACAGGGAGTATTATCAGTGCTCATCAACATGGAACGGGTGCGGCTTCTTCAGCGACCGAAGATATAGGGAAGAGCCGAGGAGGCAACTCAACCAAGATCCATTTAGCGTAGATAGCGGCGGCTTACCTGTTTACTTTGAGTTTTCACAAGGACAAGTAAACGATATCGTTCATGCAAAAAGTTTGATAAAAAACTCGCCGAAAGCTGAACATGTTGTCGCAGATAAGGGCTATGATAGCGACACTTTTCGTGAAAAAATAGAAAAATGGGAGCAGATTCAACAATCCCAAGAAGGAAGAGCCAGAAGAAAGGTAATAAGGATGTTGATTGGTGCTTATATAGATACAGACATTTGGTTGAGAATGCATTCGGTAGAATTAAAAATTATCGAGCAATAGCAACAAAATACGATAAATTATCGCGTAATTATTCAAGTATGATTACGCTTAGTTTTTTGATGATGTGGCTGCCAATGCATGCATGAACAATTTATATACAGCAAAGTTCAACAGATCCTAGGGCAAGGGTAATAGCATGAAAAAAAGCGGACTACTTGTAAATTTTAGTGATAAGCACGCTGGAGTTAATCTAAACAGACTGAGAAACATTCAAAATCTAGATCGCTTTTGTTGATTCCATTTTGAGCTACCCTTACCATTAGTGTCCTTGCCCTGTCAAACCATCAAAGTGTATTATGTAGGTACTAAGCTATCCCCTAAATAGTTACCATAACTAAATAAAACTATAATTAACTATGCAACGATCAAATATGTAGGATACATAGAACTATGTCTAAATTTCCAAGTCTATCTACTGTTAGCCGAATAAGAGGTTTGTCTGCTTTATTGCTATTTTTTTTATTGATCGTAATTTTATATTCTCTAAGTACTTTGCAAACCATTGAAAAGGAAATGCATGAGTTAACTAAAGTTGATATTCCATTAAATGAAAAGATTAATGAAATAGAAATATTGCAAATTAAGCATCATTTATTGATGGAGGTCTCTGAAAGTAAATACTTTAAAAACACTGAAATTCAAAAACATTTAGGGCTTAAAAACAATATAAAAGAAAGTATTGAACATCAGATTGTACGAATTAGATTAGCTTTAAAAATCATTGAACAGGGTATAGCAAACGAACACATTGCTGTTGTCCAAACAGCACACATTTCTGCTATTGATTCAATAAAAAGATTAGATCAACTATATTCTGATTATAAAAATTACCTAGCAATTTTGCCATTAAAAAACAAAAACTTAAGTATAGAACAATGGAATCATGCCAAACAGTTAGACACGCAACTTGATAATGAGGTTGAGGCCCTTTTATTAAAGTTAGAAGAAGTTACAAAGGAAGTCTCTATTTATACCAATAAACACCTTCAACAATTTGTTATTATTAATTTTATTTTAGGACTGTGTGCTCTAATAATTGGTTCTATTATGACTCAATACATTATTAGCTCTTTCAGAAAGACATTCTCTCGAATTCATGACCATTTAGAGACAATTCGTGGTTCACTAGCCGACTCTGATGTTGAAGATGTGCCTGTTCAAGATGAAGCTAAAAAAGATGAGCTTAGATACCTAGAAAAAAACTTACAAACACTTTCCGAAAATTTGTCTCAAGAGCTAATAAATAGAAAAGACGCTGAAAATAAATTACTAGAACTTGCAACAAAAGATAGATTAACAGGGGCTTATAATAGACATCGTTGGGAAGAGCAGCTTACTCATGAGTTAAAAATAGCGTCTAGAGGCGGATTACTCGGTGTACTTGTACTAGACGTAGACCATTTCAAAAAAGTTAATGATAGTTATGGACATGATGTTGGCGACAAAGTTCTTATAAAATTAGCCCGTGAAATTACTAATGAACTCAGAGAAACAGATCTACTTTATAGACTCGGTGGTGAAGAGTTTGCTGTATTAATTCGCGGGCAAAGCAAAGAACAGTTACTCCATTGTGCTGAGCAATTAAAAGCTTATATAAGCAATATTAATTTCCCTAAAATAGATCATATAACGCTAAGTATTGGAATTACGAGTTATAAGCCAAATGATACTGAGAACACTTTTTTTAAGCGTGCTGATATTGCTCTTTACGAAGCAAAAGCTGATGGACGAAATAAAGTAAAATTTGCTTAACCCAAACCCATTTTGACCTAGTTGAGTACCATTCACTAAATACAGTACAATGCGGGTATTAAAGGCTTAGTTTACTCGTAATCCAAGCCTGTTTATTTTTAAATAGAGAATGTAATGGTAAAATCGCGCGGAAACCTATTTATTTTATCAGCCCCTTCTGGTGCTGGTAAATCAAGCTTAATCAATGCGTTATTAAAAAAGCATACTGATATGAAAGTATCGGTCTCGCACACGACTCGCTCTCCTCGCCCCGGTGAAGAAAATGGCGTGCATTATCATTTTGTCTCTACAGATGAGTTTAAAGCGCTGATTGAAAAAAATGACTTTTTTGAATGGGCTCAAGTATTTGATAATTACTATGGCACATCAAAGCAAGCTATTGAGTCGCAACTTGATGCGGGTATTGATGTGTTTTTAGATATTGATTGGCAAGGCGCGCAGCAAGTGCGCAAAATTATGCCAAGCGTACAAACCATTTTTATTCTACCTCCTTCAAAAAAAGAGCTAGAGCAGCGTTTAAATAACCGTGGCCAAGATTCGGCTGACGTTATTGCCGGACGTATGGCACAAGCACAATCTGAAACGTCACATTATAACGAGTATGACTTTGTAATTGTAAATGATGACTTTGAGAGCGCACTTGCTGATATAGAAATGATTGTAATGGCTCAACGCTTAACCCTAAAAGCTCAAGAAGATCGTCATCAAGTTTTACTAAATAGTCTGCTTAAATAATTTAAGCCTATTTAAATTAGGCTTAGGCGAGTAAAACTGATAAAAATTGAACACTGGCTATTGGCGAAAGTGGCTCCTTGGAGTAAACTACGCCTTTGCTTTTAAATTATTTTTGGAGTGCTGTGATGGCCCGCGTAACAGTTGAAGATGCAGTAGATGCAGTTGGTAATCGTTTTGACTTAATTTTAGTTGCGGCTCGTCGTGCCCGCCAAATTGCTGTTGGTGGTAAAACGCCACTAGTAGACCCTGAAAACGATAAACCAACGGTTGTTGCTTTACGTGAAATTGAATTAGGTTTAGTTGATAGCGCTTCAATGGACTTAATTGACCGTGAAGAACAACAACACCAAGAAGCAGCAGAACTAGCTGCTGTTGCTGCCATTGTTGGTGGCAATCAATAATCGACCTCCCGGTCTGATTTAGCCAACGGCGCAGTATTTCTACTATAGCCGTTGGCAATCCATTCTTTTCATCGTATATTCGTAACTTACCTAATTTACTTCACTAGGGCCTGTTTATCTTTCGAGGTTAAATTTGCAGCAGCATGCATGGTATTTAGGCAAGGCAGAGCCTATGTAGTGTGGTTATTCCCCATGCATAGGCGATAACGCAGCATAAGTGCCAAACATGCGCAGCCCGAAGGGTTCTGCCTAGGGGCAATTTACTCTTTGTTGCTCGGTTTTTACTTAGCCCGCTAGGCTAAAAACCTCGCGCCGCGATTAAATCGCCCCTAGATTGAACAAATTTTAATCCTGAAAGGTCAACGGGCCCTAGAACATTGGAGTGTAAATGTATCTTTTTGAAGGTCTTAAAAAGAAAATTTCTGAATACTTGCCTGCTGCAGATGTAGAGCTGGTACAAAAATCTTACGTGGTAGCCCGAGAGGCCCACGAAGGACAAACTCGCTCAAGTGGCGAACCTTATATTACTCACCCTGTTGAAGTAACTCAAATTCTTGCCGGCATGCATCTTGACCATGAAACGCTCATGGCCGCGTTAATGCACGATGTAATTGAAGATACTGATTTTAGCCAACAAGATTTAGCTGAAATTTTTGGTGAAACGGTTGCTGAATTGGTTGAAGGTGTAAGTAAGCTCGATAAGCTCAGCTTTAAAGATAAAAAAGAATTCCAAGCCGAAAACTACCGTAAAATGATTATGGCTATGACTCAAGACATACGAGTTATTTTAATCAAGCTTGCTGATAGAACGCATAATATGCGCACATTGGGTGCTCTTCGCCCCGATAAACGCCGCCGTATAGCACGCGAAACACTAGAAATATACGCGCCGATAGCAAACCGTTTAGGTATTCACGACATTAAAAATGAGCTTGAAGATTTAGGTTTTCAAGCTCTATATCCTATGCGCCATCGTGCACTTAAATCTGAAGTTGCAAAAGCACGTGGTAATCGAAAAGAAGTTATTTCAAATATTCAAAACGAAATTGAAGCGCGCCTTGAAGAGTCAGGCATAAAAGCGACGGTATCGGGCCGCGAAAAGCACCTTTATAGTATTTATAAAAAAATGCTTAATAAAGAACTGTTATTTAACGAAGTCATGGATATTTACGCGTTTAGAATTGCGGTTGACTCTATGGATACGTGTTATCGCGTATTAGGTGTTGCTCACAGCCTTTATAAGCCTATTGAAACGCGCTTTAAAGACTATATTGCAGTGCCTAAAACCAATGGCTATCAGTCACTTCATACTTCTTTAGTTGGCCCACACGGCATACCTGTTGAGATTCAAATTCGTACTCACGACATGGATCATATGGCAGACAAAGGCGTGGCCGCACACTGGATGTATAAAAAATCAGGTGATGGCGCGGGCAATACGTCACAACAACGTGCTCGCCAATGGATGCAAAGTTTATTAGAGCTTCAGCAAAGTGCTGGCTCATCATTTGAATTTATAGAAAATGTAAAAACTGAGCTATTCCCTGAAGAAATTTACGTATTTACGCCAGATGGCCGAATCGTTGAATTACCAATGGGCGCAACAGCTGTTGATTTTGCATACGCTGTACATACTGACGTTGGAAATACGTGCGTAGGGGCAAGAGTAAATCGCAAACCTTACCCTTTGAGTAAAGCGCTTGATACCGGCCAAACAGTAGAAGTAATTACTAGCTCTGGGGCTCACCCAAATGCAACTTGGCTAAACTTTATTGTTACCGGTAAAGCACGGTTAGGCATTCGTAACTACCTTAAGAGTCAGCATCACGAGGAAGCGCTGTTATTGGGCAGGCGTTTACTCGACTCCGCACTTGGTGAAAATAAGTTCGACAGTATTCCTGATGAGAATATAGCGCGAGTACTTGAAGAACATGAACTTTCTACACTACTTGAGTTACTAGTAGCAATAGGCTCTGGTAATCTGATGAGCATGTTAATTGCTAAACGCTTATTACAAAACGAAAACGATGATTTAACAGACATTACCAACCAAGTCAAAGCAACCATTATTGGCACCGAAGGTATGTTAGTTAATTACTCTAAGTGTTGCCGCCCTGTACCTGGGGATGCAATAACTGCACATATAAGCCAAGGCAAAGGATTAACTGTTCATCGCCAGGAATGTAAAAATATTCGCGGCTGGGAAAGTGAGCGCTCTAAATACTTAGTTGTAAAGTGGGACGATAATCCAGAGAAAGAATATATCGCAGCCCTTAGAGTCGAGATTATTAATCATCAAGGGGCGCTTGCAAAGTTAACCAATGTTGTTGCGACTACCCAAGCCAATATTGTGGAAATAGCCACTGATGAAAAAGAAAGTAATTTATACGTGATAGATTTAGGGGTTACCGTTAAAAACCGTATCCACGTTGCTAACATTATGCGACGCATTCGCGTTATGCCTGATGTACAAAAAGTCTATCGTAAAAAATAAAATAGGAAACACATGAATAAAGCATTTATTTCTACCGACAAAGCGCCTGCAGCAATAGGCACATATAGCCAAGCCGTTAAAGTAGGAACGGCTGTCTACTTATCGGGTCAAATACCATTAGTGCCTGAGACTATGGAAGTTATTTCGGAAGACTTTGGCGAACAAACACATCAAGTATTTAAAAACATTGCTGCTGTATGTGAAGAAGCTGGGGGTCAGATACACGACCTAGTTAAGGTGAATATTTACCTTACTGATTTATCTAACTTTGCTATTGTTAACGAAGTAATGAGCCAATACTTCAAACAACCATACCCTGCTCGTGCCGCAATTGGTGTGCGTGCGCTGCCAAAAGGTGTGCAAGTTGAGATAGATGGAATAATGGAACTACCTTCAACTAATTAGTATTACCTACGAGCTATGGTCCCAGCTATAGCTCTATTTCTCCATAACCTCGTTTTGTTTTCTTGACTCAAAAGTAAATTTCTAGCAATCTGTTATTATGTAATATACTCAAACTTAACTTAAGTAGTAGAGAAGGATTAACTAGTGTTTAAGCTTGCTCATAATGGAAATATTTTACTTGATGTAAGTAAGCACGCTCCGCCGAGTGCTGCGTTCGTGATTGAAGCTCTCGAAATGTCGACTTTTTGTGACTGTAAAATCGATCATGAAGCCATAAACAACTTCTTCAAAAATAAAAATACTGAGTCAGTTTTAGTTGTTGCAACTAAGTACGATGCCGCAATCAAGATAGAAATTAGCGATGATAAAATGCTAGCTATAGGCGAGCTCACTCTCGCTCAGGGCGGTAAGCAGCTAAGCCTAGATGATGCGAAAAAATACCTTGTTAAAGCTGGAATAGTTCGTGGCTACAAGCAAGTATTTTTAGAACAATTACTAGAAAAACAAGCCGAGCTATCACCTGGGACAATCGTTAAAGGTACTCTCGCCAAAGGGCGGCTTCCAAGTGATGGATTAGCGACAAAATTAGTAACAGTGGTAGAAACCCTAAAAGATCGTTTAAACGCGCCAAAATTAAAAGAAGATGGCAGCGTTGATATGCGTGACTTTGGAAAACTCGCAAGTGTAGAACCTGGTACAGTACTTATTCGACAGCACCCCGCAACCCCTGGTAAAGAGGGCTTCACAGTAGTCGGTGATATACTTACCGCTAAACCTGGTGAAAATAAACAACTGGTCGCAGGTGAAGGCACTGAAATATCAAAATTAAACCCTATGGAATTAGTCTCTACTATTGCCGGCGTTCCTGTAGAAATTAATAACGGAATGCGTGTAGATGATATTTTTACAATATCTGATGTAAATGTGAAAAGTGGCCATATCGACTTTGAAGGCAGTGTGATTGTTACACGAAACATCGATCCTGGTATGAAAATAAACGCAAAAGGCGATATTACTATCTTAGGTACTGTCGAATCAGGGGAGCTTACTGCTGGCGGTAATATCACTGTGAAGCAAGGTGTAATTGGCCATCAAAAGCCTGAGGATAAATCGTTATCCTGCAAATTAGTTTGTGCTGGAGATGTCCATGTTTCTCATTCACAGTATTGTTATATAGAAGCAGCTAACATATTTATTGATCGCCAAACTAGCCACTGCGTTATGAAAGCGAAAAAATTACTACAAGTTGGTCAAACAGACTTACCTAAAGGTAAAATTTTTGGTGGTGAAATACTGGATGCTACAACGCTCATTGCTGGTGAAATAGGAAACGAATCAGGCGCAAAAATGGCAATAAATTTAGCAGCTTCAGGCGCTGAAATAACTGCTGACACAGACAATTGCTTTAAAGATTTAGCAAATACAGATCAACAATTAGATACTCTTCAAGCTGCTCTCGAAAAAGCTGATTTAGTTAAAGATATTGATAAAAAGAATCAGCTAATAGCCAAAATTGGCGCTACACAACTGCATTATTGCCAACAGGCTGAACAATTAGAAAAACGCCTTTCGAGCTTAGATCATGAGTTACATGATTTGCTTAGTGATGCAAACCTTGCTGTTAACACTGTTTTGCATTCTGGAGTAGAAATTCATATTTTTAATAAAGTACTCAAAACAATCCGTAATTACCCACCATGCAATGTAAAGTTGTTGAATAATAAAGTAGAAATCGAGTTTAAAACACACTAGAAATGAGTGCAAATACAGGCACTCAAATCAATAGCTCCTCATATACCCTAAAGTAAATCACTTACTGTATCGTAAGTTTTATTTGGCCACACACTAACCTGTACTTGTCCAATATGTTGCTTTTGCAGTAGTAACATAGCCAAGCGCGACTGCCCTATTCCACCGCCAATTGTTTGCGGAAATTTACTTTGTAGTAGCGCTTTATGCCAATCAAACTCTAAGCGGTCTTCATCTCCAGTTGTACTTAACTGCGCTTTTAAAACCTCAGGGCTTACACGTATACCCATTGATGAAATTTCAAATACATCTTCAAGTACTGGATTCCATACTAAAATATCACCATTTAAACCCATGTATTGATCGCATGTTGGCGTAGACCAATCATCGTAATCTGGGGCTCTTACATCGTGAATTTTGCCATCACCAAGCGCGCCACCAATACCAATTAAAAATACAGCACCATATTCTTGTGCAATGGCTTTTTCGCGTTGCTTAGCGCTAAAGTCAGGATACATTTTACGTAGCTCTTCACTGTGTACAAACTTAATGTCGTCCGGTAAAAAAGGCGTCAAACCATAAGACTCACTTACAAAAGCTTCCGTCTCTTTTATCCCTTTATAAATAGATTGAACAGTTTGCTTTAGTGTTGCCAGCGAACGCTCTGTCGTTTTGTTAATTACTTTTTCCCAATCCCACTGATCAACATATACAGAATGAATAGGACTTAATGAATCTTCATCTGGGCGCAAAGCTTTCATTTGAGTGTAAATACCCTCACCAACACCAAAGCCATAAGTTGCCAGTGTTTTACGTTTCCACTTAGCCAGTGAATGCACCACTTCGTAGCGGCTATCTGTAATCGCTTTCACATTTACAGCAACTGCGTTTTCATGGCCGCTTAAGTTATCTTGCGTGCCGTCGCCAACCTTAGCCAAAATAGGGGCTTGAACCTCAACCAGCCCTAGTTGGGTTTCTAGTTGCTGTGAAAAAATTGCTTAACTTTACTTATTTGCTGCTGTTGCTGGACATAGTGTGAACTCATAATAATTGGCCTCATTCCCAGTTATTGTTACTTGCTTAATTGATAAAAAACGCTCTAATGAGCGCCTTCAATGAAGTTAATGTAACGATTTAAAGGATTAATTCAATATCCCATAACAAAAATAGCTTCAATATATAAAAAGCATTAATTAAGTGGTATAAAAACCATATATTCGATAATTTTATGACAAATATATAATGGAAAATTATTTAATCGATAATCTCGATAAACAGATACTTCATGCGTTAATGGCAAATGCCCGTACTGCGTATGCCGAATTAGCAAAAAGATTTAATGTAAGCGCAGGGACAATTCACGTAAGAATTGAAAAAATGAAGCAAGCAGGGATCATTATAGGCACCCAATTAACGATTAATACTAAACAGCTGGGCTACGATGTGTGCTGCTTTATAGGCATTAATTTAAATAACGCACGTGATTACCCGCAAACGCTTATAAAGCTAGAAGCATTAGAGGAAGTGGTAGAGGCTTATTACACAACAGGTAACTACAGTATATTTATAAAGGTAATGACAAAGTCCATTGATCACTTACAAGATGTGCTGATTAATAAAATACAGGCAATAGAAGCCATTCAATCAACAGAAACACTTATTTCTCTACAAAATCCAATTAGCCGTACGGTAATGCCTTAACTGCAAAAATCTCGTATAATTGCCGAAAAAGAGGATAACCATGCAGCAAACTCGCTATCAAAGAATCGAAGACGTACTTTCGCGCCGTCAAACAGACCTAACCGTGTGTTTAGAAGACGTGCACAAACACCATAACTTATCTGCAATAGTACGAAGTGCTGATGCGGTTGGTTGCCATCACGTACATGCTGTATGGCCTGAAAAGCAAAAATGGCTAACAAATAATACCTCAGGTGGCAGTAAAAACTGGCTAGAGACGCACTTACATAGAAATATTGATGATGCCGTTACTGCAATGCGTGAACGCAATCCAGAAATACAAATACTCGCGACTCACCTATCAGAAGATGCCGTTGATTTTAGAGAAGTAGATTACACCAAGCCAACGGCTATTATTGTTGGACAAGAAAAAACAGGGATCTCAGAAAAAGCCCTAGAATATGCTGATCAAAATATTATTATTCCAATGCAAGGCATGGTGCAATCGCTAAATGTTTCAGTTGCTGCTGCGCTAATATTGTTTGAAGCACAGCGCCAGCGTGAACTTGCAGGTTTATACAATAGAGATATGCTCAGCGCTGAAGTTAAGCACCCGCTTTATTTCGAAGGTTGCCACCCTATTATTGCAAGGCAGTGTAAACAAAAAAAATTACCTTACCCTGCACTTGATGAAAACGGCGAAATAGTCGCTGATGAGCAATTTTGGCAAGCTTTAAAACATACTTGATGCACTTACACTCTGTAAGTACACTTAATCTACATTAAATAATAAAAGTTGAGCCTACTTTGTCTAAACCTAGCTTAAGCCAATACCCAATAACAGAACTTAAAGGGGTTGGTCCAAAAATGGCCGAGCGCTTGTTGAAGCTAGGTATTTTAACTGTACAAGATATGCTCTTTCATTTACCACTTCGCTACGAAGATCGCACTCGCTTATACGCAATTAATGAGCTGCTACTTCATAGTCATGTAAGTGTGGAAGCAACAATTGAAACAAGCCAAATCACGTTTGGTAAAAGGCGCATGCTTGTTTGCCAAATCAATGATGGTACTGGGAGGCTAACATTACGGTTTTTTAATTTTACCGCCGCACAAAAAAACGCATTTAGTGCTGGTAAAATAATACGTTGCTTTGGTGAAGTGCGCCGTGGCCGTGTTGGCTTTGAAATGAGTCATCCTGAATACAGCATCAGCGATACCTCTAACGAGCAGCCGGTAGCGACAACATTAACGCCCGTTTATTCAACTACCGAAGGTTTAAAGCAACTATCGATTAGAGCTTTAAGCGAACAGGCTATTGATTTACTAAATAAATACTCAGTAGAAGAACTACTGCCTTCACAGTGGCAGCCATCAAATATGCCACTAAGTGACGCCTTATTATTACTGCACCGCCCACCAAATGATGTTGATGTAACTGCATTAGAGCAAGGTACTCACCCTGCTCAACAGCGCCTTGTATTTGAGGAGTTACTTGCTCAAAACCTCAGCTTATTAAAAGTACGAGAGCAAGGGCAACAAGTTAAAGCCGTGGCATTAAATCCGGTAAACACATTAGAAAGCCAATTTTTAGAGCAACTTCCTTTTGCACCCACAAATGCGCAAAGCCGCGTAGTTGCTGAAATTAAAGGTGACATGCAACACGCGTATCCCATGATGCGTTTAGTACAAGGCGATGTAGGCTCTGGTAAAACCCTAGTAGCAGCACTTAGTGCACTAACAGCCATTGCTCAGGGCTTTCAAGTCGCTTTAATGGCTCCTACTGAAATTTTATCAGAGCAACATGGTGTTAATTTTACAACGTGGTTTAATCAACTAGGTATAACAGTTGCTTGGCTTGGCGGTAAAACAAAAGGCAAAGAGCGCGTAGCAACACTTGAAAAAATAGCCTCTGGTGAGGCGCAAATGATTGTAGGTACTCACGCTTTATTTCAAGATGAAGTTAAGTTTAATAACTTAGTGCTTATCGTTATTGATGAACAACACCGCTTTGGTGTTCATCAGCGTTTATCACTGCGTGAAAAAGGTAAGTTTGGTGATTGCTATCCCCATCAACTGGTCATGACTGCAACACCCATCCCACGCACACTCGCTATGACAGCGTATGCCGACTTAGAAACCTCTGTAATTGATGAGCTACCACCAGGGCGTACGCCAATTACAACAGTGGCACTTCCTGATACTCGCAGAGACGATATTATTGCCCGCGTTAAATTAGCGTGTAACGAGCAAGGCCGCCAAGTTTACTGGGTGTGTACACTTATTGATGAATCAGAAGTCCTGCAATGCCAGGCAGCCGAAGACAGTGCACTGCAGTTAAAAGAAGCATTACCAGAGCTAAACGTAGGCTTAGTACATGGGCGAATGAAATCAGCTGAAAAACAAGCCATTATGAGCGAGTTTAAGGCAGGTAATATACATGTTTTAGTTGCCACTACGGTTATTGAAGTTGGTGTAGATGTCCCTAATGCGAGCTTAATCATTATAGAAAACCCTGAGCGCTTAGGCTTAGCACAGCTGCATCAGTTACGCGGGCGAGTTGGCCGCGGCGCTACGGCATCGCATTGTGTGCTTTTATATCACGCACCACTGTCTCATACCGCTCAAAAGCGATTAGGTGTACTACGCGATAGTAACGATGGCTTTGTGATAGCAGAGCGCGATTTAGAAATTCGTGGCCCTGGTGAAGTTCTCGGCACAAAGCAAACTGGTTTAGCAGAATTCAAAATTGCAGACTTAACGCGCGACAAACAAACACTTAATCAAGTAAGACCTATCGCGCAGCAAATGCTAAAACAATACCCTCAACATGTAGATCCTCTGATTCATAGATGGCTTGGCAATAAGTCAAACTACGCACAAGCATAACCCTCATTGAAATATATTTTCACTTTTCTGCAGACGTAAAAAAGCCCGAATCGTTAGATCCGGGCTTTCTACAATGTGAAGTCGGTGCGCTACCCAGTAGAATGTCGTAGTGCCCACAGCGGTAGAAAGTCACGTAGCAAATGCTACTGTATTGGGAGGTCGGACTGGGATAATGGCCGACTGAGATATTGAGGGGTTTTGTTGTGATTCTAGCGTCGGGAGTCGCTTCGCTCGCTCGCCCTACGTGATGGGTGTTGATGTAGTGTGTGTTAATTGCGCATATTTCACTTTTCTGCAGACGTAAAAAAGCCCGACTATTTCTAGTCGGGCTCTCTACAATTTGAGGTCGGTGCGCTACGCAGTAGGATGTCGTAGTGCCCACAGCGGTAGAAAGTCACATAACAAATGCTACACTATCATTGTGTCGGGGCGGCCTTCCGTGGGGCTCGCCTTCGAGCTGTTTGGTTTCACTACTGAGTTCGGTATGGGCTCTGGCTACCGCTTTTATTTTCACTTTTCTGCAGACGTAAAAAAGCCCGACTATTTCTAGTCGGGCTCTCTACAATTTGAAGCCTGGTAATGTCTTAGTGCCCACAGCGGTAGAAAGTCACATAACAAATGCTACACTATCATCGGTCGAAGCTTTGACTTCACTACTGAGTTCGGCATGGACTCTTGGCTATTTATTAAATCCCAGATAGCAAAAAACCCGTTACATTACTGTAACGGGTTTCTTTAATTTGAAGCCTGGTAATGTCCTACTTTCACATAGCAAATGCTACACTATCATCGGCGCTGTTTCGTTTCACTACTGAGTTCGGCATGGGATCAGGTGGGTCCAAAACGCTATTGTCACCAAGCAAATATGGTGCAAAGAATTAATGACAAGCACGTAGTGCTACCATTTTCTTTGCGCAAGGTGCCTAAAATTTAACGCTACGCGCTAAGAGTCACCTCTTGAATTTGGAAAATATCTGATAATATTTTTTAAGTCTTTCTAAGTAATGTCTACTTTAGTCATATTAACTTCTTCGCTTGCTTCACTATCACATAAAACGCGTTTGGCGTTGTATGGTTAAGCCTCACGGGTAATTAGTACAAGTTAGCTTAATGGCTCACACCACTTCCACATCTTGCCTATCAACGTTGTAGTCTTCAACGGCCCTTCAGAGACTTTAAAAGTCTAGTGAGAACTCATCTCGAGGCCTGCTTCGCGCTTAGATGCTTTCAGCGCTTATCAGTTCCGAACGTAGCTACCGGGCAATGCCATTGGCATGACAACCCGAACACCAGCGGTTCGTTCACTCCGGTCCTCTCGTACTAGGAGCAACCCCTCTCAATTCTCAAACGCCCACGGCAGATAGGGACCGAACTGTCTCACGACGTTCTAAACCCAGCTCGCGTACCACTTTAAATGGCGAACAGCCATACCCTTGGGACCGACTTCAGCCCCAGGATGTGATGAGCCGACATCGAGGTGCCAAACACCGCCGTCGATATGAACTCTTGGGCGGTATCAGCCTGTTATCCCCGGAGTACCTTTTATCCGTTGAGCGATGGCCCTTCCATTCAGAACCACCGGATCACTATGACCTACTTTCGTACCTGCTCGACGTGTCTGTCTCGCAGTTAAGCTGGCTTCTACCATTACACTAACCGTACGATGTCCGACCGTACTTAGCCAACCTTCGTGCTCCTCCGTTACTCTTTAGGAGGAGACCGCCCCAGTCAAACTACCCACCAGGCACTGTCCGTAACCCCGATTCAGGGGCCAACGTTAGAACATCAAAACTACAAGGGTGGTATTTCAAGGTTGACTCCACAACAACTAGCGTCGCTGCTTCAAAGTCTCCCACCTATCCTACACATGTAGGTTCAATGTTCAGTGCCAAGCTGTAGTAAAGGTTCACGGGGTCTTTCCGTCTAGCCGCGGGTACACAGCATCTTCACTGCGATTTCAATTTCACTGAGTCTCGGGTGGAGACAGCGTGGCCATGGTTACACCATTCGTGCAGGTCGGAACTTACCCGACAAGGAATTTCGCTACCTTAGGACCGTTATAGTTACGGCCGCCGTTTACCGGGGCTTCGATCAAGAGCTTCTCCCTAAGGATAACCCCATCAATTAACCTTCCGGCACCGGGCAGGTGTCACACCGTATACGTCATCTTGCGATTTTGCACAGTGCTGTGTTTTTAATAAACAGTCCCAGCCACCTGGTCACTGCGGCTCCCGTCCGCTTAGAGAGCAAGTCTCATCACAGATAGGAGCGTACCTTCTCCCGAAGTTACGGTACGATTTTGCCTAGTTCCTTCACCCGAGTTCTCTCAAGCGCCTTAGTATTCTCTACCTGACCACCTGTGTCGGTTTGGGGTACGATTCCATATAATCTGAAGCTTAGAGGCTTTTCCTGGAAGTATGGCATCAGCAACTTCATCACCGTAGTGACTCGTCTCGTGTCTCAGGTTTAGTGTTCGTCCGGATTTACCTAAACAAACGCCCTACTCACTTTCACATAGACTACCAACGCTATGCTTGCTTAGCCTGCTCCGTCCCCCCATCGCAATTATATCGAGTACAGAAATATTAATCTGTTTCCCATCGACTACGCCTTTCGGCCTCGCCTTAGGGGTCGACTTACCCTACCCTGATTAACATGGGATAGGAACCCTTGGTCTTCCGGCGTGGGAGTTTTTCACTCCCATTATCGTTACTCATGTCAGCATTCGCACTTCTGATACGTCCAGCATACCTCCCGGTACACCTTCAACCGCTTACAGAACGCTCCCCTACCACTCAGAATAAATTCTGAATCCGCAGCTTCGGTGCATAGTTTAGCCCCGTTACATCTTCCGCGCAGACCGACTCGACCAGTGAGCTATTACGCTTTCTTTAAAGGATGGCTGCTTCTAAGCCAACCTCCTGGCTGTCTGGGCCTTTCCACATCGTTTCCCACTTAACTATGACTTTGGGACCTTAGCTGGCGGTCTGGGTTGTTTCCCTCTTCACGACGGACGTTAGCACCCGCCGTGTGTCTCCCGGATATTACTTTACGGTATTCGGAGTTTGCAAAGGGTTGGTAAGTCGGGATGACCCCCTAGCCTTAACAGTGCTCTACCCCCGTAAGTATTCGTCCGAGGCTCTACCTAAATAGATTTCGGGGAGAACCAGCTATCTCCCGGTTTGATTAGCCTTTCACTCCTAGCCACAGGTCATCCCCTAACTTTTCAACGTTAGTGGGTTCGGTCCTCCAGTTGATGTTACTCAACCTTCAACCTGCCCATGGCTAGATCACCGGGTTTCGGGTCTATACCTTGCAACTAATCGCCCAGTTAAGACTCGGTTTCCCTACGGCTACCCTATTCGGTTAACCTCGCTACAAAATATAAGTCGCTGACCCATTATACAAAAGGTACGCAGTCACCCAACAAGTGGGCTCCTACTGCTTGTACGTACACGGTTTCAGGTTCTATTTCACTCCCCTCACAGGGGTTCTTTTCGCCTTTCCCTCACGGTACTGGTTCACTATCGGTCAGTTGGGAGTATTTAGCCTTAGATGATGGTCCACCTATATTCAGTCAAAGTTTCACGTGCTCCGACCTACTCGATTTCACTTAAAATGTCTTTTCATGTACGGGACTATCACCCTGTATCGTGGCGCTTTCCAGCAGCCTTCCATTAACACATAATAAGCTTAAGGGCTGTTCCGATTTCGCTCGCCGCTACTTTCGGAATCTCGGTTGATTTCTTTTCCTACGGGTACTTAGATGTTTCAGTTCTCCGCGTTCGCCTCGTTAACCTATGTATTCAGTTAACGATACCTGCAAGCAGGTGGGTTTCCCCATTCGGAAATCCTAGTCTCAAGCGCTTTTTACTAGCTTGACTAGGCTTATCGCAAGTTAATACGTCCTTCATCGCCTCCAACTGCCAAGGCATCCACCGTGTACGCTTAGTCACTTAACCATACAACCCAAACGGGTCTTTGTTTTGTGACAGTTTAACTTCGCCAGAAGTCAATATTGAATACTAAAGTAGATACCAATCAATCAACGTAAAACGTTAATTAAATGGCACTGAATGGTACTGCTACCATTCTTTTTTACTTTTGAAAACTCTTGATAAATACAATGTATCTATCAGAATTTTATTATCAGCTTTTCCAAATTTTTAAAGAGCAAGAGATACAAAAACCTCTCAAAATTAAACACACTCTATTCTCAGGCGGTTAATGGCCCGATAAAGAATATTTATTTTTAAGAAGTAAAAGTGGTGGAGCTAAGCAGGATCGAACTGCTGACCTCCTGCGTGCAAGGCAGGCGCTCTCCCAGCTGAGCTATAGCCCCACATATGCTGGTACTTACTGTTTTAACCATCTTCTTGATTAGACAAGAAGTGGTGGGTCTGAGTAGATTTGAACTACCGACCTCACCCTTATCAGGGGTGCGCTCTAACCAGCTGAGCTACAGACCCAAAACAATAAGTGTTGTTCTCTTTACAATAACAATCATCTGTGTGGACACTACGAACAAATAAGTTCTAAATCGTATAAGGAGGTGATCCAGCCCCAGGTTCCCCTAGGGCTACCTTGTTACGACTTCACCCCAGTCATGAATCACTCCGTGGTAAACGTCCTCCCGAGGGTTAGACTATCTACTTCTGGAGCAACCCACTCCCATGGTGTGACGGGCGGTGTGTACAAGGCCCGGGAACGTATTCACCGCGTCATTCTGATACGCGATTACTAGCGATTCCGACTTCATGGAGTCGAGTTGCAGACTCCAATCCGGACTACGACGCACTTTAAGTGATTCGCTTACCTTCGCAGGTTCGCAGCATTCTGTATGCGCCATTGTAGCACGTGTGTAGCCCTACACGTAAGGGCCATGATGACTTGACGTCGTCCCCACCTTCCTCCGGTTTATCACCGGCAGTCTCCTTAGAGTTCTCAGCATTACCTGCTAGCAACTAAGGATAGGGGTTGCGCTCGTTGCGGGACTTAACCCAACATCTCACAACACGAGCTGACGACAGCCATGCAGCACCTGTATCAGAGTTCCCGAAGGCACCAAACCATCTCTGGTAAGTTCTCTGTATGTCAAGTGTAGGTAAGGTTCTTCGCGTTGCATCGAATTAAACCACATGCTCCACCGCTTGTGCGGGCCCCCGTCAATTCATTTGAGTTTTAACCTTGCGGCCGTACTCCCCAGGCGGTCTACTTAATGCGTTAGCTTTGAAAAACAGAACCGAGGCTCCGAGCTTCTAGTAGACATCGTTTACGGCGTGGACTACCGGGGTATCTAATCCCGTTTGCTCCCCACGCTTTCGTACATGAGCGTCAGTGTTGACCCAGGTGGCTGCCTTCGCCATCGGTATTCCTTCAGATCTCTACGCATTTCACCGCTACACCTGAAATTCTACCACCCTCTATCACACTCTAGTTTGCCAGTTCGAAATGCAGTTCCCAGGTTGAGCCCGGGGCTTTCACATCTCGCTTAACAAACCGCCTGCGTACGCTTTACGCCCAGTAATTCCGATTAACGCTCGCACCCTCCGTATTACCGCGGCTGCTGGCACGGAGTTAGCCGGTGCTTCTTCTGTCAGTAACGTCACAGCTAACGGGTATTAACCGTTAACCTTTCCTCCTGACTGAAAGTGCTTTACAACCCGAAGGCCTTCTTCACACACGCGGCATGGCTGCATCAGGCTTGCGCCCATTGTGCAATATTCCCCACTGCTGCCTCCCGTAGGAGTCTGGGCCGTGTCTCAGTCCCAGTGTGGCTGATCATCCTCTCAAACCAGCTAGGGATCGTCGCCTTGGTGAGCCATTACCTCACCAACTAGCTAATCCCACTTGGGCCAATCTAAAGGCGAGAGCCGAAGCCCCCTTTGGTCCGTAGACATTATGCGGTATTAGCAGTCGTTTCCAACTGTTGTCCCCCACCTCAAGGCATGTTCCCAAGCATTACTCACCCGTCCGCCGCTCGTCAGCAAAGTAGCAAGCTACTCTCTGTTACCGCTCGACTTGCATGTGTTAGGCCTGCCGCCAGCGTTCAATCTGAGCCATGATCAAACTCTTCAATTAAAAAGTTTTATGTCTTTCGACAGCTCAATGAATTCTGAATTTTTTAATATCTTTCGATATTGAATTGACTGTGCCGAATAATTATCGAAATAACTATTCTGTTGGTCACTCAGTTTTCAATTGAGACTCTAATTTGTTTGCCTCGATAATTACCCATAAAGAATAAGTAGTTTGGCTGTTAGAACTCAATCTGTACGAGTGCCCACACAGATGATTGCTTTATATTGTTAAAGAACGTTTTGAGCCGCTTTAGCGGCTCAAGGGGTGCGAATAATACACCCTTTATTTTTCGAGTCAATACTTTGTTTTAAACTTTCTTTTTAGAAGATTTAAAACCGAAGTTTTATTTAACTCTCTGAGTAGTTCGTGCCTCGCTATGCGTTGGCCTTTCCCGTCTCAGTGGGGTCGCATTATAGGGAGATCCGAAAACAGATCAACCCTTTTTTTAGATCTTTTTACTGTTCGAACAAAAATAGAACAGAACCGAGTGAAATCATATTAAAACCTTAGTAAAACGATGTTTTTTTGTGCTCTTCTTTATTATTTAATACAAATATCATTGCTATGTTCAATTAAGACGTTAAGATAGCAAGTTCACAATGTTAAATTAATGTTTATTTCCTGTTTATTGGTAGATCTAAAATGAAATTACCCGATCAAAAAGCTTTTATCTTCTCTGTTATTCTTGCTGTAGTTGGTTTTGTTGTTGTTAAGTTTGCTTTAGCAAGCCTGGCACTAGACCCTGCGCTTCTATTTGGTGTTGGTTTGTTAGTAGGCGCACTTGTTATTGCAGCAATGTCGTCTGATGTAACTGAAGAAGCCGAAGTAAAAACAAAGACTCTCTATGTTGGTAACCTTCCTTACCGCGCAAATGAAGGTGTTGTTCGTGCATTATTTGAAGAACAAGGCAAAGTATTCAATGTTCGTTTATTAAAGGATAAAAATACTGGCAAGCGTCGTGGTTTTGGTTTTGTTGAAATGGCACAAGCTGATGCAGACAATGCAATTGCTAACTTGAACGATAGCGAGTTCCAACAACGTACTTTAAAAGTACGTGAAGCAAAACAAAAACAAGAAGACGATTCTAATGCTCTACGTACTGAGACGGATCAGTCAGTGTAACTAGCTTTACCGCTAGCTTATTGCTAAACACATCAGCCGTTGCATAATATTGCAGCGGCTTTTTTATGTCTGTTCGCTTATTCACACATAGGTTAAGTTGGTTAAGTAGGTAGTTGACTCTGTTTGCTATCGCTACACCTGAATCAAGTAATTTTACATTCCCTTCAAAATACTGACTAATCGGCTCTACTAATATCGGAAAGTGCGTACACCCTAGTACAAGTACATCTATAGCTTTATCTATATTTAGGCCATCAAGCACTTGGTGCAACTTGTTTGTATCTAAATAGTCTGTAAAAAAGTGTTGCTCAGCTAATGTGACTAACTCCACACTGCTATATAGATTAACGATTACATTACGTGCATGTTCAGCAATTAATGTTTTAGTGTATGAACTGGCGACCGTGGCTGGTGTGGCTAATAAGCCAATATGATTTGAGCGTGTTAATTCTGCGGCAGGCTTTATTGCTGGCACAACACCTACTATAGGAATATCTGTCACTTGGCGAACAGCACTAAGTGCAGATGTAGAAGCCGTATTACACGCTATTACTATTAAATCAACGTCAAGCGTGTTGGCTTTGATGAAATGAATAAGTGAGCACAATCGGTTGATTATTGTTTGTTGGGATTGAGCACCATAAGGTAGGAATGCATTATCCATAAAATAGCTGTACTGAGCATTGGGGATACTTTGCTTTATATGTTCAAGTACAGTAGTTCCACCAATACCTGAATCAAAGACCATTATATGCGCTGACAAACTACCGTTCCCACTTTACTTTAAGAACGGCAGTTTGCCATGAGGTATTTATAAAAGAAAGTAGTTTAGCTTTGTGTGGTTTCTAAATCGGCAAGATCATCGGCCGCTGAATTTAATTGATTAAGGTTTTCGAACATAGACTTTGTGTAATCTACTAACTTATCTATTTGTTCCTGATCTTGATTTAACCATTGTAGAATGCCAGCTAGTTGATTTTGTAATCCAAGTTCACCCGCTTTTTCAAAAGCACTTTTAAGGTCGTCATTAAAAGGGGCTAAACCCTCTGCTACTTGTTTTTCTGGTGCTGGTTTATATTCTTCATAACTTTTAACTGTGGCTATTGTTTTTGTTTGGCGTAAATCCATAGAAAAAGCCACCAGCTGATCGCTGTCTAAACTCAGCTCTTGTGCTTGTTCAAATGCTTCATCTAAATCACCACCAAAAAAGGTTTTACTTAAATCTTGTAAGTCTTCCATCATCGCATTAATCGCTTCTTGCTCTTGCTCATTTAAGTCACCATTAACCGACATCGAAAATAATACCTGTCGAGATTGCGATGATGAGCTTGCAAACGATTCACTATCACTGTTTCTCTGATAGCCACTCGCCGATTGAGATTCAAATGCATCCGCAAAGCTAATACTTATCTCATCGCCTTCTGCGGTAGTGAATTTATACTCTGCATTGCTAGTCATACTGACATATTGAGCCTGACTTATATTTACGCTGGCAGGTTGTGGATTAAATAGCGACTCTTCAAATTTATCAAACCCATTGTAAATTCCCTCTTTGGACTTATTGATGCCCTCTTCCATTTCGTCATTAAATACACCTGTTCCTTTGAGTTCATCAACAGCGTCGTCAATCCCTATTTGAACTCCTTTGCGCGCATCGCCTAACATGTCTTTAAGCTTTTCATCATTAGCGCCATTAGCTTTTGCTTTATTTACAGCGCCGCTGACAAAATCGAGTACGTTTTTTACGATTTCATCAAAATCAAATAGTGGTTTGTCTGCTTTTTTCTGCGATAGGCAATCCAAGCTGCTCAGCCATTTTATCGCCAAGCACTTTTGCAGCTAATTCTTTGCCACGTTGCTGGTAACTATCTTGGGGAGATTGAATAGTAGGTTGCTGTATATCTGCTTTATTATTGAATTTATTAATGTTGTTGTTTGGCGTGAAGCCATAGTTACCTATTTTCATGTTACATCTCCTAAGCGTGCATAATTTATTATCGGCTATAACAATAAAAACTAAAGTGCAATGTGCAATAAAACAGCATAAATGCTAGTCAAAACTAGACAAATACGCAGCGCTCCCTACAATAGCGCCGATAAACAGATCTTAGATAAGGTAGTAGCGTTAATGGCAGTTATTAAAATAGATACCACACAGTACCAAGCGCAGTTAAGTGAAAAAGAGCAGCGTATTAGTGCGCAGTTTCAACGTTTTGGTGTGGAGCAACTAGAAGTATTTAGCTCAGAGCCAACTAACTACCGCCAACGTGCTGAATTTAGAGTATGGCACGACGGTGACGATCTGTTTCACATTATGTTTGATCAACAAACAAAAGAAAAAATCCGTGTTGATACATTTGATCCAGCAGCGCCTTTAGTAGGTGAAATAATGCAAGTGATGATTGAAAGCCTCAAGCCTTGTGAAATATTACGCCGTAAGTTATTTCAAATCGATTACCTATCAACGCTAAGCGGTGAAATTTTAGTAAGCTTGCTTTATCACAAACCACTGGATGATGAATGGTTAAGTGAAATTAAAGCACTTAAAGAAAAGCTTAGCAGTAAATACAAAATTGACTTTATAGGCCGTGCTCGCAAACAAAAAGAAGTACTAGGTGATGACTTTGTAACTGAACGTTTAACCGTTAATGGTCAAGAGCTTATATATCAACAAGTAGAAAATAGCTTTACTCAGCCTAATGCAAAAGTAAATATTAATATGCTGGAGTGGGCGCAAGATTTATGTAAACCACTTAAAAATGATTTATTAGAGCTGTATTGCGGTAACGGTAACTTTTCAATTGCGTTAGCGGGCTGTTTTAATAAAGTATTAGCAACAGAAATATCAAAATCATCTGTTCATTCTGCTCAATACAATATTACTAAAAATAACGTAGAGAACTTAGATATTATTCGTATGTCGAGTGAAGAGTTTACTCAAGCAATGAATGGCGAGCGTACTTTCTCTCGTTTAGATGGTATTGATCTTAAAAGCTATGACTGCCAAACCATATTAGTTGATCCACCGCGCGCGGGCATGGATGAATTAACGTGTGACTTAGTGGCTAACTACGAAAGCATAATTTATATATCGTGTAACCCTGA
Source organism: Pseudoalteromonas sp. B131b (assembly GCF_037162545.1). Classification (NCBI taxonomy): domain Bacteria; kingdom Pseudomonadati; phylum Pseudomonadota; class Gammaproteobacteria; order Alteromonadales; family Pseudoalteromonadaceae; genus Pseudoalteromonas; species Pseudoalteromonas sp. B131b. The sequence goes on along the minus strand of NZ_JARLUZ010000001.1, from coordinate 1,248,989 downwards.
AACCCTTGAGCGTGATCTTGATCACTTAACACGTACGCACAACGTTAAGCACTTTGCTATATTTGATCAGTTCCCATATACACATCACATTGAGTCGGGCGTTTTCTTACAACGCAAATAACCAGCCAAAATTAAAGTGCCAGTACTTTTATAAGTGCTGGTATTTGCTCCTCACTAAATACTTGAATACCATTTTTCATTAATAATGCTGTAGTTAAACCTAGACCTTCGATTTTTACTCCGCGATGCTTTCCATCATATATTGTATTTCGTCCGCAAGAAGGACTCGATTCTTTAAGTAGAGCAAAACGCACTTGATTCTTTTTACAGAGTTCTAGCGCTATATTAGCCCCAGTTTGAAACTGCTCTGTTACATCTTCTCCTAAATTAGTAACTACACTCCCCTGTATTATTTCAGCAGGAGATCTAGGAGTAGGAAGCCCACCAGCGACCTCAGGACAAAACACAATTAATCTATTTTGTTTTTGCCACAAATTAAGCTGTGGATGCAAAATTGCGTGTCCTCTACCATCGTAGCGAACAGGTTGCCCTAGCAAACAACTCGATACTAATATTTTTTCCATCGCTATATCCTTATAAATAAAAAAAGCTCTTTAAGGAGCTTTTTTTATTTTGGCTAAATTTATTTATTAGCTAGGTAATTAATTAATTTTCCAATATCTTCTGGTTCAGTAATACCCGACTCACGACCCAGGTTTAATTTGTACTTACCATTTACAATAAAGGTAGGTACGCCACGTAGTGCGCCTTTTTCTTTAAAGTAGTCTTGATCGCGTTTCATTTTAGAGCTCAGCGTACGTACCGAGAAGCTTTTAAACAGCTTATCAAACTTATCACCATCAACGCCCTGCGCTACAAATATATCTTTTACATCTGCAAGCTCATTAAATTTAGCGCGCTTTGTATGGATATGATTAAAGATTGCAGAAATAATCTGATCTTTTTGTGGGAGTACTTCAGCTGTCGCAAGTGCTTGGCTCATCATCTGTTGGTTTTCTGGGTCACGTACACCCACAAAATCAACATGACTCTTTTTAAATTTAACATTTTTATCAAGCTTAGGCTTAAACTCAACAATTAGTGCCTCCATGTTATTACATGCAGGGCAGTAAAATGAGAAAAACTCTTTAACTTCTGGCTTTTTAGTTGCACGCTCAGAAACAACGTCGTAATGCACGCCTTCTTCATACGTTGCTGCAAAGCTTGCTGCCGCCATAGGAAGTAATACTGCAAGCAAACCTGCTTTAACTAATTTAATCATTATTATGCTCCGAAATTATAAGGCTAATAAAAACGCAACTAGTTCATCAAACTGTTGTTGGCTTTTAATTGTATTAATATTAATTTTATATTTATCGTTAACAATAAAAGTAGGTACACCTGTAAGTGCGCCTAATTTTGAATATTTGTTTTGATTATCTTGTAATGCACGCTCAGCTGAAATAATAGGCATGCTTGCCATATCTTTATCAAACGTTTCGCTATCAATGCCATTTACTTCTAAAAGTTTTTTCAAATCTTTCATCTCAGTCAATGGTGCACGTTGAACATGAATACTTTTAAATATTTGCTCTGTGATAGCATCTTCTTGCCCATGTTTTTTGGCGATCAGATAAGCAAAGCTCAGATTGGTTTGCGCCTGTGGTGAAACACCACCTAAAAAGTTAACATGATTTTTAATAAACGTTGCACCTGTTGGTAAGCTTTTTTCTATTGCCTGAGCAACAGGTTCAAACTTAAAGCAATGCGGGCAATAATATGAAAAAATTCCGTCACTTGTGGTGTTTTACTTTTCTCTGCATTAATAATTGTATATTGATTATCAGCTTCAAATTGTGCAGCAAATGCCGCAAATGGTAAACAAAGAAGTAGTAGGCCTAGTTTTAATTTTTTAAGCATTTGTATCTCGTTGTACTTGTCTTTAAATAAAATATTACGGCAATAACTTTAACGGCGCTTCTTGCAGTGCTGCAAGTTGCTCCTTCAGTGCTAAAATTTGTTGCTCCCAGTATTTGTCATCAGCAAACCATGTAAAGTTCCGCACAAAGGCAGGATCGCTCCATCGTTTAGCTACCCATCCCATATAATGGATAATACGCATTGCTCGCAGCGGTTCAATTAATTTGAGTTGAGAGTGATCAAAATCACAAAACTCTTCATACGCATTTACAAGGGTGTCTAACTGTAACAGTTGCGTCGCTCTATCGCCACTGAGCATCATCCATAAATCTTGGATTGCAGGACCTTGGCGGCTGTCATCTAAATCAACAAACATTAGCGCATCACCAGCCCACAAAATATTACCAACGTGGCAGTCACCATGTAAGCGAATACTTTGCACATCTTTATACTGTTTTTGCGCCTGCTCTATCACTAAATCTAAAATAGTATAAAAGGCAGTATTTATTCCCATGGGCACTAAGTTACTTTTTTGAAGATGAACTTTGGCTGTATGCAAATACTCATCACAGGTAACTGTTGGCCTGTAAGTAAAAGGTTTTGTTTTAGCTACTTGGTGCATACGGCCAATTAATCGCCCCATTACATCAAGCTGATCTAAATTATCAACCTCAAATAAACGCCCGCCTACACTTGGAAACAACACAAACAAATACCCTTCGTGTTCAAACAAGCTTTGCCCATTATATAAAATAGGGGCAACAACGGGTACTTCCGCTTCTGCTAGTTCAAATGCAAAGTCATGCTCTTCTTGAATTTGCTCTTTACTCCATCGCTCTGGGCGATAAAACTTCACTACGTAACGCAGGCCATCATCGGCTTTAAATTGGTACACTCTGTTTTCATAGCTATTGAGCGCCAATAAACCAGATTCGGCGTACACACCTACGCTTTCTATTGCATCGAGTATTAGGTCAGGTGTTAAGTCAATAAAACTAAATTTACTCATACTCTTCTTATATAAAATAAAAGCGGGTTATATACCCGCTTTTGTTAATTACTATATCAACTTACCTAATTAAGGTAAGTTGCGATTATCGTGCTTTAAAAAAGTTACTCGACTGCGATATTGTCTCATCCGGCTCATCTACCGGTGAAAGCACAAAGTTAAACTCAGTCATCGGCGCCTTCAAATCATAAGGGTCCATTACAAGTGACAATGGCACGTTATGAGATTCCCCTGCCTGCACAGTAAATGACTGCTTACCAATATACTTAAAGTTATCTAACCCTTGTACTTTAATATTAAAGGTTTGCTCATACTGCGCTTTATTAATTACCTTTAATGTATAGGTGTTCTCTACTAAACCATCAAAATCGACACGATATAATTGGTTTCGGTCACGAATAATATCAAAGTCCATTGTTTTACGCAGTGCTATATTAGCTACAAGCGCCCCCGTAAGCACAACAAGTATAACTGTGTAACCAATGATTTTAGCGCGTAGTGGATTAGTTTTATTTTCAGGTGTTTCGAGGTTTCGCTCTGTCGTATATGAAATAAGCCCACGCGGATATTCCATTTTATCCATTACGCCATCACACGCATCAATACACGCGCCACAGTTTATACACTCAGCTTGTAGCCCATTTCTAATATCAATACCCGTTGGGCATACTTGAACACATAAATTACAGTCTATACAGTCGCCTAGTTCTAAATCTTCATGATCTACTTTACGTGAACGAGGACCACGGCTTTCACCTCGGCTTTCATCGTACGTTACTGTGTATGTGTCTTTATCAAACATAGCTGATTGAAAACGTGAGTAAGGACAAATGTGTAAACACATAATTTCTCGCATCCAACCGGCATTGCCATAGGTACACACAGCAAAGAATATAATGCTTACTAATGCATAACCGCCTACGTTAAACGTTACAAAATCAGGAAGTAACTCTCTTATCGGCGTAAAGTAACCGACAAAGGAAATAGCGGTATATAACGAAAATAATACCCAACTAGTATGTTTTGCCGTTTTACGCCAAAACTTATCAAAATTCATGGGCCGTTGATCGAGTTTTTTACGTTGATTAGCAGTACCTTCAAACTTCTCTTCGAACCAAATAAAAATAAAGGTCCAAACAGTTTGTGGACATGTGTAGCCACACCACACTCGCCCATAGAAGGTGGTCACTAAAAACAGCGCAAATGCTGCCAACATAAAAATGAACGCGAGTATGGTGAAATCTTGTGGCCACAACGTTAAACCAAAAATATTATATTTTTGCCCGATTAAATCAAACAGCACAGCTTGTTGGTCGTTAAAATTAATCCATGGTAGTGCCATAAATGCAAGCAAACCTAAAAAACCAATACGCTGCCTTAATAATTGATGAAGACCTTTCACTGCTCGCACATAAATACGATTTCGGGGATTAAACCTGTCATCTTGACGGCTTAAATCCGGTTTTTGGATTTTTACCTCCACAGGAATGTTCTTTACTTTAATTTGTTTGTCCATCGAAGTTCCTCAACGCCGCTTGGAAATAAAAGTTTAGCAATATTCAAATGCCCTATACAGTAAAGTGTAGCAAGTTACTTGCTAGGCATGATCAGTTTGATAAATCATCATTTGAATACTTTCAGATATTTCAGAAACATCTGATTGCTATTAAGCATTATACCAATATTGATTAAAATTACTGGCATAGATCGCTAATAATTTATTCATCTCAGTTACTTGCTTTTAAAATGCATTTTATTACACTGCATGGTAATTCAACCTCATTCAGATCAAGGTTTACGTGCTCATGAAAAAATTTATAATACTGGTGTTAATGATCCTTGCTTTTTTTACGATCGATCATCCACTTATAAAAGAGCCTCGAGAGAAATTACTAGGTGAAGGTATTAGTTTTTTAAGCGAGACAACTAAAGTCAATCGCAGCCCCGCAGCTAATATGACTAAAAGCCGTATAAAATCACAATTAAGACTGTCTGACTCAGGGAAAGAGTACGTAGAGAAAACCTTTACAACAGACGAGTCAGTGCAGTTGTTTAATTTACGTTATTGTCGTGAGCGTGAGTTAAACCTATATTTTTACGATGAGCGTTTAAATACTGTATGTAAAATAATATCTGAAGCGTTAGAACAAAGGTGAGCAAAGTAATGGATTTTTCAAAATTAAATAAGAAAGCCAGTGACTCGTTTCATAAACAGCGCAACATGCTTAAAAAACTAGCGCAGGGAAAAACACTAAAGTGCGAGAAGTGCAGTGGTGTTTTAACGCTAAACCTAGCGACCACCGAAGCTGGTAAAGGAGTAGTAAGGTGTAAGCAAGGTTGTACTGACATTATTCTGGAATTGGGTACTTAATCTGAATTTTGGATAATAAACCAATCCCAAGCCGCTATTTAACGTTGAATTTACTTGCAATAGGCCCACGTAATAAAAATAACCTGAGCACTAAAAGTACACCTAGTCGTCCCAGCCTTCGTCTGTATATAAGCCACTATTAAGCGCTACAATCTCAACAAGTTCAGCAAAACCTAAAGCAAAATCGCCCATTAGCTCATATTGCTGTAAACAGAGTAACTGTTCATCCATTAAATTTTGTGCTGCAATTTGGCTAATAATTTGCTCATCGAGTGCAAAAAAGCTCAGTGTAGCTTGAGCGCTCTCTAGTGCTTCTTTATATTGTACTTCTAATTGTGGGGCATCTAGCAGTTTTTGAGTGTACATTGTGGTTGCTTGTAAAAAACCTTCACTCCAGCTTTTACAAAAATAAATATCATAATTAGCAGGCAATTTATAACCAGCTTCAAACACCTGTTCGCTAATTTGATGATATAGCGCCATAAACAAAAACAATGTCTCTTCGTCTAAATCATTGGCTTTATTTGATAATATTGTATCGAGCCATTCATGCACATCAAGTGGTTCAGGAGAGCAAATTACGCCAAACAAATAACCTTGGCTTTGTAATAATGTCATTGCTTGGGGCTGGGTATCTAAAAATGTGCTGAGCTGCTTCGCGTGCAACTCAGTAAATTGAGGTAATTGCATTAAAACTCTTTATTAGTAAATATTAAAAATTGAGCGGGTAACGACCTTGATTATCTGGACGACCCAAAAACTTAACCGCATCATGTACATCTTTTGGAAGACTGGCATCAGGTTTAACATAGCCCGCGACTCTGAAGTCAAAATTAGCTTTAAGTGTAGCATCAGCCTCAAGGCCTAACGTATTATCTGGATCAATTAATATAGCAATATCGCCCGACTTACAGCTTAATTTACCAGCCAGAGGGCCAATATTAAACCACCCATTTAAGCCTTGTACGTCAATATTAGGACTCGCTATTTCACCCTTTAATGAATCACAATATGGTGCACCGGTGCTGTATTCATCAATTTCCAAAATTACACGCCCTTTAGCGGTTACAGGCAGAGGAAGTCGCACTCGTTGCATTGCACGCTCTACTGTCGAACGAACAAGTCCATCAGTCACTATAACTTCCTTATTAAAAAGCCCATAGCTTACATCCGCATAACCCGAAATATCACTGCGCTCACGTGCATTGCCAAATTTTACATTAGTATTTAGTTTACCTATAAATAACTGCCAGCCAGCAATATCCCAACGGACATTATTTAACTGCTCGTCATCAAAACGGACCTGCATCATTTGACCTTGCCAGACAGTACCTACAGTTTGCCCTATTTCTAATTGTTTTGGTAAATACGGCTTTGCGATATCAAGCGCAATAGCTGCCGGTAATTTCATAATACAAAACACGATAAAACTAAGTAAAAAGACAATCGATAACGTTATTATTTTTTTCATTAATTAATTCTCTAATACCAAACGACTTACACGAACGTAGCCCGATTTATCATCACGACTTAAATCTAAATTTTCGACACGTAAACCATGCTGATTCACCAATTCGTCAAGCCATTCTATTAACTGGTTAAACTCTACGGAATCAAGTGTTAAACGTAATGAACTATCACTTGGCTGCATTTTACTAATACTGATATTATAACGACTACGCGTTGAGTTAACTATCTGGCTTAAGTTTTGGTTGCTTTCTATTCGCGTATTACCTGCGGCTTTAAGCTTAACAATACTTTCATCGACCCAAACTAATAACTCTTGCTGCTTAATTTGTGATTTTTCAGCTCGCTCAATTGCATTATTTAATGGTCTAAAAATTCCCATTACTAATACAAAAATAATAAACACGCCACCAGCACCAACAACTAATTGTTGCTCTTGTTCTTTTAGCGAACGCCAATATTGTATTAACTGCTTTTTCATACTGCACCTCGCAGTTTTATTTCACCTACAACAAAGTCACCATCATTGTTTAGTGATCCCTGTTCTACGGTCAAGCCCTGCTTTTCAAGAATACTTTTAACTTTACCAAAAGTTTGAAAGTCTTTAGCTCGGGCACGAATGCGTAACTCATTACGACGTTTATCGTAGCGAAGCGTTTCGGGGGTAAATTCACTCACTTGCGAAAAAACATCTACTAACTGAGCTGTTAAATCTAAAAACCCAGCATCACTTGTACCTTGTACTTTTTTTAGTGCACCATTAATTTGGCTCTTAATTAGCTGTGGGCGTACTTTAGTACCTGGAAATGCATTTTGATAGCGTTCTACAACTTGTGCTTTTGCTATATCAACTTTGGTATTTAATTGATGCAACTCTAACGCCTTTATTGCGATTGTTGACGCTAAAGCAACGCCGGCAATAATTGCCGCACTTTGCCAGTATCCCCACCACAATGTACTTTTCTTTTTAAGCTGATACGTCCCTTGGCGAAGATTAAATTTAACCTGTCCAAGCTGCTTTGCAAATAATGCCAACGGTAAATCGTAATCACTCGTTTGTGCTTGCAAATTTACACTCTCAGGAAAGTGATTAGCAGGGCTAAAATGTTTGATTTCAGGATTACCCATGGCTGATAAGTAACCGTTTAACCAACTGGTTTCTACAGCACTGATATGCCATTGGCCTTGCTTAAATAACCACTGATTATTAAGCTCTATTGCAGTGACTATATCGTTATCAGCAAAAGGGAGTAATAGGGCATCAGGAATAATTGTATATACCGCTAAGTGATGTTCGTTAAATAGTGCTAACCATTGCTCAAACCATTCTCTGTCAGTCATTGCAATTCGAACTGCGTGCTGTTCGCCAACCATTGTTGACTCACCAACAGCAATAAATAACTCATCGACATCACACGCTATATCTTCTTCAAGCATATAGGGTAAAGCTTGTTCTAATTTGCGATTCCACTTTGTTGGCAAAATGACTGTTTTCAGTTGCACCTGATCGCAAGGAAGCAATACGATCACTTCCCGACTTTGTGCTTTCTCGCTCAGCTCACTTAAGTGACTCGCATTTAATAGTTCACCACTTGCTATTATTTCTTGTTCTTGCGGTGAATAAATTAACCAATTAAGGCTATCTTGTTCAGTTTGACCCGTGCGGATCAACAGTATCTCTGTCACTGTACGCCTCCAAATTTTCGCGCCAGTATCGTTACGTCGCCATTTTCGGCGTACAGTAAGGTGGTCATCGAAAAACGCAGGTCAACGAAATTTGCCTGCGTTTGTAATTTAAAATAACTACTCTTCATATCAAATAAGTTTTCAACAGCTTTGACGTTTTTTCCGCCTTGTTGCTGAACCACTTCAAAAAACTCATCTTTACTATCAAAGCCCGCCTGCGGACGCGCGGCAATAACCGCTTCAGCTCCTGATAAACTAAGCTCATCAATTAATGCGCTAAGTATAAGTGCTTGCTCTGGTGCTAATGTATTTACGTTAATAGAAAGCAGCTTGCTGCCAGGAATAACACATATATAAGGTAATACCTTTTCCATTACTAAAGGATTAAACCCTTTAACTAAACGCAACTCTGATGTAGAAGCGAATAAACTATTTGCAGTCATATATGGGAATTCACGTGATAAGTACTCGTCTTCTTCAGCGCCAGAGCGATAGGTTATGCTATCGCTATCAAGCCAATCAAATACACTATCGGCCATCGCCTCTTCTGATTCATTCGCTGGTAAATCATCTATATTTTCAAGAAGAGCAAACAAAGCTTTGTGCGCTGGGTTTGTTTTTTCTGCGCTGTTTGGATCGGGCTCTACGGCTAACGCATTCAAATTTAAGCATGCTTGTAAATCAGTGATTTTTCCACTCAACGTACCGTTATCTACAGGGTAAGGCACATCACCTTGTGTTGCCCATACTTGCTCTAACGTGGTTTTTTCTGCATCATCTTTTTTACTTTGAATAAGGGCTTTAATGGCAAGTTCTTCTGCGCCATAGGCATACCATTTAGCTTGCTGATGCCCTTGTAAATTGGTACTTTTTTGGACTTGCACCATTAAATTTGCACTCATTTCTACAGCTAGAATTGCAGCTAAAGCAACAATAAATAATACAATGACTAAAGCGGCTCCACGCGAAGAGTGCTTATCCATTAAGGAGTCCCTCCGCTTGTTCTGCTTGAGGTTGTATTAGTAGAGTTCGTACTTGGTGGTACTACTATTTTCCCTTGCCCCGGCACTAAAAACACACGACGAATAGGTTCTGCGTCAACTTGCTGTAGAGTAACCGCAACGGCTTTAGGCAACGCTTTAATTTCCCATTTATCTTGCCATTCATTTTTATCATCTAAAAATTCAAACTTTAATTCTTCAATCCCTTCTAGAATAACTTGTATTCGCGGCTCCATGTTATCAAGCTGATCGACATAAACACGGTACACGCGCTCTAAGTTATCATCTATAACCCTATATCCAACGGCTTGAAGTTCAGAGCGTGGTAGTAAATTAATCGGGTTTATCCAACCATCGCGTACAAAAGCAATCCCATCATATTGACTATCAAGAACATATCGTCCGGCCAATAAATACAGCTCTTGCACATCACCAGATTCATTACGCACCGCTCGCTTTGTCATTTGGCTAAAATCTTGATCCATCAGTCTAAATGTAGTTTGTAGTCCATTAAGCTCGGCTATTTTTTCATCTGAGGCATCTTTCGCTCTCGTGGTGGTATCTAATATTTGGTGCGTAGCAATAATTACAAAAGCTAAGATCCCCAATGCCACCATAACTTCGAGTAATGTAAATCCACGTTGCTTCACTTACTTCTTACCTTTATTTAAATAGGTTGTAAGCTCATAAGTAGATTGCTCATACTTTTCATCGCTAAATACATTAATGGTCAGTTTTACAAAATTTTTATCTGCAGTAGGAATTACTTCTTGCTGCCAAAACCACTCTATCCCTGCCATTACTTCACTGCCTCGTGCGCCATTTTTACCTTGCCACTGCTCACCTTTAGTGCGCTGTTCTATTAAAACATTCTCAGCAACCCATGAAGCGTAAGTTTGCTCTTCAATCGTCGATAGATGGTGAATATGCTCGCCTGTTGCTTGCATAGCGGCAATACCTGCCATGGCACAAATACTCAATGCAACGAGCACTTCAAGTAAGGTGAAACCTTTATGGTTATGCATTTATTCTGGTTCTCGACGTAAATTAACTGGGGCTGTAAATTCACCTTCAATATAATAGACAGGCTCACTTTGCTCTTTTAATTCAAGTATTAGCTGAAATGCACTAACCTCTCCTGATGATAAAATAAGTACTTCTGGAATTTTAAGTTTTTTAAGTTCCAGCAAACTATCTTCGTCACCACCACTCATTAACTCACGCCAGTTAGCTTGCTCAAGCAAGTTATCTTGTGCCCAAGCTAAATCTTCAAGATTAAGTGTTACTTTAAAACGCTCATCAAACTCCGTTGGTTTAAACAAGTCTTCTCTATCGAAGGTTATCCATTTTTCGCCATCAAAAACTAAAAACTCAAACACATTGTCATCTAAGTGAAAACCAAGCTCTACCTGATTTAAAATAGCAAATTCTGACGCCATATTAATGGTGGTATGCAGCCTAAGTGCCTGAGTATCTAGCTCATCCTCAGCTCCGCCTTCTAAGCTGTATACCACCATTTTTGTGGCAAAAGCGATAATCACTAATACCACTAAAATTTCGATCAAACTAAAACCACGCGTTTTTGCGTTTATACGCGTAGAGCTTACTTGCATAGTAAGCTCTCGTTATTTACGTATAAAAACAATGTACTCTTAATTTGCATTATTGTTTTTCTTCATCCCAGTTCCCAATATCATCATCGGTTCCGGGTTCACCATCTGGGCCAAAAGAGAAAATATCAAACTTACCAACTTCTCCAGGGCTAATTAACTGATAAGTATTACCCCAAGGATCCTCTGGTAGTTCACTGATAAACCCACCATCTGGAAAGCGTTTAGGAACAGGCTCAATACTTGTTTTATTAACAAGGGCTTCTAAACCTTGCTCTGTGCTTGGATAACTTTTATTTTTAAGCTTGTATAGGCTCATTGCATCTTCAAGCTGCTGAATATCTAAATGCGCTTTATCAATAGCAGCCTCTTCTTGTTGACCCATAATATTTGGTGCCACAATTGACATGATCATTCCGATGATAACAAGTACCACCATTACTTCTAGTAAAGAAAAACCTGATTGTTTGTTCACGTAATTACCTCATTATTCTAAAAATACTAATATATTAAAAGTTATTTTAGGTTAAAGCCCAACGGCTTTATTCATTGCCATAATTGGCTGTAAAATTGCCATAACGATAAAAAGTACAATAACGGCCATTGACGCTATCATCGCGGGTTCTAATAACTTAAGCGACACATTAACCATACTTTCAAATTCGCGATCTTGGTTATTTGCAGCACGTTCTAACATTTGCTCCAACTCTCCAGATTTTTCACCACTGGCTATCATATGCAGCATCATGGGTGGGAATAATTTTGTTTGTTGAAGCGCAGCCCTTAGACTCGCTCCCTCACTTACTCTATCAGAAGCGTCAGCAACTGCTTTCTTAATTTTTTCGTTAACTAACACACCTCCTGATATTCGCATCCCTTCAAGTAGAGGTACCGAACTTGATGATAAAATACTTAGCGTGCGTGCAAAACGAGCTGTATTAACACCACGTGCAACTTTGCCAATTCCTGGCATATGCAGCACCCTATCGTCCCACCAAAAACGTATTTTTGGCTGTTTCAATGCATGCTTAATCCCAATAGCTATGCCTGTAATAGCAATTAAGCTAATAAACCAATAATTTTGCACAAAATGACTGCCGGCCATTACCCATTCTGTTGTCCAAGGTAATACTTGCTTGGTCTTTTCGAAGGTTTTTAATATTTTAGGTACAACTGTACCTAATAAAACCGACACAATACCAATTGCAAACACCACTAAAATAATAGGATAAACCATTGCTTGAGTAATTTGGCTTCGCATATGTTGACGCTGCTCGGTGTAATCAGCTAAGCGGTTAAGTACTTGGTCAAGGTGGCCCGACTTTTCACCTGCGGCAACCATTGCACGGTATAAATCGTCAAATACATGGGGGAACTCGCTCATACCATCAGCAAGCGTATAGCCTTCAACAACTTTTGAGCGTACTGACATAAGCATGCGCTTTAAACGCGGCTTTTCACACTGCTCAGCTACAGCCATTACAGCACCTTCAACTGGCAGTGCTGATTGAATCAGCGTTGCTAACTGACGAGTAATAAGTGCCAGATCAGATGTTGATATAGTGGGTTTAAAAAAGCTACCAAATAAAGGGGCTTTTTCACCTTTAACTTGTTTATCACTTTGCGCTGCTGGAACCACTTCGAGCGGCGTTAGCTTTTGATCACGTAAAATTTGACGTATTTGTCTAGCCGTATCAGCTTCTAAAATACCTTTTTTCTTTACCTCTACCATCGAGAGCACGATACTCAAACGCCGCCATAATTAACCTTCCTCACGGGTAACACGTAATACTTCTTCAAGTGTTGTTTTACCTGCGAGTACACGGCTACAGCCATCTTGGCGAATACTAGGGCTACGCTTACGAATGTATTTTTCTACGCTTTGCTCACCTTTACCGTTGTGAATCATTTCGCGTATTGTTTCATCAACTACAAGTAACTCATGAATACCCGTACGACCACGGTAACCGTTAAAGTTACACTCTTCACACCCGACCGCTCGGTAAATTGTAGGTTGGCTTTCAAAAGGGGCGCCTAACAGCTGGCATTCATGCTCATCAGCCGTGTGACCTTCTTTACAGGTATTACATAACGTACGTACTAAGCGTTGCGACAACACACCGAGTAACGACGATGAAAGTAAGAATGGTTCAACACCCATATCTTCCATACGTGTAATTGCACCCGATGCGGTATTTGTATGCAGAGTAGACATAACAAGATGACCGGTAAGTGACGCTTGAACACCAATTTGCGCCGTTTCAAGATCGCGTATTTCACCCACCATTACTACATCAGGATCTTGACGTAATATTGCACGTAAACCACGCGCAAAGGTCATATCAACTTTAGCGTTAACCTGTGTTTGACCAATACCCGGAATCTCATACTCGATCGGATCTTCAACTGTCAGAATGTTGCGATCGCGTGAATTGATTTGACTCATACCAGCATACAACGTAGTACTTTTACCAGAACCCGTTGGCCCTGTGACTAAGATAATGCCATGCGGTTTACTGATTAAATCAGAAAACAATGCACGATTTTCTGCGGTCATACCTAAATCTTCTAGATTTAAACGTGCGTTATTTTTGTCAAGTAAACGCAGTACTACACGCTCACCAAAGCTTGATGGCATTGTAGATACACGTACATCAACTGCACGCCCAGCAATACGCAAACTAATACGGCCATCTTGAGGAATACGTTTTTCGGCTATATCAAGCTTGGCCATTACTTTAATACGCGATACAAGTAACGATGCGAGTTTACGATTAGGCTTAAGGACTTCTTTAAGTACACCATCTACCCTAAAGCGAATAACAAGCTCTTGCTCGAAGGTTTCGATATGAATATCAGATGCCCCTTCCTTTATCGCTTCACTGAGCATGGCGTTAATAAGTTTGATGATTGGTGCATCATCATCACCGGCGAGCAAATCTTCTGTTTGTGGAAGTTCATCGGCGAGTGAGAACAAATCAACCTCATTCCCTATATCTTCCATCATTTGTTGCGTTTCAGAGCTATCACGTTGATAAGATGCTTCCAATAACAACTCAAACTTATCGTCAGCCAACTGCTCTAATGTAAAACCATTACCTGCAATACGGCGCACTTCTAAAAGTACTTCTACGTCAAGCTCACCACGATAATATACAATACGATTATCTTTATTTTTACTTAGCAATACACCTGCGCGCCTTGCATAAGAAAATGGTAAACGTTTAGCTGGTAACTCTATTAATACATCATCTGCTAATAGCGCATCCTGATGATGCGTATTAGGATGAACCACATCTTGGTTTATCTCTTGTATCGCATTAGTCATCTTTACGCTCTTGTGCATTTTGCTTACGTAAATGTTCTTCATACGTTGGTGGAAGTATTAATTCATCGTTCCATTCAGGCAATATTGGCGAATCAGTCGCTGGCATTAAATCAATCCCATCTTCGCGCTGTTTAAATTGCTCACCACGGATAAAGTTATACTTATTAAAACTTAGCTTATTCATGCTTACACCATCACGAATAATTGTTGGGCGAATAAATACAATAAGATTACGCTTACGACGTGTTGTATTGGTTGATCTAAACAAATGGCCTAAAATAGGGATATCGCCTAATAACGGCACCTTAGATACACTTTCTTGCACGTCTTCATCTATTAAGCCGCCAAGCACAACCATACCGCCATCATCAGCCATAACTGTTGTTTTAATTGAACGCTTATTTACTGAAATATCAACCGCAGTTGCACCACTGACGCTCGATACTTCTTGCTCTATCGTAAGCTGTACAGCAGAACCATCATTAATCTGCGGGGTAACAATTAGTTTAATACCTACTTCTTGACGTTCAACCGTTTGAAATGGGTTAGCATTATTACTGCCGGTTTGTGATCCAGTAATAATAGGTACTTCTTGACCGACTAAAATAGATGCTTCTTCGTTATCCATTGTAGTAATAGACGGTGTAGCCAAAATATTCGAGTTTGTATCGGTAGCTACTGCTTGAATGATTGCACCCCAGTCATTTTTAACAACACCCAGCGCCAGACCATTAATGCCACTAAGTAAGGAAGCTAATGGACCATAATCACCTTCGGTTGTTTCTGTATAGGGCGTTACAGTACCAGATTCTGTTCCTATTATATTTTTGGTAACCGTTACATCTTGTGCTTGCTCCGCCGCAACAGCTAATGAGCCAACGGGAACCGTAGTGCCGTTGTTAAACTGTAACATACCGCCCTGCTCAGAAATCCACTGCAGGCCTAAGTTAACCCCGTCGCCTTCCATTACTTCAATAATAATTGCTTCAACTAATACTTGTGCACGACGAATATCAAGACGCTCAATTACCGACTCTAGTGAGCGCATGGTGTCTGGCTGCGCGGTAATAATTAATGAATTTGAATCTGGGTGAGCTTCTATACTGCTTTCATTGCTGTTTCTGCTACGAGTTTTAGTTGTGCCGCCTTGCGCGTCATCAACAAGTGACTTACTCACACCTTGCAATACTTTTACTAAATCTTCAGCTTTAGCATAATTGAGGTAAAACACCTTGGTGTTACCTTGGCTTTCTAATTCACCATCTAAGCGTTTAATAAGTTCTATAGCACGCGTACGTGCTTGGCCTTCGCCACTTACAATAACGCTATTAGTTCGGCCATCGGCAACCACTTTAGGAATTAAAAATTCAGGAACACTGCCTTTACCACTGTCTTTATAAATGTTATCAACGACCGATACTACATCATCAGCAGTTGCATACTTAAGCTTTACTATATCTACACGCTTGTCACCCGCCTGATCAACAGAGCGAATAATCTCAACTAAGCGATTAACCGATGCTGCATGACCCGTTAGCATCATAACGTTAGCCGCATTAAAATTAGCAACATGACCACCATCTTTTTGATCGCTAAACTGACGAACTAATGGACCTAGCTCTTGTACGCTTACGTTTTTAACGCGCACAACGCGTGTAATCATCATGTCGCCACTAGCTTCATTACCCTCTGTAATAAGTGGGACATTTGATTTTTTAGCGTCTGAACTTTTCTCAACCTTAATAATGCCATTGTCCATTTCAACAGCTGAGTAGCCATAAACTTCTAATACATTTAAAAAGAACTGATAATAAAGTGCTTCATCCATCAACTCATAACTGCGCACATTCACTTTGCCGCGTACATTTGGGTCAATAATCACTGTTTTATTAAGATTTTTACCAACAATGTTAATAAACTCGTTGATATCTGTGCCTTTAAAGTTAGCTGCATACTCAACAGCAGAAACAGACAAAGAAATACTTGCTGCTAAAAAAAGTGCTGCATACTTAGCTAACCCTTTTTTAATTTTTTTGAGGTGTAGCACCTGAACCATTATATTAAAACTCCAAAGCTAAGTTATTACAGGCTAAATTGCACATCTAGTTGCTCGCCATCACGTTCTATAGTGATATTAGCATCTGTGCTATTGCGCAGCTCATTAATAGCTGACATTGCCTGTTTTAAATCTGTTAATTGATAGCCATTAATCGCAATAGCTAAATCGTTATTTTGTAATCCCATTTGCTTAAATAGCTCAGGTTCTTTTCCTGGACTTAAGCGATAACCTATAAGTACTCCATCACTCATCGCTTGTGAGACACGTATATAGTCAAATAATTTACCTGGTTCTTCGAGTAACTCTTCACGTGTTTCTATTAAGGCTTCTCTTACTTGTGGATCTGCGGTTGCATTTATTTTTTGATCGTTTGATGCTATTAGCATCTGTGGTCCCATTTCTGAATCGTCTCGGGCAGCAAGAACAGGCATTGATACTTTTTTTGTGAAATCTAAACCATCAAGCATTAATGTTTCAAAGCCACCACTTACGCTTAAAATTACACGATCTGGTAATATTTGTGCAACTTTCGCACGTGTTCCTTGTATAACTTCTTCCGCTAAGTAACTTATTTGTTTTCCTTGTGATTCTATAATAGCCACACCTGCTTTATCATCATGGCTTACCGCCACTATGCCTGTTAAATTTATACTTAAGCGTGTTTCAGGTGCATTGTTAATAACTTGTGATTGCCGCGTAGTACTATTATTTGTTGCAACTTTTTTACCAAACAAAAATTGCTCCACTATATGCTGCGTAGAGCGATTACCAGCGACACCCTTGGTTTGATTAGCGTAGTGCATTGGAGTAAGTGGAGATACAACCGGATTTGGCCACATAAGCCAAACCAATTTTGATAATAAAAAGCAAGATAAACAACAACTAATAGAGTCACTAATGCACTTAATTTTGCATGTGGTAAACGAATTAAAAATTGTTTAAGTTGCTGTATTTGCTGTTCCATAAATAATATTCTTATTTTAATTTACTGCGTAAGCGCGTACCCATAGTACCCTTTCATTTTTCATTCAACAAGCACGCTAATATTAAACTTTGTAAACAGAATGAGTTGACTCACTCTCTCAAGGCAAAACAGACTGCGATTATAATACCTTCAGCCTACAATGATTTCATGATAAATTTTAAGTTATAACACACTAGATTAAATGCCTTATGAGTAAAAAAAGTAACAGCCACGTAAGTTCAGACCATAAAGATGAGTTAAAAGTTCGATTAGATAAGTGGTTATGGGCCGCTCGCTTTTATAAGACTCGTGCGACTGCACGTGAAATGGTACAAGGCGGCAAAGTGCATTATAATGGACAGCGTACAAAAGCGAGTAAAATAGTAGAAGTTGGCGCAAACATAAAACTTGCACAAGGAGTAGATGAAAAGCTGATAACTATACTCTCAGTGCTTGAAAAACGCCAAAGCGCCCCCATAGCACAGACCATGTATCAAGAATCTGATGCCAGTATTGCTAAACGCGAAGAGAACAGCATCGCACGTAAAAATAACAGCTTTTTTGCCCCTCATCCGGATAAAAAACCGGATAAAAAGCAAAGACGCGAACTTTTAAAAATGAAATCAAGTTAGGTATAGCCGCTCATGCAACAAGATTTACTTCACCGTTATTTATTCAACGAACTAGATGTTCGTGGCGAACTCGTACAAATCGAGAATGCTTACAATGAAATGATTGCCGACCATAATTACCCAGACCCTGTTAAAGCATTACTTGGTGAGTTACTCGTTGCAACCTGTTTACTTACTGCTACCTTAAAGTTTGAAGGTGAAATTGCTGTACAGCTTCAAGGTGATGGCCCAGTTAAATATGCAGTTATAAATGGTGATGACAAACAAAACATGCGTGGTATTGCGCGCCTGCAAAGCGAAATTACGGGCACAACTGTAAAAGAGCTTATTGGCCAAGGCTATATGGTAATCACTATTACACCAGATAAAGGTGAACGCTATCAAGGGATAGTACCGCTAGAGCATGATACTCTTAGTGAATGTATCGAAAGTTACTTTGAGCAGTCAGAGCAGCTAAAAACACGCCTTTGGTTTGCAACCGACACAACAGAAGGTAGCGCAAAAGCATGTGGTCTATTTTTACAAGTACTCCCAGTTGATAAACAAAAATCAATTGAAGACTTTGCACACCTAGAAGCATTAAGTAACACGATTAAAAATGAAGAGTTGTTACACTTAGATGCGAACACTGTTCTTACACGTCTTTATCACGAAGATAATCCTCGCGTATTTGAACCTCAAGCGATTAAATTCAAATGTGGTTGCAGTCGTGATAAAACAATTACTGCACTTGTTAATATTGGACAAGAAGAACTACTCAAAGATGTAGCTGAGAAAGGGACTGTTAACATTAACTGCCATTACTGTTTAAAAGAGTATGTTTTTAACGAACAAGACATAAAAAGCATTTTCAACTAAATGTTCAGCTTCATCTATATATAGTAATTAAAGCCGCAAAATATGCGGTTTTATATTATAAAAAGATGATACCGGTGTCATATTTTCTGCTAATTCCATGACACCGGTATCATTGAAATTATTCATGTTTTTTCTTAAATATATGTGTTTTTAGGGGCTTTGCGGGCTCGAATATCTTAAAACCTTCTGTTACTATAATTTCAGTTTAAGGGCACTGATAACCCCAGAGCTATCCGTTCAAACTCTCACACATAGTTAGGTATAAACATGACTACAGGCGCTACACGTTTTGTCGATTTAACCGCAGCTGAACTTGTCGAGCATGCGATCCGCCGTGGCGAAGGTACTTTAGCCGCAAATGGTGCTTTTGTTGCAATTACAGGAAAACGAACTGGCCGTTCACCAAAAGATCGTTTTATTGTACAAGAAGCGACAACTCAAGATGACATTCAATGGGGCAACGTTAACCGCCCATTTAATGCAGAAAAATTTGACGCATTATGGGCTCGCGTAGAAGCACATGTTCAAAGTAATGACCACTTCACCTCTCACCTAGAAGTTGGCGCTGACCCTGAGCATTATTTACCTGTAGTCGTAACTACAGAAACAGCGTGGCACCATATTTTTGCCAAAAACATGTTTATCGAACCACAAAACTATAACGCCTCAAACTTACCACAATGGCAAGTAATGAACGTTCCTTCGTTTGTATGTGAGCCGGAACGTGATGGCACAAATAGCGATGGCACCGTTATTATTAACTTTGCACAGCGTAAAGTATTACTAGCAGGTATGCGCTACGCCGGTGAAATGAAAAAATCGATGTTTTCTGTACAAAACTTCCTACTACCAGCAAAAGGTGTATTACCAATGCACTGTTCTGCTAACGTTGGTGAAGCAGGCGATACAGCATTATTCTTCGGTTTATCTGGTACGGGCAAAACAACTCTTTCAGCAGATCCTACTCGCTTTTTAATTGGTGATGACGAACACGGTTGGGCACCTGGAAGCGTGTTTAATATTGAAGGCGGTTGCTATGCTAAATGTATCGACCTGTCACAAAAGAACGAACCTGTAATTTGGAATGCAATTCGCTTTGGTACTATTTTAGAGAATGTAGTGCTAGATGAGAAGGGCGTTCCTGACTTTCACGATACAAGCCTTACTCAAAACAGCCGTGCAGCATACCCACTTGAACACGTTGAAAAACGTAAAGTAGAAAACCGCGCAGGCGAACCAAAAGCAGTTATATTTTTAACTTGTGATGTAAGCGGTGTATTACCACCGGTATCTGTTCTTAGCGAAGAAGCTGCTGCTTTTCACTTCTTAAGTGGATACACGGCTAAAGTTGGCTCAACTGAGATTGGCTCTACTAGCGATATTGAATCAACATTCTCAACCTGTTTTGGTGCACCATTTTTCCCACGCCCTGCTGGTGTTTACGCTGAGCTTCTTATGAAGCGTGTACGCGAGTTTGGCGCTAAAGTGTACCTTGTGAATACAGGTTGGACTGGCGGCCCTTACGGTACAGGCAAGCGCTTTGATATTCCAACGACTCGCGCTGTAGTTGATGCTATTGTATCTGGTAAATTAACAGGCGTTGAGACTCAACATATTGATGTTTTAAATCTAGATGTGCCAGTTGCCGTTCCGGGTGTAGATACAAACTTACTTAACCCTATTAATACGTGGGAAGATAAAGCTAAATACAATGAATACGCAGCAAAACTTGCCGCAGACTTCACTGAGAACTTTGCTAAGTACGACGTATCAGATGATATAAAAAATGCAGGACCTAAAGCTTAAATAAACTTTAAGATTGTATTTTAACGCCAGCCTTGAGCTGGCGTTTTATTTTTTAAATATGCATTGTAAGAAGTGCGACAAAATGTCGCACTTTTCTTCTCTAAAACACTATAAAATACCTAATAATTATTGTTTAAGTACACTCACTTATTACGGCTACTTTATTCATGCTTCAAAAGCTTTCTTGGCAAAAGATATTTAGACGATTACACCTTTATTTAGGCTTATCAATAGGGTTTTTACTCACTGTTATTGCATTATCTGGCTCAGTATTAATATATTACCCACAAATAGATTCACAACTGAACCTCACTAAAGTAAATATAAAGCATACAGACAAAGTCGACTGGGATTTGGCATACAAAAACTTAAAAACGGCTTTTCCAGATAAGTATGGGCCCTGGCGGCTTGAGGTAACAGATGACAATTCAATCATACCGGCTCGTTACTATAACCCTGTAGAAACACAAAATCGTGAATTTGCAACCTTAATGATTTGGCTCTCAAATGATAAATATAAAGTAATTCGAAAAGATTACTGGGGCGATTATTTTGTTACGTGGTTATATAACCTGCACTTTTCATTACTCACAGGAAGTACCGGCATTATAATTGTGGGGTATATAGGCATTGCCACATTAATCCTTCTCATATCTGGGTTATTAGCGTGGTGGCCAAAAAAGGTCAATGGATAAAATCGTTAAAATTTAAACGTCGCAGTTCTAAAATAGGCCTACTTTATGACTGGCATAAATTAATTGGTTTAAGCTTGTGCATCCCATTATTAGCTCTAACGATTACAGGGATTATGCTTGCTATTCCAAAGCAGACAGATCCTATATTAACCGCTTTAGTTAGCGATATAAACTCCCCTTCAAAAACACAAATACAAATACAACCGAGTAAACAATCTAATATTCCTTTATCGCAAGCGATACTAATAGCTAAAAAAGCATTACCGGGTGCGCGTTTAGCTTGGATTGAAACACCATCAAACTTAAATGCGATTTACAGATTTAGATTTCAAACTGTAAACGATCCTTCTTATCGCTTTCCACATAGCTATATAGAGGTTAATGCTCTTACAGGGAAGTTAGAGAGCATGTTTAATATAGATAAACAAAGTACGGCTAGTAAAATTAAAAACTGGATACACCCTCTACATGACGGCAGCATTGGCGGTAACATTTTAAAAGTCATTTGGATGTTGAGTGGCTTCGGATCTGCAGCATTGTTCTTTATTGGCATATATAGATGGTTAATTAGAACCAGGAGAGTATAAAATAAACTTTAGTTTAAGGAGTACACAAAACACTTTTTAGTAAGTCTTGTCGATAGTTTTTAATATAAAGTATATGGCCTTAGTTAATCTTAGGGTTAAAAATTAATAACGCTCAGTACATATGAAATTAAAGCAGCCCCTAACCGCTTATCTGGCTATAAAACAATTAATGAATGCTGGTAGATAACGTGGCTAGTTTACACAGGCACTCCATAAGTACTATTAAATATCATGCCCTTTAGATTTAAGTTCATGTGTAAAACCTCTGTATCAATCTCTACCTAACTATTTTCATTCTCTTCAGTTAACCTACCCAAAGCGTATATAAAGGCTTAAAGGTCATGTTCAATACTTATAACAAGACCAGATAGTTAAAGCTTTTATATTAGGTAAGATGTTAAACCAATTGGTATTATTTACCCACAGTACAAATGCTACCACTCATTGTTGAGCGAAGGTTTTTTATGCTTTTTACGGGAGTCGCAACGCTCGCCCGACCTACGTGATGGGAGTTGATGTGAGAGAGTGTTAAGTGTGCACATTTCACTTTTCTGCAGACGTAAAAAAGCCCGACTATTTATAGTCGGGCTTTCTACAATGTGAAGCCGGTGCGCTACGCAGTAGGATGTCGTAGTGCCCACAGCGGTGGAGAGCCACAGTGAAATGCTACACTATCTTTGTGTCGCGATATGAGTGTGTGTTAATTGCGCACATTTCACTTTTCTGCAGACGTAAAAAAGCCCGACTATTTCTAGTCGGGCTCTCTACAATTTGAAGCCTGGTAATGTCCTACTTTCACATAGCAAATGCTACACTATCATCGGCGCTGTTTCGTTTCACTACTGAGTTCGGCATGGAGTCAGGTGGGTCCAAAACGCTATTGTCACCAAGCAAATTTGGGCGTTAATTCGTATCGCTACGCATTAACTGAATTTGGAAAATATCTGATAATATTTTTTAAGTTTTTCTAAGTAATATCTACTTTAGTCATATTAACTTCTTCGCTTGCTTCACTATCACATAAAACGCGTTTGGCGTTGTATGGTTAAGCCTCACGGGTAATTAGTACAAGTTAGCTTAATGGCTCACACCACTTCCACATCTTGCCTATCAACGTTGTAGTCTTCAACGGCCCTTCAGAGACTTTAAAAGTCTAGTGAGAACTCATCTCGAGGCCTGCTTCGCGCTTAGATGCTTTCAGCGCTTATCAGTTCCGAACGTAGCTACCGGGCAATGCCATTGGCATGACAACCCGAACACCAGCGGTTCGTTCACTCCGGTCCTCTCGTACTAGGAGCAACCCCTCTCAATTCTCAAACGCCCACGGCAGATAGGGACCGAACTGTCTCACGACGTTCTAAACCCAGCTCGCGTACCACTTTAAATGGCGAACAGCCATACCCTTGGGACCGACTTCAGCCCCAGGATGTGATGAGCCGACATCGAGGTGCCAAACACCGCCGTCGATATGAACTCTTGGGCGGTATCAGCCTGTTATCCCCGGAGTACCTTTTATCCGTTGAGCGATGGCCCTTCCATTCAGAACCACCGGATCACTATGACCTACTTTCGTACCTGCTCGACGTGTCTGTCTCGCAGTTAAGCTGGCTTCTACCATTACACTAACCGTACGATGTCCGACCGTACTTAGCCAACCTTCGTGCTCCTCCGTTACTCTTTAGGAGGAGACCGCCCCAGTCAAACTACCCACCAGGCACTGTCCGTAACCCCGATTCAGGGGCCAACGTTAGAACATCAAAACTACAAGGGTGGTATTTCAAGGTTGACTCCACAACAACTAGCGTCGCTGCTTCAAAGTCTCCCACCTATCCTACACATGTAGGTTCAATGTTCAGTGCCAAGCTGTAGTAAAGGTTCACGGGGTCTTTCCGTCTAGCCGCGGGTACACAGCATCTTCACTGCGATTTCAATTTCACTGAGTCTCGGGTGGAGACAGCGTGGCCATGGTTACACCATTCGTGCAGGTCGGAACTTACCCGACAAGGAATTTCGCTACCTTAGGACCGTTATAGTTACGGCCGCCGTTTACCGGGGCTTCGATCAAGAGCTTCTCCCTAAGGATAACCCCATCAATTAACCTTCCGGCACCGGGCAGGTGTCACACCGTATACGTCATCTTGCGATTTTGCACAGTGCTGTGTTTTTAATAAACAGTCCCAGCCACCTGGTCACTGCGGCTCCCGTCCGCTTAGAGAGCAAGTCTCATCACAGATAGGAGCGTACCTTCTCCCGAAGTTACGGTACGATTTTGCCTAGTTCCTTCACCCGAGTTCTCTCAAGCGCCTTAGTATTCTCTACCTGACCACCTGTGTCGGTTTGGGGTACGATTCCATATAATCTGAAGCTTAGAGGCTTTTCCTGGAAGTATGGCATCAGCAACTTCATCACCGTAGTGACTCGTCTCGTGTCTCAGGTTTAGTGTTCGTCCGGATTTACCTAAACAAACGCCCTACTCACTTTCACATAGACTACCAACGCTATGCTTGCTTAGCCTGCTCCGTCCCCCCATCGCAATTATATCGAGTACAGAAATATTAATCTGTTTCCCATCGACTACGCCTTTCGGCCTCGCCTTAGGGGTCGACTTACCCTACCCTGATTAACATGGGATAGGAACCCTTGGTCTTCCGGCGTGGGAGTTTTTCACTCCCATTATCGTTACTCATGTCAGCATTCGCACTTCTGATACCTCCAGCATACCTCCCGGTACACCTTCAACGGCTTACAGAACGCTCCCCTACCACTCAGAATAAATTCTGAATCCGCAGCTTCGGTGCATAGTTTAGCCCCGTTACATCTTCCGCGCAGACCGACTCGACCAGTGAGCTATTACGCTTTCTTTAAAGGATGGCTGCTTCTAAGCCAACCTCCTGGCTGTCTGGGCCTTTCCACATCGTTTCCCACTTAACTATGACTTTGGGACCTTAGCTGGCGGTCTGGGTTGTTTCCCTCTTCACGACGGACGTTAGCACCCGCCGTGTGTCTCCCGGATATTACTTTACGGTATTCGGAGTTTGCAAAGGGTTGGTAAGTCGGGATGACCCCCTAGCCTTAACAGTGCTCTACCCCCGTAAGTATTCGTCCGAGGCTCTACCTAAATAGATTTCGGGGAGAACCAGCTATCTCCCGGTTTGATTAGCCTTTCACTCCTAGCCACAGGTCATCCCCTAACTTTTCAACGTTAGTGGGTTCGGTCCTCCAGTTGATGTTACTCAACCTTCAACCTGCCCATGGCTAGATCACCGGGTTTCGGGTCTATACCTTGCAACTAATCGCCCAGTTAAGACTCGGTTTCCCTACGGCTACCCTATTCGGTTAACCTCGCTACAAAATATAAGTCGCTGACCCATTATACAAAAGGTACGCAGTCACCCAACAAGTGGGCTCCTACTGCTTGTACGTACACGGTTTCAGGTTCTATTTCACTCCCCTCACAGGGGTTCTTTTCGCCTTTCCCTCACGGTACTGGTTCACTATCGGTCAGTTGGGAGTATTTAGCCTTAGATGATGGTCCACCTATATTCAGTCAAAGTTTCACGTGCTCCGACCTACTCGATTTCACTTAAAATGTCTTTTCATGTACGGGACTATCACCCTGTATCGTGGCGCTTTCCAGCAGCCTTCCATTAACACATAATAAGCTTAAGGGCTGTTCCGATTTCGCTCGCCGCTACTTTCGGAATCTCGGTTGATTTCTTTTCCTACGGGTACTTAGATGTTTCAGTTCTCCGCGTTCGCCTCGTTAACCTATGTATTCAGTTAACGATACCTGCAAGCAGGTGGGTTTCCCCATTCGGAAATCTTAGTCTCAAGCGCTTTTTACTAGCTTGACTAAGCTTATCGCAAGTTAATACGTCCTTCATCGCCTCCAACTGCCAAGGCATCCACCGTGTACGCTTAGTCACTTAACCATACAACCCAAACGGGTCTTTGTTTTGTGACAGTTTAACTTCGCCAGAAGTCAATATTGAATACTAAAGTAGATACCAATCAATTAACTCATAGGAGTTAACTAAATGGCACTCAATGGTACTGCTACCATTGTTTTTTTACTTTTGAAAACTCTTGATAAATACAATGTATTCATCAGAATTTTATTATCAGCTTTTCCAAATTTTTAAAGAGCATATTAATTAGTTATCCCAAAGGGACACGCACTAATTAACAATCATCTGTGTGGACACTACGAACAAATAAGTTCTAAATCGTATAAGGAGGTGATCCAGCCCCAGGTTCCCCTAGGGCTACCTTGTTACGACTTCACCCCAGTCATGAATCACTCCGTGGTAAACGTCCTCCCGAGGGTTAGACTATCTACTTCTGGAGCAACCCACTCCCATGGTGTGACGGGCGGTGTGTACAAGGCCCGGGAACGTATTCACCGCGTCATTCTGATACGCGATTACTAGCGATTCCGACTTCATGGAGTCGAGTTGCAGACTCCAATCCGGACTACGACGCACTTTAAGTGATTCGCTTACCTTCGCAGGTTCGCAGCACTCTGTATGCGCCATTGTAGCACGTGTGTAGCCCTACACGTAAGGGCCATGATGACTTGACGTCGTCCCCACCTTCCTCCGGTTTATCACCGGCAGTCTCCTTAGAGTTCTCAGCATTACCTGCTAGCAACTAAGGATAGGGGTTGCGCTCGTTGCGGGACTTAACCCAACATCTCACAACACGAGCTGACGACAGCCATGCAGCACCTGTATCAGAGTTCCCGAAGGCACCAAACCATCTCTGGTAAGTTCTCTGTATGTCAAGTGTAGGTAAGGTTCTTCGCGTTGCATCGAATTAAACCACATGCTCCACCGCTTGTGCGGGCCCCCGTCAATTCATTTGAGTTTTAACCTTGCGGCCGTACTCCCCAGGCGGTCTACTTAATGCGTTAGCTTTGAAAAACAGAACCGAGGCTCCGAGCTTCTAGTAGACATCGTTTACGGCGTGGACTACCGGGGTATCTAATCCCGTTTGCTCCCCACGCTTTCGTACATGAGCGTCAGTGTTGACCCAGGTGGCTGCCTTCGCCATCGGTATTCCTTCAGATCTCTACGCATTTCACCGCTACACCTGAAATTCTACCACCCTCTATCACACTCTAGTTTGCCAGTTCGAAATGCAGTTCCCAGGTTGAGCCCGGGGCTTTCACATCTCGCTTAACAAACCGCCTGCGTACGCTTTACGCCCAGTAATTCCGATTAACGCTCGCACCCTCCGTATTACCGCGGCTGCTGGCACGGAGTTAGCCGGTGCTTCTTCTGTCAGTAACGTCACAGCTAACGGGTATTAACCGTTAACCTTTCCTCCTGACTGAAAGTGCTTTACAACCCGAAGGCCTTCTTCACACACGCGGCATGGCTGCATCAGGCTTGCGCCCATTGTGCAATATTCCCCACTGCTGCCTCCCGTAGGAGTCTGGGCCGTGTCTCAGTCCCAGTGTGGCTGATCATCCTCTCAAACCAGCTAGGGATCGTCGCCTTGGTGAGCCATTACCTCACCAACTAGCTAATCCCACTTGGGCCAATCTAAAGGCGAGAGCCGAAGCCCCCTTTGGTCCGTAGACATTATGCGGTATTAGCAGTCGTTTCCAACTGTTGTCCCCCACCTCAAGGCATGTTCCCAAGCATTACTCACCCGTCCGCCGCTCGTCAGCAAAGTAGCAAGCTACTCTCTGTTACCGCTCGACTTGCATGTGTTAGGCCTGCCGCCAGCGTTCAATCTGAGCCATGATCAAACTCTTCAATTAAAAAGTTTTATGTCTTTCGACAGCTCAATGAATTCTGAATTTTTTAATATCTTTCGATATTGAATTGACTGTGCCGAATAATTACCGAAATAACTATTCTGTTGGTCACTCAGTTTTCAATTGAGACTCTAATTTGTTTGCCTTACTTAGCGAACTAAGCTTGGCTGTTAGAACTCAATCTGTACGAGTGCCCACACAGATGATTGCTTTATATTGTTAAAGAACGTTTTGAGTCGCTTTAGCGTCTCAAGGGATGCGAATAATACACCCTTTATTTTTCGAGTCAATACTTTGTTTTAAACTTTCTTTTTAGAAGATTTAAAACCGAAGTTTTATTTAACTCTCTGAGTAGTTCGTGCCTCGCTATGCGTTGGCCTTTCCCGTCTCAGTGGGGTCGCATTATAGGGAGATCCGAAAACAGATCAACCCTTTTTTGAAGAAAACTTGAAATAATGTGCTGTTCGCTGAGTATTTGAGCTAAACGCTCAAAAACACAACTAAACCATCTCTACCCAGCGGTTTATAAAGCTATTTAAAATTAAAGTTATGGCAACCACCTATGGGTATAGATATATTTGCATCATCTATGCTGAAAAAGCTAGCCAATAGAGCAAGAGTCGTATAACTAAAATCACTTAAATTAGTCAAAAGCTGAAAATTGAATTGACTGGGCTATGTTTAACCATAGTTTTACATATTTAATAAGTAAGTTTACTTAACCTTACGATGAAGTTCATAGTATCGGTATAGATTAGAAAGAATACGTTATGTCTTATAATCACTCCTATAAATAGTGGAAATGATCTTTAGCTAGAATCTAATAGGCTATTTTGTATAAATGATAAGTGAAGAGTAACTAGGTAGAGCTATTAAAGCAGCTGTCAAAACAACTTATCGATTCAGAATCTATGAGTCGATACCCATAATAGAAGATAATTACTGATTCATATAGGTTGACAAATTTTAGGCAAGAAAAAGCCGAGCATAAGCTCGGCTTTTAGGTTTCTTTAAGACTTACTCTGCAGACTGTGCGTCTTCTTGAACTGCTTCGCTAGTCGCTGGGCGACCAACTAGTTCAATATAAGCCATTGGTGCATTATCACCAGTACGGAAGCCACACTTAAGAATACGAGTGTAACCACCTGGACGATCTGCATTACGCGGACCGATTTCACTGAATAATTTACCAACAACTTCATTATCACGCGTGCGAGCAAACGCTAAACGGCGATTTGCTACACTGTCAGTCTTAGCCAGTGTGATTAAAGGTTCAATTACACGACGTAACTCTTTCGCTTTAGGCAAAGTAGTTTTGATGATTTCATGTTTCACCAAAGAACCTGCCATATTGCTAAACATCGCTTTACGATGGCTACTGTTACGGTTTAATTGACGACCACTCTTACGATGGCGCATGACCCTATCCTTCTAACTAAACTAATATAGTGATTTAGATTATTCAGCTAAACTTGCAGGCGGCCAATTTTCTAGGCGCATGCCCAGAGAAAGACCACGTGAAGCTAGCACGTCTTTAATTTCAGTTAGAGACTTCTTACCTAGATTAGGCGTTTTAAGAAGCTCAACTTCAGTGCGCTGAACTAAATCACCAATATATTGAATTTGCTCGGCTTTCAAACAATTTGCTGAGCGTACTGTTAGTTCAAGATCATCAACTGGACGAAGTAGAATAGGATCGAACTCTGGCTTCTCTTCTTTCTCTTCTGGCTCAGTTACATCACGTAAATCTACGAATGCATCTAATTGCTCAGCTAAGATAGTAGACGCACGGCGGATCGCTTCTTCTGGATCTAAAGTGCCGTTTGTTTCCATATCAATGATTAATTTGTCTAAATCTGTACGTTGCTCAACTCGAGCTGATTCAACCGAGTACGCAATACGTTCAACTGGGCTAAATGATGCATCAAGCAACAATCTACCAATTGGACGCTCATCGTCATCAGAGGATAAACGACTAGATGCCGGCACATAACCACGACCACGTTCAACACGAATACGCATGCTGATCTCGCTGTTATTTGTAGTTAAATTACAAATAACGTGATCTGGATTAGCAATTGTTACATCGCCATCGTGCTGAATATCAGCCGCAGTAACAGGGCCTACACCAGATTTAGTCAGGGTCAGAAAAACTTCATCTTTGCCTTCTAACGTTACTGCTAAACCTTTAAGGTTTAATAGTATTTCAATGATGTCTTCTTGAACGCCTTCTTTCGCGCTGTACTCATGTAATACACCGTCGATTTCAACTTCAGTTACTGCACATCCAGGCATAGATGAAAGTAATATACGGCGTAAAGCATTACCCAGAGTATGGCCAAAGCCTCGCTCTAATGGTTCTAAAACTATTTTAGAACGCGTTGGGTTGATAGCGTCGATGTCGACTAACCTTGGTTTTAGAAATTCTGTAACAGAACCCTGCATTTTATCCTCTCTTAACTCTTAACTTTACTTAGAGTAAAGTTCGACGATTAGTTGTTCATTAATGTCCGCAGACAGGTCTGAACGCTCAGGTAGACGCTTAAAGCTGCCTTCCAATTTCTTACCGTCAACTTCAACCCAAGTCGGCTTTTCACGTTGCTCAGCCAACTCTAGAGCAGCGATGATACGTGCTTGTGTCTTAGACTTCTCACGGATTACAACAGTATCTTCTGGTGTAATTACGTATGAAGGAATGTTCACAACACGACCATTAACTAAAATCGCTTTATGGCTTACTAACTGACGTGCTTCTGCACGTGTGCTAGCAAAACCCATGCGATATACAACATTGTCTAAACGTTGCTCTAAAAGCTGTAACAAGTTTTCACCTGTGTTGCCTTTAAGGCGAGCAGCTTCTTTGTAGTAGTTACGGAATTGCTTTTCTAATACACCGTAGATACGACGTACTTTTTGCTTTTCACGTAATTGTAAACCGTAATCAGATAAGCGACCTTTACGAGCGCCGTGCTGACCAGGTGCAGTCTCAAGTTTACACTTAGAGTCGATAGCTCTTACGCCGCTCTTAAGGAACAGGTCAGTACCTTCACGACGACTCAGCTTGAGCTTAGGGCCCAAATATCTTGCCATGTTATTTCTCCTAACCTATTGTTAAACGCGACGTTTCTTCGGTGGACGACAACCATTATGTGGTATTGGCGTCACGTCAGTAATGTTGGTAATACGGTAACCAGCAGCATTCAAAGCACGTACAGCAGATTCACGACCTGGACCTGGACCTTTGATGAAAACTTCTAGATTCTTTAAACCGTATTCTTGAGCAGCAGTACCTGCACGCTCTGCAGCAACCTGAGCAGCAAATGGTGTAGATTTACGTGAACCACGGAAACCTGAACCACCGGCAGTAGCCCATGATAATGCATTACCTTGACGGTCGGTAATCGTTACAATAGTGTTGTTGAAAGACGCATGAACATGAGCCATACCATCAGCAACTTGTTTTTTAACCTTTTTACGACGAATTGGTGTCTTAGCCATAATACTATCCCCTTATCGCTTAATAGGCTTACGAGGACCCTTACGGGTGCGCGCGTTAGTCTTAGTTCTTTGACCACGTAGTGGTAAAGAGCGACGGTGACGTAGGCCACGATAACAACCAAGGTCCATTAGGCGCTTGATATTTAAAGTAACTTCACGACGAAGATCACCTTCAACAGTGTACTTGCCAACTGCATCACGCAGTACGTCAAGAATTTCGTCTGAAAGTTCACCGATTTTTGTGGTTTCGGCGATACCAGTCGCTTCTAAGATAGCCTTAGAGCGAGTCTTACCTATGCCATAAATAGCTGTTAAACCAATAACTGCATGTTTATGATCAGGGACGTTAATGCCAGCAATACGGGCCACTAACACATCTCCTATATTCGAATTTGGTAATCATAAGTTTGAAAAGCCCGTAAGGATACTCAAACGAAGACCAAATTACTACTAAAAACACAGGCCGAGAAAACTCAGCCTGCACGACTGTTTACTTAGCCTTGCCTTTGCTTATGCTTAGGCTCACTGCAAATTACGCGTACTACACCAGCACGTTTAATAACTTTACAGTTACGGCATATTTTCTTAACGGAAGCACGTACTTTCATTGCTCAACTCCGTAAACTGACCTTATCGACCGTAGCCTTTAAGGTTCGCTTTTTTCAGCACAGAATCATACTGATGAGACATCAGGTGAGTCTGTACTTGTGCCATAAAGTCCATGATTACAACAACGATAATCAAAATTGATGTACCGCCGAAATAGAATGGCGTTTGCCATGCCATAGTCATGAATTCAGGCACCAGACAGATAAAGGTTATATACAAAGCACCTGCCAATGTCAGGCGTGTCATCACTTTATCAATGTATTTAGATGTCTGCTCACCTGGTCGAATACCTGGGATAAATGCGCCAGATTTCTTAAGGTTGTCTGCAGTTTCACGCGGGTTAAACACCAACGCTGTATAGAAAAAGCAGAAGAAGATAATAGCCGCAGCTAAAACAAGTGAGTACAACGGTTGACCTGGAGTCAGCGTAGTAGCAACAGCTTGTAATACATCAGCGACCGGACCTTCACCTTGGCCGAACCAGCTTGCAATTGTACCAGGGAACAGAATTATACTGCTAGCGAAGATTGGTGGAATAACACCCGCCATATTTACTTTTAGTGGTAGATGCGTGCTTTGAGCAGCAAATACTTGACGACCTTGTTGGCGCTTTGCGTAGTTAACAACAATACGACGTTGTCCACGTTCAAAAAACACTACAAGATAAGTAACAGCGAATACGATTACCGCAACCATCAACAGTACAAAAACATTCAAATCACCTTGGCGCGCCATTTCGACTGTCGAACCAATAGCAGACGGCAAGTTAGCTACAATACCAACAAATATTAGAACAGAAATACCGTTGCCGATACCACGTTCTGTTATCTGTTCACCCAACCACATAAGGAACATAGTACCAGTTACTAAACTCACCACTGCGGTGAAATAGAAACCCATACCAGGGTTAACTACTAACCCCTCCATCATGCCCGGTAAGCTAGTAGCAATACCGATTGATTGAATAGTAGCTAGCACAAGCGTGCCATAGCGTGTGTACTGGCTAATTTTTTTACGCCCTTGTTCACCTTCTTTCTTAAGCTCTATAAACGGAGGATACATATGCGTTAATAGTTGCGTAATAATCGAAGCCGAAATATACGGCATAATACCCAGTGCTAACACTGAAGCTCGCTCAAGTGCACCACCACTGAACATGTTGAACATTTCAACAATGGTGCCCTTTTGTTGCTCGAAGAAATCGGCAAGTACAGCGGCGTCAATCCCAGGGATCGGCACAAATGAACCTAGACGGTAAATTATGATAGCACCCAATACGAAGAGTAATCGGCGCTTCAATTCCGAAAGTCCACTTTGTGCACTTTGTGTATCTTGACCTGGTTTAGCCATTAGTACTTCCTTAGTCTTCTACCTTGCCTCCGGCAGCTTCAATTGCTTCGCGAGCACCTTTAGAGGCTTTAAGGCCTTTAACGGTAACAGCGCGTGAAACTTCGCCAGATTTAACAACTTTAACGAAAAGAACGTTCTTTTTAACTAGACCAGCTGCTTGTAACGCGCTTAGGTCTACCACATCGCCTTCTACTTTAGCGATTTCAAAAAGGTTTATTTCTGCAGATACTAAAGATTTGCGAGAAGTGAAACCAAATTTTGGTAGACGACGTTGCATAGGCATTTGACCGCCTTCAAAACCAACGCGTACTTTACCGCCAGAACGTGACTTTTGACCTTTGTGACCACGACCACCAGTCTTACCTAGACCAGAACCGATACCACGACCAACACGTTTTGGAGCAGTTTTTGAACCTGCAGCAGGTGAAAGTGTATTCAAATGCATCGAATTAACCCTCTACCTTAACCATGTAAGAAACCTTGTTTATCATACCACGTACACATGCTGTGTCTTCTAACTCAACAGTGTGGTTGATACGACGTAAACCAAGACCGCGTAATGTAGCTTTATGTTTCGGTAAACGACCGATAGAGCTTTTTACTTGTGTTACTTTTACAGTTTGATTTGCCATGGTTACCCCAGAATTTCGTCTACGCGAAGGCCACGTTTTGCAGCGATAGACTGTGGAGAATTCATATTCTCAAGAGCCGAAATCGTTGCACGTACCACGTTGATCGGGTTAGTAGAACCGTAACATTTAGAAAGTACGTTCTGCACACCAGTAACTTCTAGTACTGCACGCATAGCACCACCTGCGATGATACCAGTACCTTCAGATGCTGGTTTCATGAACACTAGTGAGCCAGCATGACGTCCCTTAACAGGATGCTGTAATGTATTGCCATTTAGGTCTACGTTAATCATGTTGCGACGTGCCTTTTCCATTGCTTTTTGAATAGCAGCTGGAACTTCACGTGCTTTACCATAACCAAAACCTACTTTACCTGCGCCGTCACCAACTACAGTTAGTGCAGTAAAGCTAAAGATACGACCACCTTTAACTACTTTAGACACACGGTTTACCGCGATTAGCTTTTCAGCTAGATCAGGCTGTTGTTGCTTTGCTTCTACGTTAGCCATTGTCTACTCCTAGAATTGCAAACCGGCTTCACGCGCAGCATCAGCTAGCGCCTTCACACGGCCGTGATATTTAAAGCCACTGCGATCAAAAGCAATCTTTTCGATGCCTTTGTCAGCCGCACGTTCAGCAACCGCTTTGCCAACTGCTTGCGCAGCTTCAACGTTACCGGTGCCTTTAACTGTTTCGCTAATAGCCTTTTCAACAGTAGAAGCAGCAGCCAGTACATTACCCTCAGCATTTACTACTTGAGCATATATGTGACGTGGCGTGCGGTGGATAACAAGACGCGTTGTGCCTTGTTCAATATAATTTCTACGAGTGCGTTTAGCACGACGTAGACGAGCTGTTTTTTTATCCATCGTCTTACCTTACTTCTTCTTAGCCTCTTTACGGCGTACATTCTCATCTGAATAACGAACACCCTTACCTTTATAAGGCTCAGGTTTACGGTATGCACGAATGTTAGCAGCTGTTTGACCAACTAACTGCTTATCTACGCCCTTAACTAGAACTTCTGTTTGGCTTGGAGTTTCAATCGTAATTCCTTCAGGAACTGCGAAATTAACTGGGTGTGAGAAACCAAGTGTTAAGTCTAAAACTTTACCCTTAGCTGCTGCACGGTAACCAACGCCTACTAACTGAAGTTTCTTCTCGTAACCTTCATGCGTACCAACAACCATGTTGTTGATTAGAGCACGAGCAGTACCTGCTTGAGCCCATGCATTAGCTACGCCATCACGAGGTAAAGTTGTAATAACGTTGTCATTAACTTGTACTTCAACAGCGTTGTTGATAGTACGAGTTAGTTCACCGTTTTTGCCTTTAACTGTGATTTCCTGGCCTTTTAATGTAACTTCTACACCGGCAGGAACAGTAATTGGTGCCTTTGCTATGCGAGACATAGTTCCCCTCCGATTAAGCTACAAAACCAATGATTTCACCACCAACACCAGCACTACGTGCTGTGCGGTCTGTCATTAGGCCTTTAGAAGTTGATACGATAGCGATACCAAGACCACCCATTACCTTAGGTAATTGGTCACGTTTCTTATAGATACGTAAACCAGGGCGACTTACACGCTGGATATTTTCAATTACAGCTTTGCCTTCGAAGTACTTTAACTCGATAGAAAGCTCAGGTTTCGCTTCACTGTTAACAGCGAAATCTACGATATAACCTTCGTCTTTTAGTACTTTAGCTAATGCTACTTTCAGCTTTGAAGTTGGCATCGTTACAGATACTTTCTTCGCTGATTGACCATTACGGATACGTGTAAACAAATCCGCGATAGGATCTTGCAAGCTCATAGTCTTACTCCCATGATTCTATTACCAGCTAGCCTTTTTAAGGCCAGGAATTTCACCGCGCATAGCTGCTTCGCGAACTTTAATACGGCTCATGCCGAATTTGCGAAGGTAACCATGTGGGCGGCCCGTAATGTTACAACGATTACGTTGACGTACAGGGCTAGAATCACGAGGTAAAGCTTGTAGCTTAAGAACCGCGTCCCAACGATCATCTTCAGATGTGTTAACATCTGTGATGATAGCTTTTAGTGCTGTACGCTTTTCAGCGAATTGAGCAACTAGTTTTGTGCGCTTAGCTTCGCGCGCTTTCATAGAATTCTTTGCCATAACCCTACCCTTATTTCTTAAATGGGAAGTTAAACGCTTCTAACAACGCACGGCCTTCCTCATCAGATTTCGCAGAAGTAGTGATAGTAATATCCATACCGCGTACACGGTCTACTTTATCGTAATCGATTTCTGGGAAGATGATTTGTTCACGTACGCCCATGCTGTAGTTACCACGTCCATCAAAAGACTTAGCACTTACGCCACGGAAGTCACGAATACGTGGGATAGCGATTGATACCAAACGCTCAAAAAAGTCCCACATACGCTCGCCGCGTAGGGTTACTTTACAACCAATTGGGTAACCTTCACGCACTTTGAAGCCAGCAACAGATTTGCGTGCTTTAGTGATTAGAGGTTTCTGACCAGAGATTGCTGCAAGATCAGCTACTGCGTGATCTAAAATCTTCTTGTCAGCTAGGGCTTCGCCCACGCCCATATTCAATGTGATCTTTTCGATCTGAGGGACTTGCATGACAGAGCTGAAACCAAACTTCTCTTGAAGTTCAGCTACTACTTTGTCTTTATATACTTCATGCAGTTTCGCCATCATTCTACTCCAACTATTAGATAGTTTTACCAGTAGATTTAAAGATACGTAATTTCTTACCATCTTCAATCTTGAAACCTACACGATCAGCTTTACTCGTTTCCGAGTTGAAGATCGCAACGTTTGATGCATCCATAGATGCTTCTTTCTCAACAATTCCGCCAGCTTGGTTCAATTGTGGAACCGGCTTTTGGTGTTTCTTGATCAAGTTTATGCCTTCGACAAAGATTCGACCAGATTCAGTAACAACTGAAAGCACTTTTCCGCGCTTACCTTTGTCTTTACCTGCTAGTACGATTACTTCGTCATCACGACGTATTTTTGCTGCCATGATTGGCTCCTTACAGTACTTCTGGGGCTAGTGAAACGATTTTCATGAACTTATCATTACGAAGTTCGCGAGTCACAGGGCCGAAAATACGTGTACCAATTGGCTGTAAGTTATCATTTAAGATAACAGCAGCGTTGCTGTCAAAACGGATCAGAGAACCATCTGGACGGCGAACACCTTTTCTGGTACGCACAACTACCGCGTTTTTAACATCACCTTTCTTCACTTTACCGCGAGGAATAGCTTCTTTAACAGAAACTTTAATGATGTCGCCAATCGCTGCGTAGCGACGGTGTGAACCACCAAGGACTTTTATACACTGCACTTTGCGAGCGCCGCTGTTATCAGCAACTTCCAGCTGAGTTTGCATTTGGATCATGTTAATGACCTCCGGTGTAGTAATTACAACGTGTCTTAAATTTGTTTAAAATCAAGACATTTCGATTAAATCCCACTCAAAAACAAACGAGTTGTCTCTTAAGGGCGGGCAATTGTACCAGCATTGAGGGGGTAGCGATAGGTTATTTTTTAATTAATTTGGAGTGATGGGAAATTAAAGCTGAGCAATTCCGGCTATGTAGCTATTTTACAGGTGGTTACAAAACAAACAAGGCACCTGTAATGTGCCTTGTTTGTTTAGAGCGCAATAAATTAACCAAATAAACCTTTTAATTTATCTTTAATCTTATCTTTTGCTTTTTCTTTTGCCTTTTCTTTTGCCTCATCGACCTTTTGTTTAGCTTCATCTTTGAGCGCACTGCCAACGTCAAGCTTTATACCTACATCGTGGAAAGGGCCTTTTATGCGAAGTGGTATTTTAAAGCCTGTACTGTCATCAGTCGTTCCCTGTCCTTCAATCGATCCAACTATGCCTGTAACCAAACGGTAGTTAACCGTTGTTTGGGGTAAATCAACATCGCCTTCACCTGATATTCTAATAAGTGGGCTGATAAGTGATAGGTCGGTATTTTTGCCAACACCATTAGTAAAGTTGAAGCTTCCCGTTAGTGCAGAGAAATCTGTTTGCTCTGATTCTTCAAACCCAGTATCTAACCCTTCAGATGCTGCACCAAAGTTTCCTGAAATAAGCTCCTTACCTTTACGTACCATTTCAGCTATATTCGCGCCTTTTACAGCGCCATCAGCAAACTCAAACCCAAGTTTTCCGTTAAGCGCACCAATAAACGACTTTTGACTTTGGCCAGTTGTGCTTAGGTTCCAATTTAAAGAACCCTTACCCATTAGCTTGTCAAAACCTGCCGCATCCGCTAATAAAGGCTGTGCATCTATACCAGCTAAGTCAAAGTTAGTTGATATTTTATAAGGCACTTGTTGTGCGTTTACATTGATAACGCCTTTACCTGACCCTTCATAAGCAGAAAAGCTATCTAGGCTTAGTTTTGCAACGCTATCTTTTAAAACAACAGTAAATTGATTTGCGCCTAATTTAATATCATTGGCTTTTAATCCACTTGAACGAATCACTACATTTGCATCTAGTGAATTTAATGCACTTAAATCAATCTTAGTGTCATCCCATACTATTGGCTCTGCAGGTTTATCTTCTTGCTCTACTGGCTCTTCTTGTTTTGCCACTGCTTCAGGTAGGTACGGGTTTAAGTCAAGCATACCTAAATCAATATCTGCATTTACTGCTAAACGCTTACCTAGGTTAAGCTCGCTCTTACCTTTTATTTCTAATGCGTCTAACGTCGCAACTAAATCTTCTAAATTAAATTTCTCACCTAGTAGGTGCATTTTACCGTTTACACTAAATCCGTTAAATGCATTGTCTTTAGCGTCTAGCTCTACACCTTGCCATTTCGCAATACTTTTAACAGACTCACCGCTTAGTGCTAACTGACCTTTAATATCTTGGCCTTGCTTAGCTATGCTCCCTTCGAACGTTAAATCAACTAAACGAGAATCTAAGGTTTGTTTAACATTAAAAGTAGCACCTTCAATTGCTTTAGCTGGAGTATCTAATTTTATATCAAGCTCAAAACGCTCCTGCATATAAGTAATACCCCCTTTTACTTCTAATGTTTTACGAAGTGATGGAAGTAAAATAGCGAGTTCTAAATCACTAATTTGTTGCTTAGTACCTGTTTGACCATCTAGATAAGTAAATGTACCGCCATAAATAGCAACCTCACCTAGCTCAATATCAAAGTTATCTGGAAGCTTTATTGCTTCACCTGATTGGCTTTGCTCTTTAGGTTGCTCTGCAACTGCATCAAACAACTGCCAATTAGCTTTACCATTTTTGTCGGTTTCTAATAGGATATTTGGTTCGTTTATAACAAACTTATCTAATTTAAACTCACCACCAAATAATGAAAACCAAGGTATATGTACAGCAAGCTGTTTCAAACTCGCCATGTCGGCGCGCGAACCTGATCCCATATTTGCAAAATGCACGTCGTTAAGTTCTAACTTTAATGCAGGGAATACGCTAAGTGTTTTATCACCTTTAATAGTAAGAGTGCGCCCAGTTGTTTGTTCTACCTGCTGCGACACTTTATTAAAAATAGTATCAGTAGGAATTAAAAACGGTGCGGCAACAATTAGTGCTATACATAATAAAAGTATTACACCTACAATTTTAAGTAAGGTTTTCATGATCGTCCTTTCAAACGTGCAAATAATGCTCTTATCATAGCGAGTGTTAGCTTTAAAATCATTGCTGAAGTTGTAAAAATGCTATTTAGTTTAACTTATTTGGCATGATATGAATCCGTGCTGAAAATTTCAGTATAAAAAACATATAGTAGAGTACTAATGAAATGGTTAATGCTATAAAAAAGCATTAACTAAATAATTCAATTTAATGTTCTTGAAATTAAACATTGTAAATTTAATGACAATATCTCACAAAAACCTCAAATCAAAATAACTAATATTTACCTATAATTTAATCTTGATACATTGAAAAGTATACATATTTATCCCCTGTCACTATTAAGCATTGAGGACAGCGCTGTTGTTATTGATGTAATTGCGCTAAAATAGACCAGCAAAAAAATATATATCTAATCCGGAGATTCTACAAGGCATGAAAAAACTGCTAATTTCACCGTCAAAAATGACGCTAGGCGAACAAGAAAATCAAATCTATCAGAACATTCTGAAACAATCTTCAGAGTTAAGCCTTAACCTTATGGCCGTGAAAGTAGAAAACCACCCTGATGATTTTTTACCTTGGTGTTACGAACTATTAAATGCAAGTAGAGATCGTATGAACTACGATTTACTAGAGCCGCAACAATTACCTATACTTAAGAAGCTACACGATCAGCTTATTTCAGCTATCAGCTTTTTACAGGTTAAAACTTTACGTATTGCTCCGTGGCCTGTTGTAAGTGTATTTGTAGAACAACACAAAGACGTTATTGCTCTTGATGAACAGCTTCGCTTAGTAGACTACATTAAAAGCATTCGTGAACAATCTCTTAAAGATATGATTCCTGAAGATTTACTTGCGTTTAGCGGTAAGCATATGGCGTCACTTGATCCAAGCACATACAACTTTGATGTTGAATGGTTTGCCTCAACTAAGAGTGCAAAAAGCTTTCATCAAATGCTTAGCGATTTACCAGGTGATTTTGATGCAGCTCTAGCAAACATCCCACTTGAAGGTGATATCACTCAATATG
Source organism: Pseudoalteromonas sp. B131b (assembly GCF_037162545.1). NCBI lineage: Bacteria > Pseudomonadati > Pseudomonadota > Gammaproteobacteria > Alteromonadales > Pseudoalteromonadaceae > Pseudoalteromonas > Pseudoalteromonas sp. B131b. The sequence continues at coordinate 1,208,461 of NZ_JARLUZ010000001.1, read as the reverse complement.
AATACCAGCAATTTGTTGCTGCTTACTCAAAAGTGTTTACCGACAACAATGAAAAACCAACGCTAGCCCCTGCAACTCGCTTGCTAGCAATGCGTCGCCCTGATTTATTTACTCCGATTACAAATAATCGATTAGATGCATTATGTGGCGCTCTTGGAGTTCCAAAACTTAAAAATAGTGATTTTGAGCGTTACTGGCAAGATATCGTTAAAGGTATTCAAGCTATGTCGTGGTATAAAATGGCTAATGCAAGTAACGAACTAGAGGAACAGTTAGTTGCTATTAAAGCACTGATCCCATGTTTCTTTTATTATGCAGACACTAAAACACCTGACAGTTCAAACTACATCAAGTTACTTAGCAAGCCTAAGCGTAGTACAACAACGACAGGTAAAACTCAACGTAGAGGCAAAGAGTCTGCAGAAATTCTAGTAGACCGTGCTCTTGCTGCTGACGATATTCCTGAGCATATTCGCAGCAAACGTGACTCGATCATTAATGAAGTACAAAAAGGTCGAGGCGTTAACGAAACAATTAGTCTAATGCGTACTATTTTCGGCTAAATAAATCTAACCTAGCTGTACTTTAATGGTGCGGTTAGGTTAATTTATGCACCAGCAGCGTGCGAACACTTATTAAAATTACCTCAATAAAAAAACACTACTCCTTTGTAAGTCATTATTTTTAAACTATAAAAATACATTTTAAAGTAAATAAAACCAAGCTGGCACACACAGTGCACCACCTCCCCAGTTAAACAATAAAAATGCATCCAATTAAAAGGTTAAAGCAATACATAATAAAACCTTGGCATGCAAAAATCATATAACGGGAAATGGACATGCTCAAACTAAAAAAACAATTGCGATTAGCACCATCGCATTAATGGCTGCAACATCGGTAGTCTCAACATCGGTTCAAGCTGAAGTAACAGCAAATGCGGCAGCAACATCAAATTACTTATGGCGCGGCCAAGAGCAAACGGGTGGTGATGCGGCAATATCCGGTGGTATTGACTACGCTAATGAGTCTGGTTTTTATGCCGGTACTTGGGCTTCAAATGCATCTTGGGCTGACGAAATGACCTACGAGCTTGACTTATACGCAGGCTTCGGTGGCGACATTAACGAAAGTGTTAGTTACGATGTTGGTTATATTTATTACGCTTACCCAGACGCAGCTTCTGAAGCTGACGCAGATTTCTCTGAAATTTACGGTAGTATTAGTGTTGAAGGCTTCACGTTTGGCGCTTCTGTACTTGCAACATCAGCTGCAAGTGGTGACGGTACAGACTTTGGCGACTCACTTTACCTAACTGCTGATTATGGCTTTGCTGTCGGTAGTAACGGTACTGAAATGGCACTACATTTAGGTCATTACTCTGGTGATTTTATTGGTGACGACAATATCTTAGATTACGGTATATCTATTTCAAAAGACGGTTTTACTTTTGGTTTGTCTGATACAGATATAGATGATTCAGATATTAAAGCCTACGTAGCTTACTCTGTAGACTTTAACTTATAAAAAAGAATGTGTTACTTGCTGCAACACGAAGGGCCTTTTGGCCCTTTTCTCGTTTATAATATTACTTGAATGGTACCTTAGTACAACTCACTTCAACTGTTTTAGGGTACCAAGCCGGAGCAATTTGATTAACAGCCACCTCTGCCAAACCATTAGTAAACGATTTATACGTATGGACACTTTGCCATTCACCTTGTGGGCAATGAGTACTTAAATCTAACGGCTTAGATCCTTCATATAATGCAAGAGCAAAATTATGATGCCATTGTGAACTCTCTTGAGTTTTATTGCTCACGTTGTCTTGTACACCATTATCAAAGTAAATGTTCGTACATCCCGTTAATATAATCAGCATACAACTTGTTATAAGTAACTTAATACTCATAATGCCTCTCCTACTATTTCATCTTGGCACCATACTTTAATAGTGTGAGGTGCATATATACCAAATGTAATTAAACTAAGTGCTCCATCACTAAACGTTTGTTGTGACTGCATTTGAGTTACTGATTTATCTACACATACTTTTTTCACATCAACGCGCTCTTCTCCAACCAATCCCCATAAAAAGAACGGTCGACTATCTTCATAACTCGCTTTGCTTGTTATTTTGGCTGCTTGCTGTGGCTGAATTGTCACCGCAGAGCAAGCGGTTAGACTTAGTATTAAAACGCTTATCATTAGCTGCTTCATTCTTATCCCTTGTTGTTTACTCTTAATGACAGCAGTGTACAAAAAAACTAAAGTTAAGTTAGTAAGAAGGTGTGGGGAAAATGTAGCGGTTTATACAAAAATTTATACAATTTTCTACAAAGTTTAGGATGAGGGCTACTTACTAAATGAGTTTAGATATAGTAAAAATAACTTTACTGTTAGCTATCAATAACCTCTTTCAATAGCTATAAAAATGCCAGTCAGTAAAACAACTGGCATTTTTTATACTGCATTTAAAAGCTACAGTGCTTTAATATTATCGCCACTTTTCTTGTCAATTAACTTAATAAAAGGATCCACACCTGCAAATTTAGGTAATTCAGTTACCTTTAGTATAATGGTATTTACACCCGTTTTTATCTCGTGCTTTTGCATATAGATCACAGCACTTTCACTATGTACCTCATTCGGATCTGCGCTAAATAAAGCAACATCTATCATTTGCGCTAGCGGTACATCTTCTTCATTACCTTCGCCATCGGCATGCTTTTTCGCTGCAGCAATAGTCAATGTAATGATATGTTCCCCATCAGCAGATTCAGCCTCTTGCACATCAACATCACTGATTTTTAAATCATATAACGTAATGGCATTAAATTGATCTTCAATGAATGCTTGTTCTTGCTCACTCGCTCCTCGCTTTAGATAGGCAATAAAGTCTAACGTGGTTGGGTAAAACTCTTGCGCATATTGGTAATCTCGCAAAAACGCTCGCAAAGCGGCATTTACGCGCTGCTCACCTAACAAATCATGTATGGCCATCATTACCACGGCACCTTTGTTATAGTGGATATACTGCTGCCCTGCGGCGCGTGCAAGTGTACGTTCCTCATAAAGCTCTGTCGTGCGTCCTAATAAGTAACGATCAAGTTCATACTTTAAGAATTTACGAAGGTTGTTTTCACCATACTTTTCTTTCATCACCATGATAGCTGCATATTGCGATAGCATTTCAGATAAAATATTAGAGCCTTCGACATTCGCGCCAATCACTTGGTGCGCCCACCACTGGTGCGCCAATTCATGCGATGTTACATAGTAAGGAAAATTAATATTATCTGGGTCACGTGTATCTGTAATAAACCCCATATTTTCAGAGTACGGTACTGTATTAGCAAAACTCTGCGCAAAACTACGATAGCGAGGAAACTCAATAATACGCATTTGCTTATGCTGATAAGGACCAAACTCTTTAGAGAAGTAATCTAAAGAATCTTTAGTCGACTGAATCATTGCATCTACATTCCAAGCATGATCTTTGTGATGGTAAACCTCAATATGTACGCCATTATGCTGCTCTTTTTTCACCTCAAGCTCCATTGAAAGTAAAGTGTAAAAGTGCAACATAGGTGCATCCATTTCGTATACAAATGTGGTTCGGCCATTTTTAGTACTTTGTGATTGCAAGTAACCTGGAACCATCGCAATTTGCGACTCATCAGTGGAAATTGTGGCAGCAAAACTTACATAGTTATCTGCAAACAAAGGTTGATTATGATACTGCGTTTCTTCAATTTTATTACCGCGTTTTAACTCTGGTAAACCCCTTTGACGACGCTCACTTTTATCTTGTATTTGCTTACCAAAGGAATAACCAAAACTCGGGAACAGTGCCGTGTTGTCAATAAAAGTACCGTTATACACAAGTCGCTCATCGCTTCCTCTATCTTCAAACCCTTCGGTATAACGCTCTACACTCATTGTAATTTCGCGGCTCTCGTTTGGTTGCATGGGTTTAGTAAAATCTAACCAAGCATGACGATACTGCTCGTTTAACTCCCCAAGTTGCGCGCCATTCACCTCAACACTCCATTTATGAGTATGATCAGGCTTATTTACTAATATTCGTGTAATCGGTTGTTGCGATTTATTCTCTATCTGCATTACCACGGTAGCTGTAATACGACGTTCTTTAGGGTAGATATCAGCAGTAACAACAACATCTGTTGGAATAGGTAAAGCCGCATCTACAAACTGACCAAACTCACGCTCATACTGCTCTTGTAAGTCTTCATACTGTTCACTGGTTATAAATTGATTGAGAACCGTTGTGTTGTAGTAAATAAAACTTCCTACACCACCAAAAATAAGGGTACCACATACAATAACCGCTTTACCTGAATTGCCTAGCTGATAGCCTAACAACTGAACGCGTGCTTTTAAATTTTGCCCAGCCCCACGAGGCCAAAGCGCATAGCTAAGTGCAGCAATAATCATACTAAAACCTAACCAGTATAAATTATACCAATGCACCGCAGTTAAAAAGTGGCCATAACCATTAATATCTGAATAAGGCGCCTCTGGTGTCCGACCTATTACAAACATATTATGCTCAAAACCATAGTTACTCATCACCAAAGTAGCGATAAAGTACAGCACATATAATCCCATACCTACGTATTTATTTGGGCTAATTACTTGTAGTAAAAAGGCAAAACCACCTTGAAAGATAAGCCCGAGTACAAATAAATAACCGAGTCTAATTACATATTGTGCAATATCAAAGTTCGCCATGCCCATCATCATTTGATAAAACAATGTCACCACGGAGCCAAATGCGCATAACAATAATAAAACAGCACTCAGCGCTACATATTTAGAGCCCCAGAACACCCAATTCGCAACAGGGTACGCATCGATAATGTCGGCCATTCGTGATTCACGATCATGCCATACAAGTTCACCACAATAGTAAACAAGTACTATCATCATCAATATGCCAAAGCTACCTTGAATAAGCTCAACCATTCTAAATGTGACTGGCCAAACATCAGTTCCGTATGGACCCATTGAGCCTACCAACGCTGGAATTAATGTCGCTAAAGATAAAATAAGTAAAATACCAAACGAATAGCTTTTTATAACTTGTTTGACTTCAAAAAAAGTACGCGTTAAAAATTGCGACCACGCATTATTTCCCGTCGCTTTTGCCGTTATATTAAACTTAAGTGCAGCTGCAAAATTAGTATTATTATTTTTACTCGCCTTGCCTTTCACTTTTTGCTTTTGAGCCAAATGATGAGATGTATTGAGTGCTGCAATTGCCAATGCTAGTAAGGCAACACCGACCCAAATTAACCTATTATGTAATAACTGATCAGTTAACGTAATTTCCATTACATTACGCTCTGCTATTGTCCAGTATTCCATCTGCATTCTCATTGCCGACATACCAAACATATCTAGGTAAGCTGAGATTTCACGATATTGGATATCAGAGAAAATATTAGATCCAACCAAATAGCTAATAAGTAGGGCAACAGCAACTAGATAGAGCGTTACCATGCTACGAAAGCGCATTGCCACAGCATTAATGAGCGATGAGACAACAAACAAAGAAGGAGCTGCAATATAAAAGAAAGGCACTAAATAATAACTTAGTTGGTTTTCACCTATCATTTCACTGTCTAACCAACCCATTAAGCTACCAAAACCACTGCCAACCCACACACCCAACATAGTGCTTGAAAACACTAATAGCGTGACTAAATAAGCCCCAATGAATCGACCAGCTCTATACTGAGCGATGTTTAGTGGCTTACTCAGTACCAATTCGTTGAGCTTACTCACGTCATCACGAATAGCTGAGCTTCCAACAAAGTTGACCACTAAAAAAATAGCAAACACCGACATAATCGCAATAACTTGCAAAATTGCGTAAGGAGAATTTATATTTACATTGCTGCTTCCCCCTATTTGCACCGAGTCAGAAACCGATGCCATAAAAGTAAGAAAAAACAAAATAAGTGACGTGATATAGAAAGAAGGCTGACGCATAAAATAGCGCAGCTCAAATTGCATCATTTTAAACAACATAATCAGTATCCTTATGCTGCTTTATTGCGGTGTTGGTGCAATGTTGAAAAATAGACGTCTTCTAAATCAGCAGGCTTAGACTCAAACCCTTCTGGCGCATCGTCAGCAAACACACTGAGTAATGTTTGTCCTGCAAACAAACGCTTCGCTATTACCGGTAATGATTGTTCGAGTTCCAAAGCCTCGGCTTGACTCATTGCTTTGTGCCAAATTTTTCCCTGTAACGTATTCGTAAGCTCAATTGGGTTACCTTCAAGTAAAATTTGACCATTAGCTAATACGGCCATATTTGGGCAAAGCTCAGACACATCTTCAACTATATGCGTTGATAAAATCACCACTTTACTTTCACCTAAACCCACTAACAAATTATGAAAACGATTTCGCTCTTCAGGATCTAGACCTGCCGTTGGCTCATCTACAATGAGTAAATCAGGGTCACCTAATAAAGCTTGTGCAATACCAAAACGTTGGCGCATACCGCCCGAGAAACCACTTACCGCATTTTTTCGATGATCATATAAATTGGTTTGCGCTAACAACCCTTCAACGGCCTCTTTACGTTCAGCCTTATTACTTAAACCTTTTAAAATAGCCATATGATCAAGTAAATCATAAGCACTAACACGCTGATAAACACCAAAGTCTTGCGGTAAATAACCTAAACGCTCACGCAAGCTTTTAGGGTGTGTTAACACATCAATACCATCAAATACAACGCTGCCACTATCGGCTGATTGCAGTGTAGCGATCGTTCGCATTAATGAAGATTTACCCGCACCATTAGGACCCAGTAAACCAAACATCCCTTTAGGGATATTTAAATCAACACCTTGTAGTGCATGTACGCCGTTATCGTAGGTTTTTGATAACCCTGTTATTGATAGCATTTTTACTTCCTTGAATATAAGTAATTATTTTTATAATGTTTTATACCACAAAAAAATAGGAACATAAGTTACTTGCTGGTTAAATTTGTAACAACAAATAAACATAGTTTAAACTCATAATACTTGCTTGCACTGTATTCACTCGGTATAAAAACCACATATACTTTTTATAAGAAGCGAAAAGCCATGCAAGATCACCAAAGCCAGCCATTAAACGACTTTATAGAATACCCACACGACGAAATGCTAAATCGCGCTAACGAGTTTTTAACCACTAGCCAACGCCGCCATAGCATTCGCAGCTTTAGCGATCGCCCAGTACCAAAAAATATTATTGAGACATGTATAAAAGCAGCGGGCACAGCACCAAGTGGAGCGAATCATCAGCCTTGGCATTTTGTGGCTATAAACAGCAGTGATGTAAAAAAACAAATAAGAGAAGCCGCCGAAAAACTAGAGCGATCTTTTTACGAAGGCAGAGCAGGTGAAGAGTGGTTAGATGCGCTAAAACCGTTAGGCACCGACGCCAATAAGCCTTATTTAGAGCATGCACCTTGGCTTATAGCTGTATTTAGTCAAAAAAAGGGGGCGTAAGCACCGATGATAAAAATACTAATTACTACGTACACGAATCGGTTGGTCTAGCTACCGGCTTTTTAATTCAGGCTTTGCATCGCAGTGGTTTGGCAACCCTTACTCATACTCCAAAGCCAATGAGTTTTTTAACCGACATATGTGGCCGCGATAGGGATAACGAACGCCCATACATGCTACTTATTGCAGGTTACCCAAGTGATGATGCAACAATACCTGCTCATGCACTGGATAAAAAATCTATTGATGAAATAGCTACTTTTATTTAGTGTTTTCTGCTCGGCAAAACCACTCATATAGCAAAGCAATGATCGACTCAACTTTTGGGTCGGTCAATGAGTAATAAATAGTGTGTCCATCTCGGCGGGTCATAACCATATCCGCCTTGCGTAAACTGGCTAAATGTTGAGATAGTGCAGATTGAGCCAAGGGCACATTTTTATTTAATTCACCAACACTTTGCTCACCTTGTAGCAAACTGCATAAAATCATTAAACGATTTTTATTAGCCATTAATTTTAAAAACTGTTCGGCTTGTTCTGCATTCACAGCGAGTTGTTCAATATTCATTTAATCACATCATTTATAAATATGCTTTTAAGTATAGACTTTTACATTAGATAACTCTAATATAAATTAACATTAGGTATTACTAATATAAAATTGAGATTATAATGAAAATAAGCGATGCGATACTTTTAATCGGCGGTAGTGCAGTAACAATATCAGTACTTTTAAGCTATTTTGTACATAGTAATTTCCAGTTTCTAACATTATTCATAGGTATTAACTTAGTGCAGTCAGCTTTCACAAAGTGGTGCCCATTAATGTCTTTTTTACGCAAAAGAGGATTCACAGACTAATGCTTACTTCAATTCCTGACTTACTAAAAGTTATCACACCTAACCAGCGGCGTATTGACGCAGCGCAAGCAAAAATAGAGCTCGAACAAAATAAAGGCCTACTTATTGATGTGCGAGAACCCGCAGAGCACGCTACAAAAGCCGCTATAGGAGCAATAAACATTCCGCGTGGGTTACTCGAAATGAAATTAATGGAAATAGAAAAAGATGCTGCACGGCCAATATACTTACACTGTGCAAGTGGTGCTCGCGCAACATTGGGAGCAGAAGCGTTAACGCGTGTTGGTTATGAAAACGTTAGCGTTATTACCTGTGATGCAAATCAAATTTGTAGCGTATTTTAAGCATCAACTAAGTACTTATAATTATGCGCCTAACAAAGGTAGGCGTTTAACTTTGTGATAAGTCAGTGCTAATTTAATACACTCTTTAACTGGGTGTTCTGGTAATGGCTTTTCACTATTTAATACAATTGCCCGGTTACCTTCAAAAGTGAGACTGTGGGAATACAACTCTCTAAATGTGCTGACTAGCTTTGATTGGCAATGAAAAAACAAATAACACGATGAGCCCTTAAAGCCTATGCGAATGGGGCTGCCATTTATTACGTTATAACTTGGCTCTCCCCACTTTAAAGACTCTTCAACAGCTCCTAAGTTTTGCTCTTGTGCTACGGTATAAATTAACTCTCGTAATTTTATAAGCTTACTTTTTGCTATCTCAGGATAATTATTAAATATATTTTTTATATCCGTATTCATAAAAATATCCTTGTAAGCGCTCTACCTATACTTAAAGATAAATTACTTTTGTTGTTTTTCATCCAGTAAAACAAGTAGCATTTGTTCTATATTTTTTACACTATAAGTCAGCGCTCTTAGTAGCTCTTTCTCACTTTGCTCTGTCGACTGCTGCGACGTTTTACCTTGATTAGCCAATACATCTTTTTGTTCAAGTATCGCCTCTCTAAACTCACTCGCATTAACTACACCGAGCAAAGATACTAAAGCGCCGTGTCCTGATTGCCCTGCCGTTTCAAAACTTAAACGATATAACCCAAAGAGCCGCATTAACGGGCCTTGGCTCAACCCAACATCAGTTATTTTTTCAAGCGGTATCGACTTTTCCTCTTTAAATAATACCCCACGTTTAACTACTAGCTTTTGTGGTAATAGTTCAGCAGACATCGCAGCTAATATTCGCCCAGCCGCCAACCACACTATAAATAAAATCAAAGGGATGAGTGGAATAGTAACCAATGCTAAAAAACTAATGAGTGATGCAGTAACCATCCAGTATTGTTTTACTTTAAAATCGAATGATGCACTTTTTAAAATAATTTCAGCCATAATCATATTATTTCTAATCACCATAAAAATTTAAAGTACTCCATTACAAAATTGAATGCAATTTCATCAAATATAAAGTTATTCTAAAAATATGTTACTTATATTTCGTAATACATATAAAAAATTGCAATCCAAAAAACCACTAAACACTTTACTTCAGCTACTTACATATATTTAAAATTTCACACACTAACTTACAACTCAAAATACTTATAACCGTTACACTCACTGCGTCAAACCAATAACGAATCTTATAACTACATTAATAGCGAAGGTAATCATGAATACTTATGTGAAAAAGAGTTTGCAACTGTTACTTAGCACATTAGCCTTATCAAGCCTAATGGCTCAAGCGCAAGATAAATCTCCGTGGTCGGTTGGTGCTGGGCTTATTTCAACTGAATCTCCCTATGCGGGCACAGATAATAGAACATTGCTCTTACCTATGATCAACTATGAAGGTGAAAAATTAACCTTTAGAGGCTTTGTACTCGATTACAAATTAGTTGAAAATAAGGGGTTTAATTGGTCAGTAATACTAGAACCCGGTCAATTTTTTGATTCGTCTGATTCTGATCTCGCCGAGATTAAAGCACTCGACGATCGCAAAATATCTCTCTATGCAGGTTCTAAAGTAAGTTATACCACAGGGTATGGTAGTTTAAGTGCCAGTGCGTCACACGATATATTGGGCCATGGCGATGGCGCAAAATTAAAAGCTCGCTATAGCTACCCATTCAAACTTTCTAAACAAATTATGTTAATACCTTCATTTGGAGTTGAGCTAAGCAGTAGCAAAGTATCAAATTATTATTACGGTGTTACAAAGGGCGAATCAAACACTTTTGATGCATACGAATTAGGCTCTACAGTGAATTATAATGCCGGTATGCTACTCAGCTACCAGCTTAATAAAAAATGGAATGTGAGTGCTATGATTAACTACACACAACTAGACTCTGATATTGAAGACTCGCCAATTATAGATACGTCGAGTATCTCAACTGCCATGATGTCGGTTAGCTATCAGTTCTAATTTAAAACATAGAAGCCGAGCATATATAATGCTCGGCCTCTAAATGCTATTGTTGATTAATTATTACCTTTATATTATTTCTATCAGGGCCAATAACGCTAAATGTATAATTACCCTGCTCAGCAACGCTCAAAGCTATATTAGTACCCACCGCTTCCAGTAAAGTCAGTTCACCTATATTTACAATTGGGGATTCACCTACACCACCGTAATCAACGGTACTCCAATCCTCAGAAGCCACTTTAAACTCATAATCACCCGCTTCTAAAGCTAATGACGTTGTATAAGTAGCATTACCCTGATAAATAAGTGGGTTATCCGTATTCCATTCATTTAAATTGCCTCGAATAAATACTTGCGTATCAGCAAACATTTCCGCATTTAAAATGATTAATGTAACGGCGCTTAAATCGCTCGCATCCAATACAAATTGATATTCGCCATCATTAGCAATATCTATAGTCATATTTGCGCCACCAAGTGCTAATAGTTTAGCTTTGCCTAAAGTTGCACTAATATCGCTATCAGCAGAGCCATAATCAACCGAACTCCAGTCTTCAGAGGCAACTTTAAATTCGTAACTCCCTGCAGCGAGAGTATTAGTAAAAGTATAAATACCCTTTCCTTTGTAAATCAGTTCGTCTGTGACTCCCCAATTATTTAATGTACCTCGCACAAAAATGGCATTACCAACAAATGGCTCCTCGTTATAAATTTTAAGTGTTGGGCTCTCCTTATCGCTAGCATCAAATACAAACACATAAGTGGCATCAATAGCGGCAGTAAAAGTCATGTTAGACCCACTAGCTGTTAGGGGCTCACTTTGACTTTCAATTACTTCTTTATCAGCATCTGATAGCGCACCAAAATCGACAGTAGACCAATCTTCTGAGGCTATTTTAAATTCATAGTCACCCGCACTAAGCGTAACAGCTAAGCGGTACTCTCCATTACCAACATATTCAAGTACATCACGAGTACCCCAATCATTTAACGAGCCGCGCACATAAACGGCAGTACTCGCAAAAGGTACTACATCGGGGGCGCCCACCGTTGCATTAGCACTTAACCCTACACCTTGGCCATCGTCTTGCGGCTTAACAAATACCGCCATTGTGTATGCTGGTACGTTAAAGCTACCTTCACCATCTCCTTGAGTAAAAGAAGCTGCAGCCATCATTGGATCAACACTATCTTTAAGTATACTGTGTAACTCAAAGCCATTCGCCGTTGGTATGCTATGAGTAAGCAACTGCTCGGTGCTATTAATAACCACAACGAGCGCATCGTTGTTTGCATCAATGTCGGTTAATCCTTCGCCATCATCAATACTCATAACAATTAAGCCATGTTGCTGGTTTTTGCCCACATTATGAAAACCAACACGTTCTATTACATCTTGCTCTGTGGTTAATCTAAATAATGGGCTAGCACTGCGAATAGCTAAAAACTCTTGAAAAACACCACCAGCATAAGCAATATTTTGCGGTTGTGCAGCAGCTTGAGGGTTACCCGAAATAGGCATTATTTCAGACCATTTCTCTTGGTTTTTCTCAGCATTAGGTAAGCCAATATTCCAATTATTATTTTGCTTAGTTAAATCAACTGCATTAAACCAATCTCCGGCATTGTAACTATCACGATCCATTGACTTTGAACGCAGTAAATCAGCGCCCAGTTGCATAAATGGTATGCCTTGGCTTACAAGCGGCATAGCGAGCGCCATATTGTGAGCACGTACACGCTCTTCAATATTCATACTAGCAGCATGTTTATATTGTAATTGATCCCATAGCGTTTCGTTGTCATGTTTAGAGACGTAGTTAATGCTATCGGCAGGGTCAAGTGCATATGCTGTTGGCTGAGTATTCCACGTAAAGCTATTGCCCTTGGCTGAATTACCTTTAAAGTCTTTTAGAATATAATTTTGTAAATTCCCAGCAAGCGATAAACGCAATGTATCTTGCTCAGCTAAATTGCCATCGGTTGGGTTATTGCTAAACAATGCTCCACCTCGAATAGCCTCGCGGATACGGTCGTTAAAGGTACCCACCTCTGAACCCGCCATATCGGCTTGTTTTGCTTGCGTAAATAAACGGTTATTAGCTACTTCACCAAAGTCCCAACCTTCGCCATAAAAATAGTTATCTGCATCGATTGCTTGAACCGCTTCACGCGCTGCTAAAATAGATGATTTAGGCATATGCCCCATCACATCAAAGCGAAAACTATCATAACCAAAGTCACGGGCTAAAATCACTAATGAATCAGTGACAAACTTATCCATCATGACATGCTCAGTGGCGGTGTTTTCACAACATGTTGATTGCTCAATGCCACCACTCACTTCGTTGTACCTGTGATAATAGCCGGGTACTAATTTATCAAATACCGACTTATCCCAAATACCTGATGCTGTTGTATGGTTATAAACAACATCCAGCACGACTCTTAATCCAATTTCGTGTAGCGACTGCACCATAGCGCGCGTTTCAACTACGCGAGCAATACCCTCAGCCGTTGAGGCATAAGACCCTTCAGGGGCAATAAAATGATGCGGATCGTAACCCCAGTTAAAACCATCTAGGTCACGCATAGTACTGGCAAGTGCTTGGGCATCGTCAGAGCCTGGTAAATAACTTTGCAGCAACTGGACAATAGTGCTGTTCTTGTCTTCTGTTTTACAAGCGTCTGCTTCATCATTTATACGTTCACATAACTTACCTAACGTATCGGTTATTTCAACTCGCTCTGCGGCATTTTCTTCAATAGTGCCAATGTCTGTCACTGGTAGTAAATGAAAGTGAGTTAAACCCTTATCAGCCAACTGCTTAAGATGCTGCATTGGCACGCTTTCGCGCTCTGTAAATGCAAGGTATTTACCGCGATTTGGTGCACTAACACTGGTATCGCGCACACTAAAGTCACGTACATGCCCTTCATAAATAATCGCATCTTCTGGATTGGTAACGGTCGGTATACTGCGTTCATCCCAGCCCTGTGGTTTGGTGTCATCGTCATTTAGGTTGATTAGCTGCGAATACAAACCATTGCTTGATACATTGAGTGAATAGGGGTCTGTACTCCATAAACTTTCAATCGCTTTAGTGATTGGGTGATATACATCAAACGTAAAACGGTAGTAATGGCGATCGTATTTAGTATCTAAGCTGATAGACCAAATGCCAGTATTACTATCAAATAGCATTGCACTGCTATGCACTTGTGCTTTATCGGCATCAAACACATTAAGTATCATATTATTGGCCGTAGGTGCCCATACTGATACATCAATTGCATTGTTATTGTAATTAACGCCTAGTAGCGCCTCGTTAGCATCATTTTCATTTTGCGTATAAAGCGCATCTAGTGCTTTTGCTGTTTGAACGTAACTTGCTTCAAGAAGTTTGCCATCAAGATCAAAACCCGCCACTAGCAGTTGTTGTTTAATTAATTGCTTAGCGGCCTCTGCATCCCAGTTACCTTGATAAGCGGTCCAATCACTCAAGTGCGGTACTTTTAGTGCTTGCTCATCGGTTAAGTTGGTTTGTATCAACTCAATGCTTTGACCATTTAATCCAGTCTCTTCATCAACCTTTAAATCTGCGCTTGCAGAGCTATATAATTTAATGATTTGACTCAGTTCATTACTCGGTTTATACAATACTGTATTTAAATCTATCCAATGTGCAGAAGCCCCTGCAATAGCAACCGGACGCTCACCTAAATTTAAAATAGGAAACTCAAAAACAGACGGCTCACCATGTAAAGTAAAGTTCATACGCTGAAATTTTTCGTCGTCTTGCATTAATGGCATTGTTAAATCAACATCACCAAATGCCTTACCATCACCTTCTGTGCCTATATGAATAATAAAATTAGCGCACTCGTTGTAATCGGCTTTGAGCTTTATAATCCAATAAGCACCATAATTCGGATCTATCCCATCATGCACATGGCCGTTTTCCCAATCGCTCGTATCAAAAGGCGGTGCAAAAGCATCGCACACATCGTTATTCCACGAATGCAATCGGTAACCTTCATAGTTAGCGTCTGTTACGCGGTTATAAAATAAAATTGCCTCATTATCGCCAGGAAATACAACAGGATCAGGTAACGTTGGATCAGCGCCAACAATACAGCTTTCATTTTTTTCGTCGGGAACCGTTGGCGCTGCGCATTCAATCGGCTCAGGATCGACACACTGTGTGCCAGTTTCGTTTGGTACTTGAGGTACATTACAAGTGAGTAACACTTGCCCCGATTTCACATCATCACCACTGCCACATCCTACTAATAGCATTAAGTTTAAGGCGACTAAGAAGTAACTATATTTTTTAATTTTTTTCATTTTTAAACGCTCCAACTTGCTAAATTAATGACTATAAGTAAAACCAAGATAAAGCTGACGACCAAAGTACTGAGTCGTACCGGTGCGTTGCTTTGTGCCAAAGTAGCTTTGGGTCGGTTCATCTGTCAGGTTATTAACTTGCAAAAGCATTGTTAGGGAATCAGTAAGTTTGTATGACGTTTGAAAATCTATCACCGTTTCAGAGTCAAAATTAACAACTTGTTCGTTGATAGCAACTTGCTCAGATACAAACTCATCACGATAACGTGTATTTAAACGTGTTTCGAAGTTGTTATTTGAATAAAACAAAGTCGCGTTAACTACATTATTTGAAAGCCCAGGTAAAGATTGCGATACGGTATCGCCTCCTAAACTGGTAATAGACGAGATTTCGCTCTCGGTGTAAGAGTAACTACCGTTGATCCCTAACCCATTAAATGGCTCGGGTAAAAACGTAAATACATGGGTATAAGCTAACTCTAACCCTCTAATATAACCGCCCTTGCCATTGTTAACGGCGGTGGTGTAAATCCCATTGGTTGTGGCAACTTGTTCACCACTTATTGGGTCTTCAATAAAATCAGGTACGTTAAAACCATTGCCTTTAAAGTCGAAGTTTTCGATTGATAAGGTTTCAACAAACGAGTCTATGTTTTTATAAAATAGGGCTGCGGCTACAGACCCGTTACTCTCTTCAAAATAATATTCGTAAGATAAGTCATATTGGTCAGCATAAAATGGCTTTAAAAATGGGTTGTTATTGCTCGAACCATTAATGACCCCATCATCACTTACGTTAGCACTGGCATCACCGGCAAGGCGGTTTATTGGTGCTCGCGACATCACTTTAGCGGCAGCAAACCGCAATTGAGAATTGTCATTCAATTGCAGGTTTAAATTAAGTGATGGTAAATAATCGGTGTACTTTGTCCCTAGTACATTGGGTGCATAAAGGTCGTTAATAATCCCGTTTTCGTCGACAATATTTTGTGCTCCCAAGCGGGCATCACCATTTACGTTTTCAAGTACGGTTGCCGACTGGTCTGTCTCAATTCGACGTACACCCACGTTACCTAACAACGCTAAACCAGCAACTTCAGTATTTATATTCACCATCACGTAAGCGGCCAATACATCTTCAAACACTGAACCACTTTGCAATAATGTCCAGGAGTAATTACTAGTATATCCTTGGGCGTCATCAACACCGTCTGCATTACCCCATGTTTGCACTGGTTGTGGTGTCCCATCTGGAAACCATGCGTTTAGCGCTTTGTCTAAATCAATGGCTAAATAAGAGGGAAAATAACTAAACTCACCTTGCCAATCAACAATTGAGGTCATCTCGTCTGTTAAACGCATCGGAGGCTGTGTTGATGAAAATGCGCCATCATTTCCGTATTCAAATACCGAACGCTTACGGCTATATTCTCTATCAGAATAGCGTGCACCAAACTCAACAGAGCTAAATATATCGTTTTCTAATTCGTATTTAAAGTCGAGCCTAAATGCGGTTACTTCATCTTCGGTTTGATCCGGGTAAATACCGTATTTACTAACCATAACGCGGTTTATATCGCTAAATGCAGCGGCTTGATTAAAGCCAACATCGGGTAAACTTAGGCCATTTAATTGATAGTTAATCGCAACGTTCGTATCAAACACAGGGGCTTCTGCGTTGGCATCTTCAGCTACTAAGCTCCATAACAAACCATTTCTAAAGTTACTTTTAGCGCGTGATAATGACACGTCTGCATTAACGCTTAAACGATCATTCACTTGCCAATCAGCGTTAACACCAAAGCTATCTACTTCGTCAAAGTCTTGGTTATCATCATTTACTATTTCAACGCGAGTATAGCTTTGTGAAGTTCGATTTACAGCAGCGCCAATAACTGTATTTCCATCAAGCTGAGGATTTGCATATGCTGCAGAAGGGCCACCTAACTTCACCCTAAAACCACGAGCATATGACTTTTTATCAAATCGAGATAAAAACGCATCCCCTTTAAGTCTAAAGTTATCAACAGGTGCCCACTCTATTGCGGCTAAATAACCATTTCGAGTTTCTTCTCCACCTGAGTGCTGTAGTTCAAAGCCTTCACTTATGTATTCGTTTGCTGGATTTTGCGTTGGCCCATTAGTGTCGTTAGCGAGCCCATCAACATCTTTAGTATCATTGTAAGCAAGGCCAATAAACTGAGTTGCGACGCTTGGCTGAAATAATCGCGCATAACCAAGTGCTACGCCAAGTGTGTCATCGAGGTATTTACCTTGATATGAAAAACTAATCCGGTCGCCAAACTCCGTTGCATCAAATACCTCTGACGCACGGTCGTTATACATGCCTCGCACATTGGCTACAAATTTATGCTGTTGTGAATTATTTAATGGGCTCGCTGTTTCAAGTTCAACAGTGCCCGCTACACCGCCTTCAATTAAGGATGCTTTGGGTGATTTATATACCGCAGCAGAACTAATAAGTTCAGAAGGGTATTGGTCAAACTCAATACTACGACTACCACTGGTCGATACTTGCTCGCGACCATTTAATGTCGAAAAAACAAAGCCGCCCGAAAGCCCACGGATGTTAATTTGTGCAGCTTGGCCGCCGGTTCTTACCGCCGATATACCAGGTAAACGCGTCAGTGCATCAGCCATTGATATATCAGGTAAAGCACCTAAGTCATCCGCTGATATTTGCTCCGATACCGTATCGCTAAAGCGCTTTTGATTCAAAGACTGTATTAAGCTGCGGCTAAAGCCGCTCACTTCAATTACTTCTAAGTCTGCTTGAACTTTTTCAGGTTTACTTTCGTCCTTAGTTTGGCTTTCATTCGCTATTGCGCTATTTGCAGCAAATAATGCCAGCATTAGCGCGCTTAATTTGAATTTTTTCATGTGTGCGTACCTTTTAGTTATTGTTATTCGTTATGTCAGTCAGTGCAGTTAAAACATAACCAACAAAGTGTAACTAAAAGGTAATCAAATTGTGATGAATACGTATGCATCATAGAGGGCTTTGGCTGTAGCTATTTTGTACAAATAATTCAGCAACAACCAATTATAAAACTACAAACCAATTACCACCCTTATGGCTAGGGCAATAAACACAACACCCAGTATTTTGTCTAACCACGGGTTTTGCTTAGTAAAACCAAAACGATTTTTAGACACCTCAGTTAGCACTGCAACTAATAAATACCAACCAGTATCAATTACAAACACGGTTAAGCACATAATAATACCAATGCTTAAAGTGAGGTTTTGCGGATCTATAAATTGTGAGAACAACGCTAAAAAGAAAATCGCGAGTTTAGGATTTAAAAAAGCAATCGCGAATCCATCTTGTAGCGCTTTACTCGCACTTACTTCACTCTTTTGTACTTGCAGCTCGTTATTACTTGGTTTTGCTAGCAGTATTTTTAAACCTAAATAGGCTAAATACGCAGCGCCTAAATACACCAATATTTGGTATAGTGTTGGAAATTGAGCCATTAATGCTCCTAAGCCAAGTAATGAGGCAGCAGCATAAAGCCCAACGCCAATACCATGACTGAGCGCAGCAAGCATACCGTTTTTCATGCCACCACTAAGCGTGTGCTTTAACACCACCGCAAGGCTTGGCCCTGGCGACATCGCGCCCATCATGCATACCAATGCTAAACTCAACCAAACAGATAAAGCCATTTATGTTCCTTATAACTTATGGTTTTCAATAGCTAATCCGCATACGTACTTACCTATGCTTTTTTATTTAACCTGAACTCTGGTTAAGAGATTTACTAACGTATTGAATCATAATGATATTTAAATTTATTTTCTCTAGCCAGAGATTTTCAGTGAAAACAAGGCGAATTTACGCGTCAATAGCGGGCCTATTGCAAGTAAATTCAACGCAGTTAGCGCTGAAAATAGCTGCTCAAGATAGATTTATTATCCAGAATTGAGGTTATTTACTATCGAAAGTGTATTCAAAGTCATAGTAATGAATACCTTGCTCTATACGAATTTTCATACTGCCGCTTAAGCCTTCAAGTTCGCCAGTGCCTGAATCGGGAATTACATTTAAAATTAGGCTGTCTTGGCCTTTATCCATAGTGCCAAAATGCTGTAATACAAAACTGCCTTTTTTGCCGTCAAGCTCACCTAACACTTGCTCTATGGCAACATAACCGGCACTGCCTTGCGTAGGCGTCATGGCGCTAAGCATTTCGCCTTGGCTGGTGGCATTTAAGCTACCTTTAAATGTTTTATCTATCGACATGCGTCCTAAGTTAATGCCTTGCTGCCCTTTGGCATAACCTTCAATGGGCGCTAAAGTGACTGTAAATTCACCGTTTATTATATTTGTAGTCATAACGAATCCTTATTGATGATATTTAATACTATTGATTTTTAATTCGATGATGCCATATCTATACCTTAACCTTCAAAAAGAATCCACTATGTCAAAAGAAACATCTATAGCCGAAAAAGCTGCGTTTAGCAGTTTATTACCTGTTTTTGCGTTTATTAAACCGTACAAATGGATGGTAGTAGCCGCCCTAGCTGCGTTATTAGTTACCGCAGGCGTTAACTTGTCATTAGGGCAAGGTGTTAAATTTGTTATTGATCATGGCTTTATTGCAGGATCAAAGGCCCAATTACAGCAGGCCGTATTAGTACTTATTGGTTTAATCAGCTTATTAGCAGTAGGCACTTTTAGCCGTTTTTATTTAATGTCGTGGATTGGCGAACGAGTAAGTAACGATATTCGAAAAGCCGTGTTTAATCGTATTGTAACGCTACACCCTAGCTACTTTGAAGAAAACCGCAGTGGCGAGCTTATGTCGCGTTTAACCACCGACACCACATTACTACAATCAATTATTGGCTCATCATTTTCAATGGCGTTGCGCAGTGTACTTATGCTGATTGGTGGGCTTGCTATGCTGTTATTTACTAATTTAAAGCTCACCTTAGTGGTTGTGGCCTGTGTGCCGCTAGTACTTGTCCCAATGATGATATTTGGTCGCAAGGTACGAAAACTAGCAAGTTCTAGCCAAGATGCTATTGCCGACATAAGTACCTATGCAGGCGAAATCATACAAAATATTAAAGTAGTGCAAAGCTATAGCCACGAAGAACAAGAGCAACATGCCTTTGCACTCGAGACCGAAAAAGCCTTTAACGTGGCTAAAAAACGTATCAAACAACGTTCGTTTTTAATAGCCGTAGTGATTTTTTAACCTTTAGTGCCATTAGCGCAATGCTTTGGGTGGGTGGTAACGATGTACTTGCGGGTACTATGACCGGCGGCGAGTTAGGTGCATTTGTGTTTTACGCTATTATGGTGGCAATGTCGGTGGCTACCGTTGCTGAAGTGTATGGCGAACTACAACGAGCAGCAGGCGCGGCTGCAAGATTACTTGAGTTACTTGCTGTTAAAAGTGAAATAGAAAACCCGTTAAACCCACAAGATAGTAATTTACTGCAAGAAAGTAGCAGCCCTGCAATTGCGCTTGAAAACATTAGCTTTAACTATCCTTCTCGCCCCGACGTAAGTGCGCTTAATAAAATAAGCCTAAATATCGAGCAAGGCCAAACTGTGGCTATTGTTGGCCCTTCCGGCGCTGGTAAAACTACATTATTTGAATTACTACAACGTTTTTACGATC
Source organism: Pseudoalteromonas sp. B131b (assembly GCF_037162545.1). Classification (NCBI taxonomy): domain Bacteria; kingdom Pseudomonadati; phylum Pseudomonadota; class Gammaproteobacteria; order Alteromonadales; family Pseudoalteromonadaceae; genus Pseudoalteromonas; species Pseudoalteromonas sp. B131b. The sequence goes on along the minus strand of NZ_JARLUZ010000001.1, from coordinate 1,187,661 downwards.
CGGCCAGCGGAGCTATTAAGTTTAAAGATATAAATATTAAAGACCTATCACTTAATACTCTGCGTAATAAAATGGGCATGGTAGCGCAAAACCCTATTTTATTTAGCTCCGATGTTATGCATAACATCCGCTACGGCAACCCAAATGCAACCGATGAGCAAGTGTATGCCGCTGCAAAACATGCCCATGCCGATGAATTTATAAAGCAGTTGCCACAAGGCTATCACAGCTTTTTAGGCGAGCAAGGCGTTAGGTTATCTGGTGGGCAAAAGCAACGTATTGTGCTTGCCCGCGCTATATTAAAAGACCCAGAAATACTCCTTCTTGATGAAGCCACCAGCGCACTAGATGCACAAAGTGAGCACTACGTACAAGCGGCACTTGAACACCTAATGCAAAACAGAACAACGTTAATAATTGCCCATAGGCTGGCCACGGTAAAACATGCTGATGTGATTGTGGTAATGGAAAATGGGGAAATAATAGCAACGGGTTCTCACCAAGCGTTATTAGCCAGCAATCCGCTGTATCAAAAACTATGTGAATTACAGTTTAATAAAGATTGAGCTGGTACAAGTAATTAATTAAAGTAGCAGCGGCTTTGCTGCTACTTTTTGCTAAACCATTTGTTCATAGCCGCATCATAAGCCTCTGTTAACTTAGTTTTACCGCACAATTGCCCTGCGGTTAAATAACTATCTGGTAATTCATTTTTTGGCATAACGCCTGCGCCAATAAACACCTTTTTAAAACAGGTATCACCTTTACGATAGGTAGTAGATTGCATACTTTGCTGCTCTATTTGTAATAGTGGTTTCACCGTTGCAGAGTATACTTTTGGAACTGTGATCCTCTTTACCGTTGCGTATTCATCAGCTGTTGTACCAGTAGAGGTTGTACTAGCAGGTAAAGATCCTATTTGTTGCTGTAAAATGCTATTAAGGCCTTTTTGTAAGTCGATTTTTTTATATGGCGTTAATTCTGCAGAGTGGGCATTTATTTTGGTCGAGCTTGTTATAGTGGAGTTTACCGGTTCAGCCGTTTTTTCTGCTTTTTTACTAGAAGAGCTTACTGATTTTAATACTGTTTTACTTACCGGCTCACTTGGCTTTTTTTCTATGCGCACACTTTTATTAACACTCTGTTGAGGCGCTTGCTGTGTTGCTTTAATTTTGGCTGGCACACTTACCATATAGGCTTTAATTGGCGGTGATTGCGGCTGTTTTATTTCAGGTACCTTTAAAGTTGCTAAAAAAACAACAATAATCCATGTAAAAGTATTGATAAAATAATTGTCGAACGCCACTTTGCCATAAATATGTCCCTATGAAAGAACTAGTTATGACAGCTAACCGGTTTAAAAGTGCCATTAAATAAACAAATAAACCGCGCATTAGCGCGGTTTATAACCAACTTCAACTGAAAATAATAAACTATCTCAAGTCACTATTTTCAACGTTAACTACGTTGAGTTTGCTTGAAGCAGGCAGATATCAGATTAATTACAATTAACCTTGCGTATTAGGCACTATCTGAATTTCTACGCGGCGATTTTGAGCACGACCATTTGCACTATCGTTAGTCGCAATTGGACGTGTTTCGCCATAGCCTTTAGTGCTAATACGTGCCGCCATAATTTGTTGATTCACTAAATAATCTTTTACACTTTGTGCACGCTCGCGCGACAAGTTCATGTTGTAGCTATCTTTACCTGTGCTATCGGTATGGCCTTCAACACTAAGGTAAGTTTTTTCATACTTATTCATAACGTTAGCAATCGCGTTTAACGTGTCGTTAAAACCTGATGAAATATACGATTGATCCGTCGCAAAGGTAATATTTGATGGCATAACCAAACGTAAGTTGTCGCCCTCACGCACAACTTCAACGCCCGAACCCGCTAGTTCATCACGAAATGCTTCTTCTTGCTTATCCATGTAGTCGCCAACAGCAGCGCCCGCAAGTGCCCCTATTGCTGCACCAATAAAAAAGCGTTTATCTTTATGGTTACTCGTAGCTTTACCTAATACGCCACCTGCAGCAGCGCCAATTGCTGCGCCTTTACCTGCGTTATTCATTTCACAACCTGAAAGCAATACAGCTAATACGGTTACGCTTAAAAGTGATTTAGTTAAAGTCATGATGTTACCTATTCAATAAGAATTTAGCAGGAGTATGCAAATACACGTATGAACAAACTATGAAGAGAGTGTTAAAAGCAGCGCATCTTGCTTGATTGTTAAACAGACCTCAAACTAATGTGCCGTTTTAATAAAAATGTCATACTACGCTGTGACAATTTAATGAATTTTACAAAGGATATTGGCGCAATGTTAATTGCTATTTTTAGACAATTTTTTTTACTAGGGTGCATGAGTTTTGGTGGCCCCGCTGCGCATTTAGGCTATTTTAAGCGCCACTTTGTAGACTCGTTAAATTGGTTAACTAACACGCGTTACGCACAACTTATTAGTTTAAGCCAAGCATTACCAGGGCCTGGCTCTAGCCAAGTTAGTTTTGCGATTGGTGTTGAGCGGGCTGGGGTACTTGGTGGTATAGCTGCTTTTTTAGGCTTTACTCTGCCTTCGTTTTTAATAATGGTGCTGCTTGCGGTTAGTGCTCATCAGTTTGACGCTGTTTACTTTGCTATTATTGCAGGCTTAAAGTTATTTGCCGTTGTTATAGTCGCTGATGCAACACTTAGTATGGCTAAAAGCTTTTGTACAAGTGCTGCGCTTAAGTTACTTGCGGTAATGAGTACACTTGCTTTGGTGTTATTTCCAATGATGGGAACTCAAATAGCAATTTTAATCACCGCTGCCACAATAGGTGCTATATGGCCTTTATTAAAACTTGGCACAGTAGCAAAAGGTGCTAGCAGTACAAAAAGTAATATTAATTGGATTGCACTGGGGTTGTTTGCGCTCTTACTTGGTGTTAGCTTTATTCCACTAGGGTATGAGTTTGCTTTGTTTACCCCTTTTTACCAAGCGGGTGCAATGGTGTTTGGCGGCGGACACGTAGTACTGCCGGTACTTCAAGCTGGCGTACCAGCATTGAGTGATGATCAGTTTTTAAGTGCTTACGCGAGCGCGCAGGCAGTGCCTGGGCCTATGTTTACTATTGCTACTTACTTAGGCGCACAACTTACTACTGAGCAACCTTTAGTGGGCGCCCTTATAGCTACACTGCTTATATTTATGCCTGGTTTTTTACTTATACTGGCGTTTCAGAAGAGCTGGCTTAATTTGGCAAGTAAGCCACGTTTTGCAAGTTCAATAGCGGCGCTTAATGCAGCGGTAGTCGGTTTTTTAGCGGCTGCACTGTATTCGCCAATTTGGACATCGGCTGTGCATAACTTTTGGCAAGTTGCGTTAGTAATAATTACATTTGCATGGCTGCGATTTAAAAAGCCACCTATTTGGTGGCTCTTAGCTTTATTTATTGCTGTGGGTCTTTTACAACACTATTTGCCATCACTCTAAATGTTGGCTTATCTGTTTGTTGCTCGTTAGGTGGGCTTAATTGTCCACTTACACTTTGATACGCTCTAAGCCCAAACACGGGTAATACCGCAAGTAAATGATCCATTATTTCGGCTTGTAAATGCTCGTACGAAATCCAGCGTTTGTCTTCACTAAAGCAATAAAACTCAATAGGTAAACCATGGTTTAGTGGTTGTAGCTCTCGTACCATTAACGTAAGCGACGTATTAATTTTACTGTGCTGTTTTAAATAGCCTTCAGCATAGCGACGAAACAGCCCTAAATTAGAAACTTGCGCAGGTAGTGTCGTTACTCGGATATAGTCATGTAGCGGAATAGCCGCATCAATTTGCTTTCTAAACTCATCACTTACTAAACAAATACTGTGCATATCTATATTAAGTGAACGTTTAATACGCCTACCGCCCGACTCTTGCATCCCGCGCCAGTTTTTAAACGAGCCCGCCACCAACATATAAGTTGGAATAGTTGTGATGGTATTATCCCAGTTACGTACTTTTACTGTGTTTAAACCCAAATCAATCACTTCGCCATCGGCGCCGTAGTTTTCTACTTGGATCCAATCACCATACGTTACTAAACGATTTGCAGCTATTTGAATGCTCGCTACAAAGCCTAATATGGTGTCTTTAAATACTAATAATGTAACCGCAGCAATAGCACCAAAACCAGAGAGAATATAAGTGGGTGACTTCTCAAGAAAAATGCTCACAATTAAAATTGCACACACAATAAAGGTGATTAGCTTAACAACCTGAATTAAGCCCTGAATAGGGACTTCACGAGCAAATTCAAGTTGGTTATAAATAGCGCCAGCAATACTCACTATGCTGCTTATAATAAAGCCGACGTAGATAATTAATAAAGCCTGCCCCACCGTTTTTAATATTTCGGCGGCCAATTCGTTAACCGGATAAACACTGTCGAAGGTCGCTAAAAATAAAACACAACAAAGCAACCCTGCAATACGTTTGTTGAGCTTGGTTAACATTGGAGAAAGTGCACCAATCCGCTCGGGAGAAAGCTTAGTTACTATTTTTTGAATGCCTGGCAACATTAAACGACGCGTAAATAAATACAGTACTAATAGAGAACATACGCCAATCGCAGTAGCTGTAATTGAGCTCAGGAAATCTGCATCGGGCACTTTATCAAACCAAGGAGTAATTAACTCCTGTAGGTGGGTATTCGTCATAGTGTTTCAATTTCCTTACTGATTTGTGGTTCAGGTAAATTTTGCTGAGCATAAATATCGGCAAGCTGCTGATCTTTAGCAACCCATAGCTCATTCACATAATGCTGAAAATTAACTTTAAATACGTCATCGCTTTGATAGCTGCCCTGCATATTGTCATTAATGGGCGTTACGTTTATTGAAACATAAATAGAATCTAACTCACCTTTTAACAAGTTACGGCAAACATGATCTGTTTTGCCGCTATATACTAAACTTGTATTAAGCATGGCATCAAATTGATCGGCTAATACTTCAAGCGCAAAAGCAATGCCGCCCGCTTTAGGTTTTAATAAATGCTTAAAAGGACTTTGTTGCAGATTATGTTTGGCTGGTGTATAGCGTGTACCTTCAACAAAATTAATGATGGTAGTAGGATGATGACGGAAATTACGACAGCTATGTTTAGTTCGCTCTACATCAAGCCCTTTGAGTTTAGGGTTTTTAGCAAGCTGCGCTTTGCTTACCCGTTTCATAAACGGCATACCCATAGCCCACGCACCAGTGCCAATAAAAGGAACGTATTTTAATTCATCTTTTAAAAAGAACTTAGGGGCAGGCAAAGCATGTAATGAGCTAAGTACGGTTATATCTAACCAACTCGCGTGATTACAAATAAGTAAATACCAACTTTTTGAGTTTAAGTCGCCACTTATATCAACCACAATATTAGGGCAACCTAACCAAAGCCCTAAACGATTGCCGTTACACCAACCACGATAAGCGCTGTGCAATATAGAATTAACAATAGGTAGAGGAAGCAATAACTTAATAAGACCCAGCATTAATACCAGCGACCCAAAAAGTATGACATTAGAAAACAACACGCAGCCTACAATTAAGCCGTTAAGCCAATTTGGTAACCACTTTTTTAGCATAACTGTAAGCTCATATTTTTTACCTTTTCTTTATGGTTTTTCGAGCGATTGCAATGTTTGCTCTTTATTTTCCCATAAACGATTTAACTCACTTTGAAAGCGAATTCTAAATTCAGAATCACCGGTGTAGTCACCAATAAGCTCTTCGCTTACCGGCCTTACTTCCACGTGTACGTTGATATTTTTTACCTTACCACCAGCAAAATCCATAAAAGTAGGGATGCCATCGGGGTAATGAATTGTGACGTTAACCACTTTAGTAATTTGCTCGCCCATTGCTTGCATTACAAAAGCAATACCGCCCGCTTTTGGTTTTAATAAATGTGGGAACGGGCTATTTTGGCGCGCATGCTTTTGCGTAGTAAAACGAGTGCCTTCAACAAAGTTAACCACACTTACTGGCATCTCTTTGAATTTTTCGCAGGCTTTACGCGTAGTTTCTAAATCTTTACCACGCAGCTTTGGATTCTTTTTTAATTGGCTTTTACTCGTGCGCGTCATAAACGGAAAATCAAGCGCCCACCAACACAAACCTAGAATAGGCACGTAAATAAGCTCCTTTTTTAAAAAGAAGTTTAAAAATGGAATTTTACGGTTAAACACGCGCTGCAATACTAAAATATCGACCCAGCTTTGGTGATTTGCAATTACTAGGTACCAATCCTTTAGCTTAAGGTCTTCAAGGCCAGTTACATTAAGTTTTGTTGGCGTAAATAACATTTGATTTAAGCTATTAAAAGTGACCCAAATAGTTGCACATTGTTTAGCAACCCAGCTCATTAATTTTTGCAGTGGCTTAATAGGGATAAGCTTTATAAGCCCACAAATAAAAATAGGCACAAACCAAAAGAGTGTGTTTATTGCGTACAAAATAATACTAAGTACACCGCGAATAACTGACATTACTTCTACTTCCTTTAAACATGGCGCAGCAACTAATACTACGCTTTCAGTTGCTTACAAATTAATCTTCAAAATAGGTATAACCTTCAAGGCCTGCATTAAGCTCAGCTAAATAACCTTGTTTACACTGCATCGATACATCAAGTTTATTAACTTGGTACGCAAAGTTGTCAGCTAAAATAGCGCTATCATAGTCAACAAACTTTAATACATCCTTAACGCTATCACCTTTTATGGCATTGGTTAACACATAACCTTCGTCGTTAAGCTCTACATGCACCGAATCGGTATCACCAAATAGGTTATGTAAATCACCTAAAATCTCTTGATATGCACCCACCATAAACATCGCAATATGGTATTGCTCGCCATGTTTATATTCTGGAATGGGTAAGCTAGTTTCGATACCAGCACCTTCAACGTATTCGCGGATTTGCCCGTCAGAGTCACAGGTAATATCTTGAATAATCGCACGTTGCGTCAATGGCTGAGTTAAATTTTCGATTGGCATAACCGGAAACAACTGCTGAATACCCCATACATCTGGCAATGACTGAAATAATGAAAAGTTAACAAAGAGTTTATCGGCCAGCTTTTCGTTTAAATCGTCGAGCACTTCACGGTGCGCGCGCGCGTTATTACTAAGCGATGCACGTACACGATGTAAAATAGTAAAATAAAGCTGCTCTATTTTTGCCCACTCTAGCATGCTTACTAAGCCATGCACGTACTGATCGTGCGCTTCGCTAAATAAGTGCATGGCGTCGTGATAAATCTCTAATGCCATACGCGGGTTTAAACGCTGTAAACACTGCCACATTTCATCAAGCACTAATGCGCTATTTTCAAGCGGTGGCTCTGGATTTAAATGATTTGGCGCTTTTTCTACGTCTATTACATCAGTAATTAATACCGCATGGTGAGCCGTTAAAGCACGTCCCGATTCGGTGATAATAGCCGGATGCGTAAGGTTATGTTGGTCGCACACGTCTGCAAATGCATTCACTACATTACGTGCGTACTCTTCTACTGTGTAGTTCATTGAACATGCACTGCGTGAGCCAGAGCCCTCGTAATCAACGCCTAAGCCGCCACCCACATCAACGGTATTTAACGGTACGTTTAATTGCGTAAGCTCAGCAAAGTGGCGTGCGCATTCACGCAAAGCACGGTGAATATCACGAATATTGGCAATTTGAGAACCAATATGAAAATGCACCATTTGCATTAAGTGCAGTTTATTATGCTTTTTAAGCACTTCAACAGCACTTAGTACTTGGCCTGCCGTTAAACCAAACTTGCCTTTTTCGCCACCGGTGTTTTGCCACTTGCCTTTGCCTACTGAGTTTAGGCGAATACGAATACCAATAGCAGGTTCAATGCCTAGGTTGTCTATTTCTTCAAGTAGTGTGGTCAGTTCTGAAAGCTTTTCTACCACAATTTTTACGCTGTGGCCCATTGCTTGACCAATACACGCTAAACGTAAAAACTCACTGTCTTTATAGCCGTTACACACAATAGTAATTGGCTCTTTTGCTACGCCCAAAATAGCCATAAGTTCTGGCTTTGAGCCTGCTTCTAGGCCAACAAGTCCGCTTGGGTGCGCTAATAGTTTACTTACTACAGAACGCTGCTGATTTACTTTAATTGGATAAACACAGGTGTATTTACCGTTATATTCACGATTTGCTCGCGCTTGCGTAAACGCGTTAGTAAGTGTGTCTACACGATTTTGTAAAATATCGGTAAAGCGTACTAAAACCGGCAACGTTAACCCTTGTTGCTTAAACTGCTCTGTTAATTGCGTTAAAGAAATGGCCGGTTTTGTTTGGTCGCCATCTGGGTAAGCTACCAGTTCGCCTTGTGCGTTAATATCAAAATAACCATCACTCCAATGAGCAACGTTATAAGTGGCGCGTGCTGTTTCTAAACCCCAGGTCATGGCAACTCTTCTTTAGTCAATTAGGTATAAAGCCGCATTTTAATACGTCACTATCCACTAGGCTAACAAAAATTGAACTTTCACTCACTCCTAACTAACTTTATTCGTTAAATCAGTTAAAATGTCGTTGAGCAAAACGCCAAGCACTGGCAAAATTGCCCCTTTTTCATACTCAACCTAAAAAGTGTAATAGCAACTATGGCAAATTTAGATCAAAGTAAGTGGTTTACTGAAATTAGCGACCGCGATGGCAGCGCATTTTCATTACGTATTAATAAAAAGTTAGATGAAAAACAGTCTCCTTTTCAAAAGGTAGAAATGTTTGAAACCACAGACTTTGGTAATTTAATGATCATCGACGGGTGTACTATGGTCACAACCCGCGAAAACTTCTTTTATCATGAGATGATCAGCCACCCTGCACTTTTAGCGCATCCAAACCCTAAAAACGTGGTTATTATTGGCGGCGGCGACTGCGGTACTTTACGCGAAGTATTAAAACACCCAGGCGTAGAAACTGTAACGCAAATAGATATCGACGAAGTAGTGACGCAAATGTCGTTAAAATACTTCCCAGAGCTTTGTGAATCTAACAACGACGCCCGTGCAACGGTTATGTTTGACGACGGTATTAAATACATGCGCGAAGCCGCTGGCGAATCTATCGACGTGGTTATTGTTGATGGCACCGATCCGGTGGGTCCAGGTGAGGGCTTATTTAACCATGCGTTTTACACAAGCTGTTTAGATGCATTGCGCCCAGGTGGTATTTTAGTACAACAAAGTGAATCGCCACTTATGCACATGCCATTGTTAGTTGAAATGCGCGAAGCAATGCTAAGCGTAGGCTTTAACGATTTACAAACACTGCCATTCCCACAACCAATTTACCCAAGTGGTTTATGGTCGGTAACACTTGCACGTAAATCACAAGCATTTAACGGTTTCAGAGAAGACGGCGCAGTACAAATAGCTGAGCAAAGTGAATACTACAACAGCGGTATTCACCATGGTGCACTCGCTACACCTAACTACATGAAACGCGCATTCGATAAAAAATAGTCCCATTCACTTAGATATAAATTGCATTAAAAAGGGGCCCTAATAGGCCCCTGATTGTTTTAATAGCTCACTGTTTAAACTTTAAAACGATGCACTAAACGATTTAACTCATCGGTTAATTGTTCCATTTTTTTAGATACATCTTCAGTTGTTCGTGCAAGTGCAACACCTTCAACAGTTTGATCATTTAGTGATGATAAATTTTGACTTATTTCGTCGGCGACCGTAGTTTGCTCTTCTGTAGCCTGCGCTGTTTGCATTGCCATATCGTTCACTTTAGTTGACGAGCTTTGCATTGCATTAAGTACATCATTAGTTTGAGTAAATGACCCCACAGCATCATCAGCAAACTGCTTTCCTTCATCAATTGCTTTTATAGATTGCTCAACACTTGTCGCAAAGTGCTCAATCATTTGTTGAATATCGTTAGTGCTTACCTGTGTACGTGTTGCAAGCGTTCTGACTTCATCAGCAACAACAGCAAACCCTCGGCCATATTCGCCAGCACGTGCTGCTTCAATTGCCGCGTTTAATGCTAATAGGTTGGTTTGCTCCGCAATAGCACGAATAACCTCTAATACTTTGGCTATGTTATCTGAACTTTGTTGTAGTTCAGTTGAGCGCGCCATCGCCTGATCCATATTTTGTGAAAGAGAGACAATACGAGCGCTCGAATTAGCAACGGCAGTTAAACCTTGTTGCGCCAAATTTAAAGAGTTATCAGCCTCACTCGACGATTGTTGAGCAACTCCTGCAACTTCTCTACTTGCCACACTCATTTCATGTACAGCACTGACTATAGATTCAGAAGCCTGACCTAAAGCTTGGTTTACACTGTTATTTTGATTCGCAACCTTACTTAGATCTGCACCTAACGTATTTAGTTCTTTTGATTGCTCTAAAATATCGCGAACAAGCTGCTGTAAATTGTCTAAAAAGCTATTAAAACCGGTAGCAAGATCTGCAAACTCATCTTGAGATGTTACTTGTATACGCCCCGTTAAATCACCATCCCCCGATGCAATATCATTAATACGTTCTGTAACAAAATTAATTTGTTGCGTTAACTGTTTAGGTATTATGTAGCTAAACCAAACGGCTATTAATAAGATAATTATAACGAAAACTAACATCATCAACTTGGTCGACTCTATTTTTTCGGATAATTTATTAATTTCTTGTTCGGAAGTTTTTTCAGCTAACTCTCCAGCGTGGTTAAGCCTTGCTCTTAAATCAGCAAATGTCTGTTCCGATTCAAACTGTTTTGCCTCACTCTTATCAGCCATATAATCGTTAGAAGCATTAAACCAAGCGTTAAAAGTAGCATCAAAACTTCTAAATTCATTTTTGATTTCAGGAAAATCAGTGAGAAGTTCCAGATATTGCTTTAATTTTTGTATTACTTGCGCTGCATTTTCTTTGTAGTCTGCCTTATATTTTTCAATATCATTAGTATGCGAAACAAAGTTTAACTCTGCGAGCTTAGCTTGATATAAGTCACGATCCGCATTTAATGCGAGTGAAGTTGCCTTAATAAATTTTTCAGATTGCACATCCAATGCATTTTTTTGTAGATTAATTAAATGGGTGTAGCCAATAATTAACGACAATACTGCAATTCCTAAAATCACTATAGGAAAAGAAACTTTAACGCGAATACTATGCAAATTCATTTATCACTCCTGACGGGATTACACACTATAACTAAGTTTTAAAAAGGCAACACATGCATTAAATTTATAATTTCCATTGCATGTTAAGCATTACTTGCTGTTGTGAAATAGACTGTTTAAAACCAATTGCAGCTCTATTTTCAACTACACTTTTAAGAGTAGCTCCTTCAACACCTATTTGTAACTTTTCACTCAACTGATAACGCCATGTTGCAGTTATACCTTCACCATGACTGCCATTAGGGTCAAATACAGTGGTATCGTTATCTGTAACTTTAAAATAATCATAACGCAACGATACTCTGTGCTTACCTTCTTTATGACTCATCATTAAATAATGACTATAGTATGTATTGTCTATTAACGCATTATATCCCATTTCAGTTTTACCACTTAACACTTGCGCAATGAGGCGTGTTTTTTTATTTAACTTATAGAGCCATGCGGCGCTGGTAAACCGAGTATCCCACGCATATTGTCCTGAGCTAATATTAAGCTTGGTCGGATCGCCATTGTTATCATAATAATAAATTCGAAATTGTGATTGTTTTAAGTAATCCCAGTGCATACCCACATAATAACCAAAGCGACCATCCACCTCTTCAAACGGTAATACTTGGTTAGCTTGCCAACGTAATTGGGATTCATTTAATGCTGCTATAGGTGCAAACCTGACGCCTTCGTTAAATGTTGTTTGCCTGTCATGTAATGCAAAACCACGCCATGCGAGCAATGTACCTGCGGGATCATTTCCTTTAAATGTAGCTCCTATAACGCTAAAGCCATGTGCACTATTAAAACGCTTTGCAGGTCGCTTTATAGTAACCTCAACTCCGACAGTACGTAGTTCTTCACCAATCCAACTATTAATTGCTGAATTTGTATAATTATATGGCGACGTCCAGCCAATATCTGGGTTTTCTAAAGACATTAATGGATAAAAGCCACCTACACGTACATGCCATTTATAGTTACTGTTAGATAACGGTTGGTACTTTATGTAAGCTTGCGTTAAACCTAAAGCCACATCAGGGTCTTGATTTATATTCAGTACACCATGAGCCGACCAACTAGATGCTAAATCAACATTAAAATCTAAAATACCTTGTGATAAAATAAGCTCATCGCTTTTAGCATCGTGCCGATACAATCCAATACCGCCCTCTTGAAAACTAAGCGTATCATCACCTTGCACTGCTCTAACTTGTATTAAGCCTTTTACCTGTGCACTTAACGCACCACTAAAAAATACAATACAACACAGCAGTGTCAGCTTTAGTAAGTTATTAGTAATCATCGAATTCGTCCGTGGCAAAATCAATTTGTTCGGTTATAGTTTGCTTTATTTTATAAGTAAGTGGGGCTGAATTTACAGTTACACTCTCTGATTCAACATTACTAATATCACCAAATCCTGAATGCCATACATTGAGAGTGTATTCTCCTAAAGGTGCTGCTAAATCAACCTTTCCTGTTATATCGGTAATAGCAAAAATAGTGCTATCAACCACAACGATATAACCCAACATCCAATCATGAATATTACACCCAAGCTCTACAACACCGGTTTGCTCAAACACCAAGGGCGCTTTAGGTTGTTCTTTATATAGCTTTAATTCGAATGTTTTAGCCTTAGAAAACGAATACACATGATGCATAATAGAATCTGCATTTGGAAACTCCACTTTAGCGTTTTGCGGTACAACTAAAATGCGTGGTGTAAACTCTCTGTTTTTTTGACTCATTGCATAAGGCGCATCCGGTGCAATGATTACTTCTGAAGTGTTTTTTGCAGTTAGCCACACGACGGCATTCGCCATTGGTTCATCTTTTGTATTTTTAATTGTTATTTGAATTGCCGCTGCTTGCCAACTTAAAACCATTGATATTATAAAAATTAAATACTTAATCATTCGCTTACCATTCTTATTTTCAACTTATTTATATTATAGACCGGTTAGATTACTTATTTCTTTCTATTTTTTATAACATTGAATACGTATGTAGAAGTTCGTATTCCTTAATAACTGCCTTTATGCTGGTTAATTCATACTGGCATACCAAGGATCTCATAATGAGAACATCAACACTTTTACTTTTAGCTTTTTCGAGCAGTTGTTTTGCTCAAACAGCGACGTTGCAATCTCCTAATGGCAATATAAAAATAACTATATCAGACGAACTAAATACTCCAACATATTCTATTGATTTTAAAAACAGACCAGTAATAACTAGCTCCGCTCTAGGGTTTGAATTTAAACAACAAGCACCTTTTAGCGAAGGCTTTAAAATAGCAAAAACCCAAAAACAAACCGTTAATACTCAATGGCAGCTGCCTTGGGGTGAGCGCCAAACAGTGACTGATAAGCATAATGAAGTTGCCGTAACATTTAATAAATCACAGCCTCAAGGTGGTACTTTCACCGTAAAATTTAGAGCCTTTAATAATGGTATTGGCTTTAGGTACGAAGTGCCTGAACAAATAGGTTTCGAAAAAACAGAAATAACCAAAGAGCTTACCGAGTTTGCAATAGCCGACAGTAACAATGCAACAGCATGGTGGATACCTGCTCGCGGTTGGAATCGTTATGAGTATGTTTATAACACCACCCCGCTTAATGACGCAGCTTTAGTGCACACTCCATTTACCTTTAAAAATAAAGATGGCATACATTTAAGTATTCACGAAGCTGCACTTGTTGATTACGCCGCCATGGTGCTTAATCAACGTCGCCCTGGTACATTTCAGGCAGATTTAACACCTTGGTCAGACGGTATTGCAGTTAAAAAACAAGGCGCATTCAATACCCCGTGGCGTACAATCCAAATGGGCGAACATGCTGTTGATTTAGTTAATTCGGATATTATTTTAAATTTAAACGAGCCAAATAAGCTCGACGATGTATCGTGGATTAAACCTGGTAAATACGTCGGTATTTGGTGGGGAATGCACATAGAAACACAAACGTGGGGGAGCGGCGAAAAACACGGAGCAACCACAAAAACAACTAAATACTATATGGATTTTGCAGCGCAGTATGGTTTTGATGGCGTATTAGTTGAAGGCTGGAATATTGGCTGGGATGGTGATTGGTATTTTAATGGCGATGTATTTAATTTTACAAAACCTTATGACGATTTTGATATTGCAACACTTGCACAATATGGCAAAGAGAAAGGCGTTCAGCTCATTGGTCATCACGAAACGTCAGGTAATGTGAGCAACTATCGTGATCAAATGGAAGACGCCTTTGCTCTTTACGAAAAATCAAACGTAAGCCAGGTAAAAACAGGTTACGTAGCTGATGGCGGGAATATTAAACGCATAGATGAAAACGGCATAGCTCGTCATGAATGGCACGATGGCCAGTTTATGGTTAACGAGTATCTTTACAACATAAAACTTGCCGCAAAGCATAAAATTAGTATAAATACCCACGAGCCGATTAAAGATACGGGTCTGCGCCGCACCTACCCCAACTGGATTGCGCGTGAAGGCGCACGTGGACAAGAGTTTAACGCATGGGGCTCCCCGCCTAACCCACCTGAACACATACCAATGCTTGCCTTTACCCGCATGCTTGCAGGCCCAATGGACTTTACACCTGGTATTTTTGGTATGAGCTTTAATGGCTTAGGTGATGACACAAATCGCCCACAAACTACACTTGCCAAACAGCTGGCGCTTTATGTTGTTTTGTATAGCCCAATTCAAATGGCGGCCGACTTACCTAAAAATTACTTAGCGAAGCCCGACGCATTTCAATTTATCCAAGATGTTCCCACCGATTGGCAGCAAAGTATTGCCCTAGATGGCGAAGTAGGCGACTTTATTGTATTTGCCCGCAAAGAGCGTAAAAGTGGTAAATACTCAGGAAACGATTGGTACTTGGGTGCCGTTACCGATGAAAAAGCCCGTACGATTAAAGTAAAACTCGATTTTTTAGATCAAGGCAAAAAATTTGAAGCACAAATTTATAAAGACGGTGAAAATGCCGAGTGGAAAAATAACCCATACAATTTAGCTATCGAGAAACGTATTGTAACTGCAAACGATAAGCTTACTTTAAAACTAGCAACAAGTGGTGGTACAGCAATTCGCTTTAAAGCACTTTAAATAACACAAAAAATATACCAAGTAACCTGGGCTATTGGCTTTTCAAGATTTTCAACCCAGGTGCTATTTAATCGCGGTGCGAAACTTGTAACTTAAATAGCAGCGTGCACTTACTTGGTATTTATGAGGGATAACCATATACATTAGGCGCAGCGTTGCCTACAAACCAAACACACATTTTTTAAATAACCCTTTGTCAGCCTCACCTATTCTTTTTTAGATATGCCATTTGCTGTAATGCTCTGTAATAGATTTCTTTAGCTGCATCATCTACCTTTATCAATAATTCCACATAAAAAATTAGTATTGGATAACAATAATCCTAAGTTGCAGCTAAAACGAAGAAGAACATAAAAAGTGGTTACTCATACAGCTTAGGCATTTAATACCTATTTCTTGCAATCTCGATTGCCAATCTCACAGCATTCCGAATGCAATATTGAAAACAAATAACAACGGTAGTTTTATTCTTTTTTTCGTAAAAATCACGCAGCTGAAATTAATAAAAATACAATATTTTCTCAAAACCAATTTATATCTCAATAGCTTAAAAGGAACACTTACAATGGCTAAAAAAGAAAATCCAACAAAACCATCAGCTAACAACATACCTTGTTGGTCAGATAACGAAAGTGTTGAACAAGCCTGTAGACGTTTAACTGAGATGTTTGTTGGCCTCGGCCAAGTACCACGTATTGATAAAGGTCAACAACCTGCGCAACGTGCCGTTTTTAGAAAGCAACATGGCATCGCATACGGTAAGTTTAAAATTAATCCAGACATAGACCCGCAATTCAAAATTGGTATTTTTTCTAAAAGTGAATATGAATGCGCCATACGTTTTTCGAGTGATACCACTCCTCCTCACCCGATTTACACAGCACACTTGGTTTAGCAATGAAGTTGTTTGCGGTCAATGGAGATAAATTAATTGGTGAAAGCAATACCGCTGATTTTATTTTTCAAAATATGGATCGTTTTTTCACTAAAAATGCGCAACAGATGTGCCAATTTACAACAGCAGGAGTGATTGATAAAGATTATGATGCTTACCTAAATGACCCTAAAAATAGTGACGTTGCTAACATCCTAAACGACATGCAAAAAGTTGAATCGAGCTGCTTAAGCGCCAAATATTGGGCTATTTTGCCATTCAAGCTAGGTGATCAACAAATTGTTAAATATCGCTTAGTTCCTGAAGAGAGTGAAGTCGGCGCGCCATGCGTTGATAACAATTACCTTGCTTTAGATTTACAGCGACGATTACGAGAAGGGAGTGCTAAATTTCGATTTGAGGTACAACTACGTACAAATCCAGAAACAATGCCACTCGATGACGCTCAAGCAGTATGGAGCACTCAACAAAGTCCTTATGTGTGTATTGCTCGTCTACATCTAGCACAACAAAATATTACAGCAATTGGCCAAGCCGAACTTGGTAGTAACTTGGCATTTAATATTTGGCGCACTTTAGCCGCCCATGAACCACTTGGCAGTATCGCACTTGCACGAAAGTCAGCCTATGCAGCCAGTGCAAAAGCACGTCATACAGCTAACGGACAACAGCTACAAGAGCCTACTAAATTAACTAACTTCAATCCAGAACAAGCACAAGAAGCGGATTCTGAATGTATTGTTTATGCCGGAATTTACCCTCCTATTGGCGTAATGCGCGTTGGCAACAGCAAGGACGATTATTTTATTGGTCCGCAGCAACCTCAACCAGTTCCCAATAGTGACGAATATGCGTATCGCGATAAAAGCGGTGCACTTAAACGCCAAGCTGCAGAGTTTAGAATTTATGGTTTTAACGCTGCAGGTAAGGCTATAAAAGAGCTTACACTAGATAATGCAGATATCACATGGCACGCCCAACTCGCCAATCAAAAATCATCTTGGTACGAGTTTCAAATTGCTTTAGATATTCCTGAAGCCGCAGACGCTCCACCTTCGCTACTGCGTAATAATAATGTAGCAGACCGAGATAAACTTCATATTAATGGTGGTCAGCGCAAGCTAAGTGGTAAAAACGTAAATAGCAAAAACGAACATAACTTTATTGGTAAGTTTATGGACGAAGATGTCTACTTAGGCGAGATGCGCAGCGATAACCACGGTCGATTAATAATGTTAGGAGGACATGGTGTTGCCCGT
Organism: Pseudoalteromonas sp. B131b; assembly: GCF_037162545.1. Taxonomy (NCBI): domain Bacteria; kingdom Pseudomonadati; phylum Pseudomonadota; class Gammaproteobacteria; order Alteromonadales; family Pseudoalteromonadaceae; genus Pseudoalteromonas; species Pseudoalteromonas sp. B131b. The sequence continues at coordinate 1,170,192 of NZ_JARLUZ010000001.1, read as the reverse complement.
AATTTAAAAGGCGATATTGCGGTAACTTTCGCCAACAACGAAGGTTGGTATGACGATATATCCGATGGCCCAATTACTGCCGAGGTTGTTTATAATGGTGTTGCATTAAGAGTTGAACCAGCTTGGGTCATTTGTGCGCCGCCTGATTATGCGCCTATGCAAAAATCAGTTCGTACTATGTGGGATTTAATGCGCGATGTTGCTGTTAATAGTAGCATGCTAGCACGACCACAACGCCCATCATTCACAGAGGATATTCAACCTCTATTTTCTAGGATGACCAATTTACAGTGGGTTAATAGCGGCTTTGCTGGTGCATTCGGCTGGGGTGGTCAATTTGATTATACGACCCCAGAATGGTTGGCAAAACTTAGTGACCCATCACCTGCATATCAAGAGCTCCGCCGGACTTTATCTAATAACTTTCGTCGAACTGATGTATCAGGTGCACAAGCACCTCAACTATGGCCTTGGTTATATGGTGACGCTATTAGCATCCCTCCAACAGGCTCAGTACGCCAGCATGCGACTTTGTCTAATTTACAATTGTCGTTTTTAGACCAGTGGGTAAAAGGTGATTTCATTAATGATTACAAACCACAATCACGCTGCCCTGTGCCAACTCAGCCACCAACTATTGATGACTACCCTGTTGCCGAACAGCCTGAACAGCTAACGCGTGGTGCAATGGAGTTTTGCCTTGCTGATGCATTTCATCCAGGCTGTGAGATGACTTGGCCAATGCGAACGGCCGGAATGTATATGTCTCCATTTCGACTAAAACATGCATTACCTGATACACAAAGTGATCATTGTTATTATGGGCCTATTATGAATCATGATATTTATACTTTAGCAAAAGGCCCTTTGTTTGGTGGCCAAGTAGCAGGAGGGATCACACGTTGGATGGCTATTCCATGGCAAACTGACACGGCCAGTTGTCGCGATGGTTATAGCTCTGAGTATGACCCATTTTTACCCACATTTTGGCCAGCTCGTGTTCCCAATCAAATAATGAATCAACGACGCTATCAACAGGTTCTTGATACATCATTATCTGATAGTACCCGCCAGCAAGCGTTTGCATATAGAACAGATTGGCTTGATGACTTGCCCCTACATGGTAACCCTGCAACCTATACCAACCAAATAAATAGTATGGTTGAGCACTTTGCAGAACTTGCTATTGTACAAACACATACTGGTGCTATTAACGACGAACAATTCCCCAACACTATGCAGGTAGGCATGCTACCTCATAATAAAGCAGGCGAAGGTTTAGTTAACTTAGCCAGTAAAGCAATACAACATAGTAACGTTACTCTCTCTGTAGATTTGACTCATAATCGAAGCAAAGTAGATTTAGGCGTGACCGAAAAAGCCAACCGTTTTCATCGCATCAAAGGACGTTGAAATCGCTATGCCAATGATTAAAAATGAGGACGCAAAAAACAGTGTTGTGATCATTGGTGCTGGCGTGGCTGGATGTATTGCCGCGCTTGCTTTGTGCGATTCTTATAAGGTGACGCTTATCGATAAATCAGCATCTCCTGAAGAACGTATTGGAGAGTGCTTAGCACCCGCAGCAAGACGAATTTTAAAACAACTCAACTTACTAACTGAATTTGAAAGCCGATTAGAAACGGATATTGCACTTCCTCATCATTTGCCTAATGCCGGAATGCAAATAAGCTGGGGTCAAGAAGCCCTGCACATTGCAGATAACCTCAATAACCCTGATGGTTTCGGCTGGCGACTAGACCGAAAAAGGTTTGAGTTGTTTTTACGTGAAAAAGCCCAACAGCGAGGCGTAGAATGCATTTGGCCCGCTAAATTAATTAACAGTCAATACAAAGAAAACTCTTGGCATATTACACTTATAAATTCAGACTTAAATGAAGATCAGGAAGTAACCATAGTGTGTCCATTCGTTATTGATGCAACTGGTCGCCAAGCACATTTTGCCAAAAAGTATACCGATCGCCAGCAAAGTGATCGCCTCATATCATGTTGGGCAACTTTAGATGACAATAGCGAAAATAAACTGGGCAATATTCACTCAACTAATAATGGTTGGTGGTACAGTGCTCCACTTCCAAACCAGCGGCGTGTTTTAGCCTTCCAAACTGATTCAGACCTAATGCCTAAGGGGCTGCATCGCGATCCAGCATACTTTATTAAGTATGCTCAACAACACTCATCACTCGCAAAATTACTAAATGACAATCAAAAAACGCTAAATTTACAGGGCATTGTAAGTGCTAACTCAACACGTTTGAACAACTTTTCAGGTCAACAATGGGCCGCATTAGGTGATGCAGCTATAAGCTTTGATCCCTTGTCATCACAAGGAATTTTTAACGCAATGGCAAATGCGATGCAACTCGTATTACTGCTTAAAAAATCAAATATACTAAAAATTATCGACAATGATATACAACAGCACTTTAATAAAACTTACCAACAGCAAATAGAGCAAATATGGCGTCATTATTTACACCATCAACATTTCTTTTATAACCAAGAACAGCGCTGGTCTAAAATGCCTTTTTGGCAACGCAGACATCAATATAAAGCATAACCATGATTATTTTTACGCTAGAGTGTTGATCTTTCATGACTAAAGCTACTTTAGCTAGGGGTGATTTAGTTATCGCAGGAAGTTTGCAACCTAGTGGGCTAAGTAAAAACCGAAAAATAGTAAACCGTCTCTAGGGCAAACCCAAAGGGCTGCGCATGTTTGGCATTTATGGGGAGTAAAAATATATATTAGCTATCCAATGCTAATAATTTTTCTAACTACTCGAATAATTACAAATCAAGTAGCTATAAAAAGTAAGGTCACTATTTAATCTTCGTAATACCAAATAGCTTAATTAAGTAAGCTATTTTGAGGTAAGAAAACAGTGTCGATAATAAGGCAAAAATTCGTTATTTAGTTGTTCTATATAAGAAATATTTAACACAGTTAGCGTCAAGTTTAAGCTCTCAAATTGCTCAAAGATTATTACGAATTGGTATTAATGATTAATGATGTAACAGCTCAAAAGCATGCTAAGAAGCGATACAAACACTCTATTTTGCTCCATTATAAAAAACACTACGAAAAAGCTGTATACAATACCCTAAAAAAAACGATTAATGCCTGACCATACATAGCACATGTATTTTGAAATATGTGGAGGTAATCATATGGCTTATACCTTGTAAGTCCATTTGGTATTAAACACTTAGTTTACAGTTAGTAACTACACAGCTATTCGCTTTAAACAGCTTGGTTAGTTACTTTTATAGGCAAGTATATTTGCGCACTTAGCCCGCCTTCGGGACGATTTTCAAGCATCACTTTTCCATCGTGCATATCTACTATACGCTTGATAATTGCCAGCCCTAAACCACTGCCTTCGCTCCCTCGGGCAGCATCACCTTGCTTAAATGGTTCGAACACAGACTCTAACTCACTTTCAGGAATGCCGGGGCCATTATCGTTTACTGCAATAACGACATATTTTTTATTTGGACTAAAATAACTAAGTACTTCTATATCATCTTGTGAATAACGCAGCGCATTACCAATCATATTTGTTATTACACGCTTAATAGCCACAGAGCTTAGCGGTATATTGCCAATACTTGGGTTCTCTTTAAACGTAATTACACGTTGATGCTTTAGCTCCGAATGAATAACTTCAGCCACCAGTGCATTTATATTTTCACAGGTTAGTTCTTCACGCTTATGATGGCGTAAGTACTCGATAAATTGGTCGATAATACCGTTCATGTCTTCAATATCGTAAATAATACCTTCGCGTAAGTACTCATCAGCTTCAGCCATCATTTCAGTCGCTAAACGAATGCGTGTAAGCGGCGTGCGTAAATCATGTGACACACCAGCCATTAATAAACGGCGGTCATTCTCAAGTGCAGCAATACCCCGCGACATCTGATTAAACGCGCGCGTTACTTCTATCACTTCTGTTGAACCTTCCTCTGCTAACTTAGTAGTAAAATCACCTTTACCAACTTTTATTGCAGCTTGCTGTAACGCTTTAAGCGGCCTATTGAGGTGCCTTGCAAACAACCACCCACCTAACACACTTAAAAATCCGATGCTTGATAAATAAAAAGTTAAAAACTCTAAATTATTCTCTTGGAAACCAGTTAACGGTACTTTAACCCAGTAACCTGGAGCTTGGGGGCTTCGACCCAATATATGAGTGGACCAGTTTGGCTAATGCGCACACGCGAGAAGCCATTTAACTGTTTCGTCATACTGCGCGATAATCCTGAATACTCACGAGTTTGCCCTAACCCATTACGCATTGCCTCACGTTGAGTCATTACTTCAATTCCTGTGATTTCAAAAAACTTTTCTGAAACCTCGTCGTTTATCTCAATGCCGTCTTCCCAATCTATAAATACGGTTTTTATTTGCTTTGCGAGCATTAAATTTACTTGCTCAATTGTAGGCTTTACAACATATAAGCTTACTGTAACGTAAGACACTATTTGGTTTATTAGTAATAATGCGGCTACCAAAAAAACCGTTTGTCCAAACGCACTACGCGGAAAAAATCCCATATAAATTACTTTTCACCATCAGGAACAAATACATACCCCAAACCCCATACGGTTTGAATATAACGCGGATTGGCAGCATCAATTTCAATCATGCGTCGAAGTCGCGACACTTGCACATCAATACTTCGCTCAAGCGCACTGTAATCACGCCCACGCGCTAAGTTCATTAGCTTATCGCGGCTAAGTGGCTCTCGTGGATGCGAAACAAGCGCTTTAAGCACTGCAAACTCACCACTGGTAAGCGATATTGTTTTGTCCCCTTCACTCATTTCGCGCGTTGCTAAATTAAGGGTGAATTTACCAAATGCGATCAAGTTTTCTTCAGCAGCAGGGGCGCCTGGCACTTCTTTTGCGCGGCGGCGTAAAATAGCTTTAATACGCGCAAGTAATTCCCGTGGATTAAATGGTTTTGGGATGTAATCGTCAGCACCGAGCTCTAAACCTATAATTCGATCTACTTCATCGCCTTTAGCGGTGAGCATAACAATAGGGATTTCGTTTTCTTTTTGGCGTAACCTACGACAAATTGACAATCCATCTTCACCTGGAAGCATTAAATCGAGAACCATTAGATGAAAATTTTCACGCTCAAGGAGTCTGTCCATTTGCTCCGAATTTCCTGCGGTTCTCACAATAAAACCTTGCTCAACTAAGTAACGTTCAAGCAAACTGCGCAAGCGCATATCGTCATCAACAACCAATACTTTTGTGGTCTCGTGTCCCATAATCTCTTTCTTATTTTTATATCCAATTATTAGTTAATATAAATGAAAAACTGAATAATCAAAAACTAATTACTTGCTTAGATTGTTACTGAACATTTCAAAGCTTACTTGCTCGTACTTTATTACATTTTACGCTCGACAAGTTTTGGCAAATTTAATAACGTGCACACCATTAGAGTTAATAAAGAATTCACCATGAAAACAAATTTAGTTACCCGCGAAGGTTACTTACAATTACAACAAGAACACGACCAACTATGGAACGTTAAACGCCCAGAAGTAACAAAAATAGTCAGCTGGGCGGCCAGTCTCGGAGATCGCTCTGAGAACGCTGACTATCAATATAACAAGCGTTTGCTACGCCAAATTGACCGTCGCGTACGCTATTTACGCAAACGCATACCTGATTTAAAAATCATCGACTACTCTCCCGTTCAAGATGGAAAAGTGTTTTTTGGTGCATGGGTCGAAATTGAAAACGAAGAAGGTGAAACTAAAAAATTCAGAATTGTCGGACCTGATGAAATTTACGACCGAAAAGATTACATATCAATAGACTCACCTATGGCGCGTGCATTGATTAAAAAGCAAGTAGATGACGACTTTGAAGTACCTACTCCTCAGGGTAAAAAGCAATGGTATGTAAACAGTATTGATTACCAAAAAAAGAAATAAAAAGTTTTGATTCAGATCATGTTAACTTTTGATTGTGTAAATTAGGTCAATAAGCTATAAATGAATTATTCAAGTTGATTTGTTTAATTTGAAAGCAGTTAATTAAGGTCGTGGGTATGTCAAACATAGTACAGCGCATATTAAATAATGCCGTATTGTTTGCACTTTTAATGAGTGTAAGTTTGACGCTGCATGCCAATAACACTGAAGTAAACCTTGATAACGCTAAACTATCTAATCACTTTATTGCTTGTGATATTCCTGACCAGGCAAACCTCGATTTTGACGTAGACTCTCACGTTAATACTATTACCTTTAGGTCGCCTCAACCACTTCCTAATGTCGTAGATTCTTTTTATAAGAGCACCAATCTAAACAGACCTTTTAGCACTGCGTACCAACGCGGACCACCTAGCTATTTAATTTAATTCATTATTTTACAACTTAATTAAATTTTATAACGACTAAGGTGACTACTATGTCTAACTTTAAAGAATTACGTACTCAAAGCATTTCTCACGGCGTTATTGCAAGCACATTTGCAGATGACCAACCATTAATTGATTTATCATCTCCAGCGCTAAAAATGGTAAATAACTTTACCCAAAAAACGCCTATTCGTGCAGAGTATACAACAACGATTACAGATGCACTTAAACAAGTTAGTGCACAACAATCTGATTTTGTTTTAGTAACCGACGAGAACCAAAAGTTGATTGGTCTTGTTTCTAGCGCCGATTTACAAAGCTCTAAAATTACGATTATTGCAGAGCGTTTAAATTCCCCACGAAGTGAAGTAAGCTTGCGCGATATTATGACGCCAATTAGCCGACTTACAGGTGTAAGCATGCAAAGTTTAAGCTATGCATGTATTGGTGATGCGCTGCAAACAATGGAGCATCAAGGTGTAATGTTTTTATTAGTAACAACGGCAAGTAGCGAAATTTGTGGTTTAATTTCAGCTCGCCAAATAGCTAAAACATTACATATTCCACTGCATATTAGCCCTATAGCTCACTCTTTCAGTGAAGTATTAGAAAACATTGAGCACCCTCACTAGGGCGCTCTTTTAGTTGAATTGATTTACTCCCTTCCCAACCATCTTAAAGCAAGTGAAATAGCTTGCTTTAAGAGCTTTTTATTACTACCTCCTGTGATATTATTCAAGCAATTAACGGCGCCAGTAACACGCTTCTGGTCTTATTTTATTGTATAAAAAGGTTTTTGCATGAGCGATATCTCTGCACGTTTAGCCGGTGAGTTAAACGCACAGCAGCAACAGGTTGTTGCAGCTACAAAATTACTTGATGAAGGTGCAACTGTGCCTTTTATTGCTCGTTATAGAAAGGAAGTAACCGGTGGCTTAGATGACACCCAATTACGCCTTTTAGAACAGCGTTTATCATATTTACGTGAACTAGAAGAACGCCGCAGCTTTATTTTATCAACCATCGAATCTCAAAATAAATTAACAGCAGAGTTAAAGGCAGATATTAGTACTGCGCAAAGCAAAACTGAACTTGAAGATTTATATCTCCCGTATAAAGCGAAGCGCCGTACTAAAGGCCAAATAGCAATTGAGGCCGGATTAGAGCCACTTGCTGATGCACTGTTTAAAAATGCTAACCTTGATCCTGAACAACAAGCTGAACAATTTATAAATATCGAAAAAGGCTTTGCTGATATAAAGGCAGTGCTTGAAGGTGCTAAGTTTATTTTAATGGAGCGCTTTGCTGAAGACGCAAAACTACTTGCTAAATTTAGAAGCCACATTAGCCAAAATGGCGCAATTCAAAGTACCGTTATTAAAGGCCAAGAACAAGCTGGCACTAAATACCGTGATTACTTTGAACACCAAGAGCTTCTAAAAAAAGTACCTTCGCATCGCGCACTTGCAATGCTGAGAGCTCGAAATGAAGGTGTACTTCAGTTAAATGTTAACCCTGAGCCTAGTGCTGAAAATTCAGCGCAACTTTGTGCCAACATGATTGCTGAGCATTACCGTTTAGATATTAAATATAAAGCGGCAAGTCCTTGGTTATTAAACGTTGTGCAATGGGCGTGGAAAATTAAATTAGGGCTGCATTTAGAAAACGAATTTTTTGCAGCCATGCGCGAAAAAGCAGAAGCTGGTGCAATCGACGTATTTGCTAAAAACTTAAAAGATTTATTAATGGCTGCACCTGCAGGCCCTCGCACTACACTTGGCCTCGATCCTGGTTTACGTACAGGCTGTAAGATTGCCGTTGTTGATAGCACAGGTAAATTACTAGCTACACAAACTATTTTCCCTCATGCTCCACAAAATCATTGGGATAAATCGTTGCGTACGTTAGAGCAACTTTGTCGTCAGCATAAAGTTGAGCTAATTGCGATTGGTAACGGTACTGCATCACGCGAGTCAGATAAGTTAGTTGCTGAACTTATCAAAGCAAACAGCGAACTTAAACTTAGTAAAATTATGGTTAGCGAAGCGGGTGCATCGGTTTACTCAGCTTCTGAATTTGCAGCTAATGAATTTCCAGATTTAGATGTTTCTATACGAGGCGCTGTTTCTATTGCGCGCCGCCTACAAGATCCTCTTGCTGAACTTGTTAAAATTGAGCCAAAATCAATTGGTGTTGGCCAATACCAACACGATGTATCGCAAAGCCAATTAGGCCAAAGCCTTATCTCCGTTGTTGAAGACTGTGTAAACTCAGTAGGCGTAGATTTAAACATGGCATCGGTACCGCTACTTACACGCGTATCTGGTTTGAACAAAACATTAGCGCAAAATATCGTTAATTATCGCGATGCTAACGGCACATTTACTAAACGTAGTGAGCTTAAAAAAGTTGAGCGTTTAGGGCCAAAAGCATTTGAACAAGCGGCTGGTTTTTTACGTATTAACAATGGTAGCGATCCGCTAGATAACTCATCAGTTCACCCTGAAGCTTATCCTGTTGTTAAACGTATTTGTGAACGCAATAGCGTCGATGTCAGTAACCTAATCGGTAACAGCGACTTTTTAACTAAACTTGCTGCTAATGATTACACTGACGAAAAGTTTGGCTTACCAACCGTTACCGACATTATTACTGAGCTTGATAAACCAGGTCGAGATCCTCGTCCTGAATTTAAAACAGCTGAGTTTAAAGCCGGTGTTGAAAAAATTAGTGATTTAAAACCAGGTATGATTTTAGAAGGCGTGGTTTCAAACGTTGCTAATTTTGGTGCGTTTGTTGATGTAGGTGTTCACCAAGATGGTTTAGTACATATTTCCGCGATTACTAATAAATTCATATCAGATCCGCGCGAAGTTGTTAAAGCTGGTGATATTGTAAAAGTGAAAGTCGTAGAAGTCGATGCAGCGCGTAAACGTATAAGCTTTACTATGCGCTTAGATGACGACATTGACACAAGTAATAAGTCAGCAGCTCCAGCTACGCAAAAGCCACAAGCACGTGCTAATAATTCGCAACCTCGTGCTGCAAAGCCTAAACGTGACAACGGTAATGCGTTAATGGGTAATGCATTTGCCGATGCGTTCGCTAATGCTAAAGTGAAAAAATAATAGTTGTACAACTCGGGCGTGTTGACCTTTCGTGGTTGAATTTGCAGCAGTATGTTTGGTATTTGGGCAAGGCAGAGCCTATGTCGTGTGGTTACTCCCCATAAATAGGCGATAACGCAGCATAAATGCCAAACATGCGCTGCCCTTTGGGTTCTTTCTAGGGACGATTAACTCTTTGTTGCTCGGTTTTTACTTAGCCCGCTAGGTTACAAACCTCGCGCCGCGATTAAATAGCCCCTAGATCGAACAAATTTCAATCCACAAAGGTCAACACGCCCTAAACTAAAACGAAAAAAACCGCGTAAGCGGTTTTTTTGTGGTTATGTTTTGCTAGATTATTAACTTAACGCTGAAAAACTACTTTGGTTCGCTGGCGATGTCGCCATTTGATAAAAGTTAGCAATACGCCCTGCACGTGCCTCAACATTGGCATCACGTGTTTGCTCGTCACTTTTAGCTGTTTTTGTATCGCTGCTTTCATCGCTAGAGAATGAAGCTTCAAGTTTACTTTTTGCGTCTTCGTCATCTTCTTTTTCAGGTTGTGCAAGCTCAGCCTGAGCCGCTGCTAGCTTTTGCGTAGCATCTGCAGCAATAGAGCGATCAGCTCCCGAAGGCTCAGCAGGAGCTAATGCAGCAGCGCGCACCGTTTGCATTTTATCAATCGTCGCTTGTGGGTCGCCGGGTATTTCTGATACATCAATTTGTACTTCTCCGCCAACTGCGTAATTAGTACCATCGGGCCCGCGTTGATATTCATAACTTGGCGAACCTGCATGTTGTCCACCTACAGAGGCATGCGCTTGTTCGTGTATTCTGACTTCGGTATCTCGAGCCTTGAGCTCTTTAATTTGTAGCTGTTCTTGCTCTAATTGCAGCTCTTCTTGCTCTAATTCTTGTTGCTCACTTGCTTCGTTTTCTTGTTCAGAGCCTTCAGGGTTTTCTGAGTTTTCATCGCGTTGTTGAACTGATTTTTCGTCTGTTGTTTTTCCCGTTGCATCATATGTTACGCTATCACTTCCACCTGGCAACTTCGCTTTTTCAGCGTCACTTTGGGCTTTAGTTTCGGTATTACTTGCGCTACTTGATGCTGGTGCAGGAATGACTTCGCGTAGTTGGTTGTCACGTCGTGCAGTTTCCGTATAAACATTTGCAGTGTTTATATTGATAGATGGAAATGGCGTGACAATATTCATAATACTAAACTTTAATATCGATTAACGTGCCAAGTACATCATCGGCCGTTTGAATTGATTGCGTATTTGCCTTGGCATTAAACTCTTCAACTTTTAAGTTAACAAGCGCTTCATCAACACGGGCAGGTTGTGCTACAGGTGCAGTAATAGCTTCTTCAGGGCGTGCTGCCGTAAGCTGACGTTGCTGCGCTAACTGCGCGTCGTCTTGCTGTTCAATATTGGCACGATTAATCTCAGCACTGGCCTTTTCGATACCTTGGCTAGCACGATTAAATCCTTCAACACCGTTATTAAATACAGATCCGATTGGCATATTAAAACCTCCACCAAATTAACATTGCTTAATTATCGCTCAGGTTATGCACAAAATAAAGCTTTAAACTGCGCTATTTTCAGCTCAATTTTAAAGCATTGATTTAACGACAGATAAAAACTCTCTCTTATGAGAAATAAATGGGGCGTGCGATGCTTTATCAAGCACTTCATATTCAAACTCAGTATTTAGTGCTGATATTTCCGCAATCACTTTATAAGGTACAAGTGCATCTAAACGCCCGAATATACCTTTAATAGAGACCGGGCAACGAGTAAATAACTCACGCAAGTCTTCGTTTTTTAAAATATCCAAACCTGCCATAAGCGCTTCAGTATTTGGTGCGCTGTACTGATTTAGTAATAGTTTAAGTTGCTTTATATCATCCCTTGCCGACTCACTTCCCATCGCTTGAATTGCTAAAAATCGCTCTATCGTTTTTTCTCTATGATTAACTAGTTGGTCTTTAAATTGTTCTAATACTTTGGAATTAATACCAGGCCAATCTATTTGCTCTGCAAAAAATGGCGTTGATGCAACCAATATTATTTTTGACACTTTTTCAGGCCAATGCTTAGCAATATACAGTGCAAATAAGCCTCCTAATGACCAGCCCATTAAAATTGATTGTGGTTGTAGTTGTTCACTCAAAAGTGCGGCTGCATCATGGAGTGTATAAGGGCTTGGGCAAGCAATACTATTACCAAACCCAGGTAAGTCAAGGCTGCGTACATTCCCTGAATATAAAAATTCAAGCTCTGGCTGAACCAACTGCCATACCCCCTGATTCATTCCCCAACCATGTAATAACACTAACTCATTTTGCATATTTGCCTAACCTTTACCAAACTTAGGCTTATCATAACGTTTAAATAGGTGGTTGTAATGCACGGAGTGAATCAATGAAACAAGCCGTTTTAAATTGGTTATTTCCCTCTTATTGCGTGCAATGCCAAAGCCCGATTACAGCTAATTTAGGGTTGTGTGATTATTGCCTTGAAGATTTACCGTTATTTGATTTTAGTAAGCATACTAATTTACTGCACCGACCCGATATTGTTGAGATGTTTCCTAATTGCGAGTTTGATAAGTTATTTGCCTGCGCTTTTTATCAACCGCCCTTTGAGCATTGGCTTAAGCAACTTAAATTTAATAACCAAATTCATTATAAAAAGGCATTGCAGCAAGTCATTAAAAAACAGCTTGTACAACTGTTTGCTCAGAGCCAAAACTTACCTGATGCTTTTGTTATTTTACCACTGCATAAAAATCGTTTTTTGGACCGTGGATTTAATCAAGTCAGCCAAGTATGGTATCCATGTTTAACTAATTACTTACCATTGAGTAACGTACTTATTCGCGACAAAAAAACACAGGCTCAGTCAAAACTATCAAAAACAAAGCGTATTAAAAACTTAAAAAATGCCTTTATTTGTACAGAGGATATGCGCGGTAAAACCGTCGCTATTGTTGATGATGTAATGACAACGGGCGCTACATTAAATGCAGCGACTCATACATTAAAACAAGCTGGCGCTAAACAAGTATGGGCTTTTGTAACCTGTTTAACGCCAATTTAGTAATTAAAAAATACTACCCACCATTTGCGCGAAACGTGTGACCAAAAAATAAAGCATTGCTTAGCAGTCGACTAGTACCATACCAGTAACCTCTAAATACAGGATCGTCGGTCATACCAATCACAGTGCCTCGCCCGTATGAGTGCGCAATTAAGCCAGCACCACCAGCAACTTGCTCAACATTAACGGCATCAGTAAAACCTGCCAATAATGGTTTTTTAGTGTAGGTAAGTACATTTACGAACGGCGCATCGGAAGCTTCAAGTAACCATGTGCTGTTTTTAAATACCGGTAATGTATTACGATTAAGTGAAAAACTAAGTGGGTGAGTTAAATCTACATTGGTATTAAAAATGGCACCTGCAATGCGCTGACGTCCAGCTAAATGATCTTTGTCGCCATAACTTAAACCTGTCGTATTAAATGCGCTCGCTACATCTTGTCGTGATAGATAACTTGCTTTAAGTATTTGCTGATCAACTAAAAATTTAGCGCCGCCTTTATGACCCCAAATAACACCACCTTTTCTTACCCAGCTTTTAATTGCCACTTTATCAGTGTCAGATAAGCTATTGTAATTGCCATGAGCAAGTACAATATGGCTGTAATCACTTAGCTCAAGTGAGCTAAAGCGGTTCATTTCAACAATTGTTGGCGCTGCGCCAACAAAGCGATCTAGGTAATACCACACTTCGCCTACTTCGTACTGGCTCGCGCCCTGCCCACCAATAAGCAGTACCTTTGGCACACTAACAACGGCCATTGATCGTGAACCTAAATCAGCGCCTTTACTTGTTAAACCTGATGTAATTGGTTTAATTGCAATACCAAATTCACTTTGTGCTTTACTAAGCTGGGCAACCCAATCGATATTTGTTTGTAGGCCTGCTGGAATAATAATACTACCTGGTTCGAAGCTTACCTCCCCCGATGTTGATTTAGCAGTTAATGAGCTCAATGCAACGCGTGCTTTAATGCCTTGTTTAAGTAAAGTATTGAGCATTTTAGGGGCTAAATAATCGTCCCATGCAAAACCAAAGGCATAACCATTTTTTAAATCGGAAAAAGATGTTTTTACCGCTTTATTCCAAGCAGTATCTGCAACATCTAAACCCCAATTGCTTTTAACTTTTGCAAACGGTAAATTAAAAGCATGCGCTAGAGTCCAACCCGAAACATCATAGAATGTATTATCAGCAAAGTTTTTTTGCTCACTAAAAATAGCTTTTACTAAACGGTATTGCGGTTGAGCTAATGGCACAAAATAACTATGAGTACTAAAAATTTTTCCATTTTCTTTTAATGGTTTAGTAAGTGGGTAAGCGTTAATTTGATGCTGTTTTAGTAATTCTAAAAAGTGCTTAATACGGGTGTTGTCGCTCGCGCCTTCAACAACATAACCTTTAAAGCTCTCGTCACTGGCTAAATCAGCAGCCTGATTATAAAACTTCGCTTGGTAATCTAGTAACGCCTGGCGATTATCAATGGCTGCTTTAAAGGTTGATAAGCTCGTTAATAGCTGATTTTTAATAGTAAATGCAAAGCTTAAAGGCCCGTTTATAGTTTCTTGAATATGCCCACGAGAACTCGCTTGCTCGAATAAGATGCCTACACCACCATTTACATCCGGGTAGGTTGAGCCTTTTCCGTAATAAAAATCGTCAAAACTTTCTTCTGTAAAATAAAGTGCGTTATTTTCATCTAACGTTTTTGCATGATAGTTGGCAATCGCTTTCGTTAAAGTTACATTTTCATCTGGTGTTATTGGGTGTTTACGACTTGGGATACCTGGCTGAAAAAAATAACTGCTATTTGGTCCCATTTCATGAAAGTCAGTTAAAACATTTGGTTTCCACTGATGAAATTTGGCAATTCGCGCGCGCGATTCAGGATGTTGTAGTAACAACCAATCACGATTTAAATCAAACCAATAATGGTTAGTACGGCTACTTGGCCAATTTTCAACATGTTCACGGGTCTTAGGATCAGACGATAAATTCATACCTCGGTTACTGTTGGCCCAATTAGCAAAACGAGCAAGCCCATCAGGATTAAGTGAAGGGTCGAGTAAAATAACCGTGTTATTTAATAGCTCATCTATTTCAGCACCTTGAGCAGCTGCTAAATAATAGGCTACCAATAATGAAGCGTTGCTGCCCGATGATTCATTGCCGTGTACACTATAACCCATCCAGACAACAGCAGGTTGGTCTTTAGTTTTGTCACTGTTGTTACTTAAACGCGCCAAATGAGCTTGGCGAGTTTGCTCTATGTTTGGCAACTTGTTGGCGGCAGTAATTGTTAGCATCACAAGCGGGCGTTGCTCATGTGTACGGCCAATAATTTCAAAGTTTATGCGGTCACTTTTTTCGCAAGTACTTCCATATAGCGCACTAACTGGTCGTGTCTTACATGCCACTCCCCCACTTGATAACCTAGCACTGCTTCAGGGGTTGGAATGGTAGGGTCAAATTGAACATCTTGCTCAAAATAATAAGATAGTGGCTTTGCCATACTTGAAAAACTCAGTAGTACCACCATTATTGTTAACATGAACCGCATATAAATCACTCTAAAAATGTTTGTTAATTGCACGCTACCATTGCTTAAAATAGATGCCAACTTTTTACGCTCAACACTAGCCGCAACACGATGAGCGGAGTATGATATGCAGTATCCGAGTAATTTAGTCAGGTATAAAGCCGTTTTTATGATTTCTATTTCCGAAACAGCGCAAGCGCATTTTGCTAAACTATTAGCAGATCAATCACAACAAACCAATATTCGTGTTTTTGTTGTAAACCCTGGTTCATCACAAGCGGAATGTGGTGTGTCTTATTGTCCAGAAGACGCTGTTGAAGCCAGCGATATTCGTCTAAATTTCAATGGTTTTGATGCTGTTGTAGATGCAGAAAGTGCGCCATTTTTAGAAGAAGCCGAGATCGATTTTGTTACTGACAAAATGGGCACTCAATTAACGCTAAAAGCGCCGAATGCTAAAGCTCGTAAAATTGGTGATGATGCATCATTAAATGAACGCGTGCAGCACATGCTTGAAACTGAAGTAAACCCGCAACTAGCAAACCATGGCGGCCAAGTAAGTCTAGTAGAAATAACAGCTGCAGGCATTGCTATACTTCAGTTTGGTGGTGGTTGTAATGGTTGCTCTATGATCGATGTAACGCTAAAAGAAGGCATCGAGAAAGAAATGATCGCTAAATTTGAAGAAATCACCGGTGTTGCTGATATCACAGAGCACGAAGCGGGCGATCACTCTTACTATTAATTATTATAAATGCTAAAGCCACTAATCTATCGTTTAGGGAGTAACCCTAAACTTAGCTTAAAGCGCTTTTTTCGCGGCTTAGCACTATTTGTGCTAGCCGTGGTATTCATCTCCCTTGGGTATTACACTCATTACAGTTTGCAAATAATTGGCGTTGCAATTTTAGTCCCTGCACTGTTTTTTGCAGCTTGGGGTTATTGCGGGATTTTTGCTAACCGCTTTTCACAAGTCATTAAAGGCATTGGCCCAAAAAATCACGATCCCGATTTATGGAAATAAATAATCATCGCACTTAATCTAATAGCTTGTTATTTTCTTTAAGCCTTTGGTATTTAATAATCAAAGTCACGCCCCGCATTAACATAAAACAGCTCATAGCTAACCATAGTCCATTATTTTGTAATTCGTTAAATATCCAAAACACCCCAAAAAATCCAACTGTAGCCGAAAAAAGCATACTATTACGCATATCTTTTGCACGTGTTAAACCCACAAAAACACCATCAAATAAAAAACAACTCATAGCAAGTAATGGAAGTGCAATAACCCAAGGCAAATAAAGCGTCGCCTCATTAATAACCTCTGGCACATTGGTTAAAAGCATAATAATTTGAGCACCAAAAACGGCAAAAAACAGGCTATACAACAATCCAAACATCATTCCCCAAAATACACTGATTTTTACCCATAACTCGATATTACTTACACTTTTTGGCCTTTTGCTTGCCCTACTTTTGCCTCACTAGCATATGCAATACCATCTAAAGCAAAACTAACTAACATTAAAAAGTTAAGTAGCACGGCGTTAGCAGCGAGTGTCGTTTCGCCAATACGTGCACCATAAAATGTCATAAAGCTAAAACATAATTGCAGTATTAAAGAGCGAATAAAAATATCGCGATTCAAACTCAATAATTCAGCCATTTTGCTAATACTCAACCAATTCGGTACATTTAGCTCAATATCTTGTTTTTTAGCTAGTTTAACCACTAAAAAAGTGCAAAAATTAGTGCGGTATAGTCAGCAATAAGTGACGCCCATGCAGCACCAGCAACCGCCCAATCAAGGTAAACAACAAAGTAAATATCGAGTACTATATTGACTATGTTTGTTACTAATAATAAATAAAATGGCCCTCGCCCGTAATGTACACCAAGCATCCAACCCAGTAACACTAAATTACACAATGCTGCTGGAGCACTAAAAATGCGGATACTAAAATACTGATATGCTTGTGCGAGTACATCGCTATTAGCAGCAGATAAAAATGCAATAGCATGTTTTATCAAAGGAGATAAAGCGATAAGTAGTACAGCAACAAGACTTGCAAGTAATAAGCTACGTTTAAGTAAGGCGGCTAATTGAGTTAAATCATTTTCTCCGTAAGCCTGAGCGACCATGCCAGTCGTACTCATTCTTAAAAATCCCGCTAGCCAAAATAAAATAGAAATAACAGCAGAACCAAGCGCAATACCCGCTAAATAGTGAGCGCTCCCTAAGTGCCCAATGACAGCAGTATCAACAATTCCTAACAGTGGTACTGTGATATTTGATAGAATCATCGGACCGGCTAACAACAACAAGCTTTTATGGTGTGCTTTATTATGTATAAGAAATTGTTTCATTTAGTATTATTTTCTCTCATTAGTGTATCTCTACGCGTTCAAGCTGCTGTTATTTTACAATACCATCATGTTAGTGAAAGCCTTCCTGCCGTAACGAGTGTTAGCGCGAATACATTCACTAAACATTTAAGCTATTTGAAAGAGCATAACTTTAACGTTATTCCTCTTAATGAACTAATAAATGCACTTCAGCAAGGTAAAACATTACCTGAGAAAACCATCGCAATCACTTTTGATGACGGTTACAACAACAATTACGACGAAGCAGCGCCAATTTTAGAGAAATTTAATTATCCATATACTATTTTTGTAAATCCAAAATTAATTGATGAAGGCCAAAGTTATGTAATGGGCTGGGATAAACTCAAAGAGCTTAGCAAAAAGGGCGCGCTTATAAGCAACCACAGTGCTCAACATGATTATTTGCATATTAAACTTGATAACGAAACGGATGCCCAGTGGAAAATACGTATCAAACAAGATATTTTGTATTCACAACAACGTATAAAAGAAGAGGTTGGCCAAGACTACAAATATTTAGCCTACCCGTATGGTGAATTTAATAACGAATTACAAGCTCTTGTGACTGATCTTGGCTTTATAGGTATTGGTCAACACTCTGGGGCGGTGAATAAAAACTCAAACTTCAGTCGCTTGCCGCGTTTCCCAGCTTCTGGGTTTTACAGTAAACTAGATACGTTAATCACAAAACTAAATTCTCATGCTTTTAATATTACAAAGTTAACGTATCAAGATAGCGTGACAACACAAAACCCACCAACACTAACCATAGAGTTTGAAATGGGAGATTTTCATAAAACACAGTTTGCCTGCTATGTCTCAAATATTGGCCAAGCAAGCTTAAATTGGATAAGTAAAAATACGGTTGAAGTCACTTCTCCAAAAGAGCTAAATAATGGCCGTTCTCGCTTTAATTGCACTGCGCCTTCGATTAAAAACCCGAGTGACTATTATTGGTTCTCACAGCCGTGGGTTATTGAAAATAATTAAACTTTAATAGCCTGATTCAATAGCCGCTCAGTTACCTTATCCAACGCAACAACTTCGTTTGCTGCGTTTAACTCCACAGCAGCTTTTGGCATTCCCCAAACCACAGACGAAAATTCGTCCTGAGCTAGTGTGTACGCGCCACCTTCCCTTAAAGCGAGCAATCCTTTTGCGCCATCACTCCCCATTCCGGTTAACAACGCTGCCACAACATTCTTAGCGTTAATTTCTACTAATGAATTAAACAATACATCCACTGCTGGTTTATGCCGATTTACAGGCTCATTATCATCAAGTTCACAATATAAGTGTCCCCCATATTTTTTAATGGTTAAATGCAAACCACCAGGAGCAATATAAGCGCAACCTGCGACTAGCTTATCACCCTGCTCTGCTTCTTTAACACTAATGATACATGTACGATCCATCCTTAAAGCGAACGAAGTACTAAATACAGGGGGAATATGTTGAGTAATAACAATCGGCGGGCAATTAATAGGCATTTTTATTAATACTTCTTTTATCGCTTCAGTACCCCCGGTTGATGCGCCTATAGCAATAACTTTATTTAATAAAAACTGAGCATTGATAGGTAAAGGATCACTCGATGGTAACGCTTTTTTATAACTTCTAACTCTTGCACCAGCGGCTACTCGTACCTTTTGCTGAACTAAATACGCATATTGGCTTATTTTATCTTTTATATTAGCCGTTGGTTTAGCTATAAAATCAATCGCACCGAGCTCTAGTGCCTCTAATGTAATTGGTGAACCTTTTTGTGTTAATGTAGAAATCATCACTACAGGCATTGGCCTTAGGCGCATTAGATTTTTTAAAAAGCTAATACCGTCCATTTTTGGCATCTCTACATCCAATGTAAGTACATCAGGGTTAAGTTGTTTAATCATTTCTCGTGCTTTATATGGATCCTCAGCACTACCTACAACTGTAATATCTTCAGCTTGCTGTAAAACGTCAGTGAGTAATCGCCTAATTAAAGGAGAGTCATCTATTATGAGTACTTTAATCATAAACACACCTAAAACAGTTCAATATCCGTAACTACATCTTGTTTTTTAAGGCTTTGTAAATAACGAACTTCACGCTTCTCAATAGTATTGTTATGTAGGTTTTTCAACTTTTTCATATGAACTTTACCAGTGTGGGGATGAAAAAATATTTTCCTTGGCCAAGGGCCTCCCATATCATGCGCCACTAAATTAAGGGCTTCCTCTTGAACATAAGCGGTAGCAAAACTAATATTACCCAAACCGATATCAGTCATCGCGCTAATAATTTTCCCCCCACCAAACAGCTTAATTTTTAAGTTTCGACGTGAAGCTCCATTTTTTAGCACTTCGTTTATTAAATATTCCATAGCCCAGTTACCGTAACGACAACTTAAGCTATGTGCATTATTAAGCTCCACTCCTTTTTGAATTGGCAGCATAAAATGGTTCATCCCGCCAATTCCTAGTACTTCGTCATAAACGCAAGCCGCAATACACGAACCGAGTACTGTTGAGATAAGTTCATTGTTTTTTGACACATAGAACTCACCAGGGAGCACTTTGGCAACAACGCTCTGCCGACCTGAATCCCAATACCGCTTAATATGCTCAAAGCTAGGTAATACTGTTCTAAATTCCGCGTGCATTACTGCCCTTTTGATACATCGTTTTACCTAAGTTTTTATATTGAGAATGCTCTTTACCCATACTTTCTGAGTGACCTAAGAACAAATGCCCTTGCTCACTCAATATATTAGCGTAGCGTTCAAAAAGCTGATCTTTCGTTTCTTTATCAAAGTAAATAACTACATTACGACATAAAATAAGATCAAAAGGACCATTCATTGGCCACTCTTGTAATAAGTTTAAACGTTTAAACGCTATACATTCCTGCAATTTTGGCTTTACTTTATATGCCTCACCATCCTTACTTTTTAAAAACCAACGCTTGAGCTGCTGCTCACTGAGTCCATTAACATTTGCAGCGGTATACATGCCACTTTGCGCTTTTGCTAACACGTTTGAATCTAAATCTGTGGCTAAGATCTTCACATCCCAATCACTCGGAAATGCAGCATTTAATGTCATTGCTAAACTGTAAGGCTCCTCCCCAGTTGAGCAACCAGCAGACCAAAATCTCACGCGTTTGCTGTGCTTATTTGTTTTTAAAAGGACAGGGATAAGTTCAGATTTAATAAATTCAAAATGATGAATTTCACGGAAAAAAGATGTTAAGTTCGTTGTTATAGCATTAATAAAGGCATCGAACTCTTGATCTTTATTCTTTTTCAAGAAAGCTAAATATGATTTAAAATCAACAAGGTTTCGCTCTCTAATACGTCTTGCTAAACGCGAATAAACCATTTCTCGTTTATGTTCACCTAATACAATTCCGCATGCGTTATAAACAAGATCGGCAATCTCTTTAAAATCTCGGTCGGTAAATAAAAACTCTTTCATTATTCACTCTCAATCAAGCCAACAAGCAATGCCTCAATGTAATTACATAACAACGAGGCCGAGAAGGTGAGTTGTTAAAACTCTTCCCATTCATCTGCCGAGTCAACAAAATTATCTCCTCGCGTTTTACTGCGAATATAATTATTCTGCGGCCTTTGAGATAGCGCTGGCGTTCGCATCGTAGGTGAAATCATCGCTGTATCTTGCTGACCTAAAGAGAAAAAGTTGAGTAACCGCCGCATTTCATTTGCCTGCTCAGCCATAGACTCGCCAGCGGCAGAGGCTTGCTCTACTAAAGCAGCATTTTGTTGAGTCATTTCATCCATTTGTGAAATAGCTTTATTTACCTGTTCAATACCGGCGCTTTGCTCTTCGGATGCTTCTGTAATATCAGAAATCATTTGTGTGACTCGTTGTACTGAAACAACAATTTCTTTCAGTGTAGCGCCTGATTCATTAACTAATTGAGAACCATCAGCGACCTTACCTACACTGTCTCTTATTAATTCTTTAATTTCTTTAGC
Source organism: Pseudoalteromonas sp. B131b (assembly GCF_037162545.1). Classification (NCBI taxonomy): domain Bacteria; kingdom Pseudomonadati; phylum Pseudomonadota; class Gammaproteobacteria; order Alteromonadales; family Pseudoalteromonadaceae; genus Pseudoalteromonas; species Pseudoalteromonas sp. B131b. The sequence goes on along the minus strand of NZ_JARLUZ010000001.1, from coordinate 1,148,655 downwards.
TGCGCCCGCTGAGCGCTGAGCTAAGTTACGAACTTCCCCTGCAACAACCGCAAAGCCTCGCCCTTGTTCACCAGCTCTAGCAGCCTCTACAGCAGCATTAAGCGCCAATAAATTGGTCTGAAATGCTATTTCGTCAATGACCCCAATAATGTCAGCAATTTTTTTGCTTGATTCATTAATCGCCGACATACTCGTGACAGCTCTGTTAACGACTTCGCCACCCTGTATTGCTTTTTCACAGGTTTCTTCTGCCAAATCATTTGCTACTTTTGCGTTATCAGCATTTTGGCGAACGGTACTGGTCATCTCTTCCATGCTTGATGCTGTTTCTTCAAGTGATGAGGCTTGCTCTTCTGTTCGCTGACTCAAATCAGCATTGCCTTGAGATATCTCTTCAGCGCCACTTGCAACTAAAGTAGCCGATGAATTTATCCGATTTATAACTTCGGTGAGCTTATCTGCTGTCGTATTTGCATCACGTTTGAGTTTATCAAATGAGCCTTTATATTCTTTCTCGATTCGTTTTGACAAATCACCATTTGCCATAGCATCAAGCATATCTCCAGTATCGGCGACAGCATCATCAACAATTTTAACTAAACTATTTAGCCCTTGAGCTAAACGTAAGAAAAATCCTTCTTTTCCATTTTCAATAACTCTTGTATCTAAATCGCCTTTACCTGCTGCACTAATGAGCGTCGCAATTTCTTTTTCTATAGCAACTTCAGCAGTCCTATCTTCCCATTCTACAATTGTGCCTAACTTTTTACCTTCTTGACTAATCCAAGGTGAAGCTATTAAGGTAAAAGTAACACCTGCTAAAAGTAATTCAGCTTTATGTGGTTTATCCAAATTTTTTAGTAACTCACGTTGGTGCGCAGGGTGCTTATGAAAGTCATCAACGCAGGTACCTATAAGATTATCTACAGAAAAGTTTGGTAATACTGTTTGCAGTTCTTTTTCTCGTATTTTAAGCATTTTTTGAACGCAATCGTTCACAAAAATAATATTAAGCTCTTCATCGGCAATCATTACATTTGCCTGGCAAACTTTTAGGGCATTAGCTAAATCGGCTGCCTTTCTAGAAGCTTTTTCAAGCTCTTTTTGCGCTGTAATATTTGTAGCGTACTTAATAACCTTAAAAGGCTTACCATTCATATCATAGATTGGGTTATAAGAGGCTTGTATCCAAATTTCTTGGCCTTGCTTTCCTATTCGTAAATACTCACCTGAATCAAACTCACCTCGACCAAGTTTAGTCCAAAACTCTTTGTATTCATTGCTATTTGCATATTCCGGTGCGACAAATAATCTATGATGCTGACCTTTAATTTCATCAAGCTGATAACCAAGAGCATTTAAAAAATTATCATTAGCGCTAATAATACTGCCATCTAAACTAAATTCGATAACCGCTTGGGATTTACTAATTGCACTAATTTGTCCGGCAGCATTTGCCGATACCAACTTTTGATCTGTGATATCTGTAGCAAGTTTAACGACTTTGAGTACTTGGCCCTCAGAGTTAATAATTGGATTGTAAGTAGCCTGAATCCAGACCTCTTTACCACTTTTAGCAAAACGCTTAAATTCATCGGAAATAAACTCGCCATTGCGAAGACGCTGCCAAAAATTTTTGTAGTCATTACTTTTAGCATCATCATAATCTACAAATAAAGAATGGTGTTGTCCTTGTACGTCTTCTAATTGGTATTCCATTACGCTAAGAAAGTTAGCATTTGCGGTAATTATTATTCCGCTTGGCTCAAACTCAATCACAGCTAATGACTTATTTAATGCGCTTACAATTAAATCATTACTTGATTCTGACTGTTTTGGATTACTAAACCATCCCATGCCCATCACCACCTTTAAGTTTATTTTTTATTACTTTATTTAGTTATTTTATAAACTAAATATTCATTGTTTTTTGTAAGTCGATCAACGCCACCATTTTATCGCCCACATTGACCAACCCAGCAACGTACTCACAATTATTTGATTCAGATAAACTAGGAACAGCTTTAGCATCTTGCTCTACAATACTGTAAACATCAGAGACTGCATCTACTGCAATACCTATAATTTTACTGCCCTGTTCAAACTCTATTTTTATAACAATAACCACTGTCAATGGTCCATAATCAGTACTTGGTAAGCCAAACCGTAAACGTAAATCAATAATTGGCACAATTGTGCCCCGCAAGTTAATTACGCCTTTCACAAACTCAGGTGCGTTAGGTAGTACTGTAATTTCCTCCCAGCTACGAATTTCTTGTACTGTTAGAATATCAACGCCGTACTCTTCATCAGCCATAATAAAAGTTAAAAATTGCTTCACTCCTTGTTGCTGCTGAAGGTTTAATTGGTTACTGAGCTGGCTTTGCTCTGAGTTCATAACGCCTCCAAAGTGGCTTGCGTTTCAATGGTTAGTTCTTGACTGCCTGGTTTTTTTAAACCTGAGAGCTTTATTAAGCCACTAATATCCACAATCAGCGATACGCGCCCATCTCCTAAAATAGTAGCACCCGATACGCCATCAACTTTGTGATAGTTAGCTTCTAAACTTTTAATCACAACCTGTTGCTGAGACAATAAATCATCAACTAAAAGTCCTACTTTTTGGTTATCAGTTTCAACTACTACGAGTAATGTTTTATCTAAAGACTCAATCGCATTTTGATGATTAAAAATAGCGTATAGACGTAAAATAGGAATATATTCATCTCGAAGTCTGAGTACATCAAGGTCTTTACCCACTCGACTTACTTTTGTGATATCAATTTGTAATGACTCAACAATCGAAATGAGCGGTATAATATAGGTATGTTGAGCGACTTTAACGAGCTGACCATCTAAAATAGCTAACGTAAGCGGTAATCGAATTGTGAATGTTGAACCAATACCAGGGGCCGATGTTACTTCAACTGAACCATTTAAAGATTGAATGTTACGCTTAACAACATCCATGCCTACACCTCGACCCGATAGCTCACTCACTTCATCCATAGTAGAGAAGCCAGGCATAAAAATTAGTTCATTGATTTCATCGTCCGTTAAATTACTATCGGCTGTAATTAACTCATTTGCGATTGCTTTTTCTTTAATTTTTTTGGTATTAAGGCCTTGACCATCATCCATTATCTCAATAACAATATTACCGCCTTGATGAAATGCATTTAACGTGACAATTCCCACTGGATTTTTCCTGCAAGCACTCTTTGATCTACGGTTTCTAACCCATGATCAAGTGAGTTTCTAAGCAAGTGCACCATAGGATCTGAAATTTTTTCCATCACGGTTTTATCAAGTTCGGTTTGCTCACCAATCAACTTAAGCTCGACTTGCTTATTTAGCTTTTGTGCTATGTCGCGTACCAATCGAGGAAAGCGACTAAATACAAAATTAATTGGTAACATACGAATACGCATTACGTTTTCTTGTAAGTCACGTGTATTGTGTGCAAGTTGCGCTAAACCCTCTTTCAACGAAGTAATCGTCGTTGATGTTATTTCCTGCTCACTTAGCTGATTCAGCATAGCTTGAGTAATTACCAGTTCACCAACCATGTTTATTAATGAGTCAACCTTATCAATGCCAACACGGATTGAGGTTGACTCTGGCGCACTAGCGACTTTTTTATCTTTATTGCTACTTGGTTTTGATTTGGCGGGTAAGGTTGTTATTTTTTCTAATTTTTCAGGTTGATCTGAGAGAGCTAAATCATGGTTATGATCTGAAATACTAGCTGGTTGTTCATCATCAAATGATCTTACACATAATTCAACTGTAATATCTGCATCATCTTCTACCCATTCAAAGACTTCTTTTATCGCCTTTTCGTCATGGCTTGTATTTAAAAAAAGCGCCAGTGTAAAAAACATTCATCGTAACTTAACTCCGTAATATCAGGCACTGAATCATAAAAAACGGTTGTTTTTAATTCACCTAACTCAGCAAGTTCACTGATCATGTACAGCGGCTCATTTCCTGTTTTAAATAAGTGATGATGAGGCTTAAAGTTAATTTGATATGTGTTACTAGTCGATAGCACAGCTTCGTTTTGTGGCTTACTCTCCAATACGTTGTCTTTTTTCTCTAACACATGTTCAAATTGCATCCGCAAAGCATTAGCTTCAGTTAAATCAGACGCTTGATCTGCTTGAAGCGCGGCAAGTAAACCTCGCAAGCAATCAACTGCTTTGAGTAATAAATTAACGTGTTCAGTGCTAAGTTCTCGCTCTCCTTGGCGGATCTGGTCTAATAGTGTTTCAAGTACATGGGTAAAATCAGCAACAGAACTAAAACCAAAAGTACCACTTCCCCCTTTAATTGAGTGAGCAGCTCTAAAAATAGTGTTGATAGTTTCTAAGTCTTCCTCACCTGGCACTAAGTTTAAAAGCTCAGCCTCCATAGTATCTAGGCCTTCAAAACTCTCTTCAAAGAAAACTTCAAAAAATTGACTCAAATCTATACTCACACAATACTCCTTCGCTAGCGAATAACCTTTTTAATAACGGCTAATAGCTGTTCTGGGTTAAACGGTTTAACTATCCAACCTGTTGCGCCAGCGGCTTTACCTTCTACTTTTTTTCTAAGCCCGACTCTGTAGTGAGCATAAGTAATGGTGTAAATTTATAATTAGGTAAGCCTCGCAGCTCTCTAATCAACGTAATACCATCCATTATTGGCATGTTTACATCCGAAATTACGACATCAAAATCTTGTTGTTTAGCGATAGCTAATGCTTCACTTCCATCTTTTGCTTCAATTACATCAAACCCTGCTGTTTTTAGAGTAAAACTTACCATTTGACGCATTGATGCTGAGTCATCAACCGCTAAAATTTTTTTCATATGAATTCCTAACCTTTACTTTCAAGTATTAAGTAATGACTTAAACCGAGTTGCTCAATTGAATGTGTTAATGCTTCACTCGCCCCTACCCAAATTATTTTATGCTTAATGATAAGCAGATGTTTTTGCAAAGCACATAAAAGTTGAATTGAAGCAGTATCGGCAGACATTACATCGCTAATATCAAGACAAATATCATTATTACTATTGAGTTCTTTTAGTAAATCTTGATGCAGTGTTTCAGCTTGCATAATGACAAGTTCACGTGGAAGTTTTAACATTTAGTAAGTACATTCCTTGTCAATTTATTTCATAATAAAAGCTTAGACCTAGTTATTAAAAATGCCATAAAAGGGCCTAAAAAAATTAAATTAATTTTTGTAACAGGAATGAAAAACAAAAAAAGGAGCATAAAGCTCCTTTAAAATACATGAAAAGTTAAAAACTAGTTTTTATAGTAATCGGCTATTTTTTTAAACTCTTCGGTTAAAGTCGTCGCATTAATTAATGGCACACTACCTTGTTTAAATTCGGGTTTAAAAATAGCTCTTACGGCTCCATGTTGATCAACCATAGCGACCGAAGCACTATGATCAACTGCATATTCTGATTCACTACTATCGCTAATGGCGTAAATTAAGCCAAGCTCTCGAACAACAGGAAAAAGGTGTTTATGTTCCCCTGATACAGCTAAAAAATCAGGGTTAAAGTAATCTATATATTGCTTTCGTTTAGCTGGTGTATCGCGTTTTGGATCAACCGATAAAAACCAAACTTGTAGCGGATAATCTGCCTGTAAGTTTTTATAAACAGCATTTAACTTAGCTAGTGTTAATGGACAAATATCTGGGCAGCTTGTGTAGCCTAAAAATACTAAATTCCACTGTCCTAAAAATTGTTGCTTAGTCACTAATTCGCCGCGCTGATCGTTTAACGTAAAATCAGACAGTGGCTTTGCATTTTCGTAAACTAATGCATCTACATCTGGTGGACTATTTTCATTTGAACATGCTGATAAAAACAAAACTAAAACAACAATTAATCCAAGCCATAACTGCTTCATAAAGGGAGCCATTTATCTATAAATAAGATTACAAAGAGTACCATTAAATGAATAATCGAAAAACGAAATAAGCCCATTGCAGTCTCATCATTTCCAGCAATTTTTAATTTGACCGCCTTATATATAAACACTGCATTTAATACACATGCGCCTATTAAATAAATTACTCCAGACATACCGATTAAATAAGGCAATACGCAAACAACAGCGAGTAAAACAGAGTAGGCAACGACGCAGGTTTTACAAAAGTCGATTCCATGGGTTACCGGTAACATAGGGATTTTAGCGCGTTCGTAATCACTTTTTCGTGCTATAGCCAGCGCCCAAAAGTGTGGCGGAGTCCAGGTAAATATTATCATTACAAGTAACCAAGGGGCTGCTGCCATTTGGTTTGTTTCTGACACCCAACCTAATAATGGAGGCATTGCGCCAGCCAACCCACCTATAACAATATTTTGCGGTGTAGCACGCTTTAAAAATGATGTATAAACAAATGCATAACCTACCAATGCAAATAACGTTAATATAGCGGTTAAGGTATTAGCCCACACCATTAGCATAATAAAACCAGCAACCCCAATAATAGCTGCAAAGCTAAGCGCATGTGTTTTACTTAGACGCCCTTTAGCCACAGGACGATGACGAGTCCTTGCCATTTTTGAGTCTATCTCGCTATCAACCACGTGATTAATAACCGCTGCAGCAGCAGAAAGTAGCCCTATACCTAACAAGCTAATAAACTGTACAGCCATACCACGCCCTACATCGGGAGCCAGCGCTAAACCAACCCAAGCTGTTAGTACCAGCATGGCTACCACTTTAAATTTACTAATTGCTAAGTAGTCTTGCAGCAAACTATGAGTACGCGAAATTAGCGATTGAGTATTAACGGGTAGCAGTATTTTTTTATCAATTATAAGTGCCATTACATTTCCCCTTTATGTGCGTGATTTTAGGTAATAACACAACCTAACCATGCTTAATAACAGTATGGCAGCCATCAAATTATGCGCCAGTGCAACTCCCAACGGAATATGCAAATGTACTAAAATAAGCCCTAAGCTAATTTGGCAAAGCAGGACAAGTAATACGCTCACCACGCAATTTTTAATTTTTTTAGAGTACGCTTGGCTGTATATTTTCCACATAATTAGCGCCAGAACGATGCAAGTAACCAGTGCCCAAATGCGGTGTAATAAATGAATAGACATACGCGCTTGCTGCGATAACACACCAAACTCATAATTACTGTGCTCAAGTGGTAATTGAAATACGCTACTCAATGAAAACGGTTGTGCGTAATTACACAATGGCAAACCACTACAATGAGGAGCGGCGTAATTTGCAGCCAGCCAACCACCAAGTGCAATTTGGATAATTAATACACTGAGCGCTACTAAACTTAAACCAAAATAGCGTTTTGCGCCGCTATCGCCACCCATAATAGGTTTTGCGGTTAGCCGTAAATATAAAAGCGTTATAAGTGACAAAATACTAAAGCCACCTAATAAGTGGCCCATTACAATAAGCGGCTGAAGGTTCATGGTTACTGTCCACATACCAAGGGCAGCCTGAAACACCACGAGTAGAAGTAAAGCTAAAGGCAATTTAACTGGCGTAGTTGGATATTGGCGCTTTAAAAAAGCCAACACAAATAAACCTAAAATAAGTAAACCTAAAGCACCTGCAAAGTAGCGATGAATCATTTCTTTCCACGCTTTTGCTGTTTCGAACATCATATCGGGGTAGCTTTGAGTTGCTAAGGCTATGTCAGCCTCATGCTTAGGTACCGTTAAAAAGCCATAACAACCAGGCCAGTCGGGGCACCCTAAACCTGCATCGCTTAAGCGGGTGTACGCACCTAAAGCAACTACAATCAAAGCGAGTAACCCTGTTATTAATACTAAGTTTTTATAATTTTTATACATCAGATACTCCAACTTAAGCTCAGCTTAGTTAGCTAGAACGAGAATAGTTAAGTAATTTTTTTAGATCTTTTAATAACCCTTTTTGTACTAAACGGTTTTCTTGTGGCTCAGCCTTAAAGGGATATTCAAGTACCACTAACCCCATATGATCAATTAAATATAAACTTGCAGGATTTAAACTCTGTTGCTCTGTAATAATTTTCCATGGTAGATTTTTATTGTCGGGACTTCCCATTACAGCCATATCAACCTTGCCTTGGTTTTTACCAAGTGCCACATATAAGTTATTCAGTGCATTGAGCTGTTCGCTGCATGGGGTGTTACATTCGTTTGAATAATTAAGTGCAATAGTCCATTGTTTGGGATTATTTTGCGGCCAATTTTTAAGTTTTATTTCTTGGCTTAAAAACTCACCATTATTAGTAATTGCAGTAGGCAACCAATCAAACTTTAAAGCGCCATATGCCAAAGCTAATGGGATTGCGCAGCAGCCCACAAACAACAAAAGGGATTATTTTTCATTATGTGTCCTTTTTTTACTCGCAAAAATAGCCACAACAGCACATGCAACAGCAATTAAAAACCATTGCACAGCGTAGGCATTATGCTTTTGAGGGCTCATAACAACGGCCTCATAATGAGGTGTTGCAATCTCATCACCAGTACCTTGTCTGTAAGCCATAAAATTAATTAATGATTGCTGGCTTTGAGTGCTCAACATATCCAAGTCGATAGATTGGATTCTTGTAGGTAAGTCGTTATTTGTAGTTTTATCTTCAAGCGTAAAGCTACTTAAATTATTTTCTTTTATTTGCGCTTTAAGAATAAAAATACCTTTAGGCAGAGTAACCTTTGGCAGTGCATCTCTAGATATAGGCGCTTTTACCCATCCTAAATTAACTAAAATCACTTTTTCTTCGGTGTCTGGCTTTAGTAAAGCAAGTAAGTCGTACCCTACTTGCCCGTTATAAACTTGATTATCTAAAAGCCAATATTGGTTTTGCACAAATCGCCCTTTTAACTCAACCAATACACCAGTTTTGTTCCAGCTATCAGGCAGGTTAAGTAATTGAGACCAGCTCATCACACCTCGAGTCTGTTGCTTAGCAATAGCGGTTAGTTGTTGCTGCTTTTGCTCACCTCGCTCCAACTGCCAAAACCCTAATCGCACACACACAAGTACAACAACCACAACCATACAAAGTGTGATTAGTGAGCTAAGCTTTTGTTTGTGCCATAAAACTAACTGCATAAAGGGTCAACTCAGTGATTATTAAAATTATTATCGTACTGTTGTTAATATTTATACTTTTTAACTTATTTAGAGCATTGTTTATTATGGTGTCAGGGAAAACTGAGGGACGACCTATGTCTCACTTTTTAGGTCGTCGCGTATTGTTTTCGGTCGTTGTTTTAGTTGTTGTTATTGCAGCGCTTAAACTTGGTTTTATTAAAGCAAATAATTCGCCAATAAACGCTACAGCACATATACAAATACAAACAAACACAGCCACACCACATCTACAAAGTGCCAATACCAAGCAGCTGCTTGAAAAGCAAAGTGCTTATCTTTAGTAAAGTGCCCTTTTAATATCCGTAAAAATATTACAAATAAAAGTACGGTTCCTAGCGTTACATGCATGCCATGAAAACCAGTCAATAGAAAGAACGTATTACCGTAAATGCCCGCATCTAGCGTTAGATTAAGGTCATTATATGCATGCATGTACTCCTCAACTTGCAGCCCTAAAAAGCAAACGCCCAATAAAATAGTAGCGCCTAAAAAAACCTTAAGTGGAGTGCGTTTATTGTTTTCCATTGCTACGTGGGCAAAATGTAAAGTAACTGAGGAAGTAAGCAGTATTAAGGTATTTATAAGCGGTAAGCCTTGCCAGCCCATAGCTTGAGTAGTTTCGCCAGCAGGTGTTGAAACTAGCGGCCAAACAGCTTCAAAAGTTGGCCATAAAACCTCGTTAGTCATTGCATTATTGCCTGCGCCTCCAAGCCAAGGTACCGACAATACCCGTGCATAAAAAAGCGCACCAAAAAAGGCCATAAAAAACATAACTTCAGAAAAAATAAACCAGCTCATACCTTGTCTAAAAGAGCGATCCATTTGTGCTGAGTACAAACCTTGGTCCGACTCACTAATTACATTTTTAAACCAGCTAAACAACATATACACAAGTACAGCAATACCGGCATAAAGCAGATAAACCCCGCTACCACCTTCTTTACCTACACTCATAACTGTTAAGCCTGCCCCTACTGCAATAAAAAACAATGCAACAGCACCTACAATAGGCCACGGGCTTTGTTCTGGTACATAATAATGCTCATATTCTTGATTCATTTTATTTACTCCTAGTTTCACACTAGTTTAAAAAGCTAGTTATTACTTGCCACCAGCTGTTCACTAATATCAAATACGGTATAAGATAAAGTTAATTCTTCAATATCGCTTGGCAGTGCGGTATCAACATAAAAAAGCAATTTAAATTCAAGTTCTTCCCCTGCTTTTAGAGGTTGCTGATCAAAGCAAAAACAGGCTATTTTATGTAAATACTTTGCCGCTTTACCTGGTGAGACTGATGGTACAGCCTGCATTACTTTATCTAGGTTGCTGCTATTTTTAGCACTAAACATTACCTCACGCATTGCACCTGGTTTTACCACTACACTGTATTCTTTTGATTTAACTTCAAACGGTGCACCACTTTGTGCGTGAGTAGTAAAGCTAACGCCGACTTCTCGGTTTTGTACTATTTGTGTACTTTGCTCTGCTTGCTCAAGCGAAGGCTTTCCATTAAGCCCTGTTACATCACAAAACACGTCATACAAAGGTACTAAAGCAAAGGCAAAGGCAAACATGCCTATGCAAATAAGTACCAAACGTTTGAGTAGCGGTGTGTGTGTCATTACTTAATAACCGGCGGCGTAGAAAAAGTATGATATGGCGCTGGAGAGTCAACTTCCCACTCAAGCCCTTCTGCCCCTTCCCATACTTTTGCAGGCACTTTATCACCGCCACGCGCGCATTTAATTACCACAGCTACAAACAACAATTGCGATAAACCAAAGGCAAACCCACCAATACTTATGATTGCATTAAAGTCGGCAAATTGAAGAGCGTAATCGGGAATCCGACGCGGCATACCGGCAAGCCCTACAAAATGCATAGGAAAAAACAGTACGTTCACGCTCACCAGCGATAGCCAAAAATGCCATTTAGCCAATGTGATATTAAACATATTGCCTGTCCACTTGGGCAGCCAGTAATAGGCCCCCGCCATTATCGAAAATACAGCCCCTGTTACTAATACGTAATGAAAGTGCGCCACTACAAAATAAGTATCGTGATATTGAAAGTCAGCAGGTGTAATTGCCAGCATCAATCCCGAAAAACCACCTAAGGTAAACAGCACAATAAACGCAATACTAAAAAGCATTGGCACTTCAAAAGTTATTGAGCCTTTCCACATTGTGGCAACCCAATTAAATACTTTTACTCCTGTAGGTACCGATATAAGCATGGTCGCGTACATAAAAAACAACTCGCCAGCGACCGGCATCCCAGTAGTAAACATATGATGAGCCCATACAATAAAGCTCAATAGTGCTATGGAGGATGTGGCGTATACCATTGAGGCATAACCAAAAAGTTTTTTACGAGAAAAGGTAGGTACTATTGTAGATATAATGCCAAAGGCAGGAAGAATCATTATGTATACTTCGGGGTGACCAAAAAACCAAAAAATGTGTTGGAACATCACCGGGTCGCCACCGCCTGCGGCATCAAAAAAGCTGGTCGCAAAGTACTTATCGGTAAGTACCATAGTGACAGCCCCTGCAAGTACTGGCATTACCGCTATTAATAAAAAGGCAGTAATTAACCACGTCCATACAAATAAGGGCAACTTCATCCATGTCATGCCTGGGGCACGTAAGTTCACTATGGTTACAATCACATTGATTGCGCCCATTATTGAGCTAATTCCCATAATATGTACGGCAAATACAAACAATGCAGTATTATCATTACTGTATGTTGTGGACAGTGGTGCATAAAAAGTCCAACCAAATGCAGGACCCCCACCAGGCATAAATAACGATGCCAATAGGATTAAGAACGCAAACGGTAAAATCCAAAAGCTCCAGTTATTCATTCTTGGCAATGCCATATCTGGCGCGCCAATCATGAGTGGTATCATCCAGTTAGCAAGGCCTGTAAAGGCTGGCATAACCGCACCAAACACCATAATTAAACCATGCACTGTGGTCATTTGATTAAAAAAGTGAGGGTCGACCAACTGTAAACCTGGTTGAAATAGTTCAGCTCTGATCACCATAGCCATTGCGCCACCAATTAAGAACATGGTCAGCGAAAAAATTAAATATAAACTACCTATATCTTTATGATTAGTTGTGTAAAGCCAGCGTTTAAAACCTTTAGCTGGGTGATGAGCATGATGAGCTTCATTGGCGTTAGGTTGTTCTACTATGCTACTCATTAGTTCGCCTCCACTTTGGCATCAAGTGCTGTCTGTATTTGACTCGGTTGAATAACATCACCCGTATCATTACCCCACGCATTACGTTTATAAGTAATAACCGCAGCTAATTGCTTTATAGATAACTGCTTGGCAAAAGCTTGCATTGCCGTACCGGGTCGTCCATGGATAACTACATCAATGTGATCTTTTATATCGCCAAGCACTATCGGACTGCCTTTAAGTGCAGGAAATACACCCGGTAACCCCATGCCCGTAGGCTGATGGCACGCTGCACAATTAGCCATATATACTTGTTCGCCTAAAGTCATTAACTCTTCTTTTGGGAGGGTTTTATCAAGTAATGCGGCATCTGCTAATGCTGCTTTTTGTTTAGCCTGCTTTGCATCTGCTAACCATGTTTTAAAATCAGCCTCAGATTTAGCAACCACCACAACAGGCATGAAGCCATGATCTTTACCACACAGCTCGGCACATTGGCCTCGGTAAGTACCTTCTTCGTTAATATTGGTCCATGTTTCGTTTATAAAGCCGGGGTTCGCATCTTTTTTAACTGCAAAATCAGGTACCCACCAAGAGTGAATAACATCATCAGAAGTCATTAAAAATCGTACTTTTTGATTTATTGGCAGTACAAGAGGCTTATCAACCTCAAGTAAGTAGTTAGGGTTTTTATCTGCAAGATTCGCTATTTCATCTTGCGGGGTAGACAAAATAGAGTAGAACTCTACATCTTCGCCCATATATTCATAATGCCATTTCCATTGCGAACCCGTAATTTTAATAGTGAGATCAGCTTTGCTGGCATCTTCCATTGCAATAAGGGTTTTAGTGGCTGGTACTGCCATAGCAATTAAAATAACAAACGGAATTGCAGTCCAAAGTATTTCTACTTTAGTGCTTTCGTGAAATTGGGCAGGTACAGCCCCTTTAGATTTACGGTGATGAATAAGTGCCCAAAACATAATTGCGAACACTATCACCCCAATCACACAACATATTATAAATATGGTCATGTGCAGCTGATATACATTATTGCTTATATCGGTTACGCCTTTGCGCATATTGTATTGGCTGTTCGCCAAAACTGAGTGCGAAAAAACACATAATATAAGCCACAAGGTAGAGGTCAGTTTACCCATGTGACGGCTCCTTTGATGCTATTGCGAATGCAAAGCGAAGAGGCATACGGCTTAAACGCCAATTCGTTATTTTTATTTTTTTAGCCAATCTTATTTAATATTGATTGGTTTTGCTGCGCCAACAACGAGTTTGTGTATATTGTGTGTTCTCAAAACTAAAAAGCTGTGAGTTATTATTAGCTCAGCACATTAATAATTAGCTAAAAAACGAACAACAAGCAAGTTTTAGTATAAAAAACAATCAGGTGATATTGAGTAATTAATAAAAAGTCAGTAATCAACTAGTCAACAGGAAGTTCAAAATATGAGCAAAACAAAGGGGTTTAACGTATTCGGAGGGGGAAATATAAGTGCAAAAAAATTTACAGCTAAAATAATTAGTTGGCTGTTTACGTCATATTTTTAGTGCTAATGTTAAAACAAAAATGCGTGCTAAAAAGCACGCATTTATAAAAATAAATTAAAAACTACATCCAATCAGCGTTTCTTATAACTCCAACGGCTAAACCTTCTATATTAAAAGATTCATTTTCTAGATCAACTTCAATTGGCGAAAAGTCGTCATTCTCAGCATGCAATAATACTTTTCGGCCTGCTTTTTCAAACCGCTTTACGGTAACATCATCATCAACACGAGCAACTACAACTTGTCCATTTTCTGCAACTTGAGTTTTATGCACAGCTAACAAATCACCATCCATAATACCTATATCTTTCATGCTCATACCGTTAACGCGCAATAAAAAATCAGCAGCTGGTTTAAACATTAATGGATCAATTTTACAATGACTCTCAACGTGCTCTTGCGCCAAAATAGGCTCTCCCGCTGCGACTCGCCCGATAAGAGGTAAACCTAACTGTTCAGGCTCTTCTTCCTCAACAAGTTGAATACCTCGGCTTGCACCTGGTTTCATCTTAATAGCACCTTTTTTAGCAAGCGCTTTTAAATGCTCTTCAGCAGCATTGGCACTTTTAAAGCCTAATGTTTGTGCAATTTCAGCACGTGTAGGAGGCATACCAGTGTCTTTAATAAAAACTTTAACTAATTCGAGAATTTGAGCTTGGCGCTTCGTTAATGGTCGCATACAACTGGTTTTCCATACAGTACATTTAACTGTGAGTATATACAGTTAAATAAAAATCGCAAATTTAAATTACATTGATTGCTTGCTGTTAATAAATCACTTTTACACTTATGTAGAAACAACGACTGCTTACATAAAATAAACATTTGTATCTTTATATTTACGATTAAGGGCTAATTTGATGACAGCCACATGTTAATAAATTGAAAACAACTTATTAACATGTACACTTTATGTGTACAAACACTTAAAAGGATTATCAAATGAAAAAATATTCACCATTGTTTATTGGCTTATTGTTTAGCGGCTATGCGTATGCCCAAGTCCCACTTTTCGAAGTGCAGCACTCTAACTTTACGCAAAACATTAATAAAGAAGGTAATGCTCAATCTCAATTTGGACAACCGCTTTTCGAACTAAGCGCAAAAACCAATGCATTCTTTTTACCTGTTCAGGGAAGTGACATTGAATTTATCAAAAGTACAGCAAGTACATCAGCAACTGGTAACTTAATTTGGGTAGGTAAAAGCTTAGATGGTGACGAAGTAACACTGATAAAATCTACAAAGGGGATTTCTGGTACGATAAAGGTAAATGAACATGTTTATAAATTGCAACCGAATAAACATTCTGGTCATAATTTTATTGAATTAGATCCTGCCAAGCAACCTGCTGAGCATGCACCCGATTATCAGCAATCTAGCAACACTATTTCAATCAGTGAACAAATTTTAACAGAACAAAGCTTCCAAACAGCTATGGCAACTAACGCGCAAAGCAATATTAGCTTACTCGTTTTATACACCCCAGCCGCAGAACAAAAATCTAGTGATATTAATAGCTTGATTGATCTTGCAATAGTAGAAACTAATCAGGGTTACCAAAACTCAGGTGTCAACGCAGTTGTTAGTTTGGCCCATGTAAGCCGAGTTAATTATACTGAAGCTACAAATTCAGGTACGGATTTAAATCGTTTAGCTACCAAAAACGATGGTTATATGGATGAAGCGCACACACTACGAGATCAATACGGTGCTGATGTAGTCATATTAATAAACGACGTTAACGGCTACTGTGGCCAAGCCAAAGCAATTGGTGCAAATGCTAACAGCGCATTTGCGATGGTTGATTATGACTGTGCAACCGGCTATTACTCTTTCGGTCATGAAATTGGTCATTTACAAGGTGCTCGTCATAACCCTGAAAACGATCCATCAACATCTCCTTATTCGTTCGGCCATGGTTATCAGCAACCTCAATCACAATGGCGTTCAGTAATGGCTTATAACTGCACAAATAACTGCACAAGAATCAATTACTGGTCAAATCCAAACAAATCATACAGCGGAAGTGTTATGGGAACTCCATCAAAACACGATAACGCTAGAGTCTTAAATTTAACAAACCCCACAATTGCAAATTTTAGATCTGCATCTAGCCCACCGGTAAATAACAATACACTGCAAAATAACCAATCTATCGTTGTTAGTGGTGATCGAAACAGTGAGCAATTGTTTACTTTTACAGTGCCAAGTGAAGCTGAGCAAGTCACATTTTCGACCTCTAATGGCACTGGGGATGTTGACCTACATGTAAAATATAATGCAATTGCAACGAGCAGTAACTACGATTGCCGACCGTATAAAAACGGAAATAATGAAAGCTGTAGCGACACCCGCACTGGTAATTACTCTATTATGATTAAAGGCTACAGTGCTTTTAGTAATGTCGAGTTAATAGCTAGTTACCAATAAAAGATCTGGCTAAGTATAAGCAAGTAACATTATGCTGCTTGCTTATATTTAGCCTAGGGCGATTTCTTCTTTACTGCTCGATTGTATCAATAAACTACGATATCCCTATTATTACTTCTTACTATCCGCCTCACGCTATCTGGCTATAAATTTAGATCCACTTTTTTATTTTCATTATCTTAACTTTATGAAAATATAAGCCATATTTTTACTACTATTTTAAAAGGTAAGCTTATGAGTATTTGGTATCAACCTGTTACTTTAGAGTTTTGCAAACAGCTAGATGAGGGTATAAACGGCCAAGGTACACTAATGAAAACCATGGGAATTGAAATTACCGAAATTGGTGATGATTACCTCGTAGCAACTATGCCTGCCATACCAGCGCATCATAATCCAATGGGCATGGTGCATGGAGGAGCCAACGTAGTGCTTGCCGAAACAGTGGCAAGTTATGCAGCTAACTTCGTAGTCGACTTCACTCAGTTTTATTGTGTCGGACAAGAAATTAGCGCCAGTCACTTAAAAGCATCTCGTAATGGTACTTTAACAGCCACCGCAAAAGCGTTTCATATTGGTAAGCGTAGTTCAGTCTGGGAAATAAAAATTACTAATAGTCGAAACGAGCTTTGCTGCGTATCAAGAATGACCGCAGCCGTAGTAGAGCGAAGATAATTACTTACTGTTACTTTTCGATTGGGTAAATTGTAATTTCCATACCCGCACCAATAGCAGATATACGTAATAATGTATCTGCATCTAAAGCTTGGTTAAAACACTTAGGCGATGTGCCTGATTCAAAACCAATATCAAATGTTCTACGTGAACAACTTAGCCATTGCTTTAACGCATTACGCGAACACGATTCAATAAGCTCACAGATATGGTTAATTGCTTTATCTGGTGTACCTACTTCACCTGTAGCTTCAATGCGGGCTAACTGACGGTATTCGTCTTTGTCATAATGTAAAACTGTAGCGACTTTTTTTAAGTCTGCCACTAGCACGCTAATATCCTGCTTTGATTCAAGCTCTAGATCTACATTTAAAAATTGAATTTCCGACATTGTTTAGTATTTATCCTCTAATGATTACACCGCAAACTTTAACGCAGTTTTACTTTTATACCAAATCAACTATGTAATATAAGCTGTTTTATATGGTAAATAGATAGTTTTACGCATTTATAATCCATTATTTAATATTTATCATTTTTAAGTACAAACAATACTTTTTTATAAACTCCATGGCCTGTTGACCTTTGAGGATTAAAATTAAGTGAATTATTGTTTAAAAAAGTATAAAAAATAACCTTGACTTTTATATGCCACCGGTGGCATTTTAAATATGCGGGTTAAATACACTGTTTAAAGAGGTGTATTTAAATAAAGCCAAACACACCTCACTCATATTTACGCTTACTTATAACACAAAAAATAAGTGCAAAATCTGAACTGAGTGGCATTACCTAAATTCAGCAGGAACACACAATGAAAACGTCAAAAAGATTCACTCTCAGGCCACTTAATTACATTATTAGTGCATTATTAATTAGCACGACAGCTCAAATCAGTGCTGAAGAAGCCGAACAAACAAATATAAAAAAGAAAAGTGAAATTGAGTTAATCGAAGTTACAGGCTTTAGATCATCACTTAATAAATCGCTGGCTACCAAAAGGTTTGAAGTAAATACCACGGAATCAATTGCAGCCGAAGACATTGGTAAATTTCCAGATTTAAATATCGCAGAGTCACTACAGCGAATCCCTGGTGTCGCAATTTCGCGAGAAGGAGGAGAAGGACGTCAAATTACTCTACGTGGTTTAGGCCCATCTTTTACCCGCTCAACCCTTAATGGTATGGAAGTTCCTGCTAGTACAGATGGGACTGATTCGGGTGGTGGTGTAAATGGCGGCAGAGCATTTGACTTCAACGTTTTTGCATCAGAGCTATTCAATCGCGTTGATATTCAAAAATCACCAACAGCTGCAACCGAAGAAGGAGGTATTGCAGGTACTGTCGATATGTATTCAGCAAAACCTTTTGATTCCCCCGGTCTTCATGTAGCTGCGTCGGCACAGGCAGGCTATAACGATTTAACAGAAGAGACAGACCCTAGAATGGTATTTATGATCAGTAATACATTTGCTGACGATACCTTTGGGGCTTTATTCTCTGTCGCTAAATCAGAGCGCACAGTTCGCCAAGAAGGTTTTGGTACCGTTCGCTGGACAACCCCCGTCAAAGACGGCGGCGGTGTCTATGCTGACACATCAAATACTGACGTTATTGGCACAGCTGATGTGGGAAATTGTGAATTTGAAGGTGAGCAAGTTGATGATGTAAATTGCCTATGGACTCCTCGACTTCCCCGCCCTGATTTTTTTGGTAATGAACAAGATAGATTAGGTTTTACAGGCTCATTACAGTATGCGCCTAACGATGACTTAGTAATTACCTTCGATACCTTGCATTCTACCCTCGACAACAGTCGTACGATGTATAATTTCTTCGAAATGTTCAGAAATACATTTAGCGAGATCACTCCAGACTCTATTACAGTTGCCGAAAATGGAAAACAAATTCAGGCAGGTACATTTAGTGGAGTAAAGTCCCGTGCAGAAAGCCGTCAACAGGTATCTAAAACAAAATTTAAACAGTATGTGTTATCTGGTAAATACCACCTATCTGACTACTTAAAATTAGATGCAATGATCGGCACCGCTGAGTCAAATGCTCGCTCTGAGCAATATCGTTATAATATGACCAGCAATACACCTCATACCGTCTCAATTGATTTTGGAAATAGCGCAAATACTGCAGTGATGGATTATGGCTATGATAATTTAGATGCAAGTTCATTTAATTTAACAGACGGTCGACTTCGTGCTACGGATGTACTCAGAAAAAATGATACTGCCAAATTAGATTTAACTTACGAAACAGACTTTATGAGCATTAAAGGTGGGATTGCTTATAACGATAGAACAGTAAACTATGATGAATCGCAAATTAATGGATTTCCGGATCAAGAGTCAGCCGTCGGCTTTTCACAATTAATGCCTTACGATGATTATGGTTCAGGCTATGATGGTACGTTACCGCAATTTATTGTGGCCGATTTTGATGCAATTGAATCACAACTACTCAATAAAGAGTGGACGGCGCGAAGTGCACAAAGCTGGGAAGTTGAAGAGGAAACCATCGCTGCTTATATTCAATCAGATTTTGAATATGAAATATCTGATATGCTCCTACGAACAAATGTAGGCTTACGTTATGTAAAAACAGAAACAACATCAACGGGCTTTATTCAAAGCGATCCTGTTGAAATTGAAAATAGTTACGATAATGTTTTACCTGTTTTAAATTTAGCACTGGATGCAACGCAAGATGTTGTTGTACGTTTAGGGTTATCCAAAACCATGACCCGTCCAAGCCTTGGCTCACTAAACCCAGGTAACCCATCATTCTCCTATTTAAATGGAACAGTCAGTGCGGGTAATCCATTTTTAGACCCATTCACCTCAACAAATACTGATTTAGGTATCGAATGGTATTTTGATGAAGAGTCGCTACTTGCTTTAACTGGTTTTTATAAAGATATAGGTACTTTCATCACCAGCTCAACTGAAGAAAAATTAGTTGACCCTGCATACTTACCTTTCATTGATAACGATCCGCAATACGATCCATCAAGTGCACTTGACCCAAGAACAACACCCTACACCCATTACGTACCTGTAAATGGCAAGGGAACTGTTGTTAAAGGTATTGAGCTAATATATCAACAGCCATTTAGCTTTTTACCGGGGTTATTAAAAAATACCGGTATTGTTTCTAACTACACTCACGTATCCGCAGGAGAAATAACGGGGCTTTCTAAAAATTCATATAATTTCACACTTTATTACGAAGAAGAAAATTATGGCGCTCGCGTTTCAATGAATAAACGCGATAACTACATTACTGATTATACTGGCAGTAATGGTAATGCTGAAGAAGCAACAACAGGTCCAGCACATTATGACCTTTCTGCTTTTTATAACCTCAATGACAATGTAACCGTAACATTTGAAGCTATTAACTTAACCGATGAATATGAGCGCTTGTATACCACTGGTGACGGAACTCTTAATTTACCACGAGAGTATAATCATACTGGTAGGCAATTCTTTTTAGGTATTCGCTATAGTATGTAAGTATCTTAACCAAAGCTCAGGTTAAATAGCTTATACAAAGCTGATAGTTTCCCCGCACTATCAGCTTTTTTTACAAAAATAAAAAGAGCAAGTACCAGTAACCATTTCAAGCTAAATTCTAAGTCTTCTTTATCTTTTTTAATCAACAGCTTAAACTAGCCATTCCTGTAGTTCACATATGTGATGGATATGACTCGATTTATTCTGGCCTTATTGGCTTGTTTTTTGTGTGTTTCGGTATCAGCGGAGCAGTTCACCCGTTTTTCTACTGCAAAAAAACACCTTATTAAAACCCTACCTGACAACGCTAAAAGCATCTACTGCGGCTGCGACATTAAAAAAGAAGGTAAAAAACTCGTTCCAGATCCCGCAAACTGTGGTTACGTTCCGAGAAATACGCTTACACGCTCAGGTAAGATAAACGTGCGAGCACTACGCATTGAGTGGGAACACATTGTTCCGGCGTGGGAATTTGGTCATCAACTACAATGTTGGCAAGATGGCGGGCGAAAAAATTGTAGAAAAGTAAGTGCTAAATTTAGAAAAATGGAAGCCGATATAAACAACTTAGCGCCAGCTATTGGCGAAATTAATGCCGATCGCTCCAATTATCGATTTGGCATGCTTAACGAAAACGCCACACAGTATGGCCGCTGCGAAGTAAAAGTAAACTTTAAACAACGTGTAGTTGAACCGCCTGTTTATGCGCGAAAACGTATAGCCGACACCTATGCTTATATGCAAAAAACCTACGGTTTAAAGATATCAGATAAGCAACAAAAGCTCTTTAATGCATGGCAAAAACAAACGTTTGCAGCGCAAAGTGATACTAAAAAACTATAATTTAATTGGTTGCGCACTATTGAGTAAATTTTATAGTGCGAGATTAAGTTAGTAGCCTAAATAATTATCTAAAATATGCCCACTTTTAAACGGTATTATAAATCTTGATGCGGGCCAAATATTTCGTAATGAATGTGCTCACTTTTAACACCGAGCCCAAGTAATTGGTTTTTTATAAATGCCATGAACCCCGCAGGGCCACACAAGTAAAAGTCGCCATTACTCAATGGTAACTGTGCTTGTACTGCGTTTAAGTTCATCAACCCTGTAAAATCAGCGCCCTCTGTCGCTTGGTTAAACCAGGTTATTGTTTGCAAGCGGTTATTCTGCGCTGTTAGATCATATAAATATTTTGAAAACGAGTGCTGCTGAGTATTTTCGCAGGCATGTAAATACATAATCTCTTGATTAGAATTATCACTTAATAACGTTTCAAGCATAGCCAGCATTGGCGTTTGCCCAACACCTGCTGAAATGAGTACCGCTGGACTTGTGTTATTGCGTAAAAAGAAGTCTCCTGCCGGCGGGTATAACTCAACAATAGTGCCTTGCTCTAATGAGTGTAAATAATTAGACACCATGCCAGGCTTTGGCTGTAGCTCTTTTTTAACACTAATACGGTAGTTTTTAGCGTTACTTTTTTGTGAAATAGAATACTGGCGAATTTCTTCATATTCAGCGCCCTCTGGCTTAACTTTAATACCTAAATACTGCCCTGGTTTATGTGTAATAACAGCTTCGCCATCAACTGGCGTAAGTGTAAAGCTCGTTACTAGTTCTGATTCAGCCTGCTTGCTGGTTATTTCAAATTGGCGAGTTCCCGCCCAACCACCGTGTTTATTTTTACTGTGCTCATACAAAGCAGCTTCTTCGGTTATACAAATATCAGCAAGTACGCCGTAAGCTTCGCGCCAAGCGTATTCAACATCGGGAGTAAATTGCTCAGGAATAAGCTCTTTTAAAGTACCAATTAAATGTGCACCTACAATAGGGTAATGCTCAGGTAAAATATTCAAGCTTGTATGCTTATGATTAATACGTGTTAGCGCTTCTTTTAATACGGCTAAATTATCAATATTTTGTGCATACGCAGCCAATGCATTAAAAAGTGCAAATTGCTGACGACCTGTATCTTGATTCGCCATATTAAAAATATTTTTAAGCTCAGGATTATGGCTAAATAAACGCTTATAAAAATGATCGGTAACAACCGTACTCGCCTGCGCTAATAACGGAACTGTGCTTTTTACAATCTCAATAGTTTTATTAGATAACATATGTGTTTCCTATGGATGAACTAACCACGACGCCCATCAACACGACGCCGCGTTAATATAGGTATGCAGTGAATTGAAAATAACGAAAAAGCCACTAGCCACAGCAAAGCACTTATTTGCCAAGCAAGGTGAGGCCCAATAATAAAAGGGAGTAATGAACGAATAATAGCGGCCACAAGCAAAAGCGCAAAAGCAACAGCCATGTAATGAGGAATAGCGAGTGTACGCCCTGTATGACCATGCGATACACGCGTCATCATTGCTAAAATCATCATACCTATTGTGCCAATAGTGATTAGGTGCAGCGCATCTTTAAATTGTATTGCACTGCTATAAAAGCTAAATACAACCATCATTAACCCTACGCCTAACGTAAGGTACGAAACATGCAAAGACCATAACAACGGCACTCTCAATACCTTGCTATCCCAACAACAACCAGTCCTAAGCAGGTGAAGCACAGCAACCGTTGCAACAACCAACGCAGGATTAATCGTGTTCAAAAACAACTTGTTGATAAAAAATAAAGTGATAGCCACAATAGATAAATACATCACCGCTTTATCTATTTTAGGAGTGCGAACTTGCTCGGTTAAACCCAGACCTTTAGCGGTAAAAAATGGTAGAACGCGACCCGCAACAATACCAACTAGTAAAGTAATTACCAGTACTGCGGTATCAACCACACCAAGTGCAAGCTGCATGTTTTGTTTTAAAACAAGTATTAAATACAATACATTGAGCCCACAAAGCACAGCTAAAATAGCTAAAAACGGATAGTTACTTTTGCTATTGGCTTTTAATAACATATTAGCCAACGCGGCTATGGCGCCTAGCCACCAAATAACTTGTAATGTAAGTGCAGCATATAAATTAAAATGAGCAATATCAGGCAATATCACAAAAAAGGCTAAGCGCGCTGCAAGCCATATAAACGTAAGCCACATAAGGGCTTTCCCACTTATGCTCGGTACGCCTGTCCATGTTTGTGCAGCGGTAAGTAAAAAGCCAACAGCTACAACTCCTGCAAAGCCAAACAGCATTTCGTGCGCGTGCCATAATGTAGCGGGTATCGATAAGTGCCAACTTGCATGGCCTGTTAAAATAAGTAGCCAATACCCCACCGACAAAAACGCTAATAAACCACCACCCAAAAAGAAAGGCCTAAAAGCAAGCATCCATAACGGCCATTGAGATACTTGATGAATAGCAACGCGTGCTGGCATTGGCTCAGTTAAGTTTATAGGGCGCATTATCGTACCTCCTGCCCTAAACCATACTGATCAAAAAAGTTCTCAGCGCACGCTAGTGCCTCATACAGTGAACTAAACTGTGTTTGATTATTTAAATTATTCAGCATTAGAGTGTTCATGGCGATCTCTGTAACCAACTACGTTACTTAGCTATTACACATACTGTGCCAACAACTTTATTCATTTAAATTCAATAAGTTAAATTAAACCACTTTACACTATGAGTCTTTATGACCTACTATAAATTAACTCATAAAAACACAAACAGGTCATTTTGACATGAACCAGCAATTCAACCTTACCCAAGTTGCTCTAGAGCTTGCTCAAAGTACACTGCACGAGCATAGTTTTGATCAATTACTAGCAACGGTTGAGCGGGTGATTCCTAGTGATGCTAGTGCGTTATTAGCGCTTCAGGGCGAGCAATTAAAACCACTGGCAATTAAAGGATTAATGCCCGACAGTTTAGGCAGACGATTTAAAATAGCAGAGCACCCTCGCCTAGAAGCTATTTGCAAAAGCACACTTGCGCTGCAATTTGCGCACGACTGCCCACTACCCGATCCATACGACGGATTACTATTAGCTAAAACCGGCGACATACCGGTACATGCATGTTTAGGTTTACCTCTTTATGATAAAAACGCGCTACTTGGCGTACTTACGTTTGATAGCCTTAACGCCAATGCATTTAACAGCATAAGCGCTGATACACTCAATACTTTACAAACGCTGTGTAGTGCGCACTTTAAAACGGCCTTAGAACTTGCCCATTACAAACAGCATGCACAGCACTCAAGTGCATTAGTACAAGAACTAAATCGTGAAGCATTAACACGGGACGGCGGTGAAATTATTGGTCAAAGCCCGCTAATGCAAACACTTAAAAACGACATTAAACTCGTTGCAGCATCTAACTTTAGCGTGCTGATATTAGGTGAAACAGGGGTAGGGAAAGAACTTGTTGCGCGTAACATTCACTTAAATTCAGCTCGAAAAGATCAACCGCTTATTCACTTAAATTGTGCCTCACTTCCCGAAAACCTCGCCGAAAGTGAATTTTTTGGTCATTCTAAAGGGGCTTTTACAGGCGCACTAAATTCGCGCCAAGGTAAATTTCAATTAGCTGATGGCGGCACGTTATTTTTAGATGAAATAGGCGAACTACCCCTTGCCATGCAAAGTAAACTATTACGAGTGCTACAAAGTGGCGAAATACAAACGGTAGGAGAAGACACGCCAAAATACGTAAATGTACGCGTTGTTGCTGCAACCAACAGAAATTTAAAAGAAGAAGTAGCTCAAGGTCGCTTTAGAGCCGATTTATACCATCGCCTCAGTGTCTACCCTATTACTGTGCCACCACTTAGTAAACGCGAGCACGACATAACACTCTTAGCTGGTTATTTTATTGAGCAAACAGCCCGTAAATTAGGGATAAAACAATTAAAACTAAGCCCCGAAGCGCAAGCATTACTTAATCAGTACAGCTGGCCAGGTAACGTGCGCGAGCTTGAACATGTCATTAGCCGCAGCGCCCTAAAAGCAAAACAAAGCCAATGGCAAAATCCAATAATAACCATTACAAGCGAGCACTGTGATTTAATCCCGAGTGCGCCGCAAAACTCTCTAGTAGCAAGCCAAAGTACAACCAACACCTTAATCAACCAACCTTTAAAGCAAACTGTAGAATCGTTGCAATACAACGTAATTACTGAGCAATTAAAGAAGCATAACTACAACTGGTCAGCAGCAGCAAGAGTGCTTGAATTAGATAGAGCTAACTTAGTACGCTTGGCTAAACGCCTAGGGATAGAAGTAAAAAAAACACTATAATCATTTAAAACATAGCTAAAATGCGGCTAATACCAATCTGCTTATATATGGGGTCTATTTAACGTTAAGAAAATTACGCTAGAACTAGGCAAAAATTTTTGTATCTAGTTGTTCTAAATAAAAAATTTTTAACGACGTTATAGTGAAATTTAATTCGTTAAATTGATCAAAGATTTATGCAGGTTGGTATAAAACTATTGATTAGCAGCTAACTTACTAAAATGTGTTTTTAGCAACCCTGCAAAAGCTTGTACTTTAGCAGTGCGATGCACTAAGTGATGCGTGACTAACCATACATCGGTAGGCCAGCTTAACTCACGGTGTAATATAGGCACTAAATCAGGATATTGCGCCGCTACGTCATGCTGCAATCCGCCAATGCCTAGCCCTTTAATTATTGCACGAGTCGCTTCTGCGGTTTCAGATACTCGCAGCTTTATTTGCGATGCGGGAATATATTCATCAGCCCACGCAAAATAAGGCACGCGGGCATTAAAACCTGCCACACCCGATACAAAATTATGCTGTTGTAAATCACTTAATAATTTAGGCATGCCGTATTTATTAATATAACGTTTATTAGCGTATAAGCCCGATGAAAGCTGGGCCAAATGTTGAGCAATATAATCGCCTTCATCAGGCCTTGGGCCTGCACGCACAGCAATATGTGCTTGCCCGTGATCGAGCCTTAGCCTTTTTTGTTCTAAAATAACTTCTAACTGCACCTGCGGGTGTAACGCTTGAAACTGCTCACACACATCCCCAAGTATATCCATAAAACCGCTTACCGTAGTTAACAACAAACTCCCTCTAAGGGTACTATCGGCTGCTGCTATATCGTTATGAAGCTGCTCTAACGAGCTATGAATAGTCTGCGCCGTTGCAAATAACTTAGTGCCAATTTCAGTTACTTTGTAGCCACGCGCATGGCGATGAAAAAGCCGTGTATTCAAGTTTTTTCAAGATTATTAATTCGTCTAAGCACTGTGCTGTGGTGTACATTAAGCTCTTCTGCTGCCGCTGTTAACGTGCCTAAACGTGCTACTTCAAAAGCAACTTTAACGTCTTGCCAATCTTCAAACTTTATCGCCATGCTGCCTACCTTTTACTTATGTGCATATACGCACATAAGTGTTGCGTTTATTGGGGTTTTCTACAAGCAAAATTTTGCTACATTAGCCATGAAACTTAAAACATTAAAAGGCCACTACCATGTCAGCACCAAAAATTATCGCTCTAGCAGGAAGCCTTCGCCAAGAAAGCTTTAATCAAAAAATTATTAATGAAGCAGCACGTTTTGCTCTACAAACAGGTGCTGAAGTAGAAGTAATAAAGCTAAACGAATTAAACATACCACTATTTAACGAAGATATAGAAGCGCAAGGCACACCAAGCGATGCACAGCTTTTAAAAGACAAGCTACGTACAGCCGACGGTATTTTACTAGCAAGCCCAGAGTACAACGGCTCTATTACCGCAGCACTAAAAAACGCCATTGATTGGGCATCGCGCACAGAACAAGGTGCTGTTCCTGCTTTTCGTAATAAAGTGGTCGCTTTGTTTGCAGCATCGCCAGGTGGGCTTGGTGGATTACGAGGTTTAAATCATGTGCGTGATATATTAAGCGGCATTGGTTCATTAGTTCTTGCCGATCAGCTTGCTGTACCCGCTGTACACACTTTGTTTGATGAAAATGGGCAAATAAATGAACCTGTAACGGCTGAAAAAGTATCAGCCCTTGCTCATCAATTAGTAAGCGTTGCAAGTAAGTTAAAATAACTTGCACGCCCGCTTACTTACTTTGTCGCCGCTATTTTTGCGGCGATAAAATCGGTATGCGTTACATATAAAAGCCCTGCGACTTTACGTATTACGTAGTCTTCTTGGGGATCTATTTCCCCATCGGCATACGCTAAGCGCCATAATAGTTCTATTATTTCTATTCGCTGTACCGCACTGCAATGCTCATTAATCTGTTTTGAAAACTGAAAGTAATCTATCGCACCATCCAAACTACTCGCCGCATTAGTAGTGAGCTCATCAACTTCGATATCTGTTAAATTAAAGTACTTTTTTAAGGTTACAGTCAGGGTTTGTTGTTCATCATGTTCAAGCTTGGTGTCGGCACGCATTACTTCAATAAGCAATGCAGCCACAGCTGTTTTTAAATCGTGCTTTTGCATACTTGGCTGCTGGTCATCGAATACTGCAAAAAGCTGTTTTATTTGTTTGAACATCACGTTATCCCTTTTTGGGTGTTAGACTGAATATAAAGAAATCGAACTTGTATAAGTAATTAATGGGTATAAAGTTCGCAAATTAAAGGATACATTTTTATGAAAGGATTAAACTCCCCACGCTTCACTATAGGTGCGATACTGGTGGCCCTTTCGAGCGCAAATACAGCCTTTGCTGAAAACGCCGAAACAGAAAAACTCTACGACTTTGACAACAAAGTGCATTACTACCAAACAAAAATTGGCGAAGACAATTATAAAATAAAAATTAAGTCTGACGATTACAAACACTTTTCCAACCAAAGCGTATTTTTATTACGCCATGCTGAGCGCTTATGTCGTGGCAACACCTTTATGTTGAAAGTGCTTGAAGGCGTGCAAGAATACGAACGTTTTCCAACTAAACCACGCGCCTATCAACCAGATTTAAGTGTTTTACTACAATGCGAAACTAAAGAAGATACAAGCAAGGGCAAGTAACCTTAGTCTTTATAACCCCAAGGTGCTGATGGTGGAGTAATCGGTTTAGTTAAATCAAAATCCACCTTAAACTCACGTCCTTGGCGAATTAATCGATAAGTAAATACTTCCGGGTAAATATACATTTGCCATGTATTACCTACAGACTGTGCAATCCCTTGTTTTACAAATAACTCTTTAGAGTACTGGTCTGCTGGAAACGACTGCATTTGTGCAAACCCTGCATCAAGCGTATGGCCACCATACATAGTTGATGCGTCGTCGCTGCCATCTTTATGACGATGATCGTGCTTTAAACTCAAGCCACTTCCTGTTTTTGTTATGATCCATGTACGTGATGCATCATCACCCACATGAAACGGTACTTGTAGCTCAGTGTCGGTACATTTACGAACATGCATAACCAGTTTTTTATTCTCAAATGAACTTGGCCCTTTTGCATTATCTACACTTACTTTACCCTCAAACGCTTTACCACAATGCGCGGCAATACTATTAAAAAAGGCATCGTGAGTAGGAATAGACACCAAAGGTGCAGGGCGTGCAAAGGCTGTTGATGTGGCAAGTATTAGAGTTGCTGCCGTTAATAATTTCATAAGTCACCGTTATAATAATTTTTCAATACCATAGCGGCTTAAGTTAATTATGGGAAATAACTGCGATAAGTGACTTTTCAGCTCTGTTTTTCATCAACGTTAAAAGTGAATGATGGAAATCTTGAAATATCACCTCTCCCCATATTCGCGAATAAACACCAAAATTTGTATTGTCTTGCACGGTCGTTTTTAACGTTAAAATTGTATTGCCGCCTTTATCTTCACTTAATTCATATCCACCGTAAAGAGGTGAAAAGTATTCGCCGCCAAGTTTTACGTGTTTATCGAGTGCGTCATCGGGAATAGCATCTGGGTCTATGTCAAATCTATAAAGCATCTGTTTATTTGGTTGCCAATCCGTAATAACTTCTTTAAATATAACCCCTTTTTGCCAAGTACTTGTGCGAACAGCGCCTATACCGCTTGCATTCATACTTGCCTTTAATGGCTTTGGTACACCAATTAATTGAGTGAGTGAAAAAGGCACTTCCTGTGGTTTTATATCACTCACATTAGCTAACTGTTGCCATACAGCATTGATGGGCGCGTTAATAGTTATTGAATTTGTTACTTCGTATGTTTTTGATAAATTTAAAAAATTAACTTCAATAGGTGAGAGCAATATAGGTAACAACGCGATTGATAATAAAGAACTATTCGCTTTTTTTATTTCACGCTTTCTAACAAAACCCGCAAGTAATCCACCAATGCTGGCAAAAAACATAAAAGCAGGCAAAGCCATAGCCACACAAATACTGCCTTCAAGTAAAGTAATTACACTTACAAATAAAAAAACAAAAATAGGCTGCCAAGCAATTGTCACCATTTGCCTTTTAGTTAATGTTTCTGTGCTTTTAAATTCAAAGTGAATACGAATATAACCAATTGCAACAGGCACTAAAAACATAAATGATATAGAGACTAAGCTACCTAAATTATAAGCATTGAATAGCTCTATAAACAGCCGCATAAATATGCCGTAAAGCGTACCAAGTAAAATACCAATTGATTTAGGGGAGTTGAGTTGCATCTCTATTCTTTATTGTTGTTATTAACAATCCGAAAATAACAGAAGTATTATTTCACCACAAATAAAACGAAATTAACGGCTGCCACCAATAAGCTTTTCAAACAAAGCGGCTTTAACAACCACTAAGACTAAAGGATAATAACCTGCCGTTAACACTATACTATTAGGTAAATAGTGCTCCGCCTCCTTAATGATACATTCAAGATTATGATTTATAACAACTTTCAATCACCTTCTGTAATTTCATAATTTTTAGTGTAAAGCAGTTTTTTAAATTGACTGTATTAAAAACAACCATGCACGACCTTTTGCCTATACATAGCAGCCTAACAGCTGATTTACCCTGCATGTTCAATATTCATTTGCTTTAACAAAAGCCGTATTTATTTGATTAAGCAACAATGTTGCAGGAGAACGCATGCAAACTACACCACCCGGTGATGCACCATCAAACACGCACAAGAATGCTCAAAGCTACGAGCAGCTTCACAAACCGAGTTCAGAGTTTAATACTCGCGACGAGTATCTCGAACATGAATTACAGATTATGCAGCCTAAACGCTGGCGTCCTAATTTACCGTTTAGAGATTACCGATTTGAATTTGAAGACACCATTCCTGCAATGGCGGGCACTATTGGTAAAGTCGTTATGGTGGGGGCTATTGCGGCAACATTTGCAGCACCTCTTGGTTTAAGCGATGCGTTTGTTTTAGAAAACGTGCGCTACGAATTACTCATTGTTTCTATTTTTATCATCTTATTCTCAGGCTTTATTTTACCAACAGCTAACTTGGCTGGTACTCATGGCCCTCTTATACCGTTAATTCCTATTGTAGTTGCAGCTGGCGGCCACCCTATGGCGTTTGGCTTACTCATTGGTGCCTTTGGTTTTATTTTGGCCATAACCAAAGGAGGAAGTATGCTCGCGCGCCTAACCAGTAAAGGTGTATGTGGCGGGCTACTCATTTATTTAGGCTTTATTGGTACTATTTCGCAGGTTAAAAAGCTGTTTGCCTGGGCTGAAGCCATTGATATGGCACATATTGCGTTTATTGTTATTTTAACCACCATTTTATTGTATGCACTGTTAGAGCACTTTAAAAAGCGTTGGTTAGCCGTGCCGTTAAGCTGCCTTATTGGTGGTGTGGTTGCCTTTGCTTTAGGTGCACCGTTTGAGTTTCATACTGCACCGGGTTTACCAAATATGAACCCAGCTTACTGGTGGGGTGAAAACACGGGCTGGATGCTTGGCCTACCAACACTTGAAAGCTTTGTGGTTGTACTCCCATTTGCAGTGCTTGCCGTTGCTATGTGGTCTCCTGATTTTTTAGGCCATCAAGTATTTCAAAAAATAAGCTATCCGCAACGCACTGAAAAAGTACAAATGAATATCGACGACACCATGCTAAGTGCATCGGTTAGACAAACATTCGGCTCACTTGCCGGTGGTGCTAACTTTGCCTCCTCTTGGGGTACTTATATTGTGCCTGCTGCTATAGCTAAACGCCCTATCCCTGCTGGCGCTATTTTAACTGCATTATTTTGTATAATTGCAGGTTTATGGGGTTACCCTATGGATTTAGCAATTTGGCAGCCTGTATTGTGTGTAGCGCTTATTGTTGGGGTGTTTATCCCGCTACTTGAAGCTGGCATGGAAATGACGCGCGAAGGTAAAACGACGCAATCAGCCGCTATTGTGGTGTTTGCTTCGACCTTGGTTAATCCTGCTTTTGGTTGGTCACTTACTATGTTACTTGATAACTTAGGGCTGATTGGCTGTAAAGAGCGCAGCGCTGAGCTAACTAAAATGAGCCGCTGGGTGATTCCACTTATTATGTTTGTGTTACTTACCACTGTAATGGCAATTGTAGGCATGTTACCCGGTATACCTGCGTTAATGGCTGACTTTAGGCATTAAGCCTTAGCTACCACATCTAATATTTACCCACAAAAAAGCACGGTAATTACCGTGCTTTTCAATACGTGATTTTACTATATACAGATTAAACAATTACTGCCAAGGGCGCTCAGTCGCTAGTTGTTTTTCAAACGCATCTATTTGTGGGTTGAGCGTTTCGGTTACACCAATAAAATCTAAGCCACTTAATAGGCGCTCTTTTACGTCTTTACGAATATCAAAACTAATTGGTGCAAACTTACTACTTGTTAGTGTTTGATTTTCAAGGTCGATTTCAATGTTAATATCGTCGTGCTTCTCGCTAAGTACAAATAATTGTTCAAGCGTATCGGCAGGTAACGCAATGGCTAACATTTGGTTGTTACCACAGTTATTAAAGAAAATATCAGCAAAGCTTTCAGCCAAAATAACTTCAAAACCATATTGTTTAAGCGCCCATGGAGCGTGCTCTCGAGATGAGCCACAACCAAAGTTGTCGCGCGTTAATAATATTTGCGCACCCTGGTAGCATGGGCGATTTAAAATAAAATCAGGGTTTGGCTCGTCGTTATCTAGGTAGCGCCAATCATAAAACAATGCCGCATCAAAGCCTTCGCGGCTCGTTGATGTTAAAAACTGCTTAGGAATAATTTGGTCAGTATCTACATTGTTTTTATCAAGTGGAGCCATTAAACCACTAAAAAATACGCTCATTAGGCTTCTCCTCTAATATCAACAAAGTGACCATGTATTGCAGCGGCTGCCGCCATTGCAGGACTAACTAAATGGGTACGCCCGCCACGACCTTGACGACCTTCAAAGTTACGATTAGAAGTAGATGCACAACGCTTGCCTGCTTCTAGGCGGTCATCGTTCATAGCTAAACACATAGAGCAACCTGGTTCCCGCCACTCAAAGCCTGCGGCTTTAAAAATATCGGCTAAGCCTTCGTCTTCAGCTTGTTTTTTAACTAAGCCAGAGCCCGGTACAATTAACGCCTCTATGCCGGCTACAACGTGCTTGCCTTCAACAATTTTTGCCGCAGCACGTAAATCTTCAATACGGCTATTAGTACATGAGCCAATAAATACCGTGTCTACTTTTGCGCTTGATAATTTATCGCCCGCTTTTAAGTCCATGTATTTAAGTGCGCTGCGAATAGCATCGGCTTTAATTAAATCAGGTTCTTTATCTGGATCGGGTATGCACTCATCAACACCAATTACTTGCTCTGGGCTTGTGCCCCAAGTAATTTGTGGTTGAATGTCGTCAGCATTTAGCTCAACAACTAAATCAAAGTGTGCGCCTTCATCTGTTTTTAAGGTTTCCCAATATTTAACGGCTGCATCAAAATCAGCGCCTTTAGGTGCAAACGGACGACCTTTTAAGTAATCATAAGTAATTCGGTCAGATGCAATTAAACCCGCTTTTGCACCCATTTCTATGCTCATATTACATAGCGTCATACGGGCTTCCATTGAAAGCGCTTCAATGCCTGCACCACAAAACTCTGCTACATAACCTGTGCCACCAGCAGTACCTAACTTGCCAATTACCGCCATAATTAAATCTTTAGCCGTAACCGTTGGACGCAAGACTCCATTAATTTGAATTTTTAATGATTTCGCCTTTTTTTGCTGTAGCGTTTGCGTTGCTAATACGTGCTCAACCTCAGACGTACCAATACCATGCGCTAATGCGCCAAACGCACCATGCGTAGAAGTATGGCTATCGCCACATACAATGGTTGTGCCTGGCAAGGTAATACCTTGCTCTGGGCCCATTACGTGCACAATGCCTTGGTTAATCGAGTTTAAATCGTAAAGTACAATACCAAACTCTTTACAGTTTTTATCAAGCGCCATTAATTGGTTTTTAGATACTTCGCTTGCCGCATCAAGTGAACGGCTCTTAGTCGATACGTTGTGATCCATCGTTGCAAAAGTTTTTTCTGGGCAACGTACAGTACGGTTTTTTTCACGTAGACCTGCAAAAGCCTGCGGAGAAGTAACTTCATGCACTAAATGGCGGTCAATATAAAGTAAGTCGGTTTGCTCATTTATGCTGGCAACGGTATGTGCTTGCCAAATTTTTTCGTATAACGTTTGGGCCACTTGCTAATTCCCTAATCTGTTTGAGTTGCAGCATAACGGTGCTGCAACTTTACTATGTTATTAAATGCGTGAAACGATGGCTGCTGCCACATCGCTTGTGCTGTAACCTTCATTTGGATATATATCTGGTGTGCCAACGCCTGCTTCTACGGCTTCTGCTACTGCTTTTTCAATGGTGCGAGCCGCTTCGTCTTGCCCTAGCGAGTAACGTAGCATTAATGCGGCACTTAAAATTTGTGCTATTGGGTTTGCAACGCCTTTACCTGCAATATCTGGTGCTGAACCGCCTGCTGGCTCGTACAATCCAAAACCCGATTGATTCAAGCTTGCCGATGGTAATAAGCCCATTGAGCCTGTGATCATGGCGCACTCATCTGACAAAATATCGCCAAATAAGTTATCGCAAAGTAGTACGTCAAACTGGCTCGGCTGTTTAACTAGCTGCATCGCTGCGTTATCTACGTAAATGTAATCTAGGCTTACTTCTGGGTAGTCTTTGCTTACTTCGGTTACTACTTCGCGCCATAATACGCTTGATGCAAGTACGTTGGCTTTATCAACAGAAGTAACATGGTTACTACGTAATTTTGCAGCTTCAAAAGCAAAACGTGCAATACGTTCAATTTCTTTTCGTGAGTATGTTTGCGTATCAAATGCAAACTCTTCTTCGCCTTCGCCGCTACGGCCTTTTTCGCCAAAATAAATGCCGCCGGTTAGCTCGCGCACACATAAAATATCAAACCCTTTTTCGCTAATATCAGCGCGAAGTGGTGACGCTGCACTTAATGCAGGTAATAACTGTGCAGGGCGCAAATTACAAAACAAACCAAAGTGCTTACGAAGCGGCAATAATGATGCGCGCTCAGGCTGCTCATTTGGTGGTAAGTTTTCCCATTTAGGACCGCCTACCGAACCAAATAAAATAGCGTCAGCGTTTTCACATGCAGCAAGTGTACTCTCTGGTAATGCTTTACCAAATTCGTCAATGGCTGCGCCACCAATTGCATAATGCTCACGGTTCAGGGTAAAACCAAACTTATTGCTCACAGCATCCAATACTTGTTCTGCTGCTGCCATTACTTCTGGACCAATACCGTCGCCAGCTAATACGGCAACGCTGTAGTTTGTTTTACTCATCCTGCTTTCCTTTGTTGTTTTAAATCAGACACTTTTTGTGCACGATAAATTAAGTTATAAACACGGATCATGGCGCGTACCGACGCTTCAACCACATCCGCTGCAATGCCCGCACCGTGGTAAGGTCGGCCATCGTATTTAGCTATAATATTTACTTGGCCTAATGAGCTTGCACCTTGGCCTGTCGCTTCTAAGTTATATTCAATCATTTCAACGCTCATACCGGTTAAGCGCTCAATAGCTGCAAACGAGGCTTCTACTGGACCATTACCTGTCGCGGCTTCTTGTTTAGCTTCGCCATCAATTCGCATTCCAATCGTAGAGCTTGCTACCGATTGTGAGTTAGAGGCTGAGTTAACAAACTCTAATTGGTATTTTTCGTCTTTGTCGTTAATTTGATTAAAGTAAATCATTGCCTCAAGGTCGTAATCGTATACTGTGCCTTTTTGGTCAGCCAATTCGATAAAGCTTTTATATAAGCCATCCATATCGTAATCAGATTTTTGATAGCCTAACTCTTCTAAGCGATGTTCAATAACATGGCGACCCGAACGCGAAGTCATATTTAATTGGTTGCTTGGCACACCAACGCTTTCTGGCGACATAATTTCATAAGTATTTTGCGCTTTTAATACACCGTCTTGGTGAATGCCTGAGCTATGTGCAAAGGCGTTTTCGCCAACAATCGCTTTATTTGGTTGTACTGGCATATTACAAATTTTAGCCACTTGACGAGATGCGCGGTAAATTTCTTCACTTTTAATATCTGTGTATACTTTTAAATGGTCTTTGCGCATTTTCATGATCATTGCCACTTCTTCAAGCGAGCAGTTACCAGCCCGCTCACCAATGCCATTAATAGTACACTCAATTTGGCGTGCACCCGCTTGTACAGCAGCCACCGAGTTTGCTACTGCTAAACCTAAATCGTTGTGGCAATGCACACTTAAACGCGCTTTATCAATATTTGGCACGTTATTCATTAAATGGCGGATCATCGCGGCGTATTCGTCTGGCGTTACAAAACCAACGGTATCTGGCAAGTTAATAGTTGAAGCTCCGGCATTAATAGCCTGCTCAACAATTTTGCATAAATCCCAATGCGGCGTACGACCGGCATCTTCACACGAAAATTCAACATCATCAGTATAGTTACGCGCCAATTTAATTGATTTAACAGCCATTGCCGTTGCATCGTCTAGGCTCATACGTAATTTATGTTCAAGGTGCAAAGGGCTTGTAGCAATAAAAGTATGAATACGGCTTTGTTGTGCTGTGCGAAGTGCTTCGCCACAGGCCTCAATGTCTTTGGCAACAGAGCGTGCTAAACCACAAATAATCGGGCCTTTTACCTCGGTTGCAATACGTTGCACCGAGCGAAAATCAGCAGGGCTCGAAACCGGAAAACCCACTTCCATCACATCCACATTCAAGCGGCTAATTGTATGCGCTAATTGAATTTTATCATCTTCAGTAAGGCTTGCTTTAAGTGCCTGCTCACCATCACGTAAGGTGGTATCAAAAATCCATACTTTATCTTGCTCTTGCATAACTGCCCCTCATTCCTATGTTACCCAAATTTCAATTAATCCCAGCCGCGAGATAAAAAAACCCCGCAATTGCGGGGTTTTTAGTGTTCAACTCGATGCAAACACACTAATCCCCGCTCACTTGCCATAGCAGTAAGAGGTTCAGTTTTAGTGTAATTAAACGAATAATATGCATCTTGTTTTCTTGTGTGTGTGTTCAGTGAAGCCTATTTTTAACATTACAAAGCGATGGAAGCAAGCATAAAAATTCCACAAAACAGATTTAAAAATGATTCATTTGGGTTTTTTAATTCAAACCAGATGCTTATTGAGAATTAAAA
The DNA here is from genome assembly GCF_037162545.1 of Pseudoalteromonas sp. B131b. Classification (NCBI taxonomy): domain Bacteria; kingdom Pseudomonadati; phylum Pseudomonadota; class Gammaproteobacteria; order Alteromonadales; family Pseudoalteromonadaceae; genus Pseudoalteromonas; species Pseudoalteromonas sp. B131b. Next base: position 1,111,545 of record NZ_JARLUZ010000001.1, on the reverse strand, counting down.
TAACAAATACGCGACTAGTGACGCTTAAATTAATAAGCACTGCAATATACCGTGCTTATATTAACTTTTTACAATTTTTTTAAGCTATGCTTCTTTACTCGTTTCTCTTACGTAATGCCCGGCTCCACGAGTAATATAACGCAGCTGCCAAATAACGCGCTCAATCAATTCGTCGCGTTGCAATCCTTCTATATCGAGCGCTTCTGCACCCGCATTAAATACGAGCGTTACCATAGATTCCGCCTGAATATAGGCATGCATAGCGTTGCACTTAGTTTCACTTTCTAAATAATGAGCCAGCTCTAAAATAAAATGTTTTACCTCGCGCGCTACTGCGGCTCTAAATGCTTTAGAAGTCCCAGAGCGTTCTCGCAGCAACAACCTAAATTGGTTACTTGAGTTATCAATAAACTCCATAAAAGTAACCACTGAGGTATTTATAACACTGCCGCCATCGTTCGCTATTCGCCTGCGAGCTTGACGCATTAGTTGGCGAAGAGTTAAGCCGGCTTCGTCTACCATGGTTAAACCTAGCTCATCCATGTCTTTAAAATGACGATAAAAAGACGTTGGGGCAATACCGGCTTCTCGTGCTACTTCGCGTAAACTTAAATTCGAAAAACTATGATCAGCACTCAGCTGATTAAATGCCGCTTGAATTAACGCCTGTCGTGTTTTTTGTTTCTGTTGCGCTCTAACACCCGACATCAACAGCTCCCTGAATTATTTTATATGAATATTTAGTGATATTAGCTCAATTGTACAGTCTAATACTTGACGACAAGAGTTTGAAATACTATTTTAGCTTACAGTTGTACGCTGAGATTGAGAATTATGAATAAACCACCGATTATTTGGACAAACGTCCTATTTTTTAGCCTAACCTTTTTGGCGGCTGCCACACTTGTACCTTGGTACGCCATTAGCTACGGATTTACCAGCGCGCATTGGATTGCTTTTGTAGGCTGCATGTTTTATGCAGGCTTATCAATTACTGCCGGCTACCATCGATTATGGGCACATAAAACCTATAACGCACACCCTGCAGTTGAATTTATTTTTGCGCTTGGCGGTGCTTTTGCACTGCAAAACAGTGCATTGCATTGGAGTAGCGATCACCGTATACACCACGGTCAAGTTGACGACCCAATAAAAGACCCTTACGCGGCGACCAATGGTTTTTGGTATAGCCATATCGGGTGGATGTTACGTGACTACCAAGGCGATAGCTACGGTGATTATAGTAATTGTCGTGATTTACAGCGCAATAAAATAGTTATGTGGCAACATAAACATTACTTAAAGCTTGTGATTGCTATGAACGTAGGCTTGCCTCTTATACTTGGTTTATTGGTTGGTGATGTGTGGGGGATGTTAATTCTTGCAGGTTTACTACGCTTAGTACTGAGTCAACACTTTACCTTTTTTATAAATTCGGTTGCACATATTTGGGGCTCTCGCCCATACACCGAAAAAATACGGCACGTGATAACGGCTTTTTAGCGTTATTTACTTATGGCGAGGGGTATCACAACTTCCACCATATTTTTGCAAGCGACTACCGTAACGGTATTAAATGGTTTCATTACGATCCAACAAAATGGATGATCCGCTCTTTAGCAGCTGTGGGTTTAGCCAATAAGTTAAAGCGTACTCCTGTTGAACGTATAGAAAAAGCGAAGGCCGAAACGCTCATGAGCAAAACGCAAACGCGTCTTGCAAAATTGCCTTTAGCACAAGATAAGATTACATTATTACAACAAGAGTACGATTTACTGCTGAAAAAACTGCAAAATTATTGTTCACTACAAAAACAAGTGTTAGAAGTTAAAAAAAATAACATGGCAAAGCAGTGTGAACGCTCAGCATTAATGGCACAATACCATGAGTTGGAAGCCGCCTGGGAAAATCAAAAACAGGCATGGCTAGCACTTAATGCGAGGTTATTAAAAGCCTCTTTTAATTAATTTAGGAGTGGCTGTGGCCAAACAACCAGAACAAAAAAAGTACCCGTGACATACCAATATGACGCAATCATTATTGGCACGGGTCCTGGCGGTGAAGGTACCGCCATGAACCTTTCAAAAAACGACAAAAAAGTAGCGGTTATTGAACGCCAAGAATCTGTTGGTGGCGGTTGTGTACATTGGGGCACAATTCCTTCAAAAGCGCTTCGCCACTCTGTTAGCCGCTATATTGAATACAAAGCAAATCCGTTATTTAATGTTGGTGAGCGCCCTAGCCGCTTAACATTTCCTGATATTTTACGTCACGCAAGTTCTGTTATTTCTAAGCAATCTAATTTACGTAGTAGCTTTTACGATCGTAACCGCATTCATATGTTTCAAGGTGATGCGAGCTTTGTAGATAAGCACACGATTGAAGTAAAACGAAATGATGGTTCAACTGAGCGACTGACTGCTAAAACGATTGTTATAGCAACGGGTTCGCGCCCTTATCGCCCGCCAGAGGTGGATTTTACGCATTCTCGTATTTACGAAAGTGACACAATACTTGGCCTTGAGCATGACCCTCATCGCGTACTGATTTATGGTGCAGGTGTTATTGGTTGTGAGTACGCGTCAATATTTAAAGGTTTAGGCGCTAAAGTTGATTTAGTTAATACACGCGACCGACTACTTGCCTTTATGGATGCAGAAATATCTGACGCGCTTAGCTATCACTTTTGGAATAGCGGTATTGTTATACGTCACAACGAAGAGTTTGACCGAATTGAAACGCGTGATGATTGCGTTATTATGCATTTAAAATCAGGTAAACGTGTAAAAGCTGACTGTATTTTATTTGCTAATGGCCGTACTGGTAACACTGATACACTAAATCTTGAAGCCATTGGCTTAAAAGCCGATAGCCGTGGCCAATTAAAAGTTAACGAAACATACCAAACAGAAATTGATAACGTCTACGCTGTAGGTGATGTAATTGGCTATCCAAGCCTTGCAAGTGCTGCGTTTGACCAAGGTCGTATAGCTGCTGATGCAATTGCATGTGGTAACTGCGATGACAGACTGATTGTTGATATTCCGGCTGGTATTTATACCATCCCAGAAATGAGCTCAGTCGGTAAAACCGAGCAAGAGCTTACAGCCGCTAAAGTACCGTATGAAGTTGGCCGTGCTCAGTTTAAGCATTTGGCACGTGCTCAAATTGCTGGTACTGAAGTAGGTAGTTTAAAAATATTATTCCACACCGAAACCAAAGAAGTACTTGGCGTACATTGTTTTGGCGAGCGTGCCTCTGAAATTGTTCACATTGGCCAAGCCATTATGGAACAAAAAAATGGTGGCAATAATATCGACTACTTTGTGAATACCACATTTAACTACCCGACCATGGCTGAAGCCTACCGTGTTGCAGCATTAAATGGTTTAAATCGCTTATTTAAATAAGTAGTTTTAAATGTCTTTATAAATAGGTAACAAAAAACCCGCAACTTAGCGGGTTTTTTACTTTTAAACAGTTTTAAAGCTTGTTTAAGTGACTATTACTTATGGTACTTAGCACTTAGCTCATGTACTGCATTAATGAATACGCCAGCATTTTCAGGGTCTACATCTGGTGTAATACCGTGGCCTAGGTTAAACACGTGGCCATTACCTGTACCGAAGTCTTCTAAAATAGTGCCTACTTCTTGGCGAATACGCTCTGGTGTACCATGTAACATAGATGGGTCCATATTACCTTGTAGAGCTACTTTATCACCCACACGGCGTTTAGCGTCGCTAATATTAATAGTCCAATCAAGGCCGATTGCATCACAACCTGTTGCTGCAATAGCTTCAATCCATTGACCACCATTTTTAGTGAACAAAGTAACCGGTACTTTACGACCATCGTATTCACGAATTAAGCCATCTACAATTTTATGCATATATTGCAGTGAAAACTCGTTGTAATCGCGCGGGCTTAATACACCACCCCATGAGTCAAATACCATTAGCGATTGCGCGCCAGCTTTAATTTGAGCATTTAAATAATCAATAACTGAGTCAGCTAACTTATCGAGTAATAAATGAAGTGTTTGCGGTTCTGCAAACGCCATTTTTTTGATTTTACCAAATACTTTGCTGCTACCGCCTTCAACCATATAAGTTGCTAGCGTCCAAGGTGAACCAGAAAAACCAATAAGCGGTACTTCACCTTTAAGTTCACGACGAATAGTGCTTACCGCGTTCATTACGTAGCCAAGCTCGTCAGTTGGATCAAGTTTTGGAATTTTTTTAACATCAGCAAGTGATGAAATAGGACGTTCGAACTTAGGACCTTCGCCAGCTTCAAAGTACAGACCTAAACCCATCGCATCTGGAATCGTTAAAATATCACTAAATAAAATAGCAGCATCTAACGGGTAGCGACGTAGTGGCTGCAGTGTAACTTCACATGCAAGCTCAGCATTACGGCACAGGCTCATAAAATCGCCCGCTTGTGCACGTGTAGCGCGATACTCTGGTAAATAGCGTCCTGCTTGGCGCATCATCCATACCGGAGTTACATCAACAGGTTGTTTTGCAAGTGCACGTAAATAACGGTCGTTTTTTAATTCGCTCATGGCGTAAATGATCCTAAGACTTGTATAAATTGTGCAAGATTGTACCACCATATTCTCCGACCCTCTATTGCTTAGGGACGAAAACAGCCTTACCTAGAGGCAGATCAATATAATCTACGGTTTCAACCTATTTTGACTATAAAACAAGCAAACAAACCATAACATTTAAAACTTTTTATTAATATGTTTGCAACATCGAAAAAAGCTTGTTATTGTTTGTCCCGCGTTAACAAAAACAATAATAAAAATCTTAAAATAATAAAAATAAAAGTTTTAAAATAACAACAATAAAAATTATCTCATAAAAATAAGAAAGCTTGTTATAACAAGCCAATGAAAGAAATTAGACCACCTTAACCGGTGGTTTTTTCTTGCCTGCAATAAATCTCACCATTTACCATTCAATAAATTACATCGCTTTTAGAACATCTATTTTACTTGTTGATATACACGCAAATTAAATATATCTTGATGTATATAAACTTATTATACTTAATTTAAAGACCAACCCAGCTAGGAGAACAGTTATGCTGACGCGTGTAGAAAAAGCTCAACAGAAATGGGGTGGTAGCCACACAGTAATCGATAAGTGGTTAAATGAACGCCAAGAGCTTATTGTGCTCTTTTGTAAAATGGCTGGTTTTTCTCCATATGATAAAAAAGATCATGCTTTACCAGAGCCTGCTCAAATTGAATCTTTTTGCCAAATTCTGATGGATTACTTGTCTGCTGGTCATTTTGAAATTTATGATGACATTGCTAAAGCTTGTGAAAATAAAGGCCCAAAAAGCCAAGAACTTGCCAATGCAATTTACCCGCGTATTTCTAGTACAACTGATATTGCACTGGATTTTAACGATAAATACGCAGAAGTAGATAAAGAAGACTTATTAAAAGATTTTGATAACGATTTATCTGTTATCGGTGAAGCGCTAGAAGCACGATTTGCGTTAGAGGATGAGCTTATTGACAACTTATTTTCTAATCACACAAATTAATACGTTACTTACACGTATTAAAAAAGGGACCTAAGGTCCCTTTTTGCATTTATAAGCTAAATAACTTTTAGTTTATATGATGATTATTTTGCAGGAGCTGCGTCTTCATCGTTTTGAATTTCAAGTAATTCAACATCAAAAATAAGTGTTGAGTTAGCAGGAATTTTACCTAAATCGCGGTCGCCGTAAGCAAGTTCTGAAGGAATAGTAAACTTGTACTTAGAACCCACTGACATAAGCTGTAAACCTTCGGTCCAACCCGCAATTACGCGGTTAAGAGGGAAAGTTGTAGGTTCGTTGCGTGCATATGAGCTATCAAACTCAGTACCGTCTAATAAAGTACCTTTGTAGTGTACTTTAACTACATCGGTTGCTACTGGCTTTTCGCCATCACCTTCACTAAGCACTTCGTACTGCAGGCCAGACTCCGTTACTGTAACACCTTCTTTTTTAGCGTTATCAGCTAAGTATTTAACACCCGCTTCTTTGCTTTTTTCAGACTCAACTTTTGCTGTTTCTTCTTGCTTAGTACGTACTGATGTATCTAATGCAGTTAACACTTCACGAATTTTTTCTTCGTCAATTTTTGCATTACCAGCAAGTGCGTCTTCAAAACCACGAATTAAAAGTGCTTGGTCTAGTTCAATACCAATTTCAGTTTTGTCTGCTAAGTCTTTATTTAAAAAGTTACCTACAGATGCACCAATACCGTATGCTTGTTGCTGTTCAACAGTGTCTAGCTTAACTTCTGCTTGCTCTTTTTTTGCTTCTTGATTACAAGCTGTAAGCGCTAAAACTGACGCTGCAATCAATGACAATTTAATCGTCTTTTTCATTTTAAATCTCCGACACACTTTGCAGTTGTCATTTATTGTATTATTACTAGTTAAAGATTAACGGCCTACATGATAGGCTGCTTGTTTAATGACTAAATTTCACATTGTTAGCTAAACTAAAAACATATCCAGTGATTAGACAAACAACCTAGGCATTCAACGCGTCCTAGTCTAACCTCTCAGTCACTAAGAGTTAAGAGGAAATACCTGTAACATGTCGATATTTCGTACTTTTTTAATCGTATTTAGCTGTTTTTTAGCTACAGCTTGTACCGATAAAAAACAACAGGCTGTAGCAAGCTACGAACATGCTGCGCAAGGTGCATTTTCATCAACGCTATCGAACGATGGTAAATACAGCTTGATCTCCTCCATTAACCATGGGGTCGCCCTGTGGGATAATCAACAGCAAGTGCTAAAATACCAGTGGTTTCAGCAACAATCACAAGATAGCCTAGTGTATGCAGTAGCCATTGCTTTTGATAACAGCGTGGCCGTTACCGCCGAAAAAACCACGTTTGCGGTGTGGGATATAACCACAGGCAAAAATAAAGGTTATTACAAAATACAAAAAGCCAGTATTCGCGATATTGCCATTAGCAATCAAGGCCGTAGTGTTTTATACGGCCGTAGCGACGGCGTAGTTGTATTCATAAACCTTGAAACCGGCAGACGTATCGAATTTTTAGGTCATCAAGATAAAGTTAACACCGTTGATTTATCGCCCAACGGACGCTTTGCTTTAAGTGGCTCTAACGATTATGTTGCTTACTTTTGGGATACACGTACAGGGCAAGTAATTCATCGTTTTAATCACCCAACGCGTGTTACCCACGTAACGCTCGATCCACAAGGTCGCTATGCGTTTACGGCCGATAGTATGGCACAAGCAAATGTATGGAAGCTGACTACAGGTGATCTTGTGAGTAAACTGAAGTATATTGCGCGTCAGAAAATTTTTACTGCTGTGCGTTTTAACGAACAAGGCACTTTGCTTGCAACCGGCTCGCCAAATAAGCGCGTAGATTTGTGGCAAATACCAAGCGGTGAAAAAATTCAAACTTGGCAGGTTGCCCCGCGCGAAGGCAGTAAGCCTAAATCGGCGGTGGTGCTAGATGTGACATTTACAGATAACGGTAAGTCGTTGTTAACCGAAAGCTCCAGCGGTATCGCAGAGCGATTTATTATACGAGAGAATAATGAACACAATTGAACATCGCTTAATGGAACTTGAAGCCAAAGTGGCTTTTCAAGACGAAACGATTGAAGTCTTAAATGATGAAATAAAAGTGCACCAGCAACTTTTAGCAAAAATGAAACGCCAAACTGAGCTACTAGCAGAAAAAATTAAAGAGTCGCAGTCATCATCGTCTATGATGTCTGAAGTACCTGAGCCGCCTCCACCGCACTACTAAAGCCGGTAAAAATTAGGCAATAAAAAACCGGGTTAGTCGCCCGGTTTAAACACACCAATTACTTGTTCAAATTGGCGAGTAGACGCCTGAACAGCGTTATCGGGTTGCGCCATTTTATGACCACACTCAACACACTCTACTTTTTCAACATCATGTTCTCTGTATAGCATCATAGTATCCATGGCTTTGCAGTCAGGGCACGATGCACCAGCAATAAATCGCTTCTTTTGTCTCACAACATTTTTCCTGTGGTTTGAACTGCCGCTATTTTATCGTATAACTTCACTTGTTGATACGCTTGATAAGCGCATTAAGTTCTATGTTATGATAGCGCCAACTTAACAAGGGCACAGCAAAGTAACGCATTCATGATCCAAATCTCAGAAATAGAACTACTTCGTGGCGGTAAAGCCTTATTAAAAAACGCATCAGCTACGTTATTTCCAGAACACAAAGTAGGCCTTGTTGGCGCTAATGGCTGTGGAAAATCAACGTTATTTGGTTTACTAAAATCAGAACTGCAACTAGATGCCGGTAGCTGTAGCATTCCAAAAGATTGGTCTATTGCCTCAGTAAAGCAAGAAACTCCAGCCCTTGAAATAAGCGCAATTGATTATGTACTCCAAGGCCATCCAGAATACTATGCAATGCGTATAGCACTGCGTGAGGCCGAGAAAAACAACGATGGCGACACACAAGCCAAAGTACATATTCAGCTTGAAAACATTAAAGGCTATAGCATTGAATCAACCGCAGGTGAGCTATTACACGGCTTAGGCTTTGCTAATAACCTAATAGAAAACCCTGTAAGCTCGTTTTCGGGTGGTTGGCGTATGCGTTTAAACCTTGCCCAAGCATTAATACGCGACGCCGATTTACTACTTCTTGATGAGCCAACAAACCACCTTGATTTAGATGCCGTTTATTGGCTTGAACGCTTTTTACGCGCTTACACCGGCACCCTTGTACTTATATCGCATGACCGTGAGTTTTTAGATGCGGTGGTTGATCAAATTTGGCACGTAGATAAGCAACTTATCAACGTTTACAAAGGTAACTACTCGCAGTTTGAGCGCCAAAAAGCAGAGCGTTTACTACAACAACAAGCAATGTTTGATAAGCAACAAGATCAAATTGCTCACCTTGAGCAGTTTATAACGCGCTTTAAAGCAAAAGCCAGTAAAGCTAAACAAGCACAAAGCCGTGTGAAAGCGCTTGAACGCATGGAAAAACTAGCGCCAGCACATGCCGACTCGCCGTTTAACTTTGAGTTTGCAGAGCCAAAAGCATTGCCAAACCCACTAATGACGATAGATAAAGCAAAAGCGGGTTATGGTGACGTCACTATTTTAAATAATATAGAGCTAAACCTTGTACCAGGCAGCCGAATTGCTTTACTTGGTCGAAATGGCGCAGGTAAATCAACATTAATTAAACTGCTTTCTGGTGATTTAGAGCCGCAAGCTGGCGAAGTTATTCAGCATCACGGATTAAATATTGGTTACTTTGCGCAGCATCAGCTTGAATCTCTTGATTTAAAAGCCAGTGCAATAATGCACATACAACGACTAGACCCAAAAGCCACTGAGCAATCACTACGTGACTTTTTAGGTGGTTTTGCCTTTATTGGCGATAAAGCCCTTGAGCCCGTAGCCCCATTTTCGGGCGGCGAAAAAGCACGTTTAGTACTTGCCATGTTGGTATACCAAAAGCCAAACTTATTACTACTCGATGAGCCTACAAACCACCTTGATTTAGAAATGCGCCATGCACTTGTTATGGCACTACAAGGCTTTGAAGGCGCCATGGTTACTGTATCGCACGACCGCCATATGCTTAAAAATACCGCCGATGAGTTTTACTTAGTAGATGACGGCAAAGTAACCCAGTTTGGTTACGATTTAGATGCGTATTACCAGTGGTTACTCAATGCGAATAAAGAAGCGGTTAAAGCGCAGCAAAGCGACGAGCCTAAAGCAAATCCGGGTGTTAACCGTAAAGAGCAAAAACGCTTAGAGGCTGAGTTTAGAAAGGCCACTCAGCCACTTAAAAAGCAAATTGAAAAGCTTGAAAAGCAACTCGATAAATTCACCGCTGAATTAAGTGAAGTTGAAGTGACCTTAGGTGATAACGAACTCTACAACGACGATAACAAAGCCAAGCTTAAAGAGTTATTAGCTAAGCAAGCAACCCTTACACCTAAACTTAACGACGTTGAAGAAGAGTTACTTATGGCACTTGAAGAAATGGAAGAAAAAGAGCAGGCATTCGCCGATGAACTTGCTCAATAGCGACCATTTTTGGCAGTTTGCGTGCACCTTGTACGCAAAGCCTGTGCAACAAACAACCTTGCTGGCACTACAAAACCAGCAAGGAAAAAACGTCAATTTATGCTTATTACTGCTTTATTTAGATTCATTAAATTTAAGTATTAATACCCAACAGCTAAATGAGTTAACGCAAGTAGTGAGTGAGTTTGATACTCACGTATTACAACCCCTGCGCGCCGCACGCAGCTATTTAAAAACTAATCAGAATACGATAAGTGATTACGCTACAATACGCGCAGAGTTACTAAGCACTGAGCTAAAGCTTGAAAAACAACAGCAATGCATGCTCATAAGCACCGCTAACGGTCTTAAATTAAAAACTTCTGATACACCCAACAATATAAAGCTATACGTGTAAGTAAATACATTTCATACATTGTTGAAGTACGCACCGAATCTATAGAACCCCCTCTTAAAGCATGATCTAAATCAACTTAGCTTCACTCCTACACCTGCTTAGAAAAATTACTTGATCTCGATCACGTTGCGACCTGCAAACACCGCTTATGATTAACCCATCAAAAACGAGGGGAGCAACTTATGAGCGTATTCTTTAGAGACTTTTTTACAGATCCAGTTTTATTTATGTCTTTTGGGTTTTTAACCATCGTTGTTTCTTTGTGTATCTTTTTTGCTTTTTTCTTTTTGAAAAAAATACATGACGCAGAAATTCCCGAACAAAATTAAGCACGACGCACAAAGCGCCCTATCAGTTACTGATTAGGCGCTTTTTATTCTTTTTGATACACTAGCGATTCTTTTTTGCAAAGTGTGTAGTACAAATATGATCCCACAGTTTAAACCCGCATGGTGGATGACAAACCGTCACGTTCAAACCATAATGCCGCGTTTTTTCCGCCCATTTCATAACACTAGCTACGAACTTGAGCAACTTGATACACCCGATGGCGATTTTATCGAACTTGCTTGGTCACTTCCGCATAACGAAACTGCACCTCTTGCTATAGTCCTTCATGGCCTTGAAGGTAATATAAATAGCTTTTACGCTAAAGGCATGATGAAGGCATTAAAAAAGCAAGGTTATGCAGTTGTGCTTATGCACTTTAGAAATTGCTCAACCGAAGTAAATCGCTTGCCTCGCGCATATCATAGTGGTGATACAGCCGACTTAGCTTTTTTTATTAATCATCTAAAGCAACAATATCCAAATAGACCTATGGTTGCCGTTGGCTTTTCGTTAGGCGGTAACGTACTTGCCAAATACTTAGGTGAACAAGCACTAGCATGTCCTTTAAGCGCGGCTGCGGTTGTTTCTGCACCTTATGATTTGTCGTCATCAAGCGATGTAATTCGTAAAAGCCTAGGTAAAATTTATCAAAAGTATTTGCTCGATCGCATGAAAAAGTCGATGCAACGTAAGTTGCCACAAATTAAGCAGCTAATATCTATCACTACCGATCAATTAATGAACATTGACGACCTATTAGAGTTTGATAACCAGCTAACGGCTCCTTTGCACGGCTTTGAAAACGCTCACGATTACTATCGTCAAGCCAGTGCGATGCCATATTTAAAGCATATTGCTGTGCCTACATTAATTATTCATGCAAAAGACGACCCCATGCTCTCAATTAAAGCCGTACCGAGTAGGCAAGACGTAAGTGAGCATGTTACGCTGCGCATCTCTGAAAAAGGAGGGCATGTTGGCTTTATTGCCGGTAAAAATCCGTTTAAGCCTATATTTTGGTTAGAAAAAACCGTACCCAATTACTTTGGGCAATATGTTTTAAATAAAGTGAATAATGAGCAACTATGATCATCCCTTTTGAGCAACTCGATAAAGATACGCTATACAACTTAATAGAAAGCTATGTTTTGCGCGAAGGCACCGACTATGGCGAAATAGAGGCTAGTATTGAATCTAAAGTAAACCAGGTTAAGCTTCAGCTAAAAAATGGCGAAGCCATGGTGTTTTTTTCAGAGCTTCATGAGTCTGTAACCATTATTTCGAAAGGCGAATTTAAAGCGCTGCAAAGTGAAGAGCATCAAGCAGAGTCGTTTGATTAGCACTTGTAACTTTTGAATTGAACGTACACAATGGCTTTTTACCCTAAGAGCCAAAACATGATAAAACTCAGCACTCTAGTGGTAGCCATATCACTAGCTTTAACTAGCCAAGCCCAAGCAGAACAAACAATAACAGCATCTGACAAGGCAATTAAACTCGCTAAAGACACCATTTTAATTGATACCCATATCGACGTACCTTATCGAATTCACGAAAATTGGGTTGATGTAACTAAAGCAACAACTGATGGCGATTTTGACTACCCTCGCGCTGTAAAAGGCGGTTTAAACGCACCGTTTATGTCAATTTATATTCCTGCGCATTTGGAATTTGAAGGTAAAGAAAAAAGCTACCAGCTAGCCAATCAAATGATTGATAGTATGGAAGCCATAGCCCAGCGCGCACCCGATAAGTTTGCTATTGCTAGCTCAAGCACTGATATAGAAGAGCAATTTAAACAAGGCAAGCTTTCTATAGCGATGGGTATGGAAAACGGCTCTCCAATCGAAGGGGACATGAAAAACCTTCAGCACTTTTACGACCGTGGTATTCGCTACATCACGCTAGCGCACTCGCAAAGCAACCATATTTCGGATTCATCTTACGATATACGCCGTAAATGGAAAGGCTTAAGCCCATTTGGTAAAAAGCTTGTCACTGAAATGAATAATATTGGTATGCTAATCGATGTATCGCATATTTCTGATGATGCGTTTTATCAGGTTATGGAGCTTTCTAAAACACCAGTAATTGCCTCTCACTCATCACTTCGTAAATACACGCCCGGCTTTGAGCGTAATATGAATGACGATATGTTATTAGCGCTGAAAAAAATGGCGGCGTTATTCAAATCAACTTTGGCTCAAGCTTTGTTACCGCTAAAGCAGGTAGTTGGGGCAAGCAATTAAAAAACACAAAAGAGTCAGCTAAAAAAGAAGGCACTAAGTTAAGTAAAGATTTTGATGCTGCGTACCGCGCTAAAAACCCATACCCATTTGCAAGCCTTGAGCAAGTACTTGACCATATTGATCACGTAGTTGAGCTAATTGGTATTGATTATGTAGGTATTGGCTCTGATTATGATGGAGTTGGCGATTCATTACCTATCGGTTTAAAAGATGTATCTAGCTATCCTAATCTTGTTCAAGGTTTAATGGACAGAGATTACAGCGACAAAGATATTAAAAAGATTCTTAGCGGTAATTTATTAAGAGTTTTAAAACAAGCTGAAGAGTATGCGAAAAAGCACTAAAATTTTAGCTGTAAGCAAAATGACCTAATACACCTAATATTATAAACGCGGTCTTGGCCGTGTTTATATGACTAATGCTATGGCAGCTTTAGCTTTATTAAAGTGTTATTTATAATGTCGTATATAATATTATGTGCATGTTCTGCTTCTTCATCATTAGGTTCCTCTTTCTTTCTCTCTTCTTTATATTCTCTTAAGATATCTTTAGGATTTAGCTTTCCCTCTCCTAGCTCTATTTTTTTATTTGGCTTATCTATAAAAAATTCATATATATTAACTAAATCGTTTGATTGCTTTTCACTCAATACATTATTGGCTCTGGCATTATCTTTAATTATATAAAGCAAATTTTCATACTCTTTGGATATTCTTCCATTAGATAAAAAATCAGTCCAAAGTCTCGATCCATTTTCTTTATCTATAAGATCCTTCAACTCATAAAGTTTTAATGAAAGCCTTTCTGTTAATTGAAATTTGGCAAAGTTATTGGATTCTTTAGCTACTTTTAGCGAGTTTTTGGCAATTTGCCAAGTAAGGATAGCAATAAACAAAGTGACAATTGCTGTAGAGCAAGTCACTATTTCTGCAATACTTAATTCCATATAAACCCTCTGTAATATTGGTAAATAAATTAATATAACAAACATTAATAAGTCCCAAGTGGGACATTTTCTATCTATTTTTATAAGGTAGTTAAAAAAAGGGTCCAAATTAATTCCTTTTTATTTTATTGCTACAGCTTTACTCTAAAAGCTGTTTTAGGATGCCCAAAGCCGCCTTATTTGGCAAATAATACCACAAAGAATTCCCTCGGGTTTCGTAAAACTCAACCCAAGCTACGGCAATAAAGCGATATAGGAGCTAATCACTTTTCTTCAGGCATTAAAAAAGGCCACCTAAGTGACCTTTTTATAACAATTAACTTTAAAGCTAATTATTACGCTACGATAGTTGCTACAACACCAGCACCTACAGTACGGCCACCTTCACGGATAGCAAAACGAAGACCTTCATCCATCGCGATTGGTGCGATTAGAGTTACTGTCATCTTGATGTTATCACCAGGCATTACCATTTCTACGCCATCTGGTAACTGTACGTCACCAGTTACGTCAGTTGTACGGAAGTAGAACTGTGGACGGTAACCTTTGAAGAATGGAGTATGACGACCACCTTCATCTTTAGAAAGTACGTATACTTCTGAAGTGAATGTAGTATGTGGGTTGATTGAACCAGGCTTAGCTAGTACTTGACCACGTTCAACGTCTTCACGTTTAGTACCACGTAGAAGTGCACCGATGTTTTCGCCAGCACGACCTTCGTCAAGAAGCTTACGGAACATTTCAACACCAGTACAAGTAGAACGAGTTGTATCATTGATACCAACAATTTCTACTTCGTCATTGATGCGGATGATACCAGCTTCAACACGACCAGTTACAACAGTACCACGGCCTTGGATTGAGAAAACGTCTTCGATAGGCATGATGAAAGGCTTATCGATGTCACGCTCTGGCTCTGGGATGTAAGAATCAAGTGCGTTTGCAAGCTCAACAATCTTATCTTCCCACTCTTTCTCGCCTTCTAACGCTTTAAGCGCAGAACCAGCGATTAGAGGTAAGTCATCACCTGGGAAATCGTATTCTGAAAGAAGTTCACGAACTTCCATTTCTACTAGTTCAAGTAGCTCTTCGTCATCTACCATGTCACATTTGTTCATGAACACGATGATGTAAGGAACGCCAACTTGACGAGAAAGAAGGATGTGCTCACGTGTTTGTGGCATAGGGCCATCTGTCGCAGCAACTACTAAGATCGCGCCGTCCATTTGAGCAGCACCAGTGATCATGTTTTTAACATAATCGGCGTGACCAGGACAATCTACGTGTGCGTAGTGACGTGAAGGAGTATCGTATTCAACGTGAGACGTTGAAATAGTGATACCACGTTCGCGCTCTTCAGGAGCGTTGTCGATTGATGCGAAATCTTTAGCAACACCGCCGTATACTTTTGCAAGTACGTTAGTGATTGCTGCAGTTAGTGTAGTTTTACCGTGGTCAACGTGGCCGATTGTACCAACGTTTACGTGCGGTTTTACGCGTTCAAACTTTTCTTTTGCCATGACGGAACCTATCAGTTTTGTGTATCTAAATTACATATGAAAATAATCCACCAGAGGTAGATTAAGTTAATTTTTTCAAATAGTATTTTCTGACAGATAAAGGAAGTAATCAAGGAGATTCTTAGGACTGGTGCTGATAGGCAGAGTCGAACTGCCGACCTCACCCTTACCAAGGGTGCGCTCTACCAACTGAGCTATATCAGCAACACAAGAACTGGAGCGGGCAGCGGGAATCGAACCCGCATCATCAGCTTGGAAGGCTGAGGTAATAGCCATTATACGATGCCCGCATAAAAATCTGTTCTTAAACTACCTCTAACCGTCAAGAATAAAGTGGTGGAGGGAGCTGGATTCGAACCAGCGAAGGCTGAGCCGTCAGATTTACAGTCTGATCCCTTTGGCCGCTCGGGAACCCCTCCACGATAATTCTCTACTAATTCACTTCCGGTAAAAGGAAAGTGGTGCCGACTAACCGAGTCGAACGGTTGACCTACTGATTACAAGTCAGTTGCTCTACCAGCTGAGCTAAGTCGGCACTGCTTTAGTACGGGGCGAGATATTAGAGTAAGGTTTATTGGGATGCAACAATAAAATTAAAAAAAGTGTAAATTTTTAGTTTAAATGCTCAATATTCACGCGAAAACACGTTTTTTGAACTTTTTTATATTGTTTTGTTTAGCTGATGCCAGTAATTTAATCCTTTCATTACGAGTAATGAATCAAAAATACTTCCCTCAAATTGCTGTTGTAAAAGTAAGCCATAGCCACCAGCAAAAATTATTTGTACTTTTTGCCCTGTTTTTTTATCCGTTAAGTGCAACTTAGCTTGCTCAATTACTCCAATGGTTGCGACTAAAGCACCATTTTTTAAACCATTAGGCGTATTTTTACCCAGTTCATTGGTAAACGGTGTTTTACCGTCATCAAAAACACGTTGAGTATTTTGTGTAAGTGATGAAGTCATTAAATCAAGCCCAGGTAAAATCCAGCCACCTAAATGTAATCCTTCACTATTGAGCACATCAATTGTTGTCGCAGTACCCGCATCAACAACAATGCATGCTGTGTTTGGATATAACGTAAAGCCTGCAATAAGCGCAAGCCATCTGTCTATGCCTAAGTTACCCACATGCTCGTAAGCGCATACAAGATCTCCAAGCGTTTTGGTTACCTTGGCCTCAAAGCAAGTAATATTATTGCTAGCCGCTTGCGCGAGAATATCGCTTAGTAAATCACTGCGCCCTACACATGCATAAATCACTTCGGTTATTTGTAACCAAGGCAGGTTATTTATATCTGCCGGTTGTGCTTGCTCGTTATGCCACAACACAGCTTTTAATGATGTATTTCCTACGTCGATCAGTAATCTCATACTTGCGCCTTTCTGAGGGAGACTTCCCCACCGTAATAACTTTTTACTTCCCCGTCTTGGCGAATTCGTATTCCACCTTGTGGGTCAATACCTTCGCATATTCCACGCCAGCTTCGGTGCCCTGTATTTAGCTCAACATAATCGCCAGCAAACGCATTAAGCGAATTCCATTGCTCATACATATCTTGTAAGCCAGTTTGACGATACTGCACTAAACGCTGCTCTAAATGATAAGTAAGTGACGCCACCAGTTGGTTTTTATCAAGCTTTTGAGTATGTTGATTTAAGTCGGTCCACGCTTGGTCTATATGTTGGCTAAAACTCTCAGGCATTTGTAAATTAATACCGATACCCATCACTAACTGACAAGGTCCTTGCGGTTGTCCATCTAATTCAACCAATACACCTGCAAGCTTTTGCTTATTTATATAAATATCGTTAGGCCATTTAAGCTCTACATCAATTTGGTATAACGCTTTAATTGCATCATAAACTGCAAGACCTACTGCAATTGATACGCCCATTGCAGCTTGTAAGCCGTCATCTAAACGCCAAAAGTAACTGTAATACAGATTAGCGCCGAATGGGGATTGCCAAACACGGCCGCGTCTACCACGTCCTGCTTGCTGCATTTCAGCAACAATAACAGTGCCAGACTCAAGCGCTGTTTTGGCCTGTATACGGCGCATAAGCTCGCTGTTTGTTGAATCAATAATAGGGTGTACTTCTACATCGGCAGTATTTGCACCTAGCGCTTTGTAGTGCTGATCAATTTGCGTTTTATTTAAAAGGCCCACCTGACTATTCAAACAATAGCCTTTGCCAGTCACTTTAAAAATATCCAAGCCCATTTCTTGTAACGCTTTAATATGTTTACTTACTGCAGCTCGGCTAATGCCAAGCTGTTCACCCAGCGCTTGGCCAGATACAAAAACACCTTGCTTTAAAGCATTTAAAATAGCGAGTTTGTTTCCATCAGGTGCTTTCATTGCTTAGGCTCCGCGTTAATATGGCATTCGTTGCGTGCATCCATTAAACGTACTTCGTGCTCTAACATAATGTTGTAACGCGTATAAACCACTTGCTGAATGTGTTTAATTATTTTTATTAGGTCGCTGCCTTCACTATTTCCGTGATTAACAAGTACTAGTGCTTGTTGTTGATGCACTTCAATACCTGCCTCGCGGTGCCCTTTTAAACCACTTTGATCGATTAACCAACCTGCCGCGACCTTGTGATGACTTTGCCCATATTCGTAATGAGGTAAATCAGCAAATTGCTTTAATAGCTCAGCTAACTGCTGGTTGGTTATTATAGGGTTTTTAAAAAAGCTACCCGCATTGGCAAGTGTATATGGGTTAGGTAATTTGCTATTGCGAGTTTGTATTACTTGATCGAACACAGCCTGCGGCGTAACAACCTTAAGTTGCTGCAAAGGGCCATAACTCAATACTGGTTGCCATTTTTTTGGGAGCGCCAAATGTACCTGCGTGATCACCGCTTTATTTTTAAGGGCATGTTTAAATATTGAGTCTCTGTAAGCAAATTCACATTGTTCGCTATTTAATGAATGCATAGTTTTAGTGGTTATATCAAAGTACTCTACCAACTCAACAAATTTAGCTATTTCAACGCCATAAGCACCAATATTTTGTACCGGCGATGCGCCAGCGGTGCCCGGTATAAGTGCTAGATTTTCAAGCCCGGGTATATTTTTCTCTAATAAATAACTGACTAGTTGATGCCAATTTTCGCCTGCAGCAATACTTATTAGTGTGTCGCTCTCACGATCGGTAATTTTAATTCCTTTTAAAGCTATTTTTATAACCGTACCCATGTAGTCATTTAAAAATACGGTATTACTGCCCTCGCCTAGCAAACAAAACGGCGCGCTAAAACTTTGCGTTTTAAGTTGTTCAAGCTGAGTAATTTCAACAAAATTTTGGCATTGGCTGTTTAATGCGAATGTATGTAAGGAGTGTAATGAATGCGCCACAAAGCTCTCTAAAAATACCGGTAACTAATCGCAATAGTTTACCTCATCGTCGCAAATGTGGCACTAGATTGTAAAAATCACTCAACCCGCCGTGTCAATCGTGATATAAAACCTGCACTTTTTATTTGTGTTCAGAGTAATGATGAAAATTAAACCTCTTTTTTTAAGCCTCGCTATGGCGGGTATGTGTTCGCAAGCAATGGCTAATGCGATTGACCAAAACTCGTATGCTAACCTTGATGATGTTGTTACTACGCATTTAAGCCTTGATTTAGATGTCGATTTTGCCGACAAGCAGTTAGAAGGTTTTGTTGAGCATACTCTTCAGTGGAACAACAGCAAAAGTAGAACTCTCGTACTTGATACCCGCGACTTAGACATTGATAAAGTAATGTACAAAGATCAAAGCGGTAACTGGAAAAAAGCGACTTTTGATTTAGCTAAGCGAGACGACGTTAAAGGTTCAAAGCTTACAATTAAGTTTAAAAACCAAGCTGAAGTAGTTCGTATTTACTACAACAGTCGTCCAGAAGCTTCAGGCCTGCAATGGTTAACACCAGAGCAAACGGCAAGTAAAACGCATCCATTTATGTACAGCCAATCGCAAGCAATTCATGCACGTAGTTGGATCCCAGTGCAAGATACACCCGCAATGCGTGTAACTTACTCTGCACGAATTCATACACCAAAAGATATACGTGCTGTAATGAGTGCCGACAACAAAGATGCGCTTTATAAAGATGGCGACTACATTTTTGATATGCCACAAGCAATTTCACCTTACCTAATTGCTATTGGCGCAGGTAACTTAGAATTTAAAGCAATGTCGCACCAAACTGGCATATTTGCTGAGCCTACAATTTTAGATGCCTCAGTTGCTGAATTTGACGACACCCAAGCCATGATCGATAAAACAAACGCGATGTACGGCGAATATGCATGGGGTCGCTACGACTTATTAATGCTACCACCAAGTTTTCCGTTTGGTGGCATGGAAAACCCACGCTTATCATTTATTACTCCAACTGTTGTTGCCGGTGATAAAAGTTTAGTTAACCTTATTGCTCATGAGCTTGCTCATTCTTGGTCAGGTAACTTAGTAACTAACGCAACATGGGAAGACTTATGGTTAAACGAAGGTTTTACCTCGTACGTTGAAAACCGCATTATGGAAGAAGTATTTGGCCGTGACCGTGCGGTTATGGAACAAGCACTTGATTCAGCGTCTTTACGCGCACAACTTAAAACAATTGATGCACCAGATACACGCCTTAATTTAAAACTTAACGGCCGCGACCCAGACGATGCATTCAGTTCAGTGCCTTACACTAAAGGTCAATTATTTTTAATTTACCTAGAAAACAAATATGGTCGCGATAAGTTTGACCCGTTTGTAAAAGCGTACTTTAAAGAGTTTTCGTTTAAATCACTTACTACCGCGCAATTTGTTACTTACTTAAAAGCTAACTTAATAGAAAAGCATCCTGGTGTTGTAAGCATGGATAAAGTAAACGAATGGATTTTTGAACCTGGATTACCAAGTGATGCGCCAAACCCTACTTCTGATGCATTTGATAAAGTAGATACAGCAACAGCAGCATGGCTAAAAGGCGACACAACTGCAACTCAACTGCCAACGGCTGATTGGTCTGTGCATGAGTGGCTACACTTTTTAAATAACTTACCACGCGATTTAAGCATAGAGAAAATGAGCGAGCTTGATAGTGAATTTAACCTAACGCAATCAACTAACGCTGAACGTGCGTTTGCTTGGTTTATGCTAGCAGTAGGTAATGGTTATCAACCAATTTATCCTGCGCTTAATAAGCACTTATCAGGTATTGGCCGTCGTAAGTTAATTGTGCCGTTATATAAATCACTTATCACTAACGGTAAAAAAGACTGGGCACAAAGCGTGTACTTAAAAGCACGTCCTGGGTATCACCCTCTTGCACAAGGTACTATTGACGCATTATTTGAATAAATAGCGTTAACTAGAAACTAAAAAGGGCCAAATTTGGCCCTTTTGTTTTTCTGTTATTTTGTCACTTTTTCTAAAAAAGCTTTACGCTCTGACGTTGTGGCTTGTTGCCACCAAAAATCAAGCATATTCGCTGCGCTTGGCATCCCCTGACTATTAACAGGCCCTAGTGGCTTATTTGATTTTTGAGAAACAACAGCCGAACTTACCATTGGTTTCACTGGCTTTACTTTTTCCATTTGATTATTGGAAATAACAGTTAAGGGTTCAGGCAGTGAGCTGCCTTTGGCTTGTAAACTCACTTCTGGTACTTCTGCAAATAGTTTCGCCGACACGGCGTTATCTGCCCGATTAAACACCAAAGTGTAATTTTTCCCAGCTTCAACGGTAACATCTACCCAAAACGGTTCTGACTCAATCACTTCATGATCGTCAAAGCCTTGTTCATATAAGTCGGTATATTTTAATTTTAGCTGATAAGTACCCGGCGCAAGCTCTAAATCATCAACCCGACTAAATAAAGAGCTTTCTATAACACGCTCTCCCACTTGTAATGGCACAAACTCCTCAGGGAAGTGAATATTTTCTGCCATACTCGATACACTAAATAACAGCACTGCCGCACTGCCCATTAATACTGATTTACGCATATTTACTCCTTTAGTTATTTTCAGTTTGACACTGCTATGAAATTTTGTCATTAGTGAGCCTAAATTTCATAATATTTAATTAGGGACATACCATGAGTCAAAATACAATTTTTACAAAAATAATTAATCGTGAAATTCCAGCAGACATTATTTATGAAGATGATGATACCCTTGCATTTAAAGATATAAATCCTCAAGCCCCATTCCATGTATTGATTATCCCAAAAAAGCAATTGCCACTATCAATGATATAAATGATGAAAATTCATACTTAATTGGCAATTTATATACCGTAGCAGCAAAGTTAGCTAAACAACATAATTTTGCAGACAACGGCTATCGAGTAGTAATGAACTGTAACGAGCATGGTGGGCAAACTGTATACCATATACACTTGCATATGCTTGCAGGGAAAGAGATGGGCTGGCCTCCGTATCAAGATGTTAAAAAGAGTTTTATTTAAATAATGACTTTTATTGTACTCTTTTAATATACGTTAAGTGCCAAATGTTAATATTTCTCATGTTTAACAAACGAAAAACAATTACTTATTTGCAACATTTTATGTTTAAATAATCGTAAAATCGTACTTGTTTTCAAGTAAAATAGCGACTTTCTAATACAAAAGGTGTGGAAGTCGTGATAAACTTAATCAGTCAGCTTTATAAAAGAGTATAAAAATATGAGCAGTTCTGCCTTTTTGTTATTAGATCAAGAGCCAATTAATACTATTGGCATTAACGTTTTAGAACCTTTGTTAAAAACGCAAGGCCTTGACGTAACCACAGGTACAAACATTTTAGATATACCTGAAGGGACTCGATTACTGTTTATTGAAACATCAAGTAAAGATGCATGGGGAAAGCTAAAAGAACAATTAGTAAACCTACGCGTTAAATGCGATATCATATTATTTAACCTAGACGAAAATCCAGAACTAGCTAACCGTGCATTATTAAGCGGTATTCGTGGTGTGTTTTATACGACTGATAACGCCGATGTATTAATGAAAGGTATTCGTTTATTAATGGAAGATCAGCTTTGGTATCGCCGTGACATAATGTGTAACGCATTAAACCGTATGCTGCAGTTTAATAAAGATGCACTTCATAAGCTAACCGAAGGTGATATAGAACCAGTTAAATTAACTAAACGAGAAAAAGCAATTATCTCGTTAATGAGTAATGGTTCTAAAAATAAAGAAATTGCTGAAGAATTAAGTATTAGTCCGCACACTGTAAAAACTCATCTATACAGTGCATTTAGAAAAACTAAATGTCGTAATCGCATTGAGCTATTGTCTTGGGCGCAGCAAAATATACCAGACGAAATTCGTTAAATACGCATTTCGTTTAAATATAAAAACAGACACTTAGGTGTCTGTTTTTATATTTACTACCCACTTGTTAAAACATCACTTCGCTGGAAACTAAATGCTCGACTCTTTCACTCTTTACTTTGCCAGCATAGCCATAGTGGTTGTAATGACCTTGCTTAATTTTTTAACATGGCGAACAAACAAGCAAACTCCGGGTACGCTGCTTTATATTTTTTACCCTATTTTATTACTGGGTTCTGTTATTGGTTTTACCCTTGTTGGTAATACACATAATTTAGTTATTATTAGCATTGCCAGTAGCATGATGTTTGCAGCTTCAATTGTGCATTGCCTATCACTCAGCCAATTTTTAAATTATCACGGTATTGGCTTCAAATTAATCTGCTCATTTACTGCTTTTAGCGCTGTAATGCTCGGTTATTACACCTTTTTTGATCCCTCTTTACACGAACGAGTTATTGCATCTGATATACAACATATAGCTGAAGCTATATTTTTATTATTTATATTTATCAAACATGCCCGTGCGCCCTATCCTAATGGCAGTATTGTATACATTATTATATTGACTCTCGTTGCTTTTAGTTTTATTGGCCGCTCGTTATTTATGGACGATATTGAACAAAGTAATCTATTAATTAATGGCTGGTTTAGCTCACTATTATTTTTAAATGGCGTCATTGCACCCATGTTCTATGCTGCAGGCATGGCCTTATTGTGTAATGAACGCAGAGAGCAACACCTCAATAAACTAGCCGATAAAGCGCAAAAAGACTTAGAAATACGCGGACTATTTCTCTCAACTATTAGCCACGAAATACGCACCCCACTGAATGGCATTTTAGGCAGCGCTCAGCTTGTCATGAACCAAACAAGTGATACTCGTAATAAAGCTTATTGCGAGGCAATTATAAACTCCGCCGAATCACTCAATTTACTCGTAGATAAAGTACTTGATTACGCAAGCCTAGATCAAAGTGATGAAGCACTTTATGAAGAAGATATAGAATTTAAAACATGGCTCAATAATTTATGTCTATTACTGAGCCCACTTGCCGAGCAAAAACATCTTAAATTTGAGCTTGTGTGCAATATTCCAGAGCAAGCTTGTTATTACTGCGACCAACAAAAACTTAGGCAAATTATTATTAACTTAGTGG
The DNA here is from genome assembly GCF_037162545.1 of Pseudoalteromonas sp. B131b. Taxonomy (NCBI): domain Bacteria; kingdom Pseudomonadati; phylum Pseudomonadota; class Gammaproteobacteria; order Alteromonadales; family Pseudoalteromonadaceae; genus Pseudoalteromonas; species Pseudoalteromonas sp. B131b. Next base: position 1,087,495 of record NZ_JARLUZ010000001.1, on the reverse strand, counting down.
GTAATGCCATTAAATTTACCGACCACGGTGTTGTGAAAATTCAAGTTGATTTAATTTTAGAGAAACAACTTGAACACACCATAAAAATAAGTGTGAAGGACTCTGGCCCAGGCATAGAAAACGACGAGATAGCTTACTTAACAGAACCTTATGTACAAAGTAGCGCAGGTAAAGAAAAAGGTGGAACCGGCCTAGGTTTAGCCATTACCAGCCGTTTGCTTGAAAAGCTTAGTAGCCGACTCGAAATTGCAAGCCAACTCGGTACAGGCAGTGTATTTAGCTTTATCGTCACTTTTACTTTGGGCGAACTAAGTTTAGTAGAGCAGCGACACCAGACTAAAGATTACCTAACAGGCCTTGATGTATTATTGGTTGAAGATTTAGATTTGAACCAAAAAATTGCTATCGAATTTATGGCCGACGATGAGCACAAAATTAAGCTCGCAAAAGATGGGAAAAGCGCTATTGAGCTTATGCAAAAACATCACTTTGATGTAGTGTTACTTGATATGAACTTACCTGATTTAACAGGCCAAGAAGTACTTAAACGCCTAAAACGCATTGATCATAAAAATCAACGAACTCCCGTGCTCGCTTTTACTGCAAGCCTTAGCCCCGACGAAGTAAAAGAATATTTAGAATTAGGAATAAAAGATATTGTTGGCAAGCCTATTAAACACCAAAAGCTTCGCCAAGCACTTAGCGACTCTCAATCAAATCAAACGGCTAATATTACTGTAGAACTTATTGACACTTTGTACGACGAAACCGCAGCAGAGACACTAACCACTTCGTTTAGTGAAGATGAAGTATCGTCTATTTATAACGAATTTGTACTTTCAGCACGAAATAAACTCATTCGTTGCCAAGAGCTTACTACTCAGCATCCAGAGCAATGTATTAAGCTTTTACATCGCCAGGCAAGCACAGCCTTACAGTTAGGTTTTAATCGTTATGGTATAGCGCTAAAAAAATAGAGCGCCGCTTACTCGATAAAAAACCACACAACGACATGCTTGATGAAGCGTTAGATCTGTGGCAACAAAGCTTAGAGCAATATTTAAAGTTTGTGCGCGGGCAACTTCTATAGCCTAAGAGAAACAAGGTCTCACAAAAATTGTAGAACATAAATTTATATCTCCTTAGAGCATTCTGCGCTTATCATTAAATCGCTCTAAACTAATGTAAAAGGGTCTGCATCTAAATAGGCAGGAAACGCTGCTTTAAACTCATCCAGTGGTGCTTTTTCAAGTGTTATAGTAACTAGTTGCTCGGTGTCATCTTGCGCTTTAGTTAATGCATCGCCTTTAAAGTCGTATACTGCAGTACCGCCATTGTGCGCCACGCCATTACCGTCGTCACCCACTCGATTAACGCCTACTACGTAACACAGGTTTTCCATTGCGCGCGCCATAAGTAACGTATCCCAAATATGGCGGCGCACAGCTGGCCAATTTGCTACGTTTATCATTACATCGTAGTCGTTATTATTACGTTGAAATACCGGAAAGCGCAGGTCGTAACATACTTGCGGTAATAGTTTAAAACCGTTGATTTCAAAAACTTTACGCGCTTGCCCTGCTACAACGTAATCGCCCTCGCTGCCTAAGCGAAATAAATGGCGTTTATCGTAATAACTCACCTCACCATCGGGTTTTACCCAATAAAACCGATTCGCTTTTTTATCGCCTTGTGCAACAAGTACCGAACCTGCAATAACCGCACTATGTTTATGAGCCTGCGCCTTTAACCACGTCAGTACTTTACCGTTTTCAGGCTCTGCACAATCTAAATTGATAGCAAAGCCAGTCGAGAATGTTTCGGGCAGTAAAATAAGATCGGGCTGATGCGTAATTGCTTCAAGCTGTTTATTAAACATGGCTAAATTAGCATCTTTATCAAGCCAATAAAGCGAGCTTTGCAATGCTGTAATGGTTAAAGTTGACATAATATTTGCGCAGCCTCTATGAGAGTGTTGTCGTTTTTAGCAAAGCATAAACGAATTACTTTGTCGGTTGGTGCCTTTTGATAAAACACACTTAACGGAATAGCCGCAACACCTGCTTGCTCAACTAACCAATGGCAAAAATCAACATCGTTTAAATCCGATACATCACTGTAATCTAACAATAAAAAGTAAGTGCCCTGGCTAGGTAAAATTTTAAAACGGCTGTTACTTAAATGACTCGCTAATAAGTCGCGTTTTTGCTGATAAAACCCGCTTAGCTCATCTATATGCTCACCTTGCTGCTCTAGCATATCGGCAAGCGCATGCTGTGCGGGGGTAAAACTTGAAAACGTAACGTACTGATGAATTTTTCTAAATTCGACAGCTAAATCGGCAGGTGCAATACAGTAACCCATTTTCCAGCCCGTGCTATGAAATGTTTTACCAAAACTCGATATAACAAAGCTTTTGGTAAATAATTCATCATCGCGTAATACACTTAAATGCGGTTGTTCATCAAACGTAATGTGTTCATATACCTCATCGCTTATTACATATAAATTGTGAGTACCAACTAACTTTTTAAGCTGTTTTATATCATGTGGCTGTAATATTTTACCGCTTGGGTTATGAGGCGTATTTATAATAATTGCACGGGTATTTTTAGTAATTGCTTGGCTTACTACTTGCCAATCAATGGTGTAATTTGGCGCACTTAAGGCAATGTGTACCGACTTTCCACCAGCGAGTTTAATTGCCGGTTGGTAAGAGTCATATGCAGGGTCAAATACAATCACTTCATCACTGGGGCGCACAATTGTTTGAATAGCCACAAACAATGCCTCTGTTGCACCCGAAGTAACAGTCACTTGATCAGCTGCGTTTATATCAGCTGTATATTTGCGCTTTGCTAAATCAGCAATTTGTTGCTGTAATCTTGGTACACCACTTGAAGGTGAATATTGATTAACGCCCTGCTGCACATAATAATTTAACTGCGTTTTTAAAAGATCAGGAGCATCAAACTCAGGAAAGCCTTGAGAGAGATTAATTGCCGAAAACTCATTAGCCAATCCGCTCATTTGGCTAAATATACTAACGCCTAAATTTGGTAATTTACTTTCAAACACGAGATGCCCTTAATGATGGTTTTGCGCTTAAAGCGATGCTATCATTGCTTAAAACAGAAGTATAGCCGTCTAAAAACAATTAACTTTACGCTCATTAGTGAGGAATGTATGCAAAACAATACCGCTATTTCACAACTTATTGAAGCCGGAAAATGGGTTAGCCAAAAAGGCTGGGTACCCGCAACAGGCGGAAACTTTTCAGCTCGTACTAGCACTGGCTTTGTTGTTACAGCAAGTGGGCACGATAAAGGCTCACTGACGCAAGCGCATTTTTTGCAATTAGATCACCAAGGCGAGCGCCTAGCAGGAGCTGTAAAACCATCGGCAGAAACACAATTACACCTAAGTTTGTATCAGCTTATACCTGATGCACAGTGTGTTTTACATACTCACTCTGTAGCCGCTACCGTACTGTCGCAAATTACCCAAGAGCATCAGCTTGATTTAACAGGCTATGAAATGCAAAAAGCACTGAGCGGCTTTACTTCGCACTTAGAAACGCTGAGCATTCCTATTTTCGATAACGATCAAGATATTGACCGATTAAGCCTGCTGGTCAGTGACCATCATTTACATACGCCTATAGAGCACGGCGTACTGATACGTGGTCATGGTTTATATGCAGTAGGACGTAATATTGATGAAGTTCGTCGCCACTTAGAAGCCTTAGAGTTTTTATTTAGCTGCGAACTAGAGCGCCTAAAAATAATAGGCATTCAAGCGGGAGTAACTAAATGATTAAAGCCATTTTAACCGATATCGAAGGCACAATAACCCGTATTTCGTTCGTTAAAGAGGTGTTATTTCCTTACGCGGCAAAACAGTTACCTACCTTCATACGTGCCAATGCTAATAAACCGGATGTAGCCGAGCAAATTAATGCCGTAAAAGCCCTTATCGAAAAGCCAAACGCCGATATAGAAGAAGTCATTAGCGCCTTACTTACCTGGATTGATGAAGATAAAAAAATCACTCCACTTAAGCAGTTACAAGGCTTAATTTGGCAAACAGGGTATGAACACGGCGATTTTAAGGGTCATTTATACCCAGATGCATTTGATTTTTTACAAGCTCAACACAACAACGATATTACTTTGTATGTGTACTCATCTGGTTCGGTAAAAGCGCAGCTGTTGCTTTTTAAATACAGTGATTATGGCGACATTCGCAGCTTTTTTCTGACTTTTTTGACACCAAAGTTGGCGCAAAGCAAGAACGAACTGCCTATAACACCATTGTTGAACTGTTACCGTTTCAGGCAGAAGAAATACTCTTTTTAAGTGATGTAACCGGTGAGCTTGACGCCGCGCAGGCTGTGGGTTTAAAAACACTACATTTAATTCGTGATGGGCAAGCAAGCACTAAAGCACACCCTTATATTAATGACTTTAGCCAATTTAAATTGGAGCAATTAGTATGAGCCAATTAACGGTGTATGCCGACAACAATGCAAACAAGACACTTGTGAGCACATCAAATACTGATGATATTGCAAAGCAGCTAGCTAAAGTAAACGTACGTTTTGAACAGTGGCAAGCAAATGCAGATATTAATCAGCACACCACCCATGAGCAAATTATTAGTGCGTACAAAAGCGATATACATCGGTTAAAAACTGAAAATGGCTATCAAACAGTAGATGTTATATCTCTAGCTAAAGGTAACCCTGGCGCATCAGAGCTGCGCAAAAAGTTTTTATTTGAACATACTCATAGTGAAGACGAAGTACGTTTTTTTGTAAAAGGCCAAGGGCTATTTTGCCTGCATTTAGGCAATAAGGTTTATCAGGTACTTTGCCAACAAGGCGATTTAATTTCAGTGCCTGAACTTACCCCGCATTGGTTTGATATGGGAAGCGACCCTGAGTTTACTGCCATTCGCTTATTTAACAATACAGAAGGCTGGGTAGCAAAAAGCACTGACTCGTCTATTGCAGAGCAATTTCCACTATTATCGTAAGTTGGTCATTCAAAACCTTGGTCCACACTAATACATAACGTGGACCAAAAATACCGCGAAGTTACTTAAGCTTTATGAGACCGCCATTTTCTACCTGACTTTGGTTATAAACCCCCGTGTCTAACACCCACCCTGTAACCAGTTTTGCCGGTGTTATATCAAATGCAGGGTTATATACATTGGCATTAGTGGGTGCCCACAAAGCCTCACCAAAGCTACCGCTCACTCCGCGCACTTCTTGAGGATTACGTTGCTCTATTTCTATATCATCACCACACGCGGTGTTGGTATCAAGCGTAGTAATAGGCGCAACTACATAAAATGGAATGTTATGAAAATACGCAAGTACGGCTAAATTATAGGTACCCACTTTATTAGCAAAATCACCATTGGCGGCAATACGATCAGCCCCTACCACTATTTTATCTACCTTACCTGCAGCCATTAAACTTGCCGCCATATTATCGCAAATTAATGTGTAAGGTATTTTCCAGCGCTCAAGCTCAAAGGCAGTTAAGCGACCGCCTTGTAATAATGGTCGTGTTTCATCAACCCACACATGTACGTTGCCATATTTTTGCTGCGCTTTGTAAATAACACCCAGTGCAGTACCAATACCAGCGGTTGCAAGAGCCCCTGTATTACAATGAGTTAATATGTTGTCGCCACTACTTATAAGCTCGGCGCCACGGCTTGCCATTCGTTCACACAGCTCAATATCTTCAATAAACAACCGCTCAGCAGTACTAACAATACCGGCAACATAATCGCTTTGCGTTAAAGCTTTTCGCAATGCCGCCATACAATGCATTAAATTAACCGCCGTTGGACGAGTGGCTTCTAGTTCATTGATTGCTTTTTCAAGCTCACTTTTCACTACCCCTTGCCCAGCTAAATACGCCACTAACAAGCTCGCGCCTAAACCAATAAGTGGAGCTCCACGCACTTTTAAGTTAATGATCAGCTCTTTCATGGTTTCTACATCATGGCACTGATGCCATACCTGCTGGTGAGGTAGTAAATATTGGTCGAGCACACTAAGCGACCCGTTTTCATATTTTAAACTGCTTGCGATTAAATTTTGCATAATGCTTAAGGTATTAAAAATGCGTAACGTTATTTTACACCACTTTGAATAACTCTCAAGTTAGACTTGTAGACATCTAAACATTTAAAGGTATAGAATGCTTAAAAGCTGATTTTTGAGATTAAAACCATGACTAACTATGTTGCTTTTACCGCACAGCGCGCTATCGATTACGTATCGACATTAATTGAATCTAAACAATGTAATTTTTTTGATTCCGGACAGACCTTATCTGCGTATGAGTTTGGTGATGGCAATCTTAATTTAGTGTTTAGAATTACTGATGAGCAAAACAATAGTGTTATTTTAAAGCAAGCTCTGCCTTACGCGCGTTGCGTGGGTGAGTCGTGGCCATTAACACTTGATAGAGCCCGTATAGAAGCACAAGTTTTACTTAACCATGGTGCTATTTGCCCTACTTATACTGCTAATGTTTTACATTATAGTGAAATACAAGCCCTGACTATTTTAGAAGATTTAGGTAATTTACAAATATTGCGTACTGCACAAAATAATGCAGAGCAATTTCCTAAATTGGCACAGCATGTAGCTACCTACTTAAGCCACACCGGCTTTTATAATTCAGATTTTTACTTAACCGCGCAAACTAAAAAAGCGCTCGTTAGCCAATTTACTAATCCTGAGCTTTGCCAAATCACTGAAGACTTATTTTTTAGCGACCCGTACATTGGGCACGAACGTAATAACTACCCAGATCAACTACAAAGCGAAGTTGATGCAATACAAAAAAACACCGCATTAAAGTTAGAAATAGCAAAATTAAAAGCTAATTTTTTATCTAACCCGCAAACATTACTTCATGGTGATATGCATAGCGGCAGTATTTTTGTTGATTGTAATAATACAAAGATGATTGACCCAGAGTTTGGTTTTTTTGGACCTATTGGGTTCGATATTGGCTCTTTTATTGGTAATTTACTTTTAAATTACTGCGCACAAGCAGGTCATATTGAAGATTTTGTGGCTCGTCGTAATTACCAAACACATTTACTTAGCTGTATCGTAGACACCTATAGTTTATTTGAGCAGCAATGGCTTGAATTAATACGCACTAAAACAACAGATGAATCACTAGCGCCAGTAGGCTATGCGCAATACTTTATGAAAAACGTATTGCAAGATGCTGTTGGTTACTGTGGTGCTGAGCTAATTAGGCGTACTATAGGGCTTGCGCACGTAAGCGATATAGATAGTATTAGTGATGAGAATGCGCGCCTTACAGTGCAAAAACAAACATTAGCACTAGGCGAGCAACTTATTTTAAATGCACAAACATGCAACAACAAAGAAGCATTCTTTAGTTTATTAATAAGCCAATTAAACTAACAAACATTAAAAAGGCGCTATTAGCGCCTTCTAGTTAATTAAAACTTACTTGTAGTTTTCGTAAATTTTATCAAGCGGTTCCGAAAGCCCACTTTCTTGCACTATACGTACATGCTCACGTTTTAATTCACGGGCACTAGTCACACCACAAGAATGAGCTATTAGCCCAGCGCCATAATGAATGTATTTATTATAGTTAGCTACTCGCTGCGCTTTATCAGCTACATCTAAGCCACGTTGCAAACGCTCGTTATGCGTAGTGATCCCGGTTGGACAAGTATCTTTATTACATTGCATTGCTTGAATACAGCCCAGTGCAAACATATGACCACGAGCCGATACAACAAAATCAGCACCGAGCGCCAATGCCCAAGCAACCTTTGAAGGAACAATTAATTTACCAGAAGCGATTATTTTAATACGATCTCGAAGCCCATGTTTTTCAAGTATATTAACTACAAGCGGTAAACTTTCGCGCAGTGGTAAACCCACCGAATCCATAAGCGGTTGCGGTGCTGCGCCCGTACCACCATCAGCACTATCTATGGTAATAAAGTCAGGTGCAGACTCGATACCACGGTGATTTATTTCAGCGAACAACGTTTCTAACCATCCGTATGCACCAATAACAGCTTTAAACCCTGTAGGCTTACCTGTCGCGTTACGTACAGTGGCAATCATATCAAGAATATCGGCTGGATTTTTAATTTCAGGGTGACCATTGGGGCTAATCGAATCTTGCCCTTCTGGTATCCCCCTAATTTTAGCTATTTCGGCATTAACTTTGCGCCCTGGAAGCATTCCACCCTTGCCAGGTTTAGCGCCTTGGCTCATTTTTAGTTCGAACATTTTAACTTGTTCGTGAGCCGCTATTTCTTTAAGCTTTTCAGTACTTAAATTACCGTGCTCGTCTCGTGCACCATATTTAGCGGTACCAATTTGAAAAACAATATCAGCCCCGCCTTCTAAGTGATAAGGGCTTAATCCCCCTTCACCTGTGTTCATCCAACAACCTGCTAACTTAGCTCCTTTTGATAAAGCACGTACAGCGGGTTTTGATAACGCACCAAAGCTCATACCTGATACATTAAATAGCGAGTTGGTGGTGTAAGGTGTTTTACAGTATGGACCCAAAGTAACATTACTCGGGTCGAGCGCTTCTTCATCTAAAGTAGGAAACGCACAGTTCATAAACATAACTGTACCCGTTACTTCTAAGCTTTGCGTAGAGCCAAATGCCGCAGTACGGTCAACATCTTTTGCAGCACGATAAACCCAGCTTCGTTCAGCTCGATTAAATGGCATTTCTTCTCTATCTTGCGCAAAAAAGTACTGCCTGAAGAACTCCCCTTGGCGCTCAAAAAAATACCGAAAACGCCCTATCACGGGGTAATTTCGCCTTATAGCGTGCTTAGTTTGTGTAATATCGCGAAAATAAAAAACAATTACAGTAAGCACAACGCACCCGAGTAAAACTATAAACATACTTGCAAATATATCGATACTAAACATTATAAAATTGCTCATTTATGACCCTTGGTGATTTTTAAAATAAGACCTAATAAGTACTGACCGCTTTAATGAACTAAATGGCTCATCATAATTACTAACCTGCTTACTTAAATAAATACAACTACTTACCAACAGAGTACTAACTTACATAGCTATAAAAACAACTCAGTACCCATTTTTAAAAATTATACTTATTTACTTTCCAGCTTAACTGATTCATTTTTTATATACATACGTACTTGTGTTTCTAGCACTGATAAAGGTACTGAACCATGGCGTAATATTTGATGATGGAATTCACGAATATCAAAATTTTTCCCAAGCACTTGCTCTGCCTCAGCGCGTAAACGTTTAATAGTTAACTCACCAATTTTGTATGACAGTGCCTGTGCTGGCCACGATATATAACGATCGGTTTCCGTTTTAACATTATGCAGCGAAAGCGCGGTGTTTTCGCTCATAAAGTTCATAGCCCGATCTCTACTCCAGCCATACATGTGCATTCCCGTATCAACAACTAAACGTGCTGCTCGCCACATTTCATAAGTTAAGCGACCAAAACGGCTATATGGGTTTTGATAAAAGCCAGCTTCTAAGCCCAAGTATTCAGAGTAAAGCCCCCAACCTTCGCCAAATGCCGAAAGGTAAGCATCACGACGGTAGCTCGGTAGATTTTCAAGCTCGGCATTAAGTGATATTTGTAAATGATGTCCTGGCACTGCTTCGTGCAGAGTCAACGCTTCTAAAACATAGAGAGGGCGCTTATCTAATGCGTAAGTATTCACCCAATAATAACCTGCTTCATCATCTCGATTAGAGCCAGAATAACGGCCTGTTGTGTATTTAGGAGCAATATTGGCTGGTACGGGGGCTACGCCATAAGGTTTACGTGGCAAGGTATGAAATAGCTTAGGCAGCTGTGCATCCATTTTTTTAGCAATATAAGATGCTTCTTTTAAAAGCTGCTCTGGTGTTGTGGCATAAAATTGTGGATCCGTACGTAAAAAGTGAATAAATTCGGCGAATGTGCCTTTAAAACCTACTTCAGCTATTACGTCCTCCATTTCACTGCGAATTCGAGCGACCTCTTTTAATCCAAGTTCATGAATCTCTTTAGGCGTCATGTCGGTAGTAGTGTAATACTTAGCTCTGTTTTTATAAAATGCCTCGCCATTAGGTGTATCTGATATGCCAACGCTTGTGCGTGCACTAGGTCGATACTGCTGCGTAAAAAACACTAAATAATTTTTATAAGACTGTATAACATCTTCTTTTATAATGTTTTTAGCTTTTTGTTGTAGTGCCTTAAATTCACTATCGCTCAAACCAGCAGTATTAGTTAAAAAAGGTTTATAAAACTCAGATGTAGTTATATCGTCAACAATGTAAGCATTAATTGAATCTTCGTAACCCTCTAGCACAGCTTTAGGTTGAGTAAGGCCCGTTTCTATCCCTTTTTTCATCCAATATATGTTTTGTTCAAAAAACCGTGGAACTTGCGCCAAACGTGCAAGGTATGTATCGAAATCTTGCTGATTTTTATATTGAGAGCTATTGACGATATATGATAATCCAGAGTGAAAACCATACTCTGATGTAAGCGGCATATAATGCGCATTGAATATATACTCATCAACGCTGTTTTGTACTTGTGCTCGAATAATGCTGAAGTTTATTTGATTTTCATCACTTAATTTATCAATGCTGACGGTATCTAACTCGGCAAGTAACTGTGTTTTATTTTTATATTCTTGCGTTAAAAATTCGGGCGATAGATTTGGTAACAAGTAACCTTTAACCCCTTTTGCATTGCTATAAGGATTAATGCTTTGTCTGTAATCAACAATGCTTTTGGCTGTCTGCGTAAACTGTTGATCTGCATTTTGCGTTGTTATTTGACATGCACTTAATGAGCATAAAAACATGAAACCAAGTAAAGAATGACGCATTGGCCGCTGTAAAAAATGATTCATTGTAATTTAACTTGACGATGTAATAGATATCACAAAGCTATCGTAGGCTAAATAAATAGCAAGTAAATGAGACCAATCAACGGTTATAAACCTTACTAAAACTAAGTGTATTTCGAGAGTAAAGTATATCAACAGAAGTAAAAACAAGCTTAATTGATGAGAAAAGCAGCTATTGAGTTGTTAAAATGAAAATTTAAGTTCCGTAACTCTTTTTTTACTTTTAAATAACCGCCATAACGATTAATGTAGTAAAAAATAATAAAAGCTCGGATGCATAACCGCCTCACGGAATGAGATATTTCAATTAACTCTTATGCGTACTCAGTTGGTATTTAAAAATGATGTTCCATGATTCCATGGCAATTGCACAAGAAAAGATGACTAAAGTGTGTGTGTTTTTAGAGCGTTATGCGCTGCCGCCAACCCCGCTTAATTTTCAAGTAATTTATACCTATATTAGCCAAGCCAATATAAACCTTAAAAATGCACTAGAACGTGCGATTGCAACAGAAGAAAATATAGACAGTGTTTTAATTGAACAATTATATTTTCAATTTTTAAATGAAGGGCACACAACTCAGGTCTCGATGATTCAAAATGTTGACGGTATTATCGGGTCACTTTCTCGAAATGCTCAAGCAACAGAAAAACAAATTATCCGCTTTGCTGATCAAGTAAATGAATGTGTACATACGCTTGATGAAAACAGTATAGAACAAAGCCGTAAAGCTCTTAAAATCCTCAATACACAAACCGTAGAGTTACTAGAGCAGCATAAACAATTTAAGAAAGAACTTAGCAAAGCTAAAAAGTTACACGAAAAAACACAAAAGCAATTAACTCAGCTCCGAAAGCAGCATATAGTAGATAGCCAAACGGGCCTTTATAAACGTCATTATTTAACTCAACAAACCCAAGTTTGGACAAATCAAGAAAAGTCCATTTGTGCCATTGCTGTTCAAATAGATAACCTTGATCACTTTGTTGATAATTATGGTGATATTCTTGGTGAAGTTATTTTGAATAAAGTCGCTAAGCAAGTACAAAAATATGTATTCCAAAGCGGTTTACCTGGACGGACTGCTAAAGACCAATTTACTATATTACTCGCCGACATTGATCCTGAAACGGCAACTTTAATAGCCGAAAAAGTACGTAATGGGGTAGAAAAGTTGCGATTTGTTAGCTCAAAAAGTGGCACAAAACTACCCGCTATAAACTTATCATTAGGTATTGCACAGCATCAGCAACAAGATGATTTTAATCAACTTGCTAAAAAAGCCTCAAATGCAGCTTTTAAAGCTCGATCTCTTGGGCAAAGTTGTTTTATTGCTGGGCATTAAATCACCTGATAAATCATATTCAAATTGCACCTGCAGTACACAATAAAGTACACTAGTGCTTATTGCCACGATAGAGATTAATCATGAACGAAACACCGCAAAAGACCACGCATTTTGGCTATAAAACGGTAGCTGAAAACGACAAAGCCTCAATGGTTGCAGACGTATTTCACTCAGTTGCAGCAAAATACGATGTAATGAATGATTTAATGTCTTTTGGTGTGCACCGCTTATGGAAACGTCAAACTATTGCCAGTTCTGGTGTTCGCAAAGGCCATCATGTACTTGATTTAGCTGGCGGCACTGGTGATTTAACGGCTAAATTTAGTCAATTAGTCGGTGAAACAGGTCAAGTTGTTTTAGGCGATATTAACTCCTCAATGCTCAAAGTGGGCCGTGAGAAGCTGCATAACTTGGGTCTTGTTGGTAATATTGACTACGTACAAATGAACGCCGAAATGTTGCCATTTCCAGATAATAGCTTTGATGTGATCACTATTGCTTTTGGTTTACGTAATGTAACCGATAAAGACAAAGCACTTCGTTCTATGTACCGTATTTTAAAGCCAGGTGGTCGCTTACTAGTGCTAGAATTCTCCAAACCTGAGCATGAAGTACTAAGTAAAGCTTACGATTTTTATTCATTTAATTTATTACCAACAATGGGCAAACTAGTTGCTAACGACAGCGAGTCGTACAAATATTTAGCCGAATCGATTCGTATGCATCCAGATCAAGATACCCTTAAAGCAATGATGGATGACGCTGGCTTTGAACAAACAACTTATCAAAACCTAACTGGTGGTATTGTTGCACTTCACCGTGGTTTTAAATACTAAGGCAGAGTGATATGGCGCTTGAACAAGTAACTGAAAAAAATAATGATAGGTCAACCACATCTACTTTTTCATGTTGCCCAACTTTGTACTTTCGCTTATCGAGCATGTACTTAATCAAGCACTTAAACTCGACCCAAAGCTTTCAAAAAAACTAAATGAAGTTAAAGAGCTGCGTTTAGTTGTTGAAGTAAGAGATTGGCAACAAACAATCCAACTCGTTTTTGCTGATAAAAAACTACATTTATATACCGCACAAAGCAGTGATAACGCTGATTGTATGATAAGCGCCGATATAGATACGCTTATTGCGCTAAAAAATCCAGCGATGCTTACCCAGCTAATACGCCAAGATAAACTCGACCTGCAAGGTGATTTAAATATTGCCCAAACTTACAGTAACGCATTTTCGAGTTTAGATATTGATTGGCCAGAACAACTATCAAAGCATATTGGCGATGGCCCGGCCCAGCAACTTTATTTACACTTAACCTCGCTCAAGCAGCAAAACAGTAAAGTAAAAAAGCAGTTAGCCACTACACTTACTAGTTTATGTCAGGATGAGCTTGCTATAACTATTCATCCCTTAGAGCTTGAGCAATTCAAACAACAAAACCGAGTAATTAAAAGCCAAGTTGCTGCTATTGAACAGCGTATAAACGCCTTATTAAACATCGTAACCCGCTAAGGATTTTTTGTGTCGACTGCACGATTGTATTACATCACTAAAACACTACTTAGCTACGGGTTAGATGAGTTAGTCCCTAAGCATAAAACGCCCTGGTTTGCCAAAATAGTGCGTGGAAGCTTTTTTGGCTACGCAATCAGCATAAAGATAAATCCGTAGGGTTGCGTTTACGTCTTGCATTACAAGAACTTGGTCCTGTATGGATTAAGTTTGGCCAAATGCTCTCCACCCGTCGCGATTTACTACCACACGATATAGCCCTAGAGCTCGCGTTTTTACAAGATCAGGTACAACCTTTTGAAGGTGAACTTGCACAAGAAATCATTGAAAAAGCACTCGAAATTAATGATATAAGTGAATTATTTAGTGAGTTTTCACAAACACCGCTGGCCTCGGCATCTATAGCGCAAGTACACACAGCAAAACTTATTGATGAGCACAACATTGAGCAAGATGTTGTAATAAAAGTTATTCGTCCAAATATTCATGAACAGATTAATGCTGACTTAGCGTTAATGGAAAAGCTCGCTAAAGTACTTGCCAAAGTACATAACGAGTCAAAACGCCTGCGCCCTGTAGAAGTTGTTAAAGAGTATAAAAAAACACTCCTTGATGAACTCGACTTAATGCGAGAAGGCGCTAATGGCATTCAGCTTAAGCGTAACTTTGAAGATTCTGATTCTCTTTATATCCCTGCAGTTTATAGCGATTATAGCCGCCATAATATATTAGTGATGGAGCGTATTTACGGCATACCTGTCTCTGATACTGATGCACTATTAGCACAAAATACAAATATGAAATTACTTGCTGAACGCGGTGTAGAGGTGTTTTTTACACAAGTATTTAGAGACAGTTTTTTTCATGCTGATATGCATCCTGGCAATATATTTGTCTCTCGCGAACATCCTGAAAACCCAAAATACATTGGTATAGATTGTGGTATTGTTGGTACGCTTAATAAAGAAGATAAACGCTATTTAGCTGAAAATTTCATTGCCTTTTTTAATCGTGATTATCGCCAAGTTGCCCAGCTACATGTTGATTCAGGTTGGGTACCACCCGATACCAGCATTGAAGAATTTGAATTTGCGATTCGTACAGTGTGTGAGCCTATATTTAACAAGCCACTTGCTGAAATTTCATTTGGTCATGTGCTTGTTAATTTATTTAATACCGCACGCCGCTTTAATATGCAGGTACAACCTCAACTCGTACTACTACAAAAAACTTTATTGTATGTTGAAGGGTTAGGCAGACAGCTTTACCCGCAACTGGATTTATGGAAAACAGCTAAACCCTTTTTAGAAGACTGGGTAAAACAACAAGTCGGCCCATTATCTGTATTGAAACAAATGTATGCTAATTTACCTTTTTGGGCAGAAAAAATGCCCGAGCTACCGGATTTAATTTATCAAAATTTAAAGCGAACTCCTCGCACTCAAGTACAAATACAAAAGGTATCTCAAAAACCTTTAATCTTGGGCTTGTTTGGTAGTGCGACAATAATCATGTCAGCTCTTTGTTATTTACAGCACGATTTAATTGCTGCCAGCATCGCTATTAGCTGCTCTGCTGTTAGCTTTATAACTGCATGGCGCAGCGCATAAACTAAGTGCTATTTGCGTTATTGAGCGTATAATTAGTATTTAAAATATACATTTAATCATTTTATAGACTGGAGATAACCATGGGTTTTGGTGGTATTAGTATTTGGCAATTATTGATTGTACTAGCAATCATCGTTCTTCTTTTTGGTACTAAAAAGTTACGTGGAATGGGTGGGGACTTAGGCGGTGCTGTTAAAGGCTTTAAAAAAGCCATGTCTGATGAAAAAAGTACAGAACAAGACACTACCGAGCAAATCCAAAAATCAGAAAATGCTGCTCCAAACGATCCAGCTAACGCTGAAAAAACCAAAGATAGTAATAAGGTTTAATTAGCATGGGAATGTGGGAGCTTGTTATTGTTCTTATTGTTGGTTTAGTGGTTTTAGGCCCTGAACGCTTGCCTGTGGCTATAAGAACAGTGAGCCGCTGGATTAAAACAGCCAAGTCGCTAGCTAATTCAGTTAAAGCCGAAGTCAGTGAAGAGCTGCGTGTGCACGAACTACATGAAAACCTTAAAAAAGCAGAACAAAAAAATCTAAAAGATTTGAGTCCAGAACTACAAAACTCATTGAGCGAGCTACAACAAGCAGCTCAATCAGTTACCCACAGCTATAAAAAACAACCGCCAAAGACAGAAAACAACCAACATATTGATGAAAAAAAGTGAAATTAATTTCCTTTTCAATGGTCAACTTACTAAATGGTATAAATAATAATGGTTGAGCAAGTAAAATCGGGGTTTGTGGCTCACTTAATTGAGTTACGAGATCGACTTATAAAAGCACTATTGAGCATTTTCGTTATTTTTATTGCCATAGTGTATTTTGCAAATGACATTTACGCTTTTGTTGCACAGCCGCTAGTCTCACATTTGCCAAGCACTGCAACTATGATTGCAACTGATGTGACAGCACCTTTTTTCGCCCCTTTTAAACTGACTTTATTTGTCGCTTTATTTGCATCTATTCCATGGATATTACATCAAATTTGGGGGTTTATCGCACCAGGGTTATATCAGCACGAAAAGAAAATGCTCATGCCTATTCTCGCCTCTAGCATAATACTGTTTTATGGTGGTATAGCCTTTTGTTACTTTGTAGTACTGCCAATTATTTTAGGCTTTTTTACAAGCGCAGGTCCTGAGATGATGACTCTTGCGCCCGACATAAGTAGTTATTTAGGATTTGTATTAAAATTATTTTTTGCTTTTGGTGTCGCGTTTGAAATTCCAGTTGCCATTATGCTGCTATGCTGGAGTGGCGCAACAACGACAACAAGCTTAAAAGAAAAACGCCCTTATATCGTGGTAGGTGTTTTTGTAGTCGCGATGTTTTTAACACCGCCCGACGTATTATCACAAACATTACTAGCGTTTCCGATGCTGCTTTTGTTTGAACTAGGCTTAATTTTAGCGAAATTTTATACCGCTAAACCACAACAAGAATCTGAGGAATAAAATGAAAAAACAACTACTCTCACTATTGGTTTTATTAAGCGCACCCACATTTTCTGCGCAAACAGAAATTAACACTCAAGCATTACAAGCATGTAGCTTTATTGAAAACGACTTTAACCGTTTGCTATGTTACGACAATACTATTGCGGGTAAATCGCTAACCAAGCCATCAGTTTCAAAAGTTTTAGCACCACCAACAACAAATACTAACGTGCCAATACCTGCTCCAACACAGAAAGCGTCATCAGTTGCAAATGCCGATGATTTTGGTTTAGAGCATAAAGAGATATACAAAGAAAAAGATACTGAAATTAAAGCTACAATTACTTCAATAGAGAAAGCAGCTTATGGTGAGCTCATTATTAATTTAGATAATGATCAACAATGGCGTCAAATTGGCTCTGATAGTATGCGCTTAAAAGAAAGTGATACGGTTGTTATAACTCGTGGTGTTTTTAACTCATTTTTATTAAAAAAAGCGAATCAAAATCGCTCTATTCGCGTTAAGCGCACTAAGTAATGTCGTATACCTTAATTGATGCTGGTGTTAATTTAACTAACCATCAGTTTGATGAACAGCATCAAGAGATTATTAACCGCGCCAATAGTGCAGGCGTTAACAACATGCTTATTATTGGCTGTGACATAGCAGGGAGTGAACAATCTCTTGAGCTGGCTATAAAGTATCAGCAATACTCTACAGCCGGCATACACCCCCATGATGCAAAATCAGCCACCAGCGAATTAGAGACTCAATTAAAACACCTTGCAAAGCACGATGAGGTGGTTGCTATTGGCGAATGTGGGCTTGACTATAATCGCGATTTTTCACCTCGAGATATTCAGCGCAGCGTCTTCAGGCGCCAGCTTGCTGTAGCCGAAGATTTAAATTTACCTGTTTACCTACACGAACGTGATGCCAATGAAGATATGCTTAAAATACTTAATGAATTCAAAGTACGCGGTATACTTCACTGCTTTACCGGTAATGCTAGCTCGTTAAAAAGTTATCTAGATTTGGGGCTTTACATTGGTATTACTGGCTGGGTATGCGATGAAAGACGTGGGAAAGAGTTACAACAATTAGTCCCTCACATTCCTTTAGAACGCTTGCTACTCGAAACTGATTCACCTTTTTTAATTCCGCGCTCGATTAAGCCTAAACCCAAATCACGTAAAAATGAACCCGCATTACTTCCACATATTTGCCAAACTGTCGCTCAACTGTATAAAATTGAAGCTGAAACTGTAGCAACTCAAACTACAAAAAACTTTAATCACATTTTTGCTCTAGAGACACGTTAATGATAGTTGCAAAAGTTTTATTTAGCCTACTTACCCTAGTATGTGTATTTAACGCTTCTGCAAATCCCATTGTAATAAGCCAAAATTTTAAATCCCAAAATATCATAAATTTAAACTATTCTTTTGAACCAACTTCGCTTTTAGAAGCTCGAAATAGTAATTTGAAAAATTGGCATTCACTTAAAAATAGCTCATTAAACTTAGGGTTAGAACAACGACCAGTATGGCTTACATTTACAATAAAAAACACACTCAACAGTGAAGTTGAGCCACTACTTTCAATAGATAATCCTCTCTTAAATAAAGTTCAGGTTTTTCATTTACACAATTCTGAGCTGCTTTCACAAACACAAATAGGCGACGCCTTTGTGCTTTCTCAGCGCCTAATAAAAAGCGAATCTTTATTAGTTAAATTAACATTGCCTGCAAACACAACAACAACTGTGATCCTCAAAGTTACGGATAGTGCGGGGTTACGAGTACCTTTAACTTTGTGGCAGCAAGATAGTTATTTAGCTTACAAAGGTAAACTAAATTTAATATATGGTTTGCTCATTGGTTTTGTATTTTCGTTAGCCTTTAGCTGTCTTGTTTTATATGGGTTCTCACGCAAGCTCTATTTTGCTTGTGCTGGTATGATAACGTTGACGTTAGGTTTATTACTCTCCTATTTGTGTGGATTTGGCTTGCGTTTTTTTCATCCAAACCTAACGGGTATACAGCAACTAATGAGCTCTATGTTACTGATGCTTATTACCTTGTTGTTTTTACCTTTACAGCAACTCATTTGCCAACCTAAACGCTCTACGCTGTTAAAGGTACAAACGATAATAACCAGCCTATTTGCCATTTCATTACTATGTGTTTGGCTGCTACCTAACTTAATCGTTACTTTATTTAGCCTTGTAACTATTCCTATTATTTTGTGCTTTTATATTATCACTACACTTATATGTACTCGTAGTGACCCATCCAAACAAAATAAAGGCCTTTTACTGACTTTAATCTTCTTCCTTATAGTTATGGCCTACTTTATTGCTACAGCAATGGGCTGGTATTCACTTGGTCAGAATAGTTTAGTTATTGTCTTTATTTGCTTTTTTAGCTGTATTTTTTGTTTGTGCTATACCGTAATGGAAAAGTTTATTTTGCAACGCGACCAACAAATAGTTACGCAGCAAACCTTGATTGCTAAAAATACGGCGCAAGATACACTCTTAAACGAACGTCTAGCGTTACAAGAAAAAGCTCGCCGAGAGTTAGAAGCGCTTGTCGACGAACGAACCTTTGAACTACAAGTAACCTTAAGAGAGCTTGAAGAGAAAAATAGAGAGCTTGAGCAACTTAATACTGAAGATGCTTTAACCGGTATAAAAAACCGTCGCTTTTTTGATAAGAAATTAATAATGGAGCTTCGCCGTTCTCGCCGAGAGCAAACGCCATTAAGTATTATTATGCTTGATATAGACCGCTTCAAAACAATTAATGATACGTATGGTCATTTAACTGGCGATCAGGTTATTAGAGCGGTGTCAGATATTATAAAAAATAATCTAAAGCGTCCACTTGATGAAGTTGCACGCTACGGTGGCGAAGAATTTGTAGTGCTGCTTCCAAATACACCAAATGAAGGCGCGTTAGATATTGCAGAACAAATACGCGAAACAATTGCGCAAAGTACTGTAATTGTTGCTGGCACTGACATTAAATTTACAATTAGTGCTGGTGTTTACACTAGCGTCGCAGATGATCTTAACACCCCCGAAATATTTACCGAGCACGCTGATAAAGCCCTCTATTACGCTAAACAGCACGGTCGTAATCAAGTAATTAATTTTCCAATTCCACAGTAGGAGTATTCTAATATGGCCCAATCAGGACTAGACCTTTTTCCGTATACTCGTATGCGCAGAATGCGTAGAAGCGATTTTTCTCGTCGTCTAATGGCTGAAAACCAACTTAGCGTAAACGATTTAATCTACCCCGTTTTCGTACTTGAAGGTAAAAATCGTCGTGAAGCGATTGAATCAATGCCCGGCATTGAACGTTTATCAATAGATTTATTGCTTATTGAGGCAAAAGAGCTCGTTGAGCTCGGCGTGCCAGCCATTGCAATCTTTCCGGTAACGCCTACAGATAAAAAGTCATTATTCGCCGAAGAAGCTTACAATGAAGATGGTTTAGTGCAGCGAACTGTTCGCGCTTTAAAAGAAGCTTACCCTGAACTCGGTGTAATTACTGATGGTGCACTTGACCCATTCACTACACATGGGCAAGACGGCATCATTGATGACTCAGGTTACGTCATCAATGATGTAACAACTGAAATATTGGTTAAACAAGCACTTTCTCATGCACAAGCTGGAGCCGATGTTATCGCTCCTTCAGATATGATGGATGGCCGTATTGGCGCAATTCGTGAAGCACTTGAAGCGGATGGCTTTATCCATACTCGCATTATGGCTTATTCAGCTAAGTATGCCTCTAGCTATTATGGTCCTTTCAGAGATGCAATAGGTTCTGCAGGGAACTTAAAAGGTGCTGACAAAAAGACCTACCAGATGGATCCTGCAAACTCTGACGAAGCAATACGTGAAGTTGCATTAGACTTACAAGAAGGCGCTGATATGGTTATGGTTAAACCTGGCATGCCTTATTTAGATATTGTACGTCGCGTAAAAGATGAATTTGGCGTGCCAACTTTCGCCTATCAAGTTAGCGGCGAATACGCTATGCACAAAGCCGCAATCGATAATGGCTGGCTGAACGAGGAAGCAACAATAATGGAATCTCTCTTGGCATTTAAGCGAGCTGGTGCTGATGGTATTCTGACTTATTTCGCTAAACAAGCTGCACAATACTTAAAAAGTAAATAATGTAATACAATAGTCACAATTTCGCTATTTTTGCTTTCATTTTATTTACTTATTGTATTTTATTTGTAATAAATTTTCCTTAAACTAAGTGTCCCATTTGGGACACAATACACGGGAAAAAATAATAATGTTTAAAACAAAAATAACGCCACTAGCGCTTGTTATAGCAAGCCTTAGTGCACCAGCCTCCGCTAATCTTATCATTTCGGAATATGTAGAAGGAAGTAGCAACAATAAAGCAATTGAGCTTTATAATAACTCGACTGATTCGTTATCACTTGCTGGCTATAAATTAAATTTATATGTGAACGGTAAAACAACGATACAATCTACGCTCGACTTATCAGCTACTTTACCTGCCAACGGAACCTATGTAATCGTAAACCCAAGTTCAAATGATGAGCTAAAAGGTAAAGCTGATTTAGAGCATAGTGTTACAAGCTTTAACGGTGATGATGCATTAGTTCTAATTCAAGGCGACACTGTCATTGATAGTTTTGGTCAATTTGGTACGGATCCGGGCTCTTATTGGTCTGAAGGTGGCGTACAAACACAAAATAAAACACTTCGTCGCAACGATAGCGTCCTCGTTGGCCGTACCTCGCCAAGCGCTCCTTTTGACCCAAGCGAAGAATGGGTGCAATTTGACCAAGATGATTTTTCTGGTTTAGGCGTATTTGGTAGTGACTCAGCTCCAGTACCAGAACCTGAGCCACTAGATCCATTAGTATGTGGTGCAGATAAAACATTGATTAGCGCTATTCAAGGCGATGGTGCAGCAAGCCCTCTTGTGGGTAGTGTTGTTGAACTTGAAGGCGTTGTAACAGCAGACTTCCAAGGCGACGATGAGTTAAAAGGCTTTTTTATAAGCTCACTTGCTGCAGATATAGACGCTAACCCACTGACTTCTGAAGGCCTGTTTGTTTACTTTGCAGATACTGACGTAAGTGTAGGCGACCATGTACGTGTGCAAGGTACTGTTGAAGAATATTTTGATGCAACACAAATCGGCAGCGTAAGCCAAGTAGCTGTTTGTGATACTGGCTTAGCTTCAACCGCTACAAAAATAACTTTGCCTTTAGCTGATGCAACTTATTTAGAATCGTTTGAAGGTATGCTAGTAACGCTAGAACAGCCATTAGTTGTTACCAATAACTTTGGCCTTGGTCGATATGGTGAAGTTGAAGTCGCGACTGAGCGCTTGTATCAAGGTACGCAAGTTGCGTTACCTGGTGATACTGCTAACGCAGTTGAAGCCGAAAACTTAACTAAGAAAATATTAATCGATGATGGCTCAACTGTTCAAAATCTAGATCCTACAGCCTATCCAACTCCTGGTTTATCAGCAGAAAATACATTACGTACTGGTGATACAGTAAATACAGTGACTGGTGCACTTGCTTATAGCTTTAGCCTTTACCGAATTCACCCAACTGTAGCACCTCAATTTATTGCAACAAATGCACGTAAAGACGCACCTGAACTTAATGCTGAGGCAGATTTACGTGTAGCAAGCTTTAACGTACTTAATTACTTTAATGGTGATGGCCAAGGTGAAGGGTTCCCTACGAGTCGCGGTGCAGATTCTGAAGCTGAATTTATTCGTCAAGAAGCCAAAATTGTAAGTGCCATTAGCGCAATGCAAGCTGATGTTGTTGGTTTGATGGAAATCGAAAATGATGGTTTTGGTGAATTTAGCGCTATTGCTAGCTTAGTTAATGCATTAAACGAAGCTGATGCAGCTAACCAGTATGCATTTGTTGACTTTGGTCTTGATCAAATCGGTACAGATGCAATCACGACTGCGTTGATTTATCGTGCTAATAAGGTAGAAGAAGTCGGTACTGCCGCTATTACTACTGATGCACCATTTGATTTTAGTAATCGTACTCCTATCGCACAAAGCTTTAAATCTTTAGCAACTGATGAAGTATTTACTGTAGCCGTAGCGCACTTAAAGTCTAAAGGTGGTTGTGGTAGTGCAAGCGGTGCGAACGAAGATCAAAATGATGGCCAAGCTTGTTGGAATGAAATACGTACACAAGGTGCGAATGCATTCGCAGATTGGCTTGATAGCAAACCAACGGGTGTTGACGACGAAGATACTATTCTAGTTGGCGACATGAATGCTTACGCAATGGAAGATCCAATACGTGCGTTTGCTGATAAAGGATATAAAAATGTAGTCGCAGAGCTTGATGGCAATACTCTTGCTTACTCTTATAGCTTCTCTGGCCGTGCTGGTAGCCTTGACCATGCAGTAGCTAGTGCATCATTACTTAGCAAGGTAGTATCAGCTAAAGATTGGCATATTAATGCTGATGAACCAATTTCGCTTGATTACAATGTTGAATTTAAAAGTGATGCTCAACAATCAAGTTTATATTCTCAAAGCGCATACCGCGCCTCAGATCATGATCCTGTAATTGTTGATATAAAATCTGAAATTACGCTAACACCAGAAGAGCAAACACCCGTTATTACAGCGAATCAAACGTTTGCTATTGATGAAAATAGCGCGATTGGGACAGTAATTGGTACGCTTGATTTTAGTGACCCTAATGCAGATGAGTCACCAGTTGTTAAATTTATTGTATCAGGAAACAGCAGTGTTTCTATTAACAACCAGGGACAACTCATTGTAGCCGGTGAGTTAGATTACGAGTTTGAAAACCGCATTACCTTATCTGTTCAAGCACAAGATAGTGCAGGTAACGTATCTAAAGCTGAAAATGTAGCTATTAAAGTTAATAACCTACGTTCAGATGACGATAACGATGCAGGTTCATTATTTTGGTTAACACTTCTTTTAGCACCGCTATCAATCGTGCGTAGATTTAAAAAGAAATAACTAATTTAGATACCCTTAAAAAGCCGCAATCGCGGCTTTTTTTATTTTTATACAAATGTAATTCAGACAAGCTTCAGTAAACACCTCGTAATATCGCCTTATTATATAAATCATCGTCAACTAACTAACCAAGTAAGAAGCAACTACATAGCCGTGGGTGTTTTTTACACGAAGAGTGGTCGAGATCTTTTATGCCTCTTACTTAGCTTTTTGATTTTTAATGTATTTATTTAGGTTTAAAAATTGCTTAAGTAAATAACTTAGTCTCAACCCTAAAAATAAGTCGTGTTTTTATAAAGGAATGAAAATGAAACAATTTACCCATCGATTATCAACATGGCAAAAGAGCTCAAAGCCACTCTTGGGTCTACTTATTATATTTTCGGCTTGGGGTAACAGCAATCAAGCATTTGCAGCTACAACAGAAGCAGCCATTCCACAAAGTAGTTTATTTGACGTTATAAGCGCGCGTGCTAAAAAACTAGCAAGTGAAGAATATATAGCTCCAAAAAACATTGAACTTGATGCTCTCAATAATATTGATTATCAAGATTATCGCTCTATCCGCTTCAAACAAGACAAGTCAGTGTGGAAAGACGAAGGTCTTTACGAGCTACAGCTATTCCACCCCGGTTTTTTATATAAAACACCCGTTACAATTAATACTGTTAATAGTGACTCAAAACGCACCCGCCTCCCATTTAGTACTGACTTTTATCAGTACGATGGCACTGCTGCTCCTCTAAAAGAAGAAATTACTAAAAGCATTGCCAATACTCAGCTTGGTCACGCTGGCTTTCGATTACATTACCCACTAAATACCAATGAGTACAAAGATGAAGTAATGGTATTTCAAGGTGCATCTTATTTTCGTGTTGTTGGCCCAAAACAAGTTTACGGATTGTCTGCTCGCGGTTTAGCGATTGATACTGCAGAAGCTTCAGGCGAAGAATTCCCAATGTTTAAAGAGTTTTGGTTAGTTAAGCCAAAACTAGATCAAACTAATATTGTTATGTTTGCACTACTTGATAGCCCATCAGTGTCGGGGGCATATAGGTTCGATGTAGACCCAACCACAAATACGGCTGTAAAAGTAAATATGCAAATATTTGCACGTAAAGACGTTAAAAAACTAGGTATTGCCCCCTTAACGAGTATGTTTTATCACGGTGAAAACAGTACTAAATTTTTTGATGACTACCGCCCTGAAGTACACGATTCAGACGGTTTATTAACACAATCGCAAGATAATAAATGGGTGTGGCGCCCACTTAACAATCCCGCGCAACTAAGCGTCACTTCTTTTACATACGAGAACCCAAAAGGTTTTGGTTTAGCGCAACGCGATCGTGATTTTAATAACTACTTTGATACAGAAGCTCATTACCACGACCGCCCTAGCCTTTGGATTGAACCAGAAGGTGAATGGGGTAATGGTCGAGTTGAGCTAGTAGAGATACCAACTGACACAGAAACGAATGACAACATAGTAAGTTATTGGGTACCTGAAAAACCCTTCAAAGCGGGAGATTCATTAAAACTAAGCTATAAAATGACGACTTTTAATGCCCATTTAAACCAACATGAAAAAGCACGCGTGGTGCGTACTAGAATTGGCAGTGCAGCACTACCAGGTGAAGACAATCCTCCACCAAAAAGTCACCGTCAATTTACTGTTGACTTTTCAGGCCCAGAGCTTAACCAGCTCTCTAAAAAGCTAGATTTAAAGGCTGATATACAGCTAACAACAGGGGAAGCGAGTGATGTAACAATACAAAAGCTACCTGATACATATGGATGGCGTGTGGCCTTTAAAATCGCCCCACAAGACGGAAAACCAGTAGATATGCGTTTATCGCTAAAACTACGTGAAAAAGAAATTAGTGAGGTATGGAGCTATGTTTGGTATCCAAATGACATCAAGTAAGCAAAACAAGGGAACGTCAATGCCTTTCAAAACAGTTCGTGTATGGCTGTTTGCTATTGCAGCTCTTGGCATATCAGGTTACGGCATATCTATTATGTTTGAAATTTTAAATTCAAACGGTATGACCTTACTTGAATATGCATTACTCGCCCTATTTTCAATTACGTTTGCGTGGATTGTTACTGCATTTTGTAACGGTACAATTGGTTTCTTACTGCAACTACTGCGCATCGATCCACTAACTTTAAAGCGTATTAAGCCAATCTCTTTCGACAGCCAAGCACTTGCTAAGCAAAGAACAGCGGTTGTTATGCCAATCTATAACGAAGATACTCATCGTGTTATCGCAGGCTTTGAAGTAAGCCTAGAATCACTAAAAGAAACAGGGCAACTAGATCATTTTGACTTTTATTTACTTAGCGATACCCAAGACCCACAAATAGCCAAAAACGAGTTAAGTGCATGGCATGCATTGTGTGAGCGATTAGGCAGTACAGCTAAACACGTTTTTTACCGTCGTCGCGAAGATAATAAACACCGCAAAGTAGGCAACCTAACTGATTTTTGTGAACGTTGGGGCAGCCAGTACGACCATATGATTGTACTTGATGCTGATAGCGTAATGACCGGAAAGTGCATGCTAGAGCTTACTACAAGCATGCTAAACAACCCGCAAGCAGGCCTTATTCAAACAATTCCTATCCCCGTTCGTCAAGATACTTTTTTTGGCCGCTTTTTACAGTTTGCATCCGTACTTTACAGCCCAATGCTAGCGACTGGTTCTGCTTTTTGGCAAACCGATAAAGCAAACTATTGGGGCCACAACGCAATCATTAGAGTTGAGGCGTTTATTACCTGTTGTGGCTTACCAACGCTTAAAGGTAATGCCCCATTTGGTGGTGAAATACTAAGTCATGACTTTGTAGAAGCCTCTTTGTTACACAGTGCTAATTGGGACGTATTGCTACTATCAGACATTGAAGGGAGTTATGAAGAAGTTCCAAGTAACATTTTAGATTATGCTGTACGCGACAGACGTTGGGTACAAGGGAATATCCAACACCTTGGTTTACTGTCCTCATCAAAATTAAAGTTAATGAGTAAATTTCATTTTTTATTGGGAGCAACGGCCTATATTTCATCGCTAATTTGGCTATCAATGCTCGCACTAAGTACGATTGATGCCGTAACACGTGCGCTTAATAGCGATGTTTACTTTAATCGCGCTTACCAATTATTTCCGACGTGGCAAATTGCCAAAACCGAACTGATTGATTCACTACTTTACTTAACAATCATAATTTTACTACTACCTAAATTAATGGGTGTTATTGTTACATTAGTGCACAGAAACAAACGCTTTGGTGGTTCAATTAAGCTGATACTAGGCTCAATCATTGAAACCGTATTTGCTATTATTGTTGCACCATTAATGATGGTATTTCATGCTTACTTTGTTATATGCGTATTTTTAGGTAAAAAAGTAAAGTGGGATGCACAGCCTCGTGAAGGTCGAATGGTTCCTTGGAGGGAAGCGTTTGGTTATACGCTATTTTCAACTATCGTCGCTATTGCATGGGGCAGCACAGCGTATTACTTTACCCCTGTATTTTTTGGTGGTTGTCGCCAATACTATTAGGCTTAATACTCGCAGCACCTATAGTCCGTTACTCAAGTAGCATTAAGCTAGGCGTGTTCCTTAGAGATCTAGGTATATTTATTTGCCCTAGTGAAGTAGATAACGATGCTACTTTAGAAGCGCTTAAGGTTCATCTCAAAAAGATTTCTGTACCTCAAGAAGGTCAATATCCAACAACTATTCCAACACTGCCAAAAGAGCATGTGGTTACAATGCCCATTCAAAGCTTTAATAAGCCACACAAGCTAAAGATGAAAGCGCTAAAAGCTAAAGCGATAAAAAAGTTTAATTAGCGCTAAATAAAAGAGCCGTTAAAAACCAAAAAAGGAGCAATAAGTTGCTCCTTTTTTATTGTCTAATAAATATTTTTCCGCATTAAAATAGTTAACCTGAGCTCTGGTTAAGAGATTTACCAACGTCTTGAATTATAGTGATATTTAAATTTATTTTCTCTAGCCAGAGATTTTCAGTGAAAACAAGGCGAATTTACGCGTCAATCGCTGGCCTATTACAAGTAAATTCAACGCAGTGAGCGCTGAAAATAGCTGCTTGAGATAGATTTATTATCCAGAGTTCAGATTATACCAATCTGCTTATATATGGGGCCTATTTGACGTTAAGAAAATTACGCTAGAACTAGGCAAAATTTTTGTATCTAGTTGTTCTAAATAGAAAATTTTTAACGACGTTATAGTGCAATTTAATTCGTTAAATTGATCAAAGATTTATGCAGGTTGGTATTAGTTAAGATCTCCCATCAAAAATTAACCTAATAAAAAATAGCAGACCACATAAATGAACATGCTTTTATTAAAAATATAGAGCTACTCCTCCTTGGCATATTCTTATCCAAAAATTATAGGCAATAAAAAACCCGCAACATGTGCGGGTTTTTTTAAAGAGTTAAAGAGCTAATTACTTAGCTGCTTTTTTCTCTTTTTCTGCAGCGATTACAGTTTCAGCTACGTTAGCTGGACATGCAGCGTAGTGTGAGAACTCCATAGAGAACTGACCACGACCCGATGTCATTGTACGTAGTGTACCGATGTAACCGAACATTTCTGATAACGGTACATCTGCCTTAATACGGATGCCTGTTAAACCAGCTTCTTGGTCTTTCATCATGCCACGACGACGGTTAAGGTCACCGATAACATCACCAACGTGATCTTCTGGAGTGAACACGTCAACTTTCATGATTGGCTCAAGAAGTTGTGCGCCCGCTTTAGGGATCGATTGACGGAAAGCGCCTTTAGCAGCGATTTCGAACGCGATTGCAGATGAATCCACGGCATGGAAGCCACCGTCGAAAAGTTCAACTTCAACGTCAAGTACTGGGAAGCCAGCTAGAACACCTTCGCCCATCATTGACTTAAAGCCTTTCTCAACTGCAGGCCAGAATTCTTTAGGTACGTTACCACCAACAACTGATGATTTAAACGTGAAGCCTGAAGCAACTTCGCCTGGCTTGATACGGTAGTCGATTTTACCAAACTGACCAGAACCACCAGATTGTTTCTTATGCGTGTAGCTATCTTCGATTTCACGAGTGATAGTTTCACGGTAAGCAACTTGTGGTTGACCAACAATAAGGTCTACGCCGTAAGTACGCTTAAGGATATCTACTTTGATATCTAAGTGAAGCTCACCCATGCCTTTAAGAATAGTCTCGCCTGAATCTTCATCAGTCTCAACTTGGAAAGATGGATCTTCTGCAACCATTTTACCGATAGCAACACCCATCTTCTCATTACCGCCTTTATCTTTAGGCTGTACAGCAATCGAAATTACTGGAGTTGGGAATACCATTGGCTCAAGTGTTACTGGGTGCTTAGGATCACATAGAGTGTGACCAGTTTGCACGTTTTTCATGCCTACGATAGCAATGATGTCACCAGCTTGTGCGCTAGTTAATTCGTTACGGTCATCGGCTTGCATCTCAACCATACGGCCAACACGCTCAGTTTTACCAGTAAACGAGTTAAGGATAGTGTCACCCTTATTTAGTTTACCTGAGTAAATACGTACGAATGTTAATGCACCAAAACGGTCATCCATTATTTTGAATGCTAACGCTTTGAAAGGTTCATCTGCAGAAACGATTGCAAATTCGCCATTTTCGTTACCTTCTTCATCCATAAGAGGTTGAGGATCAACTTCTGTAGGAGATGGTAGGTAATCAACAACAGCATCAAGAATAAGCTGCATACCTTTGTTCTTAAACGCAGAACCACAGTATGTAGGGAAGAAAGCAAGCTCACGAGTACCTTTACGGATACAACGCTTGATGTCTTCTACAGAAGGTGCTTCACCTTCCATGTAAGCTTCAAGTAGTTCATCGTCTTGCTCAAGGGCAGTTTCAACAAGCATTTCATAATACTCGTCAGTTTTTTCTACCATGTCTGCAGGAACGTCTGTAATTTCGTAGTTTTCAGGAAGACCAGTGTCATCCCAAACGTATGCTTTTTTAGTTAAAACATCTACAACACCAACAAATTCATCTTCAATACCAATTGGTAAAGTCATGATTAGTGGTACAGCACCAAGTACTTTACGTACTTGCTCAGTTACACGGTAAAAATCAGCACCCATACGGTCTAATTTATTTACGAAGATAATACGTGCAACTTCTGAATCATTAGCATAACGCCAGTTAGTTTCTGATTGTGGTTCAACACCACCAGAACCACAGAACACACCAACACCGCCATCTAATACTTTAAGTGAACGGTAAACTTCTACTGTGAAGTCAACGTGCCCAGGAGTATCGATAACGTTAAAACGGTGATCTTTCCAGAAACAGCTTACAGCCGCAGACTGAATAGTAATACCGCGCTCAGCTTCTTGTTCCATGAAGTCAGTAGTAGATTCACCATCATGAACCTCACCTGTTTTATGGATTTGACCAGTAAGCTTTAGGATACGCTCAGTAGTCGTGGTTTTACCCGCATCAACGTGCGCGAAAATACCAATGTTTCTGTACTTCGATAAATCTGCCATTAATTTTACTCTTAATAAAGTCGATAAATTATTCGGCAGGAGTATAACATCACTTAAAGCGAACATCACCATGCAAGCCGCTTAAAATGCAATCAATTCAATATATTTTTTTATGCGCAAGGTCTATTTTGTATTTCAAGTTGAGAATCGCATGTAACATAATGAAAACACTATTTTTTTCTCGCCCTAACTTTAGGTACATAAAGTTATTTCGTTATTTTGGAACAACACACTACCATAGCTTAAACAGCTAAAACTTTAATATATACTCAGAAATTACTAATCTTTAAAAACTAATACTTGTTTAAACTAAGAGCGATTTAATCACCGCATATATCACCCAAGATGAAGAAAAATTAAATAGTCGCAATTTTTTCATGCTTTACATCAGCTTACAAGTTGCACAATAAGATAATAAGAATTATTTGCATTTGGGTGTTGACAGACACTTGAATCTAACTGATAATCAATATCAACAAGGCGGGAAATATACTGACTTGTAACGGAATGAATTGATTTGTTTCTCGACCCTGAAACAACGTGTGGCGCACGTTAACAGCTATGGTTACTTGTTATGAGCCGCAACGCCCCTTGATGTTTATGACGAGTAACCGCCCTACTATTTTACTTGCTACATTGCTCATATCGGTGACGGTAGATATGAAACTAAAAAAGCCCTTACGGGCTTTTTTTATGTCTGTAATTTAGTTGGTTAAATTAAACTAAATCAATTAACGACGGTTTTTACGTGCTCGCGCTCGACGCTGAAGCTTTTCTTCTTCTTTAGCTTGTTTTTTAGCTTCTGCAGCTGCGCGTAAACCAGCAACCATTACTTCTTCTTCCTCACGCATTTGCGGAGTTTCCATCGTAATACGGCCAATAATACCATCGCGCAATTCGTTGATTAGTATTTCAGACATTTTATACGTGTCTATTTGGTTACCACCACGAATACAACCACGCTTTTTGCCTGCCATTTCAACAAACTCCCAATCACTCTCAGGAAGTTCAGCGATTTTATAGCGCGCTTTTAAAAGCTCAGGATAAGCACGTAATAAATATTCAGCGGTATAACTTGCTACTTCTTCATACTCAAGTGCGGTATCACGAATGGCACCTGTAGCGCCTAAGCGATAACCTGAGTTTTCGTTTTCTACTTTTGGCCAAAGCATACCTGGCGTATCGTAAAGCATAATACCGTCTTCAAGCTTAATGCGTTGTTGTGCTTTCGTTACAGCAGGTTCATTACCTGTTTTTGCAACTATACGTCCAGCCAATACATTGATCAACGTAGATTTACCCACGTTAGGAATACCCATTATCATGGCTTTTATTTGCTTATCGGCGCCTAATTTATGCGGCACTAACTTTTTACACAGCTCATTGATACGATGTACTTCAGCTGCTTTATCGTGACCAAAAGAAATCGCTTTAACGCCATTTTCTTGTTCAAAATAATCCTTCCAAATTTGCGTCATTTTAGGATCAGCTAAATCAGCTTTGTTCAAAATTTTGATGACCGGCTTACCTTCACGCAAGGTTGCCACCATCGGGTTTTCGCTACTATAAGGAATGCGCGCATCAAGCACTTCAATGATCACATCCATTTGCGGCATTATTTCTTTAATTTCATTGCGGGCTTTATTCATATGCCCAGGGAACCACTGGATAGCCATTTTTAACTCCTAACGTATAATTAACCGTTATTTTAACTGGCAATTCATTTAATTGCGCTATACTGGCGCAAATTTTTTTAGATTAGTTGTTATGGCTCTTAAATCCACCATTATGAAGGTGCAATTATCGCTTAGCGATATGGACCGCCACGTTTACCAAGATTTTAGTTTAACCTTGGCACAACATCCGTCAGAAACCGACCAACGGTTAATGATTCGCTTACTCGCTTTTGCACTCAATAGCTGTGATGGTTTAGAATTTACTAAAGGATTAAGTGCTGATGATGAGCCTGAACTTTGGCATGTAAGCTATAGTGAAGAGATAGAGCTGTGGGTTGAGCTTGGCTTACCAGATGAAAAACGCCTTAAAAAA
Source organism: Pseudoalteromonas sp. B131b (assembly GCF_037162545.1). Lineage (NCBI taxonomy): Bacteria > Pseudomonadati > Pseudomonadota > Gammaproteobacteria > Alteromonadales > Pseudoalteromonadaceae > Pseudoalteromonas > Pseudoalteromonas sp. B131b. The sequence goes on along the minus strand of NZ_JARLUZ010000001.1, from coordinate 1,054,959 downwards.
GCCTGTAATAAATCTAAAAAAGTGGTGCTATATACTTATGGCGAAAACAATCAAGCAATTTGGTGGCAAAAACATCAACCTAAATTGTATGAATTTAAAAACCTGAGTATTTTTAGCCTTGATTACGCAGCCACACAAGCACTTGCTGCTTTGGTTGATCGTGGCATTAAGCTCGCCATTACCATTCAAGATGGTGAAGCATGGGTAAATACCGATACAACTAATATTGAAATAAAACCACAGCAGTTAATGTAACTAATCACTTTTTTGAGGGCGTATGAAAGTTAAACACGTTATTGTTTTACATGGCTTGTATATGTCTGGCTTTGTTATGCGCCCACTGTGCTCTCGCTTGGAAGAATCTGGTGTTAAGGTATTAAACCTTACTTATAATACGCTTGATCCAAACCGCGATGCTATTTTTGCTCAAATTGATGAATTTATTGCAGGTGAACCTTCTGCACTCGTATGTCACTCAATGGGCGGATTAGTCGCTCGCGCATACCTAGAAGCTAATTCAGTTGCAAGCCAACACATTACAAAAGTAGTTACTTTAGGCACGCCTCATCAAGGTAGCCATATTGCACAAAAAATGAAGCAAAAAGGGTTTGAGTCTTTTTTAAAAAATAGCGTTGAATTTTTGCTTACACAAAATGGTAACTGGCCGTTTAAAGCGAAGCTTTTTAGTATTGCAGGTGACTTACCCATTGGTTTAATGCCCCTTATAGTTAAAGGCAGTAAATCAGATGGCACTGTATTACTTGATGAAACTAAGCTCAAAGGTATGGCTGAACATAAAGTGTTCCATTTAAGCCATACCAGTATGATTTACTCACGCGAAGTGGTCGACTACATTTTAAAATGCTTAAGCGAGAAAGATTAATCCTCAGCATTGGCTGCTATTTTATAACTAATTAAAAATACCACTGCCAGTATCAGCGGAATGGGCGCTGCTATGTAACCAAAAAAGTCTGAATTAGCAAAGCTTGCACCTGCTAAGTGCGCTACTAGCCCAAGCACAAATGCGATGACTGCAATTCCTACCACGATTAACTCTGCTTTATTTTGTTTCGCTGTTTTTGCATGCATGTTATCTCTCCTAATTATTTCGACAACATTATTATGCGCCGTTAGGATGGATGATTTTTGACCTACATCAATAAAAAAATAGCTAAGTTATTACCTTGAATAAAGTTTGTTTCAGATCATGATTTATATACTTTTAAGTTTTATTTATTTTTGAGGGGTAGTATTTTTATTAATCAGTCCCACTTCTATTAATAGTCTAAAGTGAATACAGATACCAAGAACAGTTGATAGGTTAAAGCGATTAACCAGATAAATTTAAACGATTTTACTAATTTATCGAAATTAGTAATACTTATCACAAGTTCACAAATCAACGGTTATTCAAGGAGCAAGTTATGTCACAGGTAAACGCAATAGGTCTAAACAGTGCAAAAAGTGATGACATCGTAAAATCACTCAATACGCTATTAAGCAGCTACCAAATTCAGTACATGAATGCGCGCGGTTTTCATTGGAATATTAAAGGCCGTAACTTTTTTGAACTGCACATTAAGTTTGAAGAAATTTATAACCTATTACTTTTAAAAGTAGACGAAGTGGCTGAACGCATATTAACGCTAGATGGCGAGCCTCTTCATGCATTTTCTGATTACTTAGAAGTAAGCAAAATTCAAGAAGCAAAAGGTATTAGCGATGGAGTTACTGCTGTAGAAAATTTACTAGCCGGTTACAGCACGCTAATTAAAATGCAGCGCGAAATATTGAACCAAGCAAGTGACGCTGAAGACGAAGGGACTGCTTCGTTAATGAGCGATTATATCTCAGAGCAAGAAAAACTCGTTTGGATGTTAAAAGCTTACTTAGATTAATTTTAATCTAAAAAAGATAAAAGCCCTCATAGAGGGCTTAATTAGGGATAAATCGTAAACGATTCGTCGACTATATTAGTCATCTCGTAATACTAAACAATACCCCAGTGATCAGTGGCGTTGTTTTTGGTTTAAATGGACAATAAAAGGCCTCAGTAACAACCGAGGCTTTTTATTGTGAATAACAATACTAGAAGCTAATACTGCTATTATTGATTAAAACTTACTTCTAAAACCAATGTATATAGTTTGACCGATTGGATCATACGTACCAGCTTCAGTTTCAGTACCCGTATCAGAACCACTCACTCCTGATATTATTCTCGGTGGCTCTTTATCAAATAAGTTATTAGCCCCGACATATAACTCCATTGAATCACTAATATGATAGCTTGCTTGTATATCATGGTATGTTACAGAGTCAACACCAACTGAGCCTGCTGGGATATTATCAAAGCCATATTTAAATTGACGACCACAAACTTAATCGTATTTTTAGGGTGATTGCTCAACTCCTGAATAACGCCATTAGTTAACCGAGTAATACCTTCATTGTTAAAGCTCCCTTTCAATTCTAATACATATGAGGGGCTGCGAGAAAATCTGGAATTCACCATGTGCTCCCAACATAAATTGCCTTACAGATATCAACTTATATAGAATAATACAATTTTCCGATTTTGCAGTTAATTTAACAGAGCAATAAAAAAGGCCATTTCGAGGGCTTTTTCTTCTAAGCTTTTAAAACGACCTGATGCACCACCGTGCCCTGCATCCATATCTGTTTTAAAGACTAAAATATTACTATCCGTTTTGAGCTCACGCATTTTTGCAACCCATTTCATAGGTTCCCAATATTGCACTTGTGAATCATGAAGACCCGTAGTAACAAGTATGTTCGGATAGTTTTGCGCACTAATATTGTCATAAGGTGAGTAAGCTTCGATCACATCATAAAACTGTTGATCGTTTGGATTACCCCATTCATCGTATTCATTTGTTGTGAGCGGAATACTCTCATCAAGCATCGTGGTTAATACGTCTAAAAATGGTACATGACAGCCAACACCACAATATAACTCTGGTGCTTGGTTTACAACCGCCCCCATTAATAAACCACCTGCACTGCCGCCTGAGGCAAACACCTTGCTGCTATCACAATAGCCTTGCGCAACAAGCGTTTTTGTCACATCAATAAAGTCACTAAAGCTATTTTGTTTATGCTCTTTTTTACCTTGCTCATACCATTCGCGGCCTAGCATTTCAGAGCCTCGAACATGCGCAATAACATAAACAAAGCCACGATCGAGCAAGCTCAGTGACGAACTAGAAAAACTTGGATCAATCGTATAACCATACGCACCATAGCCGTATTGAAATAACGGATTTGTGCCATCCTTTTTAAAGCTGTCTTTTCGATAAACAACAGATACAGGGACTTTGATGCCGTCGCGAGCAGTTACCATTAATCGCTCTGACTGATAGTCATCGGTATTAAAACTACCCAGTACTTTTTGTTGTTTAAGTAGTGTTTTTTCGCCTGTTGCTAAATCAACATCATATAAAGAACCCGGTGTTGTTAAGCTGGAGTAATAAATACGCGCAGTACGTGTGTCTGGCTCTGGGTTCATTGCTATAGCGGCATAGTAACAAGGATCGGCAAACTCAAGTGCCATACAATTTCCTTGCCTATTAACAACTACAAATCTAGCTTGCCCTTGCTCGCGTTCACTTAATACTAAAAAGTCATTAAATAACTCAACACCTTCAAGCAGGACATTTTCTCTGTGAGCTGTATGCTCAAACCATTGTGTTTTATCAGCAATCGTTTCGTTTGTTGCCGTCATTAATCTAAAGTTTTTAGCCTGCCAGTTAGTCACAATATAAAATGTGTTACCTAGCTTATCTACGTCAAACTCGTGGCCATCTTCACGCGGCATTAATGCTTTAAATTCGCCAGTGGGCTTATTAGCATCAAGCACCCATGTATCGTTGGTCTCTGTCGATGCTAAATCAATAATAATTAAGCTTTCGTCGCGGCTTTTACCAAGCCCCATAAAAAAGCTACTATCTTGCTCTTCGTAAACCATTACGTCTTGGCTTTGCTCGCTACCAAGCTCATGCCGAAACACTTGATAGCCTAATAATGTTTTTAAATCTTTTTTAACATAAAAAACGGTTTTATTGTCATTAGCCCAAACAACTTGCCCTTCTGTGTTTTCAAGTACATCAGGTAGCATCTCACCTGTTTCAAGGTTTTTAAAACGCACTAAATATATACGTCGGCCTTCAGTATCTTCAGAATAAGCCATAAGTTGTTCACACGGGCTAAGAGCGACTTCACCTAATTCAAAAAATTCGAACCCTGCCGCTAGCGCATTTATATCGAGTAAAAGCTCTTTATTATCAGCCTCTATGCTGGTACTGCGGTAATGGCGTGAATATTCATCATCGCCACGCACTTCTGAGTGATACCAATACTTTCCGTCTTTAACGGGTATCGAGTTATCGTCTTTTACAATACGCGCTTTAAGCTCTTCAAATAGTGTATTTTGTAATGGCTTTATAGGTGCTAACTGTTTATCACAATAGGTATTCTCAGCATGCAAATGCGCTAGTACGTGTTCATTTTGACGTTCATCATCACGCATCCAATAATAGTTATCGACACGTGTTTTATTATGCGCATTGAGTATATGAGCTTGCTTTTTAGCGATAGGGACGTTAGACAATAAATTTAGAGAGTGATCAGGATGAGGCACAGAAAAGACCAATTTGAAAAATAACAATAATTGCAGTTTACCATAAAAATAAAAAAGCCCACTCAATAGTTGAGAGGGCTTAGAAGCTAATACGTTTCATTACTAAAATCGTTCTACCTATGGGAAGAAGGTTATTTATATTTATTAATCTGATACTTGTATCCATGCCATAGCCCAGCTTTGTCCAATGCCGGGTTCAAACATAACTTTATTCTCATCATTAACACGGCAAAATTCATTGAATGGCCAAGGCCTACATTGATAAATTTTTCCCGTTTTAGGTTGTAGTACTTTTGTACCTGCATTGTAAGAATCGCTACTTTGTGGATAAATAAATTCATATGCGTCATATTCTTTAACTACATAATCATCACATTTCGCGATGCAATGAAAATCAACTTGGGCTTTACAAATACCACTACTTTGCAATGCAAAAATTTCGTTTTGTCGATAAGCAACAACGAGCCCTTGTTCAGTCATTCGCCCTGCGCTTATTAATGGTATATGCACATTAATGTGCTCGGCAACTAAACGCGGCCATGCATGGGATTCACCTTGCTCTAACGAGGTGATTTTATAATCAAACGATAAACTGACTAGCTCTCCTTGCAAGTCATAAAAGGTTACACTCACCACATCACCAATAAATAATTGGGTATGATGATTTAAACAACCTATAGTTGACCACTTTCCACAGGCCAACGACGTATGCATAAACACAGCAACACCTTAAGAGTCACAAACTATTACCCATACCTATATGGATACACAAAAAATACATCTAGGGCAAGTTATACGCACTAATAAATCGTGCAAAAAATTTATCCTCACCTTAATAAGCTAACAACTTGATGATTATAATTTGCAACCACACAACAATCAAAAAAAGAATGTAACCAAAATAAAAAACCAACCCTTTAAGGCTGGTTTAATGTGTTTTTAACTAAATAAATAAGTTAAAGGCTCTTTCGCCCACGTAAATATCAGCAACACCAATAAAGATATAAATATTAACCACGCAGGCCAAGACGCTTTTGTTACTTTAGCCTCAGAGTCATCCGCTTTTAACTCTTTTGAGCCTGTGATCATCGCCTTAACTAGCGGTTTTCCTTTTATTCTATAAACAATAATAGCTAATACATGCAAGCCAATAGCATAAAGTAAAATGTCAAAATTCAGCTCATGTAGCCAATTGGCAAAATCAATCGTATCGCTAGACACATATTGAGCAAGCGGCCCGTCAGTTAAAATACCATCACTGCTCATTAAGCCACTTACAAGTTGCGTTATGATTAATATAAAAAACACTATCACCATACAGCTACCGGGTGCTGAATGGCCTAACGATTCGCTTGGTGTTTTGAGTGCCTTTAAAATAGCACTAGGAGAGTGCAGTAACCCACTTAATCTCGCGGTTTTACTACCAATAACACCCCATATTAAACGTGTTACTATAAGTGCTAAAGTAAAAAAACCTGCAACAAAGTGAAGCTCAATCATGCCCTCTTCAATACTAAAATAAAGTACTGCAATACTTACAACCAAAAACCAATGAAAGCATCTAATAAACCCATCCCACACTTTTAACGTCGTCATTGTGCCTATCCTTAAAAAAACAGTATTATTTAATTTGTTAACTACTTTAACATCATAATATTAAGGTATCCTTATGAGCCATTCTACAAGCCGTGAGAGTAAATATCATGCAACCAGTTAAAAAAGCTATTTTAAAAGGCTTTTTAGATATGCTACCACTGTGTTTAGCCGTTGTTCCTTGGGGTATTTTATGCGGCTCTTTAGCGATTCAAAATGGTTTTAGCGCCTTTGAAACCCAAGCAATGTCGTTATTAGTATTTGCAGGCTCTGCACAGCTTGTTGCGATTGAACTTATGGCGGGCAACACACCATTGCTCACAATTTTATTCACAACATTTATTATTAGCTCTCGGCACTTTTTATACGGTTTAGCAGTGCGTCATAAGGTCATTGATCAACCTGTGCGTTGGCGCTTACCGGTGAGCTTTGTTTTAACCGACGAGCTGTTTGCGTTTTCTCATCATCGAAAAGCATATAGAACAAAAACACGCTTAATATACGCATTGAGTGCTGGTTTTAGCTTTTATATTGCATGGAATATTTGGACATTAATTGGCATTGTAGCGGGCACAATGCTGCCCGACTTAACTAATTTAGGGCTCGACTTTGCGATTGCTGCCACGTTTATCGCGTTGGTTATTCCGGGAATCAAAAATTTGGCCTCACTTGTTACGGTAATTGTAGCAGGCGTTAGCGCAACGCTTTTAAAAAGTACCGGATTTGAGTTATGGCTTGTTTGCTCAGCGCTGCTGGCAATGAGCGCAGGTTACGCTACAGCAAGACTAACCGCTAAAAAGGAAGCAACGCTATGATGACAACTATTTTACTCATGGCGTGCATTACATTTTTTACGCGTTATTTATTTTTACACCGCGCTTTACCGTTTAAAGTAGGTCCTAAAATGCAGCAATTTTTAAGCTTTAGCGCACCTGCGGTGCTTACAGCAATTTGGGTGCCTATCGTATTTTTAAATGAAGAGGGCATTAACTTAAACTGGCAAAACCCTTATTTAAGCGCAGCGATAGTCGCCATTATTGTTGCCTATAAAACACATAATATTTATTACACAACGCTTGCCGGTATGGGGCTATTTCTGATTTTAAATTAGAGCGCTCTTTATACTTTATGAAATACTGTACTCAGGTTAAAATACCGATAACAATAATAAAAAAGACGCCAATATGCACAAATTCCATCAATTAAGCGCAACAAGCTTGCAGGGTCAACCTATTAACTTTAGTGATTTTGAAGGTAAGGTTGTGCTTATTGTTAATACCGCAAGTAAATGTGGATTTACCTACCAATACGAGTCGCTGCAAGCTTTGCATAATAAATATGCCAGCCAAGGTTTAGTTATTTTAGGGTTTCCGTGTAATCAATTTGGTCAGCAAGAACCCGGCGACGCTACACAAATAGAGCAAGGATGTTTAATTAACTTTGGTGTGAGTTTTTTAATGGCGGCCAAAGTAGATGTAAACGGTAAGCATGCTCACCCAGTCTTTCGTTTTTTAAAATCGGCTTTACCTGGTTTTTTAACACGTAAAATAAAGTGGAATTTTACTAAATTTTTAATTGCCGCAGATGGCACGCCAATTAAACGTTATGCACCTTTTACTAAACCCGAAAAGCTAGAACTTACAATTCAAAAAGCTTTGGCACAGGCTAAAAGCACGCTTTAAAAAGTAATAAAGAGGCGCTAGGCCTCTTTATTGCCAATACTATTGAAACTTAAACATACGCATAACTGCACATTTAAACTCTCAATATTAATTGGTATTTTATTTATACTAGTGAAATTTAATCGGTGTAATCGCTTAAATCGTCTTCGCCTAGATTTTTACGCAAGCGTTTTTGCTCAAGGTAGTCTTCCAACTTCTTTTTAACCTTTTGCTTGTTCTTATCGTGTTGATTACGGCCGAGCATTTCGTACTCGTCTTCAACAAAATCGTCATCTAGCGCATCGTAACTAAATGTCTTACCCACAACCCACTCCATAAAGTGTTTGAGACCAACCAAGGATTTTATTATCGCAATAGCCGGTAAATTAAAAATGTTTAACACCAAAATGCGCTGCAAATTAGCATCAAAATAAAGCCACGTGACTACTGTAAATAGTCTTCATGTCAGTAATGTGAATAAATAGCGCTAAATTTGAATTGAGGAAAGTGAGAGTTTTTTATCGTATCGATAAATAAAATTTATTAATTTTTATTAGTTAGCCAATTTGACTAAAAAATAGTTATTTATTAATTAATTTCATTTACTAAAAAACAAACAAAAACAGTTAAGCATATGTTTTATATTAAAAAATAAAACTGGCATCAAACTTGTTATTAATTAATCGTCATCAACAAAAAGTAGAGAACAAACATGAAAAAATTACTATTAGTTAGCGCATTAATTTGTTCACCAGCCGCTATGGCTCATAACGATAACGATTCTGCAATTTCATTTAGCAGCGATGAATGTAACGTCGAATTTAAAAACGACGTACGTATTAAACCAAACGAATTAGAAATTTTTACTGCCAATAATAATAAAACCATGCTATTTAATACCCATGGTGACTTAACCGTAAATGGCGAATTTGTAGCACTTAATAACTCACAACGCGAAGCGCTAACCAGGTACTCTGATAGCTTACGCACTCAATTGCCTGAAGTAGCTAATATAGCGCTTGAGGGTGTTAAAATTGCCGGAGTAGCATTAGAAGAAGTAGGCAATGCATTTAATATTGACGGCCTTGATAATATGTCAGAGCTTATGGACGACATTAAAATCGAAGTAGAAAACACATTTTACCAGCAAGGTACATTTGTGATGGGCCAACAAAGTTTTAATCAATTTGGCTCAAACTTTGAACAACAATTTGAGCAGCAGATAGAAACAGCGGTTGAATCAGCTGTGATGCAATCAATGGGCAGTATTTTAGTTGCTTTAGGTTCTGAGTTACTTGGTTCAGGCGGTGATATGGATGCCTTTGAACAACGTATGGAAAATATGGGCGCACAAATAGAAGAAAAAGTAGAGCTACATGCAAGCGCACTAGAAGAACGTGCTAACTCTTTATGTGGAAACTTTGCTGATATTGCAAAACAAGAAGAGCAATTAGTAATGCAAGTGCCAGAGCTTGAAGGTTACCAGTTATTTAGCTTTAAACAAAATTAGTACAGCAAACGTTATTTAACATCCCTTTGGCAGCACTTAAGTTTACTTAAATGCTGCTTTTTTGTGTTTCGCAAACTTATACCAACCTGCATAAATCTTTGATCAATTTAACGAATTAAATTGCACTATAACTTCGTTAAAAATTTTTTATTTAGAACAACTAGATACAAAAACTTTTGCCTAGCTCTAGCGTAATTTTCTTAACGTTAAATAGACCCCATATATAAGCAGATTGGTATTACTTTTTAGCTAATAAAGTAAGCTTACCCAATGTAACTATTGCTTGCTCAGTTTGCGCGCTCCATTGCACACCATAACTTAACCTGACGCAGCTTTTATATTTATTAGAGGCCGAAAAAACAAGCCCAGGGGTAATACTAATACCTACCTCAAGCGCAAGTAAAAACAATGTTTGGCTATCGTACTCGCCTCCTAAATCTAGCCACATTACGCAGCCTCCTTTTGGATTGCTTATACGTGTGTTTTTTGGCATTGCTTGTTGTAAGCACCATCGCATACGCTCTTTATTATCGCGCAAGCGCTGCCTAAGTACTTTTAAATTTCGGTCGTACTCGCCGCTGGCAATAAATTCAGATAACGTCCATTGGTTTATTAAAGAAGCAGAGCAACTTAGCGCTCTTTTATATCGCCTTGCTTGCGTTGCAAATTTACCCGCAACTAACCAACCTACACGATAGCTCGGCGCTGCCGTTTTAGAAAAAGATGAACAACTAATCACTAATCCTTTTTTAGAGTACGCTAAAGCAGGTGTGCCTCGTTTTGCCGTAAAATATAAATCGCCGTATACGTCATCTTCAATAAGCACTACGTCATGACTTTCAAGTAGCTCCACCAGCTGCTGTCTATTTGTATCAGGCATAAAGCTGCCCACAGGGTTGCTAATTGCTGTCGAGAATAAACACGCTTTTATGTCATGCTCATTTAAAGCGCGTTCCAAATCACTTAACCAAATACCATTATCTGGGCACAGTGGTATTTCGAGCGCTTTAAGCCCTAGGCTTTCTATTAACTCGATAATTCCGTGATAACAAGGCGTCTCAATAGCAACTACATCGCCAGGCTTTGTTACACATTTAAGCGCAATAGCCATGGCTTCTTGCGCACCATTGGTGATCACAAGCTCGTCCATATCAATGCCAATACCAAAATCTAAATAGCGATGCACCAATTGCTTTTTCAGCGGTACAAACCCATCTGTTGGCCCATAGTTAATAGCTTTACTGCCCGCAATTGTCATTACACGGCGCATGTTTCTGGCGAGTGCTTTATCGGTGGGTGCAGCAGCAATTGGATTAGCAATACCAAAAGGGACTACGTTAGCTTGATGAATCGCACTGTACACCTGCTCTATTAAGGCTTGTTTATTTACCACAACAGGCTCGCGACTTAATTTAACGCGCTTAGGCAAATTGCGCGCCATGCTAACGACTTTTAAAAAATATCCCGATTTTTCACGTGCTTCTACTAACCCCTGATCTTCAAGTACTTGATACGCTTGCTTTACGGTAGGGATACTTATTTTTAAGTTATCTGCCATTTTGCGCAGTGATGGAAGTTTTTCGCCAGGCAGTAAAACCTGTTGGGCACTCATATCTCTGATCAACTGAATAACTTGTTGATATAGAAACTCATGCCCTTGGCTATTTTTTTGTCTTATCATCACACACCAAATCTGTATAGGTTACATTTTTACTTTTCTGTATATGGTAAGTATACAGATAGGTCTTAAAATAGCCATTCAATCGGGCTTTGGAGAGTAACCATGAAAAGTGCAGCGCTATACATTACAACCGTTTTAATTTGGGGTTCTACTTGGTTGGCCATCGAATTTCAACTGGGCGATATTGCGGTAGAGTTATCGTTATTTTATCGCTTTACTATTGCAGCGCTTTTGATGTGGTTATATGTAGCGTACAAAAAACCCGACATGCGATTTAAATTACTAGATCATGGCTTTTTTGTTTTATTAGCCATTTGTAATTTTGGATTAAACTATTTAATGCTTTACTGGGCGCAAAATCACTTAACCTCCGCAATGACCTCAATTGCCTTTTCAATGCTGCTGGTTATGAACATAGTCAACACTCGACTATTTTTTGGTAAGCCAATCTCAAAACGAATTTATACAGGTGCTGTACTCGCTGTGTTAGGTATTACGTGTCTGTTTTGGCCACAGTTACAGCAGTTCGACTTGAGTAATGGTGCGTTGGTCGGGTTACTACTTGCCCTTGGTGGCACCTTTGTGGCTTCATTAGGAAACATGGTAAGCGTTCGTAATTCTCGTAAGCAAATTGGTGTATTGCAAGGCAATGCATGGGGTATGTTATACAGCGCTATAGGCTTAGCTTTATATGTATTAATGAACGATGTGCAATTTAGTTTAAATGCTCCACCAAGTTACTGGTTATCACTACTTTACCTATCAATATTTGGCACCGTAATCGCTTTTGGGTGCTACTTTGCGCTGCTAAGAAATATAGGCCCTGAAAAAGCCAGCTACGTTATTGTTTTATTTCCATTAGTGGCAGTAACACTGAGTAGCTTTTTTGAAGGCTTTGAATGGCATGCAAATACCTTTGCAGGATTTAGCCTAGTGCTATTAGGTAACGCCATTGTGCTTACCCCAACAAAACAAATTAATGCCTTTTTAGCAAATAGAGCAATAGCTAAAAGTGGCTCCGTCCCCAGTTAGACGCGTTATTTAACGCAACTAACGCAAAGCGCCTACAGTATGTAGGCGCTTTTTTTATTACCAATATAGTGAAAAAAATAAACTCATCATTGCAGTGCCATTGACTCGTTATAATAAACGCCATCATCAATGAACAATTTCAAATAATTTAAGCTGTTTTTTGATTATATATTTACCCACATTAGTAATTATCAATAACAGCAACTTTACTGATATAAAACATAGCCGCAAAGCATGAAGAAAAACACTTTAATCAAAATAATTTAATCTGAATAATTAGTCAAAAAAAACAAAGTAAAATGCATAAAAACCTAAACAAGCACACAAGCCTTGCAAATATAGAGCAGTAGGTATTTTGTTTTTTAAATAACTATTCAAAACACTTATTTAAAAAGTAAAATCGAACGTATTTAAAAGCTTTTCACATCAAAATAACTAATGCTTCACACTCAATTTTTATCGTTGTATTTTTAATCAGTTAACGTGCAAAATGCACTCGATTTCAACAGGCAAACTCGGAGCAAGGTAATGAATCCAATTAATACATTAAACCAAACGGCATCTGCGCACATTGCAGTTAAACCAACTAACCGTAAAGCAAAAATGTTAGCTAGACTTAACACTATTGGTAAAAGGTTAGCACTTAGCGGCGCAGCTCAATATAAATAATCACCCAACCATGATTATTTTTGCGGTGCAGCAAACACTCAACCACTAAATGAAGCCTCTTCTTTAGATCCCACAGTTTGCTGCAACCTATTTATTATTCAAAAACTGCCTTAATTTCCATTTATTTACAAAAAAAACCTCATTTACGTACAAATATTAGGCAAACAGTCATTTTGCTATTTACACAGCGGTATCACCTAAGTATTATTCTGCGTCACGGAGAGATGGCAGAGTGGTCGAATGCACCGGTCTTGAAAACCGGCATGGGTTTATAGCCCATCTAGGGTTCAAATCCCTATCTCTCCACCATATTTTAATTGGTGGCTTTTTTACTTCCATCAATACAACCGGTTATGCGTTGGAGAGGTGTCCGAGTGGCCGAAGGAGCTCCCCTGCTAAGGGAGTATAGAGTTTGTAGCTCTATCGAGGGTTCGAATCCCTCCCTCTCCACCATACTTAATTTAAACCACTTAATTGTGGTTTTTTTGTGCCTAAAATTTATAAAAACTAAACAAATTGTGCCTTGTAATAACTTCGGGCATTATTAACACAACTTTAGCCACTTTAGGTTTAGCTATGATCCGATTCATATTGCTATCAGTTTGCGCGGCAGTTCCATTTTTTACCTTGGCACAAAGTACAACAGTGTATAAGTGTGTAATTAAGGGCGTTACTACCTTTAGCCAAACGCCTTGCGCTAAAGATGCACAAGTTATTACTCTTAAAGATATAAACGTAATTGAAGCATATAAAAGCTCTACGCCCGATAAAGGTATTAGCGACACCTCTGTGGATGACTACTTAGAGGTTCAACAAATAGAGCGTGAAATAAAGCGTCTTGAGCTATCTATTGCACAAAACCAAAAAGAATACGCAGCTAAAAAACAGCAGATAGATTACATGACTCAAGATAAAGCCAATCGTTTAGGCGCTTCGTCTATTGCTGATGCTATCGCAACTAAAACAAATTCGTTAAAGCAAGCTTACGACGCATCAATTAATCAAATGCAGCAAAAAATAGAGTCATTAAAACAAAGACAGCAGCAGCTTAGCCAAAACCCTTAAGTGCTCGTTTTACTATCGAAATAAACTGCTCAACGTCTTCTCGGGTATTATAAATATGTGGCGATACTCGTATCCCAAATTTACGAGCATCTACGCTGACTTTCGCTTTATTAAGCTCTGTAAGTAAATAGTCTTGCTGCTTGTTAAAAAATAAAATAACAGTCCCGCTACATTTATCACTACCCATAGGTGATGCAACATATTCAGCTAGTTGCTCATGAATAAGCGTAAGCATAGCTAAATTATGATCCCTTACCTTGTGAGCAGTTAGCTCTGCAAAGTAATTAATGCTATTTGCAGCGATAATATAAGGCGCTACAGAAGGTGTTCCACCCCAAAACTTAAGCGCACTGCTGTTATATTTAAAATTATTAATATCGAACTCAAATGGATTTTGATGCGAAAACCACCCCACATCTTTAGGCTCACAGAACTTTATTTGATTTTTGTTAACCCATAAATAAGCTGCACCTGGGCCACCACATAACCATTTAACGCTCGAGCCAATTATAAAGTCAGCATCGAGTATGCTTAAATCAAGCGGTATCACACCCGCTGACTGAGCAACATCAACTATTGACAGACTATTAGTTAATTTACTTATAGCTACAATATCGTATACCGGCGCCTGCACACCTGTATTTGAATATACATGGCTTATAAAAACTAAGTCGATATCACAAGTTATATAACGTTGCCAAACACTAATATCAGTTAGATTTTCGTGCTCTGGTATAAACATAATTTGCGCACACTCTGGCAACGCTTTTTGCATTGCAAAACCCATGCTCGGAAAATCACTTTGCGCCATAAGCACTTTACAATTTTTTTGCTGTAATCGAGGGTGCGACATAAGCAACTTTGTTAAGCCACTTGATAAATTAACTTGAGGACAAAACTGCGAACTAGGCGCATTAAATAACTTACCAAGCGCGGTAGTAAATTGCTCAACTGCGGGCAGCCATTGTTGCCAAGGTTCTTTATTTGAGCTCTCCCACGGTAAAAAGTAGTGCTGTTCTAAATATTGCTGTGTATTTTTAAGAGGACGCCCTACCGAGTGGTTTAGTAAATAACAACCATCAGCCATACAAAAATCATTTTTAAGCATGCTATTTAACCCATTCTTTAAGTGTATTTAGATCGTCAAAACGTGTTTTTATATCGTCGCGTTTGGCACTGGCTCGCCTATCTCTTAATTTTTCGAGCGAATCAAGTAATACATGAAGCGGCGGACCACTTGCTGTTACCTTGCTCATATGCTGCTGTTGCATATTTTTTGAAGGCTGAGCAATAAATTTTTCAACCAATTGATTATGATGACCGACTGCGGTGTCGCCATGTAATTTACACACTTGAATAAATAACGTTGCATGGCTTTTAAACCAATCTGTATTTTTAAATGGCTTGGCTTGTAAAAAGTCATCCATAAAGCTTTGCATACGCATGGCTTCTCGTAGGATTTGTTGATCCTCCGGCATCATATATAAAAACTTATCCACCAGCATTTGCGAGTAACTAGGCTCATTTGCGCTACATAGCCCTAGTAACATATCAATCACGTTAATACCTGCAAAGTCACCAGCATTTGCACCTCTGTAAACCTCTTTACCTACACGGTACGGTTTATAATAAGGGCGAACGCAGTTAAAAAAGCGATCTGTATCGAGCTCAGAATAAAGTGCATTATTTGACTCAGTTACATCTATAAGCGCTTGTTTAGCTACTTTTAATAACTCACCACACAAGGGGTGTGAAATACCTAACGGCAATATTTTTAATAAAGCATCACTTGCACGTTTATAGGCCAAAATACCTTGGGTGTTGTAATCAATAAATAGCTTTTCATCAGGTAAATTAGTAAACCGTTTATAAATACCGTTAAGTGCTTTGTTATGAGTAGTTAAGTGGGCGGTAGCAAAACGAGGGGTTACGCCAATGGATGCGCCTATATGCATAGCAAGTGCTGAGGCTTCAATTAGTGGAGAGGTAGTTTCTCTGCTTGGCTCAGTAATTTCATGGCGCCTACACGCCGCCATAAATAATCCTACGTTACCGAGTAAGTCAAAAGCACTATCAAAGCCTTGATCTGTGTTTCCCTCGGCCAATAAATTGCTAATTAATGCGTTGCCTTCTTTTTCTAACTGTTGCTTTAAGACCTCACCTATTCCTTCTACATTTGCTTTATCGGTTTGCTGCCAATAGAGCTGCTCAAGTTCACTATTTAAAGTGACAAATCCTGTTCGTATCCATTGATCGAAAATAGCGGTATGTGTGTTCATTGTTGTGCTCTATTATTTTTATAATTAAATGCTAACAGAGTTTAATGAGAGTAAAACGCCAAAAAAATAGTAAAAACCATAATATTTAGCAATAATCACTACAAATATAAAAATAATTAATGAAAGCCGATAACTATGTTAGATAGAAAAGATCAGCAATTACTCATCGCACTGCAAAGCCAAGCCCGCATGTCAGTTTCAGACTTGGCTAGCAGCATTAATTTGTCTGATACACCTTGCTTAAGGCGTATAAAAAAGCTCGAACAAGAAAACATTATTACCGGCTACCACGCAGCTATAAATCCTAAAGCACTTAACCTTAATGTGCTGGTGTATGCGTTTGTGAGGCTAAGCCAAAACTCGGTAAGTGCTGCTGAGCAATTTGAACACCATGTAGAAAAATTACCACATGTATTAGAGTGTTGTGTAATATCAGGAAGCTATGATTATCTATTAAAAATTATTGCACACGATCTTGAGAGCTATGAGAGATTTGTAAAACATCAATTAGGTGGTTTAAGTTGCATTGCTAATATAGAATCAACTGTCGTGTTAAAGCAGTCATTTAGCAAAAAGCAGTTACCATTATAAAAATTCCGCAAATAACTTACTGTTAGCTATACTGATATTTAAAAAATGAGAATAATAATCGCTTGGACCTTATGTGAAAAATTTTAACTCAAAATATCACTCTTTTATTTTTTACATAATTTTTGCCTTTGCATACTTCTTAGTCGGCATTGCACTCACTAAACTTGCTTTTAACTCACAAATAATTCCTATTTGGTTACCCGCCGGTATTGCTTTAGTGGGATGTTATATATGGTGGTGGCGATTTATTCTGCCATTATTTATAGCTTCTATAGCTTTTAATCTTAATGTTTTTAATAACTCAGTCCATGAAATGGTACTCATTGGCAACTCATTTAATGAGGCGATGTACATCTCTTTTGGTGTTGTAATACAGGCAATGGTAGGTGCGGCGCTTTTAAAATTTTGGTTGGGCCATCCGTTACGCTTTAAAAAACGCAAAAATATCATTTATTTTATTGTTGTAGTAGCCATTTTAGTGAGCTTAATTTCGGCTAATTGTGGTGTATTTGCACTGAGTGAATTCAACCCTGTTTACAGTATTGATAATCACTGGAGAAATGTTACTTACTGGTGGCTTGGCGATACTTTAGGCGTTTTAATTGCCACTCCATTGTTACTGTCTCTGCTACCACAAAAGTCGAATCAATATAATATATCTGTATTACCGACTCTTGCAGTATGTTCAGTTTTATTTGTCTCGGTTGCCGTTACAACTCAATTGTATGACCGAGAAAATCGTATCAATACGATTAAAATTGCTGAGCGTGAAGTTCACGTTATAGAAAATAGCTTATATAGGTACACAAATCGCAGTATTATTGCCGTGCAAAGTTTAGCGAGCCAAGTCCAATCATCATCGAAATTAAATCAGCAAGACTTTTATTCTTATGCAAGCCAACTACTCAAACAACATTCATTTATTAAAGCTTTATCGTGGAATGTAAAAATAGACCAAAATCAGCGCAATGCTTTTACTGAAGAAATCTCAAATATTTATCATTTAGATATTGATATCGTAGGTAAACCACTTGAGGATAATGACCCTCTCGTTATTGTTAAATATATTGCACCTTTTAACGGTAATCAAAAAGCGATTGGATTTAATGTCTTTTCAAATTCAGATAGAAAAGCATCATTACTCAACCCTGCCATTAAATATTTACCTATTAGCACTAAAATAATCCAACTGGTGCAAACCAAAGAGCCAAGCCCAGCTTATTTATTATTTGCGCCTGTGTACTCTCAAAGTATGAGTGGAGAAAAAATTAAAGGCTATGCCACTGGTGTGTTTTTAGTGCGCAGTATGATTGAACAAGCTATTTCTGAGCAACAATCAGACATGTTCTCGATTGGTATTTATGAAGATATAAACGAGCCTCCATTTTATACTAATTACTCAAAGAACCTCGACCAAGCACAAGGCAGTCGCCCAATGTCATTCAATGTCGACTTTGGTGGGCAACAATGGGTTGTAAAACTATCACTAAAAGAAAAGTTTTTATCACAGCACAATAGCCAACTCACTTTATTATTACTTATACTCCAAGTGGCCGTATGCTCATTAATTTTGATGGTATTACTACTATTTAATCAGCAGCAAATTGCGCTGACTCGCCAAGTAGCTGAGCGCACTTACTCTCTAGTACAAGCTAAAAAGCAATCTGATTTAGCTAACCAAGCTAAAAGTCAGTTTTTAGCGAATATGAGTCATGAAATACGTACGCCGTTAAATGCTGTAATTGGCTTTTCGTCTCTGGCGCGTAAAGAAGATAACGCAAATACACTCATTGGCTATTTGGATAAAATAAACTCATCTTCAAAAAGCTTGTTAAATCTAATAAACGATATTCTCGATATATCAAAAATAGAATCACAACGCTTAGTTCTTGAATATATCCCATTTGATTTAAATGCACTTGTACAGCGTATTAATACCATGTTTGAACAAAGCGCTATAAATAAAGGCCTTGATTGGAAAATTAACTGTAAATTACCAGCCGACACATGGTTTATTGGCGATTCTATGCGGATAGAGCAAATACTGCTTAACTTATGCAGTAATGCTATTAAATTTACAAAAAAAGGCAGCGTTACACTAAATATCGATACCGAGTTTGTATCTACCAATGAAGTAAAAATAACAATTAACGTTGTTGATACTGGTATAGGCATTAAATCAAACCAACATAACAAACTGTTTAATGCGTTTACTCAGGCCGATAGCTCTACTTCACGGCAGTTTGGAGGGACTGGCCTTGGTTTAACCATCGCTAGAGAGCTGAGCCAATTAATGAACGCCCAAATAACGTTGCAAAGTGAATTAGAGCAGGGATCTACTTTCACATTTGAGATACAGCTAGAAACAACAGAGCCAGAAGAACTCCCAACCATAACGACTGCAAATACCAATGCTGCATCTTTAAGTATTCTTGTTGCAGAGGATAATCCTGTAAATCAAATGGTCATTAAAGCAATGCTTGGGTCGCTAGGTATTGTGCCGCACATTGTTGAAAATGGTGAGCTGGCGGTCAACATTGTAAAAGAACAACATTTTGACTTAGTGCTTATGGATTGCCAAATGCCCATAATGGATGGTTATAGAGCCACGGCACTGATCAGGCAATTTAAAACAGACGAAGAGCTCCCTATCATTGCTTTAACCGCCGACGTTATGCCAGAGGATAAAGCACATGCACAAGCTGTTGGATTTAACCAGCATCTTGCAAAACCGCTTGAACTCAGTAAGCTAACCGAGTGTCTTGTCCAATATGCAGAAGTTAATGAACAATAGTGGTTTAATTTCAAACATATTTTTTGGTTTTATTTTAAGTGTTTTTTCGCATATTGTTGTCGCTCAAAATTGTATATCGCAGGCGAGCGACTTCAAATTTATAACAAAAAGTAAGCAACAAGGCCTATTACGCTTTGAAAATGAGCACAATCACCAGCGTTTTAATTACCACGCCCTTTTACCATTCAATCATTACTTAGATTATGCGTATAAACATATAAATAAAGCCAATCCCCGTGCAAATATGCCATGCCCCGTTATTACACAAACGTATCAGCAATTAGTGACACAAGGTACGCGAAAATCAGACCCTACTATTGT
Source organism: Pseudoalteromonas sp. B131b (assembly GCF_037162545.1). Lineage (NCBI taxonomy): Bacteria > Pseudomonadati > Pseudomonadota > Gammaproteobacteria > Alteromonadales > Pseudoalteromonadaceae > Pseudoalteromonas > Pseudoalteromonas sp. B131b. The sequence goes on along the minus strand of NZ_JARLUZ010000001.1, from coordinate 1,035,103 downwards.
AGATATTATTGCCCCTTTTGAGCTTACGCATCCAAGCAGTAATAAAGTTGCACTATTAATCCACGGGTTAACTGACTCACCCTTTACGTATCACGATTTAGCACAAGTGTATTATCAGCAAGGCTATACCGTGCGTACTATATTATTACCAGGGCATGGAAGTGCCGCAAGTGCTTTACTCAATGTAGAGGTTAGCCAGTGGCAACAGGCAATAAAGTACGGAGTTGAGCGATCGATGCAAGACTTTGATGAGGTGATACTTGCAGGTTACTCTACCGGTGCAGCGTTACTTATTGATTACGCAACCAAACACACTGTTTCGCCTAAAATTAAAGCGCTTATGCTTTATTCGCCCGGCTCTGAGCCGCATAATAAGTACGGCTGGATAGCAAAGTGGATTGATGCCATACCCTTTGTTAATTGGATAGATAAAGACGCCGATGTAGACTTTGCTAAGTATGAATCATTTCCTTTAAATGCAGCTGCCGCTTCATACGATGCAATGTCACTTGCAAGCGTAAGTAGTTTAAACAAACGCCCTGCACTTAAATTGCCTATTTTTAGTGTACTTTCCGACATTGATACCACGATAGATACGCGTGCCACGCTAAAATTATTAAGTGCGTTGCACAAAGGTAATTCAGTAAAATATAAGCCGCTCGATACTTTAGTACTTTATGGAAGCACTGATATTTTACCGCCAGACTTTGCTAGAGACTACACAGTAAATAATCCGCAGTGCACAACGCCTCAGTGTAAAAAAGTTCATGGTATGTCGCATATTGCTGTTGTTAACTCACCGCAAAATCCACATTATGGAATTAACGCAACCTATCGTAATTGTGGCAGCTTTATTAATGACGAGCCCCTGTACAAAACATGTAAAACAACAACAAATCCACAACTAGGAGAGCGTACAAGCGCCAACTTAAAACACTATCCGGCTTTACAACGCTTAACTTATAATCCTCATTTTACCGAGCTTAAAATGCAAATTAGTACGTTTATTAAAAATGTAGAACAGCTTAGAACAACTACAAGGTAAGTAGTCATGGGAACGTTTTCGCACCAATGGTTTAGCAGTATTAATGAGATTGATCAGGCGCAGTGGCAACGTTTATTTGGTGATGAACCATTTACTCAACATGCTTTTTTATATGCCCTTGAACAAAGCCAATGCGTAACACAAAAAAGCGGTTGGCAGCCCCATCACCTCGCTATTTTTGAAGATGATACGCTCGTTGCACTTGCACCCGGGTATTTAAAAAGTCATTCATATGGCGAGTACGTATTTGACTGGGCATGGGCTGAGGCATACGAAAAACACGGTTTAGAATATTATCCCAAGTGGCTATCTGGAATTCCCTTTAGCCCTATTGAAGGCAAGCGTATTGCTATCGATCACGCTAACCCAAATGCGGTGTATCAGTACATTACAGAGCAACTTAGCATACACAGTGCTGAGCAAAAGTGGTCGGGTTGGCATGTTAATTTTTGCGACCAAGCCCAAGCGACTTCATTAACTGAGCAACATGCCATGTTAAGAGTGGGTGTGCAATTTCAGTGGTTTAATAAAGGTTTTGAAACCTTTGACGACTTTTTGCAAATACTTAGCTCACGAAAACGTAAGTCACTTAAAAAAGAGCGAGCTAAAATAGCGCAACAAAATATTGATATTGAATGGCTGCAAGGAACGCAAATTACGCCCGAGATAATGCAATTGTTTTGTGAGTTTTATCAGCGTACCTACTTAAAGCGTTCTGGTCATTTGGGCTATTTAAATATGGAGTTTTTTACGCTTTTACATGCCTTAATGGCTAATAATCTCGTTATTATGCTGGCCAAAAGAGACGATAACGTGATTGCTGCAACACTCAGTTTAGTAGGTGCAAATACGCTGTATGGGCGCTACTGGGGAGCAAGTGAGGAAGTAGATTCGCTTCACTTTGAGTTGTGTTATTACCAAGGTATTGAGTTTGCAATAAAACATAAACTCAACTGTTTTCATTCGGGTGCACAAGGTGAGCACAAAATAGCACGCGGATTTGAACCCGTACTTACCTACTCTGCTCACCATATTGTTGATGGCGATTTCAGTAATGCAATAAGCGACTACTTAAAGCGTGAACGCGGCCATATTGATATATATAAAGAGCAATGTAGCTCATTACTGCCGTTTAAAAACGAGTAACTGATTATTTGCAGGCATGGCAGTATCGCTAATAAGCGTAAGCCCTGCTTGCTTAGCTAGTTGTTCAACTGCTTCAAAATCTCTTATTCCACTTAACGGATCGCGCTCTGTTAAAAAGGCACTAAAGTCATCATTACTTGGGCTGGTAAATTCATCTTGGTACTTGAATGGCCCATAAATACACAACATACCGTCGCTATTTAAGTGACGTTTAACACCGTCAAAAAAACGTTCAACTAATTGCCAACTTACAATATGAAATGTGTTTGCAGTATAAATAGCGTCAACCTTATCTATTGGCCACTCATTATTTAAATCAAGCTCAAGTGGTGCATGTAAATTAGTTAAATTAGCTTCGTGGTGCCATAAATTAATCCCTTCGTGGTTTATAGCGCGATCACTTGTATACCATTGTAAATGTGGTAATTGTTCTGCAAAAAACACACTATGCTGGCCGGTTCCTGAGCCTATTTCAAGCAATACTTTCGTTTTATTAAGTACCTGAGTAAGCACTTTTAAAATAGGCTTTTTGTTATTTTCGCAAGCTTGTGAGAAAGGTTTAGCCATTACTTTGCACCAAATGAGAAGCATATTGCACAACAATATCGCAAATTGCTAATTTTGGGTAACTAAAATTGTATCGAGTATTTATAAAGACTATTAAATTCATAACACTACAACTAATTTAAGGCAGTGGTATGTATTATGCTTTAGTTATATTAACCCTTACTTGGGTTAATTTATGATTTAATTAATAGGAAAATATTATGCATACTCCCTCTTATACAGCTGTAGATGCAGCTGTTGCTATAATTGAAAAAACCACCGACGATCATAGTTATGCCGTTGATATGAGAGCTACAGTAATCGATTTACTTTCGCATCCTAAACATAATCAAAAGGCGATAACAAAACATGAAACAGATCAGATATTTATTCTTGGCTACAATTAAAACTCAAATTAATATCGCAAATAATTTTAATAATAACTGTTTACACTGAAACCGATTAAATGTAATGATAACTATTATCGTTAGCCTGAGTCGGTTTTTTTATGTCTTCAAATCATGCACAGCATCGTTACCATAAAGAACTCTCTTGCCATTGCTTAAGACCCGGCCTGCATGCACCCATGCTCGTTGCCGATTACATAGAAACCGCTCTAAACGTCGCCAAAAACTTTGAACAACAGCGAAATCCTTTGCTTCAAGAGTTTTATCTTAGGCGCACACACCATGAAATTATGAACAAAATGTGTGACCCTCTTATCCATAATGCTATTCGTAAGCAATGTTTAGAGCAGTTATACAAACCATTATTAGCATTGAAACGGTTTTATAAAGTGCATAACAATACTGCACAATTTTTAATACTGGAGCGTGAAGCTCGTATTCTTAGCCACGAATTCAACCCTTTTTAAGGAGCACACTTATGAGCAACTTTAGAACAGAATCAGACAGCATGGGCGAGCTACAAGTACCTACTGATGCGCTCTATCAGGCGCAAACACAACGAGCAGTTAATAACTTTGCGATTAGTGGCCTTTCTATGCCAAAGCAATTTATCACTGCACTGGCTTATATAAAGCAAGCCGCTGCACAAAGTAACTGCGAGCTTGGCCATCTAAGTAAAGACAAAGCAAATGCTATTGAGCAAGCTTGTCAAAGTATTATTGATGGCGAACATGTTGAGCATTTCCCCGTTGATATTTTTCAAACAGGTTCGGGCACAAGCTCAAATATGAATGCCAACGAAGTTATTGCAACACTTGCTAGCCGATTAGGCAATGAAAGCATTCACCCTAATGATGATGTAAACATGGGACAAAGCTCTAACGATGTAGTTCCTACCGCTATCGCACTCAGTAGTGCAATAAATGTAGTGTATGAATTACTTCCTTCGCTTGAAAACTTATCGCAAAGCCTAGAAAATAAAAAAGCTGAGGTAGGCCATATAGTTAAAACGGGCCGTACGCATTTAATGGATGCAATGCCTGTTACATTTAATCAAACACTAAGTGCATGGCAGTCACAAGTTAATCATGCTGCAGCAGGAATTAGACATAGCTTAGAGCGTGTATGCGAACTTGCACAAGGTGGTACAGCGGTTGGAACAGGAATAAATGCAGACCCTAAATTTGCAGCAAAATTTACAGAAAACCTAAGTGCCAATGTAGGCATTAGATTTACGCCTAGCAGTAACTTTTTATAACATAGGTTCACAAGACGCCATAGTTGCGCTTTCGGGGCAATTAAAAGTACTCGCTGTAGCACAAATGAAAATAGCAAACGACTTACGCTGGATGAACTCAGGACCACTAGCGGGCCTTGGTGAAATAGAGCTTGAAGCATTGCAACCAGGCTCGTCTATTATGCCTGGCAAGGTAAACCCAGTAATACCAGAAGCCGCTGCAATGGTAAGTGCACAAGTAATAGGTAACGATGCCACCATTACAGTGGCAGGCCAAGCGGGTAATTTTGAGCTGAACGTTATGCTGCCAGTCATTGCTTATAATATTTTACAAAGTATAGAATTACTTGCCAATAGCGCGCAAGCATTGGGCGATAAAGCCATTGCCAGCTTTAAGGTAAATCAGCCTAATATAGATAAAGCGCTCGCTAAAAACCCAATTTTGGTAACTGCGCTTAATCCGGTGATCGGTTATGAAAAAGCAGCAAAAATAGCAAAGCAGGCTTATAAAGAAGCTCGCCCTATTATTGATGTAGCCGAACAAGAAACCGATTTACCACGCAGTGAACTCGAAAAGCTACTTAATCCCACCAAACTAACGCAGGGCGGACTTTAATTACTTGATTATATAGTTTTTATTGCCGTAAAAAATGCACAGTGTATGATAGTGATGAATATTTCATCACTATCAAGGTTTATTATGCGTACCCCATTGTTAGCCATACTTTTACCTCTTTGTTTAACTGCATGCTTAGATAAAACACCAGCTGAAACAGAGCAAGTAACAGTCACCTCTGAAACTGAAACATCAAAGCCAGTACTTCAAAAATTACAAGAGAATACTAAAACACAAAACAAATCAGTTGCTGAAAAAATCCCGAAAGCCGATTTAAAAGAAGTTTCAATAGAAGATATCAGAGCAGCTAAAACCGAGTTAAATACACTTATTGCAGACACGCAATGTGATACAAGCACGCAATGTAGGGTAAATGCAGTGGGTAGCCGCGCATGTGGTGGACCGAGTAGTTTTATTGTGTATTCAACAAAATCAGTGTCTGAAGAGCAAGTAACAGCCTTAAGTGATAAAGTTACAAAGCTTGAAAGTAACTATAATGCACAAAAAGGGATGATGAGTATTTGTCAGCATTTAACAACGCCAAGCACGCAGTGTGTTGAAAATAAATGTGTTAAACTTGAAGGCTCAGCGGTAAGTGCATTTTAAGGATAACGTTATGAGTTGTTTATCATCGGCAATTAAACTATCAATTTTAAGCGTTGCTAGCAGCATTTTATTACTAAGTGGTTGTGCTAGCACAATAACGTCAAGCAATGAACAAAGTAAAAACTTGTCTGACTTAAACAATGAGCTGAATGACATGGTGAGTGATAATAGCTGCACCGCTAGCTTTCAGTGCAAAGTGCTTGAAGTTGGCGCCCGCGCATGCGGTGGACCGAGTAAATATGTTGTTTACTCAACACTTAACACCCCGCAAGAAAAAGCTGAAAATATTGCGCAACTCATAACAAAGCAAGAAAAAATAAAAAATGCAGCACAAGGCTTAACCGATTGCTCCCCTGTACTTGAAGTACAATCGCTGTGTATTAATCAGCAATGTCAGTCGTTTGATATAAAGTAAATCAAACTTAATTTCAGCGTTAACTTAAATACGGAATTAACGCTGAAATTACTACCACCAGTATCACGCAAATACCTGCTTTTATAATGTACTTCATGGGCATTGTTTTAAGCACCCAATACGCATAAATAAAACGTACAAAATAACTCGCCGCTGTACCAAACAACGCAAAAATAATTAAGTAAGCAATTAAAATAATATTCATAATAATCTAGTGTAACTACTTAGTTTTTTTAGTGTGAGCAATTAGTAAGTCAGCTACTTGTTGTTTTACGGCTCGCTTATCATCACTTGAGACATCAAAGCGACTGGCTAGTTGCGCAATTTCATCATCATTTAAATTAAACGATAAACGTTGACGCGTTTTTTTAGATTTTACATCTAAGCCAAGTATTTTACGGATCATATCTGACGGCGTTAGCTCTTGATCAATAGCTTGCTTTTTTATCAGCTTTTGAACTTCACTGCTTAGATCAAATGCCATTTGTGTGGCACGTACAGCTTGTTCCTGACGTAACCACTTGTCTTTAGCATCACTCACTTAGCATCTCCGGGAAACAAGTCTACAATGTCTGACATTGGACGCATGAGCGTTAGCGATACTTCGGTTTCGCCGCCATCCCAAATTTCGATATTTAAACCAAAACCTTCATTATCTGACGCTAAGCAAATCATTTCACATGGCTCACCACCTTCTTGCTCATAACGAGGCAAAGTTTGGTTGCGGTAATCTTTATTATGGAAATAACACACATAAGGCGACTCGCTTTGTTGATAGCTTTTAGCTAAAAACTGCATAAAGCGCTCTGGTGTATTTTGCACTGTAATGTGGGTTAACGACTCTTCATCAAAAATACGCGCAAACTCATCAAGGCTAAATATCTCCTCAACTTCGTTTCGCTGAATTTTAATAGAAAAGTTAGCCCACTCCTCGCCGTCATCTTGCTCAATTTGTAAAAATACAACTTGGCCGCTGTTTGTCTCAAGTACAAATTCAGTATCGCTACTATGCTGATATTGGTAAGTCTGAATACCAGTAACACGTAGCGTTTCACCTTTTAGCCATGCCGGATAAGCAAAGGAGTCGATAACGCTAAACATGTCGCCTTTTTTAAGCTCGCTCGGATGATTAAGCTGACGCTCTGGCTCTTTTTTAGATTTGAAAAAATTAAACATAGGAAGGCTGCCCTCTAAGCAAAAAAGGTAACTGAGCAAAACTCGGTTACCTTTTTAAAGTATAAACGTAATGGTTAGCTATTTTGCTTCGCTTTGATGCGAGCTAAAATATCAGCGCTTTTTGGACTTGTGTCGCCAATGCCTGCTTCAGCCATTTTTGCTTTTAAGTCATCGCCATTTACGTCTGACTCAAGTTGTTTTGCAGCACCTAGCTGGTCGCTACGATCTTGTTGGCGCTGTTTAATGCGTTCAAGTGATTGACGAGCCGATGTCATAGACGAGCTGTTTGTATTAAGCGTGCTGTTAACAGCCATTGTTGCTTGCTGTACGCTTTCAGTGGTTTTAACCATTGTAAGCTGGCGCTGATTCTCTTTAATCGATTTTTCAGCATCTTTAACTTGCTGCTTAAGCGTAACAATGTGATTGCTAAAGCCAGATAATACTTGCTCGTTTTCAGCTTTTTCAGCTTCAAAGTCACCAATTTTTTCTGCAATTTCTAATGCTAACGCTTCGTTGCCCTTTTCAAGAGCTTGGCCTGCATACGCTTCATGTTCAGCGATTGATGCATCTACAGCGCTAATTTTACGCTTAGTTTGCATTTCTTTAGCCATTACTTCAGTAAGGCTTTTTTTAGCACGGTGAAGTGCATTTTGCGCGTCTGCAATTTCTTGCTCAAAAATACGGATACCATTTTTGTCTACAATAGCTTCGCCTGCTTCACGAGCGCCGCCACGTACTGCTGTAAATAATTTTTTTAAAATACTCATAATCTTAACTCCACTAACTAGCTATTAATCGTTTAAATACAAGGTCACGGCTTCTAGTGCATCGATAGCGTTATCGGCTAATGTCACTAGTTCGTGGGTAACGTCATCTAATGATGAATTTACCGACAGTGCACCAAAAATCGCGTATTTGTTATCGATTTTAGCAAATGCACTCAGTGGAATTGGCACGTTTAAACGTAGTAATGTTTCGTTCAACTCGTTGCGTAATTCACTCTTAACTTCATCTTCGTCAAACAAGTAGCTAATACATAATAACTGCTCTTGCGTTTGTGTAACAAAAATTGGAAGTTCATCATTTCCATCAACAATGACTTGTAAAACATCTTGCTCGCCTGGGTTGGCAATCAAGAAAGACTCAAAGTTAGCACCTTCAGTTTCAAAAGAAGCTAATTTTATTGAAAGTTCATTTAATTCCATGTCTCTGCCTTTTGTCGTTTGACATATTATGTCTGAGTTAAGATTCTCACGGCCGACATATTATGTCAACCATGTTTTTTAATTTTTATACAATTCGCTTTCTATTTGCCATGCAGTTCGGTAGTAATCATATAATTGACCAGAGCCTAACCTATTGACCTCAACACTTTTAACTTGTTCAAAGTATTGATTGGGAAATACAAAGCTTGCCAATAAATATTCTTTACTAATCCACCTTGATGGCACAGGCATAGCCGTCGCATCATTAATACGGCCACTGGCCGACTGCCCCATTTTAGTAGCTATAGTCCAGCCCCACTGCCCAAACGAAGGTATGTTTTGCTGATACTGCTCAACATACTCAAACCCAGCCGCTTTAACTGTTTTAGCAATGCTTAAAAACGCTTTTTTAGCGTGGTAAGGTGAAGTTGATTGAACCGCCATTGCGCCATCGGGTGCTAATAACTGACGTACATGATTATAAAAGTAGTCACTGTACATTTTATTTAGATCAGGGTGATTTGGGTCCGGTAAGTCAATTAAGATGGTGTCGAACTGCTTAGATTGATCAAGCAGCTTTTCTACTTCTAAAAATGCATCACCCACAATTATGTTGGCTCGCGAGTCTTGCATCGATTTATTGTTTAGCTGTAGTAATCGCTTATTGATGTGCTCTGGCGGCGTAAAGTCACCGTCTTTATGACCAAATAAATTGAGAAGCTGCGCATCTAAATCTATTAGCGTTACTTCACTTACAGGCCACTTTAAAACATCTCTAAGTGCAAGCCCGTCACCACCACCAATTATTAATACACGGTCGTGTCTGTTAGAGGCAAGCATTGCAGGGTAAACCAGCATTGAATGATATATTTGCTCATCAATACTTGAGAACTGTAAACGCCCATTTAAATATAAATCGGTGATTGGCTGAGGTTGGTTTTTGCTTAATCTTTCGGTTAAAACTACGTGCTGGTATTTGGTTGCTTGCGAATAAATTACTTTATCTTTGTATAAAACATTACTTAGATTGTTCATCCAGCTACTGCCAAATACTAAAATAAAGCCAAACAATGCCAATAGTACTATATGGCAAACTAAAAGTGCCTTAGCAAAGCGCACATGGGTATGGTAACGCCATAAAAACGCGAGTCCTGCGATGATATTAAATAACGCCGTCCACGCCGCAGCTTGCATTATAGGCATTGAGAGCATGATGCTTACCCAAATGGCGGCACCAATACCAGCACCAATATAATCGGCACCATAAATAGTCCCTGCGTTGTTTTCTAAAAAACGGCCATAAACGTGCTGACGAATACGCGCTATAAGCGGTATTTCCATACCAATAAATAAGCCCAGTATTAAACCAAAAACATAAGGTAGAAAACGTGACCACTCTTGTAGCTTTTGAAATACGTAACCATTAAGTACAACATCAGGGGGTAAATTAAAAATGCTCGAAAATAAATGAGGAAGAGAATAACTTACAGCTATTACACCCGCTATCGCTAAAATGCAGCCCATGCCAACCAAAGCAATAATGCTTTCTAGCCAAGCAAAAGCGGTAAATGCATCTTTAAACCAGCGCGCTAAAAAAGCGCCTAAGCCCATTGCTACAATCATAGTACCAATCATGGCGTAAATAGCGCTTTCTACTGAGCCAAGTACACGGCCCGCATAATGAGACAGTAAGTATTCATAAATAAGGCCGCATCCAGCAAGCACGGCCATAACAGTAATTAGTAATATATCGTGCCCAAGTAAGCGAGACTTACTTGGGGAGTGTTGGTTGATGACACTGATTATGCGCCTAGTAAGGTTGCCATAGTGATACCTACAGCAAATGATACTGCTGCAGAAATAGTAGCTACACCTACATTTTTTTGACGATTAACTTCATCGGAAATATCGCAACCAGATAAAATTATTTTAATTGTCACTAAGTGCAAAATAATAAATGCGACAAGGCTCACAACAGCGCTAATAGCCCAGTATAGTAAACTCGCATTAATATTATCAGCAGCGTATGGCGCAACACCCGTTGCAGCTGTAATAGCTAATGCACTACCTATTAAAAATCCAGCATAACGAATACCCACAGCTAAGTTACCATCAACAATTGCTTGTTGTAGGCAGTCGCCACTTTTGTTTGTACGCTTAAATAACTGCACTCGGTATTGGCTAACAAGTAGTAATACAACACTACCTATAATAAAGGCGGCAATTACAATTGGAAGACCATGCCAGCCATCAGTAGCCACCCATAAAAGTGCTGAGCGAATAACTATTGCAACGCTAACAACATGACCAAAATCAATTATTGAAGCTGTAACGTTACCTTTAACTATTTCGTTGTGCAGGCTTACTTTACGAAGCGCTACTTTATCTTGGAAAAAGTGGCCCAACTTAATAAGTACAATAGCTAATGCGCCGTAAGCTAACATTTGCAGTGCTTCTTGTTGCAGTGTTGCAGCAAAAGCACCACTACTTACACCTGTTAATACAATCGCCAGTGCCACTAAACCAGCGGCAAAGCTAATACCAAAAGCAAAGTTATCACGCTCTGTTATTTCATCATTTGCGTGTAAGTTTGAAACCCAGCCTTTTATATATTTAAGGCTTACAAATAATAAAACAATAATTGCAAAATCAATCGCCAACGCTTGTAGCGACCACATAGTTATTCCATTAAATTCATACATATTATTCTAACTCCAACTTATTCTTTTACTTACCACGGCTCACGCCACGAGAGGTTCTGCTACCGCTATCACGCACCGTTCCTGAGCTATTGCTATAACTGCTAGAACGAGAATAACTACTGCGGCTTTTTGGTGGCGTATAACTACTACGGCTTAAACCGGATGCACCTGTTTTTTTACTCGCATAAGGGCTTGTAAACTGCTTACCTTGGCGTTGGTATGTTTGGCGCGTGCGTGTTTCTAGTGCGCTTTGGGTTTTAATTTGTTTAGGGCTTGAATAACGCGAACGGCCATAGTCATTGTAATAGCTATACTTTCGGCGCTTACTCCAGCTTCCATATTCAACACGGTCAAATACATCACCTAAAATACGGTACATTCCGTACCATTGCCAAAAGCTAATACCATTGCTATTTGATTGCCAGTTACCATAGTTAGGGTTACCTACCATTTGGTTACCAACACCCTCACCTTCAGCTTGCTTACTAATTGCGCCTACACGCGCTAAGGTGCCTTTCGACATATCAGCGAGCATATTAATAGGATCGGTTAACGCATCAGAAAATAGCGTAGGTTTAGATGCATCACGCAACAAATCAATGCTATGTAACGTATCTTCGTAAGGAGGAATTAAGTAAGTTCCTTTAATATCTTTAAGTCGCTGCGTTAAGCCACTATAAAGTGCACCTTGGCGGGTTGCATCAAGGGTAATTACATCAACAACTTTTGTAAGCTCTGGCTGTTGTTTTTTAAGAAGCTCGCCATACTCTTTAAGTAACACAGCATTGCGTACACTTCCGTTATCGAGGGCAGTACCAAGCTGAGACAGCTCCGTATCTACCTTTTTAATAGACTCTTGAATTGTTTGTTGCAGCTGCTCTTCTTTGGATTGACAACCCATAAGCACTGCGAACAAACAAAACAGGCTCATAAGTTTCCAAGCTTTAATATTCGACATTCATGTCACCTGATTTACTAAATTAACTCAGGTAGTTTTACACAGGTCACTTATTAAACCAACAATGAAATTGCAACAAAATGAGAAGAAACGAATGGTTATGAAATCAAAGTGTAATTTAGTAAAAATATTGAGCTATATCGTGAGGTTCGAATCGAAGTAAAAGCTTTATAGAGGTACGTGGAGTGCTTTTAATATCCTCGCTCAACTTACGTGTTCGGCGCTGAGTGAGTGTATGTTAATTGCACGCATTTCACTTTTCTGCAGACGTAAAAAAGCCCGAATCGTCAGATTCGGTCTTTCTACAATTTGAAGCCTGGTAATGTCCTACTTTCACATAGCAAATGCTACACTATCGTTGGCCGGGGCTCGCCTTCGAGCTGTTTTGTTTCACTACTGAGTTCGGTTTGGGCTCTTGGCTATTTATTAAATTTAAAAAAGTAAAAAACCCGTCACATTGCTGTAACGGGTTTCTTTAATTTGAAGCCTAGTAATGTCGTAGTGCCCACAGCGGTGGAGAACCACATAGCAAATGCTACACTATCTTTGTGTCGGGATATGAGTGTGTGTTAATTGCGCACATTTTACTTTTCTGCAGACGTAAAAAAGCCCGAATCGTTAGATTCGGGCTCTCTACAATTTGAAGCCTGGTAATGTCCTACTTTCACATAGCAAATGCTACACTATCATCGGCGCTGTTTCGTTTCACTACTGAGTTCGGCATGGGATCAGGTGGGTCCAAAACGCTATTGTCACCAAGCAAATATGGTGCAAAGAATTAATGACAAGCACGTAGTGCTACCATTTTCTTTGCGCAAGGTGCCTAAAATTTAACGCTACGCGCTAAGAGTCACCTCTTGAATTTGGAAAATATCTGATAATATTTTTTAAGTCTTTCTAAGTAATGTCTACTTTAGTCATATTAACTTCTTCGCTTGCTTCACTATCACATAAAACGCGTTTGGCGTTGTATGGTTAAGCCTCACGGGTAATTAGTACAAGTTAGCTTAATGGCTCACACCACTTCCACATCTTGCCTATCAACGTTGTAGTCTTCAACGGCCCTTCAGAGACTTTAAAAGTCTAGTGAGAACTCATCTCGAGGCCTGCTTCGCGCTTAGATGCTTTCAGCGCTTATCAGTTCCGAACGTAGCTACCGGGCAATGCCATTGGCATGACAACCCGAACACCAGCGGTTCGTTCACTCCGGTCCTCTCGTACTAGGAGCAACCCCTCTCAATTCTCAAACGCCCACGGCAGATAGGGACCGAACTGTCTCACGACGTTCTAAACCCAGCTCGCGTACCACTTTAAATGGCGAACAGCCATACCCTTGGGACCGACTTCAGCCCCAGGATGTGATGAGCCGACATCGAGGTGCCAAACACCGCCGTCGATATGAACTCTTGGGCGGTATCAGCCTGTTATCCCCGGAGTACCTTTTATCCGTTGAGCGATGGCCCTTCCATTCAGAACCACCGGATCACTATGACCTACTTTCGTACCTGCTCGACGTGTCTGTCTCGCAGTTAAGCTGGCTTCTACCATTACACTAACCGTACGATGTCCGACCGTACTTAGCCAACCTTCGTGCTCCTCCGTTACTCTTTAGGAGGAGACCGCCCCAGTCAAACTACCCACCAGGCACTGTCCGTAACCCCGATTCAGGGGCCAACGTTAGAACATCAAAACTACAAGGGTGGTATTTCAAGGTTGACTCCACAACAACTAGCGTCGCTGCTTCAAAGTCTCCCACCTATCCTACACATGTAGGTTCAATGTTCAGTGCCAAGCTGTAGTAAAGGTTCACGGGGTCTTTCCGTCTAGCCGCGGGTACACAGCATCTTCACTGCGATTTCAATTTCACTGAGTCTCGGGTGGAGACAGCGTGGCCATGGTTACACCATTCGTGCAGGTCGGAACTTACCCGACAAGGAATTTCGCTACCTTAGGACCGTTATAGTTACGGCCGCCGTTTACCGGGGCTTCGATCAAGAGCTTCTCCCTAAGGATAACCCCATCAATTAACCTTCCGGCACCGGGCAGGTGTCACACCGTATACGTCATCTTGCGATTTTGCACAGTGCTGTGTTTTTAATAAACAGTCCCAGCCACCTGGTCACTGCGGCTCCCGTCCGCTTAGAGAGCAAGTCTCATCACAGATAGGAGCGTACCTTCTCCCGAAGTTACGGTACGATTTTGCCTAGTTCCTTCACCCGAGTTCTCTCAAGCGCCTTAGTATTCTCTACCTGACCACCTGTGTCGGTTTGGGGTACGATTCCATATAATCTGAAGCTTAGAGGCTTTTCCTGGAAGTATGGCATCAGCAACTTCATCACCGTAGTGACTCGTCTCGTGTCTCAGGTTTAGTGTTCGTCCGGATTTACCTAAACAAACGCCCTACTCACTTTCACATAGACTACCAACGCTATGCTTGCTTAGCCTGCTCCGTCCCCCCATCGCAATTATATCGAGTACAGAAATATTAATCTGTTTCCCATCGACTACGCCTTTCGGCCTCGCCTTAGGGGTCGACTTACCCTACCCTGATTAACATGGGATAGGAACCCTTGGTCTTCCGGCGTGGGAGTTTTTCACTCCCATTATCGTTACTCATGTCAGCATTCGCACTTCTGATACCTCCAGCATACCTCCCGGTACACCTTCAACGGCTTACAGAACGCTCCCCTACCACTCAGAATAAATTCTGAATCCGCAGCTTCGGTGCATAGTTTAGCCCCGTTACATCTTCCGCGCAGACCGACTCGACCAGTGAGCTATTACGCTTTCTTTAAAGGATGGCTGCTTCTAAGCCAACCTCCTGGCTGTCTGGGCCTTTCCACATCGTTTCCCACTTAACTATGACTTTGGGACCTTAGCTGGCGGTCTGGGTTGTTTCCCTCTTCACGACGGACGTTAGCACCCGCCGTGTGTCTCCCGGATATTACTTTACGGTATTCGGAGTTTGCAAAGGGTTGGTAAGTCGGGATGACCCCCTAGCCTTAACAGTGCTCTACCCCCGTAAGTATTCGTCCGAGGCTCTACCTAAATAGATTTCGGGGAGAACCAGCTATCTCCCGGTTTGATTAGCCTTTCACTCCTAGCCACAGGTCATCCCCTAACTTTTCAACGTTAGTGGGTTCGGTCCTCCAGTTGATGTTACTCAACCTTCAACCTGCCCATGGCTAGATCACCGGGTTTCGGGTCTATACCTTGCAACTAATCGCCCAGTTAAGACTCGGTTTCCCTACGGCTACCCTATTCGGTTAACCTCGCTACAAAATATAAGTCGCTGACCCATTATACAAAAGGTACGCAGTCACCCAACAAGTGGGCTCCTACTGCTTGTACGTACACGGTTTCAGGTTCTATTTCACTCCCCTCACAGGGGTTCTTTTCGCCTTTCCCTCACGGTACTGGTTCACTATCGGTCAGTTGGGAGTATTTAGCCTTAGATGATGGTCCACCTATATTCAGTCAAAGTTTCACGTGCTCCGACCTACTCGATTTCACTTAAAATGTCTTTTCATGTACGGGACTATCACCCTGTATCGTGGCGCTTTCCAGCAGCCTTCCATTAACACATAATAAGCTTAAGGGCTGTTCCGATTTCGCTCGCCGCTACTTTCGGAATCTCGGTTGATTTCTTTTCCTACGGGTACTTAGATGTTTCAGTTCTCCGCGTTCGCCTCGTTAACCTATGTATTCAGTTAACGATACCTGCAAGCAGGTGGGTTTCCCCATTCGGAAATCTTAGTCTCAAGCGCTTTTTACTAGCTTGACTAAGCTTATCGCAAGTTAATACGTCCTTCATCGCCTCCAACTGCCAAGGCATCCACCGTGTACGCTTAGTCACTTAACCATACAACCCAAACGGGTCTTTGTTTTGTGACAGTTTAACTTCGCCAGAAGTCAATATTGAATACTAAAGTAGATACCAATCAATTAACTCATAGGAGTTAACTAAATGGCACTCAATGGTACTGCTACCATTGTTTTTTTACTTTTGAAAACTCTTGATAAATACAATGTATTCATCAGAATTTTATTATCAGCTTTTCCAAATTTTTAAAGAGCATATTAATTAGTTATCCCAAAGGGACACGCACTAATTAACAATCATCTGTGTGGACACTACGAACAAATAAGTTCTAAATCGTATAAGGAGGTGATCCAGCCCCAGGTTCCCCTAGGGCTACCTTGTTACGACTTCACCCCAGTCATGAATCACTCCGTGGTAAACGTCCTCCCGAGGGTTAGACTATCTACTTCTGGAGCAACCCACTCCCATGGTGTGACGGGCGGTGTGTACAAGGCCCGGGAACGTATTCACCGCGTCATTCTGATACGCGATTACTAGCGATTCCGACTTCATGGAGTCGAGTTGCAGACTCCAATCCGGACTACGACGCACTTTAAGTGATTCGCTTACCTTCGCAGGTTCGCAGCACTCTGTATGCGCCATTGTAGCACGTGTGTAGCCCTACACGTAAGGGCCATGATGACTTGACGTCGTCCCCACCTTCCTCCGGTTTATCACCGGCAGTCTCCTTAGAGTTCTCAGCATTACCTGCTAGCAACTAAGGATAGGGGTTGCGCTCGTTGCGGGACTTAACCCAACATCTCACAACACGAGCTGACGACAGCCATGCAGCACCTGTATCAGAGTTCCCGAAGGCACCAAACCATCTCTGGTAAGTTCTCTGTATGTCAAGTGTAGGTAAGGTTCTTCGCGTTGCATCGAATTAAACCACATGCTCCACCGCTTGTGCGGGCCCCCGTCAATTCATTTGAGTTTTAACCTTGCGGCCGTACTCCCCAGGCGGTCTACTTAATGCGTTAGCTTTGAAAAACAGAACCGAGGCTCCGAGCTTCTAGTAGACATCGTTTACGGCGTGGACTACCGGGGTATCTAATCCCGTTTGCTCCCCACGCTTTCGTACATGAGCGTCAGTGTTGACCCAGGTGGCTGCCTTCGCCATCGGTATTCCTTCAGATCTCTACGCATTTCACCGCTACACCTGAAATTCTACCACCCTCTATCACACTCTAGTTTGCCAGTTCGAAATGCAGTTCCCAGGTTGAGCCCGGGGCTTTCACATCTCGCTTAACAAACCGCCTGCGTACGCTTTACGCCCAGTAATTCCGATTAACGCTCGCACCCTCCGTATTACCGCGGCTGCTGGCACGGAGTTAGCCGGTGCTTCTTCTGTCAGTAACGTCACAGCTAACGGGTATTAACCGTTAACCTTTCCTCCTGACTGAAAGTGCTTTACAACCCGAAGGCCTTCTTCACACACGCGGCATGGCTGCATCAGGCTTGCGCCCATTGTGCAATATTCCCCACTGCTGCCTCCCGTAGGAGTCTGGGCCGTGTCTCAGTCCCAGTGTGGCTGATCATCCTCTCAAACCAGCTAGGGATCGTCGCCTTGGTGAGCCATTACCTCACCAACTAGCTAATCCCACTTGGGCCAATCTAAAGGCGAGAGCCGAAGCCCCCTTTGGTCCGTAGACATTATGCGGTATTAGCAGTCGTTTCCAACTGTTGTCCCCCACCTCAAGGCATGTTCCCAAGCATTACTCACCCGTCCGCCGCTCGTCAGCAAAGTAGCAAGCTACTTTCTGTTACCGCTCGACTTGCATGTGTTAGGCCTGCCGCCAGCGTTCAATCTGAGCCATGATCAAACTCTTCAATTAAAAAGTTTTATGTCTTTCGACAGCTCAATGAATTCTGAATTTTTTAATATCTTTCGATATTGAATTGACTGTGCCGAATAATTACCGAAATAACTATTCTGTTGGTCACTCAGTTTTCAATTGAGACTCTAATTTTTTTGCCTCGCTACCTAAGTAGCTTGGCTGTTAGAACTCAATCTGTACGAGTGCCCACACAGATGATTGCTTTATATTGTTAAAGAACGTTTTGAGTCGCTTTAGCGTCTCAAGGGATGCGAATAATACACCCTTTATTTTTCGAGTCAATACTTTGTTTTAAACTTTCTTTTTAGAAGATTTAAAACCGAAGTTTTATTTAACTCTCTGAGTAGTTCGTGCTTTGCTATGCTTCAGCGTTTCCCGTCTCAGTGGGGTCGCATTATAGGGAGATTCGAGCGGGGGTCAATGTTTTATTTCAGCTTTTTGACAATTAAATGAATTTAGTATGAAAGCTATACAAATAAAGGGCTACAGGATACTTTTAGTTTAAAAAACACGCACAACATATGTATCTATTGATGAGGTATTAGTAAGGTTTAAACTAAGCTGTATGTTAAACAAACAACACACAGCTTTATTTTAAATTAAAGGTTTATTTAGATGCTATTTCCCATACGGCAATGGAGCCTGATATTTCATTTCCAACGATTAAGAGTGGGTTTCCTGTAGCACTCTGCTCTGCTGGAACGAATTCCATTCCTTCAGGCGCTAAATCGCCTGTAATATTAGCGTCTTTAATTAAGCCTCTATTATAGAAGTAGTCTTCAAACTGCACATTGTATGGATTAGTAATGTCGTACACCATAATGCCGCCCATACGCTCAAGCCCTATAAAAGCAAATGTACGATCGTCAATTTTACCAATAGTCAGCGCTTCAGGCTCTGCGCCTTTATCATCTGAACGTGAGTCACCTTTGTTTTCATCTTCATTATTGTTAAATGATTCACCATGCACAGATGCTGTTATACGTGCTATATCGTCGCCTGAATCAAAAACCACCAGCCCATTGCTATCCCAAATAGTAAAAGAACGTGCGCCATAGCCGTAAAGCGATTCGTATTGTCCGTCGTTATTGGTATCGCCTTTTATTGTTGTTACTTTTAAGCGACCAATATCATCATCGTCATTATTTAAGTAATCAAAATTAGCAGCAAGCGTTAAGTCTTCAACGCGGCTTTCATCTATATAAGCTAAGCAGCCATCGTCTTTATCGTAATCAAGTCCGCCCTTTGCTATACAGTCTGCTTCATCCGTTGTATCAAAAAAGTATTCTCTTGCGTCACCTTCGTTGGCAGTAACTATAAAGTTAGCGCCTTTCCAACTAAAGCTTGAGATAGTATCGGGCTGGTACATACCATAGAGCCCTGGGTATGATTTAAAATTCACGCCGCCGTCTTTATCTGAGGCATCAAGTTGTAAGCTTGACCAATCTTTAAAGCCTAAGCCCTTTAGCTTAAGACTGTTGTCTTGTAGGTTAACTATTGCAAGTGCATTGTTTTCTTGAATAGATACATAAGCATATTTGTTATCTTTAGAAATGCTAACGTACTCGGGCTCTAAATCCATAGCTACTGTAGTATTTATTAGATTACCGTTAATAGTACGACCATTTGGGTTTGCAAAAACTCCCCTTGCGCTTCTAGTTCGGTTTGTTTGTTGTTATAGGCTTTAAAATCAATATTTATTGCTGTATCGGCTATTACACTATTTTTTATATCGATAATACTAATAGAACCTTCAGGATCTACGCTGTAGTCGCCACTTGGTTCACCTTCGTTAGCAACCACTGCCTTTGCGCCATCATGGGTGAACGCCACCATGTCTGGTAAAAATCCGACTGTAACATTTTTAATAAATACAGGTGAGTCGCCGCTTATATCGTAAAAAGCAATTTGACCTGCATCACCCGTGCTTTCAGCAGCCATTGCCACTGCAAGTAGATTGTTATTTTCATCAATAGCAATGCTGTTTGCATCGCCTTGGGTAAACTCGTTTAAAGGCAACGTAATAACGGATGTTAAATTTGTGCCGTTTATAACCCCTTCGTTATCTTTAACAAGTGCGGCAGTGTCAAAGGTGTCGGCGGGTAAAATATTAACAACAGCGTCATCACCTGAACTGTTAATAGCGTAAATCCATTTTTTAGATGCTTGATATGCAACTATTTCAGCTGCACCTTCTGGGTTTTGTGCATTTAATACACCTCTACCCACAAGGTAAATATTTAATGCTGAATTGGCATTTATACCATTTAACCCATTAGTCCCACCTGTGCCTTGTTCTCCCTGTAATCCTTGAGAGCCGTTTTGACCATCGTCACCATCAAGTGAGCAACCAGTAAGAACAGATATAAGTGACAGCGCAATAATTGATTTTTTAAACATGTAATTTTCCTTAGTATTGTATTTGCTAAATATCAACACACAGGCATGACAAGATTATGGCAGTTTTAATACAGCCCCTTAGCCTAAGTAATTAGCTTATACGCTAGCGGAGTTATTAAAATTAAAGCGGCCGTATAACCAAGAATTTTTACAGTCGGGGAATACTCTCGTTTAATTGCAACCCCTAGCAAAGGTCTAAGTACATCAATACGTGTAATACACCATGTAATAACACCGCAAAAAGACCAAGTCCCTGTAATAATGATGAATGGTTCAGCAACAGGCCCTAAACTTAAAGGCTGTAGTAAAAAACACAAAACAATCAAAATGCTTTGATGCAATAAATAAAAGGGAAACACCCATACATTGAGCTGTTTTAAATAGTAAGTATTAAAATTTAAAAATCGACGAGCGAGCGCAAGTACAAAAAATACACCTACAACACGTTGAATATTGTAGCTACCGATTAAAATAAAATGAGGAAGAGTAAACACCTTCTGATAACTTAATATTATAAGTACAAACAAAACCGCAAAACTCAAAGCCAGTAATACCAAATTTTTATTTAAGCAGTTCCAAAAGTAAGTGTTTTTGGCAAGTATGTATCCTGCGAGTAGCAGTATTAAGCCGTTAGTCTCTCTGATTGAATCGCCAGTTAAGTAATGGCTTGTAAATAGTACGGCAATAGTGAGCAAGGTAATTAAAAGCCCAAATGACATATCCCCTTTAACAAATGTTTTTAAAGGCGTAATAAAAGGCAAGCGTGCAAAAAGAGTTAAAACGATAATGATCAGCATAAATTGCCACAACGAGCGCAAATACCACAAGTGATTTACATCCACATGCGGCCACACTCCAGACTGATAATTAATAAAAAGCGTATTGTTAGTCTCTATAAAAGCTAAATAAAATTGCCAATAACTAATATCAATAACACCGTGCTGCGACATTTCTGCAAACAGCTGTAAAGGCACTATTAGCCATAGTCCCACCAGCAAGGGTAATAGTAAAAAATAGAACGGTATAAGGTGAAATGTAACCAAGATTTAAAGCTGCTTACTTTATCAATCATAAAACGCAGTGCTACGCCCGAAATAAACCAAATGAGCAACATGCGCCAAGGTGAAAACACCAACATTAAATATTCAACATACTGTGATGTATAGCTACTTTTAAAATGAAATCCCCAGTTTTCGCTATACAACATGCCAATGTGATAAAAAATTAGCGACGCAAATGCGATTACCCTAAGCCAATCAAGATAATATTTACGCAAATTAACTAATGAAGGTTGTTGTGTTTGAGTGTTCATGCTTTTACTACTTTATGTATGTTATGCGTTATTCATACCTAAAGCTCTCGCTAAAACTATCTACAAGTGCTTATATTACAGGCAATAGTGATAAAAGGTGGTATACAGGGATAAGCGTGCCACATTAGCAATAAGCATACATTTATGAACCTACAGCACTTTCAACGTTTTCAAAGCATTTACGCATCAGTATTACTGTGTGCTTACGTATTAATTAATAATACAGTAAACGCTACAACCCAAATAATGGAAGCCCAAAGAGAAGGCGCTTTAACTTTTTTAATGTGGGAGCCATTTGTTTGGGAGTATTCAAGTGCCTTGAGTACTTTGCTTATATTCCCTATTTTAATTTGGTTTTTAAGACACTTATCTTTTAATTGGCAAAATATTACGGCTTCATTAGGTATGTACTTTGGTGCCTCTATTATATTTAGCGTGT
Source organism: Pseudoalteromonas sp. B131b (assembly GCF_037162545.1). Classification (NCBI taxonomy): domain Bacteria; kingdom Pseudomonadati; phylum Pseudomonadota; class Gammaproteobacteria; order Alteromonadales; family Pseudoalteromonadaceae; genus Pseudoalteromonas; species Pseudoalteromonas sp. B131b. Next base: position 1,013,193 of record NZ_JARLUZ010000001.1, on the reverse strand, counting down.
TACACGTTGGTATTATGGTAGGGGTTCGTAAATTCATATATTTGTTGAATGATGGGTCTTACAACTTTGGACTTAGCTGGTTTGAGCTTATTTATGAATACCAGAAAGACGCTATAAGCTTTGTGTTTTTCATCGTACTTATCAAAGTATATCAATATGTGGTGCAGCAGCTACTAGGTGAAGCTTCTTCAATTGAAGAAAGTGAGCAGCAAACAACATCGACCATAAATCGCTTATTGGTTAAAAAGCTCGGTAAGGAATTCATTATAAAAATAGAGGATGTTGATTGGCTTGAATCGTCGGGTAATTATGTAAACCTACATATAGGCTCACGTATATATCCGTTAAGGGCAACACTTACAGCATTAAGTAAACAACTTGAAAAGCAGGGGTTTTGTAGAATTCACCGCAGCCATGGCGTAAAACTCGATAAAGTGGAGTCCATTACACCACTACCTAGTGGCGACAGTGAAATAAAACTAACAACAGGTAAAGTACTAAACCTATCTAGACGCTATAAAGAGCAATTTAAACTAACGTTGCAATAATACAAATCAAACAAGCGATAATGGCTTACACTAAAATCAGTGGCCAAGTTTAGTTGGCCACCAGCTTATCTGACACACTTAACTGTAAATCAAGATCTGAAAGCGCATTATTTTGTTCAAACAAACTTAAAGAGGTTTGCCAAATATCGATTTGATGCTCATTTAATTGTAGTTCCAAGTTTTTAGCCTTTCACTCAGTTAAAAGGCTATTTAAATCACTGCGAATTAATATTTGCGGATTAAATAACTTTTGCGGTACATCAATTGGCTTAATTTCATCATAAGCAATCACTGTTTTTTTACCTGGCTGCATTTGATCGATTAACGACATAGAAATCACTTTAACTTTGTTGTTTCTCTCACCTCTTTCAAAGGTAGCCGTTTTGGCATGTTTGCCAGAACGAAGATACAACTCTGCTTGCAATGGAAATAAATCGGCTTTATCAACGGTAAGTTGAATTTTTTGATAGCTCGCCTTTTCTGAATAAGCCGTTAAATTAAACACTATGACAGCTTCATTCGTTTCATAAGACTCTATATCGTAATCTTGACTCCAACTAAGTGTCGCAATATCGCCCAGTGATGCCTCCCCCAATAATTTTTGTAAAGGGGTTATGCGTATTGGTCGTCGGCTTTTCGGCATGAACATCCAATAATCATTTTCCTTCATCAAGACCTTTTGTCCTTGCTCTGAAGCCGTTTTAAAAACAACAAGTGATTGTTTATTGATAGATGAATAAACATCATATTGCTTTTCACTTTTTAGCTTCTCTTTATTATATGCACTGACTGTTGCCGAAATTTTTACTGACTCTGCTTCACTTCGATAAGCATCAACGTTGACAAGAGCTGCTTGCAGATCAAATCCACCTTCGTATTGTTCATTTACAGTTTGCGCAACAGCTGATACAGAAATAAGCAACAGCGCACAGATAGATATAATATTTTTAAATTTAAACATGACTTAGCGCCTCTGTAATTGATTTTGAACTGCCTTTATATGCAGCCTTTAGTGCCGCTAATACACATACCAATACCATAGTAAGTAATACAATACCTGCTACTTCCCATGAGAAAGTAATGGTTAAAGGGTAACCCTGATTGCTACCTGGCGGTGGTGGCATTTCTAAACCTAAATAAACCAATCCCCAAGCAATGAAGGCAGATGCAACAATACCTAACGCCGCGCCAATGAACCCTATCATGCTTGACTCTAATACAAAGTTACGAATAATTTCCCATTGATAAGAGCCCATTGCCGATACAGTCCCTATTTCACGGGTTCTTTCACTAACAGTCATCGCCATCGTGTTTGAAATTGAGAAGAATACAAGTAACACCATAATTCCACCTAACAGGCCAAAAATACGGTTATAAAGATCTTTTACTGACTGATAATAGAATGCGCGCTTCCACCAAGGTGTAAACTCCAATGACTGGTCACGCTTCTGATAATCTAAAACTGTTTGTTGTGTTTTACTTATGTCAAATAAGTAAACCGACAATGAGCTGACTTTCTCGGTATACAACAATGATTGCGCATCTGATAGTTTCACATAGAGCTGTCGCTTATCTAAATCTGGCACACCTGTCGTATAAATACCCCTTATTGTAAAATCCATCGCATTCAACGCACCATCTGTCGTTGTCGACATGAGCGTAATATAATCCCCCACAGTCACCTTTAAGTTGCGTGCTAGCTCCTTACCTAATACACCTAATACAACTTCTGCTTCATCTTCATTACCAAAGTTTGATAATGCTTTACCTTCTAACATTGTTAAAAAAGGCCCTTTAACCATAAACTCTTCGGGGTCTACACCCAGACCAATAAAAATTGAGCTTTTTTCACCGTTAGATACAAGACCATTGAAGTTTATGCGTGGCAATACACTTTTAATGTCTTCGTCGGTTTCAAGTTGAGCTATTAACTTTTCAATATCAGATAAACCATATTGCAGCGGTGTATCTTCTTCTTTTAGAAATTTTTGATGTGTAATAATAAAATTACCTTCATCTCTAGCCGCTTTTTCTGCCAGTGATTGATAAGTAAATAAGGCAAAACCACTCGTCGTTAAAATAGCGGCAACGGCAACTGCAGCAACTAATATTGTGAATAATGAACGCCTACCATTTCGGCAAACGTTAAAAAATGCAAATGAGATCCAACGCATTATCCTGCCCTCCTATGAGCTTCATATGGATTAAATACCGATAAATTACCATCAGCTAGATTTAAAACACGATGACAGCGATCTGTCATACGATGGTCATGTGTTGCTACAATAAAGGTACAACCTAGGTCATTGCCTAAATCACGCATCAGATCAATGATCATATTCGCGGTCGATGTATCTAAATTTGCGGTGGGTTCATCCGCAATCACAATCTCAGGTCGCTTAACCAATGCTCGAGCAATAGCAACACGCTGCTGTTGACCACCTGACAATTGATCTGGCCGTTTAGATATATGACCTTTTAAACCAACTTTATTAATAATATCAACAACTTTATCCATTCTTTCTCGCTTATTCATATTAAGCATTAAAAGTGGATACTCCACGTTTTCATAAACAGACATCACTGGGATCAAATTATATCTCTGGAAGATAAATCCTAGTTTTTCACGACGAATTTGTGTCATTACTTTTTTATCTTTTGAGACTGCTTTACCTGCAAGCCAAATTTCACCTTTATAGTCATCGTCAAGCAAGCCACAAATGTTTAAAAGTGTTGATTTCCCGCTACCTGAAGGGCCACATAATGCAACAGTTTCCCCTTTTTTTATCTCAGCAGATACGCCTTTTAATGCGTCGACGACGACTTCTCCAGTCTTGTAAGACTTAACAATGTTCGAAAATTTAAGCATTACAATTATCCTTTTTCAGCCTTTGAAAGGCGCGCTAGAGCGTCAGACTTGTCGATGAATAATTTAGCTCTAGTTTGATCTTCTAATTTATTTGCAGCCAATGCGGCACATCTATAAGTTGATTGTTTTAGCTGTTTATCTAACTTCGAAAATCCATCACTATCGGCCAATACTTGATTTAATAAATGAGCGCCATGTTCAGCACGATTCATCATTTTTGGTACCTGCGCAAAGGTACAGCCAGCAGTCACATAAACGCTTGACTTAAGTGGATATGGCATTCCTTTAACTTGCTTAATTGCTTTATTTAATTTCGCAATGCCAGCTTCTGCGAATTTCATTTTTTGCCAAGGTTGACTGGTGTATCGTGCCTGCGTTGTTTCAGCACTTCCTAACATAGCTAAAACAACGGGATTTGATGCTTTATTGTTGAGTTCAGAAAGCGCGTTCACAGCAAGTTGATTTTGCTCTTGGGATCCAGCAAGTCCCTGTTGATATGCTGTAATAACATGCGCTGGGATTTCACTTGCAGTAACTGAAGAGCTTGCTAGTACAACACCTAAAAGCATTTTTTTAATCGTAGAAAATTGGTTCATTATCGTTATCCTGTATTGTTTCTGTTGATGAACATATCTTAAGAAACAATCACCATAGAATGTTAGGCAGGCGATAATCGGTTGAATAGGGAGATAAACGGGAAATAGTAATGATGAATATACTTTGTAGTCCTTTTTTAGGGGAGCGATCAAATTAGTAAGTTGAATTATGATAGTGATTAGAGCGCACTCAATACAATCAAAAAAGAGGTAAATCATGATTTACCTCTTTTACAGTATTAAATCCGCTTCAATAATGTGTTTTTCTACAAGGTAGAAGTGTATTGAAAAATAGTAGTTAGCTCATACTTTTTGTTATAAAGAGTGAGCTAACTTAGATTCTTCTATTAATGATGATTTATTCTAAATGATCAGGATAGTGAGTTCTTCTTGGATCGTAGTTAAACCAACTCAAGTTCTTTTATTTCCCTACCTATAAATATTTTTTGATAACTTAAGTCTACTTGTAAATTATATCTTTCATACAGCGACCTATGGTGGCCTTCATTGATAGCCCCACCAACTATCAATGGTGTAATCTCATTTGGTACGAGCTGCATGCCTGAGGATAAGCTTTTAATATTCTTTTTATGTAATTTCATTTCTAATTTATAGCTTAGTAACATAGTAGTACGTTATTACACCACACTAAGTTAAACATGCAATGTAAAACATTAACATTTGTACTTTTAATGTTAATATGAAATTATGATTATTTAAAATTTAAAGATGTTGATAGAAAGGAATTCCATGATAATCAATGGGTTGGTTGGAAATGCGCAAAGCGATGTGATGAGGGGTATCCTCAAAGAAATAACTCAAAAAATATCAGAAGAGATAATAAAAAAAGAGAGTGGTAATGGGCTATTAAATGGGCTGGCTGGTTACATCTTGTTTTTATACAATGCAGGTAAGTTTGAGGATATTTGTGTCGGTGATTCACTCCTAAATGAAAAAATGGAGCTTTTACAGGCTCAGTTAGCTAAGCAGTCCTTGGAGTTTAGTTCGGGATTAGCTGGGCAGGCATGGTTGTTGGAGTTTTTAAATCAATCAAATAAAGCTGATTACGATAGCGAGCTTCTTGAAAGTATAGATATTCTATTTGCTAATAGTTTGTCTCAGAATGATGTTTGGCTTGGTGAGATTGAAACAATACTAGGTCTAGCAGGTTACACACCTTATACAGCAAGACGTGCCCGTTTTACTGATCAAACAAGACTTTACAGTATTATCGTTAGAGCTTTTGAGCAAACAGCCACTTACTTTGATAATGGAAACATTACTTGGTCTCAACCCTATAAGTCGGCTTATAGGTTTAATCAAAATGATGAAAACTTACCTGAGTATAATTTAGGCTTAGCCCATGGTGTGCCAGGTATTATTGCTGCTTTAGTTCCTGTCCTATATATACCCAAACTAAAGGCAAGAGCGCGTAAGTTATTGTTAGGCAGTTGTGATTGGCTATTGACTAATCAAAACTGTAATTTAAGTAGTAACGCTTGTTTTGGCAGTTGTGCTGGTGATGGGGGAGATTCCCGTTTAGGTTGGTGTTATGGTGACTTAACAATTGCTTTGACTCTTATGCGCGCAGGGGTCGCTTTAAATATGCCTCATTATGTTGAAAGAGCACTAGGTATCGCTCGTCACGCAGCCAAGCGTGATGAAATTTCTGGTTACGTCAAGGATGCGGGGATTTGCCACGGTTACTTTGGGTTAATAATGATATTTAGCTTGTTAAATAAACTATCTCCACACCCAGATTTACAAGCAGCAATTAACTATTGGCTAAGTTTTGCTTTAGAGCAATATGAAGATAATGGAGTTAGCAGCTTTTACAGTTATAAAGGTGATGAAGGCGGTTATGAAGAGGATTTCAGTCTCTTAATGGGGTATTCAGGAATTGGGCTAGTAATTATAAGTCTTTTAAATGGTGAGTTTGGTTGGGCCGATAGTTTGCTAATTGATTAAAATACAAAAGGAAATTGGAATGACTAATAAAATAAAAAATGCTCCATTCTTTGTTGTACGTGCACCACGGTTAAGTAACGAACAACTTCTACAGTTTAATAATGCGAATGCTGATACTAATAAAATACTTGAAAGCTGGTTAGCTATGTATGGTGTTCAAGAAGCACTTTATTTAGCTAGCCCCTCGTTATTAGAACGCATAAATCTATGGCGTGAAAAACCAGACACTAAGCAAGGTAAAAAGGTATCACACGCTTTAATAAAATATATGATCCGGATGTGTTCAAGAGCAACACCGTTCGGTTTATTTTCGGGTGTAAGTAAAGGTGAGATCACTTCGGTTACAGATTTAATCTGTGGGGATTATAAAAAAGATAGCCGAAAGACTCGTTTAGACATGTTTTACCTAAATGAGCTTAAAGACTATTTTATCAAGCATACCTCGAAATCTGACACACTAAAATATAAACCAAATCCCTCTCATTATTTCATCGCGGAGCAGTGTCGTTACATAGAAGCTTACCTCTTCGATGATAGTATGCAATATCGTTTAAGCGCGGTGGAAAGTGACGAATATTTTAAATTTGCTTTAAATTTAGCAAGTACCGGGATTAGCTTTAATAACTTATGTAAGGCTTTTTGTGAGCAATATATAGATGCCGATAAAGAAGATGTAGAGTCATACATTCAAGATTTAATAGATGAAGGCATTTTAATAGCTGATATACCATTGCCATTAACTGGAGATTCTCCAGATTATGCTTTATTAAAGTCTATTCAAAATCTTAAAGAAAATATTTACGCTGATCATCTTGCTACAGTTTTGGTAAAAATGAGATCATCTAGATGAAGATAACTTAGGAAGCATTGCACCATACAAGCAATTACTTACACATTTAGATAAATTGCCAATAAAAGCACAAGAAAATAAGCTGTTTCAAGCTGATATATATCGCAACTACAGTACTTGTTATTTAAGCGAAATAGAAATTAACCGCTTGCAAAAGCAACTTGAGCTACTGTCTGGTTTGAGCTTGAACGAAAGAAGCAATCCTTTATCCCCGTTTATTAACCAATTTAATGCTCGTTTTGAAGGGCAGTTTGTAGCACTTGATGTCATTTTAGATGATGAAACAGGGATTGGTATTTCAAATGAAACAGGCTATGAAGCACCTTTGGTTGCCGGCTTACACTTCGCTCGGGCTGGCGGTATTGTCAATACTCCGGCAGGTGTGAGTCTAATTGATGCAATTATTGAAGAAGCAATTAGTTTACCAAAAAATCGCAATAAAAACTGTATTGCTCTAAAAAGTAAAGAACTCAAAGTTAAAGCGACAAATACTGACGCACTAAAATATTATCCCAGCTCTTTTGCTGCAATGCTAAGTTTGTACGAAGATGATAAACACAATCCTATAATTAAGTTTAATGGCTGCTATGGGCCATCATCAGCAAATTTATTAGGCCGTTTTTGTCATTTAGATGAAAGTTTAAAAAATGCAGTGAGGGAAGAGTTAAGGCTAGAACAGGCGCATTCTCCAGATGTTATTTTTGCTGAAGTTGTACATATGCCAGAAGGGCGACCCGGTAACGTTATTGCTCGTCCGCATTTACGTGAATACGAGATTGTATTTATGGCTGACAGCAGCCTAAATGACGAATATCAAATTCATTTAAGTGATTTATATGTTTGGGTTGAAGGCCATCAGGTTAAGCTCTGGAGTAAGCGATTAAATAAACAAATTGTTCCGCGCTTGTCATGTGCACACAATTATTCTTCGCGCAGCCTTAGTGCATATAAATTTTTATGCATGCTGCAACATCAAGATGGGCGAGTACCTCAGTTTTCTATGCCGCAAAGTACAACCAGAGATAGTTTTGTACCACGGATAATGTTAGATAATTTAGTGCTTAGTGAAAAAACATGGCGCATCGATAGAAAATATCTACAAGAAGTGTTAATTGATGGCCAGCTTAATATGGATAAGCTCAATACTCTCTTAGCTACCTTCCAATTAGACCCGCAAGTTTGTTATGCAATGTTTGATAATATTTTGCAATTGGACTTGCGAAACTCAGACATGTTTGAAATTTTACTAGCAGAGACTAAAGGACAAACCAAGGTTGAATTAAAGGAGGTTTTATCTTCTAGTTTTTCCTCACGTGTAAAAGATGAACAAGGGCATCATTATAATAATGAAGTAATAGTACCTTTTAGAAATACAGCGGCAAAAGTACATAAGCACTTTGTAGGTGAGCCACTTGCAAATATATCGGCCAAGCCAATTAAAAGAAGGTTTAGTGCTGGTTCTGAGTGGCTCAGTTTAAAAATTTATAGCGGTAATTCTTTAGTTGAACAACTTCTGTGTGAGAAGTTACTTCCACTCATTGAGTCAAACAAAAACCTTTATAACAAGTGGTTTTTTATTAGATACTCAGATCCAGACTGGCATATTAGAGTTCGTTTTCATGGAAAGCCAAATATATTATGTGGTGAGTTACTACCTTTATTAAATAACCAACTTGATCCAATGATCGAAAGCGGTGAATTACATAAAGTAGAGCTAATGACATATGAGCGAGAAGTTGAGCGCTATGGTGGGCCTGAGTCCATAGCCTTGGCTGAATCTTTATTTATGTATGATAGTGAGTTAATTACAAACGCATGTTTACTAGTCGACGACCACGGTGAAGATATACGTTGGCGAATAGCATTAAATTATACACATAAGTTACTCAATCTATTTAATTACACGGATGATGAGCGTTTAAGTTTGATTAGCCGTTTACGAGATGGTTTTGGTAATGAGTTTAACGAAAATAGTATTTTACGTAAGCAGTTAGGTAGCCGTTTTCGAGAGTATCAAGATCAGTTAAATGACGACTTCATTAAGCTAAATACTGTTGATACAGATGGCCTTGATGAAACGCAAAAGTTTATTTTTAAATTACTTAAAGAATGGCAAAATAACGCTGAGCCAATTGTTAAAGCCTTAGTTAAGCTCATTAAAGAAAATAAGCTTAACTGTACACGAGATTCACTTTTAGGCTCACTTTTACACATGCATAATAACCGTATATTTAAAGCATATGGAAGAGAGCAAGAGTTTGTAATACATGATTTGCTAAGGAGAAAATACTTTTCTACAGGTAAAGCTAAATAAAAAAAGCGCGTTTAAAGTTGTAATACCTTTAAACGCGCTTATATATTTTACCAATCCTCGCTACAATAACGCTATTCAATTAAGTGTGTTTTTCAGTCAAGATTCAGTACTAATAAACTAACCTACTGAGTATTTGCACAAGAAGTGATTTACGTAATCTTCTGCACAAACATAAGACTTATTTAGCTAAAACAACGAAAAAAGGAAATTGTTTTAATGGCTCTAACAACTGTTATTCTTGCTGCGGGTAAAGGTACTCGCATGCGCTCTGCTCTACCTAAAGTTTTGCACAAAGTTGCAGGTAAACCAATGGTACAGCACGTTATTGATAATGTGATGGCATTAGGTGCAACGACTACAAACTTAGTTTATGGACATGGCGGCGAACTATTACAACAACAACTTGCCGATAACGATGTAAATTGGGTACTCCAAGCAGAACAACTCGGTACTGGCCACGCAGTAGCGCAAGCCAACTCTCATATTAACGATGAAGACACAGTATTGATTTTATACGGTGATGTACCGCTAACAAAACAATCAACACTAGAGCGTTTATTAGCCGCAACACCTAAAAATGGTTTAGCGGTATTAACGGTAAATTTGGTAAACCCAAATGGCTATGGTCGAATGCTTCGTGCCGGTGGTAAGTTAGTCGGTATTGTTGAGCAAAAAGATGCAAGCTCAGAGCAGTTACTTATTAACGAAGTAAATACAGGCATTATGGCTGTTAACGGTAAGCTATTAAAAACATGGTTGGGTAACTTATCTAACAATAATGCACAAGGCGAGTACTACTTAACAGATATCGTTGCAATGGCGCACAGTGAAGGTGTAGAAATTACTTCAGCTCAGCCAGATCATGCAATGGAAGTTGAGGGCGCAAATAACCGCGTACAACTTGCTGGTCTTGAGCGCGCTTACCAAGCATGGCAAGCGCAAGAGTTAATGTTAAATGGTGCAACACTTGCTGATCCTGCTCGTATTGATGTGCGTGGAACAGTTACCACCGGTGAAGATGTACTTATTGATATAAACGTTATTTTTGAAGGTAATGTAACCCTTGGTAGCAATGTACAAATTGGCCCTAACTGTGTCCTTAAAAACTGTACCATAGGCGATAACGTTATTATTAAAGCTAATACGCTGATTGAAGATGCCACAGTTGCAGATAAGTGTACGTTGGGTCCTTATGCTCGGCTTCGCCCAGGCGCTGTAATGGAAGAAGACTCACACATTGGTAACTTTGTTGAGATGAAAAAAACCCGTTTAGGCAAAGGCTCAAAAGCCAACCACTTAAGTTACTTAGGTGATGCTGAAATTGGCGAAAAAGTGAATATTGGCGCGGGTACTATTACCTGTAACTACGATGGTGTTAATAAATCAAAAACTATTATTGGCGATAATGCTTTTATTGGTTCTAATTCATCACTTGTTGCCCCAGTAAATATAGGTGCAACTGCAACAATTGGTGCAGGCTCTGTGATCACCAGTACCGTTGAAGATGACCAATTAGCAATAGCACGCTCTAAACAGCGTAATTTAACAGGTTGGAAACGCCCAGTTAAAAAATAATAAGCCAACACCTTTTTAAGGCGAGTTATATACTCGCTTTTTTATTGCTTATATTTTGACTATTATTTAAACTTATGGTTAACGGATTAAAAAATATACTCAAGGAAGTGTTATATGTCAGCTCATGCTCGCCGTGCTATTGCCGAAAGGCAACGTCAAAGCCAAATAAAAAGCATTCTATCAGGTAATAACCACACTCTTATTCAAATGAACTCAGAGAGTTTGTAGACTACATTATCTCTGTAAAGATGAAGCAAGGTAAATTTCGTTCAGAAGTGGTTGATTGGCTTGATGAGTTACTGGAAGAGCATAATTCACTATCAAGTAAATGGAAACGAATTAAAGATCCTTTGAAAGCAGGGGCTGGTCTATATCCTCTATTTGATGATATTAAAGCTTTAGTCATTATTGCAGAAGTAATGAAGCGCCAAGGTAATACGTTTGGTAAGTTTAAAATCAAAATATATAATGGCTCCCCCGCTATTATAATCACTTCTTACCCTGGTATCAGAGCTCATTTAACTGGAACTCATTATTTAGCAAGTAATCCTAGGCTTTTTACTATCGGCGTAGGCAAGCTAGAAGCCTCTAAAGCAATGAAAGGAGGCTTTGTAGTTAGTTTATTAATTTCAGTTACATTCCACAGTGTAGATTTGTTTTTAAATGATCAAAAAACATGGCATGACTTAGTCGCAGGTATAGCTGTCGATATGGCAGTTGTTGGAGCTGCTATAGCTACAACATTTGCAGTTACTTATTTTGCAACCGCTTTTGCTGGGGCCATTATTGTTACTACTGCTGCAATACCTCTCCTTATTGTTGTCAGTGTAGGTATAGCTTTTACTGCCTGTACTAGCTCAGACTTGATCTGACAGTTACCCATTTTTCTAATGGTGACTGTTAGTTTAGATTTGAGCTAAATTCTTTTCTGCCCAAACCGTTTTTCCATCCAGTAATGTTTCAAGTGGTGTTCGACCGCAACATACTTTTCCTTGATGAGTCCGATCATTGTTGTAGTAATCCATCCATTCGTCCAGATCTTTTTGTAGTTCTTCCATTGAATCGTACAACTTTTTGCGGAATGTGATTTGATAGAACTCGTTTAAAATCGTCTTATGGAAACGCTCACAGATACCATTTGTTTGCGGGGACATTGCTTTCGTTTTTGTATGGTCGATGTCGTTAATTGCCAAATATAGCTGATAATCATGATGCTCAACTCGCCCACAATACTCAGTTCCTCGGTCAGTTAATATTCTAAGCATAGGTAACTTATGACCTTCGAAATAAGGCAATACTTTATCATTGAGCATGTCAGCCGCTATAATTGGCGTTTTCGTTGTGTAGAGCTTCGCAAAGGCGACTTTACTGTAGGTATCCACAAAGGTTTGTTGATAGATACGACCAACACCTTTAAGGTTACCAACATAAAATGTGTCTTGTGAGCCAAGATAACCGGGATGCGCTGTTTCAATTTCACCACAGGCTTCATCGTCATGTTTTTTCTTTTCTAGCGCAGCAACTTGAGCGTCAGATAAAATAATGCCTTCATTAGCGACTTTGTTTTCCAATGCTTTCAATCGTTTTTTGAAGTTTTCTAAATCGTGACGCAACCAGATTGAACGAACACCACTACCTGAGACAAACACGCCTAACTTACGAAGCTCATTGCTGGTTCTATGTTGACCGTGAGCAGGATAGTCAACTGCATAGTTAATGACGGCTTGCTCTGTTTCTTCGTCAACGCGATTCTTTATATTTGGTGTACGGCGGTTCTTTTCGATTAATGCATCAATACCACCTTCATTAACGAGTTCTTGATAACGATAAAATGTATCTCGTGATACGCCCATGACTTTACAGGCTCTTGATACATTGCCTAGTTCTTCGGCAAGGTTAAGTAAACCAGCTTTGTGTTTTATGATTGGATTGTTAGTATGCAACATGAGAGTTACCTTTTTGTTTGTTTTGATTTAAAGATTCGACACCTTTATCAAAACGGGTAACTCTCACTTTTTCAAGTTGAATTGTCAGATCTTGTCTGAACTAATACAACTTACTACTGTCTAGGTTTGAAGTGCAGTGGAATGTCTTACATTTCTGAGATACAAACAATACCACAAGAATTTAGAGTAAACATATTACCTGTTGGTTGCTCAACCGGATAACGTGCACCTCCCGCAACTTCTTTAGTAGCAACATTAGCACTACGGCCTTGTTGAGAAAGGTTTTTAATAGCTTTTTTATTCATTTTAATATTCATAATATTTTCCTTACATTTCTAATTTATTGATGGTTTCAGGGCTACAAGTAATAACTGTTGGGGGGCAAAAACCACCTACAACTTTGTCTGTCATTTTAATATCAATTACATTGAACTCTTGTAACTGTTTAAGTTTTCTTTTATTCAATTTCATACGTTGTCACCGGTTACAGCTGAATAACAATAAATGGTGGAATACAACCATTACCATTTTCATCCATATACACTCCACCAAAAATATTTGCTATCATTTCTTTATTTTGTAACTCAATCATGTTTTTACCTTTAAGTATTAATAAAAGTGAATTTTAACTTTGCTTTATACGGGTATTACTACACCCATAAGTAAGAAAATTACATCCATTCTTCAGGTGGAAATGGACGTGGATCGTTACCGTCTTCAGGGATCGCCATAGTGATCGGCCCACCAGGGACTCCAGGGCCTCCATCCTCCTTAAGGCTTAGAGTAAAATTAACATCACCTTTACCGCCAACAACTTGCTCTTCTTGTGATTTTTCTAATGAAAATGGGTGCATTTTCTTTTCCTTATTTACTTTCTCATTGATGGCATTATTGCCGTTTTTATTACGTGATACTCCGCCAAGAACTCACGTAACGTTAAAGCTTGTCTTTAACTATACAGTTTTTACTTACATCCACTCTTCAGGTGGAAATGGGCGAGGGTCGTTGCCATCTTCAGGGATAGCCATTGTAATTGGGTCTGTAGGATTGATCCCACCGCCATCCTCTGTACAACCGCCAAAATAAGTAACTTTAGAGGCAACAACGCCACCTACAACTTGCTCTTCTTGTGTTTTTTCTAATGAAAATGGGTGCATTTTCTTTTCCTTATTTACTTTCTCATTGATGGCATTATTGCCAGTTTTTATTATGTGATACCCCGCCAAGAATTCACATAACAGTAAAAAACTAATATTTGTGTTTAGCTACTTACATGATTACCGGGTTAAAGTTCTAATAACTTGACCCAAACAGTCGACCCAATTACCATTTTCGTCCCAACCTAGGCCACCATTTACATTTTTTAGTTGAACAATACTTAACTCTTTCATATATATTTCCTTTTTATCAATTATTAATGTTCTAACATGTAATCAACTATATAATCAGACATTGGAATACCTGATTGCTTTTCAAAACCAATAAACATGGGAGAAGGGTTTGCTTCTAAAAAATAATACTCACCGCTTTCGTTCCTACGCCAGTCTATAGCAGTCCAATTAAGGTATAACTCTTCAGCAATATGCTTTGCTTGGCTCTTTATTAACTCAGGTGTATCAATCACTATCAGCTTTGCATCATCATCTTCTCTAAAATCAGCCATGTCGCTTTTAAGCTCAATGGAGATAACACGCTTACCAACTACATAAGTTCGTATATTTGTCCCAGCAATAAACTCTTGTACTGTAATGGGTGATTTAGCCAATGCTGCTTCTACTCTTTCTGTTTCTAAGTGAGACTCTGTTAACATTTCAGTATGCGCGCCACCGAAAACAGGCTTAAAAATACTTTGCTCTAAATTTTTATATGCAAACTTTATATCTTCTATGTTGTTACCAACATAGGTTTGTGGAATTTTAACGCCCAAATTTTTTATTTTTTGTAATTGATAGGGTTTTTCTTGATGATGCTGAAAAGCCTCCCAGCCATTAACCCACTTAGTGCTATTGTCTAAGTAAAACCATGTTCTTAAACAGGCCATGCTATCCTTTGCTGCAATACCCTGCTCAGTCATATAAGTGGCTCGAGTCTCCTCATCGGACACACCCGAAAAGCTACGCCAAAACACGGCTTTAATATCACTTAAATTAATCAGCGTGCCGCATCTTAAAGTTAAACTGCCATTGCCATCATTAGGTGAAAAACTAAACTTTATTTTTTTGGAAAGTCATGTGTTTGCAGTAAGTATGCTTCAACACCACGCATTTTTAACTTTTCAAGTATTTGCTGGGCATGCTCATCATGTGACTGCCCAATAACAATATAAGCCATTTATAAACCCTATTAGTTAAGTGTGTAATAATCTAAATTACTTATGTCGCTTTCCGCGATATTAAATATTTGGCAGCTATTACTTATAACACCGTCTGAATCCAAATAACTGTCAATACAGTCGGCTGCAATTTGCTTATCTAAAAAACGCTCTAATTCATATTCTGATTGGAAGTACTTAGCCATTTTGTTATTCCTATTTTATTATTTTTGGCTGCAACAACTACGCTTTCAAATATGCATATTAAATCAGCCAATTACTGGTTTAGAATTCAAATTCATGTCGCTCAATGTTTTCGACGGGATTAATAATGAGTTTATTTTTTAAAGATTGCAAAAAACCAAAAAAAACATAAAGCAATGTAAATCAACACTTTATATTTAAATGTTATTTTATTATAATTTCATTTTATGCTCTAAATATGAAATAGCGTGGTTTGTAAGCGCTGCATATTGTTTAATTAGTTGGTGAATTGAGCGGGGCCGTTTCAACTATGAGTAGCAATGTTTAAAGTTCAGGAAATGACTATTCATGAATAAAGTAAACGCTTTTTTATAGGTATAAGCATGATTCGTAAAAGGGTTTTATCGAAAACTTAATCGGCAAATTCAACTGGGATTCTCATTAAAACTATTATTTAAAGTCTTGATTAGTAATTCAGGGCGCGAGCATACTTTGTTAAAAATGTTAACCAAAAAGAAGTTCTTCTCTAAAAGCATCATCATAACAAGCTCTTACACACTTACTTCTTATTGACCCCTTGCTTTTCGTATGCTGCTTTATCATGTTCCTAACGACGCGTCTAAATAGTGCCATATGTTGCGCACTTAATGGCTCATGTATTTGACAGGCATCTTCTTTAAATACGACATCCAGTATCCAGTGTTGCTGATTTTCTATCAGCCAATGTTGTCTTATTGCTTTACTTATCAATATATTGTCTGTCAGCGATGTTAGGTAGTAATGTGTGTCAATACTCGTTCTATTACCCTTCGTTCGCTCTCGCTGCACCGCAACGATTGTCCTAACTGATGGCCAGCTCTCTTTAATTTCACTCGGTAATAAACGCGCATCAAGACAATCTATCGTGCGTACTTCTTTTCGCCCATGCCCTGCATCTTGTGTTACATGACTAAGTATCTCTGAGTTTTCAGATTCATACTGGTGTGTAAATGCATCTTGAATCGCGCTATAAAGTTTCTTTTGATTACCCTTTGCTTGCACTAGATAATCTGCATGTCTGCTAATTAGCTGTTTTAGCGTTTCTTTTTGGCAGTGCAAAGCATCAAGTGTAATGACGGTGTTATTGATATCGAGTATTTTCAATAAATCCCGAACTGCCGGTATTTCATTCGTCTTACTGCCAACTGTTTGATGGAATAATGTGAGACCTGCCTCACAATCAAATGCTGAAACGAGGTGTAATTTATCAGCAATGTGTTTACTTGCTCCGCGAATAGTTTTGCCATCGAAGGCAATGACAGGATGCGCTGATTTAACGCGGTTTTGATTGACCCAGCTATACATCGCGAGTAGTAATGAGTCAGTATCAACGGTTCTAAAAATCCGAGCAATACTATGTCGAGTGGGTATGCCATTTTTGAAAGAACGAAATCCTCTTAACCAATTAAGCTTACTTTCGCCATAGACTTCAATATCTTGCCAGTTTTCACACCCTGATGTAACGGCAGTAATAATAAGAAAAAGCACATCAACTAAGTTATGGTGTTGATTTATATGTGAACGATTATCTTTGACGAGTTCTAAATGTGAGAAGAGTGACATAATAAGTGTAAGGTTATGAAATTTATGGTATTAGATCATAAAATTTGTTTATTTACAAAGTGTGATCCCGCCCTGATTAGTAATTAGCAGTAAAATCACATATTGAATCAAGCTTAGAATAAAAACCGCAATATCAATAAAGTGCTAAAAATACCTGCTAAAGGGAAAGGTTTTGAATTACTCTGTCATCTTAAGTTATTTAGTAAGGGGTGACTTAATATATCACCATAAAAAGGATCTATTTTATAAATAAATCGACAATCACTGGCTCAAAATGTAAATGTATGTCCGCTTACCAACGAAAAACCGAAGTAACCAATATGATAACTATAGAAGAGCATGGCCTAGTAAATTATTACCCTGATAGGAAGCTATAGTAACCTGGTGATGAAAGCCCCTAACAATTTAAAGCACAATAGATAAGAATAGTAAGCGCCGGCAATAAGCTCAGCTATTTAGCTTGAGAGTCCATTAGTAATCAGAGTTTAATACTTGGAATTTATACAGCGTTATTACTTGTTAACGGTCTCTCAATAGAAGAGTCTAAGCTCAATCGAACCACTGTATAAAAGGCTTTGATTGCAGCCAAAGCTTGGATATCACATTACCTAAACAAGGTTAAATAATAATTAACTTATGGGACTATTACCATACCAGGGCTTAGATGATATAACACCAATAAAAAACTTGAAAAACTCAACTGCTGGTCGTCGTTAAAAATGGGGGGATTACCTGCCCTTTGTTGTATATTAAAGCTCGCAGTTTTTGATGGCAAAAAAAGGAGCATATCTGCTCCTTATTCATCTTATTTCTCGCAATAAGTTAATATTACTTCTCCGCCAAGAGGGGTAATACTATTTTTCGGTTTCAAAAATACCAACCATTTTATTAAAAATTTCGTCGATTTTATCCGCTAAACTTTTAGCGCCACCGTTAATTTTTAATACTTCTTTTTTATCTAAAGTTTTCATTTTAAGAGATCCTGAATTTTATCCCAAACTTTCCCTATAACTGACTTTCCGCCATTTACTTCTTCTAATTGCACTGTATTTAGTTCTTTCATTTTAAGAGTTCCTGAATTTTATCCCAAACTTTCTCTATCACTGACTTTCCGCCATTTACAACTAAAATTTCGTCTTTATTTAAATCTTTCATTTTTATACCTCTTAAAATTATTTTTGTACTACGTAATGAACTATACTACCCATTACAGGGCCTCCAATTACTAATAACGCAACTGTACCACCTACCACTTGATCTTCACTTTTGTTTAATTCTTGCATCTTTATTCCTTATTATTGAAGTTTTTCGTAAATATAACCACCTGCCAAACCAGCTAGAAACATTATTGCTAGTGGGTTACCGCCATTAACTTGCTCTACTTGATGCGTATTTAATTCTTTCATTCTTATATCCTTTTCAATTAGTGTTATTACTTCGCGATTAAACGCCCTAGTTCCCAACCAGCTTTAAATGCTGCCCAAAGTGCATTACCACCATTCACTTCTTCTAACTGTACTGCGTTAAGTTCTTGCATCTTTATTCCTTATTATTGAAGTTTTTCGTAAATATAACCACCTGCCAAACCAGCTAGAAACATTATTGCTAGTGGGTTACCGCCATTAACTTGCTCTACTTGATGCGTATTTAATTCTTTCATTCTTATATCCTTTTCAATTAGTATTATTACTTCGCGATTAAACGCCCTAGTTCCCAACCAGCTTTAAATGCTGCCCAAAGTGCATTACCACCATTCACTTCTTCTAACTGTACTGCGTTAAGTTCTTGCATCTTTATTCCTTATTATTGAAGTTTTTCGTAAATATAACCACCTGCCAAACCAGCTAGAAACATTATTGCTAGTGGGTTACCGCCATTAACTTGCTCTACTTGATGCGTATTTAATTCTTTCATTCTTATATCCTTTTCAATTAGTATTATTACTTCGCGATTAAACGCCCTAGTTCCCAACCAGCTTTAAATGCTGCCCAAAGTGCATTACCACCATTCACTTCTTCTAACTGTACTGCGTTAAGTTCTTGCATCTTTATTCCTTATTATTGAAGTTTTTCGTAAATATAACCACCTGCCAAACCAGCTAGAAACATTATTGCTAGTGGGTTACCGCCATTAACTTGCTCTACTTGATGCGTATTTAATTCTTTCATTCTTATATCCTTTTCAATTAGTATTATTACTTCGCGATTAAACGCCCTAGTTCCCAACCAGCTTTAAATGCTGCCCAAAGTGCATTACCACCATTCACTTCTTCTAACTGTACTGCGTTAAGTTCTTGCATCTTTATTCCTTATTATTGAAGTTTTTCGTAAATATAACCACCTGCCAAACCAGCTAGAAACATTATTGCTAGTGGGTTACCGCCATTAACTTGCTCTACTTGATGCGTATTTAATTCTTTCATTCTTATATCCTTTTCAATTAGTATTATTACTTCGCGATTAAACGCCCTAGTTCCCAACCAGCTTTAAATGCTGCCCAAAGTGCATTACCACCATTCACTTCTTCTAACTGTACTGCGTTAAGTTCTTGCATCTTTATTCCTTATTATTGAAGTTTTTCGTAAATATAACCACCTGCCAAACCAGCTAGAAACATTATTGCTAGTGGGTTACCGCCATTAACTTGCTCTACTTGATGCGTATTTAATTCTTTCATTCTTATATCCTTTTCAATTAGTATTATTACTTCGCGATTAAACGCCCTAGTTCCCAACCAGCTTTAAATGCTGCCCAAAGTGCATTACCACCATTCACTTCTTCTAACTGTACTGCGTTAAGTTCTTGCATCTTTATTCCTTATTATTGAAGTTTTTCGTAAATATAACCACCTGCCAAACCAGCTAGAAACATTATTGCTAGTGGGTTACCGCCATTAACTTGCTCTACTTGATGCGTATTTAATTCTTTCATTTTTATTGGCTACCTATTTATATTATTTAAGTTGATTCATTAGATCTCTAATGGCTTGCAGCCATGCACCCTCATGATAAACCGTTGAAACACCACCACTCACTACTTCCAACTGAACTATATTTAATGTTTTCATATACCTCTCCTATTGAAAAATCTTTGGAATAGTTGGGACTTTAGGTCCAATTACACAACCACCATCTACAATGCCACCATTAGCTTCTTTCACTTGCATTATGTTCAATTCATTCATGATATTTTCCTATTTTAAGTTTATTGTGTTTTAGTAAGTCTGATTAGATTTTGGTATTTCAATAGGGCCACATATTACTGGTCTGCTTCCAGTAGAAACTGCACCACCTGTTGCTTCTAAGCTTTCTGTACAATTTAATAATTTCACTTTTAATCTCCAACGCTTTAATTTATCTACGCTACAATCGAAGCATAATTTTTTATAATATAAATATTGCAAGGCCAATAAAGGCTGGATTTATAGACATACCACCATTGACGTTGTTTATTTGAGCTCCATTTATATTCTTCATTATTTTCATTTTTATCTAGCAATGAGGTCTAAAATAATCTCTATAAAAGTAGGTGGAGATCTATCTACTGCTACATCACAACCACCATTTATTTTCTCTAATTGAACAACATTTAACTCTTTCATTTATTTCTCCTTTTTTATTAATTAACTTATTAAAAAACTGCCATCTGAACTTGTATCTATAAACTCTTCATTTTCAATATTTAAGCTATTTATTTTCTTTATAGCTTTAGTTCTTGAACCTAAATCAGGCTTATCTACTTCTATTGCTTCACCATACCTAAGCTCTATAACTCTATCTGCACTGGCTATTGTTTCAGGCCTGTGTGCAATAATAATACGTGTCACATCTAGGTTTTTTACTGCTTCGTTTACCGAAAACTCTAGCTTTGTATCTAAATTACTTGTTGCTTCATCCATAAACAGAATTTTAGGTTTTCTGTACAAAGCTCTTGCAAGTAATAAACGCTGTATTTGCCCGCCCGATAACGCAGCTCCCATATCACCAACAAGTGTGTTGTAGCCCATTGTCATTTGTAAAATATCGTTATCTATAGCTGCAATTTTAGCCGCCCATTCAACTTGTTGCATATCGAGCTCTGGGTCAAAAAACGATATATTGTCAGCTATTGAGCCTGATAGAAGCTGGTCGTCCTGCATTACAGCTGCAATCTGCGTTCTATATTGACCAAGTCCTAGCTGTCTAATATCAACACCGTCTACTTCAATCTTTCCTTCGTCGGGTTCAAACAATCCAAGCATTAACTTTGCAAGTGTGGTTTTACCGCAACCCGACGGGCCAATAATGGCGACTGACTCTCCGGCTTTAATTGATAGGTCTAAGTGTTTAAATACCGGTGCTTCTTTTTTGTTGTATCGGTAATTAATGCCTTTAAGCTCTATGTTGCCACTGATTTTCTTACCACTCATTTTGCCTTGAATATTTTGCTCTTTCTCAGTTAAAGAAATATCAGCTAGGCGGTTAAAATGAAGGCTAAGCATTTTAAATTCGATTATTTTTTCGATTAAGCTCGCCATTTTTTCTACAAATTGGCGTTTATAAGCCATAAAGGCAAACAACATACCGACCGTTAAATCACCTTCCATGACCAGCATGGCTGCAAAGTAAATAACTAGAACATTTTCAAGACCAAAGATAATTTTATTAAATGCTTCGTAGCCTATGTTTAAGTGTCCTACACGTATTCCTGAGTTCAAACTGTCTGCATACTTGTTATGCCATACACTTTGTCTTTGAACTTCTCGCCCAAACAGTTTAATCGTTTGGATACCTCTAACGGTTTCCATAAAGTTCGATTGCTCTTTGGCTTGGTTTACTATTACCTCTTCTGACATTTGACGAAGTGGACGATACATTGCAATTCTAAACACGGCATAAATGGCTATCGCTATTAAAACGATGACGCTGAGCTTTGGGCTGTATAAAAAAATCATAATAAGTGTTGCGATAGCCATCACACCATCGATAACCGCCTCTATTACTCCTTTAGTAAGTAACTCCTTTACTTGTTGCAGTGAGCCGAACCGAGAGACGACATCACCTATATGCCGTTTTTCAAAATACTGTAATGGTAATCTGATTAAATGATGAAATAGATTGGCACCAAGCTGTATGCTCATTAAATTACCAAAGTGCAATAATAAAACACTCCGTACAGCTCCCGTGACCATTTCTATTCCCATCAACAAGCCAAATCCAATTGCTAAAATAGCGAGTAGATTTTGGTCGTAGCTTAAAATCACTTCATCAACTACAAGCTGCATGTAGTAAGGGCTCGCTATTGCAAATGCTTGCAGTAATAGTGATAAAACAAACACTTTACCTAACGTTGACTTTAAACCTGTGACCTTGCTCCAAAAATCAGATAACTTTAAATTTACACGTGAATCTTCTGACTTAAACTCTTCTGTTGGGCTCAATTCCAATGCAACACCCGTGAAGTGTTTAGAAAACTCTTCCATTGTATATTTGCGTTCACCTAAACCCGGATCGTGTATCTCAATTGACTTTTTAGTTACCTTTTTAAGTACTACAAAATGATTCATATCCCAGTGTAAAATGCAGGGAGTTTTAAGCTGCGATAAATGATCTAAATCTAATCTTAAAGCACGAGAACTCAGCTTCAACTTATCTGCTATTTGCATCAGCTCTTCAAGGTTGGCACCTTTCAAAGATATTTCATGCTCTTGACGTAAACTTGTTAAGTCAGTTTTATATCCATAATACGCAGCAACCATTGCAATACTTGCTAATCCACATTCAGCTGCTTCTGTTTGTAAGATTACTGGAAGTCTTTTTACTCCACTAAATCTTAATAAATGCATTGGGTTTTCCATTATACTGCTCCCTTAATGCTATATATTGGCTCAAATAACCACTCAAACAGCGAACGACTATCTACCATAATGTCGGCCTCTAGTAACATGCCTGCTTGTAAAGGAACTGAAGCCCCATAAGCTTGCGCATTTTGATTTGTTAGCTCAACTACCACCTGGTACATAGGCTCTTGAAGCGACACGGGTAAAGCAGTCTCATTTGGTAAAAGTATTGATTTAGATACACTTTTTATTACTCCGTCATATATACCAAAGCGTTGGTACGGAAATGCTTGATAACGAATGCGTGTACCTTGTCCTTTCTGCACAAATCCATATGCTCTTGTGGGTACAAAAAGAACGGCTTCTAATTTTGTGTCCTCTGGTAAAACAGCCATCAATGGGTAATTTGATTGCGCCATCATTCCAGGTTTAACCAACAAGTTACTAATGCGTCCACTACGCTGGCTACGAACATCATAACTACCTTGTGATTCAGCTTGGCTAATCTGCTGATTTATATTAGCTAATTGAGAACGTAGCTGTGATTCAATCTCTTGTTGATTCATCGGCATTTGTATTAATTCAAACTGGTACTGACTGAGTAACTCTTTTTGCGTGAGTAAACGCGCTTCTAAATCTTCTGCTTGTTGCTGAATCGCAAAATAATTATCTTTTACCGTCTCTAAATCAGCATTAGAAGCAAATTGTTTTTCTATGAGCGACTCCGTATCAGCAACTCTCTTCTTACTCAAAACAACTCGTTTTTCTAATAATGTCAGCTGTTTTTGGGCCTGCTCCACCTGAAAAGTCGTACTCGCTATTTGAGATTCTAATTTTTCAAGACTCACTTCAGCTAATAACTTTTGATTTTGTAAGTTTTCATTTAAAAATTGCTTTTGCTTGGTTAACTCACTCACAATCACATCATTAATGTCGTTGCCTGAGGCCAGTAACCTTTCTATGCGTATCCGTGCTAATAACTGCCCTTTTGCGACATGATCCCCTTCTTCAACAAAAATTTCATCAATAACACCGGTTGTTAAAGGGTAGACTTTAGATAGCCCTGTTGTTGGCCGCAAATAACCGGAAACAACTTCTTTTCGGTGGTATTCACCTAATACAAGATATGTAAAGCCAACAACAACAATTCCTAAAATTAAACCCAGGATCCATTTAAAAGACATATGAGTTGCTATAGTTACTTCCCCATCAAGTTTTTGTCCTTGATGGTCAATCGCTTCTTTACGAAATAAATCAGACATATTTACGCCATTGCCTCAGGTAGTGGTGTACTACAATGTAATTTCCATTCACCTGACTCTTTTACTAGCGAATGTAAATTGCTCGACACTTTATCTATAGCTTTACCATCTATCTCTGCTTTAAAATTAACTACATCCCTTACAACTAATAAGTCGTCTTGCTTTGCAATTAATGCAACATTTTGCAAAGTAAACTTAAAATCAAATTGCTTTCTTAGTGTTTCAAACTGTTGCTTAGTTGCATTAAATAAAGGGGAGCCAGAACAAAAATAATCCTCTAGATCATCTAAGCTACCATCGCAGATTAATGCATAGTAACTACTAAAATATTCATTAAGCGTCATAGTAAACTCCAAATTATTTAACTTTTAAAGAGGGTTTTTATTGCCGCCCTCTGATTCGATGGAATTTATATTCACAGATAATTATTCATTTAGCAAATGTAAGGATAATTTAAAAAATTATTTTTTTCAGTCACTTAAGATAAAAAGTTATTTTAAAATAAGCTAGTAATAGTGACTAGGTTTGCTTTGCTAATATGATAAACATATTTACGGATATAAATTTCGAAAGGAATACATAAAGAAGTCTCATCTCAATAGTTGTTTGGGTCTAATTTAATTGGACGCTTCATTTATTGGCATTAATGCCAATAAATTAAAGAAAAAATATAAGTTAAAAAAGTAATACAAAAGCTACCCAGAAGCTTTTAAAGATAAAGCTATTTTAATAATAAAAGAGCGAGGCTACAGTACTGTAAAAGCTGCTAAGCCTCTTCGCGTCACCAACAATTCACTTTACAGATGGAAATATAAAGCAATTACTAAGTAGCAAGGGATTACTTTGGATGAATTTGAACGGGGTAAGTAAAAATAGATGAAAAAACGCTAAATCACGAATTCAAAAAGTAATACTAACTAAGGTCAGGGTGATATCAGGTGGTCAGTGCAACATGTTTTAAATAATATCATTAGGAGTTAAATAGTTTAATATCCTTCTAGTTCGATCATTTAGTTTTTAGCGATTTTAGGTCAAAGCCATGTAGGCTTGTCCTTTTGGGGAAGTACGACGCAACTTTATCAACATATACTTTAAGGTTTTACAGACGTATGCGATGACTATTTGAAAGTATGCGAAGTAGTTTAAGGTAACTATTTAAACACAAGCGGTAATTCTCCCAAGAAATAATAGAAGCCAAATATGGAATTTTCTCTTATTGTAAAGACAGGAGAAAATTATGAAAAAAGCACATTTTACAGACAGTCAAATCCTTGCCATTTTAAAACAAGCCGAAAACGGCGTGCCGATCCCTGAGCTATGCCGTGAACATGGTATGGGCAACTCAACCTTTTATAAATGGCGCGCTAAATACGGCGGCATGGATGCGCCTTTAATGACACGAATGAAAGAGCTTGAAGATGAAAATCGCCGTTTAAAGAAAATGTATGCTGAAGAGC
Source organism: Pseudoalteromonas sp. B131b (assembly GCF_037162545.1). Lineage (NCBI taxonomy): Bacteria > Pseudomonadati > Pseudomonadota > Gammaproteobacteria > Alteromonadales > Pseudoalteromonadaceae > Pseudoalteromonas > Pseudoalteromonas sp. B131b. The sequence continues at coordinate 987,874 of NZ_JARLUZ010000001.1, read as the reverse complement.
GGCTAAAATCTGAGGTCATTCAAGAGGCAATGGCAAAAAGTGGTAAAGGCTTCTGAGCGCAAAGTCTTGGCTCATGAAGTCGTTAGCACAAATAAAATGAGTATTGTCTTAGCCTGTCGTACTTTCATGATAAGTGAAACATGTCAGCGTAATTGGGGATTCGGTTTATGTTTTTTATATTTACGCAATGTTAAAGGCTACACATGGAATCATAAGCGTGTTTATCGTATTTACCGTGAGCTTGAGCTGAATCTGCGAATAAAGCCTAGAAAACGCCTAACAAGGGAGAAGCCTGAACCATTGGCTGTCTCTGAGGCCATTAACGAATGTTGGTCAATGGATTTTATGCACGACCAATTATCTGATGGCAGAGGGTGTCGCTTGTTCAATGTGATTGATGATTTCAATCGCGAAGGACTCACAATAGATGCTGACTTATCACTCCCCGCTGAGCGTGTTATCCGCTCACTCAATCAAATTATAGAATGGCGTGGTAAGCCAAAAGCTATCAGGTGTGACAATGGGCCTGAATATATTAGCCATAAATTAGCAGAGTGGGCGTTAAATAATAATATTGAATTACGATTTATTCAACCAGGTAACCCGCAACAAAATGCTTATGTAGAGCGGTTTAATCGCACGGTTAGGTATGACTGGCTAAGTCATTATATTTACAGTGATATTAGCGAGTTACAAGATAAAGCAACCGATTGGTTATGGACTTATAATAATCAACGCCCTAACATGGGTATAGGTGGCATAACACCCATACAAAAACTGGAAAAGTTAAACAACGGAAATTCTACAGATAGCCTCCATTAAAAATGGGGGGATTACCGGATATTAACAAAGGCTATAACTTTCTGTGGTCATAGGTTGGGTGAGTAGTTCACAGCATAAGCCAGCAATTCCACAAGTTGTTGTTAAATACACCTTAAGAAAGGGTGACGTGGATATGTAAATATATACTACTATAAAATGCTTTTTAGATAGTTTGAAGTATAACTTTGAGAATTTAGTAAATAAGCCAACCAGATTTTTTATTAAAATATTCAGCCACTTATACAAAGTAAAACTAATTAGAACAAGTACATTTAGCAAATAAAAGTTTATCAGTGGAGAGGGAACTTCTTAACTAAAAAGTCCAGACTAGTCGACCTAAATAAGCTTAAATGGTTACGGTGAACGCTTACTCTCTTGAAAACCAAATAGTATCTGCAAAACTAATTGCAGCTGTAAAAAGCTTCATTAACCCCCTTATTTTTCATGCCTGAATTCTCATCTAAAAACTTAATTGAGACTAAAACAGATAAATTTTCTACCTTTACCACCTTAAAACGAAAGTCATATGCGTCTGAACATAAATAGCTCCCTCGCTTTATAGAGGTAATGCTATCTAAATCTTTATCACTAAGGGAAAGTACACCGTAAAATTCTTCGTTTTTAATTTTAAAAAGTAGCTCCCCCTTATAAAAAAATCACCTTTTTCTAACCTTGACCCATATATGACATTGCCCTTTAAGGTAGAGTAAACATACTTTTTTGACTCATAATTATCATACGCCATTAATAGGTCCTTTTTATTAACGAGATCCCCGTTTTTGACATAAACTTCACTAATATTCCCTGACTCTCTGGAATATAAATACTCCTGAAGCTCGGGAGTATTTATATTAAAAATAGCGGAAAATGAAATTGCAGTATATAGATTGACTATTAACAAACCCCCCTTACTTTATTAAATCAGATAAACGAGAAACAGAAGATAACATATCAACAGGAGAATCAGTCATAGTCGGTCTTACAATCGTTATCCCTGTTGCACCGTTTATCATCTTAGTTTGATCTAATGCTATAAGATTTCCTGCATTCAACTCTTTTGATTTTAGTACTTTTAAGTTTTTTTCTTTAATACAATTTTCATAAATATTAATCCTATTATTAGTATTTGTTATCGTTTTTCGTGAACACGAATTAATTTATCCTAAAAATATAAAAAATGTAATTATTAATTATTATTTAACAGCATAACAATTAGACTTAAGCTGTTGAAATTAATTAAATTATAAACATTAGCAAGTGAAAAGGTTGGCATAAGATAAAACTTGTTTTATTTTTAAATGAGCGATAGTATTTAGTTTCCTTATTGCATTTGCATTTCTCGCACATGTAGCCCAAAGTACCGCCATACTTTGGGCATATCCCTTTAAATTTATATAGCTTCCGAATTACTCTAATAACCGTACTACTCATGCTTAAACGCTGAAAAAAAACTAATCGTTGATGATACTTGCCAAGAAAAAATAAGAATTATCATGCGTTACAAGCAGTTTTTCGAGGGATACCGAATAGTTCCCTACTTACGCTAGGGTTTCAGTCATAGAGAAGTTAGAAAGTGCTTGAAAGTCATTCAAAGCACTATAAATATTGAGGCCCGCCGTAATAATATTATCTGTACGCGGTTGCGCATTCTCAAAGCAAATATTTACTTCGGCAACCTTTATCATCATGAGAACAAAGTTTGAGTCTAAAGCTTAATGGATTGCTCCGGCAGTACATTAGCAGAGGTATAAAATTAAGCACAGTAATGGACAAATAGATTATGCAAGAGCAACGTGACAGAACTAGAGTCTAGGGAAATAACTTTATTACAAACAACTGAAGTTATCTGAAATACACTTAGAGTGTGTGACTTAATTTAGCTAGTTGTACATTATAGACTTGAATTCGCAGTTACCAAAACGCAGTAAACTTACATCCTAAGTAATGCCACATTTTCTAGCATTAAAACCTCAAATTAAATGCAAAAAATACTGCGTTAAGTTTGAATAGAATTTTTCGGGCTTTAGTCTAATATTAAAACCTTAACTTTTTGCAATTAAAAGAAATTAGATTAGCGAGTAACTCAAAAGTTAAAGATATTAAATAAAATTGATTTTATCCAGAAATAAACAGCAAGATTAAATTAAGCACCAATCTGTTCAGTCAACTTTTGTGTTTTAAGTAACAAGTATGTGTTCTATAGAAAACGCACAAAGTCACAGCCAATTAAGTTATTACATATAAAGATACAAAGGAGTTTTCTTTGGAAAAACCAATCAAATTTAAGTCGTACTAATTTTGATATATAGCGCTCACCTTACAAAACAGTAATTTATTTTTTCTATAGTGATAACCTCACAAGTTCATTATTCACTAACTCTGATACTTCTAATGATAGGGTATTTACTGTACTCGAAGAATTAACATTTAAAATGAGTTCTTCGGTCTTATTAACTTCATATACTTTTTTAGGAATAACTTTAATGCCTTCAGAAAAATCATATTCGTAAACAGCTTTCCCCGTTGAGTGATAAAGTTTATTTTGACTTATTGATAAAGAGTGTTTATAAGCTGATTGTTTAACTTTAAAACCTTTTGTTTGCTCCCCTGTAGATAAATCGAAAAATATCAACATATCTAGATTATTCAAAAAAACGAGTTTATTATCAAGTAACTGGCCAAACCATACAGCATTTTTTACTGGCAACAATATACTATTAGAGTTGCTCCTGTTAAAAATATAAGCAGTACTATTCGTAGTAATTTTACCTTGTACAATATAGCCAATATTATTTTCTTGCAAATAATTAACCGAGATTAAATTACCTTTTGGGGTAATGACATCTTTAACCGATAAATCTTCATATCTGAGTATTTCTATTTCATTTTTATTAATACCAAGGGCTTCTTGGGAATCAGAAGATATTTTAAAGTCCTTATATCTTAAATTTACCTTTTTAGACGTGACCTTACCGTCTTTGAATACTGTATTTAACTTAATTAATCCCCCATCCCTACTTAAAAAAACAACATTTTCTCCAACTATATTTGCAAAGCCACTTTCTAGCTTTGATACACGTTCAAAGTTTTTAGAAGTTAAATCGAACCTGTAAATATTATGAGAAAAAGGGTAAGTAAGCCCTAAAATATTTTTATTATCAATTGGATAGGTTACTGAGTAAACACTTTCACTATCCACTTTTGTCTTACTTTCTAAACGATTATTTCTTAATGAGTATTCGTAAAAAATCTCTTCTTTATTGTCATACCACAACAATGAATCTGTTTCATTTTGGTAATTAATTGACCATATTCTACTCTTAGTCTCGTATAGTTTTATTTGTGCGCCACCTTCCAAATCCGTCATATATAATTCACTAGAATTAAATTGGTGTCTTTCAAATATAATTTTGTTTTTACTTTTTATAAAGTAGAGAAGCTTATCTCCATACGAATTTAAGTTTGGCGAACTTATTTGAAACTCATCACCTGTGCTTAAGTTTCGATTAACAAGGGCTGACAATTCTGAACGCTTCCTGTAACCATATTTTGAGTAAATATAAGAGTTGTTAGCTAAACTTAAAGCGTTTACTTGATGCGAAGGCTCACACTCGAATAAAAATTTACTATCAGCATTACCTGTTAAACCAACCTCCCACAGCTCACATTTACCTTCAGTTTCTAAACTATAAATTGCACGTTCGCTATCAATTGACCAACCTGCTGGGAATATATTAGCGTTTACTTCTGAGATTTTTCTCTCTTGCCCGGTATTTAAGTTTTTTAATAAAAGTGCTGAATATGATTGATCTTCTTCAAGGAATGAAAGTGCGACAGTTGAGCTGTCTGGGGAAAGTATCATTCGACTATACACTCCCTGTAGCCAAGAAAGCGTTTCTTCGTTAAATTTTTTCTCTACAATCTTTGAGCTTTTTGTTTCAACCTTTGATAACGTATCTTTTTGTTTATTGCCATTTTGATTTAGTATGCTTTGAAGCATGAAGATACTACTAAAAAATCCTAAAATTAACATGGCTATTAGCACTATTAACTTTTTTGTTTTTTATTAGGTGTTTCTTTTAATGCGCTAACTTGGCCCAAAGCCAAAGATTCGTCTTCATAGTAAATAACTTCCGGCTCTAAAAAAACTATAGCCCTTTCTGTAGTGTGTTTTTACTACTAAACCGCGTTGAATTTCAGATTTTAGGACTTTTCTAAGTTCTGACATTGCTCGGTTAATTGCGTTGTCATCAACATAGTGTTGGCACCAAACATCATCAACAAGATCTTGACGGGTAATAATCTCGTCTTTATTTATGATCAAATAACATAAGATTTTAAAAAGAAGAGGCTCCAATTCTCTTTCTACTTCACCATCAGAAATTATTTGAAGTTTTGGATTAAGGCTCCACGCACCAAACTTGATTTCTTTGACACTACGGGGGAAATTTACTTCTTTCATAATTGTTATAACCCAACATCCATATCACAGCTTGAGAATAAAAAATGTTTAAACTGTTTCAAATGGGAAAACATTAACGAGAGATTAACAGCTATATAAAGTAATGTCATCTGAACAGTCACAAAAAAGCCCACATAAAGTGGGCTTTTTAAAACCGGATAGGCTTACTTGTGACGTAATTGCTGAATTACGCGTAACTGAGCAACTGCTTCTGCCAGTCGCGTAGCCGCTTGTTGATAATCAAACTCAACAGCTGACGAATTCGCCATATGTTCTTCAGCTTCACGTTTAGCTTTTTGTACAGAATCTTCATCTAAATCTTCACCACGAACCGCAGTATCTGCAAGAATCGTGATGTGATTTGGTTGAACTTCTAATGTACCGCCAGCAACATATATCACATCTTCGTGACCAAATTGCTTAACTAAACGTACCATACCAGGTTTAAGGGCAGTTAGTAATGGAGCATGGCCTAGGTTTACACCCAGCTCGCCTTCACTACCAGATACTTGAATCGATTCAACAAGACCAGAGAACAAACTCTGCTCAGCGCTTACTACGTCAAGATGTACAGTCATAGCTGTCATACTACCCTCCTAGTTACATGCCTTTGGCTTTTTCTTGAGCTTCTTCGATAGAGCCAACCATGTAGAACGCTTGCTCTGGCATATCATCAAATTCACCGTTTAAGATGCCTTTAAAGCCAGCAATTGTATCTTTTAGTGATACGTATTTACCAGACGCGCCTGTAAACACCTCTGCCACGAAGAATGGCTGAGATAGGAAACGTTGGATTTTACGTGCACGAGATACAAGTTGCTTATCTTCGTCAGAAAGCTCGTCCATACCTAGGATTGCAATGATGTCTTTAAGTTCTTTGTAACGCTGAAGAACTGTTTGAACGCCACGTGCTGTATCGTAGTGCTCTTGACCAATTACTTGTGGGTCAAGTTGACGCGAAGATGAATCAAGTGGGTCTACCGCTGGGTAGATACCAAGTGATGCGATATCACGTGAAAGTACTACTGTTGCGTCTAAGTGAGCAAAGGTCGTTGCTGGAGATGGATCTGTTAAATCATCCGCAGGTACGTATACCGCTTGGATTGATGTAATTGAACCCGTCTTAGTTGAAGCAATACGCTCTTGAAGCACACCCATTTCTTCAGCAAGTGTAGGCTGGTAACCTACCGCTGATGGCATACGACCAAGTAGTGCAGATACTTCTGTACCAGCAAGAGTGTAACGGTAGATGTTATCTACGAAGAAAAGTACATCGCGACCTTCGTCACGGAACTTTTCGGCCATAGTAAGACCTGTTAACGCTACGCGTAAACGGTTACCTGGAGGCTCGTTCATCTGGCCGTATACAAGCGATACTTTATCAAGTACGTTTGAATCGTTCATCTCATGGTAGAAATCGTTACCCTCACGTGTACGCTCACCAACACCTGCGAATACTGAGTAGCCGCTGTGCTCGATTGCGATGTTACGGATAAGTTCCATCATGTTTACAGTTTTACCAACACCGGCACCACCGAATAAACCAACTTTACCACCTTTAGCAAACGGACATACAAGGTCGATAACCTTAATACCAGTTTCTAAAAGTTCAACTGAACTTGATTGCTCTTCGTATGAAGGCGCTGCACGGTGAATAGACATACGGTCTTCTTCGCCGATTGGACCCGCTTCATCAATTGGCTCACCAAGTACGTTCATGATACGACCAAGCGTTGCTTTACCAACTGGAACTTGAATCGATTCACCTGTATTCATAACTAAAGCACTACGACGTAAACCATCAGTAGTACCCATAGCGATAGTACGCACTACACCGCCACCTAGCTGCTGTTGAACTTCTAGAGTCAAACCAGCTAAATCGCCATCTGTTACTCTTAGTGCGTGGTATACCGCTGGCACGCTATCTTGTGGAAATTCAATATCCACAACGGCGCCGATAATTTGGACGACCTTACCTAAACTCATGTCTATTCCTCTCGTTAATCTTTACCTGAAGCATTAAACTGCTGCTGAGCCAGAACAAATCTCACTAATTTCTTGTGTGATTGCTGCTTGGCGAGCCTTGTTATAAACAAGCTGTAGCTCGTCCATAAGGTCACCTGCGTTATCAGTTGCAGCTTTCATTGCAACCATACGAGCAGCCTGTTCTGAGGCAGCATTTTCTACCACACCTTGGTATGCTTGAGACTCAATAAAGCGTACTAACAAAGACTCTAAAATAGCCTCTGGGTTTGGCTCGTATAAGTAATCCCATGTGTGAGCAGATACTTCTTCTTCAGCTTTTGGCAAAGGGAGTAACTGATCTATAATTGGCTCTTGCTTCATGGTATTAACGAATTTGTTATATACCAAGAATAAACGGTCTATTTTGCCTTCAGAAAATGCATCAAGCATAACTTTTACAGGACCAATAACGTCTTGTACTGAAGGTTTATCTCCTAGGCCCGCTTTTTTAGCGAGTAGTTGACCACCAAAACGTTGAAAGAAGCCAGCTGCCTTACTACCTAAAGTAGCAAATTCAGCATCAACACCTTTCTCTTTCCACGCTTTAACATCAAGTGCAACTTTCTTAAACTCGTTTGAGTTTAGACCGCCACACAGACCACGGTCTGTAGAGATAACAATATAACCAACTCGTTTTACTTCACGATCTTTTAAGAACGGGTGAGTAAAATCAAGATTTGCTTGAGCAACACGACCAATTACTTCACGTAATTTATTAGCGTATGGACGGCTTGAAGCAACGCGTTCTTGCGCCCTTTTCATTTTAGACGCAGCAACCATTTCCATTGCGCTAGTGATCTTTTGAGTGTTTTTAATACTCCCGATCTTGCTTTTAATCTCTTTTCCGCTGGCCATGACTCTCTCTCCGAATCAAGGTGTGCTTTAGTTTCCTAAAGCGCACCATTAATAACTAAATTACCAAGTTTGCGTAGACTTGAACTTCGTAAGAAGTTCTTTAAGCTGCGCTTCGATCTCGGCATTCAAGTTACCAGTTTCATTGATTTGAGCCACAAGCTCTGCGTATGTGCTAGTTGCATAAGAAAGTAAAGCTGCTTCAAAGTCACCGATTTTCGCGATTTCGATGTCTTGAAGGAAGCCTTTTTCAGCGGCAAATAACGACAAAGACATTTCAGCAACAGACATTGGCGCGTACTGTTTCTGCTTCATTAGCTCTGTTACACGCTCACCATGCTCAAGTTGAGCACGAGTAGCATCATCAAGGTCAGACGCGAACTGCGAGAACGCAGCTAATTCACGGTACTGAGCTAGGGCTAGACGGATACCGCCACCTAGTTTCTTAACGATTTTAGTTTGTGCAGCACCACCAACACGCGATACCGAGATACCAGCATTTACTGCCGGACGGATACCTGAGTTGAATAAGTCAGTTTCTAAGAAGATCTGACCATCGGTGATAGAGATAACGTTAGTCGGTACGAACGCAGAAACGTCGCCGCCTTGAGTTTCAATGATTGGCAATGCCGTCAATGAACCAGTTTTACCTTTCACTTCACCATTAGTGAACTTTTCAACGTAATCTGCGTTTACACGCGATGCACGCTCTAAAAGACGAGAGTGAAGGTAGAATACGTCACCTGGGTATGCTTCACGGCCTGGTGGACGCTTAAGTAGTAATGAAATTTGACGGTAAGCAACTGCTTGCTTAGACAAATCATCATATACGATTAATGCGTTTTCACCACGGTCACGGAAGTATTCACCCATAGTACAGCCCGCGAACGGTGCTAAGTACTGAAGTGCCGCAGATTCAGAAGCAGATGCAACAACTACGATAGTATTTGCTAGTGCACCATGCTCTTCTAATTTACGAACTACGTTTGCAATAGTAGATGCTTTTTGACCAATCGCAACGTACACACACTTAACGCCTGTGTCTTTTTGATTGATGATTGCATCGATTGCTAGTGCAGTTTTACCTGTTTGACGGTCACCGATGATAAGTTCACGTTGACCACGACCAACTGGAATCATCGCATCGATAGATTTATAACCAGTTTGAACTGGCTCATCTACTGACTTACGCTCGATTACACCTGGTGCAATTTTTTCTACAGGTTCAAACCCGTCGTTATCTAAAGCGCCTTTACCATCGATTGGAGCACCTAGTGTGTTTACAACACGACCAAGTAGACCAGGACCAACAGGAACTTCTAAAATACGACCAGTTGTATATACTTTTACGCCTTCAGTAAGGTCAGCGTACGGACCCATTACTACTGCACCAATTGAGTCGCGCTCAAGGTTTAGTGCGATAGCATAACGGCTGCCAGGAAGCTCAATCATTTCACCTTGCATACAGTCAGCAAGACCGTGGATGCGGATGATACCGTCAGTAACAGATACAATAGTACCTTCGTTACGAGCTTCACTTACAACTTCGAACTTCTCAATACGTTGTTTGATCAGATCTGAAATTTCAGTGGAATTAAGTTGCATGCTCTTTTTCCCAATTACGATTGTAGTGTTGTAGCTAAGCGGCTTAATTTACCGCGAATAGTACCGTCGATTACAGTGTCGCCAGACCTAATAATAAGCCCACCAACCACTGACGCGTCTTCACTACAATTCAGCTTAACTTTGCGTGCGAAACGTTTTTCAAGTGCCGCTACCAATGACTCTTGTTGCGCAGCAACAAGAGGAGTTGCAGAAATCACATCTACTTCGATTTCTTTATCGTATTGTGCTTTAAATTCAGCAAATAACTGTGCAACTTCAGGTAGAGCTGTCAAACGTCCATTTTCAGCCATCACCTTAACTAGGTTCTGACCTTGTTCGTTGAGCTGCTCAGCACAAAGTTGAATAAATAATTCAGCTTGTGCAGTAGCTGTAGGCATACCTGCTAAAGCAGATGATGCTTGTTCATTGCTGGCTACGTGGCCTGCAAAGAACAACATATCATTCCAGCTTTCTAGAGTGCCTTTCTCAACGGCAAGTTCAAAAGCCGCTTTAGCGTATGGGCGAGCGATAGTAGTCAAATTAGACATGCTCATACCCTCCTAATTACAGCTCAGCGACAAGTTTTTCAACGATGTCACTATGTGCGGCTTGATTAATTTCACGCTCTAAAATACGTTCTGCACCAATCACTGCCAGTGTTGCTACTTGCTTACGTAGCTCTTCTGTTATGCGATTACGTTCAGACTCAACTTCAGAGTGCCCTTGAGCAATGATACTTTCACGCTCTTGCTGACCACGAAGTGTTTCTTCGTCAACAATTAGCACTGCACGCTTTTTAGCTTGATCAATGATATCAGCCGCTTGAGCTTTTGCATCTTTAAGCTGTTCAGCAGCTTTCTTTTGCGCAAGTTCTAAGTCTTTTTCGGCTCTATCAGAGGCAGCTAAACCATCTTCGATTTTTTTCTGGCGAGCTTCAATTGCACCGTTTAGTGGTGGCCATACGTATTTCATACAAAATAATACGAACACCGTAAACGCAATCAATTCACCGATAAGAGTGGCGTTTAAATTCACAACCGCTCCTCCTTAAATAGTAAGCTGTTCAAAAAATAAAATTAAAGTACGAACAACAATACCATAGCGATACCAACACCAATCATTGCTACAGCATCGATTAGACCAGCAAGAATAAACATCTTAACTTGTAGCGATGGTGCAAGCTCAGGTTGACGCGCACATGCTTCAAGGAATTTACCGCCCATGTTACCAAAACCGATTGCTGTGCCGATTGCACCAAAGCCGATTAGTAAAGCTACTGCGATATACTTAAGACCTAATACTAGTTCCATTTTTTTCTCCAAAGTTTCAATTGTAAATTAAAGTTAAATATTAAAGGTTATAAAAATTAGTGATTATCTGAGCTTGCCATACTTAGGTATACGATTGTTAGCATCATAAATACGAATGCTTGCAATACAATTACTAAGATGTGGAATACAGCCCAAACAAAATGCAATGGTAATTGCATAAATCCGATAGCGCCGATCAAGATGAAAATCAATTCACCTGCATATAAGTTACCAAACAAACGTAGCGCTAATGAAAACGGTTTAGAAACCAGCGCAATCAGTTCAAGTAATAAGTTAAACGGGATTAAAAGGATTTGTAGTGCAGTATTATTTGAACTAAACGGGTGAAGTGTTAGTTCTTTAATAAAACCACCGATGCCTTTTATTTTAATTGAGTAGCCTATCATTAAAATAAATACGCCAAGCGCTAGCGCCGCAGTCATATTAATGTCAGTCGTTGGTACAATTTTCATGTACACATCGTGTGAATCCATACCAAACGCAGTTTCACCAACAAAACCAGCTAATGCAGGTAAAAAGTCAACCGGTATTAAATCCATTAAGTTCATTAAAAATATCCAAACGAATATTGTTAATGCTAATGGTGCAATAAGCTTGCTTTTACCATGGAAAGTATCACGTACGTTGTCACCAACAAACTCTACTACCATTTCAATGAAACATTGAAATTTTCCAGGTACACCTAGTGTTGATTTTTTAGCGGCACTACGAAAGATCCATAAAAATATAAGACCTAAACCGATAGACCATGCGAGGGTATCTATATGCCATGTCCAGAATCCACTGTCCGTACATGCTTTATTGAAGGCGAGACCTGTATCGGTCGAGCACATCTTAGCATTGGTCAAATGGTGCTGGATATGGCCAGATAGAGTAACTTCTTCTGCTGCCATGTTATATCCCAAAAGTTAATGTTTAAAAAAACGGGTGCGAACAATCCAGTAAAGAGCGCCAGTATATAAGTACTAAAAAAGGGTAATAAAATTACCGGAAAATGCTTCAGTACTAGCGCAAACAATACAATTGTTAGCATAAATTTTAATCCGTTGCCGCGTTTTAACGAGGCATACGCTTGATTTGCTCGACTTGCACCCATATACCTAAATGCATAAAGTGCAAATACAAAGTGCGGAAGTACTGCGACAAATCCACCAGCGAGTGATGAAAGCGAAGCATTGGCTCCCGAACTAAAAAAATAATTACAGCAGCAACTAATGCTACAACACCCTGAAGGCAAATTAACTTTAATACGGCAAGTCTATATGGACTCGCTAACTTATCAGTCACGTTTAGTTAACCTTTATTGCGTTCTAATTGTTAGGGTGTGAAAACTGGCGAAATTATACTTAATCCTGCCAGTTTTGCAACTTGAGTAGACGGTTTGTAACACGAAATAGCTACAAATGTCTCTTTTTAGACATGTAGAAAACTAATGGTGGGTATTGTCTTGATTAATGCGATTTAAAATACCGTCAAGTTCATCCAAATTAGTATAAGAAATAACAAGCTTACCTTTGCCTTTTTTATTGTAATTTATTTCAACTTTGGCACCTAGGTTTTCAGCAAGTTGTTGTTCTAATTGCTTAACATCTGGATCTTTTTCGGTTATTTCTTTAGCTGGCACTGGTTCTAAAATTGAGCGAACTAACTTTTCGGTTTCTCGAACTGTTAGTGCTTTAGCGACAGCTAAACGAGCAGCATCAGACTGCGCTTCGCCTTCAAGGGCTAACAGGCAACGAGCATGGCCCATTTCAATATCGCCATGCTCTAACAAAATCTTCACATCGTTATTTAAGTTATTTAAACGCAGTAAATTAGTTACAGTCGTACGTGATTTACCTACCGCATCAGCTACTTGTTGATGTGTTAATTCAAATTCTATTAGTAAACGATTAAGTGCAACCGCTTCTTCCATGGCATTTAAATCTTCACGCTGAATATTTTCTATCAGCGCAATCGCAACGGCAGCTTCATCGGGTACATCTTTAATAATACAAGGTACTGTTTCAAGCTTAGCTATTTGCGCTGCGCGCCAACGACGCTCACCGGCGATAATTTCAAAGCTATTATGTGCAATAGGGCGCACAACAATAGGTTGAATAATACCTTGTGAGCGAATAGAACTAGCAAGCTCTTCTAGCGCCTCTTCAGACATGTCTTTACGAGGTTGGTATTTACCAGAGTGTAAAAACTCTATTGGAAGTTTTTGTAATTCACTGTTATTTGGCCCAGCTGCATTTTTTACAGCTTCAGTCACGTTTGATGTGTCTTGTTCCTTGCTTGCGCTCGGTGCAGGCTTTGACGAACTTAAAAGTGCATCGAGTCCTCGGCCTAAACCTCGTTTTTTAGCAGACATGTTATTTTTTACCTCAAAGTTAGGCGACAACGGACGCTGTTTTTTCTTTTCTGCGTAACATTTCACCAGCGAGTGCTAAATACGCTTTAGCGCCACTTGATGCCCGGTCATAATACATAGCTGGAGCACCAAAACTAGGTGCTTCGGCTAAGCGAACATTACGTGGGATCACCGTACGGTATACTTTATCGCCAAAATGTTGTTTTAATTGTTCTGATACATCATTTGCCAAACGGTTACGCGGGTCATACATAGTACGAAGTATGCCTTCAATTTGTAAACTCGGATTCACTAATCTAGCAAGCTGCGTAATCGTATCCATTAATGCGGTTAACCCTTCAAGTGCATAATACTCACACTGCATTGGTACCAAAATAGAATCAGCCGCAGCCATAGCATTAACAGTTAACATATTTAAAGAAGGCGGACAGTCTATAAAAATAAATTCGTACTGGTCCTGAATTTTTTCAAGCGCGTTACGTAAACGCACCTCACGGGCAAATAATTCCATGAGTTTAACTTCTGCAGCGGTTACATCACCGTTTGCAGCAATCATATGGTATTCGCCTGACGTTTCTTTGATGATAACGTCTTCTATAGGTTTATCTTCAATAAGTAAGTCGTAAATAGTTGGCACATCGCCGTACTTATCTACGCCACTCCCCATAGTCGCATTACCTTGCGGATCGAGATCAATTAACAGCACTTTACGTTTCGTTGCAGCCATAGATGCAGCGAGATTAACAGCGGTTGTAGTTTTACCCACTCCACCTTTTTGATTTGCTAATGCGATGACTTTTGCCACAGTGTCTCTGATCCCTAGTCTTTAGAAAGAATAATTAAATGTCGTTGTGCATCTAACTTAGGCACTTCTAATGCAATTTTTTGCTCAAACTTGACGCCTGCAGGTAATGACTCTAGCTCTTCGCTAGGGAACACGCCTTTAAGTGCTATAAATTTGCCCGAATGATCAATTAAGTGCGAACACCAGTCAACCATATCTTGTAATGAAGCAAATGCGCGACTAAGTACGCCGTCTAATTTAACACTTGGTTGATATTCTTCAACTCTAGACTGCACAGGGGTTACATTATCAAGACCTAGTTCATGTTTAACATGCATTAAAAATCGCACACGTTTACCTAAACTATCTAATAGCACAAAATGTGTATTTGGTAATGCAATTGCCAACACGATACCCGGTAAGCCAGGCCCTGTACCTACATCAATATAATGATGTCCGGGTAAATGAGGCGCAACAACTAAACTGTCCATAATATGCTTAATCATCATTTCTTCAGGTAAACGTACTGAAGTTAAGTTATAAGCTTTATTCCACTTATTTAATAACTCAACGTAACGGACTAGCTGTTGCTGTTGTTTTTCTGTTAGCGCAATATCAGTTTGCGCTAACAATGTAGTTAATTGTTGCTGTAACACTATGTACCCTTATCGTTACGCAGATTTGCGTAATAAGCCTTGCTTCTTCAGATACACCAATAATAGCGAAATCGCCGCAGGGGTGATACCAGAAATACGCGATGCTTGACCAATCGTGTCAGGACGTGACTCAATAAGCTTAGCAACTACCTCATTTGATAAACCAGATACGGTTTTGTAATCAAACTCTTTTGGTAAAATTGTTTGCTCATGACGAAGCTGCTTATTGATTTCATCTTGTTGGCGCGCAATATAACCTGCGTACTTAGTATGGATCTCAACTTGCTCGAGTGCTGCTTTATTTGTGAATTCAGATCCCAATCCGTCAATAGCCATCAGATCGTTGTAACGTATCTCCGGACGGCGAAGTAATTCTTCCAAGCTTGCTTCACGCGTAAGCGGGGTTTTAAGTAATGCGTTTACTTGATCTACAACGGCATGATCTTTGTGGATCCATGTATCTTTAATGCGTTGTTTCTCTTTTTCGATTACTTCCATTTTTTCGTTAAATGCCTGCCAGCGTTCGTCATTAACCAAACCAAGCTCACGGCCTTTTTCAGTTAAACGAATATCAGCATTATCTTCACGAAGTAATAAACGATATTCAGCACGGCTGGTAAACATACGGTAGGGTTCTTTTGTACCCAGTGTTGCTAAGTCATCGATTAATACACCAACATAAGCTTCATCACGACGTGGTGTCCAAGAATCTTTGCCTTGCACTTTTAGCGCAGCATTCATACCTGCAATTAAGCCTTGTGCACCTGCTTCTTCATAGCCGGTAGTACCGTTAATTTGACCCGCGAAAAATAAGCCTTCAATAAATTTAGTTTCTAAAGACTGTTTTAAATCACGTGGATCAAAGTAGTCATATTCTATTGCATAACCTGGTCGACAAATATGTGCATTTTCAAAACCAGAAATAGATTGCACAATCTCAAGTTGTACATCAAACGGTAAACTAGTCGAAATACCATTTGGATATAATTCGTATGATGTTAAACCTTCAGGCTCAACAAATATTTGATGTTTATCTTTATCTGCAAAACGAACAATTTTATCTTCAATTGAAGGGCAGTAGCGAGGACCAATACCTTCAATAACACCTGAGTACATAGGTGAGCGATGTAGGTTTTTACGAATAACATCATGTGTTTTTTCGTTTGTGTAAGTGATGTAACACGGTATCTGTTGTGGGTGATCTGATTGTTTACCCATAAACGAAAACACAGGTGTTGGTGTATCACCAGGCTGTGCTTCCATTTTTGTAAAATCAACAGTACGTGCATCAATACGTGGCGGTGTACCTGTTTTTAAACGATCAACTCTAAATGGATGTTCACGTAAGCGATCAGCTAAAGCGATTGAAGGAGGATCGCCTGCACGGCCGCCTTTGTAATTTTCTAACCCTATATGGATTAAGCCACCTAAAAAAGTACCCACGGTTAAAACAACACTTGGTGCACTAAAACGCAAACCCATTTGAGTTACTACGCCAGTAACACGATCGTTTTCAACAATAAGATCATCACACGATTGTTGAAAAATTTTAAGATTATCTTGATTTTGTAATGTTGTTTGAATAGCCGCTTTGTACAAGGCGCGATCTGCTTGTGCTCGAGTTGCACGAACAGCAGGTCCTTTTGAAGAATTTAGTGTACGAAATTGGATCCCGCCTTTATCAATGGCCTGTGCCATTGCACCACCAAGCGCGTCAATTTCTTTTACCAAATGACCTTTGCCTATCCCACCAATTGCTGGGTTACAAGACATTTGACCAAGGGTATCCATATTGTGAGTCAGTAGCAGGGTATTCATCCCCATACGGGCAGCTACTAATGCGGCTTCAGTGCCAGCATGTCCACCACCTACTACGATAACGTCAAAATTTTCGTGAAAAATCATTAATGGGATCCTACTTAAATCAAACCGGTAAACTTCAAAAGGGAGCGTATTCTACCTAGAAATTGGCAGAAGATAAATGATTAAACAGTGGGCAAGATCTAAGTATGTGATCTCTAATAATATAAAGGATCTTTTAAAGAGATCTTTTATTACTATTACTACTACGGATCGACTTTTCTGTTGATAAGGTTTAGATCTTCATTAAAAACATCAAATTAGATCAGATCTAAAGGTGTTAATATGATCGGATCATCCCGCAAATAAGCTCTGATCAAAAAGGCACTTTATGCACAGGGCTGAATCAGTTAGATCTTATCCCATGGATAAGCATGCTTTAAAAAGCAGTTTATTCAATCTTTATCCACAAAATCTATTAAATTATTAGTAAATTGTGGGTAACATTATATGTAATTTTTACTTGATCTCTCTATTTTAAGCCTGTTTTGGTTATCCAAGAGTCTAACCATGCTAATGCGGTGTCCTCTGGTAGTGCTTCATCGAGAATATTAAGCTCTAAGCGTTCTGCTACTTTTATAGCGCCTTTTTGAGCTAATAAGGCATCTATATTACGTCCAGCTTGGTTGTAAGTGTCATAACTGGTATCACCTAAAGCGATTACTGAGTATTTTAATTGAGATAAATCATTAGCTTGAGTCACATCTTCAACAAAGCTAATAAAGTTTTCAGGGTAATCACCTGCGCCATAAGTAGATGTGCAAATTAACCAAATGGTATTTTGCTGATCAATATCGCTAAATTCAGGTTGATCATGTAGTTGTGTAGTAATACCAAGGTTATTTAGCGCGTCGCTTAGTTGCTCTGCAACATACTCGGCTGATCCCATTTGGCTGCCAACAATAAGATTTACTGAACTCATGAATATTAGTGATCACATTTGTTTTAATTGCTGGCTATGATAACTGAGTGAGGGTAACAGTAAAGTTAAGAGTGCCATTTTGTATAACTATTTTTGCAGCAATTTTACACTCATTCAAAAATACTTCATTAAGTTGTTGATAATATAGGGTTTAACAAATTATCTTTAAATGTAATCTTCTGATCAAGTTGTTGATAACAGTGGGGAAAGCTCTGCTTAAGTAGGCTTATTAGGTTGTTTTATATCCGCTAAGTTATTGATATTTCTAATCAGTAAAAAGTTGAAATAGTAATTTATATATTAAAAGTAGATGTTGATCATAATGTGGATATAAAGCCTGTTGATAACCTCAAATTTAGATCTAAAATAAATTTTTAAAATGATCTAATAAAGCAGATCTAATGAAATTAATTAAAAATAAGCTCATAAACGGATAAATATTAATAAATAGTGAGGTTTTTTCAGCTTGTTTACCTGTTTTTGGTATTTGTTTGAGCTGAAAATTAGGTATTGTGGATAAGTGATCTCGGTATTTTTAATTTTATGCGAATTTAGAGCTGCTATTTTTTTTAATTTTGCTGGTTGAGTTAGCAGATCAAAACTTTTTAATACTTAACAGTTGAGTTATTTTATTTAAAAATCACAATGATTATCAAATTATATGTTATCAAAAGTAAGTTTTTTAGAGTAATAATCAGTGTTTTTAGCTCTTTAATTGAGCAAAAAGCATCATTCTTTGCGTGTATGAGGTGTGTTTTAGTGCATTTTTGTGGGCTAAAGTAAGTATAAGAAAGCCATTTATAACTAATTTTTGTATGAAGTATAACGCTTTAAAAGTGTGTTATTGTTTGAAAAATGTATCGGTTTTGTATTAATAATAGGGGTAATTTACGCTATTAATGCCGCTAAAGAGTATATTCCACATTGTTTAATCTAAGTAATCAGACCTCTCTTAGCACGTAACAAAGGTAGCTTTGAATATGATTTATCGACTGTAACTCTCAGGTATTAGACGTATAAATAGCATATTTTAAAGCCTAATTTTTTATATGAAAAAGAGCACCTGAGTGCTCTTTATTATAAGAATATGCTTGTAATAAGGTGTTTATTTACCAATACAAAACGAGCTAAATATCTTTCCTAGTAAATCGTCAGAGGTAAATTCACCGGTTATTTCATTCAAATACTGCTGTGTTAAACGCAGTTCTTCAGCCAGTATTTCACCGGCAATGTGCATTTCTAATTGTGTTTTACCGATATCTAAATGATGGGCCGCACTTTCCAGTGCATCCAAATGACGACGGCGCGCCATAAAGCCACCTTCAGTTGCACCTTGAAAGCCTATACAGGCTTTTAAATGCTCGCGAACAAGTTCAATACCGTCAGCATTTTTGGCACTTAAGCTGATGACCGGGTATTGTTGCTCTTGCTCCATTCCTACTATATCACCCGATAAATCGGCCTTATTTCTGATGACTGTCACGCCCATACCTTCTGGTAATTTTGCCATAAACTCAGGCCAAATTTTATGCGGGTCAGTATCTATAGTGTCAGTGCCATCAAGCATAAATAAAACGCGATCGGCTTGGTTTATTTCATCCCATGCACGCTCAATGCCTATTTGTTCTACTCTGTCTGGGCTTTCGCGCAGGCCTGCGGTATCTATAATATGCAGTGGCATACCATCTATATGTATATGCTCTCTTAGTACGTCGCGAGTGGTACCGGCTATTTCTGTTACTATTGCGGCTTCACGACCAGCTAGAGCGTTGAGTAGGCTTGATTTACCCGCATTTGGGCGACCAGCAATAACAACACGCATACCTTCGCGCATTATGCTGCCTTGCTTGGCTTGATTAGTTACAGTATTAAGCTGGGTAATAATGGCGTCTAAGTCGCCTGACACTTTACCGTCTGATAAAAAATCAATTTCTTCATCAGGAAAGTCTATTGCCGCTTCTACATACATACGTAAGTGAATTACTTTTTCTACGAGTGTTTCTATGTGCTTAGAAAATTCACCTTGGAGAGACTGTAAGGCGCTTTTAGCTGCTTGCTCGCTCGTAGCATTAATTAAGTCGGCGATGGCTTCTGCTTGTGTTAAATCAAGCTTGTCATTCATAAATGCACGCTCAGAAAACTCACCTGGCTTTGCTAAACGAACCCCGTCTATTTTACTAATTTCTTTGAGTAACATATCAAGTACTACAGGACCACCATGGCCTTGTAGCTCAAGCACATCTTCGCCTGTAAATGAGTTAGGGCCTGCAAAGTAAATGGCAATACCTTGATCAAGTTGTTCGCCAGCTAGGCTTTTAAATGGCACGTAATCGGCGTAGCGAACTTTAGGAATTTTACCTACCACTTTTTCGGCAACGCTTTTAGCAAGGCTGCCTGAAACGCGAATTATACCAACGCCACCACGTCCGGGAGCGGTTGCTTGTGCTGCAATTGTATCTTGATTGATCATGCTATTAATTTGCCAACGATGAGTAACTTTATGGCGGTATTGTAACCTATGAAATAAACACTCGCGAATACTCTGGTGAAAAACAGGCAATAAAAAAGGCGACCTAAGTCGCCTTTATATAAGTAATATACCCAAACCATCTCGATGTGGCTTGGGTATAGGCGCTAGCCTCTTACTTTAATTCCTTTTTTTCCATGCCACGGTAGATGATTAACATCTGGACAATAGAAATAAGGTTAGACACTAACCAGTAAAGAACTAAACCCGATGGGAACCATAAGAAAAATACAGAGAAGATAACCGGCATAAAGGTCATCATTTTTTGCTGCATTGGATCAGTAACCGTCATAGGTTGTAGCTTTTGCGTCACAAACATACTCGCACCAAATAATATTGGTAATACGTAGTATGGGTCTTTCGCAGAAAGGTCAGTTAACCAAAAAATGAATTCAGCGTGGCGAAGTTCAGTTGACTCTAAGAATACGTAGAACAAGGCTAAGAAAATTGGCATTTGTAGCAAAATAGGGAAACAGCCACCCATTGGGTTAACTTTTTCTTTTTTGTACATTTCCATAGTTGCTTGGCCGAACTTTTGACGGTCGTCACCAAACTTTTCTTTAAGAGCTGCCATTTTAGGCTGTAGGGCACGCATTTTTGCCATTGAAGTGTATTGCGCTTTAGTAAGTGGGTACATTAACGATTTAACGATAATAGTGATGGCAATAATTGCTACACCCCAGTTACCTAAAATGCTATGTAGCCATTTTAGCAATACAAATAAAGGTTGCGAAATAAACCATAGCCAACCGTAATCTACAGTTAAGTCTAGGTCTGGGTGAATCGCTTCAAGAATATCCGATTCTTTCGGGCCCATATAATAAATAGCAGTTAGTTTTTGCTCACTACCAGCTTGAATATTAACAGCTTCATCTTTAGCACCAATAATAGCGGCATTACTTTTTGTAATTAAGCTATAAATTGTATTTGATTGATCCTGCATTGGAACCCAAGCACTTACAAAGTAATGTTGAATAAAGGCAACATAACCACCTTGGGTGTTTTTGTTTAGGTTTTTATCAGCCATATCTGAAAAACTATACTTTTCGTATGGTTCTTCGTCAGTACCGTATGCAGCACCTAAATAGTTTTGATCAACCATGCTGCCTTTTTCTTGTACTGTACGCTTAATCTGCGTGTATAGCTGTACTTGAAGCGGTGCGCTGGTGGTGTTGTTAATTTTGTATTCTAAGCCTACGTCATACTGACCTTTTTTGAATACATACGTTTTAGTAAAACTAACACCATTACGATCTGTAAACTGAAGTGGAACGCGAAGCTCATCACCCGTTAAGGTATATGACTTTTGTTCGGTATTGTAAGTAGGGCGACCGTTAGCTGATGCGTCAGGGCCATTTAAGCCAATTAAGCCACTTTGTGAAAAGTATTGTTTGCCATCAAACTCACCAAGCAACATAAAAGGAGTGTTACTTCCTTTGGTGTCTTCGTATTGAAGAAGGTCTGCTTCAACAATGTCACCGCCTTTGGTGTCAATTTTAACTTTAAAAACGTCAGTTGTGATTTCAATAACTGAACGTTTAGCTAAAGTTGCTGAAGTAGGTAATTCTGAATCTGACGATGAAGGAATATAATCATCCGACTCTGGTGAATTTGCTTTTAGTGTTTGTGTTGTGGCACTTGGATCGACTTTAGGCTTGTTGTAATCATTGTCCCATTCTTGGAACAATAAAAACGACACTAGCATTAGGCCAATTAATAAAAACGTGCGTTGCGATTCCATAACAGCTCTTATTTCTCGTGTTGGTGGTTAATATGGGTTAATTTTTCAGGGACGGGGTCGTCTCCGCCTGAATGTAAAGGATGGCATTTTAATATGCGTTTCAAAGCTAACCAACTACCTTTTACCGATCCATGCAATTTAATTGCTTGAATAGCATAACTAGAACAGGTTGGATTAAAACGACAATGCGGACCTAACAGCGGGCTAATCCACTTTTGATAACCGCGGATAAATAACACTAAACAAAAAGTTGGTAAAGCAACAAGTGGTTTAAGTAACCTCATGATGTTTATGCCCCTACTTAAGTTTAGTGAGATAGATATCATGTATTTAAAGACTCAATTAGAAATTTTAAATGCATGATTAAAAGGTGAGCTAAAGATACATTAATTAACCCTGCAATTCTATTGCAATTAGGTTTGTTTATTAGATTTAGCTGATTTGTTTGGGCGTTTCTTAAAAGGTGGCGGTTTAGGTGCACCTGGTTTACAGCGTTCGTTAATTTTTCGCCATAATTTAGTAAGTTGTTTGGTTATTTCTTCATTAGACTGCTCATCAATACCATTTTTAACCATAAGCACAATATCAATATTATCGATGCTGTGTTGATTTAAACGAAAACTTTCGCGAGCGAGACGTTTAATACGGTTTCGTTGGCATGCCTTTTTTACACGTTTTTTAGCAACAGTAAGCCCTAACCTAGGTTTATCTTGGTTATTTGGTTTAGCTAATAGAGTAAAGAAAGGAGTTGCAGCCCGAGCGGGTTCATTAAATATGCGAGAGTAATGCGAGGGAGTTAACAGACGTAACTCCCTGCCAAAGCTAAAGTCTTCCACTTATAAATTAAGCAGAAAGAACTTTGCGGCCTTTAGCGCGGCGACGTGCTAATACTTTACGGCCATTTACAGTTGCCATGCGAGCACGGAAGCCGTGTGCACGTTTGCGTTTTAAAACGCTAGGTTGAAAAGTTCTTTTCATAACAATCTCATCCGATCGGTTAAAGTTAAAACATCCTATACAGGTCGCGATCCTGGCATAGGTGCCATTGCGAGCGCGAGATATTATAGATGAAGTGACTCAAAGTCAATCATAATTACAGCCTATACTAAGTGTTAGTTACTCTATTCATGGTGATCGAGAATTATGATCCACTAGGATCATCATAAATAAGAAGTTTTCCACAGCCCCTGTATAAAAAGTGAATAAAAGCAGGGGAAAAGTAAAATGGATCGTAAAATTGGTTCGCGATCTTAGTGTTATTTTGTTATGATCTGTCATCAGGCTTTGAAATAAAAGCTTATTTAAATCAGTCTGTTAATGTTTTTATACAGCGATATCAACAATTTTATAAAAATCAATCTTTTACTTGTGGATAAAGTGTCTTCATAATACGCGGCCTTGGGCCACTTATTTGGCTATTTTGACGCAATAAATGCATGATTTTTAATCATTAATGATGTGCGGGAATAAAAATTATATCTCTGGGAGTTTAACTGTGTATCTGTCGGTTTGGCAAAGTTGTTTATATGTATTGCAAGATGAATTGCCTTCGCAGCAGTTCAGTATGTGGGTAAGACCACTTCAAGCAGAAAGTACCGAAGATACCTTGACGATTTATGCACCTAATCGCTTTGTGCTTGATTGGGTGAGAGAAAAGTACCTCAATAGAATTAACGAACTATTAGTAGAAATTTGTGGTGTTGAAGCACCAGAGCTGCGTTTTGATGTAGGAAGTAAACCTTTATTAAACGCTCAAGCTGCACCGGTTGCAGAAACACAATCTGCGCCAAGCGCACACGCTTCAACAAAACAGCAACCTCGTGAGCAAAAGCCGGTGGTTGAGCCTGCACCTAAGTCAGGTTACAAATCTAATATTAAAGAGAACTATACCTTTGATAGCTTTGTTGAAGGTAAATCAAACCAATTAGCAAAAGCTGCGGCCACACAGGTTGCCGACAATCCTGGTTCTGCTTTTAACCCTGTATTTATATACGGTGGTACTGGTTTAGGTAAAACTCACTTATTACATGCAGTAGGTAATGGCATTATGGCAAATAAGCCAGACGCTAAAATTGTTTATATGCATTCAGAACGCTTTGTTCAAGACATGGTAAAAGCACTACAAAATAACGCAATTGAAGAGTTCAAACGTTATTATCGCAGTGTTGATGCATTAATGATTGATGACATTCAATTTTTTGCTAACAAAGAGCGCTCCCAAGAAGAGTTCTTCCATACCTTTAATGCATTGCTTGAAGGTAACCAACAAATTATTTTAACCTCTGACCGTTATCCTAAAGAGATTGAAGGCGTTGAAGACCGCCTTAAATCACGTTTTGGTTGGGGTTTAACTATCGCGATTGAGCCACCAGAGCTTGAAACACGCGTTGCTATTTTGATGAAAAAAGCACAGCAAAGTAAAATTAATTTACCACACGAAGTTGCTTTTTTATTGCTAAAAAGTTACGCTCAAATGTGCGTGAATTAGAAGGTGCACTTAACCGTGTAATCGCCAATGCTAACTTTACCGGTCGTCCAATTTCGATCGATTTTGTAAAAGAAGCACTGCGCGATTTACTTGCTTTGCAAGACAAACTGGTTACGATTGATAATATTCAGCGCACCGTAGCAGAGTACTATCGAATTCGTGTATCAGATCTGTTGTCTAAGCGCCGCAGTCGCTCTATAGCAAGGCCTCGCCAAGTTGCTATGGCATTATCTAAAGAATTAACTAATCACAGCTTACCTGAGATTGGTGACGCATTTGGTGGACGCGATCATACGACCGTATTGCACGCATGTCGTAAGATAAAATCACTACGTGACGAAAGCCACGAAATTAAAGAAGATTATCAAAACTTAATAAGAACATTGTCATCTTAGGGCTGACTTTATTATGCAAATAACAATATCAAGACAACAATTTTTAAAGCCATTGGTGCAAGTGTCAGGTGCAATAGAGCGCAAACACACACTACCAATTTTATCTAACGTTTTGTTAGTGGTAGAAAACGGACAACTTTCAATGACAGGTACAGACCTTGAAATTGAATTAGTTTCTGGCGTATTTGTAGGTGACGATATTGCCGATACAAAACTAACGTTACCCGCTAAAAAGTTACTCGATATTTGTAAAAGTCTACCAGACGGTTCAGACATTACTTTAAGCTTGCAAGAGCATCAATTACTTTTAACCAGTGGTAAAAGCCGTTTTTCATTAACGACATTATCTGCTGATGATTTTCCTAATCTAGAAGAGTGGGACGGAGAGGTTGAATTTCAACTAACTCGTTTAGAGCTTCGTAAGTTACTCGAAAGCACGCATTTCTCGATGGCGAATCAAGACGTACGTTATTATTTAAATGGTATGTCGTTTGAAGTAGATAATACTGATATAAAAACAGTCGCAACAGATGGCCACCGTTTAGCGATTGCGCAAAAACAGCTAACGCAATCGCTTAATACTCAGCGTCAATTAATAATACCTCGTAAAGGTGTGCAAGAAATAATGCGCCTTATGGTCGCTGATGACGAGTTAGTAACAATTCAGTTTGGCGCTAATCATATCCGTATTATCGATTTAGAGTTTACATTTACAAGTAAGCTAGTTGATGGACGTTTTCCAGATTACCGTCGTGTATTACCGCGTGGTGGCGACAAAGTTATTACAGCTAACCGTGAATGGTTACGTAATGCATTTCAACGTGTGTCTATTTTATCTAATGAAAAGTTTCGTGGTGTACGCTTAAACTTATCAAACGGTTTATTAAAAATTACGGCTAATAATCCAGAGCAAGAACAAGCGGAAGAGGTTGTTGAAGTAAGTTACCAAGGCGCGGATCTAGAAATAGGCTTTAACGTGTCTTACGTATTAGATGTACTAAACACATTGAAAACAGAAGACGTACTATTTACATTAGCCGACTCAAACAGCAGTGCATTAATTGAAGGTGCAGGCGATGAAGAAGCAATGTACGTTGTTATGCCTATGCGTTTATAAGACTATAAATACACAATGAGCTTAAGTCATTTGAGCCTCAAATATTTTCGTAATATTGAGGCGCTGACGCTAGAACCAGTTAACGGCGTTAATATAATATATGGTGAAAATGGCAGCGGAAAAACCAGCCTTTTAGAGGCTATTTATTACCTTTCTCACGGCAAATCTTTTCGTACTCCAAAACACAAAAGTATTATCGCGCATCAGCAAGAGCAGTTTGTAATTCACGGGCGCAAAACAATACACGACTTATCTATTCCAATTGGTATTAGTAAAACCAAAACGGGTGAAACTAATTTAAAAATTCAAGGTAAGGCGAGCCGTAAAATATCAGAACTTGCTCAACTTATGCCGGTACAAATTATTACACCAGAGAGCTATTCTTTATTTTTTGGCGGGCCAAAAGAGCGCAGAAAGTTTTTAGATTTAGGTTTGTTCCACGTGGAACATGAGTTCTTTTTTGTGGCAATCGTTTAATAAAGTACTTAAACAGCGTAATGCGTTGTTAAAAACTAAGCCAAAGAATTATTTTGACCAAATTAAGTTTTGGGACAAAGAATTTGTTAGACTGGCTGAAGAAATAAATAAATTAAGATTGGCGTATATAAGTAGGTTTAAGCAGCAGTTTTTTGATAAAATGTGTGCAGAATTAACGCTTGTACGCGATTTAGAAATGACCTTTAATGCAGGTTGGAAAGAGACTGAATCTCTTGCAGATGCGTTAGAGCAAAACTTTGAGCGAGATGCTCGCCAAGGGTTTACAAGTAAAGGGCCTCATAAGGCCGACTTTAGTTTTAGTGTCGCTGGCAACAGTGTGGAGAATACATTCTCACGCGGTCAATTGAAGTTATTACTATATGCGTTAAAAGTTACGCAAAATAGCTTAATTGAGTCAGAGACAGATAAGCAATCTATATTGCTAATAGATGATCTACCTTCAGAGTTAGGCGAAGATACAAAAGAGAAAGTGGGACAATTACTTGCTCACTGCAGTTCTCAAATTTTTATCTCTTCAATTTTATCTGAAAGTATTTCTGCTGTGGTGGAACCCATGCAACGAGAACTACAAATGTTCCACGTGAAACATGGCAACCTAATAACAAGATAAGTGGGATTAACCATGTCTGAGAATTATGACTCGTCGAGTATTAAAGTACTTAAAGGATTAGACGCAGTAAGAAAGCGTCCTGGAATGTATATTGGGGACACCGATGATGGCACAGGCTTACACCACATGGTGTTTGAGGTCGTTGATAACTCTATCGATGAAGCCCTAGCAGGTCATTGTGATGATATTTATGTAACTATTCACTTAGACGGTTCTGTCTCAGTACGAGATAACGGCCGTGGTATCCCAACTTCTATCCATGAAGAAGAAGGCGTATCAGCAGCCGAAGTTATTATGACGGTACTTCATGCCGGTGGTAAGTTTGATGATAACTCTTATAAAGTATCAGGTGGCTTACACGGTGTTGGTGTTTCTGTTGTAAATGCACTTTCAGAAAAACTAAAACTTACCGTTCGCCGTGAAGGTAAACTACACGAGCAGTTTTACACTATGGGCGTTCCCGATGCACCTTTAGCTGTTATTGGTGACTCAGAAACGACTGGTACAGAACTGCGTTTTTGGCCAAGTGGTGAAACATTCACAAATTTAGATTTTCATTACGAAATTTTAGCTAAGCGTTTACGCGAGCTTTCATTCCTAAATTCAGGTGTGAGCATCATTTTAAATGATGAACGTGAAGAAAATAAATCTGACCACTTTAAATACGAAGGCGGTATTCAAGCTTTCGTAGAATACTTAAACCGTAATAAAACACCTATACATAAAGGTGTATTCCATTTTACTCATGAACGTGAAGAAGATGGTATTAGCGTTGAAGTATCAATGCAGTGGAATGATGCATACCAAGAAAACATTTACTGTTTTACAAATAATATTCCACAACGTGATGGTGGTACTCATTTAGCCGGTTTTAGATCTGCGCTAACACGTACGCTTAACAACTACATGGAAAAAGAAGGCTTTAACAAAAAAGCTAAAACAACCAGTAATGCGACCGGTGATGATGCTCGCGAAGGTTTAACGGCTGTTGTTAGTGTTAAAGTTCCTGATCCTAAGTTCTCATCGCAAACAAAAGATAAGCTCGTTTCAAGCGAAGTTAAATCTGCGGTTGAGCAAGCAATGGCTGAAAAGTTCACTGAGTTTTTATTAGAAAACCCAGTAGATGCCAAAATTGTTGTTGGTAAAATCATTGATGCATCTCGTGCACGTGAAGCGGCGCGTAAAGCCCGTGAAATGACACGACGTAAAGGTGCAATGGACTTAGCAGGCTTGCCGGGTAAGCTAGCTGATTGCCAAGAAAAAGACCCAGCCCAATCTGAACTATATATAGTGGAAGGGGACTCTGCTGGCGGATCAGCCAAGCAGGGACGTAACCGTAAAAACCAAGCTATTCTTCCGCTTAAGGGTAAAATCTTAAACGTAGAAAAAGCACGTTTTGACAAGATGTTATCTTCGCAAGAAGTAGCAACGCTAATTACTGCATTAGGTTGTGGTATTGGACGTGACGAATATAACCCTGAAAAATTACGTTACCATCGTATCATTATCATGACCGATGCGGACGTGGATGGTTCTCACATTCGTACGTTACTACTAACATTCTTCTATCGTCAAATGCCTGAAATTGTAGAACGCGGCTATATTTATATTGCTCAGCCACCACTTTACAAAGTGAAAAAGGGTAAGCAAGAGCGTTATATTAAAGATGATCCAGCATTAGTTGAATACTTAACATCGCTTGCGCTTAATAATGCGGCTTTATATACAAGTGCAGATGCGTCGGCGCTTGAAGGTGAAGCACTAGAGACAATAGTTCATGATTACCAAAACACAGTTAAAGTAATCGAACGCTTAAAACGTAAATACCCAAGTACGGTAATGGAGCGTTTAATTTATCAAAGCGAACTGAAAAAAGAAGACCTTTCAGATGAAGCTAAAGTAATTGAGTGGACTAAAGAGCTAGTAGACGACCTAATAGCACGAGATGAAGATGCGACTATTTTTAATGCTGCAACAGAGCATGATACAGAGCGTAATTTATATTATCCGGTTGTGAATATTCGTCAGCATGGTGTTGATAAATCGCATGTGTTGAGCTATGACTTTATTACCTCACGCGATTACCAACGTATTGCTGTGACTGGTGTTAACATCGCAAATATCATTACAGAAGGCGCTTATATTCAACGTGGAGAGAAAACACTTCCTGTTGATAACTTTGTGGATGCTTTAGAATGGTTGATAGCAGAATCTAAACGTGGTCTATATATTCAGCGTTATAAAGGATTGGGCGAAATGAACCCAAGCCAGCTTTGGGAAACCACAATGGATCCTAGTGCTCGTCGTATGTTACAAGTGACGATCGAAGATGCCGTAGGCGCGGATCAATTATTTGCTACCTTAATGGGTGACCAAGTAGAGCCTCGTCGTGAGTTTATTGAAACTAACGCATTGCGCGTAGTTAACTTAGACGTATAAAAAGAATATTTACACCAAAAAAGGAGCCTGATGGCTCCTTTTTTATTTTCTTCAATTACACAAACTGCTTAAAACCTGAGTGTACACACGGTATACTAAAGGTAATTTTCACGCTACTTCTTAGATAGTAAAAAGCCAAATATGCAAAAATATGACGTAAAAACCTTTCAAGGTTTGATCCTGGCTTTACAGGATTATTGGGCGCAGCAAGGCTGTGTCATTATTCAACCACTTGATATGGAAGTGGGCGCCGGGACATTTCACCCGCAAACATTTTTAAAGTCTATTGGTCCAGAACCAATGTCGAGTGCTTACGTTCAACCGTGTCGTCGTCCTACGGATGGCCGCTACGGTGAAAACCCAAATCGCTTGCAACACTATTACCAATTTCAGGTGGTTTTAAAGCCATCACCAGATAACATCCAAGAGCTTTACTTAGGCTCGTTAGCGGCTATGGGTATCGATACACTAACTCACGAAGTTCGCTTTGTAGAAGATAACTGGGAATCACCTACGTTAGGTGCGTGGGGCCTAGGTTGGGAAATTTGGTTAAACGGCATGGAAGTAACGCAGTTTACCTACTTTCAACAAGTTGGTGGTATTGAGTGTTCACCTGTAACGGGTGAGATCACTTACGGCCTAGAGCGTTTGGCAATGTACATTCAAGGCGTAGATAGTATTTACGACTTAGTATGGGCAGACGGTCCACTAGGGCGCGTAACCTACGGCGACGTGTTCCATCAAAATGAAGTAGAGCAGTCTACTTACAATTTTGAACACGCAAACGTAGAAGACTTATTTGCTCAGTTTGATAAATGTGAAGCAGAGAGCCAAAAGTTAATTGAAGCAAACTTACCACTACCTGCTTACGAGCAAGTAATGAAAGCATCGCATGCATTTAACTTACTAGACGCACGCCACGCAATTTCGGTAACCGAACGCCAACGTTATATTTTACGCGTTCGTGCGTTATCAAAAGCGTGTGCACAAAGTTACTATGACAAACGCGAAGCGCTTGGTTTCCCGCTGTGTAAGGATAAGTAAGTATGTCAGCACAAAATTTATTAGTAGAAATTGGCACAGAAGAGTTGCCACCAAAAGCACTGCGTAAATTAGCAGAAGCCTTTGCTGCAAACTTAACTGCAGAGCTAGAAACACTAGAATTAGCACACCAAGGCGTAAGCTGGTATGCATCGCCTCGTCGTTTAGGTTTACAAGTAAAAGCGCTTGAAGCTAAGCAACAAGACAAAGAAGTTGAAAAGCGTGGTCCAGCAACTAAAGCCGCATTTGACGGTGACGGTAACCCAACAAAAGCAGCAATGGGTTGGGCACGTGGTTGTGGTATTGAAGTAAAAGATGCACAAACACTCGAAACTGACAAAGGCGCTTGGTTATTGCACATTGCTAAAGTAGCAGGGCAAGAAACTAAAACGCTAATGACAGGTGCAATTACTAAAGCATTGGCTAAACTACCGATTCCTAAACCAATGCGTTGGGGCGCGAATAAAACACAATTTATTCGACCAGTGCACACAGTAACTATTTTGTTTGGTGATGAGCTACTTGAAGGCGAAATTCTTGGTAAGAAAATAACTAACCAGCTTCAGGGTCATCGCTTTCACCACCCAGAAAAAATTAGCATAAACCATGCGGACGACGTTTTTGACGTACTTAAATCTGCTTACGTTATTGCTGATTACGAACAACGTAAAGCGCAAATTCGTGCACAAATAGAAGAGGCTGCAAGCGCAGTTAACGCTGTTGTTGCAATGGATGAAGATTTACTAGAAGAAGTAACATCACTTGTAGAGTGGCCAGTGACTTTAACGGCAACATTTGAAGAAGCATTTTTAGATGTACCGGCCGAAGCGTTAATTTACACCATGAAAGACGATCAAAAATACTTCCCGTTATTAGATCAAAACGGCAAACTTTTAAATAAGTTTTTGTTTGTATCTAACATCGAAAGTAAAGATCCAAGTGTGGTTATTTCTGGTAACGAAAAAGTAGTGCGCCCGCGTTTAGCCGATGCACAGTTCTTCTTTGAAACAGATAAAAAGAAAACCCTAGAAAGCCGATTAGAATCGCTTGATAGCGTATTGTTCCAAAAGCAACTTGGTACGCTTAAAGATAAGTCTGAGCGTATTAGTGAACTTGCGGGTTACATTGCTGAGCAATTAGGTGCTGATAAAGTGTTAGCGCAGCGTGCAGGCTTATTAAGTAAAACAGATCTAATGACTGAAATGGTAATGGAATTTACCGACGTACAAGGTGTAATGGGAATGCATTACGCTCGCCACGATGGTGAAGCCGAAGATGTAGCCGTAGCGCAAAACGAGCAGTACATGCCACGATTTGCAGGGGATAACTTACCTACAAACTTAATTAGCTGTGCAGTAGCGATTGCTGATAAGTTTGACACGCTGGTGGGTATTTTTGGTATAGGCCAAGCACCTAAAGGTGACAAAGACCCATTTGCTCTTCGTCGTGCTGCTATTGGTGCACTGCGCATCATGGTAGAAAAAGAACTACCACTTGATATTTTAGACCTAGTCGCTAAATCGCAAACATTGTTTGGCGACAAGTTAACTAACTTAAATGTATCAACTGACGTATTTGAATTTATGCTAGGGCGCTTCCGTGCTTGGTATCAAGACGAAGGTATTGAAGTAGACGTAATTCAAGCAGTGCTTGCACGTCGTCCGACTAAACCTGTTGATTTTGATCGCCGGGTTAAAGCCGTAAGCCACTTCCGTACATTAGACGCAGCAGAAGCGCTTGCAGCGGCTAATAAGCGTGTAGGTAATATTCTGGCTAAAAACGACATTACCAGCCAAGGTAGTGTTGATGAGAGCTTATTAAGCGACGACGCCGAAAAAGTATTGGCATCACAAGTAGCAAAATTTACCACTGACCTTGCACCACTTTATGCAGATGGAAACTACCAAGAGGCATTAAGCCAATTGGCGGGTATTCGTGAAAGTGTTGATAACTTTTTTGACAACGTAATGGTTATGGCCGACGATGAAGCTGTTAAGCAAAATCGTCTTGCGCTTTTAAGCCAGTTAAGCGGATTGTTTTTAGGTATTGCAGATATTTCTGTTTTACAAAAATAACACCGATTAGCAATTTAAAAAGCCAGCGTTTTGCTGGCTTTTTAGTTTTCACTGTATGCAAAGGATACCCATTGATGATTTCTATGAAACGAATTTTAACCTTAGCAATTGCTGGTTTACTTACTGCCTGTACAAGCCAAATTTCGATTAGCGATGTATTGCCACAGCAAGAGCTAGATAAAACAATTTATCTAAGAGGCGACTTTACGCTTTGGGACGCTGAACCTCAGTATCAGTTTTCGCCAGTTGGTCCAGCGCTTTATCAAGCACAAGTTAAATTTTCTAGCCCTGGTAAAGTGTACGAATTTAAAATAGCCGATGCCGATTTTAGTGAAGGCTACAACTGTGGTTACAGCGATGCACAACCAGCAGGGCAAAGCCTAACACTCGGCCAGCCAGCGCTTGCCGACTGTAATACTATTTATAATTACTTTAGCTATACACCCGCAATAAAAGGCACCTACATAGTAAGTATTGATTACAGTGACTACGATAAGCCACAAGTGACGATAACGAAGAAGTGATTTTTAGCTATTTAATAGCCCTAGTGGGTTGATGGATTTGTGACAAGGACGTTGTATGAAAACTAAAGAATGGAACGAAGAAATAAAAATTGATGATATTACTTATCCTGCTGATCAACTAAATAGAAAGCAAG
The DNA here is from genome assembly GCF_037162545.1 of Pseudoalteromonas sp. B131b. Taxonomy (NCBI): domain Bacteria; kingdom Pseudomonadati; phylum Pseudomonadota; class Gammaproteobacteria; order Alteromonadales; family Pseudoalteromonadaceae; genus Pseudoalteromonas; species Pseudoalteromonas sp. B131b. The sequence goes on along the minus strand of NZ_JARLUZ010000001.1, from coordinate 954,610 downwards.
ATGCAGAACTGCTGACTAAAATCCTTGTTCGTCGCTCAAACGCAAATAGAACAAAGACTAATAAATCTTCTTACGTAATTAACATTAATGCTGAGTGGGGCGCGGGTAAAACTTACTTTGTAAAACGTTGGGCTGAAGATTTAAAGCATGAACACCCAGTTATTTATATAGATGCTTGGTCGAATGACTTTATGGATTCCCCCATAATTACTGTACTAGCTGAAATTCAAGAGCAGCTTCTAAAAACAGTTAATCAAAGTTACTTAAGTAAAGAAAAGAAAAAGCGTTTTGAAAATATAGGTATATCTGTATTACCAAAAATTTTAGCAGCATTGGTTAAGCGATATGGTGGCTTTGATATTGAAGACCTATTTGTAGACGAAAACTCTGACACAGATACTTCGTCATCAACACAAAACAATAAACCATTAGATTTGTCAGCTGCTATGGAAGCAATGACTACGCAAGCGTTTAAAGAGCATAGTGACTATAAGAAGGGAGTAAAAGAGCTAAAGGACACTATTAAAGAGTTAGTAAAATACTCGATTGAAAAGCCAAAAGGAGGCTTGCAAGCAATAACTCGAAGTTATCCTGCGTTTATATTTATAGATGAGTTAGATCGATGTCGACCAACTTATGCCGTAGAAATGCTTGAAGCGATAAAACATATTTTCGATATTGAAGGGCTAGTGATTGTAGTATCAACTCATACGGAAGAGTTACAGCATACGATAAAAGCTTTGTATGGAAATGACTTTAATGCTGATAATTATTTAAGGAGGTTCTTCGATACAAAATACCATCTAGATGTTGGGATTTCCGCGAGTTTACTAGAAGCAAACTGCGATTTTACTGTATTAGATAATCAATATCTTGAACAAAAAAGCATTTTACTGTTTCCGCTTTTATCTCAAGGGGATGATATAAAAAAACAACTATCTTCGTTTATCGCTGAAATTTCTAATTGGCAAAATTTAGCACCTAGATCAGCTATACAATTAGCAGATAGATTACTTACAAGTATAGAGTTAATTGGCGAAGAGAAAACAGTAGATATTCTGGTTCTACTAATCTTACTTTGCTTATATATGTTCAATAAACCTCAATATGACTATGTGTGTTTGATCTTCAAAGATAACCCGTTTGTTATTAACAATAAAGTTACTGACTTAAAGCTTTCAGCTAAAGAGTTAAATTTGTCTGGATACTTGAAGGAAATGATCAACTCTGCCAAGCTCTTAGGCAGGAGCAAACAGTCACCTATTTCAGATGGCTATGAGCGACAAACACTTATGAAGCATTTTTCAGAGTTTTCAAAGATGGATCTTTTTACTTATCTTCGTAGCTTTCAAAATGTATTAAAAAGAGGTGACAATATAAAAGAGACTAACTACTTAAATACGTTTGGTTATGATGGGAGAGGCGTTATCAGTGAATCTCAGCTATTAGAAGCTCACATGACATTCTCCGGAGTAAATAGTTTTACTGCAAATGATTACTTGAATCTAATTGGCTTAACAAGTAAATTTGCTGACAATTAATAACTTTAAAGCCCTTTCTTCACCACATATCTATACGGTGCTTCTTCTGCATCTTTAGCCACCAGCGTGTGATCCATAAACGTACAAAAGCTTGGAATGTCGCGAGTTGTTGATGGGTCATCAGCAGTTATTAATAACGTTTCACCATCATTCATTTTGCGAATAGCAGCACGTACCATCATTACTGGCTCTGGGCAGCGAAGGCCTATGGCATCTAATTGGTGATCGGGATTATCAAAGCTCATAATAAATTGGCCTGTTTAATTAAAGTGATTGCTGTGTACGCGAGTGCTTAGGTATAGCAATTAGTAAGTTTGGCAGTTTAACGCAATTTTAAGTGTAATTTAACTATTTTACTTATCTTAATATGCCCATTTCATTTGAAACATTATTGCTGCAAAACACGTTATTTAATAATACGCCCGATCACATAATTACGCTGTTACATGCTTGTTTGATAAAGGGACGTTTTTATAAATGAAGCTAATAAAAAAGGCGAACTGAATAAAATCAGTTCGCCTTTTTAATCACCAAGATGGTTTTACATGTTTAAGCTAATTAGTCTTGAACACGTTCAAATACAGTGGCAATGCCTTGGCCTAAACCAATACACATAGTTGCTAAACCGTATCGTACATTTTTGTCTTCCATTAAGTGAATAAGCGATGTGCTAATACGCGAACCCGAACAACCCAGTGGGTGACCAAGTGCAATTGCGCCGCCATTTAAATTCACTTTTTCGTCAACAACATCCATTAACCCTAAATCTTTCATTACAGGTAATGATTGTGCTGCAAAGGCTTCGTTAAGTTCTACTACGCCTAGGTCATCAATTGTAATACCGGCTTGTGCAAGTGCTTTTTTACTTGCTGGTACTGGGCCGTAACCCATAATTGATGGATCGCAACCAGCGACTGCCATTGCTTTAATGCGCGCACGAATTGGCAAACCAAGTTCTTTTGCTTTTTCTTCGCTCATTACTAACATTGCAGATGCGCCGTCAGAAAGTGCTGAAGAAGTACCGGCTGTTACCGTACCTGATGCAGGATTAAATACAGGGCGAAGCTTTGATAGACCTTCTACTGTTGTTTCTGGGCGAATTACTTCGTCGTCTTCAACTAAGATAAGCGAACCATCTGCATCGTGACCTTCCATTGCTAAAATTTCGCGACGGAAACGGCCCTCAACAGTTGCAGCTTGTGCACGTTGATGTGAGCGATAAGCAAATTCATCTTGTTGCTCACGGCTAATGCCATGAAGCGTAGCAAGGTATTCTGCTGTTAAGCCCATAGAGCCAGACGCTTGTGCAATTGATGTTGCTAAGCCTGGGTGAAAGTCGTTGCCGTGAGTCATAGGTACGTGACCCATGTGCTCAACACCACCAATTAGGTAAGTGTCGCCAGCGCCTGTCATTATTGCGCGTGCTGCGTCATGCAATGCTTGCATAGAAGAGCCACATAAACGGTTAACCGTAACAGCAGGAACGCTGTGCGGAATACCGGCAAGCAATGATGCGTTACGTGCTACGTTAAAGCCTTGCTCTAATGTTTGCTGTACACAACCCCAATAAATATCGTCAATTGATGCTGGATCAACTGCTGGGTTGCGATCTAGTAAGCCTTTCATTAAATGTGCGCTTAAGTCTTCTGCACGTTTATGTTTGAATACACCACTTTTAGAGCGACCCATTGGTGTGCGGATACAATCTACAATTACTGGATTATTCATGATATTAACCTTCCACCTTATAGAAAACACGACCTTCTTCGGCCCACTTGCGAGTTTGCTCAGATACTTGGTAAATCGCACCTAGGTGAGCGTATTTGTCTGCTGCTGCAACAAAGTTAGCTAAACCAGTTTGATCTAAGTAACGGAACGCGCCGCCTCTAAATGGAGGGAAACCAACACCGTAAACTAATGCCATATCTGCTTCTTGCGGCGAGGCAACAATGCCTTCTTGCAAGCACAGTAGCACTTCGTTGATCATTGGAATCATACAACGGTCGATGATTTCTTGTTTATCAAATTCTTTTGGTGCGTCTGTAATTGGGCTTAATAGCTCAATTGCTGTCTCGTCATGAGACTTTTTAAGACGACCGCGACGATCTGTTTCGTATTTGTAAAAACCGGCTTTGTTCTTTTGACCAAAACGTTTTTCGTTGGCAAAAATAGTCACAGGGTCTTTATCAGCACGCGCCATACGCTCAGGGAAACCGTCAGCCATTACGCCAGTACAATGGAACGCTGTATCAATACCTACAACATCAAGTAGGTAAGCCGGACCCATAGGCCAGCCAAATACGTTTTCCATAACTTTATCTACTTTTGCAAAGTTAGCGCCTTCAACCACTAATTTGCTAAAACCTGCAAAGTAAGGGAATAAAACACGGTTTACAAAAAAGCCTGGGCAATCGTTAACAACAATTGGCGATTTACCTAATTTAAGCGCGTAATCAACTACTGCATTAATTGTTTTATCTGAGGTTTTTGCACCACGGATAATTTCTACTAATGGCATTTTTGGCACTGGATTGAAAAAGTGCATACCACAGAAGTTTTCTGGCTTATCTAGCGCTTGTGCTAGTAAATCAATACAAATAGTTGATGTGTTTGAAGTAAGTACCGTGCCTTCTGGCATGGTCTTTTCAAGATCAGCGAGTACTGCTTGCTTAACTTTCGGGTTTTCTACAACGGCTTCAACAATAATGTTGGCACTTTGTAGGTCTGACGCGTTAAGTGTTGGCTTAATTTTGCTAAGTGTTGCCAACATTTTTTCCATTGGCATGTGTCCACGCTTAACTTTTGCACCTAATAACTTAGACGCTTCACCCATACCTAAATCAAGCGCATCTTGTTGGATGTCTTTCATTATAATAGGTGTACCTTTATAAGCAGACTGGTATGCAATACCGCCACCCATAATACCAGCACCTAATACAGCGGCTTGCTTAATTTCTACATCGCTGTGCTTAGCAAATTTACGTGCTTTGCCTTTAATGTATTGGTCAGCTAGGAATATACCTGTTTGTGCAGCTGCTTCTGGTGTACGTGCTAATTTAGCAAAGTTGGCATTTTCGATTGCCATTGCTTCATCGCGAGTACAGTTTGCCGCTGCTTTAATAGTACGTACAGCCATAACCGGTGCAGGATAGTGGCCTTTGGTTTTACCCATTACCATACCTTCTGCCATAGCGAAGCTCATGCCTTGCTCAACACGGTTTAATTTAAGTGGCTGTAGTTTTACGTTGCGTTTTGCTTGCCAATCTAGCTTGCCTGCAATCGCTAACTCAAGTGTTGATAGACTTGACTCTAAAAGTTTGTCAGCACTAACTACTGCGTCAAACGCACCTACTTTAAGTGCATCTGCTGCGCGGTTTTCTGCACCTGAGGTAATCCACATCATCGCGTTATCGGCGCCAATGATGCGTGGTAAGCGCACTGTGCCGCCAAACCCTGGCATTATGCCAAGTTTAACTTCTGGTAGGCCCATTTTAGCTGTTTCGCTTGCTACACGATAATCGGTAGCAAGTGCCCACTCACAACCACCGCCAAGTGCCAAGCCGTTTATGGCGCTTAGGGTTGGGAATGGTAAATCTTCGATTGCGTCGAAAATATCGGTCGCATTTTTGATCCACACTACTAATTCTTCTTCAGGTCTAGTAAATGTAGGTAAAAATTCGAAGATGTCGGCACCAATAATAAAGTGCTCTTTATCACTGGTAAAAATCATGCCTTTGATATCAGAATTGGCGGCTAATTCTTTTAATGCTGCTGCGCAATCTGAAAGAGTTTTTTGAGATAATGTGTTTACAGAACCTGCAACACAAAACTTAAACTCGGCGATGTTTTCCTTTAGGAAGCTAACTTCAAAGGAATCGCTTTTATATAACATTATTATTCTCCCTAGTTGACGAACTAAGACTGGTACGATGAGTTTGCATTTCAATCAGTGTGCTTGCTTTAAATTAAAAATGCAACGAAAAATTTAACCCGGTTACAATCGACTGGTTAAAATATAGCTGGTTTGGTGCTAAGGTGGTTGAAAAGTTTTTATTCACTACTTTAATTTTTTATTAAAGGACATTATGAAAAAATATTTATTAAGCATTGCGGCAGCTGCATTCATTTTCCCTCTTCATTCTGCCGAGGCAAGTATTGATAACGATGCATTTTTAGATGCTGAAAAAAAGTCCGTCATGGAAGTTATCAAGATTTTAAACAAGCGGTTAGTAACCTTAACCATCCGTTAAAGCCGTATGTTGAAAAAACGTATTGGCAACGACATCCTAATATTAAATACCAGTCAGAAATAGAAAACTACTTAACTATTTATCAGCATACGCCCCTTGAATGGCCGGTGCGTAAAGCATGGTTAGCGTATTTAAAAAAGAAAAATAAAAAAGCGGCATATATTAATAATTACCGTGAAACATCAAATACAGAGCTTACGTGCACTTATTTGGATTTTCAGCTTGATTTAGGTGCACCTGAAAAAGCAATACTAAATCAAGTAACCGATCTATGGACTGTCGGAAAGTCGCAACCGCAAGAGTGCGACGGGCTTTTTTCAGTGTGGCGTAAAAAAGGTTACATGGATAAAGAAACTGTTTGGCAGCGAATTACGCTTGCAGCCGAAGGTGGCAAGCAAAGTTTATTACCTTACTTAAAAACGTTATTACCTAAAAATGAGCGCTACTTGGCTGATTTATATCTAAAGGTGCGTCGAGACCCTAGTGCTTCTGCTGGTTTATATCGATACAAAAAAAGTCAGCTAAAGAAGGGCAAATAGCAATTTATGGTGTTAAGCGTTTGGTTTGGCGCGATAAAACACTCGCTTTAAAAGCATGGGAAAAGATAGAAAAAATATTTAAGTACAGCGACGAAGAAAAAGCGGATGTGTATTACACCTTTGCGTTGTCACTTGCTTCAAGTGGGCATAAGCAAGCGAGTTTTTGGCTAAATAAAGTGCCAAAAGAGCGACTAGACAGCAAGCTTATTCAATGGCAATTGGGCAATATGCTCAAAACCCAAGATTGGGAGGGGATTGCTGCATTTTTTACAGGGAAAGAAAATTTAAGCCTCGGCCAGCAATATTGGTTAGCTTATAGCTATGCACAACGTGGCGAGCAGCAAAAAGCAGACGATATTTGGAAAAAAGTAGCGACTAATCGTGATTATTATGGCTTTTTAGCTGCCGCACGCTTAGGGTTGCCAGTTGATTTAAATAATGAGCCTTTAATAGTTGATAAGGTACTGGTAGATAACGTTAGTAATGCACCAGGCTTTAAACGAGCAAAAGCGCTTTATGATCTTGAGCGCTTCACGTCGGCTCGCCGTGAGTGGAATTACTTAACTGATACCTCTAGTGATGAAGAAAAGCTAGCTGCATCACAACTATCTACAGACTTGGGCTGGCACGACAGTACTATTTTTACTTTAGCAAAAATTAAAGCGTGGGATAACGTAGAGCAACGTTTTCCGTTTGCGTTTCAAGATGTATTTGAACGCTACAGTAAACGCAGCAAAATAGATGTGGCGTGGAGTATTGCTATTGCAAGGCGTGAAAGCTCTTTTGCCCCTGATGCACGCTCTCACGCTAATGCACGTGGTTTAATGCAATTATTGCCAAGTACGGCCAAATATGTAAATAAAGGCAGTGTGTCGAGTAATCGATTATATCAGCCTAAAACAAATATTAGGTTAGGTACCAGTTATCTACAGTATTTAAAAAAGAAGAACCATGGCAACGAAATACTAGCAACGGCTTCATATAATGCAGGGTATCACCGCGTTAAACGCTGGCTACCTGATGAGGCTATTCCGGCTGAATTATGGGTGGAGCTTATTCCGTATCGTGAAACCCGTGATTATGTAAAAAATGTGTTTGCGTATCGTCAGGTTTACCATACTAGAATGGGCCGAGAAGGAAATGTTCTCGCGCCATTGCTTCAAATGAAAATGGGCGGTTAGTAAATATAAGTTTAAAGTGGGGGGATATTTACATGCTAGATACCCCTTTTTTGAGCGCTTTGCGGATAATACCAATTTTATTAAAACATGATCATTCTAGCGCATTAAATAACTACGTTAAAAATTATTTATATAGAACAACTATGTATCATAATTTTAGCCTTGTTATTAAGCTATTTTCTTATCGCTATAATAGATCATTAATTTAATGCAATTGGTATAAGTGGTAGACTCAGAGCAAGTTAAATTTAACAGATGGATTAACAATGGATAAATTAGCCGTTTTATACGCCGAACATATTGCAACACTGCAACAGCGTACTCGTACAATTTGTAATAGCGAAGGGTTAGAAGGATTAGTAATTCATTCAGGCCAAGCTAAGCGCCAGTTTTTAGATGATATGTATTATCCATTTAAAGTTAATCCACAGTTTAAAGCATGGTTACCGGTTATTGATAATCCTCATTGCTGGATTGTGGTAAATGGCAGCGACAAGCCAAAACTCATATTTTACCGTCCAGTAGATTTTTGGCATAAAGTGCCAGACGAGCCTCGCGACTTTTGGGCCGAGTACTTTGATATAGAGCTACTACTTCAGCCTGATCAAGTAGAAAAGTTATTACCATACGATAAAGCTAAATATGCTTACATGGGTGAATACATTGAAGTAGCGCAAGCCCTTGGTTTTAGTATTATGAACCCTGAGCCTGTACTTAACTATTTTCATTACCACCGCGCTTATAAAACGCAGTACGAACTTGAATGTTTACGCAACGCTAACCGCATTGCAGTAGATGGGCATAAAGCTGCACGCGATACATTTTTTAATGGTGGTAGCGAGTTCGACATTCAGCAAGCGTATTTAATGGCGACACGCCAAAGCGAAAATGAAATGCCGTACGGCAACATTGTTGCGCTTAACGAAAACTGCGCTATTTTGCATTACACGCACTTTGATCCAAAAGCGCCACACACTCATAACTCATTTTTAATTGATGCCGGTGCAAACTTTAATGGTTATGCCGCTGATATTACTCGTACGTATGATTTCAAAAAGCAAGGTGAGTTTGCTGAGCTTGTACAAGCGATGACAGTTCAACAAATCGAGTTAGGTAAAGGTTTAAAGCCGGGTATGCTTTATGGTGATTTACACGTTGAATGCCATAACCGTATCGCACAAATACTCAGTGACTTTAAAATTGTTAACCTACCCGCGACAGAAATTGTTGAGCGTAAAATTACCTCTACTTTCTTCCCGCATGGACTAGGGCATCACCTTGGTTTACAAGTGCATGATATGGGCGGTTTTATGAGTGACGAAAAGGGCACACATCAACCATCGCCTGAAGGGCATCCGTTCTTGCGTTGTACTCGCCTGATCGAAAAAAACCAAGTGTTTACTATTGAGCCTGGTTTATACTTTATTGATTCACTGCTTGGTGATTTAGCACAAACCGATAATAAGCAGTTTATTAACTGGGAAAAGGTAGAGTCATTTAAACCATTTGGCGGCATTCGTATTGAAGATAACATTATTGTTCACGAAGATAGCCTAGAAAATATGACACGAGATTTAGCGCTCGATTAATTCTAGTTAACACCAATTAGTTTATACACGTTAAAATACGTACATTATTTAAAGGGGCCTTTTGGCCCCTTTTTACAAGTTTAAAATATGTCTGAATATAAATACCCTGCTGCTGACGTTTTTCATCAAGAAGAAATTAAAAAAAGTACGTTTATAGTTCACATTGCACACACCCCCGATTTAAATTCAGCTAAAGCATTTATTAAAAGCATTGAAGAAAAGTATAGCGATGCGCGTCATAACTGTTGGGCACATGTGGCAGGCAACCCCGGTGGCAGCCATGTTTATGGTTTTTCGGACGATGGTGAACCAAATGGCACTGCAGGAAAGCCTATGTTAAATGTGCTGGTGGGTTCAGGCCTTGGCGAAATCACAGCTGTCGTCACACGTTACTTTGGCGGCATAAAATTAGGCACTGGCGGACTAGTACGTGCTTATGGTGGCTCACTAAACAATGCGTTAGTGAAGTTGCAAACAGTGCTTAAAGTTCCCAGTGTTGAAATTACAGGGAGTAGCGAGTACAGCATGCAAGGCGCGATTGAGCAGTTATTAAAAACAAAGTATCAAGTGCTTAATATTGATAAGCAATTTACTGCTAATATTGAATGGGTGATTACAATAGATAGCCGCGAAGCGCAGCAAGCAATCAAAGATATTTTTGATTTAAGTCACGGCGCAGTTGAGTTAACGATTAAAGAGTAATAACCTACACAAATTGCATGTAATGCATATTCACTCTATTTAATTTGGTTGATACTACTCAACCTGAATTTACTAATAATAAAAGCGATAAGCTAAATGCAATTTCGTACCATCATAAAAATTCTTGGCCAACTCGTTGCGCTGTTTAGTATTACCATGGTGCCCTCAGCACTGGTGTCTTTAATATATAAAGACGGTGGTGGTGTTCCTTTTGTTTTAGCATTTATCTTTAGTGTTGTTATTGGCATGATGGCTTATTACCCAAACCGTCATGAAAATGGTGACTTAAAAGCACGTGAAGGCTTTTTAATTGTTGTTTTGTTTTGGTTGGTACTTGGGGCATTTGCATCGTTACCGCTTATATTTTTACAAGAACCGAATTTATCGCTCGCTGATGCGGTATTTGAAGCATTTTCTGGCTTAACAACCACAGGCGCTACAGTGCTTACCGGTATTGAGTATTTACCCAAATCGGTGTTGTTTTATCGCCAGCAACTCCAGTGGTTTGGCGGTATGGGTATAATCGTACTCGCCGTCGCTATACTGCCTATGTTAGGCGTGGGTGGTATGCAGTTGTACCGCGCTGAAATTCCAGGCCCGGTAAAAGATTCAAAAATGACTCCACGGATTGCTGATACAGCTAAGCATCTTTGGTACATTTATGTGTCGCTTACGTTGACATGTATGCTCGCTTATTGGGCGGCAGGAATGAGCTGGTTTGATGCTATCTGCCATGCATTTTCTACAGTGGCGATAGGCGGCTTTTCTACTTATGACGCATCGATAGGTCACTTTGATAGCCCTGTCATTAACTTTATTTGTGTATTCTTTTTAATTATTGCTGCAATTAATTTTTCGCTACATTATGCCGCTGTATCGAGCCGAAACGTAAGAGTTTATTTACGTGACCCTGAATTTAAAGTTTTCCTATGCATTCAGCTTGCACTTGTAGTTATTTGTTTTACGGTGCTTTCGTCAAATGAAATATATGCTAATGGCGACGAAACCCTCGATCAGGCTTTATTCCAAGCAGTATCAATGAGTACAACGGCAGGCTTTGCTACTGATAACTTTTCAACATGGCCTTTGTTTTTACCTATTTTACTTATATTTTCGAGCTTTATTGGTGGCTGTGCAGGCTCTACCGGTGGTGGTATGAAGGTCGTTCGCGTATTTTTACTTTATTTGCAGGGCGTGCGTGAGCTTAATCGTTTGGTGCATCCTCGTGCTATATATTCAATTAAGTTGGGTCGAAAGGCGTTGCCAGATAAAGTGGTAGAAGCTGTGTGGGGCTTTTTCTCTGCTTATGCGCTGGTGTTTATTATTATTATGTTAGCGCTTATGGGCACGGGTATGGATAACATAACGGCGTTCTCTGCCACTGCTGCTTGTTTAAATAATTTAGGTCCAGGTTTGGGTGATGTAGCATCGCATTATGGCGCGATAACTGATGGCGCTAAATGGTTACTTACTATTGCGATGGTGTTTGGCCGGTTAGAAATATTTACTTTACTTGTGTTATTTACGCCAACGTTTTGGCGTGGATAAAGCTAACTGTTTTATTTAAAAAATACATTACAAGGGAGAGAATATGCCAATAAGCAATCTTAATAATATAATTATTGGCAGCTTGGTCGATCTAGAAATTTTAACGCCTACCAGTAGTAAACGTATTAAGACTGAGATGGTGGGATTACTTGATGATAAATTTATTATTTTAAATTATCCAAGCTCAAAACGCTTACCTGCGGCAAGTGATTATTTACGTGACGGTATAACCGTTGTCGTGAGGGCTTTAATAGAAGGCAGCGGTGGGAAAGTAATTGCGTTTCGTCAGAAAATTATGTCTATTTCTTCTCATCCGGCTCGGCTTATTTTTATAAACTTTCCTGAGCAGGTTCAGTTATTTAGTTTGCGTTCGCAAACGCGTATCCCTACTTTATTACCTGCAAAGCTAAAACTAAGTGACGACAGAGTACTCGAAGGTGTTATTAAAGATATCTCATTAACGGGAGTTATGTTTGATGTTAGAAGTAATAAAGAGCTTGAAAGTATAAAAGATATGCAATGTACTATTATGCTAGATAGCAGTGCGCAAAATTTTGAAGGCGAGGTGTGTAGTGTTAAAGAGCATGATGCGGGGATCAGGTGTGGTATTAAACTATTAGCCAGTGAAGATGAAATGAATACCTTTATGAAAGAGCACTTTATTGATCCCTCCATGCTCGAATTCGAAGTCGGTTAAAAGAGATTTCGCTATTTTGCAACAAAATAGCGATTGCCTGCTTTATAGATGAAAATTATTTGGTTATTATTTTTAATAATTAAATAAATAATATAAAACAGTAACTTAAAATAATAAAAGATTACCGTAATCTAATTTCATGTAATAAACCCAACCCAAATAAAGCTAATTTTTTGCTTTAAACCTCATCTAAAATATCTAAATTCATAATTTGTGGTTTTTTAATCTAAATTAACCTCTTGTTTTTATTGTCTATTTTGTTTTTTCATATCGCTGTGTTGCTAAAAAGCAACAGGAAAACACTTGAAATTTATCCATATCACGATTTTATACTGTTAACCAAATGAAAAATAACAGCTTTTAAAAGTTGGCACCTAAGTTGTAATAGTCATGGTGTACTGAACTTAAGCGTGATTTAAAGTAAGACACCTTAATCGCACACACATAAATTTGAAGGATACATATTATGAAACGCATTAATAAAACACTAGCACTTATTGCATTAGCATCTTCTTCAGCCGCTTTTGCTGCAACAGATTTTGATACACTTGATGTAGATGGCAGTGGCACAATTAGCCAAGCAGAAGCATCAGTAGATGCAAAGTTAATGAGCATGTTCTCAGAACTTGATACTGACCAAAATGGTGAGTTATCAAAAAAAGAATTTTCAGAAGCTTAATTAACAAGTATTTATCCTGAGTTGCCACAGACAACCTAAGTAGGCAAGGAGCTTACGAAAGAGGGTAACAAGGAAGTGAAAAATTACGTTTAAGCTAAACGAAGCAACTTTTTTGATAGAACATTGAAGGATTAAACTATGAAACATTTAAATAAAGCACTGGCACTTATAGCTATAGCGTCTTCTTCAGTTGTATTTGCAGCATCAGACTTTAATAGCCTTGATATAGATGGTAGCGGCACAATTAGCCCAAGTGAAGCGGCAGTCGACACCGATTTAATGGCTGAATTTATCGAGCTAGATACCGACGGTAGCGGTGAGCTTTCTAAAGAAGAGTTCGCTAATTACTAGTTAACCAGAGTTCAGGTTAATTAATCTTTTTCAGATTAAACATTTTTCACAGTCAGGGATCTTTGAAAAGGACTTCCTCTTTATTATTTAGGAAATTATTATGAAAACATTAAACACAACACTGGCCGTCATCATTTTAGCATCGTCGTCAGCTGCGTATGCCGCCGTTGATTTTGCCTCTTTTGATATCGATAGTGACGGGGTTATCACCAAGCAAGAAGCGCAAGTTAACGCGCAGTTAGTGAAATTATTTGATGACTTAGACACTGACGGGAATGGTGAGCTTTCTAAAGAAGAGTTTGCAAAAGTACAGTAACTCTAAAATGATAATTAACACGCGATTATCAACGATTAAAGCCGCCTTCGCCAGCGGCTTTTTATACGTCATAAGACTACAAAAATATAGCACTTACCTGAAATAGTTTTTCTACTACATTAATGTGTTTTTTATCGATTAAAAACATAATAACGTGATCGCCTGACATAATAATGGTGTCGTCATGAGCAATGAGTACGTCGTCATTTCGTACAATTGCCCCAATCGTTGTACCTGCAGGAAGTTTTATATCTGCAATAGCACGGCCAACCACCTTTGATGTATTCTCATCACCATGGGCTACCGCTTCAATCGCCTCTGCTGCACCTTTGCGTAATGAGTAGACGTTAACAATGTCGCCACGACGTACATGTGTTAGTAATGCCGAAATGGTGGCTTGTTGAGGAGATATGGCAATGTCTATTTCTCCCCCTTGTACTAAATCAACGTAAGCACCACGCTGAATAAGTACCATTGTTTTTTGTGCGCCCATACGTTTTGCAAGCATGGCTGACATAATATTTGCTTCATCGTCATTGGTTACGGCAATAAATACATCAACTTGATCAATATGCTCTTCTGAGAGTAATTCTTGATCTGATGCGTCACCACAAAATACAACTGTGTTATCTAGCATTTCTGAGAGTTGCTCAGCACGCTCTTTGCTACGCTCAATTAATTTAACAGTGTGGTTTTTTTCAAGTGAGCGGGCAAGGCCCGCGCCAATGTTACCGCCACCCGCAATCATAATTTTTTTGTAAGAACGTTCAAGTTTTTGTAGTTCGTTCATTACTGCGCGTATATGTTTTGTAGCGGCAATAAAAAATACTTCGTCATCGGCTTCAATGACCGTTGTACCTAGTGGTTTGATTGCTTTACCTTGGCGGTAAATAGCGGCAACACGGGTTTCTACATTAGGGATGTGTTCTTTAAGTGCAGACAATGCATAACCGACGAGTAAACCGCCATAATAGGCTTTCACTGCAACTAACGAGAGCATGCCATCGGCAAACTGCAATACCTGTAATGCGCCAGGGTAGTCGATTAAGCGACGAATGTACTTGGTCACGAGTGCTTCTGGGGCAATGTAATGATCGATTGGCAAGTCGTCGTTCTGAAAAAGTTTCTCGCGGTATTTTAAATATTGCTCTGAGCGAATACGGGCAATTTTAGTGGGCGTTTTAAAAATACTGTACGCCACTTGGCATGCAACCATGTTTACTTCATCTGAACTGGTTACTGCAATAACCATATCGGCGTCTTCAGCTCCAGCTTGACGTAATACATCAGGATGCGCACTGTGTCCTACTACACCTTGTAAGTCGTACTTATCTTGAAGTTCACGTAATCGGTTACCATCTATATCAACGACTGTAATTTCATTCTGTTCGCCTACTAAATTCTCAGCGAGTGTTGCGCCTACTTGGCCAGCACCGAGTATGATTATTTTCATTATTTACCCGTGTTATAAGTAGCAATTAAGAGCCATTTTTAAATTATAAAAATGGCTAATTTACAGTTCATTAATTTTAGATTTTTTTAACTAGCTTAGCGTAATAAAATCCATCGCTTTCGCCTGGTAGTAGCTGTAACCCTGGCATTGTAACGGTGTCTTTGTCATGCAGAGGAATGTGCTCTGCATCGTCATTATTAGCTAAAAACTTAGCTACTTGTTGCTGATTTTCTTGTGGAAGAACCGAACATGTAGCGTATACCAATGTACCACCTGGTTTTAAAAGTGGCCAAATACTATTGAGTATATCACCTTGTAACTTAGCTAAATCTTCGATGTCTGATGCGCGACGTAACCATTTTATGTCAGGGTGGCGGCGAATTACACCAGTGGCCGAACAAGGCACATCAAGCAAAATACGATCAAATAATTTTTCGTCCCACCAAGTATGTGGTTGCGAGGCATCACCACATTGCAAGTCTGCACCTAAGCCAATACGGGTAAGGTTTTGCTTAACACGTTCAAGTCGAGTTGAGTCGCTATCGAGTGCAAGTACGTCTGCGTCAGCAAGTTCTAATATGTGACAGGTTTTTCCGCCAGGTGCTGCACAGGCATCTAAAATAGTGTCATCTGCTTTAGGCTCTAAAAAGCGTGCTGCAAGTTGTGCTGCGGCATCTTGTACTGAACATGCACCTGTATCAAACTCTGGTAAGGAAAATACATCGCGTGGTTTAGCGAGCTTAATACCGTCTATAAAGTCAGGATTTAAGGTATGTTCAATATCGTTCGCCGTTAGCATATCGCTGTATTCTTGCGTGCTATATTGTGCTTGATTCACACGTAACCACATAGGTGCTTGTTGTTGGTTTTCTGCAAGTATGTCTTCCCAACTATCTGGGTAGGCCTCTTTTACTTGTTTGATAAACCAATTAGGGTGGTTGTATAAACACACAGGGATAAGCTTCGCTTTTTCTTCAAGCTCAATTTGCTGGCGTTGAAAACTACGTAATATAGCGTTAATAAGCCCTTTTAAACCTAAAGCACGTAATTGAGCAAGTGCATTTACAGTTTCAGATATTGCTGCGTGCGGCGGTACACGCATGTGTTGTAGTTGATAAATACCTACATATAATAAAAATTGAAATATTCTGCGTTTACCTTTTAGTGGATCTTCCACTAAATGTTGGCAGTAGTTTTCAAGGCTAGGTAAGTAGCGTAAAACGCCATAACAAATTTGTTGTAGTAGCGCTTTGTCTTTTGGTGGTAAGCCTTGGCTAGCAAATGGCAGTTCTTGATTAAGCGAAGCGCCTTTATCAACTACGTTATATAAAGTTTCAGCGGCAAGCGCTCGTACGTTTTGAACATTACTCATTGTTTTCGCCTAATACTGTGCCAGGGGTAACCCAGTCACTACGACCATTTAAAAAGTCGTTAATTGCCATTGGTTTTTTACCTTGCGGTTGTAATTGCGTAATACATAAAGCATGTTCACCACACGCCACTACTACGCCATTTTTGTCGCTTGATAAAATTTGCCCAGGATTACCTGATTGCGAGGTAACCTGCGCTTGATAAATCTTTACTGTTTGCCCACTCATTTGAGTAAAGCACACAGGCCATGGGTTAAAAGAGCGAATGTTTCGCTCAATTTGCAGCGCACTCATGGACCAGTCTATATTAGCTTCCTCTTTAGAAAGCTTTTTAGCGTAGTTAGCAAGTTCATCGTTTTGAGGTTCAGGCGTGATCTCACCATTAGCTAATTTATTAATGGTTTCAATTAACGCATCTGGACCTAGCTCAGCAAGCTTGGTATATAAACTAGCGCTAGTTTCTGTCGTGCTAATAGGGCAGCGGCTTATATGTAGCATATCGCCGGTATCTAGCCCTTCATCCATTTGCATTATTGTTACGCCGGTTTGTTCATCACCAGCCCAAATTGCGCGTTGAATAGGTGCAGCACCGCGCCAGCGCGGTAATATAGAACCATGCACATTTAAACAACCTAAACGTGGAGCTTCTAAAATAGCTTTAGGTAAAATTAAGCCATACGCTACAACAATCATAATGTCGGCATTTAAGCTTGTTAGCTCTGCTAGTGCTTCATCATTTTTTAATGACTGTGGCTGAAAAACCGGTAAGTTGTGCTCAAGCGCTAGCGCTTTTACTTCACTGGCTTTTAATTTTTTACCACGACCGGCAGGGCGGTCTGGCTGGCTATATACCCCCACTATTTGATGTTCGCTTTGTATTAGCGCTTGTAAATGACGTGCGGCAAAATCCGGCGTACCGGCAAATATAATGCGTAATGGTTGAGTCACTGAGTTTTCCTAAGGTGCTTATTACTGTTCTGCAAACTTGGCTTCTTTTTCAAGCTTTTTACGAATACGTTGGCGCTTTAATGGAGATAAGTAATCAATGAATAGCTTACCTTGAAGGTGATCTAGTTCGTGTTGAATACAAATGGCCAGCAGTTCGTCTGCATCTAGTACAAATTCTTCGCCGTTTTCGTTAAGTGCAGAGACTGTTACTGTTTCTGCGCGGTCAACTTTTGCATACGAGTTAGGTACTGATAAACAGCCTTCTTCGCTAATAGTTGAGCCATCTTTTTTGATGATTTGTGGATTAATTAATACCAGTGGCTCATCACGCTCTTCTGATACGTCAATAACAACAATTCGTTGATGGATATCTACTTGTGTAGCAGCAAGCCCTATACCATTTTCATCATACATAGTTTCCAGCATATCTTTAACAATTTGGCGTACTGTATCGTCAACTTGAGCAACTTCTTTTGCTATTGTACGTAAACGTTCATCTGGAAATCTTAAAACTTCTAACCTAGCCATAGTTACCTTTTTCACTTGTGCTTAATTTAGGGTATTGTATGCTCTTATTTTAGCCATTCACGTTCACCTTTAACAGGTTTTGGGCAATAATAATGAAAAAACAATACAAGGAAGCTCAATGAGATCCCCGTTAGTTGCAATCATGCTTGCATTAAGTGCTGCTTTTCCGGCAGTTGCAGATGTGTTGGAAATAAAAAAAGACGCGCCAAAACAGTATGTTGTAAAAAAAGGAGACACGCTCTGGGATATCTCTGGTATTTATTTAAATAAACCTTGGCTATGGCCAGAATTATGGCAAATGAATCCTCAAATAAACAACCCAAATCTTATTTACCCAGGGGATGCGCTAACATTAGTTTACGATGCAGACGGAAAACCTCGTTTAGTGATAAATAAAGCATACAGAAAGCTTTCTCCGCAGGGGCGTATTACCCCTAAAGGTAAAAATGCAGTTACAACATTGCCACTTGAACTAATTAAACCTTACTTGACGTATGAGCAAGCAATTAATAGCGACGAGATAGATAATAAGCCATATGTTTTGGGCGCAAATCAAAATACTAAAACACAGACACTGGGCCATATTTTATATATAAATGGTGATTTAAAATTAAATCAGGCTTACGCCATTTACCATAAAGGCGAACCTTATGTTGATCCTAAAACAAATACTGCACTAGCTAATAAAGCAAGCTTTGTTGGGGTGGTACGTGTATTTAGGCGAGGGGATATCACCAACGGTGTGCCAGCTTCAGTAAGGGTTGAGTCGGTTAAGCGTGAAATTAAACAAGGCGATTTTTTATTACCTCTAATGCAGGGACAAATGTTGCCAGCATACTTTAATATGCACCGACCTAAACAGCCTGTTGAAGGTGCGGTCATTGCTTCTGCTAATCACAGTAGGGAATTCAGCACGATGGACATTGTGGTGCTAAACTTAGGTTCAGAACAACAAGTAGAACCAGGTCACATATTAGATATTGAACGTCAATCACCAGGTGTAATTGATGGACGGCGAGGGCCTCGTTATCCTGAAGACTCCAGTAGCTTTGAAAAACTGGTATCAGACACCAGTGAGTTTTTAGGCTTAGAAGCAGACGAAAACAGTACCGTTTGGACTATGCCTAAAGAAAAAGTTGGTGAGCTAATTGTCTTTAAAGTGTATGACAAAGTAAGTTATGCATTAATAACTAAAAACCAGCACCCAATTCGCATTGGAGATATTGCAGTTATTCATTAAGAAGTAGCGAGTCGGTGCTCTAGGAGAGTGCATGGATCAGTCATCTGGCAATCTAGCCCACTGGCTTGCCTTTTATATGTGTAAAGGGTTGGGTATAAAAACCCTTTTAGCACTATCTACAAACTATTCCCTTGGGTCGTTATTCGACTTATCTCATGACAAGCTTTTACAGCTTGGGTTAACCGCTAATCAAGCGAGTAATTTACTCAACACCAATTGGCAACAAGTCAGTCATTATGAGCAATTAATAGCGCTGAACAACATTACTGTTGTCTGTATTTTTGATGCGCTTTACCCAGAAGATCTCCGGCAGATTGCCAGTGCGCCTTTATTACTCTTTTGCAGGGGAGATGTCTCGTTATTATCAACGCCACAAATTGCAATTGTTGGCAGCCGTAATGCTACCCCTACCGGGCTTGAAATAGCCTCAGAATTTGCATACGAGTTAACTTTGGCGGGTATTACAGTTACTTCAGGTATGGCGCGGGGAATAGATGGTGCCGCACATAAAGGCTCTCTTGCTGGTACGGGGAAAACCATAGCGGTGCTTGGTACTGGGGTTGATATTTACTATCCCAAACGCCATAAACTATTAACAGACCAAGTTTTAGAAAGCGGTTTGCTGGTGAGTGAGTTTTTACCAGGCACAGCTGCTCATGCGCATAACTTTCCGCGTCGTAATCGTATTATTTCTGGGTTATCGTTAGGAGTGCTTATTGTTGAGGCTGAAATTAAAAGTGGTTCGTTAATTACAGTACGCTATGCGCTTGAACAAAATAAAGAGGTATTTGCAATACCGGGTTCTATTAAAAACCCGTTAGCGCAGGCAAGTCACTTTTTAATAAAGCAAGGTGCTAAGCTGGTAGAAAACGTGGCTGACATTCTTGATGAGGTGAGTTTCACTTACGACCATAATGTATGTAATAAAGAGCAGCCGATTCAAGCCAATTCTCAATGTGAGGTTTTAAATAGTATTGGCTTTGAAGTAACCAGTGTAGATGACATTGTGCGTCGTGCGCAGTGGCCAATAGATAAAGTACTTAGCAGGTTGCTCGATTTAGAGCTAGACGATCAGATTGAGCGAGTGTTAGATGGTTACATCAAGTTAAGCGCAGGAAGGTAATATGTTTGATATTCTTTTGTATCTTTTTGAAAATTACATTCATAGCGAAGCGGATATATTTGCAGAGCAAAATGAGTTAACCGATGAGCTACTGCGTGCGGGCTTTCATAAGCCCGAGATATTTAAAGCACTCGATTGGTTAGAGCAATTAGCCGATTTACAACACAGCGACGAGTCTCCTTATCTTATTACTAACCCTAAAGATGCTGTGCGTATATTTACCGATAGTGAATGCCAAAGGCTCAGTGCTGAATGCCGTGGCTTTTTAATGTTTATTGAGCAAATAGGCGTAATCAATAATGTAACTCGTGAAATGGTAATGGACTGTTTAGCCTCTCTCGATAAAGCAACTATAAGCCTAGAGGATTTAAAATGGATTGTACTTATGATCTTGTTTAACGTTCCTGGCTCTGAAGAGGCATATGAGCAAATGGAAGATTTGATTTTTGATGAACCCAGCGAACTTCTTCATTAGAGATAATTATCTTGATTGTACTCAAATTACTTAAAAGGATAAGCACGGCATTGCTTGTATCTTTAAGTGGTTTGGGTATATTAGGCGAAAATTCACCAACCTATTAGGATCACCATGAGTAAAATCGACCATTCGCTTTTCTCGGCGAACAAGCACGCCCTCGAAAAAGAATACGAGATATGCCCACAGTGTGGTTCAGAGTTAGTGATCCGCAATAGTAAATCAGGCCCTTTTTTAGGATGCGCAAGTTATCCAAAATGCGACTTTATTAGGCCGCTGGCACACCAAGACAGTAACGAAATCAAGATATTAGAAGGTTCAGCATGTCCTGAGTGTAGCAAACCGCTGGTGGTTAAAAATGGCCGCTATGGTATGTTTATTGGGTGTACGGGTTATCCAGAGTGTCATTATATTGCTAACGAAAATGAAGAAAAGCAAAGCGAAGATACTTTGCCTAGTTGCCCTAAATGCAAAAAAGGTCATTTAGTCGCGCGCAGTAATAAGTTTGGTAAAGTATTTTATTCTTGTGATTGCTACCCAAGTTGTAAATACACGCTTAATAATAAACCGGTTGAACATCCGTGTCCTGAATGTGACTGGCCTATCGTCATAGAAAGAAATATGGCAAACGGCATATTATTGCAATGCCCACAAAAAAGCTGCATGCATAAGCTCACCCCAACTGAATAACGTTTAATTATATCTGGAGACTACTTTGTCAGACCTTTCAAATACGCCCACTGCAATAACATGCTTAACGCAAGGCGAAGTTATTTTATACCCAACAGAAGCTGTATATGGTTTAGGTTGTGATCCAGATAATCAGCAAGCCGTTGAGGCACTATTAGCTATTAAGCAGCGCCCGGTTGAAAAAGGGCTTATTTTAATCGCAGATAACTACGGACAATTATTAAAATACGTAGCTGATGCAAAAATACCAATGGATAAACGCGCTGATATTTTTTCGAGTTGGCCTGCTGCAATTACATGGGTTATGCCTGCATCTGAAAATACGCCTAAATGGCTCACAGGGCAGTATGATACCATCGCGGTAAGAGTAACAAACCATCCAACAGTAAAGCGTTTGTGCCAAGAGTTTGGTAAGCCATTAGTATCAACCAGTGCAAACTTAACCGGTCAAGAAACGGTAATTAGTATTGAGCAAGCCAAAGCGCAATTTGCAGAACAAGTTGGCTTTTACGTTGACGAGGCGTTAGGTGGCAATACTCAACCAAGCACAATAAAAGACGCCATGACGGGCAAAATATTTAGAGGTTAATATGCAAAGCGAATTATTAGATCAAGTAAAAGCATACTTTATGGCTTTGCAAGACACTATTTGCAAAGGTTTGGAGGCTGCAGATGGCAGTGCTAAATTTATAGAAGATAACTGGCAGCGAGCAGAAGGCGGTGGTGGTCGCACACGTGTAACCACAAATGGCACTGTAATAGAGCAAGGTGGAGTTAATTACTCTCATGTATTTGGCGCTTCAATGCCTGGTTCAGCAACAGCACACAGACCAGAGCTTGCAGGACGTAGCTTTCATGCGTGTGGTGTGTCGTTAGTTATTCACCCTAAAAACCCTCATGTACCAACAAGTCATGCCAATGTGCGCTTTTTTATAGCCGAAAAAGAAGGCGAAGAGCCAATCTGGTGGTTTGGTGGCGGGTTTGATCTCACTCCTTTTTATCCAGTATTAGAAGACGTACAGCATTGGCATCAAGTTGCTCACGACATTTGTGCGCCATTTGGTAGTGAAGTTTATCCAAAATATAAAACATGGTGCGACGAGTATTTTTATTTAAAGCACAGAGACGAGACGCGCGGAGTAGGCGGTTTGTTTTTTGACGATTTAAACGAACTTGGTTTTGAAAAGAGTTTTGCGTTTATGCAATCGGTGGGTAATGGATTTTTAGATGCCTATTTACCGATTATTGAACGTCGCAAAAATGACGAATACACAGAACAACAACGTGATTTTCAGCTTTATCGCCGCGGACGTTATGTAGAGTTTAATTTAGTATGGGATAGAGGTACGTTGTTTGGGCTACAAAGTGGCGGGCGTACAGAATCTATATTAATGTCTATGCCACCACTTGCACGCTGGGAATATAACTATAAACCAGAGCCAAGTAGCCCAGAAGCTAACCTATATCAGTATTACTTACGCCCGCAAGAGTGGCTAACTAGTAAACCAAGTGAGTTGATAGCCAGAGAATGGCAATTATAACAATTACACAGTAATCAAAAAGGCGCTAATTAGCGCCTTTTTGCATTGTGCTAAATACAAATTTAATGCTGATTGATCATGTGCGTTGCTAGTTGAGAGAATGATTGTTTTAATCCTTCACGTAACAATGGATTGTCTATTTCTATATCTAGCGTTTTATTCATGCAGTACATCCACTGATCGCGCAATGCTTTATCTACAGTAAAAGGCATATGGCGTTTACGTAGCATTGGCTGGCCATGTTTTTCTGTAAATAGGTTTGGCCCGCCTAACCAACCAGATAAAAATTCAAAAAATACTTGGCGAATTCGATCTAATGGCAGAGGATGCATATCATATAACGGTTTAGCGTATTCATCTGACTCCATTATGTCGTAGAATCGATTGGAGATAGCGCGCGCTCCTTTTTCTCCACCTATTATTTCGTACGGTGTTTTTTCAGGAGTAGGAGCCTGCTGCTCGGGAGCTGGCTTAGATTTAGAAAAAAGTCGTTTAATCATATTATTTATCATCGTTAATAGGCAGTGTATAGCTGCAAAGAGGTTGCTTTAAAATGGACAAATATGCGGTTTTTGGAAATCCAATTAAACATTCAAAATCCCCGCGATACATAAACAATTTGCTGTATCACTGGGTGAGCAAATCGACTATCGCGCAATATTAGCACCTATCGATAACTTTGAAAAAACAGTATTGTCTTTTTTGAGCAAGGTGGTGTGGGTGCTAACGTTACAATGCCATTTAAAGAGCAAGCCTATGCAATGGCTGATGAGCTTACGCCATTAGCTAAAATTGTAGGGGCTGTTAATACCTTAAAAAAACGAGACGGTGGCACATTACTCGGTGATAACACCGATGGTGTGGGCTTTGTAAATGATTTACTTGCAAATGAAGTAGCCATAACTAATAAACGCATTTTAATCATAGGTGCGGGCGGTGCTGCTCGAGGGGTTATTTTACCTTTGTTAGAGCATAACCCACAGGAAATAATAATAGTTAATCGCACAGCGCAAAAAGCCAAAGAACTCGCAGAGCTGTTTACTCAATATGGGCCAGTATCTGGCTTTGGCTTTGATGATTTACCAGTAAGCGATTACTCACTAATTATAAACTCTACCTCTAGCAGTATGAATAACGAACTTCCAGCACTTGATAAAAAACACATAACTAACTGTGAAGTCGCTTATGACATGTTTTATTCACTGCAAAATACCATTTTTATGAATTGGGTTGCACAGCATAATATTAACGCTAAGCTTTTAGATGGCAGTGGCATGCTAGTTGGCCAAGCTGCTCAAGCATATTATGTATGGCGTAATAAAATGCCAAAAATACTTCCCATTGTTGATGCGCTCAAACAAGGAACGCTTAAATGAATCAGGCAATACAATTTATAGATAGGCTAGAGTTTAGAGAGCCTGATCATCAGTTAGTATTTTTTGCACAAGTTAGTGGCATGCTGGTGGAGTGTGTAATAGAAGTAAATACACTTAAATTAACAGACGAAAGCCATGCAACAGAGTATTTTGAAAAATATCGTTTTGATTATGAAGAACGTGCCGAGGAGCTTATCGAAGAAGAAAGCTATAACTCGGCAGGCCAAATTGAAGTAAGCTTATTAACTTAAGTTAGCCATTTCAGCTAAGTATTCATCTTTAAGTGACACATAGTTATCGGCAGATATTTTTAAAAAGGCAAGTTCTTGCTCTGTAAGAGGGCGGGCTTGCTTAGCCGGACTTCCTACATATAAGTAACCAGACTCTAAACGTTTGTTTGGTGGTACTAAAGAGCCGCCACCTATAATTACATCGTCTTCAACAACCACGTTATCCATAATAATAGCGCCCATACCTACTAGTATACGGTTTCCTAATACACATCCGTGCAGCATTACCTTATGACCAACAGTTACATCGTCACCTATAATTAGTGGATAACCATCAGGGTTGCTTTTAGTTGCACGAGATAAATGCAATACACTGCCATCTTGTATATTGGAGCGCTTACCAATACGTATATAGTTAACATCACCACGTGCAGCTACTAACGGCCACACACTACTATTATCATCTAAAGTAATATCACCAACCAAAACCGATGACTCATCAATATAAACAGACGAATTAAACGAAGGTGTTATACCTTTATAAGAACGGATTGCCATATTTAGTACCTTTTAGATAATAGTTATTAGCTTTGAGTGTATCAGCAAGGTGATTTTTGTACCATACAGTGCACTGTTTGGCTACAAAACTATCAGTTTCAGGGTGTTTAGTTCAAATACTGACCGAACAGCATCTTTTTTTACTTTTTCTTTAAAAAAGTGCTTGCGTAAAAATCTGTTCTCCCTATAATGCGACCCCACTGAGACGGGAAACGCCGAAGCATAGCAAGGCACAAACTACTCAGAGAGTTAAATAAAACTTCGGTTTTAAATTATCGAAAGAAAGTTTAAAACTAAGTATTGACTAAAAAAATAAAGGGTGTATTATTCGCATCCCTTGAGGCGCTAAAGCGACTCAAAACGTTCTTTAACAATATAAAGCAATCATCTGTGTGGGCACTCGTACAGATTGAGTTCTAACAGCCAAGCTACTTAGGTAGCGAGGCAAACAAATTAGAGTCTCAATTGAAAACTGAGTGACCAACAGAATAGTTATTTAGGTAATTATTCGGCACAGTCAATTCAATATCGAAAGATATTAAAAAATTCAGAATTCATTGAGCTGTCGAAAGACATAAAACTTTTTAATTGAAGAGTTTGATCATGGCTCAGATTGAACGCTGGCGGCAGGCCTAACACATGCAAGTCGAGCGGTAACAGAAAGTAGCTTGCTACTTTGCTGACGAGCGGCGGACGGGTGAGTAATGCTTGGGAACATGCCTTGAGGTGGGGGACAACAGTTGGAAACGACTGCTAATACCGCATAATGTCTACGGACCAAAGGGGCTTCGGCTCTCGCCTTTAGATTGGCCCAAGTGGGATTAGCTAGTTGGTGAGGTAATGGCTCACCAAGGCGACGATCCCTAGCTGGTTTGAGAGGATGATCAGCCACACTGGGACTGAGACACGGCCCAGACTCCTACGGGAGGCAGCAGTGGGGAATATTGCACAATGGGCGCAAGCCTGATGCAGCCATGCCGCGTGTGTGAAGAAGGCCTTCGGGTTGTAAAGCACTTTCAGTCAGGAGGAAAGGTTAACGGTTAATACCCGTTAGCTGTGACGTTACTGACAGAAGAAGCACCGGCTAACTCCGTGCCAGCAGCCGCGGTAATACGGAGGGTGCGAGCGTTAATCGGAATTACTGGGCGTAAAGCGTACGCAGGCGGTTTGTTAAGCGAGATGTGAAAGCCCCGGGCTCAACCTGGGAACTGCATTTCGAACTGGCAAACTAGAGTGTGATAGAGGGTGGTAGAATTTCAGGTGTAGCGGTGAAATGCGTAGAGATCTGAAGGAATACCGATGGCGAAGGCAGCCACCTGGGTCAACACTGACGCTCATGTACGAAAGCGTGGGGAGCAAACGGGATTAGATACCCCGGTAGTCCACGCCGTAAACGATGTCTACTAGAAGCTCGGAGCCTCGGTTCTGTTTTTCAAAGCTAACGCATTAAGTAGACCGCCTGGGGAGTACGGCCGCAAGGTTAAAACTCAAATGAATTGACGGGGGCCCGCACAAGCGGTGGAGCATGTGGTTTAATTCGATGCAACGCGAAGAACCTTACCTACACTTGACATACAGAGAACTTACCAGAGATGGTTTGGTGCCTTCGGGAACTCTGATACAGGTGCTGCATGGCTGTCGTCAGCTCGTGTTGTGAGATGTTGGGTTAAGTCCCGCAACGAGCGCAACCCCTATCCTTAGTTGCTAGCAGGTAATGCTGAGAACTCTAAGGAGACTGCCGGTGATAAACCGGAGGAAGGTGGGGACGACGTCAAGTCATCATGGCCCTTACGTGTAGGGCTACACACGTGCTACAATGGCGCATACAGAGTGCTGCGAACCTGCGAAGGTAAGCGAATCACTTAAAGTGCGTCGTAGTCCGGATTGGAGTCTGCAACTCGACTCCATGAAGTCGGAATCGCTAGTAATCGCGTATCAGAATGACGCGGTGAATACGTTCCCGGGCCTTGTACACACCGCCCGTCACACCATGGGAGTGGGTTGCTCCAGAAGTAGATAGTCTAACCCTCGGGAGGACGTTTACCACGGAGTGATTCATGACTGGGGTGAAGTCGTAACAAGGTAGCCCTAGGGGAACCTGGGGCTGGATCACCTCCTTATACGATTTAGAACTTATTTGTTCGTAGTGTCCACACAGATGATTGTTATTGTAAAGAGAACAACACTTATTGTTTTGGGTCTGTAGCTCAGCTGGTTAGAGCGCACCCCTGATAAGGGTGAGGTCGGTAGTTCAAATCTACTCAGACCCACCACTTCTTGTCTAATCAAGAAGATGGTTAAAACAGTAAGTACCAGCATATGTGGGGCTATAGCTCAGCTGGGAGAGCGCCTGCCTTGCACGCAGGAGGTCAGCAGTTCGATCCTGCTTAGCTCCACCACTTTTACTTCTTAAAAATAAATATTCTTTATCGGGCCATTAACCGCCTGAGAATAGAGTGTGTTTAATTTTGAGAGGTTTTTGTATCTCTTGCTCTTTAAAAATTTGGAAAAGCTGATAATAAAATTCTGATAGATACATTGTATTTATCAAGAGTTTTCAAAAGTAAAAAAGAATGGTAGCAGTACCATTCAGTGCCATTTAATTAACGTTTTACGTTGATTGATTGGTATCTACTTTAGTATTCAATATTGACTTCTGGCGAAGTTAAACTGTCACACAACAAAGACCCGTTTGGGTTGTATGGTTAAGTGACTAAGCGTACACGGTGGATGCCTTGGCAGTTGGAGGCGATGAAGGACGTATTAACTTGCGATAAGCCTAGTCAAGCTAGTAAAAAGCGCTTGAGACTAGGATTTCCGAATGGGGAAACCCACCTGCTTGCAGGTATCGTTAACTGAATACATAGGTTAACGAGGCGAACGCGGAGAACTGAAACATCTAAGTACCCGTAGGAAAAGAAATCAACCGAGATTCCGAAAGTAGCGGCGAGCGAAATCGGAACAGCCCTTAAGCTTATTATGTGTTAATGGAAGGCTGCTGGAAAGCGCCACGATACAGGGTGATAGTCCCGTACATGAAAAGACATTTTAAGTGAAATCGAGTAGGTCGGAGCACGTGAAACTTTGACTGAATATAGGTGGACCATCATCTAAGGCTAAATACTCCCAACTGACCGATAGTGAACCAGTACCGTGAGGGAAAGGCGAAAAGAACCCCTGTGAGGGGAGTGAAATAGAACCTGAAACCGTGTACGTACAAGCAGTAGGAGCCCACTTGTTGGGTGACTGCGTACCTTTTGTATAATGGGTCAGCGACTTATATTTTGTAGCGAGGTTAACCGAATAGGGTAGCCGTAGGGAAACCGAGTCTTAACTGGGCGATTAGTTGCAAGGTATAGACCCGAAACCCGGTGATCTAGCCATGGGCAGGTTGAAGGTTGAGTAACATCAACTGGAGGACCGAACCCACTAACGTTGAAAAGTTAGGGGATGACCTGTGGCTAGGAGTGAAAGGCTAATCAAACCGGGAGATAGCTGGTTCTCCCCGAAATCTATTTAGGTAGAGCCTCGGACGAATACTTACGGGGGTAGAGCACTGTTAAGGCTAGGGGGTCATCCCGACTTACCAACCCTTTGCAAACTCCGAATACCGTAAAGTAATATCCGGGAGACACACGGCGGGTGCTAACGTCCGTCGTGAAGAGGGAAACAACCCAGACCGCCAGCTAAGGTCCCAAAGTCATAGTTAAGTGGGAAACGATGTGGAAAGGCCCAGACAGCCAGGAGGTTGGCTTAGAAGCAGCCATCCTTTAAAGAAAGCGTAATAGCTCACTGGTCGAGTCGGTCTGCGCGGAAGATGTAACGGGGCTAAACTATGCACCGAAGCTGCGGATTCAGAATTTATTCTGAGTGGTAGGGGAGCGTTCTGTAAGCCGTTGAAGGTGTACCGGGAGGTATGCTGGAGGTATCAGAAGTGCGAATGCTGACATGAGTAACGATAATGGGAGTGAAAAACTCCCACGCCGGAAGACCAAGGGTTCCTATCCCATGTTAATCAGGGTAGGGTAAGTCGACCCCTAAGGCGAGGCCGAAAGGCGTAGTCGATGGGAAACAGATTAATATTTCTGTACTCGATATAATTGCGATGGGGGGACGGAGCAGGCTAAGCAAGCATAGCGTTGGTAGTCTATGTGAAAGTGAGTAGGGCGTTTGTTTAGGTAAATCCGGACGAACACTAAACCTGAGACACGAGACGAGTCACTACGGTGATGAAGTTGCTGATGCCATACTTCCAGGAAAAGCCTCTAAGCTTCAGATTATATGGAATCGTACCCCAAACCGACACAGGTGGTCAGGTAGAGAATACTAAGGCGCTTGAGAGAACTCGGGTGAAGGAACTAGGCAAAATCGTACCGTAACTTCGGGAGAAGGTACGCTCCTATCTGTGATGAGACTTGCTCTCTAAGCGGACGGGAGCCGCAGTGACCAGGTGGCTGGGACTGTTTATTAAAAACACAGCACTGTGCAAAATCGCAAGATGACGTATACGGTGTGACACCTGCCCGGTGCCGGAAGGTTAATTGATGGGGTTATCCTTAGGGAGAAGCTCTTGATCGAAGCCCCGGTAAACGGCGGCCGTAACTATAACGGTCCTAAGGTAGCGAAATTCCTTGTCGGGTAAGTTCCGACCTGCACGAATGGTGTAACCATGGCCACGCTGTCTCCACCCGAGACTCAGTGAAATTGAAATCGCAGTGAAGATGCTGTGTACCCGCGGCTAGACGGAAAGACCCCGTGAACCTTTACTACAGCTTGGCACTGAACATTGAACCTACATGTGTAGGATAGGTGGGAGACTTTGAAGCAGCGACGCTAGTTGTTGTGGAGTCAACCTTGAAATACCACCCTTGTAGTTTTGATGTTCTAACGTTGGCCCCTGAATCGGGGTTACGGACAGTGCCTGGTGGGTAGTTTGACTGGGGCGGTCTCCTCCTAAAGAGTAACGGAGGAGCACGAAGGTTGGCTAAGTACGGTCGGACATCGTACGGTTAGTGTAATGGTAGAAGCCAGCTTAACTGCGAGACAGACACGTCGAGCAGGTACGAAAGTAGGTCATAGTGATCCGGTGGTTCTGAATGGAAGGGCCATCGCTCAACGGATAAAAGGTACTCCGGGGATAACAGGCTGATACCGCCCAAGAGTTCATATCGACGGCGGTGTTTGGCACCTCGATGTCGGCTCATCACATCCTGGGGCTGAAGTCGGTCCCAAGGGTATGGCTGTTCGCCATTTAAAGTGGTACGCGAGCTGGGTTTAGAACGTCGTGAGACAGTTCGGTCCCTATCTGCCGTGGGCGTTTGAGAATTGAGAGGGGTTGCTCCTAGTACGAGAGGACCGGAGTGAACGAACCGCTGGTGTTCGGGTTGTCATGCCAATGGCATTGCCCGGTAGCTACGTTCGGAACTGATAAGCGCTGAAAGCATCTAAGCGCGAAGCAGGCCTCGAGATGAGTTCTCACTAGACTTTTAAAGTCTCTGAAGGGCCGTTGAAGACTACAACGTTGATAGGCAAGATGTGGAAGTGGTGTGAGCCATTAAGCTAACTTGTACTAATTACCCGTGAGGCTTAACCATACAACGCCAAACGCGTTTTATGTGATAGTGAAGCAAGCGAAGAAGTTAATATGACTAAAGTAGACATTACTTAGAAAGACTTAAAAAATATTATCAGATATTTTCCAAATTCAAGAGGTGACTCTTAGCGCGTAGCGTTAAATTTGAGGCACCTTGCGCAAAGAAAATGGTAGCACTACGTGCTTGTCATTAATTCTTTGCACCATATTTGCTTGGTGACAATAGCGTTTTGGACCCACCTGATCCCATGCCGAACTCAGTAGTGAAACGAAACAGCGCCGATGATAGTGTAGCATTTGCTATGTGAAAGTAGGACATTACCAGGCTTCAAATTAAAGAAACCCGTTGCAGCAATGTGACGGGTTTTTTGCTATCTGGGATTTAGTAAATAGCCAAGAGTCCATGCCGAACTCAGTAGTGAAGTCAAAGCTTCGACCGATGATAGTGTAGCATTTGTTATGTGACTTTCTACCGCTGTGGGCACTAAGACATTACCAGGCTTCAAATTGTAGAGAGCCCGACTAGAAATAGTCGGGCTTTTTTACGTCTGCAGAAAATTGAAATATAAGGGAATAGCGAACATTACTCACTCGAGGTCCTGCAGTCACAACTTATGTATTGTGTGGGGCAAGTATGTAGAGCATTAAATGTGTTTTGCTCAAATGTTGCAGTTTTGAATGTATGTATTTTAAAAATGGATAAACCGAATCACTTAATAAATGATATTGGTATGATTGATAAATAATCAAACCATTTTTTGAAGGGTATATGGGCTGATAAAATCATCAGCCCATATATTTAATAATCAGCCAAGTAGTTAGCTATTAGATAAGAATACAGTAAGTTTTTTACCTATTTTTAAATGGTCACTTGAAAGGTTATTCCATTGTTTTAGTTTATTAATACTGACTTTGTAATACTTAGCTATTTTCCATAAGCTTTCGCCTGATTTAACTTTATGCTCGATTTCTTGATCTGCAAGTATAGGGAGTATCAGCTTTTTCCCTGCGCGAATACGATTGCTTTTTAGATTGTTAAAGGCCTTTAACTGATTAACTGTTATTGCATGGCGTTTAGCTATGACACTGAGGCTGTCGCCAGATTGAATGGTGTAGTGTTGCCATTGACTGTAATCACTACTTTTTTGATTTGCGAGCATTGCTTTAAACTCTATTTGCTCATCGGCAAGAACAACGATATGAGGCGCATCAATAACTGCTGGAAAGCGGATTACACCGTAATTTAATGATTCGAGTTGTTGCCACTTCTCTTTGTTATCTATGATAACGGATCCCGAAACTGGTATTACCGCAATGGTATTTTTGTTTGCTATCGCAGGAAATACCATTTTTTGGCTTTTGAGTAGTTGGGCTGCAGCAAGTAACTTAGGGACATATTGACTTGTTTGTTTAGGTAGTTTTAAGCTGAAGAAATCTGTTGGCTTACCCTGCCTTTTATTGTTTTTAATTGATCTTAAAACGCGGCCTTCACCTAAATTATAAGCCGCAATAGCATGATACCAATCGCCATCGAAACGTTTGTATAAATACTCCATAAAATCCAATGCTGCACGGGTACTGTCGATCACGTCTTGTCTACCGTCATACCAAGGTGAAATTTTTACTTTAAAATACTTAGCAATAGAGGGCGTTAACTGCCATAGACCAGACGCATGTTTATGAGAATAGGCGCTTGCATCAAAATCGCTTTCAATAAGTGGCATTAATGCCAGCTCTATTGGTAAATCTCGTTTTTCTATTTCAGTCACTATATGATAAAGATAAGGTGTAGCGCGGCGGCTTATTTCATCCATATAATTAGGATGAGATAAGTACCAAGCAATGCGCTTGTTCACATCGGGGTGGTTTGAATTAGCAAAACTTAGCTGTGCGCGAATACGTTGCCAAACATCGTCCAGCTCTTTAGGATTTAAAGGCGCGATTTGTTCAATTGCTTTACTTTGTTGATTAATAACAGGCTTAGCTTTAATAATTGTTTTAGGGGCTGGTTGCTCTGGTGTTGTCTCACAGCCAGATAAAATAAAAATCAGTGGCAAAATGCCGATATATCGATTTAAAAACACGTAAAAACTACTCCGTAATATAAATGCAGCTAGCTAAAAGCCGGTTAGCTTAACATAGGGAATGTTATAAACAGCGCTATAATCACCTGTTTAAACTATTTTACAGGTGAGTATTTTAGGTGGTATGTATTGTTAAACTCAGTTAAATTAATAGGGTTACAATAAGTTATCGATTTAGTATTGGCCAAACGGGCTTGTTTTTTAGGGATGATGGATGCGTTTAATCTTACTTTTTTTATTTTTATCGACTTTGCTGAACGTAAATATTGTCGCAGCCACACAAGTCACACCTCCTGTAAATATAGCTCCTTCGTTGCCTACTACGCAAAATAACCATGATTTGATATACCAGCAATTATTTAGTATGCACAGCCAACTTGCTAGTTTGGATGAAAAACTACAACAACAAAAAACACTCGGTAATGATGTTAAAGCCCTAGAAGCGGCGCAGCAAGCGCTAACAATTCAACTATCTAGATTCCAAGCTCAACTCGAAGCGCAAGATAAACTACAAGCTAGTCAATTTACTGGTTTTGATGGGCGGATAAGTGATATTGCAAGTAACACTAATATGTGGGGGTGGCATTTACAATTTTTGGTTTGATTATCACGGTTGCTGCAATCGCGCTCGGCTTTAGTGCAAAAAATAGAGCTGTTTACGAAGCCAAACTTGCTGCTAATACAGCTTCAGATAGTCATATGCTGCAATGGTTAGAAGATAATAAGGGTAAATTAATTTCTGAGACCAAAGTTGAACTCGAACAAGTCAGCTTAGAGTTAAAAGATCGAGCCGAAAAGTTAGCAGCAGAAGCGAGAGCTGCACTGAGTAAGATTGAGCATGATCTCATAGAAGAAAGTAAAAGAATTGTCACTTCAAATAAAGGAGAGGCAAATAAAGGCTTAAATAAACACAACAAACCTCCCACAGGGGCTTCAGCTAAAAGTTGGTTTAAAGTTGGTTTAAGTGCATTTGAAAATAATGAATACGATGATGCGTTAAAAGCTTGGGCAAAAGTACTGGAGTTATTAGACCAAAAAGAAGAGCCCGAACTTTATGCTATCACACTGACGAACCAAGGCATTACTTATGGTCAGCAAGACAAACCTGATGACGAGCTCAACAGCTACGCAACTTTGATTGAGCAGTACAAAGACTCATCGAATGAAGAGATTCTAATTCAAGTGGCTAAAGCGATGGGTAACCAAGGTATAAGATATGGTCAGCAAGGCAAGTATAATGATTCACTAAACAGCTGTACAACCTTGATTAAGCAGTTCAAAGACTCTTCGAATGAAGAGATTCAAATTCAAGTGGCTAAAGCGATGTATAACCAAGGCGTTACTTATGGTCAGCAAGGCAAACTTGAGGGTGAACTCAGCAGCTACGTAACCTTGATTAAGAAGTTCAAAGACGCGCCTAATGAAGAGGTTCAAATTCAAGTGGCTATGGCGATGTGTAACCAAGGAGTTGCTTATGGTCAGCAAGGCAAGCTTGATGACGAGCTCAGCAGCTACGCAACCTTGATTGAGCAATTCAAAGGCTCAGCGAATGAAGAGATTCAAATTCAAGTGGCTAAAGCGATGGCTCACCAAGGCATTACTTATGGTCAGCAAGACAAACCTGATGACGAGCTCAACAGCTACGCAACTTTGATTGAGCAGTTCAAAGGCTCATCGAATGAAGAGATTCAAATTCAAGTGGCTAAAGCGATGTGTAACCAAGGCGCTACTTATGGTGAGCAAGGCAAACTTGAGGATGCACTAAACAGCTTTATAACCTTGATTGAGCAGTTCAAAGACTCTTCGAATGAAGAAATTCAAAAAACTATAGCTAATTCAAGAGCAAATATGGCCGAGCTTGCTTTACTTTATGAAACGCCGGAACAGGTGCTTTGCCGTGTTACAGAAGTTGAAGAGTTCATAACTGACCAGCAGGTTTTAGCTGTAATGCAGTTTATTCGCTTTTTATTGGATGATAAAACGATTGAAGAGGTGCTTAGTGCTTTAGCAGAAATTCCAACAGAGATGAAATTAACGTGGGGGTTTAGTGAAATCAAAGATTATTTAACAACTAATTTTGAAGGTGAAAAGCTGCAACAGGTTCAAGCTATTGTGAGCTTTTTGAGCAACATAAAGATATTGAAAAGTTAAGAATTGAGTTAGGGTTAAAAAGTTAGTTTTTGATTTTAATATCTTAATTTGTCGCCATAAATGACGACCTACATGTAGGGCGTGCTTTAGCGCGTAAAGAAGCTTGCAGTAGGGTTGCTACTTTGTGTTGACGCCATAAATGACGACCTACACGTAGGACGTGCTTTAGCGAGTAAAGAAGTTTGCTGCAGGGTTGCTACTTTGTGTTGACGCCATAAATGACGACCTACACGTAGGACGTGCTTTAGCGCGTAAAGAAGTTTGCTGCAGGGTTGCTACTTTGTATTGTCGCCATAAATGACGACCTACACGTAGGACGTGCTTTAGCGCGTAAAGTAGTTTGCTGTAGGGTTGCTACTTTGTATTTTCATCATAAATGACGACCTACAGCAGGCATCCTTGGGATAACTGAGCTACCTTTTTAAATGAAACTTTGTTTAGAAGAGGGAATTTTGGATGAGTTGGAGTGATTTAAAAAAAGGGCGAGTATCAATTCAGACCGGCGAATATTTTATTACTATCACATGCCAGAATAGGCGGAACATATTTAGTGACTATGAGCTTGCCAATACTTTTTGCAAATGTATTGCTGATAATGAATTTAGTCATCAGTGCCGCTGGTTAACATGGGTTCTTATGCCTGATCACTTTCATGGTTTATTACAGCTTAAAGGGGATAAGTTAGGCAATGTGGTTGGTCATTTAAAAGGGTTATCATCTTGGCGAGTAAATAAGGTTCGTGGATTTCGTCAAGACGTGTGGCAGCCTGCGTATTATGATCATGCTTTACGAGAAGAAGAAAATAGAATTGAAATAGCAAGGTACATTGCAGCGAACCCTTTAAGGCGTAGCATAGTCAACAAGCTTGGTGATTACCCTTTTTGGGGTTCAGTATATTTGTAGGTATTTGTCGCCATAAATGACGACCTACATGTAGGACGTGCTTTAGCGCGTAAAGAAGTTTGCTGTAGGTTTGCTACTTTGTGTTGTCACTATAAATGATGACCTACGCGTAGGGCGTGCTTTAGCGCGTAAAGTAGCTTGCTAGAGTGTTGCTACTTTATGTTGTTGCTGTGAACGACGCTCTACTGATTACTCACCCAAACACACACCTAAAACATGCCCCCTGAGGTTTTTGTACATAAACCAAATCACCGCCGTGGTTGAGCATAATTTGCCGCGACAAGCTCAAACCAATACCCGAGCCTTGTTGTTTGGTAGTAAAAAAGGGCACGAATACCATATCGATAACATGTTCAGCAATACCAGGTCCGTTATCGCTGACTTCAATGTAAAGCTGTTGTGCGTGATTTTGCGCGAGGGTGAGTTGAATCGTTGGTGCTTTATTAGGATTTTTCGCGTTATGTTGGTGGCTTGTGGCGAGTACTTCAAGTGCATTTTTTACTAAGTTAACCAGTACTTGTTCTATTTGGCTGTTGTCGAGCATCACTAATTGTTGGGTATTAATATTAAGCTCAAAAGTAGTACCTTGGCTAAATGCTTGCTGCTGATGTAATGCAACTATTTGTGTGAGCACACTAGCTAAATTATAAGGCGCTAATTTAGGTGTAGGTAAGCTACTAACTTGGCGAAAGCGTGCTATAAAATCGCCTAAATGCTCAGTGCGAGACGCAAGTGTAGTGAGTGCGAGCTGTAAGTCTAGCTTATCTTCAAGCTCATCAAAGCACAGCGTTTGTGGTAATAAAGTGGTGCACGTGTTAGCGAGTGATGAAAGTGGCGTTATAGAATTCGCTATTTCGTGAGTTAGCACTTTAGTTAAGCGCTTATAGGCCTGCTGCTCTTTTAACTGCAATTGGTCGTGAATAGACTGTATGCTGACAACGCGGCGAACTTTACCTTGAATTTCGGCGATACTGAGTGCAATTGATAATGTATCTTGCTGTTCACCTGTTTGCCAATGCAGGGTATTACATACGTTTCGCTCGGCTTTTAAAAGAAGATCACCCACAGCGCCCAATTCACTCAAGTGCTTAATGTTTTTACCTAAAAGCTTGCTTACAGCGGGGTTTGATTCAATCACTTGGCCACTGTTATCAGACACCAATACAGCCAAATCGACATGAATTAGTAATGCTTGTAAAAACTGAGCTTGTTGCTCGGCATTAAAGCGTGCGGTTTGCATTTGTGCTTTTACTTGATCGAACTGCTGGCGCATTGGGTGATACTGGCTAAGGCCTAACGTACTATCGCCATTAGCGAGTGCGCGAATAACTATTTCAGCTTGTTTTTGTTGGCGAGTAAATAGTGTGAAAATATGGGCGCTCAACGCAATACTAACTAAGACGATTAACAATAATGTTGCCGAGAAACCTTTATTAATAAGTAAGTAGCACAGTAATGCACTGCAGCTGCTTAATGCGACTAGGTTAAATCCGAGGGAAAAGTAAGGTCGCATGTTTATAATCCATACTTTTCAAGGCGACGATACATAGCACCGCGCGTTAAACCAAGCGCTTTGGCAGCGTGGCTTACATTACCTTGATGATGAGTAAGGGCAGCTCGAACTGTGCGTTGTTCAAGTGCCTCTAAATCAAAAGTATCGTATGAATTATTGCTATTAACGGCTGTATTATTCGCATTATTATTGTTGTTAGCGGTAGCGCCAATTACTGAACTCACATCAAGATTTTCGCCTTCACTTAATATTACCGCGCGCTCTATTGAGTGGGCTAGCTCACGCACATTACCCGGCCATGAGTATTGGCAAAGTGATGTCATATCATCTGCTGCAATGGTTAAGTCGCGTTTGTATTTTTGTGAAAAATGATTTAGGTAATAATCTACTAGTAATGGAATGTCGTCACTGCGCTCACGTAAGGGAGGTAATCTGATTTCAACAGTATTAATACGATACAGTAAGTCTTGACGAAAGCGACCGTCGACGACGGCTTGCTCAAGATTATCGTTAGTGGCACAAATGAGGCGAATATCAATATCAATTGTTTTACTGCCGCCGATCGGAGTTACTTGGCGGTTTTGCAATGCGGCGAGTAACTTAGCTTGATGTTCAAGAGGTAGGTTACCTAGCTCATCTAAAAATAAGCTGCCGCCTTGAGCCAGCTCAAATTTACCAATTCGATCCATTTTTGCATCTGTAAATGCCCCTTTTTTATGGCCGAATAACTCACTTTCAAATAGGTTTTGCGCCACTGCGCCCATATCTAAGCTCAAAAAGGTGTGTTCGCTACGCATACTTGCTTGATGAATTGCGTGAGCGGTGAGCTCTTTACCTGTGCCACTTTCGCCAGTGATTAATATATTAGCGTCGGTTTTTGCGGCTTTTTCAATGGTATTAAATACTTGCTGCATTGCTGCGCTTTGCCCTAAAAACTCAAATGATGGCGTGTTTAATGCCTGATTAAGTCCCTGCTTTTGGCGAGTAAGTTTACCAACTTGTTGTTTGTCTTTTGCGTGCGAGAACGCAGCAGCAACTGCGCCAAGTAATTGCTCATTTTGCCAAGGTTTAGCAATAAAATCAGACGCACCTGCTTTAATGGCATCTACCGCAAGCTGAATATCACTGTAAGCGGTCATCAGTAGCACCACAATATTAGCGTCTTGCTCAATGATTTTTTTGAGCCAATAAAACCCTTCTTTGCCGCTAATCGAATCTTGGCTAAAGTTCATATCCAATAAAATCACGTCAATGGGCTGATCGCTTTCTCGTTGCTTGCTAATAATGCTAGCAATATCAAAGGGATTATCAGTAGTTTTGACGCTTTGATAGTGTTGCTTTAATAGCAAGCGTGCTGCAATGAGAATATCGGGATTGTCGTCAACAATTAAAATTGAGCCTGTGTGTTTCATGGTTTTTATTTTTATAGAGTTTTATTTAGCCTAAAACAAAAAAGGAACAGTGTCCATAAATGGACGCTTATTAAAATAAAAAGTGTTCTATAAACGGACATTTAAAGTATCTATCTGTATAAGGTGTTATTCAAGCTGTTGTAATTAAAGAATAATTAAAGTTGGCATACGCTTTGTAATAGCAATAGGTAATTAGTTAAATTAAACCTGTATTAAGGCGGCAACATGGATAAGAAAATAGAACGCTCATTTACTCAAAAGTATTTTAAAAAATTCATCTTTGCAACGATGGCCTTAGGTGTTGCGGCGGCTGCGTATGGCTTTACGCAAACTAGCGATACAGGTCGTAGCCAACATGTTGAGCGCAGTAGCCTCACCGTTAGCACAGTTAAACAAGGTGCATTTAAAGATGCGTTGAGCTTACGCGGTCAAGTGGTGCCAAAAACCAGTATTTACCTTGATACTATCGCCGGTGGCCAAGTTGAGGAGCGTTTGGTAGAGCAAGGCGAATTTGTAGAAGCAGGCCAGCCCTTGGTGCGCTTGAGTAATACTAACTTGCAACTTGATGTTATGGGCCGTGAGGCTCAAGTAACAGAGCAGCTAAATTTTTTACGTAATACGCAAATGAATATGGAAACTAGCCGCTTAAATTTACGCCGCGACTTATTAGAAATAGAGTTAAAGATTACGCATTTAACACGCCGTTTAAAACAAACTAAACCATTAGTTAAAAGTGGGGTGTTGGCGCAAGATAAATTAGCAGAGCTTGAGGAAGATTTAAGTTATTACCATGCTCGCAAAGAGCTAACGCTTGAGCGTCAAAAGCAAGAAAAGTCAATACGTGAAGTGCAAGTCGCACAGCTTTCAGATAGCGCTAAAATGCTCGAGAAAAACCTTCAATTTGCTCGTCGAAACCTCGATAACTTATTAGTAAAAGCACCGGTATCAGGTTATTTAAGTGAGCTTGATGTAGAAATTGGCGAATCAAAAAGCAGCGGCGCACGCCTCGGACAAATCGATATTCCTAACGAGTATAAATTAGTGGTACGTCTTGATGAGTTTTATTTAAATCAAGTTCAGCGCGATATGGCCGTGATGATTGAACTTGATGATGACGCTATTACCGCCAAAGTGAGCAAAATTGATAGCCGCGTACAGCAGTCTCAATTTCAAATCGAAGTGGATTTACCAAGTAACATTAAAAGTATTAAGCGTGGCCAAAGCATCGACCTTGAGTTGATGCTTGGCAACAACAAAAACAATGCCTTATTGCTTAATCGAGGCGCATTTTTCACAAACTCGGGTGGTAATTGGGTTTACGTAATTGAGCAAGGTAGTGATAAAGCACTGCGCCGTGATATTCGTTTAGGTAAAAAAATCAACATTATTTTGAAGTGCTTGAAGGACTAAAAGCAGGAGATCAAGTGATCACCTCAAGCTACAGCAACTTCGAAAAAGCACAACAACTACAATTTTAAGGATAATAACAATGATCAAACTAACTAATTTAAGCCGTGTATTTCGTACTCAAGATGTTGAAACAGCTGCACTAAGCAATATTACTCTAACCGTAAAAGAAGGTGATTTTTTAGCAATTATGGGCCCATCTGGCTGTGGTAAATCAACCTTATTATCTATTTTAGGCATGTTAGATTCGCCAACGAGTGGAAGCTTTGAGTTTGCAGGTACTGACATTGCAGGTTATAGCGAAAAACAATTAGCAGAGTTACGTAAAGCTTCGATTGGTTTTGTATTTCAGAGCTTTAACTTAATTGATGAATTGACAGTTTATCAAAATGTAGAGCTGCCTTTGCAATATCAAAAAATTTCAAAAAGTGAGCGTAAAGAGCGTGTTGAAACCATTTTAAAGCGAGTGGGTATTGATCATCGAGGCGATCATTTACCGCAACAGTTATCGGGTGGTCAGCAGCAGCGAGTGGCAGTAGCGCGAGCTTTGGTGATTAACCCTAAGCTAATTTTAGCTGATGAGCCAACGGGTAATTTAGACTCAAAAAATGGTGATGAAGTAATGGCAATGCTCCGCGAATTAAATAAAGAAGGCACCACGGTAATTATGGTTACGCACTCTGATAAAGAGGGTAATTACGCAGATCGTTTAGTACGCCTACTTGATGGCCAAGTGATGCTTGATAAAGCAAATAACGTACAACAAACGGTGGAGGTTGCATAGTATGTTTGTAAGTTACTTTATTACAGCGCTGCGTTCGTTCAAACAGCAAAAACAACATTTTATTTTAAATGTATTAGGTTTAAGTATTGGCTTAGCTTCAGCTATTTTAGTGGCGTTGTTCGCACAAAATGAGCTGTCTTACGATAGTCAGCAGCCACATGCTGAACGTGTTTACCGCGTAGGCCAAGACTTCTCGAAGTTGGGCTTATTTGTGATCCCAATCTTCAATTATTCACAAGGAGCGAAGGCAGTCGAGTATAGCCAAGTGGAAGAAGTCTTTGGTTTGACTATGGTGTCGATGACTAGAGAGGCGATGGTTGACGTACAGTATCGCGATCAGGGTTTTAAGCTCAGCGATTTATATGGAGCAACTCCAAATATTGAGAATTTTATCAATATGAACACATTGGCTGGCGATTTAAAAAATGCTATGAGTACACCTGGTAGCCTAGCATTGAGTGAGTCTGAAGCACTGCGTATTTTTGGTTCTGTGAATGTTATTGGTAATACGCTACAGCACGAACAAGGGCAATATACTGTACGGGCGGTGTTTGCGGATTTACCAAGCAATACTCACTTTGCATTTAAAAACCTAGTGTATGTAAAACATGACCCGAGCAACCTTATGATGAATAGTAGCTACGTTTATATGCGTTTAGCGCCACAGGCCGATCCAATCGCACTTGCGGATACACTTTCTAAACAATACTTTAATGGGCAAATGGCGGGGCAAATTGCCATTGAATTTCACCCACTATTAGACTTACATTTAATAGCCAAATCACCATTTGAAATGAAAGCGGGTGGCGCAAAGCAAGTCGTGATGATTTGTGCGGGTTTGAGTGTGTTGCTTATTTTAATTGCGGGCTTTAACTTTATCAATATGACGGTGGCGCAGTCCACAAGGCGTGCTAAAGAAGTTGGGGTGCGCAAAGCACTTGGCGCAAGTAAAGGGCAGTTAGTAACGCAATTTTTAGCTGAGTCTATGTTGGTTGCGTTATTGTCGATGATTACTGCATGTGTATTAGTAGAGCTGTTATTACCGAGCTTTAATCAGTTAGTCGATCGTGAGCTAGTCGTAATTTATTTTTCAGCCTTTGGTTTGGGTATTATGAGCGTGGTGATTGCTGTAGGCATACTTGCCGGTTTGTACCCTGCATTGTTTATCTCATCATTTAGCGCTAAACGAGTATTAAGTGGCGATTTACAACGAGGCAGTACAGCTACTTGGGTGCGTAAAAGTTTATTAACCCTACAAGCTTCATTGGCAATAGGCCTGATCATTGCCTCGATTACGTTATTAAACCAATTATCTCACTTACAAAGTCTTCCTTTGGGCTATCAAACACAGCAACGCTTAGTGGTTTCAGAGTTGCCAGTGCAATCGGTATTTACGCAGCAGCCTAGCGCACTCATTAATCGCTTGACGGCTATTGATGGCGTAGAGCAAGCAACGATTATTGATACCCGTTTAACCGTTTCAATTAATAATACATTACAGCCAACTTGGCCCAATGGAGAATCATCAGGTGGAATAACCCCTGTGATAGGTTCTGGTTTTGATGTCGTAAAAGGGCTAGGCCTTACGCTCATTGCTGGTAGAGACTTTAGCCGTGAGTTTTCCTCAGACTGGGCGACGCGAGCAAACGGGGTTACAACGGTGGGTACAATTATTACAGAAACCGTTGCCAA
Organism: Pseudoalteromonas sp. B131b; assembly: GCF_037162545.1. Classification (NCBI taxonomy): domain Bacteria; kingdom Pseudomonadati; phylum Pseudomonadota; class Gammaproteobacteria; order Alteromonadales; family Pseudoalteromonadaceae; genus Pseudoalteromonas; species Pseudoalteromonas sp. B131b. The sequence continues at coordinate 912,146 of NZ_JARLUZ010000001.1, read as the reverse complement.
GCAGGCTGGTTATAGCAATGTGGCTGATATTGTTGGACAAACAATTAAAGACACAGGGCGTAATGTGGATATGCGGGTTGTCGGTGTTGTAAAAGATGTAAAAATTGGTAATGCACAAGATGCAAATTCTAACATTATGTTTTTATGTGGCTTTAACTATTTAGCACCGGTATCTGAAGTGATTTTAACAGTTAATCTGCAAAAGCTCCCAGCTATAAAGCAAGAAGTGATCGCAGCCTTGGCTGAGGTGTCTAATATTTATGAGCCAAAAATAAACCTACTAGCTGAAAACTATAAAGCGGTTTTAAAAGCTGATGAGCGTGTTTCTTTTGTAGTACTTATTTTTACGGGCCTTGCGGTATTCTTAACCTGCTTAGGTACATTTGGTTTAGCTTCGTTTGCCACAATTCGTCGCCAAAAAGAAGTGGCGGTACGCAAAGTACTTGGCGCATCACGTATTAGTATTATGAACCTACTGGCAAAAGAGTTTTTAATTTTAGTATTGGTGAGTGTAGCCATTGCATACCCAATAACCTATTGGCTGGTGGGTGATTGGCTCGCTAATTTTAATGAGCGTGTTGATCAAGCGCTGTGGGTTTATTTAATTGCAGCTCTTAGTGTTGCAGTAATTACTTGGCTCACGGTTGCAAGCCTTGCATTTAAGGCTGCAAGCACACGGCCATCGCTTACTTTACGTTATGAGTAAATAAAGCTCAGTGAATTAAAAAAGGGTTAGTGAACACACTAACCCTTTTTTGTATCGTAAATTTTATTGATACGAAATGTAATACCCAGGTACATGCGCTTGGGTATAAAAATGCCCGTCAATGTATGAATCTTGTATTAAAGTTCCAATATTTGCAGCATTAATACGCATACGAGCCACCATTTCATGGACTGCTTCAGCTGTGAAAACGTCTTCGACTGGAGGGTCGCCAACAAAATTAGTAAACCACGGAAACCAGCTATTATCATTGCCACTTACGCTTTGGTCAGGGTGGTAGATACCGCCCTGCCAGCGATCAAATTTCAGACTTTCTAAACTAAATAGGCCAAAGTTTGCTTGCGTCATACATGCATCAGCGGCTTGGTATTCAGGGTAGCCAGAACTGGCAGCAAACTGATTGCACACATTGTGTGGGAGGTTGCTGGTATTTGCTGCAGAATATTCTATAGCTCTAAACATAACAGGGCGAGAGGGGGTACCTGCGGGGAAAATAATATTTGCCGCAACAGGAGAATTCCAACGTTCATTATACATCGCAATTGATAGGCCTAAGTCCTCTTTGTTTATTGCAACGTTATTTTCATGTGTCCATGAGCCGCCAGGATCAACAGGAGTGCCGCTGTTATCGAATATTGTTCCATGTTGGTTTGCCTCCAGTTGGTTAAGTAGGTTTGGCGTTGTATTGTCGACAACCGTTACTGGGATCATGCTACTAGCTGCACTAGGTGTATAATTTGTAGTTGGGTTGTTCAATGCTTTCCAACATAATAAGCCATAACCATAGCCGTCATTTATCATCGGGCAGTTTGCCATATTTGCAGATGATTGGTTGCTTTGATAAGTGTGATTAACCGATGCAGCTGCGGCTTCACCTGTACCTACTAATACTCCCCACGATTGAAGTGTTATTTGTGCATACGGTAGTTCACTTTCTGGTAAATAGAGTGTGGTGCTAGATATTAAGTTAAGCGCTAAATCGAACTCATAGAGCACTACGGGGCGCATTCTATTTTGCTTTTTCTTAGGGTACTGGGCTATCACGGTTTGCTTTGAAGGTGGGGTTAGGTACTTATCACTCACTTGTGCTAATAAATAAATCTGATTTTTTGATATATAGCTGCTTATAAATTTGTTTACGTTCCAAGTTGATAGCTCGCGAGACTTTATAATTTTTGCATTATTATCAGTCAGCTGTAGAGTACTATCTTGTTGCAAAAGCCATGTATTTTCACTCAAACCAATTACTTTAGTATGTTCAAAATTATATTGATTTTGTTGATCATGACTCAGTGTATTTATGATGGCATTACTATTTACTTGGTAGCTAGAAAATGATGTTTCTTCATTGTGATACTGATGTAAAGGCGCCGAATATTGACCAAATAAAGCGGTTAATTCAATTCTAATAGTGTTATCTAATTCTTTAACAACCCACTGATCTTGCGCCTGCTGGTGGAAAGTTATTGGAGTGTATTGACCCTCCTTATCTACACTGTATGCCTGCCATGTTGTTTCACACTTTGATATGCATAACTTAGACGAGCGAACAAGGGCATGTTGTTTCTGTGAGATTAGAGAATCTTGTTCGTCTTCAAATTTAAACTGAAGTGGAGTGCCTCTTTCAGTGATCTCAAAAGAAAAAAGAATGCGCCGTTGGTTACCGCTAACATGCAATGCATTGTGATTACTCTGGCCTAATCTGAGTTTGGAATAGGTATTTGATGTGTGTACTTTATCTGCTTTACCTAAAAAAGCTGAGCCATTATTTTGTTTATGGCTTTGCTCTCCTTCTTGGAGTTCTAAAAATTGTAAACGTTGAATACACGCTTCTTCCTTACAAGTTTGTAGCTGTATTTTACGTTGCAGGTATGTAAAATTAAACCAAGGTGTTTGAGCTAAATAGCTTTCTTGGTTTGCATAAAATAGTACTGGTAGAGTACTTGTATCGAATTGTTTTGCTATTGCTGCACAATGCATACTTGCTGTTATTGTAAGTGCAGTGATAAAAAATGTAAGTAGTTTTTTCATGATGATTCCTTTGCTTTAAACATACAAAAGAGGGTAGGAAACACCTACCCTTTATAAGTTCGATCGCAGTGCTTAATATACAACCCCTTGCTGCTGAATAGCATTAACACCTTGATTTAGCTGAATAGATAGCCAGCCTTCTACATCACTACGAAGAGATGCGGTGTTATCAGGACCTGACTGGCTGGCATAAAACCATAAACCGGTAGGCATAGGTGCGGTAACATTTGGGCCACAAGTAAAGTGATTAGCGGCATACATTACAGCGCCAGAGCTACCAAACTCAAAATGACTATCAGAATAACCGCCATAACCTCGTGCTTTAACATGGGCTTCTGAGTCCAGCGTGAAGTGGTAAACTTCGTTAGGTTGCAACAAAAATGGACTTACGTCAGATGAATCAAATCGAGCTCGCATTGTCGAATTTACGCTCGCTTCGTTACCTGAACGGGTAATTATGCCTGCAATATTAGTAATTAAATCACTGGCAAGTTGTGCATCGAGTAAGCTACCCGCATTGTCATTCACTATTGCAGCAGTAATACCTAAAGCTGCTTTTATAGTGCCCAGCACCGAGTTAATATCCCATCCAGTGTTAAAGCTCATTGCTGCACCACCGGCTTTATTAAACAATACAATCTCAGGGGCAGAACCAGGTAAATCAACGGCAAACTTTGCGCCATCGGCAGAGTGTGCATTAGTGGCTTTTGACCAAATTTGTCTTGCAGTCCCTTTTACATGGAAACGCGAGGCATAAGTGCCTCTAACTTCTAAGTTTCCTGAACATGAATTACTTTGATTACAATCAAAACCCGCTTTATCGGCACACAGCATTTTTACCGAAAACTCAGTAGAGTTATGACTTATTGTGTTGTCGTAGCCATAGGCTTTGTGTTTTGACCAACGCTCACCATCTCCTGAATGAAATGCGCCGTAAGCAGTACTGGTAAAGTTAAGTCCGTGTTTAGACATTCCTTTATTGTCGCTAGACGTATCAGTTGAGGCTGATGGGGTTGAAGGGTAATTTGTTACCACAGTACCAGAGCCTGTATTTGGCACTACCATTTGGCAGGCACAGGCTGACTTTGGACCACCCTTTGCATCTTTATTTAATAACTCTTTAATTTCATTATAAGTAGTTGGATCCATTTCCTTGTTATAGCTTAAAACAGAGAGCCCTTTTTTCTTAGGAGCTGCGTAATTTTCAAACCACGCTTCAAATAATCGTGGATTGTTTATTTCGACAAACTCAGCTAACGAAACCATTTTTTGCATTGTTAACCATTGCTTAAAAAGAGCCGGCTTATATTGTATAAGGTAGCGTGCAAGGTAATAGCTGTCCTCTGGTGAGTGATCAGCAAGCACCGTAGACCATAAATCAAGCGCATTTACGTCTATCTCTTTTATTTGGCTTAAGATTTCTTCGGCCTGATAAGTTGCTGTTAGTTTTTCAATATAATGATTGAGTACCGCTTCTTCATCGTTTTCAGCCATAAAATCAAGCAAAGAAAGCGAGTCAGTAGACCACGCTGAAATAGTCTGCCAAGTTTGTTTACTAACTTGAGCAGGTGCCATTGCACCATAATCATTTTCTAAAGCGGTAGTACGGTGGTTGGTATTTTCAACAGTACCTGCAAATGCAGTGGTACTTATGATTGCCATATATACAAGAGAACCTAAAGCAAGTGGTGTCATTAATGTACGTTTCATTTTTATTCCTCCATAAATAATAAATAAGCACAAATAATGTGCCCTTTTATATTGCTTGTTTATTTTCATCACGAAAGGAATTAGCAGGGTCAGCAGGGGGCGAGTTGGGTAAAAGTGAGAAAAGCAAGGGGATGTAAACATGTTGGATATTGTTTTTTGAATTGAATAAATATATATATCTTTAAATACAAAAGCTTAAAAATAAATTTACCCGTTTTTACCCAATTGCCCCATGATTTTAAGTGTGATTTACCTCTCTTTGATGCACACTTTTTGAGTTGATTTTGTATTTAATAGATATGTAAATACAGTCTCAACAACAGGATCAAGTAAATAAATGGAGGTAAATATAATGAAATATACAATTTTAATATCAAGTCTGTTACTAACAACCTTTGCACATGCTCATAGTGCAAAAATGCTGCAAGAAGAACTGCAAGCTAATGCGCAAAACTGCCCTAAAAAGCAAACAACGTTCCTCGCTTCAATGAAAATATCGACAGGAACGTTTTCATTTTTAAAAAGTGATACAAGTAGTGGGTGTACGGAAAAAAGGCTTTCTGCATCAGGTCGAGAAAGCCCGATGTTAGATTGTGGTCAGTTTGATGATTGGCGTTTAGCTTACGATATGGGAAACAATATGTGTGAGTCGTTACACTCAAATATGATGCGTTTTGACAATACATTAAACCCAGATATGCAAATATTTACTCGCTTTGAAGGCCCTTATGAATTTAAAGGGGACGAACATCATCAAAAATTTAAAGCCAACATGGGCGTTACATTAGCGTGTTATGTCTGTGATACAGCAAAATAGCTAAACCGTAGCACGAGGTGATATAAGTGATACCTTGTGCTTTTTAATTCTGATTCAGGTTAAGTAACCTGAACTCTGGATAATAAATCTATCTCTAGCAGCTATTTTCAGCACTAACCGCGTTGAATTTACTTGCAATAGGCCAGCTATTGACGCGTAAATTCGCCTTGTTTTCACTTAAAATCTCTGGCTAGAGAAAATAAATTTAAATATCACCATGATTCAATACGTTAGTAAATCTCTTAACCAGAGTTCAGGTTAAATAGTGAGGTGAGGCTTTAGCAAGTACTTCAAGCTTTTGTACTTGTTGTTTTAGTTTATGTAAATCATCATGCTCTTCATTGCAGTGGTTAATAACATAATGTGCGGTTTTTATTATATTACGCCAGCGAGGTTTTTTAGGCAGTGTTTTAATCGCTAAATAACGCTCTAATGTACGCACCCGGAGCCGACCATCATCAATGTTTACTTTCCACATTTTACTTTCTTCTGCAAGCTCAATTCTTGTTTTTGAGCTTGTTTGTTCCCAAATACTCAGCGATAGCGTCATAACTTCTACAATTAATTGGCGAGTGTCTTGCTCTGTGTCGGTAGCTTCGTTGGGGGCGGCGTTATTCACTGTATTTGGAGGTTTGCTTATTTGTGCTAAATATTTATAGCTGAGCAACACTCCTGCCATAAAGGCACTAAATACCGCGAATACATTATAAAGAGTGAAATAATTATGCTGTGGCTTATTTGGGAGAATATCGGCTTGCTTCAAGCGTAGCTGGTATAGATTGGCCGTATCTGTTCGATTTTGGCGTAACATTGTATTGTAATCTTCAAGCGTACTTAGCGCATCACGGTATTGTTTTGATTGCTGTTGTGACTGAGCGAGTGCGATGTAAAATAACTCTGTTAGTTGGCTGTTTTGATTGTGGTTTTTGGCTAACCCTTGTTTTAATAACACTTGTGCTTCAGTGTCATTACCTTCTAGTTGTTTTAATTTTGCCTCTATTAATAGCGCCCGTTGGTCGACTTTGTCATTTTGAATAAGGCTACGGGTACGTTTTTGTGTTGCTAGCCATTTATGTGCCTCATTAAGTTTATTTTGAGCTAAAGCGATTTCAGCGAGTAGTAAGTAGGCGCGTGAAGCTTGAGTATGTGCACCGCTATTGTTTAACTGCGTAAGCGTTGAATTTATAAGATTTATAGCTTTATCAAACTGTAACTTTTTAAAAAACACTTCAGCTAAGCTTATCAGCGTATGGTTTGCCTTTGTTTGATTGCCAAGTTGTGTATGTAGTAAATGTGCTTGTCGAAATGACACGATAGCATCATCTAATTGATTAATATCTCGCGATATATTACCTAAATTATTTAAAGTAACGGCTTGGCGTTTTAAGTCGTTTAATTGCTTAGCAATGTCGTAACTGTTTAAAAATAAAGTTAAAGCGGTGTCTAAATCCCCAAGCGCTTGATATACATTAGCAAGATCATTCGATGTTTGACCTTCATAACTTAAGTTTTTTAACTGCGTAGCAAGCTTTTGTGTTTTATGAAAATAAGTAAGAGATTGAATATAACCTCTTTGTCTGTATGCATTAATACCAAGTTGTCGTGTTACATGATATTGCTGTGAAATACTTAAACTTTGGCTAAGTAGTTGCTCAAGCTCGGAGTTTGCTAAGGCTAAATCACCAGCTTGCCTATACAGTACAGCTAATTCTAATTTAGCCTCAAATGATGCTGTTGAGTGTGGCTTGAGTTTACTGATTTTTTGCTTGCAGGTTAAAATGTCACTCGTTATATCAACCGATTTATCCTGCTCACAAACACTTGCCGATACCGGATAAGAAAAAAGTAAGAATATAATAAAAACAATATTTAGAAACATCACTAAGTACGAGTTGCATTTTTGTTAAATTAAAAGTAACACAGTATTAACTTTTCGTCATAAAGATTGCGTGACTATTAAATATCACGTATTTTTTGTGCTGGATTTCCTGCAACCAGGGTATTAGCAGTTACGTCTTTGGTGACTACCGAGCCGGCACCAATCACGCTATTATCGCCAATGGTAATACCTGCTAAAACAATAGCTCCTGCGCCAATCCATACGTTATTACCTATAGTTATTGGTGCTGCAAAGTTTTCTTTCTGTAGTCTTTGTTTGGGCTCAACTGCATGAGATACTGCTAATAGCTGAACATTAGGGCCAATTAAGCAGTCACTGCCAATCGTTATTGCACCTTCATCAATTGGTGCATCTAATACAGTGCAATTAATGTTTATAAAAGTACGATCACCAATAGTGATCTGATTGCCGTAATCGCAGTGAAAACCAGCTTCAATTATAACGCCCTCACCACATTCCAAAAATAACTCTCTAATACGTTTTAAGTTGCCTTTGCTCGGACTTTTATTGAATAGGCGGCAGATTTCTTGAGCGGCTTTGCGCTCTTCAAGTAACTCTTTAGTAATTGAATTAAATTGTTTTAACATATTATTTTGAAGTGTTGAGCCACTTCTTCATCCATTCAGATTGGTGTGTGAGTAAATAGGATAAGTTTTCTTTAGCTTGATAGGTATGCCCTTCATACGGGAGCATAATTAGCTGAGCTGTTTTTTTATTAGCAATTAATGCTTGATACATTCTCATTGACTGCATTGGGTAGGTGCCAGAGTTTTGATCGCTTTCACCATGGACTAATAATAATGGTTCATTTATTTTATCTGCGTAAATTAGAGGCGATATATTAATGTATGTTTCCTTTGCTTGCCATAGATTACGTTTTTCTCCCTGAAACCCAAAGGGTGTTAGGGTTCTATTATAAGCGCCACTTCGTGCAATGCCAGCTTTGAATAGATCGGTATGCGCAAGTAAGTTTGCTACAGTAAAAGCTCCGTAAGAGTGGCCCATAACCGCTAATTTTTGCACATCAATACGACCAGTTTTCTCTAAAGCATTTACAGCAGCTTTGGCATTTAAATGAATTTGATTAATAAAGTCATCGTTAGGTTCGCTTCCATCAAATGAGGTGATTGGCATTGAGGGAGATTCGAAAACGGCAAAACCGTCATGCAGAAATACCAGTGGGCTTAGCCAGGGCGCGAGCATACTTTGTTAAAAATGTTAACCAAAAAGAAGTTCTTCTCTAAAAGCATCATCATAACAAGCTCTTACACACTTACTTCTTATTGACCCCTTGCTTTTCGTATGCTGCTTTATCATGTTCCTAACGACGCGTCTAAATAGTGCCATATGTTGCGCACTTAATGGCTCATGTATTTGACAGGCATCTTCTTTAAATACGACATCCAGTATCCAGTGTTGCTGATTTTCTATCAGCCAATGTTGTCTTATTGCTTTACTTATCAATATATTGTCTGTCAGCGATGTTAGGTAGTAATGTGTGTCAATACTCGTTCTATTACCCTTCGTTCGCTCTCGCTGCACCGCAACGATTGTCCTAACTGATGGCCAGCTCTCTTTAATTTCACTCGGTAATAAACGCGCATCAAGACAATCTATCGTGCGTACTTCTTTTCGCCCATGCCCTGCATCTTGTGTTACATGACTAAGTATCTCTGAGTTTTCAGATTCATACTGGTGTGTAAATGCATCTTGAATCGCGCTATAAAGTTTCTTTTGATTACCCTTTGCTTGCACTAGATAATCTGCATGTCTGCTAATTAGCTGTTTTAGCGTTTCTTTTTGGCAGTGCAAAGCATCAAGTGTAATGACGGTGTTATTGATATCGAGTATTTTCAATAAATCCCGAACTGCCGGTATTTCATTCGTCTTACTGCCAACTGTTTGATGGAATAATGTGAGACCTGCCTCACAATCAAATGCTGAAACGAGGTGTAATTTATCAGCAATGTGTTTACTTGCTCCGCGAATAGTTTTGCCATCGAAGGCAATGACAGGATGCGCTGATTTAACGCGGTTTTGATTGACCCAGCTATACATCGCGAGTAGTAATGAGTCAGTATCAACGGTTCTAAAAATCCGAGCAATACTATGTCGAGTGGGTATGCCATTTTTGAAAGAACGAAATCCTCTTAACCAATTAAGCTTACTTTCGCCATAGACTTCAATATCTTGCCAGTTTTCACACCCTGATGTAACGGCAGTAATAATAAGAAAAAGCACATCAACTAAGTTATGGTGTTGATTTATATGTGAACGATTATCTTTGACGAGTTCTAAATGTGAGAAGAGTGACATAATAAGTGTAAGGTTATGAAATTTATGGTATTAGATCATAAAATTTGTTTATTTACAAAGTGTGATCCCGCCCTGATTCTTTTCATCATTGCTTTTAAATACTTTCTAACTATAAATTTTATATCTCTTTATTTATTATTAGGTCTAACGATAAATGCATTTTTATTTTTTGTATGCATCTAGATGTATATATTTTTGATAATTACGAGCCTTGGTGGTTTTGGTCATTTTATTCAATTGTTGTTAATTTAGCCGACTTTATGATGGTAGCTATATTTTTTATAAACAAAGATTTTTTAGCTTTAGCTGCAATTAAAAAATGGTTCCACAATAGTATTATGAAAAGGAATAATAGTAGTGGCTGACATACTGTGGGATTTGGTAGCGATTAGAGATTATGTAGGTATCTTTATTACATGGTTCTTTGTAATTGCATTCTTTATAATTTATCAGCAAGCATAAACAGTCCCTATAAAAATACAATGTACCTTTCTGGAATTATGATGATTTCGTACACCTTAAGTACACTATTCGATATGGTTATAGTGCAGGGCGCGAGCATACTTTGTTAAAAATGTTAACCAAAAAGAAGTTCTTCTCTAAAAGCATCATCATAACAAGCTCTTACACACTTACTTCTTATTGACCCCTTGCTTTTCGTATGCTGCTTTATCATGTTCCTAACGACGCGTCTAAATAGTGCCATATGTTGCGCACTTAATGGCTCATTTATTTGACAGGCATCTTCTTTAAATACGACATCCAGTATCCAGTGTTGCTGATTTTCTATCAGCCAATGTTGTCTTATTGCTTTACTTATCAATATATTGTCTGTCAACGATGTTAGGTAGTAATGTGTGTCAATACTCGTTCTATTACCCTTCGTTCGCTCTCGCTGCACCGCAACGATTGTCCTAACTGATGGCCAGCTCTCTTTAATTTCACTCGGTAATAAACGCGCATCAAGACAATCTATCGTGCGTACTTCTTTTCGCCCATGCCCTGCATCTTGTGTTACATGACTAAGTATCTCTGAGTTTTCAGATTCATACTGGTGTGTAAATGCATCTTGAATCGCGCTATAAAGTTTCTTTTGATTACCCTTTGCTTGCACTAGATAATCTGCATGTCTGCTAATTAGCTGTTTTAGCGTTTCTTTTTGGCAGTGCAAAGCATCAAGTGTAATGACGGTGTTATTGATATCGAGTATTTTCAATAAATCCCGAACTGCCGGTATTTCATTCGTCTTACTGCCAACTGTTTGGTGGAATAATGTGAGACCTGCCTCACAATCAAATGCTGAGACGAGGTGTAATTTATCAGCAATGTGTTTACTTGCTCCGCGAATAGTTTTGCCATCGAAGGCAATGACAGGATGCGCTGATTTAACGCGGTTTTGATTGACCCAGCTATACATCGCGAGTAGTAATGAGTCAGTATCAACGGTTCTAAAAATCCGAGCAATACTATGTCGAGTGGGTATGCCATTTTTGAAAGAACGAAATCCTCTTAACCAATTAAGCTTACTTTCGCCATAGACTTCAATATCTTGCCAGTTTTCACACCCTGATGTAACGGCAGTAATAATAAGAAAAAGCACATCAACTAAGTTATGGTGTTGATTTATATGTGAACGATTATCTTTGACGAGTTCTAAATGGGAGAAGAGTGACATAATAAGTTTAAGGTGATTAAATTTATGGTATTAGATCATAAAATTTGTTTATTTACAAAGTGTGATCCCGCCCTGTGGGCTTAGCGGATCAAATTCTCTAAATAAATTCGTTCGTACGGTATTTTGTTGACTAAGCTTTTTATTTTTAAACTCATCAGGATAAATCCATAAAATAGCAGGAATTTTATCTGATATATTATAGCTGTTAGGTAAATGTAGTGTTCCAGTGAGATCTAATCCGTCATTTCTTTTGTAGCTAATATTAACTGGCTGATTAGTAAGTTTATTTTTATTTTCACTAGAGTAAAGTAAGACCTTTTTTTAAAACTTTTGTTCGTTAATGCGTAATATTGAGGTGCGCTTGAATTATTTTGTTTCTGTATTATTAAGGTATTATTAGCGACCCATAAAGGCATTTCTATATGTTCAGCATTGCTTAAAAATATTGTTTTATTAAGGTTGCTCAATGTATTGTAATGTTTAGCTATTGGTCTTATACCTTTTTTACTTTGACCAGAGGAAAAGAAAAATAAGTTATTATTTTGTTCAACTAAAACTTCATATCCGGCAGGTGTGCGTAAAGTTTGTGGGTCGCCAAAGTCATTATATTTATCCCGATAATCTCTTTGATGGATTAAAGTACTCGTAGGAGTTTGGGCATTAATTAAAGTTGTTCTTGCCTGCTTACTATCATAACGCCAATCTTGAAGTATTCCTGTACCAGATAAACCCCATAATACATCGTGAACTCTCCATGTTACTTGGTGTATCAATTTTTTATTGCCTGAAAATGGGCTCTCCAACTTATAAATATGATCGTGATAGATTTGTGGTAAAGACATATCTCCTTTATCACTCGCTTCGACCCAGCTGATAGTGGAACCGTGTGACGGCAGCCATTTAACCAACCTAGCACCAATAGGAACACTGTCTTTAGATTTAGGTAGGTTAATCTTATCGTTTAAATTTGGTAGGTTGTATATGGCAGTGGGACTTTCTATGTTAATGACATTATAAGACCTACCCCATTTTTTATAAGGTAAATAAGATGATAGTTTATTGGGCAGCATTGAATATAGTAAATAATTTCCATCAGGGGATACTGAAAAATAATTTAATAAACTACTTTCCGTTAAAATAGAAACTTCACCATTTAAATTAACCTTTACTAACTTAGTTTGGTTTATAGATATAAACTGATTCTTCATCTCGTCATTTATTAATAAGCTTTGGTGGGTCCGTCCTTGATCTGTTTGTAGATCAGATGACAATAAATTGGGTTTTTTACGTATATATTCAGATGACTTTATCGGCGAGTTACGTTTTTTTACTATAATAGCTTGACCATTAGGTAGCCACCTTAAATGCCTGTCGCCAAGGCTTGTAGATAAATTAATGTTAGTTAATTTTTTAAAGTCATTTTTAATTACATCATGTAACCATAGATGTGTGTTGGTGTTATTTTGAATTAAAAAAGCTATTTTTTTAGCATCAGGAGACCAATTAAAATCGACAATCACTCCTTCTACCGTCTTAATTTCTTCTCTAGAATTTTTTGAAATGTTAAGTAAAGTAGCGCGGCTATATTGTTTAGTATCAACTCTGCTCGATAAATTAGTATAAAAATCCAGACCAGCTAGTTGTATGCGTTGTTGAGATAAGTACTTTATAGATGGATATTTAATTTGGTGTAAAAATAAAACCTGTTCCCCATCAGGTGATAATGAAATAGTTTCTTGCCCCGTAGACTCTATGAGATTTGCCCATTTACTATTATCTTTTTCAATAGCTTCAACGGGTGAGGGGGCAATTAACCATAGCGCTACAATAAGGTAAAATTTATTCATTTCTTAACGCCTTAATCGGATCTTGTCTTAATGTTTGGCTGATCGGGAAAAAGCTGGCGATAATCGCCAATATGAATAGTCCAAGCCAAATTGTCAGTGTTAACCACCAGTTTATAGGCAGGTCAATACTAGGTAATGACATGCAATAGCCTATAATTAAAAATGCGGTAGAGAAAGCAAGTACTAAGCTCATTGTAATAGGTTGCATTAGCTCAAATAAGCTTTCTTTTAGTAGCCTACGATTATCAGCGCCCATAGCAAGTTTAACGCCTAAACTATATCTGCGCACTTTAACTAAGTAGCTGACTATACCGTTTACTCCAATACACACCATAAGTAGTGATGTTGATGCTAATACAATAGCCAACCATGCCGCATTTAAGTGGCGCTGTCTTTTCTCATTAAACTGAGCGGTTAAAGAAGTTAAATCATTTATATCTAAACGCTTATCGGTATCGATAACAGTTTGTTGAATTTGAGAAAATGCTACACTCTCATTTGAAACAGTGAGTAGATACGAAAATTGGCGCCACCCTGGATAATCTTTAGGGGTAAATACTTCATAATTTTCACTTTCAGGGCTACCTGGAACATAAGTATTGCTGACAATACCTATAATTGAAAAATAACTCTTATTGTCAAAGCTAACTTTACTGTTTAGCACTTCACTATTGTTTTTATTCAGCAAGCTAGCGAGGCGTTGATTAATAATAATCGGTGGGTTTTCGAGTTCCTCATCTCCTTTGGCAAAGCCTTTACCCGTTATCGTTAGGTTTAGCTCAGTAAAGTAATTGCTTGTTACTAAGCTATTGCGTGCTTGGGCAATATACTGTCCTGCTTCGTTATATATTTGGTTAACGTTAACCGTTTTTGGTAATCTCATTTCTGATGAAACAGCTAAGCTGCTCACATTATTCAGCGCAAGTAGCTTTTGACGAATAGCTTTGTGTAAATTAATACGTTCGGCAGATTTATCAATATTGCTGTAATTAATGGTCAAGGAGTACTTACCTTGTGTATTTATACCGTTATCTCTTAGTGCTTCAGATAGCGTAACTAAAACTACGTGGCTAGCGGTGGTTAATACTAAAAATGAAAATAAAATTTGCAAACCGACAAGTAAGTGACTTGTCGCTGAACTCATTTGTTTACCGGTTCCCTTACCGCTACTTTGTAGGCTGTCCATTAGATTTCTTTCTTTCACAACGCTAAGCTCTATAAACGAATAAAGAGAGGCAATACTTACAATTAAAAATACTGAAAATAACATGGTATTTATACTCAAAGAAAGCGTGTCCAAGCGTTGAATAGCGTCAGCTGCTAGATTTTGAATAACCATGAACCCTATCTGAGTAAGAGTTAAAGCCAATAGTACTGCAATACTGATAAGTAAAATATTATGCTTTAATGTTTCAATAATTAGTTGTTTTTTACTGGCGCCAAATGCAAAGCTAATAGCAAGAGGTTTTATTCGTGTAATCGCTTTTGCCAGCTGCATGCTAGAAAGGTTGATAAGTGCAATTAACATCAGTAAGCACACGCCTAACAAAAGCATTAAAACCACTTTTCCACTGTCACCTTTCAATGCTTCACTGAATGCGATGACACGCGCATTTACTGTAAAGTCTTTTAAAATATTAGGAGCGTGCAGCTGTGCGCCTTTGAGCGATAATTCACTTAATTGTTTACTGATTTCTTGATCTGATATTGCAGGTTTGAACCTAACAACACTTTTGTATGCGCCCATAAAGCCATTGGATGTTTTAGGATTAAAGGTTTCATCAGCATCAATAGGTAACCAAATAGCATCATTTATATTGCTATATGTAGGTAATACCAAGTCATCAGGTGCGACGCCTATAACAGTAAAACGACGTTGGTTCAGCTGTATTTTTTTACCAATAATATTAGGGTCGCTATTATAGTGGTTTTGCCACGCACGGTATCCTAGTATCACAGACATTTGCTTTGTGCCGAGTGATTCCGCTTTGTTAAATAACCGACCAAGTAGAGGTTTTACGCCAAGTAAATAAAATAAATTATGTGAGGTGAGTATAACGTCTATTTCGGGTCTATTAGGTTGATCTAAAAGTTTATAATCAGTCCACTTATGGTAAGTAGCAACATCAGTAAAAATGGTGTTTTCGTCTTGTATATAGCTCATTACTTTTGAGTTACTTGCAGGTCCAGAGTAACCTTTAGAGTTTATTGTACCTTCAAGTAAATATAAGTTATTGCTTTGTTGATAGGGTAAAGGAGAGAAAAATACCAAATCAACTAAACTGAAAGAACTAATGACCATAGATAGCGTAAGAGCCAATGTAAATACAGTGGTAAAGTAATACTGTTTAGCACGTTTAAATGTTTTATAAGCTGTTTTTAGCATGGCTGTGAAGCCTCTATATTAAGCTCATTGTGTTCAGTAACGACTGCGCCATCTTTTAGCTGGATATTTCGCAAAGCCATATTGGCATAACGCGGGTCATGGGTAACCAATACAATAGTGGTACCTTGCTGGTTAAGATCCTTAATTAACGCCATGATTGCGTCGCCATTTTTTGAGTCTAAGTTACCAGTGGGCTCGTCGACCAGCATGATGCCAGAATCACCAGCTAATGCGCGTGCGATCGATACGCGTTGTTGCTGACCGCCGGAAATTTGATTCGGATGTAAATCTGCTTTATCTCCCAGGCCTACCTTTTCAAGGCAATCTAAGGCTCGTGCATGGCGAGATGATAAAGAATCTCCACGGTACTTCAGTGGTAGTGCTACATTTTCAAGTACGGTCATTTCATCAATTAAATTAAATGATTGAAATACAAAACCAATTCGATTACCGCGTATTTTTGCTCGTTGGTTTGAATCCATATCAGAGACTAACAAGCCATCAATATAATATTCACCACTTTGGGGTGTGTCGAGCAGCCCCATAATATTGAGTAACGTTGACTTACCACAACCAGATGGCCCAGATATAGAAATAAACTCACCGTCGTATACTGTAAAGCTAATCCCTTTTAAAATTTGGCTTACTTGTTCACCATTAGAAAAAGATTTACTTAGGTTATTAACTCTTAAAATTTCAGTATTCATGTTTTTCCTTAACCAGCAATTTTTATTGTTGTTGTTTCAGCGGGGATATCTAATGTAGAAATAATAACTTGCTCACCAGGTTCTAAGCCTGACAATACTTGGATTAATTGTCCTGATATTTTACCGTATTGAACTTTAACTCTGACTGCTTTGTTATCAAGTGTGAGCTTGAATAATGAATCATAACTACCTTCATTTGTGCCAGCGGGTTGTTTAATGTAGTTCACGTCTTTTTGTACATCTGCAAAAATGGTTGCATCGACCTGCT
Organism: Pseudoalteromonas sp. B131b; assembly: GCF_037162545.1. Classification (NCBI taxonomy): domain Bacteria; kingdom Pseudomonadati; phylum Pseudomonadota; class Gammaproteobacteria; order Alteromonadales; family Pseudoalteromonadaceae; genus Pseudoalteromonas; species Pseudoalteromonas sp. B131b. The sequence goes on along the minus strand of NZ_JARLUZ010000001.1, from coordinate 895,765 downwards.
GCATGGGTTTCATTGTGTCTGACTCTGCAGTTTCGAGTTCGATATCAATTTGTACAGCGCCGTCGCTGATCACAGGGTCAACACGTACGACTTGGCCGCGCACTTGGTCATTCAAAGTACTGATTTCTGCTTTCATACCCATTTTAATTAAATGGGCTTGAATTTGTGGCACCTTAATTTCAGCAACTAAAGGGGAAAGACTACCAATTAACGCCAGTTCAGAGCCCGCAGTGACACTTTGTCCTAAACTTAGAGGTAGTCGTTGAATTACGCCACTCATTCCAGCTTTAACTGAGAGTTGTTCAACCATTAATTTTGCGACATCAAATTCGTCTTGTGCTTGAGATATTAAGTCATCTTGAATCGATAGGGCTTCTTTTTGCATCAGTGTTAACTTATCAAGCTTTGATTCTTCAAGGTAAATACGTTTTAATAACTGCTTGGCTTCTAGCTCATTTTTTGGCACTGATCCCTGAAACAATACCTGATTTAGCTAATGTACGTTCAGCTTCAACTTGCAACATGGCTATTTCAGATTGTGCTTTTAGTTCAGATACGGTTGACTCGTTATTTAACATCTCGCGTTGTTGTAGTAATACGGTTTGTCGCTTTTGGGTCTTGGCATTTTTAAGTTTTGCCAATGCTAAGCGCAGCTTACTTTCTATTCCAGGGTTATTTAAAGTAAGGATTACTGTGTCATGTTTAACCACTGCACCCGCTTTTAGTTTTATTTCGTCTACTACAGCATTACTTGTTGCGGTAAGTAACCGTTTATTAATTGATTGCAGTGATCCATACCCCTCAACTTTAATCGAAAAGTCTCCGCGCTCAACCTTCGCAATCGTAACTGAACCTTTAGAGATAACCTCTGTATTATCTGAAAACCCAAGTTGCCACCCTGAAAGTAGCATAATGGCAGATAAACCTATCAACCCTTGATAGATTAGTTTGGATGTGATTTTCATTATTATTCCTTTTGTTATACTTTGTGTGTAATTTAATTACACAGCTTGAGCTAACGTTTGGTTTTTAATTAATTCTTCAAGATCAATTATTCTATCTGCGGCTTGTATTGTTTCTTGCCTATGAGCAACGCTAATCCGTGTGATTTTCTTTGATTTTAAATACTGATTGACTTGTAGCTCGGTAATGGCATCTAAGTGGCTAGTTGCTTCATCTAAAAACAAAATGACGGGTTGGCTGTAAAGTGCTCTCGCTAAAAGCAATCTTTGTTTTTGACCTCCTGATAATGAGCTGCCTAAATCACCAACTTGAGTATGTAGACCCATAGGCATGCTCTGAATTTCATGCCATATTGCAGCGCCTTTAACAGCTTCTGTGATTTTATCTAGATCGGGTTTTGGTTCAAAGAAGCAAATATTTTCAATTAAAGAACCATTTAGTAGTTGATCATTTTGCATGACAGTTGCACACATTGAACGAAAGTTTCTCATTCCAAGCATGTTTATCGAATGCCCATCTAATAAGTAATCACCTTGTTCTGCTTTGATTAATCCAGTCATCAATTTAAGTAGTGATGATTTCCCTAAACCGGAACGGCCAATAATTGCGACTGATTCTCCTGCATTTATTTTAAAATTGATTCCTTTAAACAACCAAGGAGAAGATGTTGAGTATCTAAAATGTAAGTCGCGTACTTCGATATGCCCTTTAACGTGTTCTTTTGTTATCGATAATTGGGGGGTTTCTTGCTCTTGGCTTTGCATCACTATATCAGACATTCTACGCAAGTAAGTTGAAGCAAGCTTGAACTTAAATATATGATCTACAAGAGTTTGTGTGCTGCTTGAAAATTGTTGCCTATAAGCTAGGAACGCAATAAACATCCCTATTGTGAACTCTTTATTTATTATTAATGTGGCACCAATAAAAATAACAATTAAATACTCTATTTTACTCACTAAATCTTGGCTAATTTCTGCTGCTATAGTGATCTTTTCACGTTTTATATTTTCATTAGTTGTATCAGCAAATAAATTAAGCCACGAAGAAAGTCTTGTGCTTTCTTTTACGTAGCATTTTATAGGCATAATTGCTCTGATGGTCTCTAAGAAGTGACTATTCTCTTTTGCTTGTTTAGACAAAACTTGTTCTAAATGTTTATTCTCTTTATTGGTTAAATAAAGCCTAAGAAGTAATGTGAAAGAGAGAAATGATACAGATACTAAAGCAAGAGTTGGGGAGTAAGTGTACATAATGATTAAAGTTGTAATGCCGAGAAGCCCTTCAACAATAGCAGAAATAAATCCACGACTGATCATGCGCTGGACCTCATTAAACGCTTCAAACCTTGATTTTATATCTCCAACATGGCGAGATTCAAAAAAGGAAAGTGGTAAATGAAGTAAATGGCGCTGAATATTAGCTTTTACTTGAAAGCCTAAGTTTTTGTCTAAATATAAAATTGCAGCAGAGCGAACAATATTGCTGAAAGTTGTTAATAAGGTGATAGCTATAAAAGCAATCAGCAGCCATATTAGTACTCCATTATCAGAAAGCGGTATGCCATGATCTATTACAATTCTTATATAGTATGGGGATATAAGAAGAAAGCATTGTAGAATCAAAGCAATAATAAATATTTTAAATAAAGACGATGCCAATCCTTCAATATTACCAATAAATGCTCTCAGCGGCATTTTTACTCGCTCATCAGCGACGATAAACTCTGATGATGGGGTAAGTTCAATGGCTATTCCAGTAAATGCTTCAGATACTTGTTTCCAGGCAAGTTTGATCTTTCCTTTAGCTGGGTCATGGATGACTATTCCAGATCTATTAACAGAAGCTAGGGTGACGAAGTGATTAAAGTTCCAATGTAATATTGCAGGTCCCTTTAGTTTTGAGAGCTGCCCTAACTCTAATTTTAACACTCGGCCAGACAGGCCAATATCATCGGCTATTTTTAAAATGTGCTTAACAGTTATCCCTTGAGTTCCAACAGGATAGCGTTGTCGCATAGCAAGCATATTGACTTTGTAGCCATGATAAAAAGCAATCATAGCTATGCAAGTAGTTCCACATTCAGCTACTTCACTTTGTAAAAAAAGTGGTAATTTTGATGGTTTAAAGTCAATATAATCGGTTAGCCGCATTTAAATTTTCACTATTTAATTAAGTTTATAACTTTTTCAGATTGTTGAGTGAGAAGTATTTTTATATCAGCAGAAGGGGATAATTGAGTATAATTTCTAGTTTCTAATTTTAAATATACTTTTTTCTCTTTATCATTAGACTTGTTTCCAATAATCATTGTAACAATGCCATTTAATATATCCTCATTAGCAATTATTTTTACTTTATCGTTTATATTTATATTTGTTTTTTCATTTTTTAATATCCAAAAAGATAATTCATTATCAAGTGGTGTGTTTAATATGTAGCCTAAAGGCTCAAAAGGTTTTGTTATGTTATTTTCGGTTTCAGAGTGAAAGAAAAAACCATCAATTGGAGAGCGTATAAAATCAGTGTTAAGTTCACTTTCATTATTTAATTTAGATATAGATAATATTTTCTGATCTTTTTTTACACTTTCTCCACTTGTTGCAAGGTGCTTATTAATAATTATAACTTCATTATAAATAATGGGTGTATAGTTTTCTGGAGATACCTTTACACTTAAATTTTTACTCGTTGAAAAAGTTAAAATGTTAATAATAAAAAAACTAAATAAAAATATAGCGATTAAAATAAAAATTGAATTATTAATGATTTTAGGTTGTTTTATAAGTGACTTACCTATATCGCTAGATTTGTATTGATTTCTAAGTGCTTCTTTTCTGAACATATTAACAATTGACATGTTGTTAACTTACTTTCTTAACAGCAATATCGCCAACAACACTGTTACTATTCATATAGCTTAAAGGGCAACCCATTTGCCAGCTATCAAGCGTAGTAAAACCTTTAACCCACGTACTAAATTTTTCATTATTTAAGGTCAATGTTCCATCGGGGTTAATTTTTCCAACGGCATTTCTGTCATCATTTAAAGCAACTGTACATTTGTTAAGATTGCCATTTGCTCTAATCCCAATTGAATTTGGTTTACCGGCATAGCATATATAATTAGTATCAGGATTGATGCTTCCAGTTTTTACTGTGTATCGTTGTGTTAGTTCTTTCACTAAATGAACGGCGGATTTTTTGATGTTAAATCCGTTATCACTTTTTGATTATCTCCACCAAGGTTAGTAATTGCTTGAAAAAGCAGATTAAATCGATTGTCTTTTTGGAGAGTTTGATCGTAGCGTTCGCAAAATTTTAACACGCTCTCATGGTTTAAATCAGTTACATGAACTCTGAGTGTTATGGAAAAACCTAAATCGGTATTTGCCGCATCTAGCAATCTTGTCCAAATTTTATCAAAGCTACCACGACCACTTCGTGTTAATCGAGTTTTGTCATGCGACTCTTTGTCACCATCAATAGATATTTGAAAGCTGTTTTGTTTTAGTTCTACTAATCTTGTAAGTGTTTTAATATCAAGCAGAAAGCCATTAGTAGTTAAATCACCTGTAAGCTTACATCCATACTTTTCAGCGAGTGATAAGCTATATTCAGCTATATCAAAAAGAATATCTTTAGCTAATAAAGGTTCACCACCAAACCAACTTAAAGATAAGAATTCCAGTTTTGGAATCTTATTACGAATTAAAGTTTTTGTTGCTTCCACCAACCAATTAGGCATTTTTCCTATTTCGAAATCTTCATAGCAATATACACATCGAAAATTACATTGTTCAGTTGGGAAAAGTATAAGTTGGAATTTTTTATTTGTAAGGCTATTTGCAAGATGTTGTCTAGAAAAACCTTTTACTTTTTGCACATTAGACATGATATTCCTTGTGTATGGGGCTGCTTTTAATAAGCAGTCCCCATTTTATTTTAGTTGCTATCTTTAGATTTACAGCCAAAGTTGATTGTTATACCTTCTTCTTCTTCTTCTTCTGGAGAAAAGCCACCTGCAACTGCATTAGCTAGCTCTTCACTTAGTTCAACCTCACCTGATTCGTTTAATTTAATTTCTTGGCTTTCGATATTTTCAAATTTCTTAGTCATTTTATTTTCCTTTATTAAATGTTAGTACCTCTTCAAGGAGGTGAAACTACTATGACTAATTTTATATGATCTGATAACTGTAATATTTACTAGCTTCTTAATAAAAAATCATTTAAATATGAATTTATTCTTTCTAAGTAATTATTAGTTTCTTTTATTTCTTTTATTTTTTTATTTTTATCGTTTTTTCTATTCTTTTTACTAGGGCTATATAATCTGTTTTTTTGTACAATTCGTTTATTTTTATTTTATTTAATTCACTTGGGTAGTTATCTTGTAAATTACAAAGAGTCATGCCGTAGTTAAATTCATCATTTATTTCTATATATTTTTTAGAGTCTTTTTTACAAGATAAGAAGATGGGGGTAGTTTTTCAATTTCAATTAGATTTGATGAAAAAGTTAATAATAATAAGGAGTCAAGAGGCGTTTTTTCCATCGTTGAGATTAAATGTTTCATAACGGTGTTTGCTTTATTAATTTTCTCCATCCCCATGAAAGCCTCATAGAGACGAAAGCTATACACCCCATTCTTAATGCATGTTGTTTTATTTATTTGTTGCCAACAAAGCTGAATTACAGCTTCATATTCTCCTAAGCCTATTAAAGCTGTTACTTTTGCTTCTAAATACACATCGCTATTCTTCAATTTTTCAGGAATTATTGCTTTAAGCTTAAGTACTTCACTAAAATTTGATTCTAAAATATAGAATTTCAAAAGCTCATCAAGTGTAGCTGCATATAGTGTGTGCCATTGCTCACCTAAAATTTCTTCATTTACAGTTATACCTCCGAGGTTTGCTTTGTCTTGATTTGCGATAATAGCTATTTCATTCATTAATGATTGAAACGCAGATTTCTGATTCGTGAGTTTGTAAAGCCGCAGTAAGTTAATGGTTGGATCTATTAAATGAACTAAATTTTGACTCTGTTTATTTTGTATATATTTATCTGACCAATAGGAAATGGCACGATGTAAAAATTGTTCGGCTTCTTGTGTTTTTCCTTGATAAGCTAAAATGAGAGGAAAAGTATTGATAAGCCAGTGTAGAGTTTCATTGGAATCAGAATTCTGATTGAGAATATCACTATCAAAAGCAATGCACATTTTTTTGCACCATTTTTCGAGATTTGATAAAGATGTTAAGTCTCGCTTTTCAGTAAACCGTTTTAATTTTGGATGATATTGTTTATAAAGTGTAGCCTCCATTAATTAATACCTTCGTGGTTTGTCGCGATTTTAGATTTTTCGTCATTATCCTTTACTTGGCAATACACCTCATCTGGACTGATATACCCTCCTACAAGCGCATCAAGTAACTCCAAGCTTGTAATTTCTATCAATCCGTCATTTGTTCTGTGAGCAGTAATTGCATGTTTTTCATTTTTTATGTTGTTATGCATTGGCTGTACCCTATAACTTTGAATTAAAAAATACAGCCTATTATGGTGTTTTGGTTTTGCAATAATTAATGCGTGATATATGGGTAACTAAAACATAACTTATAAAAAAATCAATTACTTAAAACTTTGTGGCAATTGCTATTGCAGTGAGTTACTATATTGTTTGTTAAGGGACTGTTAAGGTTTAAGTGCGGCTTCATTTATGTTAATTAGGTTTGGTGAATATTGTTTAGACACAGAAGAGATGTCTCTTCAAGTAAATGAGCAGTCTGTTGTACTAGAACCAAAAGTTTTCGCTGTATTGATGTACTTTATTGAACATCATGAGCGTTACATATCAATGGATGAATTACATGAAAATTTATGGAAAGACCGCTGTGTTTCTGATGCTGCTGTAAGGCGAATTATAAGCAAAATCCGCATAGTATTGAACGATGACCATAAGAACCCTAGATACCTTCAATCCCTCTCCAAACGAGGGTATAAATTAATTTGTCCTGTATTTAAAGTTGCTCCGCTTGTAGACAAGAAAAGCGAAGAAAGTTTAGCTCGCAATAAAGTTAGTAAAAGTAAGGCTTTTCTATTTCTTATTATAGTAACCATCTTCGTATTTTCATTAGCCTATTTATTGGCGAAAAAAGAAGATCATGAAATTTCAGTCGTCACTGAGGTAGTCAGCACAGTTGACTCAAATAAAACATCAGTCGCGATTTCGAATGATGGTCGATACATCGCATTTACAAGTAAATTAAGCCGTGGAAATAATTTCCAAATTTACATAAAGGATCAACAAAGCCAAGCTATAAAGGTGCTTGTAGATAATACGATTCTGCCTACAGGTTTAGCTTTTTCACATGATGGAAGCCATTTGTTCTTCTCTGATAATTTAGATGGGGTGGCATCGCTAAAGCGGATAGATCTTACTAGTAAAGAGCATGGCATAGATGTTTTAGTTACACACTTTTCTTTTATAGCCGATGTTTTTATAGGTATAAAAGATAGTGCTATTTATTTCTCGGGGCAAAAGAGTCTCGAAAGTGCAATGCTTATTTATAGATTAAATGCAGGTTCAGGTTTAATCGAAGAGGTTACTTCTGTTGCTCAAAAAGGGGCTCATGATAGCCGGGCTGATATTTCACCGAATTTTGGTCAGTTAGTTGTACTCAGGGTTTACATGGATAGTAAGCGTAATGGTATAAGGGTATTGGATCTAAATACGGGAAGTATTCTTTTCAATTATGAGCAGAGTAATATTATTTATAGTGTTCAGTGGCTTGACGATGAACATATCGTTTTATTAGATGATAAGAAGCTGGCTAAAATCAATGTTAGAACAGGGCGCTTAGATAACATAATTAATAAAAACAAAGGTGTTGTTTCATTTGATGTGGTAAGCCCAAACATGCTACTTGTTATTAGAGATAACGACATAATCAATACAATCATTGAAAAAAAACTGCCTTTAAGTAACTTTAAAAATATTGAATTGATTCAGGAAAGACAATCAGGACAAAGTAGTATTATCGATTATCAACCCATAGGAGATAAGGTTTGGATGATCGAGAAGCTTAAAGGTGTAAGCGATTTAGCTTTTTATCAAAAGGAAAAACCTAAAGAAAAGGTTGTGTTTTTAAGCACGGAAAAATCACTTGAGTTGATAGCGCCATCTTTGTCTGGGCAATATGTGCTACTTAAACTCCAAGGTCGTATTACTATACTAAATACGTTTAATAATAACTTAACCTATATATCTAAAGTAGATGAAATAATAGGTGACGTTGCTTTTTCAGATGATGAAACATCTATTTTATATAGTAAAAAAAGTAATGGCGACTGGTTGGTTTTTGAATATTTTATTAAAGAAAAAACTAAATCTATCATTTTTGAGGGTTATCGTTTTGTCCGACAATTTAAAGGCGACTATATATTAGGTGATAATACAGGACAGTTGTATCATTATGATGTGAATCTAAAAGCGATGGCCCTATTGCCAATAAGTGTGTCGAAAGAGAAGTATACGAATTGGACTGTTGTGAATGGTAAAATTTTCTGGAGTGGCCATAACTTGATAAATACGACATTCTATGAAATTGATGTGGATGATGTTGATGGCTCTAGCCTAAGCTCTAAAACTTTTGACTTTAGTGTGATTAGACCAAAATTTCATGTGGACAAAATAAATAATTTAGTTGTAGTTGATAGTTTAGGAAATAAATATAGTGAAATAATTTCCATTAAAATTCAGTGATTTATGAGTGTGATTCATTAGGTTACGAAAAAGTTTTTAGTTTGTTATTGATATATTGCCTCTTCTAGCTCAAATTTGATGTGAAGCATATAACAACTAAGCAACTACCTAATAAGGGTCTACTATGAAAAATATTTATGTGAAATCTTTAATCTTTACAGCCATTTCTGCTCTTTTAATGCTAGCAAGTATAGATGGTGTTAGTGCGGGTTATGACACCTTACAACTTAGTGATAATGATTCACCTAGCTCTAATTGTGTAATATATCCTATATTGTGCAGAAAAGAATCTTAGATGAGTTATGGCCATGGTTAACATAAATGAGCTTCACACTCGAATTCGTCTAATAAATTCGGTAAGTAGTTTTAATAATTTTTTTAGATATAAAGAATACTTATAACTATGTTCAAATGGGGATTGTTATTTTTGAACTCTCTGACTTATTTCAATTTGATGTGAGCCATTTTGGTAATTTTAATGATGCTTTTTTGGATAACATTAAGTCTAATAATGAATTGGTCCGTTATTGCGTCAATGAAGTAAAAACGATTCAACTTAGTGAACTCAGCAAGGGCTGCGAGTTTACACTAATTATTCCGATAAGCTTACACAATAACAAGTTTGCCTGCTTGGTGATTGAATTGCCAAGTTTGAGTGTTGAATCACATAACATTCAAGTTATGGGTGACTATTGGCGAATATTCTTGGTAGAAATCTTTGAAGCGTATAGGCGAGTATTTAGCAGCAATGCCGTTAAGATAACGCGAAGAGAAAAAGAGTGTATTCAGTGGGCTTCCATGGGGAAAACATCGTGGGAAATAAGCCAAATTCTAAGTATTAGTCAAAGAACCGTTGATTTTCATCTAACAAATTGTATTAGAAAAACAAACAGCACAAACCGACAACATGCAATTGTTAAATGTATTTTAAGTGGGCAATTACTTACATAATATATGAATTTTCCAGAGTAACCAAAAGCGCATTTTGCGCTTTTTTTGATCTACATCTTGCCATTTGAATCGTTTCGTTTAAAATCTATTAACTTTCGAAACGAAACTTAATTTATGACTAAACGAAACACACAGCAACGTCGTCACAATATCTTGGTTCAGGTTAATGAGCTAGGTGAAGTCGTGGTTGAAAAGTTAGCAGAACAGTTTCAAACCTCCGAAGTAACCATTCGAAAAGATTTAACCGCGCTTGAAAAAAGTGGTTTATTGCTGCGCCGTTACGGTGGTGCTATTGCATTGCCTAAAGAGATTGTTAGCGATGAAATAGATTCAAAGCGCAAAGTGGCTATAGCAAAAGCAGCAGCAAAACTTATAAAAGATCATAACCGAATTATTATAGATAGCGGACGTACTACAGCCGCAATGATCCCTGAGCTTGCAAATAAACGCGGGTTAGTTGTTATGACCAATGCCATTAAAGTCGCGAGTCGTTTACTATCACTTGAAAACGAGCCGACACTTTTGATGACCGGTGGAACATGGGACCCGCATTCTGAGTCGTTTCAGGGGCAAGTTGCCGAAAATGTATTATGCTCTTACGACTTCGATCAGCTATTTATTGGTGCTGATGGCATAGATGTAAAACGTGGCACAACCACTTTTAATGAGCTGGTGGGTTTGAGCCAAGTTATGGCAAAAGCGGCACGTGAAGTAATCGTAATGGTTGAATCAGATAAGATTGGCCGAAAAATACCAAATTTAGAATTACCGTGGAAAATAGTAACCACATTAATAACCGACAACGGCTTAGCTGACGATAAACGCAAAGCAATTGAGGCGTGTGGTGTAAAACTAATTTGCGCAGAGATTATACAATAGCTACTTAGTAGCAAGTATTTAAAAAATTAATGGAGACACTATGTGTGGAATAGTTGGGGCAGTTGCAGAACGTCCAGTAAATAAAATCTTAGTTGAAGGCCTTAAACGCCTTGAATACCGTGGTTACGATTCAGCAGGCGTAGCATTGCTTGATGGCAACACACTTAATACGGTAAAAGCAGTAGGTAAAGTAGTTAACGTAGAAGCAGCGCTAGAAAAAGCAGGCGTTAGCGGTCATACAGGTATTGCACACACTCGCTGGGCAACACACGGTAGCGTAACAGAAGCCAATGCTCACCCACATGTTTCAAATAGCCAGCTTGCACTTGTCCACAATGGTATTATTGAAAACCATGCAAGCTTACGTGCTGCGCTTAAAGGTGACGGCTATGAATTTTTATCAGACACCGATACCGAAGTTATGGTGCATTTAATTCATCAATTACGCCAACAACACACTACATTGTTAGCCTCTGTTCAAGCTGCGGTAAAACAGTTTGAAGGCGCTTTTGGTACCGTTGTATTTGATAAAGACAACGACAACGAAATTATTGTAGCGCGCTCAGGCAGCCCACTTGTTATTGGTTTAGGCCTTGGTGAAAACTTTATTGCCTCTGACCAACTTGCATTATTACCTGTTACTCGCAGCTTCATCTTTTTAGAAGAAGGCGATGTAGCGCGTATTACTCGCGACACAGTCGAAATTTTTGATGCAGACGGTAACGCCGTTGAGCGTGAAGTTATTGAATCAAACATTACGCAAGATGCATCAGGCAAAGGCGATTACCGCCACTACATGCTAAAAGAAATTTACGAGCAGCCACTTGCTGTACGTAATACCCTTGAAGGACGTTTAAACGACGATCGCGTAGCAATTGATGCGTTTGGCGAAAGCGCTCAGCAAATATTTAAAGACGTAAAACATGTGCAAATTATTGCCTGTGGTACGTCTTATCATTCAGGTATGGTTGCACGTTACTGGCTTGAGCAGTTTGCGGGTGTTAGCTGTAATGTAGAAATAGCTTCTGAATTTAGATACCGCCAGTCGTTTGTACATGAAAATAGCTTACTAGTTACTATTTCTCAATCGGGTGAAACAGCCGATACGCTAGCTGCATTACGCTTAGCTAAAGAGCAAGGTTACATGGCCTCAATGACCATTTGTAACGTACCTGGTTCATCGCTTGTACGCGAATCAGACCTTGCCTTTATGACCAAAGCGGGCGCTGAAATTGGTGTAGCATCTACTAAAGCATTTACTACGCAATTAGTTGGTTTGTTAATGCTTACTGCGTCTATAGCGCAAGAGAAAGGCCTTGATCAAAGCGCAATTGTAAATGCAATTAAAGTACTTCCCGCTAAGTTAGAAGAAACATTATTACTTGCTGATGGCATTGCAGACCTAGCAGAAGAGTTTGCCGACAAGCACCATTCATTATTTTTAGGTCGTGGCTCGCAATACCCAATTGCAATGGAAGGTGCGCTTAAGCTAAAAGAAATTTCGTACATTCATGCGGAAGCTTACGCCGCTGGCGAGCTAAAACATGGGCCACTTGCACTTATTGATGCCGACATGCCTATTATTGTTGTAGCACCAAACAATGAGCTATTAGAAAAGCTTAAATCAAACGTAGAAGAAGTACGCGCACGTGGCGGCATTATTTACGTATTCGCAGATAAAGATTCACACTTTGAGTCAGACGACACAATGCGTGTAATCAACGTAAACCACACTGACGACATTATTGCGCCAATTGTTTACACCTTGCCATTGCAGCTACTGTCGTACTACGTAGCGGTAATTAAAGGCACTGACGTTGACCAACCACGTAACTTAGCTAAATCGGTTACGGTTGAGTAAAATCAATGAGTTGGTGATTACCCGTTAAAGATAAAAAGGCGCTCAATGCGCCTTTTTAATATGTGCGCTCACTTAAGTTATAAGCAAAGTAGCCATAGGCAATTACTAACATCAAACCTAAAAATGATATGTGCATTATACGAGCTAAAATTAAGTCTATAGGCCGCGCGTGTCGCAAAATCGCTTCATCATTAACTATCGTAGCTTTTACTGACTTTTGCCGTCTAATAACTTTGCCATACATGCTTACTCTTATGCCTATTCCTTTGTCCCAAAGCGGCTCATGTACCCCTTCTTCGCGCAATTTTCTCTCAATGTGTTTCATTGTAATGCGAGTGAAGCATAAGGTTGAAATAAGATAGCTCATTATTATTGGTAAAGAGATAAATAAAAATATTTTTTCAGGCATTACATACATAATTTAAAACCAGTCAATGCTTGAGCTTAAATCATATAATTCGCCAGAAATAAACTTACCAACTTCATCACCCGCTTTACCGACCATGAATCCAGCCCCGAGGCCGGCTCCAATTAAGATAACCCAACCAACTGGCCCCATGGCAATTGCTATACCTACACCAGCTGTAACTGTTGCACTTCCGGCGCCAATGCCTGCGGCTGTCCCTAAACCAAGCCCTGTTGTTTCAACAATGGCACGTCGCTGCCAATCTTTACCTGCTTTGTAATCTTTATAAACGCTATCAGCTCGAAGACCAGCATCAACAGCAATGATAAACTTTCCTGCAAAATTAGAATTTTGTTCTAGTCTACGTAAGTGCTGTATGTTAGCTAAAGAAGTTAATTTGAGGGGAGTAGAAGTTCTTGCGCTTCTTGCTGTATCAATGCCTCGCTGTGCACTAGACCATATATTACCTTTCGCAGATGCTTTCACCTGGCCTTTGAATTTGACCATTTCCCTTTTAAATACAGTATTAAGCTCTAGGTGAGCTTGCTTAGCTCTGTTACCTAGCTTGATTAGTTCTAACTTAGGTTGCTTGTTTTGCGATGCTTTTCTTATTTCAATTAAGCTAGTTTGGTATTTTAGAATTGCTTTTCCAAATGAGCTCAATCTTACTTGGCTTGACTCTAGGGAAGTAAATGCCGCACCAGTAGCGGCAATAGCGTCAAAATTTCTACCTGAAAATTTTAGTTCTGTCAGTTTTCTTACTTTGTCCACGTATGGGGAGATTTCTGCGTCATATAGTGCGGCAATAGCCAAGGCATCTTCATCACCGAAGCTGTTTACTATAGTGCTGACATTTCTTTTTGTATGCTGAGGCCAAGACACAGTACTGTCAAGTGCGCAAGCTATGTCAGGACGAGAACGCCTAAAGTCGCTCATATCCCCAGACTGTGGGGATCTTAAAATAAAGGGGTTCCTTGAGGTATAAAATTACCTATAATATGAGGGTTATCTTCTCTAAATCGCTTTAGTTGCTCTAAATCACTGGTGTTAAATGGTAGGCTTGCTCTGCTTTTTGTATTAAAGCATAAATCAAATTGAGACATGATATTTCCTTGTATCTAAAACTTATCCATCAGATTACAAAAAATAACACACTTGAAATATTGAAATCAAGAGTACAGTGTGTTTAAGCTATTTTCGTAATGATTGATCTATTTGAAAAATAGTATTAATACAAAGCAATATCCAGGGGATAATCGTTGAATAAAACAAGGTTCATTTTATTAAAACCACTAATCTCTACTTAATAAGCGCTAAATACGCTAAAATTGCAGGCTAATTTTTTAGCAATGAGCCCGTAATAAATATGACCTCAGCCACAAGCCCTAGCACTTTTTCCGAACTTGGCCTTATTCCAGAGCTATTAGCTCGATTAACCGATTTGGAATATACCCAGCCTACATCTATTCAAGCTAAGGCTATACCTAGTGTGCTTGCGGGCAATGACCTAATTGCAGGGGCAAATACGGGCTCGGGTAAAACAGCAACGTTTGCATTGCCTATGCTACAAAAGCTATTTTTAGAGCAAGGCGCTAAAAAAGCAGCGAGCAAAGGCAACTTTGTAACGGGACTTATTTTAGTACCGACGCGTGAGCTTGCTACGCAAGTGGCCGATAGTGTTAAGTCGTATTCTGCTAACTTTAATGGCGCAATTAAAACGGTGGCCGTGTTTGGTGGTGTGTCGGTTAATACACAAATGCAGGCACTGCGTGGTGGTGCTGATATTATTGTGGCAACACCAGGGCGCTTACTCGATTTAATCTCAAGCAATGCCATTAAGCTCGATAATGTAACTACGCTTGTGCTTGATGAAGCCGACCGCATGCTAAGCCTTGGCTTTATCGAAGAACTGGCTAATTTGTTGGCTCTTATGCCTGCTAAAAAGCAAACTATGTTGTTTTCAGCGACCTTTCCTGAGCAAGTAACACAATTAACGCAAGAGCTGCTAAATAATCCAGTTGAAATACAAGTACAAAACAAAGAAGAGAGCACACTTGTTCAACGCGTGTTTACGGTAAATAAAGGTGAAAAAACCACTGTTTTAGCGCATTTAATTAAAACGCATAAATGGCGCCAAGCATTGATTTTTGTAAACGCGAAAAAAGACTGTGAGCATTTAGCGGCTAAGCTTGAAAAACACGGTGTTAATGCACAAGTGTTTCATGGTGATAAAGGCCAAAGTGAACGTACTCGCGTAATAGAAAAGTTTAAAGCGGGCGAAATCGAAGTACTTATCGCAACCGATATTGCTGCTCGTGGTTTAGATATTGAAAAGCTGCCAGTGGTAATAAACTTTAACCTACCACGCAGTCCTTCTGATTATATGCACCGTATTGGCCGAAGCGGCCGTGCTGGTGAAGTAGGCTTAGCGCTTTCATTGGTTGATTATGAAGATTTGCATCACTTTAAAATAATCGAGAAGAAAAACAAACTACGCTTAGAGCGTGAACAGGTTACAGGCTTTGCTGTAAACCAAGCTAACCTTGATGCTGCACAGGCGCTTAAAAATGAAAAGCCAATGGCAAAACCAGAAGGCACAGGCAAGAAAAAGAAAAAAATAAAGCCGATGATATAGATGATGTATGGAGCGGCTGGAGAGGGCGCAATTAATAGACACAAAAAAGCCGACATACGTCGGCTTTTTTATTGGGAAGTTAAAAACATGTTTAAAGTTAAATTACATGTTATTTAGTTGTTTAACCATCGCTTGGGCTACTTCTCGTGAAGATTGATAATTGGTACCGGTAATAATTCGACCTTCAACTTCAATAAATGATTGGTTTCGTTGCCCATAATTGAATATTCCACCGCGTTGTTTAATAAGGCTTTCTATCGAAAAGGGAAATTGTTGGTAATAAGCTGCGTCTGTTTTTTCAAAGGCGGTTGGATAGCCTGTAATTTTACGCCCTGCAACTAAGTACTCGCCACTAGCCAGTTTGAGATTAACTATACCAGCGGTGCCATGGCACACAGCGGAAATTATCCCTTTATTTTGTTCATAAACATGCATAGAAATTGCTTGAATGTCTTTGTTCTCAGTGACCTGATACATCGCATTACCGCCACCAACATAGTGAACAGCTAAATACTTTTCAGGGTCGACTTGTTCAGGTGCTAATGTGTACGCTAACTTGTACATAAAGTCTTGATTATAAATGTATTGGCGATGTGTTTTATCTGAAGTATTAATATAGGCAAGTGGTAAGGTACCCCCTTTGCTACTTACAACATCAACCTGATACCCTGCATTTATGAACACGTCATAAGCTTCTACTAATTCAGAAAAGCTAGTGCCTGTAGCTAGGGCTGAGTCGCCATGAAAGTCGGCACTCGATACTATAAATAACACACGTTTATCCATCGCAGCTAAAAACTGTTCTGATTGCGTAATATCCAGTTGGCTGGCTGTTTTACTAACAATTTTCCAGCCGTCAGAAAAGCGTTTTAGTAAGAACTGATCGATGTATTGTTTTACGGGTGAGGCGGTCGTTATTTTTGCACGAGCCGTGGCTATATCGTTATCAACTGTTATTGAAAGAATGGCACCTGTTCGCGTTACTTTTTTTGTTTTAAACCAGCTTGCAAATTCCTTTGCCGTAACTTGCCAAAATGGTTTATTAGGGTGGCTCAGAATTAGGCTTGCTTTAGGGTGAAATGCTGAGGTTATTAAGTTTGGATCTGCGTTGCTGGTGCCGTCTATGTATTTTTGAATGACTACATGCACAGCTTGCTGTTGCTCTGAGTTATTGGCTAAGGTTGAAAACTGAGTGATTGCCAGTAGTAATATAAAAAATTTAATGATTGTTTTCACAGTTATAAGCTCTTAATTTAATGTGGCTTTAAATTTAAGCTAAATATAATTAAAACAATGAATTAGTTTATATTTTAGGAGTCTCAAATTATAAATTGAGAGTTCTAAACTTATTTGGAGTCAACCCAGTTTGTTGTTTAAACGCATTATAAAATGTGGATGGTGCGCTAAAACCGCTTTGCTCTGCAATATCATCAATACTGGTGTTTGGGTGTTCAAGCAATAGCCCTTTTGCACATGCCACGCGCAAACTATTGACGTATTGTTTAAAGTTCATTTGATAGTGCTTATTGAGCAGTTGCGATAAAACAGTATGCGATGTTGATAACCGCTTAGCCAAGCGAGGCAAAGTTAACTGTGGATCGATATATAGCTGATCTTTAGCCATCAACTGATTTAGCAAAATAGAGTAGTGTTCTGCCTGTTCTTTAGACAATTTATTATTGGCATATTTATCTATTTTATTCGATGAAGGCGAAGGTGGTTTTAACAGTATTATTGACGATAAATATAAGACGACCGAAAAGCTGATCGCCCCCATAATATAAGAGGTATATGAGGCAGTAAAATACGCCAGCCAAATTAAACTACACCCTACGATAGTTATAAATGTTTGCTCAGAAAGAAGCTGCTTCCAATTACCGGCTACCTCTTTAAAACGAGAATAGTAGAGGTAGCTTGCGATTATAAGGCAGACAAACCATACATAGCTTGAACCTCGATACAGCCAATATTGCCATAATTCAAGATTTTCATTGTAGGGGTAAATCATCCCGATAGTAAAAACAACTCCGACCAGACAAATAAATAGTCGACTAGGGAAGTTATTTACAGTGACTGATTTTGATTTCGTATAGGTGTAGACAACTAAGCAGGGACCAAGTAGGCAGCATGCGGTCAGCCCTATTTGTAAAATACTTTTATCGAGTGTGGGTATAAAATAAAAAGCGACTGACTTAGCAATACGAACACTGATTAGTAACAGTAGGACAGCTAACCATGTGTCTGACGGTTGTTTATTTTTACGAACAAATAGCCATAGTGCTAATATAACGCCATTAAATGCGCCTAATGAAGAAAAGAAAAACAATAGGTATGAATAAGCTTTCATAAAAAGTTAAGTCCATTAATTTGTGTTAACTATCCCAAATTAACCTTTAAATCGCAAATCTATTGGTACGCTTAATTCTTGGAGTCATAAAGCGCTTTATTAAATAAGTAAAAATACCGAACAATTTACAGTATTGTTCGGTATTAGCGTCTCATACTATAGGCGTTCTATCAGCATTCACGATGTTATGTACGCTCATAAACCTAGTGTTCGTGAGCGTGCTCTTCTTCTTGTGCTATACCTAACCAAGTGATAGCAGCAGGTGGGAAGGTTAGTTCTAGTTCACCTTCAACTTCTAGATCTTCTAGGTGTACTTGCACTATGTGTTGAGCAATTGGGTCGGCAATATAAGCAAACTGACCATTTTGCGCCACTGTCATACTAAAGCTCATACCTTCGGGCATTGTGGTTACGTCTGCCTGAGTAATATCGACTTGGCCTGCGAGTTCCCAGTGCATTTCGCCGTCATGGTCATGTCCTGTAAGTACATTTAAAAAGCCTAGACTGTCGAGTACTAAAAAGTGTTCACCACTGGCTGAAAAAGAATAAGATACAGCACTTGCGCCATCAGCAAGTTGCCATTCTACTTCTTCCATTTCGGCATTTTCAGGATGAATGCTAAGTAATACTGAATCACTGCCATCGTGTCCTGCGGCTATGCCAAAAATTGTGTCGTTGTTTTTGTGGCCGTACAAAGTACCAATACGTTGAGCGCCTACGGCGTTTATATTTACAACTTTTTTAGCGTTGTATACATCACCTTGCTGGTGAGCAATCAATACACCATCGCCACAACCAAATACAACATAATCGTGATTTTGTGCTGCGCCGTGTAAATCGGGGCAGGTTACTTCTAACGTTTGCTCTAGTTCGTAATTACCATCGTGAAGATGATATACACCCACTTGATCGGGAAGTACTTTGGCATTAGATGTGCTACTTGCATCGTCTCGACGAATGGTTGAGAGTAAATGTTCACCGCGAGGCTCAGCTACACCATGCATGTTAATATCATAGTTAATGCCAGTAAGTGTGGCTGTTGCATTGGTAATATCGTTATCGGTTAATACTTCAACCGAAGCAGAAGCGCCTGAATCTGCATCGCCATCGTAAAATATTGCTAATTGTCCGTCGTGAGTTATTAAGTGTGTAGGGCGGCTGCCGCTTGTAAGCTCGTAACTACTAAACACCGGGCTTTGCTCGTAATCATGTAAATGAGCGCCGTGATCTTCGCGCCACATACCGCCGTCTATAAACCCTAGGTAATCTTGAGTACGATTAGCAATAACAGCATAACGAAAGTCAGGTGATGCAGATAACGTGTTTGAGTCATCGTTTAATACAAACGTATCAAGTAGTGCGTTATCGTCTAAATCAAAAAAGCTCGCTTCGTTGCTGTCACCTGCCAGAACAGCAAGCCTGCCAAATGAGCTTATGGTATAGCCGTCGTCATGCTCGTCATCACTTTCATGCTCGTCATCTACCACAGCAATAGGATCTTTTTCTACAATGTTGGTTTCTGCATCGCCACAGGCGGTAATTAATGTGCTGCTTACTGCAAGTGCTATCAATTTTAGTTTGAATAATTTGGTCATATTAGTTTCCCTTTATTTAAAATTCTTTTTAGAAGTAACCGCGAATACCAAGTGCGAAACTTCGTCCTGGGCGTGGCGCTATCTCTTTTAAAAATGAGCTATGCACGCGTGCTTCTGTATCTGTTAGGTTTGTACCTTTTAAATACAGAGATAGGTCTTGATTAAGTATCGATAGGGCGTAACTCACACTGGCGTCAATTAGGGTGTAACCGTCTGTTGCGGTTTCTTCAGGAGCCGTGCGATCTTGATCTTGGTAGCGAGTTACATGAATATGCGCACTTAATTTTTCGCTGTTGTAGCTTAGCTCGCTGCCAAAACGTAGTGGAGGTGTACGCGGCAGGTCGCCGCCGTCTTTAAGGCGTGCACGTACATAATCTGAGAATAAATCTAACTTGAACTCATCTGTTAATTGCCACGCAATTTGCGCTTCAAACCCGTGTAAAATTACGTCGTCTGTTTTAAATAAATAAACCGGTAGTTCTGATGAATGGTCGTGCTCGTCAACGCCTTCTTCTTCATCGCCATGGTCGTGTCCACTTTCGGCGAATAAACCGGTGTCTATTTGGTAATAGTAGTTATCTACTTGGTTGTAAAAGGCATTTAAAATAAAGCCAACATCGCCTTGAGTTTTACGCAGGGTTAAATCGATATTATTGGCAGTTTCTAGGTCTATTGTTTGCTCAGACAAACCTAAATGGCCATCTTCATCTAAATCAAATAAGGCGCCTACTTCGTAAGTGCCAGTACCAATGTGTGGCCCAAACGATAACAACTCAGAGGCAGAAGGCGCACGTTCAGAGCGCGATACAGAAAGACCTAAGTTATAGTTAGGTGTAAAATTCCATACTACCCCTGCCGATAAACTGACTGGCGTAAACTCATGCTCTACATCAAATACGCGAGTAAAATTGGTTTCTTCTTCGTGATTATGATCGTCATGTTCATCACTTTCATTATGTGCATGAGCATCAATACTTGGCAGTAATACATTGCTTGCGTTAAGTTCTACGCGCTCTATTCGGCCACCTAATTGCACTAAAAAGTCGCCAAAGTGCCTTTCTTCCATTAACGCTACAGCAAAGCTTTCGGTCTCTGATGGCGGTGTAAAAGCTTCTTCACCTTGCGCCTCTACATCACTATTTTTATAGTGAAAACTAAAGCCGCCATTCCACTCGCTAAATTGGTTATGTAGTAGGTCTATGCGTAATTCGTTTGTTTCGTTTTTAAAGGTAGTGCCAACAGCGCCACCCTCAATTTCAGCGTGTTCGTAGTCGGTATGGCCAGCGCGCAGATTTACCTTGTTTAGCCACTTATTATTTAGATTGAATTCACCTAGTAATTGCACTTTGGTTTGCTCTAAATCGGCAAATACGCTTTCCTCGTCACTATGCTCACTTTCATCACCATGAGAATGACCAGGAATACCGTATTGACGATTAAATTGCTCTACCGCTATGCCAATAAATCCGTTATCCATTAAATAGCTAGCGCCAACAGTAAAACCGTCAGACTCTTCATTGCTGTTTTCAACAGTGTAATCGCCATGATGCTCTTCACCGTTGCTATCTATATCGGCAGCTACAGGCACCTCGTAGTCGTCGGCTTCACGCCAAAATGCATCGGCATAAAAAGCAAAAGAGTCTGTACCTGTAGTGGCATTAAACGAGGCTACTTTTTGGTTATCTACTGAGTTGTGCTCTACGTTCCATTCGCCGCGTGTTGTGCTGTCGGTGGGTACGCGGTTATCAACTATATTTACAACGCCGCCAATAGCGCCGCTGCCATAAAATAGAGTTGCAGGGCCCCGTAATACTTCAATTTGTTGTGCTGTAGACGCCTCTGATGCAACAGAGTGATCAGGGCCAACGCGCGACACATCACTTACATCAAGGCCATTTTGAGTAATAAGTACACGAGGGCCGCTTAAACCACGAATAATTGGTGTGCTGGCTACTTTACCGTGAAAATTTGTATTAACGCCTGGGAGCTTTTCAAGGCTGTCGCCAAGGGTTGCAGCTTGTTGTCGTCTTAGTTGTTCGCTAGATAAAACACTAACAGGCGATGCAGATTCCATTGCCGACATATGAATTGGTGTTGCCTCAATGTCTATTACTTCAATAGGTGAGCGCTGAAGCGTAAACGATACAGAGCGTGTTTCATCTGTGTCTATAGTAATATCACGATGTAAATGCGCATAACCTGGCGCAACGATGTGAAGCTCTTTGAGTTCATTGTTTAGTTTGGCTATTACAAAGTGACCGTTTTTATCGGTGGTGACTTTTATGTCTGAGCCTTCAAGTTCTATTACAGCATTACTTATAGTACTGCCTTGTGTATTTACCACTGTGCCTTGAATGGTTTTTGCAAGCACACTCGCGGGCAATAAAGCGGCTATTAAAAGAGCTAACTGTGATCTTTTTTTCATTCTACCTTACTCTTGGTATGTTATATTGTATCAATTGTGCTTCAAATGTTATAATGTATCAAGTGTAATTAACGATTGTTATTTAAATGCTCATGCAAAAGTAAATATTTATTTGTAGACATTGATTAGTAGAGGAAAAAATGAAATCGAGTCAAAGTGTAATGGATCGTCTAGCAATAGGGCTTTCGTTAATGTGTACAGTGCATTGTTTTGCAACGCCAATTATTTTAGTACTTCTACCTAGTTTGGCAGCACTACAACTAGATAACGAACAGTTTCATATATGGATATTAATGGCTGTGCTACCCACAAGTTTACTTGCGTTAAGCTTAGGCTGTAAAAAACATAAACAGTTTAGTTATATGGCTTTTGGGATTGTGGGGTTGTGCTTAATGTTACTTGCTATTTTTATAGGGCATGAAGGTGCAGAAAAGGCGCTAACTTTAACTGGCTCAGCTTTTATAGCTGTAGCACATTGGTTTAACTACCGCCAGTGTCTTAAAAAAGAAGATGAGGATTGTCCGTGCTCAGGTAATTAATCTTATCAAATAGTTTAATGCCTATATTATGGTGGTATAGCTCTCATCGACTAAATGAATATTGATTTATATTAAAGACTCAGCTTTAAAATGCGAGTTTTATACCAATCAGCAATAATACTTGATTAATTTGAGGGCTTAAACCTGATGCTAACTGTGTTAAAAGTTTCTGATATACGACTGCATGGATGCAGGAGATAGAGCAATGCAGGAGCAATTAGTGATAACAACTAAATAACGAAATTTTTGCTTTGTAATCGACACGATTTTCTTAACTAAAAATAGCTCACTTAATTAAGCAGATTGGTATTAAATTTAAAAACACTATAAAAACACACAAAAAAAGCGACTACCTAATAAGGTGTCGCTTTTTTAGTAAGCATTATTAGCTTACTTGTAAAAGGCTTCAACAGTGCCTTTTCTTGTAAGTAAAAGTGGTTGCCCGCGACGATCAAGCCCTTTTGGAGATGCAAATTTTATCCAACCTTCGCTGATGCAGTATTCTTCAACATCAAAACGCTCTTTGCCGTTGAACGTGATACCAATATCGTGTTCAAAAACGTCTTCCACATGATGTGGGCTGCGTGGATTAATAGAAAGGCGATCTGGTAAAGCAGGTTTTGCGGTAGTGTCGTTCATGGTCATATTCTATATTGAATGAAGTATGCGCTATTGTAGGCAATACAAAGCTTTCGCTCAAGAGAGATAGTGGTAAATGTGTTTAAAAATGTACTAATTAATGAGTTGTGTATACAAATGAGATTGAGCTTGGAAAATATTTACAGAGGAGGATTTTGAAGATATTTGACTAAAAAATGATAAAGGTAAAAATATTAATGGGTTATCTCTAACCCACTAAATTGTTTAGCAATTAGATGCAAACAATGTTTTCGGCTTGTGGGCCTTTTTGACCTTGTGTAACAGTAAACTGTACACGTTGGCCTTCAGCTAAAGTTTTAAAACCGTCGCCAGAGATTGCGCTAAAATGTGCAAAAACGTCTGCGCCAGATTCTTGCTCGATAAAACCAAAACCTTTTGCTTCGTTAAACCATTTTACTGAACCAGTAGTTGTATTAGACATAATATGTATCCTAAAAAATTAATATAAGTGTGCCTGAAAAGAGGCGATTGAGCCGGAAAAAATAGTTAACTTGAGGATATCGTGTAGGATTATTACTAAAACAACTCGGTACTAACAAATAAAACAGAACTTCTTTCAAACTAGTATTCAAAATGGGTTATTGCTAACCCATTTAACGAAAGCAATTAGATGCTAACGATGTTTTCAGCTTGTGGGCCTTTTTGACCTTGAGTAACAGTAAACTGTACACGTTGGCCTTCAGCTAAAGTTTTGAAACCGTCGCCAGAGATTGCGCTGAAATGAGCGAAAACGTCAGGACCAGATTCTTGCTCGATGAAACCAAAACCTTTTGCTTCATTGAAAAATTTAACTGTACCAGTTGTAGTATTAGACATAATAGTATCCTAAGAATTAATAAAAGTGCGCCTTAAATTAAGGCAATTTAACAGGAAGAAAACATACATTTAACTGAGGATAACGCGAAGGATTATTACTAATATCAACGTGGTACTTACAAATAAATAGGGTTTTCTATCAACCCGATGCGAAGCAGGATAACAGTAAGTTAAGCCGTATACCAAGCTTTATTGTAATTTTATTTTAGAAGTACTAATTTTTTATCTGTTAATTATTAGCCAGTTTACTAACGCCTATGCAGATTTGTTTTTTACAATTAAATTAAAGCTTTTTAAATCAGTTTGTTATGTTTTATTTGGTGTTCTTTTAAGTGAATTAAATAGAAACCTCAAGTGCTTAAAACGTCTATCACTTATCTGTTTAATTTTTATATGGATCTTAGATTATTTAATTGACTGGCTCTAAATTGCAAATTTAGGTGCTAATAATGTAATCCAAAGTGTTTCAGTAATTATTTTAATAATCGATTCTATGTCCACTTTGATGGGTTTTACCTCTTTTTATATTTACTGGAGGCAAGCGTAATTAAAAAATAACAAAAGGTTATTGGCGTTTTTAATCACTATATAAAAGGTGAAAAGTAACTACTTGTTATACGGGCGATACTCAGTTCTATCAACATAGGCGAGTGTAACTCAGTCGCTTTAAGCCAGAGTTATAGCATTTAACATGCTGCGCTTTTTATGTCTTTTTTTGTAAAATATTAGTCACTTTTTGTTCACCAAAATTACCTTTTTTAGTCATATCTTTTTTCTATAGTGCAGCGGTTACTCATTTGAGATTTTTAACTTCAAGCAAAAAATAACCACTAAACAATGGGAATTATGAATGAAAATTAAAAAAGTCGCTGCGGCAATCGCTCTAACGTTTGCGTTTAGCGCAGTGAGCCATGCAGATGTACTACCGCAAAGCCAAAAAGACAGCAGCTGGTATAGCGCTGCGCAAACTAAACTAACAACAAAAACAGCACAAGCGCAGGCTACACAAGCCACTAAAGCTAAAAATGTCATTTTATTTGTGGGCGATGGCATGGGTATTTCTACTCTTACCGCAGCGCGCATTTTGCAAGGGCAGCGTAATAACCAATCTGGCGAAGAAGGTTATTTAAGCTTTGAAGAGTTCCCATACTCTGCACAAGTTAAAACGTATAACGTAGATGCCCAAACTCCCGACTCAGCAGGCACGATGACGGCAATGATTTCGGGTGTTAAAACCGATGTTGGCGTAATTGGTGTAGATGAAGATATTGAACGCGGCGTGTGTTCAACAGTGGCAGGTAATGAATTACTTACAGCTACAGAGCTTGCTGAAATTAAAGGCCTTGCAACAGGCGTTATTTCTACTGCACGTATTACTCATGCAACCCCTGCTGCAACGTATGCTAAATCGGCTGACCGTAACTGGGAAGACGTATCCGATATGCCAGAAGATGCCGTAACGGGTGGCTGTGAAGACATTGCATCGCAACTGGTTAACTTCGAAAAAAACCTAGAAGCACGATTTGTAGGGACCGACGTAGACGGCCTTGATTTTGTAATGGGTGGCGGTCGTCGTCACTTTTTACCAAAAGACGAAACAGCTAACTCAACAGATGCAGTAAGTGCTATAGAGGGCGACCGTACTGACGAGCGCAACCTAGTGACTGAGTGGCAAACACAATACCCAGATGCTACGTACGTGATGGATCAAACAGGCTTTGATGCAATAGCGGATGACGCCACTAAAGTATTTGGTTTATTTAACGAATCCCATATGCAATACGAAGCTGACCGCGCAAACGATGTAGCGGGCGAGCCTTCACTTACCGATATGACCACTAAAGCAATTGAAGTGCTTGGTAAAAACGATAATGGATTTTTCTTAACGGTTGAGTCGGGCCGAATTGACCACGCGCACCATGCGGGTAATGCGTACAACGCGCTTAACGACACCATTGAGTTTGCTAAAGCCGTGCAAGCTGCGGTAGATAACACCAACCCAGAAGAAACCCTTATTTTAGTAACCGCCGATCACAGCCATGTATTTACTATTGCAGGCTACCCTAAGCGTGGTAATCCAATTTTAGGTCAAGTAGTTGCAGTAGGTGCAACAACACCAAGTCTAGCCGCCGACGATATGCCTTACACCACAGTCGGTTACGCAAATGGCTTAGGTTTTAGAAATTTAGGCGACGAGACAAATGCTGATGCAAGTTACACAAGTGCTGCTGTTGCAGGGCGTGTTGAGCTAAATGGCGTTGATACAACAACCCCAGGTTTTCACCAAGAAGCAACCGTACCAATGGGCTCAGAAACACACGCAGGTGAAGACATATCTTTACATGCTAAAGGTCCTGGTGCTCAGCTAGCCCAAGGTGTAATTGAACAAAACGTTGTATTTCATCTAATTAATCAAGCTCTTGAATTAACTCAGCAATAATGGCGGCTAACATGAACAAATTAACGGTACTTTCTTTGGCAGTAATGGTCGCGCTAGCTGGTTGCTCGAGTGACGATAACAAAAATGAAAATAATATTATCGCAGTAGATAATACTGTTGCAGTGGGCTCTGAGCAGTGTATTAATGGCGGTGTAGAGACGCAAGTAGGCGCAGATACTAATAATAACGACGTGCTAGATAGCAACGAAGTTAACTCAACTAATTTAGTGTGTAATGCACCCGCAACGTCGCTAACAAGCGAGCAGTTAGCCTCGCTCACTAGTAATACTTGGTTTAGTGAAGCACAAACAAAATTAGGTGCTGCACAAACAGCCAGTAGCAACATTGTTACTGAATCAGGCAAAGCTAAAAACGTAATTTTATTTGTGGGCGATGGTATGGGTATTTCTACCATAACCGCAGCACGTATTTTAGCGGGTCAGTTAGAGGGCGAAATGGGTGAAGATCACCAGTTAAGCTTTGAAACTATGCCTTTTTCAGGCTTTGTAAAAACATACAACGTAGATGCGCAAACGCCAGATTCGGCAGGCACTATGACCGCAATGGCATCGGGCGTTAAAACCGATGCAGGCGTTATTGGTATTGATGAAGCGGTTGAACGTGGTAATTGTGCATCAGGCAAAGGGCACGAACTTGTTACCTCGTTAGAGCTTGCTGAAATTGCAGGCAAAGCAACAGGGATTATTTCTACAGCGCGTATTACTCACGCAACACCCGCTGCAACGTATGCTAAATCGGCAGAGCGTAACTGGGAAGATATCTCCGATATGCCAGAAAGTGCTGCAACGTGTGAAGATATTGCATCGCAACTGGTTAACTTTGAGGCCAACTTAGAAGCACGCTTCAGTGGTGTTGATGTAGACGGTATTGACGTAGTAATGGGCGGCGGTCGTCGTCACTTTTTACCAAAAGATGCTGCGTTTAATTCAGCCGATGCAGTAAGTGCAGTTGAAGGGGATCGTACAGATAACCGCGACTTAACCGCAGAGTGGAAAATGCAATATCCAAATGGCACGTACGTAATGGATCAAACCGGTTTTGATGCAATAAGTGACGACGCCACTAAAGTGTTTGGCTTATTTAATGAGTCCCACATGCAGTACGAAGCTGACCGTGCAAACGATGTAGCAGGTGAGCCTTCGCTTTCACAAATGACCGAAAAAGCAATAAACGTACTTGATAACAACGAGCAAGGTTTTTTCTTAACGGTTGAGTCGGGTCGAATTGACCACGCGCATCATGCGGGTAACGCTTATAACGCGTTAAACGACACTATTGAGCTTGCCAAAGCCGTTAAAGTGGCGATGGAAAACACCAACCCAGAAGAAACATTAATAGTTGTAACTGCCGATCACAGCCATGTATTTACCATTGCCGGTTACCCTAAACGCGGTAACCCAATTTTAGGTAAAGTGGTTGCAGTAGGCGCTACTGAGCCAAGCTTAGCTGCCGACGATATGCCTTATACAACTGTTGGTTATACCAATGGTGGTGGCTTTAGAAACCTAGGTAGCGAGACCGATGCCGATGCAGGTTACGCCTTTGCACCTGTTACAGGGCGTGTTGATTTAACTGATGTTGATACAACAACACCTGGTTTTCATCAAGAAGCACTGGTACCAATGGGCTCTGAAACACATGCCGGTGAAGACGTAGGCGTTTATGCAATGGGACCAGGTGCACACTTGGTAACAGGCACAAACGAGCAAAGCTTTTTATTCCATGTAATGGACTTTGCCGCTGACTTTGTAAAAACCGCAGACGAAAAACTAGCGCAATAAATACCGGCTAGTTATAAATTTAGTTAAATATATCTAAATAAAAAACCCCGCCTACTTTGCGGGGTTTTTGTCATTAAGCTGACATTTTTAATCGTTATGTTATTGCCATAAACTTGAAATATAAATAAGAGATAGCTAAATGAAAAAAGCGTTATTAATAATTGCCACGCTTGTAAGTACAAGTAGCTTTGCCTCGCAATGTGATATTGATGCTAAGCATTTAAAAGCCGATTATAAAATTACCAACAGTCATAAAGCGCAGCAAAGTAGCGAGTCACTTACCCTTTGGCGAAACGATCAGCAAGTAGCGCATCAAAGTGAAGTAATAACCGAGCTTTGGCAGCACTTAGCCAATAATCAAATACGACCAATACGTTACTTTAACGCCCAGCAACGCGGCATTGAATATCAACCATCTGAGGTACGCGGCGTACAAAATTGGAGTGCTAAAAGTCAGCTGGTGGATAACCACCTAATCGAAAAAATGACCTTAGTAAGCACACAAGGCACAGGCTGCGATGAAGTAAAAAACTATACATTGAGCGAAAATGGCAACGACTTTAACCTCACCTTTTTTACGCATTCAAAATTAGTTAAAACATTTAGTATTAGTAATAAAAAAAGCCAAACAACCACCTTACTTAGCCTTAATAATGTAAGCACTGATGAGCCATTAATTAGTGCTCAATTTGCACAGTGGGATCGCTTTCAAACCACCGATTACGCCGACATTGGCGATAACGAAGGTGACCCATTTTTAGCTAAAATGATAAACCTTGGTTTTATAGAGCACAGCGCAACAGGTTTTTACAACCAGCAGGGCGAGGCTATTCAAGGAGGACACCACCACTAGGTCTTTAAATGTTGTAGTTCATAGCTAAAAGAATGACAGGCAGTTATGAGCTACAAGCAAATATTCAGACGAGGGTTAAAGTCGCAATTACCAAAGTAATATTATTAAGTTATTTTCCTCCTACTTCCAAAATAACCACCTGCCACATAATATTTATAATTGGCAATAAATTACACTATTTGATATTAATAGAAGTTCACACTATCAGGATGTTATATCTCTAAAGGGACTTCATGAGCAAGGTTAAGATTAAGTTAGTATCTATCGGTCATTTGCCGTTGGGATTTGATCCGAAGAAAATCAAAAACTCCTCGTCTTCATTATTTGAAGTAATTGGAAAAATTGATAATCATGAATTGCGATGCAATTCAGATGGTTTTGACTGGGAGTTTTCTGATGATTTAGTCAGAGAACAAATGCCCAAACTAAATGGCGCAGACTTTATGATTGCAATTGTTAACGTTCCATTAGAAGGCAGTTGGTATTCCCGTAGATTAGGCAACAATCAAGTAGTTTTTACGTTTTATGAAATCAAAGAAATATTGCAGAGTGCTAATATCCCTTTGGAAAACGTCATTTATCGCCTACTCAATGCCTACACCTTTGCATATAAAAGAAACGAGAATAAGATCCCCGAATTTCATGAAATGACAGATTTTACCCATGATGAAACACGTGGGTGTATTTTCGACATGAACGGGATTAAATCAGACCTAGTTGCCTCATGTCACAATCCAATCATTTGTAGCGAGTGCAAAGAAAAACTTAGGCGAGATCGAGTTTCAAATGACGACATAGAGTCAGCTGAAAAGGATATTAAAAAGATTCGTAAAGACCTTTACTTTCGTATTCTCGAAAAGGTTAAGCGCCACCCAATTTGGACTTTAGTTCTTTCAAGCCTATTTGCCTTCTTGCTAGGGGTTGCTGGCTCAATCACAGGATCTTATGTATTTGAGTATCTTAACAGTATCGAGAGCGAGCCACGAGATATAACAAGTGGTCCAATAGGACAGCCCGATGCTACGGTTGCAAAAACACCTCCTCCGCAGTCTGCCAATTAACCAAGCGTTTTAGTGAAAATAAGGAAATGTCCTTTGGTAGAGCTGTTATATGCACAAGGAGTATTAGCATTGTTTAATAAATTAATTCCAATTTCACTAATAGTTTTATTATCAGCATGTGGTGCAACTCACCCACCCTCATACCAAAAAGACAGAGCACCTGAAAATAGAGATCAATATAGCGGTGCGGAAGGTATGACTCAGTATCAAAAAGATCAAAGTCACCTTATGAGTAAAGAGTTATCTGATAAATGCAAAAAAGCTAAAATTGATCTGGCTATCGCAAAAACTAATGAAGACTCTAAAGAAATTAATAAACAAAATTCATTAATTAAGAGTACATGCGTATAACTGTTTTATTCCGAGTAGGGCAAAGTCATTCAAATAAACTAAATCTAACAAATAATAGACGGCTACTTCATAGCCGTCTATTATTTGGATCTTACCTCTAAGAATTCAAACTCAACTGCCTAAATTACTCCAAATGAGCATCATCAGGCTTTTTAGGTTTACTCGCTACTTCTGTTAAGCCGTCTTCGCAATCACCGCTGTCGCAGGTATTTAAATCGCTTTGTGCTTGTTTATCTTGTTGCAGCACTTGTTTTAAATCTTCCATGCGTTGGCGAACTGCTACGCCGTAGCTGGCGTCGTCTCCCCATAATGCAGCTAGTTGCAGTACTGCAGCGCGATCGTGGTCTCTAAATAACTTACCGGCGCGCTCTGCATCTTGCTTAGTGTTACCTAGTAACTCGAGTGCTTCTACGGCAAGGTTAATAGCTGAGTCGACTGTTTCGCGGTTAAACGCATCTACTTTTAAATTAAGTAACTGATACGCATGGCGGCGGTCGATTGCGCGAGCAACTATTTTAAGCTGCGGGTAGTTTTTATGCGCGAGCTTAATTATCTCAATAGTTTTATCGGGGTTATCAATTGCAATTACCAGCATTTGCGCGGTGTGCGCGCCTGCGGCTTCAAGGAGTTCTTGGCGTGCTGCATCGCCATAAAATACAGTATTGCCAAAACGGCGTAGTAATTCTATTTGGCTAGGGCTGTGATCAAGTACGGTAATTTCGTAGCCTTGTGCGTGCAGTAAACGCCCCATAATTTGGCCAAAACGTCCGTAGCCCGCAATAATTACGTGCTTAGCGGTGCTAATTTGCTCTGGCTTATCAAACTCAGGCAGAGCACTGCTACTGCGTTTTTGTATTTGCTCATAAACCATAAGTAATAACGGCGCTATTAGCATTGATACCGCCACAACTAAGGTAACAAGGCTGGTTTGCTCGAGCGTTAAAATACTTAAGGTAGTGGTAACGCTTAAAAGTACAAACGCAAACTCACCCCCTTGGGCAAGCGCTAAGGCAAATAATAACTGCTGTTTGCTGTTAATTTTAAAGGTAACGGCAAGGGCAAATAAAATGCAGGCTTTAACTACAATGAGTAAAACCACTAAGCCTATAACGGTACTAAACTCGTTAAATAGCAGCTCAAAGTTAATTGATGCGCCAACAGTTATAAAAAACAATCCTAAAAGTAAGCCTTTAAAGGGTTCTATATCGGCTTCTAATTCGTGTCTAAATTCGCTCTCGGCAAGTACAACGCCGGCTAAAAAAGTCCCCAGCGCAGGCGATAGACCAATACTTTGCATAACTAGCGCAATAGCGACCACTAAAAACAGTGCAAAAATAGTAAATATTTCACGCATGTGTGTTTGAGCAATGTATCTAAATAACGGGGCCGATACGTATTTACCGCCGGCAATAATAGCGGCAATAACCGCAACCGATACACATACTTGTTGCCATACCGGCCAGCTTGCAATAATTGAATCGCTGATTTCTTTTGTGTTAGTTTGCGGGGCAAATGCAAGCAGTGGCAATAGGGCTAAAATAGGAATAATTGCGATGTCTTGAAACAGCAATACCGAAAAAGCGTTTTGTCCGGCTTCTTGCTTTAGCCAGCCTTTTTCTTCAAGGCTCTGCAGCACAATAGCAGTAGAGGAGAGCGCCAGCATTAAACCAATGGCGAGTGCGGTTTGCCAATGCATGGCAAAAAACCAATAACAAAATGCAAAAATTGCCGCTGCCGTTAACACAACTTGCAAGCCGCCAAGCCCTAAAATAGAGTGGCGTAATGTCCATAAACGCGAAGGTTGTAGTTCAAGGCCCACTAAAAACAGCATCATTACTACGCCAAATTCAGCGAAGTGCATTACATCGGTTTGATCGCCCACAACACCCAGCGCATAAGGGCCAATGAGTATGCCGGCAATTAAATAACCTAACACTGAGCCAAGTCCGACTCGTTTTGCAATAGGGACAGCTACAATGGCTGCTGCTAAGTAAATTAAAGCAATTTCTAACACGCGTTTATCCTAATAACATCAAGGCTTTTAGAATGGCTTAGCTGCTTATAAAATACAATGGATTATATGGCTCAAAGTTGCTTATTTATCAGTAGTTATAACACTAATGGTTATAACTACTGGGCTAAAAATAGCACTTTATGTTGAAGGGCTTATTTGGGGGTTAAATATTACAAATACTTATAATTGCTGAGCTTGGTTGGCCTGAATCAGAATGGTAAATAGTAATGTTTGAGCTGATTGTATTTTCAACGTTTGTTTCAATTACTGTTACTTCAAACTCTGCTGATGCAGGTAGGTCGATATCTAATTCGCTATCGAGGTAAGTACTTCCGCTTTTTTGCAAAGTAAGTGGTTTGGTTTGATCAAAGCTAAATTGAAAGCTATCTGACGCTAAAAGTGTATCTACCATGTTAAAGCGTAAGTTAACGGTGTCGGGGCCTGAAAACTCAGCACACACAAATACCGAAACCTCAACAGCTTGTAAAACGGGCATGCTATTTTGGCCTATATCCACAGTAAAGTTGCTTTGCGTAATTGCTACGGAGTTGTATTCCCCAGCTGCAAGCCTTTGATCTGAAGTTGTTATCGTTATTTTTTCGCCTTGCGCTAAATTAACCTCTTCATCAAAAAAGCCGTTTGTGTTGGTGCTGTACTGCTGTCCATTAATTGTTAGCTGTGCATTGCTTATAGCCGCTTTTTGCACATTAGTGAGTTGCCCTTTAATACGACCGGTAAGTTGTGCAGAGTTAGTTACTGTAATTGAAAATTGCACACTTTTTGAAAAGCCATCTGCATCAGTTGCTACAACGGTTAGCGTGTAACTACCTGTCATATCGGCGATAAATTCGGTAATACTTTGGTTTGTATTGCTTAAGCTGGTGCTCGAACCTGAAGGGGCTGATAGCGTCCAAGCGTAATCGAGAGTGGTTCCTTCTGGGTCGTAACTTTGGCTTACATCAAATTTAACTGCATTGCCCACTACATCGTAGCGCGATTGCTCCCCGTGAAGCTAATTACTGGCAATGCGTTTTGTATTACATCAATTGTTAGGGTTTTTGTGTCAGAGAACTGCACGCCATCGTTAGTGCGTAACGAAATAACAACTTGCCCCTCTACTGATGCGCTAAACGTTGGTTTTGATATTGTATTACTGCTAAGCGTTGCTTGGCCTTGCGACGAAATGATTTCCCATTGGTAACTTAGTGGCTGGCCTTCTGGATCGTAACTAGTCGAGGCATCAAGTAAAACTTGTTCATCAACCGTTATGGAGGTTTCATAAGTTACCAAAGTAACAGGCTTTTTATTGCTACTGGCATGCAGTGCTGAGGTTGCTTGGTTTGAACTTAATTGCCCATCAGACACTGTAAGCGCTACAACGTAGTCGCCTTCTTTATCGGCAACAATAGAGGGCGTTGCTGATGTGTTGTTAGTGAGTTGCGATGCACTATTTACAGGCTTGGCTTGTAACTGCCAGTTATAACTCAGCGTATCTCCGTCTGGGTCGCTGCATTGTTGGCACTGCAAAGTGGTTGATTCGTTTAACGTAATATCACGTTCGGATTCAAGTGTTGCTATTGGGGCTTTATTGCTTGTGGTAACAGTTAAAGTAACTGATGCGGTATCACTTTCGTTTTGTTGATCGGTAACAGTGAGTGAAAGCGCGTAATCTCCAGCTGTAGACGCTGAAAACCCAGCGGTATGATTTTGCATGTTTGAAAGAGCCGGCGTGCTGCCCTGGGGTTTTGCTGTAATTGCCCACGCATAACTAAGCGTATCGTTTTTATCGGGATCAGTACTTTGGTTACCGTAAAGTGTAACAACTTCATTTGGAGCAATTGTTTGATTTTCTACGTTTATCACCGCTTGTGGCGATGAATTAGAATTAAGCGATTCACTTTTTATGAGTACGACAGTGCTTGCTGTATCACCTTGTGAATCAGTAACGGTAAGCTCAACTTTAAACTCGCCTATTTCGTCGGCAACAAACTGGCTTTTTACTTGAGTCGCATTTTCAAGCGTTGCATTACTTGCTACGGGCTTGGTAATAAATTGCCATTTGTATTGATTAATGGCGCCGCTGGTTGTGCTACTTTGCGCGCCATTTAAAAGCACAACATCACCTTGTTTAACGGTTTGTGTGCTACCTGCGTTAGCAGTTAGCTGGGTATTTGCAGTAACGGTGAATTGTTTTTGTGCAGGTGCGCTTGAAAGCTTGCCGTCACTCACGGTTAATACTAATTGGTACTCTTGTGCTTCAGATACTGAAAACTCAACGGTACTTTCATTATTAACCGTAATCGGTATTTCTACTTGTTCGTTTTTGCTGGTTAATTGCCATTGATAGGTGAGTGCATCGCCATCGGGGTCGCTACTTTGTGCTGCGCTAAAAACGAGGGTGGTATTTACTTTAAACCCCGATTGCTCGGTGGTGATAACCGCAACAGGCTTTGTGTTAGTGCTGAGCGGTTTAGTTACTGTTTTGGAGTCTGAACCACCAGAGCCACATGCAACAAGCGTGAATAGAGTCGTGATTAGAATTAAGAGTTTCCATTTCATAGTATTAATATCCTTTTAATAAAGTCGAATACTAATATGTACCGAAATTAGCTATAAAGCAAAAAAATAAATCAAAATAGGTACTTTTTATATTATTTTAGGAAATAGTTAACGTGAAGCAGTGCTGCTTTTAAATAACTTATACTTTGAGAGGAGTGCTTTATGCCCAGATTGATAGGGCATAAAGTATATTAAATGGCAGTTGAATAACGCTTAAATAAAGTTAGTCAGCTACTTTTACTGAACCGCTAATATTATCGATACTTACATCGCCCGAGCCCGACTCAGTGATAGTCAGCCCCTTTGCATGATTAACGCGAATATCACCCGAACCATCTTCAATTGTTACGCTTGAGCCAATATGCTCAATAAGCAGGTCGCCAGAGTTATCATCAACATTAACAGCACCGCTTATATGGCTTATCACTAAATCACCCGATCCATCTTCAACGTTTAGCGAACCGTTTATGTTGCTCACGTGCATTTCGCCAGACCCATCGTCAATAGTTGCATTGCCGCTTACGTTGTTAATGTGAATACTGCCAGATCCATCGGTTAATTCTAAATT
Source organism: Pseudoalteromonas sp. B131b (assembly GCF_037162545.1). NCBI lineage: Bacteria > Pseudomonadati > Pseudomonadota > Gammaproteobacteria > Alteromonadales > Pseudoalteromonadaceae > Pseudoalteromonas > Pseudoalteromonas sp. B131b. Next base: position 860,270 of record NZ_JARLUZ010000001.1, on the reverse strand, counting down.
ACCTGCGATGTTTTCAAAGTTTACTTCACCTGATCCATCGTCAACAGTTAGGTTTTTAGCACCGCTTATTGTTAAATTTCCTGAGCCGTCTTTTACATCAATATTGCTTTGCATAGCATTTATTAAAATGTCGCCAGAGCCATCATCAATATCTAAATTTAGATTACTTGGCACAGTAACCACTAAATTAATACTTGGAGATTGACCACTGTAAAAGCTAATACCATTACGGCTTTTATTTTGGGCAACAAGCTTTGCCTGTTTACCGTCTTGCTCGAGCGTTAGCTCGTATTCGTCTTCAATGTCGGCTGTGTAAATAGTGGCATCAACACTGATGCTGGTGGCCGTTTTTGAGCCTTTTATTTCAAGGCTACCTGCGCCGCTTAACACATTTAAGTATTCTAGATTATTGCTTGGCAGTGATAGCTGTTGAGTTTGCTTTACTGAGGCAACGCTTGGCGATATATGAAATACACAGCCACTTAATAATAAAATTCCGCCAATAAGTGAAAGTGGTTTTGTAATGTTAGATACAGTTGATGAGCTCATGTTTAGTCCTTTGGTATTTATTGTTTGTATTTATATAAACAATATAGAGCAAAAATAAGGCCGAAATGTAAGTTATTGTTTTATATAGGGTGGTGTTTTTTTATGAAAGTTGAAATACTAATAAGTGGTTAAAATAACTAACTATTAATAAAAAAGGATGCGCGATGCATCCTTTGTTTAATTTAGAAACTTTAACTGTGGTATTAATGTGCTCTGAAGTAGCTTATTTGTTGCTTAATTTTTTCAGCTAATGTCATTAGTTCACTTGCCGAATTTACAGTACTTTGCGTGCGAGACTCACCCTCTTTAGCGAGTTGGCTTATAGAGTGTAGGTTTTGAGTGATTTCTGCAGCAACGGTGCTTTGTTGATCTGTTGCCTCAGCTATATTATTTGATGAGCGAGTTAGATCACCAATACTTTGAGTGATTAAGTTAAGTTGCTCTCCTGTTTTTTCGCCCTCTTCAGCTGATTTAATACCCAACTGACGGCTTTGTTCCATTTGTTTAGTTGCGGCGGTAACTTGTATTTGTAGCTGTTCAATTGTTTGGCTAATTTCTAAAATTGATTTTTGAGTGCGCTGCGCTAATGTTCTAACTTCATCGGCTACAACTGCAAACCCTCTACCTTGTTCGCCAGCTCTTGCCGCTTCTATTGCTGCATTAAGTGCTAGTAAGTTTGTTTGCTCAGCAATCCCATTAATTACTTCGGTTACTTTACTTATTTCGTTACTCGCGGTGTTTACTTTTTCTACAGAGTTATGGCTATCATTTAACTGTTGGCTTAGTTGCATTAAATCATTAACAACTTGGGTTAATTGTGTTCGACCTAATTGAGCTTCTGCATCAACTTGTTGGGTTCGTTGAGCGCCTTCATTTGCGTTATTGGCTACATCTTTAATGGATACTGACATTTCTTCGATGGCGGTGGCTATTAGATCTGTTTGCCCCATCATTGCATGTGCTTCTTTGCCGTTAGTGAGTGCAATTTTTTTGGAGATGCCCGCTTGCTTTTCCAGCTCAACTACAGAGTTTTGTAAGGCGAGTATTAGTTTTTTGAGTTCAACCGACATGCTGCTTACACTCGCGGTAATTTGGTCTATTTCATTTTCACTATTTGTGTTGGTATTTAAAAAATGTTGTGACAAATCACCTTTACCTAATGCATCAACGCTACGTGTTAACTGTCTTAATGGTTTAAGTGTTTTTACTAGCACCCAAAAAAGTAAAATTGAGATAGCAAGGATCCCCCCAACAGACGTTATGCTGTTAACTACCATTAGTTTTATGCTTTCTTCAGTGAGTTCGCTTTCTTTTACACGACCAAGTAAGGTCCAATCCCACCCAGGTACCGTTTTACTGTAAGCAAACATCGGGGTGTTATTTTCACTATTGTATTTTAATGACAGACCTTTTTTAATTGCCTCTAGATTAAGCCCATCAAGTGCTTTGGAGTTCACTTTTGAGTCAACTGCGGCCTCTTTACCTGCTATAACTACATCATTTGTATTTCTGAAAACAAATAAGTTACCGCTTTCTTCAATTACTATTTTATTAACAGACTCTCTCAGCGATGCCAGTGCATCGTTTATATTAAAACCTATGTATAAAATACCAATTACTTGGTTTTGTTTATTTTTAATTGGTTGGTAAACAGTCATATACTCGTTGCCGAATAATTTAGCGTAACCTTCATAGCTTTGACCGTTCATAAGAGGCTGATAGCCTGGGTGTTTTTTTCCTAGGTATGTGCCAATAGCCCGTTGCCCATCACTCTTTTTTAAAGAGGTAGTAATACGAAAAAATCATCCCCATCTCGCATAAATACCGTGGCGTTACCTCCGGTTAATTTAGCGTAATTTTCAACAATATCGATATTGTTATTAACCTGTTCACCATCATGTAAAAGAATAGGAACCATAGTATCTACGACCATTACTTTTTGATCGCTTTTTTTAAATTCACCAGGGTACATACCTTTAAATACGGTCGCATTGCGTTTTGCTATTGCAAGTAGGCTGTCGTATTGGAGTTCTAAAAGATCTGAAATAGCGGTTATTTCAGACTTAATCGCAGTTTCACTTTTTTCAGAAAGTGTATTAGCCGAGATTAAATAGGTAGATAGTCCCACTAAACTAAAAATACATAACGTTAAAGTGAATGCTAGGGCACCAATTTGTTTTGATATTGACCAGTTTTTATAGCTCATACTTCACTCCAAAGAAAGACGGTATTTATGCGTACTTAGTTTAATTATAGGCATTTTAAGTTGTTTTTTGATGACTTACTAGCAACTAAATTAACCTAATCATCAATTTATCATATAAAAAAATTTAATAATAATAAAAAGTTAGCAATTTATGTTGAAGGTGTTATTGCTGAATTTATTTGATTATAGCTAGGATGGTTATTTTTATTACTATTTTTTAAATATAAAAAATCCGATATGGCATGCCATATCGGATTTTAATTTAACTCATTAAATTTAAATTAAAAGCTGTAAGTAATATTACCGTATAAGAAACGCCCGTCTAATCCGTAAGGTGCATACGGTGTGTACGGGAATATTTGGCCAAAGTCAGAGTAACCAATGTTATCCACGGTTGCTTGTGGGTACTGATCGAATAAGTTGTTTGCACCAACGGCAAATTTCCAATATTCGTCTGGACGGTATGCCACTTCTAAGTCGGTGATCCATTTAGGGTCTAGGTATTCATCGCGATCAGCTGTAGTTGATATATCAGCGACTTCACCATAACGTGTGGCACGAAGCGTTGTTTGCCATTCGTTAAAGTTCCACACTGCTGATAAGTTCCATTTGCTATCTGGCGTGCCCTCTTCAAAGCGGCCTACTTCACGACGTGCAAACACTACGTAGTCGTCACCTAGTGAGTTTAGTTCGCTTGGGTTGTCGTTTACGTGTGTTACTTCGGTATCGTTAAAGTTAGCTGCTACGTTTAAACGTAAATCACCTAAGTTGTCTAAATCTAGATTATAAGTGGCAACTATATCTACACCTTGCGTGCGTGAGTCGATAGCGTTGGTAAAGTAGCGTACGCTTTCGGTATTTAGCTCACCGGCATTTTGTAGTATTTCAACAACTGCATCGCCTTCTAAGTTTTCAGACAATACAATACGGTCATCAATATCAATACGGTACGCATCAACGGTTAAGCTAAAGCTGCCTTGCGTGTACATAAAGCCCGCAGTAACGTTTACTGACTCTTCTGCATCTAGCGGCTGAGCACCGAGTGCTTGCGCTGCGGCTGAATCGGTTGGGAATAGACCAACTTCAAATGGTTGGTTGTTCTCAAGTACAGTAGAGATTTGGCGGTACGAGCTTTGCGCTAAAGATGGTGCACGGAAACCTGTGCTAATTGCACCGCGCAGCGATAGGTTTTCAGTAATGCTGTAACGCGAAGCAAGCTTAGAAGTAAATGTGTCACCAAAGTCGCTGTAATCTTCATAACGACCCGCTAAAACTACGTTCCATTTTTCTGTTAAGTAGGTATCAAACTCAACAAATAAAGCGATGTTATGACGGCTTTCGTCAGTCGCACTTTCTGGTCCAAAACCAGCAAGTACTTGCGCGCCACCGGCTGCAATTGGGTTACCATCGCTATCAAGTGCGGTGATGTAAGACGCTTCTTCGCCTTCTTCAATTTTGTAGCTTTCGTGGCGGTATTCAGTACCTACGGTAAAAAATACGTCATCAGGTAAGCCTAAATCAAGTGTGGTATTGGCCGTTGCGTTTACTAAAAACTGATCGTAAACCAATGCACCGTTGTCAAATTCGTTTGGGCTGTCGGCACCTAGTGATGTGTTAATACTATTTATAACACCGAAACCAAAGTCGTTACGGCCGTAGTTGGTACTTACATCCCATGTCCAGTCGTTAGTTTCGCCTTTTAAGCCCAGCGCAAATGAGTAGTCTTGTACGTCTGTTTCAATTTGCGGCAAAAAGCCATCTGGGTACACTTCTAAAACGTTACGGCTGTCTTTTGCACGGCGGTAAAAACCACCTGAATTACCTTCACGCTTTGAGTAGCTACCAAATGAATAAAGGTTTAAGCCGTTATCTAAATCGTAACCCATGTTGTAAAACAACGCGTAATCTTCAAGGTCGGCTTTACCAAAGCGGTGGTTGTAACGATCGATAGTAAATTCGCGTGGGTCTAGGCTGCCATCATCAAGGCGGCTGTATTGTTCGCGAGGGTCAAAGCCTGAGCGTTGAGTTGAGTCGTTATCACGGTATTCAATTGATACGTTTACAAAGCCGTTATCAGATAACGCAAAACCAGAGTTTGCGCTAACAGTGCGTGTTGCACCGTCGTTTACTTCGCGGTCGCCACCGGTATTAAACGCTAAGTCGCCGTTTGCATCTGCGTAGGTGCTTTCTAGCTGAGGTACGCCAGCCATTTGAGTATCGTATTTACCGTACGTTACGCTTACGCTACCGCCTTCTGAGGCATCTTTAAGTACAATGTTAATTACCCCAGCAATTGCATCAGAACCGTACTGTGCGGCTGCGCCATCACGTAGTACTTCAACACGCTTAATGGCTGATGTTGGAATCATGTTCAAATCAACAGCGGTAGAGCCTCGGCCAACAACACCTGCTAAGTTTAATAGCGCACCGGCATGGCGGCGCTTACCGTTTATAAGTACTAATGTGTGATCGGGTGCTAATCCACGTAAAACAGCTGGTTTTGCATGGTCAGTACCATCACCCATAGTGGCACTTGGGTAGTTAAAGCTAGGTACTTGGTTTGCTAGTATTTGGCTTATTTCTAGCTGACCCGTACTTTGCATATCACCGCTGGTAATAATATCTACAGGTACTGAGCTTTCGGCAATACTGCGTAAGCTTCTGCGAGTACCTGTTACTGAAATCACTTCAATGCTCTTTTCGGCCTGAACATCTTGTTCTGCAGCAAATACAGAAGAATAGGGTGCACTAAGTGCAGAAGAAATGGCCAGGCTAAGTGCTACTTTTTTGGCTGATAATGGCTTTAACATGATGTTGATTCCCTTGAGGGCTGCTGACTATTGATTTTAAAAAGGAGCGCATCATATAGAAGCGACTATCCTAGTGCAAAGATAAAAACTATCTAAGATATTCTAAGTTGTTAACAAGTAAGGTCACTGTTTACGCGCGATATAGGCGTTTGGATCGTTGTAGTTGCAATCTTGTGTCGAATGGTTGCGAATTCAAGGGGATTTTAGATAAAAGTTAGTAAGACGTAAAAAGGCCAAGCAAATGCTTGGCCTTTCAATTTTTTAAATTTAGTAATTTAAATTATTCAGGGGCAACTTCAAGCGTTGTAAATAATGCATAACGTCCTGCATCTACGCCTTCTTCATTTACGGTAACCTTGTTAGAGGTTTCGATTAGGTATAGGCCTGGCTCTTTCCACGTAATTGTAAACATACCGTCTTTATCGGTCGTTACTTTTACTTCGCCACGCTCGTTACGGTAGCGTGTGTCGCCTTTTAAAATACTTACTTCAACGCCTTCACCAGCAGATTTACCATCTTGTAGTAACTGAAAACGTGCTTGTTCACCTACAAATAAATCGTTTGGATGCGTTGGACCGCTAAGCTCTAAGCCTAAACCTAACTGTGCAGGTTTTGAGGTGCCATTTCGGCTTACAAATGTATCTACTGTTGAAACAACCTTCGTTGTCGTTACATCTTTTGCATTGCTAGGTAACTCAGCTTCTGTTTTTTTACCAAATACGCGCTTGCGCTTACCTTCTTCATTTTTGTAGAAGGTCATGTACATTGGCTTTTGGGTCATTGCAATGTGGTAAGTGCCTTGCTCTGTTAAGCTTACCGCAGCTGAGCTTTTACGCTTTAAGTAATAAGCACGAATGGTGTCGCTTACTGGCTCACCATTAGGTGCAAGTGCCATTAATAATGTGTCGTCGTACTCGGCGCCTTTTTCTTTAGGTTTAAAGGCTTTGTCTGGTGCAAACATTTCGTTAGAGATACTAGCGTCAATCATTACGTAATGCGCTTTATCGCCTGATAAAGATGTATGCGAAGGTAGTAACCAACGTCCGTGTGCACTTGCTGAAGTTGACACTAAAGCAGATAAGCTCAATGCGCCGATTAATGCGGTTTTTAATAAATTAATTTTCATTGTATTTCCTTAAATTCAAATGATTAAGTAGCAGCTACTTAGTGCTTACAGTGACGAAGCTTTTAGAAAACTCGTTTTTACCATCAATTGTCAGTTTGCCTGATTTAGTTAAATCGAGCTCAACGCGGGTGTAGTCTCTGCCGCCTTCTTCGCGTACAACTTCAATATTTAGTAAGTATTTACCTGGTTTTACAGGGTTACCGTCTAAATCATTACCTTGCCAATTTATGGTGTAAGTACCTGCGCGTTTTGTTGCGCCGCTAATGCCGTCAAAGTTGGCATCGCTTTTACCAGCTTTACGCCACCATTGGCGTAAGTCTTTAAACCATTCTGCTTTTTGCACCCAAAGTGCAAGCGTTGTAACGTGTTTGCGCTCTGGTGTTTCAAGCCAAACTGCAACGTATGGGCGGTGATACGGTTGTACTTCTAAGTCGGGAAGCGTTAATTCAACCTCTAGCTGTGGTGTTTGCGCATGCGCCGTTGTTTGAAAAAACGCAGCTACGAGCAGTAATGCGGCGCTTATAAATAATTTAAATTTAACCATTAAGACACTCCTTTTATTTGTGGAACCCAACATAAATATATAACCAGTGGAGTTGCCACTCCCAGTAAAGTTATCCATATTCCTGCTAAGCGTTTTTTTCTATTTTGAAACAAAATAATCATGCCGGTGATGGCAAATAAAATCATTAGTACGGCAGATATATCAATTACCCAACTCCATACTTCACCGCTGTGGCGGCCTTTATGTAAGTCGCCAATAAGGCTTAAAAAGCCACCTGTTTGGTAATCAAGATTTAGCTCGCCAGTTGTAAAATCAAGCTCTGCGTAGGCAAACCCAGCAGGCAGTGGGTAGTCGAGCATGACAAGCGCGTCTTCTTTTTCCCACTCAATGCTTTTTACTTTTGTAAGTGAATATTGCTCGGCTAGGTAAGCTTCTATTTCAGGGTAAAGCGTTGGTAGCGTATTTAGCTGTTCATTGGCTTTGGTAATTAGCTCTGCTGGAATTGTTGCAGTTACTTGACCGTTATCTTTATCGTTTTTAAGCCAATCAATATGGTTGAGCACAATGCCGCTAACGCAAAACAAAATAAGCAGAAAAAATAAAGCTGTAGAAATATAAATATGTAGAGCGCGACTTGTACTATACAAAGTTCGCTTATTAATAAACGCCATAAATAGTTTAATATTGTAAAATTTACAACATGATAATGATTTGCATTAGTCATTACAAATTTACTTACTTAACTTTACATTAAGATTTTACAAGTGGAGGGTATTTGTAGTTATACGTTTAGTACTTAGGTGGAGTAGAGGGCCTTAAGATAAGGTAAATCATTACCGATATTTCTATCGCTGCAACGAGGTAAATAACCCAAATCGGGGCGGTAGAGTACAGTAAAAATATAAACCCAATTAACATGCCAATGGCGGCATAACATTTTGCTTTAACGGGAACCACTTTGTGAGCTTGCCACTGTTGTAATGTAGCCCCATAACGAGGATGGTTAAGTAACCAGTGTTCTAGCGCGGGCGATGAGCGAGTAAAGCAAGTGAGCGCTAAAATGAAAAATATAGTGGTGGGCATAACAGGCAGTACAATGCCAATAATACCAAGTGCAACCAGTATCAGCCCTAGCATTTTTAGCCATAAATTTTTATAACAAACAAAGGCCGCTCTTATATTCACTTATGCTCATTTTGTTTAATTACGGATACATTAAATTGTAAGCTAATTGAGGCGCAATTCGAAGTACTTATGCCAATTTTATTAAAATCATGATGATTATATAGTATTAAATAGTGACTCATCTCGTTAAAAGTTTTTGCTTGGTTTTAGTGCGGTTTTTGATCATTAAATAGACCAAATATATAAGCAGATTGGTATGAAATAACAACAGCACGCAATAAAAAAGGACAAATGTATTTTGCCCTTTTTTATTGTTGAATAGATTATGTGCGACTTTTTTAGAAGTAGTAACCTAAATTTATATTGAAGCGACGTTCTGTATCGCCATCTCCTATCATTGTTCCGCCAATAAATGGCTGGTTACGCGCTTGAACATAATCAAAGTAGGTAAAAAAGGCACCGGCCGATACACTCACACCTGTTATATTCATCCACGTATTGGCGCTATCGTCTGATTTGTCGTATATGGTGCTGTAGTCGTTATAAAATTGTAGGGCATTTACAGGCCCCCATTCTACCGAATAATTGTAGGCAACGTTAAGGCTAGACATAGTTGCCTCGCTTGAAATCGTATCGTAATAGGCATAGGCTGCAACCGAAATACGATCACTTTGATCGTCTAAGTCGTAGTCATACTCGCCATGTTGAAGCTGAATATTCCAGTTATTAATCTGACTATCAAGGTGTACAGCCCATGCACCATAACTACCTGCTCGGTCTACACCGTCATGTAAGCCGCCACTGAGTAGTGAAATACCAATATCTGTTGTTATGTTTTTACTGTGCTTAATTTGATATGTTGCACGCCCAGCAAAGGTATTGTACTCACCAAGCTCATTAGCTGGTTCTGCATATGTTCCTTCGCTTGCACTGCGGCTACCAACAATATCATAAGAATAACGATGGCTTTTATCTGATGCTGATCCGTCAACACCGCCAAGCTCGTCATTTTTGAAAAAGCCTAAGTCTAATTTCCAGTTATCTTTCAATTTGCGTTTAACGACAACACCTAAATCAAAATCATCTTCTAGGCCAATATAATAGTTGCTGCTAAAAAAGTAGTTATGAGAATTATAAGGACCGTTACCAAATGGCACTTGTGTAATGCCTGCTTGCGCTTCCCAATCATTTGTAAACTCATAACCTAGATAGGCATATTTAATTACGGTCATATAATCAAAAAAGCGAATTTCACCATTTACTGAGATATCGTTAATTTTTCCTGATACATTTAAACGAAAAATATCAAAATCGAAATCACCGTCACGATCTTTATTATCTTCATCGTATGAGGCCACGCTATAGTTAGCGCGAATTGCACCACCGAATTTAATACCGTCGTCTTTTTTTACTGGCTCTACAACAGTTGCTGTTTGCTGAGCCTTTTTACTAATTTTAGCAACTTGCTCTTCATGCTTTTTATTGATTTTCTGTTGTTTGGATTTCTCTTCGATTAATTGATTTTCGAGCAGCTGCATTTGCTGTTTTAGTTGTTTTAATTGGTTTTGAAGGGTGTCGAGATCCGTGGCGTAAGAAGTGCCAGTAACACCACTTAAAATTAATGCTAACGTTAATTTAGAGAGTTTAGTCATAGTAGCTGCTCAGATGTTGATTAAAAAATAAAAAATTCAAGGCGTCAAAAAACGCCTTACGTTTAGAGTAAGTACAAAACTTATGTGTTTTTATTATTTATTCTTTAGGAGCTTGAGTCAGCGCACCAACTTCTAGTAGGGGAGATGCATCTAATTTGTCAGCATCCATCATTGCGGCTACGCGCTGCATTGACGAGAGTAAAAGACTCTGTTCCCATTCAGCAAGTGCAGAGAACTTTTCAATAAAGTGTTCTTGCAATGGCTGAGGTGCTTTTTCAAGTAACTCTTTTCCTTTTTCTGTGAGGTATAAGCTCACTCGTCGTTTATCCATTTGACTGCGTACGCGTGTTACTAAATCTCTACTTTCGATTCTATCGAGAATATTTGTGACGGTTGCTGGGCTTAAATTGACATTTTGAGCAATACGACTGGCAGTTATGCCGTTTGTTTGGGAAACTTCCTGCATAATAAGCAGTTGTGGCCCTGTTAAACCCGCTGTTTTATTTAGTTGCTTAGAGTGCAAATCAATCGCACGGATCACTTTACGTAAAGAAACTAATAACTCGTCATATTTCTGCATTTTTTTATCTCGTCGAAAAAGCAATAGCTTGCCGTAATCGCGAAATGTTACACATCAAATAAATTGAATTCAAATTATATATTGTATTTCAACCCGCTTTTATTGGTTTTTAATGCTTAGAGCAGAAACTAATGTAAAATTATATTGTTCAAAATTTATTAAATATTCTTAGCATCTTGTATACATTAAGTTGCGCACAGTACGTAGGTTGTGAATAATTGGCAAGTCTTATTACATAGACTTTAGTATTATTCATTTACAGCTGTTAGTACAAAGTAATTGTTTGTGAGTTTACTGTAGATGTATTAATCGGCAATGAACAAATTCAGCAATCAATATTTAATATCAATAGCGTATACTTTAAGTATGCATTATTGTTTTTGCACAAATATTAAAAATCTTTAGTATCAGTATTATAGGGGAAGGTATGAAATTATCGCCATCAGTTAGCATTGAGCAAAGCGAAACCGGTCTTGAGTTTATTAAAATAGCTAGTGCAAAGTGCGATGCAAAAATATTTTTGCAAGGTGGGCAAATTACCGAGTTTATTCCTAAAAATAACAAGCCGCTTATTTGGGTGTCACAGAGCGAAACCTATCAAGAAGGTGTAAGTATTCGAGGTGGTATTCCAATTTGTTGGCCATGGTTTGGTACACATGCTAATGATGGATGGCCAGCCCATGGTTTTGCGCGCACAAGCGTATGGCAAGCCGATGAAGTACACGAATCTGATGAGCAAATTACAGTTAGTTTAAAGCTACCCATGAAGCTTGTTAATACGACGTATTGGCCGCATCAGTCAGCATTAAAAGTTGAGTTTGTATTAAGCGATAAATTACAGGTTCGCTTGACGACCACTAACTTAGGGAGTGTACCATTTAGCTTTACTCAAGCGCTGCATACCTATTTTCCTACCTCAGACATTACAAATACTCATGTCGATGGGTTGCAAGGCGCGCAATATGTTGAGTTTAGTGAGGGGCCATTTGTACAACATGGCATTGTAAGCTTTGAGCGCGAAACCGACATGGTTTATACACAAGCAAATACAGAGCAAACCATTAATACGCCAGAAGGTGTTATTAATGTGAGCCGCGAAAATTCAAGTTCGTGTGTACTGTGGAACCCATGGATAGAAAAATCAAAACGCTTATCTAATTTTGCTGATGATGAATATAAAACAATGCTCTGCCTAGAGGCCGCTAATGTTTTAGGCGATAAAGTAACGCTTGAGCCAAAACAAAGCCACACCTTAATAACCACCATTAGTTGGTAAGCCAGTCATAATTAAAAGCAGAAATAGGGACAAATAGTGTTTAACAATCAACAAATAATGGATTTACCAAAGCATAGTGATATTAGCTTTAAGCCATTGGCTGATAAAGCCTTATTACATACACAGCTTAGCTCGCTTCTGTTTTATATTCCGCTAATTGGAGCGCTTATTGCTGTTTGTTATTTTAATGAAGCCTTTGCTAATAATGCACAAACGTATTTGCTAATTGGTATGCCAATTTTGGTAGCCGTATCTATGGCGTACAACATAATAAGTGTGAGGCTGCGAGGTTTTGCAGTGCGAGATCATGACATTGCTTTTAAAAAAGGCGTTATTTGGCAACAAGTGACGGTATTACCTTTAGCACGTGTACAGCATATGGAAATACACCAAGGGCCAATAGAGCGAAAACTTAGTCTTGCGAGCATTAAATTATTTAGCGCTGGCGGTGTAAGTGCCGATTTACAAATTAGTGGGCTAACCCATGATGATTGTAAAAATATGCGCCAATTTGTACAAAATTACCGTCAAGACGACGCAACTACTCAGGCAACTTTAGTCGATGAGTAATACAACTATCGAAGATAAAGCGAGCCCTATTTACTGGCAAAAAGTATCGCCCTGGGCACTTTTATACTTTGTTGTGCACTTTAGTGTGCGGTTTGTAAAAGATGGCCTTTTAAACTTACTGCCCATGCTTGTGGTGTTTGTTACTCAAGTAGAAAATAAATTATTTTGGGCACAGGTTGCAGGCGGTATTGCACTAATTTTGCTACTTGTTTACTCATTTTTATATTATTTAAATTTTAAGTTTAGTATTAGTAGCGACAACGAAATATTGCTTAACAAAGGTGTATTTAAAAAAGAGCGACTTACGCTTAAATTTGGCCGCGTGCAAAACGTTAATATTGCCGAGCCGTTTTATTTTACCCCCGTAAACTTAGTTAATTGTATTTTTGATGCCGCAGGCAGTGTGTCACAAGAAGTTGTTTTACCTGGCGTCACTCAAGATTACGCACAGCAAATGCGTAAACAAATATTTGATTTTAAAGCGCAGCAACAGCAAGAAATACAAAATACTGAACAAAGCGAAACAGACACTATCGAAAACAGCCTAAGCATTAGCAATAAAGAAATAGCCAAATTTGGTTTAATGTCGAATATGGCTATTTTAGCAATCGCTGCTGTTGCCCCTTTTATAAACCTGATTGTTGATTTTTTAGAGAAGCAAATTATTGCGAAAGTAGAAGGCTTTTATCAACAAGAGCTTGGTATGCTGGCAAGTGCTGCTACTTTTGCGATGATCACCTTAATTGTTTTGCTAGTTTTGGTCGCTGTGATGCTATCGGTGACTATGTCGCTTATTCGTTTTTATAACTTTGAGCTTTATTTTAAAGGTCAAAAGTTTAAACGTATTGCTGGCTTGTTAGAGCGCCATCAGCTTTCTATGAGCATGGACAAGGTGCAATCTATTGTTATTAAACAAAACCTAATGGGGCGATTACTAAAGCGATTTACCGTGGAGTGTTTACAAGCAAGTAGCGGCGGAATAGCAGCCGGTGTTGCAGCTAAAAAAAATAAACAAACCTTAGTATTACCAGTATTAAATAGCGAACAAGTTGATAGTGTATGCCAGTGGATTTACCCGTGGTTTAATAGTAAAAAACTCGCTTTTAAGCGCGCAGAACGAGCGCTTTTGTATAAAAATTTAGGCTTTTACTCACTTTTACCCAGTGCACTCGTGTTTGGCTTTTGTTTTATTGCTGATATTAATACTTTGATAAGCCTTGGTGTTTTGGTGGTGCTTTCTGGCTTGGTAACTTTGTCGCATCAGCGTTATGGTTATTACATGCATGAGGATAATGGCCGATATTACATGGTTGTACGCAAAGGTATGATTGGCGTTCATTACCGTGTTTTTGAGCTTTATAAAGCGCAAAGTGCACGCAGTATAAGTACGTACTTAATGAGAAAATCAGGCTTAAAAAGCCTGTATATACAACTTGCTTCGGGCTTTGCATTTATGCCCTATATAAAGCAGCAAGATGCTGACTTTATTATTGATTTTACAATCAAACAGATTGAGTCAGATACTCGCAGCTGGATGTAAATCACCCTAATAAAACATGTGTAAATACTCATTTTCACATGTTTTATTACACTTTCTTACTGCCCATGAAAGACATTTAATAATACTCTAGATGGTATTAAGGAATTCTTTTAGGGACGCTCATGAAAAAAACACTTATCGCATCGGCTTTATTACTAGCAGCACCGAGCTTTGCAGCCGATTGGCAAACTATTCATACCGAACATTTTAATGTTCACTACAGTGTTGAGCATGCTGATTTTGCTAAATCAACTGCAGCAGAGCTTGAAATAGTACGCATCAAAGTGCTTGAGCAGCAAAACCGAGCACTTGATAAAACAGTTGATGTAGTTGTGTTTGATCCCCTAAATGCGGCAAATGGCTTTGCGCTACCTACCTCAAATAATCCTGTAATGGCGCTTTTTATAACCCCACCACAATCCGACACCGTTATATCAAACAGCGCTGGCTGGCAGCAGTTACTTGTACTGCATGAATATATTCACTTAGTACACTTAGCACAGCCAACACGCAATGACTGGCAGCAAAAAGTACGTGGCATATGGGATTTATACGACTTAACCTACAGTGATACACCGCGCTGGGTAGCCGAAGGTTATGCCACATTGATTGAGTCTAAAATGACGGGCCGTGGGCGTTTATTTGATAACTACTCAGAGTCAATACTGCGAGAATTTGCTCAGCAAGGTGCTTTGCCAACCTATGGGCAATTAAATGGCGAGCAGGGCTTTATGGGCGGCTCAATGGCGTATTTAATGGGGAGCCGCTTTTTAAATTGGCTAGAGCAAAACTATTCAGAGCAAACACTCGATAGTGTTTGGACGCGAATGCAAGGCGTAAAAACGCGGGATTTTGATGAGGCATTTAGCGGTGTGTTTGGGCAAAGTGCAGCCAAGCTATACCGCCGATTTATAGCTGAATATACCTATAAAGCAATGCAAATAGAGCAAGGGGAGGTGTTACTTAATAGTGAACTTTGGCTTGAACTTAACTTATATGCAAGTAACCCCGCACTTTCAAAAGATGGTAGTAAAATTGCAATTGTTGAGCGAGACAAAGAGAGTAATACCAAGCTTATAATTTATAGCACGGATGACAACATTAAAGCGCAAGAAGAGTTTACTAAAGCGCAAAAAGAGCTACTCGAAAACGATGCACAAGACATCCCCGATGCAGCGCCAAGTGTGTTTAAGCGCGAACAAAAACAAGTGCTTAATCAAATTAATCGAGCCGGTATTGCAAACCCGCAATGGGTAAATAATACAACGTTATATTTTAATGCGTACAGCAATGAAGAGTCGGGTATTTATAACAAAGTGTCTGACATATTTAGCTATAACACTGACACTGGAAATATTACACAACTTACCGAACTTGCTGGTATACGACGATTTAGCGTAACCAGCAATGGTGAAACCTTATATGGCGAGCAAATAAGAGATGGCTACTCTGAATTAGTAAAGGTTGATCTAAACACGCAAACCATCACACCATTATTTACAAAAAGCCTTGAGACAACTTACGATTACCCAATACTCAGTCCTGATGAAAGTAAATTGGCTTATTTATCAACGTCATTAAATGAAAACTGGCAATTGTATATACAAGATGTAGGTGGTAATAAGCAGCAATTAGTACCTATGCCAAACGGCTATCAATATTTAAGTCAGCCGAGCTTTAGTCTTAATGGTGAGTCACTTTACTTTGTTGCAGGCTTAAATAGCGCTACTGATATTTATAACTACAACATAGAGAGTAAAACACTCAGCAAGTTAACTCAGGGGCAGGAAGCCGTTGCCCACCCGATTGAAATGGCTGATGGCTCGTTACTCTATTTTTCGATAACCGCAGATGGGCCAAATGTAAAAACATTGCCAAAAGCTATAAACAGCACTGTAGTTACTGAATTTTCGGCTAATAAAAAAGCATCGCTGCTCATTGTAAACGAACATACGCTTCCAAAAGCTAAAATATATACGCACCAAACAACGCAGCAAACAAATTACAACGTGCTCGACCAGCACGCTACTTTTGCACTAGGGACGCAGTATTATTCGGCTTCTACCAGTTTGTTAGATTTAAGCATTAAAAGTAGCGATTTATTAAAACAGCTCGACTTGCAAGCAGGATATAGCACTGATTTACACGATGGAGCACTGCACGGTGGTTATGTGCAGGCAAAATATAATGCGCTTGATGTAAAACTGAAACTTGCACTGTTTGACTATAATTTAAATACATCGCGGCAGTACCAAGCAAGTTTAAATACCGACATAGATGCCCGTGGTGGTTTTGCTGCAGTAAGTTACCCAGTTAAATTTGGGCAGCTAAGTTTAACGCCAGAGATTGCCTACAATTACACTGATTATAAGCTAAGCCATAAAAGTTGGACGCGTTTAGGCGTTGCTCAAAATTGGCAATATGATCGTCAAGATTTTGCGATAGGCCAAAGTGTTTATGCGAGTTGGTACGATGGCAGTAGTAAAAGTAGTAATTGGCAAGGTTACGATTTAGCCGCCAAAATTTTTGGTAGGGCGTTTGGTATTCCTCTTTATGCAAACTTTGATCAAAAACAGCGTGATGACAATAGCCTTGCATTAGGTGGTTTTAGCTCAAATCTTATTAATCAGCAACAAAGTAGTGAACATGTACTTTCATCTGTTCTGCCCTTTTACAGCGCAACTGCAAAGCGCTATCAAGGCTACGGTGGCGGCTTTAGCTTTAAAGAAGGCATGCCGTGGCTTTATTATAAGCAACATCAACTCGACGACACCGTATACGCACAAAGCTACGGCTTAAAATACCAAGGTGATTTTAGTTTTGGGATGGGGCCTGCGGGCGTAAATGATTTAACATTTAATATGGGACTGTCGCGAGTAGAAGGCGACAGTTTTGAAGATGAAATGCGTGCTTGGCTGAGCTTCTATTATTCGCTTTGAATGGTTATTAAGTAAGTGTTATATTCTGATTTAGTTTAATAAAATAAGTATTTTAACAATGTCATTTAAACACTTGAAAGTCCCACTGGATGTGGTACTTCCAAGCGTCCCGTCCGACGCACCAGGCTTAAGGTATGAAAAGCCATCAATTGGTAACAACTATTGGGTTGTTGATGACTTTTTTGATAGCGAAGAGGCGATGAGTATTCGCTCTTCATGTTTAAACAGTGAAGTTTGGAAATTCGGCAAACCTTATACAAAAGAGCTTTGGCCAGGAATGCGTACGCCCGATGCGTTAAGTGATTTACAGCTTAATAAAGTAGAAGAATATGTTAAGTCTGTTATAAAAAAAGATAAATTATGGGTTGCTAAGTCAGATAAAGTTGTAGTGGATACGAATACTGCAATATTAGTGGGTGCAGATGAAGGGGCATCTCGACCTCATGTAGATAATCGTTTTTTATGCAGATATGCAGCCGTTTTATATTTAAGCCCGAACCCTAAACCCTCTGCAGGTACCTCTTTTTATCGTTTAAAATATGCAAATGAAGCGGCTGGTGGGAATATTGTAGATCCTCCGTTCGCTAATCTGGTTGATGCTTTGAATGTAACTAGTTTACCTTATAGTGCATGGTATAAAGACATCGACATTGATAACCGCTTTAATCGTTTAATTGTATTTAAAGGTAATATTGTTCATAGCGCTTCAAAGTATTTTGGAGACGATTTAAATACTAAAAGGTTGGCGGTAACTTTTTTTGGATGTGTGAAGATTAATTAAAAATAATTAACTATTACCTGCTCGTCCCAATTGTTATTTCGTCTTTTCTTAGATAAAACACCTTATTGTTAAACCAACAACAAGGTGTTTCTTTATTAAGCGTTTGTGGCATGTCGTTTTTTATAGCGATTTACCTGTGACTGTTTTTTACGTTTTCGGCGGGTAAACCATAAGTAAAAGCCGGTTCCGGCTAGCCATACCGGACTTAAGCCAATTACACACCACAGTATTTTACTAGTAAGACCTGCGAAATAACCAAAGTGAAGTTTTCTGAAGCTATCAATTACTTGCCAGCCAATACCAACTTCGCGAATATCCCAGTTGACCATGTGGTCACCAGTCAATTTATTGTAGGTAACAGTATTGGCGTATTCACTGGCAAACGGGTTGGCAGTTTTAACTTCTCCAAATACGGTAATATTTTCATCCGGTTCTAATGGCATAACCAAAAAAGTGCTATTAAAAGTAGTTATTTGTTGTTTGCTATTATCTAAAATATCTTGAAACGAGATATCTGCACTATGTAGCTTTTTGGTTAGCACAAAATGTTCTTCTTCTGCGTGCTCTATTACTTCGTGATACCAAACAGCCCAGTTAAAGTAGCCACCTGTAATCGCTAAAATAATAATGATAGGGGAACCAATAACACCGGTCATTTTATGAATATCGCTAAGGACTATTTGTAGTGTCGCACGCCAGCGTACACTAAACAGACGTTGCCAAAACTTGCGATAAATAATGAGGCCTGTAATGCCTAAGATTAATAAAAAAAGCAAAAAAGAAGCCTAAAACAGTACCTGTTTGCCCAGGTAAACTTTTTAAGTCATTTAGTAAAAATGTGTAATGTAGTTCTAAAAACCAATCAGTAAAGTAATGGCTAGTGTCTACTGGCTCCGATAAAATATCACCTGTGTACTGGTTTAAATGAAACTTATACCATTGCTCTGTACCGCGTTTAACTAAGTAAACCCGATCAGCAGTATCATTGTTAAAAATCTCCCAGCTACCCACTAGATACTCAGGGTAAGCATGTTCTGCTTTAGCGATTAATTTATCGATTGCTATACGCTCTGGCAACGCTTTTACAACAAAGTGACTATCAGGCATAAGTAAGCCATCTATTTCACTTTTAAAAACTAATACACTGCCTGTAATACTAATGACAATGAGTGGAATGATTGCAATAAGGGCAATCCAGCTGTGGATCTTAAAAAGTATTTTTCTCATGGATGGTTTTATATGCAGTAGCTAATGACCTGCGCATGATAACAACTATCATTTTTATTTGTAAGTTTCAGTAATGAATTTCAATAAAACAAACAAACTGTGAACTTAATTCTACGGTTTTTGTATACTCAGCTTGCCAGTACCTAAAATAAGTTTTTGCTATTTAGTTGAGTTAAATTTACGCGGCTCTACAATGCCGCGCTCATAGTAAAAGCCTTTTAAAACATATGTTTAATAAATGTTTTTATTTCCATTTCTAGTTAACATTTATGTAACGAGTGAGGTTGCTTTGGCGCATTATTTGCCTATATTGTCTTCTTTTATTTTGGTTTTTAGTTTTTTACCACTACTAAACAAAATTCGAAAAAATCGTAGTGTCTCAGGTTTATCACTATTGATGATGACGTTTGGGTTAGCGCAAAGCCTTTATTTTATAACCTACAATATTTACTTTGAGCGCTATTATATTGCATTACCATTTATTGTAACCGGTGCGTTAAGCGGGCTTATTTTGTATTTTTTTGCACGTTTCAACGCAGCTAAACGAGAGCGCGTACAGCTGGTTACTATGTTAGGTTTTTCGTTACTGCCTTTTTCACTGCTTTTGAATTCAAACCTCGATACTGCAACGGTATTAAGCGCTTTAACGTATGTTGGCCTTGTGATGAGTTCGGTACGTGTTATGCCGCAAACTTATAAAACATTGCGTACGGGTAATGTAAGTAATTTAAGCGCGCGCTACTTTAGCTTGCAGTTTATTGCTGGTATTTGCGGCTTAGTTGTTGAGCTTTCAAATGCAGCCACAAGTACTGCGCACTTACTTATGTTTATTATGTTGTTGCTTACAAACGCTGTGCAATTTGGCTGTATGCAATATTATAGAGTGCGACCTGTAATGGCTTAAAGCTAAAATAAAAGTGCTAATTGAGTTTAGGTGTGGCAGTTTTAAGCTATTAATCATTACAAAGTTTAAACAATGCAATTAACTATTCATCAAATTGATGCGTTTACGAATGAGTTATTTAAAGGTAACTATGCGGCAGTGATCCCATTGAAATCGTGGCTAAGTGACGATTTAATGCTAAAAATTGGCGCTGAAAATAACGTATCTGAAACGGCTTTTACCTGCCAGCAAGACGATGGCAGTTTTGTTATTCGCTGGTTTTCGCCGTTAATGGAAATTGACTTTTGTGGTCATGCCACACTTGCGGCTGCCTATGTTTTATGTGAAGAGCATAATATATCGCAAATTCGCTTTATTGCTGATGCGGTGGGCGAGCTAATCGTTAATAAAAACGCTGATGGCAGCTTTGCAATGACCTTTCCGAAACAAGCACCGGTTGAAGTGCAAAATGTACCGCAGCAATTGCTTGATGGCTTGTCTATACAACCGAGTAAAGTGCTTAAAAACCGCCAAGCTTACTTTGCTATTTATGAAAATGCCGATCAAATACTTGAATTAAAAACTAGCTCAGAGCTTTTAAAAACGCTTTATCCACTTGATGTAGTGGCCACTGCTCCAAGTGCTGAATATGATTTTATATCTCGTTATTTTTGGCCTGCAAGCGGTGGCGACGAAGATTATGTGACAGGTTCTATTCATACTGGCTTGGCACCTTACTGGGCGCTGCAATTAGGTAAAACTACGTTAAGCGCTTATCAAGCTTCAAGCAGAGGCGGGCAGCTAACTTGCGAAGTGGGTGATACAACCGTCACCTTAACCGGGCATGCTGTAAGGTATTTAGAAGGCACTATTTATATTTAATCTTTATTGTTCTTGTTATAAAAAAGGCCACGTTAAACGTGGCCTTGGTTTTACTCAATTGTTAGAGCTGCTTTACGCTTCTAGCGCTTTTGCAATTAAGCGATCAATATATTTTTTATGCGCTTTAGTTGCTGTATCTGCACCCCATGCAACACTGGTATCGGCTATTTGAGTTAGCTGATATAACGCAGCGGTTTTAGCTAGGTTATCAAATTTACTTGCTTTACCAAGGCCTGCAATCGCGATTAGCTGGTTAACATACTCAATTTGTAAGTTGTGGCTAATAGAGTTGGCGTCTTTGCGTTTCACAAAAATGCTGGCAGTTAAATCTTGCATAAACTGAGTTAGGCTATATTCATTACCGTATAGAGCGGTGTCAGAAATACGCAGTAACACAGCAGGGTGTAATAGCTGGGCAAGTACAGACTTTTGCATCCCTAAAATCATTTGGTGTGCTTTAGGGTCTTCATTTTTGCCAAAGTGATTAAAGCCACGACGTTGCAGCTGTAAGTAGCTATAAAGAGGTTGCATGTTTTGTAGTACATCTGGCGCAAATACAAACTTTGCTAGTATATCCATTGCTTGTGTTTGACGCTCAAGCGATACCGGTGTAAATGGTTTATCTGCGTTTGCATCACCCACTACAGCGCGCTCAACGTATACGCCACCAATCTGGCGAGAAACCACACCTGCTTGAGCTCGGTACTGACCAAATAAGTTATTAGCAGAGGTAACAAGCTGTTGGTAAGACTCACCTTTAACCGTTGCTTTATCTTTTAGTTCAGTAAATAGTTTATTGATAAGTGCCATGCGATCTGCGCCATAGGCTGCAGGGTTTGACGACAAATCACCAATCATTACACGTGGATCGATATGGCGACCTGGTGCGCGCATGTCGTCGGCATCGTTACCAAAGGCAAGGGCATGTTCACTTGAACGAGCAAGTATTTTTTCAAGTCGAGCTTGCTCAGCCGCTTCATCTGCAAGTGATACGCTATAACCGTAATTAATTGCCCAATCATCATAAGGACCTGGTTTTGTTTGAAAAATATCACCTTGCTGCACACCAATTGGGGCAATGTTAGCCGGTGCATAATCCATAACAGAGCCGGTTACTATGCCTTGGGTTTTGTTTTTGTCGTGTACTTCTTTTTCATCCCACAAAATAGATGATTTCATATTGTGGTTAAGACCTAAAGTATGGCCTACTTCGTGAAGTACCAGTTGCGTTAAACCTTGGCGAAGCATTTCTTTATCTTCAATTTTGTCGCCGCTAGCAAGGCCTTTGGCAAGCATTAGATTTTGTTGAATCTCATGCCCAAGAGAGCAATTTAGCTCGCCGGTATTTGTTGCTTCACCGTGGCTCATTGTTCCTTGGGTGAAAAGTGTGTCGTAAATCCAGCGGTTTTTCATAAATACAAACTCAAGCATAATGTCTGAGCCCAGTATTTCGCCTGTTAATGGGTTGGCAAGTGCTGGACCGTATCCGCCAAATGGAGGTTTAGGTGACGAAGTCCAGCGCAGTACGTTGTAATTAATATCGCCCGCATCCCAATCTGCATCATCTGGTTGTACTTTTACTTCTAAAGCATTTTTAAAACCGGCTTTTTCAAAAGAGGTATTCCACGTTAAAACAGCGTCACGAATAGTATCGCGCCATTCAACTGGTGTCGTATTCTCTATCCACCAAGTAATTGGTTTTACTGGCTCTGAAAGCGCTGCACTTGGGTCTTTCTTTTGTAAGTCCCAGCGTTTTATAACATCTTGATAAGGTGCCCAATCGGTAGATGTCATTTGATCAAATTGATTTGTAAAATAACCAATGCGAGCATCATCCATACGGGGTGCATAATTGTTGCTAGGAAGAGCAACAAACGAGTGCTGCACTTTTACCGATACACTGCGAGGATCGCTTACTGCATTAGAGCCACGTACAGTAGGGCTTGGGTTAGTAAATACGTAATCAACTACTACGTCTAAGTTATTAGGGTATGGACGCTGTTTAATAATGCGTGATTTTTTATCGTCTAGTTTACCTACTTTAAAGCGTTTTTTAGCGTTTTTATCTGCTGGATTTGGCGTAGGTGATACTTTATGAAGTGCTTCGCTTAAAAATAACTTATTTACATTAAATGCTATTTTACCGTCTTCTTCTTTTTCTATTTTAATGCTCGCAAGTACCGCTTCACTAATATTGGCATCACTCGCTTTTGAAATCGCACTGCTTTCGTCAAATTTGTAGCGAGGTGTTTTGCTAATAATATCGATACGGTCAAAGTATTTTCTAAATTCAATTAACTTAGTTTCACGGTATGCACCACGATAATGGCCTGCATCTGTAACGCCATCGACAGTGTGCGCAAAATACACAAACGGCGTATTGAGTTGGGATTCGTTAATCACCATAAGGTGCTTACCGGTTTTTTCGTCTTGATAAAGGCTAAATATACCGGCAAATTCGGTTTGTCCTTTGATCATTTCGCTAAGTGTTTTTGACTCTTTTTCGTCTTTTTTATCGGCTGCAAATGCATGGCTGCCAAACGCTAAGCTAAGCGCAAGGGTGATGGACGTTAATTTCATTTTGAGACTTTTAATATTTGTTAATTTAATTGGACTGTACGTAAATTAATTTAATTTCGCACATCTTCGCGATGAAATTTAAGCGTTCAAAGCTAATTAATTGATATTAATAAATAAAAGTTTGTAACAAAATATAACGAATGAGATTAATCACCATTTCATTCATCTTTTATACTTATATAAAGTTGTAATTTGGATGTATTTGCAACAGTTGCTTACAAATGTCATCTTAATGTTTCGTATAGCTCTGGTATTATGGTGTTAATAGAATTTTAGGGATAAATAAGATATGCAATCAAATTCACTTAGATGGGTTTTTCCATTCGTCGCGCTTGCTTTAGGTATCGTTGGTTTTATGGCAATTAACGCTATTGCAAAAGAATCAGAAAAAGAAGTTATTGATGCTCGTCCAACGGTGCAAGTTGAGCCTGTGGCAGCAAATGATCACCAAGTTATCATTAATAGCTACGGCGAAGTAAAACCACTTGAAAATACACAGCTTTCGGCGCAGGTCTCGGGTGAAGTATTAAGTTGGCACCCTAATTTTGTAGCCGGTGGTGTAGTTGCTCGTGGCGAGACGCTGTTTACTATTGAAAAAGATAACTATGAAGCTGCAGTACTTGTTGCAGAGGCAGAGCTTGCCCGCGCGCAAGCCGGTTTAATTGAAGAGCAAGCTCAAGCGCAAGTAGCCGAAGACGAAGCCAAGCGCTTTCCAAGTAAAGCGCGTACCGATTTATTTTTACGTAAACCTCAAGTGCTCAGTGCACAAGCATCTGTTAAGTCGGCGCAAGCTGCATTAAAGCGCGCGCAACGTGATTTGGATAATTGTGATGTAACAGCCCCTTATGATGCATTGGTTATTAGTCGAAATATAGGTGTTGGACAATTTGTCACTATGGGTTCGCAAGTTGCTGAACTCAATAATATTGAGACCGCTGAAGTGATTATTCCTATAGCAGGGTTCGATAGCGTTTTTTTGCCAGAGCGTATTAAAGGTATTACCGCAACGATTATTCAAAAAGGCCTAAACAGCTTCACCCGTGAAGGTGTAATTGACCGCGACCTAGGGATTGTTGATAACGCTACGCGTATGAGCAGTTTAGTAGTGCGTATAGAAGACCCATACGGTCTTAAGAATATACAACCAGCCATTAAGTTTGGTAGCTACGTACAGGTAAATTTTGCAGGTGCAATGCTTAATAATATTTACCGCTTACCGCAAGAATTAGTTAATAACAAAACCGTATGGATCGTTAATGAAGAGCAGCAACTTGAGCCGCGCAAAGTCACAGTTATTCGTGAAGAGGGTGAGTACTTTTACATCAGTGATGGTTTGCAAGCAGATGATAAGTTGGTGATTACTTTGCCAGAATATCCGCAAAAAGGCATGGCTGTAAAAATTGCGGGCCTTCAAGATACTAAAAAAACAGAGGCACTTGAAAATGCTTCCACTGAAAAATTATAAGGTAGGCTGAGTTATGAGTAACACTGAACTACCAAATACAGCGCCTAACGCTGAAAAACAAACCGGTATTATTGCTTACTTCGCTAATAACTCCGTTGCTGCCAACCTAATGATGATTTTTATTGTGGTGATGGGAATTATTAGCTTTCTAAATATCCAACGCCAAATGTTCCCTAATGTAGAAATTAACTACATTAATATTGAAGCTAACTATCCAGGCGCTTCACCACAAGAAATTGAAGAAAGCATACTTATAAAAATTGAAGAGTCGCTAAAAGATGTGACCGAAATTA
Organism: Pseudoalteromonas sp. B131b; assembly: GCF_037162545.1. Taxonomy (NCBI): domain Bacteria; kingdom Pseudomonadati; phylum Pseudomonadota; class Gammaproteobacteria; order Alteromonadales; family Pseudoalteromonadaceae; genus Pseudoalteromonas; species Pseudoalteromonas sp. B131b. The sequence goes on along the minus strand of NZ_JARLUZ010000001.1, from coordinate 835,281 downwards.
AAAAAGGTGTGTACAGGGCATTTAGAAATGGCGGTAGAGCAAGTCTTGAAATTAATACCGATGTAGGGCTTACCGATATACTCGATAAAGTTAAATTACGGGTTGATGGTATAGCAACGTTCCCAGCCGGTATGGAACCGGTCACCATAAGTCAAGTTGAGTTTAAACAAGATGTTATAGGTATGACGCTCGTTGCTGACTTACCGCTAACTGAGCTTAAGCCTATAGCAAACCAAATAGAAGATGAGTTACTACAGCTATCTAACGTGTCGTTAGTGGTAAACGATGTTCCTCTTGATGAAATAGCAATTGAAATCGAACCCGATACGCTGCGTCAATATAACCTAACCCTTAGTGATGTAATGAATGCAGTGCGTCGTTACTCAGCTAACTTTTCGGCGGGGCAGCTAAAAACAGACGCAGGTGTTATTTCTGTTCGCGTCGAAAATCAGTTTTACTCTGGTGAAGAATTTAGGCAAATACCGGTAAAAATAGGGGCTAACGGCGCTAAAGTGTTACTGCAAGATATTGCCGTGATTAAAGATCAGTTCACTGAAGGTGAGCGTTACTTTAAATTCAATGGTGAAAATGCAGTTTATATATCGGTGAAAGCGACTGAAGAGCAAAGTATTATCCCAGTTGCTGATTCAGTAAAAGCATTTATAGAATTAAAAAACAAAGAGCTACCACTGGGGGTTCGTTTAGAGCCACTAATGGATTTTACGTATTACCTAAATGCCCGCTTAGACATGATGGTTACAAACCTCATTCAGGGCGCTATTTTGGTTGCAATTATGCTATCAATCTTTTTACGCTTTAAGTTGGCATTATGGGTAATGATTGGTTTACCAGTGTGCTTTTTGGGCGCAATGATGATGATGCCACTGTTTGGTGTAACCATTAATATTTTATCACTTTTTGCTTTTATTATGGTGCTAGGGATTGTGGTGGACGATGCCATTGTCATAGGCGAAAGTGCCTACACCGAAATAGAGAAAAAAGGCGGCGGTGTTGTTAATGTGGTTAATGGCGCAAAACGCGTAGCAACCCCCGCAACTTTTGGTGTACTAACTACCATTGCAGTATTTGCTCCATTTACGTTATCTACAGGTCCAGAAAGTGCCTTCTTTTATGGTATAGCTGTGGTGGTAATGCTGTGTTTGGTATTTAGTTTGATTGAATCAAAGTTGATATTGCCTGCCCATATTGCCCACACTCATTTTTCACCAATAAAAGAGGGGGCTGGCGAGATCGGTTTAATACGCGATTTTTTGGTTTTGTAAATGGCCCATATAAGCGCTTTGTTGTACGTTGTGTTGAATGGCGTTGGTCAGTATTATTTTCATTTATCGCCCTATTGATCGTAACCTTTGCTTTAATCTCATCAAATCAAGTTCGTACTGGGTTTATGCCAAAAATTCCGCATGACTACCCACAAATAAATCTAGAAATGAATGACAATGTATCAGACATACAAACAATAAATGCTATTCGTGAAATAGAGACGATGGTGATTGCGATTGATGAAGATACCGAGCGCAAATATGGTCAAAAACTCATAAGAGATATTTTAGTATTTAACCAAGGGCGCACCGAAGCCCAAGTGCTCGTACCTCTTGTTGATGAAAGTATAAGGCCTTATAACGCGTTTGAATTATCACGCCGTTGGCGCGAAGCCATGCCTGATATTGCCGGTGTTAAATCATTAACCATTTATGATGATGTAAATGGAGGAGGCAGTGACGGCGAATTTGGTTATTTATTATATGGCTCAGATATTGATACATTAAATAATGCTGGTCGTCGCTTTATAGAATTGCTGCAACAGCAAGAAGGTTTGTTTGATATTAGCTCAACAATAGACCCTGCCAGTAAAGAAGTGCAAATGAGCCTAAAACCGGTCGCTTACGACTTAGGTTTAGATTTGGCTTCTATTGCTAATCAAGTTGGGGCAAGCTTTTACGGTGGTGAGGCTCAGCGTGTTATTCGAAACGGCGAAGAGGTGCGTGTAATGGTACGTTACCCTAAACTGACTCGAGAGGCATTTTCGTCACTTAAGCATGCGGTTGTTACTACCCCGCAGGGCCGTGAAGTACTGCTTGGTGATGTAGTTGAACTCACTGAAACACCGGGTATTAGTTATATTCGCCGCGAAGGGGGTTATCGTACAGTGTATGTTTATGGAAACATAGATGAAGAAGTGATTGAGCCAAACGAAGTTGTAGATCAAATTAAAGAAAAATTACTACCACAACTTAAAGAAGAGTACCCAAGTGTTAAGTCAGAACTTGGTGGCGCCATTGAAGAGCAACAAGATCAAGCTAATCAGCAGAAGATGTTTTTCTTCGGCGGCATGATTTTGGTGTATATCTTATTAGCCGTACCCCTTAAGAGTTATGCGCAACCACTTATTGTTATGTCGGTGATTCCATTTAGCTTAACGGGAGCAATATGGGGGCATTACTGGTTTGGTTTGGATATAACTTTAATGTCTGGCTTTGGTATTATTGCAGCAGCAGGGGTGGTTATAAACGACTCACTCGTTATGACCGATTATGTGAATCAGGCCCGTAAAACAGGTGTTAGTATTAAAAATGCTGTAATAGATGCCGGTTGTGCTCGATTCAGACCTATATTACTTACTTCAATTACTACATTTGCAGGTGTATTGCCCATTATGTTTGAAACAAGCTTGCAGGCTAAGTTTGTAATACCTATGGCGGTAGCGCTTGGTTTTGCAGTGATGTTTGCAACATTAATAACGCTTATATTGGTACCATGTTTGTATATTATATTAAGTGATATTGGTAAGGTGTTTACACGCATTTTGGGTGGGATTAGGGCTGTATTTAAACGTCGCCCGCAGAAGGTTTAGCTCAATAAATAACATACGGGCTTAAATGCTGGGTACAAAAAAGCACTGAATAATTAACCATTCAGTGCTTTTTATCATTTGTTGTTACTACATTAAGTATTAAAACAACAATAATTAATCTTTAAATTGCTTATGGCAATCTTTACAGCCTTTAGCCCATGCGCCAAAAGCTTTACCAATTACGGCCTTATCGCCTGATTGAGCCGCTACTGCTAGCTCATCTGCGTATTGTTGGAATGCAGTTGCTTTTTTCATAAAGGTATCGTTTTCAGACCAAACAGCAGCAAGTGCAGCTGTGTCGCCTTTATCGGTTCCTTCGTAAAACGCTTCCCATGGCATTTTTGAAAGTGCAGCTGCGTTGTTAGCACGCTTTTTAAATTGCTCTGCGTCAAAAGGTACTTTGCCTTTTAGCATTGCACCCATATCGCTTATTTGTACTGAGATCATTGAAAATGCAGCTTGGCGATACTCAATTGCGTCACTTGGCTCTTTAAATGCAGAATTTGCCGATACGCTAAATGCACACGTTGCTAGCGCTATTGTTGCTAATACGTTTTTTAATTTCATGTTTGCCCCTGTTGGAAATTTTAATTATTAATTAAGTATATTGTATCTAACATCGTATTTATTCAAGCAAATGCGATGGGTTTAATTAAAATTTAATCGTTTATGTCTATGTCAGCAAATATCATCCCGCGACGCATGCTTCGAGTTGCTAAAAATACCTCGCCAAGTAAAGACATAAAGGCACATATAAGCAATGCCATTGCTGCAACAAAGCAGCAGGCAATTGTAACGCCTAAATTTATAGATTGAATATGTGATAAAAACAACAGCATAACCACAGCACATACAAGCAATGCGCTTAATACACTTAAACTAAAAGCAATATGTATACATCGAGAGCGCTTTAAAAGGGCGCGAAGTTCTGTAGCCAGTGATTTATTGAAATCTTCATCTGTACTTACCTTTAACCTGCGTTCTAATTGGCGTGCCCTATCGGTAATTCGTGCTAAGCGATTAGATAACACACCCAGCGTGGCAGCAATCCCGGTTATGAGGAACACAGGAGCCACTGCGGTTTGGATTACTTTAGCCATAGTTAAGATGTTAATCACTTCATTATTCATATTTGTCTCAAAAAGGTCGATTTGTTTACACTTGTTTACACTTGTTTACAAATTTAAATTGAATTATTGTTACTTCAAATCAATTGCTTAGGCTTGTTTTCTGTCTTTGTGTAGACGCATTGTAATTTGTTTGTAATCAAGGTGTTGCTCAGGGTGGGTGTAAAGTTTTATATTCTAGTTACAAACCAATTACGATTGGTATAAGCACAATAATATAAAACTCGTCCCAGGGGAAATAATGTCTAAAAACATAATAAAAAGAACTGCAATAGCAACTGCAGTATCAAGTGCGTTTATTGCAACATTCGCAAGTGCAACAACTTTACCTACAGTTACTATTGCTCATCACCAAGCAGAGCAAGTTAAAGATACTGTTTCTGCACAGAAAGAACCATCAGCATATATGATCGTACTTCGTGCGACGACCTCTGTTGATGGATTTGTAAATGGTACTTATCAGGCATCAAACAACCGTGAAATTACGGCAAATATTGAGCAGCTTCAAGATACAATGACTTTAGAGCTCAATAGCTTAGATTTTGATGCGAAAGTAATTGGTAAAACTAAAATACTAGCACCAACACTAATTGTTCAAGCATCACCAGAAGCATTAGCTAAAATAGCAAAAGACTCACGTGTAGCTAAAGTATTACCTATGTTTGATAACGAGTTACATGTAGCTGCAACGTCTGACTATATTCATGCTAAACCTTTAATCGATGAGGGTATTGTAAGTGGTAAAGGCCAGCGAGTAGCTGTTTTAGATACAGGTATTGATTATACTCACAAAGCATTTGATGGCGCGGGTACTGTTGAGGCATATGATGCTGCTCAAGCAGATCCAGCTGTAGTTACTTGGCCACAAGGTATTGTAAAAGGCGGTTTCGATTTTATTCGCAATGATGCTGATCCAATTGAAAACGATCCTGTTGTTGTTATTGCTGATGTTGATGAGCCAACAAATCACGGTACATCTTCTTCACACTCAGTTAATGGTATTGCACCGGATGTAGAGCTATATGTTTATTCTGTATGTGGTGGTGGCTGTCCAAGTGCGGCACAAGTTGCAGCATTAGAAGCTGCTATGGATCCTAATGGGGATGGTGACATTTCTGATCGTGTCGATGTAATGAATATGTCACTCGGTGGCGAGTTTGGTGATACATACACAGGTGGTGGTGCGCAGTACCTAATTCAACGCGCCGTTGATTTGGGTGTAAATATGGTTATTTCTGCTGGTAATGACGGCGATAACCCATTTCGTGTTGGTGGCCCAAGTACAACACCGAATGCACTATCTGTAGGCGCGATGACGCACCCAACAGCTCAAGTTAGTATAGCTACTGGTACTGTTGCGGGCGTTGAAGGTAATATCCAAGGTTCAGGGTTTGGTTTGCAGGCTGACTATGCTATTTCAGGCGCTGATATTGAATTAGTTTACCCTGATGCTAACCAAAATGGTTGTGATGAGTTTGCCGCTGATGTTGATTTTACAGGTAAAGCAGTATTAATTGACCGTGGCACGTGTGCATTTACAGTTAAAGTACTTAATGCACAGAAAAAAGGTGCTGAATTTGTACTGATTGCTAATAATACAGATGATGGCACCCCTGCACCTATGGGTGGCAGTAACGCTGCTGTTACGATTAAAAATGTAGGTATTAATTTTGCCGCAGGTGTTGCTTTAAAAGCGCAATTAGCGGCAGGTGATACGGCAACATTTGATATTGATGTTAAAGTTAAAACAACATCGGGAGCCGTAGCAACTTTCTCTTCTCGTGGTCCTTCTATGGATGGTTTATTAAAGCCTGAAATTACTGCACCAGGAACGGCTATATTAGTCGCCGCCGCAGGCACACAAGATGGACTATCACCAGTAGATGGTACGTCTTTCTCTGGCCCTATAACTGCCGGTGCCGTTGCGATGATTCGCGAAGCTCACCCTGAGCGTAATGCATTTGAAATTAAAGCTACGATCATGAATGCAGCTGACCTAAATGTAACCAACGAGCCGCTAGCAACTAACCCTGACTCAAAGCTTGCTCCAATTAGTATGATTGGTTCAGGCTTAGTTGACGTAACTAAAGCAGTTAATTTACCAGTAGCTGCATGGGTTAATAATACACAATTTAATACTAAGCAAGCTGCGCTTTCTTTTGGTCTGGTGTCTATGACTGAAACAGAGTCGTTAACGCAGACTGTAACGGTTAAAAACTTTTCATCAGACGCTAAAACGTATGCACTACGCACTGAAGCGCGTTACCAGAATGATGAAGATACAGCTGCAATTAGTTGGGATTTCCCTGCATCAGTAACAATTCCTGCAGGTCAGTCAATGAATTTTGACGTGGTACTAACTGTTGATCCTACAAAACTGCCAGTATGGGAATTAGAAAACCCGTTTAGTGCTGACGATATTGCAGCAAGAAGCGCAGCACTTACTTCAGTAGAGTTTGATGGTGCATTAGTATTTGATGATGCAAGTACAGATACAGATCATGATTTACACGTTGTGTATCACGTAATGCCAAAAGCAGCGACAGCGCTAAGTGTTTCATCTCAAATTATAGACAACGAGATGGCACTTATCGTTGAAAATAGTGGTCAAACAGAAATTACGCCGTTCGCAGAAACCATTATTGCAATGGGTACTGAAAAAACACGAGAAGAAGCTGAATTTAATATTATTTCGACTACTTTCTCTGCTTTTGCTGATGACTCTTGTGATTCGGGTATCTTTGTAACATCTTCTATCCAATTACGTGACCCATTAACTCATGTATTCCAAGCTGGCTTTAGACTTGAAATAGATACAGATAATGACGGCGTATTTGATCAAATTATGCAAAACTATAACGACCGTGGTCGCCAAACTGCATTCCCAGGTCGTAGCCGTACAGTAATTGGAACAACAGATGGTGCGGGTAACGACTCTTTAGCATGGGTTACTCCGATGTTTCATTCAGCGGGTGAGAACACGGTTACATTCTCTGCGTGTACAAACTTATTTAACGTAGATGCTTCGCTAATTGGCGAGCAAATGAACTTTAAAGCTTCAGTAGGTAGCCCTGCTTATCAAACGGGTGTGTTTTCTGAAACAGACAGCGTTGAAGGTTCAACGTTATTTGGTACTTCTCCTACTGTAGCATTAACGTCATTAGAGACAGGCGAAGTGGTTTCATCACTTAAACCTGGTGAAAAAGCTATTGTTGAAGCCAGCGGTCCATTTGCATTATCGCAAACATCTGGCCTGGGTGTTGTTAAAGCAATGGCAAGTGCTGATTTAGAGCTTCCTGCAATTGAAGCTCCAATGTTAGTTGGTGGTGAATTTACAGTTTCTGAAGATGCAGAAAATGGCACAGTTGTTGGTAAATTAACAATTACGGAGTCTGATTTTGACTTAGACGTTTCGGAGTACTTCGTTCAGTCTAATACCAATATTGGTCTAGGTGTTGATGAGCAAGGTCAAGTAGTTGTTGTAAATACAGAGTTGTTAGTTGGAAATTCATCAGCTGAAATTCAAGTTGTGGCAATTGATGTACGCGGTAATGTTTCTGAACCTGTAATGGTTAACGTTAGCGTTGCTGAAGTGGTAGTACCTCCAGTTGTTGAGACTAAGAAGAAAAGCTCTTCTGGTTCTCTTGCATGGTTAACATTACTAGTAGCGCCGTTTGCATTTATGCGTCGTCGTAAACAAAAGTAATTTTATAACTTAACTGTTATATAAAGGGAGCTTCGGCTCCCTTTTTACATGGCTTCTCAAATTAAATAACGACAAATTCTAATTTTAGATATATTTATACCAATCTGCTTAATTAAATGAGCTACTTTGAGTTAAGAAAATCCTGTCGATAACAAGGCAAAAATTTCGTTATTTAGTCGTTCTATATTAGAAATTTCTAACACCGTTAGCGTCAGGTTTAATCTCTCAAATTGATTAAGTTGGTATTACTTAATAAAAATTAAATACAACAAGGACTTTGACTGATGAAACGTACCCCTTTGCATTTGCTGCACTGTCGATAGCTATCTTAAGTGGTTGTAATCAAGCCCCAGAAGAGACTCAAAAAAATAATACACAAATTAAAACTGTTCAAGTAGCCCAAGCTATTGCACCTATTGCTAAAAAAGTGCCATATGAGATGACTATTCATGGTGACACACGTGTAGATAATTACTATTGGTTACGTGATGACGAACGTAAAGCGTCAGAGGTTATTAACTATTTAGAAGCCGAAAATACATATACAGATGCAATGCTTGCACATACTAAAACGTTGCAAAGTAAATTGTTTGAGGAGCTAAAAGGGCGTATTAAAAAAGACGATGATTCAGTCCCAGTTAAAAACGGTGATTATTTTTACTCAACGCAAAATCGTGGCGACAATGAATACACGACTTACCTACGCAGTAGTGATTTTTCAGGCACTGATCAGCAAGTTATTTTAGATGTAAATGAGCTTGCTAAAGGCCATGATTATTATGCGGTAAGTGGCTTAGATGTAAGCCCGAATGGCAATTTAATGGCTTATGGCGAAGATACTGTTAGCCGTCGTATTTATAGTATAAAAATAAAAGATTTAACAACCGGTAAATTACTCGAAGACACACTTGAAGGCACTAACGGTGGCATTGTGTGGGCAAACGATAATAAAACGGTTTACTACATTAAAAAAGATTTACAAACTCTACTAGGTTATCAAGTTTATCGTCATACATTAGGTACATCACAAGCTGATGATGAGCTAATTTACGAAGAAACTGATACCAGTTATTACATGGGGATGAGTAAAAGCAAAGATAAGTCAGAGATTTATATTTGGCACAGCAGCACGGCTGCATCAGGTGTGTCGGTATTGAGCGCTGATGATGCTAAGGCAATGCCTAAGCGTTTAATTGAGCGTGAAGCTGGGCTGGAATATGAAATTTCGAAGTTAGGAAATACTTACTACATTGTAACTAATTTAAACGCAGTAAATTTTCAGCTAATGAAAGTGGATATTGATAAAGCAGGTAACAAAGCTAATTGGCAAAGTGTGATCCCAGCGCGTGATAATGTCAAACTAGAGGGCATTGATTTATTTGGTAACTACTTAGTATATCAAGAACGTGAAAAGGGTCAGTCAAAACTTATTGCTCGCAATTTAAAAACAGGTAAAGAGTTACCACTGAGCTTTAACGATAGCGCTTATACAATTAGCACTTATGGCAATAATGAGATTGATAGCGATACGTTACGTGTTTACTACACAAGCATGACAACGCCTGATTCATCATACGATGTAAATTTAGCAACAGGCAACAAAACATTACTTAAACAACAAACTGTATTGGGCGACTTTAGTGCTGACAACTATGCCTCAGAGCGCATTTTTGTAACTGCGCGTGACGGTATAAAAGTACCGGTAAGTTTGGTTTATCGTAAAGATGCGTTTAAAAAAGACGGTACAAATCCATTGCTGCAGTACGGTTATGGTTCGTACGGGGCAACGATGGATCCAACGTTCTCCAGCTCACGCTTGAGCTTGTTAGACCGTGGCTTTGTATTTGCTATTGCTCATGTTCGAGGCTCGCAAATGTTAGGTCGTCCTTGGTACGAAGACGGTAAATTACTGACAAAAAAGAACACGTTTAATGACTTTGTGGATGTAACCGAAGAATTAGTGACTCAGAAGTATGGTGCAAAAGGGGAAATATTTGCTCGAGGTGGAAGTGCTGGCGGCTTATTAATGGGCGCTGTAGCAAACCAAGCACCAGAGCTTTATAAAGGCATGGTTGCTGCGGTGCCATTTGTCGATGTAGTAACCACTATGCTAGATGCGAGTATTCCGCTTACCACAAATGAATATGGCGAATGGGGTAATCCGAACGAAAAAGAGTACTACGATTATATGTTATCTTACTCGCCATACGATCAAGTCTCTAAGCAAGCATATCCTAATATGCTAGTAACGACAGGCTTGCACGATTCACAAGTTCAATACTTTGAGCCTGCCAAATGGGTTGCAAAACTTCGTGATTATAAAACGGATAACAATAAATTACTGTTTAAAATAGATATGGAAGCAGGGCACGGTGGTGCATCGGGTCGCTTTAAGCGCTTAGAAGATACCGCATTCTATTATGCGTTTATTCTTGATTTAGCAGGTATTAAAAAGTAACGAACCTGTTGAGCTAAAACAGGTCATTATGTGAATATAAAGTGCTTCTTAAAGAAGCACTTTTTTTGTGGTAGGTTAAAACTAAATATAGTGCCTTTACCAAGTTCACTGTGTACATTAATTTCGCTGTCCATCAGTTTCAATAACCCCCGACATATAGCTAGCCCTAAGCCGCCTTGCTGACGACCCGCTTTATTTGAATTAGTGGCTTGATAGTGAGGATTAAAAATAGCACTCAGTTCATCTTGTTTTATTCCAACGCCAGTATCTGAAACATGCACGAATAGCTGATTGTCGCCACTGCGCTTTACATGCACTGCAATGCTACCACCGCTAGGCGTATGCCTAATAGCGTTGTCAATTAAGTTACTTAATACGCGTTCTAATTTTGCGATATCGGCTACAACAGGGAAATCACAAATTGCAGGTTCTACCGATAAATGAATACCCTTTTTATTTACAGCTAAGCTAAATTTAGCAATGCAGTCATAAATTAACTCGCCTAAATTAAAGGTTTCTTTATTTATGTTTATTTCGCCATTTTCTAAATGGGCAAGTTCAAATATTTGCTCTATGAGTAATTTTAATTGTCCGCAATTATTAAGCGACACTTGTAAGTATTCTTGTTGTTCTTTTTGACTTAATTGCTCACCAGATTGATTTAAAACCTCTAAAAATCCTTGCAGTGATGCAAGTGGTGTACGTAGGTCGTGCGATAAGTGAGTGAGTAACTCTTTGCGTTGTTTATCGCCCTCTTCAAGTGCTTTAAATTGCTCATTAATACGGGTAAGCATTGCTTGAATGCTGCGACCCAAACTATGTACTTCATTGCTTTTTTGTGTTGAATAGTTACTTAATTTTGTATCTGTAAGGCTGTAATTGGCCGCTTCAATATTGCTTACATCACGGGCTAAACGCTGTATTGGATTGGTAAAAAAGCGTAGTAAAATTAGCATTGCAATGAGTAAAAAGGCTAAAGCGGAGCCAAGCCATAAAGCGGCTAGCCATAGCCTGTCATTATTTTTTATAGTATTGAGGGAGGTATCGTAGGCTTCACCGCCAATAATTACATATAGGTAACCTTGTAACTTGTCGTGATTAAATACAGGCGCAACCGAAAATATTTTTTTGGTCTTTATTGCGCGGATTATCACCATAGATAGGTGCTGCTTTAGGATCATTAATGAGCTTTTTTAAAGGCGCTAAATCGATATAGTTACGCTTAACTTTTCCTGGCTTTGCTGAGTAAGTAAGAATTTTTCCGGTTTCGTCTACAAAATAAAATTCAAACGCAGGGCCTAATAGCATTAAAGTATGAAAAAGGTTTTCGAGCGCTTTATAGTCGTAAACACCTTCTTTTATCAATGGGTTATCTTGTACTAAATGCTCAGCTAACGCTAAATGCAAATTTTGCTCACCATGGTGTTTTGAAGTAAGTTCTAATTGTTTGCTCCAGCCATAAACAAGTGCACAAATAAAACAAAATATAACAACTAACGATATGGCTAATTTTTGGTACAAAGATAATTTCATAATAGGAGTCTTAATTTAGTTGGCTAGGGTTTAGTTTATAACCCACACCCCAAACTGTTTCTATAATGGGCACTTTCTGGTGCTCTTCTAGCTTGGCGCGTAAGCGGTTTATGTGCGAATTAACTGTGTGCTCGTAACCACTATGTTGATATCCCCATACTTTATCGAGTAATTGTTGGCGACTAAAAACATGATTAGGGTGGCGTGCAAAATAAACAAGTAAATCAAATTCGGTGGCGGTAAGGTTGAGTGCTTGCTTGCCTAAATAAACTTGGTGCGAACTGAACTCAATGTGGAGTGACCCTACGTTTAGCGTTTGTTCGCTATCAACGGGTGAGTTATCGTTATTCTGACTGGCAAGTAATTGTGCTCTGTGGCGCAGTTGGGTCTTTACTCTGGCTTGTAACTCACGCGCAAAAAAAGGTTTACAAATATAATCATCTGCGCCCATTTCAAGACCAATCACTCTGTCCATATCGCTACTGAGCGCGGTCAGTAAAATCACAGAAGTAGTAGGATAATGTTCTTTTATTTTCCGGCATAAACTCAAACCATCCATTTGCGGTAAGTTTATATCGAGTAAAATGAGTCCGTAGGGGTGCTTAGCTATTTTTTTAAAGCAAGCTCGGCACTCGCAACATGATCAACATGTAAGTTAAGTGAAGTAAGCTGCGTGGTAATTAATTTACCTATTTCTCTGTCGTCTTCTACTACTAATAATTTTTCGTGACGCATGTATAACCTCGTAAAAAGGGGGCATCCGTGCTCCCTTACTTCCCCATTACAAGCTGGTATGTCAACGCGTAAATATCGTTAATATTAATTACTGAGTTCGAGTAATGACAACTTTCGCCAATGGATTATCAAATTTATGTTCAGGGCTTAGCACTGAACTTGATAGCCCGTCTTCATTAGTAACTACACCAGGGTGTCTTGCTACAAAATCAACATCATCGCGGGCTTCATTAAAGCCTTCGCCGCCATCCACAGGACCCGGTAATGTACCAGCTGCTTCTGTATTTGCTTCCGTACCTGCATCATAAGCAACGGTGGTGCGCATAATAGACTCACCAACGGCTAATGTAGATACATCTACAGCACTAAGACCGGTAAACCCATCATTTGTATTCACCATCATAGTGGCAAGCGATAGTTTTAGTACTTCAAGCGTGTCGGTAGTAATCGTGATTGTGGTATTTGCACCAGGTCCAACTGGGCCTTCACTCGATGCATTAGCAATACCATTTTCAAATGTAAGGAGTTGGCTGTTATCCCCGCCTTCAGCCATTGTTTCTAATGCCACTGATGAAGGACTGCCTATTTGCCATAGCGTACCTTCATGGTGTGCAATAACGGCAACTGGTGAAAATGGTTGACCAGCAGTTAAATTACTTACAGTAACGTTAAATTCATAGCTGGTAGCTGTCGGTGCTGGTGTTGGTGCAACTACTTGATCAGGCTCGTTGCTATCATTGTCGCCACATGCTGCAAGAGTAGTTGCAAGCGCTAGTATTAAAGCGCTTTTTTTAAAGTTTTTAAAAGATGACATTATAGCGCTCCTACTTAACCGTAACGGTTAGTTTTGCTACTGGGTTTAACCATCTGTGCACTGTATTGCTTAAGTCACTATTACCAGCGGTTAGATCGTCATCACCTAAGTTACCAGGATGAATATGAATATTAATATTGCTATCGGTGCTTGTTAAACCAGCACCACCGGTACCAGCATTACCACCAGGAGCAGCTGGAATACCAGGCGTACCTGGTGCACCTGAACCTTCTACTACAAGTTCATTATTTTGTTCAGTACCGGCATCGTAAGCATTTAAAAACACAGTATACGTTCCAGCTTCAGTTGGAATTTTCCAGCTATCAAGACCGACAAAACCGTCATTTGTAGGAAGTAGCATTGCGGCAACAGAAAGGTATTCGTTACCATCAGATGTCGTTAGGGTTGCCATTGCAGATACTGTTGGCGCAAGTAGACCTTCAGCCGGGTTTGCAGCCATATCACTACCTGCGGCAGTTGCTTGTGCAACTAGTTCTGCAATATTTCCGCCCTCAGCCATTGTTTGTAATGCGGTAGAGGCTTCCGTTGCTACTTCGAACAGTTTATCTTCACTGTCGTGAGCAGTTATTAATACGGGTGTAAAATGGATGCCTTGAGTTAAGTTGGTGATTTTTAAATCTAACTCTGCGGCCATAGTTGATTGGCTAGCTGCCGCTAAAAGAGTTGCAATTGTTAATGTAGAAGCTTTCATTATTATTTCCTGTAAGTGATGATTCGAGTTAAGTATTGAATAATCGTCTCCAGAAACTCTCACAAACTTATCACTTTTTTATCACAAGATTTTACGCTGTGATTTTTTGCTAATACAGCAGTTGATTTATGGACATTTGTTTAATTAAAAGGCAACATACATGAAACAAAAAGGAGAGTGTTATGGAAGAAAATCAACAGGTTGAACCAGTTAATAAAGATGACCGTACGTGGGCTATGCTATGTCATTTAAGTGCATTAGCTGGATTTATTGTGCCGTTTGGCTCAATAATTGGGCCATTAATTGTGTGGTTAATTAAAAGAGATGAGATGCCAGTTGTTGACGTGCACGGTAAAAAGGCGCTTAACTTTCAAATAACGATGGCAATTGCATATGTAGTTTGTTTTTTACTGATGTTTGTAGCAGTAGGCTTAATATTACTACCTTTAGTGGCAATTTTTGGGTTTGTAATGGTTGTACTGGCGAGTATTAAAGCTAACGAAGGTAAAGAGTTTAATTATCCGTTTAGTTTAAATTTGATAAAATAAACACACAGTTTATTTTTATACCAATTGCATTAAATTAGTGATCTATTATAGCGATAAGAAAATAGCTCAATAACAAGGCTAAAATTATGATACTTAGTTGTCTATATAAATAATTTTTAACGTAGTTAGTGAGTTATTTAATACGCTAGAATGATCATGTTTTTAATAAAATTGGTATTATAAACCCAGCTATAGGCTGGGTTTATACGTTTAGCCATAAGGGCATTATGCTTTATCTCACGTTATTTATTAGCGCATTTATATCTGCCACATTATTGCCCAGTTCTTCTGAGGTAATCATGGTGGGGATGATTACTCAAGGTGAAGTTAATTTATGGCTTATGTGGTGCGTAGCAACACTTGGAAATGTATTGGGAAGCTGCGTTAATTACTGGTTAGGCACGCAGGTACTACGTTTTAAAGATAAAAAGTGGTTTCCTGTATCGCAAAAAGGGCTTGATAGCGCACAAAAACAATTTAATAAATATGGTGTATATAGTTTGTTATTTGCTTGGTTACCGGTTGTGGGAGATCCATTAACAGTAATTGGAGGCATATTTAAAGTACGGTTTAGTGCTTTTTTGTTGCTAGTAATGCTAGGCAAAGGCGCGCGCTATTTAGCGGTTATCGCCCTTGCCGTTGGATTCGAAAAACTCATTTAGATACAAAAGTTATTTCGCCCAATCAAGTGTTAACGACACTGAGTCGGCAAAACGCAGTGCATGCGGTTTATCAACACGTGCTTTAGCGTAATGAACACTTGGGTGCGAGTGACAAACCGCAAGAATTTCAGCAACTAATTTCTCGAGCAGTAAAAAGTGCCCTTGCTCTACTAAACTAATCACTTCTTTGGTGATCACTTTATAATTTAGTGCTTGGTCTACTTCATCCGTTTTACAGGCATCATCAGCAGGGTAGTGAATCTCCAGATTGATCACTACGTCTTGCTTTTTTCACGCTCATCGGGGTTAAAGCCAATAAATGTACGCAGTCGCAAATTAGTAACGTTAATAATTGCATTAGCCATAGGTTAACCTTTTATAAGCTGCAAAAATTCGTTACGCGTTTTAGGATCGCTTCTAAAGTTACCTAACATTACTGATGTACGCATGCTTGAATTTTGCTTTTCTACACCACGCATCATCATACACATGTGTTTTGCCTCAACAATAACGCCTACGCCCTTAGCGCCAGTAACTTCTTCAACTGCTTTAGCGATTTGATGCGTTAACTGTTCTTGAATTTGAAAACGGCGTGAAAACATATCAACAATACGGGCAAATTTAGACAAGCCTAATACTTTACCGTTTGGAATATAAGCAATATGGCAGCGGCCAATAAAAGGCAGTAAATGATGTTCACACATAGAGTAAAGCTCTATGTCTTGCACTAACACCATGTCGTCAGCATCAGACGTAAATACCGCTTTATTAGTTATTTCATCAAGTGTTTGACGATACCCCTGCGTTAAATATTCCATTGCTTTTGCAGCACGTTTTGGCGTATCAAGTAAGCCTTCGCGGTTAGCATCTTCGCCTACTGCGGTGATGATTTTTTGGTAACTTTCTTTTAATTCATTATGCATAAATATCTCAGTTTATTTAGCTTATTTACTTTAAATGACGACCGCCATCTACAGGTAAAGAGCGCCCTGTGATGTATTGGCTTTGTAATAGTAAATCAATGCTATTGATAATTTCTTGGCATCCGGGTTCAATGCCCATTAATGATTTTTTAAGGGTCTTAGCGCGATATTGCTCATCGTCATGTTCATTAAAAATAATGAGCGATGGAGCAACCGAGTTCACTTTTATGTTTGGCGCATATTTAGCGCTAAACGATTTAGTTAGGTTGTCGAGTGCTGCTTTACTTGCTGCGTAAGCTAAATGTTTAGGGCTGCCTGTTTCAACTACATAATCAGTGAGGTGAATTATATCGGCAGGTACTTTTTCATTTTGCTGATATTTTAAAAGCAGCTCTGCGCACATTAAATTAATTAAATACGGTGTTTTGGCATGTATACGCATCATATTATCAAACAGTGCTGCGAAGTCAGGATTGTTAGCTTCGCAGTCCCAGCTTGATGCGTTATGTACAATAGCGCGCAGCGATGATGTATGCATATTAAGCGTATTTATAAATGCACTAATACCGTCATCGGTACTAAAGTCAGCATAAATACATACAGCGCCTTGTTGCTCTAATTTATCAACAGCTCCGTGACGAGTACGATACGTAATAATAACAGCCTGCCCTTGGGCTATATAATGCTGAGCTAGCGCTAAACCAATACGTTGGCCTGCGCCGGTAATTAAAATGGGCGATGTCATATAATGCAGTGTTCTCTTTGGCGGGTAATTAATAAATATTAGCGTGTTAATTTAGTAAAATATACGCAGTCTCTTGATCTGTCGATCAAAAAAGCAATTAATCATTAATGGTATTAATTGCTTTATTTTATTTACTAAAACATTAATCGTAAATTGTCGGAATTGGTTGGCGCTTATGTTGTGTACGCGTGTAAATACTCACAAGCTTTTGTTCAACATCATTAGACACAGGTTTACCTTCTAAAAAGTCATCAATTTGCTCATAGCTTAAACCAAGTGCTTCTTCATCTGTTAAGCCTGGGCGGTCACTTTCTAAATCAGCTGTAGGTGCTTTATCTACTAATAAAGCTGGCGCACCTAGTGCAGTTGCAAGCGCACGAACTTGGCGTTTTGATAAACCAAAAAGCGGCGCTAAATCGCATGCACCATCACCAAATTTGGTATAAAAACCAGTAATGTTTTCAGCACTATGGTCAGTACCTACGACTAAACCTTGGCAAAAACCTGCAATTTCATACTGAGCAACCATACGTTGGCGTGCTTTAACGTTGCCTTTAATAAAATCTATCTGAGCTTGCTCAGGAAGGGCTTCGCTGCTACCAACTATAGCTGCAAGCGCTTGCTCATGCAGTGCATCGGCTGCCGGTTGTACGTTAACGGTCATACGTTTACTTGGCTGAATAAAATCAACCGCCATTTGGGCTTCGTCTTCATCGGCTTGTACGCCATAAGGCAAGCGAACAGCAATAAATTGATACTTATCAGTGTCTAGCTCTTCATTTAGCTGGTTGACTGCTAATTGGCACAAACGTCCACAAGTTGATGAGTCAACGCCACCACTTATACCGAGCACTAACGACCTTGAGTAAGCTGCCACTAAGCGTGCTTTTATAAAATTAACTCGACGGATTATTTCTGCGTTTATATCAATTGTTGGCTGAACTTTCATTTCAGCCATAATTTCGGCGCGCATGGCCAGCTCCTATAGTCTTATATAAACTTATTATGTGATTAAGCGTTTAATAATTAAAGCCCTAAATGGGCTTTAATCTGACGTAGTTCTGTTTTTAGTTGCTCAACTTCTGCGAGTAGTTCGTCTAACTCACTATTTTTAAGTGCATTAACTTTTGGCTCATGAGTATTATTTGTTAAGTTAGTTTGCTGGTCTGCGAGCTGATGTATATAGCGACTTTCTCGCTTACCAGGTTCTCGTTCTAACTTTATTACGTAATCATTTTCAATAAGCTCATTTAGTGCACTCTCTACTTCGTTTACATTATTAAACTCAGCAAGTCGAGTACTTCGAGTTCTCAGCTCTCCTGGTGTCTGTGCGCCGCGTAATAGCAGTAAACAAACAATAGCGCGCTGTTGCTGTGAAAATTGTAAATTACTAAATTCAGTATTACAAAAACGATGGTCGTATTTATTTACGCGACCAGAAAGGCCTTCGTCTATTGTAACCAAACGCAGTTCGATTAGTTCATCAAGTATATTTTGTACGTCGTTTTCAGTGAAATTTACAACAGGATCGCGATTAGACTTTTGATTACATGCATTTGTAAGGCCATTTAACGATAGCGGATAATGCTCTGGCGTCGTACTTTGCTTTTCTAGTAAGCAACCAATAACACGTTGTTGATTTGCTGATAACTGCATAAATAATCTCAAATTAGTAAGCGTATTTTATTAGCTTACACTTTTATTGGGTATCAAGCCATTGGCTAAGTTTAGGTTGTAAAGCGGCTAGATCGAGAGGTTTACTCAAATAGTCGTCCATTCCAGCGGCAAGGCATTTATCTTTATCGCCCTGCATAGCATTTGCGGTTAAGGCTATTATAGTAATATTTTTATTATACTTACCTGCATCGCCTTTTCTTATCGCTTGTGTTGCCTGATAACCGTCCATTTCTGGCATCTGGCAGTCCATTAAAATAAGCTCATAAGGCTCGCCTTGCTTTGTATTGAGCTTAACAATTGCCTCAAACCCATTTTGTGCAATATCAAAGCTCACTCCAGCCTGTTTTAATAACGCTGAGGCGACTACTTGGTTTACTTTATTATCTTCCACTAATAAAATTTGTGGTTGAGAAAAGTTAGTGGCGACCATTTTTGTGAGTTTGTTTTGCAACTGAGCTTGCTTTTGTTGTAGTTCTATAAACTGATCATTAGTGAGTGAATCAAATAAATCAGAAGGCGTTAGCGGTTTGAAAATCATACAATCAATCTTTATCGCTAGCTTTGATTCCTCTTTTGAGTAGCTCATAGGTGCCATTATTACTAATTTACAGCCTTGTATATTTATAAATCTTTTTAGAGCAGTAATGCATTCTGGCGACGCTTTTTCAAAAAAGTAGTAATCAATTAAAATGGCATCAGTATTTTGAACCTCATTATGTGAGTAATTCAATATTTGTTGATAGTCATTGATGCAATCTACACTAGCGCCCCAAACAGAGAGCTGCTTACTTGCTGTATTAGCATTTAAGCTGCATTCATCAATTATTAAAATATGCTTATCTTTAATTAAATGACTCGGTAGATCTTGCTCTTTACTGAGTCGAGGTTGTATCTTTATTGTGAAAGAAAAAGTGCTGCCTTGGCCTTTCACGCTGGTTACACTAACCTCTCCGTTCATGAGTTCACAAAGCTGTTTTACTATTGCAAGGCCTAATCCTGTACCACCAAACTGACGCGTTGTTGAGGCATCTGCCTGTGTAAAGGAGTTAAACAATGTCGCTTGTTTTTTAAAGTCGATACCAATACCAGTATCAATAATAGAGCATTGTAAAAATGAACCGTTGGTTGTGTCATTTATTTTTGCCACAATTATTACTTCACCATTTAAGGTGAATTTAACAGCGTTACCGATCAAGTTATTTAAAATTTGACGTAGCCTGTTTGGGTCGCTAATTATTTCGCTGACTGTAATTTGAGTGGCATCTAAAATAAGCTTGGTATTGTTTTGCTCTACTTTTAAGGCGAACGATTCAACCACCTCACCTAATAATTTAGGTAAGTTAAATTGTACATTGTCGATATCGAGTTTACCGGCTTCTATTTTTGAAAAGTCTAAAATGTCATTAATTATATTAAGTAATGATTGAGCAGAAGATTGGGCTAACTCTATATGGTGTTCTTGTTGTTGATCTAATTTTGTTTGCTTTATTATATTTAACATTCCGAGCACGCCGTTCATTGGGGTGCGAATTTCGTGACTCATACTCGCTAAAAACTCACTTTTTGCGGCAACTGCTTGTTCTGCTGTTTCTTTAGCCGTTACTAGCTCTTGTTCAGTTTCAATACGTTGCTGGCTAGAATGTAGGCTACCTATCAATGCGGCGACAGCGATTAAAAAACTTTCCTCATTTTTAGTCCAATTACGTTTAATTCTACATTGCTCAGCACAAATAATACCCAATACACCACTGCCTGCAGGTATAATTACACACAGCATAGATTTGATCTCTAACGGCAATGAATAATGTGTGGAGAGGGGCGCCAAGGTTGAATTTTGTAAAACATCAGAAGCATTAAATACAGCTTGATGGTCAATAGTATTAAAAAAGTCCGGGAGGTTTTTCCTAAGCCAAAGTAACTCTATTTTATCTGCTGAGTTCAATTCACTGTGCACGGCAAATGGAATTAGTTGGCTTTTGCCTTTATCAAAAAACCGTATGCTGGCGCGCTCAATTTGAAATGCTTGGCAAATAGATTGTGTAATTATGTCCTTGGATTGGCTTAGCTGGCCGTTTAAAATTAATTTATTTATAGTAAGCGAGGCTAAAATTTCGTTATGCAACGCTATAGAGCTACTTTCTAATTCAACTTTTTTCGGGTATCTATATTCTGCAATGATCCAAAAATTCTTACACATCGTCCGTTTTTTTGCTCTGCCTCACCATGCACAAGCACCCAAATTGACTCTCCTTCTGCATTCATTACCTCCAGCTCAACTTCGTATTTTTCGCCGTGTTTTATAGCACGTTCAATCAAAGGTTTAATGGTTTCTCTGCTCGTGCCTTTTTTAAAGTAGCTCAAATCTATTGGCCACTTAGGTTGGGTATTTAATGGGTATTTGAATATTTTTTTGGTCATATCTGACCAATACACTTGCTGAGTTTCTAAATTAAATGACCATGCGCCGATTTGTGCTAAATCACTCATTGTTTCGAGCATTTTCTCGTTTTGTTGTTGGCGATTAAGCATTTTTAAAAAGAATAAAAACGCCCAAGTCAGTAATCCACAAATAATAATAATAGCCAAACGCAATGGCCAAATAGCTGAATGAGGCGGATTCCAACCGAGCTTTGGGGTAACGTATAGTTGCCAGCTTCCACCTTGGAAGTTCAAAGTGAATTCAAGAGGGTTTTGTTCAATAATATTTGAGTTCCCATAAAAAAACTCCCCTTTTTTACCTAAACCATTGCGACCTTGTATGGCAACGAGATACTCCTTTTCAAGTTCATAGATTCCAGAGTTGGTATAAATTTTTTGAATATCGAGCACAACTGATAACAAACCCCAAAATTCATTTTTAGGAGGGGTGTATACAGGGACTCTGGCTATTAATGCCTCACCTCCTTGCACTAAAGTGAGTGGCCCAGCCATGATGATCGTGTTTGTGTCGCGGGCTCTAATTGCATCTGCACGTTGATTTTTGTTATTTAAAAAATTAAGACCTATCGCTTTTTCATTTCCTTTTAAAGGATAAGTCATTTGAATAACCATATTTGGGGCGCCGCCAATATTACGCAGTTCTTTTGAGGTATTGAAAAGAGGGGCGGCAATCTGTGCAAAGCGTTCTTGCTCTAAGTTTGGCTCTACGGCTACAGCAACACCTAAGCCACGCACTAGTTGGATATTAGAAACTAAAGTCGATTCAAGCTGGGCGCGATAGGTGCTTACTTCGGAGAGGATTTGCAATCGATGGGCGTCTTTTGCTCGATTATAGTTAATACGCTCAAGTACCACACAAACCAATACAGTTAATGTAAGCGATAGCCAAAAGGTCAGCTTAAAGTTATGAACATTCGTTTTTTTATTATTAATCGATGGTGGCATTAGCTGCATGTTGGCGTTAATTAAGGCAAATTAACTATAGCTAATTTATTACGAAAATGAAAACAGCGCTAGAGCCTGTTGGTCTTTCGAGGTTAAAAAATTAATCTTGAAAGGTCAACATGCCCTTAAATACGCCGTTTATTTTTTATAATTAGTTGTTTAACTAGTTACGCATCGCTCACTTCACGCGCCCAATGATTTTGCTTTGCTACATGTAGCTTGCGGTAACCATCAAGTAGTGCCGCATGCTTTTTAAAGCCTTCAAGCGATAAACCAGGAAAAGTTAAACCGTTAAACTGCTTTTCACCTTCGGCAATTTCTATAGCCAGGGCTACATTATTAGCACCAAACATTAAGCCTAATGCATCTTGGTAATCGGCGTATTCGCGCTCGTCATCGTATTTAATTTCAAGAATCGCTTTTAAACAGCGGAAGTGGCGCATTGCCTCTTCGTTTACTTGGCCTGTATGAAGTATCCAGTCAACCCAATCAATGGCTTCTTCGCTGCCTGCAGCTAAACATAGGTGTGCTTTAAGCTCACCTATGCGCAGTGTGTGCCATGGCGTGTCGGCATCGGTTGCAAGGCCAATAAATTCTGCGGCGCGGATAATATCGCTGTGACCTGCTTCTTCAAGGCTGTCGTAAATGTCCATCCATTGCTCTGCATCGTACTGATCAAGCGATAAGAAGGTTTCGCGGAATTTAGCGCCTTCGTTGTTGTTGCGCCAAATAAGCTCATCAACAGGGTAAATGTCTGACATGCCCGGTACTAAAATACGACATGCGTATACGTTTAGATGCGTGTAATCCATGATGTAGATATCATGATCCATGCTGTGAATTAGGTCAGTACAGAAGTTATATTCTTGCTCTGTTGTGCCGCTAAAGTCCCAATGGACAAATTCAAAGTCAGGTTTTGCACGGAAGAAATCATGCGAAATCAAACCGCTTGAATCAATAAAGTGCAGTTCAATGTTCTCTGGTGTTGCTACTTCATCGTTATCAAATGTTGCAGGTTGGAATACATCTAGCTGATCAAGACGACGACCTTGTAGTAACTCGGTAACGGTACGCTCAAGCGCAACTTCAAATGATGGGTGAGCACCAAACGAAGCAAATACAGAGCCATCTGTTGGGTTAATAAGCGTTACGCTCATTACAGGGTATTTACCCCCAAGCGATGCATCGGCAATGCGTAAATGAAAGCCATGGCTGCGAAGCTCTTCACACGCTTCGTGAATTTTAGGGTATTGCTTAACAACGTCTTCAGGCACGATTGGTAAACAAATACCTTCGGCGATGATGCGGTTTTTAATCGCGCGTTCAAATACTTCTGATAAACCTTGTACGCGCGCTTCAAATTTCGTGTTACCAGCGCTCATACCGTTAGATACAAAAATATTACCAATAACGTTTACCGGTATGTATACGTCTTGGTTATCGCGTTGGCGAGTGTAGGGCAGGGTACAAATGCCACGATCGATATTGCCTGAGTTAAAATCAAAAAGGTGTGATGCGTTAAGTTCGCGCTCTGGGTCAAAGTAATCCCATAAGCTTTCATCCATAATACCTTGTGGTACTTCATCGCCTTCAACTTTAAACCATTTTTCGCTTGGGTAATGAGTGAACTCGCCAT
Organism: Pseudoalteromonas sp. B131b; assembly: GCF_037162545.1. Lineage (NCBI taxonomy): Bacteria > Pseudomonadati > Pseudomonadota > Gammaproteobacteria > Alteromonadales > Pseudoalteromonadaceae > Pseudoalteromonas > Pseudoalteromonas sp. B131b. Next base: position 811,746 of record NZ_JARLUZ010000001.1, on the reverse strand, counting down.
TAGCAAATTCTTCACCTAGATAAAAGTCTGCAAAAAAGTAGTTACAGCTTAAACGTTCAAAGTATTCACCTAGCGCTGAAGCAATAGATGCTTTGTCGGTTGCGCCTTTACCATTGGTAAACATAACACCGCAGTCGCTGTCTTTTATATGAACCGAATAACAGTTAGCTACAGGATTAAGCCAAAGCGCTTCTTCAACATTAATGTTTAGGGCTTTAAGCTTGTTTTGCATGGTAGAGATTGACGATTCTAGGTCGCGGTCTTTACCTTTGATAAATGTTTTTTCAGTCATATTGATCTCAACTAGTTCTGCACGATGTGTGGAGCTGACATTATCGTGGATTTTGATGTTTATTTCACCCTTTGCGAGCAAGAACATTATTATTTAATAAAACTGTGGTTATTATATGCTCTCAACGCTTGGTGAAAATTATCAAAGGAAAGGCCGATGTTTAAATTAATCAAATGGTTACTGTTATTGACTGTTATTTTAGGGTTGGCGAGTACCGCCGTTGTTTATGGTGTACTTAGTTTAAGTTTACCGGCTCTTGACGGAAGCGGGCGTAGTAACGCGGTAGTAGAGCCTGTAAAAATTTCGCGAGATGCATTAGGGCAAGCAGTAATAAACGCCAATAGCCGAAACGACGCCGCCTACGGTTTAGGTTATGCACACGGGCAAGACCGATTCTTTCAAATGGATTTATTAAGGCGTAATGCAGCAGGCGAGCTAAGTGAATTATTTGGCGAAGCTGCGCTGGGGCTTGATAAAAAAATGCGTTTTCATCAATTGCGTAAACGCAGCCAAATTATTTTACAAACGCTGCCAGAGGCAGATAAGCAATTACTTAAACGTTACGCTCAAGGTGTAAACGAAGGTTTAGCGCAAGTAGGGTATTCAAGCTTTGAATATTTACTAACAGGTGCAGCACAAAAGCCATGGCAAAGTGAAGACAGCCTACTTGTGATATTTAGCATGTACCTAGATTTACAAAGCGCCACATTTGAGCGCGACCAAGCACTCATTCAAATTGAGCAAGCGTACACAAAGCAAATGGTTGATTTTTTAACGCAGCCGAGTAAGTACCAAGCCGCGCTTAATGGCAGTAGATTAGCGCCTTATAGCGGCGGCATACCTACTTTGCCAACTCAAACACAACACACAGTTAAAAGTATTGAAGCCAATCAAGAGCGCGGCAGTAATAACTGGGCTGTTACGGGAACGCTTACTAAAACAGGCGCTGGTATGGTGTCGGATGATATGCATTTATCGATGGCAGTGCCTGTAATTTGGTACAGAACACAGCTAAATTACATGCAAAATGGAGCGCCTACCCAAGTAACTGGTGTATCGCTGCCAGGCGCACCTGCCATTGTAGTGGGCACAAACAATAATATTGCATGGGGATTTACGAATGGCTATTTAGATACAGCCGATTGGATTGCCTTAAATGATGACAGTAAAACATGGCAAGTAGATGAATCGATTGCATTACCCGATGGGGAGGTTGAAAACTATTCATTAATACTCAGTGAATATGGCCCTGTAAAATACATTAACGAAAAACCTTATGCACTTAGCTGGGCTGCACATCAGCCTTACGCCGTTAATATGCAACTCTTAAAGTTAGAGCAAGCCAAAACAGTAGATGATGCACTTGCTGTAGCAAGCGATGTGGGCATTCCGGTGCAAAATTTAATGGTGGTAGACAGCCAAGGTAGCGCCGCGTGGAAAAATATCGGTGGTATACCGGCTCGTAAAACACCAAGTGAGCTTGGCGTAAATGCCGATGATTACAGCGTGCTTTGGCAGCAAAACGAATTACAACGGCCCTTTGTTAAAAACCCACAGAGTGGGCGATTATGGACTGGTAATTCTCGCGTGGTATCGGCTGAGGATAACGCGCGTTTTGGTAATGGTGGCTATGCACTCGGTGCGCGTTCGAGTCAAATTCGCGATAGATTATTTGAAAAACAAACATTTGCTGAGAGCGACTTTTACGCATTACAACTTGATAATCAAGCTCGCTTTTTAATGCCTTGGCATGCTCTGCTATTAAAGCAATTAAAAACAGAGCAAACCAAAAATCAGCAATATATAACAGCACTCGAAAATTGGCTGCAATGTGCATGTTCAAACTCCATAGGGTATACCTTGGTTAAGCGCTACCGCGATGAAGTGATTAATATTTTATTTAGTAATATGGAAGACGAATTAAATAAACAACAAGGCACACTTAAATACGTAAAACGAGATTTAGAGCCCGCTGTTTGGCAGCTTATTAACAACAAACCCAACACATGGATAAACCCACAATTTAAGAGCTGGGATGCACAATTACACGGTGCATTTAGCCAAACTATCACTAAGCTTACAGAACAATTTGGCAATAACGTACAAAGCTGGCAGTGGGGCAAGGTAAATGAGTTAGTGATAGAGCATCCATTTGCAAAGCAAATGCCGTTACTTGCTAAGTTATTAAATATGCCTACAGCTACGGGTTTTGGTGATAGTTACATGCCTGCTGTACAAGGGCGTAGTTTTGGCGCATCGCAACGCTTTATTGCTCAACCTGGGCATTTAGAGCATGCAATTATGGCTATTCCTGGTGGGCAATCGGGGCATCCATTATCTGAATTTTATAGAGCGGGTTTTAGTGATTACGTTGAGGGCAAACATACACCTTTATTGCCGCAAGAATTAATACATCAAATAGTAATAGAGCCTGCGCAATGAACTAAAGTATAGCTAAACACGTTCTATATAATTACTAATAAAACAACAGAGAACTAAAATGAAAAAAATATTACCCGCATTAATAACAGGTTTATTACTAAGTACAGTAGTGCAAGCAGATGAAGGTCCAGTAACAGCACAAAAATTAAGTGACCATGTATACGTACTATTTGGGCAAGGCGGTAATATTGCAGCAAGTGTAGGTGATGATGGCATATATATTATTGATGATCAGTTTGCCAAGTTATCAGACGACATTAAAAAAACCATTAGCGATTTAAAACCAGGTAGCGCAGAATTTGTTATTAATACACACCATCATGGCGATCATACCGGTGGTAACGAAAACTTTGCTAAAGCGGGCGCGCACGTTATAGCGCACGACAACGTACATAAACGTTTAGAAGAGCAGCATGGAGAAGGGTCAGACTTTTTACCACGTATTAGTTTTGGTCACGATTTAAAACTGCATTTTAATAACGAACACGCGCATGTAGTGCATTACGAACATGCACATACCGATGGTGATTCAGTTATCTTTTTCAGTAACGACAACATAGTACACATGGGCGACATTTACTTTAATTTTGGTAGCTTACCGTTTGTTGATGTAGATAGCGGCGGTAGCGTTAATGGTATTTTAGCGGCAGTAGACGATGTAGTTAAACAAATTGACGACAACACTAAAGTAATACCAGGGCACGGTAAGGTAAGTGACCGTTCAGGACTAATAGCGTATGGTAAGTTAGTTCAAAGCGCGAAAGATGTGATGCTAAAAGCAATGCAAAATAATGCCAGCTTAGAGCAAGTACTTAAAGCCGATCCATTGGCTGAGCTGAATCTTGAATACGCAGGCTGGTTACCAAAAGAGAAAGTAACCACACTTTTTTATCGCAGCTTAAAGTAGTACATCTAAAGTAAAAAACATGATACAAAGCTGAGTGTATTCTTGATTTAATCGAGCGTGCATTCGGCTTTTATTTTCTTATGCCTAAAGGAGTTGTGTATGTCGGCAGAAAAAACCCATCTTGAAATTTGTAACTTAACCAGAGAGCAATATCCGCAAATTAAAACCTTGATGGATCAAGCGTATCCCGACTTAGGTGGTGCGTGGCCAAGTCATACCATTTTTAGATTAATAGACCAATTTCCTGAAGGGCAAATAGGTATTGTAGATGACGGCGTGCTGGTGGGCTTAGCGCTGAGCGTACAAGTTGATTACACACGTTTTTCAAACCCGCATACATACGAAGATATTGCAGATGGTCACGACCGTGTATTTAGCGATACCGATGGCGATGCGCTATATGGCTTAGATGTTGCCATTAGCGAAACTCACAGAGGCATGCGCTTAGGTCGTCGCCTTTATGATGCCCGTAAAGAACTGTGCCGCCAATATAACCTACGCGCTATTTTAGCGGGTGGTCGTATTCCACGTTATTACAATCACAGTAGTGAAATGACGCCAATGGAATACATTGCAAAAGTAGATCAGAGAGAGCTATACGATCCTATTTTAAGCTTTCAGTTATCTAACGATTTTCAGGTAAAGCGTTTACTTAAAAAGTACCTACCGGAGGATCAAGAGTCAGTTGGTTACGCCACTTTGCTTGAGTGGAATAACATTATGTATGAACCAACCGACACGGTACTCGAGTCAACTAAATCAATTGTGCGCGTAGGTGCTGTGCAATGGCAAATGCGTTGTGTTGAATCGGTTGAAGAAATGCTAAAACAGGTTGAATACTTTGTAGATACCGTATCTGACTACAAAAGTGACTTTATCCTATTCCCTGAGTTTTTTAACGCGCCATTAATGGGCTTAGGAAATCAAAGCAACCAAACTGAAGCGATTCGTTATTTAGCGGAATATACCGAAACGTTTAAAAACGCGATGTCGCGTATGGCAATAGAATACAACGCCAATATTATTACCGGCTCTATGCCACTTGCCGAAGATGATAAAATTTATAACGTGAGTTATTTATGCCACCGCAGCGGTAAAATAGACGAGCAACGTAAAATACATATTACCCCGCATGAGCAAAACGATTGGGTTATTCAAGGCGGCGATAAAATTGCCGTGTTTGATACCGATGCTGGTCGTGTAGGTATTCAAATTTGTTATGACGTAGAGTTTCCTGAGCTTTCACGCATATTGGCCAAACAAGGTTTAGATATTTTGTTTGTGCCATTTTGGACCGATACCAAAAATAGTTATTTACGTGTGCGCCATTGTGCACAAGCGCGTGCAATAGAAAACGAATGTTATGTGGTTATTGCGGGCTCGGTAGGTAACTTACCACAAGTAGAAAGCCTTGATGTGCAGTATTCGCAATCAGCTGTATTAACGCCATCGGACTTTTCGTTCCCGCACGATGCAACACTTAACGAAGCCACGCCAAACACCGAAATGCTATTATTTAGCGATCTTGATATGGATAAACTTAAAATTCTTCACAGCGAAGGCACGGTGCGTAACTTAAAAGATCGCCGCGAAGATTTATACGAAGTTATTTTGAAAAAGAGAGACGTTTAATGGCGTGGGTGTACTTAATTATTGCTGGGTTACTTGAAATTGGCTGGCCGATAGGTTTAAAAATTTCGCAAAACGATGATACTCGCTGGCAAGGTATAGCAATAGCTGTGGCATTTATGGTCGCTAGTGGCTTTATGTTGTGGCTTGCGCAAAAGCAAATATCAATGGGCACATCATACGCCGTATGGACAGGTATTGGCGCTGCAGGTACGTTTTTGGTGGGGATATTGTTTTATAACGATGCCGCTACATTTAGTCGTATTGCGGGAGTATTAATGATTATTAGTGGTGTGATAACCCTAAAAATCAGCTCTTAGAATCAGTTCTTAAAGCTATAAAAAATTATAACAGCGCAGGTATAAAAGCCTGCGCTTTTTTATGCCCTTAATTCGGCAACATAACCAAAACAGCGGCAATGGCTATGAGGATTAAGCCTGCGGTGTCTTGCTTTTTAAGCGGTTGTTTTAGCCAAAGCACAGCAATTAGCATGGTAAAAAACACTTCAACCTGTCCAAGTGTTTTAACGTAAGCAACGTGCTGTAAGCTCATTGCACTAAACCAGCCAATAGAACCGACACAACTAAAAACACTAATTGCGGCTGTAGTGCCTTTGTATTGCCACAGTTTACTAAGTGTTTGCGGCTCTTTTAATAATAAATAGCCCAGTAGTATTAGTGTTTGTAGGCTAATTACAAACAGCAAAACCCAAGCAGCTGAGTGAGGAAATAGTAATCCTGAGTTTAAGCTCGCTTCACGTACCCACAGCGAGGTAAGTGCAAAGCAAGTACCACAAGCCAGTCCTAGTAATGCTGTTTTAGCATTAAAGTGTTTAACGCTTGTTATGCCGCTGAGTAGCAATACGGCAATAGCGCCAAAAAACACACCAAGCCAACCGAGTAAAGAAAGTGCCGAGCCAAAAAATAATACGCCTAAAATGGCAGCTACTAACGCCTCGCTTTTGGCAAGCCCAGCACCTACGGCGTAATTATTCATTTTAAATAGCTTAACCATTAAACCAGTGGCAAGTATTTGCATCACACTTGCGCCTACAATAAATGCCCAAAAGGCATTATTAAACGTAGGCATGGCGGTATCTTGATATTGATACAAACCATATAAATACACGCCAGCAATAGGGCCTGCGATAATAAAGCGGGAGAGGGTTACGCCAGCAACACTCACATCGTTACTTAATTTACTTTGCAGGGCATTACGCCATGCTTGCATAAAGGCGGCTAAAAAAGTGAAAAATATCCAGGTCATGGTCGTCATCGTTAAAATGTAAGGCAGTAAAGTTAACAAGCTTTTAGAAGTAAAGCGATGCATTAACCGTGATGTTGAATATTCATCATCTGCGACATTATGTCGCACAAGATTGAAGATAAATTTAGTTATAGTAAGCCTGATGTTATTGCTAGCCGCTAGAGTTTGCCATAAAACGCATCTGGCGGCTTTTTTACATTGGTTGTGTTATTTTATCTAATTAACAATAACTCAGAATACCACTATGACTATTTTAATTGTTTGTGCTTTATTGGCTGTATTAATGCCATACATTGCTAGAATCCCTGCCGTAATTGAGTTAAATAAACTCGGCGGATACGATAATAAACATCCTCGACAACAACAAACTCAATTAACCGGTTTGGGAGCACGTGCTTTGGCAGCTCATCAAAATTGCTTTGAGTCGCTAGCTGTTTTTGCGGTCGCGCTTGCGGTAGTTTTAGGTACTAACAATGCAAATGCAGTGACTGAAACCCTTGCCATGACACATATTATTGCACGTGTTTTATTTTGTGTTTTTTATTACTTAAATCTTGATATTATTCGCTCAATTATGTGGTTTATTGGTTTGGGGTCAGCCATTGCCATGATTGTGGTGAGCTTATAACTTTATAGCGTAAAACCACAAAGCAAGCAGCCTAAAAGGGCGCTTGCTTTGTAGTCTTGAAAAATCTAATAAAGTTAGTGCGATACTTTAATTCGCTCTATTAAATCGGTATTAGCAACTTCATTGTTTATTGCAAAATCGAGCTGTACAAGTACGTTTTGATAACCCATTGATGAGGGTTTATATTGCCACTGTCTTAGCGCCTTTTTAGCTTCACGGTCAAATATGGCTTCAGGCTTTGCACTAACAACAGAAACATTAGCGGTTTCACCATTGGGAGTTATATCGTACTTTAATACCACTGAGCCACTGATGCCTTGTTGAGCTGCTTGTTTCGGATAAAGGGGTTCAATACGCATTGTCGGTGAAATGTGATCCTCTTTAGTCATTGCCTCTGGTTGCTTTGCAATCGCCAATCCACTTAGCATACTTGCTGCTACAAGTAATAAGCCACCTTTAGCAAACTTTGAATGTTCTGTGCTGTGTTTTATATTAGTAAGTCGTTGTAACATCGTTTTTTTATCTCCGTAGTGTGAATAAGCCATAAGTCCTGTGGGCGCATTTTCCGCACAGCTTATTAAGGCTTTGCTGTATAAAATGTGTTGTTGTGTGGTTTTATTGGCAAGTACCCGTTCATCACAAGTCAGCTCTTGTAGTCGGCGCATGCTTGCGTAACAAGCCCAAGCTAGTGGGTTAAACCAAAGTAAAATAGTAGGCAGTAATATAAGTGCGTTTGTTAGGTTGTCTTTGCGTTTAATGTGTACGTTTTCGTGCTCTAAAATAAGGGCTAATGTGGCTTTATCGAATTGCGCATTATAGTTACTAGGTAACACCAGTTTACTGTTTAAAATCCCGATCACCATTGGCGTGGCTACATGTTGACTGATGTAAGTTTTAACATCAGCGGTAAGAGTGCCTTCAAATTGGGTTAACTCAGTTAACTGCAGGCTTTTAACAAAACGGGTATGTGTAATAAAACTAGCTATTAATAACCCTGCGGTAATAAGTGCATACATGAGCGCCCAGCTAATACCTACCTCGTTTGTAAAAGGTTGGTTGGGGGTGATTAAGTAGTGACTAATATTACTGTTTTGCAGTGGTTTAATCGCATTTGGTAAATTAGCAATAACCAATGCTGCAGGTAATAGCCATGCTAATTTATATACAAATCGCGAGCCAAGGGCTTTTAAACCAAATCGCTCGAGTAAAATAAATCCACAAAACAAAATACTTAATAGTAGTTGCTGCTCAATCAACCAATTAAAACCAGTTTGAATAACCATGTTAATCCCTTACTTTTGGTTTTTTTCCCAGTCATCTATAACTTTTTTAAGCTCGTTTATATCTTGCTGAGAAAGCTGCTCCGATTTAGCAAAGCCACTTACAAGTGGCGCAATACGCCCACTAAAAAATCGCTCAATAAAGTTTTGGCTTTCTTTTAGGGTGTAGTCGGCGCGCTCCATACAGGGAGTATAAATATATTGGCGACCTTCTTTTTCAAATGTAAGTGCGCCTTTTTTTACTAGTCGACCTAGCAGGGTTTTAATGGTTTTTTCGTGCCATTGCTTATCGTCGCTTAAGCGCTCAATTATTTGGCTCGCGGTGGCGGGGTAGTTAATCCAAAGTGCGTCGAGCACGTCAAACTCTGCTTTTGATAACTCAATCATGCTATTACCTACAAATGTAATCTTTAATTAAAGACTACACCTGTAATCTATAATTGCAAGTTTATTTTTAACTTTTTGAGATGTAGTTAAGTGACTTGGTATTAGATTTTTGAAATGTCGGTTTTATTAATTTGTATATATTGGTTTTCAGGTAGGTTTAGTTTTGAAAGGGTGAGGTCACTAAATTGCGATCTATATAAATCAATAACTTTGTATCCGCAGTAATGCGCCATTTTACGTATTTGCCTGTTTAGCCCTTGTTTTAAAACAATACTAAACTGATTACTGGCTATTTTATTTACTTCACAAGGCAGGGATATGTGTTTATCAACGGGTACGCCTGCTGCCATTTTGCTACAAAAAGCATCGTCTAAAGGCTTATTTACGGTGACTAAATAATGTTTAGGCTGGTGGAAATCAGGATGTATTAGTTGGTTACAAAAATCCCCATCGTTGGTCAAAATAAGCAAACCACGAGAGTCTTTATCTAATCGACCAATAGGGTAAACACGGGTAAGTGTAGGCAAGTGGTGAATAAGGCTGGCAGGGTCATCAATATTTAATTTGCAGTCAATGCCTACCGGCTTGTGATACGCAAAATAAACTAAATCGGCCGCGCCTTTAATTTCTTTTTCGTTCACTATTATCGTGTCTTGCTCGTCAACGTGATCTATATGATTCGCTGGGCGATTATTTACAGTCACAACACCTTCATCAATTAAACGCGATGCTTGTTTACGAGAGCAAATACCTGCATGGGCAATATATTTAGCGAGTCGGATTTTTGTGATCATAACGTGTGACGCCAGCGGCTAATAAAAATTTGATCGCGATTATAGCAAAGCTGCGTATCTATAAGGTTACTTTTAAAAAAGGTGGTTGTTATGGGTATGAAATTCTCAGAATTAAAAAAACATGAGCCATTACAAAAGGTGGTTGCGCATTCTCTTGAAATGGCATTATACCAAGTCTCTGTAATTATAAATAATGTCGAATACTATGTGACAGAGGAAAATGGTGAGTTTATAAAAGCACTAAGTCCACTGCATATTCAAAAGCGTTTTGAAAAAATAGCCTATGCACAAATGATGCTACGCCATACAAGTGCTTACGATGAAATGTGCGGTCAACCCGAAAAAACAGCCAGTAATATGCTTGAAGTCCCATTTGGAAAAAATAATCTGTTTTGATTGAGCTAGTTTGCTAGGGCCTGTTGACCTTTCAGGATTAAAATTTGTTCAATCTAGGGGCTATTTAATCGCGGCGCGAGGTTTGTGACCTAGTGGGCTAAGTAAAAACCGAGCAACAAAGAGTAAATTGCCCCTAGGCAGAACCCTTCGGGCAGCGTATGTTTGGCATTTTTGCTACGTTATCGCCTATTTATGGGGAATAACCACACTACATAGGCTCTGCCTTGCCTAAATACCAAACATACTGCTGCAAATTTAACCTCGAAAGATAAACAGGTCCTAGTATCCGCTTTTTAAGGGCGATAAATGTATCAATTAACAGCAGATAATACTGATGCGTTAAACGTAGCGCTTCGCGCGCAAATGGTTGAATTTAACGCCCAGCATTTTGATGCGCAAAGGCTGCCACTAGGCTATAAATTTACTGATGAGCAAGGCGAGCTTGTTGCCGGTATTAGTGGGTGTGTGTTTGGTAATTGGCTAATGATTAACTGGCTTTGGTGTAGCGATATTGCGCGAGGTAAAGGGCTTGCAGATAAACTGCTAACGGCACTTGAACAAGCTGCTATTGAGCTAGGTGCTACAACTGCTCAGCTTGATACACTTGATTTTCAAGCAAAACCTTTTTACGAAAAGCGCGGTTATAGTGTTAAGTATCAACTTAATAATTACCCACGCTCAGGTACGCGTTACTTTATGGAAAAGCCACTTTAATTTTTGCGGGCTATTTTTCTTTTAGTGGCTCGCCTTCAAAGGTAATACCTAAAAAAGGTGTTGCCTCTGGTGCTAACATGAAAGTGCGAATATTTAGGTGATCATCGCCTTTTGGGTTTTGCAGCACGTCTTCTCGGTAAAACTTACCAAAGCAATCTAACGTATTTTGTTTACTTAAATCGTTTAATTTAGCAAACGCAAAAATTTTACATGAGCCGTTGTTCTCACTCGCAGCGCTAAGTAATCCATGGTTATTAAAGCCACATGCAGTAAAGTCGTAATTTGCTTCAATCACCGCCATTGTATCGGTAAATTGAATGCTTTTTGGGTTTTCAGCAAGTGCTTTTAAATAGTTATTTAGTGTCATGTGTTACCTTTGGATTTTTAATTATTTAGCGCTCAACTCTAGCTCATCTGTTTGCTGATTTATATTGAATTTAAATCGCGATAAAAAGTTCATCCCTAGCAAACCTTGTCCGCGTGTGTTTTCAATGCTCAACACTTCAAAACCATAAATAATTTGCGAGCCCACTTTAAACGATTCAATTTGATAACGTTTTACAACAATTTGACCGTTAGCTGTGTTTACCGTTACATCGCCTAAATATAAAGGTTGTGGCGAAATTTGCTCAATTATACTTGTAGGTAGTGAGGTTACGCTTGCGCCTGTATCAATCATTAGTTCGGTTGATAGATTATTATTTATTTCGGTGTTTATTAAGTAGTGCGCGCCGTAAGGCGTTAAAGCAACGAAGTCGTCTTGCGATTGTACTTTATTGATCATAGCTTGCAGTGTTTGCACTTGGCTTTTCAGATTGTGCTGGTTTGGCATTCGATCGAGGGTTGCTTGTGCGCTAATTAAATCGCCTTGCTGATAGTAGGCATACGCAAGCGGATATAAAAACTGTGCGTTATCGCTTTTATAGTCGAGCCAAATTTGTGTTTGCTCAATAATAGCTTGCCAATTTTGTTGCTCAGTTAATGTGTGTAATTCGTTTTGAGTGAGCGTATTTAAACGTGTATTTACGTTACTTTGCTGATCAGCCGGCAGTAATGAATTAAGCTCAAATAAAGCAATAATGGCATTTTGTGTTTGCTCGCTATTTATTAAATACTCAACCTGTAAATTAAGTAACTCTACGTTATAAGGGTTATTATTTAATAGCGCATTGAGAAATGATTCGCTAAGTAATAAATTGCTATTTAGCCATATTTTAAGCTGTATCAGCCATGATGAATAAAGGTTTATTGCGATTTCTGGATTGCTGCTTTTGAGTTGTTGATAGCTACTAAGTGCGGCTTCAAATTGGTGTTTTTTAAACTGCTGCTTTGCCGTATTTAATAGCGTATTTTGCTGTTTAGGCGATATGCTTTTTTCAGTACCTTGCGTTTTTTGTACTTTGGTTGGCGCGGGCTGCGGCCACAATAAATAAGCGTTAAGGCTAAGTGAGCCAATTAATAACAAGGTAATTGGCTTGGTATAGTGGCTCATTGTGACCTCTTATTTAATGCAATTGGTATTATTTAATAAAGCGCGTTAGGGCATGAATATTGGCTATTTCAATATCAGCTAGCCCTTTATAAGCATAATTGGCGTCTTGATCGTTTAACCATACCGATTGGCAACCGGCATTATTTGCGCCTTGTACGTCGGTATCTAGGCTATCGCCAATGTGTAAAATTTCACTTTTAGCAACGTTTAAGTGCTCGGCGGCTTTATCAAATAAGGTGCTGTGAGGTTTTGCTTTACCGTGCATACCTGCTTGTAATACTAGCTCAAATTTATCGTGTAAGTTAAAGCGTTCAATTTCAACATTACCATTAGTTATAGCAACCAGCGTAAAGTGCTGGGCTAAGTTATCTAGCAGCTTTAGTACGTCATCGGTTACTACTATTTTACTGCGCGCATCGGCAAAGGCGTTGTAGGCAGCATCGGCATGATGCTCTACCTCTTGCTCGTTCAAATCTAGTTTAGAAAGGGCTAAGCGCAATGTATGTTGGCGCCATTTAGTGACGTTATCAGCAAGTTCAGGTAACTGTAATACGGCCTCATTGCGGCATTGTTGCCAGTATTTTGGGCCTTGGGCTAAGTAGCTAGGGAGCGCATTTAAATAATCTTGCTGCGCTTTAACCGCTGCTTTTATAATGGGGTGATTGTTGTAAAGAGTGTCGTCTAAATCAAAGCTCATGACAGAAAATGGCTTAATAGCACGATTAAATCGGATCATTTTTATTTACCTAATCAGTTCGTTTTTTTGCACGAGGGTGAGTGTTGTCGTACACCTTGGCTAAATGTTGAAAATCTAAATGCGTATACACTTGTGTAGCCGACAAACTGCTGTGCCCTAGTAATTCTTGCACGGCGCGTAAATCACCAGATGATTCTAAAATATGTGACGCGAACGAGTGGCGCAGCTTATGCGGGTGAACCTGCGAGCTAATACCTTGTTTTATTCCCCACTCTTGCATACGCAGGCGTACTTGGCGAATCGAAATACGATTTTTTTGGCTACTTAAAAAAACGGCTATTTCATCGGGCTTTGTAAACTGAGGGCGTATTGTGAGCCATTTTTTTAATGCGTCTAACGCTTTTTTACCCACCGGAATTAATCGCTCTTTATTGCCTTTACCACGCACTAAAATTTCGCCATTGGCAGCGCTAATATCTTGCATGTTAGCGCCAACTAACTCGCTTATACGTAGCCCTGATGAATACATCAACTCCATCATTGCTTTATCTCTAATAGCGAGAGGTTCGTCGTCGGGTATTTCGAGCAAGCGTGCCATTTGATCTACATCGAGATTTTTAGGTAAAGGCTTTGCAAACTTAGGGCCTTTTATACCTATAGCCGGATTATGGTAATGCGATTGCTCGGCAATGTTTTTTGCTTTTAAAAACTTATACAAACTGCGAATGCAGCTGAGCTTTAAGCTAATAGTACGGCCACTTAATTGTTTTGAACGCAGTGCCATGCTGTAGCGGCGAATATGCTCGCCTTGCACGCCAAACCAGTCATCACATAATTTGTTAAAATAAAGAGCTGCAAAGCTAAGCTGGCTTATGTATTGATTAACTGTGTGCGCTGAATATTGTTTTTCAAACTTTAAATAGTCGCTAAATAGCATTATGGGTGTGCGCCAATTGTCGCTTAATTGGGTAATGTTAGGCGCGTCTTCACTCATGCTAGTTCAAGTAAACGTAGTTGTAATGAACGTACAAAATCGAAAGCAAATAAATTATCTTGTGTGGGCTCAAAATGGTTAGCATTATTGCTACCAAAAGCCAATATGGCGATTGGGTTTACAGCCTCTCCAATTAAGTAAATAGCCGTTGATTGTGTTGTTTCATTAAATAACAACAGGCTTTCTCGTTGATCTATGCGGCCTAAATAATGGCTTGAATTAGTTAGGCGGTGAGCAATCAATTCATCATAATTTTTGTTGTACTTTAATAATTTACAATTGCTTATTGTTGGGTTTGTGCAAATAATATTTTGTAAGTTACTTGCTAATGTATTGAAGTCGTAGTTACTCCAAAGCTGGCGATGACATTGACTAAATAAGCGATAAACAAACTCGTTTTGAGTAGCGTGTTGGCTCATGGTCTCTATTTGGTTTTTTAAAAGCGTATTATGCTCGCGTAGCTGGCGTTGTTGAATATGTACTAGCGATGTTGCACCTTGAGTTTGCTGCTGCAGTTCAAGTTGGACTAGTAGTTCTGGATGCTGAATTAAAAAATCAGGGTGTTGCTGCAAGTAATCAATAACTTGCTCTTTATTTAGCTCGGTCATAGCGCGACTTGTCCATCGAATACATGCTCTGCTGGGCCTGTCATACGTACTGGGTGACCTTCGCCACTCCAGCGTACTTGCAAACTTCCACCTGGCAAATCGACTTGAACGGTTGTTGATAATTTATTTTGAATATGACCAATAACCATTGCTGCACACGCGCCAGTTCCACACGCTAGGGTTTCGTTAACGCCGCGCTCCCAAACTCTTAATTTAATGTGCTCTTGCGATACAACCTGCATAAAGCCAATGTTCGCTTTTTGCGGAAAGCGTTCATGGTTTTCAAGCAATGGACCCAATATATCAACTTGGGCGGTAGTGATATCGTCAACTTCCAGCACACAATGCGGATTACCCATAGATACCGCGCCACTAAATACCGTGTGCTCTTGCGTTCTAATAATATAAGTAAGCTCACGCTTGCTGGCTTTTAAAGGGATTTTACTTGGCTCAAAGTTAGGGTGACCCATGTTAACCGTTACTTGACCGTCTTTTTCTATGTAGAGCGTTAAGTTGCCCGACTTGGTCGATACACTAATTTTGTGCTTGTTAGTAAGGCCTTTCATACGTACAAAACGGGCAAAACAGCGTGCGCCGTTGCCGCATTGCTCTACTTCGGTACCGTCGGCATTAAAAATTCGATAATGAAAGTCGAGATCGGGAGAGTACGGCGCTTCAACCATCAGTAATTGGTCAAAGCCAATGCCAAAATGGCGATCTGCCAGTTTTTTGATTTGATCTCGCGACAAAAAAACATTTTGTGTAATGTTATCAATCACAACAAAGTCGTTGCCTAAGCCGTGCATTTTGGAAAAATTAACTAACATAGCGCTCTAATTCGGTTTTGCTCTGTGCTAATCATGCCACAGAGCAGCTAGTAGACAAAAACGTTTATGGTAAAACTTTCTCACCTTGATAAAGGCTTTCAATAGTTTCGCGTTCGCGAATAAGATGATGCTGCTGACCATCTACCATTATTTCTGCAACACGCGGGCGCGAGTTGTAGTTTGAGCTCATGGTAAAGCCATATGCCCCCGCACTTCTTTGTGCGAGTAAATCGCCTTGTTTTAGGGCAAGTTCGCGGTCTTTTCCTAAAAAGTCGCCGGTTTCGCACACCGGCCCCACAATATCAAAGTTGTGAGTCGGTGTTTCGTCGTCGCGCACGGATACCGGAATAATTTTTTGCCACGCTTGATAAAGCGCAGGGCGAAGCATATCGTTCATACCAGCATCGACAATGGCAAAAAATTTGTCTTGGTTTTGTTTAATAAATTCAACTTGAGTAACTAAAATACCTGCGTTAGCTGCAATAGCGCGCCCTGGTTCAAAAATTAGTTCAAGGTGTTTATAGTTAGCTAAGCGCTCGGTAACTTGCGCTGCATATTCACTTGGGTGCGGTGGTTGCTCGTTGTTGTACGGTACGCCTAAACCGCCACCAATATCTAAATGAGTTAGCTCAATACCGTTAGTTTTTAGCTCATCAATAAGCGCCATTAGTTTATCAAGGGCTTCTAAAAAAGGTCTGACTTGCGTTAATTGAGAGCCAATATGGCAATCGACACCAATTACTTTTAAACCAGGTAAAGCCGCTGCTTGTTGATAAACACTCACTGCTGTTTGAATATCAATACCAAATTTATTCTCTTTTAAACCGGTAGAAATATACGGATGTGTTTTTGCATCTATATCGGGGTTTACGCGAATAGAAATAGGCGCTTCTAGGTTAAGCTCGCAAGCCACTTCAGAAATACGTTCAAGCTCAGAGGCTGATTCAACGTTAAAACATTTAATACTCAGCTTTAATGCGTACGCTATTTCGTCAGACGTTTTAGCCACGCCTGAAAAAACCACTTTAGAGGCGTCGCCACCTGCTTTAATTACACGCGCAAGTTCGCCTTTGGATACAATATCGAAACCCGAACCTAAGCGCGCTAATATATTAAGTACGGCAATATTTGAGTTTGCTTTTACAGCGTAACATACCAGGCTTTTGTGATTTTTAGTGGCGTTAGCAAACGCTAAGTAATGGCGCTCAAATGTAGCACGCGAGTAAACATAACATGGCGTACCGTATTGCTGCGCTATGCTTGCCACATTGACGTCTTCGGCAAATAATTGGTTGTTTTTGTAATTAAAATAATCCATTTATTGCTCCTGACTTTGCTGTGCTTTGGCTTGCTCAGCGGTAGTGGCTGGCTGAGCTGTATTTTGAGGTTGGTTTTGCTCTGTTTGTGGCTCTGGTAAATATAACGGACCGCTTTGTCCGCAGCCAGCTAAGGCGCTTAACAGTACAGTGCTTATTAATAGTTTTTTTAATTGTAAGGTATGTGTCGCTTTCATTAGATTAATACGGTTGCTGGCTTTATAATCGCAGAGTAACAGAATATCTAAAAAATGCAGCTATTCGCGGATGATTTTATTCCTGTTACACTAGCTGCACATTTTTAAAGCTAAAACGTACCCAATATTAGGCGGCTCGCCTGCAAAGGAAATAACAATGACTGAACACGAATATCACCAATTAGCCGAAGCCCTTATGTTCACTATTGAAGAGCAGGTTGATGATTGCGAAGCTGATTTAGACTACGAATCGGCACAAGGTATTTTAGAAATTATTTTTCCTGATAAAAGTAAAATAGTGATCAACAAGCAAGCACCTCTTCATCAAGTGTGGGTTGCAACTAAGTTTAACGGACATCATTTTGAAATGCGTGATGGGTTATGGATTGATAACCGCTCTGGCGCTGAATTTTGGGCATTTATTAATGAAGCGTCAACGCGCCAAGCTGGCCAAGAAGTTAAATGGCAATCAACACTATGAGTTTAGAATTTGTAGAATACCCAGCCCAAGGTGAGCACAAAGCGACCGTTATTTGGTTACATGGCTTAGGCGACTCTGGTGATGGTTTTGCACCAGTAGCACCGCAATTAAACCTACCAAGCGAGCTTGGTATACGGTTTATTTTTCCGCATGCGCCAGTGCAACCGGTCACCATAAATGGTGGTATGGAAATGCGCTCTTGGTACGATATTAAATCTATAGAGTTAGATAAACGCGCTGATGAGCAAGGTGTGAGAGATTCGGCTGCTAAAGTAGAAGAATTAATCAACACAGAAATAGCAAATGGCATTCCTGCTAATAAAATTATTTTAGCTGGTTTTTCTCAAGGTGGTGTTGTGTCGCTGCATTTAGCGCCGCGCTTTGAGCAAAAGCTTGGCGGTGTTATGGCGCTTTCTACTTATATGTGTGTGCCACAAAAATTTGCTGATGAAGCAAAACATACCGATTTAAATGTATTTATGGCGCATGGTAGTCAAGATAATGTTGTACCTTATAGCGCAGGTAAAAGTGCGTTTGAAGTATTAACAGCACATAACATGGATGTAAGCTGGCAAGAATATCCAATGGCTCATCAAGTTTGCGCAGAAGAACTGCAAGCTATTCGCCAATGGTTGGTTGCTCGTTTAAGTTAATTTTGGAATCGCTGAGGTCAATATGAGTCAAAAAATAGTTATTAAAGCAAATGTTAAACGCGAACTACAAGAGAGCTTACCAACGGTAAGTTACGAGTGGAATTGGCGTCGTATTGTGAGTATTGCTATGTTGGTATTAATGACCTCTGCAGCTGTTGTGTATGGTTTAACAACGTCAGTCAGTGCAGAACAAGGCGAGCATCCAAATGAGCAAGAGCACTTTTTAAGTTTTAGTAATAACGCAGAGAACCAGACAAGCGATGAAGTAACGGATGTTGAGCCAGACTTATCGGTAAACAATATCCCAGATGAGTCTGTGGAGATAACGCAGACGAGTATCGAACCGTTGTCAGCTGCGCAAAACGAAAATCAAAAAACATCTCAAGTAAAACACTAGGCGAAGTCGAACTTGTAAATAATAATACGGTTTTATTAGCTAACAACGATATTGTTACTGATCAAAGCGAAAGCATTAATATAGAGTTAAACTCAAATATTGATAATGAAGTACAAGAAAAAATCGCAGAAGCTCAAAATGAAGCTGAGCTAGCCAATCAGAGCGACTTACTCTTAGAGCTAGAAAACGATGATGGCGCATTGAGTGGCACTGAAGGCTTTTCGCCTACCGCGCAAGTTGCAAGTGTGGCATTGGGCGCGCAAATAGACACGGGTAAAATTAGCCGTGCAGTACTTACTCGAAAAGTAAGCCGACGTGAGCCTACAAATGTGTTTGCTGCTGACATTCGTTTAAGTCAGTTTGAGGAGTCATTATCATTTTTTAGTGAACTTAAAGGCTTACAAGGTCAGCAGGTAAAGCATGTGTGGTCTTTTGAGGGCACTACGATGGCTGAAATTTCGCTCAATGTAACCTCTACTCGCTACAGAACATACTCAACGAAAAATATTATGGCCACGCAAACAGGTCACTGGCGTGTAGATGTCGTTGATGGGCAAGGTAACTTGATAGCTCAAAAAGAATTTAGAATTTTAGCAGACTAAAACTAGCTAAACGCAGTAATTAATTGGATACCCTTATGACAGAAAAAACAAAATTAGTACGTATCGCAACGCGTAAAAGCGCCCTAGCACTTTGGCAGGCCGAATTTGTGAAAGCAGAGCTTGAGCGTTTTCATGCAGATGTGTGCGTAGAATTAGTCCCTATGTCGACGCAGGGGGATATAATTTTAGATACGCCATTGGCTAAAATTGGCGGTAAAGGCTTATTTGTTAAAGAGCTAGAGCAAGCTATGTTAGATGGTCGCGCTGATATTGCCGTGCATTCTATGAAAGACGTGCCAGTAGAGTTCCCAGAAGGATTGGAACTACATACTATTTGTGAGCGTGAGGATCCACGCGATGCTTTTGTATCAAACAATTTTGCTAATTTAAGTGAGCTACCACAAGGCGCTATTGTTGGTACTTCGAGCCTACGCCGCCAGTGCCAAATTAAGGCGCTTCGCCCTGATTTAGATATTCGTGATTTACGCGGTAATGTAAATACGCGTTTAGGTAAATTAGATGACGGCCAATACGATGCTATTATTTTAGCGGCAGCGGGGCTTATTCGTTTAAAAATGAAGTCGCGTATTGCTGACTACATTGAGCCAGAAGTGTCATTACCAGCAAATGGTCAAGGCGCTGTAGGTATTGAATGTCGTATTGATGATGAAGTAACCAAAGCATTACTTGCACCACTTGAGCATACACAAACACGTATTCGCGTAAACGCAGAGCGTTCGATGAATCGCTATTTAGAAGGTGGTTGCCAAGTTCCTATTGGTGCTTATGCATTAGTTGATGGCGAGCAAGTACATTTACGTGGTTTAGTTGGTGCTGTTGATGGCAGCGAAATTTTACGTGACGAAGTAACAGGCCATGTAAATGACGCAGAAAAACTAGGTATTGAGCTTGCTAAAAAATTACTAGCTCAAGGTGCAGACAAAATATTAGCTGAAGTTTATAGAGACGCATAAATGACACATATTCTGATAACTCGGCCCGAAGGAAAAGGCGCAGCCCTTGCACAGCAACTTGAGCAAGCGGGTTATCAGGCGTCTTTGTTTCCGGTATTAAAAATAACGCATTTAACACCCTCTAGCACTGAACTTAGTCCGCTGTTAAATGCAGATAAAATAATATTTATATCGCAAGATGCAGTTAGTGCACTTTCGCAATTAAAACCCGATATAAATACTAAAGCTCAATTTTATGCGGTTGGGCAACAAACAGCCGACATTATATATGAGCAATTTGGTGTGCGCGCAGCATTACCAAAGCAGTATGATTCAGAAGGGTTGCTTGCGCTTAAATCACTCGCAGAGGTTGATGGCAGTAATATAGTGTTAGTTAAGGGGCAAGGTGGCCGCCCTGAGTTAGCTAAAACGCTCAAAGAGCGCGGTGCTTTTTTAAATAATTGTGTTGTGTACAAACGTGAACCCACAGAGAGTATCACCTCTAACTGGACAGACCACTGGAAAAGCCAGAATGTACACGGTATAGTCATAACAAGTAATGCAGCAGTTGATGCTATATTTAAAAGCCTTGCTGCACAACAACTACTATGGTTACAACAGTGCCAATTTTATGTTGCCAGCGAGCGGATAGCCGCTTATTTAAAGCTGCAACAAGTAAGCTTGGCTAATATACATATTGCAGCAGGGGCTAGCGATGATGCTATGTTTACCTGCATAAATCAGCAAGGTAGCAACATGAGCGAACAGTCAAAGCCAGTTACGGCAGAAAAAGCCACACCAACAACAGCTAACACAGCCTCAGCTAAATCAACAAAGCAAGAGCCTGTAGCTACAAAAAATACGGCAGACAAAAATAAACAAAAGGTAAGTAAGGTTGCAGCACTTGCGCTTTTGATTTCGTTAATTGTGGCCTCTGGTGTTGGATACGAGTTTTATCAAAAATTAAATGCTGGTAAGGCGCAAAACCTAGCCGTTAATGAGTTAAGCGAGCAAAATAAGTTACTCGTTCAAGAGCTGCAAGCACTTAAATCGGCGCAATCTAATTTACAGCAAGCGCTGTTTAATAGTGAGAAAAAAATTGCCACAGCCCTCAGTGAAAGTGCAGCTCAAAATCAGCAAGAATTGAAAGCAGCTTTGCAAAAGGCGCAGCAACAAGGCTCGTCTCTAAACCCACAAGAAGTAACCAGTTTACAACGTATGGCTGAGTTTAAACTATGGGCTGAAAAAGATTACCAAGGCACTAGTGCTGTTTTAAAACGCTTAGATGGATTACTTAGTGAGCATCCAGGAACAGTTGAAGTTCGCCAAGCTATTATGCAAGACATACAAACACTTGATAGCCTTAAACCTGTTGCAACAGAAGCTATTTATTTACAGCTAAACAGTGCACTTAATAACGTTGATAATTTAGTTTTTAATGCGGTTAATTTACCTGAAGAAGCAGCTGAAATAGATGAGAATGCTTTAAGTGGTGACGTAAGTGATTGGCAGCAAAACTTGAGTAATAGCTGGAATAAAATTGTGGATAGCTTTATTACTATTCGCCAGCACGAAGGTGTTTCTATTGAGCCATTACTTACGGATCAAGAGCGCCATTTAATAAATCAACGAATCAAGCTTAATATAACTCAGGCACAAGATGCACTTATGAGTAAACAGGCGAGTATTTTCTTTAGCGCCTTAAGTGAAGCAAAACGTTTAGTTGGTGAGTACTTTAAGCAAGACGATGATACAACTAAAACGGTACTTAAAGCGTTGTCTAAACTCGAAAAAGAGCAGCTTAACTTTAATCCAAAAGTAACCTTAAACAGTACACAAAAGGTTAAGGAGTGGGCGCAATGATAGGGCTAATTATTTTAATTGTAGCTATTGTTGTTGTATTAGCGGTTACTCCATTTGTGCTAGATGAAAAAGGTTATGTACTTATTTCGTTTAACAATACGACGATAGAAGGCACGATAGTATCGTTTTGTATAATGGCAGTCATTACCGCTGTTGTTTTATATTTAACATATAAGCTAATCCGCTACTTATTATCGATTTATCATAATACTAAACATGGCTTTTTTGCACGTAATCAAGAGCGCAAACAAGCAGCTATTGAGCAGGCTCTGTGGAGTGCTATTAACGATGATTATGAGCATGTAGAGCAGGCTTTATCGGGTAATAGTGTGCCAGATAAGTTTGAAGATATTCGCTTAGCATTACTTGCAAAAGCAGCGCTTGCTAATAATCAAACAGATAAAGCACTTGAGCGTTTATTTGAAATAAGCCCTGAGCATCAACTAAAAGTCGCGAAACTTTGGCTAGCAAGTGGCGATAGTAGCGCAATTGAATCGCAGATGCGTGTAAGCGCCGAATCTAAAAAAGCTACTGCGCTTGAGTTAAAGCTGTATACCGAAGTGTTGGTGCAACAGCAGCACTTTAGTGCTTTAGAAGACATTTTACCAAGATTGTTGCGCAAAAAGGTGTTTTCAAGCGAGCAGTGGACATGTGTTTTTAATGCTTACTTTTCAGCTCTGCCAATTGAAAAAATTACACATAAATATAAACAGCTTCCTAAAAAGCTACAAGCTTATGCGCATACTGCTTATTTAGCGAAAATGGCAGCGATAGGTCAGCTAGCTGTAATTGAGGGCGACTTGATAAAAATGGTTAAACACAACGAACAGCACAATCAACTTGCCCATATCTTAAATGGCGCAGCCAATGCTGATGCAATCAAGTTGCAGACCTGCATTCAAGAGCGCCTTAAAAAAGATGAAAGTAATAATGCTTTATTACTAGCACTTGCTTGCCTTGCCAATGCACAAGGTGACTATGATTTAGCCGCAAGGGTATTTGATAAAGCGTTGAACTCTGAAAATAAAAAACAGTACGCAGAACAAGCTGCGCTAAGCTATAGTAAAAGTGCACAAACTGAGAAAGCACTGGTTTTGTATCAATGAGCTTAAATATGAAAAACTAAACTAAACTAAATGTAAGTACAGGTATAGGAGCTGAGTATTGAAAAATTTATTCGTATTAACTTTCAGCCTAGCCAGTGCTTACTTTTTAACTGGATTTGCTAGTAATCTTCTTCTTTCTATTGATGGTTATGCCGTTGCTTCATGGCCTCCTTCGGGCATTGCACTGGCTGGACTTTTACTGTGGAATCGTAGAGCTTTACCTGGCATCATTATTGGTGCGTTATTAACAAATATAGTTAACCTCGATAGCGCATCTGATATCTTCAATTGGCAAATTGCCATTCAAGCCTTGTTAGTTACTATAGCGTCTGTGTTGCAAGCATGGATAGGCGCTCAATTTATTACAAAAGTTATAAAAGCCCCCTTGATCTCTCTTCTTTAAAGTATTGTATACAAAGCTTATTTATAGCTGGTCCAGTGTGTTGTGTTCTGGCTGCAGGAGTCGGTACGTTTTTATTAGTTAGTAATCACGTAATACCAGCACATGGCGCTATTGATAATTTTATCGCATGGTGGATAGGTGATAGCGTTGGAGTATTAATTTTTACTCCGCTGGTGCTTGCTGGGTTTAACTATCAACAAGTTCAAAATAGGCTGCAGGTTATTATTCCTTCTCTAATGATATATATCATTATTAGTGCAGGATTTTATACTGCGTCTAATTTTAAAAAAGAAAAAGAAATACAAAAACAAGAGCTTAAAATATTGTCTGTTCAAGATGCTATAAGCCAACGAATTGATGAAGTGTCAGCCCATCTAAGCTTGCTAGCAACATTTTTTGCAAGTAGTGATGAGGTGACTTTTGATGAATTTAAGCTATTCACTTCTAAACAGCTTAGTTATAGTCAAGAAATTGTTGCATTTGAATGGGTACCTTACATTTCAGCAGAGCAATTAGCCGATTTTGAACGCTCAGAAAATGCTCAATACATTGATGATTACTATGTAAAAGAAAGATGGTCAGAAGGGGTATGGGAGCCAGTAAGTTCACGTGACTTTTATTACCCTGTACTTTATGCATACCCATTGATTGGTAATGTAAGTGTTATTGGTTTTGACTTAGCCTCAAATAAAGGGAGGGCGGCAGCATTACACAAAGCAAAAATTTTAAATGAGCTAGTGCTGAGTGAGCCAATCGATTTAGTACAAAATACGCAAGAAAAAGGTGTGTTATTTTTGCACCCTGTTTTTGGAAACTCCACTACTGAAGATGACTTTAAAGGGTTTGTTGTTGCAGTAGTAAGCCTTAAAAAATTATCGCAATCGTTATTATTTGATCAAAATAACCTCGTTGCAGCTAGCTTTTTAGATGTGACTTTACCCAATCAAAAACAGAGTATTTACACAGCCGATACTCATTCTTTTGAACTATTAAAAGAATACCAATTACTTATTGGCAAGCGGATCTGGCAAGTGCAATTACATGAGCCTGTAGTTAGAACATCATGGTTAATGTATTGGCTTGCACAAATAGTAGGTATGCTATTTGTGTGGTTATTAATAACTTTTTTGATTTCGGTTACTGGTACAAATATACAAATTCGTGAGCAAGTGGCAAAACAAACTCGTGTTTTACGTCAAGAAAAGCAAAAAGCTGATGAAGCAAGCCATATTAAAAGCCAGTTTTTAGCTAATATGAGTCATGAGGTGCGCACACCTATTAATGGTATAAAAGGACTGCACTATTTAGCGCTGCAGCAAAATGATTGGCCACAGGCTCGAACTTATATAGAGCAAGCGGATGGTGCGCTTGGTGTGTTACTGAGGGTATTAAACGATGTACTCGATTTCTCTAAGATGGAAGCTGGCAAACTTGATTTAGTACAAGAGCCAATTAATGTGGGTCGCTTAGTGGATGAAGTGACGAATTTAATGCAATTTGAAGTAGATGTTAAGTCACTGGAATTGCATCTCGATTACGATAAAACAACAAACTTAACTATTCATACCGATCCTATTCGTTTAAAACAAATACTTTTAAATTTACTTAATAATGCAGTTAAATTTACAGCGCAAGGCTGCATAACACTTAAAGTATGGCAATCAAAAAAGATGACTTATTTTAGTGTTAACGATACGGGTATTGGTATTAGTGAAGCAGCTCAAAAACAGTTGTTTAAACCTTTTTCTCAAGCCGATAGTTCTACTTCTCGACAATATGGTGGCACAGGACTAGGTTTGAGTATTTGCAAAAAACTGGTTGAGTTGATGGGAGGGGCTATTGATTTAGCTAGCCACGAGGGTAAAGGCTCTACTTTTACATTTAGTGTGCCGTTGAATTCCCCCTACCAAAAGCAGAGCAGGTACAGCAACAATATAATGAGATAGATGTTGAGAGCTTATCGTTTACTGATTATAAGCTGCTTTTAGTTGAGGACAATTCTTTAAATCAACATGTTGCTAGTGCAATATTAAAGACCAAGGGGTGTGTAGCTGATATTGCGAGTGATGGGTTTGAAGCAATAAAAATGTTGACTACCAATAGTTATGACATTGTGCTGATGGATATTCAAATGCCAAATATGGATGGTTTACAGGCAACCAAAGTTATCCGTAATGATTTAGGGCTGATTGATTTACCTATTATTGGTTTGTCTGCCAACGCGCATGATGATGATGTTAAAAAAGCAGTTGCTTGTGGAATGGATAACTATATAACCAAGCCAATTGATGCTAATACGCTATTTAAAACACTGTGGCATCATTTATCACATAAATAAGTTACGTTATTTTTGCACAAAAAGCAGACATATGACCGCTTAAACTTACCGCAAACCATATAGACTTGAAAAATAACTATATCTGCGTATCATGCGCGCAAATTTAACTAAACTGGGTTGCTATTATGATCAATAGAAAATTACCTTTGCTAGATATTCACCGCCATTTAGACGGTAATGTACGTGCGCAAACCATATTAGAACTTGGTCGTCAGTTTAATATAGAGTTACCTGCAGATAATGTTGAGGCACTCATTCCTCATGTTCAAGTTATTGATCCTGAGCCAAATCTTATGGCTTTTTTACAAAAGTTAGATTGGGGTGTTGCAGTACTTGGCGACTACGATGCGTGTAGGCGCATAGCGATTGAAAACATTGAAGATGCTCAAGCCCAAGGCCTTGATTACGTAGAGCTTCGTTTTAGCCCTTACTATATGGCACAAAGCCAAGGTTTACACCCAGAAGGGGTTGTAGAAGCGGTTGTTGATGGTATTAAATCAGCAACAAAAGGCGCAAACATAAAAGCAAATTTAATTGGTATTTTATCGCGTACTTATGGCGTAAAAACATGCCAGAAAGAGCTTGATGCATTACTCGCATTTAAAAATGATTTAGTAGCGGTTGATTTAGCCGGTGACGAAATTGGCTTCCCGGGTGAGTTGTTTGTAGCGCACTTTAAACAGGTACGAAATGCCTATTTAGCATCGACTATTCATGCTGGAGAAGCTCTTGGTGCTCCGAGTATTTGGCAAGCAATTAATGAATTAGGGGCGAGCCGAATAGGGCATGGCGTTAAAGCCATTGAAGATCCAAAGCTCATGGATTACTTACGCGATAATCGCATTGGTATTGAGTCATGCTTAACAAGTAATATTCAAACCAGTACAGTGAGCGACCTAGCTAAGCATCCACTTAAGCAGTTTTTAGATCACGGTATTTTAGCGTGTATTAATACTGATGATCCTGCTGTGGAAGGGATTGAAATTGAGTATGAATATGCAGTTGCAGCACCTCAAGCTGGTTTATCTCAAGCTGATATGGAAAAAGCCCAAGCAAATGCATTAGAAATAGCATTTTTAAGCGATGGCGATAAAAAAGAACTTTCGGCAATCGTTAGCGCACGTTAATTTAAGAGTATTAAAAATGCCGCTTTATATAAGCGGCATTTTGTTATCTGCAATTTAGTGTGTTTGGCAGCTTATGTAATTATCGTAAAGTGCTTTAAGTACATCTGCCCGGCTGATCATACCGATTACTTTAATGCCATCTACAACTGGGTAGTTTTTTGGTTTACCAGGCTGCATTTTTTCAGCAAGCTCAATAATATTTGTATCACCATCTATAGTAACGACTCCTGTTTGCATAAGCTGCGATACTTTTACTATGCCATCACAAAAATAACTGCTTTGCATAAGTGGCTTTAAAAGCTCTTGTTCGGAAATAAATCCGACTAGGCATTTATCTTTATCGAATACTGGTGCACCAAGCAGTTTAAATTTTTGTAGTTCTGCTATAGCGGTGGTCATTTCTGTATCTGGTGTTATGTTTGGTAACTTGCGTTGCATAAAATCTTTTACTTTTGTATTTAGCATTTGGGTCTCTCCCGCTGATGTTCTATACAAAGTATGGTTTATAGATAGGGATTTAGGAAATTGTTTATACTGATGAGATTGATAGATTTTAACTATTGAATTTTTGTTATTATAAAAATAAAGGCACTAGGTGCCTTTATTTATAAGTAAAAGTTAATTTTAATTACTTTATAAATGCGAATGCGTCGGCGTACATGTTTTCACGAATTGCACCATGAGTAATAAAGTCATCACGGACTATACCTATCATGTCAAAACGACCCGCCATATAAATATCATATGGGGCAAGTGATACGATATCTTGCATTACGGCTTTGTGTACATAGCCAGTATGACCTTGCCAATTCGCTGATGGATTTTCTACCACAGGGATAAACTCAAAGTTTTTATGGCTATCGGCCCATGTTTGCATTTCTGTGTGCGCGTATAAAGCTGACTCTTCTTTTACACCCCAGTAAAATAATACAGGACGGTCGCACTTAATTTCAGCTAAGTGATCAGCCATTGATTTTGCGTATGAAAAACCAGTACCGCCGGCGAGTAAAATAATAGGACGCTCACATTGCAGGCGCAACTGTGAAATACCTAGGCCAGCTTCAATGTCTACTAACTGCCCTGTGGTATGGGCGTTTCGTAAATGTTCTAACGATTGCATTGCATAAGAATCGGCACCAGATGCGCCAATATGCAGTTCTATTGCATCGCACTGTGAAGGGCGGCTAGCAATAGAAAAAGCACGTTTGTCTTTTTCGCCTAATACGAGTTGCATGTATTGGCCAGCTTCAAAGGTCACAGGTTGTTGTGGCTTTAAAATTACTTTATGAACAAATTCTGTAAGTGGGCTGATAGCTACAACTTCAGCTTTTAATGTTTGCATTTTTTACCTTTTAGCAGCGCTTTTAACAGCAGATACGCAATCGAATGACTCGATTCTAACATATCTGCAGGGTTATTTTATAGCCTGTTATGTACTTACATATAAACACTTAAACAATATTAAGGCTTTCCCAAATATCATCTACGCGGTCTTTGGTGTCTTTATCCATAACAATAGGCTCGCCCCATTCGCGGGTGGTTTCGCCAGGCCATTTATTGGTAGCATCCATTCCCATTTTTGAACCAAGGCCAGAGACTGGCGATGCAAAATCGAGATAATCAATAGGTGTGTTCTCTATTAATGTTGTATCACGCGCTGGATCCATTCGGGTTGTTATAGCCCAAATAACATCTTCCCAATCACGGGCATTAATATCGTCATCGCACACAATTACAAACTTGGTATACATAAACTGACGTAAGAACGACCAAACCCCCATCATCACGCGCTTGGCATGGCCAGGATATTGTTTTTTCATTGTTACAATCGCCATACGGTACGAGCATCCTTCTGGCGGAAGGTAAAAGTCGACAATTTCAGGAAATTGCTTTTGTAATATCGGCACAAACACTTCATTAAGTGCTACACCTAAAATCGCAGGCTCATCAGGCGGTCGGCCAGTAAATGTGCTGTGATAAATAGGGTCTTTACGATGCGTTAAGTGAGTGACCGTCATTACTGGAAAGTCATCTACTTCATTATAGTAACCGGTATGGTCACCATAAGGACCTTCTGGCGCCATTTCACCAGGCATTATGTAACCTTCAAGTACTATTTCTGCACTGGCAGGGACTTGTAGGTCATTTGAAATAGATTTTACAACTTCGGTTCTGCTACCACGTAATAAGCCAGCGAATGCATATTCGCTTAGAGTGTCAGGTACAGGCGTTACGGCACCTAATATAGTGGCAGGATCGGCACCTAGTGCTACCGATACAGGGTAAGGTTGCCCTGGGTTTTCTTTACACCATTCTTGAAAATCAAGCGCGCCACCACGATGTGACAACCAACGCATAATTATTTTATTTTTTCCTAATAATTGCTGGCGATAAATACCCAGATTTTGGCGTTTTTTATATGGGCCTTTAGTGACCGTAAGGCCCCAAGTAATTAATGGCGCTGCATCACCTGGCCAGCAATGCTGAATGGGCAACTTAGTTAAATCGACATCATCACCTTCTAAAACTATTTGTTGGCAAGGCGCTTTTTTAACTTCTTTTGCTGGCATATTAAGCACTTGCTTAAAAATAGGTATAGCGCCTAGAGCTTCTTTAATGCCTTTTGGTGGCTCAGGCTCTTTTAAAAAAGCGAGCAGTTTACCGACTTCACGTAGCTCGCTAACCTCTGTTTGGCCCATTCCCATAGCAACGCGCTTTGGTGTACCAAATAAGTTGGTAAGCACCGGCATATCGTAGCCTTTTGGATTTTCGAATAATAACGCAGGACCTTTTGCACGCAATGTGCGATCAGATATTTCGGTCATTTCAAGATACGGGTCGATTTCTTGGGTGATACGTTTAAGTTCGCCTTTTTTCTCAAGTAAATCGATAAAATCACGTAGATCTTTATATTTCATTGTGGGCCGCTATTAAGCAAAAGAGTTGAAGTATTATACCCATTTCATGCAAGGCAAGTCATTACTTGTGCTTAAAACTTAAAGCGCTCTACGGCACTCGTTAGAGAGTGTGCAAGTTGATTTACGTCTTCACTTTCGCTTGCTAGGGTTGTCGCGTTTTTGGCATTTAAGGTGGCTTGCTCTGTTACCTTTGCCATTATTTTTTGGATGTCGTTACTATTAGTTAACTGTTCATGAGAGGCCTTTGCTATTTGTTCGCTCATTTGATTAACCGATAGTAATGTGCTTTTTATACGCTCTACAGCTTTATTTAGTTCAGCACTATTTTCAACACATTTTTTGGCTTGTTGTTGGCCATCGTTAATTTCACTTTGTGTTGTTTTAGTATGCTGTTGTAATGTTTGGATCATGGTATTTATTTCGCTTGTTGAGCTTTGTGTACGCGCAGCTAGTGAGCGAACTTCATCAGCGACAACTGCAAATCCTCGTCCATTTTCACCAGCTCTTGCCGCTTCTATTGCAGCATTGAGCGCAAGCAAGTTTGTTTGCTCAGCAATACTGCTAATAGTCTCTACAATGGCACCAATGAGTTCGGTAAATTCAGCAAGCTCTTTTGTGCTACTAACTGCCTTATCTAAACGGCTTAATAGTGCCTCAATACTTTGGCTATTTTGATTGGCTATTTGGTTAACGTCATTAGCAAACTGTGAGGCGTTAGTTATTTCATTTGATGTGCTATCAGCTTGTTCGTACACGACTTGTGAATTATCTAGCATACTTTGTGCAAGCGCAGTTGCTTGTGCGCTCCGCTCTAGCTGTAGTTGGGCAACAATGGTCATTTGCTGACCTTTTTCACTGGTTTGAATCGCTGATTTGTCCAGTTCATGTGCATCGTTACTAATTGCTTTTATTAAATGGCTTAAGTCGTCACTAAGTTTATTAATATTGTTAAGTAAAGTGCCAAACTCATCTTTACTGCGTGGATGGCTGCGCTTAGAAAAGTCACCTGAGGCTATGCAAGCTAAATCACGATTTACTTTATTAAGGGGCTTTAGCATTGCATTGGTGGTAAAAATTGAAATTATGATCACCAGTATAATCAGTACAAGGGCGATTATAATTACCGAGCTTGAGCCCATATTAATGGCTGATTTGGCATTATTTTGAAGGGTGTTAAATCGTTCATCAGCAAGTTTATTAAGTTTAAGTAATTGGTTTTCTGTGTTTATAAATTCTTGTTGAAAGCGTTCAAATTTTTGTTGCGCCGTTGTTTTGTTTTCAATCGTTTTCTTTTGTTTTACGTAAATACCATTTGGCGCATTTAAGAGATCCCTTAAATCGTTGAACTCAATAGTAAGTTGGCCGATGTTTAGATCATTACTGAAAGGTGCCGCCTGCTGCTCTAGGTAAGTAAAGTTAGGCTGAATATTATCGAGTAAAAACAAAGTATCTTGTTGGTGATTACTTAAGTCGCTAGTACTTGTAGTTTGAGTGATGCTTTTAACATTGTTACTTAAATTAAATAGTAGATCATCAATACGTGTTGCCGTACCAAACATAGAATCGAGTAGAGGCTGTTGTGTTGAGGGTACTTCTAATAGCTCTATGTCAAGCAAACGATTACTCAAGCCACTCAATTGCTCAATGAATTCTTTAATAAGTGATAGGGCCGAGTTTTGTGCTTTAAATCGTTGTTCCTTTGCACTAAACATTGCAGCACTTATTTTGCTTAGTTGATTAAAGTTATCAGTTGTTGCTGCAAGTAAAGCTTGCATATTTTGCTGCTGAAACAGTTGGGATTCAAGCGCATTAAGCATTGTTAGAAATTGCTCTTGCTCTGCGTATGCTTGGTCTTTATTTCGCAATAGTGAATCTGGTTTGGTCTGGCTGTAAGCAACAGCATTAAATTTAGTTATGGAAAGAAGTGAAAGCCTTAAATTTTTACTAACTTGTTGTACTGGAACGGCTAAGGTTTCTATACGTGAAGTAGTAATACTAATTTGGTTTAACGACCAATAAAAAAACACACAGCTAGTCAGCATTAACAGCCCTATGGCAGAAAAAGCTAAGATTATTTTATGTTTTATAGCAATAGAGCGCATAACTTCATCAACAAAATTAACACTTTATTTAGTGTAGCAGTGTTTTTTAGATGTTGTTAATTGGTGGCTAATTAATAATGCATTGCTGCTTTTTCCCTGAAATTATAAGCATGGCGTGATTATCTTTACCCCAAAACAGTACATTTTCGCTTATGTACTTATTCCCTGATGCACTTTTTTCATGATTAATTAAATGCGTTTCGTTGTTAAAAGTAAGCTCAGCATATTTATCGTTGATAATACTTAGTGTTAGTTTGTTTTTACCACATAGATAGGTAGTATTTACTTGCTGTTCGCTACATGCGATTAAGCTAAGTAAGCTGACTATGATTGCTATATTTATTTTCACTCTTACCTCCATCTACGTTCAAAATGATCATCTTTGGGAAGCCCTACCCTTAATTCTAATTAGAGATTAACAAAGCTAAATTAACCGTTGGTGAAAGTAGTGCTTTACGTTATGTTTATAGCAATATTTTTTGAGCTCGGAAGCTTTATGGCTGGTACTAACCTTTTAACATTATTAGACGATATAACCACTTTGCTCGATGACATTGCGACAATGAGTAAAGTAGCAACAAAAACAGCGGGTGTATTAGGCGATGACTTAGCACTCAATGCGCAGCAGGTTACAGGTGTAGCAGCAGAGCGTGAATTACCGGTTGTTTGGGCTGTGGCAAAGGGCTCATTTTTAAATAAAGCGATACTCGTACCCGCCGCTTTATTAATAAGCGTATGGCTGCCTTGGTTAATAACACCGCTTTTAATGATGGGTGGTTTATTCTTATGTTTTGAGGGGGCTGAAAAAGTATTTGCTAAGTTTTTACCCCACCAGAATGAAGCGATAGACGAAGATGAAAAATTAGATTTAGTTGAGTACGAAAAACAAAAAGTAAAAGGGGCAATAAGAACCGACTTTATTCTTTCTGCTGAAATCATTGTTATTACGCTAGGTACTGTTGCTGGTGCTACATTATTTAACCAAGCGTTAGTGCTCTGTGTTATCGCAATTATAATGACTATTGGCGTTTATGGTTTGGTTGCCGGTATTGTAAAGCTGGATGATGCCGGGCTTTATTTACTCAACCAATCTAAAGTGTCAGCTAATAAATTTAAAGAATTACTTGGTAAAGGCTTACTCGCAGCAGCGCCTAGGTTGATGCAGTTTTTAGCATTTGCGGGCACTATTGCGATGTTTTTGGTGGGTGGCGGTATTTTGGTCCATGGTGTTGCGTTGCTGCATCATATACAGTTGGATGTAACAAGCTATGCTCAATCGGTTGCTGGCGGTACAGGAGAAGTATTAGCACCTCTCTTGTTTGATGGTTTGCTAGGCGTTATTGCCGGCTTAGTTGTTGTGCTTATACATGTAGGTTATACAAAGTTATTTAAAAAATAATTTATAGCTGGCGTACTTGTTGCGCCAGCTATATTGAAATTCACTCATTTACAGATAGTTATTTTACAAAGCGATTCTAATTCAAATTGTGCTTTAGTATTTTTTTGCTCAATGGCCTTTTTATACCAATAAATAGCCTGTTGATAATTTTGAGCTATTCCCTGACCATCACGATACATTTGCGCTAAATTTAATTGCCCCCATTGAGAACCCGCTTCAGCAGCTAGCTTAAAGCTATTAAATGCTTCAAAAAACAACTTATCTTTAAAATAAATAATGCCTTGTTGATTGTTTTTATCGAGTTTTAAACCTTTATATAGTGGCTTAGGTTTGGGAGGAAACATCACAAACCCGCCATAAAGGCTGTTGGCATAAGGTCGCAGCACGTCGTAAATAGCTTCGTCGTTGTAAAGGCGTGCTACTTCATCACGAGGGAGGGTGATTGTTTTAGTGGAAAAGTAATTGTCTTGAATTAGCTGGCTAGTACGCATTGCCAAAGTAATACTATTATTACGTTTATAGCTGTAGTTGCTTATCTGAAAGGTAATAAACTGTTTATCAAAACTTAAAACTTGAGCAATTCTTAAATTGGTTAGGGTCCAGGGTTCGTGTGTAAATTTGTCGGCGTGTACTAAATAGGTGTCATATATTTTAGGTGTATTCAAATAGCTTTGCTTTTTAGTCTCGGTATCAAGATGCTGTTGATAAAAAAACGAAACAATCCAAAGCAATAAAAATACACCAATAAAGTATTTAGGTAGGCTTAGTTTTTCTATTAACGGTAGTTGCGATATTTTAACCTGTTCGCTTTTTCCGCATTGATAGCACTCGCGTTTATAACTTAATTTTAAGGCAAGCATAGGTAAAATACTAAACCGTAAATAGCGGCTTTTATTTACTAAATGGTAGGCGTCGCTTTGACAATGAGGGCAGCGTGTTGTTTGTGCAAAATGTGGAAATGATTCACTCGTGTTGAAAAGTAACATAAAGCACGCTCCTTGTTTAATTACCTAAAGGTAAAACAAGAAGCGTGTTAGTTAAAGCCACAAACTGTAAGTAAGTATGTCTGTTATTACTTATTTTGAGCTTTAGGCCTAATTGTTGTTTTTGCATCAGCAGCCATTAGAGCAAATACAGCGTATGCAGCGGTATTTTGACGCAGCTTAGCAGGTGTTACTTTATCAAGCGTATCGTCAGCTGTATGGTGGTAATCAAAGTAATCTGTTCCATCTTGAGCAAGTTCAAAAATAGGTGCTGAGGTTGCTGCTTTAAGTGGAATTAGATCAGGGCCACCATTCGCTTGGTTTTTACCAATATGCTCAATATTTAACGGCGAAAGTTCTTTTGCAATAGCACGCACTACAGGAAGTGACTCTGCGCTTACGTTCGATTCAAAAGCATATACAACATCGGCGCCAAAATCAGACTCAGCTGCTGCAACAATATTGCTTAGCTCGTTTTTATGCTTTGCAAAATAAGCTTTTGCACCCCAAAGACCTAGCTCTTCAGCTGCAAAAAGTACCACACGAATACTGCGCTTAGGACGCTTTACATCGCTAATATGCTTAGCGGCTGCCATTGTTAGTGCAACGCCTGCACCGTCATCTAGTGCGCCAGTCCCTAAATCCCAAGAATCTAAATGCCCGCCAATTAATACATATTGCTCAGGGTTTTCGGTACCATTAAATTGGCCAATAACGTTATAACCGGTGCCTTCACCAAGGCTTTCGGTTTGCACATTAATATTTACCGACACTTCTTTATTTAAAGCGACTAAGCGTGCGATTTGATCGGCATCTGGGTTAGCAATGGTTACGTTAGGTATTTTTGTAACACCTTCTTTGTAGTAACTACCGCCAGTGTGTGCAAAACGATGATGACCGGTACTTACCGAGCGCATCATGTAGGCAACAGCGCCTTTTTTAGACGCCTCAATAGCGCCTGTGCCGCGTGCTTTTACTGCAGGTCCGTAACCATTGCCATCAATGTGGCGGTTCATACGATAATTAATATACGCAATTTTGCCTTTTAAGCTGTTCGCCGGTGCGGCTTTTAGTTCATCAAGTGTTTCGAACAAGACTACTGGTGCGGTAATCCCATCTTTTGGGGTACTTATACTGTTACCTAATGCAGTTAAGTGCAGTGGTTGCTCGCTTGGTGTTAGTATTTTTCCGCTTTCACTATAACGGCGCCATTCAGGAAATGTTGCTTTTTCTAGCCATACTTTATCAAAACCAAGCTCATTAAATTTAGCTTTAGCCCATGCCACTGCTTTTTTATCATTTTCAGTACCAGGTAAGCGAGGGCCTACTTCAGTTGTTAATGACTCTAGTAATTTATAGCTTAGATCACTATTTAGTGCAGAGGTGCGCACTTCATTGACTTGTTGTAATTGCTTTTGGGTAAATTCGGCGTTGTTAGCGTTTGCAGCCATACTGCTAGTAAGCAGCAGTGCGGTAATTAATTTTTTCATTTGGGTAAGCCTTTTTAATAATTAGTGCTATTAGAACATGTAACAAACATGATAAAAAATAGATGAGATGAATAGGCTTTGTAATAGGTTTAATGCTGTTAGGTATAAACGTTTAGATATAAAAAAAGCCCGCGTACATGTACGCGGGCTATATTTTAAAGCTGTTATTTAAGGCATTTATTTAAAAGCTAAATTGTGCAGCTAAACGAAGATTAGTACCTTCGCCAACAGTTACGTTATTAGTGCCGCCACCACCTAAATAGCTTTTATCAAATAAGTTTTCGATGTTAAGGCGTAAGTTAATATCGGTATTACTTAAATTAAACTTATAAGTAGCACCTACATCAACACGCGTATATGCATCTTTAGTAATTGTATTATCGCTATCTGCAAAGCGCTCGCCTTCGTAAAAAGCGCCAGCGTTAATGGCAATGGCGTCGTTTAATTCATAACGAGTCCAAAGTGATGCTGACCATTTTGGAGCATCGGTAGGGCGCTTACCTTCCAATACTTCATCGCGTTCAAAGTTAGCATCTAGATACATAGTTGATGCCATAACAAATAAGCGGTCAGTAGCTGCACCTTGTGCGCTTACTTCAACACCTTTATGGCGTTGTTCACCCACTTGGTTTGTTTCACTTGTGAATGAGCCAATAGGCGTCTCAAGCTGTTCGCTAACAAGTGTGCCTTCTTTACTAATATCAAAAATTGCACCTGTAAGCAGTAAACGGTCATCAAATAATTGCCATTTAATACCAATCTCTCTTTGCTCTGAGGTAATGGCATCTAGCTTCATGCCATTATTTACATCGGTTTCATCAACCAGAGTTTCACTACCTTGAGGCTCAAAACCTTCTGAGTAACTAGCATATATAGTTGCCGAAGTATTTGGATGATAAAGCACACCTACCTTTGGTACAAATGACTCGTTATCTGCACCTTCACGCGTTTGCTTATCGTAACGGCCACCTAGCGATAATTGCCACTCTGGTGAGAACGAAATTAAGTCTTGAACGTAAATACCGTAGTAGTCGTATTCAGTTTCGCTTATTGTATCATCTGTTTTATAGCTTATTGATGGACGAGATGGCTCGTCTTGACCTGCTGAATAGTAAAGGTATTCTTCTTTAGGCAGTGCTGTGCGTAATTGCCCGTAGTAGTAATCAAGCGAGTTAGCGCCTACTAATAACTGGTGTTGAATGCCCGCGGTTTCAAATTCCCCAATAAAATCAATAAATGCAGTTTTAAATTGCCAATCGTCAAAACGGTCGTAAGGACGAGATTCATAGCTGTCACCTTCAGCAAAGCCACTAGGCATGCGAGGTGCTGACTCAAAGCGTTGGCGCTCAAACGTTTGTTCGTTATAGCCAAGTTTTACTTGCCAGTTATCGGTTAAAAATACTTCTAGGTCTACACCTAGGTTTTCTACGGTAATATCGGTAAACGCCCAAGACATATCACGGATTGTTTTATCGCTACCAATTACATTAGCATTATCATCTATCCATGCACCAGTATCTAAACCGGCTTCGTCATCTGTGCGGTCGTAATGCACACGGACTAATGCGTTATCGCTAATATCGTAATCTACAACTAAAGCACCTAAAAAGCGGTCGCGTTCACGGTTTTCACCATTTTGGTATTCACGCCAGTAGTCAACGTCTTGCTTTACTAAAATCCCGCGAGCACGTAAATCTTCAGATTCAGTTAATGCGCCTGCAGCATCTACCATAAAGCGAGTTGAACCATGCTGATCTACATCAGCACTGGCATTAAATAATGTTTGTGCGGTAGGCTTTTTAGTTACCATGTTAACCAAGCCACCCGGGCCTGACTGACCATATAAAATACTTGATGGGCCTTTAATTACTTCAACTTGTTGCAAGATTTCGATTGGTTGCTGATAGTGCGACCAATGCTGATGACCGTCGCGTAAATAACCTGTCGATGAGCTCAGCTCAAAGCCGCGTAAGTTAAATACTTCACGGTTTCGTTGTTGTGAGCCAGCTGTTAGGCTTGCGTCATTTGTGAGTACTTCGCCAAGGGTAGTGGCAAGTTGTTCGCTAATAATAGTGTCGGTTATTACAGTGACAGATTGTGCAGTTTCAAGTAATGAAGCTGATGTTCTCATTGCGCCATTGGCGTTATCTACTTTGTAATCGTTAAAGTAGCTACCTTTTACTTCTATGCGTTCAAGGTCGGTAGAGTTTGCATGTGCGTTTGCGGTAATACTTGCTAATAGTGCTATGTAAAGAGAGTTCAGTTTCATTAATTGCTTCCAGGGCAGATATGTAAAAAACAATCGAGATCTTAATGCAAATTACTATCATTTTCAACACCTTTCATTAACCTGTTTATAATGTGTTTGCTAATGGTTGCCAATTACGAATTCTGCTATTATTAGCAGCATATTTAGTGGGACTTTCTCCCATGTTATTTTATTGCTATGGAACTTACTGTGACTTCAACTGCTTTTTCATCTTTGGCTTTACCGGCTGGACTCGTTGATAATTTATCAACACTTGGCTATGCCCACATGACACCTGTGCAAGCGCAAAGTTTGCCGCCTGTACTTGCTGGTAAAGACATCATTGCTCAGGCAAAAACCGGTTCAGGTAAAACTGCTGCGTTTAGCTTGGGTGTGTTAGCTAAACTAAACGTAAAACGTTTTCGTATTCAATCTTTAGTGTTGTGTCCTACTCGTGAGCTTGCTGAGCAAGTTGCAGTTGAAATGCGTAAATTAGCGCGCGGCATTCATAACATTAAAATATTGACGTTATGTGGTGGTGTTTCAATTGGCCCGCAAATAGGTTCACTTGAACATGGCGCGCATATCATTGTTGGCACACCTGGGCGTGTTGATGATCATATTCGTAAAGGTACTTTACGTTTAGATGATGTTGAAACATTGGTACTTGATGAAGCCGATCAAATGCTTGATATGGGTTTTCAAGACACACTTGATGCAATTATTGAGCGTATTCCACAAAATCGTCAAACATTGTTATTTAGTGCTACATTCCCAAGAGCCATTGAAGCAATTGCTAAGCGTGTACTTAAAAATCCAGAAATGGTTAAAGTAGAAGAAGAGCAAGCCAAAAGCACAATTAAGCAGTACTTCTACAAAATGGATAACAATAAGCAGCGCTATCCAACGCTTAAGTTATTACTTCTTAAATTTACACCACAAAGCTGTGTTGTATTTTGTAATACCAAAGTAGAAACACAACAAGTGTGTGATGATTTAGCTGACGAAGGCTTCAGCGCTGTTGCATTGCACGGTGATTTAGAACAACGCGATCGTGAACGTACGCTCATTCACTTTGCAAATAAAAGTGCTTCAATACTTGTTGCCACCGATGTTGCAGCGCGTGGTTTAGATATTGATGATATGGACATGGTTATTAACTACCATTTAGCACACGACACGCAAACACATGTTCACCGTGTTGGCCGAACTGGGCGTGCTGGTAAAAAGGGCATTGCTTGTTCTATTTACGGTGAAGCAGAAGCGTTTAAAATTGCACAAATTGGCGATCATTACGAGCGTGATATTACTCCAGA
Organism: Pseudoalteromonas sp. B131b; assembly: GCF_037162545.1. NCBI lineage: Bacteria > Pseudomonadati > Pseudomonadota > Gammaproteobacteria > Alteromonadales > Pseudoalteromonadaceae > Pseudoalteromonas > Pseudoalteromonas sp. B131b. The sequence continues at coordinate 772,501 of NZ_JARLUZ010000001.1, read as the reverse complement.
GCAAATGCCGCCGTTTAATTTATTAGATAAACCGCCGTACCGCCCTGAAATGGTTACTTTGATGATTGATTCAGGTAAAAAGCAAAAAGTACGTGCAGGCGATATTCTTGGTGCTCTAACAGGTAAGGATGGGGTTGCAGGTCGTCAAGTAGGTAAAATTAACGTACTTGATAACGTAGCATTTGTTGCAGTTGAACGTAATTCATCAAAACCAGCACTTCGTAAATTAACTGAAGGCAACATTAAGGGGCGTAAAATACGCGCTCGTCGCCTTACTCGTTAATTTATATTTGAATGAATGTACTAACGAGCAGCTGCTTTTAGTTGCTCGTATTCTCCTTTTACTTTTTTAAATTTTATTTCGCAGCCGCTAGGCTTGTCGGGATGATTTTTGAGAGCTTGTTGCCGCCAGCGTTTTTGTAGCTCTTTAAGGGTAAAGTTAGTTGGCAGTTCCCATTTAGCAGTGAGCTCATCATAATTTTCTTTTGTTAACGTTACTGTTGTATCTGCATGTTTTACCCTCTCCCAAAAACTAGTCAAGAGTGCATCTACTTCTTGTGCTGAGGCGTCGTAATTTTCCCAGTTTAGATAATAGTCCTTCAAATTTGTTTTAATTGTTAGTGGGTACTCACACTCTTTTTCTAAAAGTTCTATATGCAAAGCTGAAACTAACAATGTTTGTGGATGAAGCTGAGTTTGAAGTTGATACAGTGCATTCATGATGAGAAAGTTGCGCTTAAATAAATCACGATCAGGATTTTTATCAAGTGATTTAATTGCACCACTATTTATAAGTTCTGATGCTAGAATATGAACTTGCCAAACTTGCTTTGTTAATATTAAATCAAATATCTGGTCAATCAGTGGGTTAAGCATTGTTTACGCCCTAGTAATTGGTGTATCTTCGATAAAGATTACATTGTTATAAGTAACAATCTGAAGGATTAAAATTATGCGAGGCAAGTTTAAGTGCCTTTTATTCATTGTATGTAGTGCGCTAGCTCCACCGAGCTGTGCACAAAATGCTACTTTGTTACTTGATGAGTTTAAACAACAACAGCAATGGAGTGCAAAGCTTCAATCTGGTAATACATTGCTGGAAATGCAGGCAACCACCGCTAAAGATCGTGCTTTAGTGTATTCAGAGTTGGGTAACTTAGCATTTTCTAACGGCCAATATCCTGATGCATTACACTATTTTAAACTACTCGAAAAAGAAACATCCCTCTCATTTTTACCTACAGAAAATTTTCGCGCAATAAAAATGCAAGGGGTGATACTGTTTTATCAAGGCTTATTTCAGCAGGCTATTGTTGAATATAGTCGTGCATTGGTTATTGCTGAAAATAACAATGAAAAGCTTGAACAAGCTAATATATTAAATAATATAGGTTTAGCCTATTTTGATATGCATAATTTAAAGCTCACTCTTGATTATTATTTAAAAGTACAAAGCCTCTATGAAACTGAAGGTAGCGATCAGGATAAGGCTGATATTTTGCTTAATATCGCTGGAGTTTATGTGCGGTTATCGCGCTATGAAAGTGCATTCGCTATCTATAAAGATGTTCTTCAAGTTTACCAAAAGCTAGGAGATCAAAGTGGTATTGCCCAAGTATATAACAATATGGGTGTGGCTTCTTTTGAAAGTAATCAATTCGACTTAGCACTACATTACTACGAGTTAGCACTGCATTATTATTTATCTGTTAATGACTATAACCACTTATCAACTCAGTACACCAATTTAGCGAATATTAACTTAATATTAAATAAAGTGGATGTTGCCTATGAACAAGCAAGATTAGGTGAGAAATTTGCACTTAAAATTTCAAATCAAAGTTTGGAGCTTAATGCGCTATATGCTTTGGGAAAGGTACAATTTGTAAAAGGGGAACTCGATAAAGCTAAAGTGAGCTTGGAGCGTTCAACAGCGCTTGCCCACGAGTATAAAAGTGAGCGGATGATCCGAAATGGTTTAGGCACCAAGTCATTACTTGAAGCAAGCCAAGGTAATTACTCTAGTGCAATGATCCTTCACGAAAAGTTTATAGGTGAACTAAGACTATTGAGAAGCGATAGTATTATTAATGCATTGGCTGCATTGCAGGATCAATTCAAAGCAACTCAATTAAACCAAGAAATAAAGCAACTTAAGCAAGAGCGCAAAGTACAAGAATTAAAAATGGCTCAGCGCTCTCAGCTCACTTTGTTTGTTTTTGTATTGTTATTCTTGGTTGTTGTGACTGGTGTGGCACTGTATCGGCGTGGTGCAGAAAAGCGGGCGAAACATCACCTAGCTGAGCAGGTTGAGCAGCGTACAGCTGAATTGCAAGCAGTGGCGCAAGAATTAAGAGAAGCTAATGATGTAAAAAGTCAGTTTTTAGCAAATATTAGTCATGAAATTCGCACTCCTCTGACCGCAATTTTAGGCCAAACTGATGATTTAATTAACGGACTGTATGAACCTGAGCAACTTCAAGATGAATTAGAGATAATTCAACGCCATAGTGATCATTTAAAGAGTTTAATTAATGATGTGCTCGATTTAAGTAAAATAGAAGCAAACAGATTAGAGCTCAGTATTTCTTGTTTTGATATTGTGCAGTTAATAAATGATGTACACGCTATGTTTATTACTCAAGCGACAGCAAAAAACCTACGTTTAGTGTTAGATAATCAAATTGGTGATGAGTTCTACACAAAATTAGATTTAATTCGTGTTAAACAAATACTCATTAATTTATGTGCTAATGCGATCAAGTTTACCCATTCAGGCCAGGTAGTGATTGTTCTAAATAAGACAGAACAAGGAGTCGTATTGGTCATTAAAGACACCGGAATCGGTATGAACTCAACACAATTAAAACTGATTTTCGAGTGCTTTAGCCAAGCTGATAACAGTATTAGTCGCCGATTTGGTGGTACGGGTTTAGGTTTGAGTTTGTCGCAGCAATTAGCCTCTATGATGGGAGGTTATATTAGTGTGCAAAGCGAATATAAGAAAGGCAGTCAGTTTTCATTCTTTTTACCGTGTGTAAAAGTTTCGAAAGAGCAGGGTCTTGCCGAATTACAAGCTCCAGTTTTAAAAGACAAGCAGTTAAGTGGGAGGGTTTTACTTGCTGAAGATCACCCTGATAATCGAAGGCTAATAAGTCGTTATTTACGCTCAATGGGACTCGAAGTTATTGCAGTTGAAAATGGTGAGCAAGCCGTTGAACAATGCTTGCAAGAAGATCCAGATATAGTCTTACTCGATATACAAATGCCAGTGATGGATGGACGAGCTGCCTTTCAATTATTACAACAATGCGGTTTTCAACGTCCTATTTTTGCTTTAACTGCGAATGCAATGAGCCATGAGGTGGATGATTATTTAACACTAGGGTTCAGCGGATATCTAGCCAAACCTATCGATAAAGAATTATTTTATAAAACGTTAACTCAGTATCTTGGTTACACTAAAACGCCACAACAAGTTGAACAAAGTGATATTGATATGAGTGACTTGGTTATTAGTTTTAAGCAGAGTTTTACTTTAGAAAATGAGACTATAACACAGCACTTTATATGTGAAGATTTTGAAGCATTACAAAAAGATAGTCATCGTATTTTAGGTGCAGCGCAAATGTTTGGGCTGGATGAAATAGCGCAAGCAGCTAAAGATCTAGACAGAGCTTTATTACAAAAAGAAGATAATAGGAATAAGCAACATATCAAAGAGTTAGTGTTTAACCTGCAAGCTATTCTTCGAAAATACATGAAGGTTAACACATAAGTCAAATTGTTATTTATGGTATTAAAAAAGCGCCAAAAGGCGCTTTTTATTTTGAGTTTGGACGCTTCTTATTGACGTCTCATCGAATCAAAGAACTCATCGTTGGTTTTGCTCATTGATAGTTTATCGATTAAAAATTCCATCGCATCAATTTCTGACATGTCATGAACAATTTTACGTAAAATCCAAAGCTTCTGTAGCTCATCTGGCTTAGTTAGTAATTCTTCACGACGAGTACCTGAGCGGTTAAAGTCGATAGCAGGGAATACACGTCTTTCCGCAATTTTACGGTTAAGGTGCAGTTCCATGTTACCAGTACCTTTAAACTCTTCGTAGATAACTTCATCCATTTTAGAGCCAGTGTCGATAAGCGCTGTAGCTATGATTGTTAAGCTACCGCCTTCCTCAACGTTACGTGCAGCACCAAAGAAACGCTTAGGTTTATGAAGTGCGTTAGCATCAACACCACCAGTAAGTACTTTTCCTGATGAAGGAATAACGGTGTTATAAGCACGTGCTAAACGAGTGATTGAATCTAATAAGATAACAACATCTTTTTTATGCTCAACTAAACGTTTTGCTTTTTCGATAACCATTTCGGCAACTTGTACGTGACGAGAAGCGGGTTCATCGAATGTAGAGGCAATAACTTCGCCTTTAACTAAGCGCTGCATTTCTGTTACTTCTTCCGGACGCTCATCAATTAACAATACCATAAGCGTTGCATCTGGATGATTGTGTGTAATCGATTGCGCGATATTTTGTAGTAGCATTGTTTTACCCGCTTTTGGCGGAGCCACTAACAAACCACGTTGACCGCGGCCAATTGGCGATGCTAAATCAAGTACACGGGCTGTAATATCTTCTTTACTGCCGTTACCGCGTTCCATACGAAAACGTTCGTTAGCATGTAACGGAGTCAGATTTTCGAAAAGAATTTTAGTACGAGAGTTTTCAGGTTTATCAAAGTTAACTTCATTTACTTTAAGTAAAGCAAAGTAGCGTTCACCGTCTTTCGGTGGACGGATAAGACCTGAGATTGAATCGCCAGTACGCATGCTGAAGCGGCGAATTTGGCTAGGTGAAACATAAATGTCATCTGGCCCAGCTAAGTAAGAGGCTTCTGATGATCTTAAAAAGCCGAAACCATCTTGTAAAATCTCTAATACACCGCCGCCGAAGATGTTTTCTCCGCCTTTGGCATGTGATTTAAGAATAGCAAAAATAATGTCCTGCTTTCTTAAACGGGCTACGTTTTCGAGCCCCATGGACTCAGCTTGGTTTACAAGTTCTTTTATAGACTTGTCTTTTAATTCGCGTAAATGCATATTGGTGGGTTCTTTATTACAGTTGTCATACTCAAAATCGCTTTGATCGTTGAGTGAGGTTTGTTGAATATAACTAAGGATTAGTTGGCTTTATAAACTAGCAGTTCACTGGCGAAGCGTCCAGTCTTTATACAAAATAAATTCAAAAAAGGGCAAAAAGCCCTTTTTTATAGTTCTAGCTTACAGTTAGATGTTGTTTTCTAAAAACTCGATAAGCTGAGTTTTTGAAAGGGCACCTACTTTCGTTGCTGCAACTTGGCCGTCTTTAAAAAGAAGCAAAGTAGGGATACCACGAATACCAAATTTTGGCGGTGTGCCCGCATTTTGGTCAATATTTAATTTAGCAACAGTTACACGGCTGTCGTATTCATCAGCAACTTCGTGAAGAATAGGGGCGATCATCTTACAAGGTCCACACCATTCAGCCCAGAAATCTACTAGTACTGGTTTGTCAGATTGTAATACGTCAGCTTCAAAGCTATCGTCAGTAATTTGGATTATTTTCTCGCTCATTGCGCTCTCCGATTTAGTTAGGCGAAATATTTAGTGCGTATTTAAACACTCTTGTTTCTTATTGCAAGTTTAAACGTTATGCTTAAACGCTATGACTAAGACACATTTAACCGATAAAAAGTTTTCAGACTTTGCTATCGCACCGGAAGTGGTTGCCGGTTTAACCGAGAATGGGTTTGAATATTGCACACCTATTCAAGCAAAATGCCTACCTTTTATTTGTGATGGACGCGATATCGCGGGCCAAGCTCAAACTGGTACAGGCAAAACGTTGGCATTTTTAACTGCCACGTGTCATCGGTTATTACAATCTAGCAAAGCACCTAGTAAACATCCAAGAGCCCTGATCATGGCCCCTACTCGGGAGCTTGCGATTCAGATACACAAAGATGCTAAAATTTTAGCGCCGCACTGTAATCTTAACTTAGGTTTAGTATATGGTGGCGAAGATTACGAAAAACAACGTGCACAACTAGAAAAAGGCGTTGATATTTTAATTGGTACTACAGGTCGCCTAATTGATCTGTATAAGCAAGGCTGTTACACCCTTAATGAAATTGAGGTTGTCGTGCTTGACGAAGCTGATCGTATGTTCGATTTAGGTTTCATAAAAGATATTCGTTATATGTTTCATCGTATGCCGGATACATCAAAGCGTTTAAACTTATTATTCTCTGCCACACTATCGTATCGCGTACAAGAATTAGCGTTTGAGCACATGACAAACCCAGAACATGTTCAAATTGAACCTGATGTTAAAACGGGTAAACGCATCCAAGAAGAGCTATTTCATCCTTCGCAAGAAGATAAAATTAAGCTGTTATTAACCTTAATTGAAGAAGAATGGCCGGAAAAGGCAATTGTATTTGCAAATACAAAACACAGTTGTGAAACCGTTTATGCTTGGCTTAAGTCAGACGGTCATTGTGTGGGCATGCTTACTGGTGATGTTAATCAGAAAAAACGCCAAACTATATTAGCGCAATTTAGTAAAGGTGAATTGGACTTTTTAGTAGCAACTGATGTTGCAGCACGCGGTCTTCATATTCCAGAAGTAAGTCATGTATTTAACTTTGATTTACCGGACGATTGTGAAGATTATGTTCACCGTATTGGTCGTACTGGCCGCGCTGGTGCATCAGGCCATGCAATTAGCTTTGCGTGTGAGCAATATGCATATAACCTGCATGAAATTGAAGAATATATAGAGCACAGCATTCCTTTATCGCATTACGATAAAACTGCATTGCTAGATGATTTAACTCAGCCTATTATTCAAAGAAAGCGCAACTATTCAACAGGTCCACGTAGCCGTAGTAATAACAGCGGACGTCGCCCAAATAATAGTTACCAAAAAGGACGGTCGTAAGCGATCGTTTGTATAAGCAGTAGTAACTAGAGGTTTTTGAACGGTGGGGCAACTTAAACCGCAAAAAAATGTTTATGCAGTTATTGATTTAGGCTCAAATAGCTTTCATATGCTTATTGTTAAATCAATCGCTGGTGGCCTACAAACAATAGGCCGCGTTAAACGAAAAGTTAGATTAGCCGCAGGACTTGATACAAAAAATGTATTGAGTTCTGAAGCAATGCAGCGAGGCTGGGAATGCCTTGCTCTTTTTGCTGAGCGCTTACAGGATATCCCCAAAAAAATATCACCATAGTTGCAACTGCAACACTGCGTTTAGCAACGAATGCTGATGTTTTCAAAATTAAAGCCGAAAAAATTCTTGGTCATAATATCAATGTAATTAGCGGAGAAGTAGAAGCGCGCACAATTTATAAAGGTGTTGCTCATACTTCATCATGCACGGGCAAACAGCTTGTTATTGATATCGGTGGTGCTAGTACCGAGGTTGTTATCGGCAAAGGTTTTGAAGCACTGCACTATAAAAGCCTCAATATGGGGTGTGTAACCTATCTTGAACGCTACTTTAAAGATTGCCAATTAAGTGATAGTAACTTTAATACGGCAATAAAAGCAGCTCGCACTGTCATTGACGAAATATCTCCCGAATATAAAGCCGCTAGTTGGAAAGTTGCTTCAGGTGCTTCTGGTACAGTCCAAGCAATTCAAGAAATAATGGTCGCGCAAAATCTTGACGACTTACTTACGCTTGAAAAGCTTAACACGATAAAAAATCAAGCCATTGCATTTAGCACTATAGCCGCATTAGACCTTCCAGGGCTAAGTGAAGACCGCCGCTTGGTATTTGTATCCGGACTCGCTATCTTAATTGCGTTATTTGAATCTCTTGAAATAGAGAGCATGGGATTAGCGGGTGGAGCTCTGCGTGAAGGTGTTTTATATAGTATGGTGCCAGAGCTTCATAATAACAATATTCGTAAACGCACAGTTGATGGGTTTATGAGTCGTTATCATGTTGATCAAAAACAAGCGTGTCGAGTTTCAGGTTTAGCTGTGCAGTTAGCTGCAAATATTAATAAAGATTGGCCAATTGAAAGTTTAAATGGGCTACCATTATTAAAAGCAGTAGCACAGCTTCATGAGGTTGGATTGCTAATTGAGTATAAGCAGTACCATAAACACACTGCTTATATTTTGGAAAATACCGATATGCCAGGTTTTTCACAGTCTGAGCATAAATTAATAGTAGCGGTAGCAGATGCACATCGTTCTGACTTTCCAAAAGACTGCTTTAACTCTCTCGGTATAAATAGTTTATTGGCACAATACATTGTTAGGCTATTACGTATTGCGGTTATTTTATCAATGCGTAGACAAGATGATGTAGTGCCTCATTTTGAGTTAACTGCTAAAAATGAAGTGTTAGACCTTAAGTTCGAAAGAAACTGGTTAAAGGATCATCCATTAATAGCCAGCGAGCTACAACAAGAGTCTAAACAACAAGGTAAACTTGGGTGGAAGTTCATAGTAAACTAATTAAAAAAGGCCCATCAGGGCCTTTTTAGTGTTTAAAGTAACCATTTCGATGCAAATATGTGCGAACAGCATATTATTTCAAGTTTTCTTCAAAAAAGGGTTGATCTGTTTTCGGATCTCCCTATAATGCGACCCCACTGAGACGGGAAACGCTGAAGCATAGCAAAGCACGAACTGCTCAGAGAGTTAAATAAAACTTCGGTTTTGAATCTTCTAAAAAGAAAGTTTAAAACTAAGTGTTGACTCGAAAAATAAAGGGTGTATTATTCGCATCCCTTGAGACGCTAAAGCGACTCAAAACGTTCTTTAACAATATAAAGCAATCATCTGTGTGGGCACTCGTACAGATTGAGTTCTAACAGCCAAGCTTAGTTCGCTAAGTAAGGCAAACAAATTAGAGTCTCAATTGAAAACTGAGTGACCAACAGAATAGTTATTTCGGTAATTATTCGGCACAGTCAATTCAATATCGAAAGATATTAAAAAATTCAGAATTCATTGAGCTGTCGAAAGACATAAAACTTTTTAATTGAAGAGTTTGATCATGGCTCAGATTGAACGCTGGCGGCAGGCCTAACACATGCAAGTCGAGCGGTAACAGAGAGTAGCTTGCTACTTTGCTGACGAGCGGCGGACGGGTGAGTAATGCTTGGGAACATGCCTTGAGGTGGGGGACAACAGTTGGAAACGACTGCTAATACCGCATAATGTCTACGGACCAAAGGGGGCTTCGGCTCTCGCCTTTAGATTGGCCCAAGTGGGATTAGCTAGTTGGTGAGGTAATGGCTCACCAAGGCGACGATCCCTAGCTGGTTTGAGAGGATGATCAGCCACACTGGGACTGAGACACGGCCCAGACTCCTACGGGAGGCAGCAGTGGGGAATATTGCACAATGGGCGCAAGCCTGATGCAGCCATGCCGCGTGTGTGAAGAAGGCCTTCGGGTTGTAAAGCACTTTCAGTCAGGAGGAAAGGTTAACGGTTAATACCCGTTAGCTGTGACGTTACTGACAGAAGAAGCACCGGCTAACTCCGTGCCAGCAGCCGCGGTAATACGGAGGGTGCGAGCGTTAATCGGAATTACTGGGCGTAAAGCGTACGCAGGCGGTTTGTTAAGCGAGATGTGAAAGCCCCGGGCTCAACCTGGGAACTGCATTTCGAACTGGCAAACTAGAGTGTGATAGAGGGTGGTAGAATTTCAGGTGTAGCGGTGAAATGCGTAGAGATCTGAAGGAATACCGATGGCGAAGGCAGCCACCTGGGTCAACACTGACGCTCATGTACGAAAGCGTGGGGAGCAAACGGGATTAGATACCCCGGTAGTCCACGCCGTAAACGATGTCTACTAGAAGCTCGGAGCCTCGGTTCTGTTTTTCAAAGCTAACGCATTAAGTAGACCGCCTGGGGAGTACGGCCGCAAGGTTAAAACTCAAATGAATTGACGGGGGCCCGCACAAGCGGTGGAGCATGTGGTTTAATTCGATGCAACGCGAAGAACCTTACCTACACTTGACATACAGAGAACTTACCAGAGATGGTTTGGTGCCTTCGGGAACTCTGATACAGGTGCTGCATGGCTGTCGTCAGCTCGTGTTGTGAGATGTTGGGTTAAGTCCCGCAACGAGCGCAACCCCTATCCTTAGTTGCTAGCAGGTAATGCTGAGAACTCTAAGGAGACTGCCGGTGATAAACCGGAGGAAGGTGGGGACGACGTCAAGTCATCATGGCCCTTACGTGTAGGGCTACACACGTGCTACAATGGCGCATACAGAGTGCTGCGAACCTGCGAAGGTAAGCGAATCACTTAAAGTGCGTCGTAGTCCGGATTGGAGTCTGCAACTCGACTCCATGAAGTCGGAATCGCTAGTAATCGCGTATCAGAATGACGCGGTGAATACGTTCCCGGGCCTTGTACACACCGCCCGTCACACCATGGGAGTGGGTTGCTCCAGAAGTAGATAGTCTAACCCTCGGGAGGACGTTTACCACGGAGTGATTCATGACTGGGGTGAAGTCGTAACAAGGTAGCCCTAGGGGAACCTGGGGCTGGATCACCTCCTTATACGATTTAGAACTTATTTGTTCGTAGTGTCCACACAGATGATTGTTAATTAGTGCGTGTCCTTTGGGATAACTAATTAATATGCTCTTTAAAAATTTGGAAAAGCTGATAATAAAATTCTGATGAGATACATTGTATTTATCAAGAGTTTTCAAAAGTAAAAAACAATGGTAGCAGTACCATTGAGTGCCATTTAGTTAACTCTTATGAGTTGATTGATTGGTATCTACTTTAGTATTCAATATTGACTTCTGGCGAAGTTAAACTGTCACACAACAAAGACCCGTTTGGGTTGTATGGTTAAGTGACTAAGCGTACACGGTGGATGCCTTGGCAGTTGGAGGCGATGAAGGACGTATTAACTTGCGATAAGCCTAGTCAAGCTAGTAAAAAGCGCTTGAGACTAGGATTTCCGAATGGGGAAACCCACCTGCTTGCAGGTATCGTTAACTGAATACATAGGTTAACGAGGCGAACGCGGAGAACTGAAACATCTAAGTACCCGTAGGAAAAGAAATCAACCGAGATTCCGAAAGTAGCGGCGAGCGAAATCGGAACAGCCCTTAAGCTTATTATGTGTTAATGGAAGGCTGCTGGAAAGCGCCACGATACAGGGTGATAGTCCCGTACATGAAAAGACATTTTAAGTGAAATCGAGTAGGTCGGAGCACGTGAAACTTTGACTGAATATAGGTGGACCATCATCTAAGGCTAAATACTCCCAACTGACCGATAGTGAACCAGTACCGTGAGGGAAAGGCGAAAAGAACCCCTGTGAGGGGAGTGAAATAGAACCTGAAACCGTGTACGTACAAGCAGTAGGAGCCCACTTGTTGGGTGACTGCGTACCTTTTGTATAATGGGTCAGCGACTTATATTTTGTAGCGAGGTTAACCGAATAGGGTAGCCGTAGGGAAACCGAGTCTTAACTGGGCGATTAGTTGCAAGGTATAGACCCGAAACCCGGTGATCTAGCCATGGGCAGGTTGAAGGTTGAGTAACATCAACTGGAGGACCGAACCCACTAACGTTGAAAAGTTAGGGGATGACCTGTGGCTAGGAGTGAAAGGCTAATCAAACCGGGAGATAGCTGGTTCTCCCCGAAATCTATTTAGGTAGAGCCTCGGACGAATACTTACGGGGGTAGAGCACTGTTAAGGCTAGGGGGTCATCCCGACTTACCAACCCTTTGCAAACTCCGAATACCGTAAAGTAATATCCGGGAGACACACGGCGGGTGCTAACGTCCGTCGTGAAGAGGGAAACAACCCAGACCGCCAGCTAAGGTCCCAAAGTCATAGTTAAGTGGGAAACGATGTGGAAAGGCCCAGACAGCCAGGAGGTTGGCTTAGAAGCAGCCATCCTTTAAAGAAAGCGTAATAGCTCACTGGTCGAGTCGGTCTGCGCGGAAGATGTAACGGGGCTAAACTATGCACCGAAGCTGCGGATTCAGAATTTATTCTGAGTGGTAGGGGAGCGTTCTGTAAGCCGTTGAAGGTGTACCGGGAGGTATGCTGGAGGTATCAGAAGTGCGAATGCTGACATGAGTAACGATAATGGGAGTGAAAAACTCCCACGCCGGAAGACCAAGGGTTCCTATCCCATGTTAATCAGGGTAGGGTAAGTCGACCCCTAAGGCGAGGCCGAAAGGCGTAGTCGATGGGAAACAGATTAATATTTCTGTACTCGATATAATTGCGATGGGGGGACGGAGCAGGCTAAGCAAGCATAGCGTTGGTAGTCTATGTGAAAGTGAGTAGGGCGTTTGTTTAGGTAAATCCGGACGAACACTAAACCTGAGACACGAGACGAGTCACTACGGTGATGAAGTTGCTGATGCCATACTTCCAGGAAAAGCCTCTAAGCTTCAGATTATATGGAATCGTACCCCAAACCGACACAGGTGGTCAGGTAGAGAATACTAAGGCGCTTGAGAGAACTCGGGTGAAGGAACTAGGCAAAATCGTACCGTAACTTCGGGAGAAGGTACGCTCCTATCTGTGATGAGACTTGCTCTCTAAGCGGACGGGAGCCGCAGTGACCAGGTGGCTGGGACTGTTTATTAAAAACACAGCACTGTGCAAAATCGCAAGATGACGTATACGGTGTGACACCTGCCCGGTGCCGGAAGGTTAATTGATGGGGTTATCCTTAGGGAGAAGCTCTTGATCGAAGCCCCGGTAAACGGCGGCCGTAACTATAACGGTCCTAAGGTAGCGAAATTCCTTGTCGGGTAAGTTCCGACCTGCACGAATGGTGTAACCATGGCCACGCTGTCTCCACCCGAGACTCAGTGAAATTGAAATCGCAGTGAAGATGCTGTGTACCCGCGGCTAGACGGAAAGACCCCGTGAACCTTTACTACAGCTTGGCACTGAACATTGAACCTACATGTGTAGGATAGGTGGGAGACTTTGAAGCAGCGACGCTAGTTGTTGTGGAGTCAACCTTGAAATACCACCCTTGTAGTTTTGATGTTCTAACGTTGGCCCCTGAATCGGGGTTACGGACAGTGCCTGGTGGGTAGTTTGACTGGGGCGGTCTCCTCCTAAAGAGTAACGGAGGAGCACGAAGGTTGGCTAAGTACGGTCGGACATCGTACGGTTAGTGTAATGGTAGAAGCCAGCTTAACTGCGAGACAGACACGTCGAGCAGGTACGAAAGTAGGTCATAGTGATCCGGTGGTTCTGAATGGAAGGGCCATCGCTCAACGGATAAAAGGTACTCCGGGGATAACAGGCTGATACCGCCCAAGAGTTCATATCGACGGCGGTGTTTGGCACCTCGATGTCGGCTCATCACATCCTGGGGCTGAAGTCGGTCCCAAGGGTATGGCTGTTCGCCATTTAAAGTGGTACGCGAGCTGGGTTTAGAACGTCGTGAGACAGTTCGGTCCCTATCTGCCGTGGGCGTTTGAGAATTGAGAGGGGTTGCTCCTAGTACGAGAGGACCGGAGTGAACGAACCGCTGGTGTTCGGGTTGTCATGCCAATGGCATTGCCCGGTAGCTACGTTCGGAACTGATAAGCGCTGAAAGCATCTAAGCGCGAAGCAGGCCTCGAGATGAGTTCTCACTAGACTTTTAAAGTCTCTGAAGGGCCGTTGAAGACTACAACGTTGATAGGCAAGATGTGGAAGTGGTGTGAGCCATTAAGCTAACTTGTACTAATTACCCGTGAGGCTTAACCATACAACGCCAAACGCGTTTTATGTGATAGTGAAACAAGCAAGAAGTTAATATGACTAAAGTAGAAATTACTTAGAAAGACTTAAAAAATATTATCAGATATTTTCCAAATTCAAGAGGTGACTCTTAGCGCGTAGCGTTAAATTTTAGGCACCTTGCGCAAAGAAAATGGTAGCACTACGTGCTTGTCATTAATTCTTTGCACCATATTTGCTTGGTGACAATAGCGTTTTGGACCCACCTGATCCCATGCCGAACTCAGTAGTGAAACGAAACAGCGCCGATGATAGTGTAGCATTTGCTATGTGAAAGTAGGACATTACCAGGCTTCAAATTGTAGAGAGCCCGACTAGAAATAGTCGGGTTTTTTTACGTCTGCAGAAAAGTGAAATATGGGGGAGTAACGAACATTACATACTCGATTCTTCTCCAATTCATCTAAATGTACAAGTTGAGCGGAATAGCTCATTATTCCAGTACTAAAGTTAATAACCAAATTTAAAGGTTATTTAAAATAGTCCGTAAGCTTGGGTTTCTTCACTTTCGGATTCTTCTATTTGGGTTGGTTTAAATATCACGCTTGGATCAATTAACACACTGTGCTTTTGTGAAAGCTTGATTAATCCTCGCATCATATTTTTAGTTTGTGGGTCTAGATCAAAACCAACCTCAGTGAGCTTATCCAGTGGCCTTATGTCTTCTTTTTTATAGTCGATATTGTCTTCGACTTTATCTACTAATAAACCAACATGTGGATTTAATCCGTCTTTGGTGGTGAAAACAATAATAGGTTTATAGTCTAAGGTTATTTGCTCTTTAGCTGATTCAAATAAACGCTCAAGCTGAATTAGACTATTACGCTTAATTTTATCGAGCAGAGCTGATGTGTGTTTATGATCACTTTGATTATGGGCTGCTATGGCTGCCTTTGCTGTCTCTAGTAATGATTGGAAAGGCTCGTCAAGCCGAGAGATTGTTAATTTTAAATCTTCATTGTCGGTGTTGAATTCTTTGTAAAACAAAACAAAATCTTGTAGTTCTGCGTCATTATTTGAAATAGAAGCCGAGCTATTTAATACGTTACTTTGAAGGGTATTAAACCAGTTTAATAGTTTGTCTTGCCATATTCTTAGTTGCTTTAGTACATGCGTATTACTTTGTTCAGTTGAGATATTATTTAAAATAATACCTAAATCAAAAACAGGTGTTGGTATATCCATATAATCTTTAACACCAATAAAGCTTTTATTATTGTTTGGTAAAGTTGTTAGATTATTGTCAAAGCGCTCAGTTAATAAAATGTCGAGTATCTTTAGTGAAATTGTTTTGCAGCCCACTTTAAAGTTTATTAATTCCATGCCTTTATCTTAATTTACCTATTAATGCTTTAAGGATAGAACAAATTAAATAAATAGCTTAAAGATGGATAAAATTTAACAGAGATAGGGCAACTAAAGGTTATTAGATGGTACTAGTGAGGTTTTTTATGGCACGTTTAAATTGATTCTCAAGCTGTTTTTTTCCTAATAAACCTAAGTGTTGAATCACTTTTTCATTACTTTCATTTTGAAGCACTAACTTTATTAACAGTTGTTTATCAGACTCTGTTAATTGAGATATACAAGAAGGTGACTGGTTCACTACCTGCCAAAGAGTCGCAGAGATACTAAATTGAGTGAAGTTACTTTTAGTGAGCAGCGCTAGTCGCTCGTGAGTCTCTAGGCTTATTAACTCGTCGCTAAATCCTTCAATTAAAATACTTACAAGTTGCCAATCTAGTGTTTTAAAGTGTGTTAAAAGAGCATAAAAAAATCGTTTTTAAACTGCTTTTTCAAAGGTTGAATAATTGTACTTTTGTCACTTAAGCATTTAACCACAAGCGCCGAATGTTCAGCGGTGCTTTTATCGCGTTGATATCCCAGTTTTACAGTATCAAACCCTAGGTTTTGCCAAAAATTAAGTAACTGCGCTGTTGCCCCAAAGCTTGCACCAAGCCAACTACATTGGCTTTTTACCTGCGACTCGCAATAACTAAGTAGCTTTTTACCAAGTCCTATATTGTGGGAACTCGGATCAATTGCTATTCGTACAACGCGAGCGCTCAGTTGTGTTAAACAGTCATTATTAAAGCTAAGTTGTGAGAGTGCTTGCGCCATTAAATGTCCTTGCGGACGGCGCTCTCCACTTATAACCTGTAGGGCAAGGTCTTCACTCAAACCACCTTCTATGGCGATTAAGCATACGCCAACTAATTGATTATTAATTTTGCTAATAAATAGCCGTTGCGATGGCGCGTCTAGTAGTTGGCGTAAGTCGTTGACACTACTTTGATAGTGAGCCAGTGCAAGTAGGGCAATAACTTGTTGCAGTAAAGGCTCATTGTTTACAAGGGATTGCTGTGTTATTTCACTATGAACTGGCTGCTCTAATTGATCACTACTTAACTCTATATATTGTGCATCGAGTGCTAGTAGTGTGCGAATGTGTTGCTCAAGAGGATCGTGTTTAGCAAAGCGCAGGGGCTCATCAAGCGTTACAACTTTAGAGGCTTTATAGTGTGCTTTAATATAGTTACTAAAGCGAATGGTATAACCCCTACCATTGCCTTCATACCCAACTAGAGTGCTTGCAAATACTATACGAGGGTAATGAGCTAGCATTTGTAGTAATAACGGAACAGGGATTGCTGCAGCTTCATCAACGAGTAGTAAATCGCATTCAGGTAATGCATTTAATAACGCATCAGGTGCAACGTAGTGCAAGTTGGCGAGCTGTTTATGTTCAGCGTTGTATTGAAGGCTCAGCTCGTTGGCTAAATGTTTAAAGCTACTATGGGTCGCTTTAAACTGAGTGCTGCAAATAATTACTTTTTTATCAGTCAATTTTGCGGCAGCTAAGCCAAGTGCTGCCGACTTACCTCTGCCTCTATCAGCATTAATGAGTAAAGGCCTATTGGCACGGCCATTAGCTACTTTTACTATTTTTTCAACGCAGTTTTGCTGTGGCTCATAATCAATTTTATTATGCATTACATAGCTAGCGTTATTACTAATACAGCCATTTTTTTCACTCAAGTGAAAAGCGGGCAACGGTTTAATAATAGTCGCGAAACGCTGATTAAATATGCTGTAGTTAATGCTCTGACCGTGTGATTGCACCGTACTTAATGAGGGGTCTTGCCAAGAAGTTAAATCATCTAATTCGGGCAGTAATAAAAACAGTATACCGCCTGCTTTAACGGTGCCGGCAAGTGCTGCAAGTTTATCAGGGTGCAAACCACTAAAACCATTGTAAACAGCATGAGCAAATTCTTGCCCTAAAATTTGGTGAGTGCGAGTAGGCCAGTACGAATTTTTAATCGCGCACTGCTTTGATACAACAAGTGTATTGTTTTCATCTATTAATGAGTTAAGTATTTCATAACACCAAGCTGGGCTGCCAGTTATTAACACTAGCTGACGATGATACGCGCCAGCTAATTGTTGCTCTAACTCATTTAGGTGTGCTTTATACCGCTTGTAATCGTGCATAAGCCGTTACTAACCATTTACTACCAAGGTCGTCAAAGTTAACTTGTACGCGAGATTGTGCGCCACTGCCTTCGTAATTAAGTACGGTACCAATACCAAACTTAGCATGCAGTACGCGTTGTCCTAAGTTAAAGCCACTGTCTTCAAATGCGGCATGGCTAACTGATGCGCTAAAACGCCCAGCGGCAGGCGGGCGAGAAACCTGTGTTTTAATACGGATTTCTTCTACGCAGTCCTCAGGGATTTCGCGTAAAAAGCGAGATGGGCTATGGTATTTTTCTTGCCCGTATAAACGGCGACTCTCAGCATGGCTAATATATAACTTATCCATTGCTCGTGTCATGCCTACATAACAAAGGCGGCGCTCTTCTTCTAAGCGACCCGACTCTTCGTTGCTTTGCTGAGAAGGGAACATGCCTTCTTCTACGCCTACCATAAACACTAGCGGAAACTCTAAGCCTTTAGCTGAGTGAAGCGTCATCATTTGTACGGCGTCTTCGTGTTCTTCTGCTTGTCCTTCACCTGACTCAAGTGATGTATGCGCTAAAAAGCCTTGTAGTGGTGAGCTGTACTCTTCGTCTTCAGGTAGCTCATACTGATCACACGCGCTAATTAGCTCTTCTAAGTTTTCTACGCGAGCACGGCCTTTTTCACCTTTTTCGGCTTGGTACATTGCCATCAAGCCTGAGGTTTGAATTGTGTACTTAGCTTGCTCATGCAAAGTTAAATCGCTAATTTTATCTTCTATTTGTTCAACGAGTTCTACAAACTTACTTACTGCGCCAGAAGCACGACCAGATAAATGCTGTTGTTCTACAATTGCTTTTGCGGCATACCAAAGCGGTAACGATTCTGCTCGAGCGCAGTCGCGTATATGGCTCAATGTTTTATCGCCAATACCGCGTGCTGGTGTATTAATTACACGCTCAAATGCGGCATCGTCTTGACGATTACCTACTAGGCGTAAGTACGACAACGCATCTTTAATTTCTTGTCGTTCGAAGAATCGCATACCACCATAAATACGGTATTTTAAGCCTTCTTGTAGCATGGCTTCCTCGAGTACACGAGATTGCGCGTTACTACGGTATAAAATTGCGGCATCTTGTAGTGCATTACCTGCATTTAACCAGCTTCGTAGTTTGCTACTTACAAAGCGTGCTTCGTCTAATTCATTAAATGCCGCATAAATAGAAATTGGCTCGCCATCGTTACCGTCGGTCCATAAGCTTTTACCCATACGCTCTGAGTTATTTTGAATTAATGCATTAGACGCTTTCAAAATAGTTGCTGTTGAACGGTAGTTTTGTTCAAGACGAATGGTTTCTGCGCTAAAGTCAGTTAAAAATCGTTTAATATTTTCGATTTTAGCACCGCGCCAACCGTAAATACTTTGGTCATCGTCGCCTACAATCATGATACTGCTTGTATCGCCTGCAAGTAACTTTAACCATGCATATTGAATGGTATTTGTATCTTGGAACTCGTCTACTAGCATATGTGCAAAGCGTTGCTGGTAATGACGTAGTAACGTAGGGTTATTTTTTAACACTTCGTAGCTGCGTAGTAATATTTCGGCAAAATCAACTAAGCCAGCTCTGTCACAGGCTTCTTGATAGGCGGCGTAAACACGCAGCATCATTTGCTCGTTAATATCGTATGCTTGAATATCTTTAGGGCGAAGTGCTTCATCTTTTTTGGCGCTAATGTACCAGCCAAATTGTTTAGCAGGCCATTTTTTATCATCGATATTCATCGATTTTAATAAGCGCTTGATCATCCGAAGTTGATCGTCAGAGTCTAAAATTTGAAAGGCTTCAGGTAAGTTAGCTTCACGGTGATGAGCACGTAAAATACGATGCGACAAACCATGGAACGTACCAATCCACATACCACCTACAGGGGCTTTTAGTGTTTCTTCAACGCGGCTGCGCATTTCTTTAGCCGCTTTATTAGTAAAGGTTACGGCAAAAATACTGTAAGCAGATGCTTGCTCAACTTGCATAAGCCACGCAATACGATGAACTAACACTCGTGTTTTACCAGACCCAGCACCTGCTAACACCAGCATGTTTTGTAGTGGGGCTGCAACGGCATCGCGTTGTTTGTCATTTAAGCCATCGAGTAATTGTGAAACGTCCATCGTTACGCCTTTTTAATCAATATTGTGGGCAGTATAACAGGTGTTTTTGTTAGGCTAAATAAAATACTGTTTTTATAAACAGCTATTTATAAAATAGCCTTAAAAACGAGTAACTTGCTAATTTTTTGAACAAACAAAAAGCGTAAACGCACAATAAAAATTGCTAATTTGACCTAAAGTTAGCAAAATTTACTAACTCTCTAAATTCAGGGTAATTTAACTATTTGATTTGTAAGCTTTAATAAATTGGCATAGAGTGTGTAAGTAAATAATTATAAAATCAAATAAATACAGAGGTTAGTATGGCAGATCAAGGTTCCGGCGGTAACGTAATCGCAGCATTATGTAATATATTTTTTCCTGGTTTAGGTCAGTTAGTGCAAGGGCGTATTTTAGCGGCTATATTTTTTGCACTCGCTATTATAATAAGTTACGCACTAATTTATGTGCTTGTAGGTTTTGTACTTGTGCCTATTATTTACTTATGGTCGATCATTGACGCAGCGCGTTATAGATCGCGAAGTTAACGGTTTTAAAGTTGAGTAAAATAGCGCCCATGTGGCGCTATTTTACTTTATATGTCCTGTGGTTTACGGGCGTTTACGTATATAATTACGCAATCAAAGATTTACAGGCAAACCCTATGGAATATCAATTTATTCGCGATCCTATTAGCGGGTTACGTATTAAAATAAGCAGTGAACACGCCATTATTGGTCGCTGGCTAAACGAAGAAATAGGCAAAGATAAAGTCGCCATGGTGCAAGCGCTTATTACATCGGTGAGCTCAAGCTATGAGCCGCTAACGCTAAAAGGCCAAGAAATAGATCTAATATTAACGAAAGACGAAGCACTGTTTGAAGCGCATGCGCTTCATCAAGACAGCGAAGACCTAATAGCGTATCAAGATGACGATTTAGCGCTTGAAGAAAATGGTTTAAGCAGTGGTTGTGGCTTTGAAGATTTCATTGATTTAATTGATTCATGGCATGAGTTTACGACGTCACGATAAACATAACCAGCACACTAATAAAAATATACAGCAATGCACAATCAGCATTTTATCTGTATTATTCTGTTTATAAACTTATTCAAAGTAGAAAGTGAAAATGAGAAATATTGATTTAAAAATTATAGATAAGCGCCTAGGCACTGAATTCCCATTACCAAAATATGCAACAGAAGGTTCTGCTGGTATTGACCTTAGAGCTTGTATTGAAGCCGATCTAGTTTTAGAGCCAGGCCAAGTTGAGCTAATTCCATCTGGTTTTGCTGTACATATGAAAGATAATGGTCTTGCCGCTACTATAATCCCTCGCTCAGGATCTGGTCATAAGCATGGCTTAGTCATGGGTAATTTAGTTGGGCTTATTGATTCAGATTATCAAGGGCAAATATTTATTTCTCTTTGGAATCGCAGTAATAAAACATATACAGTTGAAGTGGGTGAAAGAATAGCTCAGCTTGTGTTTGTACCGATTGTACAAGTAGGTTTTAACGTTGTTAACGAATTTGATGCGACTGAGCGTGGTGAAGGTGGTTTTGGTAGTTCAGGTAAAAGCTAACTAAATACTAAGGATAGTCTATGATACTTGCAAAGGATTTAGAAAATAGAAGAATAGATATAGCTCCTCTGTGCACTGATTCGGCAGAGCAGGTTTCTGTTGATCTTAGTGTCGGCTCTATGTACAAGAAAGCTGGGGATTCTGATTGGAGAAATATCACAGATAAAGTCGTGATTTCGCCAAACAGTTGTTTACTTATCTGTACAGAACAGACAATAAAGATGCCGAATAATGCTTTTGCATTTTTGTCTTCTAAAGGAAGTCTTGGTGCGAAGGGAATCCTCGTCGCAAATACCAAGGTAGATCCTTTATTTGAAGGAAAGCTACACATACCGGTTTTTAACGTAGGTAATAAAAAAGTATCTTTATCAGCGAAGGAT
The DNA here is from genome assembly GCF_037162545.1 of Pseudoalteromonas sp. B131b. Lineage (NCBI taxonomy): Bacteria > Pseudomonadati > Pseudomonadota > Gammaproteobacteria > Alteromonadales > Pseudoalteromonadaceae > Pseudoalteromonas > Pseudoalteromonas sp. B131b. Next base: position 751,111 of record NZ_JARLUZ010000001.1, on the reverse strand, counting down.
AAATTTTGCTCTCTGACTTTTTTGACGACAGAGCATCCAATTATTGGCGACAGTACCAGAAATGCTGTAAATATTGAACCTAGTGATACAAGTATAATTAAAGACTTCTTCAGTAACCATACACCGCATGTAATCACGGGAGTTGTGTCTATTTTAGCCTCGCTAATGGCAGTTCTTTTAACATACCTACTTACAAAGGCATAATGATGATTCTGACACAAGTTGCACTTAGAGCTCTAGTTGAAAAGAATGCAGTGGTTAGAAGGAACCAGGATGTTGTTGTTGATACAACATCAATAGGGCTCCATTTAGATAATCAGTTTACTAAATATGCACCTTATGATGGTGAGGCTTTTACTCCACCAAGAAAAATGGAAACAACAACGACGACATTAGGTGAAGGACAAGACATTATTCTTCCGCCTAATGGTAAGTTGCTTGCGTGTACACAAGAAGAAATCGTATTACCTACTAACAAATTTGGATTGGTACAAACCAAGGGCTCAATTGCTCGAGGTTTTCTGTTTGCTCACGTTTGTGATGGTCAAATAGATCCTGGGTATAGAGGAAAAATTACTTTGGAATTAATTAATATGAGTGAATTTTACTATAAATTAGTACCAGGTATGCCTATAGCTTCTTTATTTCTTTTTGAAACGGACACTGATGTAGCAGGTTATGCTGGGCGCTATCAAAATTCAATGCACCCAACAGCCATGGCTTAAAAGAGCATTACCAAAAAGCTAGTTTATCCAAAGTTGAGTTAAATAATCTTACGATAGTCGGTAACACTCAGGTAATCGGCTATTTCGTTATGTGGTTGCTGGCTATCAGGGTTAGCAACTGCAAGTAAGTGCTCGATGCCGTATTCTCGTGCGGCATTTAATACCGGCACACTGTCATCTACAAACAAGGTGCGCTGCTTATTAAACCCTAAGTCTTTTTGTACTTGGTGCCACAAACTTTGTTGCTCTTTACTTACTCCATATTCATGAGTCGACACTACGCCATCTAGGTAGTTATCAATCGCTGTATGCTCAAATTTAAGCATGACACTCTCAGGGTGGGCGTTGGTAAGTAAAATTAACTCTTTGCCTGCTTTTTTAAGCTCAGTTAAAAAATGAGGTACGTCTTCGCGCATTTTAATTAAATGCTGAGACTCTCGTTTAAGCTCCATTATAGGCAAGCTTAATTGCTGCTCCCAATAATCTAAACAATACCACTGTATTTGACCGCTCACAGCTTGATAGCGTTTTAAAATATCTGCTTTAGCTGCATCTAGGCTAATGCCCCTTGCTAATGCGTGTTGCGCAGGAATAACGTTAAGCCAAAAATGACTGTCGTAATGTAAATCGAGTAATGTTCCATCCATGTCGAGCAAAACGGTATCGATTTTTGACCAATTTAACATAGGAATTTCAACTTATAAGGTTTATTATTGAACTAACTGCCATGATAGCAAATTAACGCCAATGACACAGAAAAAGCACCCAACACCACCACAAATCCTCAGTAACAATGTTGTTGCTAAAAGTCGCCTGTTTACTGTGGAGTCTTTAGAGTTAAAGTTTTCTAATAACGAAAAGCGCCAGTATGAGCGAATTCGCGGCGGTGGCCGGGGAGCAGTGATGATTGTTCCGTTAAGTGCAGATAATGAGTTACTACTTGTACGTGAATACTGTGCGGGCACAAACAATTACCAGTTAGGTTTTCCTAAAGGCTTAATCGATCCGGGCGAAACCCCAGAGCAAGCTGCTAACAGAGAGCTTAAAGAAGAAATTGGCTTTGGTGCTGAGTATTTTAAACCATTAAGAACAGTAACAATGGCGCCGAGTTACTTTAATGCCACAATGCATATTTTATTTGCTAAGCAATTATACCCTCAAACCCTTATTGGTGACGAACCTGAGCCGCTTGTTGTTGTTAAGTGGCCATTAACTCAGTGGCAGTCATTATTAGAGCAAGAAGATTTTACCGAAGCACGCAGTGTTGCAGCTTTGCTATTATTAGATAAGTATTTAGCGTCTGGAGCTGCCGATGAATAAATTAATCGAACCGTGCATTGAATTAGCTGAGCGTGCTGGCGATGCAATTATGGCCATTTATAAAAAAGGCGATATTGGCCAACAAGAGAAATCAGATAACACGCCTGTTACCAAAGCTGATTTAGCAGCAAATGACGTACTGGTTGCTGGATTAAAAGTCTTAGCGCCCGATATTCCTATTATGTCGGAAGAAACACCTATACCAGCACTCGCTGACAGACAAAACTGGCAGCGTTATTGGTTGCTCGATCCGATGGATGGTACAGGCGAATTTATTTTAGAAAGTGGCGACTTTGCAGTAAACATTGCATTGATTGAAAATAACCACCCAGTGCTAGGGGTTATTCATTGGCCTGCCAAAAGTGTGACTTATTTTGCTACAGCTAAAAATGGTGCTTTTAAACGTGAAAACTCAATTGATAAGCAAATATCTGTAGCGCCACCAGAGAACTTAACGCTTGCAGTGAGCCGCCGCCAAAAAATAGAAGCGGTGAGCCAGTATTTAAATAGTCAGTTTACAACGATTGCTGTTGGCTCCTGTTCTTTAAAAGCTTGTATCGTTGCAGAAGGCAAAGCAGATTGTTTTTTAAGAATTGGCCCAACGGGTGAGTGGGATACAGGTGCTTCGCAAGTTATTATTGAGGAAGCCGGTGGCTGTATTACCGATGCAGAATTTAACCCGTTAACGTACAACCAGCGCGAGAGCACTGAAAACCCTGACTTTATAGTAATGGGACATCCTGATTGGGAATGGCAAAAAATGATAAATCCACACCAAAGATTGAGCGCAGAATAGCGCTTTGGTTGCTTTTTGTTCACTTGAACAACATTAAGTAGTTTAAGCCTTGCATTATATGTTTATTCCTATATAGTAGCGCTCTCTTCAAGGCAGGCTCGTAAATATTACGAAAATGTTTTAAAGAAATTACAGGCGCGGGATGGAGCAGTCTGGTAGCTCGTCGGGCTCATAACCCGAAGGTCGTCGGTTCAAATCCGGCTCCCGCAACCAATATTTTTATTGAAATTTGGTGCAATAGTTAGTTTTAAAAGGTCGTCGGTTCACTCTTCACCTTCACAACTCCCGCAACCAATTTCCTTAGGGATTGAGGTTACTGTAAACTCTAACTTAAGAGGTTAAATAAAGTAGTCGATAGACTTAAAATATACAGGCGCGGGATGGAGCAGTCTGGTAGCTCGTCGGGCTCATAACCCGAAGGTCGTCGGTTCAAATCCGGCTCCCGCAACCAATTTTTTATAAAGATTTAGTGCAGTAGGTAGCTTAAAAAGGTCGTCGGTTCACTTTCCACCTTCACAGCTCTCGCAATAAATTTTTAATTGGAAGCCAAGTTGTAATGTAAGCAACTTAAAACAAGTCTACAAATTTCAGGCGCGGGATGGAGCAGTCTGGTAGCTCGTCGGGCTCATAACCCGAAGGTCGTCGGTTCAAATCCGGCTCCCGCAACCACTGAAATTAAATATCTAAAAAATTAAAACAAAATCGCACTCTTTATTGAGTGATTTTTTGCGTTTGGAGTTTAATAAATTATTATAAATTTAAATCCACTGTTACTGCGTAAAACACTTTGCACAAGTAAGCGAAGGTCGTCGGTTCGCTTTTTACAAACTCAAGCTCCCGCAGCCACTGAAATTAAATATCTAAAAAGTTAAAAAAATCGCACTCTTTATTGAGTGATTTTTTTGCGTCTGAAGTTTGGTAAAATTCTTTATATTCTGCTTTATTTAATGACTTTCCTCTAATACCTGTAGCCTTTAACAAATAAATTTTTTAAAAGAGAATTTTATGTTAAAACGGTTAAAATATTTTAAGTAACAATACACATGACAGAACTTTATCACTGGTTTGATTTAATAGGCATTGCGGTGTTTGCTGTATCGGGCACTTTATTAGCGTACGAGAAAAAAATGGATGGCTTTGGAGTCGTAGTTTTAGCTACGGTAACCGCAATTGGTGGTGGTACAGTACGAGACCTAATTTTAGACGCTCCTGTGTTTTGGTTACACGATCAAAGTTACTTTTTAGCCATACTCGCTTCAGTATTTGTTACAACACGCCTTATAAATAAGCAAAAGCCGATACCTCATTATATTTTACAAACAGCGGATGCGTTTGGCTTAGCTTTTTTTGCCGTAATGGGGGGCAAAAAGCGCAACTTGCTGGTATGCCTGATATGACAGCGGTAATAATGGGTGTAATTACAGGCTGCTTTGGTGGATTAATTCGAGATGTACTTGCCCGTGAAATCCCTATGTTATTAAAAGGTGAGCTTTACGCTATTACCTGCATAGCGGGAGGCACTGTTTATACACTTAGTATTGGTATTTCGTTAGCAACCGAAGTGGCAATGATATTAGGTATGTTAATGACCTTATTACTTCGTTTAGCTGCAATAAAGTGGCAAATCACATTACACGTTTTTAAATATCCTGACTAAACTGGTGTAATCACACCATTTACTAGGATAAGGAATGTCTTTAGCTCGTATATTTTCTCGTGCCCAAGTGGGTATAAGCGCCCCTGAAGTTATTGTAGAAGTTCATCTAGGAAATGGTTTACCTGCTTTTCATATTGTAGGCCTGCCCGAAGCATCAGTTAAAGAGTCGAAAGATAGAGTGCGTAGTGCGCTCGAAAACTCTCAATTTGGCTTCCCCGATCAACGAATAACCGTAAATTTAGCCCCTGCTGATTTGCCAAAAGATGGCGGGCGGTTTGATCTTGCAATTGCTGTGGGTATTTTAGTCGCCTCTGGGCAAATAGTGTGTCCTGATATTCATAAGTACGAGTTTTATGGTGAGCTTGCTCTTAATGGCGAGATACGTGGTGTGAATGCTATTTTACCTTCGGTACTTGCTGCAAAAGAGCAAGATCGCTGCTGCTTTTTACCCTTTGCAAATGACAGTCTAGCAAGCCTAGTTAATGGCGTTAAACGCAAAGCCGTCAGTTCTATTCAAGAAGTGTGGGGGGACTTACTTAATCAACAACCTTTGCCATTGAATATAGAGTACCCCGACTGCACGCAAGCCCCTGACTTTTTGCTCGATTTAAGCGATGTGAAAGGTCAGCCTGGCGCAAAGCGAGTATTAGAAATCGCCGCAGCTGGCGGGCATAATTTACTTTTTTAGGCCCCCAGGCACTGGTAAATCAATGTTGGCCCAGCGAATGGCAACTATAATGCCTACTATGTCGGACGATGAAGCTATTTCGACTGCTGCGCTTTACTCTATTATTGGGCAATCTATAGATTTAACTAATTGGCGACAGCGGCCATTTCGTAACCCGCATCATACGTGCTCAGCGGTTGCTTTGGTTGGTGGCTCATCAAACCCTAAACCGGGTGAAATTTCATTGGCACATAATGGAGTGCTTTTCTTAGACGAATTACCAGAGTTTGAGCGTAAGGTGCTTGATTCACTGCGTGAGCCGATGGAGACTGGTACGGTTACTATTTCACGTGCAGCTAGGCAAATGGAGTTCCCAGCGCAGTTTCAGCTTATAACCGCATTAAACCCAAGTCCAACAGGGAGCCATACTGATAAGCGAGCAACTCCCGATCAAGTTATGCGTTATTTATCGCGCGTGTCGGGGCCTTTTATTGACCGTATTGATTTACAAATAGAGCTTCCTCGGTTAACGAGTGTTGAATTACAAAGCACTCAGCCGGAGGAAAGTAGCGCTGAGGTTAGAGTAAGAGTTGAAGCGGCTTATTACCTACAGTTAAAACGCCAAGGTAAGGTTAATGCGAGGCTTAATAATAAAGAAATGAGTGTGCACTGCGTATTAGCGCCTGCAGAGTTGCAGTTCTTAGCCAGAGCAAGCGAGAAGCTGTCTTTATCGCCACGCTCTTATCATCGAGTGATAAAAGTGGCGCGTACCATTAGTGATTTAAAAGGCGCTGAAAATATTACTTTAAATGAGCTTAAAGAGGCACTCAATTACCGTGCTTTTGAGCGCCTTATTGCGCAATTAACTAAGTATTAAATAGAAAGCATATAACCTTTACCGCGAACGGTAACAATGCGTTTCTGATCTTTTTCGTCATTTAACTTTTTACGTAAACGACCAATAAGTACATCAACAGTGCGATCATTTGGGCTCCAATCTGGCTGGCCTATTTCTTCTGATATTTTTTCGCGGGAAGTTGCTTTACCTGCATTACTAATTAAACAAATCAGCACTTTATGCTCGGCTTCAGTTAAGCGTGATTCAACGCCCGCAGCAGTAATTAATGTGCGGTTATCGGGATGAAGCTTAAAGTCAGCATACTCTATAAACTCTTCGCTTTCGTCGTCTTCTAGGTTAACGGCAACACGCTTATAGAGTGCGCGCATGCGTAGCTCCAACTCAAGTAAATCGACGGGCTTACAAATATAGTCGTCAGCACCTTGAGCAAGACCAGCAATACGATCGGCTTGGGAGTCACGACTCGATAATACAATAACGCCAATATCGGTCAGTGTGTTTAATTCTTTTGCGAGCTGAAGACCATCGCGCTTAGGTAAAACAATGTCAATTATGGCTAATGATATAGCACCGCGCAGGTTTACTCGCTGCTTTACAATGCTAAGTGCATCAGCGCCAGTGGGGTCTACCTCTATTGTAAATTCGGTATCTGCAAAGTGATTTTGGATGCGTTTAACGAGTAGTTCATCGTCTTCAACCAATAAAACATTAATAGCCATAGTACTTTATTTTGAATGCTTATAGCCTTATATGGTAGCACCATTAGGTAAATGCTGAGAAGGGTGTTTAGTCGTTTTAGGTAACTTAATATTTCAAAAGAGAGAAAGGCGTTATGAGAGGATGAGATTAGCACCTTTAAACTAATTCAAAGGTGCTAAATAATTAATACTGCTATTAATAAATCTGTATTAAGTCGTTATTTTTAAGGTCCAGGCTCAGTCATTTTTATACATGGAGTCCCACCATTGAGGCTCGTCTTTTAGTTTTTTATCAAAATATGCGAGCATGGTGTTCCACCAATTAAATCGTTTATCGCGTGCAAAAATTTGGTGGTCGGCGCCTTTGTATTCTATTAACTCTACATCTTTATTAAGCAGTTTAAGCGCAGTGTACATTGTTAAGCTCTCGCCAACAGGTACATTGGTATCGCTATCACCATGAAGAAGTAGCATAGGTGTTGTTACTTTGTCGGCATGAAATACAGGACTATGTTGGCTGTACAGCTCAGAGTTATTCCACGGGAAGCTATTTTTTGATGCTTCGCCAGAATATAAGTAACCCCACCAACCTTCACCCCAATACGAGGTAATATTAGAAATACCCGCATGAGCTATTGAAGCACTAAATATATCGGTTTTAGTTGCTAATAACATGGTCATGAAGCCACCGTACGATGCCCCTAAGTTACCTACTTTTTTACTATCAACATAGTCGTATTTCTTTAAAAAGGCTTGCGTGCCTTCGATAATATCGTCTGCAGTGTAGTCGCCCCAGGCATTAACATGCTGCGCTGAAAACTTTTGTCCAAACCCTGTTGCGCCAGTAGGTTGTACTACATAAACAACGTAGCCATTTTCTGCCCATAAGTTAAACGGGTAACGACCTGTAAAACCACGCGTAACTGGTGAAGTGCCGCCGTAATAATACACGAGCGCCGGGTGCTTTTTAGTTTTATCTAAATTGCTAGGAATATAAACGCGGCCAGTTATTTCAACCCCATGTTTATTTTTAAAATTAAACTCTTCTAATGTAGGGAGTCGTGTATTTGCATAGCTACTTGGTTTTGAATCCCATATTAAATCTATTTTATTTTTACTTACGTTAAGGCGCTTTAGTTGTTGTGGCGCTAAAGCGTTAGTGCCACTTAATAAAATTTCGGTATTACGGTCGTGCGAGTAACTAAATTTTTCAACAATATCCAATCCTGTATTTAACTTTTTAAAGCGCTGTTTACTTAAATCAAATAGGTAAAGTGGTTGAGTGTCTTGCTCTGTTACTTTAATGAGCGCATCGCCGTTTTCTAAAACTTGCAGTTGGCCAATAGCAGAATCGAATTGTTTACTAAGTGCTTTTACGTTTTTACCGCCTTCAGTAAGTAGGTAAAGTTGCCCGTCGTAGTTATTAGCAAGCATTGCTTTTGGTAGAGCTCTACCTGCGCCATTTTTAAAGTCAGGGCCTGCAACTACATAAGTATCTTTATTTGCGTATTTGGCTAAATTAAACGTTTTGAATTTACCAAGCGATGAAAGCTTGTTTGATTTTAAATCGAGTTCGACTAACTCTGTTTCAGGGTGGGTTGATGCTTGCATTGCCATTACTGGGCGGCTCATTAATATTTTGCCACGGTTACTATTTGAATCTTCAAGGCTGTAAGAAAGAGGACCTTGGCTAAGTGCTTTTGTTAAACCACTTTTAGTATCAAGCATATAAATTTGGCTGGTGGTACGTGCATACGACCAGCGATCTTGTAGACCTTTATAGTGCTTGGTTAAGCTGTTAGTGCTCTCAGGTGATTTAGACCAGCTAAACAAAAGACTGGTGTCGTTATAAAAGGTAAAGCCATTGGCTCCTTCTAAATCGTTTGCTAATGTTTTTATTGAGAAGTTTTTACGGTTAAGTTGTTTAAGCTCACCATTTAACAAATACACTAAATATTGGTTATCTGGACTCCAAATAATGTTACTTGGTTGGCCTGCTTCGAAGCGATAAAGCGTTTGATTATCTGAATCTTTAAGTACAGTAACTGTATTTGCTTGGTTTTGTGTTTTATCGCTATAAGTGCGAGTAGTAGTAACGTACTGCTTAGCATTAGGTGCGAGTGATAATTGGCTGATCGTAGGGGCATCAAATAATTGTTTTGCAGATAAGCGTTTTGTTTGTGAGGCGCTAAGCGTAATTTTATCAACCTCGCTTTTAGGTGCAAAATCAAGCATTACGTCGTGCCAATTAGCTACTTGTTGGACTACTATTAAAATAGAGTGAGTACTGTTATTTAAAGCTAACTTATAGCTGTTTTTATCGCCTGTTTGTAGTTCGCCATTAATAAATAACTGACCTTGTTCAATCCCTTTTAAGGTAAGCGTACCTTGTGTAAAGCGGGTTGTTTCAATATTAAATTTTAGTGCCTGTAACCCACCTAAAGTGAGCGCATTGATTTTATTAAACGGCTGCCAGTTTTGTTTTTTCCCAAATACAGAAAAACTATCTGTGTCTGCTTGTAGTTGCGGCAATAGGTTGTTAATAATCGCACTGCCATGAGGTGTTTGAAAAGGCTTTAACTGCATATCTTCGGCAAGTGGGCCGATAAACTGAATTTTTGATTTATCCAATGGTGCAGCTATTGCAGCAAAGCTTAAGCTGCTAAGCGTTAAAAGAGCAGCTGCGCGTTTGACTAGCTTATTTTGATGACACCATGGTGCGCTAAATTTCATTATTATGCCTATTATTATTAGAAGTTTGGCCAAATATAGCATGTATTGTTACCATGCTCACATATCCAATATAGAGGAGAGAAAGTGACTTTACTGATAGTTTATATGGTAGTGGCGATTGTTATTTCGTTTTTATGTTCTGTGATGGAGGCTGTGTTATTAAGTATTTCGCCCAGCTATGTTGCATCACTTAGAAAAGAGCATCCTGAGCTTGCTAAACGGCTCAAAAAGCTTAAAAACAATATAGATCAGCCTTTAGCTGCTATTTTAACTTTAAATACGGTTGCCCATACTGCGGGTGCTGCAGGGGTTGGCGCACAAGCGGCTGTCGTGTTTTCCGATGCGGCTGTAGGTATTGCATCAGCTATTATGACATTCCTCGTATTAATCCTTTCTGAAATTATTCCTAAAACCTTGGGGGCTAATTACTGGCGAGCTCTAACGCCAAGTGTTACTTACGCTTTGCGGTTTTTAGTTATATCGCTAAAGCCTTTTGTATGGTTTGCACAAAAGCTCACTAATCTGATGAGGCCAGAGCACAACGAAGCGTATTACATCCGTCAAGAAATAGAGGCTATGGCTGATATAGGCACTGAATCAGGGGCGCTTCATCAAGATGAGTCTGAAATAATTCGTAACCTATTGCACTTTAGACATGCAAAGTTATGCGATTTAATGACACCTCGTACGGTCATTTTTAAAGTTCATAAAGATTTGACGGTTAATCAGTATTTAAACGATCACGGCTCGTCATCATTTTCTCGTATATTGGTATTTGATAAAGACAGCGACGATATTGTAGGGTTTGTGCATAAAAACGATATTATGCTGGCATTTCACCGTTTAGGTACTGATTACAAAATTAGCAAATTGATTAAGCCCATTTATACGGTGCCAACCTCTCAGAATGTATCGTCGTTACTGCAAACTCTTTTAACAAAGCGCACGCATATATGTTTAGTTGTTGATGAGTACGGTGACGTGCAAGGTATTGTAACGCTAGAGGATATGATTGAAGCTTTAATGGGGCTAGAGATTGTAGATGAGCGTGACCAATCAACTAATATGCGAGCAGTAGCTAAGCAACGTTGGCACAAACGCTTAGCAAGTAGTGCGCATATAGTCAGTGAAGAAGATAAGCACACTCAGGGTGATAATTAGCTAACAGGCCCCGAGTAAATATTAGTACCGCTTTAAGCGGGGCTGCCATCAGTTCTTAGCCAATTTTTAGCCCAATCTATAAATTCATTTTTGGGTTTAGGAGAGCTATATAGAAAGCCTTGTATGGTTAAGTCTTTTTTATAGTGTTTTAGATAGGCAAGCTCTTCTGGTCGTTCAACACCCTCGGCTACTAAATCTAAATGCTCTTTGTTCGTGATATTAACCAATGAACTAACAATAACCTGAGAAAATAAGTCAGTTTCTATATTACTAATGAGAGAGCGATCTATTTTAATTTCAGTAAAGGGTAGGTTTCTGAGTTGGTTTATATTAGTAAAACCAACACCAAAGTCGTCAAGCGACACTCCAAAACCATGCATTCTTAATCTGTTTAATGTTTCAAGCTGTGCGAGGCTTGAGAGTGCATGCTGTTCTGTTATTTCAATAATAATGTTACTGGGAGTGAGTTGATTAAGCTCTAAAATTAGCAGTAATTTATTTGGACAATTTAGATCGTCAAGTTGGATAGATGATAAGTTAAATGCCATTTTAAAATCGTGACCGAGCTGTGCTTTTATATTTGAAAATTCGCTGGTGGCCTTTTCAAAAAGAGAGAATGTAATTTGATTAATTAAATTGTACTGCTCAGCAAGGCTAATAAAGCGATTTGGTAAAATAATGCTACCATCCTTACTTGATACAATCCGCGCCAGTATTTCAACACTCTCTATTTTATTATTAATCGCATTAACTTTAGGTTGATAAAAGGGTGTTACCTCATCATTTTTTAATGCCTTAATAAGTTCACTTTTTGAGATCAGGCTCTCTCTTAATAAAGTGTGGCTATTTAATTTTGCTACTTTGGTAAGTAATTTTCTCATTTGGGATAGTTGAACAGGTTTTGGTATATTACCAATCAGGTGTGCGTTGTGTTGTTTTGCCAGATCAGCTGCTAGGCTAATTACTTTATGGTCCATTTCAGACACAATAATAATTCCGCCTTGATAATTTAATGCTCCAAGATGTCGTATTAATTCCATTCCATCCATTTCAGGCATATTGAGATCGGTGAAAACAGCGTCAAAGCGGTTTATGTCATTGGCTACTTTTTCGAGTGCCTCGGCAGCACTTAAGCAGGTAACAACCTTTTCAGACATATCTAATTCACTGAGTATGGCTTCCATAATTATCAAAATTGCCTTTGAATCATCAACGACTAAAATATTTGGTACCATTTTCTTCATTGTTATCCCTTTCAATATAAGGCGTATTATTACTATAAAAGTAGTAGTATTTTTTACGTTTGTCAGTTTTAAATAATTTTATTTAAAAAGTTACTAACTACCGTTACTCGTGTTTTTTAGCCGATTCGGTATACTAACGCCATTGTTTTAAACGGTTTTAATTATGATAAGAATAGATCTTACTTTAGCTGAACAGCCTTTTTCATTTATGGTTTCAGGGCAAAAGATTATACAAGTTTTTCATGTTCAACAAGCCATTACCTTTGATAATCCTCGTGAAAACTATTATCAATTTACTTACGACAACAAAGTAATAGGTATTGATACAGAGGCAGTGGAAGAGCAAAGCATTTCGCTATTTGTAGATGAGCAATTTGCAACACAACTTGCGTTACCTGCCCCGGTAAATGCAGCACCTAAAAAAGGCTTTTTAGGATTAGCAGCATTAGGTTTTAAGCTTTTTAAAAGTGCCAAGGTAATTAAAGTAGTGCTTGCAGGGGCTTCTGTTGCAGGCTATGCGTGGTTATTTAGTATCGAATTTGCACTAATGCTAATTGGTTGTTTAGTCGTACATGAGTACGGACATGTGCGCGCAATGAAATACTTTGGCATAAAAACCAAGGGCATTTACCTAATCCCATTTGTGGGCGGGCTCGCTGTTAGTGACGATAAAATAACAACGCGTTGGCAAGATGTAGTTATATCACTAATGGGGCCTGCATTTGGTTTAATTACTTCTGTATTGGGCGTGGTTTTATATTATGCCACAGAGATGGAAATATTTGCCGGTGTGGCGGTGCTTAGTGCGTTATTAAATTTATTTAACTTGTTACCTATTTTACCGCTTGATGGTGGGCATGTATTAAAAAGTATCAGTTTTTCAATGCGTTCATGGATTGGTTTGAGCGTATGTTTACTCGGGGTACTATTTGGCTTATGGCTGAGTTACACATTTGGTTTGATGTTACTGGTATTCTTTTTGTTTGTCGGTGCGCTGGAGATTGTATTTGAATGGCGAGGCCGTCACTATTCACATTTGATGCCGCTAGATAAATATGGCCAAGGCTTTTCAGCTGTTATGTATGCAGTTGTAGTGGCTGGGCATGTAGCTGTAATGATGCATTTTGCCGACTCGGAGAATCCAATATTAAGCCTACCGATGACTATTTTATCGAGTTGATAATCTACGATTAAAGAAATATCTCAGTAAGCTGTATACGTAGGCAATACAAAAGGGTACCTATTGTCTACGTATAATTAAGCACTATCTTTAAACGGCTTTGTACTTCTTCAACGAGTAAGTCTGGCTGAAACTTAGATAAGAATGCATTACACCCTACTTTTTCTACCATAGCTTCGTTAAAACTACCGCTTAAAGATGTGTTAAGAACAACATAAAGATTTTTAAGCCTGCTATCATTACGTATTTCATGGGTTAAGCGATAGCCATCCATTGAAGGCATTTCAGCATCTGTAATTACCATTAATAGCTCTTTTTCAACATCTTGCCCCTCATCAGCCCAGCTTCTAAGCATGTTCAGGGCTTCTAGACCATTACTGGCAGGGATGATTTCAATTCCTAGCTGCGAAAGTGTATCGCTTACTTGTTTACGTGCAGTGGGTGAGTCATCGGCGTGAAGTATTTTACGTCCTGCAAACTCATTGACGATACCTTGATCAAGTACTCCCTCTGAAATATCTACTTCATATTCAACTATTTCGGCAAGCACTTTTTCTACATCAATAATTTCAACGAGCTGTTCTTGGCCATCGCGCTTTATTTTAGTAAGGGCTGTTAAGTAATGATTTTTACCAACAGAGCTAGGCGGAGGCATAATATCTGACCATGTCATATTGACGATTTGATCAACTTTGCCAATTAAAAAGCCTTGTACGCTTCTATTGTATTCAGTAATAACTAAGTTACAGTCTTCGGCGTATTTTACTGCGGACATAGAAATAGCCTGCCGTAAATCGATTACAGGTATAGATTCACCTCTAATATTCGCAACTCCGGTTATTTTGGAATGAGAATGGGGAATTTTGCTTAAATGTGGCAATTTTACCACTTCCTTTATTTTAAACACATTGAGTGCAAATAAATGCCGACTATGTAAATAAAACAGTAACAACTCTAAGCGGTTTTCACCAACCAACTGAGTACGTTGATCAACCGAAGCTAAAACACCAACCATAATGAACTTATCTAATCTAATTATTTTATAACTATAGTCTACTATTTTTTAACTTCATAGCTCAGTTATTATTTTTCGATTACAGCTAGTTGTTGCTATGGTGGTATAATTTGCAGTACCGTACTACAGAGTAATTTTACTAATCTATTAGCAATAACTATGCATCATATTTTTAAACGTTTTATCGTGTTATTACGCAGTCATATAGAGCAAGTGAGTTGGCAATCTGTTGCGATTGTTACCTTTATGCATATTATTATTACGTGGTGCTTATTAGTGATCGCAAATGAAAAAGCCTTGATACCCCCAAGTACTTTTTTTACTATTACGTAATAACAACATCAACGGTAGGTTATGGTGATTTTAGCCCAACGACAGAACTTGGCCGTTGGGTGGTAGCATTAGTACAGATCCCATTTGGTTTAGCTTTATTTGGTGTCCTGCTTGGAAAAACAGGGCAAACAGTTACTTATTTAATTAGGCGCGCTATGACTGGTGATAAAAGTTTTGCACACAGTATTAACCATATTATTATTTTTGGTTGGCACGACACTCGTACAAAAAAGATGATTGATTACATTTTGGCTGACAGGAAGCGAACTGACCGCCGTATTTTACTCGCGGTAACAGAGCAAATGGATCACCCTTTTTTAACTAACGAACATGTTGATTTTGCACATCTAACCAGTTTTACAAATTTATCCGAACTTGAGCGTGTTGCAATAAGTCGTGCCGATAAAGTCATTATTGATGGACAAGATGACGATCAAACATTTACTACTGCACTGCGTATAAGCCGTTTAGTTAAGGATGATTGCCATATCAGTGCCCATTTCTTAGATGAGACAAAAATAGATATGCTGTTAGAGCATTGTCAAAATGTAGAGTGTAGCAGTGCTAAATCGGCAGAAATACTTGTACGTTCAATGCAAGATCCAGGTTCTAGCCGTGTACAAGAGGAGCTGCTTTCTACACTCCATGGTGATACGCAATTTAGTTTGGCAATACCTAAAGACTGTAAAGATATGGAATTTGGCACTTTATTCCATCATTTTAAGCTTGAACATGATGCAATATTATTAGGCGTTGCACACAATTTGAGTGCGCAAAATATGGATTTAAACCCACCGCTTGATTACAAAGTAAGTGAAGGTGATATTTTGCACTACATATCTGTAGAGCGAGTATTAAGTAGTGAAGTTGATTGGACAAGTTTGGAACGATAGTTAGTCTACCCAAGGCGATGAAAAAGGCTCTTTTATCAGTGTCGTGACTTTTTGTGACACAGGTTACTTCTTTGCTTTGGATTGCGCCTAAAGACCGAAAGAATAAAGCTAAGTGCTAACCATCTTCACTATTTGCAGCCAGTCATGTTCTGTGACTGGCATAACAGATAATCGCCCTGCTTTTTTTAGTGCTAACTCAGTAATTGAATCATTCGCTTTTATATCTTTAAGACTCACCAATTTTTTTAGATGGCTTTGATAGGTTACTTCAACGACAACCCAACGAGGATTTTCGCTGGTGGCTTTAGCATCGTAATAATCACTACTTAAATCAAATTGAGTGGGATCTGGGTAGGCTTCTTTTGTAACTATAGCAATACCCGCTACACCCACTTGTTTACAGCTTGAATGATAAATCATCACCAAGTCGCCAATTTTAACGCCATCACGCATAAAGTTCCGCGCTTGGTAATTACGTACGCCTTCCCAAAGCGTGGTTTGTTTTGGAGCGTTTTTTAAATCATCTAATGAAAACGCATCGGGTTCAGTTTTAAAAAGCCAGTAAGCCATAACAGTATTCCTAACATATATTTACTTCCCACTATTGTATAGTATCATTTGAATATCAGGGGAATGAGGAAGAAATGATGAGCCAAGTATTAGATGATTTATTGTCGTTGTTAACACTTGAAGAAATTGAGCAAGGTTTATATCGAGGACAAAGCCAAGATTTAGGCTTTGGTGCTGTGTTTGGCGGTCAAGTTATGGGGCAGGCGCTTTCTGCTGCCAAAGAAACTCTACCTGAAGGGCGAATAGTTCATTCATTACATTCTTACTTTTTACGCCCAGGCGATCCGGCTAAACCCATTGTTTATGATGTTGAAACTATTCGAGATGGGAAGAGTTTTAGTACACGCCGAGTAAAAGCGATTCAGTACGGTAAGCCTATTTTTTATATGACTGCGTCGTTTCAGGGTGAAGAAAATGGTTTGTCGCATCAAGCGACGATGCCTGATGTTCCCGCACCTGAAGAACTACGTTCATCGCTTGAGTTTTACCAAGATAACGCTTCACACATTCCTGAAGTCATCCGTAATAAGTTTACCCGTGAAATGCCAATTGAAATGCGACCTGTGACATTTCATAACCCGTTTAAGCCAGAAGTTATGGAGCCAGTAAAACATATTTGGTTTAAAGCCAATGGTGAAATGCCGGACGATCAGCGTATCCATAATTACTTATTAGCGTATGCGTCTGATTTTGAGTTTTTACCAACTGCATTACAACCTCATGGTGTATCGTTTATGCAGCCAAATATGCAAGTAGCTACTATTGATCATGCAATGTGGTTTCATCGCCCATTTAGAATGGATGATTGGATTTTGTATTCAATTGATAGCCCAAGTGCGAGCAATGGTTGTGGTTTAGTACGTGGGCAGTTTTTTGATCGCCAAGGCAATTTGGTTGCCTCAACAATGCAAGAAGGGGTTATGCGCCAGCGCTAACCCCTTCTGTAAATGCATTGCTAGTTACACTGGTCTTGTACTATATCGCTGATTGACTGCCAGACGCGTGCTGGCAGTAATGTTTTAAGGTGTGCGTAGGTTTCACATAGCTGTGTGCTACCTACTAAGCCCTCATCACCTTCTGTTATTAATGACTCTCCACGTAAGTTATCGATAAAGCTAACAAGTACTTTTTTGTCAAAAAACTCAGGTGTTTTAATGCCATGCAGTGTGCCTAAACGTTGCGCAAGCACTTGGCTTTCTCTTTCAAGTTCTGCTTTTTCAATGCCATCACTTGTTTGAATAAAACCAATTACAATAGCGTATCGTTGCAGAGTGAAGCTAAGTGCTCGTCCAAGCATTTCAAGCTTAGCTAGGCAGTCATTACTGTTCGTTATATGAATGTTATCGCCATCAAACTCAATTAAATTTTGATCAGCAAAGTTAGCTAAAATTCGTGTTATATAGTTTTCATCAAGAGGCTGTAAGTACCATTCTTTAGCAAATAGCGGATAAAATGTTTTTACAAGTTGCTGGCATTGAGTAATCGTAGTGCTGTGTTGTTTAAATAGGTGCAGTGCAATTAAACTTGGTACTGCGAATAAGTGCAAAATATTGTTTCTATAGTAATTAAATAAAACTTTCTCTTTATCACTAATTGTGATTATTTCACCAAATTCATCACTAATAACTTCAAACTTATTAAGCTTTAATGCATGTGTTAGTAATTGCTCTGGTGTTTCGTCAGGCGCTGTTACTTTATCGCTATAACTGGCATCGCGTTGTAAGCGCAGGTAAAAATCAAGTTGTGCTAAAAGTTTTGGCTTACTCAATGCTTGTTTATCGTTAACGAGTAAAATCATCGCCAATAAGTTAACAGCATTAAGTGCTGCTGCATTATTAATTTTAATCATTACTTGATCAGCAAGTTGAGTTACTTGTGTGCCTAACCATTGTGGCTTTTGTACATCGGTAGGATGTATTGAATCACGCCAATCGGGTTGGTTGTCGTTTAAATATTGATTAATTGAAATTGGATCACCAAAGTTTAGATAACCACGACCATAGTTTTTAAGGTTTTTAATCGCCTTAAAAATACCGAAAATAGATTCGCCTTTTTTATCTTTACCATCCAGCTCTTTAAGGTAAGTGTTTATTTCCATTACGTGCTCGTAGCCAATGTACACAGGAACAATAGATATTGGTCTGTCTATTCCGCGAAGCATCGCTTGTAAGGTCATTGAAAGCATACCTGTTTTAGGCGGAAGTAAGCGCCCAGTTCGGCTTCGACCGCCCTCCGTGTAAAACTTAACAGAGTAACCTTTAATAAACAGTTGGCTTAAATACTCTTTGAAGATGGCAGAATAAAGCTTATTACCTGCAAATGAGCGACGAATAAAAAATGCCCCCGAGCGTCTAAATATCCCGCCGGCAGGGAAAAAGTTAAGATTAATACCTGCAGCTATATGTGGCGGTACTAAACCTAAATGATATATTGAGTAAGTAAGGAGCAAGTAGTCCATATGACTGCGATGACAAGGCATGTAGATTATTTCATGGCCTTTATTAGTCAATTCATGAAGTTGTTCTGTGTGTTTAATATTAATACCGTTATAAAGCTTATTCCACAACCACGTTAAAAATCGCTCAGCTACACGTATCATTGCTTCTGAATAATTAGCGGCTATTTCGTCAAGTAACTTGAGTGCATTTTGACGAGCTTCAGTTTGGCTAATATTTTTAGCTTTAGCTTCATCTAGGATTGCTTTTTTAATTGTAGGGGACGCTAATAAAGAATTAAATAATTGTTCACGAGATGGCATTTTGGGGCCAGTAGCTGCGAGCTTTTGACGTTTAAAGTGAACGCGAGCGACACGCAGTAATTTGTGTGGTAACTCACTTACATCGGCTTTCTCGTTTACCAAAAGCGATAAGTCGAGAGGTTGACTAAAGCGAATAAAGTTATCACGTCCTGAAAACAACACGACAAAAAACTTTCTAAACCAACTAGGTGTTACCGAGTGTGTAATTAATGTGCGTAAACCTGGTTTTTCTTTACCCGGATCGCGGCCCCATAAAATTGTAACAGGTACAACTTGTACGTTCTGTTGACCACTATTAATTAAGTGTTCAATAATTTGCTTACCTTGAGCTAAAGCATTTGTTGGTTTAGCTTTGTCGCCAAATAATGGTGGTGGATTTTTGATTCCAATAAAACGATCTAAATGCTGAGAGCCTAATACTTGCTCTTCAATTGGGCTTGGCAAACCATGTTTTTTACATACATGTGTGAGTGCCGCTAAATCAAATCGTGAATTTAAACGCACTATATAAAATGTAGGGTATTCTGGGTTTAGATCATACTGCTCAATGGGGTTCTCTGGCAGCACTTTACTTCGTACTAGTAAGCGGCTAAATCCAGCAGACAAAACATTTAAACAATAATTAAAAATACGCATCGACTCACCATATTGAGAGTATTAAAGGCAAAATTAGCGCAATAGGATACCATAATATCTAAAAATCCTTTAGTTTGCGCTATTGAGTAGTTAACTTATTAATTGACTAATAGTAGAGGTATTAGTTCAAGTATAGCCAGTGAGTATGTACGGGCGCTTATTTAATCAAATTAGTGGTCATTGTATTGTTTCTAAATAGTTGTTGCATTTATCACCAATACCTCTATAATACGCAGGCTTTCAAAATTCCCTAGGGAACTAGAAAGGATAAATTAAGCTTGGATTTCAAGCTAATAAACAGGAGTTCCGATTTGGAACTCAACGTAGATATAATCAAACAGCCGACATCTTAAGTTTTAAGATTGTTTCGGTCGTTTTTTTATGCTCTTTTAAATGCTCTTTATATTGAGGTTAAGAATGTCAAATCAACGCATTCGTATTCGCCTAAAAGCTTTTGACCACCGTTTGATTGACCAATCAACGGCAGAAATCGTGGAAACTGCGAAACGCACTGGCGCACAAGTACGTGGTCCAATCCCACTACCTACACGCTTTGAACGTTTTACTGTACTAACTTCACCGCACGTTAATAAAGATGCGCGTGATCAGTACGAGATCCGCACCCATAAACGTCTGATAGACATCGTAGAACCAACTGACAAGACTGTAGACGCGCTTATGCGTTTAGATCTTGCTGCTGGTGTTGATGTTCAAATCAGCCTGGGTTAATCGAAAGATTAGAGAGGTTTTAGGAAAATGGCATTAGGTCTAGTCGGTCGTAAAGTGGGTATGACACGAATCTTCACTGAAGATGGTGTATCTATCCCTGTGACAGTTATTGAAGCGACACCTAACCGCATTGCTCAGATCAAATCTGACGCAACAGACGGTTATAACGCGCTTCAAGTAACCGCAGGCACTAAAAAAGCAAGTCGTGTAAACAAAGCTAAAGCGGGTCATTTCGCTAAAGCTGGTGTTGAAGCGGGTCGCGGTCTGTGGGAATTCCGCCTTAACGGTGGTGAAGGCGATTTTGAAGTAGGCGCAGAGCTTACTGTTGAATTATTCAACGAAATCAACAAGGTTGACGTAACCGGTACTTCTAAAGGTAAAGGTTTCCAAGGTGGTGTTAAGCGCTGGAATTTCAGCATGCAAGACGCTACACATGGTAACTCTCTATCTCACCGTGCTCCTGGTTCAATCGGTCAAAACCAATCACCTGGTAAGGTGTTTAAAGGTAAGAAAATGGCCGGTCATATGGGTGCTGAGCGTGTAACGACTCAAAACTTAGAACTAGTTCGCGTTGACGCTGAGCGTAATTTGCTTTTAGTTAAGGGTGCAGTACCTGGAGCTATTGGCGGTGACGTTATCGTTAAACCAGCTGTTAAAGCATAAGTCCTGGAGATTTAGTGATGGAATTAGCAATTAAAGACGCTTCTGGCGGTCTTGAAGTTTCTGAAGCTACTTTTGGACGTGAGTTTAACGAAGCATTAGTACACCAAGTAGTTGTTGCATACGCAGCAGGTGCTCGTCAAGGTACTCGTGCTCAGAAGACACGTTCTGAAGTAAGCGGTGGTGGTAAAAAACCATGGGCTCAAAAAGGTACTGGCCGTGCACGTGCCGGTACAATCCGTAGCCCAATTTGGCGTTCAGGTGGCGTTAGCTTTGCAGCTAAACCACAAGACCACAGCCAAAAAGTAAACCGTAAAATGTACCGTGGTGCGATTAAAAGCATCTTATCTGAATTAGTTCGTCAAGAGCGTTTAATCGTTGTTGAAAGTTTTGCTCTAGCAGCACCAAAAACTAAAGAACTAGTTGCTAAGCTTAAAGAACTTGAGCTTAAAGATGTTCTTATCGTGACTGAAGAAGTAGATGAAAATCTTTTCTTATCGGCACGTAACCTTTATAAGGTTGACACGCGTGATGTAGCTGGTATCGATCCTGTAAGCTTAATTGCTTTCGATAAGGTACTTATTACAGCCGCTGCTGTTAAGCAACTTGAGGAGGCGCTAGCATGATTCGCGAAGAACGTCTTTTAAAAGTGATCCTTGCTCCACATATCTCTGAAAAAAGCACTATTGCTGCTGAAGAAAACAACACTATTGTTTTCAAAGTAGTAAATGACGCAACTAAAGCTGAAATTAAAGTAGCAGTTGAGAAGCTTTTTGAAGTAGAAGTAACTGGTGTTCGCACACTTAACGTTAAGGGTAAAACAAAACGTACTGGCGCACGTTTCGGTCGTCGTAGCGACTGGAAGAAAGCTTACGTTACTCTTAAAGAAGGCAGCGAGCTAGACTTTGTCGGCGGCGCCGAGTAATAAGGGGATAGAATTATGGCACTTCAAAAGTGTAAGCCTACTTCTGCGGGCCGTCGTCACCTAGTTAAAGTGGTTAACCCAGATCTACATAAGGGTAAGCCATACGCACCACTTTTAGAGAAAAACTCTAAATCAGGTGGTCGTAATAACAATGGTCGTATTACGGTTCGTCATATCGGTGGTGGTCATAAACAACATTACCGTTTAATCGATTTTAAACGTACTAAAGATGGCATTCCAGCCACTGTTGAACGTTTAGAATACGATCCAAATCGTAGCGCAAACATCGCTCTTGTATTATATGCAGACGGTGAGCGTCGTTACATTATCGCACCAAAAGGCTTAAAAGCTGGCGATGCAATCCAGTCTGGTGTTGATGCACCAATCAAACCTGGTAATGCATTACCAATGCGTAATATGCCTGTAGGTTCGACTGTTCACAACGTAGAATTAAAACCAGGTAAAGGTGCTCAAATCGCACGTTCTGCTGGTGCATACGTTCAAATCCTTGCTCGTGATGGTCAGTATGTAACATTACGTCTTCGTTCAGGCGAAGTTCGTAAAGTTGAATCTGATTGTCGTGCGACTCTAGGTGAAGTAGGCAATGCTGAGCATATGCTTCGTTCACTTGGTAAAGCAGGTGCAAATCGCTGGCGTGGTATTCGTCCGACAGTTCGTGGTGTTGCCATGAACCCGGTAGATCACCCACACGGTGGTGGTGAAGGTCGTACATCTGGTGGTCGTCATCCTGTGTCTCCATGGGGTAAGCCGACTAAAGGTGCGAAGACGCGTAAGAACAAGCGTACGGATAAATTTATAGTACGTCGTCGTACTAAGTAATATTGAGGAATAGCCATGCCACGCTCTCTCAAGAAGGGTCCTTTTATAGACCTACACTTGCTGAAGAAGGTAGAGAAAGCTTTGGAAAGCGGTGAGAAAAAGCCAATTAAAACTTGGAGCCGTCGTTCAATGATCATACCTAACATGATCGGATTGACCATTGCTGTCCATAATGGTCGCCAGCACGTACCAGTTTTCGTTTCTGACGAAATGATCGGTCACAAACTAGGTGAATTTGCACCAACTCGCACTTACCGTGGCCATGCTGCGGATAAGAAAGCGAAGAAACGATAAGAGGGGAAGATAAATGCAAGCATTAGCTAAACATAAATTCGCCTCTGGTTCGGCGCAAAAAGCACGTCTAGTTGCAGATCAGATCCGCGGGTTACCTGTCGATCGCGCACTAGAAATCCTGGCGTACAGCCCTAAGAAAGCCGCTGTATTAGTTAAGAAAGTACTTGAGTCTGCTATTGCTAACGCAGAGCATAACGAAGGTGCTGACATTGATGAGCTTCGCATAACAACGATCTTTGTGGACGATGGTCCTACAATGAAGCGTATTATGCCTCGTGCTAAAGGACGCGCAGACCGCATCCTTAAGCGTACAAGCCATATCACTGTTATGGTTTCAGATAGCTAGGAGTATAAGTAATGGGACAAAAAGTTCATCCTACTGGTATTCGCCTAGGTATATCTAAACCTTGGGTTTCTACCTGGTACGCGAGTTCAAAAGATTTCTCTGCACAGCTTTTTGGCGATCACAAAGTTCGTACATTCCTTACTAAGGAATTGAAAACGGCTTCTGTGTCTAAAATCGTTATTGAGCGTCCAGCAAAATCAATCCGTGTAACAATCCATACGGCTCGTCCGGGTGTTGTTATCGGTAAAAAAGGCGAAGACGTAGAAAAATTACGTCAAGCGGTAACTAAAATCGCTGGTGTACCTGCTCAGATTAATATCTCTGAAGTACGTAAACCAGAACTAGATGCACAACTAGTAGCAGACGGCATTGCCTCTCAACTAGAGCGTCGTGTTATGTTCCGTCGCGCTATGAAGCGTTCGGTACAAAATGCAATGCGCATCGGTTCTAAAGGGATTAAAGTTGAAGTTAGCGGTCGTCTTGGCGGCGCTGAAATCGCACGTTCAGAATGGTATCGTGAAGGTCGTGTACCTCTACATACTCTTCGTGCTGATATCGATTACGCAACTTCTGAAGCCTTAACCACTTATGGTATCATTGGTGTTAAAGTTTGGATCTTCAAAGGCGAAGTTATTGGTGGTTTACCACTAGTACAAGAGCAAGAGAAGCCAGCTAAACGCGCACCAAAGAAAGCCAAGAAAAGTGCTAAGTAGAGGTAGCGAGTAATGTTACAGCCAAAACGTACAAAATTCCGTAAAATGCACAAAGGCCGCAACCGCGGTTTAGCGCAAAACGGTAACAAAGTAAGCTTCGGTACTTTCGGATTGAAAGCAACTGGCCGTGGCCGTATGACTGCTCGTCAAATCGAAGCAGCTCGTCGTGCTATGACGCGTCACGTGAAACGTCAAGGTAAAATCTGGATTCGTGTCTTCCCTGACAAACCGATTACAGAAAAACCTCTTGAAGTTCGTATGGGTAAAGGTAAAGGTTCTGTTGAATATTGGGTTGCTGAAATTCAGCCTGGTAAAGTACTTTACGAAATGGAAGGTGTTTCAGAAGAGCTTGCTCGTGAAGCGTTTGACCTTGCTGCTCGTAAACTGCCATTCAAAACAACTTTCGTAACTCGGACGGTAATGTGATGAAAGCTAGCGAACTAAAAGACAAAAGCGTAGAAGAGCTTAATGCTGAACTTCTAGGACTACTTCGTGAGCAATTTAATATGCGCATGCAAGCTAGTACTGGTCAGTTGGCTCAGACACACACGCTAAGAACAGTACGCCGCGATATCGCGCGTGTAAAAACAGTTATTAACCAGAAGGCAGGTCAATAATGAGCGATAAAATTCGTACTCTTCAAGGCCGTGTAATCAGCGACAAGATGGAAAAATCTTTCACTATCGCTATCGCACGTTACGTGAAGCACCCAATCTATGGGAAATTCATTAAACGTACGACTAAGTTACACGTACATGACGAAAATAACACAGCAAAAGCGGGTGACGTAGTTACTATCCGTGAATGCGCACCAATTTCTAAGAATAAATCTTGGACTTTAGTAGACGTTATTTCTAGTCCAAAACTAGCTTAATTTTTTAATTAAATTAGTTTTGTAAAAAAGCCCCGGCATTAGCTGGGGCTTTTTGTGTTTAAGGCACTGTCAATTTTAAAAGTCATAATTCCAACTGACATAAATCTTTGAGCAATTTAACGAGTTAAATTACGACTATAACGTCGTTAAAATTTTTATTTAGAACAACTAGATAAAATTTTTGCCTAGTTCTTGCTTAATTTTCTTAACGTTAAATAGACCCCATATATAAGTAGATTGGTATAATCTGGGTCGAATAATTACGAAATCTGAAACTAAAAGAGTGTCGCGAATCGTAAAGCATTGAGTTGTTCGCATCATATAAAGAACGTCACGAATAGATATTAAATGTAGTTAAAATATTCGTAATTGATTTTATACTTTCTTTTTTAGAAAAAGCTTATATAGAAGCAGACTTATTAATAGTGTGACAAAAACATATAACGAGGAATACCAATAAAATACGATTTTCTAATCGGCCAGCATTTCGTTGCTCTCTATATATTTTCGCCTTGCCTAAAGCTGAAAATTCAACCTCGAAAGATAAACACGCTCTAGTTTTTATATAAGTTAACCTAAACTCTGGATAATAAATTTATCTCGAGCAGCTACTTTCAGCGCTAACTGCGTTGAATTTACCTACAATAGGCAGCTATTGGCGCGTAAATTCGTCTTGTTTTCACTGAAAATCTCTAGCTAGAGAAATAAATTTAAATATCACCATGATTCAATACGTTAGTAAATCTCTTAACCAGAGTTCAGGTTAAGTTATTTAAAGTGCTTTACCTCAACTTAACTTGAGCTTTTATGATGTGTTTTTTATTTTAGTAATAAGTGATATGTATACCATTCAAAGTTATTTATTAAGCTTAGGGATTACTCAATACCAGCCATCTATCGAGCAGATACAAAATATTGTGAAATTAGTTCAGCACTCTTTTAAATCACCGAATATATTTACGATAAACGCTCTAGATTGGGCTAATAACAATAAGCGAAAACCATTTACGAGTGCTGAACTTACGTTGCTTTCAGGACTATTGGTTAACGTTGGTTATAAGTTATCAATGTATTCAGCTAAGCAAGTTGTTGTAGTGCATAATCGGCAAAGTCTACTTATTACTTTTGGAGAAAGCAGTTTTAGTACTAAGGATGGCAGTAATGTGGTCTTTCAATAGTGGGTAATAAAAAAGCCTCAGAAAATGCTGAGGCTCTTACTTTGTTTATTCGCTATTACCAAATCATCTCTACAAATTCAGGATGGTCGATATATGGATTACGATTACCTTGAAATTCATAAGCGGCTTGGTTGCGATCTAACTCCATTTGGCTCACAGGATCACTGTTATGCCAGTTGAGCAGCATGGCTACAACCCAGCTTTCAAATACTTGGTTGCGTGAACCGTTAAGTACTGCGTTGCTTGAGGTAGTTATATTTTGCCAAGAGCCAATTACATTTTCGTAGCGTGTTGCCATATAAAAATAAGCGCGTGCAAAGTCACCTTTAAATTCATCAATTGGCTCAAATACAGTACCTGAGTAATTTAATGAGCTTGTAGCTGAACCTAATTTGCTGCCGTTAGTGGATGTAAATGAAGCACTTGATACTTCACCAAATGGATAGTTACTACGCTTTGAGTTTACATAACCATCGGTTGCGTAAATATGGTGAACATCTGAGTTCATAGGTTCAATAGTGCCGCCAAACCAACTTTTCGGGAATGAATGCTCACGGTTGTAACAGCCGCCTTCTCCACTATAGTTACCGCACTGATCGCTCACGGCTGTATAGTTATAGCTGTCTGAACCGTTTGGCTTTTCGCTATACATATCTAAAATACTATTATCGTTTTCAAAGTATTTATCACGTGCTGATGAATCATAAAAATTCCAAATCGCCGAATAACCCTGTGCATTATGATCTTTAGTAATATTATAAAGCTCAGTTTTCAGCGCATAGCCAGTTAAGCCCTGTGTCGTTACATAATAACCAGTGGGTGTTGGATTAGTTCCGCCAGAGCCATCACCAGGTTCTGTGCCAGAGTTTCCTAACTCAAAAGCTGAGCTGTCTGTATTGCTAAAGCTCGCACCGCTGGCAAGAGTGATAGAGCCTTGCTTAAGTGTATAGCTACCATTACCAGTAGAGCAACACATGCCATCACCATAACTATCACTAATTACAAGCGTGTATGCCCCATCAGTTAAGCATATTTGTTCATCATACTGAGTGTTTGACTCATAACCACCACCGTTAGCAATTGAACTACCTTGACTATTATTAATAGACCAGCTTGTTTCGCTGCCATAATTATCGGTATTAAGCGTTAGGGTAAGGCTATTGTCAGAACAGCTTGTTGATGAGCCACCATCGCTATTTGGTAAAAAATTATCTACGTAGACAATTTCGCTACCGTCAAATCCACTAACATCATAAAAACGCAGACCCACGTTAATTGTTTTGCTGCTACTTGCTGTGTAGCTATGGCTGATTTTTTGCCATTGATTCGTTTGCGCCTCATTTGAATAGCCTTGGTAACCATCGACATACAAACGGGCTTTAATTTTACCTTCCGTATGGTAAATATCAGCAGAAAAATCGTAAGTTTGACCTGCTTCAACAGCAATTTGCTGTAGTAAATCCGTGTTACTTTGCGAACCAGTTGTTACATTTACAGCAGCAGAGCTACTACCGCTTTTCACTGTGCTAGTTGAGCGTGATAAGTTAATACCGCTATCTATAGTAGTCCATGATGCAGGTGTATTTCCTGACCACTGTTCAAAGCTACCATTAGCTACATTGGCCATTACTGGCAGTGAGCCGAGTAATAAAGCCGTACTAAGTAGTTTGTTTTTATATGTCCCGTATGACATGAGTATTCCTATTTTTTATTTTGAATGGAGAATATACCTTATATTAGTTTGGTTACAAAATTGTTAATTTAAAATTCGATAAAAAGCAATAATAAGTCTTTAATCTGTTTTTGAAGGTAATTTTATAAATTAATAACTAAATGGAATATCAAAGCAGATTCTATTCTTTTTTTATCTATGCAGACCCCGTTATCCTACATACTTAGAAAACCTCAACAGATACACTCTGGATGAGGTAAAACTCATTTTTTAACAATACATAAAGTGTATTGTGTTTAATTTTCAGGGTTATGGGGAATCGATTCATGTTGTTAGGTCAACTAAATGCTGCGGCAAGTCCGCTATCGCAAGAGCAAGTACAGAAGCTGCAAGGTTTAGTGGCTGAACTTAATCCAATTCAACAAGCGTGGGTAAGTGGTTACTTAGCTGCTAATGCTAATTCAGCTGCGCTAGGAGCTCCTATTTCAGGCGCACAGGCTAATGGCGATTCTGCAGCACTAACTATTTTATATGGTTCGCAAACGGGTAATGCAAAAGGTGTTGCTACCAAAATGAAAGAGCAGGCCGAATCACGAGGCCTAGCAGTTAAATTGGTTAGCATGTCTGATTACAAGCCAACAGCCCTGAAAAAAGAAAAGTTTTTAACTGTCGTTGTGTCTACTTATGGTGAGGGTGAGCCTCCTGAAGACGGTGAAACACTACATGAATTTTTAGCCACTAAAAAAGCGCCAAAACTAGACAATGTAAAAATAGCCGTTATTGGTTTGGGTGATTCTAGCTATGAGTTTTTCTGTCAAACAGCAAAAGACTTTGAAGAGCGCTTAAATAAACTTGGTGCACAAACTATATATCAACGTGCTGATTTAGATGTAGATTACGAAGATGAAGCTGCAACATGGATCGCCGGTGCACTTGATGCATTTGAGCCAGATTTAAAAGCGCAGCAAGGCGTTACTTCGGGGCAAGTAGGATCAATGCCATTTGGCGCACCAACGTCTGCAGCAAGCCAATACACAAAGCAAAACCCATTTGAAGCAGAGCTTTTAACAGTTCAAAAAATTACCGGTCGCGACTCAACCAAAGATGTACGCCACGTTGAAATTTCACTTGAAGGTTCAGACATTACTTATACACCAGGTGATTCATTAGGTGTGTACTTTTTAAATGACGATGTATTAGTTGATGAAGTACTTACACTCACTCAAATAGATGCAGCAAGCATTGTAAAAGTAGGTGATGAAGAGCTAAGCGTACGCGGCGCACTTATTGAAAAACTAGAGCTGACTCAGTCATACCCAGGTTTTGTAGAAAAATACGCAACAGCAACAGGTACGCCTGAATTATTAAAGCTTGTGGAAGATAAAGCTGCAATGCGTGCGTATATTGAACCTCGCCAGATATTTGATGTAATTCGCCAAAATCCAGCAAAAATTGATGCGCAAACATTAGTCGATTGCCTACGTAAGCTGCAAGCTCGCTTGTACTCAATTGCATCTAGCCAAGCAGAGGTTGAAGACGAAGTGCATTTAACTCTAGGCTTAGTTGAGTTTGATGCGTTTGATAGTGAGCACTTAGGTGGTTGTTCGGGTTACTTAACTCGCCGAGCTGAAGAAGGCTGTAAAGTTAAAGTATTTAGCGAACACAACGACAATTTCCGCCTACCCACTAACGATGATACACCGGTGATTATGGTTGGCCCAGGCACGGGCATTGCCCCATTCCGTGCATTTTTACAAGAGCGTGATGCGCGTGAAGCACAAGGCAAAAACTGGTTGTTTTTTGGTAACCCACATTTCACTCAAGACTTTTTATACCAAGTAGAAATACAGGGTTATTTAAAATCGGGCCTACTTAATAAAGTGGATGTCGCATTTAGCCGCGACCAAGCCGAAAAAGTATACGTGCAAGACAAGTTGCGCAGTAACAGTAAAGACGTGTTTGAATGGTTAGAAGCTGGCGCTCATTTTTACATTTGTGGTGATGCAAATCGTATGGCAAAAGATGTACACAGCGCCTTGGTCGATATCATCAAAGAAAACACAGGCAAGAGCGATGAAGACGCAGAGCAATACTTAAAAGATTTGCGTAGCGCAAACCGCTATCAGAAAGACGTGTATTAATCACGTTTCTTATTTTATTTAACAGCTAACAGCCGTCACTGTAACAAATTTAGGATTTAAAATGAGCGAACAAGATAAAAACGTAAAGCTTTCTGATAACGAGCGTTTGAAAAGAGAAAGTAACTTTTTACGTGGCACCATAGAACAAGATTTAAAAGACGAAATTACCGGTGGCTTTACCGCTGATAACTTTCAGTTAATTCGTTTTCATGGCATGTATCAACAAGATGACCGTGATATACGTGGTGAGCGTGCTAAGCAAAAGCTAGAGCCGCTACATAATGTAATGTTACGTGCGCGTATGCCTGGCGGTATTATCAAGCCAGAGCAGTGGTTAGCAATCGACAAGTTTGCTGATGAAAAAACAAGCTACGGCAGCATCCGTTTAACAACGCGTCAAACGTTTCAGTTTCATGGTGTGCTAAAGCCAAACATCAAAGGCATGCACCAAATGCTTGATAGCGTGGGCATAGACTCTATTGCTACCGCAGGTGACGTTAACCGTAATGTGCTTTGTACTACTAACCCCGTTGAGTCTGAGTTACACCAAGAAGCTTACGACTGGGCTGCAAAAATTTCTGAACATTTATTACCAAAAACGAAAGCGTATGCTGAAATTTGGCTAAATGGCGAAAAGGCAGAAACCACAGAAGAGCCAATTTTAGGATCTAACTACTTACCGCGTAAATTTAAAACAACGGTAACCATTCCGCCTAATAACGAAGTTGATGTGCATGCGAATGACTTAAACTTTGTGGCAATTGCTGATAACGGCAAGCTTGTTGGCTTTAACGTACTTGTTGGTGGTGGCCTTGCCATGACTCACGGCGATACAGCAACTTATCCGCGTAAAGCAGATGACTTTGGCTTTATTACGCTCGAAGATACCTTAAAAATTGCAGAGCATGTTGTATCTGTGCAGCGCGATTGGGGTAATCGTTCAAACCGTAAAAATGCAAAAACTAAATACACATTAGACCGTGTTGGCGTTGATGTATTTAAAGCAGAAGTAGAAAAACGCTCAGGTGTTACGTTTGCACCAAGCCGCCCATTTGAGTTTACTCATCGTGGCGATCGTATTGGTTGGGTTGAAGGCATTGATGGTAAGCACCACTTAACACTATTTATTCAAAGTGGTCGTATTTTAGACTACCCAGACAAGCCGCTTAAAACAGGTTGTCGTAAAATCGCAGAAGTTCACCAAGGTGACATGCGTATGACGGCAAACCAAAACCTAATTATTGCTGGCGTACCTGCAGATCAAAAAGCTGTGATTGAAGAGATTGCACGTAGCCATGGCCTGATTGACGACAAAGATTCGCAGCAGCGTAAAAATTCAATGGCGTGTGTTTCACTGCCAACGTGCCCACTTGCAATGGCCGAAGCAGAGCGTTACTTACCAAGCCTAGTAGAAAAAACTGAAGCATTACTTGCAAAGCACGGTATACCAGATGACAGCATTATTATGCGCGTTGTAGGTTGCCCGAACGGCTGTGGCCGCGCAATGCTTGCTGAAGCTGGTTTAGTAGGTAAAGGTCCTGGTAAGTACAACGTTTACTTAGGTGGTAATTTAGAAGGCACGCGTATTCCTAAATTGTACCTTGAGAACGTAGGCGAAGATGTTTACCTAGACGCATTCGATAAGCTAATTGGCCAGTGGGCTAAAGAGCGCAACGACGGTGAGTGTTTTGGTGACTTTGTTATTCGCAAAGGCATTGTTGCTGAAGTAAAAGTATCAGTAACCGATTTTCACGCTTAATTAAATACCAGCGCTAAGCGCTGGTGAGGTTTGGAATTTACCATGAGTGAATTTAAAAACATTTTACAGCTAGATAAACAAAGCCAAGCGGCTATGTTAGCTGATGCTAATGGTTTACTAGCAAATATGAGCGCAGAGCAGCGCGTTGCGTGGGCGCTTGATAACTTACCTGATACGGCCTTTTTATCATCTAGCTTTGGTATTCAAGCAGCGGTAATGCTGCATCTAATGACCTCACAGCGTCCTGATATTCCTGTTGTATTAACCGATACAGGTTATTTGTTTCCTGAAACGTATCAGTTTATTGAGCAAATGAGCGAGCGCTTATCACTTAATTTAAAGGTGTATAGAGCACAGCTTAGTCCTGCATGGCAGGAGGCTAAATTTGGTAAATTATGGGAGCAAGGCGAAGGTGGAATTAAGCAATATAATCAGCTTAATAAAGTAGAGCCAATGACCCGTGCGTTAAAAGAAATAGAAGCGGGTACTTGGTTTAGTGGCTTAAGACGCGATCAATCATCTACACGTGCAGATAAACAGTTTGTAGAAATTAGTCGTGGCACAGTTAAAGTGTACCCGATTATTGAATGGTCGAATCGCGATGTGTATCAGTATCTTACTAAGCATGACTTACCTTATCACCCATTATGGGAGCAAGGTTATGTGTCGATGGGAGATGTACACACTACGCGTAAATTAGAGCCGGGTATGACAGAAGAAGAAACTCGTTTCTTTGGTTTAAATCGTGAGTGTGGGTTACACATTGATGGCGATGGTATTTAACGCGGCACACGTATAGCTAAATCGAAAATAAAAATGCAGCTTCGGCTGCTTTTTTATTGTGAAAAAATTGCCGGATTAAGTATTTTTAATTAGACTCAAAGGATAAAGGATTAATTTAAAGCAGGAACGCTATGAAATACTTTGCCTATTTAGCAATATCAATCATGACTATTGCGCTCATATCTTTATTTTATTTAAAAAAGCCCGATGGTAAAACATGGCTTTCAGTGTCATCAATGAGTGACAAGTCGCACCATATTAAAGAAAAAATAGTGACGCTCACCGATAATGCTGTACATAACGTAAAGCAAGCAAGCGAAAAAATAGTAAGCTCTACAGCCTCAAATAGTAAAATTTTTAAATGGCAAGATGACACAGGTCAATGGCATTTTTCAGACACGCCAAATCCGCATGCAAAAAGCATTGAGGTTAAACTCAATCCAAAAGATATTACAGTTATTGCCGCAGAAGATACGTCTATTTTAAATAACACTCCAAAAGTATCAAGTATGTCAGCAGCATCAGAAACAATAAGTATTTTAGATCCTGATTCTGTTCAAAAGTTATTTGAAGATGCAGGGAGCGTACAAGATAAACTTGAAAAACGTAACAAAGAAATTAATAGCTTAAGCGGTCTATAATAAAGCTAAGGTTTTTATAGGCACGTCGCGATAACGTTTCTCGGCTTCCATGAATAATATGGTTAAATATATCTTTGTCGAAGTGGCAATAGTACCCCTATAGCAATATATGCAGCCGCGACCATTATCCCCTTAATATCATGCTCAACAGTAAAGTAGCTCGATACAATTAATGTATGGCCAGTCACAAAAAGGCCTCCCTTTATTAAAAGGGAGGCCTTTGTTATTTTTAAAACATACTTTGCTTAATCGAGCATATTACGCAGTACATATTGTAAAATGCCGCCGTGTTTGTAGTAATCCCACTCTTTAGGGGTATCAATACGTACATCGGCACTTAAGCTAACTTTTTTACCTTCAGCATTGGTTGCAATAACGGTGACTTCATCGGTTTTATCATACAAGCCATCAATATCAAATTGCTCTTGCCCTGTTAACCCATGTGACTCGTAGCTTTCACCTTCTTTAAATTGCAGCGGTAATACACCCATACCAATTAAGTTAGAGCGATGAATTCGCTCATAGCTTTGCGCTACAACCGCTTTAACGCCTAATAAAAGAGAACCTTTAGCTGCCCAGTCGCGAGATGATCCCGTACCGTACTCTTTACCGGCCAAGATAATTAACGGAGTTCCGTTTTTTTGATACTCCATAGCTGCATCATAAATACTTGCTAAGTCATTTTCTGGCTGGGTACGTGTTACACCGCCTTCAGTTCCCGGTGCTAATAAGTTTTTAAGGCGAACGTTGGCGAAAGTACCGCGCATCATTACTTCGTGATTACCACGGCGTGAACCGTACGAGTTAAACTGGCCTTTATCTACGCCGTTTTTTTGCAGGTATAAACCTGCTGGTGCATCTGCTTTAATAGCGCCCGCCGGGGAAATATGGTCAGTGGTTACTGAATCCCCAAGCTTAGCTAGACAGCGCGCACCTTCAATCGTCGGAATGCCCGGTGGTTCTACTTTCATGCCATCAAAAAAGGGTGCTTTTTTAATGTAGGTTGATGCATCGTCCCAATCATAAAGTTTACCATCAGGTATTTGAATTTGCTGCCAGCGGCTGTCACCTTCATAAACGTTAGCGTAGCTTCTTGCGAACATTTCTTTAGTCACTGTTTCTTTAACTAAGTCACTAACCTCTTTAACGCTTGGCCAAATGTTTTTAAGGTAAATATCGTTGCCGTTAGGATCTTGAGCTAGAGGTTCGTTGTATACGTCAATATCTGTTCTACCTGCAATAGCGTATGCAACAACAAGCGGAGGAGACGCTAAAAAGTTCATCTTAACGTCTTGGTGAATACGCCCTTCAAAGTTACGGTTACCCGATAAAATAGAGCTCACTACCAATTTATGTTTTTGAATCGCGTCTGATATTTCAGTTGCAAGTGGCCCTGAATTACCAATACACGTCGTACAGCCATAGCCAACTAAGTTAAAGCCTAGACTTTCTAGGTCACCCATCAAGCCTGCTTTTTCTAGATAATCAGTAACTACTTTAGAGCCAGGTGCAAGGGATGTTTTAACCCAAGGTTTTACATTAATACCTAATTGCTTCGCTTTTTTAGCGACCAAACCTGCGGCTAAAATTACACTCGGGTTCGAGGTGTTAGTACAACTGGTTATGGCGGCAATAACACATGCGCCATCGTTTAGCTCAAACTCTTGCCCTTTAAATTTAACTTTAGCGACGCCCATAAATTGCGCTTCATCAACAGGTTCATCGGGGTTTGTTGCCGGCCCTTCACTTTCGATACGAGCTTGTTCTTCATCGCTTTTATCACGACGAGCCATACGCTCATCTTGAAAGCCTTTTAAATGCTCGCTAATAACTTTGCCAGCCTCATTTAAGGCAATTCTGTCTTGAGGACGTTTAGGTCCTGCAAGGCTTGGTACAACATCATCTAATTTAAGCTCGAGTGTGTCGGTGTAATTAGCTTCGTCGCCATCGTTACGCCATAAGCCTTGGTGCTTAGCGTAATCTTCAATGAGTTTAAGTTGCTTCTCATCGCGGTTTGTTAAGCGAAGATAGTTAATAGTTTCATCATCAATCGGAAAAATACCACACGTAGCGCCGTACTCTGGTGCCATGTTAGCTATGGTTGCTCTATCAGCGAGTGGTAAATCGGCAAGCCCGTCGCCATAAAACTCGACAAATTTACCCACTACACCATGATTACGTAATATCTCTGTTACTGTTAATACTAAATCAGTTGCGGTGGTCCCTTCAGGTAGGCGGCCGCTTAGCTTCATACCCACTACTTGTGGGATGAGTAAGCTAATTGGCTGCCCAAGCATTGCTGCTTCGGCTTCAATACCGCCTACACCCCAACCAAGCACACCTAAGCCATTAATCATGGTGGTGTGAGAGTCAGTCCCTACAAGCGTATCTGGGTAAGCGAATTTTTTGCCATCGCGCTCTTCATTAAAAACAACGCGCGCTAAATATTCTAAATTCACTTGGTGAACAATACCGGTTGCGGGTGGCACTACTTTTAAATTATCAAAAGCGGTTTGCCCCCAACGCAAAAATTCGTAACGTTCTTTATTTCGGTCGTATTCAAGCTTTGCATTTAAATCAAAAGCACCCTCGTTACCATAGCCATCTACCTGTACCGAATGGTCAATAACCAGTTCTGCCGGTGACAACGGATTTATTTTTGCAGGGTCCCCACCTAATTTTTCCATTGCGTCACGCATTGCGGCTAAATCAACAATAGCGGGTACGCCTGTAAAATCTTGCATAACAACACGAGCTGGGGTAAAGGCAACTTCAGATGCTGGTTTTGCTTGAGGATCCCAATTAAGCAGAGCTTGAATGTCTTGTTCTTTAATGTTTGCGCCATCTTCGTTACGAAGGAGGTTTTCGAGTAATACTTTTAAGGAAAAGGGCAATCGTTTTGCTTTGTCACCAAGTCCTTTTAGAGAATGAATATGGTATTGCTCACCATTAATTGTGAGCTGATGTTGGGTGTCGAAACTATTATTCATTATTTGCCCCTTTATGAATTATAAAAATATTTTGAAGAGTGACCTCTGTAGTGCTTGAGTTGCAAAGTACATACCAGCGTAAAAAACCATACTTAGAGAACGAAATTTATACAGTTACCAAGATAGAGATGATGCTGAAAACTTTATTTTCAAGGATGATTTAAAAGAGGGAGGGGGCCAAACGTTATTCGGCCCATACTGACACCTACTTGATTAAAAAATGATCATTTTATCGCATTAAATAACGCACTCACTGCGTTAAAAATTATTTTTATAGAACAACTATATATCGTAATTTCGCCTCGTGATTACGCTATTTTCTTAGCGTTATAATAGCCCACTAATTTAATGCAATTGGTATAATTATTGTAACCAGCCTTGTTGCGTAACTTTAACACTCACACAAAGTAAAACCGGCCAAAAGTGCCTCTTAATACGGCAATAGTAAATGTAATGGTTAACTAAATAGGAATGTTAGAATGCGCAGCTTATTGATTTATAGTTGGTTTAATTATTATCTTGGGAGTCATCATCTGCATAAAAAATACAATAACGCCAAGTAAGTTCCATACGAGTTGACACCCATACAGCAGGTTTAAACCTATTGACAGGCATTTAACCACCTTATTTTTATTATTTACTAACACGCCCTAGGTTATTGAAGAGTAAAAAGGCCAACTATATAAGTTGGCCTTTTTATATAAAAAGAGGGGGTTTTAAATACTTAACCAAATGAAATAGGACGACGTCCTGTTTTGTCATCTACTTTTGGCTTTTTAGTTCGCTTACGCTTACTTTTAGCAGGCTGAACTGTTGGTTGAGAGGCCGCCGGCTTTGGTTCAGTGTGAGTTTGTACAGCAGGTTTTTCTGCAGGGATTGCATCCGCACTTAGTGATAGTTGAAAAAACTCACCATCAAATTCTAACACATCACCACTGTATAATTTTTTCCGTTTAATTGTACAAATTTCATGGTTAACACCCACATAGCCTTCAGTTATTAGGTTTTTAGCTTGGCCGCCACCTTCAACTAAGTTTAGTACTTTTAATAATTTACAGAGCTCAATCGGCTCTTCTTCTAATTCTATTTCTATGTATTCTTCGTTCATATTTGCTCTCGGTGGGGTAACGCACAAGCTTTAGTATAAAGGCTTGCAGCTACTTTTGCACCAAAGCAAGTGACTTTAGCTAATTGTAATAGGTAAATAGTTATGAAAGTTTTTATGTATTTTGTCTGTCTTTAAAAAAACTGAAGCAATTGAAGGTTAAGCTTTGCAGCAGTTAATTTTACGTATGGCCTGCTAATTGCTAAAACTTTGGCGGAATAAATATTTTTCATTAAATGGAGTAGGAAATGGGCGTAAGATTAGCAATGAAAAAAGAGCTAATGGGATTAGATAATTCAGGTATGTTAACTGCTGACGATGTTAGAGAGCACCTTGCTAATTCTGTAAAAAAGCAAGCTGATCAAGATGAGCGCGGTTTTTCTGTAATTTCAAAATTCAATGATACCCATAGCCGTTTAGTTAGTGGTGATGCCACGAGAAAAACAAAACTTGAATTTGAACGTCATCGTTTGTTTAAAGAAGTTTTATATACTCGCAAAAGTGTTGATGCTTGGTTAGATAGCCAAACAAATTAAATTGCCATAAATAGTTACCTTCAGTAGACTACAATTGTAATCAAAAAGGGGTAGCTATGAAAAATGGAATTTTAATATGTGTGTTGGCATTACTATTAGCTGCGTGCCAACAATCTACCGTGTATGTATTTAGTGAAAACTTGCAAGATGAACAGCGCAATCAGCTCGATGCTGCGCTAAAAGCACAATCGCTCCCTTATGAATATGTTGAGCTGGCAATTCCATCAGAGTTTAGTGAAGCCACATTACTCTTATCAAGTGACAAAATTTACCCAAAAGAGACTGAGAAGTTAGCTACTATTATGCAGGGGCTAGGTTACGAGCCACAAGTTAACTATTCAACGCGTTCAAATCATTTTTATGGTGATGGCAATATAGGATTTTATCTAAAAAATGCAGTGGCGGGTACAACCTTTGTTATGCCTAAAAAGTTACGAACAACTCAATGCAGCGAAGACAAGTACAATGATTTAGCGGTCAAATTTGCAAATGAACATGTTGAATTTACACTACCAAGTGGCGCAATAGTTAGGCTGAGTTGGGAGTATTTATATGGTTACGTTGTCATTTATTACAAAAATTATTCGCAAACATACAGTCACTCACGACCACTTATAAATACGCCCTTTGGCGCCAAACCATCCGATACTTACAGGTTTACAGCTCACGTTAATAACCCCAACTGGCTTGATTGCTCACTACAAATTGTTTATATGGACTGAGTGATAGAGTTAACCGTGGGTTTCTATATGCTCACTTAGTTTTGCAATTCGTTCGCTCATGCCCTCGATAATACGGTCTTTAATTTTTTCACGTATAACATTAGGTAAACGAGTCAATGCTTCAGGAGTTATAGCGAGTACGATAGTGTCGCTTTTAGCTTGGGCATTGGTACTTCTTTGTCTGTTACCAATAAAGGCGCCTTCACCTATAAATTCACCGGGCTCAATAGTACCTAGTTCTAATAAGTGATTATGCTTAAAGACTAAAAGGGCGCCACTTAGTACAATGTATAAATGTTTGTCGTTATCAAACTGCTTAAATAAAAATTGCTGTTGGTTAACTAAATACAACAGGCCAAACGATTCTAATAATATTTGACGTTCGTTGAGCGTAAACTCTTTAAAAAGTGTAGCCTGTTTATAATTTCCATTTGTTTGAATAATGGAATATGTTCGATTAGCTTCATCAATAACCAAATTTGTTAGACACGTTTAATTAGCTAATATTGCGCTCTTTTAACTTACGGGTCAACGTGTTGCGTCCCCAGCCAATTTTTATAGCTGCATCTTGTTTATGGCCAGAACAATTGGCGAGAGCTGTTTTTATTAGCCGAGTTTCTAGTTGTGCTTGAATATCGGGCCAAATATTTTCTTTGCCTTGTTTAAGTTCGTGGTTAAGCCATTGTTGAAATGCATCAAGCCAATCACCTTCCTCTTGAATTGGCGACGCATCAAGGATCTCAGGCGGTAAATCTTGTTCTGTAACAAGTTCACCTGGCGCCATCACAGTAAGCCAACGACACGTATTTTCGAGCTGACGTACATTACCTGGCCAATTAAAGAGTTTAAGCTGCTCTGTTGCTTTAGGGCTGAGTACTTTGCTTTCTACTTGTAAGTCTTTAGCGCTTTTGTGCAAAAAATGTTGCGACAAGCGATCAATATCTTCAGTGCGCTCCCGAAGAGCTGGCAAGCGTAGGCGTACTACGTTTAAACGATGAAATAAATCATCCCTAAATTTACCTTGTTTAACTAAGTCTTCCAGATTTTGATGCGTAGCTGCAATAATGCGTACATCCACCTTTATGCTTTGATGCCCGCCCACACGATAAAATTCACCATCGGCAAGCACGCGCAATAAACGTGTTTGCACATCAAGAGGCATATCACCAATTTCATCTAAAAAAAGCGTGCCGCCATTGGCTTGTTCAAAACGCCCTTTACGCACACTATCAGCGCCCGTAAATGCGCCTTTTTCGTGGCCAAATAATTCTGACTCAACAAGTTCTTTTGGAATTGCGGCCATGTTAAGTGCAATAAATTGATTTTCTTTACGTGGACTATGATTATGTAAGGCGCTGGCGACCAGTTCTTTGCCTGTGCCAGACTCACCATTTATTAATACACTCATGCTAGAGGCTGACAGTTTACCTATTGCTCTAAATACCTCTTGCATAGCGGGTGCTTCACCAATTATGTGTGCACTTTTAGGTGGGGCCTGCTTACGTTTAGTTTTTTTGTAGAGTTTGCTCTAAATGCACTTTCAACAAGAGCAACCGCTTCGTTTAAATCAAACGGTTTAGCTAAATACTCAAAAGCACCTTTTTGAAAGGCATTAACGGCCGAATCTAAATCTGAGTGCGCGGTCATTATAATAACCGGTAGCCCAGGGTTTTGCTCTGCAATAAGCTCAAGTAAAGCCATGCCATCCATGCCAGGCATTTTTACATCAGACACCAAAACAGCTGGTTGGCTAAACTTTAATGCACTTAATACATCTTGCGCATTAGCAAAGCTTTCCGTGTTAAACCCTGCTCGGGTAAGTGCCTTTTCAAGTACAAAGCGAATTGAGGCATCATCATCTACAAGCCAAACTGTTTTCATGCAAACTCCAAACATTAATCTGCAAAGGGCAGATAGATATTAAATTCAGTATGTCCAGGCCAGCTATCACATTCAATATAGCCGTCATGCTGATCAATAAGCGTTTGCGCAATAGAAAGTCCAAGTCCTGAACCACCTTCTTTATTGGTGATCATCGGGTAGAACAATGTTTCGCGTATGCTGTGGTCAATGCCTGGTCCGTTATCAGATATTTGGATCAACAAGGCTTTTTTAGGTGCTTTACCTGGGCGACGATGTTGATGGTTTATGCGGGTTTTTATTTTTATTTCACCGCCATCTACAAGCGCCTGTTGGGCATTTCGAACAATGTTTAATACGACTTGTTGTATTTTGCCTTGGTCAATATATACATCAGGAATACTCGGGTCATAATCCTTCACTAAGCCAATATTAGAACAATTATCTAACGTACTTAGCCTGACAACCGACTCTAGGGTTTGATGAATATTGCCATAAGACTTTTGCGGTAGCTGATTTGGCCCTAAGAGCCTATCTACTAATTCGCGCAATCTATCTGCTTGCTCAATGATAAGCTCAGCGCATTGGTCTCTTTCTTGTTGATCAACTTCATACTGCAATAACTGCGCCGCTCCGCGAATTCCACCTAAAGGATTTTTAATTTCGTGCGCTAAGCCACGAATTAAGTTTCGTGCAGCTTGATATTGATGCATTTGGTTTGATGCTTGGTCGTGCTTTATTTCATCATCTGTTTGGCGCCATTCTAATAATATATATAACGTGTCTTTAAATTTAAGCTGTCTTGAGCTGACTGCTACCTTGGCATGACGAGAATCGCTAAAAACCACGTCAGCTCTATGTTGCTGGCAATCAACGCCATCAATTAATGAATACTGTTCAATACGTTTCAAGTCAATAGAATGGTAATTAAAAAGGCTATCGAAAGGTTGATCTAACAAGCGTTTAGTACCAAGGCCAAGTAACTCACTCGTACTGGTATTAGCATAAACAACAGTAAATTTTTTATCGAGCAACATGACCGCTGTTGTTTGGTTTTGCCAGATAGCGTCAAGCAGTTCTGGGCTGAAAATTTCATTATTAATCATAGTTGCACCATTTTAGTGCGCTAATATTTGCAGGCAATTAATATCAATAAAATGCACTGCTGCGCCTCAGTTTTAAACTTAAATTTAGTTCTTGAATGTTATACCAATCTGCTTAATTAAGTGAGCTATTTTGAGGTATGAAAACCGTGTCGATAACAGGGCAAAAAATTCGTTATTTAGTTGTTCTATATCAGAAATTTTTAACACAGTTAGCGTCAAGCTTAAGCCCTCAAATTGATCAAGTATTATTGCGGATTGGTATTAAGCCCTTTCTGCGCATAAAAAACACATAAGGTTGGCTCACGGCAATAATTTGGTTTTTATTATTCAACAGCTTTACTTGCAATGTATGTTCACCGCGTTCAACATCTTTTATAGCAAAGGTTGAATCATGACTAGCAGGGCCATGTGTTTGACCATCAACAAACAGCTGTATTGTTAACCCACTTTCGAACCGTGGTGTTATACGGCTGGTAACATATACCGTGCCTGTATTTTCATGAATTGTCTGATTATGCTCTGGTGACAAAATAGCAATGTTAAACGCTGCTTTTTGGGGTTGAGGTTGGTTATTTAAAATATAAGTATTGGTCGCAGGCATTGTAAGGTGCTGACTTGTAAGCTTTACCTCCGTCGCGCCTTTATGCGGTGTATCTGAGAACACTAACACGCCATTTTTATCTTCCCAAGCGTATATTTTTTTCAGCAGCATAGCCATAATTACTTAATCCTAAAGTAATTGTTAGTAATAAAATGTAATTATTCACTCGGCGGTCCTGCGTTTTAGAGTAACTTTACTCTAGTGGAGATTGCTTTGATTTACCATTAAAAAAGCCCGCAGAGCAGCGGGCTTGAGAACACACATATTTTTTACAGCTTAATTAACAGCTGTAGTACATTTCAAACTCAACTGGGTGAGTTGTCATGTTAAGTTTTTCAACTTCTTTAGATTTAAGTGAAATATAAGCATCAATTAAATCATCAGTGAATACACCACCTTGAGTTAAGAATTCACGGTCTGCGCTAAGTGCAGATAGTGCTTCGTCAAGTGATGCTGCAACCGTTGGAATTTCTGCTGCTTCTTCAGCTGGTAAGTCGTATAAATCTTTATCCATAGCATCGCCAGGGTGGATCTTGTTTTTGATACCATCAAGGCCAGCCATAAGCATTGCTGAGAAAGCAAGGTATGGGTTAGCAGTTGGATCTGGGAAGCGTACTTCAATACGACGACCTTTTTCAGATGGAACCACTGGGATACGAATTGATGCAGAACGGTTACGTGCAGAGTATGCAAGCATAACTGGTGCTTCAAAACCTGGTACTAAACGCTTGTACGAGTTAGTAGAGGCATTTGCAAAAGCATTGATTGCTTTAGCATGCTTAATGATGCCGCCAATGTAGTAAAGTGCATCTTCAGAAAGACCGCCGTACTTATCACCAGCAAAAAGGTTTACACCATCCTTAGCAAGTGACTGGTGACAATGCATACCAGAGCCGTTATCACCAACAACTGGCTTAGGCATAAACGTTGCTGTTTTACCGTATAAGTGAGCCATGTTATGGATAACATATTTCATTTCTTGAATTTCATCCGCCTTTAATACCATTGTATTAAAGCGAGTAGCGATTTCGTTTTGACCTGCTGTTGCTACTTCGTGGTGATGTGCTTCTACTACTTGGCCCATTTCTTCTAGCACTAGACACGTAGCTGAACGCCAATCTTGGAAGTCATCAACTGGAGCAACTGGGAAGTAACCGCCTTTGACACCTGGACGGTGACCTGTGTTGCCATCTGCATATTCTTTATCTGAGTTCCAAGCAGCTTGCTTAGAATCAATTTTATACATAGAACCAGACATGTCTGATTTGTATTTAACGTCGTCAAATACGAAAAATTCTGGCTCAGGGCCAAATAACACAGTGTCTGCAATACCAGTTGAACGCATGTAATCTTCAGCACGCTTAGCAACTGAGCGTGGGTCACGTTCATAACCTTGAAGTGTTGAAGGTTCAACAACGTCACAACGAACAATTAGTGTTGTTTCTTCTGTGAAAGG
Source organism: Pseudoalteromonas sp. B131b (assembly GCF_037162545.1). Taxonomy (NCBI): domain Bacteria; kingdom Pseudomonadati; phylum Pseudomonadota; class Gammaproteobacteria; order Alteromonadales; family Pseudoalteromonadaceae; genus Pseudoalteromonas; species Pseudoalteromonas sp. B131b. The sequence goes on along the minus strand of NZ_JARLUZ010000001.1, from coordinate 707,935 downwards.
GTCTAATTTGATAGAGTCTGCATCTGGTAATAAAACCATGTCTGACTCATTAATGCCTTTCCAACCAGCGATTGAAGAACCATCGAACATTTTACCGTCTTCGAAAAAATCTTCATCAACTTGATGATGAGGAATAGAAACATGTTGTTCTTTACCTTTAGTGTCAGTAAAGCGTAAATCAATGAACTTAACGTCATTTTCTTTAATAAAATCTAAAACCGATTGTGACATGTGTCCTCCAAGTGTGGGGTTTTGTTATTGCTGCATAATTGCTTTAGCATTTATTAAGCTGATTTTGTGCCATTTTTATAACTGCATGTTTATAAATTAAAAAAATAAGTTGTTATAAAATCCAGTATAGTGGTGCACTAGTTTGGTGCGTAAAATATCCCTTTTGGTGCAATATTTACACGGTGCAATTTGCTGATAATTTAATCGCTTAAAATTAGCATAAACTAAATGCAAAAGAGTACCAAAAAGATCGGAAAAATAGCCAAAATGGCTGTTTTTCGAAAAAATATCGAAATTTAATTCATATAATTGTCATATATAAAACAGATACTTAGTGAAAGTATTGAGAAAGTTTTAAAATTTGTATTGGATAAACTTTCATCCATGTCATTAATGAGGGATAATATGCGCCCTTTTAAATCCTATGCTTGGACATCTCGTGAAAACGCAGATGAGTGCGTAGATCTTGCAGGATCATTGAGAATTTAATTTCTCTGAGTAAATATATGAGCATCGAAAAGTTAAGAAATATAGCGATTATCGCGCACGTTGACCACGGTAAAACAACACTGGTTGACAAACTACTTGAGCAATCAGGTACATTAGAAACACGCGGCGGTAACGAAGAGCGCGTGATGGACTCAAACGACATTGAGAAAGAACGTGGTATTACCATTTTGGCTAAAAACACAGCCATTTCTTGGAACGACTACCATATCAATATCGTAGATACTCCGGGACACGCCGATTTCGGTGGTGAAGTTGAACGCGTACTTTCGATGGCTGACTCAGTATTATTACTTGTTGATGCTCAAGAAGGTCCAATGCCACAAACGCGTTTCGTTACGCAAAAGGCATTCGCGCAAGGCTTAAAGCCAATCGTAGTTATCAATAAAATTGATAAGCCAGGTTCACGTCCTGATTGGGTTATGGATCAAATCTTTGATTTATTCGACAACCTTGGCGCAACTGACGAACAGTTAGACTTTAAAGTAATCTACGCTTCAGCAATCAACGGCTGGGCAACACTAGATTTAGACGAGCCATCAGAGAACATGGAACCTATGTTCAAGATGATCGTTGAAGAAGTATCACCACCGGATGCAGATCCTGAAGGTGACTTCCAAATGCAAATTTCTCAACTAGATTACAACTCTTATGTTGGTGTAGTTGGTATTGGTCGTATTAAACGTGGTTCTGTTGCTCCTAACCAACAAGTTACTATTATCAGTGCTGATGGCACTACACGTAATGGTAAAATTGGCGCAGTACAAAGCTACCTAGGTCTTGAGCGTATCGAAACTGATAGAGCTTACGCTGGTAACATCGTAACTGTAACAGGTATTGGTGAGCTTAAGATTTCTGACACAGTTTGTTTCCCAGGAAACGTTGAAGCATTACCACCACTAAGTGTTGATGAGCCAACTGTAACAATGACATTCTCTGTAAATAACTCACCTTTCTGTGGTAAAGAAGGTAAGTTTGTAACGTCACGTAATATCCGTGAGCGTTTAGACAAAGAATTAGTACACAACGTAGCACTTCGCGTTGAAGATACTGCTAGCCCAGATAGCTTCCGTGTTTCTGGTCGTGGTGAATTACACCTAGGTATCTTAATCGAAAACATGCGTCGTGAAGGTTACGAGCTTTCAGTTTCTCGTCCAGAAGTTATCTTACGTACTGTAGATGGCGTTCTAGAAGAACCGTTTGAAACAGTGACTATTGACTGTCAAGACGAGCATCAAGGTTCTGTTATGGAACAAGTTGGCCTACGTAAAGGTGAACTTACTAACATGACTCCAGATGGCAAAGGCCGTATGCGTTTAGACTTCATGATCCCTAGCCGTGGTTTAATTGGTTTCCAAACTGATTTCATGACGCTTACTTCGGGTTCTGGTCTTATGTACCATACGTTCGATCATTACGGTCCTCACAAAGGTGGCGACATCGGTGTTCGTAAGAACGGCGTAATGATTGCAAACGCAACTGGTAAAGCACTTACTAACGCGTTATTCAACTTACAAGAGCGCGGCCGTTTATTCATCGGTCACGGTGTTGAAGTATACGAAGGTATGGTTATCGGTATTCATAACCGTGATAACGACCTTACAGTTAACGCCCTTAAAGGTAAGCAGTTAACTAACGTACGTGCATCTGGTACTGATGAAGCGCAAACGCTTTCTCCGCACCTTAACTACTCACTTGAGCAAGCGCTTGAGTTCATCGATGATGACGAGCTAGTTGAAGTTACTCCACTAAACATTCGTATCCGTAAGAAACACCTTACAGAAAACGAACGTAAACGTGCGGGTCGTGCACCTAAGTCATAATCTATTAATTTAGAATAATGATTTTAAAAGCCGCTGTATTGCAAAATACAGCGGCTTTTTTGTGGGTGAGATTAATTAAGTAAAAAGGTTAAAGGAGTTTTTTACTAACGAGCTCACCGAGATGCTGTGTGGTATATCTAGGTCGACTTATAAATATGTGTTGTTATTGGGTAATAGTGTTGTTATAAATTATCAAAGATTTTGCTGGCGCAAACACTAAATATTTATCGGTATTCTTGGTGATACACAGTTAGAGTTTTTGATTATTAAACCTCAATTTGGAGTATATTATGGCCTATGAGTTAGGGAAAAGATTAGTAATTGGTGTAGCTTCAAGTGCTATGTTTGATTTGTTAGAATCGGATACTGTTTTCAGAAAGCAGGGTGAGGAAGAGTATAGGAAGTATCAATTAGAAAATCTTGATAACCCGCTTAATAAAGGAGTGTCATTTTCATTTATTAAACGGTTACTTTCTTTAAATAACTTAAGCGAGAATCCTAAAACAGATCCTTTAGTGGAAGTAGTATTACTATCGCGTAATGATCCAGATACCGGATTACGTGTCATGAAATCGATTAAGCACCACGGCTTACCAATATCACGTGCTATTTTTATGCAAGGAAAATCTCCTTATGAATATATTCCAGCATTAAGTATATCCTTATTTTTATCCGGTAACTCTTCTGATATCAAAGAAGCAATAGGTATGGGATACCCTGCGGGCTGAGGGATCCCCACTTTATCCAGCGGCCTCTTTTTGATAATTAGAAATAAAGTTTTTTAAACTTTTTTCTATATAGCTTTGTGTAATACGTCTCTTACATAGCTTTATGACTTGCTTGGCTAAGGTTAAAAATGAAAGAACTCGGCGATTCTTAACACTATTTGCTTGAAATTTTATATGCCACTTTCTTTTTTCTGCTTCACACCCTATAAACCATAACGCAGTGCTCGCTATTGTGGCTATCAAGCATAATATTCCTATTCTATTTATGCCGGTGCTTTTACTAAAACGCCACGAAAAACCATATCTCAAACTTTTGTCATCGCGGAAATTTTGCTCTATTTGCATTCTTTTACTATATAAACCAACTACTCGCTTACTCGTCATTGTATTGTCTGATGTCGCGAGTAACCATGGCTCTTTCGCTAAGTTTTGATACATTTTTGTATCTTTCGTAAATCTGCTTTTTCCTTTTCTTCCTTTATTTTTTCCATGATATACGTGTAAAAATGCATCGCATGCTGTCGGGCTGGACTGAGTTAGTCGTGCTTGACCTAACGCCTTTGGTATATCGCTGGCACCAGCCCTAAGTTGTTTTAATGTATGCCATTGTGATTGCATGGCTAGTTTACACTTCATTGAGCCTCTTAATCGACCTATCATATGCCAACCAAGTTCGCGTACTTTACTATACCAAGGCGTAAGAAAGCCGCCGTCTGTTACAATATAGACACTAGGATGTCGTCCAAGCACTTCATAAAGTTCATCTAAAAACAGGCTGTTGGTTGCTGGGCTATCAAAATTCTTCTGCTCAACAATCATGTTATAAATCACGATAGAGCGCCCATCCACAAGTAAGCTTGCTCGCAGTAAGTGATAGTCGTGACCACAGGCACCGCTCCAGTCAACGGCAATTGCAAGCATTGGTAAAGAGTCGATAATAGGATGAGCTAATGCTTTATAGATAGCGACCCTTTCATTGTAGAGGTGAGTATTTTTTAAGAAGCGATCAACGCGTTTTATTTTATGTTTTACATCCACAGCGCCAGACAAATTTCTGCCGATTTCAGTTAAGGTAAGTTTATTGCCCGAAATTAATGCATTACTGCAGCTTAGTAATGTTTTTACTCTGGCATTATTGAATGGCGCTAATGCATGTTTAAAGTACTTATGGCAAACTGATGTGTCAGGCATAGCAGTTGTGACTTATGTGGGTTGTGGTGATTTACATAAGATCATAAATTGCTGTGCCTGTCACGTTTTGGGGATTCGTCAGCCCTGCGGGTCATGTTCTCGAATCAGCAATTGTAGATGATGACGATGATGATTTAAGAATAGCTTTCGATTTTGATGGTGTTCTAGCTGACGATGAATCTGAAACGGTAATGCATAATACAAATGATGTTAATCAGTTTCATGAACATGAAACTAAGAATGTGCTGCAGCCTCATAATCCAGGACCTTTGAAAGAATTTCTTGTAAAAATATCTGATATTCAAAAATTAGAAGAAAAAAGAAGAAATCTGATCCTGACTATAAAAATCGCCTGAGAGTTTCAATTGTAACTGCCCGTAATGCTCCATCACATGAGAGAGCTCTTAATACTCTGAAGGAATGGGGTGTAATGGCTAACGATGCATTTTTCCTCGGTGGTGTAGATAAAGGTTTAGTATTAGGAGTACTTAAGCCTCATATCTTTTTTGATGACCAGTCAGGGCATTTAAACTCTACAAGTACAGTTGCCCCTTCAGTTCATATACCTTTTGGTGTTAAAAATTTAAAGTTAGACTAATAGTTTAACTCCATCCAAACGCATTGAATTTGATGTCATATTTAATGCGTTTTAAAACAGCCGATAACGCAAAGCCCCCGTGTTTGTTGGTGGGGTATTTTTTCGTTGGGTTTCGCTGCGCTCAACCCAACCTACTTAATTATTTATTGGTGGGGGTAGCTTACTTTTTAGGAAGTAGGGTGATTTTGCCAAATACGTCGGCATCTATAAAACCACGGTTTCTGTCGCCATTTACTGGTTGTACTTCGTGTGAGCCCATAAAGTGCTCGCGCACGTCACTGCCATCGTTATCGCAATACGCTAGCATAAAGCCGATTACTTGCTTTTCGCTAAGTGTAATTGGGGTGTTATTAGCACTTTCTTTATAATCATTTGGGTAGAGTTTTATTGCTACTTCCCACGTAATGTTAAAAGGTGCGGTGGTATTGCGCTTCCAGTTACTCACTAGGTGGTCGGTATACAAATGGGCTTGTTTATCAGGTCCGTAATCGGCGGCTTGGTTATCAAGGCCAATGTGGTACGCCAAAGCGGTGTGATTAAATTGGTGATTACCACCGGATGCATCGCTATCAATAAAGACTTCAAGCGCATCGTCATCCCAATATTTATACGTTGGATCGGCGTGTGTATCTATTAAAACGTCATCCACAATATCGGCTTGTAGGTATAAATAGTTCTGATCCCACAATAAACGATAACGCCCTTTAAAGTCGGCATCGTTTGATGGCAGTGTGCCATCCATTAAATAAGGCATGTCGTGCCAAGTGGCTTTATTCCACGCATCTTCTGATACGCCATCAATAGTAATTGGGGTTGATGTATGCTCAACATCAATAGCCATTGCTGGCGTGCTTAATAAAAAGCTTAAGGCGAGTGCTAATTTTTTCATTAATTTCTCAATCTTATTATGTATTTTTATTGATGTAACACCATCTTAAAGTAGCTAAGTGATTAGTTACAGTGAAATACTTTCGCCTTCGTTTAAAATATACAGCGGTGTTTTAGCATCCATTTTCTTAACCATGTGTAATAGGCGCAGCAATGCAGAGTGACTGCTATGGTCGCCCATCTTCCAGCTTGAGTTACCGTATCCCCAAGGTATCATTACTTTGCAGTTAAGCTCTTGCGCTGCGGTTAACGCGTCTTCTGGGGTGGTGTGTACGTAACGATACCAGTTAGGATCGTCTTTACTGTAGTAAGAAGCGATTGGCATTAAGCACACATCGATATCACCATATTTTGTTTGTATATCTCTAAAGTGTTTTGAGTAGCCCGTATCGCCTGCAAAAAATAAGGTGCTGCCGTTTTGTTCGAGCAGCCAGCCATTCCACAGATCTTTATCGTTATCTTCGTAAATAAAAGGCACCAATACACGAGCGCTAAAATGATGAGCTGGCACGGCATTAATAACTAAATCGTTAATACTCGTTTTTGCATACCACGCCATTTCGCTAATATTAAATCCACCTGTTGGGAAGTTATCAGCCATTCCCAGTGGCGTTAAGTAGCGTGGTTTGTTACCTATTTCTTCTATATCGGCTTTGTTAAAGTGGTCATAATGAATATGGGAATACATTACCGCGTCAATATTTTCGAGTTCTTGCTTGTTTGGCCAAGCTCCTGGTTTACGATAAATACCACCTGCGAGTTTAAAGCCAAGTGCGACTGGCGAATCGAACTGCTCTTTTACAGGATCAAATACCACTTGCTGTCCGTTGGGTGTGCTGATCATAAACCCTGCATGGCCAAGCCAGCGAACAGTGTATCCGGTGCTTAATTTTGGAATTGCTTGCTCAGCAATATATTGGCAGTTTTCACTTTCTTCTTCGCATTGCAAATGAGTGTTGCTTGGATAGCAGTCATTTTCACAACTAATAGGGTACGTTTTTTTGCCTGGGTATAGATTATGGTAGCGCCCTTCGCGATCACCATCTTTATGTAGTGGTACTACAGTATCAGGCCCTGCGATTCTTTCTATGTGATTAGCAGTTCCGCAAGCGGTTAGTAAGCTAGAGATAGCCAAAAGAGTTAAGATACTTATTTTCATTGTAGTTTTTTATTTTAATTCTAATTTTATGAAAGTGTACCAAAAACGTTAGATTAATAAGTGGTTAAAAAGTAACAAAAAGTAAAAATAAGTAAGCCTGCGAAATTGCAGGCTTATTTTTGTTTGTTTGTAATATATTAGTTAGCCTGCGCTATTCATTTGTTCAATAAATTTGTTTGAATCGGCAATCGATTTGTTCATGTCATTCATTAATACTTGTATGTCGCGTTTAAGGTTAGTGAATTCGCCTTTAATAGCAGATACCGCTTGTGCGTTTAAGTTATGCTTTAAATATAAAACATTATCGTGAAGCGACGTTAATACTGGCTCCATTTTACTCTCTGCGCTGCGCATCGAGCGTAATAGCTGTTCAAATTGACGCTTAGTCGCGGTTAGCTTTTTGCTGCTTTCACGCTTAAGTGATGCGCTTTTGTATTGCTCTAGCTCATCGCTCCACTCATCAAAAAGTGCTTCTGCTACGTCTTCTACTTTATTGATGTTAGTTGATACTTCGTTTGCGGCTTTTAAGCTCGACTCGTAATCGTCGTTTAATTGATTGTAAGTGTCTTGTAGTTCGCCACCATTAAAATCGATTAGAGTAGTTAAGCGCTCTAGTGCCGATTTAAATTCTTCTTGAGACTCTTGCTGCGAGTCTTTGGTTTCTTCTACGCGATCGATAAGGATGTCGCGTTTGTGAATACCTACTTTTTCCATTGCAGAGTAATAAGCTGTTTGGCAACCTGACAAAGTAAGTGTTAGTACAAGCATTGAAACACTAAGTAATGTTTGTTTTTTCATCTGAATTCCTGTTTACGCGTGTTAGTGCTGTAAATTATGGCGCTGATTGTTATTATAATCAAAACCACATAAGCACAAGTCAATTGTATGAATGATAAGCTCTCCAATTACAAACAGCAAGTTAAGACCTTTATACGCCAGCAGCCAAGTTGGTGGATGCAGTATTTTAATCGCTGTATAGATGATCAAATAACGGTTAATGCCGGCTATTTAGCCTATGTTACGTTACTTTCTTTGATACCGCTTATTGCAGTGGGTGTTGCTATATTTTCGGCTTTTCCAGGTTTTGAATCCACTCGTATGGAGATTGAGAGCTTTTTGTTTACTAACTTTGTGCCTACTTCTACCGATGTTATTAGAGAGCACATTAGCTCTTTTGCCGGTAACGCAAACCAAATGACCGCAGTAGGTATTGGTTTTTTAGCTGCAATTGCATTGTTGCTAATACGTAATGTGGATGCCACGCTAAACCGCATTTGGCGAATAAAGAAAAAGCGCCCGATGATGATTTCCTTTGCAGTATATTGGATGGTTTTGAGCTTAGGGCCTATGTTACTTGGTGCCAGCATTGGTGTTACTTCTTATATTGTATCTTTGGTATCGTTTGCTGATCAGGGTATTCCTGGGTTTAGCGGGTTTTTGTTAAAGCTATTGCCGTATGGTATTTCGATGGTGGGCTTTATTATGCTCTACACCTTAGTGCCTAATACGCGCGTATCGTTTAAAGCGGCGATACCGGGAGCATTATTTGCGGCACTTTTGTTTGAGCTAACTAAAAAAGGGTTTGCACTTTATATTAGCCATTTTCCTTCATACGAAGTGATTTATGGTGCAGTGGCGACGATTCCTATTTTGTTTGTTTGGGTGTATTTATCGTGGGTTGTTGTTTTGCTTGGCGCTGAATTTACAGCATGTATTAGCCCAGATGAAATACCAGAAACACCAGAAATTGAGTTTGAAGATGACAAGCCAACAGTAAAGGACACAGTTTAAATGCAAGGGTTAATACAGCGCGTAAAGCATGCCAAGGTAGAAATTAATAATCAAGTTGTAGGCGAAATTAGCCAAGGTATCTTGTTGTTGCTGGGTGTTGAAAAACACGACGATAAACAAACGGCCGATAAGCTTTTACACAAAGCAAGTAATTATCGTATTTTTACTGACGAAAACGACAAAATGAACTTAAGCCTCAAAGATATTAAAGGTGAGTTGCTGGTGGTTTCGCAATTTACCTTAGCGGCTGATACTAAAAAGGGTATGCGCCCTAGTTTTTCATCTGCGGCAACGCCAAGCCAAGCTAATGAGCTTTACGAGTACTTTGTTGCTCAAGCTAAAGAGTTGGGGCTTACAATAGCCACCGGTGAGTTTGGTGCCGATATGCAAGTAAGCTTGTGTAACGATGGACCCGTTACGTTTAACTTATCTGTTTAAGTTTTTTGGTTACCACGACAATATGATTCACGTAGCCCGTAATTTTTTGCGGGCTGACTGTACAGCCAAACACATCGAGTAATAGCTGCTTGAGTTGCTTTAATTGCGACTCATGTTGCGATAAAAAATTAATAAATAGCACACCGTTGTTATTTAAAGCCAAGTAGATTTTTTTATAAAATGCCTTTTCAAATAAAAATCGAGGTGCGTCTATTTGGCTAAATAAATCTAAGATAATCCAGTCAATATTTTGCGCACTTTTTAAAACCTGTTGTGCATCGGCGCATAGCAATTGATCATTTTTATTTGATGAAAAAATTGAGTGTAGCAATCAATAATATCAGCGTTTTTTTCAACGGATGTTATGTGTGCTTTGGGGTATTTGTGTTGTAAATAATTACGAATAGCACCGCCGCCAAGGCCAAGTTCTAGCACCTTTTTTGGCGCGCTAAGAGCTTGCCAGTGCTTACCTAAGCACAATAAATGTGGAAAAAGTAATAAACTCGGGTCATTTAAATCAATAACAGATTGGAGTGTGTCGTTAATGAGTAACCAGCGCAACTGCTCATGACCACGTATCTGAATGTGATCGCCACTGCATTTATGCCAATAGATTAACTGACCAATGCTGTGGCTATTCTCAATAAACTGATCGCTTAGCAAGCCCGTCAGCGAATTTATATAATTGATTTTTTCTATCATATTCTCAGCATAAACTAGCACCGTTAAATGGCAATGCCTTGTGTTATTAATTTTTAGATATTTTATGGCCATCACCAAAGTCGTATTTGCAGTTTTTTAAAGATGGAGTATGGTATTTACAATAAAAATACCAAGCGATTTAATTATTTGAGCTTTCTAGCTTGTAGATAATCAATATGATTAGTATAGCGCCGTAGCCTTTTTGATTTTTATTTACGGCTTATATAACAACAGGAGTATGTATGTTTCAGGTAAGCACCCCACAAAGTAGCGAAGATTGGCAAGCGTATTACCAATTGCGCTGGCAGATATTACGCGCGCCTTGGGGCGAGCCACGTGGCTCTGAGCAAGATGATATGGAGCAAGATTCTGAGCATAGGTTTATAAAAAATAAAGAAGGTGAAGTGCTAGGCGTAGCACGTTTGCACTTTAACAATCATGAACAGGCACAAGTGCGTTACATGGCCGTTGCTGAAGGGAATCGTAATCAACATATTGGTAGTCGTTTATTACATGAGCTTGAAAAAATAGCATGGACGCAAAATGCTGATGAACTGGTTTTATTTGCTCGCGAACGTGCGCTTGAGTTTTATAAACGCCACGGTTACGAACTAAAAGAAAAAGCACATTTAGCGTATGGCGATGTACAGCATTTTAAAATGGTAAAGCAAAAGCCGTGTGAGCCAGGTTGGTTTCGTCACCCTAATTGGACGCAAGTGCTGCAAAACACATGGCGTGAGTCTATTCCAATTAGTGACGCGATGGGCATTAAAGTAGAAAGCTACACCGATTGGCAATTTACAACCAGCGCCGACCTAGACGCTAACTTAAACCTACATAACACTATGTTTGCAGGATCTATTTATAGCTTGGCCACGCTAACAGGTTGGGGCGCTACGTACTTAGCACTTAAAGAAGCTGGGCTTGAAGGTAATATTGTATTAGCCGATGCTAACATTAAGTACTTAAAGCCGCTTACTACCGACCCACGAGGGTGTGTAGATTTGCAAGCCTGCAAAGGTAAGTTGAGCGATTTAGAAACCGAAGGTAAAGCAAGCCATGTTGTGCCTGTTACTATTTATGATGGTGATAATATAGTTGCGGAGTTTGAAGGGCAGTTTGTAGTAAAAAAATAACTGTTTAGTTGTTCAAAACATTAAAAAGCCAAGCAATGCTTGGCTTTTTAATGCGTAAAACTTAGGGAAGTATTACAGCAGATCGGTTAATAATATACCTACACCAATACGTTCTATATCGGCATTATAGTCAATTAAGCTTTCGCCATAACCATTGAAGTATTGTGCATAACCACGAACTCGGCCCCATAATGGAAATGACCAGTCAAGCTGAATAGCACCACGATTGTCTGAATTTAAGTTATTACGCGACATAAAGCTAAATTCATGATCGTTAAGACGGTATGCACCGCTAAATTCAAAATAGCCCATGTATTTGTATATGTCTGGATTATCGTCGCCTTTAGCTTCTAAAACGTTGTCTTTTTCGTCCTCGGCTATGCGATACCAAGGTTTAAAACTAAAAACAAACCCTTCATTTTCCCAAATGAAATCAGCGTAAATACGGTTCCATGAGCGTGAGTTGGGCTGGCTACGACCATTTGATTGATGTGAAATACCTAAAACAATTGCCATTTCATCGCCCCAAAGTACATTTTCTGGGTCGAGGTAGTTTATCCAAAAAACTTCAGGTTCGTAGTTCGTTTCACGAAATGGTGAGGAGATTTCTGAATTATATATTTGCCAATATGATTGCAGCGTAAAACCAAAAAATAATGCTTGGTCTTCATCTGAAAAATCATCGTACAAAGGTACTTTAATAGAAAGCTGGTACTTTGCCTCTAAGTTGTCGAGCGGTTCACCATCATTATCATCAGTTAATTCGTCGAAGCCATCGAAAGGACGATCATTGGGATGGGATACGTACGAAAGTGGTAAAATATAATTACGTTTATGTGGCGTAATAACATTACGATTTTTTTACCCACTTCTTCACGTGCTTGGCGTTTATCAAGCGCGGTAAGTTGTTTGTTTTCTTCAAGAGCCGAACATTTTTTACGAAGATCGTCTAGAGTTTGTTTACCGTCTCCACCAATAACTTCGTTTAAAATACACTGTTTTACAAGGTTTATTTCGTTGTCTTGCTCGTTTGTAGCAACCTCTTCTTGTGCTAAGGTAGCTGTACTTATTAAGGCAGAAAGTGTGATCCAGTGGCGCCAGCTCATTGTAGTTCCTTTGTGAGTTTAAGTTATTGTATGCGTTAATTTAATTATAACGTCTTTTTACATATGTAACGGTGAACTTTTACTGAATTTTTTCTTATACTTCGTATTATACGTATTTGAGATAAACACAGATCAAAAGAAAAGCGGCCTGGGCCGCTTTCTAATGCAAATTAACTACTTTAGTTAATTTATACCAATTTTATTAAAAACATGATCATTCTAGCGTATTAAATAACTCACTAACTACGTTAAAAATTATTTATATAGAACAACTATGTACCATAATTTTAGCCTTGTTATTAAGCTATTTCCTTATCGCTATAATAGATCACTAATTTAATGCAATTGGTATTACTCTCACGCAATGAGAAGGGTGAGCTAAAGCTCAAATATGTTAGTAAAAAACTTATAAAGTTCGGTACCTTGGTTAACACTCGCTGAGGCAAAGTGCAAAATAGCAATTGCATCGCAATCAAGAGTGAGTGTTTGCAGTGGCTGCTCGCTTAAGTAGCGCTCCATGCGTAAAATATGTGCAATAGGCTCACCGGCTTTAATGTGCCCGCCAAGTGGGGCTATGTATTCAACCATACCGCCAATAGGGGCGTAATAAGCAAAGTAGTCATCTAAATTACATGCATAGCGAGTGATGTTAGCTGGCGTATGCGGTGCGTTTTGTAATACGCCTTTGTGATTTAAGTAACTTAAAATGCTGTTTGCATCGTTTAGTGCTTCTTTTAAGTCTATTTTTTCTTGGCTGCCTAGCTCTACCGTAAATGCTTCTACAGATATTGATAATTCACGACCTTGCTCGCTAAGTGCATCACTTAAATGCCACCATGGGCAAAAGTTAGCTTCATCCATAGCACCGTCAAAATCACTGGGGATAAGCAGTACATGTTCAATATTAAAGTAACGTGCGCTGTCGGTTGCATAGATTGGGCAGTACAAATGCTTGCTGGAAATAGGACCAGTGTGTAAATCGAGTACTATATCAGCCTGATGAGCGAGTTTTTGTAAGTTAAGCGCAATGCGTTTACCGGTATTGAGTAAATAAGCAGGGCCGTTAAGTTTGCTGTCTACTTCGTCAATAAGCGCCTGTTTGAAGTTACTTTTTAATGTAGCGTTGTCATACTGAGTATGATTTTGCGCAAACTGTGTCACTAAATTTTTATTGTAATGATACATGCGATTCCAATTAGTGCCCGTAATCGGATCGAACCTGCCAAGGGTAAACTCGCCAGATTTTTGATTACAACCAATCGGATTTGCATAAGGTACAAGGGTAATATCGCCATTAAGATTAAGGTGTTTTAATTGCTCAAGCAGCTGAAAAATAACTGCGTTACCTTGCACTTCAGCGCCATGCATATTGGCCTGAATGTAAACACTAGGCCCTGTACCATCGCCTTTTAAACGATACACAGGAATTGTAAGCGGTAAGCCGTTTGCAACTTCCCCTACTACAATGTTCTCTTGGCTGATGTGTGTTGTATTACTCATGCTTATTACCTTAAATAGTGGCTGGCATTTTCGGCTTGGCGAACGCAGGTAAGTGTACCGTTTTGCAATGTGTACTCGCCAGCTAGCTCATGGCATAAAAAATACGGCATACTTTCGGTAAAGCCGTAAGCACCGCATTGGCTAAACACTAGCCAGTCGTGCTCATTTAAATCGCTTGGCAGGTTATGCTCACCTAGACAATCAAGCGCTGTACAAAGCGGGCCGTATAAAGTGACCGCTTGAGTTTTAGCACTGGATTCACGCAGTAATGCAGCAGGAAAATCTTGACTGGTAACAGCAGGGCGTAATAAGTGATTAATACCGCCGCTTAAAATTACTTGTTCTTGATTATAGTTTTGTTTGCGCTCTACTACTGGGTTTGCGTAATGACCGCATTCGCCCACGGCATAGCGACCAAGTTCCATCCATAATTCTTCTACACCCGCATCATTTTTAATTTTAGCGAGCGCAGCAATTAAGTCATCCCAATCAAGCGTTGCTTCATTTTGTGTATAAGGAATTCCTAAGCCGCCGCCTAAATCGAGAATTTTAAGGCTAATATTTAAATCGCTGGCAAGTTGGCTAAGTGGTGCAATCATTTGTGACCACAAGTCGCTTAGCTTTTGGGTGCTAAGCATGTTGCCCCACTGAAAAATATGCAGGCCGTCAAACTTAAGTGCAGGGTAGTCAGCTACATTGAGTGCTTGCCACTCATCACAACCCATACCAAACGGCGTAAGGCTATCGCCGCCCAGAGGGTTTTTTCACCTTCAGGCCAACGTAATTGCACACGCAGTAATACTTGTAACTGCGTGTTTTGTAATTGTGCTTGTTGGTTTAACCAACGTACTTGATTGAGGCTTTCTGCTACGAATATACGCACGCCGCGCTCAATAAAGTGTTTTATTTGTTTAGGGCTTTTTGCAGGCCCTGTGTTGAGCACGCGCTGTGAGCTAATACCTTGTGCGAGTACTTGCTCAAGCTCACCTTTACTTGCTACGTCAAAATTAAAGCCAGCGCTGTCTAAGCTTTGAATTATTTTAGACAGTGGATTTGCTTTTACCGCGTACCATAGTTTTACATCGGTTTGCGCCACTAAACGCGCAAGATGCGTGTTTAGTTGATCTAGGTCGTAAACAAAAAAAGGTGTATCAAGTTGTTGTGTAATAGTATTTACAGCGGTTTTGATAGGCGTGCTCAAAAAGCTCATTATCGTAAAACCTCTTCAAGCAATAACGATGCATCGCTTTTCTCGTCGCGGTATTTAACTATTAACGCACACGACATGCTTAAGCCTTGCTTGCTCGCCCATTCGTTTGACGCAGGGCGAGAGCCCGGTATTACAATCGCGTACTCTGGGATTGGCTCGCCTTTATCAAGTTGGCGCTCGTTTACGCAATCGTATACTGGAATAGTTGCTGATAAACGCACGCCAGGGGCAAGTACTGCGCCTTTTTTAATGACTACGCCTTCAACAATAATACAGCCTGCACCAATAAATGCGTCATCTTCAACCACTACTGGGCTTGCACCAATTGGCTCAAGTACACCACCAAGCTGAACTGCAGCACTTAAATGTACGTTTTTACCTACTTGTGCACACGAGCCAACTAATGCGTGGCTATCTACCATTGTGCCTTCGTCGATATATGCACCAATGTTTACATACGCTGGTGGCATAATAATCGTGCCTTTAGCCACATAAGCACCACGGCGAACACTTGAGCCACCCGGCACCATTCGCACGCCATCTTCAGTGCTAAACTCTTGCGGAGCTAAGTTATGTTTATCAACAAAACCACCTGCAAACTCAGTATTAGTGCCATTTTTAAAGGCTTCTAAAATACCTTTTTTTACTTCTATGTTAGCTTGCCATTGGCCGCTTTCGTTTTGTGATGCTGCGCGTACAGCGCCCGATTCTAAATTATTTAATAGTTCTAACCAGCTCATTATAAAAACCTGTATTTAATGCCAAGATAAAATGGTGTTGTTTGCAGTTGTGATGCAATCGGTTTGAGTTAACTCAAGATGTGTTAAAGGTGGACGAAGTTGCGGGCTGCTTAAGCGGCCTTGCAAATGCATCAGTACCTTTACGGGAATAGGGTTTGCGACAGCAAATAGGCTATTAATAGCGCTTGACCACTGGGCAAATAAATTAGGGTGTTGGCCACTTAAACTGCGTTTAACAAACTCGTGAGTTTGTGCGGGCCATGCATTTGCAGCTACCGACACTAAACCTTTTGCACCTGCTTGTGCAAAGTAAGGCATTAGCGCATCGTCGCCACTAAAAATAGCTAAATTAGGGGCCGCTTGGCGGTAAGCTTCAAACTGAGCAATACTGCCGCTCGCTTCTTTTAACGCCCATAAA
This sequence comes from Pseudoalteromonas sp. B131b, assembly GCF_037162545.1. Lineage (NCBI taxonomy): Bacteria > Pseudomonadati > Pseudomonadota > Gammaproteobacteria > Alteromonadales > Pseudoalteromonadaceae > Pseudoalteromonas > Pseudoalteromonas sp. B131b. The sequence continues at coordinate 691,769 of NZ_JARLUZ010000001.1, read as the reverse complement.
TTTTTATTGTTTTGTAAGTTTTGAATTGTTGCCGCTGGGATGCTAACAGCACTTCGTCCCGGTACGTTATAAAGCATACACGGGTGAGCGCTTGCATTAAGTAGGCTTTCAAACCAATGAGTTTGACCTATAGCGCCGGGCTTTGCATAAAGCGGTGAGCCAAGTAAAAAGCTATGAATTGGCAATGTATTACAGTAGTTAACCCACTCAATTTGTTGTTTTAAGTTACTACCGCCAACAGCTACCATGAGTGGTACTGCTGGTTTTAGCTGGCATACGTGTTCAACAATGGCTTGTTGCTCTTTTTGCGTTAGCGCCAAGCCTTCGCCTGTACTGCCAAGTAGTAAAATACCGTTATGCGCCGCTTCTTGATCCCTAACCAGTTTAGTTAACGTGTTGTAGTCAACATCGCCGTGTTGATCAAATGGCGTTACGAGCGCGGTCCACAATGAGTAGTCGTTTAAATTGAAGTTGTTGATCATCTCTCACGAACTTATAATTTGTACCAACTTTATTAAAAACGTGATCATTTTAGCGATAACTAATTTAATGCAATTGATATTATTCGAAGAGTTAAAAAGCTTTATGGAAGGAGCCGCATTAACGTCGTTCGAACTAATAATTCGAAGAGCGAATGGGCTTAAAATAATAGGGCGCACGGCCTTAATATTTAAGACCAGAAGCTCTCCACCAAACTAATAAGCTGCTTTTTATAAGCAGCTATTGGTGACAGTCGCTAGGGTTCAACCTAGTCGCCCGAAATAAACACCTCGCAAAAGTGGTTACTTCTCGGCGTTAATTCCCCTCACGTATGCTCACTGGAGTTTGCGCTCCTAACATACGCTACCTGAATAACGCACCTCTTCTAGCCCTTTGCACCTGTTTGTAGAGTAAAACTTACAAACCTGAGCAATTTAAATAGGGTAATTACGGCGATTAAAGCATTTTAGCCGTCTGGGTGTCAAGCGACTAAATGCATATTCATTCATCCATAATGGGAGTGGTTACGTATTGGGTGCTTTTCTCGTACACTAGCAATATAAGTAGTGAGGTATTTAATTAGTATGGAAAAATTTAGCGATATTTATAAGCGAGCTGTAGAGCGAAAAGGCTCCGAAAAAATGCTGAAGTTATTACTTGCAAAACCGTTATCTAAAAAACAACTAAGCACGTTAAGTGACGACGATTGGCTTGAAGAATTTACTCGAAAAGTATTTCAAAGCGGTTTTTATTGGTCAGTCATTAATAATAAGTGGCCGGGCTTTAGAGAGGTTTTTGGGATTTTAGCGTTGATAAGTTATTAATGATGCCACCCGATATGCTGGAACAAAAAGCTACTGATGAGCGTATTGTTCGTAACTATAAAAAAGTAAAAACAATTACCGAAAATGCTTACATGATCCACGAGATAGCAGGGGAACATGGCAGTTTTAGCCAGTTTATCGCTAATTGGCCAACAGACGATATTATTGGTTTATGGGCGTATTTAAAAAAGCATGGTTCGCGTTTAGGCGGAAATACTGGCCCTTATGCATTGCGAGCACTTGGTAAAGATACTTTTTTATTATCACGCGATGTAGAGAATTACTTACGTGCCCATAAAATTATAGACGGCGGCTTACAAACTAAAAAATCACTGAGTGCAGCCCAGGCCTTTTTTAACGAAATGCAAAAGCAAAGTGGCTTAAGTATGCAAGAGTTGAGCTTAATTGTTGCTTATGGCGTAGGTGACAACCGTGTTGGTATAAGTCAGCAACAATAGGAATTACCATGAAATTAGTGCCAAGATACACAGACATTGCGGAAAACTTCGCGATTGAAGATTTCCCTGCAAGTGTCGCCTCTCCTCAGTTATTGCTGTGGAACGAGAGCTTAGCAAAAGAGTTTAATATTAACGTTGCGGCTGATTTGCGTGCCAGCACTTTTAGCGGTAACGAAAAACAGGCAATTCCTGCAGTAGCACTTGGTTACTCTGGGCACCAATTTGGACATTTTTCACCACGTTTAGGCGATGGGCGAGCGCATTTACTGGGCGCTATTAATGATGATAAAAACCAGTTGTGGGATATTCAATTAAAAGGCTCTGGTGCTACTCCTTACTCAAGAGGAGGGGATGGGCGTTGTGCACTTGGTCCTGCTATTCGTGAATACGTAATGAGCGAGGCAATGCATGCGCTGGGAGTTAAAACCACACGCTGCTTAGCGGTTGTTGGTAGTGGCGAAACGGTTTACCGTAATCCGCCACAAGCAGGGGCTATCGTTACTCGCGTAGCAACGAGCCATATTCGTGTTGGTTCATTTCAATATTTAGCGACGCAAGGCGATGTTGAAGGGCTTAAAAATTTAGCCGATTTAGCTATAGAGCGACACTACCCAGAAATAACTGATACAGGTTCGCAGCGCTATTTAGCCTTTTTAGGCGCAGTGATTAAAAACCAAGTTAAGCTAATTGTGAGCTGGATGCGTGTTGGTTTTATTCACGGAGTAATGAATACAGATAATACGCTAGTAAGCGGAGAAACCATTGATTACGGCCCATGTGCCATGATGAACAGTTTTGATTTTGATACTGTATTTAGTTCTATTGATAAACAAGGCCGCTATGCATTTGGTAACCAGCCGAATATGGCTAACTGGAACTGTGCCCGTTTAGCTGAAAGTCTTATACCACTAATTCATGACGATGATGAGCAAGCTGTTTCGCTAATGACGCCACATATAAATAGCTTTGCTGAACAGTTTAATACTGAATTTACGGCTATGTGGGCAAAAAGTTGGGCTTAGTCGGTATTGATGAAAACGATACAAAGTTAGTTGCAGAATTGTTAACATTATTAAAAGTTCATGAACTCGATTACACCAATACCTTTGATGCATTAACCGAGTCGTTAAAACAGGAAGCGCTTATTCCTGAAGCATTAGCGCAATGGGCATATAAATGGCAAAGCCGGGTTGATGGAAATAGTTATACAGTAATGCGAAAAGCGAACCCTCGAGTAATACCACGCAATCACATCATTGAATCAATTATTACTGACTACAGCGAAATGGGGTCAAGTGCGCTATTAAGTGATTTTTTAAAAGTACTGAGCAATCCTTATAATGAAGTGAATAAGCTTGTCGATTTTCAGACGCCTCCTAAAAGTGATCATGGGTATCGTACTTTTTGCGGTACTTAACTATTAATTTTAGATGTAAGTTTATGATTATAAATATTCATTTTTCATTTTTAGAAGTGTTCATTGATTGAGCAAAATAAATTCTAGTGTTATCATCCATTTTATAAGGATAAGTAAGTTTTGCTGTGTATAAAAGTGCATTTAACTGAATTGTTCCTGTTTTTGTCGCAGGCTATCGATTTATAAAAAAACCACAACTATAAATTATTTGCAGAGTAGGTAATATTTTTAATTTCACCTACAATGGGTGGTTGGATGTCGTTATAGATCATTAAAAAATTTATAAACTTTATTATTCGTTAAGTATTGATTAACAAAGGTTCGGTTAGTCTGTATAAAACAGATTGAGCTAGTATTGATTAGCTACAATTTTTAATTGTTAAAATGGGAAGAAAACAATGAAATTAAAATCACTTACAATCGCAATTGCGTTAGCTGCAACTAGCGTATCTACATTTGCTGCAGATAAAGAAGAAGGTTTCTACATTGGCGCATTTGGTGACTACTATGACGCATCTTGGAAAAACATGCGTGCCCAAGCTGGTCTTGATGTAAATGAATCAACTGGTTGGGGTGTTGAAGCTGGTTACCGTTTCAGTGATTACTGGAGCGCACGCCTAGAATATGCAGACATGGATTTTAATGCTTTTGATAAAGTTGCTGGCAACCGCAACAGTATTGATGGCGAGCGTTACGGTATTGATGCTCTTTATCATTTAAATGGCGGTCCTTTCTACGGTCTTTTCGGTATTAAAGAAATGGACGTAGTAGATGACAACACATTCTTAAATGCAGGTGTTGGTTACCAACATTTCATTACAGATGGTTTGTTTGTAAATGCTGAAACAGCTGTATACCAAGGTCTTGACCGTGGTTACACAGATGTAGGCGCTAAAATTGGTATTAACTACTTATTTGGCCAAAACTCAGCACCAGTTGAGCCAGTAAAACCAGCTCCAGAAGTAGTTGAAGTTGCAGTTGCTCCTTCAGACAGCGACAATGATAATATTTTAGATGCTGACGATAGATGTCCAAACACGCCAATGACTGACGCAGTTGATGGCACAGGTTGTACTTTATATGAAGATAAAGAAGTAACTGTAAGCTTATTAGTGACTTTCCCTAATAATACATCAGCAGTATCTACTCAGTACTTAAATGATATCGAAAAAGTATCTGAGTTCTTAAAAGAGTACCCAGGTACAACAGTGCTTTTAGAAGGTCACACTTCAGCTGTAGGTAAAGCAACTTACAATAAATGGTTATCTAAAAAGCGTGCTGATGCTGTAGCTAAGCAACTTGTTGCTGATGGTATTGCTCAAGATCGCATTACTACAGTTGGTTTAGGTGAAGAGCGTCTTAAAAATGATGCAAACACTAAAGCTGCAAACGCAGAAAACCGTCGTGTAGAAGCGCATATCAAAACTATCAAAAACGTTAAAGTTTTACGTTAATTAAATAGTTTGTAATAGAAACCCAGCCAAGAGCTGGGTTTTTTTATGTCTGTAATAAATTAATATTGGTTAATGGTAATGATTATTACTTAATAAGTATTCATGGGAATAGTTTTTACTACAACCACTATTCATAGTATTTATAATCGGTATAATCAGTTGCGTAACTGGATGGATTTTCATCTATCCATAAAAGCTTTATAATTACGCGTTAGAATACTATAAGTATTGGGTAACTTATTTGCGCTTGAAGCGCTACCGGATACTTTCACGTCACCAAGAGGGCAATATTGTGCTACAAGAATATCGTAAACACGTAGAAGAACGTGCCGCGTTAGGTATCGTACCAGCGCCATTAGATGCTCAGCAAACTGCTGATCTTATTGAATTAATCAAAACTCCACCTGCAGGTGAAGAAGAATTCATTTTAGATTTGTTTATTCAGCGTATACCAGCGGGTGTTGACGATGCTGCTTATATTAAAGCGGGATTTTTAGCAGCTATAGCTAAAGGTGAAACTAATTCTCCACTTGTTTCTAAAGAAAAAGCGGCAGAATTATTAGGTACAATGTTGGGCGGTTACAATATCGCACCAATGATTGACCTACTTGATGACGAAACACTTGCACCAATCGTAGTTAAAGGCCTTTCAAATACATTACTTATGTTTGATGCGTTCTACGATGTTGAAGAAAAAGCAAAAGCGGGTAACACATTCGCTAAGCAAATTATTGAGTCTTGGGCAAATGCGCAGTGGTTTACTAATAAGCCAGCTGTTGCTGAAAAGATCTCAGTTACTGTATTTAAAGTAACTGGCGAAACAAATACGGATGACTTGTCACCTGCACCAGATGCATGGTCTCGTCCAGATATCCCACTACATGCTTTAGCAATGCTAAAAATTGAACGTGATGGAATTACACCAGACAAGCCAGGCGAAGTAGGTCCAATCTCTCAGCTTGAAGAATTAAAAACTAAAGGCTTACCACTTGCATATGTAGGTGATGTTGTTGGTACTGGTTCTTCTCGTAAGTCTGCAACTAACTCTGTACTTTGGTTTATGGGCGATGATATCCCGTTCGTACCAAACAAGCGTGTTGGCGGTGTATGTCTAGGTAATAAAATTGCTCCAATCTTCTTCAACACAATGGAAGATTCAGGTGCATTACCAATCGAATTAAATGTTGATGAGCTTAACATGGGTGAGCAAATCGACATTTACCCGTACGAAGGTGTTGTTAAGCAACATGGTACAGATAAAGTAATCTCTACTTTTGAGCTTAAATCTGATGTAATTTTAGACGAAGTTCGTGCTGGTGGTCGTATCCCACTAATCATTGGTCGTGGTTTAACTGATAAAGCACGTACATCACTTGGTCTAGCTCCAACTGACGTATTTAAAGTACCAACAGCAACAGAAGTATCTGACAAAGGCTTCACACTAGCGCAAAAAATGGTTGGTAAAGCATGTAACGTTGCAGGTATTCGCCCAGGTCAATACTGTGAGCCTAAAATGACAACTGTTGGTTCGCAAGATACAACAGGTCCTATGACACGTGATGAACTTAAAGATCTAGCTTGTTTAGGTTTTTCTGCAGATTTAACCATGCAGTCTTTCTGTCATACATCAGCTTATCCTAAACCTATCGATGTAAACACTCACCATACGCTTCCTGATTTCATTATGAACCGTGGCGGTGTTTCACTTCGCCCAGGTGATGGTGTAATTCACTCATGGTTAAACCGTATGTTACTACCAGACACTGTAGGTACTGGTGGTGATTCACATACACGTTTTCCACTAGGTATTTCATTCCCAGCAGGTTCGGGTGCAGTTGCATTCGCAGCAGCAACGGGTGTTATGCCACTTGATATGCCAGAATCTATTTTGGTTCGTTTTAAAGGCGAAATGCAACCAGGTATCACTTTACGTGACCTTGTACATGCAATTCCTTACTACGGTATCAAAGCGGGTTTATTAACAGTTGAGAAAAAAGGTAAAATTAACGAATTCTCTGGTCGTGTACTAGAAATTGAAGGCGTTGAGCATCTTACTGTTGAGCAAGCATTTGAATTATCAGATGCATCTGCAGAGCGTTCAGCTGCAGGTTGTGCGGTTAAACTTTCTAAAGAATCTATCGCAGAATACCTAGAGTCAAACATTGTTATGCTTAAATGGATGATCTCTGAAGGTTACGGTGATGTACGTACTATTGAGCGTCGTATTACTGCAATGCAAGATTGGTTAGCTAACCCAGAACTAATGGAAGCTGATGCTGATGCAGAGTACAAGCATGTACTTGAAATTGATTTAGCTGAGATTAAAGAACCCGTTCTTTGTGCTCCAAATGACCCAGATGATGCGCGCTTACTATCTGACGTTACTGGCGAGAAAATCGACGAAGTGTTCATCGGTTCTTGTATGACTAACATCGGTCATTTCCGCGCAGCGGGTAAATTACTAGATGGCTTTAAAGGTCAGTTACCAACTCAACTTTGGGTTGCTCCACCAACTAAGATGGATAAAGACCAGCTTACTGAAGAGGGTTACTACGGTATCTTTGGACGTGTTGGTGCACGTATCGAAACACCAGGTTGTTCACTTTGTATGGGTAACCAAGCACGCGTTGCAGACAAAGCAACGGTTGTGTCTACCTCTACACGTAACTTCCCTAACCGTTTAGGTAATGGTGCAAACGTATTCTTAGCATCAGCAGAACTTGCTGCTGTAGCGGCTATCTTAGGTAAATTACCTACTCCAGCTGAGTACCAAGAGTATGCAGCGAAGATCAATGCAACGGCTGCAGATACTTACCGTTACTTGAACTTCCACCGTATGCCTGCTTACACTAAAAAAGCAGACAAGGTTATTATTCAACAAGCTGTATAATTTTTAAAGTTTGTTTAAAAACCCGCTTCGGCGGGTTTTTTATTGACTAAAATAAATATTAGATAGTTCATGCTTCTTTTTTTATATTTTTGTATTAACTCTGGCCTTAAGTTGTTTTTAAGTTGAGTAATAAAGCAAAAAATCCTCTCAATATGCATTAAAATCCTCACCAATATTCTCATTATTTTAGGCGAGATTTTATGACAGCATTAAACAACCAGAATTTACTGCAACTACGTTTTATTAACCAAGTAAATATTGATTTGGTTAAGCCTTCTTTTGATAACCTGCCTGCAAATCCATATGCAGATGGTGCTTTTCGTAAACGTCGTTATTCAGTAGTTAAAATGCTAAATGGTGAAATAAAGTTACAAAAAACCAAAGCATTTGTTCAAGACGATTCAATTAATACTTTTCAGGGTAATGTAGAGCGTACTTACGAAAACCTAGAGCAAAGTTTACTTGAATCAGAGGGTATGAAAAATATCGTCAATGAGTTTCGCCAACTTACCGGTATTGATGAACAGCGCGATATTGAAATTCATCAGTTCCGCATGCTTGCCATTGATAGCGATACACCTGCAGCGCCAGAAGGCGTGCATCAAGATGGTTTTGACCATGTATGTATATGCGGTGTATCTCACGAGAACTTAGAAGGTGGCGAACTGCTTGTATACGAAAGCAAGCAAGCTGAGCCTTGTTTTAAAATGGAAATAAAAGACGGCATGTTTGCATTAATAAACGACCGTCAAGTGTGGCACAACGCAACACCGATGAACAAAATTGATGCTAGCAAACCAGGTTACCTGGATTGTTTTGTATTAACGTCTTAAGGAATAAGCATGAACATAACGCAATTACGTGAGCAGTTTCCAGCATTAATGCAAGACGTTGATGGTAAATCGCCAATATTTTTAGACGGACCAGGCGGCTCGCAGGTACCAACATCGGTGCTTACTGCGATGACTGCTTATTTAGGTCATTATAATTCGAACTTAGGTGGCGCGTTTTTTTCAAGTGATAAAACGGTTGAGCTGATGGCGAATGCGCGCCAAGCGGCCGCTGATTTACTCAATGCACCTAGCTCACAACAAATTGTGTTTGGTCCAAACATGACCAGCCTCACATTTAGCTTTAGCCGTGCAATTTCGCGTGATTGGCAGGCTGGCGATGAAATAATTGTAACTAACGCTGATCATTTCTCGAATGTATCGTCGTGGCAACAAGCCGCAGAAGATAAAGGTGTTGTTGTAAATACTGCGCTTATTAACGAAGCTGATTGCAGCTTAGATATGGCGCAGTTTGAAAGCTTATTAAACAGTAATACTAAGCTTGTTGCGGTAACGTATGCGTCAAATACCACAGGTTCAATTAATAATATTAAACGCATTGTAGAGCTTGCTCACAGCGTAGGCGCACTTGTTTATGTTGATGCAGTACATTACGCACCGCATGAACTTGTTGATGTACAAGCACTTGATTGCGACTTTTTAGCTTGCTCGGCGTATAAGTTTTTTGGTCCGCATTTGGGTATGGTTTACGGTAAAAAAGAGCATTTAGATGGGTTTACACCGTACAAAGTTGAGCCAGCTAAAGACATAGCACCAGGTCGCTGGGAAACCGGCACACAAAGTTTTGAAGCAATGGCTGGTTTTATCGCGGCTGTTGATTACATTGCGGCGATTAGTGAGCTTGATGATAGCCATTCACGCCGCGAAAAGTTAAGCATAGCTTTTGCTAAAACTAAACAGCACGAAATGGCGCTTAGCGAACACTTTTTAACGCGCTTGGTAAATTACCCACGCATTAAGTTGTTTGGTATTGATGATTTTGATCGCCTTAATGAGCGTACACCCACTTTTTCTTTAATTTTTGAAGGACTTGAGCCGCGCGCTGTTTCAGAATTTTTAGGCAAACAGCATATTTGTGTGTGGGACGGTAACTTTTACGCGCAAGGTTTGTGTAAGCAGTTAGGTGTACTCGACAAAGGCGGTGTAGTGCGTATTGGTTGTATGCACTACAACACTATTGAAGAGCTAGATCAGTTGTTTAATTTATTTGATGAACTGCTCGGTTAAATAATACTGATTTTGGTGCGCTAACTCTTAGGCGCACCATATATTTGTTCTGCTCGATTAAACAACACCCACGATGTTAAAATATACTTATCGTTTGATACTGGCTTATTGCCTCTATGAGTATGTGTAAAGTAGCCAGGTGCTATTACCATAGTGCCTTTTTTAGGGGCTATTTTACGGTTTTGATAATAAAATTCTGTTTCACCACCTTCTTCTACATCGTTTAAGTAAAACATAAAGAGCAACACGCGATGTAATGCTTCATTGTGCTGTAGCTGCGGATAAACTTCACTGTGCCAGTAAGGGTAGCCACCTTTATTTACTTCGTATTTTTGCGCTTGAATATTGCCAAGTCTAAAAATCTGCTGCACTAAAACGGGGAGTTGCGGCTTTCCTACTTCTTCAAAATTAGCATGAGTTAAATCAACTACCTCCCCCGTTTTTGGATGATATACCTTTAAACCAAACGCCCCAATCATCATAAAAATATGCTCTTCAATATACTTAAAAACATGCTGTGCAGTCGTTTGTTGTATATGTTTTAATTGTTGTGCATATTCGGGGTGATTGTTTAGGTGTAGATCGTGGCTGTCTTTTTTCTTTAGATCGACACCGCCCGATGTCACCCCTTGTTTTACATGCGGGCTTTGCGCGAATGTGGTAATAAATTCATCGCAAAAATCATTGCTTAGCGCGTTATCGTATACGCGAATAAAGTCCGTCATGAGTAACCTTTATATAATTATTATTGGATTTTTATGTTTATTGAAAAAGTGATGCCGCGCTTTAGTGAAACTGATGCGCTCGGACATATTAACAATACCGTACTCCCGGTATGGTTTGAAGTTGCACGTGCACCTATTTTTAAGTTTTTTACACCTGACTTAAACCCACATGATTGGAAGTTGATAATTGCCAAAGTTGAAGTGTCGTTTGTAGGCGAATTATTTTATGGCCACGAAGTAACAGTAAAAACCTTTGTAGAGCATATAGGCACTAGCTCTTTTACGCTTAGGCAAGAAGCATGGCAAGAAGCATGGCAAGATGATAAATGCTGCGCAATAGGTAAAGCCGTTATGGTGAGATACGATTTTATCGCGAAATCAAAGCAGGCCCTTAGTATTGACGAAAAAACAGCGCTTAATGAGCATATATGCCAAAGCAGCTGACCTTGAGGAGCCTATATTTTATATAACCTCCGGCGAAGCTTAATTATTGTAAATAAATAATGGCAGCTGTAAATTTTTATCGAGAAATTTTAACGTATTTAGATTGAGTTACAGGCTTCAGTTATATACTATTTATAATATATATTGTTGCGCCGTCATAACAGAAAATGTTAATTCGGTAATTTGATTGGAGAATACATGTGGTAGCTATTGCCAATAACCAGCTTTTACAAGTTATTCAGCTCAGTGATGGTAAAGATTTAACCGCTGAAATTTTGCCATTTGGTGCAATAATTAAAAGCATAAAGTTTAAAAAGCAAGAAATGACACTTTGCGTCGATGACCCTCAATACTATCTTGAAAACCCATTTTACCTTGGCGCTACAGTAGGTAGATACGCTAACCGTATTGCAAAGGGGCGTTTCAGCTTATCTGGTACGCAGTATCAATTAGAAACGAACAACGGCCCTAATAGCTTACATGGCGGTGTTAAAGGCTTTAATAAAGTACTTTGGCAAGTAACCAAACAAACTGAAAGTGAAGTTGAGCTTTATTATTGCTCGCCCGATGGTGAGCAAGGCTTCCCCGGTGAGTTACAGGTTTGGCAAACGATTAGTGCTAAAAATGGCGAGCTTGCATTACGCTTTAAAGCTACGACTAACAAAGAAACACTCGTTAATTTTACTAACCATTGTTATTTTAACCTTGATGGCAGCGAATCAATTAATGATCATTCTGTTCAAGTAAATACCAGTCACTACCTTCCCATCGATAAAACCAGCATCCCGCTTAATGAAGCGGCATTAGTGACAGGTAGTTGTTTTGATTTTACCAAACCAAGTCAAGTTGGGGAGGCATTAAGCGCCATTCATCCTCAGCTAGAAGCTGGAAATGGCTTTGACCACTGCTATATTTTTAATGATGACAGCAGTTTAAAGACGATGGCTACATTAACCTCGCCACACACGAAGGTTAATTTAACGCTCAAAAGCACTCAGCCAGGTATGCAGTTATACACCGCTAACTTCGTCGGTGCGCCGTTTAAAGCACGACAAGCTTTGTGTTTTGAAGCGCAAAATTGGCCTGACGCGCCAAACCGTGAAAATTATCCAAAAGCTAATTTATTACCTGATGAAGTTTATGAACAGGTTATTATTTACGCATTTTCGTAATTAACTCAATATGTTGATGTTAATTTAAAGAAAATAAAAAGAAAAAATACGGTAATAAATAACGCTCTACAATCAAGGAAAAGGTTGCACTTCAGCTTGATTTAAAGTATTTATAATATAAATAGTATTTGAAACTATTTGCACTAGCACAACGACACAACGACTACACACAATCAGGAGTTTTTAAAAAATGATAATTAACAATAAGTTATCGTTCAACAAGAAAACCGCGATCAGTATTGCTATCACTGGCATATTGGCAAGCGGAAACGTTGCAGCTCAAGGCGCTGAAGGCGATACGTCTACAGTAGTAAATGAGGATGTTGAAGTTATCGCAGTAACGGGTATCCGCAGCAGCTTACGTTCATCAATGTTAGATAAAAAAGCATCTAATGTTGTTACAGACGGGATTAAAGCAGAAGATCTTGGTAAATTTCCTGATTTAAACGTAGCAGAATCTCTGCAACGTATTACAGGTGTAGCAATTGACCGCAGTGGTGGTGAAGGACAAGCGGTAACTATTCGTGGTTTTGGTCCACAATTTAATACTGTACTTGTTAATGGTCGTCAAATTGCGACAGACAGTGCAGGTCGTGAATTTAATTTTGATGTATTAGCCGCAGATCAAATCACCGGTGCTGATATTTATAAAAGTAATACAGCAACGCTTCAAGAAGGCGGCATTGGTGGTACGGTTAACGTAACTACAGCACGTCCTTTTGATTTTGGTGGTTTACATATTTTAGGTTCAGTTAAAGGTATGTACGAAAGCCTTTCTGAAGAAGTATCCCCATCAACATCATTCTTAATAAGTAATACGTTTAACGATGATAAGCTAGGTGTGCTTTTTGCCATCACTAATCAACAACGTAAACTTCAAAATAACCAAATTTTAACGGCAGGTTGGCGCGGCGGCCAAACAATCTCTAATCCAACTGATGGTGTATTGTTTGAAAATGCCTATATTCCACGTAACTGGGACCAAGTTGTTGATGAGCAAGATCGTGAGCGTACAAATGCAAGTTTAGTACTGCAATATGCGCCATCTGACGATGTTACTATTACTGTTGATGGCATGATTTCAAAATTTGAAGTTGATTCAACAGTACGCGATTTAGCATCTTGGTTTGAACCAGACCGCGTAGGTAGCGCAACGATTGATCCAGAAACAGGCACGCTTTTAACTTTCTCTCAAGAAGTGGGTTTAGGTGCGCCAAGTGGCGACCCTGCAAGTGACTTTGTGTCGCACACTCGTAACTCTCGTGATGTAACTAATAAAGCATTTGGTATTAACGTAGATTGGCAAGTAAACGAATTATTAAAAGCTAAATTTGATGTGTCTCGCTCAACAGCTGAAAATGACCGTGCAGGTACTGACCGTTTTAATGTTGTAGGTATTATTAATAGCTATAGCTTTGATGGTACAGGCAGTGTTCCTACTGTTCAGCATGACGGGTTTGAAAATGGTTCACTCCCAGATCCTAGCCTTGCGCGCCTTCACTACAATGAAGTCGGTCTTCAGTTTACAGATGAAGATGAAATCACAGAAGTAAAAGCTGATTTTGAATACGTGCCAGATAAAGGCCCTGTAGATCGAATCAACTTTGGTGCTTATCGCCAAGAGCGTGAAAAATCAAGTTTTCAAGTTTATGGTACTCAATGTCAATTTTGTGGTTATGGGACGCAAGCACCACTTGATGCAATTGATTTTGAAGCCTATCAAGCAAGTAACTACTTCCCAGGTTTGATCGATACTTTTTACACCTACGACGGTGATAAAATGCTTGATTATTTAGCCGATCAAGGTTTCCCAGTAGAGCCAACATTACAAAATAACCGTTACACAATCAACGAAGACATCACCAGCCTATACATGGACTTTACGCTTGGTTTTGACCTTGCGGATATGCCTGTAACCGTTAACTTAGGTGCACGTTATTCTGAAACTGATATTGAAGTAGCTGCAATACAGAGCTTTATTAGTGATGTAATCCCAACGACGGATGCAACTTTGTTTGCTAACGTATTTGGTCCGGCTACAAGCATTGAACAAGGGACTAGCTACTCAAACTTACTACCATCTTTAAATGTTAAGTTAGAACTGCAAGACAATATGATTTTACGTTTTGCTACGTACGACAGTATTACTCGTCCAACGATGTCGCAGTTATCACCAGCGACTACGTTTAACGAGCCTCGTCGTCAAAACTTAACGGCAAATGGTGGCAACCCTGCTCTTAAGCCATTCCAATCAGAAAACTGGGATATTTCTTACGAGTGGTACTACAACGATGCTAACTTATTTAGCTTTGCAGTATTTAGTAAAGAAGTTGATGACTTCATTGTCACGCTAACAGGTGCAGAAACATTTGAAATGTCTGACCGTTCGGGTCCTGATTTTGCGTGTACTACATGTACAGACCAAGCTGATGATGAACTCAATGGTAGTTCAGAGGTATACACAGTAACTCGCCCTCAAAATGGTGAGTCAGCTAAAGTAACGGGCTATGAAGTTGGTGTGACGCACATATTTGATAATGGCTTTGGTATTATAGCCAATGCCACAGTCGTAGATAGTGACATTAGCGTAGGCGAAGACACCACACAAACGTTTGCACTTGAAGGTTTAGGCGATTCGCAAAACTTAATATTGTTTTATGAGCAAGATAACTGGCAAGCACGTGTTGCATTTAACAACCGTGAAGGCTTTTTACGCTTAGTTGATAATGGCTTTAACGGTGAACCAGTGAACGTAGAAACTTACGGTCAGTGGGATATTAGTGCAAGCTACGATATTAACGAAAACTTCACTATTTTTGCTGAAGGCATCAATATCACTGAAGAAGAGCTAGTACAAACAGGTCGTTTTGCTAACCAAATCTATTCAGTAGAAGATAATGGCTCACGTTACGCGTTTGGTATTCGTGGATCGTTTTAATTGATAGCAGAGGCAGCGACTGCCTCTTAGTTTTCATTGCAGTGCATTATAAGTCCTGTTACTAATAAAGTTAGTAGCTATTTTGCACAAAATGAGACTAATTTAAACAAATGCCCGAAAGGGCATTTGTTGTCTAACCGGTTATCAATAAAGTACTCAAAGAGTAGTCCGTTATGAATAAAACAATAAAAACAATCGCCGTAATTGGTGGCGGCACAGCAGGATGGCTGAGCGCTGCAATTATAGCTTCGTATCACCAAGGTAAAAATGGTGACGGCTTAAAAGTGATGTTGGTTGAATCGTCAGATATTCCAACAATTGGTGTAGGTGAAGGTACCTGGCCCACTATGAAAAACACTCTTCAGCAAATAGGTTTGCGTGAAGTTGATGTATTTAAAGCCTGTAACGCTACCTTTAAGCAAGGTGGTAAATTTGTAAATTGGACGCACGGCAACAACGATTTTTACTACCATCCATTTACTGTACCGCTAGGCTACGGCCGCATAGATTTAGCCCCTTATTTAGATAATGTTGAAGACTTTGCACAGCAAACTAATTTTCAACATGATATTTGCGAAGCAAGCTTAGCCCCAAGAGGTATAGCGCAAGGTGAATATCAAGGTAATTGTAATTACGCTTACCACTTAGATGCCGGCGCTTTTGCAGAAATGCTTAAACAGCATTGTAAAAGTAAGCTTGGCGTAGAGCATATTATTGGTACTGTTGATCAGGTAAAACTTGATGACGATGGTGCAATAAATGAGCTTACTCTAAAAGATAAAACCCGCACTATAAACGCCGATTTATTTATAGACTGTACTGGTTTTTCATCATTGTTATTAGGCCAAGCGCTCAACGTACCATTTAAAAAAATGGACCACGTGCTATTTAACGACAGCGCACTGGCGATGCAAGTCCCTTATGATGAAAACGATGACTCCTTAGCCAGCCATACCATAGCAACAGCGCAAAACGCTGGATGGATTTGGGATATAGGTTTAACGCACCGCCGAGGTGTAGGGCATGTATATTCAAGCAAGTTTCTATCAGACGATGAAGCAGAGCAAAACCTAAGAAACTATTTAGGCGATGCAGCAAACGGTTTAACTGCCCGTAAGATTAGCTTTGAGTCGGGCTACCGTGAAAAGTTTTGGCATAAAAACTGTGTTGCCATTGGTATGTCGGCAGGGTTTGTGGAGCCGCTTGAAGCAACCGCTATTATGCTTGTTGAAATTTCAGCACGCTTTGTAGCAGAGCATATGCCAGCAGATACACAAGTAATGCCTATTGTAGCTAAACGCTTTAACGAGCAAATGGACTACCGCTGGCAGCGTATTATCGACTTTTTAAAGCTACATTACATGCTAACCAAGCGCCCAGAACCTTACTGGCAAGCACATGTACAGCCCGATACTATTCCACAAACCCTGCAAGAAGACTTGCTTCTTTGGGGAAGCCGTGGCCCGCTTATTCAAGATTTTCATGGCGCATTAGAGTTATTCCCTGCTGCCAGTTATCAGTATGTTTTGTACGGTATGGGCTTTAAGCCAGACTTTACTAAACAGGCATATTTGTATTCACACCATGTGCAAGCCAAACAAATAATTGAACGTAACAGCCAGCTTACACAGCAGATGTTACAAACTTTGCCGCCACATCGTGCTTTTATAGAGCAGTGGCTAGCAGCTAACCCAGTTTAAGGATGTGTAACTATGGCTATTAGTGAACTCGTAAACACTAAACACCAAACATTAAAAATTAACCCCAATGCAGCAGTTGAATACGCAAAAACGCAGCATTTAGTTAATCTAAGAGCTAACGAAGTGGCAAAAGCTGCATGCGACTTACCTATTTTTTAGCCCGTAACGCGCAAAATGGCAGCTACACAATATCAGCGTTAACAAGTTTTAACGCCAGGCAAAGTTTATTGGTGAATAACAACCAATGGCAGGCACTTTACACACCAGTATGTATGCAAACTCACCCTCTTCATTTAATGACCCGTGAAGCAAACAGTAGCGATTACTTTATTGCGATTGATGAGCAAAGCTCAGCTGTAAACTCGCAGCATGGTGAGGCATTATTTGATGCTAAAGGTAACCCAAGCTTATTTTTAAATTCGCAACAAAAGCTACTTGAGAGCGATTTAAAAAATGACTATCAAACGTATCAATTTACCCAGGAAGTAGTGCGCTTAGGGCTCATTAAAAATATTGATATTGTTTTACAGTTTGAACAAGGCGAAACCCAAACCATTCAAGGTTTGAGCACCGTTGATGAAGACAAACTGCAAACATTAGATAGCAATACCATTGCAGAACTGCAAAAGAAGGGTTACTTAAGTGTGCTTAACAGCATGCTTATTTCACTGTTTCAGCTTAACGCCTTAGTGAAACTTCATAATCAGCATTCAGACCTCAAACCTTTAAAGCAAATTAAATTAGAACTAAGTAGAGATTCACACGCGCTATAGCGTGTCTATTTTCACACGCATATAAGAGACACACACATGTCAGATAATATTTTACAGCTGGTGGTTTTTGTTTTTGTCACCGCTTTAATTGGTGGCCTTACTTATTGGAAATGCCGAGGCCAAAATCGTAATAACGGACAAAGCCAAACTAAAGAGTACTTTTTAGCCGGCGGTGGCCTTACTTGGATGTTTGTTGCAGGTTCAATCACACTTACTAATTTAAGTACTGACCAGCTTGTTGGCATGAACGGTAACCAAATGGCCTTACTGGTTTGGTGGGAGCTTGCTGCAATTATAGGTTTAATTATTTTAGCTAAAGTATTCATCCCTGTTTATTACAAATATAACTGTACAACTACCACAGAGCTTTTAGAAAAGCGCTATAACAACAAACATATTCGCGCTGTTATTGGGGGATTATTCTTTTTAGGTAATGCACTTATTTATATGCCAGCGGTTATTTATTCTGGCGCGCTGTTTATGCAAACCATGTTTAAGGTTGATATTCCACTAATGTATATTGCCACCGCGTTTGCCATTATTGGTGCTGTTTATGCATTTTTTGGTGGTTTGCGGGCAGTTGCTGTATCGGATACCTACAATGGCATACTTGTACTGGGCATGGCTGTTTTAGTAGTGTTTTTAGCACTTAATGCGATTGACTATGACTTTTCGGGTATTCCAGAGGAGCGTTTAACATTAATTGGCGATGCTGATTCACCTATTCCGTGGCCAACACTTTTAACCGGTATGATCTTTATTCAAATGTATTACTGGGGTACTAACCAAACAATTACGCAACGAGCAATGGCAGCGCCTAATGTTAAAGAAGCGCAAAAAGGTATATTTGCAGCAGCAGGTATTCGCTTTTTAATCGTCCCTGCAATTGTGGTATTACCGGGTATTATTTCGTTTAAACTTTATGGCGATATTGGCGACGCTGCTTATGGTCGAATTGTTGGCGATGTAATGCCTGCATGGTTAACTGGTGTATTTGCAGCGGCAATGGCGGCGGCAGTGCTATCTACTTACAACAGTTTATTAAATTCAGCCACAGCACTATATGTGTGTGACATTCACGAAGCTTACTTTAATAAAGAGCCAAGTGTAGTAAAGCTAAGTGGTTACGTAACATTATTACTAACGAGTTTAACGCTGGTACTTGTACCAATTTATCAGCAAGCCGACAGTATTATTAACTTACTACAGCAATTAAACGGCTTATTAAGTATGCCTATATTCTCTATTTTTGTAGTGGGCTTATTATTTAAAAATGTTGATGCTCGTGCGGGTATTGCAGCGGTAATTTTAGGCGTGGTTATGTACGGTATGCTTACGTTTGCAAACTCACCACTACATACCGACATTCATTACATTCACTTAATGCCAATTACACTCATTGTATGTGTGACTTTTGCATTAGTAGTAAATAAAGTGGTATTTGGCTTAAACGCGCAGTGGGCAGGTAAAACTCCTGATCTTGATGGCGCAACGCAGACGCTAATACAAAAATAAACTACAGATAAATTAAGCTATTAAAATCGGTCACAGGTAATTCTTGGCCGATTTTTTTATTCATCAAAAAGAGAGTAATTGGATTTTTGAGTTAAGGTTAGTTTAATGTCTTTTATTGCAGTGGTACTTCCAGTGAGTTTATCTAACTATTTGCAGTGCAAAGGCTATCAAAAGTTAATTTATATGATATATACTATTATTGTTGAGAGCCACTGTCTGACCGATCGTATCTCAAGCAACGGTAAATGAGTTCACACACAAAATAACTGACTCACATACTCACATTATTTAACTCGTAATAGATTAAAAGGATAGGAAAATCATGGCCGACACTAAATCATTTTATCGATTAGACAGTGTAAACAGCACCGTTATTTTCGACTGCCAGAGCAAAACACCGGCATTACTGTACTTTGGTAAACGCCTATCTGAGCAAACAACTGAAACAATGCTTACTCAGCTAGCAACTCGTCAAGAAGTAAAATGTGCCGTGGTTGAAGAAGCGCCTATTTCTCTATCTCCTTTATTAGGCGAAGGCTTTACTGGTGCGCCAGGGCTTGAGCTAGTAAATGATTCAATTGCATGGTCAGTTGGGCCAGAGCTTCAAGAAGTACGTCAACTTTCAAGTGCGACCGTTGAGTTTGTAAGTGTAGATAAACTTCGTGGTATTGAAGTAGTACACAGCATCACGCTTGATAAAAATACTGACGTATTGAGCGCACATACTGTATTAACTAATTTAGGTGATTCGCCATTAAGTGTTAACTTTTGCGCGGCGCCAACATTTCAATTGCCAGATAGCGTAAGCAAAATAGTGAGCTTTGAAGGCCGTTGGTCAAACGAATTCCAACGTCAATCGGTTGATTTAGTGCTTGGCAGCTTTGTACGTGAAAACCGTAAAGGCAAAACATCACACGATGTGTTTCCTGGTTTATTAGTGCATAACGAAAATGCAGGCGAGCAACACGGCGAATGTTACGGCTTTCATTTAGGTTGGAGTGGTAACAATAAACTACGTGCAGAGCTTTTAGCTGAAGGGCGCCGTTATGTACAAATGGGCGAGCTATTACTTCCTGGTGAGCTTACGCTTGTTAAAGGTCAAACGTATCAAAGCCCGAGCATTTATGGCTCGTTTTCAAGTGAAGGTTTTAGCGCGCTTTCTCGTAATTTCCATCGTTTTGTTAAAGCTAATTTACTTAGCCAAGCACAACGCGAAAAAACGCGCCCTGTGCATTACAACACATGGGAAGGTATTTACTTTGATCACGACGTAGACACGCTTAAGCAATTAGCCGACAAAGTAGCCCCGTTAGGTATTGAGCGTTTTGTACTTGATGATGGTTGGTTTAAAGGCCGCCGTGGCGACAATGCTGGCTTAGGTGATTGGACAGTAGATTGCAAAATTTACCCAGATGGCTTATCGCCAGTTATAGATCATGTTAATAGCTTAGGTATGGAGTTTGGTATTTGGTTTGAACCAGAAATGGTCAACCCTGATAGTGATTTATACCGCGCGCATCCTGATTGGGTTTTAGGCTCTCAAAACAACGAACAGTTAAGCTTTAGAAATCAGCTTGTACTTGATTTAACGCGCTCTGAGGTGGTTGAGTACCTATACAAAGCCATTGACGATATTTTAGTTGAATACCCAACCATTAAGTACATTAAATGGGATATGAACCGCGATATTAACCATGCGGGTAACTTTGATGGTAAGCCGGCCGTGCATCAACAAACATTGGCGCTTTATCGTTTAATTGATCGTATTAAAGCGGCGCACCCAGGGCTTGAAATAGAAAGCTGTTCGTCAGGTGGTGCACGTGTAGATTACGGCGTACTTGCACACACAGATCGTGTATGGACGTCAGATTCAAACGATGCGCTAGATCGCCTTGAAATACAGCGTGGATGTTCGTTCTTTTTCCCATCGTCGGTAATGGGCGCTCACGTAGGCCCACGTGATTGTCATATCACAGGGCGTAATGTGAGCATTGAGATGCGTGCTGCGGTATCAATGTTTGGCCACATGGGCATTGAAATGGACCCACGTGAGCTGACCGATCACGAATACAATACACTCAAAGCGGCAATAGTACTTCACAAAGAGCATCGGGAGTTTATTCATAGCGCCGATTTATACCGCCTTGATAGCGACGATTTATCAATTAACTTTGGTTTAATCGATGAGCAAAAAACAAAAGCGTTATTTGCCTATAATAGCGTTCGCGAAACACCGCGTACAGCGCCTAATAAATTACGCTTTGTTGGCCTAGATACCGATGCACAATATACACTTAATTTAGTGTGGCCGGTAAAATTTGAAGAGTATCGCCCATCTTCTATTGCTGTGGTAAATGGTCAAACATTTACAGGTGAAGCGTTAATGCAGTTTGGCTTACAAATGCCAATTTCATTCCCGCAAACATCGCTTATTTTTGAACTTACAAAAGCGTAATTTTAAATATGGGCAGCAAAAAGGGAGCTAATTAGCTCCCTTTTTTAATCTGTCAAAAGTAACTTTTTACTACACCAGCTTTGATTCGATAAGCTCAAGCGCTTCTTCTAAAATAGTTTCTACTGCTTTTTTAGCCAGCTCTGGGTTACGTGATTTTATGGTATTTAAAATGTCTGCATGCTTTGCTACATCAGCACCGGGTACACCTTTAATATGGTTAGTGTAGCGAATACTTACACGTAATGCGGTGCTAATAAACTCAGTCAATTGTACAAAAAATCGATTGTTGCTGGCCACTAATATACTGGTATGAAAGGCAATATCAGCTTCGAGAGGATCATCTAATCCTTCATCGGCATCGGCCATACGCGCTAATGCATTATCTATTTCAACGAGTTGTTCAGCAGTTGCATTCACCGCTGCAAGCGCTGCAGCTTGAGGCTCAAGTGCTACACGGACTTGGGTAAATTCTTTTAATAAAGAAAGTGACGGTTTGCTGCTTAAAATCCAACGCAGTACGTCGGTATCAAACATGTTCCAGCTACTTTCAGGTAATACACGAATACCCTGCTTAGGACGCGACGAAATTAATCCTTTAGCAGAGAGCATTTTTACCGCTTCGCGAGTGGCACTACGGCTCACATCGTATTTTATACATAAGTCAGCTTCCGACGGCAGACCTTCACTTACAGGGTACACGCCACGCACAATAGCAAAACCCAAATCATGGGTTAGTTGGTGTGTTAAGTTTTGACGAGGTTGGCTTTTCATTGTGCGAGTTTCCGAGTTCATATTGCTAGATTATATATCATATATCATATTAATGTACGTAAGGATATGGTATAAACTTTTTATTAGTTAAGTATTTTAACACAGTAATAACAATTTGGTTTGGCCCTTTATGTTGTAAGTATCAGTTTATAAAGGGTTTAAATAAGATTTTATATGTGCTGTATGGAGAGTTGAATTTGAACACCCTCGCTCAATATCATAGTCTTTCTGGTAAAGTTATTTTTATTACTGGTGGTGCATCAGGCATCGGTAGAGCAATGGTCGAATCATTTACTAAGCAAAATGCCAAAGTTGCTTTTATCGATATAGATGACGATGCTGCGCAGGCGCTCATTAACAATCTCCCACAAGCTAACTTATGGTACAGGCAAGTTGATGTAACTGATTCCCATGCTCTGCAGCAATCATTAGTTGATGCGTGTGCTGCCCTTGGTAGCGTCAATGTACTGGTCAATAACGTAGCAAATGATCGCCGTCAACCTAGCGAAGACGTTACAGTGCAAGACTGGGATCAGTGTCTGCAAATTAATTTAAATCCAGCCTTTTTTGCTTCCCAAGTCGCTATGTCATTTATGCAGCGAGAAGGGGCGGGCAGTATTATAAACTTTAGTTCTATCAATGCCATAATGGGCCAACCGCAAATGGCCGGTTACGTTACCGCTAAAGCAGGTCTTATAGGCATGACTAAGGCACTTGCTCGTGATTATGGCGAGTTTGGTATTCGCGTAAATGCTATTTTACCTGGGTGGGTGGCTACCGACCGTCAATTAGCAAGCTGGTTTACGGAGGCCGAGCAAGTAAAATGGATGGAAGCTATGGCGCTTAAAAAGCTAGTTTCACCTGAGGATGTTGCTAATTTAGCGATGTTTTTAGCGGCAGATGAAAGCAGTATGATTACCGGGCAGGGCATTAAAATTGACGGTGGGAGACTTTAAAGTTTGACTACTTCATCTCTTTTTATAGCCGTTGATTGGGGTACCAGTCATTTACGTGCTTATTTGTGCCGTGTTAACGCAAAACAACCGCTTACATTACTTGAACAACGTGATGGGCCAGGTGTTGTAAAAGTTAATCAAGACTTTGAGCAAACGCTTCTTAGTGCTATCGAGCCTTGGAGTCAGCAGTATGGCTGCGTACCTGTATATATAGCAGGGCAAATCACATCAAGCATAGGTTGGTACGAAACGCCCTATCTAGAGTGCCCTATAAACCCTGAGAGTTTACTCGATGCTGCTATTAGCTTTAATTGTGCAGGGCATACTATTAAAGCCTTGCCTGGTACTAAGTGCACCCTACAAAATTCTTTATTTGATGTAATGCGCGGTGAAGAGCTGCAAATTTTAGGGTTTTTAAAACAAAACCCAGAGTATCAACAGGGTAAAATATTACTGTGTTTACCAGGTACACATACTAAGTGGGTACTTATAAACCATGGTGAAATAATCTGCTTTAAAACCGCAATGACTGGCGAGTTATACGATTTACTGTGCCACCAAAGTGTATTGATACCCAGTGACTGTGAAGAGGGCGACTTTGATTGGAAAGCATTTGATCAAGGGTGCAAACTCACGCTTGGCAGTGATAGTGGTAATTTAGCGCATGGTATTTTTAGTGTGCGTACTCGTCAGCTTTCAAAGGAGTTAACACCTGTACAAGCTAAAGCGTATTTATCGGGTGTGTTAATTGGCAGTGACGTACGAGCAGCACGCCATGCCAGTGAGTGGCAATTGCAAAGTAATACACAAGTTGTGGTAGTGGGAACCAAACAGCTTAATAAATGTTTTTCTACGGCACTTAACCAAATAGGCGTTAAATGTGTTGAGTTTGACATTAAAATGGCTACGTTGAGCGGTTTTAATTTTTTATATCAATCAGCTTAATTAAGTGAGCGATTTTGAAGTAAGAAAATCGGGTCGATAACAAGGTGAGAATTTCGTTATTTAGTTGTTCTATATCAGAAATTATTAACATAGTTAGCGCCAGGTTTAAGCCCTCAAATTGACCAAGTGTTATTGCGGATTGGTATTATATAACCGAGAAAATTAAACCCCTTCATAATGATTAAATTATAAAGGGGTTTCGTAGAAAGCTTTTAGGGCTATTGCAGCCAATTTCTTTAGCGGTTATTAAGCAATTTTGGCCGCTTTGCTTTGTTCAATATAATTATTAAGGGTGGTAGTTTGGGTTTCACTAAAGCGCAGTCCTAACTTTGTGCGGCGCCATAATATGTTATATGCGTTTTGTGCCCACTCTTCATTTAATAAAAAATCGACCTCTGCTGCAAATAAGTTATGCCCAAAATCTTGACCTAAATCGCTTAGTTGTTTTGCATCACCCAAAATATTTATAGTGCGCGTACCATAGGTGCGTACAAAGCGATTTAGCATTATTTGTGGTAACCAATTATAGGTTGTTTGTAATTGCGCTTTAAGTGCTTCTACAGAGCTAAAATCGCCACCTGGTAACGCACCATGTTTAGTCCAAGCTTCACTCATTTGCGGGTAAAAGTCTTCAAGCTTGTTAACCGCAGCTTCGGCAAGTTTACGGTAAGTTGTAATTTTTCCGCCAAACACACTCAGTAGAGGTGTTTGTTTAGCATCACTCGAAAGCTCTAGTTTATAATCGCGAGTAACGGCTTGTGCATTAACTGATTCATCATCAAGTAATGGACGTACACCTGAAAAAGTATGCACAATATCTTGGCGTTTAATCGGAGTTTTAAAGTAGCTATTAGTAATCTCGATAAGGTAATCGATTTCTTCTTCACTAATTTTAACGTCTTGTGCCTCACCTTTGTGCTCAACATCAGTCGTGCCAATAAGTGAGTAATCATCTTCAAACGGAATAACAAACACAATACGCTGATCTTTGTTTTGTAAAATATAAGCTTGCGGTTCGTTATGAATGCGTGGCACGACAATGTGGCTGCCTTTTACAAGGCGAATATTTTGTGGTGATTTTTCTTCGAGTGCTTCATCAAAAAGCTTAGCAACCCAAGGGCCCGCTGCATTTACAATGCCTTTAGCAGCAATACTGTAATGCGATTTTGTACTTTGTTGCTCAAGCGTTACTTGCCATTTATCTTGCTCACGATGCGCTTTGACACATTTAGTTTGTGTGGCAATTACTGCGCCTTTTTGCTGCGCTGCAAGGGCGTTTAAAATAACTAAGCGAGAGTCATCAACCCAGCCATCAGCGTATTCAAAACCTTTAGTAATTGAAGGTTCTAGTACGCTATGCTCGCCAAATTTAATGCTCTTCGATGCAGGTAACGTAACTCGTTTTGCTAGGTTGTCATACATAAATAAGCCAATGCGGATCATCCATGCAGGGCGTAAATGCTTTTGATGGGGTAATCTAAACGTAAGTGGCCACATAATGTGAGGGGCATTTTTAAGCAGCACTTCTCGCTCGGCTAAGGCTTCTTTTACTAATCTAAATTCGTAGTGCTCAAGGTAGCGCAGACCACCGTGGATCAGCTTGGAGCTGTTTGAAGACGTTGCAGAAGCTAGATCTGACTGTTCGCACAAAAGTACTTTAAGTCCTCTACCAGCAGCATCTGCTGCTATGCCTGTGCCGTTTACGCCGCCACCGATGACTAGTAAGTCATATTCGTTATCTGCTAATTTCACCGAGCACCCTTCTATTTATAATATAAATAATACATAAAGCATCATAAAGCTGCTGTTTTCATTTGACAATAGAAAACCCAATTTTTTATTTGTTAATTTTGACGCGAATCCACTTTCAATTTGGAGCAGTAAAGTGTGCCTTTTAAATCGAGCATTTAGCTAAGTTAAAAAAGACAAAGTGACTAAAGTATTAGCCTTAGCCACTTAGTATTTACTGCGGGCAATTTTTATTTGTTAAGCACACTTGAGCTACACAGTGCTGCCATTTTGCATATAAATCATTACGCTCGTCGGCACTCATAGTTGGCTCAAAACGACGGTCACATGTCCACATTTTCGATAACTGCTCAGTTGATTCGTAAACGCCGGTTTGTAAGCCTGCTAAATAAGCGACCCCTAAAGAGGTGGTTTCGGTCACCGTTGGACGCTCTACTGTTGCACCTAAAATGTTTGATAGGAAGGTCATAACCCAATTGTTTTTTACCATGCCGCCATCTACACGAAGCACACTCGGGCGAAGGCCATCACGCTCCATCGCTTTTTGTAAATCTTTGGTTTGATAACCCACTGATTGCAAAGCAGCCGCAACAATAGTGCTAATTCCTGAGTCGCGTGTAAGACCTAAAATAGCGCCACGTGCATTTGGGTCCCAATAAGGTGCACCTAAACCCGTGAACGAAGGCACTAAAAATACACCATGATCGAGGGGGACATCTTTAACCATCGATTCACTTTCGCCAGCATGACTAAGTAGCTTTAAGCCTTCAACAATCCACTGCATAGTCGCGCCAGCCATAAAGATACTGCCTTCAATGGCGTAAGTTGGTTTGCCGTTTAGTCTATAGGCAACAGTAGTCAGTAAGCGGTTTTCTGAGGTCAGTGCTTTTTCGCCAGTGTTAAGCATTAAAAAACAGCCAGTGCCATATGTACTTTTTGCCATGCCTTGCTCAAAACATGCATGACCAACAAGGGCTGCCTGTTGATCACCAGCAATACCACATACACGAATTGGTGCACCAAAAATATCAGCGCTCGTTGAGCCAAATTCGTCGGCTGAGTCCATTACTTCTGGCAGCATAGATTCTGGAATATCGAATAACTCTAGAAGCTCTTGATCCCACTGCTGGGTATGAATATTAAATAACATAGTACGGGATGCATTCGTTGCATCAGTGCGATGTTCTTTACCACCTGTTAGTTGCCAAAGTAGGTAAGTGTCAACCGTACCAAAAGCCAGTTCGCCAGCGAGGGCTTGTTCGCGTGCGCCTTCAACATTATCTAAAATCCAACGAACTTTAGTGGCTGAAAAATAAGGGTCAAGTAGCAAGCCTGTTTTTTCGCTAATAGTTTGACAAAGTTCATCGGTAGTAAGGCTTTCGCAATAGTCACTAGTGCGTCTATCTTGCCAAACAATCGCGTTATAAATCGTTTTGCCTGTTTTTTTGTTCCATACTAGGGTGGTTTCGCGTTGGTTAGTGATACCTATAGCGATAATTTCTTCAGGCTTTACATCTTGTTTAGCGAGTACTTCGCGACTAGTGCTAAGCACTGTTTGCCAAATATCGTTAGGATCGTGCTCAACCCAGCCATTTTGTGGAAAATGCTGAGGAAATTCTTGCTGTGCTGTACCAAAAACGTCTGCATCTTTTGTAAACAAGATGGCACGAGAGCTTGTGGTTCCTTGATCAATTGAGAGTATGTATTTGGACATATTTATTAATATTATTTATCTTATATATAGCTAGATTGCCTTTAACGTTAGCTAATGGCAATGGTTTTTTCTTAAAATATCTTACTAAAAAGTAAACTCGCCTGTTTTTATTGATAACTTTTAAAAAGCAGGGCGTTTTACTTTTAGTAAATTTTAAGTGCGAGCGCGACTATTTAAGAGAAGCAGTCGCTTTTAGTGAGTTACTTAACTTGAAATCTGACGGACTATTGCAAGTAAATTCAACGCAGTTAACGCTGAAAATAGCTGCTTGAGATAGATTTATTATCCAGAGCTCAGTTACTTAACGTGTGGTTTAGCTTGCTGCCAATCCATACCAGTGGAAAAGCGATTATCAAATCCGTGCCACTGTGGTAGTGGCTTACCATCAACAACAGCTTGGTCGCCGTTTTGTGGTAAATCTAAGTATTTACACTCGCTGGCTATACCTTTTACGTGGCAATCCATCATAGCAAGTACAAAGTGTTTATTGATTTCGTTTAGTGTGCGCATAGACCACGATGGCTCGTAGTAATGGCCTATATCTAACTCACTGCTGCTTTGTGCAATAGCAGGGGCTGGGTGTGGTGCAATATTATGGCGCGCATTTTTGTAAGTAAGCATGTACTTATCTTCGCTGCCTGTTTGGTTATAAAGGTTTTTAATGCCTTCATAGCCTGAAATATCATCTAAGTTACCGGCTATATAAAGCGAAGGTACTTTAATATTTGCCATTGCTTTGGCATCAAATATAGCGTGCTGTCCGCCCCACGGTGCAAAGGCAACCATGGCTTTTATGCGTGGGTCTACTTTCGGGTTTTGGTATTGCCCACCAGCGCAGCTGTTGAGTAGTTGCTGTACTTGTTTAATTTGAGCTGGGTCTTTCATACCCGTAAACATGGCCGTAGTTTGCTCATTAAAAGCGTAACAACCACCTATCGTATTTACCGCGCCATAGCCACCCATTGAGTAACCAATTACACCAGCGCTTTTGTTATCTACTTGCTTACTTGCAAAGTTATTTTGCTCGTTGAAGTAATTAATAACAAACTGCTGATCGCGAGAGCGATTTATAAGCGTACTGAAAAAGCCAGAGAACGGCGCATTTTTAAAATCAACATCTGCGTTAGTTGAATCAGTATGATCAATCGCTACAACTATGTAACCGTGTGACGCTAAGTGCTCGCCAAGGTAGTACATAATTGTACGGTAACCGGTATAACCGTGCGAAAGCACAATGACAGGGTAGTGCTCTTTACTATTTATGGCGACATCACGCATTGCATCGGCTTGCAAAGTAAACTCTTTACCTGAGCGAGTTTCATCTGTGTAGCTGGTAAGTGCTGCTTTTGCTGTATTTGCAGCTGGATACCACACTTCTACTTTTAAAGGACGATCTTTTTGGCCTTGTGTGGCGGGGTCAAATTGCGCAGGGTTAATTAAATCAAGTGTTTGCACACCTACATTGTAGCTACCTTTAGCTGCAAGTTCTGGGAGTACTTCGCTAGTGATTGGCGGGTATAGCTGCTCTGGTTTATTAGGTTCAGCAACAGCTACACTGGCAGATAAACTGCACGTAGCAAGTAATATAGCTTTTGAAAGCACCTTGAGTGTGTGTGTCATTGTGTGTCCTTGTTGTGTATTTTTATTTTTTAATTAGTCAGTTCAGCCGACTCGACGGTATTGCTATATTGCAGCTGCCATTGTGCTCGCAAGGTATCCATTATGTTCATAACTCGCAAGCTAGTACCCAGTGGTAATACGCTGCTTTGGGTTTGTTTTTGTAATATACACTGCGTGACATGTGCAATTTCAAACTTAAAGTTTTCATTGTCGCTAAAGTTGTATTCAAAGTACTGAGGGTCTTGGTCGTTTATGTGTAGCTCTAGCGTTTGTGCACCTACAAACTGAGGTATTCGAATATAGCCAAGCTCACCATTAATACATGCTTCTGTTGGGCCATTTTGCTGCAGTGCGCTGGCAAGAGATGCTAATTGCCCGTTACCGTAATCAACTATAACCGTGCTTCGCTCATCAACGCCGGTTGTGCTTTTATGTACAAAGGATTTGATGTGTTCAGGGGCTTTATTAAATACCACATCAGCAATCGAAATAGGGTAAATACCTAAATCGAGCAGGGCGCCACCCGCTGTTACAGGGTTCATTAATCGGTGAGTGTCGGCAAAGCTTCCAGGTAAACTAAAGTTGGCATTAACACTGTGCACATTACCAATAACACCTTCACTTAGGAGCTGTTGTAATTTTACTATGGCTGGTAAAAATCGCATCCAAACGCCTTCCATTAAAAAGCAGTTTTGTTGTTTTGCAAGCTCAGTGAGGCTTTGCAACTGCTTAGCATTAACGGTAATTGGTTTTTCGCTAAGCACGTGCTTATTGTGTTTTAAGCATTGGGCTATCGTTTTAAAGTGTTGATCGTGCGTATTGGCAATATAAATAGCATCTATATTTGGGCATTGCATAAGAGCTTGATAGCTTTCATAGCCTTGAATATTGTACGGTGTGGCAAATTCTTTAGCGCGCTGCATACTCATTGATGCAGCGCCAATAAGCTGTGCATCACTACAATGTGCAATGCTTTTAGCAAAGGTGTGAGCTATATTGCCACACCCAATAATACCCCAATTAACCTTTGCCATGCTTATTCCTTAAGTTTATTTAAAAAGACGTAATTTGTAATCCTGAACCCGCTGAACATACGTAAATATCAGCATTTAAGCTAAAGCGTTCAAAGTAATGCTTTTCTACCGCTGCTTTAATTAGTGGTACTTCAGCATCACGACACAAACATACAATTGCGCCACCAAAACCACCCCCTGTCATACGTACTGCGCCGCGCTCGCCCATCGCTTCTTTACAAATTTCTACTAGGCCATCAGTTGCCGGTACGGTTACTTCAAAATCGTGTTTAAGTGATTGGTGCGATGCTGCCATTAGCGTGCGAAGTGCATCCATATCGTTATTTTGCAGTGCAGTAGTTGCTGCAATTACGCGGTCGTTTTCGCTAATTACGTGGTGTGTACGTTTATATTCGTTTTCACTTAATGTCGCTTTTACTGCTTGCAAGCCAGTCATGGTTGCTTGACGAAGTGTTTCTACACCCATTTTTACAGCAGCTTGTTCGCAGTCAATACGGCGCTGGTTGTATTCGCTATCAACTAATTTACGCGGGTAGTTTGAATTAACAATAACAATGTTTAAATCATCTGGTACTTTTACTGCCGTAGTCGCTAAGTTTTCGCAGTCAATTAAAAGTGCGTGACCATTCTCGCCTTTAGCCGAAATAAGCTGATCCATAATACCGCATTGGCAATGCATAAAGTCGTTTTCGGCTTCTTGGCCAAATAACGCAATTTTCTCTGGTGGTAAACCAAGCTGTGCAATATGGTTAAACATACCGCCAACAGCAACTTCGAGTGCAGCCGATGACGACAAGCCACTGCCTTGCGGCAAATTACTATCAATAAGTAGGTCAGCGCCACGTAATGTATGGCCTGCTCGTTTAAGTACAAAAGCCACCGCGCGAATATAGTTACCCCATTGCGATTGGCCTTCGCTGATTGCCTCATCAACGCTAAAGCGGTCTTGCTCGCCTGGGTAATTTAAAGAGCGCACAGTGATAATATTATCGTCGCGCTGTTTAAACATAACTTGGGTACGAAATGCTAACGAACACGGTAAAACAAAGCCATCGTTGTAATCAGTAAATTCACCAATTAGATTTACACGCCCAGGGGCGGCAGCAATACCTTGTGCAGGCGCGCCATACAGTGACAAAAATTGTTGTTGGAATTCGTTAAGCTTCATCTATGTGTCCTACTGTATCTTTATAATGTGTGGTACTGGCTGCTTTTAAAATAGAAGCGGCGGTTTCTGCGCTTAAATCGCGTTGGCTTTCGCCTAGCATTTCGTAGCCTACCATGTGTTTTTTAACGGTAGCAGAGCGAAGTAGCGGCGGATAAAAATGTGCATGCAAGCGCCAGTGCTGCTCATCAGAGCCTCTATTGGCCGGTGCATTGTGCCAACCCATTGAGTAGGGGAAGCTGCAATTAAATACGTTGTCGTATTTAGTGGTTAATACTTTAAGAGCCTGAGCTAAAGAGTCGGTTTGTGCATCGTTTAGCTGGCTAAAGTTTTGAATGTTATCTTTAGTTACTAGCATTGTTTCAAACGGCCATGCAGCCCAAAATGGCACAACCACAAGCCAGTGCTCGTTTTCAAATACTACACGAGTTTGATCTGCTTGCTCTTTTTGCGCGTAATCGGCAAGCAAGGCTGTGCCATGCTTTTTATAATAGGTAAGCTGCTGGTTATCTTCGGCTTCTATTTCCGTTGATAAATGTGAGTGAGCCCATACTTGGCCGTGAGGATGAGGTTGCGAGCAACCCATGATTTCGCCTTTATTCTCAAAAGCTTGTACGCATTCGTACTGCTGTGCAAGCTCTGTGTAATTTTGTTTCCAAGTTTTTACTACTTCGTGCAATGCATTTTGGCTAAGCTCTGGTAGTGTTTTATTGTGCTCTGGAGAAAAACAAATTACGCGGCATTCGCCACTGGCTTCATCGGCAATAAATAAATCGCTGTCTGACTCTAAGCCTTGTAATTGCTCGCTGGCATTAGGTGTGAGTGCGCCAAAGTCATTTCTAAATACATGGGTGTATTTGTAATCTGGGTTACTGTCGCCATTTGCACGGGTGTTGCCAGGACAAAGTGGGCAGTTTTCATCGTGTTTTGGTAATACGTTTTCGTTAACAGCTTCTGTTGCGCCTAACCATGGGCGATTATTACGATGTGGTGACACTAATACCCAACGACCCGTTAGCGGATTTTTACGTCTGTGAGTACTTTCTAATAAAGCCATATTAACTCTCCAACCCACTTGGGTAATTAGTTTGCCAGCGCCATGTGTCGTTTGTCATGTCGGTAAGTGTTAGTTCTGCGTGCCAGTTAAGTGTGTTTTGCGCTTTTGTGGCATCGGCGTAGTTACAGGCAATATCACCTGCACGGCGCGGTGCAATCTTATACGGAATATCTTTATTGGCTGATGCGCTAAATGCTTTAATCATATCAAGCACAGAATAACCTTGCCCTGTGCCTAAGTTATAAGCATGAAAAGCGGTGTCTGTTTTGTGCTGCATAAAAGCGGCAACGTGGCCTTTCGCTAAATCTAAAACGTGAATATAGTCGCGCACGCCGGTGCCATCTTCGGTGTCGTAGTCGTCACCAAAAATATTTACCACGTCGCGCTTACCTACTGCAGTTTGGGCAATAAATGGCATTAAGTTATTAGGAATACCATTAGGGCTTTCACCTAATAAACCACTTGGGTGTGCACCTACTGGGTTAAAGTAACGAAGCGCAATACCCATAAATTGACTGTTGGCATTACATACGTCTTGCATGGCTTGTTCAACCATGACTTTAGTCCAACCATAAGGGTTGGTTGCGCGTATAGGATGCTTTTCGTCAATAGGGAGGTAGTCTGGTTCGCCGTACACAGTAGCCGATGAGCTAAATATAATATGGTTAACGCCAGCCTCTTGCATGCTTTGTAGCATACTCAAGGTGCCCGACACGTTATTTTGATAATAACGCAGTGGTTGCTCAGTTGATTCGCCAACGGCTTTTAAAGCTGCAAAGTGAAAAACAGCTTCGGCTTTAGTATGTTTTAGAGCGAGTTTAAACTGTTGCTCGTTTTGTATGTCACCCAAAATAAACTCAAACCGAGTACCTGTAATCTTTTCGAGTTGGTCAAGTACCCGCGCACTTGCATTAGACAAGTTATCATAAATAACAGGCGTAATGCCTGCTTCATGCAATGCAATACATGTGTGGCTACCTATATAACCCATGCCGCCAGTAACTAAAACTTTCATGTTATTTCTCGAAAAGTATATTTATATGATAAATACTACTATTAAGGGGGTGTAAAAACAATAGTAATGATTAGAGCAAAATTCAAATAGAAGAATAAAAAACATTCGCTCATCAGATCCTCGCTTTATCAATTTATTTTATAAACTGATTCTATTACACGGCTAATTATCACGACGGTATTGGGGTGCTACGATAGCTGCATAATTTACTTTAAGACTGTAACTGGGCTTTAACTAACCACAACCCTGGTTAAGATATTTATTATCTAGAGTTCAGGTTAACTACTTTAATGTTGCACTGAGAGGGCATACACATGAAAAAAATCATTTTAATCACCGGTGCAACAGATGGCATTGGTTTAGAGACGGCAAAAATGTTACTAGCCCAAGGTCACACGGTATTACTGCATGGTCGTAATATAGAAAAGCTTAATAATGTACAGACAATGTTAAACGAGCATTACCCGCAAGCAAGTACTCAAAGCTATGTGGCCGATTTAAGCGAAATGTCACAGGTACATTATTTGGCAGAACAGATAAGCGCAGATCATAAACAAATTGACGTACTTATTAATAACGCTGGTGTATTCAAGCTTGAGAAGGTAACAACACCTGATGGCCTTGATGCGCGTTTTGCCGTAAATACATTTGCACCTTATTTACTGACTAAATTACTGTTACCACTATTAAATAAAAATGCGCGTGTAGTTAACGTATCATCGGCCGCGCAATCAAGCGTTAACCTTGATGCACTTATTGGTAATAAGGCGCTTTCGGATGGTGACGCTTATGCACAAAGTAAGTTAGCTATTACGATGTGGTCGCGCTATCTAGGACTTAAATTAAAAGAGGTAGGTCCGTTAGTTGTATCAGTAAATCCAAAATCGTTACTGGGTAGCAAAATGGTTAAAGATGCATACGGATTAGACGGTGGAGATCTAAAATTAGGAGCTGATATTTTTTATCGTGCTGCGCTTAGCGATGAATTTAACAACGCCACAGGTTTGTATTTTGATAACGATGCTGAGCGTTTTGCACCGCCACATATAGATGCATTAAACGAGACTAAAAACCAACAACTAGTTGATACATTAGATAGTGTTTTAGCACAGCTTAAATTAGGTGAATTATAATGAATACACCTATTACGTGGACTGTTGAGGACGCGCTTTATGACAACTTTAAAGCCCTGCTACTGTGTTTATGAATCCAGTGGGTGATTTTGTAAAGTAATATAGATTTTTGATTGAAGACGATCAAAGAGTTCACTGTTTACAGCGAACTCTTTTTTACTTTTTAGTGTTGTTCGACTTGAAGTAAACGCTGGTATAGCCAATCTTTTAATTCTGAGCGATCATGCTTTAATTGATGCATTTGTTCATCGCTAATTGGCGCATCTTTAAGCTCCAATACTCTTATTTCTTTGTCTAACTTATCGTATTGTGTTGCCTTTTCGGCAAATTCAGAATCGTCAGTATTGAGTGTTGCAATGGCATTTAAATGATCTGGAAAGTCGTTTGTTAATGAGTGGTCTTCGCCTAACATATTCGCTCCTTAATAGGATATAAATGAGCTCACAAGTAAGTGAGTTGTTTAAGTGAATTATTACCTTCACATAATACACTGGGGTTTAAACAATCATAAATCAACCATTGCCAACTTAATTTGATATAGCGCAAACAACCGCTTTTACTTTTTAGCAGTTATTGTTTTTTCCAATAAGGGACTTCACCAAAGCAGGCAATAAAATGATCGATAAACGCACGTACTTTAGCGGTCAATAATTTATGGCTGGGGTATACAGCTGAAATAGTCGTATTAACTACTCGTGAAAAGCTTAGAGCTTGATATTATTGCTCAAGATACGAGGAAGTAGAATAACCACAGAAGTTAAGCGACTATGAGTGGAATCAAACTTAAGTAACCTGAACTCTGGGCAATAAATCTATCTTGAGCTGCTATTTTAGTTAAAAGAGCAAGTTTTTAACGCTTTTTGCTAATTTATGTTGGTTAATTAATAGTGGTAGAATGCAGCGCTTAGTACCACTTGTATGAAGTAGTGGTCAATAATTTATAAGGTCTGTTGTGTAATGCTGTTAATGATCGATAACTACGATTCGTTTACTTACAACTTAGTGCAATATTTTCAGCGTTTAGATCAAGACGTTTTAGTAAAACGTAATGACGAGCTAAGCATTGCACAAATAAAACAGTTAAACCCGAAACACATCGTGTTATCGCCGGGTCCTTGCTCACCTAACGAAGCTGGTATATCGTTAAGCGTGGTTGAGCAGCTAAAAGGGCAATACCCAATTTTAGGCATTTGTTTGGGACACCAAACCATCGCACAAGCTTTGGGTGGTGATGTCATTCGTGCTAAAAAAATTATGCACGGTAAAACATCGCCCATAGTTCATACCAATAAAGGTGTATTTAAAGGTTTAGCCAACCCATTAACGGTATGTCGTTATCACTCTTTAGTCGTTAAAGCACAAACACTGCCTAAAGAGCTTGAAGTAACCGCGTGGAGTCAAACCGAATTAGGTGAATTTGACGAAATTATGGGGTTACTCCATAAAGAGTTAGCGATAGAGGGAGTGCAGTTTCATCCTGAAGCTATTTTAACTGAACAAGGATTAGCACTGCTTGATAACTTTTTAATGCGCTTCTAATTTTTAATACCGATACTTATTTTATATTTACTAATGAATGGATGTTATGACTGAACTTGTAGCGCAACAACGAACAGCTAAAATACTTGACCAACGAGCACATGATTTATTGCTTGGTCATAGCTTTGCGCATCAGCAAATTGGTTTTATTCATACATTAGAAATAGAATATGGCGAGCCAATGAAGCAACGTACGTTGCTTCAAGTTGAGGTCGCAGCACAACATAAACGTCAGCAGAGCAGTACTGCGCATCATAAGTATCGAGCTCAGGCGAGTGAAGTACTTCACAAAGCAATAGAAACAGCTATTTTTAAGCAACTAAGCGACATGGATGCCGTAATCCTAAATACGTTAGGGATTGAAGATGGTATTGCAACTATTCTTGACCTTTTAGCGGTTAAGTCTGCAACTGTAGGGCGGCTAGAGCCTCTAGTAAACGATTTAAGCTGGCTTGGGCGTGAGTTAGTCACACTCGTTAATTTACCTTACTATCGAAAACAGCGTAGTAAAAACACCTCAGTAAAAGTAGATAGCCCCGCGCTTGCTCTGCGCTACATTGGCCTTGATAATTTACAGTTAGTCATACCTACTTTTGCAGTACGTCATTGGATGCCACACAGTACTGAACCATTTTCACTGCTAAAGCGCAGGCTACGTGATAGTGCAATGGCTAATGCGATTGCAGCACAAAAAATAGCGCAAATTAACAATGTAAACGATATTCATGCATTTACCCTTGGTATGCTTTTAGATGTAGGGCGAATCGCATTAGTGCGTTTATATTTAAAAACTTTTGAGCAAGTATGGCAACGTAAAGTACAAATAGCGCGCCAAGAGCAGCGCAAAGACTTGCACACTGCGTTATTAGAATTAAAACCCGACCCACTTTTTTTAACTACGTTACTTAATAATCAATCTTTAGCTATCAGCGCTAAAGTTATTGAGAAAATGAAATTTAAGTATTTGCCCTTTCAAGGGGTCATGCAGCAGTTGGTTAATGGAGTCGATAAGGGCGATACAATGTTACCTTTAACCGAGGTAATGTTAAAAGCGCGTTGTTACTCTCAATATCTAAATTTAAAAGAACACCAGCTTATTGAATCTGATGAAACAACAGCATGGTTTTCGTACTTTAAGTTCACTAAAACGGAACTAAAAACCCTCGAAACAAGTAATTTTACCAATCTAGCTATTCAAATTGACTAAAAACTTAAAATTTTTGTTAATTTTTTAGCGACTAATCATTCATTCTCACTCTATTGTTATATTGCATATTTAACACTTAAAGTGTGTGCGCCTCAGTGCTCATGCGGTTAGTTGTCTAAAAATGAGCATAATTGACTATGCAAATAGTTATTCACTATCTATGAAATAATATCTTTAGCCCTTTATTTTAAAGGGATACATGAAAGTTTTTAACGAGACAGATTTAAGTAATTCTGAAATAATGCGCGTCTGAAAATTGAACCACAAAGCAATTTTGCGCAATTATCAGGTTACTGATCTTGCCTATAAAGTTGGTTACAAATAGTAACCAAACACCTATTTTGATGTTTTGTGTTGCTCACAATTAAGAGGAAATAAAATGACAGTCAATCGCGAATTATTTGATCACGTAATGGTTCCTAACTACGCACCTTCAAGCGTAATTCCTGTTCGAGGCGAAGGCTCTCGCGTATGGGATCAACAAGGTCGAGAGTTTATCGACTTTGCTGGTGGTATTGCCGTTAACTGTCTTGGCCATTGCCACCCTGCATTAGTAGGCGCATTAAAAGAGCAAGGCGAAAAAATCTGGCATCTATCTAATGTAATGACCAATGAGCCGGCACTTCGCCTAGCTAAAAAAATGGTTGATGCGACATTTGCTGAAAAAGTTTACTTTGCCAACTCTGGTGCAGAAGCAAACGAAGCCGCGCTTAAATTAGCGCGTCGTTTTGCACTTGATAAGTTTGGCGCAGAAAAATCACAAATCATCGCGTTCAACAAAGGTTTCCACGGTCGTACATTCTTTACCGTAACTGTTGGCGGCCAAGCGGCATATTCTGATGGTTTTGGTCCTAAGCCAGGCGACATTGTACATTGTGATTACAACGACCTAGCTGCTTTTGAAGCGCTTATCAGCGACAAAACATGTGCCGTAATGATGGAACCTCTTCAAGGTGAAGGCGGTATTGTTTCACCAACTGATGAGTTTGCTCAAGGCGTTCGTGATTTATGTACTAAACATAACGCACTGCTTATTTTTGATGAAGTTCAAACAGGCGTTGGCCGTACTGGCGATTTATACGCATACCAAGGCTTAAACGTAGTACCTGATATTTTAACTACCGCTAAAGCACTTGGCGGCGGTTTCCCTATTGGCGCTATGATCACAACAACTGAGATTGCACAGCACCTTAAAGTAGGTACTCATGGTTCTACTTATGGCGGTAACCCGCTTGCGTGTGCTGTTGCAGAAGCTGCATTTGATACAGTAAATACGCCTGAAGTACTTGCTGGCGTAAAAGCAAAAGCCGCATTATTTAATGAACTACTTAGCGCGGTTAACGAAAAATACAACGTATTTAGCGAAATCCGTGGCCAAGGTTTATTAATTGGTGCAGTAGTGAACGAGCAATACAAAGGTCGTGCAAAAGAGTTTTTAGTGGCAGGTACTGAGCAAGGCCTTATGTCATTAGTTGCTGGTGCGGATGTAGTACGTTTCACTCCATCTTTAGTAATTCCTGAAGCGGACATTTGCGAAGGTATGGCGCGCTTTGAAAAAGCAGTAGCAAGCGTAGTAAACGCATAAGCGACTTAAGCCAACCAATTAAGGGCAAGCACCGCTTGCCCTGCAATTCCTATTTACCGTTATTTATAAGGGAGCAAGCGGACTCATGATGATCCTTCGCCCAATCCAGCAAAATGATTATTCAGCATTACTGAAAATTGCCCACGAATCAGGGCATGGTTTTACGTCTTTGCCATTAAACGAAGAACTATTGCAAAAAAGATCGACCATTCAGTAAGCTCTTTTGCTAAACAAACGTCACAACCTGGTGACGAAGGCTACCTGTTTGTTCTTGAAGATAGCGAAACCGGTGACGTTGTAGGTACGTCTGCAATTGAAGCTGCGGTAGGGCTTGATGATGCATTTTATCATTATCACTTAAGTAAAGTGATTCACTCTTCGCGTACATTAAACGTCTACAAAGCGGTTGATATTTTAACGCTATGTAACGACTACACAGGTGCTACAGAGCTTTGCACATTGTTTTTAAAAGATGGCTATCGTAAAAATTGTAACGGTAAGCTACTTTCAAAAGCGCGCTTTATGTTTATAAAACAGCATCAAGAGCGTTTTGCACAAACAGTGATCGCAGAAATGCGCGGTGTGTCTGACGAAAACGGCAGTAGCCCTTTTTGGCAGTGGCTTGAAGAGCACTTTTTCTCAATGGATTTTCCAACAGCCGATTACTTAACAGGTATTGGCCAAAAGGTTTTCATTGCTGAATTAATGCCTAAATACCCAATTTACGTAAACTTGCTAAGTAAAGATGCGCAAGCCGTAATAGGTAAAGTACACGACAACACTCGCCCAGCAATCGAGTTATTAAAAAGCGAAGGCTTTACGTTTAATGGCTACGTAGATATTTTTGACGGCGGCCCAACGGTTGAAGCAAAAGTAGATAACATTGCGACGATTCGTAATGCAAATCACTTTAACGTTGAAATTGGCGAAATGACTGGCGACACCATGGTGTTACTAGCGAACGAAAAGCTTGAAGATTTTAGAGCAACTGTTGCGCCAATGACATTTGACGAGCGCGCAAAAAGCCTTATTTTATCGCAAGAAATAGCAGATGCATTGCATTTACAAGCTGGCGATATTGTTAGTGCAACCACGATTTAATTTAGGAGAAAGTATATGACTCATCCTGCACAATTTATAAATGGTCAATGGTCACAAGGCCAAGGCACAGAATTTAATTCGCTAAACCCTGCAAATAACGACGTTATTTGGCAGGCATCATCAGCAACTGCGGCGCAAGTAGACACCGCAGTAAATGCAGCGCGCGAAGCGTTTTACGCATGGGCTGATAAAAGCTTTACTGAGCGTTTAGAAATAATTAAAGCATTTGCAGCGCAATTAAAAGAAAACAGCGAAGAGCTCGCTATTACTATTGCACAAGAAACTGGTAAACCACTGTGGGAAACGCGCACAGAAGCGGGTGCTATGGTTGGTAAAATTGCCATTTCTGAAAAAGCATTTTTAGAGCGCACTGGCGACGTAGAAAACGCAATGCCACTTGGCCGTGCAATGATCCGTCATAAACCACATGGTGTTGTAGCTGTATTTGGTCCGTATAACTTTCCGGGTCACTTACCTAATGGCCACATTGTGCCAGCACTTTTAGCAGGTAACACGGTTGTATTTAAACCGTCTGAACTTACTCCTAAGGTTGCTGAGCTTACGCTTAAACTGTGGGAAAAAGCAGGCTTACCAGCTGGTGTAATTAACTTAGTTCAAGGTGAAGTAGAAACGGGTAAAGCCCTTGCTGCTCACAAAGGGATTGATGGCTTGTTCTTTACGGGTTCTTCGCGTACTGGTCATATTTTACATGAACAGTTTGCGGGTCAACCGGGTAAAATTTTAGCGCTAGAAATGGGTGGTAATAACCCACTTATTATTACTGACGTTGAAGACATTAAAGCGGTTGTTCACGATATTATTCAATCAGCGTTTATCTCAAGCGGCCAGCGTTGTACATGTGCACGTAAATTGTTTTTACCTAAAGGTAGCAAAGGCGATGCAATTTTAGAGCGCCTTATCACTGCAACTAAAGCGATTAAAGTAGGCAACTACGATGATGCAGACCAGCCATTTATGGGCTCTATGATCTCATCAGCGGCAGCAGCAGGCATGGTTAAAGCGCAAAACGAGCTTGTTGAGCTTGGCGCTCAAGTATTAGTAGAACTTGAGCACACAGCCAATACCGGTTTTGTAACACCGGGCATTATTGAGTGTACAAACATTAGTGACTTCCCAGATGAAGAGCATTTTGGACCACTTTTAAAAGTATTCCGCTTTGACGACTTTGACCAAGCAATTGATAAAGCAAACGATACAACCTTTGGTTTATCGGCTGGTTTATTAAGTGATAGTGCAGCAGATTATGACCACTTTTTACGTCGTATTCGTGCCGGCATTGTTAACTGGAACCGCCCAATTACTGGCGCATCAAGTGCAGCACCGTTTGGTGGTATTGGCGCGTCGGGCAATCACAGAGCAAGCGCGTATTACGCTGCTGATTACTGTGCATACCCAGTTGCTTCAGTTGAGCTTGAAAAAGTAGCGATGCCAGCAACGCTAAGTCCAGGTTTAAAAATAGATTAAGTACTACTTAATAACTACAAAAGCAGCTTCGGCTGCTTTTTTTGTATTGCTATCGTGCAAAGCTAGTAATTCGCGTCGCTTTCTGATTAAATCATGGCAATTAATTATTTTAAGGTGGTATAAAAAATGGTTTTAGATAGGCAAGGGTACGATGATTTGATCATGTATCTAACTCAAAATTTAGCATTGTTTGAGAAGCCAGGCGAGATAAAACCAGGTGCCCCAACAGTAATGGAATTAATTGAAGACGTCATTGCGCAAAATGTTATGCTTATTTGTGAGCAGCACACAGAGCTTAATACAGAGCAGCGTAGCTTAATTGTACGCGAAGTTGACGGCATAGTTTACGATTTAGAAGAAGTCCTCAGTAGTATCACCACACAGCCTGTCACGGTTGAGCAGCATGCATTTATAGATGAATTTGCTGGTTTAGTTAAAAACTTATTCGATAATGCAGTCTCGCAACAGTATTAATCAATTGCTTATATAGCCGCCTAGTACATTTTCATTTGCAACTGCGGCTAAGTTGCTTACAATCAAGAAAATATTTTTTTGAGATAAGCACATGCAAGCAAATGTAAAATGGGTTGAGGGCGATACGTTTATCGGTCGTTCTAATTCTAATCATAATATTGTTTTTGACGCTGGTAGCGATAGTGCCGCGCCAAGCCCTATGGAAATGGTTTTAATGTCGGTTGGCTGTTGTTCATCAGTCGATGTTGTCAGTATTTTAAAGAAAGCCAAACAAGATTTTTCAGACGTGCAGGTTCAACTTACTTCAGAGCGTGCCGAAACAGCCCCACGCGTATTTACTAAAATCAACTTACACTTTGTTGTTAAAGGTAATAATGTGTCTGAAAAACACCTTGCACGCGCCGTTTCCCTCTCTGCTGAAAAGTATTGTTCGGTTGCATTAATGCTTGATAAAACAGTAGAAATTACGCATAGCCACGAAGTTGTGCAAGATCAAGCAAAATAACGCTTTTTCCATAAGGAAAATTCGTATAAAATCCGCGAACTTTTCATTCTGCAGGTGCAGAGTTCACTAATTTATAGGTTGGTTTATTATGAACAAACCCTTCGATAAACTTAAACTTCATGGCTTTAACAATTTAACCAAAAGTTTAAGCTTTAGTATTTACGATATTTGCTACGCAAAGACTGAGCAACAACGTAAAGAATATATTGAATATATCGATGAGCAGTATAGTGCAGATAGACTAACCGACATTTTAGGTGAAGTTGTTGATATAATTGGCGCTAATATTTTAAATGTAGCGCGCCAAGACTATGAACCACAAGGCGCTAGTGTAACTATTTTGGTTTCAGAAGAACCAGTAGAAGAGCAGCAAAATTACGATGCTGACGAAGCGCCAGGTCCATTACCTGATTCAGTTGTTGCGCACCTAGATAAAAGCCATATTTGTGTACACACATACCCAGAAGCTCACCCTGATGATGGTATTTGTACATTCCGTGCTGATATTGAAGTGTCTACTTGTGGCATTATTTCGCCACTTAAAGCGTTAAACTTCTTAATTCATAGCCTTGAGTCAGACGTGGTAACAATTGACTACCGCGTTCGTGGTTTTACCCGCGACATAAATGGCGTTAAGCACTACATTGATCATGCTATTAGCTCGATTCAAAACTTCATGACAGAAGATACTAAAGAAGCGTACCAAATGATGGACGTGAACGTGTATCAAGAAAACCTGTTCCATACCAAAATGATGTTAAAAGAAACCGACTTAAATACCTATTTATTCGGCCTTTCTACGGCAGATTTATCAGAGGGCGAAGAAGACGAAATTCGCTCAAAACTGACCCGTGAAATGCAAGAAATATTCTATGGCCGTAACCTGCCAGATACAGAATAATAGCAACGAATTAAGTTAAAAATGGCGCTCAGTGAGCGCCATTTTTTTGCTTTATTTTACAAGCAATAATTGTGTTTGTCGGCCATTTAAATACCAGACACCGCTTTTATCAAAAATAGCATCTTCCTCTAGCATTATTCTTATTTCTTTATTCCACTGCTTTATAAACACCGCATTGTTAAGCTCAATTGAGTAAGCCGTATTTAAATGCAGCGGATAGTCACCATCTCCTGGTACACCTTGCTGAGAATCCCACATACCTAATGTAGTACCAGCAGCGTGACCATGATAGCCAAGAGGGTGAGTATAAATAGTGGGCTTTAATCCCTGAGCAATAGCGGCTTTTCGTGCTGCAGCTAACACTTCATTACCTGTTTTTCCTACCGCAAATTGATTGGTAAATATATCTTGTAGTTTATTACCGCTTTTTAGTGCTTCAACTAAGTAACTAGGCGCACTCGTTTCGTTTTCTTTGAGCACATACGCATGCTGCTGCGTGTCGGTATTTAAGCGTAAATAAGTAATACCAAAATCGACATGAAGTAAATCGCCGGTTTGTATAACGTTATCATCGTAGCCATTGGTAAAGCTTTCTTCATGATTAAACGACTTCGCATCGGCGCGCTGAATAGCAACGCTTGGGTGAAACCATGTTTGTAGTTTTAGCTCTTTTACGCGCTCTCTAAACCACCATACCAAGTCATCGCTAGTTGTTTTACCCACCGTAATTGTTTTACCCGAAAACCCCTCTGCAATAATATGATGGGCAATAGCCACAATGTGTTTATACATTTCAACTTCTTCAGGAATACGTTGCTCTAACCACGCGACAGCAAGCGGCTCTGCGGAAATTATTTTATTGTGATAAGTGGCGGGCAAGTTAGCCATTAAGGTTTTGTAATCGCCTAGCACAAGGCCATCGGCATGTGCCCAGTCGGTAGAAGTATTGAGCGCAATGTTGCGAGGTTTGTATTGCTCAATAAGCGTATTGAGTGCCTGCCACTGGCTAGGTTGTGTTTGCTTATCCCAGCCTTTTTTAAATACATTACCTATTTTATAAGGCGCAATAGCGTAAGCATCAACCCCACCTTGTTTATTAAGTGCAAATAGCAAAATAGTGGTGCGTCTGGCTGAAAGCCATGTTGCAGGCAGCATTGTTTTTAATATTGGATCTTCATTGTATTCGCGGCTTATAAGAAGCCACATATCAGTGTTGTGCTGCTTCATTAACGAGGGCATTAAGCTATTAACTCTAAGTTC
This sequence comes from Pseudoalteromonas sp. B131b, assembly GCF_037162545.1. NCBI lineage: Bacteria > Pseudomonadati > Pseudomonadota > Gammaproteobacteria > Alteromonadales > Pseudoalteromonadaceae > Pseudoalteromonas > Pseudoalteromonas sp. B131b. The sequence continues at coordinate 647,230 of NZ_JARLUZ010000001.1, read as the reverse complement.
AGTAATTTTATCTATAAACGCAGCGCGCTCTTTCATTGATAAAATTGTTGGGGATTCTGAAGCTTGAACTAAAGGGCTTACAAATAGTGTTGCGAGCAAACATGCGCTTATTAGTAATAATTTATTGTATTGCATAGTTGGGCTATTTTTAGGCTAATTTATACTTAACATGCCAGAACCCACACTATAAAAAAATAATTTGAGACAAACCGTACAAACAAAAAAGCCCAGCTAATTAACTTAGCTGGGCTTTTGTGTATATAGCGTATTAATTAATCATGCTGTAAATAAGTGCAAATACAGCAAGTGAGCCAACCGCTAATATAAATAGCGTGCTTAAACGGTTACGGTATTTATGAAGTGCAGGCACTTTATAAACTGCAATCATTGGCATGATGAATAAAATCATCGCAATGATAGGGCCCGATAACTGATCCATCATGTCTAAAATACTTGGGTTTTTAACAGCGCAAAACCAAATAGCTAAAAACATAATTAACACACCAATTTTATCGGCCACTTTTGCGCTTAAGCTTGTTTGTTTAGTTACTAAACCTGTAAAGCTTTCACGTGCCCCTAAAAAGTGACCCAAAAACGACGATGTAATAGCAATAAAGGCAACAAGCGGCCCAAGTGTGGCAATAAACGAGTTATCAGTAATGTTAGCAAGGTAGGATAAAACCGATACGTTAGCGGCTTTAGCAGCGGCCATTTGCTCGCCTGTAAGCGACAGCACGCAAGAGAACACAAATAACAGTACAAAGGTAATAAGTAGTAAGCTAGTGCGCTTTAAAATCGCCTCAGACTTATGTGTTGCTTGGTTACCGTAATGGCCGCGTTGCACGTTTACAAAGCTTGAGATAGCCGCTGCGTGGCTAAACGAAAATACAATAATAGGAATCGATAACCACAACGTTTTACCAAAGCTGCCCATTTCAGGCATGCTCATATCGGGCACTTGCCAGCTTGGGATTAAATAAAGTGATAAAAACAATAATATACCCACAAGCGGATAAACTAAGATAGCAAAGGCACGTAGCATTAAGCGCTCGCCGCCCATCATTAAGCTAATCATACCTGCAACTAATACACCCGAAAGTAATACGCGAGATGGCGACTCTAACCCCATTTGATTAACCATAAAGCTATCCACAGTATTGGTTAAGCCCACACCGTAAATAAGCAAAATTGGGAATATAGATAAAAAGTACAACAAGGAAATTAACCGACCTGCAGTCACACCAAAGTGCTCTTCAACTACATCGGTAAAGTCGGCATCTTTATTTTTCGACGAAAGTACAAAGCGTGCTAAGCCTCGGTGGGCACAAAAGGTCATTGGGAATGCTAAACACGCCATAATAATTAATGGCCAAAAACCGCCAATACCAATATTAATAGGTAAAAATAAAATACCCGCACCAACGGCCGTGCCAAATAGACTTAGTGTCCATTGTGTATCGTGTTGGTTCCATTTTGAGGTAGAAGAGTGTGTGTTATTTATTGGTGCATTTGAAAGCGTTGCACCTTGAGGTGTTGTCATGTGTGTGCTCATCCATTATTTGTAATAATAATTGCGCCGAAGAATATAGTTTTTGACTAAATTTTTCATGTTTTGAGCTGGTTTTAGAATGAATTAGTTGTAGTGGTTTAGTGACTAACTGTCATGAATATGAAACACCGATTTAAAAGTGAGCAATGTATAAAGTAATAATTATACAATGTGTTGTTTATTTGAACGAAGTAACTGCTGTCAGGTTTTTTGTATGAAACAAAGTTCTTTATACGCTGCAGATATTACATAATTTATCGCGATAAGAGCTTTAGCTTATTAGAGCGTGTTGATCTTTGGTCGTTGAATTTTCAACAGCATGTTTGCATGTAAGCCAACAAGGTAACGCAGGAGCTGTTACCGAGCTGGCTATGTTATAAATCTCGCGCCGGGATTAAATTTCCCCTAGATAGAACAAACTTTAATCCTGAGAGGTCACAGACCTTAACTAATAGCAAAAGATGATTTTTCATTTGAACTGAAAAGGTTACTTTTATTTACTTCTTTAGGCACTCGTTTTGAAGCCAGTTTTACGTAAAAAGCAGGCAATACAAAAAGAGTAAAAAGGGTTCCTATAAGCATTCCTGCTACTAATATAATGCCAATACTATTTCGGGCTTCAGCCCCAGCTCCAGATACCATTAATAATGGAAAGTGCCCAAGAACAGTGGCAGCAGTGGTCATTAAAATAGGCCTTAATCTAGTTGATGCAGATTCAATTACGGCTTCTATGCGGCTTTTACCTTGCTCTTGTAGGTGATTTGCAAATTCGACAATTAAGATACCGTTTTTTGCAATCAGACCAATGAGTGTGATTAAACCGATTTGAGAATAAATATTGATAGTCGTTAATTCAAAATACGATAGCATCAACGCGCCAGCCATTGCCAAAGGTACACTCCCAATTAACACAACTAGAGGGTCTCGAAAGCTATTAAATTGGATACTAAGCAGTAAGTAAACAATGACCAGTGAAATTAGCATAACGCCTAATAAACTATTACCTTGTTGTCTTATTTGTCTAGACTCTCCGGCATAATCAACAGTGTATGAAGGGGAGTAATTCTTGTGCGGCATTTTCTAATGCTGAAAGTGCCTCTTCTTTTGTGGAGTTAGGTAATACGGCTCCAAATATGCGAAAGGCATTTTGCTGTCCAAAGCTATTTAATTGTCTAGGAACTGTTGCCCATTTAACTTCAGCTATTGCAGATAATGGCACGCTGGTTCCATTAATTGATTTAATGTTTAAACTTAGTAGTTTTCCAGGATCTGACTTTACATTTCGGTCAATAACAGGGATTACCTGATAAGCTTTTCCTTGCGCATCAAATCGATTAACGTAATTATTTGATAAAAGAACACTCAGTTGCTGATTGACATAAGCGAGATCCATTCCTAAATCGGCAATTTTATCGCGCTTTAATTGTAATTGTATTTGGGGTAAATCGATTTTTAAATCAGTGTCTGCGTATAAAAAGTGCCCACTAGCAAATGCTTTACCTATAAGTTGCCCCGCATAGCTTTGCATTATTTCAAAACTATCGCTGGACTTAACGACCATTTCTACATCGAATTGGCCCGCAGTAGGAAGTGGCGCTGGAAGAATGGGCAACGGGTTGACTCCAGGGGTTTTAGCCAAGCGTCCATAAACCTCAGGAAGAATTGATTTAGTAGTGTAATCTCGTTCGCTAGCACTTATAAATTCAATACCGCCAAAAGCACTATTGGTAAAAATGTTCTGCCACATTTGAGTTGTGCCGGGTATTTCTAATAAGCTATCAACCATGCCACGAATGTTATCTTCATTATAAGTTAACGATGACTCAGGGGGATTGTACAAGTACAAATATGCTGCTTTGATCCTCAACTGGCGCAAGCTCTTTTTGTGCACCTTGGTAAAATGGTATTATCATAAGGCTTAACGCAATTGCAGCGACAATCACTTGATTTCGCCACGACAATAAAAGAGTAAGTAACAACGCATATTTATTTCTTAGCTGATCAAATACCCAGTTTACTTTTTTTGTTAATTTAGTTTCTTGCCCTTCAGCAGGGATAACATACGCGCTCATTATTGGTGAAAGTGTGAGGGCAACAATGCCTGATATAAGCACTGATATTGCTAGGGTAAAAGCAAATTCTTTAAATAATACGCCGGTAAGTCCAGACAGAAAGCCAATCGGTAAATACACCATTGTTAGTGTGAGAGTCATTGATACAATTGGTACAAACAGCTCTTTGGAGCTTGTGAGCGCAGCGTCAATTTTAGATTTTCCTGCACGAATATGACGTGAAACATTTTCTACAACAACAATCGCATCATCAACCACCAAGCCAACAGAGAGAACAATAGCGAGCACGGTTAGTAAGTTTAACGAAAAACCGACGACATACATTGCGGCAATAGCACCTAATATTGAAATAGGAATAGTCACTAAAGGTACCGCTGAGCTTCTAAATGAACCCATCATAAAGAGAACAACAACGCCTACTAGAATAACCGTCTCAATAAGTGTTTTAAAAATCTCATTTAATGCATCGCGCATATATAAAGTACCATCATAGGCATAACCAATGCTGATACCATCCGGTAAAGTCTTATTAATTTTATCGGTTAATGCGTAAAGTGCGTCACCAACTTCAATTTCATTTGCACCTGGCTGCGGCCAAACTGAAATATAAACAGTATCATGCTGATTTAAGCGAGCACTTACCGTTGGCTGCTCAGAGCCAAGTTCAATATGGGCTACATCTCTCAGATATATAACATCATTATCTATACGTTTTACAATTAACTGCTTAAATTCATCGATACTTTTCAATTGTGTATTAGCGACCAGATCAATTTTTTGTTTATTAGTTTCTATATAACCTAGCGTAGCTATTGTATTATTTGCAGCCAACGCGGAGTAAATATCGTCAGCGCTAAGATCAAATGCTTCTAACTTTGCAGAATTTAAATGCACGCGCATCGCAGGCGTTCTACTGCCTTCAATTGCGACTCTTTGAACGCCCTCAATATCTGTAATTATAGGAGTCACTTGCCTTGATAAAAAGTCGGTTAGTTGTGAAAGTGATTCGCCCTGATGCTCTATATTTAAATAAAATAGCGCATGAGGTCGATCGGTGCGCTTAACGCTAACAATGGGATCCTCAGTATCATTCGGGAGCATATATTTAACTTGGCTAAGACGAGCAGTAAGCTGTGATAAAGCCCGAGTACTATCTTCGTTTAAATTTAAGTAAGCTGTTACAGTGCTATTCCCTGCAATTGTGACTGATTCAACATAATCAACACCTGGAACCGTAGCGGAAATACGTTCTATTGGTTCTGTAATAAAACCTTTAACTGTTTCAGCTGATGCGCCTACGTAGTTAGTTGAAATAACTAAAGATGAACTTTCAATTTTTGGAAACTGTAGCACAGTCACCTTAAGCACTGACCAAATCCCAGCAATACAAATAATAGCGGATAAAACGATTGCAAGTGTTGGTTGTGTTATGAATCGATCCATAAAATGATTGTTTTTCATAATGATACCTTAGGAGATAACGTATCTTCCATAGCTACAGTACGCTCTGAATTAAGCAAGTATGCTCTTAAACCGTCACGCAATTTAAATGCTCCATGACTTGCGATTAATGCGCCTGAGGTCAAGCCATTGGTGATCATAACGAGATCCCCAATACGTTCGCCTAATTCAACTTGTGTTCGCTTAGCGTATGTTTTTCCTTCCTCGTCTTTATTTAATAAATATACATAGTTCCCTAATTTACCTTTAATAACTGCTAAATATGGGATTGCAACAACCTCTTTTTTGTTGCCAATAGGTACCTTAATTTTAACGAGTTGATTTGAATTTAGTTTAGTATTTCCTAATGTAATTTTTGCACGGTATTTCAGCTGTCTTGAGTGTTTTGACATTTCTGGTGCAACAGAAGCTACTTGTGCAATTATTTCTGTCTGTGTGTCATCAAGTAGCGTTAATACTACCGGCGTATTAATTGCTAGCTCTGTATAGGTTTGCGGGAGAGAAAAATCGACCCACATATATTTTTCAATACCAATGAGCTGAGTTAGATTTGTATTAGCAGGTAAAAACTGACCGACTTGCAAGTCATGTATACCAACGCGGGCTGTAAATGGTGCTGTAATCACTTTTTTAGCAATTTTAGCTGAGAGTAGATTTATTTCTGCTTGGTATTGAGCAAGTAAAGCCGTTGATTCATCTAATTGCTGAGCGCTCAATTTATTTGAATTATAAAGGCTTTTATATCTCTTTACGGTGGTGTTTTGTAGTTCAAAGCGTGATTTAGCTATTTGCAGTTGTGCTTTTTCCTCCTCGTGTTCTATTTCGAGTAACGTATCACCTGCATAAGTAATACCGCCAGATTGCAAATAGAGTTTTGTAACTTTACCTGCTGATTCATTAATTAACGATAATGTTTTAGGGGCTTTTACGATACCGCTAATATCTATATGTGACTGATGAGCAACTTTTTCTACATACATAGCTTCGACATTAGCCGATTGTTCATTGCCTATATTGCTGCGCGCATCAATGATGTTACTTTTAACTGCAAAGCTGCCCGCTATTAAAATTGCTAGTATGCCTGTCGTTGTAATCCATGGAATGAAATTCATAATTAGCTCCTTGTGTGCATCTAGTAGGTAATATGCTTGGGTGAAGTTTGTTTATGTGAAGTATCTTTATATAAAGATATATAATTAAAAAAATTTGTCAATAAACTTCACCCATTATTTTTACGCTACTTCTCTTTTATTACTAGATTGCTTTGCATGGGCAACAGCTAAATGCCCTGCAACACGCGCTGTATTGATCAAAACGGCACTGTTAGCTTTAGCTGAACGCCCTTTAGTTACTTCATCAATTGCTTTCATAATGTACTTAGTGACTTTATTTCCACTGATCCCTTGCGCTTGAGCCGAGCTAATTGCCGCGTTGATAGCATCATTAACATCATCACTATCAATGGCATCTTCGAGCTTAGTGGGTGTTGTAATTAATACACTGCGCTTATTATCAAGCAGCCATTGGGTTTCAATTATGTCGGCTAAAATAGATGCATCATCTATCCGTTGTGGTGCTTTATAGCCACTTGAGCGACAGTAAAATGCAGGGAAATCATCAAATTGATAAGATATAATAGGGACATTGTGGGTCTCTAAGTATTCAAGTGTTAAACCTAGATCGAGTATGTTTTTTGCACCAGCACATACAACGGCAACCCGTGAGCGTGTAAATTGCATAAGATCTGAAGAAATATCCATCGTATTGTTTGCTCCTCTATGAACGCCACCAATGCCAGCAGATGCAAAAAAGCATATTCCTGCTAACTCAGCTGCAATAATAGATGAGGCAACGGTGGTTGCACCCAATTGCTTAGTCGCTAATACAACGGGTAAGTCACGCGTGCTGACTTTAGGTATATTTGCGGTTGTTGCAAATAACTCAATCTCACTTTCATCCATGCCAATTAGTAATTTACCATTAGCGACTCCAATGGTTGCAGGGATTGCCCCCGATTCACGAACTGCTGCTTCTACTTGTAACGCGGTGTGTTTATTTTCAGGGTAATCTAAGCCATGCGTTATAACATTAGACTCAAGCGCCACGACCGCAAGCCCTAACTCAAGAGCCCGTTTAATTTCAGGCTTAATAACAAGATTTATCTTTGTATTGTTCATTTTATTTTTCCTCTAATAACTTGGTTTTTTAATTAATTTATATTTTTGCTGAATAATATGTTTGTTATAAACACGTTGTCGCCAATTTTTCGGTTGCTCTGCATGCAGTGCGATTGAAATAAAGTCGTTATTGCATTTAAACTCTTTACTTATCAGTGCCGAAATTTTTTTCACGAGCCTATTCTTGGTAGAACTGGATACGTGAGAATCAAAATAATGTATGTTGATATGCGGCATGTTGCGTCCTTACGCTATTAATAATGAACGATGGTTCTCGTAAGAACCTTGAGATTGCACAATGCAATTAAACAGCTCATCAACACCTTGATGTTTTAATAATGCGTAATGATCTGCTTGTAAGTGTTGTGTTATCGCTTCTTTTTCGTTGTACTCAGGAATGTTTTCAATAAATGAATAATCATCTCCTTGTGCTTTAAATATCACTTTTGGTGCTTTTACTTGGCGTTCAAGCAACTCTGTGAATGTATATTTAAACTCATAAGTGCGCATGACTACTTCTATGATTTTACTGACAACATCTCGATTCAAAGTGCGATGATTCATACATACAAAGTCAATAAACTGTTGTTTATTAGTCACTGCCGATAAACATTGTTCTAATACCGGGCCTTGTATTTTTTGAAAGAACACTGAAAATAAAATGGTGACAAATGCAGGAGAAGTAAAACAAGGTGTCTGCTCTTTTTGTGAATACTGAGGTAGATTAGGTGAGCCAGGTGCAATGAGATAAAGTGCTTCCACGGTCTCGCCACTTGCTTCAAGTTGATGCGCCACTTCAAATGCAACACGAGCCCCAAAAGAGTATCCCCATAACGTATAAGGACCCGTTGGTTGCTCATTTTTGATTAGCTTGATATCAGCTTCTGCCATTTCTTGTATTGTATCGTAAGGAACTTCATCACAATTAAGGCCATGCGCTTGCACTGCAATAAACGTCGCTTCATCGGCCACTTTTTCAGCTAAAGGTTTTAAGCTCATTGGATACCCACCTAAACCAGGCCAGCAGAAAATTCGCGATTTTTGTGTAGAGTTATTTAAATTAATCAACCGACTATGTGAGCTGTTATCGTTTTGCTTAATATAAAGAGCAAGTGCTTCAATAGTGGGGGCTTGAAAGATAGCTTGCATCGGGATACTAATGCTCAACTCTTTATTTAAAGTATTCATAAATGTAACGGCTGTTAAAGAGTTTCCACCACTTTCAAAAAAATTATCTTGGACAGATACTTTGTCCCATTTCATAACATGGAGCCAAATATCAGCTATTTTCTCTTCTAATTTATTTCGAGGCTCAATGTAGGCTGCCTTATTTTCAATATTATTAAGTTTCTCTGAATTTTTTAGAGCGAGATAATCGACTTTCCCATTCGCTGTTTGTGGGAATTCAGCAAAAGTTATAATTTTATTAGGTACCATATAGCTAGGTAGCGAATTTTGTAAATCATGATTCAATATTTCAAGGGGGCCACGCATATGTATAGCGTCTTCTTTCATACCTTCGCTGCGTTTTTGCTCTTCTGAAATTTTTCCACCAATGCAAAAATAAAATGGTTTCATTGTACAGTTCGCATCAGATAAAATTTCTTCAATACGATTGGCTGAAGGTAAATTATTACCAGATTTTGAGCTATAACCAGAAGACATTAAACCTATGTTTAAGTCGTTCATTTGTAACTGCTGTAACTTACGACCTAAATCAATATAGTGTCGCCAAGCCGTTGTAGAATGATTAAGTAAAGAAATACCAAAAGAAGCTCTATCATAGACTTGCTGATTAATGGCAATCACTTTTTTCTTTTCAATTAGCTGATCAGAAAGGGGTGTCAGCTGATTATCTTGAACTGTGTATTGTCCTGAATTTAAACCATCTACATTTTGAATTTGCACTAAGGTCTCAACATTTGAAAGCGAGTCAGTTTCGCTATGTTGGCTAATATCAAAACTTCCTAAGTAGGCGTCATCTTTGTGAACAGCTAAGTAATCTTGGTATTCATTGTCAAAACTAGCAGCGCCAATTGAAAGGCCAAACTGAGGTAAAATATGATCAAATAAGCCAAGCATATGGCCTGTTTCCATTTCTAAAACTTCTAATATATTATTTTGATATACAGGTTCTATAGCTGATTGTTTACCTAAAAAATGGCAAGTTAATTTAACCGTGCTTACAGGCGCTAATGAGCGTACAAGATGCAGGGTATGTAGTTCAGGGTGATAATAATAAATACCCGATTTTAAATTAAATAAATTATGTATTTCTAAAAATAACTGCGTAGCATACAGGGCGCCTGGAGATGCATAGCCATACTTGGGCAGTAAGCGTTGCTTGCTTTTAAACTGGCCAAAATATCTCATGATTTGACCAAATTCATCATATTCTAATGCGCTGACAGGGCGTGTAGGGATTTCTGATTTTTGTTTTTTGAGTAAGTTAAGTATTTCTTGCTCACACACATTTCCACCATCAAAGTAACGATAAGTTTTACGAGCAAAAACAGTTTCAGTTTGCTCTTTTGATGCATTTTTATTTGGTAAATTAAATACGGGTAAGTTTAACAGCGCTTGTGGTTGTCTAAATCCAGCATTAGAGAGTTGTGCTTTAACTTGTAATTTACTTTTTTTAGATTGATGGTGTTCACTCTGCTTGCCTTGATCCATTAAAGCGGCTTCACGATGATTTAATTCAATGCATGCAATAAGATTTTGAAAACCGGTACGCTGGTCATTTTTTACAACCATTGCGGCATTTTTTATCCAATCATGCTTTTCAATGGCAAGTCTAATTTCATCAAGCTCAACACGGTAACCACGTAATTTAATTTGATTATCGGCGCGACCTAAAAAGTGTGTGTTACCTTCTTTATCACGTTTTACAATATCACCACTGCGATAGAGCGTATTATGCATAGGCTCGCTATTGTGAGGGTTAGATATAAATCTTTCGAGCGTTGTATCGTTACGGTTTAAATAACCTCTAGCAACCTGCACACCACTAATATAAAGCTCACCAGATTCACCCTCATCAACTAAGTTTAACTGTTCATCAAGTATATAGTAGTGAGTATTGGCTACAGGCTTACCAATGGTAATTGCATCAAACGCTTGTTCTAAAGTATGAGGTGTTACTTTATGGCTGGATGAATTTATTGTGCATTCTGTTGGCCCATATAAATTGATTAGATCTTTTTCAGGCAGTGTTTCAAAAAATTGCAAGGCGAGCTGTTTAGTAAGCGTTTCACCCCACTGAACACGTGAGACAATGAGTTGCACAATTGAATACAAGGCGAATCAAGCAAGGCTTGTAAAAGGGTAGGAACACATTGCAAAACGGTCACTTGTTTTTCAATGATTAAATCAATAAGTGCAAGCGGATCGCGATACATTCCTACTTCACTTGTAACAACACAAATACCGATTGCATTAGCTAAAATCTCCCATTGGGCTGCATCAAAGCTAAAAGGCGTTTTTTGTACAATACGAGTTGATTGGCTAAAGCTATGCTCTTCTTTTAACCACAGAAGCTGATTAACAATACTGCTATGTTCAATGATGACGCCTTTTGGATCACCTGTGCTTCCAGAGGTGTAAATCATATAAGCAAGGCTATCTTGTGATAGTGGCGCATAATATGACGTATTATCATCAACATCATCTATTGAAATCACAGTAATGTCGCTGCTAACCAATGCAGTAATTTGCTCTTTTAAATGTGCTTGAGTTAAAACTAAGCGCGCTTTAGAGTCTTTTAGCATATAGCTAATACGTTTTTCAGGGTATTCAGGAGACAGTGGAAGGTATCCGCATCCTGCATAAATAGCTCCCCACACACCAAAAATTAAGTCAGGCGATGGATCGACAAACAAACCAACATATTCACCTTGCTTAGCACCATGCTGATGGAGTAAAGAGGCAATGTTAGCTGATTTTTTATCCAGCATTTTATAGCTCCAATCTCCTTGGTTACTAATTACTGCAGTTTCATCAGGTGTTTCAATAATTTGCTTTTGAATTAAATCAAACAATGTTCGAGTATCACTTTCTCCCAAAAAAGATATCTGATCTTGCTCAAGGTTTTCGGTTCGATTTAGTTGGTTATGTAGTTTCATTTCTATGCCTATTCCTTTATTTAAAATTTTATAGATGACTAATTTTTGAATTGCCTTGTTAAAAATGAGTACTACACATAACTCTCATGTAACAAAGTTAGGTAAAAGATAATACATACAATCTTAATGTCAAGTATCTTTGTGTGAAGATACTTGTTGTGATGAGTCTTGTCGTAGAGGTTGTTGTGAGTTATATTGGTTTATCAATTTAAATTAGAGTAGTAGATATAATGAAAAATGATCTTGTTGACGTCGTTATAGCCCAGTGGAATAAAGAAAGACCTGATTTAGACCCTTCGCCTATGGGAGTTATGGGCCGACTCGTTCGTACCGATGCAATGTTTAGCAAAGAATTACAAACTGTATTTGGCCGTTTTGGCCTCAATGGTGGCGAATTTGATGTATTAGCGACAATTAGGCGTTCAGGAAAACCGTTTACATTAAGTCCAAATCAACTATTGCAGACATTAATGCTAACCTCAGGCTCAATGACAAACCGTATCGATAAACTAGAAGCTAAAGACTTGGTTGCACGCAGCTCTGATCCTAATGACCGTCGAGGCGTTATGGTGTCTTTAACAGAGAAAGGTTTTCAATTGATTGATCAGGTTGTAGAGGAGCATATCGCAAAAGGGCAGTCTTTATTGTCACCTTTAGATAAGTCGGAGCAGCAGCAACTCGCAGTATTACTTAAAAAATTACTTTTAGGCCTTTCTAGCTCTACTTATAAATAAGGCCAGTTGGCCTTTCAGGAGCACAATTTGTTCTATCTAGGGCATGTTGATCTTTGTGGATTAAAATTTGTTCAATCGAGGAGCGATTTAATCGTGGCGCGAGATTTGTAACTTGGTAGCTTTGGTAACGCTCCTGCATCACCTTACTAACTTATCTTTATGTAAGAATAGGTAAAATCGCGCAAAGCTTCCGCGCCCTACTCACGGCTTTTATTTACATCCATGTAGCAGCAAAGAGTAAATCGCCCCTAGGACGAACCTAAGGGCTACGGATGTTTGGCACTTACGCTGCGTTATCGCCTATTTATGGGGAATAATCACACGACATAAACTCTGCCTCGCCTAACTACCAAACCTACAGGTGCAAAATTAATCACGAAAGCTCAACACGCTCTAATATAGATTCACTTTGTTTCTCAGATAGCGATGCACTTTTATCTACCATTGTAGGATAATCGGTATAACCGGTTTCGTCGCCACCATAAAACGTATCGGGATCTACATTATTAAAAGAAGCATTTAACTTAGTACGTTCTACCAAATCAGGGTTTGCTAAAAAGAGTGCCCCTAATGCCACACCATCGCATAAATTTTCATTTAACACATCTGATGCAATAGCAGGGGTTACAGGGCCATCCTGCCAAGCTTTGTGAGGGTTTAATATAAGCTTACCTAACCATTGGTTACGGATCTGCTGGGTGTGCTCACGGTTAGCCGCTTCCATAATATGCAAATACGCCAGATCAGTTGGCAACTGACTAATAAGAGTTTGGTAGAGCACTTCACTGTCTTGTTCAATAATGTCATTGTAAGTATTGTCGGGAGAAATACGAATACCGACTCTTTTAGCACCAATAGCTTGTGTAACAGCCGCCACTACTTTTAGCGTAAATCTTAAACGGTTTTTGACGCTACCACCAAATAGATCGGCTCTATTATTTGTATTGCTTGCCATAAATTGGTGAAGTAAAAAACCATTTCCTGCGTGTATTTCTACCCCATCAAAACCTGCCTGAATCGCTAATTCAGCTGATTTTGCGAAGTCTTCAATGGTTGCTGTAATTTCATCTAATGTCATTTCTTTTGGTGTAGGGTAGCTCTTTGGCCCTGTTGGTGTAAAAGCGTCTCCGGTAGCTTTAATTGCTGAAGGCGCTATTGATTGATGAGCACTGGGGTATAATTCAGGATGCCCAATACGACCAGAATGCATCAATTGGGCTACAATTTTGCCTCCCTTTTATGTACTGCTTCAGTAATGGGCTGCCAGCTTTTCACATGTTGTAAATTATGTAGTCCTGGGGAATTCATAAAACCTTGACCAACTTGGTTAGGTTGAATACCTTCAGAAATAATTAACCCAGCTGTTGCTCTTTGAGCATAATAGGTTGCCATAAGAGGCGTTGCTAATCCTTCAGCTGTTGCCCTGTTTCTACTCATTGGTGCCATTACAAAGCGATTGCTTGCGTTGATTTTCCCAAAACGAGCTTCTGTAAATAAGTTGTCCATGTTTACTTCCTTTAACTAGTTTTTTTGTTTAATGATGGTTCCAGATTAAAATTGGAACTTGATTTTTTAAACAGCTGTACTTGAGATATAACAATGGCTAATACAATAATGACAGCGCCTAATGTTTGACTCATCGTTAGCCTTTGCGAAAGAATAAAATAACCCAATAATGTTGCTGAGATTGGGCTTGCAAACGATATAAAAGACACCGTAACAACTGGCAGTTTTTCAATAGCTTTAAACCAAACTATATAAGCGAACAAGGCGCCAATGATACTTAAGTAGGAATAACCAATTATATTGTCCACTGTTAGGTTACTAGGTAAGCCTTCTTGTACTAATCCAATCGGGAGTAAAAATAATCCACCTACAACGAGTTGCCAGCCTGTAAAAGTATATAAATTAACGTCAGCAGGCTTGCCCCATTTTTTTGTTAATACTATTCCCGTGGCCATTGAAGCGGCACCAATTAAACCTGCAATAACACCTTGAACAGGTAAATTCATATTTGGTTCTAAGACCAACATCGCGACTCCAACAGCCGCAATTGCACAAGCAATAAATTGCCTTAAATTAAGGGTATCTTTAAAGAGTAGCGCACCAAGTATCATGACTATGATAGGTTGGCACGACATAACAAGTGCAGCTACACCACCGGGTAATAGATAGGCTGCTACAAATAAACAGTAAAAAAGCCACCAATATTAAGTATGCCAAGCACGATAGAACGCACCCACCAGATGCCTTTAGGTAGCTTTCGACCAATCAGTACTAATAAAATACCAGCAGGTAAAGCACGAAGTGTTGACGCTATTAAAGGCATATCTGGCGGTAACAGCTCGGTCGTTACTATGTATGTACTGCCCCAAATTGTTGGGGCAATCATAGCAACTAACATCCAAAGTATTAGTTGTTTATTTGTCATACGGCCCCCACATCGGTCGTACCGAAGTAGCGATCTCCGAAGTCGCCAATTCCAGGTATCATAAATGCGTTTCCATTTAGATACTCTTCAATTGAAGACGTGACTATTTGAATTTTCTTAAATTGCTGAGTAACTTTTTGAATCCCCTCAGGGGAGCACAAAAGATTAACAAAAATGATATTTTCTTCTAAAACACCAGCATCTATAAGCACCTGAATAGCACAAATTGCAGAGCCGCCTGTCGCCAACATAGGTTCGAATATCAGCACGCGACATTTAGCGATATGATCCGGAAGTTTTGAATAATAAAGAGTTGGCAATTTTGTGACGACATCGCGTTGTATTAAAATTTTTCCGATGGGAATTTTTAAGTCAATATGACGCAGCTCATTTTCCATACTTTCACCAGCACGAACCACAGAAACGGCACATATTGGATCTGCAAACTTCTTGCCTTTGTATGTTTCTCCCACGGGAGTAGTTACATCGAGATCTTTAAATGGTACTAATTCTAAGCTTTTTTCAATCAGCAGACGAAACACTTGATCAGCATAAAAAATGAATTGGCTTTTACTAGCTACCTTGTCACGCATTTTTGCATGCAGGTATTTTAGTCTATTTGTTTGCGGTAACTCGATCACACTACTTGAGAGTATTTGTGAGTCTTCTTTATATATTTGAATAACTTGATTTGCATTCATAACGCTCTCCCTATTTGAGTCTGCCAGATTAGGGGTGTTAATCTGGCAGTGAATTATATTAAGCATTGATCTCCGAAAATGCTTTTTCAGCTTCGCGAATGAATTTCTTCACCTTAGCGGCATCTTTTCTGCCGTCGCTACCTTCTAATCCCGTATGTGAATCAACTGCGGCAGGTTTAACCTTATAGATTGCATCAGCTACATTTTCAGGCGTTAAACCGCCAGCCATCATTAGAGGTTTTGGAGATCGTCTAACAAGTTCAGCGCTTACGTCCCAGTTATGCGTTAAACCAGTAGCGCCTTTAGCACCCGTTTTAGGGTTAAACGTATCAGTGATAAACATGTCAACAAAGTCAGCCATGGTATCAACAATTTCTAACAGCTCTTCAGCATTGTCTTCTTTCACAACAAGGCTTTTTAATAAGAAAAGATCAGGGCGCAGCTCTCTAAGCTTTTTCATTTCTGCCACACTAATATCACCGTGTAGTTGAACTGCTTTTACACCTAGTTCACTGCAATAACCGCTCACTTCTTCAGCATCTACCATATAGCTAATTAACACACCGGCTTGAGGCTCACTTAAGCCTTTAATAATGCTCATTGCATCTGTTTCAGAAATATCATCTTTTCCAGAAGGTAAGCGCAAAGGGAAGCCAAGCCACTCAATGCCAGACTCCAGCATTAGATTTGCTTCTTCTCGGTCGATAATGCCAGCTACTTGAATAATGTTTTTCATAATGTTCTCCAATTTAAAGTTAAAGGGTTGTAAAGAATCTCGACGTAAAGATATGTAAGAATTAACTTTGTGTCAAGTATCTTTATGTGAAGATATTAAATTAATATACGTTTAGCTGTTTCATAGAGTTGTTGAAGACTGATATTTTTATATCGTAATTATTTAAAAAGTTAACATAAGCAATAGTTTAAGTGGGTTTTTGAAGTGGTGCAGGGCGATTGGAAGCTTACTAAAAAATAGTTTGAGGCCTTAAAAAAACTTAACGTATTGAGCGTAAGTCTTAAATAAAAACAATATTTAGGCATTTAAAAAATTATATGGTGTGGGTATGGTTATCAAAACGTTAAGTTAACGAGGTCGTAAACGCGGGCAAGAACAGTTGGCTTTGTCCGTGCCCCACAAAATTTTAGCCAACTATTTTTAGCTGGTACAATGGTATTTTTATAACTATGTGCAGCAAGGGAGTATATGGAAAAGCAAGAAATAATAAGATTCATTAAGGATATACAATGTAAGTTTCCAGATGTGATCCCGCTAATGGATAAACACGAAAGTTGGGCGCTTACTTTTCGCATGGAAGAGTTTGCAAACTTAACAACTTTTGCATTCAACGAAAATAAAGTCACTAATGCTCTAAAGCACTTGTCATATATGAGTCTAAAATTAGACTCTGCAAGTCCTGCTGAACTTGAGTACATAGACACTTATTACGTTGAGCACTTATTTTGCAAGGCCACTCCCATTGGAATTGAAATAGGTTGGCCACTTGTTCCTGACAAACTTAAAAAACTGTATTTAGATTTTCACGGACAAGCGCCTAAAATACGTTGAGAATAGAAGCAAGTCGTTTTTATTTAAAAATCAAAATCTGCTCCGAAAAGCTGTTAAGTAGAAGCCATTGATCTCAACTTCATGAGAGATTTTTATTAAACTCCGTTATACTTCTTGCAATTGAATATGCCAAATGAAGTAAACAGGCCGCTAACTGCAATGAGCAAAGAAATTCTTTTCCATACTACTTTTGCGCACGAAACCAGTAAAATATGGGTTGTATTTGTCCATGGAGCTGGTGGTAGTTCGGCAATCTGGTTTCGTCAGCTTAAAGCGTATAAAAAAGAATATAATGTGTTGTTGCTTGATCTTCGCGGTCACGGCAAATCGAATAATCTACTACAAAACTTTGTTGATAATAATTATTCATTTAATAATGTCTCTAAAGACATTATCGATGTGTTAGATCATAACAATATCACCAGCGCACACTTTGTTGGTATTTCATTGGGTACAATTCTTATTCGAAATATTGCTGAAATTGCGCCGCAATATGTTTCTAGCATGGTGCTAGGTGGAGCGGTTACTCGTTTTAATACTCGCAGTAATACATTGGTTTATTTAGGTAATACTTTTAAACACTTCTTGCCTTATATGTGGCTGTATCGCTTATTTGCTTTTATTATGATGCCGAAAAAGCGTCATAAAGAATCTCGACTTTTGTTTGTTCGTGAAGCAAAGCGCTTGTGCCAAAAAGAGTTTATAAAATGGTTTAAATTAGCCATGGATGTAAATCCTTTAATGCAATATTTCAAAGAAAAAGACATTGATATTCCCATTCTGTACATTATGGGCAAAGAAGATCATATGTTCCTTGGCCCTGTTAAAGAAATGGTTAAGCGTCATAAAAATAGCGTACTGCAAACTATTCACCATTGTGGCCATGTTTGCAATGTGGAACGTCCTGACTTATTCAATCAGCACTCGCTTGCGTTTATCGCCCAGCAAAATCGTTAAGGGTTGTTGCTTTTAAAAAGCTTTCAGTTAATGGTAGGTAATTAGTAAAAATTTATAACAGCCATCATGAGTAAACTGGAGCAGATCTTTCTTTTGACTTTCGTCCTAAACTAAAAACAAGATCCGAAGGATAATACCCGCAACCAATAGGCCTGAAAGCAATACGCGAGAAAGCGATTCCATCCCGATTTGAATAACCATAAAGCTATCAATAGTATTGGTTAAGCCACACCGTAAATAAGCAAAATTGGGAATATAGATAAAAAGTACAATAAAGAAATTAACCGTTCTGCAGTCACACCAAAGTGCTCTTCAACTACATCGGTAAAATCGGCATCTTTATTTTTTGATGAAAGTACAAAACGCGCTAACTCTCGGTGGGCACAAAGGTCATTGGAAATGCTAAACACGCCATAATAATTAACGGCCAAAAACCGCCAATGCCAATATTAATAGGTAAAAATAAAGTACCCGCACCAACGGCCGTGCCATATAGACTTAGCGTCCATTGTATATCGTGCTGGTTCTATTTTGAGGTAAAAGAGTGTGTTATTTATTGATGTATTTGAAAGCGTTACACCTTGAGGTGTTGTCATGTGTGTGCTCATCCATTATTTAAAATAACAATTGTGCAGAAAAATATAGTTTTTAGCTAAAAATTTCATGTTTTGTGGGGATTTGTAGACTAATTAATTAGACCCAATTGGAAGGTAAGTGTCATGAATACGAAGCAGCGGTGTAAAAGTGAGCGACAAGGAGCGTTGGTTAGGCAATCCCCTAAAAAATAATAACCCTAAATATGATTCTAATTTGATTTATTGAATAATAAAGCAGTCTTTCATTAGGTCTCGCTCGCCTTGCGAAATGCCGAGATTTTTTGCTAGTTCATTCCATTCTTGAACCGCATTTTTAACCTGCGTATAGACTTCGTTAGCAGTTTTAACATTAAGTTGAAAGTAGTGTGCAACCTCAAACGCTAGATCTATTTCTAAAGCATTGTCTTTGTCATCAATATTTAGATGTAATCCCGTAGCGTTTTGAGTAGGGTTAATATCGTAAGCGGGAGATAAACGCCAACCTGTAGTATCAAAAATAAAGCCATGGTTACGTAAGTGATCATCACTATTTGAAACCATGATATTAAATAACATACGCGTCCAAAGCTGTTTTAAATCTTCTTGAGTATTAGAGCCATTTTCAATTAAAAATTCAGCTAACTCAAGGTAACTTGCTCCGTCGTCGTTGCCATCAAAGTACTTTAGCTGTGTCATAGCAGAAGTGAATAGCAGTCTATGTCCACCTTCTAGCCGATCGAATCGCTTAGTAAGAAAAATATGATGATCAGAGCCAACAGTCTGCACCTTGCATTCAGACATATTAATTCCAGCATTTAGCGCCATTTTGTAAACTATATACTCCCATAGGCCAATATCATATTCATCATAACGACTAGGAAATTTAGCTAGCCACAAAGAGCCGTCAATATCTTTCACAGATGCTTTTGGTCTTGCGCCACCAAGTGAAGAACCCGGTGAGATGAGCATGTTCAGCCATTTTAAATAATCAGGATTTTCAAAGTCAGGTTTACTTTCAATACCTTTAGCTGCTTTTTCAAGTTCTGGCAGCGAGGTTATGG
Source organism: Pseudoalteromonas sp. B131b (assembly GCF_037162545.1). Classification (NCBI taxonomy): domain Bacteria; kingdom Pseudomonadati; phylum Pseudomonadota; class Gammaproteobacteria; order Alteromonadales; family Pseudoalteromonadaceae; genus Pseudoalteromonas; species Pseudoalteromonas sp. B131b. The sequence continues at coordinate 627,821 of NZ_JARLUZ010000001.1, read as the reverse complement.
CTGGTGTGGAAAAGTCTTCATTATCATCAAGGAAATTGCCATCACGAGCAGTGCAAAATCTTAAAGCCCCCATCCTGAAAGAGTCATGAACTCCTAATAAATAATGCGTTTCAAATAGTGCATTTGCTTTGCGCCCTTCGTTACGCGCAATAACGGCTTCTCTGCGCTGCATTAATAAGCGGCCCCATCGATCAGGACACGAATCTAAAAACACTTTGAAATTTTTGTCATCAGTAGCATGCTGCTCTCCAGCATATAATTGCAATGTTGGATCTATTTGAAGTGCAAATTTAGAGACGAGCCAATCTTTGTCATAACTAAAGCTAAAATGCTCTTTACCGCGAATAACCGACGATCTTAGTGTTCCTAAAAATAAAGGTTTTTCAGTAATAAGCCAATCGGCGTAAACAAAAATTTCCATTGGTAACCTCTATCGTTTTTTATTTAAAAGCTCAATGTCTTGCAACTTTCTACCTAATTCATCATCAAGTGCTACTTTGCTCAAGTCTTCCAGAAGATTTAAAACGGCAAGAACATTTACGTAATGCCCAATAGACACGGAAGGATCGCCTTTAGTTATTTTGCGAAGTGTTGGCTTAGAAATTCCCGTCCTATTGAACATCACTTCTTGGGTGATCCCGCGTCGTTTCATCGCGAGTAGAATATTTTCACCCAAGTTGTGGAGTATTTTAAGGTTACGCGGGAATACAGTGGCTCCACGCTTAACTAATGAATGGCTATCGCTTTTATTCATATAAAACTATATTTTCATTTACTAATGTTAAGTGAAAATATAGTTTCATTTTTGTGATTAGTCAAATACTTGAATAACTAATATCCCAAACAGTAATTGATTCTTAAAGCTCAATTTATGAAATAATAATTTCATAAAATAGGTTTTATTGAATTTATAGTTTCATTTTAAGTAAAAACGTAGGTTGGGTAGAGCGAAGCGAAACCCAACATGTCATAGCGTCATGCGAGCCGCAAAGCCAAGATAGGCGGTTTTATTTATTAAACTTGCTTATTCAATAATGTTCAATTGATATACACTGGCAAAGTAACGTATTGATAAGGATATTAAATTGTCGCAAGTTAAAACTCTCCCCATTACAGCCACACGCTGGCTTTCTCTTTTATTGTGCGCAATTACCGCCGCAACAATTACTGTATTTTTAAGTAAAGTCGGTTTTGTACAAAAGACATATTCGAGTTTGGGCACTATTTTAAATGCTAATCCGATTTTGCATTACAGCAGCGCATTTTTAGCGGGTATTGGCATCAAGCTGCTGCTTGATAAGTTTTATATATCTCACCCTAAACGCAGTATTAGGTTTAGCTGGCGATATCCGCCAGTGACAATAAGCTTATGGTTGTCGGTAACTATTATAGGGTCGATTTTTTATTTCACTTCAAACCAAGAAGAGTTAATAGCTGCTACTTCTTGTTTTGAGTATTTCATCGTATTAATTTTAGGCTCTTCCATAATTACAGCTTATCAACAAAGCAATGAAAGAATTAGCCTTAATTTAGTTGTATGCTTTTCTCTTATCGCAGTGATTAGTACAGCTTTCATTTATTGGCATATCAGTCATGCAGGCTTTAGTTGGCCGCTTTTTATAACAGTAGATATTTACATATTCTCTGCAATATTTTTGATAATCAAATATATAAATGAATGCATTAAAGCTAAATGGAAGCGTAATCAAATAACTTTAGAGCGTACGACAAGTGTTAACCCTAGTGATTTTAAAACATTAGGTCAGTTTAAAAATTGGTTTAAAGACGATTCAACTATTAAAAGCACAGAGGAATTAGAACCCGATTTACAGGTTTACGCCACGCGGATCACCGAACGGTTAAAAAATGGCGGTGGTAAGTATGAAAAGGATTTAGCGCAGCACATAGCTTTATGTGGGCCTTATGGTTGCGGAAAAAGCAGTATCGTCGAAAGTATTGTGAATGATTTAGCAAAAAACTCTGAAAAAGAGAGTATTTGGATACGCAGCGATATATCAACTTGGGGCGCAGCCAGCGGCAGTGTTGCGCATGTGATACTCAGCAATATTATTGATGATATAAGCCAATATATTGATATGTGTGCCTTCCGTGCACTACCTAAACATTACACTGAAGCACTAAAGTCGGGTGGTAGTGTGTTTCAGTTTGCATCTACGTTACTCGCAGGCCCTGTGGAAATTGAAGGAAGTTTTCAAAAACTTAATGATGTTCTTGAAGTAACTAACCATAAATTACTCATTACCCTACAAGATGTAGATCGCGGAACAGGCGATGAAAACGAAAAACGTTTGAATGATATAGCCGCGCTGCTGGATAGATTGAAAGATAAAAACTTAAGTAATATTAACTTTATCGTCGCGATGGGTAATGAGAAGTCCTTGTATATTGAAGTACAAAGCAAGCTGGCCGATCACATCGAAACGATAGTATCCGAAGATTCAAAGAAAACTTTATGTAAGTGGGCAAAGCTATGCACTAAAGAAGTATTCGAGAATGATATGTTGTTAACACATTCTTCAATAAGTAGTTCTGAACAATATTTCAACCAAACCCCTCTTACCTTTCGTCAGACTTTTTATCAGCCAGCTATTATTTCTAATAACTTTATAGTTTCAATTCGAGTTTTGAAGCGAGTGATGCGACGCGTAAGTAAGTGTTGGACTAAAGAAAAGTTATTGGGAGAGGTCGATTTTGGCTCTTTGTTATTACTCACTACATTACGTGAGGCTGAGCCTGCGTTATTTAATGCTTTTGTAAACTCGTACACAAGCTTAGTTAATGTTAAACCGTTACCAGTAGCTAAAACAGAAGATGGAAAGCAAAAAACAATAAATGAAACCCTCTCAAACTTGATAGCTGATTTTACAAATAGTGAAGCTACGCATGTTTACAATGCTTTATTCAAGGAATTACTAAATCTTAAAGAAGATATAACTAATAAAAGCGGAAATGGTTTAAAAAGTGATAAAAATAGTGGCGAGCAACATTTAGGTGTAAAACTAGATACTGTTGATTATTTAAATCGTATTTTACTGGAAACAGTCCCTGAAAATGAGCTAAGAGATCAGATTGTTATTGATTCTATAAAATCTTTATCAACTCAAGAATTAGCAAAAAATATTTGTAGTGATTATCGATGGCAAGAGGCATTTAAACGTTTTGGGCGCATACTTTTTTCATGTGATAAAAACCAAGATAGAGTAGAACAAATAGTTTTTGATGTTTTAGATAATATTGGAAAAGATCCAAATGGCTTTTTAAATGAAGGCCTTTTTGAAGAGTATACAAAGCAAACTATCGATAGTGGTAATTTGGAAAGTGTTTTAATCAAGTTGGTCAATTTAGAAAGTGGAGAAAAGTTGCTTGAGCGGCAATTGGAAAGATTACTGCAAATTTTTAATAGAAAAGATTCCGTAGAGTTTAAAGATGAAGGAGATAGAAGGGAAGCTGCAAGCTATAGTAATGAACTTTTTCAGGACATTAATATAGCTAATTTTTTAAATAGAAATGCGCATAAGTTATCCAAAAATTCTTTCCTCATTTGCATAAAATTTTTGACTTGGTCGCAGCTAGCTTCTAGTAAACTTAGTTTTACTAGTATACAAATTAAAAATGAACTAGACGTTTTAATTAGTAATAAAAATATTTGGTCTATAAGATATTTAATAGATGAAGCAAATAACTGTAACTACGGAAATGAAATAGACACATTTCGAGAGTATATATCAGCTCTTTCGAGTAAGAAAAAAAGAGATCTCAGTGAAAGATTTTCTGAATTAAAAGTTAATGAAAAAGATACTAATTTAATAGATAAAGCCATAAAAAGATTAGGTTTAGACAAATATTAAAACTTTATTACAGCGCGAAGCTATAGTGTACCTGTGGTGAAATTATCTTTTTAAATAAAGTACAGTTTAGGTTTGTTCGTGGCTAAAGCTATCTCCTACGAGGCGGAATATGCAGCTTATGGCTCAGCATTCTGGGTTTCGCTGAATGTCATATTGGTTATCAGAGCTAAATGTATCCCCACGAAATACAGTGTTTGTACTTGCGGTGCAGCTCTTTTGTAGGTCTGGCTTTAGCCCGACAAAATAACGGGATAAATCCCGACCTACAAATAACTTAACGCCGAGCTACTTTTGAAGTAACCGCTAACAGGTCTAGGCCCTTACTCTTCTATCGCACTAACCACAAAATACGGATTTAAGTACTCATCTTTGGTGTTATAAATTAGTGGGCTGCCATCAAGCTTAGTGACTTTTGCACCGGCTATTTGTGCGATTGCATGGCCAGCTCCGGTATCCCATTCGCAGGTTGGGCCCAAGCGTGGGTAAATGTCGGCGCTGCCTTCGGCGACTAAGCACAGTTTTAGTGAGCTACCTTTAGACACCATTTCAACCTCGTCAAAGCATTTTACAAATTCGGCTAAATCGGGTGATGGATGAGAGCGGCTGCCTACAACACGAATTAACCCTTTATTAGGCTTAGTTGTTACTTTAAGCTCTATTCGCTCATCGCCTTTGTCTTTAAATGCGCCAATGGCATCGCTTGCTAAGTACGATACGCCAAGGGCAGGTGCATCAACTACGGCTAAAACAGGCTTACCGTTTTTAATTAGGGCGATGTTTACAGTAAATTCACCGTTCTTTTTAATAAATTCTTTAGTGCCGTCGATTGGGTCAACTAACCAGTAGCTTTTCCATGTTTGGCGTACATCCCAGCTTATGTCGGCGTTTTCTTCACTAAGTATTGGAATATCAGGTGTGAGCTGTTGAAGCCCTGCCACAATCAGTTTATGAGCTGCTAAATCGGCGTCGGTTACGGGGCTTTCATCGGCTTTGTACTCAACATTAAAATCCTTTTCGTAAATTCCCATTATCGCTTGACCTGCTTTGCGGGCAAGGATGAGGGTTTCTTCTAGTAGCTCGGTTTGATTCATGGGGTTAACCTATATTATGTGCTTTTGTTTTAGATACGTTATCAGTTGTGTAACCGATTGGTCTAGGGTGTTTTTACTTGTATCTAAAATTATTTCTGGATTGTTTGGCACTTCGTAGCTTGAATCGATACCCGTGAAGTGTTTTATCTCTCCAGCGCGGGCTTTTTTGTATAAGCCTTTTGGATCGCGACTTTCGCATACATCCAGTGGGGTATCGATAAATACTTCGATAAATTCGCCGTCGTCTACTAGGCTGCGCACCATGTCGCGCTCCGCTCTAAAAGGCGATATAAACGCAGTAAGTACTAACAAGCCAGCGTCGGTCATTAGTTTTGCGGTTTCGCCTACGCGACGTATGTTTTCAATACGGTCTTCGTCGCTAAAGCCTAGGTCTTTGCATAAACCGTGGCGTACGTTGTCGCCATCGAGCAGGTAAGTGTGCGTACCTTGTTGATTAAGCGCCGCTTCTAGTGCGTTTGCTACGGTGCTTTTGCCAGAGCCTGAAAAGCCGGTAAACCATAAAATAGCGGGCTTATGTTTTTTTGCTCACTACGCTGTGCTTTTGTCGTTGCGTAGTTATGCCAAACTATATTTTCATCCATAATGAGAGTCTCTTATGCTGTGAGCGCAGGTATTAAAACGGAAATACCAGCGGGATCAAGGTTAATACCGTGATTGAATAAATAATAGAAAGGGGTAAGCCCATCACTATGTAATCTTTTAAGCGATAGTTACCCGCGCTATAAACCATTAGATTAGTTTGATACCCAAATGGCGATATAAAGCTGGCTGATGCGCCAAAGGCAACCGCCATAATAAACGGTAGCGGGTCGACATTAAAACCAACTGCGAGCGAGTATGCAACAGGGAACGACAAGGCTGCTGCGGCGTTATTAGTAATAAGCTCGGTAAATAATACGGTCATTAAAAATATAGCTATAAATGCGCCGTACGGGCCAAAACCCCCAAGTACCATAAACATGGCGTCGGATATTTGCCCGGCAAGTCCGGTGCCTATCATTAATTTAGCTAGGCCAATGGCGCTGCCTACAACCACGAGTAGCTCAAGTGGAAAACGGCGTTTTACTTCATTAAGTTTTATAGTGCTACTGAGCATTAAGCCAATCAGTAATACTAATAAGCCTTTAACCAGCGGCACTATGCCAATAATGCTTAAACCCAGTACTGCGGCAAAGCTTAGTAGCACAATGTTTGATTGTTTAGGCGCAAGGTGGGCTTGTAAGTCAAACCCTGAAATATATACAAATTCGCGCTTTAAATTAGGCAAGGTGTAAAAGTTTTTGCCTGGTGCGAGTATTAGTGAGTCGCCAGCTTGTAATTGCACTTGCCCAAGGCCGCCTTGTAAGCGGTCGTGACCACGGCGAATGGCAATAACAGCAGCATGAAATTGCTCTCTAAAGCGGGCTTCTTTTACGGTTTTGCCAATAAATTTTGATGACTGACTTACAACCACTTCTACTAAGTGTTCGATGTCTTTTTGATGATTTTCGTGTACTACTTTTAGGCCGTCGAAACGAGTCAGTAATGGCACCGATTTTATGTCACCTACAAACAGCAGCACGTCGTCTTTTTGAATAATTTGCTGTGGAGTGACTGCGCAAATACGACTGCCATCGCGAATGATTTCCGCAAGGAATAAGTCTTTTAAATCACGCAGGCCGTTTTCTTCAACGGTTTGGCCTATTAATTTTGAGTTTACTTGTACTTTACCTTCTAGGTAAAAAGGCACGACTTCTTGGTCGCTTTTACCGTTGTCGGGTAAGTATTTAAGCATTACTAAAATGGTAATTAGGCCTACGCTTAGCGCGCCCAAACCCACTAAGGTAAAGTCAAAAAAGCCCAGCGGTGCCATGCCCGCATCAACAGCAAAGCCATTGACGATTAAGTTGGTTGATGTACCAATAAGCGTAATAGTGCCGCCCAAAATAGCAGTGTACGACAGCGGTAATAATAGCTTTGAAGGGGAGTGATTAGGATTGTCTTTTATCGCGGTAATAAGCGATGCAACAACGGCAGTATTGTTAGTAAACGACGATAAAAAGGCGGTTGATAACCCCAATTTTGTTACCGATTTTACTAAACTACCTTTAGATAGCGATTGCGCTAACTTTTGAATTAGGGTGGTTTTTTCTATTGCTGTCGACACTAATACCAGTAATACCAAGGTAATAAGCGACGGGTTAGCGTAATTAACTAACATGCTTTCAAGATCAATTAATCCGGTTAAATAACTAGTACCAATGGCACTTACAAATAACCATGCTGGATTAATACGGGTGCCAAAAAGGCACCCGACTAAGGTAAGCATAATGCCTGTTAAAACGAGCTGTTCTACCATGCTTTTAAATTCCTAACAGGCTAAAGTTAACTTATAACTTAGAAATATCAAGCGCTTGCCAATGCGGGAAGTGCTTGCGTACTAAGCTGTTAAATTCAACTTCAAATTCGCTAAAGTTACTTTGCTGTGCTTGGCTTTGCAGTACTTGCTCAATCATACCCGCAGCAACTGTTAGGTTTGATAAGCGATCGATTAGGATAAACGAGCCTGTTTCGTGATTGCTGTGGTACTCGTCTGCCAAAATAGTTTCGGTTAGTTCAAGTGTTACAATCGCAATTTCGTTTAACTGTAATGAGTCGCTAGTGCCGTGCTCAAGCGTGTTCACATCAATTGTGTAATCAATCTTTTTAATAATAGCTGAGGTGTTTTTGCTGCCTAGTTTTAGGTTATAGCTTTTACCTAATACTAATGGCGACTCATGCATCCACACAATTTTAGCTTGCAGCTGGTTGGTAACCACGACCGTTGAGTTTGCAGGAACGATTACATCCCCTCGGCTAATATCAATTTCGTTATTTAGGGTAACGGTAATTGCTTGGCCTGCTTGTGCGCTATCTAGGTTGCCATCAAAGGTAACAATTTCTTTGATGCTTGATGTTTTACCCGACGGTAATACTTTTATAGCATCGCCTACATGTATCTTGCCCGATGTCAGTGTGCCCTGAAAACCACGGAAGTTTAAGTTAGGACGCACGACATATTGCACCGGTAGGCGCGCTTCAAAGCCTGTATCTGTTTCGGCTGCTGGCGAATCTTCTAGTAATTCAAGTAGCGGCTTGTCGGTGTAATAGGGTGTATGTGCAGAGCGTGTTACTACGTTGTCGCCTTTAAGTGCCGACATGGGCACAAACTTAATGTTTGATACGTTAAGTTGCTCAGCAAATTTAAGGTAATCGGCCTTAATTTTTTCATACACGGTTTCGTCAAAATCAACGATATCCATTTTATTAACGGCAACAACAAACTGCTTAATGCCCAGCGAGTCACAAATAAAGCTATGGCGCTTGGTTTGTACTTGCACGCCGTAACGCGCATCAACCAAAATAATGGCTACATCGCTTGTTGATGCACCTGTTACCATGTTACGCGTGTATTGCTCGTGCCCAGGTGTGTCGGCAATAATAAATTTACGCTTAGCCGTTGAAAAGTAACGGTACGCTACGTCAATGGTAATGCCTTGCTCGCGCTCAGCTTGTAGGCCATCAACTAATAATGCAAGGTCAAGATCTTCACCTGCGTTACCTACTTTTTCGTTATCTTTATGAAGGGCAGCAAGCTGATCTTCATAAATTTGGTGGCTATCGTGCAGTAGGCGGCCAATCAATGTCGATTTACCGTCATCTACGCTGCCACACGTAAGCATACGCAATAAGCTTTTGTCTTGTTGGCGTGCTAGGTAGGCGTCTATGCCTATTTCTTTTACTTCGTTAAATGTATCGTTATTTTGGCTAGACATTAAAAATACCCCTCACGTTTTTTCTTCTCCATTGAGCCGGCTGAATCATGGTCAATAACGCGACCTTCACGTTCAGATGACGTAGATAGCAGCATTTCTTCAATAATTTCGGTTAAAGTACTTGCTGTTGACTCAACTGCACCGGTAAGTGGGTAGCAGCCTAATGTACGAAAACGTACAGATTTCATTTGCGGTACTTCACCTTCATTCAGTGGCATACGCTCATCGTCAACCATAATTAGGGTGCCGTCGCGATCAACAACAGGACGCTCTTTTGCTAGGTAAAGCGGTACCATGTCGATGTTTTCTTGGTAAATGTATTGCCAAATATCAAGCTCAGTCCAGTTAGACAACGGGAAAACACGAATGCTTTCGCCCAGATTAACTTGGCTGTTGTAGGTATTCCAAAGCTCAGGACGTTGGTTTTTAGGGTCCCAACGGTGGTGTTTGTCGCGGAACGAGTAAACACGTTCTTTTGCGCGTGACTTTTCTTCGTCGCGGCGTGCACCACCAAATGCAGCATCAAAACCATATTTGTTAAGTGCCTGCTTTAAGCCTTGGGTTTTCATTATGTCAGTATGTTTACCCGAGCCATGCGTAAACGGGCCTACACCCATTTCAATGCCTTCAGGATTTTTGTGAACCAGTAGATCAAAGCCGTATTCTTTAGCTATACGGTCGCGAAATTCAATCATTTCACGAAACTTCCAGTTGGTGTCTACGTGCAATAACGGAAACGGAATTTTTGCAGGGTAAAATGCTTTACGCGCTAAGTGCAAAAGTACCGACGAATCTTTACCAATAGAGTAAAGCATTACTGGGTTCTCAAACTCAGCGGCGACTTCGCGCATGATTTTGATACTTTCAGCTTCAAGTTGCTGAAGGTGAGTTAAAGCCATTGTTAGTCGTCCTACTAAAATGATTAAAAGTTACAAATTTAAAATTCGGTTATGTATTTGATACATCTGTAAGCGGCTGTGCAAAACTGCTTGTTTGTTCGTTTTTCCCAAACCACGCTAGTTGCGAGTGCAGGGCGGCTACTTCGCCAATAATGAGTAGCGCAGGCGATATAATGCTGTTGCGCTGGATTAAGTCGGCAAGTTCGCCTAATTGGCCTGTTACCACACGCTGATTTTTACGTGTACCGTTTTCGATAATGGCAACCGGTGTGTCGGCTTTGCGGCCATGCTTTAAAAGCTCGCTTTGTATGTGCGGCGATTTAATTACGCCCATGTAAATAGCAAGTGTTTGATTTGCTTTTGCCAGCGATTGCCAATCAAGTTCTTGACCGTCTTTTTTACAGTGGCCAGTTACAAATTGAATGGCTTGTGCATGGTCACGATGCGTAAGCGGAATACCCGCATACGCACTGCAACCTGCAGCAGCTGTAATACCCGGTACAATTTGATAATTTACGTTGTTAGCAGCCAGTACTTGTACTTCTTCGCCACCACGACCATAAATAAACGGGTCGCCACCTTTAATGCGGCACACTTTTTTGCCTTGTTTAGCAAGGTCGACCAACATTTGGTTGGTGTCGTCTTGAACAACACTGTGATCGCCTAAGCGCTTGCCTACACAAATAAGGTCAGCATCGCGACGCACTAATTCCATAATTTCATCAGAGACTAAAAAGTCATATACAACCACATCGGCTTGTTGCATAAGTTGCAGTGCTTTAAGTGTTAAAAGCTCAGGATCGCCTGGACCTGCACCGACTACATATACTTCGCCTTCAGGCTCTGCTTTAGCATCTAGCATTTGCTCTAGTTGCTGCTGTGCGGCTTGAGTATCACCGGTTTGCACTTTACTGACGACAGAAGAGTCGAACACGCCTTCCCAAAATTGGCGGCGGTCAGAAAAGTGTTTAAAGCGTTTTTTACTTTGTCTCTAAATCCGCCGACAAGTGTTGCAAGTGGGCCAATATGCTGTGGGATCAAGGTTTCGAGCTTTTCGCGTAGGCGGCGTGCAAGTACGGGCGCAGTGCCAGCGCTTGATATAGCAATCGTAATTGGGTCGCGGTCAACAATCGATGGGAATATAAACGTACATTTAGGTTGGTCATCAACCACGTTTACGAATACATTGCGGGCATTGGCAAGCTCAAATACGTTGTTGTTTACTTCATCGCGGTCAGTTGCCGCAATAACTAACATTTTGCCATCAAGATGCGACTCATCAAAATAAGCATCAATAAGCGTGACTTCATTATTATGTGCATGCTCTTTTAATTCATCACAAAACCAAGGTGCTACTAAGGTAACGCTTGCTCTCGCTTTTAAAAACGCGCGACATTTGCGTAATGCGACCTCTCCACCGCCAACAACCAATACTGGTTTGTTGTCGAGTTTGGTAAAGATAGGTAAATACTGCACGTTAATAACACCCCTAAACAAATTCAAATACAAGAAAAACGCTTTATTCTGGCAAGCAGAATATAGCGGCTATCAATAAGTAAAAAATAATTAAAACCAAGTTGATATAACCAAAAGTTATAATGGGTGGGCTTTTTAGGCCTAAGAGTTAGTTAACAAGGGATTGCGACGAGTTACAAGTAAAATAATCAGCTTATAGTGTTTGGTTATGAGCTATAGCGAGTTTGATTTAATTTGTTAATATGGGGGTATATTAAATTTTGTACTTACATAGGCAAGGGAGTCTACATGACACAGCATCAAAAAGACGCGGCATTAGCAGTCGCACTGATGGATTTAACAAGTTTAAACAGCAGTGATACAACTACAGACATTCAAGCGCTTGTTAATAGTATAAATCCGACCTTAGGCACGCCAGCAGCCTTATGTGTTTATAGCGACTTTGTTGATGATGCAAAAATAGCACTGGCAGCGCGTGAGCTTAGCCACGTAAAAGTGGCAACAGTCACTAATTTCCCAACGGGTGATGCGCCACTCAGTGATGTAATTAACGAAACACTCATTGCAATAGAGCGCGGTGCGGATGAGATTGATTTAGTTATTCCTTATAAAAAACTCATAGCGGGCGATGCTCAAACAGTACTTAGCTATGTAAGCGAAAGTAAAAAAGCGTGTGGGTCGCGCGCGCAACTAAAAGTAATTATAGAAAGCGGTGAGCTTAAAACTGACGCGCTTATTACTCAAGCCACGGAGCTTGCAATTGAAGGTGGTGCCGATTTTGTAAAAACCAGTACGGGTAAGGTCGCTGTTAATGCTACGCTTGAATCAACAAAAATTATGCTCAGTGCAATTAAAAGGACTGGTAAGCGTGTTGGCTTTAAAGCCGCCGGAGGTGTTAAAACAGTGGCTGATGCCAGTGATTATTTAGCACTGGCACGCACGATAATGGGTGATGATTACCTGCAAGCAAAGACATTCAGGTTTGGTGCTTCAAGCCTATTAAGTGATGTTTACAAGGTGTTGAATGAAGCGCAGCAGTGATGAGGAAAAGCGTCAGTTAGAGCATGATGCGGCTAAATTGTTTTTACGTTGTTATGAGCAGCAGTTAGGCATTCATATGCGTAATATTTGGCATAATGAGCCCAATAAACCTTATGTTAGTTGTTATCAAGAAGATGAACAGCTTGATATAGAGATTGCCCATTTGTATGCCAGCGAAACAGAAGCGATGGCTGTTTTAGGGCGCCCGCTGTCAATGCAAATGCAGCGAGATTTAGCAGACATGGCACAAAAGCCAAGTGAGCACAGATTGCGGGCCGCATTAGAGCGATTGCTAAAATAAAAGAAAAAAACGTTATTATTCAAAGCGTACTTGGCTTGTTATTCGTAATGCGAGTACTATTTGGCGCAAAGCTGACTTTGAAGCAGTGATCGATGACCTTAACTTTCCAAGAACCTATCAATTTGAACAAATTTGGTTAGTGTGTGATTTTTATCGTGGTGAGTTATTACGTGTGGATGAAAAACGGCCTATATAACAGCCGTTTTTTATTTTAAGCTTAAAGCTAATACTGATTAATTAAATTTAAACATGTTGCTTATACTTTCGAGGCTAGATTTGTTCGTTTTGGCAATACAACCACTGTCATCAAGTGACTTTTTAGTTGTTTCATCAGCTAAACCCGTTACCTTTATTTTTTTGTCTTGTTGGTACTCACGCAGTGCGATAACTGTTTTACGATCGTATTCAACATCTTGTGTTTCAAATTCTTCATAATCAGGCTGGTTTCTTAGGTAACCCAAGCACACTAAGCTTAGGCGTGACATTGCTAAATCCATTTTTTCATAATGCGGCATTCTATGAGTGGGTACATCTACTGTTACAGCGGGCTTGCTGGCTGCTTTTGCGCGTTTAGTAGCTGGCGGCGGCGCAGTGTAACCCGGTGCTAAAGTGTTGTTACTGTTATAGCGATAGTAAGTATCTGGAATTTTAGTTTCTAAAAACTCAACTGCTTTAATAATAACTTCACGCAGGGCTTTTTCTTTAGGTGTATCAGACCATCCACTTATATTACCGCCAACAAGTGCGCCACCAAAGTTGGTTGCAGCGCCTGTGAAATCAAAATCTTTACTGCCACCTTCAACACTTGTTGCAGCTAAAATACGTGATGTGCGAGTATCTATAAGGCGTAGATCAATTGCCATATGTGAACCCGAAAAACCGGCAGATACAGAGCTAAATACATCACCGATAAAGCCGCCACTACCTACACTTGCACCAGAGCTATCGTCATCAAATTCTGTGACCGCAGCAATCACGACTATTTCAGCACCTTCAATCTCGCCATAAGCAGCACCCGATGAAGCGCTAACGCGACCTGAGGCCGCTAGATCTTGTTCTGATAAAACCGCGTCAAGTGCTTGGCGCTCTAAAACAATAAAACGATTTGTTGATACTAGAGCGGTAGTTAATTGATCCGCCATACCGTCGCCTATTTCTTTACGCCACCATTTTGAATTATTTGATTTGTCGGTGAAGCGTGCAACTGCAATTCGGGCTTTTGGACCGTTGTATTGTTCCTGTGCAACTGCATTTATATCTGGTGAGTTTTGACCCGATGTCACATTGGTTGAAGTGCTTTGACAAGCGCTCAGAGTGGTCGTTAATAGTGCCGTTAATAGTAATTTTTGTGGTGTTCTTAACATATGACTGTCCTTAATTAATATGCTTAAAGGAAATGTTGTGCATTCCCTTTAATATTTATATTCATGTTAATTTAGATAAATCAGTAGGTTAAAAATAGTACTGGCGCGAAGTGTTTGGTCACACAGGCGAAGTTTTTAATCTTTTTTCACGAAATTGCTTAGGCGACGTTGCATATTTTGCTTTAAAGCAGCGAGCAAAATAACTTTGTGAATTAAAGCCGACTTGTTGCGCAACTAATCCTATTGCAAGATTACTGTTTTTCAAAAGTTCTTCTGCGAATTCTAAACGAATGTTTCGAATGTAGTCGCTAGGTGTTAAGTTATATAAGGCTTTCATTTTTAATTGCAAAGCGCGAGGGCTCAGGTAAAGCGCTGCTGCAAATTCTTCTACGCTAAACGCCTCGTCTTGATAACACTCTTTTACTATTGCTTTTACACGCTGGGTAAATATGTAGTCTTTACTTTGTACCATTTTTGGGTCTAGTTGGGTTGTTTGTGATAAAGCCGGTAACTGCTGTTTTAAATGTTGATTAAGCACTTCTCTAATCGTTAATAATCCTTGAACGCGGCTTAATAACAGCTGTGGTTCGAAGGGTTTACTTAAATAATCATCAGCAAGTAAGTCCAGGCCCTTTAATTTGCTGCGCGTATCAGCCTTTGCTGAAAGTAATAGAACTGGAATGTGGCTAATAGCCGTGTCGCTGCGCAGTGCTTTAATAAACTGATAGCCATCCATAACGGGCATCATTACATCACTTATTACCAAGTCAGGCATTTCGCTTTTACATAAAGCTAAACCTAGTTCTCCGTTAACGGCGTTTATACATACGAAGTTGCTAATAAAGAGTGACGTTAGTAAATCACGCATTTCATCGTTGTCTTCGATAATAAGAATTTTATTGTTTTTTACTGCACATAAATTATTGCTTTTAGATACAGCAAGAGCAGTAAGGTCAGAGGTTTCGTCTACTTGAGTTATTGGGAGTGAAATAGTGAAGCAACTTCCTTTGTTTAATTCACTTTTAAGTTCAATGGTTCCTTCATATTGCTCAACTAGCTGCTTTATAAGTGCTAAGCCAATACCGCTACCGCTTTGATTACTCGTATCTATGCGTGTAAATCGTTGGAAAACTGCCTCGAGGTGCTTTTTATCTATACCAACACCAGTGTCTGAGACTATGATGGTTAATATTTGTTTTTGAGTTAATAGCTGAAGTAATACTTTACCTCCGTTCGGGGTGTATTTTTGGGCGTTACTTAATAAGTTACTGATAATAGAAACTGTATGATTTGGCTCTAATTCAATGAGAATATTTTTTTGCGTTAAATCTTCAAGCTCGAACGTAATATTTTTTTGTTTAAATAAAGGAGTGAAATCTTCGATTAATTGTTCAACTACCGGATTTATAGCATAGGGTGTTACGTGTTTCACTGCAGTGCTTGGGCGCTGACTGAGCTGTAAAAGTTGGTTTATTTGATCCAATAGCTTATGGCTATTACGTTGAATCATCGCTAGTTTTTGTTGGGTGTCTGAATCTTTATGACTTTTTAGTAAACTATCAAGTGGCGCTAATATTAAGCTCAATGGTGTTTTAAGTTCATGGCTAACGTTATCTAATAGCTGGGTTTTTAAGCTGCTAAGTTCTCTCTCTTTTAAGTTTGCTTGCTCTGCAACTTTAGCTCTATACCTTGCTGTTATAATTAACCACATTATAAATAATACGATAATGATGTAAGTGACATAAGCAACATTGTTCTTCCACCAGGGTGGAGTAACCGTAAGCGCAACCATCGTTTTATCATCACTCCATTGGCCGTATTGGTCTTTAACTTTTACAATAAAGTGATAGCTTCCTGCGGGAAGTTGAGAATAACTAACTTGCCTCTGGTTTTTGTTTGCGTATAAAAACTGCTTATCTAACCCAGCTAACTTGTAAGCATATTGGTATTGAGAAGGGGGCTCTGCACTGTTTAAAGCAGAAAATTTAAAACCGATAACACTGTCTTCTTCTTTAAAAAAGAGTCTGTCTGTATAGCTTATAAGCTTAGCCGTTTGGGTCTTGTTTTTTATATATTGCTGCGTCGCGACTGACTGGTTATAAATAAGTAAGTCTGTAATAACGGGTTCTGGGGGTTGAGTTGCTAGGGTTAGTTTTAACGGATCAAATTGATTAAAACCGTTAATACCACCAAAAAATAGCTCGCCGTCATTCGCTTGAAAAGCGGCGCCTAAAATAAAAGAATGGTGCTGTATACCGTTTGCGGGTAAAAAATGCTGCATTTGTTGAGTTTGAGGAGCGTAACGGGTTAACCCCTGATTACTGCTTAGCCACAAGTAACCGCTGCTGTCTTGTTTAATTGCAAAAATATTATCGTTAAGCAAGCCATCGAACTCTGTAATGTTTATTACTTTGTTTGTTTGGATATTTAACTTATTTAACCCGCCAAAAGTACCTACCCATAAAGTGTTTTTATCTTGTAAATGCAAGGATGTAACCATGTCATGCGTTAAACTATTAGGCTTTTTAAGATCGCTTTGGTAATGAGTGAAAGTTTCATCATTTAAAGAAAATTTATTTAATCCTACGCGGGTTCCAGCCCATATCGCGTTGTTCTCACTGTCATAAGTAATACTAAAAACAGTATTATTTGAGATGCTATTTTTATTTGCGCTGTATTTAAAGTGTGTAACTTGCAATGTATCGGGATTAAATCGCGTTAATCCTTCATTACTGCCCAGCCACAAATTACCAATATGGTCGCCCTCGATTGCATAAATACGGTTACTGCTGAGTTGGTGACTTTGCATAGTAAAAGCTGAAAAGCTATCATTAACTGGGTTATAAAGCAGTAAACCACCTCCATACGTGCCTACCCATATGCGCTTATTGGCATCTTCATAAAGACTAAATATATTGTTATTAGTTAGGCCAATATTGTGGTTTTTATCTGCTTTATAGTGTTTAAATCCTGTGTCAGTGTGTTTGTTAAGTCCGTCGCGCGTGCCCACCCAGAGTATGTTGTTACTATCTTTGAGTATTGCTCTTACAAAGTCATTCGAAATCGAAGCCGAGTTATTGCTTTGATGCTTTTGATGACCAAACTGAATCTGTCTTTTATCATAGCGATGTAACCCATAACCATCTGTACCAATCCAAATAATCCCTTTAGGGTCTTGGTAAAGTGACAATAAGTGGTCGTTAGCTAAGCCATGCTTTAAATTTGGAGAGTAAGTAAGTTGCTGAAACTGTTTACTTAATAAAATATCTTTAGTTTGATAATAAAGACCATGGCCATAAGTGCTTACCCATAGGTTTTTTTCATCATCAATAAGCATATCAGTTACCCAAACATTTTTGAGTTGCTCAAAGTTATAAAATGCGAGTGTGTTTAAGTCAAAAACACTTAGACCAGTTTTGCCTCCTATAATAAATTTGCCGTTTGGTGCTTTTTTTAATTGCCAGAGCTGTTTAGGGCTATTAGGTATGTATGTGAACTGATTTGTTTTTGAATCGAACTTAATAAGCCCAATATTACTTGCTAACCAAAGGTTTTTTTATCATCAAAAAGCATATCTTTAAAAACAACATTTAATTGATTTGTGCCCTGGTAAGAAAATAACTCGGTAGTACCTGTTTTTGTATTTAACCGAGTAAGTTGCCCCTTATCGTGACCAATCCAAATTGTTTCTGGGGAGTTGGAGGTTATTGTTGAAATGCGTTGGTTTGTAATAGAGGGGTTGAATACTGGTTAAAAACACTAAAACTTCCTGTTTCAGTATTTAATAAGTTGAGGCCGTTGCTTGTCGTCGCAAACCAAAGTTGGCCGTTTTCTAAATTCAGGCAGTCTGTAATCCAATTCCCCGAAATACTCGATTGTGAAGGATTGAATTTATAGTGTTTAAATTCATATCCATCGAATCGGTTTAAGCCGCCTTGGGTCGAAAACCAATGAAACCCCTTTTCATCAGTGGTACTGCAGGTGATTGAATTTTGAGATAAACCTTGTTCATTTGTATATGTATCTAAGTACAGTGGTAGGGCGAGCGAGCTAGTATGAAATAATAATAAAAGGCTGATGACTTTATATTTTATGATTGTTTTAATTGCTTTCACAGACTTCCTATCTATTGTGAATCCCTTAGGGAGCGTTGACCTTTGTGGATTGAAATTTGTTCAATCTAGGGGCGATTTAGTCGCGGCGCGAGTTTTGTAGCCTAGTGGGCTAAGTAAAAACCGAGTATCTAGTCAATCATAAACTGCTTTTTAATCAATGTTAAGATTGATTTTTCAATGCAATGTTGAGATTTTGCATTGTGGGTATCTTTTAGGCTTGTGTTAATGAACTGCGTAAGTATAATAGGCATCCACTTTGCAGGGGCGTAGTTCCAATTGGTAGAACAGCGGTCTCCAAAACCGATGGTTGGGAGTTCGAGTCTCTCCGCCCCTGCCAGTTTTACTTGTGATTGAGTAGTCTGAGATTAAAAACCGGTTTAAATTAAGTCTGTTTTTAAGTTTAGATTTTAATGGATTAACCCTGCCGTAGTGTAGGGTTGTTGTGTCTGTAGTTAAGGTAATAATATTATGAGCACGAATGTAGAAACACCATCAAGTGCGATGGAGTCAGTAAAGTGGTTAGTAGCAATCGCGCTACTTGCAGGCGCAGTTGTTGGTAATCATATGTATGCAGATCAATCTGTATTACTACGTGCTATCGGCGTTGTTGTTGCAATAGCGGCCGGATTAGCAATTGCCTCACAAACATTTAAGGGACGTAACTTTCTTGCTTTCGCTAAAGAAGCTCGAATTGAAGTACGCAAAGTTATTTGGCCAACTCGCCAAGAAACTACCCACACGACATTAATTGTAATGGTTGCAACAGTGATTATGGCACTTATCCTTTGGGGATTAGATGGCATTTTATTCCGCGCTGTTGGCTTTTTAACTGGATTGGAGATCTGATCCCATGTCGGATGAGAACGAGAACAAAGAAATTAAATTACGTTGGTACGTAGTACAGGCTTTTTCTGGTTACGAAAAGCGTGTAGCACAAACGTTAATTGAACATATCAAAATTGAAGGTCTTGAAGCGAGCTTTGGTGAGATATTAGTACCAACTGAAGAAGTTGTTGAGATGCGTGCTGGTCAAAAGCGTAAGTCTGAGCGTAAATTCTTCCCAGGTTATGTATTAGTACAAATGGATATGAACGACGCAAGCTGGCACTTAGTGAACAGCACTGAACGCGTAATGGGCTTTATTGGTGGAACGTCTGATCGTCCAGCTCCAATTAGCCCTAAAGAAGCGGAACGCATTCTTAATCGTTTACAAGAAAATGCTGAAGCACCTAAACCTGCTACATTATTTGAACCAGGTGAAGTTGTACGCGTTACAGATGGACCATTTGCAGACTTCAGTGGTGTAGTTGAAGAAGTTGACTACGAAAAAAGCCGCGTAAAAGTTTCTGTACTTATTTTTGGTCGTTCTACGCCAGTTGAGCTTGAATTTGGTCAAGTTGAACAAGATAAGTAATTGATTAAAAAAGCTTCGCCACTATTTTTTTAAATTTTGGCACGAAGCTTGAAAAAGGCCGCTGATTATCTTATAATCAGCGGCCTTTTTGTATTAAGGTAAAATTTATTTTTACTGTGCAAAAAGTACGAAACCAATTTTTAAACTGGGAAGCCGTTAGAGTACGCGTCCTCGCGCGCACAAGGCTGAGACCCACCAAATGAGGTATTTATAATGGCTAAAAAAGTTGAAGCTCTAATCAAGCTACAAGTTGCCGCTGGTATGGCTAATCCTAGTCCTCCAGTAGGTCCTGCACTAGGTCAACACGGTGTAAACATCATGGAATTCTGTAAAGCGTTTAACGCACGTACAGAGTCTATCGAAAAAG
Organism: Pseudoalteromonas sp. B131b; assembly: GCF_037162545.1. Classification (NCBI taxonomy): domain Bacteria; kingdom Pseudomonadati; phylum Pseudomonadota; class Gammaproteobacteria; order Alteromonadales; family Pseudoalteromonadaceae; genus Pseudoalteromonas; species Pseudoalteromonas sp. B131b. The sequence goes on along the minus strand of NZ_JARLUZ010000001.1, from coordinate 608,069 downwards.
GCGCTCCAGTTCCTGTAGTGATCTCTGTTTACGGTGACCGTTCATTTACGTTCGACATGAAAACGCCACCTGCTGCTTACTTACTTAAGAAAGCTGCTGGTATCAAGTCAGGCTCAGGCCGTCCTAACACTGATAAAGTAGGCACAGTAACTCGTGCTCAACTTGAAGAGATCGTTGAGACAAAACGAACTGACCTTACAGCTGCCGATATGGACGCAGCGGTTCGCACTATCGCAGGTTCTGCGCGTGCGATGGGCTTGAACGTAGAGGACTAAGAAATGGCTAAATTAACTAAACGTATGCGTACTATCCGCGAAAAAGTGGAAGTAACAAAAGATTACGAAATCAATGAAGCAGTTGCTCTTTTAAAAGAGTTAGCGACAGCTAAATTCGTAGAAAGTGTTGACGTTGCCGTTAACCTTGGTATCGATGCTCGTAAATCTGATCAAAACGTTCGTGGTGCTACTGTACTACCTAACGGTACTGGTCGCGACGTTCGTGTTGCTGTATTCACACAAGGCGCTAACGCAGAAGCTGCGAAAGAAGCTGGTGCTGAATTAGTAGGCATGGAAGATCTTGCTGAGCTAGTTAAAAAAGGCGAGATGAACTTTGACGTTGTTGTTGCATCACCAGACGCTATGCGTGTTGTTGGTCAACTAGGTCAAATCTTAGGCCCACGTGGTCTAATGCCAAACCCTAAAACTGGTACTGTAACGCCTAACGTTGCAGAAGCAGTTAAAAATGCTAAAGCTGGTCAAGTACGTTACCGTAATGACAAGAATGGTATCATCCATACTACTATTGGTAAGGTTGATTTCACAGCTGAGCAACTTCAACAAAACCTTGAGTCACTAATTGTTGCACTTAAGAAGGCTAAGCCTTCTCAAGCTAAAGGTGTTTACTTGAAAAAAGTAACTATCTCTACAACAATGGGCGCAGGTGTTTCTGTTGACCAAAGCACTTTAACTACAACTGTAGCTTAATTTAGTGTTTACATGGCGTGAAATTTGTACTATAATTTCGCGCCATTTTGTTGATTAATTTATTAGTCGGCAAAGTAAAGAATTCGGGTTGAAGTCCATAATTTCGTTAAGCCTTAGGGTTTAACGATAAATTGGGCTTCCGTCCAAGACCGTAGGTGGCTCCGGCCTTAATATTCACCTACGTAGACGGTGTAGACCCCAGATAGATTTTTCCTAATCCTTCTGGCTCTCGCCGTAAAAAGCATCTCTACTTTGTTTGGTAGGGAAGAGTAAAACAGGGGAATCCGATAATCGGTATCCCCATTAAACCAGGAGTAACACCCATGGCTTTAAATCTTCAAGGCAAAAAAGCAATAGTTGCTGAAGTCAACGAAGCAGCCAATGGTGCTCTATCTGCAGTTGTTGCAGATTCTCGTGGTGTAACAGTTGGCGCAATTACTGCCCTTCGTAAAGAAGCTCGTGCAAACGGTGTGTGGATGAAAGTTGTCCGTAACACTTTAGCAAAACGTGCTCTTGAAGGAACAGATTTTGAGTGTCTTTCTGATTCATTTGTTGGTCCAAGCTTAATCGCTTTCTCATCAGAGCACCCAGGTGCTGCTGCGCGTATCTTTTCAGATTTCGCGAAAAAGAATGAGAAATTCGAGATAAAAACGGCCGCTTTTGAAGGAAATGTTGTTAATGCAGCAATGCTTGCTACATTACCTACATACGATGAAGCTGTTGCACGCTTAATGAGTGCTATGAAAGAAGCGTCTGCTGGCAAATTGTGTAAAACAATTGAAGCAGTACGTCTACAGAAAGAAGAGCAAGCTGCTTAATTTTAAGCTGTTTAATCACTTTCGGTGTAAAATTTATTTGGACGTAATGTCCGTTAATTATTAGGAAATTTGTAATGTCTGTATCTAAAGACCAAATCCTTGACGCAATTGCTGAAATGTCAGTAATGGACGTTGTTGCTCTTATCGAAGCAATGGAAGAAAAATTCGGCGTAACTGCTGCAGCTGCAATGGTAGCTGGTCCAGCTGCTGAAGCTGCTGAAGAGAAAACAGAATTTGACGTAATCCTTACTGGCGCTGGCGCTAACAAGGTTTCTGCAATCAAAGCTGTTCGTAGCGCAACTGGCCTTGGCCTTAAAGAAGCGAAAGCTCTTGTTGAAGCTGCTCCTACACCTGTTAAAGAAGGTGTATCTAAAGAAGAAGCTGAAGCACTTGCAAAAGATCTTACTGAAGCTGGTGCTGAAGTTGAGGTTAAGTAATTTAGCTTTTGCTAAGTTCGCTGCCTGAGAAATCAGGCAAGGGCTGGTGATTATTTAATCACCGGCCTTTTTGCGCTATAGAGTGATCCACTCTTTTAGTTCAAATAAAATCTGATTTTTTCTTTACTTTCAACGCTTTATAGTTTGCTAGTGTTAAAGTGGGATCTAATTAGAACAACAGTTAAATGTTGTAAAAATCTTGGCATAGCTGCCAGTTAAGTCTGTTCTTACAAGAACAGGTCGGGTCAAAGATCAGCAAGCTGAGGAACCCCATGGCTTACTCTTATTCTGAAAAGAAACGTATCCGTAAGGATTTTGGTAAACGTCCACAAGTTTTGGATATACCTTTTTTACTGTCTACACAGTTAGAATCGTTTAAAAAATTCTTAGTGCCGGACGCTGATGGCGATCATGGTTTGGAAGCTGCCTTCCGTTCTGTGTTCCCTATTAAAAGCTACTCGGGAAATTCTGAGCTTCAATACGTAAGTTATCGTATTGGTGAGCCAGTTTTCGATGTAAAAGAATGTCAAATTCGCGGTGTGACTTATTCTGCTCCACTTCGCGTGAAACTGCGTCTTGTTGTTATGGACAAAGAAGCTCCAGGCACAGTTAAAGACATTAAAGAGCAAGAAGTTTACATGGGCGAAATTCCGCTCATGACCGATACCGGTACCTTTGTAATCAATGGTACAGAGCGTGTTATCGTTTCTCAGCTACACCGTAGCCCTGGTGTATTCTTTGATAACGACCGCGGTAAAACTCATTCATCAGGTAAAGTATTATATAACGCACGCGTTATTCCTTACCGTGGTTCATGGTTAGACTTCGAATTTGATGCAAAAGATAACTTATATGTACGTATTGACCGTCGTCGTAAATTACCGGCGTCTATCATCCTACGTGCACTTGAGTACTCTAGTGAAGAAATCCTAGAAATCTTCTTCGACAACACGACGTTTGAAGTAGCTGACGGTAAAGTTCTTATGGAACTTGTGCCTTCACGTTTACGTGGTGAAACTGCCGCTTTTGATATCAAGAGCGAAGACGGTGAAGTATTTGTTGAAAGCGGTCGTCGTGTTACGGCTCGCCACATCAAGAGCATCGAGAAGAAAGGCATTAACCGCCTAGAAGTACCTCATGAGTACATTATTGGCCGTATTATAGCTAAAAACTACGTTGACGAGTCAACGGGTGAAGTTATAGCAAGCGCGAATGATGAACTAACTCTTGAGCTAATGGCTGAATTGGTTAAAGCTGGTTACACTAAAATTGATACGTTATATATCAATGAAGTGGACAGCGGTGCTTACATGTCAAATACATTGAATATTGACTCTTCAAGCAGCCGTTTAGAAGCACTAGTAGAAATTTATCGCATGATGCGCCCAGGCGAGCCACCGACGAAAGACGCGGCTGAAGCCTTATTCCAGAACTTATTCTTCTCTGAAGAACGTTATGACTTATCTACTGTAGGTCGTATGAAGTTCAATAGCCGTGTTGGTTACGATACAGACACAGGCCCAGGCACATTAAGCAAAGAAGACATCGTGTCTGTTATGAAAGTATTAATTGCTATTCGTAACGGTCAAGGCGATGTTGATGATATCGATCACTTAGGCAACCGTCGTATACGTAGTGTTGGCGAAATGGCTGAGAACCAATTCCGTGTTGGTCTAGTACGTGTAGAGCGTGCTGTACGTGAGCGTTTAAGCTTAGGTGACCTTGACGCAATAATGCCACAAGATCTTATTAACGCTAAGCCTATTTCGGCTGCTGTTAAAGAGTTCTTCGGCTCGTCTCAGTTATCACAGTTTATGGACCAAAATAACCCACTATCAGAAGTTACGCACAAACGTCGTATTTCTGCATTAGGTCCGGGCGGTCTAACTCGTGAACGTGCAGGCTTTGAAGTACGTGACGTTCACGTAACTCACTATGGTCGCGTATGTCCAATCGAGACTCCTGAGGGTCCAAACATCGGTCTAATTAACTCATTGTCTACGTACGCACGTACAAATGACTACGGTTTCTTAGAAACACCTTACCGTAAAGTGGTAGACGGTGTTGTAACTGATGAAGTTGATTACCTATCAGCCATTGAAGAAGGTCAGTTTGTTATCGCACAGGCGAATTCAAACTTAACTGAAACCAATGAGTTTGTAGATGAACTTATTCCATGTCGTCACAAAGGTGAATCTACCTTTATGGGTCGTATGGATCAGCAATATATGGATGTATCACCACAACAGGTGATCTCTGTAGCGGCAGCACTTATCCCGTTCCTAGAACACGATGATGCTAACCGTGCATTGATGGGTTCAAACATGCAACGTCAAGCAGTACCAACATTGAAAGCGGATAAGCCGTTAGTAGGTACAGGTATTGAGTTAACACTAGCGAAAGATTCTGGTGTTACTATCGTTGCAAAACGTGGTGGTGAAGTAATGTATGCTGACGCAAGTCGCATCGTTGTAAACGTACATGAAGAAGAACGCGTTCCTGGCGAAGCGGGCATCGACATTTACAACTTAACCAAATACACACGTTCTAACCAAAATACATGTATTAACCAAAAACCAACTTGTATGGTTGGCGAACCGGTTACTCGTGGTGACGTGTTAGCAGATGGTCCTTCGACTGACTTAGGTGACTTAGCCCTTGGTCAAAACCTTCGCGTGGCATTCATGCCATGGAACGGTTATAACTTCGAAGATTCAATCTTACTATCAGAGCGCGTAGTTGAAGAAGATCGTCTAACGACTATCCATATTCAAGAACTACAGTGTGTTGCCCGTGATACTAAATTAGGTCCTGAAGAGATCACTGCAGATATCCCGAACGTGGGTGAATCTGCACTAGGCAAGCTTGATGAATCAGGTGTTGTTTATATTGGTGCTGAAGTTAAAGGCGGCGATATTCTAGTAGGTAAAGTGACTCCTAAAGGCGAGACACAGCTGACACCTGAAGAGAAGCTTCTACGAGCTATCTTCGGCGAAAAAGCGTCTGACGTTAAAGACAGCTCTTTACGTGTACCAAATTCTGTAACTGGTACTGTAATTGACGTACAAGTCTTCACCCGTGATGGTGTTGAAAAAGACAAACGTGCGTTAGAAGTTGAAGATATGCAGCTTCGCGAAGCGAAGAAAGACTTCAACGAAGAGTTCCGTATTTTAGAAGCTGGCGTTTTAGGACGTGCTCGCAAGTTACTTGTTGATGCAGGCTTCGAAGAAGACAAACTAACGTCACTGAATGCTGAAAAACTACTTACTCAAAGCCTTGCACAAGAAGACAAGCAGGCTGAACTTGAGCAACTAGCTGCACAGTACGATGAGCTTAAAGCTGAATACGATAAAAAGTTTGAAAATAAACGTCGTAAAATTACCCAAGGTGATGACTTAGCACCAGGCGTACTTAAGATTGTTAAAGTATACCTTGCTGTTAAACGTCGTATTCAACCAGGTGATAAAATGGCGGGTCGTCATGGTAACAAAGGTGTTATCTCGACTATCGTACCAGTAGAAGATATGCCTTACGATGATAAAGGTCGTACGGTAGATATCGTATTGAATCCACTAGGTGTACCATCACGTATGAACATCGGTCAGATCCTTGAAACACATATGGGTCTAGCTGCACGTGGTATCGGTGAACGTATTGAAGAAATGATGAAAGAGCAACGTGAGCTTCATGAGCTACGTGAATTCATCAAGCAAGCCTACGAAATTGGTGAATCTCGCCAAGTAGTAGATATTGCTAGCTTCACTGATGACGAAATTCGTCGTCTAGCTGAAAACTTAAAAGGTGGTTTACCAATTGCTACTCCTGCATTTGATGGCGCGAAAGAAAGCGAAATCAAAGACATGCTTGAGCTTGGTGGATATCCTCGAAGTGGTCAGGTTACACTTTATGATGGCCGTACTGGCGATCAGTTTGAACGTCAAGTAACTGTAGGTTACATGTACATGCTTAAACTTAACCACTTGGTTGATGATAAGATGCACGCACGTTCTACTGGTTCTTACAGCCTTGTTACTCAGCAGCCGCTGGGTGGTAAAGCACAGTTCGGTGGCCAGCGTTTTGGTGAGATGGAAGTATGGGCACTTGAAGCTTACGGTGCTGCTTACACTCTACAAGAAATGCTAACAGTGAAATCGGATGACGTGAACGGTCGTACTAAGATGTATAAAAACATCGTTGATGGTAACCATAAAATGGAACCAGGTATGCCAGAATCGTTCAACGTATTGTTGAAAGAAATCCGCTCACTGGGTATCAACATCGAGTTGGAAGAAAATTAAGCCAATTAGGTGCTGCAGTTAACGCTGCAGCATCTGTTACGGCTGAATAGAATGTAGGGACGAGATTACCCGTCCTCAAGATTAACTCCGACAGGAGAGCTAAGGTGAAAGACTTACTTAAGTTTCTGAAGCAACAAAATAAGACCGAAGAATTCGATGCAATTCGCATTGGTCTTGCTTCACCAGACATGGTTCGTTCATGGTCATACGGTGAAGTAAAGAAACCTGAGACTATTAACTACCGTACTTTCAAGCCTGAGCGCGATGGCTTATTCTGTGCCCGTATTTTCGGCCCAGTGAAAGATTATGAGTGTTTATGTGGTAAATATAAACGCCTTAAACACCGTGGTGTGATCTGTGAGAAGTGTGGCGTTGAAGTTACACTAACTAAAGTGCGACGCGATCGTATGGGTCATATTGACCTTGCGAGCCCAGTTGCACATATATGGTTTTTAAAATCATTACCGTCACGTATTGGCTTAATGCTTGATATGACGCTTCGTGATATTGAACGTGTTCTTTACTTCGAATCATTCGTAGTGACTGAACCTGGTATGACAACGCTTGAGCGTGGTCAACTATTAGGTGAAGAAGAATACCTAGATGCACTAGAAGAGCACGGTGATGAGTTTGAAGCGAAGATGGGTGCTGAAGCAGTTTTAGACTTGCTTCGTGAACTTGATCTTGCTCAATTAATTGCTGAGATGCGTGAAGAGTTACCAACAATTAACTCTGAAACTAAGCGTAAAAAAATCACTAAACGTCTTAAGTTAATGGAATCGTTCCACCAATCAGGTAATAACCCTGAGTGGATGATCATGACAGTACTTCCAGTATTGCCACCTGATCTACGTCCATTAGTACCATTAGACGGTGGTCGTTTTGCGACATCTGATCTAAATGACCTTTACCGTCGTGTTATTAACCGTAATAACCGTCTTAAACGTCTACTAGATTTAGCAGCACCAGACATTATTGTACGCAACGAAAAACGTATGTTACAAGAAGCGGTAGATGCGCTACTTGATAACGGTCGTCGTGGTCGTGCAATTACAGGTTCTAACAAACGTCCTCTTAAATCTCTTGCTGATATGATCAAGGGTAAGCAAGGTCGTTTCCGTCAGAACTTACTTGGTAAGCGTGTAGATTATTCAGGCCGTTCTGTAATTACAGTAGGTCCTACACTTAAGCTTCACCAATGTGGTCTTCCTAAGAAGATGGCACTTGAGCTATTCAAACCATTCATCTATGGCAAACTAGAGCGTCGCGGCATGGCTACGACGATCAAAGCAGCTAAGAAAATGGTAGAACGTGAAGTTCCGGAAGTATGGGATGTACTTGACGAAGTAATTCGTGAACATCCGGTATTACTTAACCGTGCACCAACACTTCACCGTTTGGGTATCCAAGCGTTTGAGCCTGTGCTTATCGAAGGTAAAGCGATTCATTTGCATCCATTAGTATGTGCGGCGTACAACGCCGATTTCGATGGTGACCAAATGGCGGTACACGTACCGTTAACAATCGAAGCGCAGCTTGAAGCTCGTGCATTGATGATGTCAACAAACAACATTCTATCTCCTGCGAATGGTGAGCCAATCATCGTTCCTTCACAGGATGTTGTATTGGGTCTTTATTACATGACTCGTGACCGCATTAACGCTAAAGGCGAAGGCGCGATATTTAAAGATCCAAAAGAAGCAGAAAAAGCATACCGCAGTGGCAATGCAGACCTTCACGCAATCGTGAAAGTACGTATTAGCCAATCAGTTAAAAACGAAGATGGTGTAGTAGAAGATACTATTACTGTTATCGATACAACTGTCGGTCGTGCAATTTTGTCTCTAATTTTACCAACTGGTATGCCGTTTGCGTCAATCAATCAGCCGCTTGGTAAAAAGCAGATTTCTAGCTTATTGAATGAGTGTTACCGTCGTCTAGGCCTTAAAGACACTGTTGTGTTTGCTGACCAAGTTATGTACACCGGTTTCCATTATGCAATGAAGTCAGGTGTTTCTATCGGTATTGATGACTTAGTTATCCCACCGGTTAAAGCACAGATAATTGAATCAGCTGAAGCTGAAGTTACTGAAATCAACCAACAATTCCAATCAGGTCTTGTAACGGCTGGTGAAAAGTACAACAAAGTTATCGATATCTGGTCACGTGTAAACGAAAACTTATCACGTGAAATGATGTCTAACTTGTCGAAAGACACAGTTATCAATGCAAAGGGTGAAGAAGTAGAGCAACCGTCATTTAACTCAGTGTTTATGATGGCCGACTCAGGTGCTCGTGGTAGTGCTGCACAGATTCGTCAGTTGGCGGGTATGCGTGGTCTAATGGCACGTCCAGATGGTTCAATCATCGAGACTCCAATCACAGCTAACTTCCGTGAAGGTCTAAACGTACTTCAGTACTTCATCTCAACGCATGGTGCGCGTAAAGGTCTTGCCGATACAGCACTTAAAACAGCAAACTCGGGTTACCTAACGCGTCGTCTAGTAGACGTTGCACAAGATTTGGTAATCAATGAAGATGACTGTGGCACAGAAGATGGCTTAACAATGAAACCGCTTATTGAAGGTGGTGATGTTGTAGAAGCGCTTCGCGAACGTGTTTTAGGTCGTGTTGTTGCTGAAGATATTGTAATTCCAGGTACTAATACAGTGCTTGTTGAACGTAATATCATGCTAGACGAAAAACTGTGTGATCTTTTAGAAGAGCATTCAGTAGATGAAGTTCGCGTACGTTCTGTTATCACTTGTGATAATGACTTTGGTGTTTGTGCTAACTGTTACGGTCGTGACCTAGCACGTGGTCATATCATCAACGCTGGTGAATCAGTAGGTGTTATCGCAGCACAGTCAATCGGTGAGCCAGGTACACAGCTTACGATGCGTACCTTCCACATCGGTGGTGCAGCATCTAGAGCGTCTGCAGAAAATAATGTACAAGTTAAAACTAACGGTACGTTAAAACTGCATAACTCTAAATATGTATTAAATACAGACGATAAGATTGTTATTACTTCGCGTTCAACGGAAATTACTATCATCGATAGCCATGGCCGTGAGAAAGAGCGTTATAAAGTACCTTACGGTGCGGTATTAACAGTTAAAGATAATGCAGAAGTTCAAGGTAACGACATCGTTGCTACTTGGGACCCGCATAGTCACCCAATCGTTCTTGAGCATAAATCAAAAGTATCGTTCAGCGATATTGATGACTCAAATACTGAAGCACAGACTGATGAACTAACTGGTTTAACCCGTGTAGTTGTTAAAGACCTTGCTAAAGTAAATACGAAAGAACCAAAGCTTATCATCGAAAGTGAAGAGCGCGGCTTGCAAGAAACACGTCTTCCTTCATTCACAACGATTGAAGTAATTGACGGCGTTACAGCAAACCCAGGTGACGTGTTAGCACGTATTCCGCAAGAAGGTTCGAAAACTCGTGATATCACGGGTGGTCTACCACGCGTAGCCGACTTATTTGAAGCTCGTAAGCCAAAAGATCCAGCTATATTAGCTGAAGTAACTGGTACAATTAGCTTCGGTAAAGAGACTAAAGGTAAGAAGCGTTTAGTTATTACTCCACCAGAAGGTGATCATTACGAAGAAATGATTCACAAGTGGCGTCAACTTAACGTGTTTGAAGGTGAGCAAGTGTCTAAAGGTGAAGTTATCGCCGATGGCCCTGAATCACCACATGACATCTTACGCTTACGTGGTGTGACTCATGTTGCTAACTACATCGTTAACGAAGTGCAAGAGGTTTACCGTTTGCAAGGCGTTAAGATCAATGACAAGCACATTGAAACAATTATCCGTCAAATGTTACGTAAATGTACCATTATACACGGTGGTGATACTGACTTTTTAGCTGGTGAACAAATCGAAGTGGCGCGCGTTAATATCGCAAACCGTGACCTTGAAAAACAAGGTAAGATCCCAGCTAAGTTTGAAATCCAATTAATGGGTATCACAAAAGCATCACTAGCAACAGAATCTTTCATCTCTGCAGCGTCTTTCCAAGAGACAACACGTGTTCTTACAGATGCGGCAGTGAATGGTAAGAGCGATGAGCTTCGCGGTCTTAAAGAAAACGTAATTGTGGGTCGTTTGATCCCAGCCGGTACCGGTTTTGCGTATCATCAAGAACGTATGGCTCGCCGTAAACAAAGCAAAGTAGTCGTAGAAGAGCAAACAGTAAGTGCAGAAGAGGCAACTCAAGCACTTACAGACGCTCTAAATGCTGATTTGTCTGGAAATCAATAAACTGTTCTTAATCAATAGATTAAGTAATCGTAAGGCAGTTATATGCTGTCTTGCGATTAGTTTAGGTTGACAGGTTAAACTTTGCTCATTAAAATTCCGCCACCCATTTACTTGTGTGCTTAATGCAGGCTCGTAAATAAAGGGCGGATTTTTTATTTTTTTCAGTAGTAATTTTAATTTCAGGAGCTATTTAAATGGCAACTATTAACCAGCTAGTGCGTAAGCCACGCCGTAGCAAGGTTACGAAAAGTAACTCAGCTGCACTAAAAGCGTGTCCGCAAAAGCGCGGTGTATGTACTCGCGTATATACAACTACACCTAAGAAACCAAACTCGGCGTTACGTAAAGTAGCACGTGTACGTTTAACTAACGGTTTCGAAGTAACTTCATACATTGGCGGTGAAGGTCATAACCTTCAAGAGCATAGTGTAATCCTAATCCGTGGTGGTCGTGTTAAAGATTTACCAGGTGTGCGTTTTCACACTGTTCGTGGTGCACTTGACTGTGCAGGCGTTAGCGATCGTCGTCAAGCTCGTTCTAAATACGGTGCAAAACGCCCTAAAGGGTAATTGTATTCCGTTAGTAAGGCCAAGCACTAAATATTTATAATTATTGTTTTGGGTGATTGACTCGAAAGAGCAAACCTGAATAAACCGGAGATACAAAATGCCTAGAAGACGCGTAATCGGTCAACGTAAAATTCTTCCAGATCCTAAGTTCGGATCGGAACTTCTTGCTAAATTCGTTAACATCGTGATGTTAGACGGCAAGAAATCTACTGCTGAAAAAATTGTTTATGGTGCGCTAGACGTGGCTGCTGAGAAATCAGGCAAGTCGCACCTAGAAATCTTTGAAACTGCACTTGATAACATCCGCCCACAGGTAGAGGTTAAATCTCGCCGTGTTGGTGGTTCAACTTATCAAGTACCAGTTGAAGTACGTCCAGTTCGTCGTAACGCATTAGGTATGCGTTGGTTAGTAGACGCTGCACGTAAGCGTGGCGAAAAATCTATGGGCTTACGTTTAGCTCAAGAAATCGTTGACGCTTCTGATAATAAAGGCACTGCGGTTAAGAAACGTGAAGACGTTCACCGTATGGCTGAAGCGAATAAAGCATTCGCTCATTACCGTTGGTAATCTGTCTTTAACCTTTAAGAGGATCATATGGCACGTACAACTCCACTTGAGCGCTATCGTAATATAGGTATTGTTGCTCACGTAGATGCAGGCAAAACCACCACAACAGAACGTGTTCTGTTCTACACGGGTCTTTCTCATAAGATCGGTGAAGTACATGATGGCGCTGCAACTATGGATTGGATGGAGCAGGAACAAGAGCGTGGTATCACAATCACTTCTGCTGCAACAACGTGTTTTTGGAAAGGGATGGATGCTCAATTTGACGCCCATCGTATCAATATTATTGATACTCCAGGACACGTAGATTTCACTATCGAAGTAGAGCGTTCTTTACGCGTACTAGATGGTGCGGTAGTTGTTCTTTGTGCTTCGTCTGGTGTACAGCCGCAAACTGAGACAGTTTGGCGTCAAGCGAACAAATACGAAGTTCCGAGAATGATCTTCGTAAATAAAATGGATCGCACGGGCGCTGACTTCTTAGCTGTGGTTAGCCAGGTGAAATCTCGTCTTGGAGCAACGCCTGTTCCAATTCAGTTGCCTGTAGGCGCTGAGGACGACTTTAAAGGTGTTATTGACCTTATAAAAATGAAAGTGATTAACTGGAACGAAGCGGACCAGGGTATGACTTTCTCTTATGAGGCAATACCGGCAGAACTTCTGGAATTGGCTGAAGAATGGCGCTCTCATTTAGTTGAAAGCGCTGCTGAAGCCTCAGAAGAACTAATGGATAAATACTTAGAAGGTGAAGAGTTAAGTGAAGCAGAAATTAAAAATGCTTTACGTCAACGAACATTAGCTAATGAGATTGTTCCAGTTACTTGTGGTAGCGCATTTAAAAACAAAGGCGTTCAAGCTGTGCTTGATGGCGTTGTTGAATATATGCCGTCACCAGAACAAGTGAAACAAATCCAAGGTATCTTAGAAAATGGTACTGAGGAAGAACGTCCGGCTAATGATAAAGCGCCGTTTGCTGCACTCGCTTTTAAGATTGCAACAGACCCGTTTGTTGGGACCTTGACCTTTTTCCGTGTTTACTCTGGTACTGTTAAACAGGGTGACACGGTATATAATCCAGTAAAAAGTAAGCGTGAGCGACTTGGCCGTATCGTACAGATGCATTCAAACTCTCGTGAAGAGATCAAAGAAGTTTTCGCAGGCGACATCGCGGCAGCTATTGGTCTTAAAGACGTAACAACAGGTGAAACACTGTGTGATCCGAATTCTATTATTACGCTTGAGCGTATGGAATTCCCTGAACCAGTAATCTCTATTGCGGTTGAGCCTCGCACTATAGCTGACCAAGATAAGATGGGTATCGCGCTAGGAAAACTAGCTGCTGAAGACCCTTCTTTTCGCGTACAAACTGACGAAGAATCAGGCCAGGTTATAATCTCTGGCATGGGTGAACTTCACCTAGATATCATCGTCGACCGTATGAAACGTGAATTCAGTGTTGAATGTAACGTTGGTAAGCCGCAGGTCTCATACCGAGAAGCTATTCGTTCAACTGTTAAAGTTGAAGGGAAGTTTATACGTCAGTCAGGTGGTCGTGGCCAATATGGACACGTTTGGATTAAACTTGAACCGATGGATATTACGGATGATGAGTCACCAATTTACGAGTTCGTTAACGAAACCGTAGGTGGTTCTGTTCCTAAAGAGTTCGTCCCTGCGGTAGACAAAGGTATCCAAGAGCAAATGTCTCAAGGTGTACTGGCAGGCTACCCATTACTTGGCGTTAAAGCGACTTTATATGATGGTTCATTCCATGATGTAGATTCGAATGAAATGGCATTTAAAATAGCAGGTTCACTGGCAATGAGAGATGGGGCGCTTAAAGCTAACCCTGTACTTTTAGAGCCAGTAATGAAGGTTGAAGTACTCACTCCTGATTCAAATATGGGTGATGTAGTTGGCGACTTAAACCGTCGTCGCGGCATAATCGAAGGCATGGAAGATGCATTAGGTGGGCTTAAGCAAATTAATGCGCAAGTTCCTCTTTCTGAAATGTTTGGTTATGCGACTGCTTTACGATCTGCAACTCAGGGCCGTGCCTCATACTCTATGGAGTTTGTGAAGTACGCTGAAGCCTCTAAAAATGTTGCAGATACAATAATTTCAGCTCGCGCTGTTATATAATTTTAGCTTGTCTGGCTCAATAGTGAGTCAGGCTTTAATTTCTTTATTAGGAATTTTTTAAGATGGCAAAAGAAAAGTTTGAACGCGTAAAACCGCACGTAAACGTTGGTACAATCGGCCACGTTGACCACGGTAAAACTACACTAACTGCAGCAATCACTAACGTACTTGCAAAAGTATACGGCGGTGTTGCTAAAGATTTCGCATCAATCGACAACGCTCCTGAAGAGCGCGAACGTGGTATCACTATTTCAACGTCTCACGTTGAATACGATACTCCTTCACGTCACTACGCACACGTAGATTGTCCTGGTCACGCCGATTATGTTAAAAACATGATCACTGGTGCTGCTCAAATGGACGGCGCGATCTTAGTAGTTGCTGCGACAGATGGCCCTATGCCACAAACGCGTGAGCACATCCTTCTTTCTCGTCAAGTTGGCGTTCCTTACATCATCGTGTTCATGAACAAATGTGACATGGTAGATGACGAAGAGCTACTTGAACTAGTAGAAATGGAAGTTCGTGAACTTCTTTCAGAATACGATTTCCCAGGTGATGACTTACCTCTAATCGCTGGTTCTGCGCTTAAAGCGTTAGAAGGCGAGAAAGAGTGGGAAGATAAGATTGTTGAGCTTGCAAACGCACTTGATTCTTACATCCCAGAGCCAGAGCGTGACATCGATAAGCCTTTCATCATGCCTATCGAAGACGTTTTCTCAATCCAGGGTCGTGGTACTGTTGTAACTGGTCGTGTTGAAGCTGGTATTATCCGCATCAATGACGAAGTAGAAATTGTTGGTATCAATGATACAACTCGTTCTACTTGTACTGGTGTTGAAATGTTCCGTAAGCTTCTTGACGAAGGTCGTGCTGGTGAGAACATTGGCGCACTTCTACGTGGTACTAAACGTGAAGACGTTGAACGTGGTCAAGTACTAGCTAAGCCTGGTTCAATCAACCCACATACTACATTCACTTCAGAAGTATACGTACTTTCTAAAGATGAAGGTGGTCGTCATACTCCATTCTTCAAAGGTTACCGTCCACAGTTCTACTTCCGTACAACTGACGTAACTGGTGACGTACAGTTACCAGATGGCGTAGAAATGGTAATGCCTGGTGATAACATCAAGATGACAGTAACTCTAATCGCACCAATCGCGATGGATGAAGGTCTTCGTTTTGCTATCCGTGAAGGTGGCCGTACTGTAGGTGCTGGTGTTGTAGCAACTATCGTAGCGTAATAATTAGCTTTAAAGTTAATTGTTATAAAAAGGTCACTTAGGTGGCCTTTTTTAATGCCTGAAGAAAAGTGTCATATGAAGGTGGCGCTCTTACCCTAGGCGTAGGTACTTTGTAGCAACGTTCAAAGCGTAATAATTAGCTTTAAAGTTAATTGTTATAAAAAGGTCACTTAGGTGGCCTTTTTTAATGCCTGAAGAAAAGTGTCATATGAAGGTGGCGCTCTAGCCTTAGGCATAGGTGCTTTGTAGCAACGTTCAAAGCGTAATTATTAGCCTAGCTAATTATTACCAAAAAGCCCGAGCTTAGTTTCGGGCTTTTTAATGTCTAAAATAAAGTGTTATATAAAAGCGGTATTCCTACTTTTGTTCCAGAGTGGCTTTTATTTAAATATTTACCTCCTAACACAGCTACATAAAATACAAAAAATTAATTACTAATCTAGCCGATAGGTTTGAGTCTTGATAAAGTTAAATTAGAGCCAGTTAAGGGGAATATTTATGTTGAACCAAACTCTATTTAGCGCCGAGCAGGTGAGAGATAACGAAGCGCTTGCAGCTAAAAATAGCCATTGTGATTTATTTACTCTAATGCAGCGCGCAGGAGAGGCTGTATATAAGCAATGGCAGCTATTTGATGCACAGCATACATTAGTCATTGTTGGCCATGGTAATAACGCTGGAGACGGTTACATTGTAGCTAGGCTTATTATGCAATCAGGTAAAGAGGTAACAGTATGCGCAGCTGAGCCTAATAAAGTATTAACCGGTGATGCAGCAAAAGCGCAGCAGTTATGGATTGAAGCGGGTGGGGTGGTTTCTCATTTTACAAAAGATGCTCTTAATGAGTGCGATATCGTTATTGATGCGCTCCTTGGTACTGGGCTTAATAGCGCCGTACGCGATAATTTTGCGAATATAATTAACGCTGTAAATAACAGTGGTAAGCCCGTAATAAGCATTGATATTCCATCAGGCATTGAAGCAAATACAGGACAGCCTTTAGGGTGCGCAGTACAAGCGACTTCAACCGTTACTTTTGTAGGTATAAAGCAAGGGCTCACAACGACGGCAGGTAAACAATATAGCGGTAAGTTAGTATTTGATGACTTAGCAATTGGCGATGCGTTTACTTGTATCGCTCAATCTTCAGGAACCCTTGTTAATATCAATAGCTTTAAAGGAATAGCCACGCGGGCAATCAATAGTCACAAAGGCAGCCACGGTAAACTTTTATGTGTTGGTGGTAACCAAGGTACTGCAGGTGCAATTAGGTTAAGTAGTGAAGCCGCTCTTAGAACGGGTGCTGGCATGGTAAGAGTGTATACACACGAAAGCTCAATAACGCCTATTAGTATTGGCAGACCAGAACTTATGGTAAGCAGTAATAACTTACATCAAGCGCTAGAGTGGGCAAGCTGCGTTGTTATTGGCCCAGGGCTTGGGCAAGACGAGTGGGCACAACAAACATTCGATGAAGTAATGCAATATTGCCAAAACAATAAAATGCCATTGGTTATAGATGCAGATGCCCTTAATTTACTGGCTAAGCAAGCTTCATCATACACGTTAGAGCAATGCGTACTTACTCCACATCCCGGCGAAGCTTCGCGACTGCTAAGTGTTAGCACCAGCGACATAGAATCAGACCGCTTTAACTATGCTCGTCTTTGCGCCAAGCGCTATACCGCGACTTGTGTATTAAAAGGCGCTGGAACATTAATAGATAATGCCCAGCACACGTGGGTATGTGAAGATGGCAACCCGGCATTGGCCGTTGGCGGCAGTGGCGATGTACTTACTGGTATTATTGGTGCCTTACTTGCTCAAGGTTTAACTATTGATGAAGCAGCACGCTATGGTGTAACACTGCATGCTAAAGCAGGTGATATCGCAAGTGAGCGAGACGGGCAAAGGGGAATGCTACCCAGTGATTTATTCGCAATTGTAAGAGAGTTAGTTAATAAAGTGACGTGAGTTTAAGCGTCACTCAACTATTAGTGGTCGGTTTTAAATTGTGAAACGTTATTGCACCCACTAAAAAGCATACACCTACATAAAGCCAAACACTGCTCGCTATAATATTCCATGTATCGGCTCGAATTAATGCAGGGATAATTATTAAGCTTCGTATTATACACAAGGTTGCAATAGCAATTAAAGCGGTTCTAGTAAATGCTATATTACGCACTAAGCCAATTGCTGATAAGGCAAATGCAGTACAGGCAAACATGAGTCCAGCTATTGCAATACTACCTAAAGGCGCAAGGAATGTACCTCGCTGTGATGATTCTATTATTTGTATTGGGGCGCGAGCAAATATAAACCAACTAGTGCCACCCCATATACAAAGTAAATGCCATACAGCCGCTGCAGATGCAATAACGCCTGCGGTTAATAAAAACTTTGCTTTTATATTTAACAGCATTTTATCGTACTAATTATTAAGCTGTAATAAATCCCATTTTGTACCATACAAGTCTTCAAAAACCACGACGGTACCATAGGGTTCTACTCGAGGTTCTTCGTTAAATGTAACGCCTTTAGAAAGCATTAAATTATAATCTCGCCAAAAGTCATTGGTATGCAAAAATAAAAACACACGACCACCTGTTTGATTACCAATAGCGCTTATCTGTTCGGGTGTTGTGGCTTTAGCAAGCAGTAGATTAGTCCTGCTCGGATTAGTCTCGTTTGAATTTGGAGGTGAAATTAACACCCAGCGTTTACCCTCTCCTAAATCAGTATTCTCGACTAACTCAAAATTTAGCTTTTGAGTATAAAACTCAATGGCCTCGTCGTAGTCTTTAACAACTAATGCAATGCTGCCGATATGTTGTTGAACGTTAGTCATGCTTAGTTTGCTCCGTACTCTTGAATAAATGTGCTTTTTATCATATTAGTAAACGATTACGCAGGGTATATGCCCGTAGTGTGTAATTTTAATTAACGTGTGAGTTCGTCCTCATCGTCGTCGAGTGGATCGCCTGAGTCTCCTTTACGTTTACGCTGCTCTTGTTTAGCTTTTTGAACATTTTCGTAGGTAGGTGGCGGAATAGGCATCAATGAAATAAGCGGGAAAAACGCTAAAAACAAATAAGCCCCCTTAGACATACTTTTACCCCACGTTACCATTTTCAGCATAGCCCACACTACGAATGATAATAACCCAGTCACAAGGGCAACAAAAATAAAGAAGGTGAATATTGTGTTATTACTTAATAAATCCATTTAATATAAATCTGAGTTATACATAACTAAGTTATGGGTATAAATTGAGCAATATCAATAGTTTTTATACTAAAAAGCAAAACCCAGCCGAGGCTGGGTCTACATTAAATCGATTTTTTAGTACTAAGTGCACAAAGTGTTTATCTGTGTAATTCACCAGCACGTTCTGGTTGATAGGTTACTTCTTTTATTTTTACCTTTATTAAGCCGCCACTCGGTTTAGGCCACTCAATTTCGTCGCCTTGGTTTAGTCCAAGTAATGCGCTACCAACGGGTGATAATATCGATATTTTATCGCCGCTAGAGTCACTATTCTTTGGGTACACTAAGGTTAACGTAAATTCTTCTTTAGAAGACTCAACAATAAAGTTTACAGTTGAGTTCATCGTTACAACTGATGATGGCATATCTTTAGGTTCGACTATTGTTGCTCGTGCCAGTTCAGCTTCCAATTCTTTTTTATTAGCAAAGCTACCTGCAGGCAATGATTCCATTAAGTCATACAATCTATCTGCATCGAGTGATGAGATGATTAGTTCAGGTTTTTTATTCATCTTAATATCCTTAATAATTTTTAATAAATAAAATTAACTCTGAGTATGGCTTAGCATGCATTTAAGAAGCAAAGGGATACGCGAAGTCATTTGAGCTAAATGTTTAGAATGTGATGGCGGGTAGCCGCAGTACGTTACTACACCGGCCTGCGAGCTAATAATTGCCCATTCTATTGAAAAACTATATTATGAATACAATTTCGAGATTTTAATCCTCTTGTTGGAGAAAGTGGCGGATTCAGGCCGTATCTGTTTCTTAGCCTTCGAATGTGAGATTTACCGTTTGGTTATCTAAACATTCCGCAGAGTGATGTCACGGTTGACCCGTGTCTTCAACTCAAACTTTAACCCCAACCTTTAAGGAACGAACTATGAAAATTGAGTTTAAGATCGAAATAAACCCAGTGGTCATATATATCATTGCGCAAGCTTTGATTACATTGATGCTGTAGTTGGTAGTGGGGGGCAGAGGCGCCCCTTCCTATTTCCCCTAACAATAATGTAGTGCTTGTGGCAATCATGAGGCAACAACACCAAGTTACCGACTTAATTTCGTCATTTTTTCACCCAAATTTCTATGCTTATTAGCATAACATTTCTTTCTTAGTGGGTGGTCAAAATCACTGTACCATTACAGTTACCCGCTCTTTCAAAAGCAAAAAACCAGCCGTAGCTGGTTTTTATATAAGCGAGGTGCTTAAACGGTGATGTTTATCACATCATTCCGCCCATACCACCCATTCCGCCCATGCCACTCATATCAGCGCCGCCAGCTTCATCTTTTGGGATTTCAGCTACCATTGCTTCAGTAGTGATCATTAGACCCGCAATAGACCCTGCAAATTGTAATGCAGAGCGTGTTACTTTAGTTGGATCTAGGATACCCATTTCAATCATGTCGTTGTATTCGCCAGTTGCTGCGTTGTAACCAAAGTTACCGTCGCCGCCTTTAACTGCGTTAATTACAACAGATGCTTCTTCGCCAGCGTTAGTTACGATTTGGCGAAGTGGTGCTTCCATTGCACGAAGTGCAACTTTAATACCGTGGTTTTGATCTTCGTTGTCGCCAACTAAATCAACTAGCTTGCTAGCAGCACGTACAAGTGCAACACCGCCGCCAGGTACTACGCCTTCTTCAACCGCTGCACGAGTTGCATTTAATGCATCTTCAACGCGGTCTTTTTTCTCTTTCATTTCGATTTCAGTAGCAGCACCTACTTTGATTACTGCAACACCGCCAGCTAGTTTAGCCATGCGCTCTTGAAGTTTTTCTTTATCGTAGTCTGATGTTGCTTCTTCAATTTGTGCTTTAATTTGAGAAACACGACCAGTAATACCCGCTTCTTCACCCGCACCATCAATGATTGTTGTATCATCTTTAGTGATAATTACGCGCTTAGCTGTACCTAGGTCTTCAACTGTTGCTTTTTCAAGCTCTAAGCCGATTTCTTCAGAAATAACAGTACCGCCAGTTAATACAGCGATATCTTGTAGCATTGCTTTACGACGGTCGCCAAAACCAGGTGCTTTAACAGCTGATACTTTAACAATACCGCGCATGTTATTAACTACTAATGTAGCTAGTGCTTCGCCTTCAAGGTCTTCTGCGATGATTAGTAGTGGTTTGCTTGCTTTAGCAACCGCTTCTAATGTTGGTAATAATTCGCGGATGTTAGATATTTTTTTATCTACAAGTAGAATAAATGGGTTATCTAGTTCAACAGTGCCTTTTTCTGGGCTGTTGATAAAGTAAGGAGATAAGTAACCACGGTCAAACTGCATGCCTTCAACAACATCCAGTTCGTTTTCAAGTGATTGACCTTCTTCTACAGTAATAACACCACTGTTGCGGCCTACTTTTTCCATTGCTTGAGCAATGATATTACCAATCTCTTGATCAGAGTTAGCAGAAATAGTACCTACTTGTGCAATTGCTTTAGTATCAGAACAAGGAACAGATAACGCTTTAAGCTCTGCAACAGCAGCAATAACTGCTTTGTCGATGCCGCGCTTAAGATCCATTGGGTTCATGCCTGCTGCAACAGCTTTAAGGCCTTCATTAACAATAGACTGTGCAAGTACTGTAGCGGTAGTTGTACCATCGCCGGCTGCATCATTTGCTTTAGATGCAACTTCTTTAACCATTTGTGCGCCCATGTTCTCAAACTTATCTTCAAGTTCGATTTCTTTTGCTACAGATACACCATCTTTAGTGATAACTGGTGAGCCAAATGATTTATCTAGTACAACGTTACGGCCTTTAGGACCTAATGTAACTTTTACTGCGTTTGCCAGGATGTTTACGCCAGTTAGCATTTTAGCGCGTGCGTCACCTGCAAAAAGTACTTCTTTTGCTGCCATGTTTTAAATTCCTCTAAATTCTTAAATGTTTATAAACGAAAAGTAGGTTTAGCCTACAATGCCTAAAATATTATCTTCACGCATGATCAGGTACTCTTGACCTTCGATCTTTTCAACTTTTTCAACATATGAGCCAAATAACACAGTGTCACCGGCTTTAACTTCTAACGCTCTCACGTCACCGTTTTCTAAAACGCGACCATTACCTACGGCTACAACTTCTCCGCGAGTTGATTTTTCAGCTGCAGAGCCAGTTAATACAATACCGCCAGCAGATTTTGTTTCTTCTTCTAGACGTTTAACGATTACGCGATCTTGTAAAGGACGAATGTTCATGTTTTTTAGTTCTCCTAACAGTTTCTGAACAGTACAGAAAAAAGCTTTTCTAATTTGCATTCATTAATGGGGGTAGAGTGAAAAATTCCAAGAGAAAAAACGATAAATTTTTAATCTTTTCTCTCATATTCACCATCAATAGTGGTTGGTCGTTCCATTTGCCCTTGCTCTCGTTCAGCATGTTGCTGCCCAGCAAACGGCGATGGCCCTTGTTGCCTACCTGCGCTCATTCTAACAGTTGCTTGGCTAGCAAGGCCTGCAGCCAATTTGTTACGAATTGCAGGGGTTAATAATAGTAGCCCAAATACGTCAGTCATAATGCCAGGAGTAAGGAGTAATACACCTGCAATTACAACGCATATTCCGGTAAATAATTCTTTGGCTGGCATTTGCCCTTGCGCCATTTGCGCTTGTACGTTTTGCAGCGCACCCATACCCTGTGTTTTAACCATTTTGGCACCTAAAATCGCAGTAATAACCACAAGTGCAATTGTTGCAAATCCGCCAATCACGTCGCTTACTTGAATCAGCAAAGCGATTTCGATAATAGGGATGATAATAAACAACACAAATAAAAATCTAAACATAGCGCTCTCTAAATAATGACACTCAAAAGAGTTGATGAAATATAAATGAGGGTGACGAGGTCTCTTTTCAAGGTTAGGGCATAGGTATCGTCATTTTACTGATATTTTAGCGTCTACACATTGTATCGGCTATCAGATACTATGAAGCTAGACACTGTCCAATAAGAATAGGTTCATAATGACTACGCATTTTAAAATGATTTTTACGACCTGCAAAGACGAAGCAGAAGCGCGCACACTTGCAAGGGCGTTGGTAGAAAAAAGCTGGCTGCTTGTGTAAATATTTTACCTAACATGGGCTCTATTTATATGTGGGAAGGCGAAGTGGCAGAAGCAACTGAAGCTAAGCTACTTATAAAAACGAAATCAGACAAAATGAACGATGTGTTTCTAACAATAAAAGAGCTACATAGCTACGAAGTGCCAGAGATTCAGGTTTTAGAAGTTTCTACGGGAAATTTGGCGTATTTTAATTGGATGGACGAGGTACTGAATTAATGCGTTTTTTCTTTTTATTGTTGGTTACATTATTAACCGTACCCGTAAAGGCTGTGACTAATAATGTGCTTGGTGATCTACTTGGGCCTCCTCAACATACTTTTTTGCCTGTAGAGCAAGCGTTTGCATTTGATTTTGACCAGCAAGGCAGTACTTTGTTTGTAGGTTGGGATATAGCGCCAGACTATTATTTATATAAAAAGAAAATAGAAATTATTGCTAAAGATGCCACTATAGAGGTGGGTGACTCTGGCAGTGGCGAAATTATCGAAGATGAATTTTTTGGTAAAACAGAAGTTTTTTCAATTCCGCAAGTGTTATTAGTAAGCTAAGTAATGTAACCGAAGGCGCCGTGGTTAAAGTTCGTTATCAGGGCTGTGCAAAAGCAGGGCTTTGTTATCCGCCAGAGGTAATTAGCATTCCACTTAGTGTTATTAATGGCGCACAGATTAAAAATGTAGATAAAAATAGCGCTACCGATGAAACGGCAACCGCAGCAAATACGTTTGCAGCACTCAACGATCCAGCAGCTGAACCTACAACAAATTCGGATGATACCGAAAAAGAGCTTACTTTTACTGAGCAGTTGGCAAGTCAAAGTTTAATTACTAATTTATTAATATTTTTTGTAGTGGGTGTTGGCCTTGCTTTTACACCCTGTGTATTCCCCATGTTTCCTATTTTGTCGAGCTTAATTGCAGGTCAGCAAAACCTTTCAACTAAAAAAGCGTTTGCGTTGTCGTTTGTATATATACAAGGTATGGCAGTTACCTATGCAGCGCTTGGCTTAGTTGTTGCAGCGCTTGGTGGGCAAGTGCAGGGATATTTACAGCATCCTTTTGTGTTAATCAGCTTTAGTTTATTATTTGTATTGCTCGCTATGTCGATGTTTGGTTGGTACGAAATTAAACTGCCAAGCAGTATGATGAGCAAGCTAACTCAAGTAAGTAACAACCAAAAAGGCGGCAACTACGTTGGCGTATTTTTAATGGGTGTACTTTCGGGCTTAATAGCATCACCTTGTACTACTGCGCCACTGTCGGCTGCACTGTTATTTGTAGCGCAAAGTGGTGATTACTTAGTAGGTGGTTTAACACTGTACGTGCTCAGTTTAGGTATGGGGTTACCACTTTTATTACTTGGTACATCTGGCGGTAAATTGCTTCCTAAAGCGGGTGGTTGGATGGAGCAAGTTAAAACCTTGTTTGGCTTTGTAATGCTTGTTGTGCCGCTTATATTACTTGAGCGACTAGTAAGCGCCGACATTATATTATTAATGGCAGGTGTGCTTGCATTAGCAACAGCACTGTACTTACATCATTGGCAAAGTAGCCAAACACAAAGCAAGTTAAAAACTGCATTATGGTTTGCTGCAACTCTATTAGTTATTACAGGCTTTACGTTAACTAAAAACTACTTTTGGCCAGTTCAAGTACAAACAGTACAGGTAAGCTCACAAAATAATGAGTTTAAACAGGTTGCTGATTTAGCAGAATTAAAAGAAGCAGTTGCACAAGCAAACGACGAAGGTCGAATGGTTATGGTCGATTTATATGCCGACTGGTGTGTGGCGTGTAAAGAGTTTGAACATTACACCTTTCCTGATGCCAAAGTGCAAAGTGAGTTTAGCCAGTATCAACTTATTCAAATTGATTTAACTGAGAGTGATAATAAAACAATTGAGCTAATGGAAGAGTACACGGTGTTTGGTTTACCTAGTATTTTGTTTTTTAATACTCAAGGACAAGAGCTTAGTACGCAGCGCGTAACGGGCTTTTTAAATGCTGAGGACTTTGCTAAACACCTAGCAGTTGTGCGCGCCAGCGCACAATAATAGTGCAATAGTGCCACTTGAATTGTCTAAGTGGCACCTTCACAATTCCCCTTATATTTGTACCCACGACACTGATAAGACCAGTATTTTGCTGCTATTTACGTCGAAATCACTATAATAGTTGGTTAACGTGAGAAATTGTTGCTACATTGCTTTTTCTGCTTACTTAAAAGTGAAAAATTAGTTAGTAACCGCTTAACTCATTACTTATAGGATATATCGCGTATTATGGCTGCAAAATTTAACCTTTTAGTTATAAATGGTCCAAATTTAAACATGCTGGGCAAACGTGAACCGGATAAATACGGTTTTCAAACGCTAAGTGAAATTATGAGCGAACTAACAAGTGCCGCTGATAGTCTAGATGTTGAGTTAACGCATTTTCAAAGTAATAGTGAGCAAGCACTCATTGAACGCATTCACAATGCTTGGCAAGCGGTTGATTACATAATTATCAATCCAGCTGCATTTACGCATACTAGCGTCGCATTACGTGATGCACTGCTGAGTGTTGATATTCCGTTTTTTGAGGTGCACTTAAGTAATGTGCACGCACGTGAAGCCTTTCGTCATCATTCGTATTTTTCTGATGTGGCACAAGGCGTAATATGTGGATTAGGTGCAATGGGTTATCACGCAGCATTAAACGCCGCTGTTAACCGGTTGCAAAGCGCAATTTAATTTAAATTAACACACAAACAACTTACAGGCGGGTCGTGTAATGGATATTCGCAAGATAAAGAAGCTTATCGAATTAGTAGAAGAATCAGGTATTGCTGAGCTAGAAATCACTGAAGGTGAAGAATCAGTACGTATTAACCGTAACAACATGAGTGCAGGCCCAGGTTACCCACAATTTGCTCCACAGCAATATGCACCAGCGCCAGCAGCACCAGTTGCAGCGGCTCCTGTAGCTGTTGAAGCAGCAGCACCAGCTGAGCCTACGGGTCATCAAGTTAAATCACCAATGGTTGGTTCTTTTTACTCAGCAGCTTCACCAGAGGCACCTGCGTACGTAGAAGTGGGTCAACAAGTTAAAGTTGGCGATACGCTTTGTATTATCGAAGCTATGAAAATGATGAACCAAATTGAATCAGATAAAGCCGGTACAGTAAGAGCTATCTTAGCTGAAAATGGCGAGCCAATAGAATTTGATCAACCTCTATTCATCATTGAATAATAGCGTAACCTAAAAGGCCAACTCTAATGTTAGATAAAGTAGTCATTGCAAACCGAGGTGAAATTGCACTTCGTATATTGCGCGCCTGCAAAGAGCTTGGGATCAAAACGGTTGCTGTGCATTCAACGGCAGATCGCGATCTTAAGCATGTATTGCTTGCAGATGAAACCATCTGTATTGGTAGACCATCAGCAACTGAAAGTTATTTAGATATTCCGCGCATTATTGCTGCGGCTGAAATAACTGACGCTGTAGCGATTCACCCAGGTTACGGTTTCCTTGCAGAAAATGCTGATTTTGCCGACCAGGTTGAGCAAAGTGGTTTTGTATTTATCGGTCCTCGTGGCGACACTATTCGCCTTATGGGTGATAAAGTGTCTGCTATCGCAGCAATGCGTAAAGCAGGCGTTCCATGTGTTCCTGGCTCTGACGGTCCAGTATCAGATGATAAAGAACGCAACATGCAAATCGCTAAGCGTATCGGTTACCCGGTAATCATCAAAGCTGCTGGTGGCGGTGGTGGTCGTGGTATGCGCGTTGTTCGCAGCGAAGCTGAACTTATTGATTCAATTGCATTAACACAGCAAGAAGCTAAGCAGTTCTTTGGTAATAGTATGGTTTACATGGAAAAATTCCTTGAAAACCCACGCCACATCGAAGTTCAAGTATTAGCAGACGGCCAAGGTAATGCAGTACATTTAGGTGAACGTGATTGTTCTATGCAACGTCGTCACCAAAAAGTAGTTGAAGAAGCGCCAGCACCAGGAATTACTGCTGAAACGCGTAAGTTCATTGGCGAGCGCTGTACACGTGCATGTATCGAAATTGGATACCGTGGTGCAGGTACGTTTGAGTTTTTATACGAAAACGGCGAGTTTTACTTCATCGAAATGAATACACGTATTCAGGTTGAACACCCTGTAACTGAAATGGTTACTGGTATCGATTTAGTGAAAGAGCAGTTAAAAATTGCAGCGGGTCAGCCATTATCATTCACTCAAGACGACGTTGTTATTCGTGGTCATGCTATTGAGTGTCGTATTAATGCTGAAGATCCTGAAACGTTTATCCCGTCACCGGGTAAAATTACCCGTTTCCATCCAGCGGGTGGTTTAGGTATTCGTTGGGACAGCCATATTTACGCTGACTACACGGTTCCACCGCATTACGATTCAATGATTGGTAAGTTAATTACTTACGGTGAAAACCGTGACGTAGCTATTGCCCGCGCGCGCAATGCACTTAACGAGCTAGTAATTGACGGAATTAAAACTAATACTCCTTTGCATAAGAGAATTCTTGCAGATGAAAACTTCCAAAATGGTGGCACTAACATTCACTATCTTGAGAAAAAATTAGGGTTATAATTCTAGCGTTTTAAAAAACCGGCTTATGCCGGTTTTTTTATGCCTGAAACTGCAATTTATCGCCTTAAATAAATATTCTGGTATGATTGGCAAACATGCGCTTTTAAGTAAATTTTTGAGGTAGTAATGACGCGTAGTTTTGAATCACACCTAAATGATGAAGTGGCAACCGTTACTATGGGGAACCAAGTTGCAGCTATTATAGAGCAAGGTGCGGTGATTTATTTACATGGCGATTTAGGAGCTGGTAAAACCACGTTTACCCGTGGCGTAGTGCAAGGCTTTGGCCATACTGGTAAGGTTAAAAGCCCCACATATACGTTAGTAGAACCTTATGAGCTTGAACAAGCAAATGTTTATCATTTTGATTTATACCGTTTAGGCGACCCTGAAGAACTCGAATACATGGGAATACGCGATTATTTTTCAGCAAATGCAATTTGTGTTGTTGAATGGCCTGAAAAAGGTGGCGAATTTATTCCTGTGCCTGATTTAGATATTACCCTAAGCTATGTGGGTAACGAACGTAAAATTGTTATTAATAGTGCGAGTGATCGCGGTGTAGCAATTGTCGAAAAACTAAATAAAAAACAATAAATTAGTGAAGGCAGTAATTATCAAATGAGTCGAGGTGCAGTTAAACTCTTTATTTACCTTATGGTTATTACCATAAGCCTGCCGCTGTGGGCGAAAAATACTATTAATAGCGTACGTGTATGGCCATCTCCAGACAGTACGCGTGTGGTGTTTGATTTAAATGACAAGCCCGACTTTAGTTATTTTATGCTAAAAAACCCTAGCCGCTTAGTGGTCGATTTAGAAAATACTAGCGAGTTAAAAATACTGCCAGGTGTACCACCAAAACATCAAATAGTGAGCAAGCTACGCTACTCAAAACCTAAAAATAAGCACAGTGTACGGTTAGTGTTTGAATTAAACGCACCAGTAAAGCCTGTTGTGTTTGCTTTAGCACCTACTGGTCCTTATAAAAATAGACTCGTTGTTGATTTATATAATAAGAGCCAAGCAAAAACTGTTGTATCACCTGCACAAACAGCGGCTAAAAATCGCCAATTAAGTCAAGAACGCGACATTGTTATTGCAATTGATGCAGGCCATGGCGGCGAAGATCCTGGCTCCATAGGTCCATCAGGCACGTACGAAAAAACAGTCACATTGCAAATAGCAAAGCGATTAGAGCGTATGATCGACGGTGAGCGCGGTATGATTTCACGTATGGTACGAAGCGGTGATTATTTTGTAAAACTCAATACGCGTACTAATCGAGCTCGTGAAAAAAAGGCCGATTTTTTTGTTTCTATTCATGCAGATGCATTTACAAGCCCAGGACCAAATGGTGCCTCTGTTTGGGTGTTATCATTAAGGCGTGCTAATTCAGAAATAGGTAAATGGATAGAAGATAAAGAAAAGCACTCTGAGCTTTTAGGTGGTGCTGCTGATGTGATGAAAGATGCCGCTAATGAAAAATATCTAGCACAAGCATTGCTTGATATGTCGATGGACCACTCGATGAAAACTGGCTTAAGTGTAGCCGACGAGGTGGTTAAAGAGTTGCGTAAAGTTGCCAAACTGCATAAAAAAGATCCGCAACACGCGAGCCTTGCTGTACTTAAGTCACCAGACATTCCATCTATTTTGGTAGAAACGGGGTTTATATCTAACCCGCGAGAAGAAAAATTACTTAAAAGCGCTAATCATCAAGAGCGTTTAGCTAAAGCGATATTTACTTCAATTAAAAATTATTATTTAAAAAATCCACCTGATGATTCTTTATTTGCCAAATTAAAGTCGCAATACCCAACAAAACATAAAGTACGCCCTGGAGAGTCTTTGAGTATGTTGGCAAGTCGTTATGGCATTACGGTCAGTAAATTAAAGCAAGTTAATAAACTAAGCTCTAATACTTTATTTATTGGGCAAGAGCTTGATATACCGCAAAGTTAGTCATTATTATCAGCGCAATGTTTGCTAGGAAGTTCCATGAATATTGAAATATTACCCGCGCGTTTAGCCAACCAAATAGCTGCAGGCGAAGTGGTCGAGCGTCCAGCGTCGGTAGTAAAAGAGCTAGTCGAAAATAGTTTAGATGCTGGTGCTAACCGTATTCAAATAGATATAGAGCGCGGCGGCCACAAACTTATTCGTATTCGTGATAATGGCACTGGGATAAGTAAAGATGAGCTAACGCTCGCGCTTTCTCGCCACGCAACAAGTAAATTAAAATCACTTGATGACCTTGAAAACATTTGCTCACTTGGTTTTAGAGGGGAAGCACTTGCGTCAATTAGTTCTGTGTCGCGTTTAACGCTGAGCTCAAAACCAAAAGAGCAAGAAGCAGCTTGGCAAGCTTTTGCAGAAGGCCGCGACATGGCCGTGCAAGTAAAGCCAGTAGCGCACCCCGATGGCACAACCATTGAAGTAAAAGATTTATTTTTTAATACCCCAGCACGTCGTAAATTTTTACGCACCGAAAAAACTGAATTCAGCCATATTGATGAGTTGATAAAGCGTATTGCGCTTAGTCGCTTCGATGTCTCTATTACACTAACTCACAACGAAAAAGTAGTAAGGCAGTATCGTGCCAAAACTGATCCCTCTCAGGCTATAACACGCGTAGCACAAGTTGCAGGCAAGGCCTTTGCCGAGCAAGGTTTGCATATTCAATCAGGAGAAGGCGGTTTACAGTTGCATGGTTGGGTGCTGCCTGTAGGCTCAGCGAATACTACTCAGTACACTTATGTGAATAATCGCATGATGCGCGATAAGCTTATTTTACATGCGATACGCCAAGCGTTTGAAGAGGTGAGTGGGACGCAAGAGCTACCTGGGTTTGTTATTTATATTGATATTGACCCACGACAGGTCGATGTAAATGTTCACCCTGCTAAGCATGAAGTGCGTTTTCATCAAGGGCGATTAATTCATGATTTTATATTGCAAGCTATTAAGCAAGTTGTAGTACCTTTGCAAGGTGAGTTTGTTAGCGAGTCAGTAAGCACTGAAACTGAATTTTCTTCTGTGTTCACAAGCCCAACACATAGTAGCGGTAATAATATAGAGAGCGATGGAGTATTTGATTACCCTAAATCGCAACTACAGCCTTCTTATTCTGGAAGTGCTGGTAGCTCAAGTTCGTCCTCAGGTACTAGAAGTGTTGGCGGTGCATACCGTGCAGCACCAAGTACGAGCCATCATGACGTAAATGCGTTTTATCAAGGAGTGAGTGAGCAACACGCTGCGCATTTTGACAATACAGCCAATATATCTGCAGCACAACACCAGTCAGTATCTGTTGATAATGTCTTAAAAGCTGTTTCTATTATAAGTGTTAGTGAAGGAGTGTGTGTCTTTAGTGAAGAGCAGCAATTGTATTGCTCACATTTTAAATATGCATTAGTTGATGATTGGCATAATCAAATTAAAGAGTTCGGAAGTTTAGAAGGGAAAGCCCTTTTGTTACCTGTGCGGGTAAGCCTAGACAAAGAAGATTGCTTGCTTATAAAGGCTCAGCAATCGTGGTTTACATTACTTGGTTTTGAACTCGTAATAGAAAAACAGTTTGTAATGGTTAAAAAATTACCAGCGTGTTTATATTTACTTGATGTAAGTACAGCAATAGGTGAGCTGCTTGATGCATGTAAAGCGGGACTCGAAAATATAGAGAACTGGTTAGCGTGGCAGATGAAATGTGTACCAACTCGATTTTATTTGAGCAATGTATTTTTAGCGCAACAAATACGCTTACAAAATAATCCGCAAACTATTGAACGCTTACGCGAAAAAGCAGTTAAAATAGAGTTAAATCACTATTTAACGCAATTAGATTAAGGTATCAGTGTTGAGTAATTTACCAGTTATATTTTTAATGGGTCCAACTGCTGCTGGTAAAACAGCATTGGCTATCTCACTGTGCGAGCATTTAAATACAGAAATAATCAGCGTTGATTCAGCGTTAGTGTATAAAGATATGAACATTGGAACTGCAAAACCCGATGCAGAAGAACTTGTTAAAGCTCCACATCATTTAATTGATCTACTTGACCCGAGTGAAACGTATTCAGTTGCAGATTTTAGGCGCGATGCAGTGCAAAAAATTGACGAATTCCATAGACAAGGTAAAGTGCCTGTATTGGTTGGGGGTACAATGTTGTACTTCAAATCTTTAATTGATGGTTTATCGCCTTTGCCTGAAGCAGATGCAGTAATAAGAGCAGAATTAGAAGCACAAGCTAAAGAATTTGGCTGGCCTCATTTATATAAAGAATTAGCTAAAGTTGACCCTAAAGCAGCTGAAAAAATGAGTGAAAATGATTCACAAAGAATTAATCGCGCTTTAGAAGTTTACCGATTAACTGGTAAAACCATGACTGAGTTGCAAAAGCAAAAACAGCCACCTTTACCTTATACTTTTCATCAATTTGCGATTGCACCGCAAGAACGCAGTGAATTACATGCGCGAATTGAAGAAAGGTTTAAAATAATGATTGATCAGGGGTTTGAAAATGAAGTTTCGACCCTATATCTACGTAAGGATTTACACCCCAATATGCCTTCTATTCGTTGTGTAGGTTATAGACAAATGTGGGATTACCTTGCGGGTGAGATAGACCATGATGAAATGGTTTTTCGCGGCATCGCTGCTACACGTCAATTGGCCAAACGTCAATTAACTTGGTTGAGAAGCTGGCCTGATGTTACTTGGTTAACAACAGGTGATGAAGAAAACTTGCATCGTGTAGTAAGTTCGCTAAGCTAGTAGTAGTTGAACAAAATTTAGCTTTGTTAAATAAGTTCAGCCACTTAATTATAATAACACCTAGAACGAAGGAATAATAACATGGCAAAAGGCCAATCGTTACAAGACCCATTTTTGAATGCACTACGTCGTGAGCGCATTCCAGTATCAATCTTTTTGGTAAATGGCATAAAATTACAAGGTAAAATTCAGTCATTTGACCAATTTGTTATTTTACTTGAAAACACTGTAAACCAAATGGTGTATAAACACGCAATTTCAACAGTTGTACCTGCTCGCGCAGTCAACTTCCAAGGTGTTCAAGGGGATGAGAGCACTGAAGAGCCAGAAGCTGGAAATTTTTAATTAGGAGCGTAATGCTTGTTTGACCGCTATGAATCCGGCGAACAGGCAATTTTAGTTCATATCGACTTACCTAAAGAAGGAGATCGTGAAGATCTTCATGAATTAGAAATGTTGGTATCCTCTGCTGGTGTTAGTAGTTTGGCGGTTGTGCAAGGCAGCCGTCAAGCACCACATCCGAAACTATTCGTCGGTACCGGTAAAGCAGAAGAAATAGCTGAAATTGTCAAAATCCACAATGCAGATGTCGTTATTTTTAATCATCAACTCAGACCGTCACAAGAGCGTAACTTAGAACGCGTTTGTGAGTGTCGTGTACTTGATAGAACGACGCTAATTCTTGATATTTTTGCCCAACGTGCACGTACCCATGAAGGTAAGCTGCAGGTTGAATTGGCACAACTTCGCCATATGTCAACTCGATTAATTCGAGGCTGGACCCATCTTGAACGTCAAAAAGGCGGGATTGGCTTGCGTGGGCCAGGTGAAACCCAACTTGAAACCGACAGACGATTACTTCGTGCTCGTATTCAAAATATTCGTGCGCGTTTGGCTAAAGTAGCTGTACAGCGCGAACAAGGTAGGCGAGCTCGTACACGTAATGAAATACCTACTGTATCGTTAGTGGGTTACACGAATGCGGGTAAATCTACGTTATTTAATCGTATTACACACTCAGACGTATATGCGGCCGATCAGTTGTTTGCAACGCTTGATCCAACTTTACGCAAGCTTGAATTAGGTGATGTTGGCCCCGTTATTTTAGCGGATACGGTTGGTTTTATTCGTCATTTACCGCATGACTTAGTCGCGGCTTTTAAAGCAACGCTTATTGAAACACGTGAAGCTGATTTACAGCTACATGTAATTGACGCAGCAGACTCTCGTCTTCAAGAAAATATTGAACAAGTACAATCTGTGCTTAAAGAAATTGAAGCCGATGAAGTACCACAGCTATTAATTTATAATAAAATTGATGCGCTAGATAACGCAGCTCCCCGTATTGATCGCGATGACGAAGGACAACCTATAAGGGTGTGGCTTAGCGCCCAGACTGGTGAAGGCTGTGAATTACTTAGTGAGGCCATTAGTGAGTTACTTGCTAAGAAAATGTTTAACGAAACCTTATTTCTTACGCCATTGTATGGTCGCCTAAGGGCTGCATTATTTAGTTTAAACGCAGTGCATGAAGAGCGATTTGATGATCAAGGTAATTGGCTGTTAGATGTTAGAATGCCTATGGTTGAGTGGAATCGTTTAATTAAAGAATTTGGTCCTGAAATTGCTGGTTTTATCAGCCGTAATTAAAAATTGACGTTTAAATGTCGGTTTTTGTATGAGAAACGCGGTAGATTTGTTAGATTTAACACAATTTCCTAATTTATTTAGATAACAATGGAGTATAGCTATGGCCTGGAATGAACCGGGTAATAATGGCAATGACAAAGATCCGTGGAATAATAAAGGCGGACGTGATCAAGGCCCACCTGATTTAGACGAGGTGTTCCGTAAATTTAGTAACAAGTTCGGCGGCTTATTTGGCGGGAAAAAATCCGGCAATGGTAGCGGTGGTGGACTTGGCGGAGCCGGTATTTCATTTATACTTATTATCGCCGTTATTGTATGGGCGTTAAGTGGTATTTACACGGTAAAAGAAGCCGAGCGTGGTGTGGTTCTTCAATTTGGCAAATATGACCGAATTGCAGATCCAGGTCTGCGTTGGAAAATGACGTTTATTGAAACAGTGATCCCAGTCGATATTGAAGCAGTTCGTTCACTATCAGCTACTGGCTTTATGTTAACTGAAGACGAAAACGTAGTAAGCGTTGAGTTTCAGGTGCAATACCGAGTTATTGACCCATATCTTTACAAATTTAGTGTAACTAATGCTGATAGCAGCTTAGAAGAAGCATTAGATAGCGCACTGCGCTATGTTGTGGGCCATGCCAAAATGGACCAAGTTTTGACTAATGGTCGTGAGGTTGTTCGTCAAAATACATGGGATGAGCTTAATAAGATTATCGAACCATATAACTTGGGTTTAATTGTAACTGACGTTAACTTTAAAGATTCTCGTCCGCCAACTGAAGTTAAAGATGCATTTGATGATGCAATTGCTGCACAAGAAGATGAAGAACGTTTCATTCGTGAAGCAGAGGCCTACGCCCGTGAAATTGAGCCTCGTGCACGTGGTCAAGTAACACGTATGACGCAGGAAGCTGAAGGTTACCAAGAGCGTATAACTTTAGAAGCACAGGGTGAAGTGGCTCGGTTTGAAAAGTTATTACCTGAATATCAAGCTGCTAAAGAAGTTACTCGTGAGCGCTTATACATTGATGCAATGGAAGAAGTGTTAGGGAGTAGTTCTAAAGTATTGGTTGATGTTAAAGGTGGTAATAACATGATTTATTTACCGCTTGATAAGATCATGGATAAGCAAGGCACAGCAACACGTGTTGCTCTACCAAGCTCAAGTGATATTCAAGATTTACGTAATAAAGTGAATACATCACGCAATAGCACTGTTAATGGTGGTAATGACCGCTTTAACAATGATCGTTTTAATGAAGGGAGATAAGCATAATGAAAAACTTTAGTTTAGTAATACTATTAGCTGCCATTGTGATGTCTTTCTCGTCAGTTTTTGTTGTACCTGAAGGGCAAAAAGCAATTGTTTTGCTATTTAGCAAAGTACAAAAAGACAGTGAAGACAGTGCTGTTGTTTACAGCCCTGGTTTACACTTTAAAGTACCATTTTTTAGCCAAGTACGACGTATTGATGCGCGTATTCAAACATTAGATGGTACGCCAGACCGCTTTGTTACAAGTGAAAAGAAAGACTTAATTGTTGATTCATTTGTAAAATGGCGTGTAAACGATTTTAGCACTTTTTACTTACGTGCTCGTGGCGATAAGCAATATGCTGAAACGTTACTTGAACAAAAAGTAAATAATGGCTTGCGTACTAACTTTGGTACGCGAACTATTCGCGAAATTGTATCAGGTGAGCGTAGCGAGTTAATGGAAGAGGCGTTAGTACAAGCTTCTGAAAGTGCACGCGAGTTAGGTATTGAAGTGCTCGACGTACGCGTTAAGCAAATTAACCTACCTCAAGAAGTCAGTAGCTCTATTTATCAACGTATGCGCGCTGAGCGTACTGCCGTTGCAAAAGAGCATCGTTCTGAAGGTCAAGAAAAAGCTGAAACTATTCGTGCCGGTGTCGATCGCCGTGTAACGGTTATGCTTGCTGATGCAGAGCGTAATTCTCGTTCTGTACGTGGTCAAGGTGATGCAGACGCTGCTGGGATTTATGCAAATGCATATAATAAAGACCCTGAGTTCTTTAGTTTTGTACGCTCGTTAGAAGCATATAAAAAGACTTTTAAAAATAAGCAAGACGTTATGGTGCTTTCACCAGATAGCGACTTCTTCCAATATATGAAAGGTGCTAAAGCTCAATAAGCTTTGCATTAAGTATTTAAAAGTTAAAAGCCTCGCATTTGCGGGGCTTTTTGTTAATGGGTATTTAATAGTTTAAATTACTGTTATTTATGTGGTTATTAGCTATCGTTTAGGTTTAAAAAAACTACGCGGAAAAAATAAGCTGAACAGGGGTGATCTTTACTTTAGTTTTCTGGTAAAATCTCGTCCTAATTTTCTCTAAGTGAATTTACAATGGGTAAAAACGTTGTTGTATTAGGCACCCAATGGGGTGACGAAGGTAAGGGTAAGGTAGTTGACCTCCTTACGGACAAAGCATCTTTAGTAGTTCGTTATCAAGGTGGCCACAATGCGGGTCATACTTTAGTTATCGAAGGTGAAAAGACGGTTCTACACCTTATTCCATCGGGTGTATTACGTGACAATGTTAAATGTGTGATTGGTAATGGTGTAGTTTTATCACCAGAAGCGCTAATGAGAGAAATTGGCATGCTTGAAGAGCGCGGCGTACCAGTACGCGAGCGTCTTTTAATAAGCGAAGCATGTCCACTAATCTTGCCTTTCCATGTTGCATTAGATGTAGCCCGCGAAACTGCTCGTGGCGATAAGCCAATTGGAACTACCGGTCGTGGTATCGGTCCAGCGTACGAAGATAAAGTGGCGCGCCGTGGTTTACGTGTAGGTGACTTGTTTAATCCGGAATTATTTGCAACTAAATTAAAAGAAGTTCTTGAATACCATAACTTCACTTTAGTTAACTACTACAAAGTAGATGCTGTAGATTTCCAAAAAACGTTTGATGATGCAATGGCTGTTGCTGATATCTTAAAAGCAATGGTTGTAGATGTAACTGAGCTTTTAGATCAAACGCGTTTAGCAGGCGAAAACATTTTATTTGAAGGTGCACAAGGTACGTTACTTGATATCGATCACGGTACTTACCCTTATGTAACGTCTTCAAATACTACCGCTGGTGGCGTTGCGACGGGTGCAGGTTTTGGTCCATTAAACCTTGATTACGTTCTAGGTATTATTAAAGCGTACACGACACGTGTTGGTTCAGGTCCTTTCCCTACAGAGCTTTACGATGGTCTTGATAAACAAGATCCAGTTGGTAAGCATTTAGGCGATAAAGGCCATGAGTTTGGCGCAACAACAGGTCGACTTCGTCGTACTGGTTGGTTAGATGCAGTGGCTATGCGCCGTGCAGTTCAAATCAACAGTATTTCAGGTTTTTGTTTAACTAAGCTTGACGTTTTAGATGGTTTAGAAACACTTAAAATCTGTATTGGTTACAAGCTCGAAGATGGTACAGTTACTAACGTAACGCCATTAGCAGCTGAAGGTTACGATAAAGTAACACCAGTATACGAAGAGATGCCAGGTTGGTCAGAGAACACAGTTGGTGTAACAAGTCTTGACGGTTTACCAAAAGCTGCAATTGACTACATCAAGCGTATTGAAGAAATTACGGGTGTTCCAATTGATATTATTTCTACAGGCCCAGATCGTGTAGAGACTATGGTACTTCGCAACCCGTTTGCGTAATTACTATTAGATTAAAAAAAGCTGCCTAGTGCAGCTTTTTTTGTGCCTAAAATTCACTTTGGAACGATCTTTGTATAGTATTTTGTAGATATCATTTTTATATGTGGCGAATATGCGTTTATTATTTTGTAATTCAATGTTGGCAATATCGCTAACATCACTCTCTTTACTCATAAGTTTCAATAGCTTAGCTGAGGAAACATCTGCTGCTGTGCCGTTGTACACTGAGCCTGAGTTGATTGCATTGATAAATAAAAATGTCCATTTACAGCGCGTAAAGGCTGATGATTGCCAGTTAGTGCAAGATATAGAAGCACGAGCCAATAAAATGGCGTTACCGTCTTATCAGTTTTTATATGGCGATATGCTGGCTTATAACGTATGCGTTGATCGAAATGTAGAGTTAGGTGTGTATTATATGCGTAAAGCTGCTCAGCAGGGCTTAGCGGCAGCATTAGAGCAACTAGGACGTTACTACGACACTGGCCGATTAGTGCAACAAGATAAAACGATGGCAATTACGTATTTACGTGAAGCTTCATCGCAAGGCAATTTAAAAGCTCAATTGCGCTTGGTTAAATTATTTAATGATGGCTTTGGTAGTCCACGAGACTTTGAAGATGCGTATCGATGGTTGTTTAACTCTATGGTGGCAGATAAGGCAACCCATCAAAAAATTGAACAATCACTTACTCAATTAGCTGAAAAAATGCCAGCAAGTGTGGTTGCTCGAGCTCGTCTTCCTATTTAATGGCTTTAAAAAACAAAACCCTAACTTTTTAAGTTAGGGTTTTTTAGTTTTTACAGACTGTAAAAGTATTTAACTGTCTTCTTTAGCCTTTGTTTGCGGGTCTTTTAAAACTGACATTTTAGGCGGCTGTAATGCAACAACGCGTTCGCCTTCTTGCGGCGGTTTTTCCATGTTGATTGTAAACGGTCTGAGCTTAATTGGTGTATCCTCATCACTGTCTTTATCACCAATGAGAATAAACAGTGGTATAGCCTCAGGGTTCATTTCTAGATATTGCTCCCAGCTAAATTCATCAGAAATACGTGTTGAACTAACTTTACCACCTTTAGCTATAATGCTGCTTAAGCGTGCATATGACCCTTCGTCACCAAAAAGTATTTGTCGTGATAAAAACGTTGCGCTGTCTTTATTTGCTTTTGCGTGCGACGTTGAAGAGCGCAATGAGAATACATTTTTCTCATTAAGTAAGTGAGAAAAATATTGGACGCCCAACGCGTTGTGATGACGATTAGGTGAGAGTGCTAGTACACTGCGAATAGTAGTTAGTGGTAAATAGCGTTCGGCGTGCTCCGATTGCGGGTTACCGTAATAACACGCTAAGCCATCCATACGTGCCATTCTACAGTTTTCCCATGCTGGGTCTGATAAATGAACAGGAATATTTTGATCTTTTAAGCCTCGGCCAATGGCACGTGCAACATGGTTTGCACCAATAATCAAAATCGTATTTGGCGACGGTTGGCGTACACCTAAAAGTTTAGCAACAGGAATCGCAGTTAAGCTCTGTAGTACAACGGTAATTATAATTACTGTAAATATGAGAGGTACCATTTTTTCAGCATCAGCAACACCAGACTCCATCATACTAAGCGCAAATACCGACCCAACGGCAGCGGCGACTATACCGCGTGGAGCTATCCAAGCAAGTACCAAGCGAGACTTCATTGGTAGGTCAGTACCAAAGGTCGAAATAGCAATACATAATGGGCGTGCAACAAAAAGTACGATGGCTAAAAATATAAATACATCGCTGTCGAGCATCATTAAATCAGAGAGCTGTAAGCGTGCTGCAAGTAAAATAAACAGCGTTGATATTAATATCATCGACAAGTCTTCTTTGAACTCCAGTACAGAATCTATTTCTAAATCGTCTTGGTTAGCAAGCCAAATGCCAAATACTGTCACAGCTAAAAGACCCGATTCATGGCTTAAATAGTTTGATACAGAAAAACTAATGAGTACTAACGCTAAAATTCCAAACTTATGTAATTCAAATGGTAGCCATTCGCGGCGCATTAATAGTGTTGTTAGCCAGCCTGCAGCAACACCAATACTTAAACCAACGCCGAGGGTTTTAACTAAAGCAATAATAGTGTGGCTAAATACTTCGCCTTGGCCTACAAGCATTACGGCTTCAAATACTAATACAGCAAACAATGCGCCGATTGGGTCTATTACAATACCTTCCCAGCGTAGTATGCGGTCAATGTCTTGTGTTGGGCGCATTGAGTTTAATAGCGGTGCTATCACAGTAGGGCCTGTTACAACTAGCACTGCACCTAATACTGCAGCTACACGCCAATTAAGCTCAAGTAACCAATAGGCGCTTAGGCTAATAATAATACAGGTAGTAAGCATGCCGATTGAGCAAAGGTTTCTTACAACTTTTCCAATCCCTTTTAATTCTCTGAAATGCAGAGTAAGTGAACCTTCAAATAAAATGATTGCAACGCTTAGTGATACAACTGGAAACAGTAAATCACCTAACAATGCATCAGGGTCTAAAACACCACTAAATGGCCCAAGTAAAAGACCAGTAAGCAATAAAAAAGAATAGCGGGTACTCTAAATGCCCACGCGACCCACTGGGCAAGTACAGAGCAAAGTGCGATACCGGCTATATAAATTGCTGACATAGATTAAGAATTCCTTATTTATGACGATATATTTTAAAAGTATAACTTTTGTTAATTATTAATACAGGGGTATACACGGGAAATTCAAATATTACTAATCAATTTTAGCTGCTAATAAAAGATTAGTGATCTTTAATTTTGGATCTTGGATGCAAAGACTTTATAAAAGCACATTAACTACTATTATCTTGTTGATTTATAATGAAAATATATATTTTATTATTAATGTGTAATAGCTCTGTTTGAATTTTAGCCTTGATCTTACTGTGTAATTTAGCGTATTATACTTCGAGTTCGAATTATTAGTTATCTAATTAAGATTGTTGGTTGAAATAGTTGAACGTTAATACTACGGTCATTTTTACTGCTTATAATCATGTTTTGGATACTAAATTAGTATCTGAACGTTAAAATTTTATTTTCCGAATTCTTAAGTATGGTTTTACTGGACAAGTTTGTTTATTTTATTTAACAAATAAAGGTTTGAGTTGAACTATTACTTTTCAATATTTAATCCCCATCGTGGCGATTAAATCTCGGTCCTTGAGTCTTCACCCTATCTGTTGGTGTATCAGACTCTAGAGGCTCTATGTATGTTGTTAATAGAAAAGCCACACACAGCTTTTTACAGCGATGCATAAACAACACTTTTAAACTTTCTTATTGGTACTGCTCATAACACTGGGTGGGTGCTACTTTATATCTGAGCTTAAATTTAAAACAACGTTTTAGATTTGGCCTTTTTGTGTGCGTTTAAAAGTGCTGTCAAACGATAAATAAATTCGAAGCAAGGTTTTATACCTAGCTACTTAGTTTTAGCTCACGAGTAGTGAGCGCAAATAAAATGGAAAGTTGAGCATTTATGCAAAAGTTAAATTGGCGACGCATTGTACTTAAAGTAGGCAGCGCATTAATTGCACCGGATCACGATGGCTGCCGTTCACGTTATATATTAACCATCGCACAGTTTATTGTTCGTTGCCGTGCGCGTGGTATTGAGGTGATCCTGGTTTCGTCAGGTTCGGTAGCGGCTGGCGCGCACTTGTTTCCATCAGATAAACCACGTTCAGTTGTAATGAAAAAGGCAATGGCGGCAGCAGGCCAAACAGAAATGATTGCCATGTGGGACCGTTTTTTCGACTTTCCATCAGCGCAATTACTATTAACTCATGGTGATTTACGTGATCATGAGCGTTATCAAAGTATTCGGGAAACCGTATTTACGTTACTTGAGCACGGTGTGCTACCAATCATCAATGAAAATGATGCTGTGACAACAGACGATTTACGAGTAGGTGATAACGATAATTTATCTGCTATGGTTGCCGCTGCAGCAGATGCAGATGCTTTACTGATTTTTTCGGATGTTGATGGGTTATATGATAAAAATCCTAATTTGCACGACGATGCTGTTTTATTACCTGAAATAAAATCAATTGATGAATCTATTTATGCTATGGCAGGATGTGCTACGAGTGCTGTGGGCACCGGTGGTATGAAAACCAAAATAGAGGCTGCGGAAAAGGCAACATCACACGGTATAGCCACTTATATTATTAATGGCTTTAAAGAAGAAACATTTACTCGATTATTAGCTGGAGAAAATCCAGGTACTATTTTTTCGCCATACGAAAAGCCAATGCAAGATTCTGTACATTGGATGACACATACAGCAAACGAGCAAGGTGAAGTTGTTGTTGATGGGTCGTTTGATGAGTCATTAGAAGGTGAAACTGGGTGTATTCGCGGCGATGAGATCGTTGAAGTACACGGTGAATTTGCTATCGGTGATACCATTTTAGTACGAAGTGAAGACGGTACGCGTCTAGCTAAAGCGACCGCAAATTATAGTAGCTGTTTGTTAAACTTTATTGCAGACAACGAACAGAGTGAATTCAGCGAAAAAATGCAGGATTCAATTGGACCAGTTATATCTGAAAAACATATCGCATTATTGGAGAAGTCATGAGTTTAATTACGGACATTTCACGTCAGGCAGCTAAAGCTGCACATACACTTGCTTTACTCGATACCGAGACTAAAAACCAAGTATTAGTTGAAATGGCAGCGGCATTAAGAGAGCAAAAAGCATTTATAATAAAAGAAAATGAAAGTGATTTAAGCGCAGCACGCGACAATAACTTAGCTGCCTCAATGATCGACCGCTTAACGTTAAACGATGAGCGTATTGAATCAATGGCACAAGGCATTGAAGTTATAGTAAGCCTTGATGATCCTGTTGGTCAGCTACGAGATATTACCGAGCGTCCAAATGGTATCAAAATTCGTAAAATGCGCGTACCTCTTGGCGTTGTATGTATGATTTACGAAGCACGCCCGAATGTGACAGCAGACGCTGGTGCATTATGTTTTAAATCAGGTAATGGCGTAATTTTACGTGGCGGTAAAGAAGCACTTAGAAGTTCACAAGCTATCGCAAGTGTGATGCATAGCGTACTTGAAAAGCATAACTTACCAGTATCACTTATTTCAGTGATTCCAGATCCAGATCGTGCGCTATTAAT
This sequence comes from Pseudoalteromonas sp. B131b, assembly GCF_037162545.1. Classification (NCBI taxonomy): domain Bacteria; kingdom Pseudomonadati; phylum Pseudomonadota; class Gammaproteobacteria; order Alteromonadales; family Pseudoalteromonadaceae; genus Pseudoalteromonas; species Pseudoalteromonas sp. B131b. The sequence goes on along the minus strand of NZ_JARLUZ010000001.1, from coordinate 565,482 downwards.
GGAGTTAATGCAGCAACGCGAAAGTATTGATTTAATTATTCCACGTGGCGGCGAAGGCTTAATCAACTTTGTTACTGAAAACAGTACGATTCCTGTAATTCAGCATTACAAAGGTGTTTGTCATCTATATGTGGATAAAGATGCAGATCTAGAAGTAGCCCTTAACTTACTACTTAATGGTAAAACGCAGCGTACCGGTGTTTGTAATGCACTAGAGGGCTTAGTTGTTCATCAAGATGTGGCAGATGAGTTTTTTAATCTGTGTGCAGTCGTACTACGCCAAGAAGGTGTGAAAATAAATGCAGACAGTTTTGCAGCTAAATATTTTGATAACGCAACCGTTTTAGCTGATGATGAATTTGGTGAAGAGTATCTAGATTTAGAAATTGCTATTCGCGTTGTTCCAAGCTTTACGGCAGCAGTTGAGCATATTGCACAGTTCGGTTCAAACCACACCGAAGTAATTTGTACTAAAAATCAAACTGCCGCAGAGTTATTTCAACGCAGTGTTGATGCTTCTGTAGTAATGGTTAACGCGTCATCTCGCTTTTCTGATGGCTCACAATTGGGTCTAGGTGCGGAGATTGGTATAGCGACCTCCAAGCTTCATGCATACGGTCCAATGGGGCTTGAATCACTCACTACTGAGAAGTACTTAGTAAATGGCGAAGGCCAAGTTCGTGAATAAATTAACGATGTAAGTAATAAAGCCGAGCATTGCTCGGCTTTGCTGTATTTGTGGTTTATTTTAATTTTTTTATCCAATCACTTGCTGGTTCTGGCTTATGCAAATGATAGCCTTGCATAATTACTTCAGGGTACTCTTGGAATAAATCAAAGTGGGACTGATTCTCTACTCCTTCGGCAACAACTTTCAACTGAAATAGCTTTCCTAAGCTAACAATCATATCAATAATTAATTTATCGTTGTTATCAGTCGGCGCATCAAACACAAATGAGCGGTCTATCTTCAATTCTTGAATAGGCAATTGTTTGAGGTAGGTAAGGCTTGAATAACCCGTACCAAAGTCATCAATGGATACACGAACACCTAAGTTTTTTAGGTATTGTACCGCCTCAATGGCGGACTCTATGTGATTGAGTAAGGTGCCTTCAATAATTTCGATAGTTAACTGGTTTGGTTTTATTTCGTAAAACTCTATTTTAGTTTTTAATAATGATAGGAAACGTGCTTCATGAAAGTGTCTACCACTAATATTTACCGATAAGCTCAGTGTTGAATGACGATCATCTAACTGTTGAATAAGCGACAAAGAATTTGTAAGTACCCATGAGTCTAGTTCATAAATAATGTCTGACTCTTCAGCAATAGGAATAAACTCAGCGGGGCTAATAAAGCCTTTCTCAGGATGCATCCACCGTAAGAGCACTTCGCCACCTTTTAACTTTTGCTGACTATCAAATTGAGACTGAACATAAAGTGTTAATTCATTTTGCGATATTGCTTTTCGTAAGTCTTGTTCAATTTCAAAGCGGCGCTTTGCCTGTTCACCAAAAGAGTTATCAAAGAAAGTGACTCTATTACCGCCTTTTTCTTTTGCTTTATAACAAGCAGCTTCGCAGTTTCTGATCGTTTCAATCGCATTTTCCCACTGATCTTCTCTAGGGAAAATATAGGTGCCGATGCTAATTGTAATACTTATTTGTTGATCATCAATTATGAAAGGCTCGTTAATAACTCTTAATAACTCTTGTGCCTTATGTTCTGCAATTTCTTGTGATCTTAGTCGACCAACGCCTTTGTCAACACTACTCAAAGCGGCAAATTCATCGCTGCCTAAGCGTGCAATAACGTCTTTTTTATCAAGTTTATTATGGATACGATTGGCAAGTTCTTTAAGAACTTTGTCGCCTGCTAACAAACCAAGGCCATCATTAATTGAGTGAAAGCTGTCTATGTCTATTATATAAATATAAGCATAGTTATTGTCTAAAGAACATCGCTGTAATTGTTGTTCTAGCTGCTTTAGAAAACCGTTTCGGTTAGGTAAAGCGGTTAGTTCGTCATGCCAAGTAAGGTAGTCAATGCGTTCTTGAGTTACTTTCAAACTCGAAATATCACTAAATACACCAATGAAATGAACATTTGAGTCTTGTTCACCTTTTACCATACTTAGTGTCAGTAATTCAGGATATAGCTCACCATTTTTACGACGCGTAACGAGCTCTCCGCTCCAATAGCCGGCTTTGTTTGCGTGGAGCCAAACATTATTAAAACTAATGCCAGGTTGATTATTTTGTTTTAGCTTATGTAACTTAATATCTAGCGCTTCGGCTTCAGTAAAGCCTGTGATACGGCAAAATGAAGGGTTAACGGCAATTATTTTTCCATCGGAATCAGTAATAACAACACCATCGGCAGTACTCACCAACGCCTGATAGAAAAGTTTTTGTTTAGATGATAATTGCTTAAGCTCCTCTTCTCTTTCACTTAATTCTTGTGCTAGAGATTCTATTTCAAGGAGCTTATCGTGCAGGTCAAAGTTCTTCTCTATAAGTCGGTCTAACATACCTTGCGATGTTATGTGAGTACGAATTCTGGCTCTTACTAAAGCAAGTTTATAAGGCTTGTGGATATAATCAATAGCACCTAATTCAAACCCATGTTCTTCTGAGTCTTCAGTGGTCAGTGCTGTCACAAAAATAATGGGGATTCCTTTGGTATTTTGGCGTGATTTTAATATTTCACATACTTCATAGCCATCCATACCCGGCATCATTATATCAAGCAGAATTAAATCAGGGCGTGTTGATTCTATAAAAGTTAGGGCTTGTTCGCCGCTAATGGATACTCTTACGTCATAGTCAGCAAGTAACCCTTCAACTAATACATGAAGATTATTTGGCTCATCATCAACAATTAACACTAAGGGTTTGTGTTTTTTATCTTGAGCTTCACTAATATTTTTAGCCGGATACATCGAATGCACATTCAATCCTTTTGAGTCTTTAATATCTAATCTAGCTTAGTTTTTTACGCTTGGCTAATTTAAATTGTCATCACGAAATTGGCTTATCAACTCTAATACTAATTGATAGTCAAATTGATTTATTGCCGACTTAAGTCCGAGTAAAGGATGGGGAGATTTCAAAGTGAAGCCATTTAAGCTTCTTACTAAGCTGCTAGGAATTGGCTTTGAGTTAATTGTTAATTCATAAATTTTATCAATAAGGGTTGTAAGTTCGCTTGCATTTTCATTGCCCTCTAAATTGACATCTTCGCTAAGGCGTTGAGTTGTTAGATACTGTTTAATTGCATGCAAAGTAATTACAAATTGCTCACTAAACAGTGAAAATGAAACAACTTCTTTATTGCGTATTTGAGATTCAATTTTTTTAGCTAGCTGCTCTAAAACTTCTAATCCTAAAGTGCCCGCTAAACCCTTTATTGCATGAACATGGCGGGCAAGTTCAATATTATTATTAGTTTCTTGTAGCTTTTGAAACTTTACAATAAAGTTTTCATAGTCTATCGCGAACTGTGTAATCAATTTATTTAGCAAACGTTCATTATTATCTAAGTTATCAAGTGCTAGAGGGATATTAATGAGTAAACCACTTTGGGGCGTTGATAAATTCTTTTCAAGGCTTTGAAATAGCATATCAAAAATGAGGGGCTTGGTTAAAAAGTCATTCATACCTGCATCAATAGCTGCCTTTTTATCCTCAGGAAGTACTGCCGCGGTTAATGCAACTATTGGTAGCGTTTCACCATTTTCTCTAATTTTACTGGTGGCTAAAATACCATCCATTACTGGCATTTGAATATCCATAAAAATAATGTCGAATATATTGTTTTTAACACACTCAACGGCTTCCAGCCCGTTCATTGCCGTTACAATGTCTAGATCTAATTTTTTTAACATTGCAGAGGTGATTTCTATATTCAGAGGGTTATCGTCAACAATGAGTGCTTTTATACCAGTAAATTTAATCAAGTTATCAGGCTTTGGGGTGATGCTTGCTTTGCTTTCAGATGCAAGTAATTTTAAGATATCCGACTGTTTGTAACTGTTATTTATAATATGTACATTTTTTTGTGTTGGCTGGGTGTGAGGCTGATCGGTATCCGTAATTATTATGATGATTTTTAAATTGTTTTTAGATAGCTGACTGCTTTCAGTGAGTTTTTGAAGAATAATACTGTTTTTGGCTTCTTCTTGCGTCAATGACAAAATGACAATATCAAAAGGAGAGCTTGGTTGAGATATTTTAGCGAGAGCGCGTAGCGGCTCTTCTGTTGTTTCGGGTGTTATTCCAACACTGCTGAGTAAAGACACAAGTTGGGCAGCTTGTTCTTTTTGTGGCGTAATGAGTAAGGCTCGTTTTTTTTGTCTGTGTTGTGGTGAAAGTTTAAATGGTAAGGTGAAATAAAACTCACTGCCTTTATCTTTTTCGCTTCGAATTTGAATTTTTCCACCGAGTACTTTTGTAAATTGTTGGCTAATAGTTAACCCAAGCCCCGTGCCACCGTATTTGCGAGTAATAGAAGCATCACCTTGATAAAAAGAGTTAAATACTTTCTCGACCTGTTCAGGTTCAATTCCTACGCCTGTATCTTTAATACAAAACCTTAAATCAATTATGTTTTTTTGTTGGGATATTGTTTCTACAATTAACTGAATTTTCCCATGTTCAGTGAATTTTATTGCGTTTCCGACGCAATTATTGATGATTTGGTTCAGATGAAATGGATCCCCTATCAGCTCTAAATGTGGGTCAGCATGTAGATTAAATTCAAGTGCTAAGCCTTTTTGATTCGCGGTATCTTTAAATAAATTGCCCGTGTTTTTTACAATAGAGTCGAGAGTAAATGGTATTTCTTCTATTTTTATTTTTTTGATTCAAGTTTAGAAAAATCTAAAATATTATTCAGGATATGCAGTAAATTATGTGCACTTGAATATGCTTTGTCTGCGTAATGTTGCTGTTTAGTAGGTAAAGTACTGTCTCTTAAAAGCTGTAGCATACCTAATACGCCATTCATTGGTGTTCGCAGCTCGTGACTCATATTTGCCACAAAGTCACTTTTTGTTTTGTTAGCACTTTCGGCTTGTGCTATCGCAACTGTAAGCTCTTTGTTCATAGTCTCCATTTGGATATTTAACGCCTGCGTTTCAATCAGTAACTCTTTGGTTTGCTGATTTTTTTGATACAACATATTTGCTGCTTTTATTACTGCGGATATCTCGCTTTGATTATGATGGTTTTTATTGAGCGTAACTTGTTTTTCATTACTCATATCGTTTAGTAAAGTGGTTAACTGAGTAATTGGTTTAATGACCGATCTAAAAATAAAGTAGCCGACTGATATAACAATAATCGTAATTAATAAAGCGAATAAATTCGCTTGTTCTGTGTAGCTTATTAGGTGGGAGCTGAGCTGTTTTTCAGTTTCATTAAATTTCAGTTTTTCAGTTTTTTTGACTTGATTAGCTAAATAGAGTAATTCGTTTTCAATACCAGTAAGCACAACATTAATCGAAAAAGTGTAGCTACGTGTCAGCAGCATTAATTGGCTGTAAGCTTTCTTTAAGTTTGTAATCGTGTTCATGGAGACACTGCTTATGCTAGGTGCTTTCGCTAATTTTGAGTGTAAATGCTCAAGGTTTTTATTAACATTTTGTGCTTCGTCAAAATTAGGTTTATACAGGTAACTTACTACCGCGTGCTCTAGGTTACTTATAGTAAGCAATATATCGCTAAAAATAGCTTTGCTTTTAGGGAAGCTTGCGTTTCTAATTTCGTTATCTGTATTTTTAGATCTGTAATAGGTTGTTTAAATTGCGTTATGTAAAGTTGCTCTCGTTTAGTTCGATTCATCACAATTTGATTGAACGTGTCTTGATAGTTACTTAGGTAGTCACCAAGTCTGTTTAGTGCACTTTGATACTCTAAAGAATGCTCTACAGAATTGCTTTTTAAGAGATTGAGGTTTTTATTTGCTTCATTTAAATAAAGGTCGAATTTTTCGATTGTATTTTGATTTGCTTTATCAACATAAGCAATCGCCTGACTTTGCAGTGAAATAACATCGTTTTCTAAACGCGTTACACTTTCATTTTGCATCAGTGCATTGTGTTGTGCTTTTTGTAAGTTTAATAATGATTTTTGTGAATAATTAAATAAATAGCTTTGCAGTACTAATAAGCTCATAAGTAAGCACAAAGCTAAAATTATTTTTGATTTTATCGAACGAATTTTCATTAGCGACTAATTAACTCATGCCATTTTTGCAAACTGTAATCGTAGGTTGGCATAACACTGTTCCATACTGCAACATTACTGAAACGTTTGAGATAACTACCTCCATTTCGTTCCTCTCCTGCTTTTATCGTTATATCACCGTTGGTATTTCGTAAGTCTATTTCAGTTGCTTTACCATCGTACCAGTAGTCCCATTCAGAAGAACTCAGTAGTGGCTTTGAGCGTTCAGGGTTGCTAATGTAATAACCTTGACGAGCTATAAAAGCCCCCGGCCAACCTGATAACCACCAATTCATATAATCGTAAGCAGCATCTTTAACGCTATTTTGTGTTTGTGACGATAAGCACATCACACCGTGCCAGCCTCTGTAACCCTCTTTTGGAGCGGCAAAGCGCACATTAACACCTTGGCTATTAAGCGCGGCTACTGCTGGTGAGAACATGCTCTCTATATGCGCACGTTTGCTCTTCATAAACTCGATTGATTCTGGCACAGAGTTCCAGTACCCACTAAAGTGACCTTGGCGTTTAAAATCAAGTAATATACTAAAGAGTCGATCCATTTCTGAACGCGTTATTGAACCGATATTATTAAATTTTATGAGGCCTTTGCTTTGTGCAGCTAAGGCCAAATCGAATAATCCGATAGTAGGGGCATTTACAATGGCTACTTTTCCTCGGTTCGTATCATCTAATAGCCAACTCCAGCTTTCTGTTTCGTAAGCTATACCTGGTTTGATGAAATCAGTGTTGTAACCAAAAGAGTCGACATTGTGCACATAAGGCAAAAAGCTTATGTGATCGCTTTCGTGCTCGCTTAATGTACCATCGGGTTGGACATTTAATAATTTATACGGAGCATCGCCTGCACCAATATTTGCATTTTCGGTGAGCTTTCCTGTTTTAGTAAGGTTGTTAATTTCATTAAAGTAAGTGAGTCGTTTTTTTCTATTGGCTGTATAGAGCCTGCATTCCACAGCACATTTATGCTATTTGACCATTGTTCGTATAGATCAAAGGAGCTTGGGGCCATTGACGCTCTTTGTAAAACGGCTGCACTGCCTGCGGGTGTAAATTCGATATTAATACCCAAGTCGCTCATCGCTTGTTTTCGAATAGCATCTTGTAATGTGACATGTGTACCAAGGACTCTTAAAGTGACTTTTTTCGGGCAAAAACATAAGGAGCTTGCGTAATCGCGCCAGCAGTCAAACCAATAACAGCAAGTTTTTTCAACGTTGAGCGCTTAGGGGTGTCCATGATAAGCCTAAAGCATTAATACATATGACATTATATATAGCTAATAAGTTGTAAAGACTCAAGTTGAAAGTTATAAAAATTAGTTAGAAAAGAAAGTAATTAACACTACGAAAAAATAGTTTTTGTTTTTTGATGAGGAGTTAGGAAAGTGGTGGAGCTAAGCAGGATCGAACTGCTGACCTCCTGCGTGCAAGGCAGGCGCTCTCCCAGCTGAGCTATAGCCCCACATTCCTAAATTACGATTTACGTAATTACTTGGCTGCTGAGTTCCAAGCGGGACGAACTTTAAATTTTTTTATAAATTTGGTCAAGTATTTTTTCGCTAATTTTTACTGTTTATGACAAATTTTGATAGACTCGGCTTAATTACAAACTAAAACGACAAAAAGCATGAAAAAAAGTGTTCTAGTGATGATGGTTTTACTCGCAGGTTGTGCGTCAAGTGACGGGCCTCCTTTTGAAATAAACAACAAACAGTTTCATGAAAAAAAGATGCGCAAGGTAATAAAATTTTTGCTTATGTTGTTTCAGTAAAAGCTAAGCATCGTGAAAACTTTAATCTTGACCGTGGTCCTAATAACAGACCAAGTCGTGGTGAGGTTAAGCAATATATTGAGCAAGAGCATTTTGAAGAGTCGAGTGTTTTAAAGTTGCAGCTAGAAGACCAAGCTGTTGAGTTATTAAATCAAGAGCTAAAAGAGCGTCAGTATTGCGATAACGAACACGAAGTCAATGACGTTATATGGCGAGATTTGAGTGTGCAATTAAGAGGACGTTGTTTGTAATATGTTGGCTGATAAAACTAAGTTAGCAGAGCTTTTAGCGCACCTAGATATTAATTACGATGTAATAGAGCATCCGCCGCTACATACTAGCTTAGCGGCTGATGAGTTTATGATTGAGCGCCCAGGTACACGTCTTAAAAATTTATTTTTACGTGACAATGAGGGTAAGCGACATTTTTTAGTTATTACAGCGCACGATAAACAACTCGACTTAAAGGTATTGTCAAAGCAGCAAGGTCTTTCACGCTTAGGGTTTGCATCAAGTGAGCGGCTAGCTAAATATTTAAAAGTGGCTCCTGGGTGTGTATCTATGTTGGCTCTTTTAAATGATAAGCAAAACGAAGTGAGCTTATGGGTTGACCAAGATATTTGGGGTGGCGATTTGTTCCATTGTCATCCATTTGAAAATACCCAAACATGGTTGCTTAGCAAGGCTGACTTAGAAACTTTTTTTAATTACACAAAGCATCAACCGCGAGTTGTATTTTTACCCTCAAAATAAGCCCACACAATTAACGATAAACCGCATAAGCAAACCGCAAGCAGCGTAAACATAAACGCTGTTTGCCCATAATGTTGGTATACCACACCGGGTAATAACGACCCTAATGCACCACCACTGTAATAAAATGATACATACCCGCCATTGGTTACGCTTGGTGGGGCTTTACTTATTTTGTTAACGAGCGGCGCTGCAGTTGAATGGATTACAAACATTGCCCCACAAAACAAAGTAAATGCGATTAAAAATAAGCTAAGTTGGTGGCTCATTAATAAAATAATACTCACACTATAAAAACTAAATACAGCGACTAAAAGATGCCAAGATGAAGGTGTTTTTTTAAGCAGCCAAGGTGCAGTAATAGAGGCGAGTGCACCAATTAAATAACCACTGTAAACTAAACCTATGTCACGAGTATTCGTAAGTAAAAACGTGTTTTGTAATATAAACGGTAAGTAATTAAGTAGTGCAGCGAAACAAAAAAACATACAAAAAACGGCGCCATACACTTTAAGTACAGCACCTTCTTTAAGTTGTTTAAGGTAATCTAGAGGGAGAGCTGCGACGGTGTAGCTGGGTTTGAAAAGCGAGAATGCTTAATTGTTAAAGCCAAAAAATAAGCATAAAAGCAATAACATAATAAAAACTTTGCCAATGCCACAAATCGCTAAACAAAGCGGCGAGTACGCGGCCAAAGTAACCTCCAACTATACTGCTACCAATATACAGGGTCATATTTTTTTGAAGGGCATCTGCGCTGTAGCTCATGCCTATATAGCTAGTCATTGCTGTTAAAGCTGCTGGAAGCGTTAAACCTTGTAGAAATCTAACCAAGAGCAAAAGTTCAAAGCTCGGTACATAAATGAAAAGCAGGCTACTAAGTCCTAAAAATACCATTGCAATACGCAATACGAGTAATGGGTTGCGTTTTGCTAAAAGTACACCATAAACAAGTGGTGCAATGGCCAAGGGCAGCATAGTTGCGGTCATTAAGCTGCCAGCTACCGCAGGGGCTACATTAAACTCATTCGCAAAAAGACTGAGTAAGGGCTGTGGCGCATAAAGTACAAAAAATATAAATACCGAGCAAACGAGTAGATGAGGTAAACGCATTATATGCCTTGTACATTTGCTGATTGGTTAGGTGGCATTGTATTAAAAATTGCTTTTAATGCATAATTAAAAGCACGCTCTTTGCGCTATATCATGGTTTGTTTTAACTAGTTTGTTAGATTAATGTCGATAGCGCTGTTATTTAGAGTCGTTGGTGATTAAAATAACCTTAATATTAGTTTTTAGTGGAACAAAGCCATGGGTTCATTACAAGACCAATTGCTTCAAGCAGGATTAACAACATCGCATAATGCTAAAGTTGCTAAATCAGAAAAACGTAAGCAACAAAAAAGCAAAAGAAAGGGGCTACTAGTAACCCAAGTGATCTGCAAAAGCACATCCAACAAACCAAGCTAGAGCAACAAAAAAAGGCTGAAGAGCTTAACCAAACACGCCAAGTTAGCTTAAAGCAGCGCGAACAAGAAGCGCGTGTTAAACAAATTTTAGAGCACCACAACCAAGACGCTATTCGTGGTGAGCGCACATTTAATTTTACTTATCAAAACAAAGTAAAAAATATCGATGTGAACGAGAAAACGCAAAAAGCGTTATCGGGTGGTCGTTTAGCTATCTGTGTACTAGAAGGGCAATTTTACGTTTTAGACGACGAACCAGCACGCAAAGTGGCTGAAGTTGACGAAAAGTATATTGTTTTTCATGTGGAGCCAGAAAACAAACCAAAAGATGAAGATGACCCATACGCAGACTTTGAAGTACCAGATGATATAGTGTGGTAATAGTCTATTAAGGGTAAGCTCATTTTTATTTGCTAAAGTATATAAAAGTGGGATAGAAACGAGTTAGCGTTTTTTGGTTAAGTTGATCGTCTAGCGTCGTTTCGTACGTATGCTTTTTATTTGATTGTTTACTACAATCAATAGAACAGTTTTTCTAACCGTCAAAAAAGAAGAGTAAATACAATGAGCAAGATGAAAACACTACTATTAGGCGCGGGTATTACTTTAGCCGCAAGCTTCTCGTTTAATGTAGCTGCTGCCGATGGCGCTGCACTTTATACCGCTAAAAATTGTCAAACTTGTCACGGCGCTGAAGGTAAAGCACCAATTATGGGTATGTACCCTAAACTAAACGGTCAAAACAAAGACTATTTAGTAGCGCAAATGAAAGACATTAAATCAGGTGCACGTAACAACGGTATGACCATGGCCATGAAAGCAATGGTTGCAACGGTAACTGATGAAGAGTTTGAAGCAATTGCAGATTACCTAGCTAACGTAAAATAATTTACGCAGCTATACCATTTGAATGCAATTGGTATTTTAGCTTTACAAACAGCCACACAATAGTGTGGCTGTTTTGTTTGGTGTTTGCTATAAAATAGAGACTGCTTTAGACTTCTAAACATCTGTTCGTACAGATTGATAATGTACGTTTTAAAAGGCTTATTATGTTTGATTTACCCCAACTCGATTTAAAAAATAAAGTATCAGCACAAGAGTGGCAACTTCGTGTTGATTTAGCCGCATGTTATAGACTGGTAGAGCACTTTCGTTGGGGGATTTAATCTATACGCATTTATCAGCACGTTTGCCTGGCACCGACCACTACTTAGTGAATGCCTTTGGTTTAACCTTTGATGAAGTAACTGCCTCTAATTTAGTGAAGGTCGACTTAGACGGCAACATTATTGACGATACGCCATTTAGTATTAATCCAGCTGGTTTTACTATTCACAGTGCGATTCACGAGGTACGCGAAGACGCTCATTGTGTTATTCACCTTCATACTAAAGAAACAATCGCAGTCGCTACACAAAAAAATGGTTTGTTACCGCTTAGCCAATATTCAATGTTTTCACTGCCATCGCTTTCTTATCATGGCTACGAAGGGCTTGCAGTAAACGACGATGAACGAAAAGTACTGCAAGATGATTTGGGCAGCACTAACCATATGTTATTGGTAAACCACGGTGGCTTAACAGTAGGCCCAACGGTAGGCGATGCGTTTATGCGCTTTTATGATTTACAGAGAGCGTGTGAAATACAACTAGCGCTACAATCAAGCTCGCAAGAGGTTATAGAAGTGCCGCAACCTATAATCGACAATATTTATAATCAAGCAAACGTAGTACACAGTGGCAGCACGGGCGGGCAACTTGCGTGGCCTGCAATGTTGCGTAAAGCGTACCGACTTGACTCTAGTTTTGCAAAATAACCCATAGCGGTTAATAAGGAATTTTAATGAAAGTAAATCGCGTTGAAGTATTTGATATTCACTGTCCTGATAGGCCTTCTTGGACACCTGTATTTGTACGTATTCATACTGACGAAGGTATTAGTGGTGTTGGCGAGGCAGGCCTTGCTTACGATTTAGGCCACAGTGCAGCCGCTGCTATGATTAAAGAAATGGCCGACGCCTTTTTAATCGGCCACGACCCTTTTCAAACAGAAAAACTATGGTCACGTATGTTACGTGAGAGCTTTTGGGGTTTAGGCGGCGGACCAGTTGTATATGCTGCAATGAGCGCAATTGATACCGCACTTTGGGATATAAAAGGTAAAGCGCTTGGTTTACCTGTATATCAATTATTAGGCGGTAAAGTTAACGACAAACTACGTACATACGCATCGCAATTACAGTTTGACTGGGATAGCGAATTTAAAGCGCTAGTACAGCCGCAAGAATATGCAGAAGCGGCTTTAAAAGCGATGGCCGAAGGCTATGATGCAGTTAAAGTAGATCCAATTCAGTACGATAAAGACGGCAATACTTATTACGATCGTACAAAAATAATCTCACGTACTGAAATGAAGTTATACCGTGCGCGCATGCAAGCTATTCGCGAAGCAGTAGGCGATGAAGTGGATATTATTTTTGAATGCCACAGTTTACCAGGCGTGACAACAGCCATTCAGTTGGGTGAAATTGCAGAAGAATTTGACTGTATGTACTTTGAAGAGCCAGTTAACTACCTAAACCACTCATTACACGCAAAAGTAGCAGATAAAGTTAATGTGCCTATTGCTGGTGGCGAACGTCTGTATAACCGCTGGGGAGTGCGCCCATATTTAGAAGATCAAAGTATTGATGTTCTACAGCCAGATATTGGTTTGTGCGGTGGTTTTACCGAAACTAAGAAAGTATGTGACTACGCTGATATTTTTGATGTGCGAATTCAAGCTCACGTATGTGGCGGCCCTGTTGCAACCGCAGCGTCACTGCATTTAGAAACGGCTATCCCTAACTTTTTAATTCATGAGCACCATACTTATGCGATTAAAAAATGGAACCGCGAGTTATGTTTGCAAGATCCACAGCCTAAAAACGGCTTCTTTGAAGTATCAGAAGAGCCAGGGTTGGGTATTGAGCTAAATGACGAGATTGTTATGCGCTCTCAGCGAGTTGAAATTAAGTAGCCAATGCGTTGAGATTGATAATATTACACTTTAAAAAATAAACTATTAAAAATAAGTTAGACCGACTATTTCAGCCGGTCTAATTTATTACTAAAAATGTCACTAGTGCTTTTTATTGTATGATCTGCTGCTCACTCTACATTGTCTTCTAAATTTGAAGACTCTATTTTTTTCCTTTATAAATAGTAAACGTTTTTCCGCCAAAGCGGACTTTTCCGCGTTTACGTTCTATCAATGCACTGGGTATTATTTCATTATTAAGTATTTCAACAAATTGCTTTCGTGCGCGATGGATTTGAATATTAACGTGACTTTCACTAATACCTAAATCTTTTGCTAGTTTTTTTACTTGCACCCAACCCTGTACATCAGCCTCAAAATTATTTTGCATGTCATTTAATTTATATCGTGCTAATAGCAAGGTTAAATAATGATGAGAACGCACATCAAAGTCTAATGTAACTTTATTTTTTTGATTTTTAGTTCGGCTAATTCTTCATCGAGGCTTAGGCTAAAAATGAACTCTAAATTATTATTAGGCTGTCTTTTGAGTTCAACTGTTTTTTCTTGCATGGTGGATTCAGCCTGAAATAAGCACCAACCTTGTCCGCCGATATATAAATTTTGACCATCACTCATTAGGGTCAGAAGGTGATCTTGCATAGTTTCATAATACCAACAGTGCTGCTGTGAGTCGAAAAAGACAATCACTTCAGGTTGCTTATTGTCAGGTAAAAAATGGTATTGCTCTAGAAAAATGACGTCTTCATGCGAGGCATTTTCTGGTAACAATAAGTCTCTTGGTGGGTCGACGCAAATAACTTGATACACAGCATTATTTACTTCAGAAAAACGGATATTATCGCCTTTTTTTAAAGGTATATTTTGATTTTTACTGATTTTTTTATCGTTTAACCAAACGCCATTTTTGCTTAAATCATTTATACACCATTGCTCATTTAGCCATTCAATTACGGCATGAATACGTGTGATTTCAGGAAAATCAAGCAAAGTATCTACAGAGTGTACTAATCTACCAAAGCGGTGGAAAGCACGTAAATAGAATTTACTCTGGGATTCTATATGTTTTAAAACAGCCATGGTTCATCCGTTTTTTCTTATTGATATAATTTATTATACTTAAATAATATCAATAGATTGTAATTATTTAATCTTTGAAGTTACACTAACCATTAAAATGTAAATATTATTGAGTTGCAGTGTGTTTAAATTAGAAGAGCATTACCATAAGCTAAACGTTTTAGCACAAGGAGGTATGAGCAAAGTCTACCTTGCTACTGATTTAAAGTTAGATCGCCAAGTTGCGCTCAAAGTAATCGATTTATCATCTTCAGTTACAGATCAAATACTATTAGAGGCTAAATTATTAGCTTGTTTTAATCATCCAAACATAGTCCAGATTTATAAGACCATCCAGTATGGTGAGCAATTGGTTCTTGAAATGGAATATGTTAAAGGTACAACACTTGAACGTTTGTTAAAAAAACAAGTATTAACTGCACAAGAAAAGCTAGCATTATTAATTGATATAAGTGAAGGGTTGTTAACCATTCACCAGCAAAATATTTTGCACCTTGATTTGAAGCCAAGCAACGTTTTGGTCAATGAAAGTGGTTCAGCTAAAATCGCTGATTTTGGTATTTCACAGATAAAAGATACTTTGCAATCGGAAGAAAACATGAGCTTTGGCAGTTTAACAGCAATGTCTCCAGAGCAGCTAAATGATCAACCGTTAGACTTTAGAAGTGATTTGTTTTCATTTGGATTAATTGCTTATCAATTATTCGCTAATCAACATCCATATAGTGCACAGTCTTCTGACCTTACTAATAAGTCTATAGCAGAGCAAATAAAAAATAATAAATGCAGCGCTAATGCATGCGCTATTACGGGTATCCCAGAACCATTGGGACTACTTATAAACCGTCTTCTTTCTTATAATGTAAAACACCGACCGTCATCTTGCGTAGAAGTTACTGATGAATTAAAACGTATTTTATTGTCGCTAAATGGTAATAGTGAAACTATTTCTATGGCAGACATTCATTTAGCTAGCAAACACAAACAAAGGAATAAGTGGGTCATTTTTGCATTATTGTCATGTATTACCATCAGTTTACTCAGTGTGAGCATTTGGTATTGGCAAGCAAATAAACCCAAAACTTACGTTGCAGTGTTACCTGTCGAATTTAGTAAAACAACCAAACTCTTAGATGCTCAAAAGCAAGTGCTTAACTTGGCAATTAATGATGCTATAGCGCATTACTTATTAAATCACTCTGATTATGCATTAATCTCAAAAACTGAAATACGACAAACTCAAAAATTATTAGGCAAAGACACAAATTTAGCCTCTTTAGGCCAGGCACTTAATTCGGATCAATTACTTGTTACGCACTTAGATTGCACTCCACTTTCTTGTGATATCAACTTAAGCCTACTGAATGGGGGAAATGCGACGCTAATTCGTGAAGAAAGAAGTGCAAGTGATACTGAAAATTACATGGGAATTTATAATTTAGCGAGTAGTTTTGTTGAAAAATTATACACAGGTAATGCTGCGAGTAGGCAAACACTAAAAAAAGAGAGTGAGTTTTTAGATCAATATGTGAATTTAGTACGTGTAGTGTCAAATAATTCGCGTGATGCGGAATCTTTAATGGCAGATGCTGAGAATTTGATTTTACACAGTCCCGAGTTTACACCTTTATATCCACTGTATCGTAAAATCGTACTTCGTCAGTATGATAAAACACATGATCCCGAAATTATAAAAAAATTAAAACAAACCTTAAATACTTTACCTCGTACTTATCGTAATAGTGCTGCTTACTTAATTGATATGTTAGAAGTTCATCAGCATGTTAAAGATAAGTATAATGCGGAAATTGTGATACAAAAAATTCAGGAGTCAGATCTTGAAGAGTTTCAAAAACAAACATTACTAGCAATTTACTATAAAAGAAATGGTGATTTAGCGCGTTCCTTAACGCATGCAAAGCTCGCTTATAAAATAAGGCCAACACTTGTTGCAACACGGAATCTAGCTATTGCCCACCTTATGCAAGGCAATAATCAAAAAGCAGCAGAGTATTTATCAAAAATACTTACCTACACACCTAATGATTTTATTACGCTACAAACGCTCGCAGATATTTCATTGTTATCAGGTGACCTAGCGGAAGCTGAAATTAACTACCAGCGATTAATTTCAGCAGGGACTGCTATTTCATCAACATATTCAAATTACTCTATTGTGTTGTCTTTAAAAGGGGAGTTAAAAGATGCATTACACCATGCCCAAAAGGCAGCAGAACTCTCCTCTATAAATAGTACGCAACAGCTCAATCTAGCTGATATTTTATATATGTTAGATAAAAAGGAACTGGCTTTTGATATTTATAAAAAGATAGATCGACAGATAGCAGACGATACACAAATTGTTGAGTTATTATTAGAAAAAGCGCAAGCACAGGTTCATTTGAATAAAGGGCAAGAAGCGATGATCAGTATCGATCGTGCTTTAGCTCAAAGTTCTGAATTAAGCGAAGTATACTTTGTGAAAGCTATGATTCAGGCCATTTTAGGAGAGAAGTACTCAGCGGTTGCATCTGTAGAGCAAAGTATTAAAAAGGGATGGAGCCCCACTTTTTATCGACTTGGTTGGTTCAAGCCGTTATGTACAGAGAGTAAGTTTCAAAAACTCTTAGGCAAAGAGAATTATGATTCTCTCTGTACATAAAATTCCTAGTGTGGTTCCATGTCTTGAAGAATCACTCGCGGATCTTGAGAGAAATAGCGCATTGTTGGTTCTTGATTAGCTGTGTTTTTAGCGACAAGACGGAAGTTTACTTCATAGTCTGCGCTCTCACTTAGCATACCTGAAACAGCTTCGTCTGGATTGTCAGCAAGTTCTGTTGCTAGCTGAGCAGGCAATGCGTGGGCAGGAATGATACTTGAGATAGACACTATAAGTGATTGACCGCTATTGGCCACTATACTTGTTAATTGATAATTAAAATTATCTTTAGCATCAGAGAAGTAGGTGCCATTTTCAGCGAATTCCCATCCTAGACAATCAACCAATTCATAATATAAATTGACGGCTTGGCCTGCCTTTAATGCTTTATAATCAATACAAATATTTTCACTATCTCCGCCCGTAGGGCTAAAAATGTTCCATTGTCCATTTTCTGTAGGAATAACTCGAAAGCTAAGATTATTCATTTTAATATCCTGTTTTAGGGTTAATAAATGTCATTATAGTTGTTTTACAGGTTAAATAACCTGCGCTTAGATAAAACATATACTCCAGTGAGCATAGCGTTTTTTATATATAAATTGCCATTGAGTAAACTAATTATTTACTCGGCAATTAACATCATTGATAACTTTGGTTGCCTTACTATCAAGGTGGCGTACAAAACATTGCTCGTCTTTAATCATTAACTCAAATTGATCGGGCATGTTGAGTTGCTTGCCCATAATCGGGTTATCCAAAGTATCTTTTTGATTAAGTTTATCGAGCGTTACCGTACTACTTGTTAAAAATACGTCATCAGCTAATTGTATCTGCTGACTATGAAGTAGTAGAGCTATAACCTCGGCTACAGCCTTACTATTTGGCTCTACCAATAATGCATGTTGCAGCTTAGGTGTCGACTCAGAGCTTTGTGCTGAGCACCCAGTAAGCGTACACATTATGATAGCTGTGATTATTAGTAAACGCATTTGCATAGCCTACCTTATGTTATCGCTGAGAATAATATTTTGATTAAGCATTGTTTGCACTCGGGTATCTTCTACCTTTGGTGAATCATCTACAATTGATGGAGCAAAACCCTGCTTGCTACTGGTAGAGCTTGGCGCAGGACAGCTCTCTGTTGTGCGATAGCTAAGTGCCGTTTTGAGTAGTGCTTCATTAGCATCACCTAAGGAAGTAGTAAAATCATCTGCAACGGCACAGCCTGCTATTAATACAGGCTGGAGTGCGTTATCTAATGTATTTTGTGGTGCAAAACCATCTGAAAATTCACCAAAGCCTTTATTGTTCTCGCCGGTAAATTGAATGGTGAAATAAGTTGTATCGCAATTATCTGTTGGGTAAAAGCCATATGGTTTTCCACAAGTACCTGAACCCACTTGAATCACCTCTACATCTGCGCCGCGTAGACCATTAATAATGGCTTCACTGGCAGAGCAAGTGCTGCTGGTTGTAAGCACAAATACACGATTTAAGTTAAGTGTTGGCAAAGGTGTACCCGGTGTAATACTTGGGTTGCTCTCAAATCCCACAAATTGATTGGTAAAAGACATTGGGGTAAGTGCTTGCCCTGTTATTGGGTTGGTATTTGGGTTTTTATCGTTAAAAATAGTACGTTCAAAAACCTTACCTTGTGTATTACTATTACCTGCGATCATATAAGCAATTTGGCTTGCCATTTGTAAAAACCCACCACCGTTATAGCGTATATCGATGACTAAGTCTTTAATGTCGCTTGCAGCAAGTTGGTTAAATGCGTTGTATAGTTGCTCTTCAGCAATTGCATTATGGCTATTAAATTGAAAATATCCAACCTCTCCATTCGCTAAGTCAGTCCGTACATTACTTACCGGTTGCGAGGTTATATTTTGCGACGTGAGGGTAACAGTACGGTTTTCGTTGGTGTTGATATCTTTAAATACAAACTCAGTTACTTTACCTGTTTGCGTAGGGAATAAACCTGCATTAATAACACTAACATCATTTGATGAGTTGGTATTTACAAAATCAATACCATCTACTTCAACTAACTCAAATCCACGTGTTAGGTTTTGGTTACTTGCCGGAGTATTGGGCTGCGTATAACTTATTATGGCTTGGCGAGGTGCGCTAGACGCTAGAATTTTTATATTGAAACCGTAGCCATAACTTACGCCTGCTTGATTTTGGCGTTCCCACTCATCGGTAGGTAAATTAAAATGAAAGTTATCCTTTTTTGCACCCGATTCGGTGAGTTCATTGGTTTTTAGTTGTTCAAAGTAATCAAGGACTCCACTCGTAAGAGCTGGGTCAGTGTCGATAATTTCATCATACCAAAGGTATGTTTCGTTACTCCATGAACGTAGCCAGTTCTTCTCATCACTTGCTTGGCACTGGCCTTTAAATTGACTAGCACGAGCAAATTCATTGGCGGTCCAAGTTGTTGTATTTGAGCCAATAGGAGTGACACTATTACTGTCATTTAAAATTCCGCCACCGCCACCGCCACATGCGCTTAAGATGCTAATAAGTGTTAAAGGCAGAATGGTTTTTGCAATATTTAACTTCGTAGGAATGAACATGTGAAGGCTCGCTTTTTATACTAATACGTAAATATAGCGGTTTTTATTTATACTAGATAGAGATGTTTGGCATTTTTGTAGCTTAAATGGTGCCAGATGTGATCACTGTTACACAACCCCAAATGAGCATGCCATAAATTGTTATAGCTGGAGTTAATTTGGCAAACGGGGAAATTACTGGCAAACATAATCCGTTGCTCACCAAAATGCTGAAAAATAATATCAAAACACGTAATTTGCTGTTGGTTATTTAGCGACAGAAGCTCAAACCCTGAAAACTTAATTGCAACGTTACAATTTTTGGCTAATAGTTCAATACCTTGTTGCCAAAGTACTATATTGCTTGGTAATCCAGCATGATTAATTACAATCTGTAGATGTGGGAGTTGCTTCGCGTAATACGCTAATTTTTTTACTATTGGTATATTTTCAAGCTCAAGCTGCGCTTCAAAATGCAGATTCAAGTGGCTTAATATTTTAAGATTATCTAAGCAAAAACTGTTTAATAAGCGTGCTGCATCATTGCCTTCGGTAATATCTCGGATCCCGGCTAACGTTGGGTGTATAAGGTTTTTTAGCGTACGTTCAAATGACTCACTGTCTTGATCAATTTGTATAAAGCTAATCGCTTTATAGGCAATATTACTTAAGTGTTTATCAAGCCATTTTAACTCATTAATAGGTGCGCTGTTATCAAATCCAGCTTCTATATGCACTAAGCCAGAAAGTTCGAAATCAGTGCTTTCAATAAGTTGTTCTGCGCTAATTTGCTGTTTTATTTTATCTAAATTTGTCCATGTTGGCGGATTGGCGCCCTGCAACCATAAATACTGACCCTCAATTAAATTAAAGAAATGGACATGCGGGTCAATTATTTTTGTACTCATTGGGCAGTATAGCCACCGTCAATACTTTGTAGGCTGCCAGTAATAAAGCTGGCATCGTCGCTTGCTAAAAAGCTCACAAGAGCGGCAACTTCGTCGGCTTGCCCCAATCGGTTAAGCGGTTGAAGGCTTGCTTCTTCGGCAACTATCTCGGCCTTGTTTGCACCACTTTTTTTACAGTACGCATCTATTGCGTTATGAAATAGCGGGGTCTCTATTGTGCCAGGGCATACGGCATTTGCTCTAATATTGAAACTCGCGTAATCAAGCGCTGTTGTTTTTGCCATAGAGGCAAGGGCGTGTTTGGTCAGGTTATACGCAAAAGAGTTTTGCTTACCTATAAGTGCCTGATCGGAAGCGACTAATATAATAACGCCGTTATTTTGCGCTTTCATGCTAGGCAATACACTTTGTACTGCCGCATAAGCGCCTTTAACATTAAGCGCAAACAGCGCATCGAGAGTTTGCTCGTCGGTGCTTTGTATATTTGCGCTTAAATGCTTTCCTGCATTAGAAACAAGTACGTCTATTCGTTGCGATTGCTCGTATATAATTTTAATACAGCTACGTACGCCTGTTACATCACTGACATCGCACTGATGGAATATACCGTATTCACTAGGCTCTATATCGAGGTTATGAACTTGGTAACCACTGTTTAGCAAGCGTTTAATTACTGCTAAACCAATGCCTTTTGTTCCGCCAGTAACAATAGCAACTTTAGCCATATTTGATCCTAATTAGTAAAGGTGATTAGTGAGAGTGGCCACAGCCGCCTTCAGCGTGCACATGTCCGTGAGAAACTTCTTCACTTGTTGCTTCACGTACAGAGATGATTTCCACATCAAATGTTAGCGTTTTACCCGCAAATGGGTGGTTTAAATCACAATCTGCGTTAAAGCGACCTACTTTAACAATAGTCACTTGATGACGACCTTGGTTAGAACTTACCATTGCTGTCATACCTGGTTTCCATACTTTAACGTCGCCTTGTAAGTGCTTAAGCGGGATGCGTTGAATTAAGTCATCAACACGCTCGCCGTACGATTCACTTGGCTCTAGCGTTACACTAAACTTCTCACCAGCTTGTTTGCCTTCAAGTGCTTTTTCTAAACCAGGAAGCATGCCTTCGCTACCATGAATGTAAGTGAGTGGTGCTTCGTTTGTGCTACTTTCTATTTGTTCAGTGCCTTCACTGAGTGTGTAGTGAAATTCAACAGCTGAATTTTTACTGATTTGCATGCTTATCTCTTTAAATTTAATATGTTGAGGCTGATTTTACGCGAAATATACTTGTTTATAAACTTAACGTGGCTGATTTAGTGTTTTTTGTAAATCTAGCAGTAAATCTTTTTTTATTGGTGCTGCTTTTTGCTTTTCAGCCTGAGGTATAAACAGCACTAATTGAGTGCCTGGCTTTAAAATGCTTGATGCAGAGAGCTTATTCCATTTTGCCAAGTCGCTATGAGGGACATCATAAAGCTGACTTATACTCCAAAGGCTATCGCCTGACTTAACTTCGTAATCTATTTCAATGGTGGGAATCGCAATCTCTTGGTGCTCTAAATAAGGACTAATTTTGTAATCAACAGTTAATGTGCTTGGCAGAGTTTTAGGTTGTCCAACTAATAACTTTTCTCCAACGCCGATTAAATTATTATTTTTATTATTAAGTTGTTTTAAAGCTTTTACCGACATGCTAAAACGCCTAGCGATACCATAAAGCGTGTCGTTTTGTTTAACGATGTACTCTCCAGCAAAGTTTGATTTAAAAAACTGACTTTTTAATAGTGCCTCTTGCCCTATAGGAAGCAGTAAAGTGTGCGGCCCGTTAGGTGAGCTTTGATTTTTTAAGTACCCCTGATTGATTGCATGTAGCTGCTTTGAGCCTATACCAGAGAGCTTAGCAATAACTGAAAAGTCAAACTGCTGGCCTATATTCATCTGTGTTGTAAATGGCTTATATGCAAGCTTTGGGCGCTTAATGCCTTTTTGTGGGTGTTTAACTAAATAGCTTAAAGCGAGTAACTTGGGGACGTAGTCAGCGGTTTCTTTTGGTAGGCTTAGCGACCAGTAATCGGTGCTTTTACCGCGCTTTTTGTTTTTTTCGATTGCGCGTTTAACACGGCCCTCACCACTGTTATAAGCGGCCAAAGCGTTTAGCCAATTACCATCAAAGCGTTTATGCAAGTAGCTTAAGTAATCAAGTGCGGCATCAGTTGAAGCAAGTACGTCTTGGCGGCCGTCGTACCATTGGTCTGACTTAACTCCAAAGTGATGCGCCGTTGCGCCAACCAACTGCCAAACGCCAACAGCTTGCTGTGATGAGGCTATCGTTGGTCTAAAATCGCTTTCTACAAATGGTAGTAAAGCGAGCTCCATAGGTAGTTGCTTTTGCTCAATTTTTTTACGATGTGATACAGGTACGGCGCTGCACGTTTGTTTACAGCACGTAAGTAATTGGGTTGCTTTAAATACCAATTTATACGTTGCTTTAAAGCTCGGTTTTGATCAATTTTAAAATGCAGGTTCTCGGCAATGTGAACCCATAAGTCAGTTGCTTTGGGAGATGGCTTTTTAATGTTTACTTTTTTATGTAGTAATACTGTGTTCTGAGGCTTTACTTGAGCATCTTCAATTATGTGTTGATCCGATTTGTCTAAAAAAGTGTGTTTTGGCTCAAAGTGAGTAAATATTTTTGGCGTTTCTTGAATTTCTGATTCAGTTGTTTCACAACCGAATAGAAATAAAACTAAAAAACAGAGAGACAAGCTGCGCATAATGTTCACTTTTGTAAATTCCTTTTACTATTTTAACACAGTCCATTGTGTTGAGTTATTTTGCGTTTTTCGCGCGAGCTAATCCTGATTGCAAAAACAAATTGCTCGATTTTGCATTTAAAGATTCTTCTGTGTAAGGTTTCATTACTTTTTTAGGAAACGATAACACAAGTTGTTCTATCGTTTGATCGTTGTTTTTGTTCACATGCTCAGTAATAGCGGTTAGAAATGCTAACGGCTGTTTGAGTTGAGCTCTGTCAAGTATACCACCATGCCCTGGTATAATCAGCGCAAGATTTTCATCGTCAATGTATTGTTTAAGCAGCGTTCGCCAGCTTTTAAATTCGCCGTGCCCAGGATAAGGGAGCCAGTCAACAATGTCGCCACCAATTAAAACACGACCGCTATTAGTTGTGAGTGTTAAGTCACCACTTGTATGGGCTTGATGGGCGTTTAAGGTTACTTTAAACCCCCTAAATCAAGTGTTTTATTTTCATCAATAATAATTTCTGGCGACTTTAGTTGATATTCTTGCCAGCGAAAAAGGCGTTTTTTTGCAAGCTCCAACTTTTCACGCCATTGTGCTTGTTCTGCTTTTGAAATACCGGCTAAGCGTTGGTAACTCAGCTCTATACTTTTTTCGTAACTATCGAGTTGGTCATTAAATGCTTTTTGGTAGCGATTAAAATCGCTATTTACTTGCTGATGCACAATTAGTTTTGCATCAGGGTAGAAGTGTTGCATAACCGCCATACCGAGTAAATGATCATCGTGGTAATGCGAAGCAACTAAGTAGCATAATGGTGTTTTTAGGTGTTTTTTTAGGTCATTAGCTAGCTGTTCCACAGCAGCAAAATTACCGCTTGCATCAACAAGTAGTGCACACTTGTCACCTTCGATAAGTACTTGGTTAGAGTCGTAAAAACGCAGCTTTTTTCTTGTTCTAAAAATTGGATATTAGCATTAATAGTTACCCAATTGACTGCGCCATAAGTTGTTGGCGCTACGAGTAATAAAGAACATGCTAGTAGTAAGTATTTACATGAAGCGATTATATAAGATAGGTTTAACTTCATCCTGTGTCTCTACGCTATTATTTAATTATGCTAATAATAAACAAAAAGCGCAGTTTGCGCTTTTTATTTTTGATGTGTGGGGTCACTTGCCAAATGCTGACTTAGTTTGTCAACGAGTTGGTCTTGTTTCTGCTGCTCAACTGTAGCCTGTGTTTTTGCTTCTAGCAATTCGTGGCTTAAGTTTAACGCTGCCATAAGTAAGGCTTTTTGATCATTTCGAACTGAAGAGCGTTGTTTCATTTGCTCCACCAAATCATTAAGGTTTTTAGCTGCTGCTATTAGTGCCTCTTCTTGTCCTTCAGGACAAGCAAATTGCTGCTCTTGACCTAGCAACTCAACAGTGACCCGCTGGTTTTGCAGCTCAGACATTAGCTAGCCTGTTGTGCACTTTGTAATTTATCAAGAAGACCAGATAAAGTTGTGCTGGCATCTTTTTGTTTTTCTTCGTTTTCAATAGCTTCTAGCTGTAATAGTTCGTTTTCATCTGCTAGTTTGCTATTTTGTTCTTTTAAGTTTGAAACATCAGTTAGCAATTGATTATTACGATCAATTAGTGAATCGATCAGTTGTTCGAGTTGTTGAAGAGTATTGTTATTCATAAAGGCGCTCATATAACTGTAATTAATGTCATGCAAATGTAAAGCAAAGTGTATTGATTTGCCAGCATTTATGGTGGTTTTAGCTGATTTTTCTTCTGCGTTAAGGGATAATTCAGCGTGAAGGCTTTTTCATTCATAAATGGTTCACTCTCAGTTGCCAAAGTATAGTGCTTATGGTTCACTGTTTTTTATTAAATAGCGTATGGCGAAAATAAATAATGCTTAGTTATAGACACTCATTTCATGCTGGTAACCCTGCCGATGTACTCAAACATTTAGTGTTAGCGCAAGTACTAGGTTATCAAACAATTAAAGATAAACCACTTGATTACATAGACACACACTCAGGCGCAGGTTTTTTTGAATTAGCCGCAGCTGATTCGCAAAAAACACAAGAATATCAAGATGGTATAGAAAAGTTGTGGCAGCATAAAAGTGAACACGCTGCACTTAATGAATATATAGCGTTAATTAAATCGTTTAATGAAACAGATGAACTTGCATTTTATCCTGGCTCTCCAAAGATTGCTGAGCACTTTTTACGTCGTCACGATAAAGGATGGTTTTTTGAGCTGCATCCGCGCGATTTGTTATTACTTGAAGAGAATATGCAAGGTAAACGATCTATTCGTGTACGTGGTGAGAATGGATTTACTGGATTGGTAGGCCTTTTGCCACCTGCTTCACGCAGAGCATGTGTATTGATCGACCCACCATATGAAATTAAGGATGATTATGAAACGGTTGTTACTACTTTAATCAAAGCGTACCAGCGTTTTTCGACAGGTACTTATATGATTTGGTATCCTGTAGTGGATAGGGAACGTATTGATAATATGGAGCAAGGTTTAATAGATTCAGGTATGCGTAATATTCAATTATTTGAATTGGGCACTGAAGATGACACCGATGTACACGGCATGACCGCATCTGGCATGATAGTCATTAATCCGCCATGGAAACTAAAGCAAACTATGGATGCAGTGCTACCAGAGCTCATGACTTTATTAAGCAAGCCGAGTGGCTTTTATCGTAGCGAACAATTAGTAAGTGAATAGCTGAAATGTTAAATAAAAAGCGCTGTGCAATACAGCGCTTACTTTTATGCCTTATTTTTTAACGTATTTAGTTAAAATAACAATACGTTGACCATCAACTCGCCCTTCAATATGTTCAGGATTACTCGTTAAGCCAATATTGCGTACTGCGGTACCGCGTTTAGCGGTAAGGCTACTGCCTTTAACGTCTAAATCTTTAATAAGTGTAACGGTATCGCCAGCTTGAAGTACCACACCGTTGCTATCAACATGTTTAACATCGTCATCTTCAGCAAGTGCTTTTTTAGCCCAAGCAAGTGTATCTTCTTCAAGGTAAATCATGTCGAGTGCGTCTTGTGCCCAGCCATTATCAGGCGCTAAGCGCGAAAGCATTCTGTAAGCTACAACTTGTACTGCGGGTGTTTGGCTCCACATGCTGTCATTTAAACAGTGCCAATGTGTTGGTGTTAATTCGCTACTGTTTTCGATTTGTTCTTTACAGGTTTGACATGTGTAAATACATTTATCTGAATGAGTTTCTGTCACAGGAGGTACTTCGTATACAGAAAGGTTTTCGGTTGCTGCACATAATTCACATTGATTACTACTGCGTTCAATTAAGGCTTTTTCAATACTCATGAAGGTTCTTATTTAAGTGAAGTTTACATTTGGCGTTATTATACCCTAGCAGGGCTGCTGAACGCTATAAGCCCCTTGGTTTTGTAAGGGTATATTATTCATGCGGGGGTTTTTAATTTCTGAACCCTAGGCCTGCTTATCTTTTGAGGTTAAATTTACAGCAGTCAGTTTGGTATTTAGGCGAGGCAGAGCCTATGGTGTGTGGTTATTCCCATAAATAGCCCCTCGATTGAACAAATTTTAATCCACAAAAGTCAACAAGCCCAGTTGTTTATTCTTTTTGTAAGGCGTTTATGCAATATGTGTAATGTGTCTGTTGGAGGTTTGATAATAAAAACGATGGCAATAGATCGCTATTTTATATTTAGTAGAGCATCCTTTTATATGATTTACTTTTAGTTGTTTGCAATGATTAAGATATTTTTACTATACTTTTAATTTGTCACATGTATTAAAGTAACTACATAAGTGCTAATTGCACACATGAACTTACAGGCTAAACCTATTGAAAGCGTCTAATACACCAACTTTAACTCCTACTCTTACGCAGTATGTAGCAAGACAACCCATATTTAATGCTGAAAAAGAGGTTTTTGCGTATGAGTTGCTGTATAGGAATTCATCAAATAACGCCTTTCCAGTAGGTACAAGTGATGAACATGCAACGAGCCGTTTATTTTTTAATACGCTTATGTTGGTAGGTGCTGAAAAGCTTACTGCGCATCAACTGGCATTTATTAATTTATCAACGGATGCATTACTCGATGACTTCCCTAAATTATTAAATCCTGAAATGACGGTTATTGAAATTGTAGAACGCACAGTGAATATAGATGAAGTAGCTAAACGTGTTACATCATTAAAAAAAGAGGGATACACTTTTGCACTTGATGATTATGATGGCGATGCAAAGTGGGAGCCATTATTAGCACTTGTTAGTTATATAAAAATAGAGGCCGATGAGCCCATAATAAAAACTAATATGCACGTAAAAAAGCTTAAGCGTAAATACCCTCACTGTAAAATTATTGTTGAGCGTATAGAGACACACGAACAGTTTAAAGTACTAAAAACTGCTGGATGTGACTTATTTCAGGGATTCTTTTTTGCTCGTCCAGAAATGCTAACTTACAGTGGTATCGATCCTTCAAAAGTTACTGTGTTTGATTTACTTAAATCAACGTCAAAAGAGTCTTTATGTTTTGAGGAGATACATCAGCGTGTAGCGAGAGATGTTGGTATTACCACGCGTATTTTGAAATTAGCTAATGCACGCTCAGGAAATAGTAATTTAGTAATTACGTCTATTTCGCAAGCTGTAGTGTATTTAGGCGAAGACGTTATTCGCCAGTTTGTCCGCGTACTAGCTCTCAGTGACTTAGGTATAGATAAACCGACGGAGCTCACTAAATTTGCACTTGTGCGAGCAAGGTTAATAGAGTTAATTTTAACTGAAGAAAGTCGTGATTTGGCTCAGCAAGGCTATTTAGTTGGGTTGTTCTCAATGCTTGATGCCATTTTGGATATTGAATTAAATAGTATTGTTAAAGAATTTACACTAAACAAAGATATCACTGATGCTTTATTACATGGCTCTGGGGTGCTAGGCGATTGCTTAATTCTTGCCAAAGCTATCGAAAATAAAAACTGGTCATTAGTTGATACAACCTTAAAAGAAATCAATCCACAGCTCCCAATTGAGAAACTTTATAACTTTGTTTTAGAGTCGATGCTTTATAGTGATGATGTAATAGAGGTTGTGGTTGATTAAATATGCGTAATTGGTTGTCGGTTATAAGTGTAGTGGTTGCTCTTTGTTTATTGTTTCCTGGTATTACAAAACCAGTATTAACAATAGAGGGCAACATAGATAAATCAAAATTAGCGCAAGCGGGTATTGAAATGCTGGCTGAAGAGGGCGATGGCCGGACTCGCAGCATGCTAATGATGTTCTCGAATATGCTAGGGCTTGATAAGTTAGAGGGCGAGATTAGCGCCTATAACAAAACACAAAGTATTTTAGGTACAGTTAAAGAACTTGCTAATAATAACAATTTACTTGTAGCCGCCTTAGTGGGGTTGTTTTCTATTGTTATTCCAAGCCTGAAGCTGCTATTACAATTGTTTTATTGTTGCCTACCTTTGAATGGGTTTAAGCAAAAGCTCGGTCTGGTTATTTGTGCATTAAGTAAGTGGAGCATGGTTGATGTATTTGTTATTGCATTAATAGTGACTTACCTAGCAGGTAACGCTCATGGTAAAAGTGGTGAGCTACTTGTTATGAATGCCCAATTTGGTGAGGGTTTTTGGTATTTTAGCGCATATTGTATATTTGCAATTATAGCGAGTAACTTAATTAAAACACCTGATAAACCGCAGTCTACATAATTAAAGTATTTGTGGTTGCCGTTAGGTTATCTTACAATCATTTTAAAATTTATTAAAAGGCATAATGTTGCAACGTTTTTACTCTAGTTTACTCATGATAACTTTACTGCTCACTTTTGTGGGTCAGGCAGTTGCGTCTGTAGCTATGGTATGCGAAATGCCACATATGCCAACAAAAACAGCAATGCATGCCCAAATGCCAATGACACACAGTAGTGATGCAACAGCTGTTGCTAGCATGTCTGAAAATATGATGCAGATGGATTGTTGCGACGACGAAAGTACACCACAAAATGATTGCAAATGCCCTATCAGTGGCTGCGCTGCTAATTCAATGCTTAATGTTGATACTTTATTTAGCGTTACTTTACTTGAATCTGAAAAAGTAAATATAAGTGTATTTACTACACAAATTAATATACCTCGTTCACTTTACCGCCCTCCTATGTCTGCTTAATAGCAGGATAGGTGTATGTAAAAATTGCGGTAACCCCGTTTATTGGTAATTCCTAAACACCTTTTTTGCTTCCTAATTTAAGAATTTCTTTTATTTTTAGATGGAGCAAGTGATGAACCACGCTGTAAGTATTAAAGCCGTGTTATGTAGTGTTGTGTTATTTAGCACAGCTGTTAATGCGCAAAACAATCAAAATAATCTAAAGATCGATACGCTAAAGCAAGCCCGCAATGAGCAAACGCTTAGCTTAACGCAAGCGCTTAATTATGCACTAACGCATGAGCCATGGCTAAAAGCGAGTGGCTACCAAGAAGATGCCGCAATAGCGCAAAGTATTGCCGCAGGCACCTTACCCGATCCTGTTTTAACGGTTGGCTTACTTAACTTGCCTACTAACGGTTATGCGTTTGATCAAGAAGGGATGACACAGCTTAAAGTCGATTTGAGCCAAAAGTTTAGCCGAGGGAATAGTTTAGCGCTTAAACAAAAGGCATTAGCTCAGTCTGCTCAACAATATTCTTGGCAGCGCGCCGATCGCTTAGCACAAGTAAAAGCAATTGTGATTGAGTCGTGGTTAAACGCGTATCGTGCTCAGCGAAGTATTGCTTTAATTGAGCAAGATAAAGGATTATTTACTCAGCTTATTGAAATTACCGAAGCAAGCTACGCAAGTACCTTAGGTAAAACACGCCAGCAAGATATTATTCGTGCGCAATTAGAACTCACTCGCCTTGAAGATAAGCTGGTTATGCTTGAGCAGCAATTTGAAAGTGCTAAAAACCGTTTAGCACAGTGGTTACCTATGAATATGCTTATGCAGCCTTTAAATGCCGAATTTACTAAAACCACAGGGCTGGTTGATTTTGCAAACCTTGAATTTGATAAATTAATACAGTTGCTTATGGCGCATCCCGCAATTATTGCGATAGATAAAACCGTCACGGCAAAGCAAACCGAAGTTGCACTCGCCAAGCAAAGTTACAAACCTCAAATGGGCGTTAATGTGGGTTATGGTTACCGAGATGATACGCCGATGGGGAGTCGCGAGCTGATTTACTCTCGGTAGGGTTTAGTGTTGATTTGCCATTGTTTACTGATAACAGACAAGATCAACAGGTTAAATCGGCTATTGCTAGTGCAGAAGCTACTAAAACACAAAAGCTGGTGGCGCTTCAAAAACTCAAAGGCATGTACTTTAAGGAGTTTAGCCAACTCGCTCGTTTGCAAAAACGCGATACGCTTTATCAAAATACGTTATTACCGCAAATGTCAGAGCAATCTCAAGCAACACTAAACGCTTATACGCGCGACGATGGGGATTTTTCTGACGTGATGCGCGCGCGTATTAGTGAGCTTAACGCCAAAATAGATGCGCTTAATATTCAAGTAGATCAGCATATTATTACCGCTCGCCTTAATTATTATGCAAGTAGCTTAGACCCCCAAGTAATGAGCGAGCAAACTGGAGAATTACATAATGAATACTAATTTAAAGTTACTTGTTGCCGCCTTAGTGGGCGCAGGCGCTGTTGGGTTAATTGGGGGTTTAGTAATGCAGTTTTTACCTAGCAGCTCGGCAATGCATGAACAGCAAAGTGCTGAAAAACAGCCCTTATATTGGGTAGCCCCTATGGATAGTAATTACAGGCGTGACGCGCCAGGGCTGTCGCCAATGGGAATGGATTTAGTCCCTGTATATGAAAACGATAGCAACGCTCAGGATGGACCAGGTGCAGTAACTATTTCGCCTGCAGTAGTTAATAACTTGGGTGTAAGAACTGCCAAAGTAGAGCTTAAAACACTTCACAGCGATATAAATACTGTAGGGTATGTGCAATATAACCAAGACCAACTTATTCACATTCATCCGCGTGTAGAAGGCTGGATTGAAAGCTTGTACGTTAAAGCGCAAGGTGCACAAGTTAAAGCCGGTGAGCCTTTATATACTTTGTATTCACCACAATTGGTGAATGCACAGGAAGAGTTTTTACTGGCGGTGAATCGTAATAATACCGTGTTAATTCGCGCTGCAAAGGCGCGTTTAGAGTCGTTAAATGTATCTGATGGATTTATCGAGCGCTTACAAAAAAATAAAAAGATAATGCAAAATATTACTTTTTACGCAAAGCAAAGTGGTGTGGTAGATGAGCTAACAGTACGAGAAGGCTTTTACGTTAAACCAGGCACATCAATGATGAGTATTGCTCAGCTTGATGAAATTTGGGTAGAGGCAGAAGTATTCGAGCGCCAATCAGAACAAGTTAGCGTGGGCTTGCCCGTTACAATGACGCTTGATTATTTAGAAGGTCAAAAGTGGGAAGGTAAGGTTGATTACATTTACCCCGCGCTTGATGCTAAAAACCGGACGCTACGTGTAAGACTCAGGTTTGAAAATACAGATCATCGGTTAAAACCAAATATGTTTGCACAAGTGAGCATTCACGCTAAAGCGAGTAAAGCGCAATTTACAGTCCCTAAAGAAGCGGTAATTCGCACGCAGCATCAAAATCGTGTGGTTATTGCATTAGGTGAGGGTCGTTTTAAATCGGTAGAAGTCGAAGTTGGGCAAATTAATAGTAATGAAGCGGTCATTTTGTCAGGCGTGACGACAGGTGACACGGTAGTGACCTCAGCGCAATTTTTAATAGATTCTGAGTCGAGTAAAAGCTCCGACTTTAAACGAATGGAAATACCTAGTTCTGGTATTAGCTCAGGTATGGGGTCGGATTCTGGTTCAGGCTCTAATATGAACATGGATATGCAGCCACAAAGCGCCACGGTTAACGGCACTATTAATGCCATAGATATACAAAATCGCATTATAAATATTAGTCGAGAAGCCATTGAAAAATGGAATCGAGAACCCGCCACAATGGACTTTGTATTAGCGCCAGATATTGATATTAGTCAGTTTGAAAATGCCCAGTATATTAATTTTACTTTTAGCATTATTAATGATGAATTTGTAATCACTAAAGCGCAAAACGCAGAGCCGATTGATCATTCTACTATGCAACCTATGCAACACAGTTCTCACTAGGAGCCATTATGATAACTGCCATTATTCGCTGGTCTGTTGGCAATCGCTTTTTTGTGTTGTTGCTTACATTAATTTTACTGGGTGGAGGGTTGTTTGCGATAAAAAATACGCCCGTGGATGCCTTGCCTGACTTATCTGATGTTCAGGTCATTATAAAAACTACTTACCCGGGGCAAGCGCCGCAAGTAGTGCAAGACCAAGTCACATTTCCGCTCACTACAGCAATGCTTTCTGTGCCGGGTGCGCAAACTGTAAGGGGTTTTTCGTTTTTTGGTGACTCGTACGTTTACGTTATTTTTGACGAAAAAACCGATTTG
Source organism: Pseudoalteromonas sp. B131b (assembly GCF_037162545.1). Classification (NCBI taxonomy): domain Bacteria; kingdom Pseudomonadati; phylum Pseudomonadota; class Gammaproteobacteria; order Alteromonadales; family Pseudoalteromonadaceae; genus Pseudoalteromonas; species Pseudoalteromonas sp. B131b. The sequence goes on along the minus strand of NZ_JARLUZ010000001.1, from coordinate 532,655 downwards.
TATTGGGCGCGTAGCCGAGTACAAGAATACCTAAGTCAAGTAGCAAATCGATTGCCCGATAGCGCTACGCCAGAGCTTGGTCCTGATGCAACAGGCGTAGGTTGGATTTACTTATACGCACTGGTTGATAAAACAAATAAACACGATATTAGTCAGCTACGAAGCTTACAAGATTGGTTTTTAAAGTTTGAGCTACAAACCGTACCAGGAGTCTCTGAAGTGGCTGCTGTTGGTGGCATGGTTAAGCAATACCAAGTCAATGTAGAGCCCGATAAATTACGTGCTTATGGTATCCCGCTTAGCCTTATTCAAACTGCTATTCAACAAGGCAACCAAGAGATGGGCGCCTCAGTAGTTGAAATGGCTGAAGCTGAATACATGGTAACAAGCACCGGCTACATTAAGAGTGTTGCCGACCTAGAAGCTATTCCGCTTGGCGTAAACGCTAATGGTACTGCGCTGCAATTGCGTGATGTAGCTGATATTAGAGTCGGGCCGCAAATGCGCCGTGGTATTGCAGAGCTAAATGGCGAGGGCGAAGTAACCGGCGGCATCGTTATTATGCGCTATGGCGAAAATGCACAAAAAACTATTGAGCTGGTAAAAGCAAAATTAGAATCGCTTAAAAAGGGATTACCAGAGGGCGTTGAAATAGTCCCTGTGTACGATCGCTCCAACTTAATTAATAACGCGGTAGATAATCTAACAAGTAAGCTAATTGAAGAGCTGATTGTAGTTGCTTTAGTGTGTGTGGTGTTTTTGTTTCATGTGCGCTCATCATTGGTGGCAATTATTACATTACCGCTTGGAATTTTAACGGCATTTATAGTTATGTATTGGCAGGGGATTAACGCCAATATTATGTCTTTAGGGGGAATTGCAATAGCGATAGGTGCAATGACCGACGGTGCTATCGTCATGATTGAAAATATGCATAAACATATGGAGAAAACGCCCCTTACCAACGAAAACCGCTGGGAAGTTGTGGCTAAATCGGCGAGTGAAGTGGGTCCTGCATTATTTTTTAGTTTATTAATTATTACCGTCAGCTTTATGCCGGTATTTATTTTAGAAGCGCAAGAAGGACGTATGTTTGCGCCACTGGCTTACACTAAAACCTATGCTATGGCAGCGTCTGCTGGGCTTGCGATTACCTTAGTGCCGGTATTAATGGGTTACTTTATTAGAGGTAAAGTTATTTCGGAGCAAAAAAATCCAGTTAACCGATTACTCGTCGCAGCGTATCGCCCACTACTTAACTGGGTGCTTAAATTTCCAAAAATGACATTGGTACTCGCGGTGGTTGTTTCTGTTATTGGCTTTTACCCGGTAAATAAAATAGGCAGTGAATTTATTCCGCCACTCGATGAGGGCGATTTAATGTATATGCCCACAACGTATCCTGGTTTATCGGTAGGTAAAGCGCGCGAAATACTACAGCAAACCGACAAGCTAATTGCCACAGTACCCGAGGTTAAAACAGTATTTGGTAAAGTTGGGCGAGCAGAAACAGCAACAGATCCTGCACCGCTTACAATGATAGAGACGTTTATTCAGTTAAAACCAAAAAACGAATGGCGCGAGGGTATGACCCTTGAAAAACTTAAAAAAGAACTCGACGGTTTGGTTAAGTTTCCGGGGTTGACGAACGCGTGGGTAATGCCAATTAAAACACGTATTGATATGCTCGCAACCGGTATTAAAACCCCTGTGGGCATTAAAGTTGCGGGACCAAAGTTGAGTGAAATTCAAAAAATTGGTCAACAAATAGAAGTGCTTTTAAAAGATGTGCAAGGCACCGCATCGGTTTACTCAGAGCGAGTAGCAGGTGGGCGTTATATAAAAGTAGATATAAACCGAGAAAAAGCGGCGCGTTATAGTTTAAACATTAGCGACGTACAGCAAGTTGTATCTACAGCAATTGGTGGTACAAACGTAACACAAACCGTAGAAGGGCAAGAGCGCTACCCAGTTAATTTGCGTTACCCGCAAGCATACAGAGACTCGCCAGAAGAACTAATGTTGTTACCCATTGTAACGCCTACAGGGCAGCGTATAGCACTTGGTGATGTAGCCAATGTATTTATTGAAGATGGACCGCCTGGTATAAAAAGCGAAAATGCACGTTTAAACGGTTGGAGCTTTATTGATATAGATGGCGTTGATATTGGTACTTACGTTGAGCACGCTCAGCAAGTGCTCGATAAAGACCTAATACTACCAGCTGGCTACTCAATTACGTGGGCTGGGCAGTATGAATACATGCAGCGCGCTAAAGACAAACTGACTTATGTATTACCACTTACATTAGCAATAATTATTGTGTTGCTTTACCTTAATTTTAGAAGCTTTGCTGAGGTCACTATTATTATGGCTACGTTGCCACTGGCAATGATTGGTGGCGTATGGCTAATGTATTTAGAGGGCTTTAACTTTTCAGTTGCAGTAGGTGTGGGCTTTATTGCCTTAGCTGGGGTAGCGGTAGAGATAGGGGTCATTATGCTGGTGTATTTAAACCAGGCCTATCAAGAAAAATGCATCGAAGCAGAGCAGGCAGGTAAGCCACTTAGTTTAGTGCAATTACAGCAAGCTATTATTGAAGGTGCAGGGCTTCGAGTACGCCCAGTAATGATGACTGTTGCTACCATTATTATTGGCTTGCTACCTGTGCTGTATGGCACAGGCACCGGAGGCGAAGTAATGAGCCGGATAGCAGCGCCTATGGTGGGTGGTATGGGCAGTGCAATTGTACTTACTTTACTTGTTATTCCTGCGGTTTACTTACTATGGCGTAAGCGAGATTGGTAAAAGTATTAGGGAGTAAGCCAAGTATTTATTCCCTACATACCAGAGTTGTTTTTAGAATACCTTCATTATCGCTAGTTAGATATTATTAATTTGTTAAATTAATAATAATTAATTGTGTTGATTTATTTTTTTGTTAATAATAAACGGTAATTTTATTTAAGGAACGAATAATGAAGTATTTACACTGGCAGCATATTATACAAAAAGCACTGTTTACTTGTTTTTATTTACTCACACTTAGTTATTCGTGTTTTACGTTGAGTAATTCAAGTTTTACTCTCGCTGATTTTACCTTACGGCCCCCATTCGGTGGTATTAGTTATGCTCCTTCTGCACCAACTAATTTTAATTATAGCAAAAGTGATAACGCTATATCTGTCTCTTGGGATTGGGGAGTTAATGATGGTGGCGAATTGGAGGTTTTTTCTGCAAAAACTTTCAATGGAGCTCTTGAAAGCCAGAGTAAAAATACTTTCAGTGTTCTGCCTTGTAATGGTAATTGTAATCTTACTACGCACTTTGTTGTTGAAGTATCTGAAGCTGGCGGTGCTTATAGGGTTGTTGCAACAACTACAGGAAAAATTTACCACTTTACATTAACTAACTATGCCAGCTACCGGTTTAGAGTTAAAGCTGGGACTGATTACTCTAAAACAGAGGTAGGGCCAAGGAAAATTATCTATAGTGATTATTTGGTAGGCCCTGTTATTACAGCTCCTGCAAAACCTAAGTTAGAAAAACCCAGTATTACTCCGGCCTCAGAATCAATCCTTTCCGGTACGGCAATATCAATTAGTTCAAGTTACACAATCAAGTATAAGCTAGTTAATAACGGTACAAGTTGCGATAACGGTAGCTGGCTGAGCTATACAAGTGCATTTAATTTAACGCGCAGTCAACGCGTGTGCGCTAAAGCAATAAAGTCAGGTTGGCCTGATAGTGATGTGGTGCTTCAAGATTATACAATTTTGGAGCAAACCTCTCAGTTTGCAGCGTTGGCAGCAATAACGCCTAATAATGAGTTGGAGTTCGAACCAGTGGGGTCGCCAACGGTTAGTGGTGTGGGAACTATTAAGGGTCAAGCCGGGGTTGATGGTGGCGCAGCAACCTACCACATTCCTATTGAATTACCGCCAGGGCGTGTAGGCATGCAACCGGAAGTGTCGCTCAATTATTCATCACGCAGCGGCAAGGGGATAGCCGGTGTGGGTTGGTCATTAACAGCAGGTTCAAGTATTACACGCTGCGCTGCAACTTATGCACAAGATGGTTTTAGTCAAAACCCACAATACAACAGTAATGACCGTTTGTGCCTAGACGGCCAACGTTTAATCGCAACATTAGGCTCTTATGGTAATTCAGGCACTGAATATCGCACAGAAATAGATAGCTTCACTCGCGTTACGCAAAGCGGTTCTCTTAATGGCACGTCGACGTGGTTTAAAGCCGAATATAAAAATGGGCATGTTGCTTATTTTGGTAAAACCAGCAATTCACGCTTAGTGCATGGTGGTAAAAGTGCTGCGTATTCGTGGTTAATTGAATATCAACATGATGCTACTGCGAAAAATTATATTCATTATAAATATGAAGAGTTTGGAGTCGGTGAAACGCTATTAAGTGGAATAGCTTACACAGGAAATAGTGTTAGTTCAAAAGGGAGCTAATCAATTACTTTCGCTTACGAAAGTAATAACAGGTTTAAAAGTGGTTATATAGCAGGAGGAAATTACTCATCATCACAGCAGTTAAAAGCAATTAATGTTGAAAATAATGGTCAAGTAGTTAGGTCTTATGACTTAACTTATACCTTAAGTCGAACTTCAAATAGAGAGCTATTAAATAAAGTTCAGCAGTGTGAAGGTGCAGATAATTGTTTTTCAATAACGAACATTGATTGGAGTGATAATAAACAAACAGTTGCGTTAAATACGCTAAGCTTAGCTAATGGAGAAAGGCTATTTCCTAATATTTTAAATTTATTTGAGTATATACCCCAAGGCGACTTAAATGGTGATGGAGTAAGAGATTGGCCAGGAGTTTACCTTAATGCTGAGGCCGAACTTTCTTCATATAATAATTTGGCGTTTAACCCTTGCTATCAAAACAGCTATAACAGGCAATTAATTTGCGTTGATGGTGACTTTAACATGGATGGTAAAAGTGATGATTGGTCAAATGTTAATGGGCTAATGGTAATTAAATATACAAATGGTGGAATGGTCACTACTAATGTAGAGCTAGGAAATAGTGCCAACTTGGGCATAGCTGATAGTCACCCTGTTCATATAGCAGATTACAACGGTGATGGATGGCCTGACCTGATGGTTTATGATTCATCAAATTCAGGCGGGGTGTCTTTAAAACTTTATTATCACACGGGTTTAGTTCAGCGTCCATATAGTGAAAGCCAGTATATAGGTAGTTATGGTTTAATACGTAAAGGAACATCCAATATACTAGGTCGAGGCTTTCAATTTATGGGCGATATGACAGGTAATGGCCTGCCCGATATAATAAAAACTGACAGCGGTGCTTCAAGAGATAACCCTTATCCACAAGCTATACCAACTAGTTTATTAGTCAATAGCGGCAGTGACTTTTCAAATGTTGGTTTAGATGATTTAGATATACTTTATAATGGTGATTATCAAGATTTACATCCGGTTTTTTCATATTTTATTGATATAAATGGGGACGGGTTAAGCGACTGGATTGGGTGGCGTACAACACCGTCGATAAAGTTAGTTGCTAGACTAAGCATTGGGGGAGGAATTTTGCTCAAAACGAAATCAACTTAGGTTCTAACCCTTTTGAAACTCGTTTTTCGTATATACGACTTAGCAATAATGAAGTTGACACAAGGTATATTCTTAAATTTATGGGGGCATTTAAAGTACAAGATATTAATAATGATGGGGTACCAGAGGTACTTGTACCTGGTGAGAGGATATATGAATCATGTGCGTTAATACCAAGTCAAATTGGAGGGACTAAAAATCGTTGTGGCGATGAACTATACGGCTCGCGATTTAGCTCTTCAGATGTTGGTTCTATAACTTCAATCAACAGTGAGTCGGTTGATAATAGCATTTATAGATTTGATGCTATTTATTTTGAACAGGGAGTAGGTAATAGTTTTTCAGTTCGAAGAGAGCCAACAAATTATCTTGGGCATGCCTATCAATCAACTTTTATTGATGTGTTTGGTACAGGTATCCCTTCCCTCGTTTTTAATCATAGAAGAAATTACTCAGCGGGGAAATTAACAACATTTAATGATGCATCTCTTGGTAATGAATTTGTGCAATATAAAAGTGATTACGGAATTTTTATAAGTAGAAATTATGGCTCAGGTAGTGGAATTACAAATAGCGATTATGCACCAGCAGATCTCATTGAAAGTGTTGAAAATGGCTTAGGTGTTAAATCACAATGGCGTTTAAGGCCGCTTTCAAGTAATGAACTTGATTACGATTTACTCTCAGGTGACATAGTAAATGGTAATGGATACTTTAATTTTGCCTCATCAATGTATGTAGTAACTAGTTTTAAACAAAGTAATGGGGTTGGCGGTACGAATGAGCGCAGCTATAATTATTTAGGTTCGGTTTATAATGCCCAAGGCCGTGGTTTTATGGGCTTTAAAAGCATTATAGAAAAAGATGTAAGTCGAGGGCTCGTTACACAATCAGACTTTAAACAAGTCTTTCCGTATCAGGGTAAGTTAGAACGCCAAGCTACTTTTGCGGTAAATGACTATAACGTGCGAAGTTATAATTTATTACAATCAGCAAGTCTGGAAGCTAATGCATTAAGCTATTCAAGTACTGACTGGCAGGATAACCTGAACCATACTATATCAGGTGTTTATAATGTATATCCTCGTTCTACAACGCAGCTAACGCGAGATCTTGATTCTAAAAGTGTTGTTACATCTACCAATAAAACCATAATTGGAATTGATGAATATGCAAATGTAACAGCCAACTCGGTAGAGATTAATGACGACTGGGGAGTGTATACAACGTCCCAAAGTAGTACTTATCAAATCGATGAAAGCAGTTGGTGGTTAAATAAACTCACTAATAAAACAGTGACAAAAAACGCAATTAAAGAGCGTAATAGTAATGATCCAATAACGAATGTAACACTCGATCAAAAAACATCTAATACAACTGTTTATTCTCAATATCATAGCAGTCGTCAGGCTGGTGTAGTCGAAATTAGTGGTAAAATAGGCTCAGCTATTTCGGGTAATGGCAGTACAGTTACGACTGCTTTTAATGATTACGGCTTACCGCACCTTGTAAGTCAAACAACCAAAGTACGCAACAGTAGCGGCAGTTGGGTTGACCAAACGCGGACGACATCAACTACGTACAGTAAAAATGGCATCAGCGAGGCAAGCGACGGCTATTTCCCCCACAAGCAAATCAATGCTAAAGGGCATATAAGTTATACCAATGTGAACCCCGCCACGGGGCAGGTAACCCAAACACGCCAACAACTCAGTGGCAGTAATTATCAAGTAACCAACTATGGCTATGATGATTACAACCGTCCGTACAGCGTTCAAACTGCGGGTATGCCCATTCAGTACAGTGCAGTACAAACACCGGATACACAAGCTCCCGAACACGCAGCTTTACAAGTCTTAAAGGTGGCAGCCGGGCAACCAGCCCAAAAAATCTATATAGATAAGTTAGGTCGTACACTACGCACTGCCGTACAAGGTTTTGATAGCGATTGGATATTCAGTGATGTTGTTTATAACAGTGTAGGTTATAAAACATTTGAATCTGTAGCACATAAAGAGCATGCCTCAGTATTTGGTACATTTTATACCGCACACGATACACTCGGTCGCGTAACTGAAAAAGTAACCAATCAACATTGCGGTGATATGACTACAAACTACGAATACAGCGAACTTGCCACAGGCATAACAGTTTATGATAGTTGTTATGGCATCACGCTAGATATGTCGCGTACTTACAATAGCCTTAAGCAACTAATGCAAACAACTGATGCAAACAATGGAATTACACGTTATAGCTATAATGGGCAAGGGTTACCAATCGTTATTCAAGATGCTAACGGCAATAACATTGTGGCAATGTACAATGCACTTGGTCAAAAAGTACAGGTAAACGATCCAAATCAAGGTATCACTAATTTTCAATATAATGGTTTTGGTGAATTACAACATGAATCCCGAGCGGATAATAAAACCATTAGTTATGTAACCGATGTACTTGGGCGCGTTACACGACGCACCGCGACAGGTGAAAATACGTTAACGTATAGCTATGATGGCGCTACCTATGGCCTAGGGCAGTTAAATCAAGCGGCAGGTAATGGCGTAACAAAAAATTACGCATACGATAGTCGAGGCCGTCCTAGTAGCCAAACTATTATTGGTAGTGGTAAAAGCTACACAACAACCACATTTTACGACAGTAACTATGGCCGTGTAAAAGGGCTACGTTACCCGAATAACCTTACCTTAGAGTACATTTATAACGATGCAGGCTATCAAACGCAGGTAAAAAATGCCGCCAGTGGTTATGTGTTTAAAACTATCACTGAACATGATGTGTTTGGTAATATATCACAGGGGACATTAGGTAATGGGTTAAGTGAAAATACCGCTTACAGCCTTAAGAATGGTCAGATGACCCTTAAAACCATTGCTAAAAATAATAGCAATATTATGAGTGTTAATTACTCAGCGTATGATGGCTTTGGTAATTTAAAAGCTGTTGATATCACAACAGGGAATATTGGCAACCAGCACAATTTTAGTGAAAGTTACAGCTACGATGCACTGCACCGTTTAGAAAGTAACGCTGTTAATGGCATTACCACGATTGACTACAGCTATGATGCTGTGGGTAATTTATTATCTAAATCGGATTACGCCTCACAATACGATTACACTAACGGTGCAACAGGTGGGCCGAATGCAGTAAAACGTGTGCTACGCAGCGGCAGTTGGAAAGTATTTAGTTATGATGCACGTGGTAATATGACACGAGGTGATGGGCTTACAAGTGCAACGTACAACGCGATGGATAAACCCGCACAAATTATAAAAAACGGTAAAACCCTCACCTTTACCTATGGTCCACAACACATGCGCTTTAAGCAAGTGAATGGCAGCGTAACCACTTTTTATAGCGATAAGTTATATGAAGAAGAAATCGACGGCACCAAAACCACATGGCGAGCTTACATAGACGACATAGCCGTTATAAGCCAAACGACAGGGGTCAGTGCAAGCATTCGATACACTCACCGTGACCGCTTAGGCAGTGCACGCGTATTTACCGACCATAACGGACAAGTAGAAGCAGAGCGAAATTTTGACCCATTTGGTAAACCACGGCTAGCCAGTGGCGGCTTGAAAGCATTTGGAGATTCAAAACTCGATGATATGGCGGATGCCAAAACACGAAGAGGCTTTACTGACCATGAGCATTTAGATAGTGTGGAGTTTATTCATATGAACGGTCGGGTGTACGATTATAACCTTGGGCGTTTCTTATCCGTTGATCCCTTCATTCAAGCACCAGGGAACTCGCAATCGATTAACCCCTACTCGTATATTATGAATAATCCTTTGAGTGGGACAGATCCTACGGGATATGTGGCAGAAGATATTAAGACCAAGAAAATAATGGAAGCTCCAACTGGTTCCCACATTAAAAGGCAAACAGGCACTAAGGTGAGTGGTACTGTTAAATCAGGAGGGGTAACGACTAAGTTTTCTGCTACGATATCGAATGGCTCAGTAAAAGGAAGTCACACGAGTAGCGCCGGAGGGCAATCTGCTAGTGGTAATTTTGCTGGTAATATAGGTTCACAACAACAAATAGCTAAGGCTGGTGTTTATAATAAAAGTGAAGAATTAGGTTTTAAAGGAGAGCCATTGACAGGATACCCATCTAATCTGGTGGTGCCTGATGGAGAAGAAAGGAGTAGTTACATTGAAAAAGATTTACTATATCAAATGGATTTGGACTCCCTAACTGCTTCTAATTGGAGAAGTAGCCTATCTTTAGGTGGGGAGTTACCTAATTTTGGAGATTTACTTCGTGAACAACCTATAGCGAAAGCTGTTAATTTAAGAGTCGGTAGTCCAATTTCTTTTGCGGCTAACGTAGATGTAGACGTACACAGTTTGAAAATAAGCGTTGGAATTTTTAAAATAGTTCGGGTTGACGTTATTACGAAAAATAGCCATACAGTTTGGAAAGCCAAGTCTTCTAAAGGAAAGGTTATTAGCGGAAGTTACCCTAATAAACCGGAGCATATTTTTACCAGAACACCATTGCCCGGTACTTATATAAGATATAGAACTAATAAAGGGCAATTTATTGGAACTATGTCTATACCTACACCAATAGGAATAAAATAATGAAATCAATTCTAACGTTATTTTTGATTATAGCTTCGACCACAGCTTATTCTTCTGTTTGGACTGAAGGTGTGGCAGAAAAAATCAGTATTGCTTCTACCTTGAATTGCGGTGAATACCCAAATATTAAAAGTCTTCAAGCTAAGTTTGAATGTGAGAGTGCTTTGCTTGAAATATCAAATGCTCTTTATAATGGATGGTTGAAGACAAATAAGGTAGAAAGAAAGGAGTATTTATTTTGCTTTTGGAGTAAAGGTAACCCAAAGTCAGAGTCATTTGATGAGATTTTTGCCAATCCTATTGTTCGCTTGAATATTGCAGCTCTAATTGGGCAGTTAAAGAGAGTCAGCTCTTTAACCATAAATATTAAAGAACAAAGAGAATATGCTAGAGCATATATTTCTAGTTCAAACAATTTGGTTTTAGTGGATTCTATAACAGCTCTTGGCTGGGTTGGAGAAAGAAAGGATTTGCATATTTTGTTAGAAATAATACAGGAAGAAAAAGAAGGCATTGCTGAAAATGCAGTGCTCTCTGTTATTAACTTACTCAGTAATGATTACCAAAGTATACTTTCTAAATTAAGTAAATCATTGAAAAGGGAGCCGTTGCAAAAATTTATCGAAGAAAGGCTATAAGTTAAGTTTTTAGCAATAATTAAAATTCCCGAATTCATTTTGCAAGTGCACCACTGACCATAACCCACCAAAAAATATGACATTCTGAAGTATTTGCTAATGTAGTAAGTGCGACCAAACTCATTATCGAGGGAATTCAGAATGTCTTATGAACATATTAACAGTTTCGAACGAAAAGCTATCTACTATCGATTCAACAGTGGCGAAAGCTGCCGATCCATTGGTAAACTATTAAATCGACACCATACAACTATCATGCGTGAAGTTAAGCGAAATAAGCCACCCTACTATGATTATTTCGATGAGGCAGCGCACGAAAAAGCGATGGCAAGAAGGAAGGTCTCTAGGCATGCAAGAAAAAGAAACAATAAGGCACTGTACGAGCTTGTGCTGAGTAAGATAGCAATAGGATGGTCTCCAGATGCTATAGCAGGTCGGCTTAAGAAGGATAACCCGTCAGATGAATTAATGCATGTCAGTCATGAAACAATCTATCAATGGGTGATTAAGGATTTTAAAGCAGGTGGAGAGCTATACAAAGACTTAGCTAAGAGGCATAAAAAAAGACGTAAACAACGTAAATATGGCGATTTACGTGGGCAAATTAAGAATAGAGTAAGTATTAGCGAACGACCAAAAATAGTCGAAGACAGAAGCCGAATAGGTGACTGGGAAGGTGATTTAATTGAAGGCAAAAAGGGCTCTGGTTTTTGTAACCCATGTTGACCGTAGCTCTCGATATTTAATCGCGCAAAAAATAGAGACTAAGCAAGCTGAGTCATTCAATACGGCTACAGTAGAGATGTTTAAAGAGATTCCAGAGCATAAACAGTTAACTCTGACCTTGGATAATGGAAAAGAATTTTCGAAATTTAAAGCTTTGGAAGAAGAACTAGATTTTATTATTTACTTTGCTGATCCTTATTGTTCGTGGCAACGAGGAACAAATGAACATACAAACGGTCTGATCAGGCGTTATTTCCCAAAGAAAACTGATTTTTCAACTATAACTAATGAACAACTCCAAGAGGTTGTAATGAAAATTAATACTCGCCCAAGGAAAATACTAAATTATCAGACAGCTGAAGAGGTCTTTATTAATTAGTGATTTAAGGTTTGGTGCACTTGGAACCTGAATTCGGGTTACTCCAAACATGCTCAGCCCTTTGGGTTTGCCCTAGAGAAGAGAATAAACTAGACATCCACTCAAAATTTTGCACTTTTACGCTCAAAGTACTACGCTTTATTTAGTGCAAAAAACAAGCAGAATGTCTTATGGCCATCGCAAGAAAACGACAAATAAGTTTGGTTGATACAAAATACTATCACTGTATTTCACGTTGCGTGCGTCGTGCTTTTTTATGTGGGGAGGACCGTTTTACAGGCAAGTCTTATGAGCATCGACGAGGCTGGGTTGAAGATAAGTTACTGGAATTAGCTAAGATATTTTGTATTGACGTATGTGCTTATGCTGTAATGAGTAATCACACCCATTTAGTACTGTATGTTGATGATAAGAAAGCTAATAGGCTAAATGATAAAGCGATTATTATTCGCTGGCATAAACTCTGTAAAGGCACATTGCTAACGCAAAAATATGTACAAGGTGAAAAGCTAAGTAAAGTTGAACTCATCTTTTTCAATCAAACGGTTAAACAATAGCGAGAGCGCTTATCAAGTATCAGTTGGTTTATGCGGTTATTAAATGAAGACATTGCGCGCAGAGCAAATAAAGAAGATAACTGCACAGGCCGCTTTTGGGAGGGGCGCTTTACGTCTCAAGCATTATTAGATGAAGCAGCACTTGCGGCCTGCATGGCCTATGTAGATTTAAACCCAATTAGAGCGAAAATGGCTAACACCCTAGAGGAATCAGACCATACCAGTGTCCAACAACGTCTAACATATGCAAAAGAAGGCAAACAACCAAAACAGCTCCTTCGCTTTGCAGGCATGCCACGTCAAACAATGCCAAAAGGGCTCCCGTTTGAGCTTAAATCGTACCTAGAACTTGTTGAGCTAACAGGGCGAATAATGCGAGAAGACAAACGCGGGCATATTGATAATATGAACCTTCCCTTGCTCGAAAGAGTGAATATATCCCCCGAAAACTGGTTAAAACTCACCACGCAATTTACGCGCGTATTTCGTGGTGCAGTAGGCAGGCCAAGTTCACAAGCAAGTTACTGTAAAAACTTAAACAGAAAGCGGCGGGCGAATATCAGTAACTGCGAAAAGTTACTGGCATAAAACGTAAGCTACTCAGTAAAACTGTTCAGTAATAAATCACAACTGCACCATGCAGCTATTTTCATGCGTGAAATTTAGATTAAGAGCACTAGTGACTTATTTGATGGATGAAATGAAAGTAACTCGGTGATAAAAGATAAATTCTTAACCTAAAATTAAGTTTAATAGTAACTTTTTGTTTGTTCGATTAGAGTGGCTGTTTAGTTTAGCTCTAGAGGGCTTTAACTTTTCAGTTGCAGTAGGTGTGGGCTTTATTGCCTTAGCTGGGGTAGCGGTAGAAATTGGGGTCATTATGTTGGTGTATTTAAACCAAGCCTATCAAGAAAAGTGCCTCGAAGCAGAGCAAGCCGGAAAACCGCTTAGCTTAGTGCAATTACAGCAAGCTATCATTGAAGGTGCAGGGCTTCGAGTACGCCCAGTAATGATGACTGTTGCGACCATTATTATCGGTTTGCTGCCTGTGCTGTATGGCACAGGTACAGCAAGCGAAGTAATGAGCCGAATAGCAGCGCCTGTGGTTGGCGGTATGGGCAGTGCAATTGTACTTACTTTACTTGTTATTCCTGCGGTTTACCTACTGTGGCGCAAACAAGGACTTAAATAATATAAAGCAACAAGACGATAGAGCAGTGCGGTTACTTCCCACGCATTGCTCTATAAAAATTACCTATAATTTGTAAGTTGTTCTATTAAATAGCTAGTTATTACTCATATTTAAATTAACCAACTGTTTTTAAATACCTTTTTAATTGGCACGCTTTACGCAACATTGTACTTCAGTCAACTAAATAAGGAATGCAGATGCAAGTTAAAACAATTAAAGAGGTATACGATTGGACCATTTTGTTTCATACGCAAATGGCGGCTAATTTTCATAGCGTAAAGGATTTACTTGATGAACATAATGCAATGCTGGTGGACTATTACTTAAATTATGAAAAAAACTGGCTGAAGATTTGGTCGGGTTTAAAGCGATAACCGAAATAAATACGCTCGATACGTACTGTTATGAATACTTTGCTAAAAACCCTGAGCTAATTACTTTTGAAGATATTAGTAAAGATCAGCAATTTGATGAAGAAGTTATTCAAGGCTATTTAGCACAGCAACATCAAAAAGTAATTGAGTTATACGAATACTTACTTGAACGCGCCGAAACCCAAAGCGGACAAGAAAAGCTTCAACAAATATTAGAGCTCGAAAAGCAAGGCATAAAGCAAATGATGCAAAGCACTAACCGTCATATGGATATGTAGCTGAAAAAGCGGGGTATTACTGATCCTGCTTTTGATATATGTTAGTTTTAGGAGCAATCAAGCGCTATACCCACTTTCTTTAAGTAACGCTGTTCTTGTATTAAATCAGCTTGTAGTAGTGTGTGTTCTTGCAAGTAGTTATCGCAAAATTTTATAAATAAGCCGGTGCTATTTGCGCTAATTTCCATATTGGGTTTTTGGCTTACTTGGCGTTTTTGATTAAATAGAATCGCTAAACGCAAAATAGTAATAAGCTTGAGCACTTGCTGCTGAGAAATAGTTATGAATTCAGGTAACTCATCGAGCCTAATTTTTTCCGGTAAAAGCGAATCAACGAACTTAATATTACCTGTTCTTGTTGGGTAAAGCCGGGCAGCTGGCTGTTAGCAACAATATAAGCGCTGTGTTTATTAATACCCGAAGAGTTAATTGATAGGCCAATTTCATGAAGACTAGCAGCCCATGTTAACAAGGCAATATCATCATTGTTATCAAGCTGCCACGGCGCTTTAAGTTGCTCATAAAGCCAAGTTGCAGTGTTAGTAACACGGATTGCATGTGCTTTATCTACAGTGTATCTATCACTTACGTTATTAATGGTATTGCTACGAATGTCTTTATCGGCCAACTTTTGCTGCATTTCATGTAATAAACCTTCACGTAGCGAAAAATCACTATAAGTTAGTTCTTTAATCAAAAACTCTCTAAAAATAGCAATGAGTATCGCTAAACCGCCACAAATACTTTGCTGTCGTTCCGGTGTTAAACCTTCAATGAGTAAATTATCGCTATGTCTGGCATTTATGAATTGTTGTTTAAGGGTGACTAAATCATTGTAGGTTATACAAGGCTGATGCGGATTTTGGGCGCCCACCATAGCCAAAATAGATTTAATAGTGCCAGATGTACCAATAACGTTTTGCCAACCCTCATTGATGTAATTAGCAAAAATAACCTCTATTTCTTGTTCTGCTTTTATCTCTGCTTTATTAAAGCGTTTGGCGTTTATTATGCCGTCACTAAAAAATTGCTTGGTATAACTTACGCACCCTATATTTCGGCTTGTGAGTAACTTATGTTTAAAGTGCTTACCTATTATTAGCTCGGTGCTGCCGCCGCCAATATCAATTACTAAGCGGTTTTCTTCATTGTGTACATAATGCGCGACACCTTGATAAATGAGCCGTGCCTCTTCTTGCCCTGCAATAACATCAATATGAAATGGAAAGATCTTACTGGCTTGTGTTAAGAACGCATGGATATTTTTAGCTCGTCTAAAAGTATACGTTGCAGCTACTTTTACATTACATGCAGGGAAGTCTTGTAGAGTATTTGCAAATTGTTTAAGCACTATTAAGGCACGATCAATTGCTTGCTGGCTTAGCCTAAATTTATCGTCTAGCCCGTCAGCTAAATATACACGTTGCTTTTCTTTATGCAGAATTTGCAGTGTGCCATCCACTTCACGGGCAACCACTAAATGAAAGCTATTAGAGCCTAAGTCGACAGCGGCAATAGAGGGGTGATCATCCATTATTATAGTTACCTTCCCACTTTTTTAGGTGGTCATAAATCGCTATTTGCGAGCGGATTTTTTTACGGTTTCCACGTCTTACATAGGCATTTTTTTGTTCGCTATCGATTAAGCGTGCTTTTGTACGGTCTTTAAATTGCAGTTCTAGAATATCAATAATGAGCTGCTTTAATTTCGCATCTAAAATAGGCACACCTACCTCAACGCGGTGATCGAGATTACGGGTCATCAAATCAGCAGATGAAATATAAACTTTGTCGTTTGCGTTATTACCAAAAACCATTACCCTTGGGTGTTCTAAAAAGCGATCTACAATGCTTATTATTCTTATATTGTCGCTAAATCTAGCTACCCCAGGTATTAATGAACACATGCCACGTACAATTATACGTATTTTAACGCCGCGACGACCAGCGTAGTAGAGTTTATCAACAAGCTGTTTATCAACAAGGTTGTTTACTTTAATAGTAATTTCACCTGCACAACCGTTCTCTACATGCTGAATTTCTTTATCGATTAAATCAAGTAAAGTGTCACGAGCATTTACAGGTGACAGCATTAAGTATTCAAAATTAAAAGGTTTGTAGCTACTTTCTATAAATTTAAATACGCTATCGCATTCCTCGCAGATCCCACCATGTTTTGTGAATAAACTAAAGTCGGTATAGATTTTTGCTGTTTTTTCGTGAAAGTTACCAGTGCCAATGTGTGCATACTTTACTATTTGACCTTTCTCTTTACGATGAATAATACATAACTTACTGTGTACTTTTAACGCGGGTATACCAAAAATCACTCTAATACCTGCGCCGCTTAATATCTTTGCCCACTCGATATTATTTTGTTCATCAAAGCGGGCTTTTAGCTCGACCATTACAGTGACTTGTTTACCATTTTTAGCGGCATTGATGAGTGATGATATCAATCGAGATTTACTGGCAACGCGATAAATATTAACTTTAATTTGCGTAACTTTTGGGTCGAATGCTGCTTGACGCACATACTCTAGTAAGTGGTTAAATGTGTGGTACGGATAATAAAGGAGAATATCTTGTTCGCTAATAGCATCAAATACGCTGGTGTGTTTATTAAATGCAGTGCTTTGTAATGCCGGCAGCGGTTTATTTTCAAGGTACTGACGCCCTACATTAGGAAAGGCTATAAAGTCTCTAAAGTTACGATAACGACCTGCTGGGATAAGTGCGTCGTGATGAGTTACGCTCAGGCGCTTTTTCATTACTTTAAGCATATTATCAGGCATGGTTTCGTCATATACCAAACGAACGGGCTCTGCGTAAATACGCTGTTTGAGGCCTTTAGACATTTTATCTAATAAGCCCTCTTCTAGTTCATCATCAAGATTGTATTCTGCATCGCGAGTAAGCTTAATTGAGTAACCTTGAATTGTTTTAAAACTAAAAAAGCTATTAAAAACATCATTTAAAAAATATAAAATAACGTCATCAAGCATCACAATTGTTTTATGGCGACGAGTTTTTTCAGACGGTAAATTTATAAATCTTGGCACGCGGTCTGTGGGTACTTCGAGCATAGCGTAATGGCTTTTTTCGTCACACATTTCTACGAATAGATAGGTCATGGTGTCGTTAACGTAATCTGAGTAATCTTTATTTTCATCAAGTAATATGGGCGAGATATGCTGTAGTACATTGTCATTAAAGTAAATTTTCAACCAATTTAAATGGAATTCGCTTAGCTTTTCAGGACGATCAACATGGATGTTATGTGCGGTTAAGTCACTTAAAATTTGCTGGTGAACTTGGTTAAATTTTTTACCAAGCAATAATACTTTTTTTGTACTTGGCCTAAAAGAACTTCGTCTTCTTCAAAATTAGCATCAGGTAGTTTGCTTAATAAAATACGACGCTTAACATCGGCCACTCGAACTCTGAAAAACTCATCAAGGTTGTTTGAAAAGATACCTAAGAAACGCATACGCTCAATGATTGGGTTACTTTTGTCTTTTGCTTCTTGTAATACGCGCTCGTTAAACGATAGCCAGCTTAACTCTTTTGCAAAATATTCAATAACTTGCGTTTTTCCTGTATGGGCATTCATATTTTATTCCGCGATTAGATGCTAAATAAAATATAGTGCAAGTTCATGACATTAAAATGACATGCGTGTCAGGTTTATGACACGCATTAAGGAAACTTAAACGTCTTCAACATCAACAATCAAATCGCTAGTTATCGATTCGAGAGCATCAATTACTTCATCTTTATTCATTCCATTGGGTAACGTTATGGTAGCTACGGCGCTAAAAATAGGGACTCCCCAGTTTGGGGCGCTCTGTTGCCTTGAGTTTAAATGGGTAATGTTAGCGCCCTTATGGCGAATAACACTGGCAAGTTCTTGTACTATTCCAGGGCGATCGTTTCCTGTAATCACAAAGTTTAGCTGTTCAAGTTCAACATGTTCTATTTCTGTATTGCCGGTTTCAATACGTACATCAAGCTTAGGCAATGCGTTTAATGCATTTTGAAGTGATTGTAAATGCTCTTCAGCGACCTCTAGCTGTATGATCCCCGCAAAGTGACCAAGCAAATGACTTAAGTTACTGCTGAGCCAATTACCGTTATTTTTTAAAATAATGGTTGAGATGCTTTCTACTAAGCCAGGGCGATCTTTCCCTAAAATTGTTATAACCAACTGCTTCATAAATAATTCTCTTTTTTAAGCCCAAAGAAGGTAAATGCATAGGCATTAAGTGTTTATCTAACTTAAATCTAAATATTATGGGTTGTTTTATAAACGATAGGTTCAAACCCTAGAGTTGTGCGCGTCTAGCAATGTGCACTAGGTGCTTAGCTCATTGCTATTGTTATTTATTAGGCGCCTTTCAGTATTGACCTCGATAAATACTTTGTCCAATAAATTTATAATTAAGTTCACTTATAAACTATTCGTTTAATGCAAAATATGCAATGAATTAAACCACCTTATTATTACCTGGCTAAAAAGGTTTATTGTTACCGCTGTAACAATACTGTCATCTTGATGAAATATAATTTATGCAACGTTAAGATTTAAGGGTGTTTTGATGACTTCCAATCCGAATAAGCCGACTTTTAATACGGATCGAAGCCGTCTATTTAAAGATCGGTTTGCCAAGTTTGGCATAACCGCAGGTGGAGTAATGGTATTAATAGCGCTGCTATTAATTTTTTCTACCTCCTTTATGTAGTACAACCGATTTTTGAATCAGCAAAAGTTGAAAAGCGCGACAGTTTCAATGTTGCCAATGCAGATCAAATTGTTGGTTTAGGTGTTGAAGAGCAAACAGAAGTTGCTTTTTTACTTAGCAAGCAAGGCAATGTAGATTTTTACAATGTAGAAAAAGCTAGTTTTGGTAAAAAACTTAAAACACTTGATGTAGAACTACCAAGTGAAGTGAGTAGCTTTGCGACCAGCGCACCGTTTCAGGGGCAATATGCCTATGGCTTACAAAACGGTTCGGTGGTGATTGTTGCACCTAAATTTTTAGTCACGTTTCCAAATAATGAACGTAAATTAACGCCGCGAGTTGATTATCCACTTGGCGAAATGGCGCTAGAAGTAGATGAAGAAGGCGCTGCTATATCGCGTTTTGCATTTAGTCATTATGAAGATAAAACAGCTGTTGTGGCATTAACGGCTGACAAACGTGTTTTGTTTAGTAGCTTTGTAGCTGAAGAAAACATGTTTACTGGCGAGGTAGAATGGGTTGTTGAACGTACTGAGTTGAACATTGAAGGGCGCGTCGATGAGCTTTTAATTTCACCTGATACAACGCGTACTTTTATTCGTTCAGCTAATCAAATTTATGTATACGATACACGCGATTCAAGCGACGTTGAGCTAATTCAATTACTTTCGGCAAATGAAGAAAATGCAAATATAGTATCTGCACAATTACTTGCCGGTGCTAACTCATTGATGCTTGCTAATGATAATGGTGAGGTTTCACAATGGTTTGAAGTAAATACTGAGACTGGTCGTGAATATCAAAAAATCCGCTCATTTGAAACAAGCAAACAAAGTAAGTTAAATATATTTACAGAGTTTTATCGCCGAACTTTTTTACTACCAGCAGTAATGGCGAACTTGGTGTGTACTATACAACAAGCGAAGCCAAATTATGGCAAGGCAAGGTGAGTGAAGGTGCTATTAAAGACTTTGCTATTGCACCACGCTCTAACGCCGCATTAATTTTAGCTGACAATAAACTTACGGTACTTGAAATACATAACGAACACCCTGAGGTAACCTGGTCTGCGCTATGGGAAGAAGTATGGTACGAAGGCTACCCTGAGCCGGGTTATATTTGGCAGTCAACATCAGCAAGTGATGACTTTGAATCTAAGTTTTCACTCGTACCTATTTCGTTTGGCACAATAAAGGCAGCATTTTATGCCATGTTATTTGCGGTACCTATTGCACTTTCTGCAGCCATTTATACAGCCTACTTTATGTCGAGTGAGCTTCGTAAGGTAGTGAAACCAACCGTAGAAATAATGGAAGCATTACCCACTGTTATTTTAGGTTTTTTAGCTGGTCTTTGGTTGGCTCCTTTAATTGAAGAGCATTTGCCAGCCATTGTTGGGTTATTAGTATTACTGCCATTGGGCATTTTAGGTACGGCATTAGGCTGGACAAAGTTGCCAGCAAGCATTCGCCATAAAATACCAGAAGGTTCTCATTCAATCATCCTTATTCCGGTTGTGTTACTTATTGGCTGGTTTTCGTTCGCAATGAGCGAAACAATTGAACTGTGGATGTTTGATGGCAATGTTCGTCAATATTTAACGAATGAATTAGGCATGACGTTCGATCAGCGAAACTCGTTAGTTGTTGGTATTGCGATGGGGTTTGCGGTTATTCCTACTATATTTTCGATTGCTGAAGATGCGGTATTTAGTGTGCCAAAACATTTATCAAACGGTTCATTAGCTCTGGGAGCTACTCAGTGGCAAACGCTTGTGCGTGTTGTATTACTAACAGCCAGCCCAGGTATTTTTTCAGCAGTAATGATGGGGTTAGGCCGTGCAGTTGGCGAAACAATGATTGTATTAATGGCGACAGGTAATACACCTATTATGGATTGGAGTATTTTCCAAGGCATGCGTACTCTTGCGGCAAATATTGCGGTGGAAATGCCAGAGTCAGAAGTGGGTAGTTCACATTATAGAATTTTGTTTTTAGCCGCTTTTGTACTATTCATATTCACCTTCATTTTTAACACAGTGGCTGAGTTTGTTCGTCAGCAACTACGTGAAAAATACAGCTCAATGTAAGTGGAGAGACACGACATGATAAAGCAGTGGTTTAGGTCTGGTTCTCCTTGGATTTGGATGACCGGTGGTGCAGTGAGCATCAGTTTAATTTCAGTGCTAGGTATCCTAGCAATGATAGCCTGGAAGGGATTAAGTTTTTTTGGCCTTCTCAAGTTGTACAGTTTGAACTTGAAGGGTCAATTGCAAAACAAACCGTAATAGGTGAAATTTACGACCGTGAACTTGTTCCTAAAGAGCGTCTGACGGCAACGGGTATTGATGTATCTGCATTCGATAAAGAAGAGTTTGAACGTTTACTGATAAAAACGGGTAATCGGGAATACGTAGATTTAGATTTTCGTTGGATATTAGAAACTGACATAAAAGATAAATCAACGCCAGCGGCACTTGCAGTATTCGAACGTAGCAAAAACGGTAACTTTTATGGCTATGTAGAAAATGTAATTAAAGATGGCAAGCCGGTGGCTGGCGATAAAGTAGAAATACTACATGAGCTTGTTGAACGTGCTGTTGATTTAAACGATGAGGCACTCGATTTACAAAATGGCGATATAGGCCATATTAACTACGAACTTGAGCGTCTTCGTTTAAAAGAAAAGGGCTACTTACTCGATAACGCATTAACAGATGAACGTGTAGCAGACCTTGCTCAAGCGCGTGCTGATTTACGTGCCGAATATGGCGTACTTGAAAAAGATTTATTTGCACTACGTAAGCAAGCTAAACGTGACTACGTAACCGTAAAAGATATGCGCGGTGAAATTGTTACTATTCCTATGTACCAAGTACTTGATGTTTGGTTTCCAAACGACATGGGCTTTTTTGCAAAGTTAGGGCACTACTTTGTACAGTTAGGTAAGTTTGTATCTGATGACCCACGTGAAGCAAATACCGAAGGCGGCGTTTTTCCTGCTATATTTGGTACAGTGTTTATGGTTATGTTGATGGCTGTAATCGTGACGCCGTTTGGTGTTGTTGCTGCAATTTATTTGCACGAGTATGCCGCTAAAAATGCTATCACTAAAATGATTCGCATCGCGGTGATTAACTTAGCGGGTGTTCCTTCAATTGTATACGGTGTATTTGGCCTTGGCTTTTTTGTATACATGTTAGGTGGCAGCTTAGACCAATTATTTTATCCAGAAGCATCACCAACCCCAGTATTTGGTACACCTGGTGTAATGTGGTCGGCGTTAACGCTCGCTATACTGACTTTACCTGTTGTTATTGTATCGACTGAAGAGGGTTTATCTCGTATTCCTAGTACTGTGCGCGATGGTTCACTCGCACTTGGCGCAACAAAAGTTGAAACGTTATGGCGTATAGTAATTCCAATGGCAAGTCCTGCAATTATGACCGGTTTAATATTGGCAGTTGCACGTGCTGCAGGTGAAGTTGCACCACTAATGTTGGTGGGCGTTGTGAAAATGGCACCTACATTACCACTGGATGGCAACTTCCCGTACTTTCACTTAGATAGAAAGTTCATGCATTTAGGTTTTCATATTTACGATGTTGGCTTCCAAAGTCCTAATGTTGAAGCGGCGCGTCCGCTGGTATACGCAACGGCCTTTTTATTAGTGTCGGTGATTATTACGCTTAACATAACGGCTATTGGTATACGTAATCATTTACGTGAAAAATTCAGATCGCTTGAACACTAATTTGTAAAGATTTTATAGGTAACAAACATGATTACAGTCGCTCCACAAGTAAACCAAGCAAATTTAGGCTTGAAGTTAGATTTAGAAAACTTAACTGACGATCAAAAAGCGTTAGAGATTAAAAATCTCGATCTTTACTACGGTGATAAGCAAGCACTTAATAAAGTGAATATGAACATTCCTAAAGGTCAAGTAACCGCGTTTATCGGCCCATCGGGTTGCGGTAAATCAACATTGCTGCGCTGTATCAACCGCATGAATGATTTGGTTGATATTTGCCGAATTGAAGGTGAGATATTACTTCATGGGCAAAATATATATGATAAAAGTGTTGATGTAGCCGCACTTCGCCGTAACGTAGGCATGGTATTTCAGCGTCCGAACCCATTTCCTAAATCTATTTATGAGAATGTGGTATATGGACTACGCTTACAAGGCATTAAAGAGAAACGTAAATTAGACGAAGTAGTAGAGCAGTCGCTTCGTGGTGCAGCATTGTGGGATGAAGTAAAAGACAGATTACACGATAGTGCGTTTGGTTTGTCGGGTGGTCAGCAGCAACGTTTAGTTATTGCTCGTTCAATTGCGATTGAGCCAGAAGTGTTACTATTAGATGAGCCTACATCAGCGCTTGATCCAATTTCAACGTTGGTAATTGAAGAGCTTATTAACGATTTAAAAAACAAATTTACCGTTGTTATTGTTACACATAACATGCAACAAGCAGCGCGAGTGTCTGATCAAACAGCCTTTATGTATATGGGTGAATTGATTGAGTATTCAGATACAAATACCTTATTTACAACACCAACTAAGAAAAAGACCGAAGACTACATTACCGGTCGTTACGGTTAATTAGCCCGTTATAACGTGTTGTATAAGATTAAGAGAGAAGGCAATTATGGAACATAATATCAATAAGCATATTTCTGGCCGGTTTAATCAAGAGCTAGAAAATGTACGCAACCATGTATTAAGCATGGGAGGCCTCGTTGAACAACAACTAAGCAGCGCACTTGACGCCGTTAGTCGTAACGATGCAGAGCTTGCTCAAAAGGTGCGTCAGAACGATTACAAAGTAAATGCTATGGAAGTGAACATTGACGAAGAGTGCACTCGCATTATTGCTCGTCGTCAGCCAGCAGCCAGTGATTTACGGTTAGTAATTGCAATTGCAAAAACGATTGCTGATTTAGAGCGTATTGGCGATGAAGCAAAGCGCATTGCAAAAGTGGCATTGGATTCATTTACTAAAGATCAGCAAGATTTATTAGTTAATATTGAAAATATGGGTCGCCAAGTATTAAAAATGCTTCATGATGTGCTTGATGCGTTTGCGCGTATGGATGTACAACGTGCATTTCAGGTTCACAAGGAAGATGCAAAGGTAGATAGAGAGTATGAAGCCATTACACGTCAAATAATGACCTATATGATGGAAGATCCTCGCTCAATCCCGAAAATTATGGATTTAGTGTGGTCTGTGCGTTCGCTTGAGCGTATCGGAGATCGTTGCCAAAATATTGCGGAATACATTATATATTTCGTAAATGGCAAAGATATTCGTCATACATCTCAAGAAGATATAGAAAAATCTCTATAAATTTAATTATTTCATTCTTTTGTATTAAAGCGGCCTTGTGTCGCTTTGTGCATTGTTAGCACAAGTGAAGCAATAAAAAGCATTCACAATCGTTGTGAATACTGTAAAATTCATGCTGCAAAGCATATCAATTTGATTAAAGGGTCAGTTATGCCTACAAACGCGTTTTTAGGAGTATTTGCAAAATCTCCTATCAAACCTATGGAAGAACACATCAAGAAGGTTCATCAAGCAAGTAAAGCTTTGATACCTTTTTTAATCACGTATTTAAAGAAGAGTGGGTACAAGCAGAAGAGCTTCGTATCACTATTCGTAATTTAGAGCGTGAAGCCGATGATATGAAAAGAGATATACGTTTACAGCTACCGCGTGGATTATTCATGCCGGTAGAGCGTACAGATCTGCTCGAATTAGTAACCCAACAAGACAAAATTGCTAATAAAGCGAAAGACATTGCTGGACGTGTGATTGGTCGTGAAATGACCATTCCTAAAGTTATGCAAGTTGATTTTCTTGCTTATTTAACTCGTTGTGTAGATGCAACTAAACAAGCATCTAAAGCAATTAATGAGTTAGAAGAATTGCTAGAAACTGGTTTTAAAGGTCGCGAAGTGACCTTAGTAGAAAAAATGCTAGTAGAATTGGATGCGATAGAACAAGACACGGATGAAATGCAAATAAAAGTACGTCGCCAACTGCGAGTTGTAGAAGGTGAGCTAAATCCAATTGATGTAATGTTTTTATACAAAATCATTGAGTGGGTTGGCGAGCTTGCAGATATTGCAGAGCGCGTAGGATCACGTCTTGAGCTGATGTTAGCTCGTTAATTTAAAATCAGTTCAATTACGAAAGATTAAGGTTACACAATGGATATCATTGCATCTTACGGCACGGTATTAATTTTAATTGCCGCAGCAGTCGGCTTTTTTATGGCTTATGGTATTGGCGCGAATGACGTTGCTAATGCTATGGGTACTTCAGTAGGTTCTAAAGCGCTTACAATCAAACAAGCAATTTTTATTGCGATGATTTTTGAATTTGCAGGTGCTTACTTAGCAGGTGGTGAGGTTACATCAACAATCCGTAAAGGAATTATTGATGCAGCACCATTTGCAGATATTCCTGAGCTTATGGTTCTGGGCATGATTGCTTCTTTATTTGCAGCCGGAACATGGCTATTAATGGCTTCGTTCCTAGGTTGGCCGGTATCAACTACTCACTCAATCATTGGCGCAATCATTGGTTTTGCTTTAGTTGCTGTTGGTACTGAGGCAATCCAATGGGATAAAGTAGGTGGTATTGTTGGTAGTTGGATTATAACACCGGCTATATCAGGCTTTATTGCATACTTAATATTTATGAGTGCGCAAAAGCTTATTTTTGATACAGACGCTCCACTTAAAAATGCTAAACGTTATGTACCGCTTTATATGGGTCTAGCGGGCTTTATTATGGCTTTAGTTACAATTAAAAAAGGCTTAAAGCATGTTGGCATAGATTTAGGTGCTGTTGAAGGCTATGCACTTTCTATCGCTATTGCGGTTATTGTGGGTATTATTGGTAAAATTGCTATTTCTCGTTTGAAGATTGATCCTCAAGCGGATAAGCAAATGCAGTTCAACAATGTTGAAAAAGTATTTGCTGTATTAATGGTATTAACTGCATGTTGTATGGCATTCGCCCATGGTTCTAATGACGTTGCTAATGCTATTGGTCCACTAGCTGCTGTTGTAAACATTGTTGAAAACAATGGTGAAATTGCTAAGAAAGCCGCTATTGCATGGTGGATTCTACCGCTTGGTGGTTTTGGTATTGTGGCCGGTCTTGCTATTTTAGGTAAAAAAGTAATTAAAACAATTGGTGAAGGCATTACACATTTAACGCCTAGCCGTGGTTTTGCTGCTGAACTAGCTGCTGCTTCAACGGTTGTTATTGCATCAGGTACTGGTATGCCAATCTCTACTACTCAGACCTTAGTTGGCGCGGTATTAGGTGTAGGTATGGCACGTGGAATTGGAGCACTTAATATGGGCGTAATCAGAAACATTGTAGTTTCTTGGGTAATTACGTTGCCAGTTGGTGCTGCCCTTGCTATTGTTATTTTCTACGTACTAAGAACCGCTTTTGGGGTTTAACAAAAAAGTACTTAAAGACTTTTAGCTTGAAAAGATCTCAACGCCCTAGGTGTTGGGGTCTTTTTATTTGTGGAAAGAAAAAATGACCAATCTTCCAAGCATCAAACAGCTACAGTATTTATTAGCTGTTCATCAACATCAACACTTTGGGCGTGCCGCGAGCGCGTGCTTTATAGGTCAATCCACTTTAAGTAGTGCGATTCAAAACCTTGAAGAAACACTTGGTTGTCAGCTCATCGAGCGAGAAAATCGTAGCCTTATGTTTACCAGCATCGGCGAAGAAGTTGTAGAGCGTTCTCGTAAAATAATTAATGATACAATTAGCTTAAAAGAGCTGACTAAAAGCTTTTTAACTCCCCTCAGCGGTAAGTTAACCGTGGGTGTAATACCGACTATAGCGAGCTTTATTGCTGCGCCGCTCTATCACTTTTGCAAACAAACTTTTTGCGACTTAGAGCTGGTATTGATAGAAGACACGAGCGATAAACTACTCGACAAGCTCGAGCATGGTCATATTGATTTAGCGCTATTAGCCTTACCATACGAAACGGATAAGTTTCATACTCAAATTTTGGCAAAAGATCATTTTAGCTTAGTGCATCATAAAGAATATATGCCTGCAAAGGGGGTAGAGGACTTTAATTTGCTACCAGATGCGAGTGTATTCTTACTGGAGCGTGAGCATTGTATGACAGGGCATGCGCTTAGTGCGTGTCACTTAAATCGTGCTAGTTGTATTAATCCATTTGAAGCAGCAAGCTTGCATACTTTGCTTAGCATGGTTGAACATCAACTTGGCGTGACTTTTTTACCGCAAATGGCAATTAATGCAGGGATTTTAGATAATAAAAATATGACAGCGACACCATCGCAAAGCGATGCATACCGTGATATCGGTATATTGTGGCGTAAAACAACAGGACGAATTCGCGACTTTAAGTTATTTAGTCAGCAGCTTGAGGTGTTTTTACAACGCCAATGTAGTTTGGAGTTTAATAAAACAAAGTGATTTAAATGTTAAAGCAGCCTAAAGAGGCTGCTTTTGATCATGGTTATGGTGTTCAAAAGGTTCTAGCTCCGGTAAAAATAATAAATAGATCCACACCACTAAATTAAAATAAGGCATGCAACCTAATACTGTAAATACTCGAATTGGGTAGCCCTTTATGCTCGCGTATCGATAGCATTGATACGCTATTGCAAAGTGAATAAGTAGTAATAAGATAATCAATTGCGTCATATTTATCTCCTCAAACCTTATTTTAAAACAGCCCGTGATTTAGGGTTCTGTATTTGCAATAGGTAATGTCATGTTTGTTAAGCGTAATCCTTTAAATAACGTGACATTCGTATTGTGATGAGGAAAGTATAGGTAAAAAAGATAATAATGATAGTAATAAAATGCTTAAAATTGTTTATTAATGCTTAATATGAGCTAGGTTATTGTTGGTAAAAAACTTTATTTTTTAAAATATTTTCAAGCTCTGTCTTTACTTTTTCAACCGCCATAGGACGTGCAATAAAGTAGCCTTGTCCGTAATCCACACCAATCTCTTTTAGTGCAAAAAATATATCTTTATTTTCAACATACTCAGCCACAGAACGCTTATCGAGTGACCGGCTTATATCATTAATTGCTTTTACTAACGCTAAATCGATGGGGTCGTTAAGCATGTCACGTACAAATGAGCCGTCAATTTTTACATGCTGTGCGGGAAGCTGCTTTAAATAATTAAAAGTACTAAAGCCGGTACCAAAGTCATCTATAGAAAAGTGACAACCTAAGCTATTGAGCTTCTCAATCATCTTACGTGTTGCTTTTAGATTATTAATACTTGCAGATTCAGTAATTTCAAAAATAATACGAGTAGGTGATACTTGATATTTTTCTAAGCTTGACTCTATAAGCGGCAGTAATCGTTCATCTAAAAATGATTGTGCTGATAGATTAATTGCGACTTGATTTAATTCTGGGTGTTTTTCAACACAAGCAAGCGTGTTGCGAATAACACATTGATCCATCAAAAATGTATCGTTTAACATTTCAAGCGATGGAATAAATTGATTGGGGTACACAAGTTTATCATTGAGCTTTAATCGTAGCAGCACTTCAAAGTAAGCAACTTTACTTTGTTTGAAGTCCCAAATAGGCTGATAATGAAGCTCTATATTATCTTGTTGTAATGCTTGGCGGATTTCGTGACCCCATTCCAAACCTGTTTGCAATGTCTTATTTTGCGAGTCTTCTTTTGAATAACAGTGGACTAAATTTCGACCTAAATTTTTAGCTATATATAAGGCGATGTCGGCTTGTTTTAAGCATTCATTGGGATCGCAATTTTTAGATGTTATTTGAGCTAAGCCAATAGAGCAGCTTATTGTGTAAACTTGATCCTCTGATTTAAAAGTATGTTGTTCAATTGCGATACAAACACCTTCGGCCACTAAATGCGCTTCTAATAAGTTCATGTTTGTTAAAATAACAGCAAATTCATCACCGCCAATACGGCAAACAAGGTGTTCATCACCGATATTGTCTTTAAACAGTTGAGCCACTTCTTTTAAGACAATATCGCCCTGGTGGTGGCCCTTACTGTCATTTATTATTTTAAAGTGATCAAGATCGATATAAATAATAGCATGTTCTATATCATCGAAAGTGTGCTTTGGTTGGCAGATACGATTAAGTTGTTGATCAAAATAATAGCGGTTATGTAAGCCTGTAAGTGGATCGTGATGCGCTAAATGGCGTAACTGTAATTCAGCTTGCTTTCGCTCATGAATATTGTCGATTGTGGCGGTAATTGTTGCTGTATTACGACTATTTTTGATCAGTTGAAACCTGCATTCTACCCAAATTTGAGTGCCATTTTTGTGCTGTAACTTAATTTCTACTTGTTGCTGATTTTCACCCCCTAAAATATCACAAATCGTATTTTGTAATTTTTCTTGGCATTCATTAATACAAAATGCGGTTAAAGGTTTTTGCAGTGTTGGTTTTACGCCATGACCACTTAGTGTTTCCCAAGCTGGATTTATAAAGCGTATTTTACCTAGTTGATCAAGTTCAAGTACCACGGTATTTAAGTGTAATAGAATGCGTTGGTGGGCTGAGAATAACTCTTTATATTTCACTTCACTTACACTCAATTGCTCAACTTTGTTGGCAAATTCAGCATAACTGACCATAAAGTCTTCTCGACGTGCTGCGTGGTCACATACTTTATTTAAAAAAGAAGGGTCGTAGGGGGCACGAATAAAATCGGTAACACCTGATAATAAGAGCTGCTCTGCATAATTTGCATCATCATTATCTATAATTGTTACAATTGCCTGTTTTGGGTTATGTTGCAAAATCTCTTCTACTAAAACACTCGACGTTTCAGCTCTTGCGGCTGTGGCATCTAACAGTACGATGGCAAATTTTTGCTGGTAGTAAGCGTTTAGCGCTTCTTTGCTTGTTGTTGTATGTGTAATTGCAAAGTTTAGCTTTAGTTGTGCGCTAATATCATTGGCTTTATCTTGCAGTGGCTCAAGTAATAAGAGGTTTAAGCGGCTACTTTTTTCTAAATGTGTCGACAGCACATTAGCCAAAACCTGTGGCAGCATGTCTTGTTGCTCAAAAGGCAGTACGGCATCAATACCATAACTACGCGCAGTTGTTTCTGCGATGCGTTCACAATAAATGGGAGGGATGAGTAGTATCGGCGTATTCTTTGGTGTTTTTAATAAACCCGAACGGATCATCCGTGAAAAGCGCCAACCATCTATTTTACCGACATTGAGGCCCGTGATAATAATATCAACAGGCTGTTGCTTTAATAGTTTTAAAGCTTGTTGGCTGTCTTGTACTTCAATAAAAGCAAAAACATTCAGGCTCTCTAAAGTGGCACGAATAGTAAGGCGTTCAGCACGACTTGCGTTTAATATTAGCAATTTAAGTTGCTCTACCACGTATTTCTCAACCCATATTTATTTAACCGAATAAGAATAGTGATTTTTTGATTGAAGAACAAGAAAATTAATGGTCATTCGTAGGCTTGCGTACTTCAATTTTGCAGAATATAAGGGGATTTCTTGAGCTTGATAGGCGATAGATATACACTTGGCGCGATTTTAAATGATGTGGATTACTAACTATGCGCGTAGCTGATTTTAGCTTTGACTTACCTGATGAATTAATAGCTCGCTTTCCTAAGCCGGATCGTACGAGTAGTCGTTTACTTAGCCTAGATGGGCCTAGTGGTAGTGTAGAACACAAAGTCTTTAGTGACATACTTGAACTGGTAAATGAAAACGACTTACTGGTTTTTAATAATACCAGAGTAATCCCTGCACGCATGTTTGGTCAAAAAGCATCAGGTGGTAAAGTTGAAGTATTAGTTGAACGTGTACTTGATGAACATCGTGTGCTTGCACATGTCCGTGCTAGCAAATCATTAAAGCCTGGTAATGAAGTTATTTTAGAAGGTAAGGCCAAGGCAATAATGGTTGCACGGCATGACACGTTATTTGAGCTTGAATTTGATCACAGTCAAAACGTACTTGATATATTAAACGACATTGGACACATGCCATTACCGCCTTATATCGACCGTCCTGATAACGAGGCAGATCGTGAGCGCTATCAAACAGTTTATGGTGAAAAACCAGGGGCAGTGGCAGCGCCTACTGCTGGTTTACATTTTGATAAACAGTTAATGGCTGCATTAAAGGATAAGGGCGTGCAAATGGCTTTTGTTACCTTGCATGTTGGTGCAGGTACTTTTCAGCCAGTGCGTGTTGACAGTGTTGACGATCATATAATGCATTCCGAATACATTGAAGTGCCAGAAGATGTGGTAGCGGCTGTTGCAAAAACTAAAGCGAAAGGTGGGCGCGTTATTGCCGTTGGTACAACCTCAGTGCGTTCATTAGAATCTGCAGCAAAAGTACATGGTGGCAAGCTAGACACTTACTTTGGTGATACAGATATATTCATTTATCCGGGTTATCAGTTTAATGTAGTGGATGCCATGGTTACTAATTTTCACCTACCGGAATCAACGCTTATAATGTTAGTGAGCGCCTTTAGCGGGCAAGACAACATTATGGGTGCGTATAACACGGCAATTGAACAGCAGTATCGTTTTTTTAGTTATGGCGACGCGATGTTTTTAACACGTAAATAGTTAAGTAACCGGCCCTATTGCAAGTAAATTCAACACAGTTAGCGCTGAAAATAGTTGCTTGAGACAGACTTATTATCCAGGGTTCAGGTTAAGTATTAAATTATCAGTAAAAATGATTACAAACCCCAGTTAAGTTGCTGGGGTTTTTTATTTGAATGAAGTTATCAGTATTGAATTTACCGCAGCTAATAGTATTGGCTGGTCAAAAAGGGTAGAATCGAGCGGTTAAATTATAGCTTGTTGGACTGTTTTTCTGACATTGAGGATGATATGAAATTTGAATTAGACCGTACTGACGGAAAAGCGCGCCGTGGCCGCTTGATTTTTGACCGTGGTGTGATAGAAACACCTGCATTTATGCCTGTTGGTACTTACGGTACTGTAAAAGGTATGACGCCAGATGAAGTAAAAGCGACTGGTGCACAAATTTGTTTAGGTAATACCTTCCACTTAATGCTTCGCCCAGGTACTGAGATCATTAAGCAGCATGGTGATTTACATGACTTTATGAACTGGGATTTCCCTATTTTAACTGACTCAGGCGGTTTTCAGGTATTTAGCCTAGGCGCAATGCGTAAAATCACTGAAGAGGGCGTATTATTTCAATCACCTGTAAATGGTGATGAAATTATGATGTCACCTGAAAAATCGATGGAAGTACAACGCGATTTAGGTTCAGATATTGTAATGATATTTGACGAATGTACGCCGTATCCAGCGACTGAAAAAGAAGCTAAAGATTCTATGGAGCTATCTCTTCGTTGGGCTAAGCGCTCTAAAGAAGGTCATGGCGACAACCCATCTGCTTTGTTTGGTATTATTCAAGGTGGTATGTACCCAGAATTACGTGCACAATCACAAGCCGGTCTTGAAGACATTGGTTTTGACGGTTATGCATTAGGTGGCCTATCAGTAGGCGAGCCTAAAAACGAAATGATGAACATTCTTGATCACTGTGCGTTTAAAATGCCAGAAGACAAACCTCGTTACCTTATGGGTGTAGGCAAACCAGAGGACTTAGTTGAGTCGGTTCGCCGAGGCATTGATATGTTTGACTGTGTTATGCCAACGCGTAATGCACGTAATGGTCATTTATTTATTACCACAGGTGTGGTTAAAATACGTAACGCAGTGCATAAAACAGATACAGGGCCACTTGACCCTGAGTGTGATTGCCATACGTGTGGGAATTATTCACGAGCTTATTTGCATCACCTTGATAAATGTAACGAAATTTTAGGTGCGCGACTAAACACAATTCATAATTTACGTTACTATCAACGTGTTATGGAAGGTTTACGCAATGCAATTAGCGAAGGTAAATTAGAAGAATTCGTAAAAGATTTTTATGCTCGCCGAGGCCAAGATGTGCCAGAGCTAGCAGATATAAAAAATTAAACTTTAAAAATTAAAGAGGAAGTATCATGAGTTTATTTATTTCAAACGCACAAGCAAGTACAGGCGCAGCAGCGGCAGGCGGCGGCACTATGCAAATGCTAATTATGTTAGCTATTTTTGGTTTAGTTTTTTACTTTTTGATTTATCGCCCACAAGCTAATCGTGTTAAAGAACACAAAAGCCTAATGAATGCGATGGCTAAAGGTGACGAAGTGCTAACTCAAGGTGGTTTAGTAGGTAAAATAGTTAAAATTTCTGAAGATAAAGATTTCATCGTTATCTCTTTAAATGAGCAAGCAGAAGTAACAGTACAAAAATCATCTGTATCTGCAGTATTGCCAAAAGGCACAATGAAGTCGCTATAAAAATAATAAGGACGACCCCGTGTTAAACAAGTTTCCGGTTTGGAAGTATTTACTTGTTTTAGCTGTGGTAGCCATTGGCCTTTTATATGCTTCTCCAAACTTGTATGGTCGCGATCCGGCTATACAAGTTTCAGGTGCTAAAGGTGCTGATGTTGATCTCAGTGTTGTAGACAAAGTAAACGAAATCCTCAAAAAAAATAATGTAACCGCTAAATCGACAATACTTGAAGATGGACAAATTTTAGTTCGTTTAAAAAATGTTGAAGAGCAGTTAAAAGCGCAAGATTTACTGCGTGATTCGCTTAGTGATGATTACATTTCTGCTATTAATATGGCACCTGCTCAACCAGCTTGGTTAAAAGCGGTTGGTGGCAACCCAATGAAGTTAGGCCTTGATTTAAGTGGTGGCGTACATTTCACCATGGAAATCGACATGGCAACAGCGGTTGATAACCAGCTTGAGCAAATGGAACAAGATTTTCGCAGTGATCTGCGCGAAGAAAAACTACGTTACCGTAGTGTTCGCCGTGTAGCTGGCTCTGAACGTATGCGTGTAGAAATGCGTACCGAAGAAGACAAAAATGCTGCAGAAAGTTTCTTAGAAACTCGCTACCCGCTAAACGTTTACATTGATGATAGCAGCAACGATAAAGCATTTTTTGCAACAATGAGTGAGCAAAAACTCAAAGAAATTCGTGACTACGCTATCAAGCAAAATGAAACGATTATTCGTAACCGTATCAACCAAATTGGTGTTGCAGAGCCTAACGTACAACGCCAAGGCGCTGAGCGTATTATTGTTCAACTACCCGGTATTCAAGATACAGCACGCGCTAAAGAAATTTTAGGTGCGACAGCAACACTTGAATTTCGTGAAGTAGACGAAAATGCCGATGCAAGTGCTGCTGCTCAAGGTCGTATTCCAGCGGGTACTGAAATGATCATGAGCCGCGACGGTTACCCTGTTGTACTTAAAAAGCGTATTATTTTAGAGGGCAGCCATATTACGGGCGCGCAATCTGGCGCTGATGAATACCAACGTCCGCAAGTAAGTATTACGCTAGATAGCAAAGGTGGGGCAAAAATGAATGCCTTTACCAAACGTGCTATTGGCAAGCGTATGGCAACGGTATTTATTGAATACAAGCCATCAGGTAAAAAAGATGCTAACGGTAAAGCACTTCCACCTATTAAAGTTGAAGAAGTTATTAACGTGGCAACGATTCAAGCTCGTCTTGATCGCTCGTTCCGTATTACCGGCATTGATAATCCAGCAGAAGCACATAACTTAAGTTTACTACTTCGTGCTGGTGCACTTGTAGCGCCAATTCAAATTGTTGAAGAGCGCACAGTAGGTCCAAGCTTAGGACAAGAAAATATTGAAGCGGGTATGACTGCGGTTGCACTTGGCTTTGCGTTTGTACTTGTGTTTATGCTTGTGTACTACAAAGGTTTTGGTATGGTTGCAAACCTTGCGCTTGCGGCTAATTTAGTACTAATTGTAGGTGTTATGTCTTTAATTCCGGGCGCTACACTTACGCTACCTGGTATTGCCGGTATTGTATTAACCGTAGGCATGGCGGTTGATGCTAACGTACTTATTTTTGAACGTATTCGTGAAGAGCTGGCCGATGGCCGTAGCCCTCAACAAGCGATTCATTTTGGTTACGATAGCGCATTTAGCACTATATTTGATGCCAACATCACGACACTAATTGCTGCCATTATACTGTTTGCAGTGGGCACTGGTCCAATTGCGGGCTTTGCAGTGACACTTGCGATAGGTATTTTAACTTCAATGTTTACAGCCATCGTTGGTACCCGTGCGGTAATCAACTTATTTGTTGGTGGTAAACGCATTGATAAACTTTCGATTTAAGGAGCAGACATGCAAATTTTAAGTTTGGGTAGTAGAACCCTTCGTTTCATGTCTCTTCGAAAAGTGGCTATGGGTTTTTCGACGTTACTAATTTTAGCGTCGTTTGCATCAATTTTTGTTAAAGGCTTAAACTTTGGTTTAGATTTTACAGGCGGTACTGCTGTAGAAGTTGGTTTTTCACAACCTGCTGACCTTAAAAAAGTACGTGATGCGCTAGCTGAAAATGGCTTTGCTGATGCTTCGGTACAATTGTTTGGTTCAAGCCAAGAGATTTTAGTTCGCTTAGCGCCACGCGGTAGCGATGTAAAAGCTGAAGTAATTGGTAACCAAGTAATCGACGCACTTAAAAAAGCAGACGACAGCGTAGTAATGCGCCGCATTGAATTTGTTGGCCCAAGTGTTGGTGAAGATTTAAAAGAGCAGGGTGGCCTAGCCATGTTAACTGCACTTATTTGTATCTTAATCTATGTTGCATTTCGCTTTGAATGGCGCTTCGCTGTGGGTGCGGTAGGTGCACTATTACACGATGTTATTATTACTGTAGGTTTGTTTTCTATATTAGGTTTAGAGTTTGATTTAACTATATTGGCGGCAATTCTTGCGGTAATTGGTTATTCACTTAACGATACCATTGTTGTGTCGGACCGTATTCGTGAAAACTTCCGTAAAGTACGCATTGACGACACAGTTGAAATTATTGATATTTCACTTACCCAAACACTTAACCGTACACTTGTAACATCAATCACCACTATTTTAGTATTGATTGCCTTGTTTGCATGGGGCGGACAAACTATTCATGGCTTTGCAACTGCATTGTTATTTGGTGTGTTTATTGGTACTTATTCTTCTATTTATGTTGCCAGCTCTGTTGCACTTGCAATGGGCGTAAGCAAAGAAGATTTAATACCAGAAGTAATTGAAAAAGAAGGTGCAGATCAAGACGCTATGCCGTAATGGTTGTGTAACTGTTAAAAAAACCGCTCTGTTGAGCGGTTTTTTATTGCGTGGCGTTTATTTCAGTGCAATAAAATTGTAATACAGGCTTGCTACTTTATTATTCTTATCAAATTATAATTAGAGTCCGACGTGACCGTACAACACAAAGTTTTAGAGTATATTTTAAATAATGCTGAAATAACGACATTATTTCAGCCTATTTTTAATATATCTAATCAAAGTATTATTGGTTACGAAGCGCTCAGTCGCGGTCCTAAAAATAGTCCACTTGAAATGCCGAATAAATTATTTGAAGTGGCTCATCAGCATGCATTAATTTCAGAACTTGAATTATTATGTCGCTCTAAAGCAATCGAAAACTTTGTAAAATTAAACCTCCAAGGCAAGCTCTTTTTAAATGTAAGCCCTAAAACTTTACTCGATCCGTGTCACCCCAAAGGCGAAACGTTGCATTTAATTGAGCAATTTGGATTAGCTGCGAACAGAGTTGTGATTGAGGTTACTGAGCAAGAGAAAGTTGATGATGGGTTTTTACTTTTAAAAACAATTGCTCATTATCGAGAGCTTGGTTTTACCATTGCTATTGATGATTTAGGCGCTGGCTACTCAGGGTTAAAGCAGTGGTCTGAGTTATGTCCAGATTTTGTAAAAATAGATCGCTATTTTATTGATTTTTGTGATGAGAGTGACGTTAAAAAAGAGTTTTTAAAATCAATCACTATACTTGCTAAAGCAACTAATACAGCCGTTATTGCAGAAGGTATTGAGCGTCCGGAGGAGCTGGCGTTAGTTGAGAGCTTAGGCATTAGTAACGTACAGGGATTTTTACTCGAAAGGCCCAGTTTACGACCAAGTTATGACTTTAGTTCTGAGCAAATACAAGCACTAACATTTAAAGCAAAGGCGCTCTGTGAGCAATCAATGGCAATAGGGTATCTTGCTTTAACTCAGTCAGCAATTGATAGCGAAACACGCTGTAAGGATGCTCACAAGCTATTTGAGCAAGACAAATCAATTATTAGTATCCCAGTATTAAATCAAGATGACCAGCCAATTGGTTTACTTCATAAAGATCAGCTAACGGAAGTATTTGCGGCCCCCTACGGGCACGCACTTTATGATAAACGCCCAGTTACAGAATTAATGGACAAGCAACCATTAGTCGTTGACGAGAATCAAATGCTTGATGTCGTAAGTAAGCAAATAACAGATCAGGATTTTGATATACGCAGGCATATAGTTATTACACGCAATAATAAATACTTGGGATTAGCGCCACTGAGAGATATTTTAAAACATATTACCGAAGAAAAAATTCGCCACGCACAGCACGCTAATCCGCTTACTATGCTACCAGGTAATGTTGCTATAAATGAAGCTATAGAGCAAAGGCTGCGTAATAAGTTAAAATTTTCATTAGCTTATATAGACCTAAATCACTTTAAACAATTTAATGACTTATATGGTTATGCCAGCGGTGATAGTGTAATTAAATTATTAGCCGATGTAACAGTGCAAGCTTGCACAAACAGTGCTAACTTTGTAGGACATATTGGCGGTGATGACTTTATGGTTGTGTTTGACCAAAGTGATGCAGTTACAATTTGCAATACAATTATTGAACGGTTTGAATTGCAGTCACAGCTATTTTTTACTCCTGAGCATATTAAAAGCAAAGGATACTGGGCTACAAATCGCGAAGGTGAAAAGCAATTTGTCCCTTTACTGACCTTATCGATTGGTTTGGTTGAACCTGATTTACAACAGTGTAAAAATAGTCATCAAGTAGCTGCATTAGCGACTGATGCTAAAAAAGAGGCCAAACGATACCGTCATAGCTATCTTTTTATCTGTAAGCGAAGAAGGCCTACACCAGCGGTGGTGCGTTTAGCAAATAGTAAAAAGGTAGTTTAACAAAGTAGGTGATTATTATGTTGCCATTTAAGTATCTGGTTAGCGTTGTAAGCTTGTTTGTGTGTAGTGCTATAGCAAGCGAAGTCAATATTATTAATGTCCCTCAAGATCAACACTCGCATTTTACGCGTGACGACTACCTCAATGAATTACTCTCAAAAGCACTTATCAGAGCAGATTACTCAGCTGAAATAAATTTAGTGCCAGTTCACCCTCATCAACAACGAAATCTTATGGCACTTGATGGGAACGCCCTTGATTTATATTGGAGTATGAGTAGCCCTGAGCGAGAGTCGTTGGCGATTGCAATTAAAATCCCTTTATTTAAAGGGTATATTGGTAAAAGAGCACTGCTTACGAATACAAAAAATGTAGATAAATTTAAAGGTATTACCTCTGTTGAGCAATTATCAATGCTTATTGCAGTGCAAGGTCATGATTGGCCTGACATGCGGATATTAGTTAACAATGGACTAAGTGTTAGGCCACTTTCTAATTTAAACTCGATGTTTGCATTAACAAGTCAGGGGCGGATTGATTATTTTCCGCGCTCATTCATCGAAGTTAATTCAGAGCTTATGGATTTAAAAGATAAGAATTTAGTAATAGTGCCAGATTTATACATTAGCTATCCAACTGGGCTTTATTATTTTGTCTCAAAAAATAAACCCGAACTGGCTCAAGCGATTGAAAAAGGGCTTAAGATCATGCAAAAAAATGGTGAATTTGATGCGCTATTTTATGAGTATTTCGCGACAGAGCTTAATTCATTACCTTACACAAAAGGTAAAACAATAGAGCTTAAGCTTGATAACCCTTATTTTTAGACACAAAAAAAGGAGCCTGAGCTCCTTTTTAGTATACTGCTGTACCAATCTACTTAGGTAGGGAAATTTAATTCGTTAAATTGTTCAAATACTTATGCAGATTAGTATTAGTAGCATTAAATTAGCGAAGTAACGACTCAGTTAATACTGGGCGAATTTCACGAATAATTGCTTGAGTCAATTTTGGTGAACCACAGATGATATTACCGCTGTGGCTATAGTTATTACCACCAGCAAAATCTACAACCATACCGCCGGCTTCTTTAACCATTAGTTCGCCCGCTGCAGAATTCCACGGTTTTAAACCAATTTCAAAAAATCCATCAACACGACCCGCTGCAACGTATGCCATATCTAGTGCAGAACAACCTGCGCGACGAATATCAGCAGTGTGTACAAACAATGCTTTAAACGCTTCAGTGTATGCATCCATGTGGTTTTTATTTTTGAAAGGGAAACCAGTAGCAAGTACAGTGCCCGCAAGAACGGTAGTTTTGCTTACACGAAGACGTTTGCTGTTAAGTTGAGTGCCTTGACCACGAGAAGCAGTGAAAAGCTCACCACGAATTGGATCATAAATAACAGCTTGGTCTAAACGACCTTTAACTTTAAGTGCGATAGAAACCGCGTAATGAGGGATGCCTTTGATGAAATTAGTTGTTCCATCGATAGGATCTACAATCCATTGGTAATCATCATCCTTGCCTTTATGCTCACCTAACTCTTCACCAACAATCGAGTGAGTTGGGTAAGATTGTAAAATAGTGTCACGAATTACGGCTTCAGCTTCTTTATCAATGTTAGTTACTAAGTCGTTAGCGCCTTTTTGTTGCACTTCAACTTTTGATAAATCTTCACTTGCGCGAAGTAAAATTTTGCCTGCGTTACGCGCAGCGCGAACCGCAATGTTTAACATTGGATGCATGGAGTTACCTTTGGGTTGTAAAAGAACGTTTATATATTTCAGCCGGCGTATTTTAGCGATTTCTGCCATAAAGTAAACAATAAACCCTAAATACTTTTGTGTGTTTTTTATACTTTATTGTTCTGCATATATATTTGCGGCTGTATAAAATTTAAATAAATCTAAAAAACCACTTTACCTAAAGTTAACTTGAGGTTTTATTGTGTTTGCATACTCAATCAAGAAGGACACATTATGTATTTAGAACATGTCAATTTAGTGGTTAATAATATTGAGGATATGATTAAATTTTATCAAGCGGTATTCCCTTATTGGTCAATCCGAAGTGAAGGTAGGGGCACTTGGCATGGTAAACCAAGGCGCTGGGTGCATTTTGGTGATGACACACAATACATTGCAATGAGCGATCATGGTGAAGGTGAAAACCGAGATTTAGCAGGCCATCAATTAGGTTTAGCGCACTTTGCTTACGTTACTCAAAATTTAGATGCAGTAGTAAAGCGTTTGCAACAAGTTGGTTTTAAAATAGATAAACAAGGCGGTGACAACCCATTTAGAAAAAATGTTTATTTTATCGATCCGGCTGGATTTGAAGTAGAGTTTGTAGAATATTTAAGTGATATACCAAGCGAGCGAAATAACGATTTATAATAAAACGTCAGGCAGTAACTTAGGCTTATTTATCTTTCGAAGTTGAATTTTAAGCCGTGTGTTTGGTTTTTAGTAGAACACACCTATGTGGTGTACTTATTCCCTATAAATAGGTAATAACAACGTATAAATGCCAAACACAGGCTAACGAAAGGCTCTACCTAGGACTGCAGTTAGCACTGAAAATAGTTGCTTGAGATCGATTTATTATCCAGAGTTCGGGTTATTTAGGTTACAAATCTCGGGCAGCGATTAAACACACCTAATTAAGGCAATATCTGACCTTAAAGGTCAATCGACTCTAACGCGCTGCTAGATAAATTATAATGAGCGGTTATTATTAACGCCAAGTTGTGTTTTTAGCTCGTTTGCAAAGCTCATAAACTTCTCTTTTATGGTGCGTTTTATTTTAACTTCAATCGACCCCATTACTGCTTTACCTTCAATATGAATAGTGGGTCCTTGGCGCTTGTTAAGCGATACCGACTTGTTTTCAAGGCTGCTTAAAATACAAAACATTTTAGAGACTACATTTACATGCTCGGGTACATAAATTTCATCGCTACCAAAAATACAGTTAACGTGAATCGTTACATTTTGATGGGTAAAAATGGCATCAGTAAAATCAAGCACTACAGAGCCCATAAAATTGGTTAAGTATATATTTTTTGGCACAACCCATTGGCCGCTGCGCTCGTTAGAACCCAAAATGCTGCGTAGCGTAAAATCATCATCGCTGTTTTGCTGTGCACTATAATGTGGAGTAAATTGCGATTGTTTTTCTGCTTTATATTGCTGATCGGTATTAAGTGTTAAGTCTTCAACTAGGATTAACAAAGCTTCATTACTACTTGCATCCATAGCCTCATCTAAGCGTCTTTCAAATGCATCCACTGAAATAACGCCATGGCTGTAATTATAAATTAATTGATCAATCACTTGTTCGCGTACTTGCTCTATTGGGCGGTCTTCAACTTTTACAGACATGGGTATTCCTTATTATATTTACTATTGGTAGTGAGTAAGCAAACGGCGTACCAAATATAATTTCAATAATTATCAGAGGCTTAATTTTTCAGTCTGTTTTTAGTTTTGTTATATTAACGATAGATTAACCAAAACAGCAATTATCTAGCTATTTTCACAATGTGAGAAAGTTTTACCGATGAGTCTGTAAATAGTTACACGGCTATAACATGAAATGAGTTGATTTAAATTCCCAACTCATTGAATTTAAATGTTAAATTTAGTTGGCCTAAAGTTCGC
Organism: Pseudoalteromonas sp. B131b; assembly: GCF_037162545.1. Classification (NCBI taxonomy): domain Bacteria; kingdom Pseudomonadati; phylum Pseudomonadota; class Gammaproteobacteria; order Alteromonadales; family Pseudoalteromonadaceae; genus Pseudoalteromonas; species Pseudoalteromonas sp. B131b. The sequence goes on along the minus strand of NZ_JARLUZ010000001.1, from coordinate 490,691 downwards.
ATTAGTTAAAGTGTCTTTAATCAAAAGGAGAAAGATTATGAAAACATTTAACAAATCTATTATCGCGGCTTTAGTTCTTGGTACTACGGCTATGAGTGCCCAAGCAAACAGCTGGGAAAACGAAAGTAAAGATGCTTGGATTGATGGTAAGGCAGAAACAGTGCTACTTATGAACACTAATCTAAACAACTTTGACATTAACACTGATGTAAAAAATGGCAAGGTAGTACTTACAGGTAAAGTTGATAGCGAAATTGAAAAAGAGTTAGCAGAAGAACTTGTACTTAGCCTAGATGGCGTATCCGATGTTGAAAACAGCCTGACTGTTGTAAAAAACATGGATACCAAAAACACAGACAAAGACATGATGGATGATGGTGATAACGACCTAACAGACGCTAAAATCACCACCGTAATCACAACACGCTTCCTATTTGACTCAGAAGTTGGTGGTACAGACATCGATGTTGATACCGATAACGGTATTGTAACTCTAAACGGTTCTGTAGAATCTGAAGCTGAAAAACAGCTAGCGGTTAAAATTGCCAAAAATGCTGAAGATGTGCGCGACGTGGTAGATAAATTATCTATCGTTGCTGAATAATGCACTATACTCAAAGCCCAGTGAATCTGGGCTTTTTGTTTTTTAATTTTAAAGGAGTTAAGTTATGGATATCATTCGTATAATATTGTCAGTTTTATTACCGCCACTAGGTGTATTTTTGCAAGTAGGCTTAGGTATGCATTTTTGGTTAAATATTTTATTAACACTGCTAGGTTATTTCCCAGGGTTAATACACGCCATTTATATTATTGCTAAAAAGTAACGTTGTGTTATTTGTATTATTAGTTGTGTAAGTCAATTTTAAATACAGCTTAAATAGGCACTTTTAATTGGCTTGCATGAATCCCTTCTCTTAAATTCCCTCATTTTTACACATTACTCCCTCATAAAAGATTACTATTTAAGCAGTTAGCTTACTGATTGTTAAAATAAAGGTTTTTAGTAGTGACAAGCCCCCAAAAAGTTTTTATACTGCAACCCGCTTTAGTCGCTCTGTGACTGAACGCTTCAAAAATTAACTGCCTAGCAGTTATATAAAAGTTGGCCCCTTAGCTCAGTTGGTTAGAGCACACGACTCATAATCGTTAGGTCCCCAGTTCGAGTCTGGGAGGGGCCACCACTTTTCAAAGCTTTCCAAGTAAATACCTACTAACCGAAATTACCCTGTGCTACCTCTGTGCTACCTCTGTGCTACTTTTTATTCTAGCAAATTAATTTTATAGAGTAACTTTTGAATTTCAGGTAAATAAAAGGAATATTCGTCTAAATTGCTATTCATAGGTCTTGAAGTAAATTGAATGCGAATTTTTATGTTTAGAAGTCATTCAATTATTGCTAGCAATTTGCTAAAAGTATGCGATCCAATTACTAGATGATATAGCTAAACTACATTTATTTTAGTAAGTTAAAAGTATAGAGTTACTTTAAGGAGTTGCTATGGGAAAGCAAAGCGGGGATTCAGTGAGCAAGTTTGAAGTATATAAAATAGCACTGGATACTAGGAACATGGAAATAGAGCTGTTTTGGAAGCGATCAAACTACTTTTTAGTGTTAAATACAGCTGTTGCAGCAGGCTTTTTCTTGAAAGCTGGTGATAGTCACCAGTTACTCCTTGGTTTTTTTGGTCTTGTTGTAGCTATACTTTGGTTGTTCGTTAACATCGGCGGGAAGTTTTGGCAGTCTCGTTGGGAGAGGAGGCTTCATCTTACCGAAGAATCCTTAAATCTCACTAATAAACTATTTTCATCTGATTGGGGTGAAATCAACAACGATGTAAAAGAAAGTATTAGATTTAGTGACCATTCAGGTATTAGAAAACTGTTTGATATGATTTTGCTAAAAAAGCCATCGGTCAGTTTCATGATGGAACTACTTTCTATTACTTTTATAGTATTGTGGTTATCACTGATTACTATGGAAATCTTAAACTTACGGTAAATTGCTAAAGCCACTGCCGGTTCTTTTTTGTACTAGCATTTGCAAACGTAATTCTATCTTTACTACAGGCAGCCGCTAAAGATGTATTGGCACCAATAAGATCGGATATAAGATGATTAAACTAATATTAGACACAAATATATTGCATCAAGAAGGGTTGAACTCTGGTCGAATGCAATTACTAAAAAAATTAATAGATGTTGAATTTGTTCATTTATATATCCCAGAGCTAGTCAAATATGAATTTATAACAAAAAGAACTAATACAACAACAGAAGCTATGCTTAAGTCTGCAAATGGGCTAAAGATAATAGCTCCAAATTTCGAGTTATCTGAAGAGTTTAAAGCTGACTTAAATGAGATTGAAAATTCAATTAGAGCTAAAATAGACCTAGTCGCAGAAGAGATGAATGTAGAATTTAGTGATTGGGCTAAGAATTATCGTGTAACCGAATTGGCATTTAACCCTGAAGACATTAATTCTGTAATGAATGATTACTTCAACGGTAAGGGAGTCTATCGAAGCATAAAAAGTAGAGATGATATACCTGATGCTATGATAAACACATGTATAGAGAAGCTTATTAGTGATGTCGGTGAAGTTTCAATTATAATAAAAGATGGTGTTTTCCGGAAGTACCTAGAGAAAAACTCATCAATCAATATATTTGATAGTTTATCTGATTTCTTTAAGGCCGAAGCTGTTGAAGCATTAAAAGACAAAGCAGAAAAAGTTGAAATTGTTAAAGAGTATTTGGTTAGTGATGAAGCAATTACTTATTTTTATGAATATTTTAGTAATTTAAGTGGTGAAATTAGTTGGATATATTTAGACGATGATGCGCTCTTGAATAAAGAGCTTATAGCTGAACGAGTCTATAATGTTGAAATAAACTCAGAAATAAATGAAAACATCGAAAACCTTTCAATTAATAACCTTTATCCATTAACAGCACAAAACTTTGTTGGTGACCTCTCGTTTGAAATCGATACTACAGTCCATTTTATTACCGATTACAGTACTTACCTAGAAATAGAAAATGATAAAAGCAGAACTGTTGATATAGAGAGTATGAATGGAGATGGTATCTGTGATTTATATGAAGATTATAGAGTGCGCTTTTTTGGACAAATAGAAATAGTTTTTGACGAAAGTTTTGATGAATCAGTTGTTAAGGTCTTAATGAGAAATATTAAGCAAAACGAAGAAACAATTAGAGTTAATTTTGACTTAAAGTCGTGTGAATTAATTTTAGATGAAGATTAATCTTGGGAGAGGATGTAACTAATTTTGTGTAATAGCCTACCTTAAATAAACCTCAGTAACTTCAGCCCTGAAATGACCTAGCTCTTGCGACACAGTTTCGAGAGCTGTTGCTCTACTTAAGCCTAAGTTTTTTAATTCATTCATTCTCTCTTGTGCGTAGCTATGCCTGAGGCCATGACCGCCATTAGAAAAAAAGAGTGTGCGACTAGATGCTTTTGAGAATGAGCATGACCATTTATGACCACCACCAATATCATAACTGTAGTGGTACAGTGATTTTGGCCACCCATTAAGAAAGAAATGTTATGCTAATAAGCATACAAATTTGGGTGAAAAAATGACGAAATTAAAACGCGCAACATATTCAGCGGCAATTAAATTAGAAACGGCTCAGCTTGTAGTAGACCAAGGTTATACGCAAGAAGACGCAGCAAAAGCTATGGGGGTGGGTAAATCAACCGTAAGTAAATGGGTTACTCAATTAAAGCTAGAACGCAATGGTCAGACACCCACAGCTTCACCAATGACGCCCGAACAAATTGAAATCCGCGAACTTAAAAAGCAAATCCAACGCATTGAATTAGAAAAGGATATATTAAAAAAGGCTACCGCTCTCTTGATGTCCGACTCCCTGAACAATTCTCGTTAATCGAGAAGTTAAATCAACGAGAGCGTTATCCAGTTAGTCTGCTGTGTAGCGTATTCAATGTGCATCGCAGCAGCTATAAGTACTGGGCCATACGGGATACAGCGCCGACACCTGAGCAAGCAAGATTAGAGGCTGAAGTAAAAGCAATACATGCGATGAGTGGTGGTTCAGCAGGGGCACGGACAATCGCAGCGATAGCAACGAACAATGATTTTGAATTGAGCCGTTATCGTGCAGCTAAGCTAATGGTTAAATTAAAGCTCGAAAGCTGCCAAGTACCTCAACATTCATATAAACGTGGTGGTAATGAACACCTTGAAATCCCAAACCTGCTTGATAGACAGTTTGATGTTGTTGAGCCGGATACCGTGTGGTGCGGTGATGTGACGTATATTTGGACAGGCAATCGCTGGGCTTATTTAGCCGTGGTTATTGATTTATTTGCACGCAAAGTGGTTGGCTGGGCAATGTCGTTGTCACCAGATACTAATTTAACGCTAAAAGCGCTTGAACTCGCATATGAAAGCAGAGGGAAACCGACAGGACTCATGTTCCATTCAGACCAAGGTAGCCATTATACAAGTTTAAAATATCGTCAACGTTTATGGCGCTATAAAATCACACAAAGTATGAGTAGACGTGGAAATTGTTGGGATAATGCGCCAATGGAGCGATTTTTAGAAGCTTTAAGACGGAATGGATGCCAAAGATTGGATATGGAAACTTTATAGACGCTAAATATAGCGTGAGTGATTACATAAATGGATATTACAACAATGTTAGGCCGCATCATTATAATGCCGGTTTAGCACCAAATGAATCTGAGGTTAGATATCAAGATTCTAAAACTGTGGCCAAAATTAGTTGACCACTACAGTCTAGCGCTGGACGGCTATCAGCTTTACGCTCTGATACTTTGGCTATTGTTAAAAGCTCATACGCTCTTTGCTATTTTTTAACTGAGAGTTAAATACAATTAAATTTTTAGCCACTATTGATGGAAGTGAAATAATGCTGTTTTTAGCAACATTGCTAGTCAAAAGTAAAATTTAAGTGTTTATGTAAATTAATTTATTGTTAGTATTAGGTTATGTTTATTGGAGTTTTGAAAGCCATTCATTCTGGGAATTGTATAGTGCCAAAGTTTCAGTATAAGTTTAAAGCATTCGTTATTGCTACTATTAGCGTATTGCTAGTTATGTTGATTGACTACCCATTAGAGGTTGTTTCTAAAAAAGCTTTTTTGCGCTCTCAAGTAAAGGCTGATTTTAATTGGTTTAAAAGCGATTTAAATAAACAGTTAAAGCAGCTTAATGATTTTTTTGTTGAAAATGACAACCTTACTCCTTCTTGTACCCCAGCAACGTTGTTAGCACTGCGTAAAGCGCACTTTAATATTCAAAATATAGCTGAACTAGGGATTAGAGACCCTAAAGGTAATTTAATTTGTACGAGTTGGCAAAAACTTAAAAAGCCTATGAAAACATCCGGAATTAAACCAACTAAATCTAAACGATTACGCTTTTTTGGGCCTATTGCTGCTAATTTTATTGGTGAAACCGCTTTAATTATCGCTAAAACCAGAAGTGATGGATACGAAATTAATGCATTGCTACCGCAATCGCTGTTAAATCGCCGTATTAATGAACTCGATAGAAATTATACTTATGTTGCTACTGTTGATGCTAGAAAAGGTAAAGTAGTAACAGTGGTTGGGGATTATACTTTACCGATTAACTACCCGCTATTTCCATTAACAAAACCGCTTACTGTAAAAGGTGTCGTATTTGATGATGCAAAAAAACATTTTTTAATTATTGAGCCACTGAAATATTTACCACGCCTTGCCTTAATGATAGCGATTGATGAAAACGTACTATACGAAGATGTGTATTACCCCTCATATAGCCATGTTGCTTTGTATATCATTATTTTTTTGTTGATTTTCATTTTTACTGAGGTGTATCAACAAAACTACCAAAGTAGAAAAAGTGAATTGCGAAATTATTTAAAACAAGGGCGTTTTGTTAATTATTATCAACTCATTTGGGATTCGAATATAAAACAGTTTGCTGGGGCTGAAACATTGGTTCGTTTAAAGCATCCTATTGAAGGTGTTTTAACACCAAATCGTTTTTTACCTGATATCGAAAGCAATCACCTGAATATAAGCCTTACCTATGCTGTAATTAAAAACTTAATAGCAGACTCCGCAGAGTTAATTGGTTGGGATAGCAATATAAAAATAAACATTAATATTACAGGTGAGCATTTAAAGGATGCTTATTTTAAACAGTTAGTTTTTGCGTTAAACGCTGTTATTCCTCACTTGGTTCTGGAGCTGACAGAAAATGAGTTAATTGATTTAGACGATCAAGAAGTCATTCAGACTATGCAAGACTTCAAAGATCAAAATATTCTAATTGCAATTGATGACTTTGGAACTGGTTATGCGGGCTTACAGTACCTCAAGGCATTGCCTTTAGACATATTAAAAATTGATAGAAGTTATGTCAGTGCTATAGGCACTGAGTCACAACTGGCTATTTTGCTTGATGCATTAATTGAGCTTGCTAAAACGATTGGAATTGATGTTGTTGCTGAGGGGGTTGAAACCCAAGAGCAAGCTGATTACCTTTTATCAAAAGGGGTATTTTTACACCAAGGTTGGCTTTATCACAAAGCGAGCCCTGTGAGTCAGATTATTGGTAACCTTGAGAAGCGCATACTTTAAATTTAAAAAAGTTTTGTGCAACAGTAATGCAGCGTCATCGAATGTTTACTCGTTTTCTAAAAATACGTTCTAATTTTTACGATATACATCATGATCCATATCGTAAATATTGACGCTTAAGCTATCAGAGTCTCTGCAGTAGGTTTTTAAACATGCGAGTAGGTGCTCACTTAACATTTGTTTTTGTTCTACCGTTCGCCCTGCCATTATATGCACTTGAATATGAATAAACCCTTCTTTACCTATACCTAGTTGGTATTGTTGATATGCAATTGCGCGTGTTTTAATTGTTTCTAAATCAAAAAGTCCGCTTTCAAAAGTACTGTTATGAATTTTCTCTACTAGTACTTGTGGTAAAACAGGGAGGTCTTCTGAGTGTTCAATAATAATATGCGGCATTTAGGCGTTTCCTATTATGAGTTACTGCATTAGCGAGGGTTAATTGTATCAAATACAACAGGGTTCGCTAAACCTAGGGCTATCTAAAATCTTTACTTTAAACTAATTTAGTCGTATTTATTTTTGATGTTAGTATAAAACAAACAGGTGAACCTTTGCTTAGTGACGTAGATGCTAAGTTACCTATTATAGATAAGGATAAGTATGAAATTACCACAAAAATTTAAACGTTTAGCTTTACTTGCAGGTGCGGTAGTTACGTTGAGTGCTTGCTCTGATGATGTTGCGTCGGTAAGCCTTGGGTTATTTACAACTAAAGATGTCGTGGTTAATTCGCAGCAAGATCCGATTATTAAAGGTGTTACGTGCCACATTAGCCATATTGAAGCTGATTTAGACTTTTCTGATCCGTCTGATATGTCAATTGCGTGTCGACAAACGGGGCCTATTACAGCGCAGCAGCTACAAGAAATTGACCGAAGTAAGTCGGGCGAGGTGGTATTTAAATCATCTAAAAGTATTTTATTTAAATCTTTAAAGGTGCGTCGTATTTACGATGCTGAAAACCGCACCTTATTGTATTTATCGTACTCAACGAAAGAATCCAGTGGCAGCCATCATCATGCGCTATCAACAGTGCCGCTATACAATACTCAAGCGTGGGAATGGGCGCTTACACAAAAAACTAAACTAGCACCTAAAACTTATAAGAGCACCTTATGTTAGCTTTATTTAAATCGGCACCATTATTGGAAGATCAAGAACAGCAATGGCTTATTGATACGTTTATTTGGGCGGTAGAGAATTTTGATGCGGAGTACTTTACTAAGCAAACAAAAATAATATTGCCGACAGCAGCGTTTTTTCCTGATTCGGTATCAAGTATTGAAGAAATGGCGACTAACGTTTTTACCCGCGTTACTAATTATGCAGGTATGAGCGCGTGGCCTATTCAGTTAGTTGCGCCTCAGCAATTGCAGCCTCAGGTTTTTCCACACTTTGAATTTAGCAATGAAATACGTGGAGAAGGCAGTCATTTAATTGTGCCGCCAAGCCATAAGGTCAGCATTTCTTTTAATCCTAATCAGATTAATCAACCACAAGATTTAGTAGCAAGTTATGCGGGTACTCTGGCCACCATACTTATTCATCACGTTGGGGTGCTACCGCCAGGTGGTAGGGAGTATTTACCACAAGCTGCCGATGCGCTTGCCTGTTTTTTAGGGTTTGGTGTGATGATGAGCAACACGGTGTATCAGTTTAAAGGGGTTGTGGCTCTTGTTATAATCCATACGCTAACCGTGAAGCTAAGTTAAGTGAAACACATACGGTATTTATGCATGCCCTTATTAGCTACTTTAAAAACGATAAAGTCTCTAAAAAACACTTAAAACCGCATCTGCGTGGTCAGTTTAAAAAAGCACAAAAAGAAATTAAAGCATTGGTAAATAACTCGGCCAACCCGCTGTTATTAGCTTATTCGCCAAACTAGCAAGGACTTGCGTGGAATACTTAGATGAATTTTTACTGATTGTTATTGCTCATTTTTTTGCAGTAGCAAGCCCTGGGCCTGACTTTGCCGTTGTGCTCAAGCAAAGTGTGCAACAAGGTAGGGGCAATGCATTATGGACAAGCGCCGGTGTTGGCGCTGCTATTTTACTGCACGTTGCCTATTGCGTGTTAGGTGTAGCGCTTGTTTTAACGCAATCGCCTAGTTTATTTATGACACTTAAGTACCTTGCTGGTGCATATTTAGCGTATTTAGGCGTACAAGCTCTTAGATCTGCAAAACCGCCTGCAAGTAATGAAGGCGAGGCTGCAAAAGATATTGAAAACAAAACCGTTCAAGAGGAACCTGTTTGGGTTGCTTTTAGACGCGGCTTTTTCACCAATGCATTAAACCCAAAAGCCACGTTATTTTTTATGTCGTTATTTACACTCGTGATTAGTCCAACAACACCTACTAGCGTGCAGGTCGTTTATGGCGTGTACATGGCACTGGCTACTTGGGTGTGGTTTTCAATGCTTTCAATAATGCTTTCTCGAGATAATGTAAGGGGCTTTTTCCAGCAGCGCGGTTATTGGTTTGACCGTGGAATTGGCGTTATTTTAATTGCCCTTGCAGTACGTGTTGTTATTTAACTTATTTAAAAAGCGCAGGAGATAAAATGCCGTTATATAATTTTTCGTTTGGCTCTAATATGTCATCTAACCGTTTGTTGGCGCGTTTACCGAATGTAAAGCGTGTAGGAACAGCGGTACTTGAAGGTTACGAGCTTACTTTTGATATGTTATTTAAAGATGGCTCAGGTAAGTGCAGTATTTGCCCAAGCAATAAAGAAGATGCGTTGGTTTATGGCGTTATTTATGAGCTTAATGAAGAAGAGAAAACCATTTTAGACAGTATTGAGGGCGCAGGTTACGACTGCGTAGATATAACCCCAACGCTTTTAACGGGTGAGACTGTAGCCGCACATTGTTATATAGCTAATACCCATGACAGCGATGTACTCCCATATGATTGGTACATAAAACACGTTCATCGCGGCGCACTTGAAGCAGGCGTACCAAAAGAATACAGTGATGCAATACTCAATAGGCCGCACAAAAGCGATACCAATAAAGAGCGTGCCGAAATTGAATTTGCAGTTCATCAAAAATAATAAAATAGGATTGATATGAAATTAACCAAATTAGCCGCAATTGCATTACTAGCAAGCACTACGTTTAGTAGCTGGGCACAAGTCGATACCAACAAAATTGACGACGTTATTAAAGCGTCAATGGCACGTTTTGACGTACCCGGTATGGCAGTCGCCATTGTTGAAAACGATAAAGTGATATTTGCTAAAGGCTTTGGTGTAACTAATCTCGATACCAACAAAAAAGTAAACAAAGATACCTTGTTTGGTATTGCTTCAAACACGAAAGCGTTTACAACTGCAGCACTTGCCAAGTTGGTTGATGAAGGAAAATTAAGCTGGGATGACCGCGTAATTGATCATTTACCAGAGTTTAGATTGTACGACTCGTACGTAACACGCGAGATGCGTATTCGTGATTTATTAAGTCATCGCAGTGGGCTAGGGCTTGGGCAAGGCGATTTAATGATTTGGCCAAGCACGGATAAGCCCGTTGATGAAATTTTAGCGGGGTTACAGTATTTAAAACCAGCGAGCAGCTTTCGTAGTAAGTACGCTTATAACAACTTGATGTTTGTTACCGCTGGCGAAGTGGTTGCACGTGTGTCGGGTATGAGCTGGAACGATTACATCGAAAAAAATATATTACAACCGCTGCACATGGATAACTCACGCGCAGGTTTTTCACGCATCCCAAAAAGCAACACTAACTGGGCAACAGGTCATATTCCTATGGATGGCTCACTTCATCCCTTTTTTGTGAACTACCTAGAAGACTTTAGAGGCGCAGGCGCCATCGCTTCAAGTGTAAGCGATATGAGTCAATGGCTTCGTACGCAATTAGCGGGCGGTAAAATGCCTAATGGCGAGCAGCTGTTTAGCGAAAAGCAACAAGCGCAAATGTGGCACCCACATATTACGTCTATGGCATCTAAAAGCGCGTTTGAGTCGTACCATCAGCAGTTTAGAGGATATGGGCTAGGTTGGAGCATTGAAGACTACCACGGCTTTAAAAAGTTAGGTCACGGCGGTGGTATTTTAGGTATGGTATCGCAAGTTACTTTATTGCCTGAGAAAAAACTCGGTATTGTTATTTTATCTAACCAACAAGCTTTTGGTGCGCTTTCGGCGGTAACCCATGAAGTACTTGAAGATGCGCTTGAACTTGAAGATAAAGACTGGGTAGAAGATCTAGCTAAAAGCCATTTTGAAAGAAAACAAAAAGCGTACGCTAATGCAAAACCAGAAGCACCTGCTGACTACCAGCCACAATTACCAAATATTAATTACACCGGTACATTGCACGACAATTGGTATGGTGATGTGATTATTGAGCAGCTCGATAGTAAATTACACATTGATTTTACGCATACTAAACGTTTAAAAGGCACACTTGAGCACTACACTGGCAATACATTTATTGTTAAGTGGGATGAAAAGCTACTTGAAGCAGATGCGTTTATTACCTTTGATATGGATGTTAGTAATCGTGTAAACAGCGCTAAAATGCGTGCAGTATCAACACAAGTGACCGACTTTAGCTTTGATTTTAGAAACCTGCATTTAAAAGCAAAGTAGTTAATAGTTTTGATATTTAAAGTGTTGATATAAACCAAAGTCGCAAAGCCACCAGCCGGTGGCTTTGTTATATTAAGTTTTTACACCTTGTAAGGGACTTTTTATGCGTACCGCTGTTATTTCTCATCCTCATTGCCGTAAGCATAAAATGATAGACGACCATCCTGAGTGCCCAGAGCGCTTAGATGCAATAACCGACAGATTATTAGCCAGCGGTGTAGATGTTGGCTTAACACACCTGCAAGCACCTAAGGCCGAGCGTGAGCATTATTTACTTGCTCACGATGAAGCTTTAGTTAAACACGTAGAAACTACACTACCAACCGAAGGACTCGCTAATTTAGATGGCGATACTTGGCTGTGCCCCGATTCGTTTAAAGCGATTGAGCGTGCAGTAGGTGCAGGATTGTTAGCTGTTGATGAAATACTTGCCGATAAACTCGATGCTGCTTTTTGCTCAGTACGCCCGCCAGGACACCATGCTAATAAAGCGTCATCATCTGGGTTTTGTGTGTTTAATAACTTAGCTATTGCCGTTAAGTACGCACAAAGCAAAGGGGTTAAACGCATTGCTATTGCGGATTTTGATGTACACCATGGTAATGGCACACAAGACATTTTTATTGATGACGAAAATGTACTGCTTTGTTCGTTATTTCAGTATCCGTTTTACCCAAATACAGCAGTTAAAAATAATAGCCATATAGTTAATTCCCCTCTGCCAATTGCTAGTAATGGCGACGACCTAAAAGACGTGTTTACTGGGCAATGGTTACCAAAATTAAAAGCGTTTAAGCCTGAATTGCTTTTTATAAGCGCAGGGTTTGATGCGCACCTAGAAGATGATATGGCAAGCTTAAAGTTTGTTGAAAGTGACTACATTTGGCTCACCGAGCAGCTATGCAGTGTGGCAAAGGAGGGCGGTTGCAAAGGGGTTATTTCGTATTTAGAAGGTGGCTATGCGCTATCAGCGTTAGGTCGCAGTGCTGTAGCGCATATAAAAGTGCTTACTGAGGTTTAAATAATAAGAGTGTTTATAGCCCTAGTAAATCAAACGCCTGCGCTGTGCTTAGGGTTTTTATTTTACCAAGGCAACATTGTCCTTCATTTAATAAGTAAGCTGTAACAAGCTGTGCTAGCTGCTCGCCATTCAATTCAGGGCAAACAGTGCCTTGTAAATTAAGGTAGTCACCTTGCTTATTAAGTACTCGCACATCGCTTAGCTCACTTTGCATAACGCTGTGTAAGCACTCTTGTTGCTCTTTTTGGTTTTGAGCTATCTCAAGCTCATTATAAATAACCAATAACTGTGGGTAGCTGTTTAACATAGCCCGTTAGCCTACGGTTACTTCATAAGACGTAAATTTACGAATATTAATAACGCCTTTTTCAAAGATTAGGTACTGACCTTTAATACCTTGTAAAACACCACCTACAACAGGGTCTTTATCAAAGTTAAATGAGCTGATTTTTGTTGGGTATTCGGTTACTGGAAAATCTAAATCAACCACATCTTCGTCAAGTTGCTCTATTGCTGTTGCGCCAAATAACTCACTTAGCTCGTTTAGTTTTTCGCTAATTTGTGGAATTAGTTCGGCTGCGGCTGCTTTTAAATCAAGTGCGTCGTTTTGACCTTTTAGCATATTACGCCAATTAGTTTTGTCGGCAATAAATTCAGCCAAAGCAACTTCCACTAAACCCGATTGCAGGCGAGTTTGCACTTTAAAAATAGGTAATGCCTGAGTAGCGCCTTGATCCACCCAACGAGTCGGTATTTGTGTGTGGCGGGTAATACCTACTTTTAATCCAGAGGTGTTAGCGAGATACACATAGTGTGGGATCATGCAATTTTCTTCGCCCCACTGTGGCTCTCGGCAAGTGCCTTGATCGTAGTGGCAAGTTTCTGGTTTCATAATACACATGTCGCAACTAGCGAGCTTGCGCATGCATACAAAACAGTGACCTTGAGAATAGCTTTTTTTGGTTTTTTTACCGCAGTTAGAACATAAAATAGTGCCACTAAAGGTGAGCGTAAGCTCCTTACCTATAAATGCATTTAAGTCTACTAAGTGCTCACCTACAGGTAAGTGATATTGTACTGGTTCGGTTAAACTCGATTTTAGTTTACGCAGTGTGCCTTGCATCTTTACTTGGCCCCTAAAGATGTTAAAAAGAGGAGTCTAACATTTTTAAGCTATATTGGCTTTTTAAGAAGTGTAAATAGTCGGTGTAAGGCAGTGCTTTTGCGTATAAATAACCTTGGGCAGAATCAGCATTCATGTCTTTAAGTAAGTGATGAATCTCCTGAGTTTCTACCCCCTCAATTGTTATTGATAAATTAAGGTTGTGCGCCATATCAATGGCTGTTTGTACAATAACTTGATGAGTGGGGTTATTAGGTAAATCAAAAACAAACGACTTATCTATTTTTAGTTCACTAAAATGGTAGTTAACTAAGTAGTTAAGTGATGCGTAACCTGTACCAAAGTCGTCTAAAACAACGTTAATGTCTAATGCCGATAATTCATCAACTAATTTAATGAGTGCATCTTGACTCTCTACAAAAGCTGATTCGGTTAGTTCAAACTTAAGTAAACGAGCCGGTACTTGGTATTTAATGAGTATATTTTCTACTTTTTCAGCTAAGTTATTTATGGTCAAGTTTTTAGCGCTGAGGTTGACGCTAATAGTATGATTGATGTAACCATTTTTTGTTAGTTCGGCAATATCTTTACACGCTTGTTCAATGACCCACAGTGTTAGTTCGTTAATAATACCTGTATGTTCAGCAAGAATTACTAACTCTTCAATCGGTAAATTATTAAAGGTTGGATCGGGCCAGCGTAGTAAAGCTTCTGCGCCAATTACTTGGTTATTTAATAAATTTATTTGTGGCTGGTAATAGAGTGTAAGTTGATTTGTTTTTATGGCTTTTTGTAGCTTTGCAGCTAAGGAAACGTCCATCATTTGGTTATTCACGTTTGATGATAACCCTACTTGATTAACACTACTTTTTGCTTTTTTAAGTGCTAAATATCCACGTTTTAACCAATACTCAAAGTCGTTAGTTTTACCCGCACAGCTAATGCCAATACTGTAATTAAGTTGCAGGTTTAGCCCTTTTATTTCGTATTGTTTTGGTAAGTTGCTAATTACTTTGGTGAGAAGTGCTTCTAGCATTTCTTGGTTTTGTGTTTTAGTCGAAATACAGGCAAATACGCCGCTATTGAGATCGGCTAATCGAGGGATGGTGTTTAAGTTAGTATCAAGATTTATAAATTCGCGCTCGTGGCTCAATTCTAACTCTAATTCTCTCGCTATATGTTTTATAAGTGCATAGCCTTGAGAAGGGGTAATTATAGTATTAAGAGAGTTAAAGTGGCGTATTTTAATCAAACACAAAGTTGTTGAGCGGTTTTTTGCTTGTAACTCCATAAAGGTTTGCTTGAGCTTAGCACTATTAAGAAGCTTTGTTTGTTGAGTGTGCGTAGCGTGATATAAAGCACGTTCACGCTGATACCTAACTCGGTCTGCTAATGCCATTGCCATTAATATTACTTCGCATAGTATAGCCATTAAAAAGGCGTGGCGTGTGGTAAAGCTATAAGGTAAAAGGCCAGTCAGTTCCATAGGTTGAATCGCCGCGCCAAAAATTAGTGGCACCCATGAAAAAACATAAAATTTAGCCCATCTAAAACCACTACGTAATTTGTTATAAATTAAAATAATACACGCTATATAAAGTAGGCTCATCACTCCAAAAAAATAGGTGCTGCTATATTTTCAGGGATAAAAAGGCTGCTTACAGCAAGAACAAACATAAGCTTAAGTAGCGCTGTACTCATTTTATAGCGCCAGCATTTTTCTTTGTGGTAACGTAAAAACATAATACAGAAGGAGAGTGTAAAAAAAGCAACGCCGTAATTACCAAGTACTATTTTTTCGTGAATAAATAATTGCCATTCCATTGGCCATAAATAAAAGCCAAAACCTAATACCGCTCCCATTAGTATAATAGCGCTAATAATGTAGCCAATATAAATTAAGTAAACTCGGTCTTTTATACCAAAATAAAGAACAAGATTGTACAGTGCAGCCATTAGCAATACGCCAACAAAAATCCCCCAAATCCCTGTTTGCGAACGCACTAAGTCAATAAACTCTTTATCACGATATAAATTTACAGGTGTTTTACTTATACCTATCGTATCTATTTTCATTACGAGTCGTTGTGAGGACTTACTTTCGAGCGAAAAGCGGATATGCGGCACACTGTATTGAAATAAAGTAAGTGCTTGTTCTTTATCTCCGAGCTTATAAGTATCAATTAATTGGTTGTTTTTATTGAGTCGAAAAATAGTTAGGTGATCAACCATGGGGTTATCAAAATGGGCAACAACGTTTTCTTTTTTGAAGCTCTTATTTTCTAAATCGAGAAACAGCCAATAATTTTGTTGAGTAAAACTCCATGGTATTTCCGAAAATTTTTGATGAGTGAGTAACTGCGGCTGGGTTATAACATCGTTAAAAGTAAGGCTCTTAGTTTCATCAATATAGTACGCGTAATCAAGATATACGGGCGCGGTTTTATCAATTGTATATCGTGTAGGCACGACGAGGTTTGATGCCAGTGTACTTATAATAAAAAATATAAGTACTAGTATGGCAACAGCAATTGCATGATAACGTAAAGTTCTTAGTTCCAACGTTTGCGTACTTTTAAAAAAACTTTTAATTAGTGTAGCACTAAAAAAGCGCAGAGAGACTGCGCTTTTGTAGTTAAATTAACTGGTTATACCAATAAACAGGTATTTTAAGCCTATTGCTCGCGGGCAATAGCACGATAAGCAATATCTGTACGATATTCCATACCATCCCAGCTTATTTGTTTAACAAGCTCATAGGCGCGTTGCTGCGCTTGCGTAACAGTATTACCAAGTGCTGTTGCGCATAATACGCGACCGCCTGCGGTTACAACGTCATTGCCATCTTGCTTAGTACCCGCATGAAACACTTTTTCACCCGCAGGGTAATCAACTTGTAGCCCCGAAATAGCATCGCCTTTAGGGTAATCGCCAGGGTAACCTTTAGCGGCAAGTACAACACCAACAGCTGCACGTGGGTCAAACTTAATTGTTGTTTTATCAAGTTCTACACGGTTAGCGGCTTCAATCAATTCAACTAGGTCTGATTGCAAACGTAGCATCATTGGTTGAGTTTCAGGGTCGCCAAAGCGACAGTTGTACTCAATGACTTTAGGGGTGCCTGTTTCATCAATCATTAAACCTGCGTATAAAAAGCCTGTGTATGGATGGCCTTCGCTTGCCATGCCCTCTACCGTAGGGTAGATCACTTCGTTCATAATACGCTGGTGGATTTCATCAGTAACAACTGGCGCAGGTGAGTATGCACCCATGCCACCCGTATTAGGACCCGCATCGCCATTGTAAGCGCGTTTATGGTCCTGACTGGTCGCAAATGGTAATACGTTTTTACCATCAACCATTACGATGAAAGACGCTTCTTCACCGTCTAAAAACTCTTCAATAACAACACGACTTCCCGCATCGCCAAAAGCATTACCCGCAAGCATATCGCGAATAGCTTCTTCGGCATCGGCTTGCGTCATGGCTACAATTACGCCTTTACCCGCAGCTAAACCATCTGCTTTTACAACAATTGGCGCGCCTTTCTCTTTTAAATAAGCAAGAGCAGGCTCAATCTGTTCAAACGTTTGGTAGTCGCCCGTTGGGATTTTATGACGTGCTAAAAAGTCTTTAGTAAACGATTTAGAGCCTTCAAGCTGAGCTGCGCCCGCCGTTGGGCCAAAAATAGCCATGTTATGTTCACGAAACTTATCAACAACACCCAGTACTAACGGTATTTCAGGACCTACAATAGTAAGCTCTACCTTATTTTGCTGTGCAAAACTAAGTAAACCATCTAAGTCGTCAACGTTTATTGCTACGTTTTCAAGTTTTGGTTCAAGTGCAGTACCTGCATTACCAGGGGCTACAAATACAGTATTTACTTTGGTGTTTTGAGCGGCTTTAAACGCAAGTGCGTGTTCGCGGCCGCCGCTGCCAATGACTAAAACATTCATGGCGAAAATTCCTATTTAAAGCGGTTTCTTAAATTTCAGCGTCATGCGGTCGCTTTCACCAATGGCTTTATATTTATCAGCATCTTGTTCGCCGAGTCTTAAGCTTGGTGGTAGCGTCCATACACCTTTAGGGTGATCGGCTGTATCTTTTGGATTTGCATTTATTTCACTGCTTGCTACTAATTCAAACCCTGCTTGTTTAGCAAGGTCTACTACGTAGCTCTGCTTCATATAACCTGATGTTTTTTGATCTTCGTCAGCACGTTCTTCAGCTAAACGGTGTTCAACTAAACCTAATGTACCACCTGGTTTAAGGGCTTTATAAAAAGCTTGGAATGCACTTAATGCACCGCTTTTATCTTTGCCCATGTACCAGTTATGTACATTACGAAATGTTAAAACCATATCGGCACTGCCAGCTGGCGCAATATCTAAATGTGTTACAGGTGCAAACTCAGTAATTTTAACGCTACTAAAACGCTTATCTTCAGCTACTTTTTGTTTAAAGCCCGCAAGAGAGCGTTGGTAGTAGCCAACTGATGAATCAGCAGGAAAGTGCGCGGCATAATAAGTGCCTTGCTCTTTTAGTGCTGGCGCTAAAATTTCACTATACCAACCACCGCCGGGCGCAATTTCAACAACTGTCATAGTTGGTTTAAAGCCAAAAAATGCCAGTGTTTGAGCCGGGTGACGATATTCGTCACGAACGCTGTTTTTAGCGCTGCGTTCGCTTGATTGAAGTGCATGTTCAAGGCTCGATTCGTGGTTATGGCTAAGCGCCATAGTCGATGTCATCGTTAGTGTGGCTACAAGTAGCGATTTTAGCGCAAATTTCATTGTTTGTTCCTTCACATTATAATTTTAAATAGGTTATTGAATAATCAGAATACGTGAATTTATAGCAAACAAAAAGGGTTAAACCAACGTTTAACCCTTTGTGTGATTAGTGGCGGAAATGGCGCATACCAGTTAGTACCATTGCCATGCCAGCTTCATCAGCAGCTGCAATCACTTCTTCATCACGCATTGAGCCACCAGGCTGAATTACCGCAGTAATGCCAGCGGCTGCGGCTGCGTCAATGCCATCACGGAATGGGAAGAACGCATCAGACGCCATAACTGAACCTTTAACTTCAAGGTTTTCGTCTGCAGCTTTTATGCCTGCAATTTTAGCTGAGTATACGCGGCTCATTTGGCCTGCGCCTACGCCAATAGTCATACCGTCACGGGCATAAACAATTGCGTTTGATTTAACAAACTTAGCTACTTTCCAGCAAAACAGTAAATCTTTAAGTTCTTGCTCTGTAGGTTGGCGTTTAGAAACAACTTTTAAGTCGCCTTGCGTTACCATGCCTAAGTCGCGGTCTTGAACTAAAATACCGCCGTTAACGCGTTTAATATCTTGGCCAGCGGCTTTGCCTGTCCACTGTCCACATTCTAATAAACGAACGTTCTTTTTAGCTTCAACAATTTTTGCAGCGTCGCTCGAAATACTCGGTGCAATAATTACTTCAACAAATTGACGGTCAACAATGGCTTGTGCCGTTGCACCATCTAGCTCTCGGTTAAAGGCAATAATGCCACCAAATGCTGATGTAGGGTCTGTTTTAAAAGCACGCTCGTATGCTTGTAGGATATTGTCGCCAATTGAAACACCACACGGGTTAGCATGTTTTACAATTACGCACGCAGGTACATCAAATTCTTTAACGCATTCAAGCGCTGCGTCGGTATCGGCAATATTGTTAAACGAAAGGGCTTTACCTTGCAATTGAGTTGCTGTTGCAACTGATGCTTCAGCAATGTCATTTTCAACATAAAAAGCAGCATCTTGATGTGAGTTTTCACCGTAGCGCATATCTTGCTTTTTAGTGAACTGTATATTGATAGTACGTGGGAATTTAGTCTCTACAGCAGCTTCCTCGGTGTAATCAGGCACCATTTTACCGAAGTAGTTAGCAATCATGCCATCGTATGCGGCAGTGTGCTCGTAAGCAGCAATCGCTAAGTCAAAACGTGTTTTATACGTAGTAGAGCCATTGTTGTTTTGCATTTCGCCAATAACACGGTCGTAGTCGCTCGCGTTTACCACGATTGTTACGTCTTTGTGGTTTTTAGCGGCTGCACGAACCATTGTAGGGCCGCCAATATCAATATTTTCAATAGCATCTTCAAGGCTGCAGTTTTCTTGAGCGACTGTATTCGCAAAGGGGTATAAGTTAACTACAACTATGTCGATAGCAGAAATGTTGTTATCTGCCATTACGCTTTCATCTTGTCCGCGACGGGCTAATATGCCGCCGTGAATTTTTGGATGAAGAGTTTTTACGCGGCCATCCATGATTTCAGGGTGGCCTGTGTGATCTGATACTTCAGTCACTTTTATGCCGTTATCAGCAAGTAGTTTACATGTGCCGCCAGTTGATAAAATATCAACGCCTTGCGCTTCTAGTGCGCGGGCAAATTCAACAATACCGGTTTTATCAGACACACTTAATAGTGCGCGACGAATGGGACGATGAGTATCCATTGTAGTTTGATTTCCTCAGTTAATGAGCTAGCTTAGAAGCGGGCATTTTAACTGATTACAACTCAAAAAACGACTTATAAAGCGCCGATGAGGGTGAGCATTTTGCAATTTGGTTAATAAGTTGTAGGCATAAAAAAGCACCCGAGGGTGCTTTTTTTGCATAATACCAGTTGTATTGGATTAGTAAGTAGTTATAACGATAGAAAAACAAGTCTATAACAAGGCAAAAATTTTGCTGTGTAGTTATTCTACATAAAAAATTATTAACGACGTTATGGGCTTGTTTAACTCGTTAGAATACTTACGCTTTCAATATAATTGGTATTAGTTCATGCCGTATTTTTTAAGCTTTTTACGTAAAGTACCACGGTTGATACCTAGTAAAATTGCTGCACGAGTTTGGTTACCACGTGTATATGTCATCACTTCTTCAAGTAATGGCGCTTCTAGCTCTGAAAGAACAAGGTCGTAAACGTCTTGCACATCTTGACCGTTAAGCTGCTTTAAATAGTGGTGAACAGCTTTTTTTACTGCATCACGCAATGGCTGCGGTTTCTCGTGTGACTGAACATGAGGGTTAGTGATAAATGGAGAAGTCACGTTTTGTTCGAACATTATTAAGTCTCTTTCTTTCTTAGTTAGCTGCTAGTGTTTTAAAGTATTGCTCTAATGCGACGACCTGTGCCTGTGGGTTGTCGAGCGCATTAAATACTCGCCTAAACTGACCATCACTGTCATGGGTTTGCAAATACCAAGATACATGTTTGCGAGCAATTCGCGCTCCCATTGGCTCACCGTAAAACAAATGGAGGTTTGTTAAATGCTCCATTAATATACTGCGCACCTCTGCAATAGCAGGCGGCTGTAAATGTTCCCCAGTTCGCAAATAGTGGTCTATCTCCCTAAATATCCAAGGGCGACCTTGGGCGGCTCGGCCAATCATAATGGCATCTGCACCCGTATAGTCTAAAACCTGTTTTGCTTTTTCTGGTGATGTAATATCACCATTGGCAACAACAGGAATCGACACTGAACGTTTTATATCCCTAATCGTGGCGTACTCAGCATCACCTTTGTACATACATGCGCGCGTTCGCCCATGTACAGCAAGTGATGCAATGCCATAACGTTCAGCTATTCTCGCAATCTCTACACCATTACGGTTATCCGGATCCCATCCTGTACGGATTTTAAGTGTTACAGGTATATCTACAGCGTTAACGACTGCATCAATAATCTCTTCCACAAGTTCAGGAAACTGTAATAAGGCAGAGCCTGCGAGTTTCTTGTTCACTTTTTTGCTGGGCACCCCATATTGATATCTATGATCTGTGCACCGTTAGCAACATTGAATTGTGCGGCCTGCGCCATAAGCTCAGGATCTGCTCCTGCAATTTGCACAGCACGTATACCCGACTCACCGCTGTGATCCATACGGTTCATCGACTTTTCTGTTTTCCAAACCTTAGGATTTGACGATAGCATTTCAGACACAGCTAAGCCCGCACCTAAGCGTCGACAAAGTTGTCTAAATGGTCTGTCTGTAATGCCCGCCATTGGCGCGACAATTACATTATTCTCAAGTTGGTATTTACCGATACGCACTATATTCAATAGGCCTCTTTTCAAGGGGCGCTAAGTTTACGGTTTTTTTAGCAAAAATCAAAGGCTATAAATTGAACAAAAGTGACTTTTTTTGCCCTTTTCGTATTGACATTTGATAACCGTATGAGGAATGGCTTTATTTGTGCGAAATTTGAGCGCATTTTGTTTTTGCAACAAAATAAGTTTATTTTTTATTATGTAAAAAAATAGTAAAGCCTGTTAAATACAGGCTTTACATGCATGTTTTGAGTTAATGCTCTAAATTTGATTGTGCAGTTTATTACGCTTTTTTAGTGCCACTCACTCGAGTCCAATCACCTTCAACGGCAATGTCATCTAGCTCAATAAACGGTGCATAAATGTCAGCAACCGATTGGGCTTGCTCTTCTAATATGCCCGACATAGCAATTTTACCACCTCGCTTTAATAACCCTAAAATCACACTATGTAATTCGCGAAGTGGCTGGGCTAAAATATTAGCCACAACTATATCGGCAGTAAACTCAGGTTGGTTTTCTGGAAGGTATACTTCGAGTTTGTCTGCAACACCATTTCGGTTAGCGTTATCAAGGCTTGCTTCAAGCGCTTGAGGGTCAATATCTATCCCAATCATACGTTCTGCACCTAGTTTTATAGCTGCAATACCTAAAATTCCTGAGCCACAACCAAAATCAACAACCGTTTTACCCGTCAGATCTTGGCTTTCTAACCACTTAAGACATAAGGCCGTTGTTGCATGTGTGCCCGTGCCAAAAGCAAGGCCAGGGTCTAGCAATACATTTACTGCATCAGGGTCAGGAATGTCGCGCCAGCTTGGGCAAATCCATAGTTTTTCGCCAAATTGAATAGGGTGGAAGTTATCCATCCATTCACGTTCCCAGTCTTTATCTTCAAGTTGCTCTATTTTGTATACTAAATTGTCTTTTAGCTCATCATGGCGCTTCAATAACGCAACAACTGCGTTCATATCGTGATTAGCTTCGAACAAGCCAATGACTGTGGTATCAGCCCAGAACACAACAGTGCCAATTTTAGGCTCGTAAATAGGGGTGTCTTTTGCGTCAATAAAGGTTACTGAGGCGCTACCCGCTTCCATTAATAGGTCGCTTACGGCATCAGCTGTTGCAGCATTGGCATTAATACGAATTTGGATCCAAGCCATGGTTATTTCCTTCAAATAGAAAAAAGGCCGCTATAGCGGCCTTTTTAGTTTATATAGTAGCGCTAAAATTATTTAGCGTCTAAAAAGCTTTTCAGTAAATCTGAGCGAGAAGGGTGGCGTAATTTACGCAGCGCTTTCGCTTCTATTTGACGAATACGTTCACGTGTTACGTCAAACTGTTTACCTACTTCTTCTAAGGTGTGGTCGGTATTCATATCAATACCAAAACGCATACGTAGTACTTTAGCTTCACGAGCTGTTAGGCCTGCAAGTACATCGTTAGTTGCGCCTCGAAGAGACTCCATTGTTGCCGAATCGATTGGCGAATCAATGGTTGTATCTTCGATAAAGTCACCTAAGTGAGAATCTTCATCATCACCGATTGGTGTTTCCATTGAAATTGGCTCTTTAGCAATCTTAAGTACCTTACGGATTTTATCCTCAGGCATCATCATGCGTTCTGCTAATTCTTCTGGATTTGGCTCACGACCCATTTCTTGTAACATTTGACGAGAAATACGGTTAAGTTTATTAATCGTTTCAATCATATGTACCGGAATACGGATTGTTCTTGCTTGGTCAGCAATAGAGCGAGTGATTGCTTGACGTATCCACCACGTAGCATAAGTAGAGAACTTATAACCACGGCGATATTCAAACTTATCAACGGCTTTCATCAGACCAATGTTACCTTCTTGGATCAAATCCAAGAATTGTAAGCCACGGTTTGTATATTTTTTAGCAATTGAGATTACAAGACGTAAGTTAGCTTCAACCATTTCTTTTTTCGCGCGGCGTGCTTTCGCTTCACCAATGCTCATTCGACGGTTAATGTCTTTAATACGCTCAATGCTTAAACCTGTTGTTTGTTCAATAACAGATAATTTATTAATACTACGAATGATTTCTGGCTTAACTTCTTCAAGCTTAGCTGAATACTTTTCGTTACCTGAAATTTCTAAATCAACCCAAGAAGCGTCAGTTTCGTTGTTAGCAAAGTGCTTAACGAACGTTTTCTTCGGTAATTTAGCAATTTGTACAGCTTGTTTCATGATTAGACGTTCTTGAACGCGAACTCTGTCCATCATTTCACGCATGTTATTTACCATGCGGTCAAACTGTTTAGGTATTAATTTAAAGGTTCTGAAAAGCTCGCCAATTTCAAAAATGGCTGCTTGTGATTCAGGATGCGAACGACCTTTAGCTTCAAACGTATCACGTGCTTTGTTGTATAAATCACGTAGATTTTCAAAATGAATGCGAGCTTCTTCAGGATCTGGTCCTGTGTCTATCTCTTCTTCATCTTCATCGTCGCTATCAGCATCGTCTTTGTCGTCTTTATCATCGTCGTCAAGTTGCTTAGCACTTAATTCTGAACCAATATTAGTTGCTGAAATTGGCGCTGTATCTTCATTCGGATCGATAAACCCAACGATGATATCGCTTAAACGCATTTCTTCAGCTTCAAACTTATCCCACTGTTCAAGTAGGTAAGTGATTGCTTCAGGGTACTCTGCAACAGAAATCTGAACTTGGTTAATGCCTTCTTCAATACGTTTAGCGATTACAATTTCGCCTTCACGTGTCAGAAGTTCAACAGTACCCATTTCACGCATGTACATGCGTACCGGATCAGTTGTACGGCCGATTTCTTTTTCTACAGTCGCAAGGGCTGCAGCGGCAGCTTCTGCTGCGTCTTCGTCTGTCGTTGTTTCTTGCATCATTAATTCATCAGCATCAGGCGCATTTTCGCTAACCTTGATACCCATATCATTAATCATGCTTATGATATCTTCTACTTGATCTGAGTCTATAATGTCTTGTGGAAGGTGATCATTTACTTCTGCAAAAGTTAAGTAGCCTTGCTCTTTACCTTTCTGAATCAGAAGTTTTAATTGTGACTGAGGAGTTGGATCCATAGAGATTTTTTCTTCCACTCTGATAAGTTGATACAACAGGCGCCATCATGTAGTTTGCATTTAAGCCAACTAGAATAATGTGACGCAGTGAATAGCACAGTATAACAGCCAAAATTAGATCTGACTAGCTGTTAGTCGCTTTTAACGCTGTCATTAACAAATGACATTCAAGTCTTTCATCGCTATTGAGACCTTGTGTCTTGTCCTTTATTAATAAGGTCTCTAGTCGATAATTTAAACACTGATCTTCAATAAATTTAAAAGTATTTTGAAAAACAGTCTCTAAACGCTCTTCATTTATTTCGTGTTGCCACGTTGCAAGCTTTATTAATGGCTCGTAATCTTCAGTTCCTCTAAAAAATTCGAGTAATTGCGCGGTGGTAACATTCTCTTTTTCTAATGCTTGTTCTTGTAGGCGCAGTAATAATCCAATACCGGCTATGCTCATTTGCGCTAAATCGGGCAAATAAGGAATACTTTTAGCCAATTGTGGGTGCTGAATTAAAATACCAATGGCCTGTCGCATAGGTGTTATTTTAAATTTTCGCTCAATAGAGTGCTGTTGCTTAGGTGTTTTTAAGCGACTATTAAGCTGCTCACGTGTTCGACCAATTAAACGACCGAGTTGTTCAAGAATGTTTTCTTGATAAAACTCACTGGGTATTTTTTCTATTAATGGCAGTGCAGCACTAAGTAATTTTGCCTTGCCAGAATCGAGTGTTAAATCTATTTCTAGGCTTAATTTATTGAATAATACTTTAGTAAAGTCATCGGCTTCACTCAAGCGTTGTTCAAACAGCTCTTTACCTTCTTTTTGTACTAGAGAGTCAGGGTCTTCACCATCGGGTAAAAAAACAAAATTTAAGGCTTTCCCGTCATTCAAATAAGGAAGAGCATTTTCAAGTGCCCGCCACGCTGCATCTCGCCCTGCGCGATCCCCATCGTAACAACAAATAACTTTATCTGTTGTTCTAAAAAGGGTGTGCATGTGTTCGCTCGTAGTTGCAGTACCAAGTGCAGCAACAGCATATTCAATACCTTGTTCAGCAAGCGCCACCACATCCATATAACCTTCAACAATAAGTACATGGTCTAACTTTTTATGAGCTTGTTTTGCCTCATATAAACCATATAACTCAAAACCTTTATGAAAAATTCTGGTTTCTGGAGAGTTTAAATATTTAGGACCTTGGTCGGCTTGCATTACACGCCCACCAAAGGCGATAACACGTCCGCGTTTATCGCGAATAGGAAACATTAAGCGGTCGCGGAAAAAATCAAATTGTCTACCGGGTGTTTTTTCTGAAGCGAGCTTTAGCTCAACTAATTGCTCTTTTTGTTCTTTGTTGCGGCCAAGCTGTAGGCATAAACCATCCCATTCACTTGGAGCGTAACCAATCATAAATTTTTTAACTATTTCACCACTTAAACCTCGGCCCTTAACGTAGTCTATTACAGCCGTTGAATTGCTGTGGTGTTTTAATTGGTGTTGATAAAAGCGTGCTGTGTGGAGCATTAAATCGTAATCAGAGCGCTTTTGTGCTGCGGTGCGTTCTGGTGCTGAACTTGTGCCTTGTTCTCGAGGTACTTCTAAATTAAGCATGCTGGCTATTTCTTCAATAGCATCAACAAACTCGAGCTTTTCGTATTCCATTATAAATGAAATCGCATTCCCGTTAGCGCCACAGCCAAAACAATGATAAAACTGCTTATCTTGAGATACCGTGAACGAAGGGGACTTTTCATTATGAAAAGGGCAGCAAGCTTGATAATCTTTACCTGCTTTTTTTAGACCTACTTTTGAGTCTATCAGGTCGACAATATCGGTTCTGGCAAGTAAATCGTCTATAAAGTTACGTGGGATCTTTCCAGCCATTAGTAAAATGCAGTCCTGAGATAATGATAAAAATAACGAATGTGAAATTTACTTTTTATACTCGCTTGGCGCAGAGTATAACGTGCTTTAACTTACCAAAACGAAAGCTAAATAAACAGAGTAGCTATAAATAATTTTATCTTTAAATAACCACATTGAAGCACTTTTATTAAAGTTAAAAACAAAGAAACCGAGCACAAGGCTCGGTTTACTTCAATCATACTTTAATGTATGTGGGAGTATTAGGCAGTTAATCGTTGCTTAATTAAACCAGAGATCTTGCCCATATCGGCGCGACCCTCAGCCTTGCTTTTGATTATACCCATTACTTTACCCATGTCTTGCATACCTGCTGCATTAGTATCAGCAATAGCCGCGTCAATGAGAGCAATGATTTCTTCTTCACTCAATTGTTGAGGTAAAAAAGTTTCAAGCGCTACTATTTCATTGGCTTCAATATCAGCTAAATCATCACGCCCAGCATCTTTGTACTGAGTGTAAGAGTCACGACGTTGTTTAACAAGCTTCACTATAACGGAGGTAATACCTGCGTCGTCTAGCGTTATTTGCTCGTCAATTTCACGTTGCTTGATTGCAGCAAGTACCATACGAATAGGGTTAAGACGTTGCTTGTCTTTGGCTCTCATCGCATCTTTTTGCGCATCTTTTAGCGTTATTAAAAGGCTCATTTATACAAGACCTAATATATTAGTATAATTTAACGCGACGAGCGTTATCACGAGAAAGTTTTTTCATGTGACGTTTAACTGCAGCAGCTTTTTTACGTTTACGTTCAGCTGTTGGTTTTTCATAGTGCTCGCGACGACGAACTTCTGAAAGGATTCCTGCTTTTTCACATGAACGCTTGAAGCGACGAAGTGCTACGTCAAACGGTTCGTTCTCTCTTACTTTAATTACTGGCATTAAAAATTCACCTACCTAAATTATGAGCGTTGCTCAAGTTGATCAAACATTGATCAACTGGTTCAAAAATGGTGCGGTATTGTAATCCGAAGCAACACCACATGTAAAGGACAATATTAACAGAAACACATCATGTAAAACAGTATTAATTTGATTGGCGTTGGTACAACCTAGAAAACACTTGCCCAGCTTTTTTTCTTTAATTAACAGCCAGTTATCTGGTTTTGTGAATGAGTTTAAATCACTTTCAACTTCAACGTAAATTAAAGCTTCTGAGCTGAGCCATTGATTCTTTTCTAAAAAATCGCAGCTAATTTGGGCTAGGTTTTTACGAAAAGGGGGATCAACGAAAACGAGGTCAAAAGGTTCATTTAGGTTTTTTTGTTCTAAAAACGATAATGTATTTATATTTTTTACGTGCGCGTTTTGCAATTTTAAAGTTGTTATATTGTGTTCTAATTGCGTTGCTGCTAATAAATCAAGCTCAATAAAAGTAGCGCTTTTAGCAAAACGAGATAATGCTTCAAACCCTAAACCACCAGAGCCGGCAAAGCAATCAAGTACGTTTGTATCTCGCGTATCTTGCATTAACCAGTTAAATACTGTTTCTTTTATGCGATCGGTGGTTGGACGCAGACCTTGCACATCCTTTACTGGTAGCTTTCTGCCACGAAATTGACCGCTTATAATTCTAATAAAGCCATCACTTGATTTATTAATTACTTTATTTTGCGCCGTTTTATTTCTCATTTAGCTCACTAAAAAATGGTATCTGGGATCTAGCTCAGATAATATTGCAGTAGATTACGTATAGCTTCATTTTTCAACTGCATTAAAAGTGTTACTATTTAGCTCTTAATGTTTTGAACTGTTTTTTTGCTGGCAGATATTGCCGAGCACAATAAAGCTATTTTCAAATTTTAGTTTATCAGATTTTTATAAGTGGTTATTAGCAAGTATGGCAAAAAAAGTAAATTCCTGTCTTGGTTTGGTTTTGGTAAGTCAGATGAAAAACAAGCAGAGCAAGTAAAAGAAACTAATAACCAACAAGCGTTGGCCGAACAACAAGAAGCTGAGCGTATAGAGCAAGAGCGCGCTGAAACTGAGAAGCACGATGCAGAGCAAGCTGAAAAGTTAGCGGTTGAACAAGCAAATGCTGAATTATTGGCAAAAGAACAAGCTGATGCCCACGCAAAACAATTAGAGCTGCAACAGCGTTTAGCCGAACAAGAAATGCAAATGCGCCTTGAGCAAGAGCGAATTGCGGCTGAAAAAGCTGAAACCGAGCGTTTAGAGCAAGCGCGTATTGCAGCAGAACAAGCAGAAAGCGATCGTCTAGAACAAGCGCGTGTTGAGGCTGAAAAAGCTGAAAGCGAGCGTTTAGAGCAAGCACGTATTGAGGCTGAAAAAGCTGAAATCGAGCGTTTAGAGCAAGCGCGTGTTGAGGCTGAAAAAGCTGAAACCGAGCGTTTAGAGCTGGCGCGTATTGAGGCTGAAAAAGCTGAAACCGAGCGTTTAGAGCTGGCGCGTATTGCAGCAGAACAAGCAGAAAGCGATCGTCTAGAGCAAGAGCGTGTTGAGGCTGAAAAAGCTGAAACCGAGCGTTTAGAGCAAGCACGTATTGAGGCTGAAAAAGCTGAAACCGAGCGTTTAGAGCAAGCACGTATTGAGGCTGAAAAAGTTGAAACCGAGCGTTTAGAGCAAGCACGTATTGAGGCTGAAAAAGCTGAAAGCGATCGTTTAGAGCAAGCGCGTATTGAGGCTGAAAAAGCTGAAACCGAGCGTTTAGAGCTGGCGCGTGTTGCAGCTGAAAAAGTTGAAAACGATCGTCTAGAGCAAGCACGTGTTGCAGCTGAAAAAGCTGAAGCTGAACGTCTAGAACAAGAGAGTGTTGCGGCTGAAAAAGTTGAAAGTGAGCGTTTAGAGCAAGCGAGTATTGAGGCTGAAAAACTTAAAGCGGAGAAGGAAGATAAACCCAAAAAAGAAGGTTTTTTTCTCGCCTTAAAAAAGGCTTATTAAAAACTCGCGTTAATATTGGATCTGGATTTGCGTCTATATTTAGCGGCAAAAAAATTGATGACGATTTATTTGAAGAGCTGGAAACCCAGCTATTAACTGCCGATTTGGGCGTTGATACAACCATGAAGTTAATCGATCGATTAACAGATGGGGCTAATCGTAAACAGTTAAAAGATGGCGATGCACTTTACGAGCTAATGAAACAAGAAATGGCCACTATGCTTAAAACTGCAGAGCAGCCTTTAGTGATACCAACTGATAAAAAACCATTTGTAATACTGATGGTGGGTGTGAATGGTGTAGGTAAAACCACGACTATTGGTAAACTGGCTAAGCAATTTCAAAACGAAGGTAAGTCGGTTATGTTGGCTGCTGGTGATACGTTTAGAGCGGCTGCTGTTGAGCAACTTCAAGTATGGGGTGAGCGCAATAGTATTCCTGTTATTGCACAACACACCGGCGCTGATAGTGCTTCAGTTGTTTTTGACGCATTTCAAGCCGCGAAAGCTCGTAAAGTGGATGTATTAATCGCCGATACAGCTGGGCGCTTGCAAAATAAAGATAATTTAATGCAAGAGCTTGAAAAAATAGCGCGTGTAATGAAAAAAATTGACCCTGATGCGCCGCATGAAGTGATGTTAACGATTGACGCAGGCACAGGGCAAAATGCGATTAGCCAAGTGAATTTGTTTAATCAGTGTGTAGGCTTAACTGGTATTACCCTTTCAAAACTTGATGGAACTGCAAAAGGTGGTGTTATTTTTGCGGTGGCTGATAAGTTTAATATTCCAATTCGTTATATTGGTGTTGGCGAAAGTATCGATGATTTACGTACTTTTAAGAGTGATGACTTTATTGATGCGTTATTTAGCCAAGATGAGGACGACGTTTAATTTACTAAGAGGGAGCTTGCTCCCTTTTTAATTGCGAGGAATACCAATTGCATTCGTGTTTATGATGAGGTTGGCATAATAAAAAATGATAAATTTTCAGCAAGTAAGTAAAACCTACCCAGGAGGGCATCGGGCCCTTGAAAAAGTTAATTTTCATATTAAGCCGGGCGAACTTGCATTTTTAACTGGTCACAGTGGTGCAGGTAAAAGTACGTTATTAAAGTTAATTAGCTTAATGGAGCGCCCATCTGCGGGTAACGTGTTTATCAACGGTGTTGATTTAAATAAGGTTAACTCGCGTCAAATTCCCTATGCCCGTCGTGACATTGGTATTATTTT
Source organism: Pseudoalteromonas sp. B131b (assembly GCF_037162545.1). Classification (NCBI taxonomy): domain Bacteria; kingdom Pseudomonadati; phylum Pseudomonadota; class Gammaproteobacteria; order Alteromonadales; family Pseudoalteromonadaceae; genus Pseudoalteromonas; species Pseudoalteromonas sp. B131b. Next base: position 460,050 of record NZ_JARLUZ010000001.1, on the reverse strand, counting down.
TCAGAATCATCGCTTATTAGAGCGCCATACTGTATTTGATAATGTGGCATTGCCATTAATTATTGAGGGTACTCATCATAATCAAATTGCAAAGCGGGTTCATGGGGCGCTCGATAAAGTGGGCTTAATTGATAAAGTGAAATGCCACCCGTCTATGCTTTCTGGCGGCGAACAACAGCGCGTAGGTATTGCTCGCGCGATAGTTAACTCGCCACCAATTTTATTGGCCGATGAGCCAACAGGTAACCTTGACCCTGAACTTTCGATGGAAATTTTACGATTATTTGAAGATTTTAATAAACACGGTACAACCGTGCTTATTGCCACTCATGATTTAGGCTTGGTTGCGCGTATGAAATATAGAAGCTTAACTTTAAAAGACGGGCGAATGCTTCAAGACCCCTTAGCGCAGGAGGTTTTATGAGCTTACTATTTAAGGGGCGCCAAAATAAAAACGAAAAGCAAAAAAATCTATATTAGCTGGCGGTTATTTTTTTATTATTAATATTTTTCGTCAAGGAATACACAGCCTTGGTGAAATGTGGCGTACGCCTTTAGCTTCGATGATGACAATTGCTGTACTAGGTTTGAGTTTAACGCTACCAGCAACACTTTATTTAGTGGTTAAAAATGTTCAACAAGTCAGTAGCGGGTTTGAAGAAGCAAGCGAAATATCTTTGTTTGTAAAAGAGACGATGAGCGAGCAACAAACACAAACTTTGGTGAAACGTTTAGCACTGTATCCCGAAGTTGAGAGTGTGGCATTTATTTCAAAGCAGCAAGCACTTACAGAGTTTAAAAGTGTCTCGGGGTTTGGGCAAGCATTAGAGTACTTAGATAGTAACCCACTTCCTGATGTTGTGTTGGTCACGCCAACTAAGCGTGATCGTCAGCCTAATGCAGCTAGAGCTCTTTTAACTAAGCTGGAAGCTGAGCGTGAGGTTGATTTTGGTAAGCTCGATATAGCATGGTTAGAGCGTTTAAATGCATTGTTGAGTTTGTTAAAAGAGAGTGTAATAACGATCACGCTACTGTTACTTACTTCAGTCACGCTTATTATTGGTAATACTATTCGTTTATCTATTATGGATAAAAAAGAAGAAATACAAGTAATGAAATTAGTTGGGGCTACTAATACATTTATTCATGCACCATTTTTATGGACGGGTATTTGGTATGGTGTTATCGGTGGGCTATTTGCCTTCATATCGGTTGCTTTAATGATGTGGTGGCTATCTTCTGCTGTTAGTAGTGTAGCGGGTGTTTACCAAACAAGTTTTTCGTTAATTGGTTTAACATTAAAAGAGTTTGGCCTGTTAGTTTTACTTGCAACAAGCTTGGGCTTTATTGGTTCGTATCTTTCTGTAAATCGATACATTAAAGAAATAGAACCCGACAAAGTATAATTCGAATCTATTAGTCGTTCGATGCTTATGTACCATATAAGTGAACTAACCCTGCTCGGTATGCGTATGCTATCGGGTTGGGTAGTACCTCCTTTATTAAAACTGTCATGTTTGTGTACTATTCTCCTCAAGGTAATAAGTTATAAATGAGGTGCTGCGATGAGGTGAACCTCTTGCATCCCTTTAATTCATCACTTATTCAGCCGCTTATAGTAGACTTAAATAACGCAAAAAAACCTCTTGATTTATGATTAAAAAAAGTTTTAAATTGGGGTTAGCACTCTTGGTTAAAGAGTGCTAAGATGGTTTCAAATGTTTATCACCGAGGTGAAAAATGAGTAAAGATTTATACGCAATGGCACTTACAGTCGGACAACAAAGCGCAAGCATGGACGGTTACCTTCAAGCGGTAAGCACTATTCCTATGCTTAAGGTTGAACAAGAACAAGAGCTTGCTAAAAGGCTTCAGGAAGAAGGCGATCTTAGTGCTGCCAAGCAACTCATTATGTCGCATTTACGCTTTGTAGCACATATTGCTAAAAGCTACTCGGGCTATGGTTTACCACAAGCAGACTTAATCCAAGAGGGCAATATAGGCCTGATGAAAGCGGTAAAGCGTTTCGACCCTACAGTGGGAGTTCGTTTAGTATCGTTTGCAGTTCATTGGATTAAAGCAGAAATTCATGAGTTTGTGCTTAAAAATTGGCGCATAGTTAAAGTTGCGACAACTAAAGCACAACGTAAATTGTTTTTTAATCTTCGCAAAAATAAAAAGCGTTTAGGTTGGTTTAACCAAGCAGAAGTTAGCACTGTTGCGAGCGAGTTAGGTGTGAGTGAAAAGGAAGTTCGTGAAATGGAATCGCGTATGAGCGGCCAAGACATGGGCTTCGACTTGACAGGTGACGACGATGATAACGCACCAACAAGTACTTACTCTCCAGTACAATATTTAACGGATGGTGCAGCTGATCTGGCTGACGACGTTGAACAACAACAGTGGAAAGAGCAGGCGCATACGCGTTTATTTAGCGCACTTAAAACACTTGATGAACGCTCGCAAGATATTGTTAGCGCACGTTGGTTGTCTGATGATAAGGCGACTCTTCAAGAGCTGGCACAAAAGTACAGTGTATCAGCCGAACGTGTTCGTCAGCTTGAAAAAACAGCGATGAAAAAGTTACAAAGCGCTATGAGCTAAACACAGCTCAAGCAGCAAAATTTAAAAAGCCCTGCATGAAAATGCGGGGCTTTTTTGTTTACGGCCGTAAGCTTTCACCTGCCTAGTGCTAAAATTGATAACTGGCTCTACTTTAAATAAGTAACTGAGAATATCTATATATGTTTTTATGGCTGGTAAAATTATAATTAATGTAGTTAACGCGACAGCCCAAGGTTTACTAAACCACCATACTTTTGAAGTTTGAAAATAGTTGGGTGGGGCTTTTAATTTTTCTCTTTCAGAAATCATGGTAGGTGAAATCTCTATAACTTCAGCAACAATAAATTTTATTAAATGAAAATTACGTAGCTTGTTAATTGAAGCTTCAGAGTAAAAGCTTTGGCTATGGAGTTTAATTGTTTGTATTTCTTTACCATGATTCAGAAAATAATCAGCAAGGAAAAAAATTAGTTATTTTTCATGTTTGCTATACATATAATTTCCTTATTAAAGTACATATCATCGAGCACTAACCCCTTTGCCCTCAGCCTGCGCCAACTGAATGTATTTACGCTCAACCAGCTGCGAAACCGGCACAAGTTCAAAGCCTTGATCTATTAACTGTGGTAACGCTTCACGTAAAAAATCAATAGTTTCAGGATAAGGGTGGGCGATAGCAATGGCAAAATTGTGATCGGTTGCTTGCTGTTTTAATTCATCAAACCTTAACTGCAATTGCTCGGGGGTGATAATGTTGTCTAAAAATACTTGGCGGCTAATATTAGCAACACCTAAAAAGTTTGCCGCATTTTGAGCTTGGCTTAAATCTGTGGTACGACTATCTAAAAAGTATAAATGGCGTTTTTTAAGCACTTCCATTGTCCATTTCATAGCTTGGCTTTGTTGTGTTAGTGCTGAGCCCATATGATTATTAACGCCCTTAACTTGTGGCAGACTAGCTAAGGCAGTGCCTAGAGTTTGCTGGAGCTGCTCTTTACTCATACTTAATGTAAGCGCGCCGGGGCCTAGTTTTTTCCCATTTAGCGCCTGCATGGGCACATGAAGTAATAGCTCTTTATTTGACTGACTCGCTAGCGAAGCAAAAGCTTGCGAATAGGGGGTGTGAGGTAAAATTGAATATGACAATTGCCCCGGTAAGGTTAAGAACTCTAAATCTCTTTGATGGTAGCCTATATCGTCAATTACGATTGCTATTTGCTTCGCTTTAACATCAAAAGAGACAAAGCAAGTGACTAATAAAAGCCACGTTATAATGCTTGCGTTAATATTTTTCAAATTTATAATTTTTATTATCTTATTAAGCTCAGTAAGTTGCTCTAAATAAAGCGAATGTTATTGCATACTGAGCAACTGTTTTGCTTTAACTAATTGTAAATCAGCCAAATTACTTGAAAGTAATTGCTGAGTACCTTTAGTCTGTTCGTTTTTTATTATAACGGCTTTATTGTTTTGTGAAAGGTTTGTTTGATTAATCGCCACATCGGGCGTTATTCCTACACCATCAATTGATTTACCTGAAGGCGTAAAGTATTTTGCTGTAGTCAGTTTTAAGGCTGTATTACCGTCACCTAATGGGATGAGAGATTGAACAGAGCCTTTACCGAATGACTGGCTTCCTACAATCTTTGCACGATTATTATCTTTTAAAGCAGCCGCTAAAATTTCAGCTGCTGAAGCCGAGTTTTCATTTATGAGTACCACAATTGGTGCACCTTTTAACACATCACCGTGCTTGGCGTAAAAGGCTTGATTTGCATCAAAAAAACGCCCCTTAGTGGTTACAATAGTGCCGCTTTGTAAAAACAGGTCTGATACTGCCACAGCACTTTTTAAGGTGCCACCAGGATTGTCGCGTAAATCGATGACCAGTCCTTTGAGTGGGTAACCATAGTGATTTTGCATGGCTGCAACTTGTATTGCTACCTCATGTAGTGTGTGATTGGAAAAGCTATTGATAGCTAAGTAGCCAGTGCCGGTATCTAAAAGCTGACTGGTTACACTTTCTAAATCTATTTGGGTGCGGGTAACATCAAAAGGTATATGGGTTTTATTTGTATTACGTTGCACTGTTAAGTGAATGCTTGCAAACTTACTGTCCCTTATTAAAGCAGCTACTTGGTCAATTGTAAGTGTTGCAACAGTATGGTTATTAATACTAATTATAATATCGTTAGGTAAAATCCCTGCATTTTTGGCCGGAGAGTTATTAACAACATCGATAATAGTCATTTGCTCGTCAATATTTTTAACTTCAATACCAAGACCTGTGTAACGACCGTTTGTGTTGTCAAATAATGCAGTGAGTTCATGCTCGTCGAGGTATTTAGAATAAGGATCGAGCTTTGAATATAAGCGTTCAAATTGATGATTGTTGTATTTTATATGCATGCTATTTTGTAATTCTAAGTCATCAACATAATAAGCATGAATATTAAATAAAATTTCGTCTATTTGTTGCCTCTTCAATTGTTTTACTGAGCTGGCAGAGGCGCTATTGATAAAGAAAATAAAGACAAGTAAACACAGGCTTAAAATGAAACCTGTGTTTTGTTTTTTTCGTAGAATGTCGTTGGGGTTTTGTTTTTCATCAGCTGCTCCAGAGCGGTGCAGCGGTTTATTCAATTAAATGCGTCTGCACCATTTTACAGGATTTACTGCGCGTCCTTTGTGGCGTATTTCAAAGTATAGACCAGAACTTGCTTGTCCGCCGCTTTGGCCAACTAAAGCTAAAGTTTCACCTTCTCTAACCATATCGCCAACATCTCTGAGGAGTGTCTGTGCATGGCCGTATAAACTCATAAAGCCTTCACCATGATCAACAACGATCACCCAGCCATAACCTTTTAGCCAATCGGCAAATACAACTTGGCCATTGTGCACGCTATTAACATTCACGCCTTCTTTTGCACCAATTAACACGCCTTTCCAATCAATACCGCCATGCTTACGCTGGCCAAAGGTGTGCTCTAACTTACCTCTGGTCGGCCAATTTAGTTTACCCTTACTTTTATTTAGGCCGAGTAATTCGATCTTTTGCGTTTTCTCTTTTTCAAGCTCTTCAATGGTTGTAATTAAAGTTTGTTGGTTTTCTTTAAGGTAATTAATAGAGCTTTTGGTACTTGTGAGCTGAGCTTGTAAGTTTTTAAGATTTGCTTGGCGTTCACTTTGAGCGTTAAGCAAAGCAGTTTGACGCCTTTTTTGCTCGTCATGTAAAGCGATTAACCTTTGTTTTGTTTTAGCCAGCTCTATCTGATTAGAAGCTATTTCCTCTTGAAGGGCTTTTAGGTCTTCAATTTGCTCTATCCTGGCTTTATTTAAGTAATTGTAATAACTGAGAGTGCGCTCAAATTTTGCTGTGTCTTCTTGGTTCAAAATCATTTTAGAGTAGTCATCGCCGCCAGCCATATAGGCACTTTTTAATTGCGCGGCTAAAATGCGCTGAAATAGGGCGTGTTTTTGATCAAGTTGTTCTGCTTCTTGTTGTTGCAGTTTTTGCTGCTGTTGGTTTTTTAACCGATTGCTCAGCCATATTAAGCGCTTTAGCATTTTTTGCTATGTTGAGCTCATGACTTTTGAGATTTTTTTGTAGTTTTGCTATTTTTTTCGTTGTTCATTATATTGCGCTTGATTTTGTTCAAGCGCGTTTTGTACTTCGGATAAATCTTTTTTAGTGCGGTCTTCGTTAGCGACTGCAGGTGCAGCCGCTAACGAAGTAAGTATTAAGCCGCACTTAATTAACCGGTTAATACGTTTATTCATTTTATTTCAACATCATGATAGGCGTACCAGTCATTTCTCTTGGTTGCTCCATACCCATTAAGTGAAGCATTGTTGGGGCTACATCACTTAAGGCTTTACCTTGCATTGGCTCTGCATCGCGACCAACATAAATAAAATGCACCGGTTCGCTAGTGTGGGCGGTATGTGCTTGGCCTGTTTTGAGATCAGCCATTTGCTCAGCATTACCATGGTCAGCTGTTATTAACGCTTCACCACCAAACTCTTCTAGCGCATCAATAACACGTCCAATGCAGCTATCTACAGCTTCACAGGCTTTAACAGCAGCCTCAAATACACCAGAATGACCAACCATATCGCCGTTAGGGTAGTTGCAAATAATAGCATCGTATTTACCGCTTTTTATTGCAGCTACCAGCTTGTCGGTTAACATTTCTGAATTCATTTCTGGTTGTAAATCGTACGTTGCTACTTGCGGCGAAGGAATTAGTTCGCGTGTTTCGCCTTCAAATTCACTTTCGCGCCCGCCACTAAAGAAAAACGTAACGTGTGCGTACTTTTCGGTTTCAGAAATACGTAGTTGAGTTTTACCATTTTTTTCAAACCATTCACCTAAAACATTAACTAAAGGCGTAGGACCAAATGCCACTGGTGCGTTAATGTCGGCTGCGTATTCTGTCATCATTACAAAAGCACTAAGTTCAGGCGTTCTTTTTTTAGTAAACCCATCAAAATCAGGTTCAACAAATGCACGTGTAATTTCGCGGGCTCTATCTGCTCTAAAATTAGCAAATATAATAGTATCGCCATCATTTATTGTTGCTGGTGTCGCGCCTGCAGGGGTAATTGTGGTGGCAGCTACAAATTCGTCGTTTTCGTCGCGCTCATATGCAGCTTCAAGTGCTATTACGCCGTTATCGTAATTAAAATCGCCCTCGGCAAGAGTCATTACGTTATAGGCTTTCTCTACACGATTCCAGCGATTATCTCGGTCCATGGCGTAGTAACGGCCAATTAATGAAGCCAAACGACCGCATTTAAGCTCGCTAAATAATGCTTCAATACGTTCAATAGACGCTTTAGCGCTACGTGGTGGTGTGTCACGGCCATCTAAAAAGGCGTGAAAATAGACTTCTTTAGCACCACGTTTAGCAGCAAGTTCAATACTTGCAACGATATGATCTTCGTGGCTGTGCACACCGCCGGGGCTCAATAGGCCCATAATATGAACGGCTTTACCTGCTTTCACAGCTTTATCTATATTTTCAACAAGTGCAGGTGTTGAATCAAATTCGCCATCATTAATGGCTTTGGTGATACGAGTAAAGTCTTGATAAACGACGCGTCCAGCCCCTAAGTTTACATGGCCAACTTCAGAGTTGCCCATTTGCCCATCAGGAAGACCAACATCAAAGCCCGAAGCTGAAATTAATGTATGAGGGCGTGTAGCCCATAAGTTGTCTAGTACTGGCGTGTTTGCCGCCAAAATAGCATTACTTTGCTCATCTTCGCGATACCCCCAACCGTCTAAAATCATTAATACCAGTGGTTTTTTATGTTCTGTCATAGTCACTCCTGAAAGTTAGCACCTGTTTGGCTTTAGCATACCGTGTTTTGTAACTAGGGTCAGCATGCAAAGCCGCATATTAATTTTTTTCACTCTGCTGAAAAACGTAAACACACACTTAGATAAGGTATATATGGGGCGTTTTATGTACTTTTAAACAACGTCTAAACTCGCATTTTAAGTTGGTTTGGGTATACTTGCGTGGCTAAAGTCTAAAATATCTAAAACACTACGTTTTAGGATGTAATTTATAGTGGAAGTCGAATGGATCAATATATTGAATTTATCACCAATCACCCAATTTTAAGCCTTGCTTGGGTGGGTATTGTATTTCTTATTGTTAGTGGCTGGATAAAAAGTAAGTTTTCAGCTGTTCGTCAAATAAATCCTCAGCAGCTTACGTTACTTATTAACCGTGATGACGGTCAAGTAATCGATATACGTGCGCAAAAAGAGTTTAATGCAGGGCGTATTTCTGGTGCTGAGCACTTAAGCCCAGAGAATGCGAAAAAATCTGACTTTTCAAGCCTTGAAAAGTACAAGACTAAACCCATTATAGTTGTATGTACTACAGGTATGACTGCCCAAGGTACTGCAGCCGCTATGAGTAAAGCTGGTTTTGAACGAGTTTACTTATTAGCCGGTGGCATGGGTGCGTGGCAATCTGCTAGCTTACCAACTACAACAGGTCGCTAATCAGTTTAGCTAGGCCGATAGAGGATTTATTATGAGTAATGTTGTTTTATACACCAAGGCGTATTGTCCATTTTGTCAGCGTGCTCTTTCGCTTTTAAACAGCAAAGGCGTTGAATACACAAATTATGATATTGGTGTACAGCCTGAGCTACGCGATGAAATGATTGCCAAAGCAGGTGGTGCAAGCACAGTACCGCAAATTTTTATTAATGATGAACATATCGGTGGCTGCGACGACATGATGGCTATTGAAGCGCAAGGTAAACTTGACGCCAAGCTAAACGCTTAATTTAATTATAATAACGAACAAGTTAGGAATAACAATGAACGAAGAAACTCAAAACGTAGCAGCTGCAGAAGCCGGCGCACAATTTACTATTCAGCGTATTTACACTAAAGATGTGTCTTTTGAAACGCCAAACTCTCCGGCCATCTTTCAAAAAGAATGGACGCCAGAAGTTAAGTTAGATTTAGATACACGTTCTAACAAGTTAGATGAGGGTGTATTTGAAGTTGTTTTGGCATTGACAGTAACAGCTTCGCTTGGTGAAGAAACTGCGTTTTTATGTGAAATTCAACAAGCGGGTATTTTTACTATTGCTGATGTTGAAGAAGTGCAACTTGCACATATGCTAGGTGCATTTTGCCCTAACGTGTTATTTCCATATGCACGTGAGGCTGTATCAAACCTTGTTAACCGTGGTACATTCCCACAGCTTAATCTTGCGCCAGTAAATTTTGATGCGTTATTTGCACAGTACATGCAACAACGTACTGCGCCAGCTGACCAGGTTACAGCAGACGCATAACTTATGAGTACAGCAACTACAGCTGTTACTGTATTAGGGGCGGGGTCTTACGGCACCGCCCTTGCTATTTGTTTAGCCCGAAATGGTCACAACGTGACGCTTTGGGGAAGAAATAGCGACGACGTTGCCACGCTTGCAGCTGAGCGGAAAAATCAACGTTACTTACCAGATGCCCCTTTTCCTGACACCCTTACTCTTGAAGCCAACTTACAACGTGCCGTTGCTAGCAGCGCTATTGTACTTGTTGTTGTGCCAAGCCATGCTTTTGGCGATACACTTGCGCAAATCAAACCAGCATTACAAAAAGGCGCAAAAGTAGCATGGGCTACCAAAGGGCTTGAGCCTAATACTGGGCGCTTGTTGCAAGAAGTTGCACTGCAAGAATTGGGAGATGATATTCCACTTGCGGTGCTTTCGGGTCCCACGTTTGCAAAAGAAATGGCGATGGGTTCACCTACGGCTATTTCTGTGTCTTCTACGTCGCCTGAATTTGCCCAGCAGCTTGCGGATTTACTTCATTGTGGTCGCTCATTCCGAGTGTATAACAATGATGACTTTATTGGCATTCAACTTGGTGGTGCGGTTAAAAATGTAATTGCAATTGGTGCCGGTATTTCGGATGGCGTAGGCTTTGGTGCAAATGCACGTACAGCGCTCATAACGAGAGGACTTGCCGAACTTACTCGTTTAGGTTGTGCTCTGGGTGCTAAGCCAGAAACCTTTATGGGAATGGCTGGCCTTGGTGATTTAATATTAACCTGTACAGATAACCAATCACGTAATCGTCGATTTGGTTTAGCGCTGGGTAAAGGCGAAAGTGTAGATGCTGCTATTAAGTCAATTGGCCAAGTTGTTGAAGGCTTTAGAAATACTAAAGAAGTGTATTTGTTAGCGCAGCGCACTGGTGTGGAAATGCCAATTACTGAACAAATTTATAAAGTTCTTTATGAAAATAAAGACATGAAAGATGCAGCTATGGCGCTATTAGGCCGAGAGCAAAAGTCGGAATAAAAAATAAGCCTTTTAGCTAATATCTGAAAGGCTTATTTTCTTTACGTTTTAAAAACAGTTACTGATTTTTTCAGTTTAAGAGCGAGTGTTTTCATATCTTCTGAATATGTTTGAACTTGTTCAATTTTCCCCATGCTGTTTTGACCAGCACTGACAACTTCATTGATATTTTTACTTAGATCTTCAGCAACAGTGCTCTGCTCTGATACAGCACTAGAGATGTGACTCGACATATGTGTAATAGATTCTATTACTTCAGATATATTTTCTATTAATTCACTGGCTGCATTTGCAGCACTCATGCTTTCTTGACTCATACTTTTACTTAAGCCCATAACATTAACAGCAGATTGTGAGCCTTGTTGTAATTTGTTAATTGTTTCATGAATTTCAGCTGTACTCGTTTGTGTTCTACTTGCTAAAGAGCGTACTTCATCAGCAACAACAGCAAATCCACGGCCTTGCTCACCAGCTCTGGCTGCTTCAATAGCGGCATTTAATGCTAGCAAATTGGTTTGTTCAGCTATCGCTTGAATAACATCCAGCATAGATACAATATCTTGCACGCTATTTTCAAGACTAGCAATTACAGTTGATGCTTCATCTAATTGTCCCACCAAGTTCTCTATTGAATTTATAGAGCTTAGGAATGCATCATGAACTTTTTTTGCATCTATATTTGCTGTTTCGGCGGAGCTTAGCGTTAATTTGGCATTATTTTCAATTTCTACCGCAGACGATGCCATTTGCGTAATTGCAGTTGCTATCTGGTCTGTTTCTGATTGTTGTTCTGTTAAATAGTGAACACCTTCGCTGCTAACATTAGAAATACTCCCAGCAACGTTAAAGGAATCCTCTACTGATAGTTTCACACCGTTAATAAGCTCAGCAATTTTGTGTTCAAATTGGTTGAATGAAGCCGCGAGTTGGCCTATTTCGTCGTTGCGACGAACAATTATCTCTTGTGTTAAATCACCATCGCCATTGGCAATGGTTGCCATTTTTTCAGCCACTTCAGATAATGGTTGAGCAACTAATTTTTTGAAAATATAGATTAAAACTCCAGCTAAAATAGTGACGAGTAGTAATATTTCTATAACTGAAAAAATAGCCAGTTCAAGTAGCACAGCCTCAATATGACTAAACTCAATATAAAGATTAATTTTGCCTACTTTATTTTGTGTTCCTGCATCATCGTAGAATAACTCAGTTTGTGTCATTGATGGTGTTTCTGCACCATCTGTTTCAACGAATACCTCTCCATTCGTATCGTATACTACTATTTTGGATATATTTTGGGATGCAACTTCGGCATTTATTAGCTTTTTGGCTAATTCATCTTGGAAGTTCCACATCGCATTGGGTAGTGACAGCCCAACACGCTCTTTTGCAAGATTGATTTCAGTATCAAGCTTTAGCCTTAATTGATTGCTTTGTGCGGTGTAATCATAAATACCAAAGCAAAGCAAAACAAAAACCATAGCGCTTAATGTAGTAATAACCAGCCTAAATAGAATTGAACGAGTCAAAATATCTCCTTACTTAATCGGAACTCTGGTTAAAGTTGTTGATAACGTTTTGAACGATAGTTAATTTATTTTTCTGTCCAGGTATTTTAGGAGAGCAAAGCGAATTTACGCGTTAATAGCTGGCTCGTTGCAACTAAATTCAACGAGGTTAATGTTGAAAATAGTTGCTTGGGATATATTTACTATTCAAAGTCCAAATTACTTAAGATAATTTGCCATAATGGTGTTTACATCTATTTTTGTAAGCCCCTGATTATAGATTTTCTGCCATTTTTGCCCTTCAGCATCATTTCTAAAGGCAATGTGTAGTTTTTTATCTTCTAATAATGTTGTGTTCATTGCTACCTTATTTTTTAGTGCTGATAGCGACTTATCGGTATCCAGTAAGTACTTAAGTACGTTTGCGTCTATTACTGCAGCATCAATTCGCCCCGCAGCTACTTTTTTAATATTTAATACATCAGAAGGAGCTGCGTCTCCTTTAATTGTGCCAGAGGCAATCATGTCATCAAGTTCTTTTGTATTAACATAGTCTTGTACAACACCAATACGTTTACCTTTAAGGTCTCCCACCGATGAATAGGCAATTGGTTTAGCGTTATTTTGTAGCAGCCCCAGAGGTCCAGTCCCTGTTGCATCAGAAAAAACAAAATCCGATGTTTCATGCATATATTCTGGAAAGTAGCCAACATACTTAGAATTTGCTTGTGAAGCAGAGTTAACGGCACGTGACCAAGGATAAAAATCTACGATAAGCTCATGTCCTTCGGCCTTAAATGCTGCTTTTGCGACTGCGACTGATGCTCCTTGTTGTTCTAATGATTTATCTGAATAAGGAGGCCAAGCCAAGGATGTTAAATAAACTGTTTCAGCAGCTATAAAATTAGAAAAAGTAAGTAAAAGAAAGAATAATGTGGTTTTCATTTATAAACCCTTAGAAGTTAAATGTTCTTGAAACGGTTGCTAGTAAAGTTGCATCACCGTACGTTTCTAAATCTGTGTCTTCATAACCAGCAGTAAAATTCCACTCATTCCAAGTATAGTTTGCAGTTATACGCCAATGCATATAATTATCATCACCAGGCTCCCATTCCCACTTGTCATCGTCGAAACTCATAGAGTAATCGGCGCCTACATCAATTGAAAAAACGTCATTAATCGGAACGTTGTGCGTCAGCATAATGATGCTATGCCCAGCCCCTGTAGCAAAGTAATCCCATGCGTACCAAAAGTTAAGGTTAGTGTTGCCATAATTGAATTTGGCGTAAGTTTCAGCGTAGTTATAATCGGAGCTAAAATCTTCACCATGGTAAGTATATTGCGCAATACCAATATCTAGATTAATCGAGTCTGTTAAGCTTGTGTAATAGCCAATGTAGCCATCGGCTTCTATATCAGTGCCTTCACCAAAGTCGACATTAGAGCCCCAAATTCCGGCATACAACCCCGAGTTTCCGGCCCAATCAAAACTTGCTTGTAAAGCCGGGTCTTCTTGAGTTTGACTTACACCATTGAATAAGTAATCAGATGCTAAGGTAACTGTCGCTGATGTAGCAGCAATACTCGATGTAGAGCATAAAATAAGTGAGCAAAGAAATATTTTTTTCATAGAGTTTCAATGTAATTAAATAATTGTATGACATTGAGCTTAGTTCAATAATTATGATTATGAGAACTGTATAGTAAAAAATGAATGTTAATTTGATACAGGATAGTCTTTATTTTGGGGCGGTTTAAATGAGATGCATACAGATAACCTGAATTCCGGTTAAGGGATTTACTAATATATTGAACAATAATGATATTTTAATTTATTTTTCTATAGCAAGGGATTTGCAGTGAAAGCAAGGTGAATTTACACGCCAATAATGGGCCTATTGTAAGTAAGTTCAGGTTAGATAATACGCAGCCGAAGATAGGTTATTGCTTTTATTCCTGGGCTGTAATTTTGTAGTTCAACATTTTAAGTTTGTTGTATTTTCTGATAACTGCATACATTAGCTAATAGTGTAGCCAAGGGCTTTAATTTAGAGCTCATTTAAACTAAGAGCCATATCTTGGCTTACAATATTAGTAAGTGCATTAGTTATTGTGCGTTAGGGAAACCCAATTGACGCCAAGATTCATAAACAAATACAGCCACGGCGTTTGACAAGTTCATACTACGACTATTTGCTTGCATAGGAATACGAACACGTTGCTCATTTGGTAGGGCTTGGATCATATCATCAGGAAGGCCACGGGTTTCTGGACCAAATACAAGGCAATCGCCAGCTTCGTAACTTGCTTGATGATGAAACTGGCTACCTTTAGTAGTACATGCATATACTTTTTTAGGCTTACATTTTTCAAGGTATGCCTCAAATGAAGCGTGACGTTGAACATGGCTGAATTCATGGTAATCAAGGCCTGCACGTTTTACACGTTTATCATCCCATTCAAAACCCAAGGGCTCAATTAAATGCAGTGAATAGCCTGTGTTTGCGCACAGACGAATAATATTACCAGTGTTAGGAGGAATTTCAGGTTGGTATAAAACGATATCCAGCATAATAAGCCTTTTAAATGATCAGTAGTTTAACGATTTTCAGTATACACGAAACCTTTTAAAAAAATGATATACTCACTGTATTGAATACACCTATTAACGGATACAAACGTGCACAACCGCAGTTACGAATTTTGGGTTAAAACTTCTAGTATTGTTACCATGATAATGGTTAGTTTAATGATTACTGCAAAAACGTGGGCGTGGCTTGCATCGGGTTCAGCATCAATGCTTGGCTCACTAACAGATTCGTTAATGGATATAACGGCTACTGCAATGAGCTTTTTAGTTTTAGGTTATGCGCTGCGCCCAGCTGATGATGACCACCGATTTGGTCATGGAAAAGCTGAAGCTATAGCAGGGCTCGGCCAAGCCGCATTTATTGCAGGCTCAGGTTGCCTACTTGCTTTTCATGGTATTGAGCGATTATTTAACCCAATACAGCTCAGTCATTCTTTATTAGGCGTGTGGGTTAGCATTTTTGCTATTGCGTGTACCTTGGTTATTGTATTTGTACAAAATAAAGTGATTAAGTACACCGATTCAATCGCAATAAAAGCTGATTCAGTACATTACAAAGGCGACTTGATTTTAAATGCCGCCGTGTTGCTCGCTATTTTATTAGCATACTATGGCGTATTGTATGCCGATCCTGTTTTTGCTATTGGCGTAGCGGGTTACTTACTTTATAACAGTTGGGAAATAGCCAGAGATAGTGCCGATCACTTAATGGATAAAGAGCTGCCAGATGACGAAAAGCAAAGCATATTTGAAATAGCTAAAGCGCATGCTGATGTACATGGCGTACATGGCATTCGTACTCGCCAAGGCGGTAAGATAAAATTTATTCAAATGCATTTAGAGCTTGATGACAATTTAAGTTTGATTCGTGCGCATAACGTGGCTGATGAAGTAGAAGTATTGATAACCAAAGAGTTTGAATCTGAGGTCGATATTCTGATCCACCTCGATCCATTGTCGGTGCTTAACTTAAACTCGGATTAAGCGATTTTTAGCATATTGATTTGTAATGCCAACCTGTATAAATCTTTGAGCAATTTAACGAATTAAATTGCACTATTACAATAAAATTTAACACAATTAGCTATTAAATCGTCACCGATTCACAAAACTGATATAAGCTTTTAAGCAGTGGTTGGCGTATTTCATCGCGCTCAAAAAATAGTTCGTGTTTAGCGTCGGCAAAGCTCTCAAGTATTGTATTTTCGTGCCTGTTTGCCAGTTTATATTGCGCACTGTTATCAACTATTTCATCATTTTGAGCACTGGCAATATAAAGTGGAATATTAACCGTTAATTTATTCACGGATGAAATAAATGCAAAAGTAGTGTGTAGCCAACCATAAGTCACACCACCAAGTTGTAATTTAGGCTCTTGTTTATAGGCTTTCCTAAATAGTTCGTAACGTATTGGGCTACTGGTTAAGGTATTTATAGCAAACTCATCAGGCGTATAATCTGTTTGCCCGAGCGCATAGCTGTATTGAAAGCCAAGTAATGTTGCAGTACTTGCGACTAATTTAGCTAAAGGTTTTGGTGTGCCTTTGGTGTAAATGTCGAGCATTGGCGCAGATAAAAACGCGCCACTAAAAGTGTGTTCAAAATGTGCAAGATAATCAAATGCAATAGCCCCCCATTGAGTGACTGACTAATACCTTTTTACCTTGCCAATAATTATCTACAACTTCTTTATTAAATAAATGAAGGTCGGCGGCATAATCTTCAAAGCGCTTTACGTAGCCTTTGTGCTTGTTTTTTAAATGCCTGTAAGAACGACCTTGGCCTTGATGATCAATTATAAACACCGCATAATTATTATTATAAAGTTCCCATAGTAACTCTTTATATTTTTCTAAGCCCTCTATACGACCTGAGCTAATAACAATCGCAATGTGTGGATTTTTTGGGATAGCGTAAGCGTAAAAAGTTGTCCATAAGGTGTATTTAAATAAGATTTTGTCAGTGTATTATCATAAAAGTTACTAATGGCCGGTTGGTTACTTTTAAGCTCGTTCTCACTACTATAAAACATTGTTTACTCTTTAATTATTGGCAACGTTATATTTGCACATAAGCCGCCTTGTTCTTTATTCGATAATACTAAGTTGCCACCATGTGCAGTAATTGCATTTTTGGCAATTGCCAAGCCTAACCCCGTACCGCCGCTAACTCGGTCTCGCGCATCTGACTGTCTAAAAAATGGTTCACAGAGCTTATTAAGTTGGTTATTAGGGACTCCAGGTCCATCATCACATATTTCTATATAAATGGCATCAGTATGCTTTAGAGTAATGCTAATAGTGCTATTGGCGTATTTAATCGCATTGCGTAGTAAATTTTCAAGTGCGCTGGCAATTAGTGTTTCATCACAGTTAACACTAATGTCTGCACTTCCCATAATCTGTAATTGCTTGTTGTTTTGTTTTGCTTCAAATTGTGCGTCGTTAAGCACATGGTCAATTATAATTTGCAATGATTGTTGTTGAAGTGAAAGTGCCTGACTTTTCGCCTCTAAACGAGACACTTGCAGTACATCAGCAATCATTTTGTCTAGTTGATTCGCTTCTTTTTCTATGCGCAGTAAATAGGACTGACTCGCTTCATTTGCTTGCATTTGAGCAAGGCCCGTTGCCATTTTTAAGCGGGTAAGAGGTGAGCGTAACTCATGTGATATATCTGCAAGTAAGCGTTTTTGCGAGCTAATTAATTGCTCTAATTGATTAGCCATGCTGTTAAAATCACGACCGAGTATACCGAGTTCATCTTTTCTGCTTACTGAAATGGCCGCTCGAGCACTTAAATCACCACCAGATAATTTAACAGCTGCTTTTTTTAGGCTATTTATAGGGGCAATTAAGTTACGACTAAATAAAAAGCTTAAAATTAGAGAAGCGATGATGGCGATAGAAATTTTCATCCATCCAGGCATAAGCTTTAAGCGAAGGAACAAAGGTGGCTGATGATTTATGTCTATTTCATACAAGTAAAAGTTGCCCGAGGGTACTGTAATTTGAATAGGGCCAAATGCTTGATACTTTTCAGTAAAAATAATTTGCGGTGACATTGTCTTAGTAAAATTAAGTAGGCTCAAATCAACGTCATTCGGGACTTCTTTATTTGTTAATGAGTCTTCTTGTTGCTCAGCACTTAAATATAATAACTTACGTTTAGATAAGCGTGGGTGAGACAACATATCACTCAGTGTCCGCTTATGTTTTACAACAGAGCGTTCTATACTTTTGGCTGTATAGAGTAAGTTTTTTTCCATCGGACCGTGTAATGGCTCGTTACTAACGGCGTTGATTGCCGTAATGTTGCTTAAGAAAACCAGTGCTGTAATCGTGCCTATTATAGTTAGCCAAAACCATATAAATATTTTAAAGAATAAGTAATGCTCAGGATGTTTAAGCCAAGACAAAGAGCCTACTTTATTCTCCTTGGATAAAGACATAACCTGTTCCTCGCATTGTTTTGATTCGCTCGCCTGAAATATGCTCAGCTATTTTTTTACGGATATTGCTTACATGCATATCAATAGAGCGATCGAAGGAAGCTAAGCGACGGCCAAGTACCTCTTCACTTATGAGTTCTTTACTGACTACTTCGCCTGCATTTTTGCTTAAAAGGGCTAGTATTTCGTATTCGGTGCCTGTTAATGTAAGTGTATGATCATTAACAGACGCTTCTCGAGCGGCTAAGTTAACAGTGATCCCATTAACCTGTAACTTATTACTGGTAGTAATGTTAAAGCTATTAATATGTTCTATACGGCGTGTAATCGCTTTAACACGCGCAAGTAACTCACGGTGATTAAATGGTTTAGGGATATAGTCGTCTGCGCCAAGTTCTAATCCGAAAATACGATCGAAATCTTCCCCTTTTGCTGTAAGCATTATTACCGGCGTTAATTTTGTTTGTCTAAGTTGTTTAAGTACTTCAAAGCCATCTAGAGTTGGCAGCATCACATCAAGTAGTATTAACGCATAATCGTTTACTTGCGCTAGCTTAAGACCTTGTTCGCCGTCATGTACGCTTTGTATTTCAAAACCTTGGGCAGTTAAATATTCACTTAATAGCTCACAAAGGCCGGTATCGTCGTCAATCATTAATAGTTTCATTTACAAACCCTTAGAGTTGCTTATGGCGTTATTTTACCCACTAAATTGTGCAAAAGTGAATCTTTACACAACCTTTACACTGCTTTGCGTTACTTTGCATTGAGTTAGGTATAGTTAACTTAGTTGATTAAGCAGTCGCAACCACACAAATTGAACCAATAGTTAAACCAAATAATTAAGGTAATGATTATGACTAAATTAAATACACTTTCTAAATTAGTACTTGTTTTTGGCCTGGCAACAGCAACACTTGGTGCCGGTAGTGTTATGGCTAAAGCTGACGGGCATAAACAAGGTCATTCTCAAGCTCGTTTTTTACTTTCTGAGCGCGGCGTTGAAAAATTAAGCCTAACAGATGAGCAGCAAACTAAGCTAAAAGCTATTTTTGCAGCGCAAAAAACACAAATGAAAGCATTACGTAGCGACGATAAAGAAGCTCGTAAAGCGATGCGTGAAGCGCATAAAGCAAAAATGGATGCGTTACTTTCGGCTGCAACATTTGATGAAAATGCAGCTAAAGAGTTATTAAATGAACGCCATGAAAAGGGTGAACAATTTGGTTTAATTAAACTAAAAACGCAGCACCAAGTAATGCAAGTACTTAACGCTGAGCAAAAAGAGAAATTTGCTAAAATGCAAAAGCGTATGAATAAAAAGCACCGTAAACAAAAAAGTTAATTTTACTTTTTTGTAAATACTAAAAAACCAGCGTAATGCTGGTTTTCGTTTTTAGGGCATTATGGAGATAAATTATTTAAAAAGTCATCTTCATTTTTGGCCATCATAGCTTCAATATCTTCAATCATATCTTGGCTAAACTCTTGTGCTGATGTAATTGGCGCTGAAATTTTATTATTTTCAAACGACCACTCACCAAGATCAATTAGTTGGCAGCGTTTAGAACAAAAAGGCCGATGTGGGCTCTGTTCTGACCACTCAACTTTAGCTTTACAGGTTGGGCAGTTTACAATAGTAGGCATAATTTACTCTCTACAATCTTTTTTTGCATTTTACATTACTTAGATATGAGTCTCTAGGTATAAGTAAGGCTCTGAATTTAGTGTTCAGAACCTTGTCGCTTTTAACTATGGATCTTTAAAAACTTGTTACTCGATTAATTTCAGCAAGCGAAGTCATTCCATCAGCCGCTTTGCGAATACCTGATAATCGCAAGTTATTAAATCCTGCTTTAAGTGATACTTCTGCTATTTCTAATGAATTACCGCCACGCATTATAATTTGTGCTATCTCTGGTGTTATTTGCATTACTTCATAAATACCGACACGACCCTTATAACCATCAGTGCAATTATCACATCCTTTAGGTGCATAGAGGGTCATTTCACTAATTTGTTGCTCGCTAAAACCTTGGCGGGTAAGTTCTTCGTTTGGTAATATTTCCGGTGTTTTACATTTAGGGCATAAACGTCGAGCCAAGCGCTGGGCTATAATCAAACTAATTGAACTTGCTACGTTATAAGCTGGTACTCCCATATTTAATAACCGAGTTATCGTTTCAGGTGCTGAATTAGTATGCAGAGTTGATAGTACTAAGTGACCTGTTTGCGCCGCTTTTATTGATATTTCAGCTGTTTCGAGGTCACGTATTTCACCTACCATGACGACATCAGGATCTTGGCGTAAAAATGCACGTAATGCATTTGCAAAGGTCATATCGGCTTTAATATTAATTTGCACTTGGTTTATACCTTCGAGATTAATTTCGACAGGATCTTCTGCGGTACTAATATTACGCTCTGGTTGATTAAGTATATTTAAACCAGTGTAAAGTGATACTGTTTTACCCGAGCCCGTTGGTCCTGTAACTAAAATCATCCCTTGAGGCTGAGCAAGCGCATCCATATAGAGTTTTTTCTGTTCCGGCTCGTAGCCTAATACATCAATACCTAGCATTGCGCTTGATGAATCAAGAATACGCATTACTATTTTTTCCCCCACAGGGTCGGCATTGTACTTACACGAAAATCGATACTTTTACGTTCAGTAATTTTTAGCTTTATACGACCATCTTGTGGTTTACGTTTTTCGGCAATATCTAGGCGTGACATTACTTTTATTCGTGCAGAAAGTTTTGTTGCTAAGGTATTAGGTGGGCTGGCTACCTCATGTAAAATACCATCAATACGAAAACGGATGCGGTACTTATGCTCATAAGGTTCAAAGTGTAAATCAGAGGCGCCTTTTTTAATGGCATCCATTAGGATTTTATTGATGTAAACAATGATAGGTGCATCATCTTTTTCATCATCTTGTGGGGTGGCTTCTTTAGTGTTTTCACTATCTAAGTCAGCAAATTCTTTAAATTCGTCATCGCTTAAATTTAAGCTACCAGTTGCATCAAGCAATTGGTCAATTTTTTTATCAAGTTCAATGTAGTCAACTACTACTATTTCACAGGATAAGCCGGTACTAAATTCATAGTTTTCAAACGCACCATAATCGGTCGGATCAGACGCGGCTATGTATACTTTTCTACCTTTTTGCACCAAGGGTAAAATATGGTGTTTACGGATCAGCTTTTCTTTTACAAGTTCGGCAGGGATCCTTGCAGGTTCAAAGTCTTTTAAATCGAAATAAGGTACGCGAAATAAATCAATACATTGCTCAGCTAAATCTTTGCTATCGATGTTTCCACATTTGGCAATAAGCTCGGCGGTTGAGGCAAAATCTCGTTGTTTTACTTTAACGGTATCTGCATCAATACGGCCAAGGGTAATAAATTTTCTTAGTAACGGTGAGTTAATATTCATTGCGCACCTGCTTAATTCGTTAATGATTAGCAATTTATCAGAAAAAACAAGGAGATTATATTACTCTTCATCAGATGGACTAGTTTTGCTAACTAAATATTGTTTTATAAATTATATTATTGTTT
The DNA here is from genome assembly GCF_037162545.1 of Pseudoalteromonas sp. B131b. Lineage (NCBI taxonomy): Bacteria > Pseudomonadati > Pseudomonadota > Gammaproteobacteria > Alteromonadales > Pseudoalteromonadaceae > Pseudoalteromonas > Pseudoalteromonas sp. B131b. Next base: position 438,531 of record NZ_JARLUZ010000001.1, on the reverse strand, counting down.
TAAATTACTTAACCTGAACTCTGATTAAGGGATTTATTAACATATTGAACCATAATAATATTTAAATTTAGTTTTCTCTAGCTAGATATTTCAACGCAGTTAGCGCTGAAAGTAACAGCTTAAGATAGATTTATTATCCAGAGTTCGGGTTATCTAACTCGCATTTTTTAATGCTAATTGCATATAACGAGTATGTAGAGACCGAAGAGATAATTTGACTAACGCTAAATCCCTATCATTATTTAAAATATCATCTGCTTTTTTACGTTTATTTTCACGAGACATTTGTGTTGCAATAATACTATTTACTTGTTCAAGGCTCACATTATCACGCTTAAGTGTGCGCTCGACTTGGACACTTTTAGGTACGTCAATGAGTAGGGTTCGGTTACAGTACTTATCGAGACCATTTTCAAATAATAACGGGGCAACTAAAACCACGTAAGTACTATTAGCGGCATTTAAATCAGCGACTATTTTTTTGCGAATAAGAGGATGCAGCAAGTTATTTAGCCACTGTTTATCTGCATCGTTAGTAAAAATGCGCTCTCGTAAGGCACTTCTGTTTAGCGTGCCATCGCTAAGTAATAACGTATTGCCAAAGTGCGTTATTATTGCATTTAAACCGCAGCTCTTGGGCTCAACTACTTGGCGAGCAATAATATCCGCATCAACAATGGTTATATCAAGTTTCTCAAACATGTCACTAACTGCTGTTTTTCCGCAGCCAATACCACCTGTTAAACCCAAAACCCAATTGTTTTTTTATTGCTAGAGAGTTTAATTGTTTGCTCACTCATTTTAATAACCAATCAAATTAAAATAAATGTTTTGTAATTCAGTGCCCCATAGCATAGTGATCCAGCCTGCAATGGCAAGGTAAGGACCAAATGGAATCGGGGTCGCTTTGTCTTTTCCTTGAATACTGAGTAATACAATGCCAATAACAGCGCCAACAATGCTTGAAAGTAATATAATGCTAAGTAGTGATTTCCAACCAAGTAATGCACCAAATACAGCGAGTAATTTAAAGTCGCCATAGCCCATACCTTCTTTATCCGTTAGTAACTTAAATAGCCAAAATACACTCCATAGGCTCAAATAACCAAAAACAGCCCCCATAATTGCATCGCTCGGCGCTACGGTATAGCCCATTATTGACGCTATTAAAGCAAGCCATACTAGTGGTAATGTAAGTTGATCGGGTAATAGCATATGGTCTATATCAATAAAGGTTAGTGCAACTAATGCCCAAGTAATCAATATATACAGTAAAGCTTGTTCACTTGCGCCCATAGTATAAGCAATAAATAAGCTTAATATTGCTGTAATGGCCTCGACTGCAGGATAGCGTATTGATATAGGGTTATTACAACTTGCACATTTTCCTTTTAAAAATAACCAGCTAATAACAGGAATATTTTGCCAAGGTTTAATAGCCGTTTTGCACTTTGGGCAGGTTGAGTTTGGCTTTACTAAATTAAATTGCTCGTTATTTATTGCTTTACTATTTTTAAGCTCGTCTTCTAACAGTATTCTGCACTCACTCTGCCATTCTTTTTGCATCATAAGTGGTAGGCGATAAATCACTACATTTAAAAAGCTGCCCACACATAAACTAACCAAGCCAACGGTGGTTAGATAAAACCACAGCTCATTTTGCATTACTTCTACAATACTTTGCATATAAAAACCAAATAATTAAATAACAGAACCGAGTTGGAAAATAGGGAGGTACATAGCAACAATTAAACCACCAACAAGTACACCTAATACAGCCATAATTAATGGCTCTAGTAAGCTCGATAAGCCATCTACAGCATCGTCTACTTCTTGCTCATAAATAGTCGCGACCTTAGCTAACATACCATCGAGCGAGCCAGATTCTTCACCGATAGCAACCATTTGAATTACCATGTCAGGGAAGATTTTTGAGTTTCTCATTGCCCAGTTCATTTGGTTACCTGAGCTAACCTCTGCTTTAATATCTAAAATAGCATAACGGTACACTGCATTGCCCGAAGCACCTGCTGCTGAATCAAGTGCATCAACTAATGGAACACCGGCAGCAAATGTGGTCGAAAGTGTTCGCGCGTAACGTGCCACAGCCGCTTTGTTTAAAATCATGCCAATAACAGGGAGCTTAAGTATGGCTCTGTCGGTTGCATCCCTGAGCTTTAGGCTTCTTAATTTAGCCTCTTTAAAAGTGCAGCCAAAAGCCACTATCGCAATCAGAATCATCCACCAAGATTCTTGCATAAAATCTGAAATACCAATTACAAATAATGTAAATGCAGGGAGTTCAGCCCCAAAGCCCGCAAAAATGTCTTGAAATTGCGGCACTACGAAAATAAGTAAAATTGATGTAACCATTAGTGCGATAACAAGTACGGCTATAGGGTAAAACATCGCTTTTTTTATTTTTGATTTAAGCGCTTCTGATTTTTCTTTATAAATAGCTATGCGATCAAATATTTTATCAAGTGCTCCTGACTGCTCGCCAGATTCAACTAAATCACAATATAAGTCATCAAAATAACGTGGATATTTTCTAAGTGCTGAGGATAGGGGTGACCTGCTTTTACATCATCGCCTACAGCTGAGATAAGCTTAGTAATGCTTTTATTAGTTGAGCCAGTTGCAATCATCTCAATAGATTGAATTAAGGGTACGCCAGCCATTAACATAGTGGCAATTTGGCGAGTAACCAAAGCGATATCTTTGGGTGTTATTTTTTGAGTGTGTACACCAAATAAAGGTTTTGCTTTACGCTTAACTTTTGAGGGGTGACCCCTTGTTTGCGAAGTTGTGCTTTAACTAGTGCGATGCTGCTTCCCGAAAGCTCCCCTTCAAGCCGTTTACCTCGGGCACTAACACCGACCCACTGAAAAGTATCAATTTTTTTGAATCAGATTGTATTGCCATTTGTGACTCTCACTAATCAATACAAATAAAAAAGGTAGCCAAATATGACTACCTTAATGTTGTAGTTTTCTAATTATTTCGTAGTAACATTGTGGCATGAACTCGGTACGTACTTGTTTTTAGTCGCTGCATCAATAGAACAAGTCCAATTAATTTCACCGGCTGGTGGAGTACCTTTTACTAAAGCTGCTGAGCCTGTTTTTGGAGTCATTGCTATTGCAACTGCACCAGCTTTTGCTTCAGATGTTACTGTGATAACGCCTGTATCAGCAGCAACTGCAACTATGCCACAGTTTTCAGTTTTAGCATTCGCGTTAAAACCAGAGTTAAAGTCAGCACCTTCAGATGCATTCATTGCAACAGTTGTTTTTGCTGCGCCTGCTAGGCTAATACACTCTGATACACGAGCTTTAACAGTGTAGTCTTGATAAGCCGGCAGTGCTACAGCAGCAAGAATACCGATGATTGCTACTACAATCATTAATTCAATTAGGGTGAAACCCTGTTGTTTTTGAGTCATTGTTTTCATGTTTCCTCTCCTAAAGGATAGATTTTTGTAGGTTAAATCATATAAGCGGCAAAATTGCCTAACTTAATTTAGCTGATTTAGTTTACAGTTTTACTTAAAAAAACTTTATTTCACGTTAACTTTTGAGTGTTGATCACAAAAGCTATAAATTCATTGTGTGCTACTACGTTGTATCAATCAAATTATACGTTAGCAACGAATACTAGACACTTGATAAAATAATTTAGTGTATTTAGTTTTTAAACTAAATTGCCAAGTAACTATTTTGGCTGAACTTATAAAATAAGTTGATACAACAGTGCGAGTCTAGCACTGTTTATTGTTATTTAGCATACGTATTTAATGTTAAAGGTACTTTATTTAACAAAGTATTAAAGAGTAGTCCTTTTTTACTATTAAATGCTCAATTATTTAAAATGTCAATGAATTAGCTATGTTTAAACCTTTTTTGGCGTGTTTTTTATTCAAAACGCATTGATAAATCGATTGATTGTAAATTTTTTGTAAGTGCACCGCTTGATATGAAATCGACGCCCGCTTGAGAATAGGTTTTGAGTGTTTCTAGTGTCATATTACCAGAGACCTCAAGTTTGGCGCGTTTATGCGTTAATGTAACTGCCTGCTTAATTTGCTCAATGCTAAAGTTATCAAGCATTATAATGTCGGCACCAGCCTCAATAGCTTGTTTAAGCTCTGGAAGTGATTCAACTTCAACTTCGACAGGTTTGTTTGGGTGGTTTTGTTTTGCTTGAGCCACTGCTTTATCAATTGTGCCACAGGCTGCTATATGGTTTTCTTTAATTAAGAACGCATCAAATAAGCCAATACGATGATTTGTGCCACCGCCACATTTTACTGCGTATTTTTGTAATGCGCGAAGCCCTGGTATTGTTTTGCGAGTGTCGAGTAGTTGTGTAGTGGTACCGCTTAACTCTTTTACATAATGCGCTGTAGTAGTCGCTGTACCTGATAAGGTTTGCACAAAGTTAAGTGCAGTACGCTCGGCAGTTAATATTGAACGTGCTGAACCAGTGGCTGTAAATAATGTGCTGTTTGCTTTAATTACGTCGCCATCATTTACTAGTACGGCTACTTTTACAGTCGGGTCTACTTGTTTAAATACTTCAAGGATGATGTCTTTTCCGCAAAAAACGCAGTCTTCGCGCGTTATTACTTTGGCATTTGCTTGCTCGTTTAGTGGGATCAGTTGTGCGGTAATATCGCCATCTTGCGCAGTTTGGTAATTTAAATCTTCGTCGAGTGCAAGAGTAACAAGTTGACTAATTAAGGTGTGCGAAATAGACATAGCAAAGCTCATAAGCGTTAATAAATTAAGGAAATTTTACTATGTTTGTAGATGAAAGAGAAGCGATTGGCTTTGTTCCGATATAAAGATAAGCGCGCAAAGTAAATTTACACCTACGGTTTGGTGTATGTTGTAGGTGAGGTTTTACACCTCGCTTTTAATTTAAAAAGTTACGTTACATGAGCGGACGTAAATTCGCACCTACGGTTTGATGTATGTTGTAGGTGAGGTTTTACACCTCGCTTTTAATTTCAGAAGCTACTTTACATGAGCGCGAAATAAATTCGCACCTACGTGTGGGTTTAAATTATTTGTAGGTGAGGTTTTATACCTCGCTTTTTAAACACCCAAGCCAAGTTACATGAGCGGACGTAAATTCGCACCTACGGTTTGATGTATGTTGTAGGTGAGGTTTTACACCTCGCTTTTAATTTCAGAAGCTACTTTACATGAGCGCGAAATAAATTCGCACCTACGTGTGGGTTTAAATTATTTGTAGGTGAGGTTTTATACCTCGCTTTTTAAACACCCAAGCCAAGTTACATGAGCGGACGTAAATTCGCACCTACGGTTTGGTGTATGTTGTAGGTGAGGTTTTATACCTCGCTTTTTAAAAACCCAAGCTACGTTACATGAGCGGGCGTAAATTCGCACCTACGGTTTGGTGTATGTTGTAGGTGAGGTTTTATACCACGCTTGTTACTATCATTGTTTTAATAAATCCTTTAGCATCAGCGATATGTATATCTTGATATTTATATAGCAAACGTATCATGAAAATAGATTTAAGTGGTGTTTTAAGTACGGTAGTGCAGCGGCCTTGTTCGCATTTTGATGAGCGCCCTGATGAGGCTGATATTTCTTTATTGGTGATTCACAATATATCATTGCCAGCAGGGCAGTTTGGTACACCTTTCGTTGATGAGTTATTTATGGGTAGCATTAACTGTAATGCTCATCCGAGTTTTAGTGACTTAAAGAGTTTACGTGTATCTGCCCATTGCTTTATTAAGCGCACCGGGAATATTTTACAATACGTGCCATTTAATAAGCGCGCATGGCACGCTGGCTTATCTGAATTTGAAGGGCATGCGGCGTGTAACAATTTTAGCATTGGTATTGAGCTTGAAGGAACTGACACCACTCCTTATACTTTAATGCAATATAATGCGTTAGCTGTTTTGAGCAAATCAATAATGCAGCGCTATCCAAAAATAACGCCTTCACGTATTGTGGGGCACTGCGATATTGCTCCAGGGCGAAAAACCGACCCAGGTAGTAGCTTTAATTGGCAATTGTTTTTAAATATGCTTGAGCAATCAAGCTAAGAGAGTAACTACAATGATTTTGGTTTCTATAATAATTGCACTAATACTTGAGCGTCTAGGTGCTCGGTCTAATTATTGGCAAATAAGTTATTACGCAAATGGTTATTTAAATCGCTCTAATAAATTACTTGGTGATAAGGGCTTATTTAGCTCAACACTGGGATTTTTAGTTTGGCTTGCACTCCCTGTTATAGCTATAGCGCTAGTTTATTGTTTGTCAGATTTTGTATTGTGGCAGTTGGGTATTAACATCGCGGTACTTTTAGTGTGCTTTGGTTGTGCTAAGCAGCGTGCTTTATATAAATCGTATTTAAATGCGTTAACGCGCGACGATGGTACTGCAGCATCTTTATATGCACTACAAATAGGGCAAAAACGTACTGAAGCGCAAGAAAACGGTGAAACTTTTGGGCAAACATTGGCGTGGGTAAATTTTAGATTTTACTGCGCGGTTATTTTTTGGTTTGTTGTTTTAGGTGCTCCAGGTGCGGTTTTATATGCACTGGTACGTACTTTAGCTGATTTAGTACGAGAGGATCATAAAGTAATCTTTGCTAAGCGCTTTAAACTCATACATAAACTACTATTTTGGCTTGATTGGTTACCTGCGCGTATTACTAGCTTTGGTTATTTAGTAATAGGTAACTTTAATAAAGGCACAAGTTGCTGGTTACGTTATGCGCTTGATTTTTCAAGTCCTAACCGTAAAGTTGTGACGTATACCGCATTAGCTGCTGAACAAGTAGAAAAACGTTATTATGGTTGCACTTACGAAGCCACCTGCATGATTAAGCTAGTAAAACGTAATGTATTATTTTATTTAGTGTTAATCGCGCTATTAACCTTGTTTGGCGGACTGTCTTAGTAACGCTGAGTTCTCTTCTATAAAATCGTTTAATAAAATGAGTGGTGGGGCATTTATATAAAGTGCAGCATCCCACCCTCCGTACTTATTTTTTGATATCGCTTTTTCGTTAGCGAACCCTCAATTAAAGTAGAGTTAAAACTCTAATTCCATCTGGTCAGACCAATTGTTTTCATCCTATTAACGTTATAACAATTTTTGTAAATTGCGCATTGTTTAATCTTCGTTCAAAATGCGTTACGCTACTGCCAACGTATAAATACACTGTAAATTGACAGCTATTAGGCTTTTTGATACCGTATTGAAAATTTTTGGTATGACCAATTTACCTTTTGGGTAAATCATACGACTTAAAGCCCCGTTTTGTGGGCTCTTGGTATTTATACAACGCGGACGTTGATTCATGTCTTTAAAGATTAAAGCAGCAAAATTATCTGATGTTATTTTACAGCAACTTGAGAACATGATTCTTGAAGGCTCGTTAGCACCAGGTGAAAAGTTGCCACCAGAGCGTGAACTAGCAAAGCAATTTGAAGTGTCTCGCCCGTCACTGCGAGAGGCAATTCAAAAGTTAGAAGCGAAAGGTTTAGTTACGCGTCGCCAAGGTGGCGGCACGTTTGTAAAAAATCAGCTCGAAGAAGGGCTTACTGATCCACTTTTTGATTTGATTAGTAAACACCCTGAGTCGCAGTTTGATTTACTTGAATTTCGTCATGCATTAGAAGGGATTGCTGCTTACTACGCAGCACTGCGCGGGACCAGCAACGATTTTAGCAAAGTAAAACAAAGCTTTGATGAAATTGCCTTAGTTAATGATGATTTACAGCAAAAAGCAAAAGCAATTAATGCATTTCACTTTAGTGTGGCTGAAGCTTCGCATAATGTCGTGTTATTGCATTTAGTTAGAGGTATGAAAGCGCTGCTTGAGCAAAATGTACTGCAAAATTTAACTGTTCTATTAAAAAAGTCAGATATTAGCAGTCAATTAGCCCAACACAGGCGTTTATTAATGGATGCCGTTATTGACGGTAATCCAGAACAAGCCCGTTTAGCAAGTAATGCGCACTTAGCATTTATAGAAGAAGCATTGCTTGAAGCAGGCAAAGAACATTCGCGAATTGAACGTAGTTTAAGACGCACTAAACAAAATTAAGTTAGTACATAATTACTTTGAACACACATTAAGTAGCTGTGATATTAAATTAACAATATTCGTATTTTAAACATAAGGAAACCTCCATATGTCTGAAGTCAATAAAATTGACGTAGACGCGCTAGAAACACAAGAGTGGTTACAAGCTCTTGAATCAGTTGTGCGCGAAGAAGGTGTTGAACGAGCTCAGTTTTTACTTGAGCAAGTATTAGAGCAAGCCCGTTTAGACGGCGTTGATATGCCAACGGGTATTACCACGAACTACGTTAATACTATTCCTGTAGATCAAGAACCTGCTTACCCGGGTGATGTAAATCTTGAGCGTCGTATTCGTTCAATTATCCGTTGGAACGCGATTATGATCGTTCTACGTGCATCTAAAAAAGATCTCGACTTAGGCGGCCATATGGCGTCTTACCAATCATCTGCTGCATTTTATGAAGTGTGTTTTAACCACTTCTTTAAAGCACCAAATGATGTAGACGGTGGTGACTTAGTTTATTACCAAGGTCATATTTCTCCAGGTATTTACGCACGTGCATTTGTTGAAGGGCGTTTATCGGCGGCACAACTAGATAACTTCCGTCAAGAAGTTGATGGCGAAGGCTTACCATCGTACCCACACCCTAAGTTAATGCCTGAATTTTGGCAGTTCCCTACGGTATCAATGGGCTTAGGTCCTATTTCATCAATTTACCAAGCACGCTTCTTAAAATACTTAGATGGTCGTGGCTTAAAAGACACTAAAAATCAGCGTGTATACGCGTTTTTAGGTGACGGTGAAATGGATGAGCCAGAGTCACGGGGTGCTATTTCTTTTGCTGCACGTGAAAAACTAGATAACCTTTGTTATTTAGTTAACTGTAACTTACAGCGCTTAGACGGCCCAGTTATGGGTAACGGTAAAATTATTCAAGAGCTAGAGGGCTTGTTTAAAGGCGCTGGCTGGAACGTAATTAAACTAGTGTGGGGCAGCGGTTGGGATATTCTTCTAGCTAAAGACACAACGGGTAAATTACTACAGTTAATGAACGAGACTGTGGATGGTGATTACCAAACATATAAAGCGAAAGATGGCGCGTACGTACGTGAAAACTTCTTTGGTCGTTACCCAGAAACAGCTGCACTTGTTGCGGACATGACAGATGACGAAATTTTCGCGCTTAAGCGTGGTGGTCATGAATCGTCAAAACTATTTGCTGCATTTAAAAAAGCAGAAGAAACAAAAGGTCGTCCAACTGTAATTCTTGCTAAAACTGTAAAAGGTTACGGTATGGGTGAAGCAGCTGAAGGTAAAAACATTGCGCACCAAGTGAAAAAAATGGACATGTCGCATGTTGCACATTTACGTTCACGCCTTGGCCTTGATGACTTAGTATCTGAAGATCAATTAAAAGAATTACCATACCTAGAGCTTGAAGAAGGTTCACCTGAGTACAAATACTTACATGCGCGTCGTGATGAGCTTAAAGGTTACACACCTAAGCGTATTCCACGTTTTAGTGAAAAACTAGCATTGCCAGAAGTAGACGCATTCAAGCCGCTACTTGAAGAGCAAAAACGTGATATCTCTACCACTATGGGCTTTGTTCGTGCACTTAATATCTTATTAAAAGATAAGGGCATTGGTAAAAACATCGTACCAATTATTGCCGATGAAGCGCGTACATTTGGTATGGAAGGTTTATTCCGTCAAATTGGTATTTACAACCCACATGGCCAAAACTACACGCCGCAGGATCGCGATATTGTTTCTTACTATAAAGAAGCGACTTCAGGTCAAGTACTGCAAGAAGGCATTAATGAGTTAGGTGCTATGTCGTCATGGGTTGCTGCTGCAACTTCATACAGCACTAACGATTTGCCAATGATCCCATTCTACATTTACTACTCTATGTTTGGTTTCCAACGCGTTGGTGACATGGCATGGATGGCGGGCGATCAACAAGCACGTGGTTTCTTATTAGGTGCTACTGCGGGTCGTACAACGCTAAATGGTGAAGGCTTGCAACACGAAGATGGTCACAGTCATATTCTTGCTAATACGGTTCCTAACTGTATTTCTTATGACCCAACTTACGCGTTTGAAGTTGCTGTTATTGTACAAGACGGTATTCGTCGTATGTACGGTGATGACCAAGAAAATATTTACTACTACCTAACGCTTATGAACGAAAACTACCATCAGCCAGCTATGCCAGAAGGCGCTGAAGAAGGTATTCGTAAAGGTGTTTATAAGCTTGAAAGTTACGCAGGTAAAAAAGCCAACGTACAGCTATTAAGCTCAGGTACTATTATGACTGAAGTACGTAAAGCCGCTACGATTCTAAGCGAAGAGTATGGCATTGCGTCTGACGTGTTCTCTGTAACGTCTTTCAACGAATTAACGCGTGAAGGTCAAGATGTTGAACGTTTCAACATGCTTAACCCTGAAAGCGAGCAAAAAACAGCATATATCACAAGCGTATTAAACGACTCTGTGACTGTTGCAGCAACGGATTACATGAAAAACTACGCAGAACAAGCGCGTTCATTTATTCCAAGCAGCAACTACAAAGTGCTAGGTACAGATGGTTACGGTCGTTCTGATAGCCGTGAAAACCTACGTCGTCACTTTGAAGTTAACGCGGGCTACGTTGTTGTTGCTACGTTATCTGAACTTGCTAAACGCGGTGAAGTTGAGAAGTCAGTAGTTGTTGAAGCACTTAAAAAGTTCAACATCGACACTAACAAACTTAACCCACTGTACGCATAAGAGGTTTGCAATGAGTATTGAAATTAAAGTACCTGATATTGGTGACGACGAAGTAGAAGTAACCGAAATATTAGTAAGCGTTGGCGACAAAGTAGATGTGGACCAATCACTATTAAATGTTGAAGGCGACAAAGCATCAATGGAAATACCTGCTTCGCAAGCGGGTACAGTGAAAGAGATTAAAGTGAACGTTGGCGACACCGTTACAACTGGCTCTTTAGTATTTTTGTTTGAAGGCGAGAGTGAAGGCACTGGCTCGACTAATGCATCAGCCGCTGCTCCAGCTAAATCTGAAGAGGCAGCACCTGCTGCTTCTACAGGTTCTTCGACTAAAGAAGTAACCGTACCAGATATTGGCGATGACGAAGTTGAAGTAACTGAAATCATGGTTGCTGTTGGCGACACCGTTGAAGAAGAGCAATCTATCTTAAACGTTGAAGGCGACAAGGCTGCAATGGAAGTGCCAGCACCATTTGCTGGAACGGTTAAAGAAATTAAAGTCGCCGCTGGCGATACAGTTAAAACAGGCTCGTTAGTGTTTGTTTTTGAAGTAGCAGGAAGTGAATCTGCAGCACCGGCTAAAGAGTCGGCTCCTGTAGAAGCGCCAGCAGCTAGCTCAACAGCAAACGCAGCACCAAGTACTAAAGAAGTTAATGTACCTGATATTGGTGGCGATGAAGTTGAAGTAACTGAAATTATGGTTGCCGTTGGCGACGAGGTTTCAGAAGATCAATCAATCTTAAACGTTGAAGGCGACAAAGCTGCAATGGAAGTACCCGCTCCATTTGCAGGTACAGTTAAAGAAATTAAAGTAGCCGCTGGCGATAAAGTATCGACTGGCTCATTAATTTTTGTATTTGAAGTTGCAGGCAGCGCGCCAGTAGCAGCACCTGCACCAGCTGAAAAATCAGCACCTGCAGCTGCGGCTAAAACAGAGTCGGCTCCCGCTCAAGCAGCACCTGCAAAAGCAAGTAATGAAAGCTTCACAGAAAACAGCGCGTATGCTCATGCATCACCTGTTGTTCGCCGTTTAGCGCGTGAGTTTGGTATTAACCTAGCTAACGTTAAAGGCACTGGTCGTAAAAACCGTGTGGTTAAAGAAGACGTGCAAAACTATGTTAAAACACTGGTTAAGCAAGTTGAATCTGGTCAATTATCAGCAGGTAGTAATGCTGGTGGCAGCGAGCTTGGTCTAATTCCATGGCCTAAAGTAGATTTTGCTAAGTTTGGTGAAATTGAAGAGAAAAAACTATCTCGCATTCAAAAGCTATCAGGCAAAAACTTACACCGTAACTGGGTACAAATTCCACACGTTACACAGTTTGACGAAGCTGATATCACCAGTCTTGAAGTATTTCGTAAAGAGCAAAATGCACTTAGCGAGAAGAAAAAGCTGGGTGTTAAAATCACACCACTTGTGTTTGTGATGAAAGCAGCGGCTAAAGCACTTGCAGACTTCCCAACATTTAACTCTTCACTGTCTAACGATGGCGAAAGTTTAATTCTTAAGAAGTACATTAACATTGGTGTTGCTGTTGATACGCCAAATGGTTTAGTAGTGCCAGTGTTTAAAGATGTTGATAAAAAAGGCATTATTGAATTATCACGAGAACTAATGGAAGTATCTGTTAAAGCCCGTGACGGTAAGCTTACATCGTCTGATATGCAAGGTGGTTGTTTTACTATCTCTAGCCTTGGCGGTATTGGCGGTACGGCATTTACGCCGATTGTTAATGCGCCAGAAGTTGCTATTTTAGGTGTATCTAAATCTGAAATGAAACCTAAATGGAATGGTAAAGAGTTTGAACCTAAACTAATGGTTCCACTTTCTATGTCATACGACCATAGGGTTATTGACGGAGCATTAGCTGCACGCTTTACTGTGACCCTTGCAAGTTACATGAGCGATATTCGCCAGTTGGTGATGTAACCAGTTTAGAAAAATTGGTATACGCAATAAAATAAATAGAATCGAATCCCAGCCAGTTGTTTTTAGCTGGGATTTTTACCATTTGCAATGATACAATCTTTGTACGAATTGCATCACTTTGTGCGCTGCTCACTCTTTCTGCCTTGCAGAAACATGGCAGTTAAATTTTAGGGCAGTGTCCCGTTCAAACAATTAAGGTAAAAGCATGAGCAACGAATTAAAAACTCAAGTTGTTGTACTAGGCGGTGGTCCTGGTGGTTATTCTGCGGCTTTCCGTGCTGCTGACTTGGGCTTAGAAGTTACATTAGTAGAATCTCGCGAAACATTAGGTGGCGTATGTCTTAATGTTGGTTGTATTCCTTCTAAAGCACTTTTACACGTAGCTAAAGTGATTGATGACGCAGCTGAAATGTCATCTCACGGTGTTACTTTTGGCGCACCAAAAATCGATCTTGACCAAGTTCGTACTTGGAAAGATTCTGTAGTTGGCCAGTTAACTGGTGGACTAGAAGGCATGGCCAAAATGCGTAAAGTGAAAGTTGTATCTGGATACGGCAAATTCACTGGCAGCAATACTTTAGTAGTTGAAGGCGCAGACGGCGCTACAACTATCACGTTTGATAACGCGATTATTGCAGCAGGCTCTAAACCAGTTAACTTACCTTTCATCCCACAAGATGACCGTGTAATTGATTCAACTGGTGCACTAGAGCTTAAAGACGTACCAGAAAAATTACTTGTACTTGGTGGTGGTATTATCGGTCTTGAAATGGGTACGGTATACCGTGCGCTAGGTTCTGCAATTGATGTTGTAGAATTTGCTGATCAATTAGTACCAGCAGCTGATAAAGACATTATCAAAATTTACCAAAAATACGTAAGCAAAAAATTCAACGTAATGCTTTCAACTAAAGTTGTTGGTGTTGAAGCTAAAGAAGACGGCTTATACGTAACGTTTGAAGGTAAAAACGCACCAGCAGAACCTGTACGTTACGACAAAGTACTTGTTGCAGTTGGCCGTACTCCAAACGGTAACTTACTTGATGCTGAAAAAGCGGGCGTAAACGTTGATGAACGTGGCTTTATTAATGTTGATAAGCAATTACGTACTAATGTAAGCCATATTTTTGCAATCGGCGACTTAGTTGGCCAGCCAATGCTTGCGCATAAAGCGGTTCATGAAGGTCATGTTGCTGCAGAAGTTATTTCTGGTCAGAAGCATTTCTTCGACCCTAAATGTATTCCTTCAATAGCGTACACAGACCCAGAAATCGCTTGGGTAGGTGTTACTGAGAAAGAAGCAAAAGAGCAAGGCTTAAAAGTTGAAACTGCGGTATTCCCGTGGGCAGCATCTGGTCGTGCAATTGCATCTGCTCGTACTGAAGGTTCTACTAAACTTATCTTTGATAAAGAAAGTGGCCGTATAATCGGTGGTGCTATGATCGGTATTAACGCGGGCGAAATGCTTGGCGAAATCGGTTTAGGTATTGAAATGGGTGCTGATGGTGAAGACTTAGCGCTTACAATTCATGCTCACCCAACATTGAACGAATCAATCGGCCTTGCAGCTGAAATTTTTGAAGGTTCGATCACTGACCTACCAAACAAAAAAGCAGTTAAAAAGAAGTAATTTAACTCTTTAGCATTTGTTTGAAAAACCCAACTTAGGTTGGGTTTTTTTATGTCTGGTTTTTAATTTAAGAGATGTTGAATTAATTCAATGATACCAATCTGTTTATATATGGGGTCTATTTAGCGTTAAGAAAATTACGCTAGAACTAGGCAAAAGTTTTTGTATCTAGTTGTTCTAAATAAAAAATTTTTAACGAAGTTATAGTGCAATTTAATTCGTTAAATTGATCAAAGATTTATGCAGGTTGGTATGGCTATAAATATAAGATTAAATAACAATAAGTCGTTACAATGCGCGCTTAATTAATTGAAGGTAAATACAGTGAAAAACTCAGTTTTAGCATTACGCGCTCAACAAATAAGTGAATCCCGTCGAGAGTTTAATGCTCGAGGCGGTAAATTAGATCGCTGTGAGCAATGCTTAATAGCTAAGCACTACTGTATTTGTAAAGGTGTTGAACAGGCTGATTGTACGGCTGCAGTCTGTTTATTGATGTACCATAATGAAAGCTTTAAACCTTCAAATACCGGACGTTTAATTGCTGAAATAGTGCCTGATAATCACGCTTTTAGATGGGACAGAACAGATCCTAACCCAGCGCTTTTAGCTTTAATAAATGATTCGCAGTATCAGCCAATGGTCGTGTTTCCTGCTGAAGATGTAGAAGAGGGCAGAGCTATTACCGAAGTGAGTATTGAATTAGGTAAAAAGCCGCTATTTATATTTTTAGATGGTACGTGGCGAGAAGCAAAGAAAATGATTCGTAAAAGTCCCTATTTAGATAACCTGCCAGTGCTTTCTGTTACTGCTGATAAATTATCTGATTACCGATTACGTGTAGCCCCTCATGCGCATCAACTAGGCACTGCTGAAGTGGCTATTATGGTGTTAGCCCTTGCGGGCGAAATGGATGCATCAACAAAGCTTGAGCAACATTTTATAAAGTTTCGCGATGCGTATTTATTAGGTAAACGTAATAAAGGCAGGCCTGAGTCTGATCAGAGCTAACTTAAGCCGATTGTTTGCTCGTGTATTCTAAGTAAGTTATCGCTTTATTTTGAAGTGCTGTAAAACTTTCTTCAGATGTTAACTTTACAACTGTTTCATATAGTTGATTCATACTTGTATGCACTTGGCTAAATGAATGGAAGTCACTGCTTTCCATTTTTTTGCTTCTTCTACTCTTTTTAAAAAATACTTATTAATATTAATATTAACTTTACCATTAAAATTTGTGCGGCCTATTGCATTTGCTAGCTTATTTAATTGATAACTAAATTCGTCATCACGGGCGGTTTCACCTCTTTGGGTTGTTCTGATATCACTTTCTAATTGAATAATAACGTTGAGTATCGTTTTAAACTCACTCATAGACATGTTAGAAAAATCGTATCCTTCTGGATTAAACAAAGCAGAATAAGGATTTTCTTTTGGGGTAGGAGCCGTAAAAATACAAATATACTCTGCTGTGCTATTTACTGGGCTATTAAGTGTGGAGACGTTTTTACTCGATTTAAAATTTATATCCATAAACTATTTATGTTCCTTCATATAAATTGTGCTCTGAAGCTGATGAGATTGCTATTTCCTCTATTATTAATATGTTTGACTTAATTACCTATGCAAATAAAAGCGCGCTCTATCTCTAGGCGCGCTTGCGGAATCTTCTAATTTTCTGCATCCTGCAATTGAACTTAATCAACTCCAATTTTTACTAATCCATGTTATTACAATATTACTTTTTAGTTCTATGTAATCTAGGCTATCCGGGCCTGTCTCCTTTAATTCCTGAACATCCTGTAAGGTAAATACTATTACCAAATCCTTCCATTGCACTTCCTAGTGCATCCGTGTATTAATCAATCCATTGTGTTGCCTAAAAGGCCTGTCCATCTATTCCTTAAACATCCTGTCAAACAACTTAAACCCTTGTTGTTATCCCTTTCGCACCTTCCTGATGCTATCCATTTTTACAACATTCCATTGTGTTACTCATCCTGAGCCTGTCCTAAAATCCGTATTTCCTTGGTAACCTAATCATTGGTTGGTCGAATAAATAATTTGCTTGTATTTAATCGATAAGCATCACTGCTTGGTTGATGGGTAAATTATAGGTGAATGGAGCAACTTAAATAGGGCTGAAACCATATTTAATTAGTATTTATGCAATAGCTAAAGTTTATTAATGCTTTATTTTCAATTAGTTATTTAACTAATGCTTGTTTTATATGTTGCTTTTTACTCATTAGCTGTCACATCCGTGAGAGATGTCTTACATGACATTTCTGTTTTAGACACCTTTTACCTACTTACAGCTATTTAAGGTGTGCACTTTTTAACTGTTCACGGTAGAATTATTTGATAATAATTATTATTTAGGTGGAATAATGAAGACACTCGCTATCACTTTAGGATTAATAGTATCGGCGCCAGCCTTTGCAAACGACGTCGTTAATATTTACTCTTTTCGCCAACCGTTTTTAATACAGCCAATTTTGGATGATTTTACAAAACAAACCGGCATCCAAACGAATGTTGTTTTTGCTAAAAAAGGATTAATTGAACGTGTTAAGCGCGAGGGAAAACATAGCAAAGCCGACTTAGTACTAACTTCTAACTTTAGTGCACTTATTCAATTAGAAGATTTAAAGTTAACGCAAACTATTAAAAGTGACAGCGTAAATGATAATGTGCCTGCAGCATTTCGTGATGGCGAAGGCCAGTGGGTTGCGCTAACAAAGCGTGTACGTAATGTTTATTCATCAAAAGAGCGAGTAGGTGCGTTACCAAACCTAACTTATGAAGAGTTGGCTGATCCTAAATATAAAGGGCAAATTTGCACTCGTTCGGGTAAGCATCCTTATAATTTGGGGCTTGTTGCATCAATGATAGCTCACCATGGTAAGGCTGATACTAAAACATGGCTTGAAGGCGTCAAAGCTAATTTAGCGCGCAAACCCCAAGGTAACGACCGTGCTCAAGTTAAAGCTGTTAAAGAAGGTTTGTGCAATTTAGCGTTAGGTAATAGTTATTACCTTGGAAAAATGTTGCAAGATAAAGAACAAAAAGGTTGGGCGGAAGCGGTAAATATTAATTTCCCGAACCAAATTAATCGTGGCTCGCACATAAATGTATCGGGTGCGGTTATTACTAAGTTCGCTAAAAATCCTGAAAATGCCTTGAAACTCATAGAGTATATGACCGACAATAAAGCACAAAACATGTATGCCTCACTAAATATGGAGTATCCAGTTAAGCCAGGTGTGCAATTATCCAGTTTGGTTGCGTCTTGGGGGAGCTTTAAGGAAGACAGCTTGCCACTCGATGAGATCAGTAAATATCGTCCGTTAGCGCTTAAGCTGATTGATGAGGTGAAGTTCGATCTTTAATGACTTATAAATTTAAGCTGTCTAAATGGCAGCTCTTTGCGTGGTCGACGGGTTTGATTCTGTCGGCCCCGTTGTTTTTTCTTCTTTTTGAATCTCTGCAAGGTAACTCTGAGGTGTTTTCTCATCTTTGGGATACAGTGCTTTGGGATTACATTACTAATACTGTGTTGCTGGTTTTAGGCGTTTGTGTGCTTAGCTGTGCTATTGCGCTGCCACTCGGTTGGCTTACTGCTTACTGTAGTTTTCCTGGTAAAAAGCAGTTTGAATGGGCACTTATGTTGCCCCTTGCTATGCCTACCTATATTATTGCCTATGTATACACTGATTTATTAGACTATGCGGGCCCTGTGCAAATAGCACTTAGAAAATGGTTTGGCTGGCAATCACCTAGTGACTATTGGTTTTTTGATATACGTACACTACCTGGCGCTATCGTTATGATTGCCTTGGTACTTTACCCGTATTTATTTTTAATTTTTAAAACAGCCCTTCGCGAACAGTCATTCAAATTAGTACAAGCTAGTCAATTAATGGGGCTATCTCCTAAACAAAGTTTTTTTAAAGTAAGTTTGGTGCTCTCTCGCGGCGCAATTGTTGCGGCTCTTGCACTCATTAGTATGGAAACTATGGCTGACTTTGCAACCGTCAGCTATTTTGCCGTGAGCACATTAACGACCGCCGTATACGATACATGGTTTGGTTATTATTCGCTTACAGCGGCCGCTAAAATATCGGGTGTAATGCTCTTACTTTTATTTTTGGCATTAATGGCAGAACGCTTTAGCCGCCGTAACCAAGCGGTATTTGAGCGCCAATCAAGTGTAAATAGCGAATCTCTCTATGTATTAAAAGGAAAGTCGGCTTGGCTAGCAACTGCATTTTGTGGCTTTATTTTACTTATCGCTTTTTTAATTCCCATTGCAGTACTCGTAAACTACGCAATTACCTACTTTGATAAAGCGTGGAACATTGAGTTTTTTAGCTATGCTTGGCAAAGTTTAAAAGTAGCAGGGATAGTGAGTGTAATAACCATTACGTTGAGTATTTTTGTGGTTTTTTATCAGCGTGTTGCAAAGCAAACGTATCCGCTTATTCCTGGGCGTTTAGCCAGTACGGGCTATGCATTGCCTGGTACAGTGCTCGCTATTGCTGTTTTATTACCACTTACATTATTAGAAAACACCATCAATGAAGCGCTCGAACCATATAATTTAGATATAGGTTTACTGCTTACAGGCAGTATTCTTACTATTATTATTGCTTACATTGTTAGGTTTTATGCCATCGCACACGGAGCGATAGAATCGAGTTTTTACGCATTAGCCCATCACTCGATATGGCAAGTCAATCAATGGGTAAAAGCCAAGGGCAAACATTGCGTTTAATACATCTACCTTTATTACGCCGTGGACTACTTACGGCGGCATTACTGGTGTTTATTGAGTGCATGAAAGAGCTACCTGCGGCGTTATTGCTCAGACCGTTTAATTTTGAAAGCTTAGCAACTCATGTATTTCAGTATGTGAGTGACGAGCAGTTAGAGCTTGCTTCAATTTCGGCATTATTTATTGTTATTGTCGGGTTTATTCCTTTGTATCTTATTAATCGTTCTATGGAGCAACGTAGTTAAATGAGTAGTTTAATTTTACAAGGCGTGAGCTATCACTATAACGGCACAAAGGTTATTCACGATTTAGATTTAACAGTGGGCAAAGATGAAATTGTTTGTCTGCTCGGTGCAAGTGGTTGCGGTAAAACAACCACATTAAAAGCCATTGCAGGTTTAATTGAAGCCAAGCAAGGGTCTATTTTTATAGACGGTAAATTAGTGAGTAATGAGCAATCATTTGTCTCACCTGAGCATCGTAACATCGGCATGATGTTTCAAGACTATGCATTGTTTCCGCATTTAACGGTGGCAAATAATATCGCATTTGGGCTTAGTAAAATGAGTAAAGCCCAAAAGCAGCATCGTGTTGATGAAATGCTTAAGCTTGTTCATTTAATTGGCTGTGCCGATAGATTTCCTCATCAGTTATCGGGTGGTCAGCAGCAACGCGTAGCGATTGCTCGCGCATTAGCTTATAAACCTAGTTTGTTATTGCTTGATGAGCCTTTTTCAAACATTGATACACAAGTACGCTTTGAGCTAATCGCCGATATACGTCGAATTATTAAGGCAACACAAGTCTCTGCTGTATTTGTTACGCACTCAAAAGAAGAGGCATTTGCCTTTTCCGATACACTTGCCATTATGCATCGCGGTAAAATTGCGCAACAAGGCACGCCAGAACAGCTTTTTGCAGCCCCAAGCTCAAAGGAGGTTGCAGAGTTTCTGGGTCAAGGCATATACTTAGAGGCAGAAGTATTAACGACAACTGAATATAATACACCGTTCGGCTTAGTTAAATCATATATTGGACATGAGCATAGAGCGAGTGTAGGTAAAATATATGTTCGTCCTCACCAGATTGAATTGGTAAGTGATAATCTATGTGACAGGCACTGTGAACGAGCTACAATATTAAGTAGTCGCTTTATTGGTTCAGCGTATGTTTACACAGTCGTTATTGCTGAGCAAGAAGTTGAAGTTGCTGCACAATATGACCAATCATTTGAAAAAAATGAACAGGTTATAATAAAAATAAAACCTCACACGGTGAACTTTTTCGAATCATAATTAATTTGTTATTCGCTGTGTTTTTATCTATAAAACTAAGGAATAACAATGGCGCAAGCGCAATCAGGGATTTGTGCTGAAGCAAACTTACACGGTTTGCACTTATTTTTTAATGTGTTTGATGGTCAAGATGAATCGCTACGCGTAAAACTAAAGCAAGTAAGCGCTATTGAAGAAGAATTTAGCGATCAGTTTTCAGAATCAATGCTCTCTTGTATGGTCGCTATTGGTGCGCAATATTGGCCACATATCCTTCCGGAGTACATTCCAAGCGAATTACAGAGCTTTCCTAATATAAATCACAGCGATCACCAAATGAGCGTGCAACCGTGTGATTTGTTTGTGCAAATTCGCTCTGACCGTGAAGACGTTAACCATTTATTTGCCCTGCAAGTATTAAAGTTATTTGCTCCTGATGTAGAGCTGGTAGAGCAGGTTCGTAATTTTCGCTTTTTAGATGGACGAGACTTTAATGGCTTTATTTATGGTGGCGATTCTGCTCATGGTAGAAAAAAGCGTGCGACGGCACTAATAAATAAACCGGGTAGCTTTGAAGATCAAGGAAGTTATATTCATGTACAACGTTATAAGCATGACTTAACTGTGTGGCAGCATTTATCATTAAGTGAGCAAGAGCAAATAATGGGTCGTACGCGCCTTGATAACACACTAATTACCCCCGCGATCGAAACCAGCCATGCTTCGCGTAGTGAGCTAAAAGATGAAGACGGGCAACCGCTACTATTAAATCAAAGCATGCCTTATGGCGATGTGTATGAGCAGGGAATGTTATCAATTACATGTGCATGTAAAGGAACCGCGTTCGAAAAAATACTTAAAAGCCGTTTAGGCGAAGGTGATTGTTACGACCACTGGCTTGATTTTACTCAAGCCGATATGGGTTCTGCTTTTTTTGCACCTTCGGTCGGATTTTTAAAACAGATTTAATTACGATTAATAATCAAACCGTATCAAATAAAATGCGAACGCGTTCAAGCGTCACGTCTATTTCAGATATTTTAGCCGGGGCGATAAAAATAGTGTCATCGCCGGCAATAGTTCCTAGTACGCCATCTGCTTTACCTAATGAATCTAATAAACGTGCAATAAGCTGAGCCGCACCTGGGCTGGTACGAATGATGATCATCATTTCGTTGTGCATAATGTCGATTACTAATTGGCGTAATGGGCTTTTAGCCGTAGGTACACCCATTTCAGCAGGTAAGCAGTAAACCATTTCTTGTTTGGCATTACGTGTGCGTACAGCGCCAAACTTACTTAACATGCGTGATACTTTACTTTGGCTTATATTGTCAAAGCCTTGCTCTTTTAACGCATCAACTATTTCGCCTTGAGAGCCAAAGTTTTCTTCTTTTAAAAGCGATTTAAATGCTTTTACCAGTGCTTCTTGTTTATCTTGTGGTTGCATAGCCTTTATTCATTTTTGTTATTTATGCTGCAAATTCTACACAATAATGAATAATTATGCAGCAGTTGTTTAGTTAACTTGCCAGTTTGATGCGTTAAATCACAAAAGTTTACGACTATGGTCGAAAATATACTTGAAATAGACAGGATAAATTTGTTTTTAGTCGCTAATTTCATTATCTTAAGAGCCACAAATATTTCCTACCTCAAATGACGGAGAATTCCAATGAAAGTTGCTGTATTAGGTGCTGCAGGCGGTATCGGCCAAGCGTTGTCTTTATTATTAAAAACAGGCTTACCAGCTGGCTCTGAATTATCACTTTATGATGTTGCACCAGTAGTACCAGGTGTTGCGGTTGACCTTTCTCACATCCCAACAGATGTTAAAGTTGCAGGCTTTGGCGCAGACGATTTAAATAAAGCGCTTGAAGGTTCTGACATCGTTCTTATCCCAGCGGGTATGCCACGTAAACCAGGTATGGATCGTGCTGATTTATTCAATGTAAATGCTGGCATCATCAAAACGTTAGCAGAAGGCATTGTTGCCAGCTGTCCTAAAGCGTTAGTAGGTATTATTACTAACCCAGTAAACGGCACAGTTCCAATTGTTGCTGAAGTATTCAAAAAAGCAGGTACTTACGACGCTAAACGCGTATTCGGTATTACTACGCTTGACGTTATTCGTTCAGAAGCATTTGTTGCTGAACTTAAAGGCGTAGACGTAGCAACTGTAAAAGTACCAGTAATTGGTGGTCACTCAGGCACAACGATTCTGCCTCTACTTTCTCAAGTTGAAGGTGTTTCTTTCACAGATGAAGAAGTTGCTGCACTTACTCCACGTATTCAAAATGCGGGTACTGAAGTTGTAAATGCTAAAGCAGGCGGTGGTTCAGCTACGCTATCTATGGGTGCTGCTGCAGCGCGTTTTTGTATGTCTTTAGTTAAAGGCCTACAAGGTGAAGAAGTTGTAGATTACGCTTACGTTGCTGTTGAAAATGGCGATGCAGAGTACTTTGCACATCCAGTACGTTTAGGTAAAAACGGCGTAGAAGAAATTCTTTCTTACGGCGAACTAAGCGCATTTGAAACAAAAGCAAAAAATGACATGCTTGAAACTCTGAAAAAAGACATTAAAGAAGGTGTTGATTTCATGGCGTAATAGCCGGTTTAAGCAACAAAAAAGCCTGCATTTGCAGGCTTTTTATTGCTCAGAATTAATGTCACACTGTGTAACTAGTTAAAACTAGTGGTCGCGGTCAACCGCAATACGGGCAAGGCTTATAAGTGCTTGCTTATAGTCAGACTCAGCTAAAAAGTCTAAACAGGCAATGGCTTTTTCGGCCTCAAGCTCTGCTTTTTGCATTGTAAACTCAAGCGCATTAGTTTGTTTTAGTGCAGTTAAAATTTCTTCTAAATGCTCCATACCATTACTGTGCTCTATTGCATCACGAATAAGTTGCGTTTGCTGCTCGCTACCATGTTGCATAGCATAAATAAGCGGAAGGGTTGGTTTGCCTTCAGCTAAATCATCGCCAATGTTTTTACCTAGCTGCTCAGCATCCGCATTGTAATCGAGTACATCATCCACTAACTGAAACGCGGTGCCTAAATGCATACCGTATAAGTTTAATGCGTCGAGTGTCGCTTGGTCTTGCTCAGTAATAATGGCAGCAAGGCCTGTAGCTGCTTCAAATAATTTAGCCGTTTTAGAGTAAATAACCTGCATATAGCTGGCTTCAGTCGTATCTGGGTCATTGCAGTTCATTAGCTGCAATACTTCACCTTCAGCAATAATGTTTGTTGCATCGGCAAGTACTTGCATAACCTGCATTTTTCCAAGGCCAACCATAAGCTGAAATGAGCGAGTGTAAATAAAGTCACCAACCAATACGCTAGCAGCATTACCAAATTCAGCATTTGCAGTAGGCGTGCCACGTCGTAAGTTTGATTCATCTACAACATCATCATGTAATAGCGTTGCTGTATGAATAAACTCAACAATTGTTGCAAGTGTTATGTGATCTTTACCCTGATAACCGAGCGCCTTGGCTGCTAAAATTGCGAGCATTGGACGAACACGTTTGCCGCCACTGCTAACTATATATAAACCAAGCTGATTAACTAACGCCACATCTGAGCGCATTTGCGCATGTATAAGTTGATTGACGTCATTCATATCGCTTTCGATTAACGCCTGGATAGCTTTTATATCCATTGATCTCCGAGCCAATTTTTATGTGTGAACGGCGCAGATTGTACAACAAAAAATGCACTAGCTCGATATTTTGTGACGATTGATTGAAAAAACACTATTAAAGTACTGAATAAGAGCTTAATTGGTTGAGATAACTGATTAATAGATAACCAATATGCAATATGAGTCGCGCTTAGATATTATACAGCGAGAGCTCTATTTAAGCGCATTAACTTATTTCGCTTAACAGCTAAAAAGCACTTGGCAAAAGGGTCAATTAATATAAACTGGGGGAAATATTGAATTACTCTCAATGCAGCTACTTTTTATTCATTTTAATTACAAAATAGGCTTGCTAGTTATTTCGCGTTAGCGTAAACTTCGCGCCCTATCGAAGAATATTTTAGTTGCACCGATTTGAGGGTGCACAGACGGAGTTAATTATGTACGCGGTTTTCCAAAGTGGTGGTAAACAGCATCGTGTGACTGAAGGTCAAACGATTCGTCTTGAAAAATTAGACGTTGAAACTGGTGCGGCAGTAGAATTTGATTCAGTACTTTTAGTTGCTGATGGTGAGAAAATCGAGATCGGTGTACCGTTCGTAAACGGTGGCAAGATAACAGCTGAGGTTGTTTCACATGGTCGCGGTGAGAAGATTAAGGTTGTTAAATTTAGACGCCGTAAGCATTCTCGTAAGCAAATGGGCCATCGTCAATGGTTCACTGAAGTTAAAATCACTAGCATTAGCGCTTAATTAGAGGTACTTAGAAATGGCACATAAAAAAGCAGCTGGTAGTACTCGTAACGGTCGCGATTCAGAAAGCAAACGCTTAGGTGTTAAGCGTTTTGGTGGCGAATCAGTTCTAGCGGGTAGCATCATTGTTCGTCAGCGTGGAACTCGTTTCCACCCTGGTACAAACGTAGGTATCGGTAAAGACCACACTATCTTCGCAAAAGCAGATGGTAAAGTTCAGTTTGAACAGAAAGGTCCTTTAAACCGTAAATACGTAACTATCGTAACTGAGTAATCAGTAAGGTAGTTAAAAAACCCCGCCTTTGCGGGGTTTTTTGTTTTAAGAAAAAAATATATACCCAAGCCAAGCCTGCAATCAGCTTGGCTTCGGTATATAATAGTTAAATTAACAAGCCAATCCCTAAAGTGAGTAATCATGAAGTTTGTAGATGAAGTAGAAATTCGCGCAGAAGCTGGAGACGGTGGCAGCGGCATCGTGTCTTTCCGTCGTGAAAAATATGTTCCAGATGGTGGACCAGACGGCGGTGACGGTGGAGACGGTGGTAGTGTTTATCTACAAGCTGATGAAAACTTAAATACCCTCATTGATTATCAGTTTGAGCGTTTCCATAGAGCTGAACGTGGTACTAACGGTCGTAGCCGTAACTGTACAGGCCGAAAAGCCGATGACTTATTTGTTATGGTGCCTGTAGGCACACGTATCATGGATGTTGATACCCAAGAGGGACTTGGTGATTTAACGCAACATGGTCAACGTATTTTGGTTGCAAAAGGTGGTTTCCACGGCTTGGGGAATGCACGTTTTAAATCAAGTACTAACCGAGCACCTCGTCAAAAAACCTTGGGTACTGAAGGCGAAGTACGTAATTTAAAATTAGAGTTGCTACTATTAGCGGATGTAGGCTTACTAGGGCTTCCTAACGCAGGTAAATCTACGTTTATCCGTAGTGTATCAGCAGCAAGGCCTAAAGTAGCTGATTACCCGTTTACAACGCTTATTCCTAATTTGGGCGTAGTGCGTCCAGAAGCGAATAAATCATTTGTAATAGCTGACATACCAGGCTTAATTGAAGGTGCATCTGATGGTGCAGGCTTAGGCATCCGCTTCTTGAAGCATTTAGAGCGTTGTCGTGTGTTATTACACATTATTGATGTAATGCCGGTAGATGGTTCAAACCCTGTTGATAATGCATTCTCGATTATTAACGAGCTACATCAATACAGCCCTAAATTAGCTGAAAAGCCACGTTGGTTAGTTTTTAATAAAATAGACTTATTACCAGAGGACGAAGCAAAAGCGTTATGTGAAGCTATTGCAGAAGAACTGGGCGAAACTGAAAATATTTATCACATTTCAGCGATTAATAAACTCAATACTCAACCTTTAATTCACAACATAATGACACTGCTCGATAGCATGCCTAAAGAGAAGTTTGTACAGGTTGAAGATGAAGAGATTGAATTCAAGTGGGATACCTATCATGAAAAAGCCACTAAAGGTAAAGGCAATGATGATGATTGGGACGACTGGGATGAAGATGATTACGACGTAGAAGTTGTCTACGAGCGCTAATTAAATAGAATTTATAAAAAGGAGCTTATGCTCCTTTTTCTTTGTTTAAAAATAAAGTACTAGGTATTTAATATGATAATTTCAATGATTGCAGCAATGGCAAATAACCGTGTAATTGGCCTAGATAATAAAATGCCATGGCATTTACCTGCAGATCTTCAGCATTTTAAAAAAGTGACTACAGGTAAGCCTGTAATTATGGGTCGTAAAACTTTTGAATCTATCGGACGTCCTCTGCCTGGGCGACGTAATATTATTATTACTCGTAATCTTGGGTATCAAGCTGATGGAATTGAAACGGTAGCAACACCAGAGGCTGCATTGAATTTAGTTTCTGACGCTGAAGAAGTAATGATCATTGGTGGTGGAAATATTTATCAGCAGTTTTTAGAGCGTGCAGATCGCTTATATTTAACGTTTATAGATTTAGATGTAGAAGGCGATACACAATTCCCAGATTATCAAAAAATAGCTAAATGGGAGCTTAAAGAAGAGTTAAGTATGCAGCCTGATAATAAAAACAAATCTAGTTATAAATTCGTAACTTTATATAAAATTCAATAACATTATTGCGAAAATCTACGTGTGTTGGTACAATATTAACCAATCAACATAGGTAAAAAGTACCATAAAGGGTTTTTCATGTTTAAATTACCAAAGCTAGTTATTGTTACTGCTATTGCAGTAGGTTCATTTTCGTATGTAGCGCCTGCAAACGCTGAAGATCAATTAGCTGTATCTATTTGCGAGTATATAGCAGCGGACGATAAAAACCGTTTACGTAGTAAACTTAAAAGTTCTCGTGTAAAAATTCGTAATATCTACGATGCAATACAATGTAATGGTAATAACTTATTACGCCATGCAGTTGCAAGCAACGCAATAGATACTGGTGAATACATTGTTAAAAACCTTTCAAAAAGTTCATTAGCTGATGGCGCAGATATCGCTTGGGCTGAAGGTAACCATGCTGGTTCACCACTTATTGCTGTAATTAAAGACCGTGCTGGTCTGTAATTAAAAAGCATTTAAAAGCCGCGTTTTATACGCGGTTTTTTTGTAATTAAAAATCACGTAACTGTGATTTTTCAATAAAAAGCCGATATTACTATGTAATATCGGCTTTTTATTGAAAGGGTAATTATCTTATACCAATCTGCTTATATATGGGGTCTATTTAACGTTAAGAAAATTACGCTAGAACTAGGCAAAAATTTTTGTATCTAGTGTTTTAAATAAAAAATTTTTAACGACGTTATAGTGCAATTTAATTCGTTAAATTGATCAAAGATTTATGCTGGTTGGTACTACTCTTTAATAAAGGCCTCACCTTCCACCATCCATTTAGCAGCAGGTTTACCTTTTAAGTAATGATCAAAATACTGCATCATACGCACTGAAAAATCGACCTGATTAGGAAACTTTTTCAAATGATGCGGTTCGCCTTCGTACTGCAAGAAGGTAGCGTTCTTTCCTGCACGACGAAGTGCTAAATAATACTGGACGCTTTCATGCCAAGGTACGGCATCATCTTTATCACCAGACATTATCAAAATAGGCGTATTCACTTTGTCTGCAAAAAATACAGGTGAATTTTCTATATAAAGTTCAGGGGCTTCAAATAAGTTTTTACCTATACGGCTTTGCCCTGTTTCGTATTGGAATTGACGAGCAAGACCCGATTTTAATCGAATGCCGCTATAAGCACTGGTCATGTTTGATACTGGTGCACCTGATACAACCGCTTTGAACATATCTGTTTGGGTTATCATAAACGCACTTTGATAACCTGCCCATGAGTGCCCTTGTAAGCCAATTTTATTTTTATCAGCTATACCTAAATCAATAAGCTTTTGAGTGGCGTTAATCATTGTTTGTGTTGACGATTTACCCGGGTGACCTATTTCAAAACGAATATCAGGTAAAAATACAGCATAACCGTTTGAAGTAAACAGAGGGAAATTAGGGCGATGGTTTAATTCCATTTTTGGAAAGTCATACATACGCTGGCTCATGTAACGGTAAAAATACACAACTACAGGTACTTTATCGCCTTTTTTATATCCCGCTGGTTTTATTAGTACGCCTTGTAAGTCTTCGCCATCAAAGCCTTTATAGCTTATTAGTTCTGGCTTTTCGCCCCAGGCAAAATTATTAATTTGTGGGTTTAGAGTGGTCACTTGTTTTGGTGCACTAAAGCTAAAATCTGTTTGGTAGTAATCAGGAAATTGGCTATAAGTTTGCGAAGTGAATAAGTACTTGTCAGCTTTTTTGGCTTTTTTAACTACATCAAAGCGTTTATTACCACTAAGTACTTTGGTTATTGTGTTAGTGGTTAAGTCGAGTTTTGCAACTTCGCTTTGTTTAGTTTGTAAGTTAATAGCAGAGACAAGTAATGTATCGTCTTTTTTAAAGCCCACTTGGGTTTTATCAAGCTTAATAACACGGTACTGCGTATTGCTTTGCTTACCATTAGTTAGGCGTTTAGCTTGCTGCGTTTTTACGTCAAATGCCCAAATATCGTATTTACTGTAAGCAAGTATTTGGCTGCTATCGGTCATCCAGCCAGCAAAACCATAACCAGGCTGAGTAGACGGGTAGTCGTGTTTATCATCTGCAAAGGTTGCCTGAATCGCTTTTGTAAGCGGCGTTACTTTATTATTTTTTAAATCTTTTAGCTGTATTTGGCTATCGTTAAAATAAGCTGCAAATTCACCGTTTGGTGCAAGGCTTGGTCTAAACGGATAGTTACTAATAATGGGAGTTTGTTTACCGGTGTTTATATTTACTGCAAAGTAATCAGCAAAAAAACCGCCGTACATTATTTTTTCTAGGTAGGGGATGTTAGATGAGCCAAGTAAAGATACATCTCGCTGAGGGTTTAGTGCAACCTCAGGCATATTAGTGGTACTGAGCTGTACCACTTTTTGCGAGTTAACGTGATATACCGCGCTGTAATGGCGGTTTTTATTAACTTCGTTCCATTGCTGTTCTTCACGCGGTTTTATTTGCGCATCGTTGTTGTGCCATACATCTAAACCTTTATGTTCACGTATGGTATCAAAGTCGTACAATGAGGCTTCGTCGGTATATTCTTTGGCTTTTACTTTAGCTGCTAATTTTGGATGGTTTTCAAAATATAAGCGCTCGCCATTTTCTGACCATTCAAGGGTGGCTGTTTTACCTAGGGTCCATGCTTTATTAGGTGAATCTATAGTTGCAAGCTTCTCGTTTTTATATAGCTGTAAAGTGTAGCTTCGACGGCGGGTGTCATCATTTACATAGTTACCCAATGTAAACGCTGCAATATTGTCAGTTGGGTGCCACGCTATTTTATTTGCGATTACGCCCGGTTCATCAATTAATGCACTGCTATTAAAGTCACTTAGCTCAATTAACGCTATTTGGTTGTTATTACCGTCGCTGTAACTTTGACTCACTAATAGCTGGCTGTTAGCTGAGTTAATTGCGTAGCTAAATACGTTTTCTATTGTATGGCTGCGTTTATCAGATAAATTTACGATAACAAGTGGATAGCTCTTATCTTTTTTATCGGGCGTGATAGCGTTGTCTTCTTCGTTTTTAGTGCTATCGGATTTATCTTCTACTTTTGCGTCATCGTCTTTTTTATTTAAACGATAAGCAAGCCACATACCATCATCAGATAACGTGTAATCTTTTACATCAGCAAAGCTTTGTTGAGCACCTGATTGTGTGTTTACGAGTACCAGATTGTTTTTAAGTGTGTCTTTTTTTGGTTGTTTCTTTTTCAAGTAAGGTAGGTACTTGTGTAAAAGCGACCCAGTTAGCGGCTTTATTAATATGAGGCTTTGTACCGCGTTCTACTTCTGCGATGAGTGTATTGCTTTGTAGTGAGTAAACTTGGCCAGTTGCATTTCCACGATACGGCGTTGCACTAAAAGTGAGTACTTGGCCATTGTCAGATAGTTGCGTGCTTTTAGCTGATTTAAAACTAAATACGTCTTTAAATTGTAGCGATTCTTTGGCGTGTATGCCGGTGCTAGTTAAGCTGGCAATGAGTGCCGTGCTTAATAAGGTGAGTTTTGTTTTCATTATTGATTCTCGTATTATGACATTGTTTCATTGTAACGAGTTTGGTTCATAATTCGAGCGGATCAGATAAATGGCAGCTATATACGATAAAACGACCCGTAGGTCGTTTTATCGTATTTAATTTATTAATTTAGCAAACATTACAGCCAAATTTTTTGTAGCTCAAGCCATTGTTTTTCAAATTGAGTACTTGGTTTAACTTTAAAGTCGCTACGTACAAACTGATTCATTTTTCCTTCAACGTAAGCAAGTAAAAAGTTTGCAAGCGTAAGCTCATCACTTTGAAAGTTTTTACCTTCACGAAGCTTTCTCTCACGAAGTACTTGTTTAAACTGAGTTTCTAGTTTTTCAAAAAAACTTTGTACACGCTCACGTAATCGCTCTTGTTCACCTTGCAGAGCATCGCCAGTTAGAATACGTGTAATGCCTGGGTTTTTTTCAGCAAATGTGAGTAGCAGCAATAAAATATTATATATACGTGCTTGGCTTTCTTTTTCGTTTTCTAAAATAAGGTTAATGCGCGATAAAAGAGTATCTTCAATAAACTCAATTAAGCCCTCAAACATACGTGCTTTGCTCGGAAAGTGGCGATATAACGCAGCTTCAGATACACCTACCTCAGCAGCTAGCTTAGCTGTAGTGATTCGTTGCCCTGGGCTGGTTTCTAGCATTTGTGCGAGTGCTTGCAGTATTTGCTCTTTGCGATTACTTCTTTTTGTCGCAGGCATGAACATTCCTTTTTATTAGTTATTCTTAGTGGCGCAGTTAAGAACCCTAGTCATTTTTTGTTCAAATGAATGGCGTATGTTAATGTTTTATTCAGTTTGTTTCCAGCCTTTTTATAGATGTTTGGCCAGCTGTTCGATCACCTTGCGGGCTATTTCTGTTTTACTTGTTGGTGGTAATTCTAGTTGTTCATTATGCCAGTACAGTGTTAAAGCATTATGATCGGAATTAAACCCTAAGCCACTTTTTGACACGTCATTAGCGCAAATCATATCTAGGTTTTTGTTTTTTAGTTTACCTTTAGCGTAGTTTTCTACGTTTTGTGTTTCAGCGGCAAACCCTACTGTATAAGGGCGGTTTTGCTTAAGATTAGCAACAGCAGCAATTACGTCAGGGTTTTTAGTTAAAGTCAGTGTGAGTTCGTCGCCTTGCTTTTTCATTTTTTGAGTCGCAATATTTGCAGCTCGGTAATCTGCAACAGCAGCACAGCCAATAAAAGCATCTGATTGTGGCGCGTAAGCAAGTGATTCAGTTAATAACTGCTCAGCGCTTTCTATATTAATAAGATTTGCGCCAGTAGGGGCTTTTATAGTTACAGGGCCTGAAATTAAGTTAACCTTTGCGCCAAGTAATAAAGCCGCTTCTGCAAGTGCGTAGCCCATCTTCCCTGAGCTGTGATTTGATATAAAACGCACCGGATCGAGTGGCTCTCGCGTTGGACCTGCTGTTATTGTAATTGTTTTGCCAACAAGCAGTTGTGGGTGCTCTTTTGTAATACATAGCTGGACAAGTTCATGTGGCTCTAGCATGCGTCCTGCGCCAACATCGCCACAAGCTTGCTCGCCTTTGCCTGGCCCCCAAATAAGTACGTTACGTGCCTTTAGCGTTGCCAAGTTAGCCTGTGTGGCTGCGTGGGCATACATTTGTTGATTCATTGCTGGCGCAACAGCTACTTTTGCAGGTGTCGCCAGTAGCAGCGTAGTTAGTAAATCATCAGCAATACCAGCGGCCATTTTGGCGATAATATTACACGTTGCAGGAGCAACTAAAATTAGATCAGCCCATTTTGCAAATTCAATATGGCCCATTGCAGCTTCGGCTGAAGGGTCTAATAATGAATCTGAGACAATTTCGCCGCTTACAGCTTGCATAGTCAATGGTGTAATAAAGTGCTTAGCGGATTCAGTCATGACTACTTTTACTTCACAACCAGAATCTTTTAATCGCCTTACTAGCTCAGCGCATTTATAAGCCGCAATACCACCGCTAATGCCAAGTACAATTTTTTTGTTCGTTAAAGTGATCATGGTTGTTTATCAGTCTTATTTAATATTGTGTCTAAAATAACAAATCTTTGCTTATTGAGCTAAGTTTTAATACTAAAATAACGGGCAAAATTTGAATTTTGCATTACATTTATAGAACACTTTTGCTCCTCAAGGATGAATAATGCAACTCACTGCACTACCTAATTCGCTTCGCCCTCGTGAAAAGCTCATTGAAAAAGGGGCCAAAGCATTAAGTGATGCAGAGCTTCTAGCTATATTTTTACGTACTGGGTTACCGGGTATGAATGTTATTGAGCTGGCTCAACATTTATTGAATGAAAATAAAACACTGCATAATTTATTTAACGCCAGTATTGAAGAGTTTTGCTCTCAAAAGGGATTAGGAACTGCTAAGTATGTACAGCTACAAGCTGTACTTGAGTTAAGTCAACGTTACATGCAGGAACGTTGCCAACGAGATGCCGTATTTAATTCGCCAAATTCAGTCTACGATTACCTGACAATTCAAATGCGTGGTTTGCAGCAAGAAGTGTTTATGGTGTTATATCTCGATAGTCAAAATCGTTTAGTTAAAGACGAAATACTTTTTTATGGCACAATTAATTCTGCCAGTGTTTATCCGCGTGAAGTGGTAAAGGCTGCGCTAAAGAATAATGCGGCTGCTGTTATTTTTGCTCATAATCACCCAAGTGGCATTGCAGAGCCAAGCCAAGCAGATAAACTCATCACTAATAAATTACAACAAGCGCTGCAATTGGTCGACATAAGTGTGCTCGATCACATCATTGTTGGCGGTGAAACTTGTGTTTCGTTTGCTGAGCGAGGCCTAATTTAGCTCCTTAGATAGATAAATGTGCTAAAAATGAGCTGTTTAATACGTTTTGGCAAATTAGTTTAATTTAAATGCAGTTTTTACTTTCCCTAAGGGCATTCGATCTTTATAATTGGCCGCTATCAAATTTACATATGAGCTGGTTGGATAGATCAGTATTTGATCTTTGCCTGTAAAAGCTGTATAAAGAGCGCCCTTCGATTTATCTCTAGGGCAGAAATACACGGCCTTAGATTAAATTAAGCTCGAGCGAAGTTATTGGAGATATATAGACATGTCTAAAGTATGTCAAGTTACAGGTAAGCGTCCAGCGGTTGGTAATCACCGTTCACACGCGAGAAACGCGACTAGACGTCGTTTCCTACCTAACCTACAAACACACCGTTTTTGGGTTGAAAGTGAAAAACGTTTTGTAACATTACGCACTACTACTAAAGGTATGCGTATTATCGATAAAAAAGGCATCGACACGGTTCTTACAGAAATCCGTGCTCGCGGCGTTAAAGTTTAAGGATCTGAATCATGCGCGATAAAATCCGTTTAGTTTCAACTGCCGGTACTGGTTTTTTCTACACTACTGACAAAAACAAACGTAACATGCCTGAGAAGATGGAAATCAAAAAGTTTGATCCAAAGATTCGTAAACATGTTCTTTTTAAAGAAGCTAAAATTAAGTAATTTTAGTTCTTCTTTTAGAATGTAAAAACCCAGCCTAGGCTGGGTTTTTTGTTTTTGTGGTTAAGTAATTTAATATTGGTTTGAATAATTAACTAACCTGAACTCTGCTTGAGATAGATTTATTATCCAGAGTTCAGGTTAACTACATAGCTTTAATTTCTTAATTATACCAATTTTCTTGGGTCTGTTGATCTTTGCGGATTAAAATTTGTTCAAACTAGGGGCTATTTAATCGCGGCGCGAAATTTGTAACCTAGTGGGCTCGGTAACTGCTCCTGCGTTACTCTACTGGCTTACATCCATGTAAGAATAAGTAAAAACCGAGCAAAGCTTCCGCGTCCTGCTCACGCCCCTTACCTACATCCATGCAGGCAACAAAGAATAAATAGCCCCTAGGAAGAATCCTTTGGGCAGCGCCTGTTTGGTATTAATGCTACGTTATTGCCTATTTATGGGGAATAGCCACACTGCATAGGCTCTGCCTTGCCTGAATACCAAACAGAATGCTGCAAATTTAACCTTAAAAGAACAACATACCCTAATTAAGTGATCTACTTTGAGGTGAGAAAACCGTGTTGATAACAAGGCAAAAATTTCGTTATTTAGTTGTCCTATATCAGAAATTTTTAACACAGTTAGCGTCAGATTTAATCCCCCAAATTGATTAAGTATTATTGCGGATTGGTATTACTCACCGTATTAAAAATGATTCATAGTCGACTGTATGGATGTAGGGGATAAAGTAAGGCACTGAGTAATTAGTGATAACAACTATAGTCATACTTCACCTTGTTATTGCGCAATTATCTTATCGTTAAATAAACCCATATAAGCAGATTGGCGTAATCCGAGTTGCTATAAATTGTTTTTAAATAAAAAAAGGCCAAGCTTTTCAGCTTGACCTTTGCTCTCAGGGAGTTGTTTCAATAAATTATGGCTGATATTGTCCGGTAAGAGTTAAGCCAGAGAATGTGCTGTAAGCGTTAACGCTTAAATGCCATGTTCCTGCTTGTGGGCTTGAGAATGTACATGTTTCAGCGTTACCATTTTTATATGGACGGCAGTCGTAACTTGATGCTGTTGGTTGGCTACCAAATTTAACAAATAAGTCAGCATCGCCAGTCCCACCTGATGTTGTTACGGTAAATGTAGACATACCGGCAGGTACATCTAGGGTGTAATGTTTCCATTGACCAGCATTAGCACTTACATCACTTACTGAGCCACCACCGGCTGCAGGTGGTGTTGTTGTCGTACCGCCACTTGCTGCAGCAACAGCGGCTGCTGCATCTACAATACCAGTACCACAGTTATTACATGAAGCTGGGAATGAACGCGTTGTCGATTTTAGAATATTTTCTATCTCATCAGGCGTAGCATTTGGTTTAGCTTGCTTAATAAGTGCTGCAACACCAGCAACATGAGGAGCTGCCATAGATGTACCTTGTGAAAAACCGTAGCTATCACTTGAAGGTGTTGACGAGCCTGTATTATAAGTTGATAGAACGCCTTCAGAGTCGTTTGCAAAACTTTGTGCGCCGCCAGGTGCTGCAACATCAATATTGCTACCGTAGTTTGAGTAATAAGCGCGACCGCCGTTGCGCCCAACCGATGCTACGTTTACTACACCGCTACAGTTACCTGGATTGTAGTTTGCTGAGTTGTCGTTATCGTTACCAGCTGCAATAACCACAACAGTGCCATTGCTACGTGCTGTGTTAATCGCATTTTGCGTTGTAGAACTACATGAACCGCTGCCACCTAAACTCATGTTAATTACATCTGCAGGGTTTGAGTTTGCAGGAACGCCTGAAACACTTCCACCTGATGCCCAAATAATGCCGTCAGCAATGTCAGATGTTAAACCACCACACTTACCAAGCACACGAACAGGAACTACTTTTGCATTATAAGCAACGCCAGCAACACCTTCACCATTATTAGTGACAGCAGCAACTGTGCCGGCAACATGCGTACCATGCCAGCTAGAGTTTTGTGCACCGTTAGAACCACATTCATTTGCTGCAACCGCATCGCCAGGATCGCGAGCATCGCTATCACGACCACCGCCATCATTTGCTACCGACAAGTTAGAAATCATATCGTAACCAGGGAGAATATTTGCATTCAAATCAGCATGAGGGCGGTAGCCTGTATCAAGCACCGCGACCACTACGCCGCTACCTGTTGCTGTATCCCATGCTGCTGGCAAGTTTAGACCACCCGCTTGCTCGTAGTAATGCCATTGATCATCAAAGCGAGGATCATTAGGTGTCGAAAAAGGTTGCAACATTTGATCGACTTCAATGTATTCAACATTGCCAGAAGCAATAACATCTTGCATAAACTCTTGCGCTTCGGCTGCATTTAGCTTCTTGTCTGCACGCATAACATGGTGATTATTAAGTGCCATTGCACGTACATATTTACCTTTTACCTTCCCTTTTTTAGACGAAAAGTTTTTAACAAAACGTTGAGCGCGTTGTTTCATATTTGATGAGTTAGCGCTCGCTGTTGAAAAAGTGGCTAGTTCATTACTGTTATTTTTATATTTAATAATGAATTGGGTTTCAAAACCGCTTTGGATTTGTAGTTTTGCTGTGGTTTCAGCCATTGAAGGAGCAATTGCTTGAGCTGGATTTGCCATACTTGATGTTGCTGAAAAAAGCGTACTTACAGTTAAAGCTATAGCGCACTTTTGAAAAGTTTTTCTTGTTGTCATAATTTTTCCTAGATTTTATTAGTAATTTCGTGATTAATGCTCACGATGTAGGAACAAAGGTAAAGTATTTGTTAATACAGTTAAAGTATTAATTTCGTTTTATGTATTTTGTTTGGTTATAACTAAGAACTTTAATGGTTTTTTAATACTTTTGTCGTTGTTTTTAAGGTGTTTCGTGCTTTTTATGATTTGTTAATATTATTGGTTGTTTTTCTGGTTTATTTTGTTGCGTTATTATTGATAATGATTGCGCGCTGTTTGTTGTTAAACTTTGCTATAATCGAAAAAATTTTAACGAGATAAATAAATGACCCAAGTAGATGTAATAGTAATAGGTGCGGGAGCTGCAGGATTAATGTGTGCAGCGCAAGCAGGATACCGTGGCCGAAGCGTTACAGTACTTGATATGGGGAAAAAACCAGGTCGTAAAATTTTAATAAGTGGTGGTGGGCGTTGTAATTTTACAAATGAAAATGCAACCCCCGATAACTACTTATGCGCAAATGCTCATTTTGTTAAATCATGTTTAAGTCGCTATACACAGCATGACTTTATTGAGCTGGTGGACAGGCACGGATTAGCGTATCACCATAAAACACTAGGCCAGCTATTTTGCGATAACAATGCACAAGACATTGTTGATATTTTACTGACCGAATGTGAGTGGGCAGGGGTAAATATAAAGCTACGCAATGAAGTGATCAGCGTATCAAAAACCGAAATCGGCTATAGCGTTACCACAGAGCAAGAAACCTTAAGCTGTGAGTCGCTAGTTATAGCGTCAGGTGGCTTAACTATGCCAAAACTAGGGGCTACACCAATAGGTTATAAAATTGCAGAGCAGTTTGGCTTAAGCGTGTTACCAACTATGGCTGCACTTGTGCCGTTTACTTTGCATCAGCATGATAAAGAGCGTTTTGAAGGGCTCTCGGGAATTAGCATTCCATGTGAAGTTTCAAGCGAAGACGGCACCGTATTTAAAGAAAATATCCTCTTTACTCACCGAGGGTTATCGGGCCCAGCAATATTGCAAATAAGCTCATTTTGGCGAGCAGGGCAGGCTGTAACTATAAACCTATTACCTGAAATTGATTTAAGGCAGCAACTTGCTGATTGGCGAGAAATGCAAGCCCAAAAGTCGTTAAAAAACAGCCTTGCAACTATTTTACCTAAACGCTTTATAGAAATACTACACGAAAGCAAAGCGATACCAGATTGTAATATTAATCAGCTTACACATGCCCAAATAGATGAGTTAGTAAATTATATTCATGCGTGGCAAATTAAACCCAATGGCACAGAAGGTTATAGAACAGCAGAAGTAACATTGGGCGGTGTAGATACCGACGAGTTGAGCTCAAAAACCTTTGAAGCTAAAAAAGCTAAAGGCCTATACTTTATAGGCGAAGTAACTGACGTAACGGGTTGGTTAGGGGGCTACAATTTCCAGTATGCTTGGAGCTGTGGATTTGCTTGTGGGCAATATGCTTAGATTGATTAGGAAGTATAGATAGTGGATATCCAAAACTATATCGTTATGGTGCAGTTTACTTAGAACTACTGAGGCAATGAATAATTATCGCAGATAAATTGTTTACTTTGCAAACAAGTAAACTGTATTACTTTTAATTTTCACATGCGGCATTTAATGTTTAATAAATATAAAAATGTTGGAGTCTAGTTCCTACGCACTCCGTAGTTTTCAAAAACACCTACAAATGGTGAAGTTGAGTTTTAAAATTAAATTCAGACATATTATATTTTTTGATCAGAATCGAATAATAGTCAATGTTGTTACGTATACTCACAAGTGTATTTTTATTATTTAACCAATCCATGCCATTACTACTTAATTTTTAGTTAGTTCAAATTTTACAGTGCCATTTACATATGTCACTTTTTTAGAGTCAATGAGCGCCCACGAAACTCCAACAGCAAGAATTATGGCGCATATAGCAAGCGTCAAAACTAAAGGTTTGCTTTTACAAATTAATACCATTAGCTCTTTCATTTTTCTTGCTCCATTAGCCCAATTAAACTTTCGATCTTTAAACGAACATTCTCTAACTCTTTTTCTTTGGCATTTATATTATCTCTAAGCTCATTCGGGGTGCTATATACTTTATCAATTCTCTTTTTATATATCTAGAAGCCCTGAAATCAAAACCATTTTCTTTTATTTCATTTAAACTTACTATTGAGTGAGGCAATAATGAATCAGGTGACTCCCTTTGACTTAACTTAAGAATATCCTGAGTATCTTGAGGCTCAATTTCATTTAGTCTTTTGTTTAAATCAATGAAAGTTACAGAAGATTTTTTAGTACTTTTTTCGATGACTAAGATGGCTGTATTAACTTTTGAGTAAGGTTCGAATGCTGAACTTGGAAGACGAATAACCGTTTTTAAATCGCCTTCATTAATCAGCTCTTCTCTTAGTCTATAATCGTATTTCCCTCCACTATTTAAGAAGCTTTCAGGAACAATAAAGATAATTTTTCCGCCAGCTTTACATGCCTTTAGTGCCAGACATAAAAAATGAGTGTGTATTTTATGTCTTGGATTCCAGCTTGATTCAAGAGGCATATTTCCAAATGACGGGTTAGCAAAAATAACATCATAGCCATTTCGCTCAATATCACTTAAATCGTAATTAACATGAAGTTTTACCTCTCTATTCTTTGCTCCTGTTAACTTTGCTTTTAGTGTATTAATAACAAAATGACTAGGCTCAAAGCAATAATCAGTTAAAGATAGACGTTCACTATACATACCTTCCATTAATAGATCTGACCACTCTCCTTTTCGAGCATTTAAATCAAGTACTCTTGAACTATCAGGAAAACTAAAAAGATCATTTGATAATTCAAGGATAGCCCTAGGGGCTGACGAATCCCCAAAACGTGACAGGCACAGCAATTTATGATCTTATGTAAATCACCACAACCCACATAAGTCACAACTGCTATGCCTGACACATCAGTTTGCCATAAGTACTTTAAACATGCATTAGCGCCATTCAATAATGCCAGAGTAAAAACATTACTAAGCTGCAGTAATGCATTAATTTCGGGCAATAAACTTACCTTAACTGAAATCGGCAGAAATTTGTCTGGCGCTGTGGATGTAAAACATAAAATAAAACGCGTTGATCGCTTCTTAAAAAATACTCACCTCTACAATGAAAGGGTCGCTATCTATAAAGCATTAGCTCATCCTATTATCGACTCTTTACCAATGCTTGCAATTGCCGTTGACTGGAGCGGTGCCTGTGGTCACGACTATCACTTACTGCGAGCAAGCTTACTTGTGGATGGGCGCTCTATCGTGATTTATAACATGATTGTTGAGCAGAAGAATTTTGATAGCCCAGCAACCAACAGCCTGTTTTTAGATGAACTTTATGAAGTGCTTGGACGACATCCTAGTGTCTATATTGTAACAGACGGCGGCTTTCTTACGCCTTGGTATAGTAAAGTACGCGAACTTGGTTGGCATATGATAGGTCGATTAAGAGGCTCAATGAAGTGTAAACTAGCCATGCAATCACAATGGCATACATTAAAACAACTTAGGGCTGGTGCCAGCGATATACCAAAGGCGTTAGGTCAAGCACGACTAACTCAGTCCAGCCCGACAGCATGCGATGCATTTTTACACGTATATCATGGAAAAAATAAAGGAAGAAAAGGAAAAAGCAGATTTACGAAAGATACAAAAATGTATCAAAACTTAGCGAAAGAGCCATGGTTACTCGCGACATCAGACAATACAATGACGAGTAAGCGAGTAGTTGGTTTATATAGTAAAAGAATGCAAATAGAGCAAAATTTCCGCGATGACAAAAGTTTGAGATATGGTTTTTCGTGGCGTTTTAGTAAAAGCACCGGCATAAATAGAATAGGAATATTATGCTTGATAGCCACAATAGCGAGCACTGCGTTATGGTTTATAGGGTGTGAAGCAGAAAAAAGAAAGTGGCATATAAAATTTCAAGCAAATAGTGTTAAGAATCGCCGAGTTCTTTCATTTTTAACCTTAGCCAAGCAAGTCATAAAGCTATGTAAGAGACGTATTACACAAAGCTATATAGAAAAAAGTTTAAAAAACTTTATTTCTAATTATCAAAAAGAGGCCGCTGGATAAAGTGGGGATCCCTCAGCCCTAGGGGTTACCAAGTTATCAGTATGTTGTCCCTTATACTCTTCAAATAATGAAAGGCAGCAGTTAATACCTTCTTGAGGCATGTTATCTCTTTGCGACAAAGTAAAATTGTTTATAATGTCATCAACACGCTCTAAGCTAGATGCTAAATAGCGCTTTAAAGGTAAAATAAGCTCTTTTACAGATTCACTGCTTCTTGATAAGTCTTCTATTGTGCTTTTAATGAACTCTTTATTTGAGTCATATTGCTCATCGATAAGAACCTCTCGCTTGGATATATCAGCGTAAATAATAAATACAGCCAAAAGTTCAACAGTTTCGAAACTAATATTCAGTGTTCTCATGCCTAGAAGCTCTGTAACCAATTTCTGTATTTTTTGTTTATTGTTCTTATCCATTGCTTGGCTCCAAATAAGTTGAAACTGATACCTGGTAATACTCTTTTCTCAATCCATCTAATTCACTTAATAAATTATTTTCTTGCTTCATTAAGCTATCGAGTTCGAGTAATTGGTGCTGTTTATTTAATGGTGGTATATCTAATTCGAATTTTAAGAATTTCGTTTTCGTTAAATGTTTAACCGTCACACCGCTAGCGAGCGACTTTAACTTTTCTTGATATTTAGGCTGGTTAATCAACCAAGCTAAAAATTTAGCAGACGCTATTTTTGTATTTTTAAGTGTTAAAACTAAAAAGTATGATGTCGGAAATATTGGTAACTTATCACTTACTTCTTCAAACAAAATAGCTTGATGCGAGCCACCTTTACCACGCATAAGGATCTCTTGATTAGACAGTGCTCTAGTTGGCATTTTGAATTGTTGTAATGACGCGTTAACTAGCGATTTAGTATCTATTGAACCATCGGAGTTAGCACACTTACTTTCCATCACCCAATAGTCAGCATTTTCACAATGCTTAACTTTCTGTGAAAACGATGTACCTGATCTTATATCGCAAAGTTCTGAGATGTTCATAATAGTCTTTATAGTTTATAATCAAGAAGATCAAGTGGACTATCGCTTACACTTTCAATGTTAGCAAGTATTAAGTTAACTTTTGATAAATTAATTTAATACTTTTTGGATTTTATTGAATAATAATGGAGGGTTGTGAGCTATATAGTCATTTCTTCTTTTTTAGGGGAGTCATGGCTTCACGATAATTCATTTCGTGTTGAGCGTATTTTAGAATATCAACAATGGTATCGAACTGTTCTGGTTGAAACCAAATAGGTGCGACACCCATTTTTAGTAGCTCATTATTTCTGACGCTGATCTCAGCCTCTGTTTCAGGTGCTTGTTCAATAGAATAATGAATAGGTAATGTTTTAGCATCGGCTCGGGCTTGTTTTTTTATTTTCTTAAAAGTTTCAACCGTTCTATCATTATTTAAACTACAGCCTAAAAATAATAAACTGTTTGTTGTAAAGTGAAATTCAAGTAACTTAGGAAGTGGTAAAGATAAATCGATATCGCCGACACCGTAAGCTGCATCATATTGGTTTTTACCCATAATACAGCTTTGTGGCGAATGAATATCGCCATGTAGTTTGATTACTGATATTTTCTTTTGATCAGGCTTTTTATTTGGTTCTCGGTTATCGATCACCTCAACATCACATTTAAACTCAGTCTGATAGGTATGCTCTAATAAACAATCATAATTGGTAGTGATGAGTGTATCTGAAAACAATACCCCCAATAACATGATACTTTCAGGGACATTGTTGACATGAATAAAAGAGTCAAACAGCTCTTGTTCGAATGTTTCTAAGTAATCTTGCTGCTCTATTTGATGGATGACTTCTTCGTAGTTACCTTGATCAATTAGTTCGTCAACCTCAGCACCATTTAAGCCCGCAGTTCTCCCTTGAGCTTTCAAATGCGTTTTCCAAGTAGGAAAACCACCATTTACCGACAAGCCAGCACCTATAAAAGGCACTACTTCTTTTTTGGCAATTAAGTCTAATAACTGTATTAACCTACTTTGATTTTTTTGATACCAATGAAGGTCCCCACAAGTGTCAGTTAACCACGTATGACTTAACGCTTTTTGCATTTGCTGAATGCGATATTCTGCCAATACACCATGATAAGCATTTTTATCACCCGCAAATAATGCTTTGCTTGGGTAAGAAAACTGATCAAGACTTAGCTCTACTCTTTTAGCTTCTGCTAAGTCTTCTTCACCATCTAACCAGTCATTAAAATCAATAAGGCAATCAAACTGATTATGTTTATCTTGTTTACACCATTTAGCATCCATACTCATCAATCCTTAATGACTTAAACCTTGCTGAACTAGGACTTCAGCTAAGTTAACTTTTGACTGTCGCGCTTCGGATATTTGTAATTTTAATTGATTACAAATAGTCATAAGTTGAAAAACTTTGGTGCAAATTCTTTCTTGCTCTTCAATTGGTGGGATAGGAAATACAAGCTCTTTGAGTAAACCTAGATTTAATATATTCATAGTTCCAC
Source organism: Pseudoalteromonas sp. B131b (assembly GCF_037162545.1). NCBI lineage: Bacteria > Pseudomonadati > Pseudomonadota > Gammaproteobacteria > Alteromonadales > Pseudoalteromonadaceae > Pseudoalteromonas > Pseudoalteromonas sp. B131b. The sequence continues at coordinate 395,120 of NZ_JARLUZ010000001.1, read as the reverse complement.
CATGACTTTTTTCGCTTAACTCAAATTGAATAAGAGGACTAGCCAATATGTTTTGAATAAACTTTCTATTAATCGATTCGAAGAGACTAATTTTAACAAGACGTGGATTTATTATTCCAGGTTGACAGTTTTCACTCAAAACTAAGACTTTACCAATAGTACCAACTAAACTAATGAGTATATCTCCTGAAGCAACTTTACATGAAGATAAGCTTTCATATTTTTCATTATCAATGTAATAATCACCAAGATTTTCATCTCCTGAAATTACTTGTTCTTGACCATAAATTTTAAAACCAGTTTCCACATACATCGATTTTTTTAGTGCCGAGCCAAAAGGGCCAGCTTTCAAAGCATTGTTCACATTCGCTGCAATATCTTGAAAACGACCCCATTCCCAACCATTAGGTAAATCGAACAGCTTATCTTCGTTAGTTAATTTTGGAAGCTCTTTAACTTTTTTGATACTTTTGTCTGATATTAATTTTTTCTTTTCATCAGAAATTATCTTCAATAGTTTCGATGTAGGTTCATCATTGACATCTTGCGCTACCAACTTACCCATAACAGCTAATTGTAAGATGGCTTGCTTTAATTGCTCTATACTATCTTCAGTGGTAAATAAAGTATCGAAGTGTTCAGCAATTCTTGCCCAGTTTTGGTTAAACTCATGGGCATCAAAACTTGCGGTTAATGTATTAAGTAAAACCTGAACTAAGGTTTTATGAGCACTAATACTTTGTTCAGTTTGTTGCTCTAACTGATCACATAAAGCCATTAACTCGTCTACTTTAGCAACTATGCGGTGTTGTTCCGCTAAAGGAGGTATTGCTAGGGGCATCAAAGATAACTTTCCTAAATATATGCCCTTTTGAGCAGTTCCTTTCGCATGTCTGTTGTAATAATTAATACACAAAGGGAAGTTAACATGTATGAAAAATAAGATGGTGACATTTGTGATTGTAAAACAGCCACACTTCGTTGCAGAACAAATTTAGGAGCATCATCTGGCACTACGGCCGAACGTCCGATTGAAGCTACAATACTTAACAAAACATCATTGGGCTGAATTCTTGTACGTTTGTTTTCTTGATGAAAATCTTCTTCAGTCACATATCTTGAAGGGGACGAAAAATCGACTTTTCCATAGTTTACATTTTGACAACTCAGCATAGGAAACCCCATACCAGAATTCGAAGGAGGGTTATGAGACCCATCCGTCAATTTTTTACATATATTACCTAATCTGCACCACAACCAAGATTCTGGTATATCAAAAATGCACTCATCCTCTAAAAGTTCAGGTAATACCTTAGATCTTTTTAATTCTTTATTTTTAATTAATTGAGCTTTTTCTTTATCAATACTTTTTAATAGTTTAGAAGCTGGTTCATCATTTTGGTCTTGAGATAATAGTTTACCCCTAACAGCTAAATCTAAAATCAATTCACGTAATTTTTTAACGCCTGTTAATTCAATTTTTTTGCTGCTACCACGACCTGTTGCCGAGCGTTTTTTTATTGCGCTGGTCCAAATGTCGATATTATCGGTAATTAAGTTATGTAACTTTGTCATATTGTTATTACCTAAAAAGCCTATTGACCGTTATCAGCTAACGCTGCACTTAAAATATCTTTTAGCTGTGTACGCAGGGCTTGAATATCACCTTGCTGTTGATTGTATTCTGCTAATAGCTGTTCAGGATCATGATTGATAACTTCACCAATATGTGGATTTTTAATATCTAGGTTGTAATTGCGCTTTTGAATTTCTTCAATGCTCACTTGCCATGCTTGCTCTGTAGTTTCACGGCTGGAAAAACCGTCAGCTTCATCTCCCCACCAGTCAATTTCTGGTTGAAATTCTTCAAAGGTCATTGGTTTAGATTTGTTATAACTTTTTACACCTTCAGGATATGGGTGTTCGTAAAACCATATATTTTTGGTAGCTGTGTCTGGCGTACCATCGCCCTTAGTAAAAAACAAAATGTTGGTATTGATGCCGGTATAAGGGTTAAATACCCCTTTAGGCAAGCGAACAATGGTATGTAAATTACATTCAGTGGTTAACGCTTCTTTTAAACGGGTTTTCATGCCCTCTCCAAACAAAAATCCATCGGGTAAAACCACGGCAGCACGACCATCTTTTTTCAATAACCTGATGATTAACGCCATAAATAAATCAGCGGTTTCTCTGGTACGGAATTTAGCTGGGAAGTTGTTTTCGATACCGTCTTCTTCCATGCCACCAAAAGGCGGGTTGGTTAAAATTACGTTTACACGATCTTTTTCAGTGTAATCTTTGTAAGGTCTTTCTAGTGTATTGTCATGACGGATCTGCTGGGGCGTATCAATACCGTGTAATATCATATTAGTGATACACAACATATGTGGCATCGATTTTTTTCAACACCATTAATCGACTCTGCTAGGGTTTGCTCATCGCTGGGTGAACTAACATAATGCTCACGTTTGTGGTCAATAGCACAGCTTAAAAAGCCGCCAGTGCCACAGGCAGGGTCAAGTACCTTATCTTCTAATTTAGGGTCAACACGATTAACAATAAAACGGGTTACCGCGCGTGGGGTATAAAACTCACCAGAGTTACCCGCACTTTGTAAATCTTTTAAAATTTGCTCATAAATGCCACCAAAGGTATGGCGATCATTAGTATTATTAAAATTTATCTCGTTTATTTTATTAATCACTTGGCGCAACAGGGTGCCAGATTTCATAAAATTAATGGCATCTTCAAATACCATGGTAATAACGCGTGCTTGTGCGCCTTCGTTACTTCTCAAGTGAACGTTTAAGTTGGTCTGTAAAGTAGGAAATAACTGAGTTCTTATAAAGTCTAATAATATATCACCGGTTATTCCTTCACGATTTACCGCCCAATTGCGCCAACGTAACTCTTCAGGCAAGGGTGATTGAAAATCATCATCTAACAGTTCTTGCTCAGCTTCACGGTCATCATATATTTTTAAGAAAAATAGCCACACAAGTTGGCTAATTCTTTGTGCATCGCCATCAACACCCACGTCTTTACGCATGATGTCTTGAATTGATTTTATGATGCCGGAAATATTACTCATTAAGCTTGTTCCTGTTGATATAGTTGTTGTTCTAATTCATTGATTGCGTTGTCGTAGTGCTGTTTACCACCAAAGACGTCGTTAACGATTTCCATTGGTGTGCCTATTTGATCAAACGGTTTTAAACGTAATACTTTACCCGTTTCAATGGCGGCCACACCTTCGTCTTGATATTTGTCTAATAGTGCATTTAATACTTCTTTTGCCTGTTCACTATACTTAGCAAAGTAGTTCCGCTTTTTAACATTCTGCGCTCTTTCTTTACGTGTTAAAGGCGGCTGATCATACGCTACGTGGCAGATTAAATCGAAATATTCGAACTCTTTACCGACTTCATGCGCAAGTTGTTCGATTAATATTCCTTTTTTCTCTAACTCATCAATAATCGCTTTTTTCTTCTTGGTACTATTCCAACTTTTTAAAAAGTCATCAAGCGAGCTGTAATCTTCAGTGATAGTACGCTTACTATAATCTCGATAGCTTTCAGTAATAAACACACCACCTTCTTCGCGTACTAATAAACGCTCAGATATTATTCTTGCAGAAACAGAACTGGCATAGGTTTTTATTCTTGGCTCTTTGTCTTCGTCATCCCCATCATCGATGTATTCATCGTCCTCTGGCTCTGGATCAGGATCTGGTGGTAATGGGTCGTCATCATCTGTTGGTTCATAAATAATGACAGGCTCACCATCAAAGTCGGCATCGTAGAACAGCTCAGTTGCTTTTTTAAAGTCCATTATGGTGAAGTAAAATTTATTATATTCTTCATCGATACGTGTACCACGACCAATAATCTGTTTAAAAGAACTCATAGCTTTAATGGATTTATCTAACACAATAAGTTTACAGGTTTTAGCATCAACTCCAGTGCTAAGTAACTCTGAGGTTGTTGCAATAACAGGATAACGACTTTCAGAGTCAATAAAGTTGTCTAATTCAGCTTTACCTTCAACGCTGTCACCGGTAATACGCATAACATAACGTATATCTTCTCTAACAAACTCTCTTGCTTCATTGGTGATAGCTTTACGCATACGCTCAGCGTGTTCGATGTCTTCACAAAAAATAATTGTTTTTGCATAAGGATCGTAGGCACGAAGATACTTCATCACTCTTTTGCAATAAGTTTAGTACGTTGGTTGAGCACTAAGGTTCTGTCGAAATCTTGCTGATTATAAACTCGCCCCTCAATTTCTGAGCCTAAATCATCCGTCATGCCTGCTGGCGGAGACCAGCCAGAAATATCACGATCAATATCAATTTTAATTACTTTATAAGGCGCAAGGAAACCATCATCAATGCCTTGTTTTAAGCTATATTTGTAAACGGGTTCACCAAAATATTTAATGTTATATTCAGGATTAATTATTTCACCATCAACTGGCTTAATTTCTTTTGGTGTAGCAGTTAGGCCTATTTGAGTAGCACTGTCAAAGTATTGTAAAATTTCACGCCAATTAGAGTCGTCTTTAGCGCTGCCACGATGACACTCATCAATAACAATAAGATCAAAGAAATCAGGTGAAACTGTTTTAAATATTTTATCACTTTCTTCAGGGCCTGTTAACGCTTGGTATAGTCCTAAATACACGTCGTATGACGGATCGATTTTTCTATTTTTTATCTTGCACATAGTAGAACCAAATGGCTTAAAATCATTCATTAGAGTTTGATCTACAAGGATATTTCTATCCGCAAGGAACAGTACTTTATTTGCCTTCCCAGCTTTACGTAAACGGTAAATGATTTGGAATGCGGTGTAGGTTTTTCCGGTACCAGTAGCCATGACGAGTAGTATTTTAGGCTGGCCTTTCGCTACAGCTTCAACCGTACGGTTAATTGCATCTATTTGATAATATCTTGGTTCTTTACCTGACGAGTCGGTATGAAAGGGTTGCAAGACCACGTCTTCCATTTCATCGGCAATATTGTGAAATTGCTTATAACGCAGCCAAAGTAACTCTGGAGGAGGAAATTGGTCTAATGGAATTTCAATTTGTACATCTTCCGTTGGCTCAGCGAGTAAGTTGCTAGACTCAAAAGCATCACCATTTGAACTAAATGCACTTGGGACTTCTAGGGTAGCAGCATAGCTTAAAGCTTGCTGCATACCTTCACTTACTTTTTTCTTATTATTTTTTGCTTCAACAATGCCAATTGGTACACCCGGTTTCCAAAAAAGCGCATAATCAGCAATTTTACTTTTATGTTTACGACGAAAAGATAGATCTCCTCGGACGCCAATAGGTCCGGGAGTTAAACGGAACTCACGTCGAACTTGCTTTAATTGATCCCAACCTGCTTTTTTAATTGCGGGAGTGATAAATAAATCACAAATATCGGTCTCGCTAAGCTCTTTTTTATCTTTACTATCCATATTCGTCCTTTAAGTGGGCTTACATTATATATAATTATTTAAGCTCCTTTTTCAAGGTTACCATTAGGATTCGCAAGATAATTATAATTTGTTTTGCGATAACTCAAGACCGCATGGTACTTCCTCAAACGAATTAATAATATTATGAATGACCGAAAATAGTAACTAATTACTTGTTACAATCAGCGAATTTAATTTATTTAAAGCTGTATTTAATTATTAAATACAAGACGCAATGAATATGATGTTTATTTTGATTTATTCGGCTATGACCATGATAATTCAACCTCAGTCGACTTAAGGAGAAAACTAATAAAAACTATTATTTAAAATTAGAAATTATTTACTCAATTGTATTATAGACTTTAGGCTGCAGTTAAATGTCTTTTTATTTCAAATGAATTTCAATCCTGAGGGATGAAAATACTAATTATAACTGATGGTTAGTATTTAAATATCATCGGTTATTATGTTTATTTCATGGCTACAGGATTCAATTAGGGAATCAGCGAGAGAGGATTTCACCTTCCGTTATTTATGGCTTTCCATGTAATTCAATAGACTAATTAAAGTGATTTCGTAAGCCATTGGTTGGTGATGTTTATCTGCATAAAATAAAAAAACCGCCAAACTGGCGGTTAAAAGGTCTACACAACACTGTAAAAGTTATGACTACATAGTTACTTTAATAGTTCGAGCACATCAAAGCAGGCACCCATTGTATGGTAATCAGTTTTACCTATTGGGCTTTTCATCGTGTCTATTTTTTTATTATCAGCGGTTAAAATTCTAAACCAAGCACCGTATTTATGATCGACTAAATGCTGCCACGAATACTGCCAAATTTTGTCATACCATTGCTGATATTTTTCATCCCCTGTTGCTTGATAAAGATACGCTGCACAACACAGAGTTTCGGCTTGCACCCAAAAGTATTTATCGTCATCGCAAATAGTTTTATCAGGAGCAAAGCCGTAGCAAATACCGCCGTACTTTTTATCCCACGCTACATTTATCGAGTTATCAAATAAGGCTTGAGCGCGTTCAATAAGCCATTTTTGTGGCTTATGCTTATTTAAAAACATAAGCAGTTTTGACCACTCTGTTTGATGGCCAGGTTGAAAGCCCCACGGACGAAATAAATTTTTAGGATCGTCTTTGTTGTACTCTAAATCGACCTGCCAATTTATATCGTAATGCTCCCAAATTAGCCCACCCATTAAATTAGCTTGGCGATTAACCATGTTGTCGGCAAGTGTGAGCGCACGGTTTAAAAATATTTCGTCTTTTGTGGCTTCATAGGCGGCAATAAGTGCTTCGCAGGTGTGCATGTTGGCGTTTTGGCCGCGGTATGAATCACACTTTGTGAAGTCGCTGTTATGTTGATCTTTATATAAACCGGCTTTTGCATCCCAAAAATGTGTTTCCATTGTTTGAAATGTATCGTTTAGGTATTCTCGCGCCTCTGTAACGCCCACACGGTATGCCCAGCTGTACGCTAAAATAACAAATGCAAAGCCATAGCAATGATTGGTGTTATCAAGCACGGTAGCTTGACCGTTTTGAACTTTTAATAACCAGTTGTAGCCACCTGTTTGCTCAACAAGGTGATGCTTACGAATAAACTCAATCCCCGATTTAACACGATTAAGATACTTTTCGTCATTAAAGATTTGATACGCGCGTGCATAGTTAAATACAAAACGAGTAGAGCTTACTAAGTGGCGCGTGTGTTTATCAAACACCTCACCGTTATCAGAAAAGTTTTGGTAAAAACCACCGTGTTTGTCGTCAATATTTGGCTCATAAAACGCTAACGTGTCGCTAATGTGCTGCGTTAAGAATTCACGGCTTTTAAAGTTATCAGGTGTGCTTTTCATCGTTTGCGCCTAAAATCGTGTAGAGACTTTTGGTTAGGTAGGGAGTTAAATGCCCCTTTGTAAGATGCGGCATGGGCACCACATAACGAAGCAAATTCAAAAATAGTTGTTAGCTTTGCAGTATTTTTACAAAGGGTACTAAAGCTCGTTGGTGTTAATGCATGTAAACCGAGTTGGTATAGTAAACCTCCAACAAAGGCATCACCGGCGGCGGTAGCATCAACCATAGTTACTTTTTTAGGGATAAGCATTTGTTTGCCGTGTTTAGTAAACCAATACATTGGGTTACTTGCATCAGTAACTACAAATAGCTCACAACCGGTATTAAGTGTTAGGGCAATAAACTCATCGCTCGATTGTTCACCCGCTAAGTATTCAAGCTCTTCTTTTGAGGCTTTAATAATTGAGCAGTCTTTTAATAACGGTAAAATATGCTCGCGAGGGTTGGCATCGCTTGGCCATAAATTGAGGCGCAAGTTAATATCAAAGCTTACAATTGAGTTATTTTGTTTTGCAAATTTAACACCGTAAGCGGTGGTGTTTCTGATGTTTTTGTTGGTTAATGTGTTTGAGCAAATATGAAAAATATCGCATTGCTCAAACCATTCGCGACTAAAGTCATCGTTACTAAAGTGCAAATCGGCAGTGTTATCACGGTAAAACTCAAACGTGCGATCGCCATCGTTATCGAGTGATACAAACGCAAGGGCTGTTTTTGCTTGGTTGGTAAAACGCATAAAGTCGGTTTTTACACCTTGCTCTTTTAATGCATTATGTAAAAAGTCGCCAAAGCTATCAGTGCTTAGCATTCCTGCAAAGTAAGCATTACCGCCTAGCTTTGCAATGGCAACGCTTACGTTTGCAGGCGCACCGCCTGCAAACTTTGTAAACGCTTCGTGTTCGTTGCTGTTTTGGCTCAATTTATTTGAAAGTAAATCAACCAGTACTTCACCAAAGCATATTGTGTGTTTCATGATCTTGCCTTAGTTATTAGTCAAGTAGCCAATGTAATGCTATTGCAGCTGTCCACGAGAAATCTTTACCACCACAGCCAGCACCTGTTTCTGGGTTAAAATATTCGTAGTAGCCTGACTTAACAACTAGGTTGCGAGTGTCATCTTGAATTTTTTCAGCCGTTGTTACAAAGCCTGCTTCTTTAAGGCCTATGGCTATCATCCAGTTGATGTGTAACCAAATCGGGCCACGCCAGTAGCGTTGTGGCTCGTATTTTTCTTCTTTAGGGTGAGTAGATGCCACACTAAATTGGCTCGACTCAATAAAATCTTCGGTGGCTGTATTAATTATTTTAGTTTGCTCATCGCTTGTTAAACCTGCATATACAGTTAATAGCGCGGCTGATGTTTTAACTTTAGCCAAGCTGTTAGTTAATACATCTCTGCAATAAAAGTACTGGCTTTGTTCACACCATAAAGTGTTTATGGCTTGCTCTGTTATTTGTAAGCGCTGTGCTAAGTAATCAGTGCGAGCATCGTTTAAGTCAAGTTGTTCACCCATTTTGAGTAAATCTTTGGTTGCACGGTGTAAAATAGCAATAATACCTAGGTCATTCACTTTGTACGGGCAGGTTTCGTAAATTACTTTGCTGTCAAAGTTGTTACGTTTGAAAAAGTCTACAAGGTATAAAAAGCGGTCGTATTCACTTTTATGTGGACGCTGAGAAGAATCCACATGACTTGTATCACGGCGCGTATATTCCCAATCTACACATGGCACAGCATGAAGAGCGTCATCCCATGATGGGCTGTTATCCATGCCCGATTCCCACGGGTGGTAGGTCACTACTAAACCTGTTTTTTCAGGATCTCGGTCGTTGTACCACCATAAATGATAATCAACTACTTGTGAAAATAACGCTTTAACTTTTTGTTCTGCAAGTGCTTTATCTTTAGCGCTGGCAAGCATTTCTTTCATTATGGTGGCGACTACTGGCGGCTGTGAAATAGACGTACTTTTAATTTTTTTATCCGAACCCCATACGTCAGGGCCAGGAAAATAAGTATCTGAATCTTTATGAAACAAGATGTGCGGCACCATGCCATTATCCCATTGGCCTGAAAATAACACATCAATTTCTTGCCATGCGCGGCTTTCGTCTGATTTCATCCAACCTAGCGCTGTAATGGCTGAATCCCAGTTCCACTGAAACGGGTATAGGCCATGTGTTGGTACTGTATAGCCACCTAAGTCGTTCGCTATAAGTGTTTTAGTAGCAAGGTCTGCAAGCGATGAAGCCGTTGCTGAGTCAATTTTACCGCTGTTTACAGTAGTCATATTGGGTGCTCTTTGTGTGTTATTTCCGATTTGGATAATATTAAAGCACTCATTATGGGTTGTAAATGTTTTTTTCTGTGCTTAAATCCTGTTCGAAGTAACAAAAAACTAACATGTTTACTTGATTATTTCGGCTTTGCTTAGCCTCACTCTAAGTAAATACACACAGACAACCAGCACAATTGGAGAATACCCGTGAATAAAACAACGATCGCCTCTATTGTATCTTTATGCCTTGCACAGGGCGCTTATGCGGCAGAAGAAGCTGCACCAGATACAGCAAAAAAAGCTAACAACGTTGAGCGTATTATCGTCTCTGGTACCAGTAAAGGGCGTGTTATTTCAGACACTCCACAATCAGTAACATCTATTAGCGAAGACGAGCTGGTAAAGCTGTCTTCAAGTAGCCAAGCGGATGTGCTTCGCTATATTCCGGGTATTAAAGTAGAAGGCGGTGGCGGTGAAGTCGCTACTAACCTACAAGTAAGAGGCTTACCTTCATCGGGTCAGTTTCAGTTTACGCCACTGTCGTATGACGGTTCACCTAGTTTGAGTGTTTTTGGTTTAAACTCATCGGCGTTTGATGTGTATTACCGTAATGATTTGGGTATTGAGCGCGTAGAGTTTGTGCGTGGTGGTGTATCTAATTTATTTGGCCAAGGTTCTGTGGCCGGTATTATTAACTATATTTCTAAAACGGGCAGTGATGATCCGCAAAGTACCGTACAAATGGAGCTTTCTGACCAAGGGCGTACTCGCTTAGGTTTTGCAACGAGCGGTCCACTTAACGAAGACGGCTTATATTATGCGCTTTCTGGCTTTTACCGTTACGACGAGGGCCCATTAGATACAGGCCTTGAGACTAAAGGTACACAGTTGCGTGGTAATATTCGTAAAGAATTTGATGATGGCTCTGGCTCATTTACTGTTTATGGACAGTACATTGACGACCAAGCTCAGTTTTACTTACCTATTCCACTTGATGGCGACAGCCGCGAGCGCTTAAGTGGTAATGATGGTCGTGAAGTCGAATCACTGCAAACGGCGCAAGTATCTAACTTAACCTACGATACAGCAAATGGTCGTTATGAATCGCCAATCAGCGATGGTGTAGTTACTAAAGGTGGCTCTATTTCAGTGGTGTTTGAAAAAGAACTCGCTAACGATTTTGCCATTAATATGCGCAGTAAATACGCTAAATATCAACACGAATTTAATCTATTTTTAGACGGCGACGGTATTATTAATGTACCTGAAAGCCAAGACGACTTTTTAGCTAACCGAGGGCTAGGTGATGCAAGCGGTGCTGAGTTTTCTTATGTTAATTCAGGTGTCGTACTTGCAAGTGATGACTTACTATTTGCTAACCGCATTTTAGACCGTGACCGCCCAGCTGAAGATTTTTCTGCAGAATTTAATATCATCAAAAGTATTTTTGTAGGTGATTTTAGCCACGATATTACAGTCGGTACATTTTTCTCGCACAGTGAAGCCGACGACGATAACGTTATTACAACTTACTTAGGTGAGTTTAATAACAATCCTCGCTTAATCGACTTAACGTATACCGATGTTAATGGCGACGAGGTTCAGTACACTCAAAATGGTATTAGTGGCCCAGGCATTTCTTATACTAACCAAACCATTAGCGCTACCCGCAGAGCATTGTACGTAGCGGATCAAATGGAAAGCGACGATTGGATTTTTGACTTTGGTGTTCGCTACGAAGAAATTGAAGGAAAAATTAGTCGCGAAGGCAGCCAAGTAGTTCAGGTTTCTGATGATCCAACGCTTGCACCTAACTTACAAGTTAACACTACGGGCAGTGGTGTAATGACTTACGGCGAAGTCGACACGTCTGAATTTGCTGTATCAGGGGCGGCGTTATATCGCTTAACTGATAATTTAAATATATATGCCAATGCATCGCGTGGGTTTTTCTTCCCCGAAATTAGAGGTATTCAGTTTAACGATTTAGGCGAGCCTGCCAGCTACGAAGCCGAAATTGTTGAGCAAGGCGAGCTAGGTGTTAAGTTTTTTGATAACGACTTTAGCGGTAGCATTGCGTTATTTAGAACTGACTTAAAAGACAGACGCAGCGTAGACTTTGTAAATGATGGTAATGGGGGCGTATTAGAGCTGCCAGTGATGCAATCAACTAAAGCAACGGGTGTTGAGCTTACCGGTCGTTACGATATTACCGATGAGTGGGCTGTTGATGCCAACATGACCTATACCGATCACGAGTTTACTGAATTTGACTCAGACCCTTCTATTATTGGTAACGAATTACGTCGTAAACCAAAAATATTATTTAACTCATCTATTAGCTACACCGCAGATAACTGGGATGCATCGATTTACCATAACTTTACCGGTAAAAATTTTGCTAATGACTCAAACTCTGTGGAACTTGATTCATTCCACTTATTTAGATTTGATGCAGGCTATAACTGGCAAGTTGCACCAGAGCAAACAGTACGCTTAAGCGTTGGGGTATTTAATCTGTTTGATTCTGACGGTGTTACTGAAGGTTCACCTCGTCTAGGTAATAGCCAAACGGCAGATAACCCATATTTTGTAGGTCGCCCAATTCTCCCTCGACGCGTTACTTTAAGAGTTAAATACGACTTTTAAATAAATGCTTTATGCCTATTAACCTACTTTGGGGTTAATAGGTTTTTTGCATTGTGATGTATTTTTCAGCTAAGTTAGCTACAGGTTTATCTTTTTGATTAGGTTCGTTTATTTAAAAAGGTAAGGGCAGGTAGCCATTTGGTATTTAATTTTTGAAAAGGCGCAGTGTTTTCATATTGTGAATACGCGAATTAATTATGAATATATTAGATTTTTCAATAGTTGCTCTTTATCTTGGTGCCTTATTGGTAATGGGATTTATGCTACGCGAACAAACCAATAAAAATGATTACTTTTTAGGGGGTAAAAGCTTAGGTTGGAAGCCTTTAGCTTTGTCGGTAATGGCCACTCAGCTTTCGGCTATTAGCTTTATTTCGGCTCCTGCATTTGTTGGTTTGCGTGAAGGCGGTGGTATGCAATGGCTCTCGTATGAGTTGGGTGTTCCGCTGGCGATGATTTTAATTTTAGCGACTATTTTACCCAAGCTTTATAAAAGCGGCATTGTCAGTATTTACGATTATTTAGAAGTGCGCTTTGGCCGCTCAACCCGTGTGCTTATTAGTGTGGTGTTTCAATTTAGCCGTGCGTTTGCGACCGGCATTATGATCTACGCGGTATCGCTTATTTTACAAGGCACCATGGGAATAGAAGCATGGCAAGCAATTGTACTAACGGGAGTTATAACCGTTTTGTATTCACTGCAAGGTGGGATGAAAGCTGTAGTGTACGGTGATGCGATTCAAATGATCATCATTGTACTGGGTACTATTGCTTGTATAGGGTTTGGACTGTATCACTTAGGTGGGGTTGATACCTTCATTGCCAATGTTGATTCGAGCCGATTAGAAGCGATTAAGTTTGATTCATTTGGTTTTAGTGGTGATGGCTTTGGCTTTTTACCGATGATTTTTGGTGGTGTGGTACTTTACGCCTCTTACTACGGATGTGACCAAACGCAAGCGCAACGTGCGCTCAGTGCAAAAGATCCTAAAAACCTACGCTACATGATTTTAGCAAATGGTGTAGTGCGCTTTCCTATTACTATTTTATATTGTGTGTCGGGTTTAATTGTTGGCACATTGGCAATGAGTAATCCTGAATTTTTAGCAAAAATTCCAGCAGATAACCCTGATTGGATGATGCCTATATTTATTTTAGATTACCTCCCGCACGGCTTAATTGGTTTGTTAGTTGTCGCTATTTTGTCGGCAGCGATGTCGTCACTTAGCTCTGCAATTAATTCACTTTCGGCGGTAAGTATTGAAGATTACAGCCGTATTTCTAATAAAGAGCTAGACCAACCATCTTACTTAAAGTTAGCTAAATACTTAGGTTTAGCATGGGGTGCAATTACCTTAGTACTATCACTTTTTGCCGGTGACATAGCGCCGACCATTATTGAAGCTATTAACAAAGTCGGCTCGCTATTTTATGGCCCAATACTGGCGGTATTTTTAGTTGCTGTATTAAGTAAACGCAGTGCTGCATTGCATGCCAATATTGGCTTAATTAGTAGTGTATTAATTAACTTATTGGTGTCGGTATTTGCGCCTGATATTTTCTGGTTTTGGTGGAATTTTATCGGTTTTGTAAGCGCCGCTGTGATTATTTATGTTACGAGTCGTTTAATTTCAAGAGAGGTAAACGAAGTCACAAAAGTACAAAATGCCGAGACCGTATCAAACTCAATTTTAACTGGCAAAGATATCGTTATGCTACTTAGTATGTTTATTGTGATGATATTAATTTGTTTAGCTATTCCTTCAATTTTTTCGTGAGCTGTGACTAATGGATTCTAAAAAGTCGTTTTTAATTGATTTATTTACCACTGCGGTAAATGCCTGCAAACCGAGTGCTTGCATGAGTAAGTATTTAGAAAATATAGATGCAAGCAAAGGTTTGTGTGTAGTAGGGGCGGGTAAAGCCGCCGCTGAAATGGCCGCCGAAGTTAATCGCTTTTATGGTGATAAATGTTTTGGCGCAGTGGTAACGCGTTATGGCTACGAAAGTAGCGGTGATACTGGGCGAATTAAAGTGCTTAGTGCAAACCACCCAACACCAGACGATAACAGCTTAGCTGCTGGCAAAGAGTTATTGGAACTTGTAAAAAATAATCCGGCTGATATTCCTATTTTGTTTATTATTTCGGGGGCGGTTCGTCGTTGATGTGCCTACCTGTTGATGATGTGCCTTTTTCACAAAAGCAAAAGCTTAATCAGTTTTTACTTAGAAGTGGTGCAAGCGTTGATGAAATAAATGTAGTGCGTAAGCAGTTGTCACTTGTTAAAGGCGGTAAGTTAGCGCAGGCCGCTAAGTCTAATTACGTTACGCTCATTATTTCAGATGTAGTAGGGGACAAACCAAGTGATATAGCATCGGGCCCTACTATTAGCGATGGCAGTACTAAAGCCGATGCACTGGCTATTTTACAAAAGTACAATTGGCCGGTAATTGCAGAGGTTGAAGCGCATTTATTAAAACCAGAGCAAGAACGAGTTGCTGATACCGTGGGTGAGTACTTTATTGTTGCAAATGCGCAGCATGCTATTGATAGCGCTATAAGTGTTGCACAGCATCAAGGCTGGGAAACCCAGGTACTAGGGTATGATATTCAAGGCGAGGCTAAAGAGGTTGCAAAGCAACATGCGGCTATCGCTCTTGATCAAAAAGCCCAAGGCAAGCGCGCTATGTTGTTCTCTGGTGGCGAGCTTACCGTAACCGTTGCTGATGTTTATGGCGATGGCGGGCCGAATCAAGAATACTTAATGGCGTTGGCTGAGGCACTTAATGGCGAAGCGGGTATTTACGCACTTGCTTGTGATACCGATGGTGTAGATGGTAGTAAAGATGTAGCGGGTGCGTATATAAATAGCAGTACGATTGCTCGCGCACAAGATGCTGGCGAAAACTTACACGCACAGTTAGAAGGTCATAATAGCCATCAGTTTTTTAAAGCCATTGATGATTTAATTATTACTGGGCCAACTAACACAAATGTGAATGATTTTAGAGTGATAGTGATTGAGTAGACGCGTTTGCCCACTTGTTCTTTATAATGGTTTCACGTAATCTTGTGCTCCAATTTTGTTAGGGTTAATACCTATGTTTTCGTTAAACAACAGTAACTTATTACGCTCTGGTTTTGAGCTTGGAAAAGGCGAAAAGCTATTTCAAGATATTGAGCGCGATATTATAAAAGTGGTGTTTTGGGAAAAGTGCGTAACTCAAAGTCATATTGTGAGCGCAACTCGTATTCCACAGCAAACTGTGTCGCGTTTACTTAAGTCGTTAACCCAACACGGTGTAATTGTACAAACTGATACGCTAATTCCTAATAAAAAAGGTAAGCCTGGGTTTGGCATTGCCCTTAATCCCGATTACGGATTTACCTTTGGCTTAGCTATTTTGCTTGATGCTATTTCGCTTGCTGTAATGGATTTTACGGGAAAGGTGGTTTACACCCATATGCAGTTAATGTCGGATATGAGCATTAATAATGTACTTAAATGTGCACAAAAGCTGGTGGAAGATATAAGCGCTGAGCGTGACATTCCAAGTGAAAAAGTACTGGGAATGGGCGTGGGTATCTCTGGCTTTTTTAGCTCAATGGATGGAAAAATGAATACCCACCATATGCTAGAGGAGTGGTCGCAGGTTGATATTATCGATATTGTGTCGCAGCATTTTCAACTCCCTACTTGGGTTGTTAACGATGCTACAGGTGCAGCCGCAGGTGAGGGTGTTGCTGGTATTGGGCGCGAGTATAAAAACTTTGTTTATATGTTTGTGTCGGCCGCATTTGGTGGCGGTATTGTAAATAATGGTGACGTACTGCGCGGTACATACGGAAACGCAGGTGAGCTTGGCGACATGCTACCGCCTAAATTATATGCCCACCCCAATCTTGAATTACTAAAACGTATTTTGAAAAAAAATGGCGTAGCGGTTACTTCTATTTACGACCTGCATGACAACTTTGACCCCGATTGGCCTGGCGTTGAAGAGTGGTTGTTTAAAGTTCAAGACTCATTTGATTTAGTGGCAACCTGTTGCTCTGCATTATTAGATGCTGAAGCGATTATTATTGGTGGCCATATTCCAAAAGAGTTGGCTGAAAAAGTTATTGCACGAACTGAGGTTTATGCACAATTTAGACGTGGCGCTAAACGCCCTATGCCAAAGCTGGTGGTATCTAATATTGATAATTTTCCGGTATCAATTGGCGCAGCCACATTACCATTTAGAGAGTTGTGTTTGTAGCTTAATACCAATCCGCAATAATACTTAATCATTTTGCGGGGCTAAACGTGTCGTTACCTGCGTTAAAAAATTCTCATTTACGACTGCATGGATGCAGAAGGTAGAGCAATGCAGGAGCAATTGCCGAGAACAACTAAATATCGAATTTTTTGCCTAGCTATCAACACGTTTTTCCAGCCTCAAAATAGCTTATTTAATTAAGCGAATTGGTATAAGAAATACAAATTTTAAAAACAAAAAAGCCGATATTGTTTTATGCAATATCGGCTTTTTTAGTGCTATTTGTTAAAGCTATTAGGCTTTTGAAAACGCATCTTGCAGTGGTGGGACTACTTGCTTTTTACGGCTCAGGACACCATCTAACCATACTTTATCATTCTCTGGTTTTACACCGTAAGCCTGCTCAACTAAGTTTGCATCGTCAGATACAATTAGCATTTCTGAGCCTTCTTTCATTATGTCGGTAAGCAGTAAAAACACAGAATGGCGGTTGCCCTCTACTTTGAGCTTAGCAATATCGGCTGCAAGGTCTGCTTTAATATCGTCAAAAACAGCAAGGTCGATTACTTCTAGTTGGCCAATGCCTACTAAGTTACCGTTCATGTTGAAATCTTTAAAGTCACGCATTACTAAATCGCGCGCTGGTGTGTTTTCTACCGCAGATTTAACGCGGAACATATCCATACCAAGTTCTTTAAAGTCTTCTACGCCTGCAATTTCAGCTAGCGCTTCAACACATTTAATATCGGCAGTAGTACATGTTGGTGATTTAAATATGACTGTGTCGCTTAAAATTGCGCACAGCATAATACCAGCGATGTCTTTAGGGATTTCTACACTGTAAAAATCGTACATCATTTTAATAATGGTGTTCGAACAGCCAACAGGGCGAATCCAACATTCAAGCGGAGTCGATGATGTTAAGTCACCTAGTTTATGGTGATCTACCACACCAACAACGCGAGCTTGGTCGATATCATCGGGTGCTTGTGTTTTTTCTGTGTGATCCACAATGTAAACGTCTTCGCCAGCGTAGCTTAATTTTAGCTCTGGTGCTTCGAAGCCAAATTTATCAAGGATAAATTGAGTTTCTGGTGAAATTTCACCAAGACGTGTTGGAATTGCTGGCTCATCGATTTGGTTTTTTAAATAAGCCAGTGCAATTGCACCACAAATAGAATCTGAATCTGGGATTTTATGGCCCACTACATACATAGACATTGACGGAACTCCTTTAAATTTGCCGATATTCTAACAAAGTCTGCACGGTTTAACATATAGACAGTGCAATTAAGTTTTAGTTACACTTTAAAATCTTGAATTAAATAGGAAGTGTGCACATGCAACTTGGTCGCAAAGGTTGGAACAACGTTATTATTTTTTCAATGTTGATTATGATCTTCTTTTTAAATGGCTGGCATAAGCAACTTTTTAATTCAGCTGATGAGTCTTCGGTACAGCCTGTATTACCAATTCAAAGCTTTGTATTGACGCTGACATTTGTTGATCAAAAAATTGAGCGTATTGGAACTAGTTGGCGTACAACAATGTTACAAAAAGATGCGCCATTTATCTGGCAAGCTTCTGAGCAACAACTTAGTGATTTAATTAACCAATGGCAAAGCGCGCAGTTAATGGGTGTTAACGAATCTGTTGTTTTTAATCCTAATGCGCCTTTATATGTTGCTACATTTGAGTTGGCTGGTGAGAGTTTACCTTGGATTTATTTGCTTTATAAAGGCGATGGGCAATATTACTTACTCGAAAAGAGTAGCCAACGAATACTCGCACTCGATTTAAAAACTGCACAGCAGTTATTTCCTAGTTTTGATTTTTCACAAAGTGAGTCTAATTAATGCCTGAATTACCAGAGGTAGAAGTGAGCCGAATGGGCATCACTCCCCACGTACAAAACCAAGTTGTCACAAAGGTAAATATTTACAATGGCAGTATGCGCTGGCCAGTGCCAGATGACGTGTATCAACTTGAAGGGCTAATTGTTACTAGTATTGAACGACGAGCTAAATATTTACTATTACATTGTGAGCTTGGCAGCACTATTTTACATTTGGGTATGTCAGGTAATTTACGTGTTGTAGATAAAAGTGAGCCGCTTAAAAAGCATGACCATGTAGAGTTTATTTTTGGCAACGGTAAAGCACTGCGCTTAAACGATCCTCGTCGCTTTGGTTGTTGCTTATGGCAAGAGCCAGGGCAAGTACATAAGCTACTCTCTAAGCTTGGTCCTGAGCCGCTTACCGATGATTTTTTTGCTAAACGTGTGTATGAACAATCGCGCAATAAAAAAGTACCCGTAAAGCAGTTTATTATGGATAACGCAGTGGT
Source organism: Pseudoalteromonas sp. B131b (assembly GCF_037162545.1). Taxonomy (NCBI): domain Bacteria; kingdom Pseudomonadati; phylum Pseudomonadota; class Gammaproteobacteria; order Alteromonadales; family Pseudoalteromonadaceae; genus Pseudoalteromonas; species Pseudoalteromonas sp. B131b. Next base: position 376,231 of record NZ_JARLUZ010000001.1, on the reverse strand, counting down.
AGTCGGTGTTGGTAACATCTATGCGAATGAATCGTTATTTAAAGCGGGTATACATCCAAAGCGAGAAGCGGGAAAAGTTTCACAAAAGCGCTATCAAGCACTTATTCCTATTATAAAAGACACGCTTGCTGCGGCTATTATGCAAGGTGGTACTACGCTTAAGGACTTTGCACAAAGCGATGGTAAACCAGGGTATTTTGCACAAGAATTATTAGTATATGGGCGTAAAGGCAAGCCATGTATGACATGTGAAAGCGAACTGCAAGAAATACGGCTAGGGCAGCGCAGCACCGTTTTTTGCAGTCATTGCCAAAAGTAATAACACCAGCCTTCTTAATGAAGCGCATTGGCATAAGTAACCTGAACTCTGGATAATAAATCTATCTGGCTAGAGAAAATAAATTTAAATATCACCATGATTCAATACGTTAGTAAACTTCGTAACCAGAGCTCAGGTTAAGTACTTTATTTAAGTAAACAAAAAACCCCGTTGATACTTGGTATCAACGGGGTTTTTGTTTGCGCTAATTGCGTTATTTAAACTTTAAACTCATCGACTGATAAACGAAGTTCTTCAGCAAGTTTTGCTACTTCTGAACTTGAGATGTTTGTTTGGCTTGCGCCTTCAGCGGTTTGTTCTGCAATGGCTACGATTGATTCTAAGCGTTCACTAATCTCTTGTGCTACTTGTTGTTGCTCTAATGCAGCAGTTGATATTTCTTCACTGACATCGTGAGCTTGAGATACCGCAAATGTAATAGAATCAAGCGCGCTACTAGCTAAGTCTGTTTGCTCAACACACGATACAGCACGTTGTTTACCTTTGCTCATTGCTGTTACCGCAGCTTCTGCGCCTGTTTGTAGCGATTCAATCATTGATTGAATTTCTTGAGTCGACTCTTGTGTTTTACTTGCTAAAGAGCGAACTTCATCGGCTACAACCGCAAAGCCTCGGCCATACTCACCAGCACGTGCAGCTTCAATTGCAGCATTAAGTGCTAATAAGTTTGTTTGGTCTGCAATACCGCGTATTACATCTAATATGCTACCAATTGATGCGCTATCTTGATGTAGTTTATTGATAACTTGAGAGGCGTCGTCTACTTCACGAGCAAGCTGCTCAATCGTCGCTTTATTGTTGTTAGAAATACCTTTAACGCGTTCGGCTTCTTTGTCAGCATTTTTAATTTCACTAAGCGCTTGTTGAGCACTGTTGCTAACTGTTTGCGATGTACTGCTCATTTCAGTGGTTGCAGTTGCTGCTTGTTCAACTTGTGCTTGTTGATTGCGAATTGCTTGGCTTGATTCTGCAGTAATTGCAGACGTTTCTTCTGAAGCGGCGGCCAGTTGAGTCGAGCGAGAAATAATGCCTTTAATTAAGCTGCGCAAGCTATCAATTAAAGTATTACAACTTTTAGATAGTTCGCCAAACTCATCTTTAGCAGTGTCATCTAAGCGTTGTGTCATGTCGCCACTGGCAACAATATCTAAAATACGATTAACTTCAGCAAGCGGTTTGGTTATACGACTAACTGTAATAATGGCAATTGCTATCGCTAGAAGTGTTGCGATAACCATCCCTACCCATGTCCATAAATTAGCTGAATCTACATCGCTGCGCACACCTTTTTGTAACTCAAAGGCAACATTGCTTGCTTGTGCAACTAATTCATCAATTTGATTAAGTGCCATTTTCGTTGCTTGCTCTGATTCGGCAAGCTCTCTTTCGGTCAGTGTGATTGAGTCAATTAGGCGTTTTTTATTTGCAGCTAAACCACTATTACCTTTAATATTATTTTCGAGGGTATCTACATACTCTTTTAAGTTATTGAATAAATCACTGTGAGTTTGCTCTATAGCAGGCTTTATTAACGCTAGAGTGCGTGTTACTTCATCAAAATAGTAGCTTTGTTCGTTTTTAACAATATCAAGTGTATTGAGTGTTTTAACTGTCAGCATGTCGGTACTATTACTTACAACCGACATAAAGTTATTCTCTAAATTATTAGCCGCTTGGAATGCGCGTGCATGATTTTGCTCAAAACCGTCTATGTCCAAAATGTCGAGTACGACAGAATTTGCATCTTCAGCGTTAAGTTCGATAATTTCTAATTGAGACTTTAATGTTTTGTTAAGTGCTAATTGTTTACTCTTATCTACAAGCAAGCTCTCTACAGTACTTAAAAAACTTAGGTAGGTTTGTTCTACATTTCTACTGCTTTGGTTTAAAGCTGGATCATCTTTTACGACTGCTTGTAGTTCGCTATGAAGGCTATTAAATAGCTGTTTTTGTTCGAGTACTTGTTTTTTTATTGGCGCCAGTTCATTTGCAGATGAAGTGTAAAAACTCGCTTGAGCGGCTTTACTCATTAAAATGAATTCAGCTTGTAACTCAGAGCTTTTATTCAGAGCTGGAAGTGATAGTTGGTTCACTTTTTGAGTTGAGCGGTCAATATTTGCTATTTTTATTAAAGAATTGCCACCAATTATTAAAAGTAATAGCGTGATAAATATAAAACCACCCCAAATACGTTGGCTTACTGTTAGATTCATATAGGTTTCCACTCAAAAGTACTTCAGTTAGAACTTATCGGCGTTTGTACTGATAAGTTAAGTAATTAAAATCAATTACTTTAATTAATTTTAATTATTAGTCTATAAATCTAACAGATGTATTAGATTATTTCAGGTTATTTAGACAAAAGGTGGGATTTTTCTACAATTTTTTGTTTGCTAGGTAGTTTCATTAGCGTCATGCTGTTACCCCACACACACCCTGTATCTAAAGCGTGTACACATTTATGGTTTGTATTACCTTCAAGGGCAGCCCAGTGCCCAAAAATAATATCCTGTTTAATGTTTAATATATTTGGATGCATAAACCAAGGTGTTAACTCATTATTATTGATTGTTGCGCCTTTTGCACTAAGTTCTAGTTGATTATTACTTGTTAAAAAGCGCATTCGAGTAAAATAATTAACTATGTATCTAAATTTTTCAAAGTCGTCTAGATCATTATGCCATTTCACAGGGTGTGGCTTATACATTTGCTCAAAGAAGGTTTTTGCATTATTTGATTGGTAACAGCTTTGCGCAAACTGTGCATATTTTAACGCATTTTCAATTGACCAATCAGGGTTAAGACCAGCATGAGATATAAAGCTATTATATTTTTTTAAGTATAAGGCAAGAGGCTGAGTTTGAAGATATTCAATGTAATGGGTGAGTTTATGGCTATTGAATATTGGGCTAAGTTTGTCTTTTGGGTTAGTTGGTTTATTTAAGTAATAGCAGGCAATCATATGCAAATCATGATTGCCAAGTGTAATCGTTATGCTGTCTTGGTTTTGGTAAATGTAATCTAAGCAGGCTAAAGAGTCTGGTCCGCGAGCGACTATATCTCCTACTAAGTAGAGGTGATCTTTACTTGGGTTAAAATCTACCCGCTGTAGCAAGGTGCTAAATTCGCTAAAGCATCCTTGTAAATCACCTATTACATAATCAGCCATACAATTTAGTTATCATTTAGTGCAAAATATTAGGGCAAGCTAAGCGAAACACGTTAATAGGTGCTTGAAACTCAGAACCAAATTCATTGCGTAAAGTATAATGCCCTTGCATAGTGCCTACTGGTGTATCAAGTATAGCTCCACTGGTATATTTGTAGCTTTCACCAGGGCCTATGGTTGGCATTTCGCCAACAACACCTTCACCTTCTACTTCAGTTTCTTTGCCATTTGCATCTGTAATTAACCAATAGCGGCTAAGTAACTTAGCGCTACACAGACTATGGTTTCGAATAGTTACCGAATAGGCAAATACGTATTTTTCGATCTCTGGTTGAGACTGGCCTTCTACGTAAAATGTTTCTACAGATACCTTAACAGGCGATCCAATATTACTGCTTGTTGTCATAAATCCAATTAGCTATATCAATAAATTGTTGTAAAGATAAGCGCTCAGCGCGCAACGTTATGTCTATCCCAATGCTTGTAAGCTCTTCTGCTGTTAGTAAGTTGCCCAAGCTGTTGCGCAGTGTTTTACGGCGCTGATTGAAGGCTTCCAAGCACACAGTGTTTAGAATTTTAACGCTTTTAGCCGTGCGTTGTTCTGGCTTTTTAGGGATTAAACGAATAACTGCAGAATCAACCTTAGGTGCTGGCTTAAAGCACTCAGGTGGCACTTCTATCACTGGCATTGCATTACAGTAGTATTGAGTCATTACACTTAAACGGCCAAAGGTTTTACTACCAGGGCCTGCAACCATACGCTTTACGACTTCTTTTTGTAGCATAAAATGCATGTGTTCAATATTGTCTGCAAATTCAAAAAGATGAAACAGTAAAGGCGTAGAAATATTATAAGGTAAGTTGCCAAACACTTTTAATTTTTTGTCGTCTCTTACTAGGCTTGCAAAGTCAAACGTCATTGCATCGCCTTGGTTAACGGTTAATTTAGGGCCTAAAAATGGGTGCTCAATTAAACGTTGTGCTAAATCTTTATCTAGTTCAACAACCGTTAGGTGGCCACTAAGATCAGCGACAGGCTCTGTAATAGCGCCAAGTCCAGGGCCAATTTCTACTAAGTTGTCTTCTGGTTTAGGATCGATTGCAGAGACTATTTTATCGATGATCATTTCATCAAATAAAAAGTTTTGCCCAAAACGTTTACGGGCGCGGTGTCCTAAATGTACTTTATCGGTCATTGATTTTGTGCTTTTTCTTGGGCGAGCTTAATTGCTTCGCGGATCGCTAATTCAAAACTGCCAACGTCAGCTGTACCTGTACCGGCTAAATCTAGCGCCGTACCATGATCAACTGAAGTGCGGATAAATGGTAAACCTAATGTAATATTCACAGAATTACCAAATCCCTTGTATTTTAGCACAGGTAATCCCTGATCGTGATACATAGCAAGCACAGCATCAGCTTCAGATAGATATTTATCTTGGAATAACGTGTCCGCAGGTAATGGACCTATTAAATTCATACCTTGGCTTCTAAGTACATCAAGAGTAGGTGTGATTGTTTCAATCTCTTCACGTCCTAAGTGGCCATCTTCTCCTGCATGCGGGTTTAAACCGCATACCAAAATACGTGGCTTTTCGATACCAAATTTAGTTTGTAAGTCGTGATTTAAAATACCCGCTACTTTAGTAAGACGTTCTTCGGTAATAGCACGCGATACATAAGCAAGTGGGATATGGGTTGTCACAAGTGCGACACGTAAGCCCTCAGTTGCCAGCATCATCACAACGTCAGCAGTATCTGATTGCTGTGCAAAGTATTCAGTATGGCCGCTAAAAGAGATACCAGCTTTGTTAATAATACCTTTATGGACAGGACCAGTTACAACAGCATCGAATGTACCATCCATGTTTTTTTCACTTGCGATACGCAAAGTGTCTAAAACGTATTGGCCATTACCGTCGTTTAATACCCCAAGTTCTACATCAACACCTAAATCAACTTGATGTATATAAACACTACCCGCAGGTGCTACTTTTGCGGGGGCATTTTCATCAAACTTAATTAAATTAATAGGCAAACCAAGATGTTTAGCACGTTCTTTAAGCAGTTTACCATCAGCTAGTACGACAAGCTGAGCATCCCACGCTTGCTGAGCAAGCGTAAGAAGTAAATCTGGGCCGATGCCTGCTGGCTCGCCCGGGGTAATCGCAATTCTTAAGGTCATATTTATTGGTCTGTAGGGAAAATTTCAACGTGAGCTTGCTCGCGCATTTCTTGTTGCCAGTTAAAACTTTCTTCTTTAAATTTACGATTGAACAACATGCCATGAGCACGATTGCGTTTAGCAAGCTCTGTTTTATCAGCTACACGTTTACCAAGTAACTGAACAATATGCCAACCAAATCGAGTTCTGAATGGTTCACTAATTTCATCTTGTTTAAGAGAAAGTAAAGTATCTCTAAAAGCTGGAACGTAAGTTGTTGGATCAGTCCAATCGTATTCGCCACCTTTGAGAGCTGAACCTGGATCTTCAGAATATTCTTTAGCTAGTTCACCAAAATCAGCGGTACCAGCACGTAAGTCTTTTGCAAAACCAGCAAGCATATTTCGTGCTTTTTCTTCGCTTAAGATAATAGAGGGTTTGATTAGTATATGACGTGAGCGCACTTCAGTTGTTTCTACAACTTGTAGTCCACGAATTTCTTGTACTTTAATTATATGAAATCCAGCGCCAGAGCGAAGAGGGCCAATAATAGCACCACTTTTTTTGCCTTTAACTGCTTCTGCAAATAATGATGGCATTTCATTAATACCCATCCAGCCTAGTTGTCCGCCTTCAAGTGCTTTTGAACCGCTTGATGACGAAATGGCAATACGTTTAAATTCTTGATCATCATTTAATAGTTCTATTACTTTATCTGCTCGTGTTTTTGCTGCAGATATTTCATCAGCAGTCGCATCATTAGGAATATCGATAAGAATGTGCCCGATATTATACTCTTCAGAGTTTTGTCCCTGACTTTCCATAATTTTTAGCAAATTATCAACTTCTTGATCGCTAATATAAATTCGGCGATCTACATTGGCGCGTGTAACTTGTTGAGTGGTTATTTCTTTACGGATTTCTTCACGGTATGCTTGAAAACTCTCGCCAGAACCTTCAATGGTTTTACGTAGATCAGCAATTGTACCGCCTTGTTCTTTTGCCATATTTGCTAGCGTTTGGTCTAGCTGGCTATCAGATATTTGTAATCCCATACGTTCAGCCATTTGCATCATCAATGTTTGGCTAACTAAGCGTTCTATTGCTTGTACACGTAAGGTTTCATCTTTAGGAAGTTGCTGCCCTTGCTCTTCGGCTTGTTTTTTAACACGATTTACAATGGTGTCTACTTCACTATTTAAAATAACGCCTTGGTTTACAACGCCAATCACCTTGTCGATTTCTACAGGGGCTGCTAATGCACTTTGGCAAAGGCTGATACTTAAAACTGTTGATACTAATAATTTTTTTAAAGTCATGTTCTCTTTACTACTCTTGCTAATAGTACTGTTGTGATACTAGTTACTAAGAAAATACGGTCTACGATAGCCAAAAATACCTTGTTGTAATAGTTTTTGTGCATCATAGCGGCTTTTACTACCCAGTCCTTTTAATACAAAATTAAAACCAATACTTGAGTCAAAAGTTGCTTGTTCTTGTCCTATTGACTGATTTAAGTCAGTTTCGATTTGGCGATGACCAGTAATTTGGAATGCCCAACAGCATGATTCATACTGTAATCCGCTCAATATTTCGATACTTCTGTTATTTTCAAGATCTCGATGATAGCTTGCAATAAATTGCCATTCGTCACTAATGGGAATACTTGTAAATACACCCGCTTGCTCGATTGTATTTCCTGAGACATCATTTGCATAGCGATGGTTCAATTGTACTAGCTGATTATTATCACCTTTGTAATCAAGTGTTACATTTGACTGAACCATTTGTTTACCATCTGTATCGTATTGAATACCTCCAGCAAGGTACCAACGTCGATGCCAATGTAACATGGTTTGGGCTGCAAATAGTGCATTATAATTAGTGTCTGAGTTTAAGCCTTGCTCTGTTGGTTTAGCTGAGTCACTTAAATAAAATATTTGTCCAGCGCTAAAGTTAAACACTTCTTCTTGTTTTTTATCAAACAAACGCGTTGTTGCACCCAATGTAAATTGGTTTGCAGCGGCAATGCGGTCAACACCCGAAAATCGAGTGTCTCTAAATAAGCCATAGTAATCGTCTTGTAGCTTAGTTGTATCGAATAACCCAATATCAGATTGGTCTTTATTGGGGGTATATAAATACTGAACTTGAGGCTCCAAGGTTTGAATACCATCTTCAATAAAAGATGATGTATTACGTTCAAAATTTAGTTGAGAATATAAACGAACTTTAGGGATTGTACGCGATACGCTTTCGCTGTATTGCGTGCCATCTAAATCACCATGTTGTTTATAATTTGTTTGCAATAAACTTACTTCAGATAAAAACGACCATGCATGTTGTTTGTAATCAAAGCGAGCTTTAGGCTCTAAATGCACTCGCGTTGCTTGATCTATAATGGCTGAGTCGTTAGTAAAATGACTGATTTCGCCAGAAACTGTAAAATCAAAATTATCAATACGCCATGGGGCTGTTTGAGTAAAGTTGATTTGAGGTATAGCGGTATATGATTCTAAGTGATCACCGAGTACTTCAAAGTTTTGCACTTTAATATCTGTACGCCATGTCTCACCTAAGTGTGTTAGTGCGCCAGTTCGGTAAAGTTGGGTATCGGTTTTATTTGCATAGTTAGAATCAAGATCAGTAATGTAATTGTCATCACTTACGTTGGTAATATCTACATTAGCTCGCCAGCTCTCACCTAAATAACTTCTTTGTTGCCAATGAAACATATAACGTGAATCAAGAGTTGGCTCTGAATCGTCTTTATTTAAGTACTCTACACCGACCAAACCTTCATGTTGCTCAGTTAAGTACCGAAACTCTGTTTGCAGTTGCAAGCCTTTACGAGACATATAGCGCGGGGTAATAGTGGCATCAAAATTTGGCGCTATGTTCCAGTAATAAGGTGTAATTGTTTCAATACCATAGCGATCTGAGCTGGAAATATTAGGCTTTAGTAATCCTGATTTACGACGTTCATCGAGTGCAAATGTAAAATAAGGCAAATATAAAACAGGTGTATCAAGAATTCTTAGCACCGCATTGTGAGTTTCGCCCCAGCCTTCCTCGCGGGATAAATTAATTTCGTCTGCTTCTATTTCCCATACAGGGCTTTGACCGGGACAAGCAGTAAAGCTTGCATTCATGAGCACTAAGCCAGAATCATTCACGGTCAGCTTTTCTGCACCACCTTTACCTTGTTGATCGGTTAAACTGTAATCTGCACCAAGTAGGCTAATTTCTGAGTTGCTTAAATCGGCGTTTAGCCCTTTGCTGCTTATTTGGCTAATTGTGTCACGATAAGTAATTGGTCCGGTTGCATTTAATAAACCACGCTGTTTATCTATCAACGCAGTTTGTGCGGACAAACTCATATTAACGGTGTTAATATCAACATTGCCGGTAAATTCAGCACTTTGAGTGCCGAGGAGCTCTACATCATCAGCTTTAATATCAACAGTACCAAGCTCAAGGCCTGGAAGTGGTTGCCAAGCTCTGGTTTGCATTGAAATGCCACAAAGGTTGTGCGTCAGTTCAGTTTCGGCAAGCGATGGTGCGCTAACTACGCTTAGCATCAATATGCCCCAGGTTTTGCTCATTTATTGACCTTAATGCTTTGTGATTAAATATAATTTGCACATAATAAAGGAAAATAATGGCAAATACAGTAATTGACCTAATTAACTTAGTTAAAAATAGATATCTTATAAAATGACACGCTTTGATAATTTACAACAATTTATAAACACACACTTTAATACGCAGCCTACTTTGTTAAATGCGATAACAGGGGATGCTAGTTTCCGTCGCTATTACCGTTTAACGTGCAGTAATGAGCATTTTATTGTGATGGATTCAGAACCCCAAAAAGTAAATAACGCGCCTTATATATTACTTAATAAGATATTTACCGAGCAAGGCTTTTTACTTCCAAAAATAATTGCTAGCGACGAGCAGCAAGGCTTTTTTATACTAAGTGATTTAGGCAGTAAGCATTTGGCTGATATGCTAGATGATGAAAATCGTATTGAGTATTACAAAGCTTTAATTATTTTAAGTGCTCAATGGGCAAAAACACCACCCTCAGCTGTTATGCAAGCTTACAATAAAGACTTTATAAAACTTGAGCTCGATATATTTAGTCAGTGGTTAGTAAACGACTTTATAGATGAATCCCCAACTGCAGCGTATCAAGCTATGTGGCAAACAAGCTGTGAGTTACTCACTCAGGCTATGCTTGTGCAGCCTACAGTAACCGTGCACCGTGATTATCACAGTCGAAATATTATGAATAGTAATGGCCTGTGGGCGATTATAGATTATCAAGATGCGGTACGTGGTCCGCTTTGTTACGATTTAGTATCGCTGCTTCGTGATTGCTATTTTAAACTTCCGGCAAAAGAGCTAAAAAGCTTGCTTGATTTTGCTTATAGCGAGTTCACTGCTCAAAATTTAATGGTTAATACCTCATTTGATGAGTTTAAATATTGGTTTGATTTAACCGGTATTCAGCGCCACTTAAAAGCAGCTGGTATATTTTGTCGATTATATTTACGCGACGGAAAAACGGGTTATTTAGATAATATTTTACCCACACTTGATTATATTATTGAAGTGGCTGCTAATTATCCCGAGCTTAAAGCATTGAGTGATTGGACTAAACATACCATAGTGCCAAAAGTGACTGAAAAGTTAGCAAAGGAGCGCACATGAAAGCGTTGATTTTAGCCGCAGGACGCGGACAGAGGATGATGCCGCTAACACAGAATATGCCAAAGCCAATGTTAAAAGTAGCAGAAAAACCACTTATTGAGCATCATATAAATAACCTCAAAGCTGCCGGAATTACCGATATTGTAATAAACCTCGCTTGGCAAGGTGATAAAATAAAAGATTACTTTAACGATGGCAGTCAATTTGGGGTAAACATACTTTACAGTCAAGAAGTTGAAGGTGGTCTTGAAACTGCTGGCGGTATTATTCAGGCGCTACCTCTACTTGGAGAGTCTTTCATTGTAGTTAATGGCGATGTATATACCGATTATGATGTAAGTGCGCTAATGCAGCTGCATTTGCAAGCGGGTGAGGCGCATATTGTGCTAATACAAAACCCACCACATAATCCAGATGGTGATTTTGCATTAAGTCATTTATCGCCAGAGAGTCAAAAGTATACATTCTCAGGGATCAGTCGGTATCAGGCTGATTTTTTCAAAGGGTTAACGCAAGGGAGGCGTCCTTTAGGGCCTATTTTACGTGAAAAGCTAAGTAAGCATGTAATCTCTACTGAGCTTTATATTGGTCAGTGGGATGATATAGGTACACCCGATCGTTTAAATGACTTAAACAAACGCCTTGCGGCGCATTAACTAAATTTTTTAAAAAGGCAGCATTATAAATGTGGGGAAAAATACTCGGTTTTTGTTTTGGCTTTATGTTTGGCAAAATTTTTGGTGCTATTTTAGGTTTATACCTTGGCCATTTATTTGATAAAAGCTTAAAAAGTAACTTTGATAAAGCGGGTGGCTTTTCAAGCTTGTTTAACGATGCAGATGTAAACGAGCGCCAAGCTTTGTTCTTTTCGAGCTGTTTTGCCGTAATGGGACATATTGCTAAATCGAATGGCAGAGTTAGCGAAGTGCATATAAAAGCCGCCAACTTGTTTATGGATGAAATGGGTTTGAAAGGCGAAGAGCGCCGCGAAGCACAGCAGGCTTTTCAGTCGGGTAAAGAGGGCGACTTCTCACTTAAAGAAACCGTGCACGACTTTAAAGAACGCTTTGCTAAGCGAAACGACTTGATGCAATTGTTTTTAGAAATACAAATTCAAATGGCATTCTCTGATGGGGTGTTAGCCGAACAAGAAAAGCAATTGTTAGCAGAGGTAAGTAAGCAGTTAGGGATTTCGAAAACGCATTTTGCATTTGTATTAAAACGCTATCAAGCAGAATTTAACTTTAGAAAGCAACAACAGCGCTTTAATCAACAGCAACAAAGCCAAGGGCAAAGTAGCAGCTACCGTGAAGGCTCGGGTCATCATGTCCCACCCAATAATAATATGAATCGTACACAGGCATTGGCGTTATTAGGGCTTAATGATGGTGTGACTGAGCGTGAGATAAAAGTAGCGTACCGTAAACTTATGTCCCAACATCACCCAGATAAATTGGTATCGCAAGGTTTACCAAAACACATGATGGAGCTTGCAGTTAAAAAGAGCCAAGATATTCAAGCGGCTTATGAATATTTAAAAAAGGCGGCGTAAAAAGCCGTCTATTTCTTTTGTAAGGCGTGCGTGTTGATCCGGTTGATCGCGCAGGCCAAATAGCTGGCGTTGGCGATAATCAAATTTAGCATTTCGGTTAACCCAGCGTTGGCGATTTTTAAGGCTCATTAAAATATCATTGCTGTCATTAGCATAGTAAATATCGAGTAAAGCTGGCGTAACAAGTGATGTTGTTTGGCTCAAATCTTTATTACGTTTAGTATTAGGTAAGTAACTGCTTAAACTTATAAATGCATCTACTCTCTGTTCTGGAAAGTCGGCATAGTGCTCAAGTAATACGCCAGCACTGGTACCTTGTGCAATAACCACTACGTTACCTGGCTCTTGCATTGCAGTTTGGTATAGCGCATTAAAGCGAGAAATCAGATTTATTTTATAATTGTCGAGTACCTCATTAGTCACTTTTTCTAAAGCATTAACATAATGAGGTTCTGCATTTTTCTTCATATCTGCAGTCGCAGGCTCTGTGCTTGTAGCTGCATCAGGTGTCGTTGTTTCTGCAGGCATTTCTGTTGATGAGTCTGGTATTTTGCTGGCTTGCCAGTCTATGTCGGGTACCGTCATTGCGTAAGTGGTATAGCCTAAGTTATTAAGTTCTTTTCGTAAAAAACTCATGCCAGCATTGTTTGTTGGCACTGATTGCCAGTCGGGTATAAGTAATACAACACCTCTAAAGTCGGCGCTCATATATTCGCTGTATAAACTCAAAAACTCGGTTTCACCTGCAAGTATTGATTTTATTTCGTCATTTGGAAGCAAGCGTTCAATATCGTTGTTTTCAATACTTGATAATGTAGGAGGGGCAATATGCTCTGCAGCTGTTACCTGTACGCTTAAAAATAGCGTACACATTAGTAATACGTTAAGTATACTTTTTAAAAACTGCGCAGATACCATAAGAAGCTCAAATAATGAATACTAATTAGGTATCGGCGTAGTACGGTAAAAGTTTAGCACTATGGCTTAATAATCATTAATGCAATGATTAAAACTCAGGTTCGGCTTCAAATGTAAGTACTTGCTCAGTTGTAGGGTGCTTCAACTTCAGCATTTGCGCGTGTAATTGTAAGCGAGGAGCTGCGGCAAGTGCGTCTTTATGGGCATAGAGCCTATCACCTAAAATAGGATGTCCTAAACTTAGCATATGCACACGTAACTGATGTGAGCGCCCAGTTATTGGCGTTAGCTCTACACGGGTAGCATCGGCTTCGCGCTCAAGTATTTTAAAGTGCGTAAGTGATGGCTTACCATTTTCGTGATCAACCATTTGTTTTGGGCGATTAGGCCAATCACAAATAAGCGGCAGATCCACGGTTCCCGTATCGACCTCAAGCTGCCCAAATACACGTGCAATATAACGCTTAGCGGTTTCGCGTTCTTGAAACTGCATACTTAAATGCCTGTGCGCTACTTTATTCATAGCAAGGCAAAGTATGCCCGATGTTGCCATATCTAAACGATGAACTATTTTAGCTGTTGGAAAAACACGATTAACACGGCTTATTAAACAATCGGCATGTTTAGGATCTTTACCCGGGACGGTTAATAACTCGCTTGGCTTATTAACGATGAGCAAATCGTCGTCTTGGAAAAGTATTGTTAAATACGGGCTCATTGGGGGATTATAGTTAACTAACACAGCCTGCCTTAATGATTTTTAAGGGCGCTATTTTAGTGGAGCGAGGCTGAAGGCTCAAGGGAAAAATTTATTGCGTGTTTTTTGTTCTGGTGTAAAATTACACCAACTATTGCAAGCAAGGTTTAATGTTATGGCTAGACAAAGTATTTCGCTTACTGAGCAAAATGATTTATGGCTGCGTAATCACGTTGAAAACGTGGGTGATTACGCAAATAAAAGTGAACTGGTAAACGACCTGATCAGGCGTGCTCGAAGAGCTGAGGTAATAAATAGTAAGCTTGCAAAGTCTGAGCAAAGTGGCTTTAGCACTCAATCTGCAGATGAAATGCTAGCAGAATTCAAATCAAGCACGAAGTAATGCGTACATACAAGCTTTCAAACGATGCTAAAGAAGATTTACGTCGCATTTACCAGTACGGCTGTGATGAATATTCACAACAGCAAGCAGATAATTATTTTTATGCTTTTTTTACTATGTTTGAAAAACTAGCAGCAAACCCTTATTTCTACCAATCAGTTGAGCATATACGTAAGGGTTATCGGCGAGCAGTCTGTGGTTCAGACAGTATTTATTACAGGGTTACCGAAGAAAATGTAGAAATTATGGCTATTTTGGGTGGACAAAATACACAAGAGTGGTTGTGAAAATTTAATCTGGATACCAAGCAAAGGAGGTTTCATGTATGGAAATATAGAATTTTATTGCAGTCGATGTGGTCAATTAAATAGTCATGAGCCCGATTCTAATAATGACTTACCTCTTGCTATTGACGGGGAGATTGAGCACCAATTAGAAATCCTTAATTGCACTAACTGTGACAATCCTTCTCAGGTGCATGTAAGTAAAGATCCTCACTCTTTAAATTTTGATTATCACCTAAATGATGGCTATAAGCTAGGAGAAGGAGAAAGTGAGTATCAAGCTGTATTTAAAAGTGCCGTATTTAACTTAGAGCAATTAACCTATCATCTTTTATCAGAAAACTATGTCAATAATACTTATTTTAATAGACTGTTTTATACTCAATGTATCATTACGTTGGAGACTTACTTTGGTGATGCATTAAGGTGCCATGTACTCAGTTCAGATGAGTATATAAAAAAGTTCATTCTTACTTCGGAAAAGCTTAAAAATGAGACGTACTCTCTTAAGCTTATTATTCAAAAACCTAATTTATTAGAAGATATAGTCACCGGTAGATTATCAGAAATTCTTTATCATAATCTCGGGGTAGTTAGTAAAATATATATGAATGTATTAGATATTGATCTTCAAAAGCTGATAGTAAATGAAAGGCGATATTTTGAGACTGCAATACTTATTAGGCATGATTGTGTTCATCGAAGTGGAAAGACAAAAGATGGAAAAGCTCATTATATTTCAAGGGATGATATCAAAAAGCTTGCAATCTCAGTCAGCCAATTGATTTTAAATTTACATGATGCAATGCAATATCTCGACGTGAACATAAGCGAAAATATTGGAGGTATTAGCTTCTAGTTAATATAGATTGTGAGTCTAGTGACGGAATAGTTACTGTGTTTTAGATGTATTTTTATGAAAAAAAGTGCGATATAAATACCGCACTTTTATTTAACTTACGCTTATTAGCAGTCTTTTCTGAAACCTTAGTGCGAAACAACAATTAAGCGAATGGCATCAAGTTGTAACTGCGTTTTTTCAATATACGTAGTTAGGTCGTTGCGTTGCTTATCGTAAAACGTTATTTCTTCTTGGCGAATATTTGGGTTAATTTGCTTAAGTGCAACAAGTCGCTCTTGCTCTTCACTGAGTGATGTTTGCATTTTAACAAGCGACGCTGCGCGAATAATTTCAAGTTTTTCTTGTGCCATATCTTTAGCGGTTGTGATCATAGGGTGAACAGCGCTTTGTAGTGCACCGGCAAGCTTACTTGCTGTTTGGCGGCCAACGGCTGATAGCTGCTGATTAAAGCCTTCAAATGCCACATTCTCACCTAAGTTATTACCTGCTTTATCGAGCAATATACGAATTGGTGTAGGTGGTAAAAAGCGACCAACTTGTAATACTTTTGGTGCCATTGCTTCTGCAACAAAAATAAGCTCAACAAAAAAGGTGCCAGGCGGTAATTTTTTGTTTTTAAGCAGTGCAACTGATGCGCTACCAAAGTCATCGTCACAAATCATATCCATAGTGCCTTGCACCATAGGGTGATCCCAGCTGATAAAGTGTACGTCTTCTTGCGAAAGTGCCGTGTCGCGATCAAACGTAACCGTCATGCCATCGTCTTTAAGCGATGGGAATGAGGCACTTAACATATGTTCCGTTGGCTTTAAGATAATGGTGTTTTCGCCTTTATCTTCTTGGCTTACACCAAATGTATCAAACACGTTGATCATGTAGCTTGGCAACTCAAACTGGTTATCGAGTTTTTCAATATCAGCTACAAGCGAATCTGCAGCACCTTGACCCGATGAATGTAGCTCTAGTAAACGATCTCGTCCACTTTCCATTTTTTTACGCAGTACTGCATTTTGCTGTGCTACTTGCTCAAGTAATGGATCGAGTTCGTCTTCATCGCAGTTATGCGCAGAAATATATTCAAGTAGGTCGTCACGGAACTCTTTATAAAGCATTTGCCCCGTTGTTGATGTAGATTCGAATGCATCTAGGCCTTCGTTATACCAACGTAGCAGTACTTCTTGAGCGGTGTTTTCAAAATATGGCACATGAATGTTCACATCTTGCGTTTGGCCTATACGGTCTAATCGACCAATACGTTGCTCGAGTAAATCTGGATTCAGTGGTAAATCAAACAACACTAAGTGATGCGAGAACTGGAAGTTACGACCTTCTGAGCCAATTTCTGAACACAGTAATATTTGTGCATTATCGTACTCGTCTGCAAAAAATGCAGCAGCGCGGTCACGCTCAATAATCGACATACCTTCGTGGAATACCGACGCTTTAATTGCTTCGCGTTCACGCAGTATTTGCTCAAGGCTGATAGCTGTTTCAGCTTTAGCACATATAAGCAGTACTTTTTCGCGCTTAAGTGTTTTAAGGGTGTCGATTAACCAATCTACACGTGGGTCGAATAAACCCCAGCTAGCGCTTTCGCCTTCAAACTCTTGAAATATTTTTTCAGGAAACAGGGCACGGTGTGCACTTAGTTCAGGGTTTTGAATGCCGCCCATGTTACCAAGAACCGACATAGCCGTTTTATACTGCTTTGGCAGTGCCATAGGGTAGGCGTGTAATTTACGGCTTGGGTAGCCGTCAATGCCGCTGCGGCTATTTCTGAATAATATACGACCTGTGCCATGGCGATCGAGCAGCATATTAAGTATTTCTTTACGCGCTGGTAAATCACCTTGCTGTGCTTTTGCAAGAATATCAGTAATGTCGGTTTCTTTTAATAGCTCAATTAGCGTGGCTTTGGCTGCGTCGTCCAGAGCTTGCTCTTGCAGTAATTGATTTGCAGCTTGCGCTACGTCTTTATAATTTGCTTCTTCTTCTTTAAACACGTCGTAGTCGTAAAAACGATCCGGATCGAGTAACTGCAAACGTGCAAAGTGACTGCTGTGACCAAGTTGATCAGGCGTTGCTGTAAGTAAAATAAGGCCCGGAATATCTTGGCTAAGCTCTGCCATACGTTGGTACTCTGAGCTTGGCTTGCCGTTATTGATGCTTAGATGATGGGCTTCATCTATTACTAAAAGATCCCAATCAGCAAGTGTTGCTTGTTCAAACCAACGTTTTTTCTTGGTTAAAAACTCAAGGCTGGTAAGTACTAGTTGCTCTGTATCAAACACGTTTGGAGAATCTGCAAACGCTTCGTCGCAGCGCTCTTCATCAAAAATAGAAAAACGTAAGTTAAAGCGGCGTAGCATTTCTACTAACCATTGGTGCTGTAAGTTTTCAGGCACCACAATCAGTACGCGACTCGCACGGCCACTAATAATTTGTTGATGTAGTATCATGCCCGCTTCAATTGTTTTACCAAGGCCTACTTCATCTGATAAAAGTACGCGTGGTGCAAAACGTTTACCCACTTCCTGGGCAATATAAAGCTGGTGCGGAATAAGATTAGCACGCTGACCAATTAAGCCTTTAATAGGCGATTGCTCACGTTCAAATTTATGTAACCACGTTTGGTAGCGAAGTGTGTAGCGATCAAAACGATCTACTTGGCCTGCAAATAAACGATCTTGTGGTTTATTGAATTTAATAAAATGATCTAAAAAGGTTTCTTTAAGCTTGGCAGTTTCGCCATTATCAACACGGGTGCCGTGATAACACAGTAATTCGCCTTGTACTTCAATAGACTCTACTTCTAATTCCCATTCTTCAACGCTTTTGATCACATCGCCAGGATTAAATGCCACACGGGTAACAGGTGCTTCTGCACTAGAATAAACACGGCTCTCACCACTGGCAGGAAATAATATGCTGACCTGACGGCCTTCAATGGCAACAACGGTGCCTAATCCTAAATCTGACTCTGTATCACTGATCCAACGCTGACCTAAGGAAAAATTCATGTATGTCTCGTCTATGATGAAAAAGGCGGCTATGTTACCTGTAAGCTAACACCACTGCAAGGCGCTATTTGGCTCACTTTTAATTAATTTTGTAAGTGTTAATTATTACTATTAAAACAGCTTGTTTATGACTCTTTTTTAGGTAAATCAAAACTAATTACAGTTTGTAATAAAACGGACTTTTATGACAAATAGACTAAACTTACATTATGCCTTAGCAATTAAGTATTGCAGGTTTAAGTTTTGCCCGTTTTACTTAGTTATTTTGGTATAGCATAAAAATCATAAAACGTAAGGAAAGTGCTATGGAAAAAGCTTCGAACCTTGAAAGTAAAATGTATGTGCTAGATACCAACGTACTACTTCACGAACCACTCGCTTATTTGTCTTTTCAAGAGCATGACGTTGTTATCCCAATGACGGTGCTTGAAGAGCTTGACCACATAAAAGACAGAAAACACGACGTAAGTCGTGATGCGCGCGTCGCTATTCGTGGATTAGATGAAGTTCTTAAAAATGCAACGCCCGAACAAATGCTACAAGGCGTGGCGCTGCCAAGTAACAAAAAGGCAAAAGCGAGCTCTGCAGGTACCCTCATTATTGTAAACGACCATTTATTTGCCGACTCCATTTCTGGTTTACCAGGTAACGAAAACGACCATCGTATTATTAATTGCGCCGTGTACTTACAAAAGCAGCACAGTGATTCAAAGGTTATATTGGTTACAAAAGACATAAACATGCGCCTAAAAGCCAAAGGCGCCGGGCTTAAATATGTTGAGGATTACCGCACCGACCAACTTATTGACGATATAAGCCTGCTTACTAGTGGTTATAAAAAAATTGAAGGGGATTTTTGGGAGCATGTAGGGGAGTGTAATACTGAGCAACACGGACGTGATACGTTTCATCATGTGCCTAAAAACTTAATACCTGATGTATTTTGTAATGAATATTTACTTGATGGAGGGGATCAGTTTGCGGCGCGTGTTAAATGCTACGATGACGAGCACATAACGCTAAAAGATATTGGCGTTGAGCGTTTAATGCATCAACAAGCATGGGGCGTTAAACCTAAAAACATTTATCAAGGTATGGCGCTTGATGCACTACTCGATACAAGTATTGAACTTGTTATTTTAACCGGCCCTGCGGGGTGTGGTAAAACCTTGTTAGCGCTTGCCAGCGCCCTTGAAATGGTCATCGAAAAAGGTATTTACGATAAAGTAATAGTCACCCGTAATACCCCTGAAATAGCAGAGTCCATTGGTTTTTTACCCGGCACAGAAGAGGAGAAAATGGCGCCATGGCTTGCAGCCATTACCGATACGCTGGAGGTATTGCACAAAGGCGACGAAAATCCGATATCAAGCCGAAACTACATTATGGAAAAAGCCAATGTGCAGTTTAAATCGGTTAACTTTATGCGTGGGCGTAGCATTCAAAATGCGGTGGTAATTTTAGATGAGAGCCAAAATTTAACGGCATCTCAACTTAAAACGATTATTACTCGCTGCGGCGAAGGTACTAAATTAATTTGTACGGGTAACTTGGCGCAAATAGACAGTAACTACCTAACACCGGTGACTTCGGGCTTAACGTACATAGTAGAGCGTTTTAAAAACTTTGAGGGCAGTGCAACGATAAACCTTAACGGGGTTGTACGTAGTCGCTTAGCGTCATTTGCAGAAGAAAATTTATAACTTGCGCTTAACAAATTGGCTCGATAGTCTATCGATTGATTTTCGAGCCATAACGCAGGCAGTACGTTGAATTTTTTACCTCTTAAACATTATTATCGTTCTTTATTTGTTGCGCTTTTGGTTCCATTAGTTGTAGCTCTTTTATTATGCTTACATTTATATAATATTAAGCTTGAACGCATTGTTGAAAAGCGCGAAGCCGATTTTATCAATGTATCTGCACAAGTCAGTCATGGCATGCAAGCGGCAAGTGACTTACTTACTACGATGTTTATATTGTACGAACTGCCTCCTTATAATCAATTAAATAGCACTCTTCTTGAAGGTATTAGCCAGTATGATGGTTACTACTATCGTCATTTTATAAACCAAGGCACTGAAATTGTTGGTAAAGGAGATTTTTCACTTTCTACTCGTGAGCTTTTACAGTGGCAGCAATTAGTCGCGTTAGGCCCTTCTTTTAATACGACGCTTTCGCTGATGCAGTCACTTTCAGCAGTCGCTTATGTGGATGAGCGTGGTATTGCATATGTGGCAAGGCGTAATAAAAGTAAAAGCTTTTTATTAACCGAAATTTTAGACGGGCAATTTAAACCCGAGTTTTCTCCAAATAACCTTTCATCAAGCCCAATAATTAATATAGATGGTAAAGCTTATTTTGCTATAGGCCGTCAGCGAGAACTTGGTTCAAGCGATTACATTATTTTAATTTACGATGTGCAGGCAATGTCTACTTGGCTAAAAAAGTATCACCTAACCACGGTGAATATGTATTTATGAATCAGTTCCATCACATTATTGCCAGCTCAAAAAATCTAATTGACGAAGCCATCGATCTAAAAACCTATTGGCCAAGCATCGCAGGTCCGGAGAATAAACTGACGATATTAACCAGTAACACTAATTATTTTATGCAACCAATGGGCAATTTGCCTATTCATGCTGCATTTCACGAACCTAAATCAAATTTAGTAAACTCTATTCGTTACGAAGTATTATTAGAATTTATATTTTTAACACTATTTTTAAGCATTATGTTTGGTGTGTTTTTTTGGTTAAGCCAGCGTATTTTTATAAAACCGATGACGCATTTAATGCACTATTTAGAGCAAAATGATACACAACAAAATAAACAATTAGATTATCAAATACCTCTTAATTGGCAGCCTTGGTTTTCGAAAGTAAAACGCGTATTTGCTAAAAATAAGCAACTGGTGGAATCACTGCAAAATGCTAATAAAGATCTTGATGAGCAAGTGCAGCTGCAATCCGAAAAGCTAAAGCGTAGCTATGAAGCAAAAGAACGCCACCTAGCATTACTCAACACGATGCTTAACAGTGTGCCCGATTTAATTTATTTTAAAAATATTGATGGTTTGTTTTTAGGGTGTAATAAGGCATTTGAAGCGTATATAGGTAAAGAGCAAACAGCGTTAGTGGGTAAACGCATGGAGGAAATTAGCAATGATGATGAACAAATTAGCGTTTTAGAAAAGCAAGTTTTACAAAACCGTCACGATGTACAACAACGAATAGACACAGAGAATAAGTCCTATCAATTAACCATAGCTCCTTTTTATAATGAGCATCAACATTTGTTAGGTACAATGGGGATAGGACGAGATATAACTGAGCAACAACAAACGTTGTACGCTTTAAAAGCTTCAGAATCTAAATTTAGAAGTGCGATTGAATTTGCTGCTAATAGCGTTGTGCTGCTGTCGCTTGAGCATACGATTGTACAAGTTAATAAAGCGACCAGAAAATTATTTATAGAACAACCTGTTTTAGTAGGAGAGCAGCTTAAAATGCTCTTTGACGACAGCCAATGGCAAGAAATAAAAATCACTTTAGCAAAGTTACTAGACGACAAAAAAAGGTATACCATTTAACCTTAGCGCAAGGGAAATTAGCCAATTGGTTACAATTGAGTGTATCACTTGTGTGGGATGAAAAACGTGATCCTTCTTATTATGTTATTCATTTACAGGATGTAAGCGCACTAACTAAAGCTAAGCATGATGCTGAACGAGCAACCCTTGCTAAAAGCCGTTTTATTGCTAATTTAAGCCATGAAATACGCACTCCACTTAACGCGGTATTGGGCCTACTTGATATGTTAATAGATCAGGGGCTTACCCAAAAGCAACTACAACAAACAGGCCAGGCTAAACACGCTGCGCAAAGTTTATTATTGATGCTTAACCGAATGCTGGATTTTGCACGCGTAGAAAGTGCGCAAGCTGAACTTAAGTTAGCGCCATTTAATATTGTAGAGCTAATTGATATTTGCGATAGCTTAACGGCGCCGCTGTGTGAAAATAAAAATGTTGAGTTTATTATTGATGTAGACCCTTTAATTGCTCCTGTTTTTATATGCGATAGTATCCGCTTACAGCAAATTTTAGGTAATCTACTAACGAATGCGGTTAAGTTTACAAGCTCAGGCTCTATTGTACTAAAAATGGATTTAGTACAAAGCGTAAGTATTGAACAACAGCTTATCTGTTTTCGTGTGATAGATACTGGCTGCGGGATTGATAAAGCTGATCAAAGGCGTTTATTTGACGCTTTCACGCAAGGCGATGAATCATCAACAAGAATCCACCAAGGCGTTGGATTAGGACTCGCTATTGTTAAGCATGCGGTGTCACTAATGGGTGGTGAAATTGCATTAAATAGTGAGAAAGGTCATGGTTGTGAGTTTTATTTTAGTATTTTGTTACAGGTGGATACAACAAAAAGTAGCGTATTACCAGCAAATGCATTAGCCGTTATATCTGAGCAAAGCTATGAGCTACAACGTGTTGTGGGCGCTTTACCGGAGTTAATAAGTATTGATCTAAAGGAAGCGTTAGAATATCCCATAAAGTTAACCGAAACTGAAAACTTAATTATAGATGCTGATGACTTACCTAAATTACTAAGTGTGCAAGCAATCAACGATTCATTATCTTCAAAAGCAATTTCAGTGGTTATCATCAACCATCAACACACATTAAATTTGTCAACAAGTCAGCTGCTATCAGTTCAACATGTTAAAGCATCAGCACTTGCTCAACGCTTGCTTAATTTGGATGTTGCCTCGCAGCCTAATATAAACAGTGAAATAGTAGTAACGAATGAACAGGTGTATAAAAAGGGTATAGCGGGATTATTAGTGTTAGCAATTGATGACAACCAATTAAACTTAGACATTATTAGCAGTGTGTTGCATCAAGCTAAAGCTAATGTTGTTACAGCTATGAGTGCCGTTGAGGGAATAGAACTATTACGCGTTTTAAAGCCTGATTTAATTTTAATGGATGTACAAATGCCGCATATTGACGGCTGTCAAGCAACGGCTTTAATTCGCCAACAGTTTGACACTAAGCAATTACCTATTTTTGCATTAACCGCTCATTGCGAACCAGCTGATGTTGAGCGCTCATTAAAATGCGGTATGAATAAACACTTAACAAAGCCTGTAGTGGCTGACGTACTCATTGATGCAATTGCAGACTTAGGACTCTCCAAACCTAGCTTTTTTGAAGAATCATTTGCATTAACGCAGTTCAGTTTTGATGAAGCATTACTCAAAACCATGATTGATAAGTTTGCTAATTTGTGCCAAACCCAGCTCACCCAAATAGAAGGAAGTACCAATAGAAATGATTTGGTACGCTTAGTGCATAGTATAAAAGGTGTGGCAGGCAATTTAGGCTTCAAGCGGTTATCACTTTGTGCCCAACAATGTGAACATCAGTTTAAGACAACCAATGAGTCTGTTGAAATTTCGATAAAAGAGCTTATTATGCAGCTAGAGCAGGTAATTGTTTTTATAAAAGGTTTGGGAGCAATGGATGTCGAAAAAGCTAAGGTATTAATTGTTGACGACGATCCTCTTAACCGTTTAGTGCTCGAAAAAACACTCAAAGGTGAGCATGATGTGTTTTTAGTTGAAAGCGGTGAAAAAGCACTGACTTTTGTGAAAACAACACAGGTTGATTTGATCATTCTCGACGTTGTAATGCCGGGTATTGATGGCTACGAAGTACTTGTGCAATTAAAAGAAAACCCAATCACACAGTCTATCCCCATTATTTTCATATCAGCTAATCAAAGCCATGAAGATGAATCTAAAGGTTTAGAGCTGGGGGCTATGGATTATATAATTAAGCCATTTAGTGCTTCAATTGTTAGGGTGAGAGTACGTAATCAGTTACTCATTAAACAAAAAAATGACTTGCTTGAGATGTTAGCTTCAATTGATGGCCTAACAGAAATACCTAATAGACGTTATCTTGATGAAAATTTATCTCGTGAATGGCGCAGAAGTAAACGAGGTAGCACACCCCTGTCG
Source organism: Pseudoalteromonas sp. B131b (assembly GCF_037162545.1). Taxonomy (NCBI): domain Bacteria; kingdom Pseudomonadati; phylum Pseudomonadota; class Gammaproteobacteria; order Alteromonadales; family Pseudoalteromonadaceae; genus Pseudoalteromonas; species Pseudoalteromonas sp. B131b. The sequence goes on along the minus strand of NZ_JARLUZ010000001.1, from coordinate 352,058 downwards.
GTATTACTGATGGATATAGATCACTTTAAACGTTATAACGATTGTTATGGGCATCGTGCCGGTGATGAGTGCTTAAAAAAAGTGGCGCAAGTACTTGTTGCTCAGTGTAAACGCGGTGGTGATTTTGTAGCTCGTTATGGCGGAGAAGAATTTGCTGCCGTGTTACCTGGTGTTAATAAACACGAGGCTATTCAATTTGCTAACACATTACGAAATGCTGTAAACGCACTGAAGATAGAACATAAAGCGTCACTTAATGCTGAACATATAACTATTAGTATCGGAGTAGCAACGACTGAAAGTGGTAAAGTGTATGCTGAGCAAACACTTTTAGAAGAGGCTGACTTAGGTTTGTATGCAGCGAAAGATGCTGGGCGTAATCAAATTATTGCACGCTAATTGAGCTTTGTTCTCCTAAGTGACCTGTATTGCGTATAATAAACTACTTTTACTTCTTATCTTATAACAACTAACACCAGCGTGCTGAGTGGACTTACAATAGGAAAAAGTTGGTTTGTATATGCCATACCAACTTGCATAAATCTTTGATCAATTTAACGAATTAAATTGCACTATAACGTCGTTAAAATTTTTTATTTAGAACAACACGCCCTAAATACAAAAACTTTTGCCTAGTTCTAGCGTAATTTTCTTAACGTTAAATAGACCCCATATATAAGCAGATTGGTATCACACTCCTACAAATAACCTAACCTAAGTTCCATCAATAAAAGCGGCAATAACAATGTAGTTACGGTTTTTTTAATTATTTATCATTCCCAAAGCACTTTCGCCCATACCGACTAATTTGTCATTTTTAAATATCAGTGGAGTACATTCATCTTTCGTTGTTTTTCCGTCAGAATGAACGCTATGCGTTACGTAAAACAGTATTTGATAAACATCATCACCTTTTTTTAATAATTCAGTGAAGTCAGGTGTTTTTAATTTAGTTAACACGGATTGATAGCTACTATCCATTGCAAGCTCTAAAATGGCTTCACGATTATTTTTATTCTTAGTTTCCCAACTAGATGAATTTTTACCAGCCCAATGTGTTTCTGCTTCGCCATCTGACACTGCAATAACACAGCCTGTTAAAAATGGAGCGATTAAAGCTGCAGCTAAAAGTGATTTTTTCATTTTTATTTACCTTAATAAAGTTTTTAATTTGTTATTAGCTGTATTAAAGCAAAGGGTATACCATAGTTATAAGTTGTTATTAATCATTGCCTTAAGCTGTCTTGGCTGTTTTTATCTAGCAAAATATTAAATGTGTTAGTAAAAACAGCCATTTTTTAGCTTTTTTGATTACTACAATAAAATCACTACACCAAGCGGTTACGTGATTCACCATTATTAAATGCAGTAATATTTAAACTTACTTCATTAATTAAGCGTACGATAGATTCAGTACTTGCCCATGCAATGTGTGGAGTGAGTAATAAATTATTGCCTTTGTAATTAGCAAGTGGATTTGAAAGCTCGGCAGGCTCTTTAGTTAGTACATCAACACCTGCGCCTGCAATTAGGTTTTGCTCAAGTGCTTTAGCTAAGTCGGCTTCGTTAATAATGCCACCACGTGCGGTATTAATAATAATGCTACTTGGCTTCATCATTTTAAGCTCATTAAGCGAAATTAAATCACGTGTTTCATCTGTTAGCGGGCAGTGTACGCTGATTATATCTGCTGTTTTAATGGCGTCTTCAAAAGGCGTACGACCATCTCGACATTTAACCCCTTTACGCTCTGCTACAATAACATTAGCGCCAAATGCCTCAGCCACTTTCGCAACACCCTTGCCTAACGTACCACCGCCTATAATGGCAAATGTTTTACCTTGTAGGTCGTTAAAGCTGTAATCGAGTATGCAAAACATGTCACTTTTTTGCCACGCGCCTTGCTGGCAATCCGCCTGATAGCGGTGTGTGTTACCCAGTAAATTAGTAATTAAAGAAAACGTATGTTGAACAACTGAAGGGGTTGAATAGCCAGCTACATTAGTTACGGCAATACCAAATTCTTTAGCGGCTTCTAAATCAACATTATTAGTACCGGTTGCACTTACGCAAATTAATTTCAGCTGAGTCAGTTGACTAATCGTGTCGCGATTTAAAACTGCTTTATTAGTGATTAATACATCAGCATCTTGGCAATGTTCAATAACTTGCTCTGGGCTAGTAAGTTCATAAGTCGTTAATTTACCAAGTTGTTCAATACAAGTAAGAGATGTTTTAGCTAATGTAGCGTTATCAAGAATAGTAATGTTCATTATGAGCCCTAAAATAAGTGGATCTGAAAGAGTTAAAATCGTAAAAAAGAGGCTTACGATCCATCAAAAATCTAAAATATGGGCTTAAGGTACTACGAAAGAAAGGCTTTGTTAATGGTATTACTACCAAATGATTAGAGGGCTATGTAGTAGTGGTCAGCCCACTAACAGTCTAAGAATATGGTATTTTACTGGATTGGTTAGCTAAATTTGTTGCACTAATACTAGGTTTCATGGTCGAACTTTATGTAAAGTAAAGAGCATGATCCACTTAAGTAATAAAAGCCGTTTATTGGTTATTTCGCATTTTAGATTGGCTGAGTTATAATCGAACATAGACATAAACGGTGCGCTTTGGCGTGCCGTTTTTTAACATTATAGATGTAGTAATGAGTGAATTAGAAGACAAATACACAGATATACGCCCATATAATGACGATGAAGTTGCGGCTTCGCTTACGCGTTTAATCAACGATAATGCGTTTATTGATGTAATAGCAAAATACAACTTACCGCGTTTTTTATCGTTTGTACCATTCATTACACGTCCACTGGTAAGAAGCCAGCTGCGTAAAAAATGGGGGCAGGTAAAAACTGTTGAAGACGTACAGAACGAGGTTGCACAATACCTTGATAAGCTAGTAAAACGCACCACGTCAAAAGTTACTTTTGCAGGTCTCGATGAATTAGACCCTAAACAAGCTTATTTATTTATCTCTAACCATCGCGACATAGTACTGGATCCAGCATTAGTCAATTGGGGTTTGTTTCAACACAAAATGAAAACAGTGCGTATTGCCATTGGCGATAATTTATTACAAATACCTTATATCACTGAACTTATGCGCTTAAATAAAAGCTTTATAGTTAAGCGCTCAGCTAAAGCACCTAAAGAAATGCTAAAAGCACTTACTCAACTTTCATCCTATATTTATGATTCGTTGATGAGTGGTAATTCAATTTGGATTGCACAAAAAGAGGGGCGTGCGAAAGATGGATTTGATCAAACGGATCCTGCACTTCTAAAAATGCTGCAACTTAATGGGCGCAAGCAAAAGAAAGAATTTGGTGATTATATAAAAGAGTTAAAAATAGTCCCTGTTTCTATATCTTATCAATACGAGCCGTGTGCTATTTCTAAAGCTAAAGAGTTATACCATAAGCAACTCCACGGTGAATATATTAAGTCTGCTGGTGAAGATATTGCCAGTATCGTCGAAGGCTTTAGTACCGCCAAGGGACATGTTCATTTAGCGTTTGGACGACCTATTGAATCCAATTGTGATAGCGCAGAAGCGTTGGCAAAAACGATTGATAAGCAAATAGTGGATTCATTTTATTTGCACCCCGGAAATTATATTGCTGGTGGCTGTAAAAAAGCAGTAATTGACTCACCAGATACAGCCACCTTCGAACAGCGAATGGCTAATGTACCTGAAGAGCTTAAACCGCTTGTACTTGCAATGTACGCTAAGCCTTTTCATCGTAAGAGTGAGATTAATATTAAAAGTTGTGAGCACTAAGCGGGGTCTGCTTACCTTTTTAGATTAAACATACGCAGCCCTTTGAGTTAGCTCTTGGGCGACTTACTCTTTGTTGCTCTGTATTTACTTTGCCCACGAGGTTGCAGACCTCGCGCCGTGATTCAATTGCGTCTAAATAGAACTTTTATGCTGAAAGGTCACAGGTGAGTTTAATAACCTTTGAAAAGTGACTGTTTATTTGTCACTTTTTTTGCTTAAAAAAAACGCTATACTAAAAGTCTGACCTTCTTAAGTGGTATTAATACAATGCAACAAATTGAAATATTTGATATTCCAAGCCCTTGCAAAAGTATTTGTCTAGTGAATAATAGAGGGTATTGCAAGGGATGCTACCGCAGTCGCGATGAGCGTTTTACTTGGAACTCACTAAGTAATGCCAAAAAAAGAAAGTGCTTAGTTTATGCCAACAACGCTACAAACGTTACCTGCAAAAAGATCAAAAAAATTCAGTGCTAAATAGTAAAACCAAACAGCAAGGATTTGATTTTTAATTCTTATCTGCCTTTTGGCACATATAATACCAATGCTGCATAGAATTTGAACAATTTAGCGAATTAAATTACCCTATAGCGTCGTTAAGTAGAGCGCCTAATTAGCGAGTTGGGATAATTTACAGTAAGTTTAATTTTATGGCGACTTGAATTTTTATGAAACTTTTATAGTTTTATTTACAGGCCTAATACAAGCAAATTCAAGGCAGTTAGCGCTGAAAATAGCTGCTTGGGATAGATTTATTATCCAAAGCTTCGATTAATTAGCCAGTCACTAAAGTACTATTTACGGCCACAAAGCTACTGTTACGACTATTAATCTATAGTCGATACCTCATAACTAATTTCATCTAAAGCTTGCTTTTCTATGTGCCTATTGTGTTCTTGGAACACACAAAACGGTTGTTATACCAACCTGCATAAATCTTTGATCAATTTAACGAATTAAATTGCACTATAACGTCGTTAAAAATTTTTTATTTAGAACAACTAGATACAAAAACTTTTGCCTAGTTATAGCGTAATTTTCTTAACGTTAAATAGACCCCATACATAAGCAGATTGGTATTAAAATACGGCGGGATAAAAATAAATTAATCAACAATAATAAGATGCTAAAATGTTGTGGCTGCTATTTTAAATTACTACAGAAGTAAATAAAATACGCGGCGTATAATGCAATATGGCCACCTTATTGGTTGGTTTATAGCATTATTGCTATTTAAGCTGGTAATTTATTGGAATGAATTAGGAAATACTATGAGCTTTAACTTATGTCTGTTACCACGTGAAGAAAAATACCAAATTCAGCTCGATTATGAAGCGTCATTTTGGGCGTATCAAATTAAACGCAATAAAAAAACGCGTGAACAAGTGTATAACACTATTCATAGCCGTCCGATTGCTGAGCAAATGTTTTTAAAACAGCAATTTGAACAGTATTTGTCAATGATGCTAAGTTAGGTATGTATAAGGTTGAAATATTAGAACAAGTTAAAAGTCCACTTGTTAATAAATTTTATAAGCAATACAGCGTAAGGGGGCGTGCTAATAAGCAAGATCAACTTTGGGTTGTTTATAATAAAACAGATATTGTTGCTGCGTGCCGCTTACAACATAAAGCCGAATTTTTATTTTTGTCGACCGTTTTTGTCGCTCCTCAGCATAGATCTAAAGGTTTAGCAAAGCTATTAATAACAACACTCTTAGAGAAGCAAAATAAAGTTGTTTATACCTTTGCCTACAAAACACTAGTTGATTTATACCGCACTGTTGGTTTTAACCAAGTGTTAACATATACTCTTGCTTTACAAGTACTTTTCGATACTTATAAACACCGCAATGTAGTCGCCTTAAAATACCCATAGCATCAAATAATATGGAATAAGCATGAGCAGATGTGTTAACTGGATCATATGTAGTTTAATAGCTTTTACTGCTATTTTAAGCTCTCAAGTAGGCGCACAAGTGAAGCGTTTATCTCCAAACGAAGGTTTGTCACAGAGCTACGTTAACACTATGCTTATTGATAATAGCGGTTACTTATGGCTTTCGACAGAAGCGGGATTGAATCGTTATGATGGTTATCAGATTATTCCTATTAATGGCCCTAATGGTGAATTAGAAGATGCTATTATTGACCGCATTTACCAAGACCCTCAGGACCATATTTGGATTGCATCATTGCTTGCTGGCTTGTTTAGGTACGACCCTGCAACTAACTCATACAAACAGTTTCTAGAAAAACCCACCAGCGAAGAACAAATTATTAACAAATCTGCTTTTAGCATGCTGGCGATTGATGAAAAAACACTGTGGATTGGGCGAGGTAGAGACTTTGCAAAGTTAGACATTGAAAGTGGCATAGTAACTTCTATTTTTGAGCTTTCACATGAATATAAGAACACTTTAGTTAGGGAGCTTTTTCACTACAATGGCTATATTTTTATTGGCACTAGCCACGGTGCTTATATATTTGATATCGCGACGGAACAAATACGTCCACTACAGCATTTAAAGGGTGAGCCTGAACATATTTACCAAAATAATGTGAAAGCGTTCGCCTTAGGCGAAAGTAATCAACTTCTCGTTGGTACTGTAAAGGGGTTGTATCAAGTAGATATCACTAATTTATCGAAGATGTTTGAGCGCCCCGACCTACCATTTAAAAATAAGGCTTTGTTAGCAGATTTAAATATTTGGCAAATTGTTAACGCTCATGGAAAAGTAGATTTAGCTACAGATAAAGGATTGTTTAAGTTTGACTTAACCAGTGGTGAATTGATTAAAAATACGCGTATAACGCAAAGTAAATATACGCTTGCTGATACTAGTATTATTGATATGGTAAAAGATAAATCAGGCGGCACATGGGTGGCGACCAAAACAGATGGCGCATTTTATTTATCAAACGATAATTATAATTTTAGCAATGTTGATGGCAGTTTATTAGGTGGTGATGGATTGTCGCATCATTCGGTGTGGGGCATTACCGAATACAATGATAAGTTATGGTTAGCCACGCACAATGGCATAACCGAGGTCGATTTAAAAGCCAATACAGGAAAGGTCTATTTAAAAGACTATAAAGTAGATTTACTAACAACCGAATTTACTGTTTATGAAATAATGCCCTATAAAAATAAATTGTGGCTTTACAGTAACCGAGGGCTGTTTGTTTTTGATCCAATGACACATGATGTTAGTAAACCAATAACAAAAAATCCTGCTAACCAAAATAAAATAAAAGGCTGGGTGCATGGTGTTACACTTATGCCAAATGGCGATTTATATTATGTGCACTCAGATCATGGCGTGTTTATTTATAACATTGATACGCAAATAGTGACTCGTTTAGGTGGTGAATTTGCACAATTTCAACCTTTCCTAGCCCATGGTTTTTTACCACCACTTTCTAGTAAACCCGATTCACCATTGTTTTTTAATGCGGGAATTTTATATCAAGTAAACCCTGAAAATTTTGCATTGAAAATGATTTATAAAGTACCCAAACAGCATGAAAATGTTGCTATTAGTGTGTTGTCGTATGTTATAGATAACAACAATATTTTATGGATATCATTGTCTAATTTTGGCCTAATAGGACTTGATGCTTTAACTTACCAGCTAGTACATACAATTGATTTGGAAAAAAATAAATTGGGCACTTTACTCTATGACATGGTGCTAGATGATGACGGCATGATTTGGATGAGTAGCCACAAAGGTATCTGGCGGTTAAACCCAAAAACATTACATTTTCAACAGTTTACTGTATCTGAAGGGCTGCTTTCGGCTGAATTTAATAGCAACGCAATGGCACGCCTAAAAGATGGCCGTATTGCATATGGTGGCTTAAAAGGTCTCACCTATTTCCAGCCAACGGAAAATAAAAATACTCAGGTGCTAATTGATCATGTCAATATTACACGAGTCAATTTGATGTCGCGTGATTTATCGTTTGATTTAAAGCAGCCGCTAAATGAAGTTATTTTGAACCATGATGACATAGGACTTGAAGTTGCTTTTTCAGCTATGGCATTTAGTAATCAAGAGCGTATTATTTATGAGTATCAATTAGGCAATGGCCAGAAAACGTATACTCGCAATAATAATCGCGTTTTATTCCCTAAACTTAATCCGGGTAACTATCAATTAAAAGTGTGGGCGAAAGATCCACTTACAGGCAAATACACAGCACCTGCAACTTTAAAAATAAGAGTAAAATACCCGCTTTGGCGAGCGCCTTATTTTATGGTGCTATATGCAATGTTACTCGTTGCATTTGTAACAATGTGGGTGATGCGACGCAATAAAATTCAACGGATTCTATTAGCAGCAAATAAAGAGAGCAAAGAAAGTGAAGCCCGCTTAAAAATAGCGTTAGAAGGCAGTGAATCTGGGGTATGGGATTGGCAGTCAAGTAACCCCTCCATTTATCAGCCTCGGTTAAAAAATGAACTTGGCTACGATAATGAAACAGTGAATTTGGATGATTATTTAGCTAAAATTCACCCGCAAGATAAACAATTATTTCGCTTAGAATGGTTAGAATTTTTATCTACTGATAAAGGTTACTTTAACTGTACCTACCGCTTGCGCCACGCAAAAGGCTATTGGCGGTGGTATAAAGATTTTGGCAAAGTTGTAGAGTGGGACGAAAAAAATCCGCAAAAAGTGGCGGGGACCTACACTAATATGACCCGTGAGATGGTATTTGAAGAGCATGCATTGCTGTTTACCGCAGCATTTGAGCAAACCCGTGATTGGGTGCTTATACTCGATAAAAACTTTAATATCCGTGCCTCAAATAAATCACTTCAAACAGCCTTTAACTTCTCTGCTGAGTCGCTTTCTAGTCGCTCTTTAAATTTAGGAATTTCACGGAGCAATCGTTTTGGCTATTTACGGATTATACAAAAACTATTAGTTGGCGAGCATTTCACTTGCGAAGATACTGTAGTGCTCGCAAATGGTGAGTCTCATTATGTATTAGTGAAAATAAGTGCGGTGGCCGATAACGAGCAACGATTAAATAGTTATGTTGTTATATTAACTGATATAAGTGCTCAAAAATCAGCTGAAAATGAACTTCATTTGCTCGCTAATTACGATGTATTAACGGGATTACCAAACCGTACGTTGTTTAACGATCGTGTTGGGCATGCGTTAGAACAAGCAAAAAAGCACAGCTGTAAAGTTGCACTGTTATACATAAATATTAAGCGCTTTAAGTACTTTAATGATTCCTTAGGGCATGAAGCGGGTGATGAATTAATTAAAAAAGTCGCAGAGAGATTAAAATGTGTATTACGCCCATCAGATAGTGTCGCACGTTTTAGTGGTGATGAATTTGTTGCGCTCGTAGAGGATATTCATAAAATAGAAGAGGTTTTACTTATATGCGTAAAACTAATGGATTGCGTAAACCAAAATATTAGTATTAGCGGACAGGTCATTAATATTAACTTAAGTATTGGTGTTGCTATATGTCCTGATGATGCAAAAGAAAGCTCTACATTATTAAAAGCGGCTAACATTGCGCTTTATCATGCTAAAGATTCACTTGAAAGTAGCTATCAATTCTATAAACAAGAAATGAATCAGCATGTACAAAAAACACTTCACCTGGAGTCACAACTTACTAAAGCTTATCAAGAACATGAATTTTGTAATTATTACCAACCCATTGTTAACGCAAAAACTTATATAACTGAAGGGTTTGAAGTGTTATTACGTTGGCCTGAAAATAATCTTATCCAAACTCAAGAATTTTCTTTAGCGGCTGAAGGTATTGGTTTAATAACAAAGATAATGCTGCAAACATTGGCGCGTGCTTTAGAGGATTTGAAAGAATGGCGTAAGGTATCGCCGAAGCTTTATTTATCAATAAATTTATCGGCACTTGATTTTGAGTTTATAGAGTTGGTGCCAGAGATCAGAAAAGCGCTAAGTAATGCCAATATACCGTCAGACGCGATTGTATTTGAAATTACCGAGTCGATACTTATGCGTGATTCAAAACAAGCATTGCACAGTATGGAGAAGCTTAAAAGTTTGGGCTGCAAGCTTTATATGGATGATTTTGGTACTGGTTATGCTTCATTGACTTATCTAAAACGTTTTCCTATCGACGTACTAAAAATTGATAAGAGCTTTGTACAAGACATAGGAATTGACTCTGATGACGAAGCCATTATTCAATCAATACTTGCCCTTGCACACAGTTTAGGTAAAGAATGTGTAGCAGAGGGGTTGAAAGCTCACATCAGCTCGCCTTTTTAAATGAAAGGGGATGTAGCCATTTCCAAGGTTACTTATTTAGTAAGCCTGTACCAAATAACGAAGTACTACCGCTTATTAATCGCGATTGGAGTGATATGTTCAATTGATAATATTGCACTCATTTAAGGCCTTTTACCGCAGTGCCTGCAAAACAAATGGCTATTATGCTCATTTAACTGCGTTTTAATGGCCTTATTAGCTTCTAGTTTACTCAAGCCTAATTTATAGCGTAGTTCTTCTAGGTGTTCTTGTTGAGTATCATTAAGAGTGCCATCTTGAATTTGTTCATGTACGGCATCTTCAAAAAACTGGCGGCGTTTACGTATTTGTTCTGAAAAACTAGACGCCAGTAAACCTGTTGGTATCGCAACCATACCCATGCTCAGTAGTGTGATAACGCCGCCGAAAAACTTACCCAATGGCGTTATAGGTACTACATCACCATAACCAACGGTCGTTAGTGTGGCCATTGCCCACCACATAGCTGCAGGAATAGAGCCAAATTTATCGGGCTGTATGTCGTGCTCAATTAAATAAATTCCGCATGAGGCTAAAATAAGCACCACTGCCATAATAAAAAAAGCGGCCATTAATGAACTACCTTCATCGTTAAAGGCTTTTAAAAGTAGCTGCATGGCACGTGAGTAGCGTGTGAGTTTAAACACTCTTAATAGTCGAAGCACACGTAAAAAACGTAAATCGAGAGGAAATAAAAACATCATTAAGCTCGGCAAAATCGCGATTAAATCAACAATTGCCAAAGGGGAGAAAAAATAACTAAGCCGACGTTTGGTATTAGATCCTTTTATTGCAGCATATTGTGTTTTATCTACGCAAGCCCAAAGTCTGGCTAAGTACTCAATAGCAAAAATAGCGACTGAGACAATTTCTAAAACTAAGAATTCGTTGTAATACTGCTCTACCACACTTGGGATTGATTCAATAACGATGGCTACAACGTTGATCATTATTAAGCTAATGAGTGCAATATCAAGAATATGCCCTGCTCGGCGGTACTGGCCTGTGCATTCAAACAGGCAAGCCAGTTTTTGTCTTAAAGTCTGCGAATTATTCATTATGTAAATTTAAGTACCATGTTAATACTGCCTTCTTCAAAGTCGCGGCTAATTTTAAAACCTAGCTTACGGGCAAGCTCAATCATCCCTGTATTCTCAGGTAAGGTTATGCCTTCAATCGACTCCACACCTTGGCGTTTGCAGTGATTAATTGCAGCACTCATCAGTATGCGACCAAGCCCTAAGCCTTGGCAGTCTGAGCGTACTACAATAGCAAATTCAGCATGTAGGTTATCGGGATCCATAATGACGCGAGACACACCCAGTGTACGGGTTTTACCTTCAAAGCGTTGGCACACAATAAACGCCATTTCACGGTCGTAATCGATTTGCGTCATTTTAGCGAGTTGATCGTGGTTAAACTGTGGTAGTTCGCCAAAAAAGCGTTTATATCTGTCTTCTTTATTAAGTGACTCGTCAAATGCTTTATGGGCTTGTTCATCTTCTGGTTTTATCGGCCTGAGCGTAGCTTGGGTGTTATTCTTAAGTGTTACCACTTCAACAAGTTCAATAGGGTAGGGACGAATAGATAACCGCTTACGATTGCTCTGAGCTTGATAGCGATTAAGTGTCATAGTGGCATCAAGCACTAAAAACTGCCCATTACTGGCAAGAATAGGATTTAGTTCCATTGAGCTAATGTCAGGTTGATCAATTACTAACTGAGAAATGCGTGTTAGCAGTGCACATAAACGATACTTATCAACCTTTTCTGGGAGTATGCGCTCCTTTAATACGCCTTTGTCGTGCGCTGCAGCAATTAAATACTTTGCCAAGTTCATATTTAGTGGAGGCAGTGCAACGGCGGCTTGTGCATATTCAAGGCCAGTGCCTGCTTCACCTAATAATATAACAGGGCCAAAATTAGGCTCTGTTTTGATCGCAATTCGCAGCTCATTTGCTCCTGCTCGTGGCGCCATTTTTTGTAATGAAAACCCTTCAATAACAGCATCCGGATACGTGTTTTTAATACGGATAAGCATTGCAAAAGCAGTTTGTTCAACCTCGTTGGCGTCGTTTAAGTTAAGTACCACACCACCGACTTCAGACTTCGAGGCAATACTTGGACTAATAAGTTTCAACGCGACCGGAAAGCCAAGCTCTATGGCTTGCTCTTTGGCTTCTGTTGGGGTGTAAGCGACCTCAGTTTGAATGCATTTAATACCATAGTGGTTTAATATTTGACTTGCCTGATGAGTAGGTAAGTAGCTTTGTCCGTCATCTAAAAACTCATTAATAAGCGCTTTAGCTGCCACTTTATTTATTTTAGCGTCATCAGTGTTCGACTCAGGTGTTTGCGTTAAATGCTTTTGGTTACGACGATACGTTACCAAGTGCATAAACGCGCCTACAGCACCCTCTGGTGTTCTATAAGTTGGTATTGCGTTGTTTGAGCACACTCTTCTGGCGGCGTAAGATGCGTCTTCACCCATAAAGTTAGTTATAACGTAAGGGCGCGCCATTTTGGGTAATGTTTGTAAGGTTTCTACAATAATGTTGGCGTAGTCTTCGCTGGGCGCAAGCGCTGAGGGAGTATGGATAATCAGTAAGTTTTTAACTTCTTTTGCGTGCAGTAAAATTTCTAATGCTTGCTTATAACGCGCAGGTGCTGAGTCGCCAAAAATATCCACAGGGTTTGAGGTGGTTTCTGATTGCGGAATGACTTTATTTAGCGCATTTCGGGTTTCAATGCTTAGTTCTGCTAATTTACCGGAGCTTTGAATAAGTTCATCAACGGCCATAACACCTGGGCCGCCACCATTAGTTAAAATTGTCAGTTGTTCTACTTTTAATAATTTTGGATGCATGGCGAGTGTTTGTGTCGCTGCAAATAGCTCTCGTAAATCATTTACACGCAGCATACCCGCTCGTTGGAATAACGCATCATAAACAGCATCAGAGCTTTGCTTTGCGCCGGTGTGAATTTCGGCTGCAAGTGCGCCCGCAGTTGTTTTACCTGTTTTAATCGCAATTACAGGCTTACTAAAGGCCGCTGCTCTTGCTGCTGATATAAAGCCACGAATATCTTCAATGTTATCTATGTAGAGTAAAATAGCTTTAGTTTTAGCATCACGACCTAAAAAATCGAGTAGTTCATTAAAGTTTATATCAAGGCAATCACCTACCGAGACAAAATATGAAAAGCCAATTTCTTTGTTTTTAGCCCAATCTAAAATGGTTGAGCATACTGCTGCTGATTGCGATACAAATGCAATTTTACCTGGGCTTGCCACAGTATGTGAAAAGCTCGCATTTAAACCAATATGAGGGATCAGCAAGCCTAAACAATTGGGTCCAAGCAAAGTCACTTGCTGGGTTTGAGCACATGCTTTAAGCGCGCTTTTTTGCTCTCCAGAAAGTCCATCTGCAATAACAATAGCCGTTTTACAGCCAAGCTCTCCAAGCTGCTCAATAACATCAATTAAGGTATTTTTATTAGTACAAATAACAGCAAGATCGGGGACTTTTGGTAAATCAGCAATAGAGGGGTAAGCAAGTACGCCATGTACTGCGCTATGGCTTGGAGTAACTGGCATTATCGGCCCTTTAAAGCCACCTTGGAGTAAGTTGCGCATAACTACAAAACCAGCACGAGTTGATGTATTAGAGGCGCCAATAACAGCCACTGAGCTTGGGTTAAAAAACTGGGTAATACGCTTAAGGCTCATGGCTTTTCCTAGGTTGATTAAATTTTGCGTTATTTATAGTCTCAATGTACCCTGTTTACTGTGTTATTTCGAGCGTCTCGATGCTTATTATTGATATCAATCAAGGAGATTATTGTGAATAAACAACCCGGTTTTTACATTGTTATAGCGGCTATTTGTTTAAGTATAGGCTTAATTAGCTTAGGGTTTATTTTAAAAAGTACCGCTCTGGGTGTGAAAGGAATGGAACGTACTGTGCAGGTTAAGGGATTGGCCGAGCGAGAAGTAATAGCTGATACGGTAATTTGGCCTCTGCAATTTAGTGATGCCGACAATGATCTTGAAGAATTAGTCAGCCGAGTTGAGAAAAAAATGATGCGGTAACTGCTTTTTTAAAACTCCATGGTTTTGACGACGATGAAATAACTATAGGTAGCCAGTCAGTTATTGATAAACAATCACGTGAATACAGTAATGAAAATCAAAAGTTTAGATACATAATACGCTCAAATATTATTGTTTATTCTGCTGCGCCAGATAAAGTACAAAACGCCCTGAGTAAAGTAAGCCAGCTTGCTAAACAAAATATCGCAATAGTGCAGGATAGTTACGAAACAAAAGTTGAATACATTTTTACAGGCCTCAATGATGTAAAACCTGCGATGGTGCAAGGAGCAACTGAAAAAGCGCGTGAAGTCGCTAATAAATTTGCTAAAGACTCTAATTCAAAATTAGGCAAAATAAAAACAGCTCGCCAAGGGCAATTTAGTATCAGTAATCGCGATTCAAACACTGCACAAATCAAAAAAATACGCGTTGTTACTAGTGTTGAATATTATTTAGATGACTAAATTGCTCTAATTAAATGCGCCACCTGTGCGGTTGAACGCTGCAAGTAAGCAGCACTAAGTAAAATGCTAGTTTCGTTAAGGCCTGCGCCTTTTAGTGTATTTGCCAGTTGCTGTTTAGCCATTGGGTTTTGTTTTTGCTCTATTTCCATGAGTGCTAATAACGCTGAAAACTCATGTTTAACCGGCGTGCTTGGCTTATTCGCATACGCAATGTAACAAGCTACGGGTGTTAGGCCGCGATCGTTTGGCTGGGCAAGCGCTTTTACTAAATCATCGTTAGATTCAAACAGCATTAAAGAGCGCACATAATTAAAAGGTAATTTTTGATCGTCGGCGTGTTTAAATACATTATGCAGCGCGTTATTGCCCCGCACGTCTTGCGCTAAAAAGCCTTTATTAACTTTAAGTGCTGGGGTAAAAAAGGTTAACGTATCTGTTGTTGTCAATTGGTTTATAAACGCGGCTGGAGGTGCATTGGTAGTTAAAATACGCGTTGCCACATTTTGCATAAAGTCGTATTTAATGCTCATACGCTGAGTGCTTTCATATAAATGATTTAGCTGCAATGTCTGTTGGGCTGGGCTTAACTGTTTAAAGTCGTTATCAAGCTCATCTAGCTGATGCTTTGAAATACGTGCGTTAAGTAGTTGTATGCTTAAATCCATTATTATTTCCAAAGTCTTTTTTGCTACTATAAAACAAAAAAGGTCGCAAATGCGACCTTTCATCTTTAAAGCAATTGTTTAAATTGGTTTTAAGCTTTTTTGCTTGCTACCCATTCATTAACAAAGTTTTCTAGTACATTAAGTGGTACAGGACCATTTTTAAGGACAACGTCGTGGAACTGGCGAATATCAAACTTATCACCCAGTTGCTTTTTAGCGTCTTCACGAAGTTCTAAAATCTTAAGCATACCTACTTTATAAGCCGTTGCTTGTGAAGGCATTACAATGTGACGCTCAACCATTTTAACACCGTCAGATGTTGCATTAGGCGTGTTATTTACGTAGTAATCAATACCTTCTTGGCGAGTCCACTTCATTGCGTGAATACCCGTATCAACCACTAGACGACATGCGCGCCACAGCTCCATTGAAAGGCGACCAAAATCTGAGTAAGGGTCTGAGTACATGCCCATTTCTTTAGGAATGAATTCTGAGTATAAACCCCAACCTTCAATATACGCAGTGTAGCCACCAAATTTACGAAACTTAGGCACGCCTTCTAGTTCTTGCGAAATAGCTATTTGCATGTGGTGACCCGGAATACCTTCGTGGTATGCCAGCGCTTCCATTTGATACGTTGGCATAGCTTCCATATCGTAAAGATTCGCGTAGTAAATACCTGGGCGTGAGCCATCAGGAGCTGGCTGTTGGTAAAATGCTTTGCCCGCTGCTTTTTCACGGAATGCTTCAACTGCTTTTACTTTTAAATCAGCTTTTGGTTTAACAATGAATAGCTCATCTAAACGTGTTTTCATTGTATCGATAAGCCCTGTTGCTTCATCAAGGTAGCGTTGTTTACCTTGTGCATCATTAGGGTAGTAAAATTGTTTGTCAGTTTTCATAAACTGCATAAAGGCTTTTAAGTCGCCTTTAAAGCCAACCTTATCTTTAATTTCACGCATTTCATCATGAATACGTGTTACTTCAGACAGGCCAATTGCATGAATTTCTTTAGCCGTTAAATCTGTAGTTGTAGTGCGCTTAAGTGCGTTGTTATAAAACGCTTCGCCATCAGGTAATTTCCATGCGCCATCACGGTTATCTGCACGTTTTTCTAACTGTGCTAGGTAGTTAATTAGCTTAGAGTAAGATGGTTTAACAGCCGATTTTAATGCATCTGATGCATCGCTGATTAACGAGTCTTTTTCGTTTTGGCTAATTTCAAGCACTGCTACTTTACGTTTAAAATCAGCAAGCAATGTAGAATCATCGCCTTTTTCGAATGGGGCACCGTGAATAATGTTTTTACTTGAATCAATAACATGCGGGAACACAAATTTAGGAGCGATAATGCCTTTTTCTGCACGTACATTTAAATCAGTAATAAGCTGATCAATAACCTCAGTAACACCATTTAAACGTGAAATGTAGTCTTTAGCTTCTTTTGCATTACTAATTGAGTGCTGATTAATTAAAAACGCAGGGATCATAGAATGCGTACCAAACATTTGGTTCACAGGGTAATTATGGTAACGCCATTTAAAGTCGGCAATTGAACTTTCAAGATCTTGTTTTTTTAAGTCGTAACTTACTTTTGTTGCATCATCTAATAAATCACGATTAATTGCTTTTAATGCAACTAGGTCAGCTTTTGTTTGTGCTAAATCTTTAAGCTTTCTTTCTTCGCTGCCATCGTCCCACTTATCGTAATCTTGCTTAATACCCATATATGTTTGATATACAGGACTGCTCATTACATCGCGATTAAATGTATCTTCAAAAAATGCATTCGCTTTGTCGATTTCACTTTGTTGTGATTGAACTGCTTGTGCAACAGAGGCTGGAGTTGATTGTTGTGTTGTTTGCTGGCAACCAGCAAGCAGTGCAACGCTTACAGCCGCTGCAATAAAAGTAAGTTTACGCATTGTTTTCCCTTTTGTTGTTAGAAACCCATTAGGGTGTTTTATATTTATTCGCTTTATATTGTCGTGTAGTGCCTTAGCGCTACACGAACAATTCTAGTAGGTCATTTAAAAAGCGATGACCTTTTAAGGTTACCTGCCAATGGCTGTCTGTTTGAGTCAATAAACCTTTATTAAGTGCTTGGTTTAGTGCGCTTTGTTGACTTTGCAGTGGCAGTATTGTTAGTTTATTAAAATCATTAATTGGGCAAGGCTCAACAAGGCGAAAGCGATTCATAAAAAATTCAAATGCTAAATCGTCTTGCTCTACATGCCAGCTTTTGTACATATATGGTTTAATTAAATCCATATAACCGCGCGGGTGCTTAACTTTTTCGGTGCGCGTTATAAGCCCTGTATTTTCATCAGTAACCTTACCATGTGCGCCGCAGCCAATACCAAGATAATCGCCAAAACGCCAATAATTCAAGTTATGTTGGCATTGATAGCCCGGTTTTGCATAACCCGATATTTCGTATTGCACGTAACCGGCTTGCTTGAGTAATTCTACTCCTTGTTCTTGAATGTCCCACAGTGTTTCGTCTTGTGGCAAGGTAGGGGTTTTGAAGCAAACTGCGTATTGGGTTCAATAGTTAGTTGATACCAAGATATATGTGGTGGATCGAGCGCTATAATTTGCTTTAAATCACTCAGTGCATCGTCAAGTGTTTGCCCTGGTAAGCCATGCATTAAATCAAGGTTAAAGCTGTTTAAACCGGCTTCTTTAGCCTGCTGCGCAGCATAATTAGCCTCGTCGCTGCCATGAATCCGACCAAGTGCTTTTAACTTGTCGTTTTGCATGCTTTGTACACCAATAGAAATACGGTTAATGCCTGCTTTTACGTAATCTTTAAAGCGACCTGTTTCTACTGTACCAGGGTTGGCTTCAAGGGTAATTTCGCAGTGTTCTTCAAGCCCAATTAGGTTGTCGACTTCATTTAATAATCGGGTATAAGCTGCACCAGTTAATAAGCTCGGCGTGCCGCCACCAATAAAAATACTGTGAATTTTACGCCCTTGTACTAAGTGCAAATCAGCTTTTAAGTCATCAATTAAGTGTTGAACATATTCAGCTTCAGGTATTTCACCTTTTTGTCCGTGGCTATTAAAATCGCAGTACGGGCATTTTTGCACGCACCAAGGCACATGCACATATAAGCTCAGTGGTGGAAGGTTCACAGGCCGCCTTTTTGCTGTAGTTCTAGTAATAATTTTTGCAGCGCTTGTCCGCGATGACTCACTGCATTTTTTTGCTCTTTTGTAAGCTCAGCACTGGTGCAATTTTGTTCTGCTACAAAAAACACTGGATCGTAACCAAATCCACCGTTGCCATTTTGAGTGAGCGTAATTTCGCCCTCCCAACTAGCACTACAAATAAGCGGAATCGGGTCGTCTGCGTGGCGCATTAACACCAGTACACACCAAAAGCGTGCACTGCGAATAGGATTATCACCTAAATCTACAAGTAACTTATTAATGTTATCTTGATCACTGGCACCTGTGCCTGCAAAGCGAGCAGAATACACACCGGGCGCACCATTTAAGCCATCAACTTCTAAACCGGAGTCATCGGCAATAGCTGGCATGCCGGTAATTTTAGCGGCATGGCGCGCTTTAATAATAGCATTTTCAACAAAGGTAGTACCGGTTTCGGCAACTTCACCTACGTTAAAGTCGCTCTGTGGAACTACATTAATATTCAGAGAGCTTAGCATGTTAGCTAGCTCTTTTACTTTGCCAGGGTTACCTGTAGCAAGTACTAAAGTTTTGGTCATGTTATTAATCTACGTAAAATTTTTGCTGAAACTGTAATTTTTGAAATTGATTACTTTGCTGTATTTCAATCTCAAAGCGTAAAATCTCTTCGTTGGTGTAATCAACTTGGGCAAGGTAATAAATTGCATCACCTTCTTTTACTTCTTTAAAAGTAAGCGTTTGTTTGTTGCCAAGTAGGTTTCTAGCTGTGCCAGTAAGATTTGCTGTTTGGGCTGTATTTTCGGCATCATTTTTTAAAACAGAAATATTCACAATGCCTTTGTATCCGCTTCGCTCAAGGCCATACGCTTTTGCTATTTTTGGCTGAATAAAAGTAGAAGGAAAAGCAATGTAATGCACTTGCCATGGGCCAAGCTCTTTGTATTGTGCGCCTTGCATTTCTTCGCTTTGCGCGTTAAATGCAAATGCTAAACAAGCAATAAAACAAAACTTAATTAAACGGTTCATTATGTATTCCTCAAAACATATAAAAAAGAGGCCTTTGGGCCTCTAATTAAAAAATCCATATTAGACTAAAAAATCCATAAGCAGCATTTGCAAAAACTGAATACCAATAATAAGCACTAAAACTGATAAATCTAAGCCACCCATTGATGGCAATATTTTACGAATTGGTTTTAGCATTGGTTCAGTAAGCTGATGGAAAACCGCTTCTATAGGGTTATAACCTTGGCTAACCCAACTTAAAATAGCGCGAATAATAAGTACCCAAAATACTAAATTAAGGCCTTCTTTTAGTACCGTTATAAGTGCTTGAATAAGTACAGGCTGTATTGCCCACGCATTATATATAACAAGCATTAAAGTACTTATTTTGGCTACAGCGACTATAAATGCCAGCAACAGAGAAGCTAAATCAAGCCCACCAAATCCAGGAATGATTTTACGCAGTGGTTTTACTGCAAACGAAGTGGCTTTAACCACAAACTGGCTCATTGGGTTGTAAAAGTCGGCTTTTGCCCACTGCAGCCAAAAGCGCAGTAATACCACCATTAAAAACAAATCAAACAAGGTACTGATTAAAAATTGCATGGCATTCATAGTGTAACCTTCAATAAAAAGTAGTTTTAAAGTTCTTTTTCCATTTGCTCTGCACGCGCAATACACGCATCCATTGCATCGCCAACGGTTTTAGTTAAGCCTTCACCTTTTAAGTGCTCAACAGCTGCGTGAGTAGTACCGCCTTTAGATGTTACGTTCGAACGTAGTTGCGAAATACTAATATCAGGCTGGCTAAGTGCCATTTCGGCGGCGCCAAGAGCTGTTTGTTGCACTAAACGACGAGCGTCTTCGTCGTTAAAGCCCAGTGCTTTGGCTTTTTCTTCAATGGCTTCCATAAACAAGAAAAAGTAAGCAGGTGATGAGCCGGTCACAGCAATAATATCGTTTATTTGTGACTCTTCTTCAACCCATACCACAATGCCAGTGCATTCAAAAACTTGTTGTACAAATTCGTGTTCGCTTTGTGTTTCGCCCGCACCATATAAACCTGATACTCCGCGACCTAATAAAGACGGTGTATTTGGCATGCAACGTATCATTTTAACGTCTTGACCTAGCATTTCGCGCAAACGTTTTACGGTTAAGCCCGCAGCAACAGAAATAAACAGTTTATTGCTAAAGTCTATGCCTGACTCTTGAAACGATTTACATAAATCGCCCATCATTTGTGGTTTAACAGACAAAACAATTACATCAGCATCGCGCAGGGCTTCGTTATTGTCACTGGTGGTTTGCACCTTGAAATCAAATGCTACCTTTGCAAGCTTTTCTTGGTTGCGGTTAGTTGCAATAATATTACTTGCGTTAAAACCGTTTTTTACCATGCCACCAATAATGGCGTAACTCATATTACCTGTGCCTATAAATGCGATTTTTTTATCTGACATAAATCTGTTATCACCTTTTAAGTTCGTGTTCCAAAAATGTCTGTGCCGATCCTCACCATGGTTGAACCTGCACTAATGGCAGCTCCAACATCGTTACTCATACCCATCGACAAAGTATCTACTTGAGGATATTGGGTCTTTAGTTTATCAAAGCAAGTTTGCAATTGCTCAAAAGATTGAATTTGTGTATCCAGTTTGTCGCTTTTAGCAGGAATTGCCATTAAACCTCGAAGTGTTAGGTGCTCACATTGGTTTATATAATCGGCAAGTTCATCTATTTCATCGCGGTGGCAACCTGACTTTGCTTCCTCATTACTTATATTTACTTGAATAAGTACATTTAGAGGCGCTTTATCGCCTGGGCGCTGGGAGTTTAATCGTTTCGCTATTTTCATGCGATCAACGCTTTGCACCCAGTCAAAATTGGCAGCCACTAAGGCACTTTTATTGGATTGAATAGGGCCAATGAAATGCCAAATGATGTCGCTATATGACTGTAGTTGAGCTATTTTATCTATAGCCTCTTGAACATAAGATTCACCAAATTCGCGCTGGCCGTGTTTGTAAGCTGCAATTATATCTTCGCTTGGTTTCGTTTTAGACACTGCCAGCAAGGTTATTTCGTTGTTATTTCGCTGTGCATTTTTTGCAGCCATTGCAATTCTAGCGTAGGCGGATGTGAGTCGTTCTGCTATTGTAACCATATATTTATCAGTTAGTTGTGGAGTCATAAATGGATATTACCGAATTATTAGCGTTTAGTGTGCAACATAAAGCATCCGATTTACACCTATCGTCGGGTGTTTCACCTATGATACGCGTAGACGGTGATGTTCGTCGCATTAATATACCTGCATTAGAAGATAAAGACGTAAACAGTCTGGTTTACGATATTATGAACGATAATCAACGCAAGGACTACGAACAAAACCTCGAAGTGGATTTTTCGTTTGAAGTACCTAATTTAGCACGCTTTCGTGTGAATGCGTTTAATTCTAATCGCGGACCAGCAGCAGTGTTTCGTACCATACCAAGTGAAGTGTTAACGCTTGATGATTTAGGTGCGCCAGAAATTTTTAAAAAGATATCTGATACTCCACGAGGACTAGTTCTGGTTACAGGGCCTACGGGTTCGGGTAAATCAACAACACTTGCCGCGATGGTCGATTATATAAATCAAAATAAACATCATCATATTTTAACAATTGAAGATCCAATCGAGTTTGTTCACGATAATAAATTAAGCCTTATTAATCAACGTGAGGTACATCGCGATACTCATAGCTTTTCAAACGCGCTACGTAGTGCTCTGCGTGAAGACCCTGATGTGATATTAGTCGGTGAGCTACGTGATTTAGAAACAATTCGTCTTGCAATGACCGCAGCCGAAACTGGGCACTTGGTATTTGGTACGCTACATACCACTTCAGCACCAAAAACGATTGACCGTATTATCGATGTATTTCCTGGTGAAGAAAAAGCAATGATCCGTTCAATGTTGTCTGAATCATTACGCGCAGTAATTTCACAAACATTACTTAAAAAAGTGGGTGGTGGGCGAGTCGCTGCACATGAAATTATGATTGCAGTGCCTGCTATTCGTAACTTAATTCGTGAAGATAAAGTAGCGCAAATGTATTCATCTATCCAAACTGGCGCATCCGTTGGTATGCAAACAATGGATCAGTGTTTAACAAACTTAGTTAATCACGGTATTGTTAGTAACGTTGCAGCTAAAGAAAAAGCACAAGACAAAACACAATTTGGCGGTTAAGGAACTATTATGACGTTATCTTTAAATCATTTTTTACTGTTAATGATTGAGAAAAAAGGCTCTGATTTATTTGTATCAAGTAGGTTACCTGTAAGCGCTAAAATAAATGGCGAACTTATCCACTTAGGTGATGAAAAGTTAACTGATGAAGAAGCGCTCGAGCTTGTTGAGTCTGCTATGAGCGAAAAGCAAAAAGCGGAGTATCACGCAACTAAAGAATGCAACTTTGCGATTGCAACTGACGAAGGGCGTTTTCGTATTTCTGCCTTTTGGCAGCGTGATAGAGCCGGTATGGTTATTCGTCGAATAGTTACGCAAATACCTGATGTAGAAGAGTTAGGTCTGCCTTCTACGCTCACGGATGTAATTATGTCTAAGCGTGGGCTTGTGTTATTTGTGGGTGGTACAGGGACGGGTAAATCAACGTCTTTAGCGGCGCTTATTGGTTATAGAAATCGTCATCAACGTGGTCACATTTTAACAATTGAAGATCCTATTGAGTTTGTTCACGAACATCGTAAAAGTATTATTACTCAGCGCGAAGTAGGGCTTGATACAGAAAGTTTTGAATCAGCACTCAAGAGCTCATTGCGCCAAGCACCCGATGTAATTTTGATTGGTGAAATACGCTCACAAGAAACCATGGAATATGCACTTAGCTTTGCTGAAACAGGTCATTTATGTGTTGCTACACTACACGCTAATAATGCTAACCAAGCTATTGATCGAATAATGCATTTAGTACCTAAAGAAAAGCACGATAAGCTTAAATACGATTTAGCGCTAAATTTGCGCGCTATTATTGCTCAACAGTTATTACCTACTTCTGATGGTGAAGGTCGTGTTGCAGC
This sequence comes from Pseudoalteromonas sp. B131b, assembly GCF_037162545.1. NCBI lineage: Bacteria > Pseudomonadati > Pseudomonadota > Gammaproteobacteria > Alteromonadales > Pseudoalteromonadaceae > Pseudoalteromonas > Pseudoalteromonas sp. B131b. The sequence continues at coordinate 328,475 of NZ_JARLUZ010000001.1, read as the reverse complement.
AATCGAAATACTACTTAACTCGCCGATGATTGCAGAGCTCATTAAAAATGGTGATATTGGTGGTATTAAAGAGGCGATGGCAAAATCGAAAGAAATGGGCATGCAAACTTTTGATCAAGCATTATTTGAACTTTATAAACAACAATCAATTAACTATGCTGATGCGCTGCACCATGCTGACTCGCCGAATGATTTACGTTTGATGATTAAACTACGTAATAATGAACAACAAGGAGCTGGTTTTTTACAAGGTGTAACGATAGATGGTTTAGATGGAAAAGACAGTAATTACTAAATGCTAAATGAAAAATATAAAAGCGCCAAGTTGGCGCTTTTATATTTTATACGGCCTTATTATTCACCGTAACTAGATTCAAAAAAACTTTCTAAAATAATAACCGCAGACATATTATCTACATTACCTTTACCCAAGTTTTTATAGCCGCCTTGCTCGAATAAACGAGCTTTAGCATCGGCTGTTGTTAAGCGCTCGTCTTGCGTTTGCACAGGAATGCCGTAATGGTTATGCAGCCTGTTAGCAAACTTTTTAGCTTTAAAGGTTACTTCTTGTGAAGTCCCATCCATATTTAGCGGCAAACCAACAACCATTAAGTCGGGCTGCCACTGCGACACTTGTACTGCAATATGATCCCAATTTGGAATACCATCTTGCGCTTTTACAGCCTTTAGGCTCGATGCACTACCAGTGAGCTCTTGACCAATAGCAATGCCAATACTTTTGGTGCCAAAGTCAAAGCCCATTACGGTTCGCTCGCCTTGCGGTTTAAGCGTTTTTTTGTCATGTTTGTCTTGTTTAAGTTTTAAATAATTAAAATTACTATGCGTGACCGGCTTCAGGGCTTAGTTGGCTTATATCAAAGCCCAGCATTGAAACCGCTTTTTCCCATCGTTTTTCAACGGGCGTATTAAAAATGATCTTCGGATCAGCTTCTATAATTAACCAACTATTATCAAGTAGTTCTTGCTCTAGTTGACCTTGCTCCCAACCTGAATAACCTAAGGTAATGATAAACTGCTCGGGTGCTTGTGCGGTTGTTAAACTTGCGAGTACATCTTTAGATGTAGTGATCATAATGTCACTACTGAGCTTTTGACTTGAGGTGTAACCCAGTTTTGGAGAATGCAGTACAAAGCCTCGATCGGTTTTAACCGGGCCACCTGCATATACAGCAACTTGTGCAGCTTGCTGGGTTTTATCATTATCTATTTCTATTTTGTCCAGTAGTTCGCCAACGGTAACATTAATAGGTTGGTTGATCACCAAGCCCATAGCCCCATCTTCATTGTGCTCACAAATATAGGTAACGGCACGTTTAAAAAAGGGTCTTGCATCGACGGCATCGCGATTAAAAAATGATTTTCTAATGACTGCATAGATTTCACCCTTTTAAGTTAGTGGACTTTGAGTATGGCATATACCTATGTTTTTAAAACTAAATAAGCTTATGTATATCATTAAAAATTAATGCAGCAGTTACTGCATTAATTTTTAATGCGAAAAAAGCTATAAGTAACGATTAGGTATGTGCTTATTTACCTAGTTTTTTCTCAATTGCGTCAAATAAAATACCCGTAATTGAAATATCATAAGCAGCTTCAATTTCGCGCACGCACGTTGGTGCAGTGACGTTAATTTCAGTTAATTTATCGCCAATAATATCTAAGCCTACAAATATTAAGCCTTTTTCTTTAAGCGTTGGTGCAACAGCTTGCGCTATTTTTAAATCTGATTCGCTAAGAGGACGCGCTTCGCCTCGACCGCCTACAGCTAAGTTACCGCGCGTTTCACCATTTTGTGGAATGCGCGCTAAACAATACGGAATGACTTCGCCATCAATAACCAATACGCGCTTGTCGCCTTGTTTGATCTCAGGAATATAATTTTGCACCATAGCAAAGCGACTGCCGTGTTCGGTTAACGTTTCACAAATTACACCTATATTAGCGTCGTCTTCTCTAATGCGGAAAATAGATGCGCCACCCATGCCATCAAGTGGTTTTAAAATAATGTCTTTATGCTCGGCTAAAAACTCACGAATTTGTTTTTGACTACGTGTAACCAGGGTATCTGGCGTATGTTCGCTAAACCATGCTGTAAATAGCTTTTCATTAGCATCGCGAAGGCTTTGTGGCTTGTTAATTATTAACGTACCTTCTTGTTCTGCACGCTCTAAAATATACGTCGCGTAAATGTATTCAGTATCAAAAGGAGGGTCTTTACGCATTAAAATTACATCAAGGTCGGCAAGGGCTATAGTGGCTTTTTCTTCAAGCTCGTACCATTTTTCTGCATTGTTGAATACTTGCGCTTTAGACGCCGTAGCGTAAGATTTACCTTTACGAAGAGATAAATCATCCATCTCCATATAATAAATTTCGTAGCCGCGTTCTTGCGCTTGCATCATCATTGCAAAACCGGTGTCTTTTTTGATGTTAAATCCACTAATAGGATCTGAAATAATACCTAACTTAATTGCCATGCGCTGTGCCTTACTATAAATGTTACTGTTTATATGAGGGTGCTTTTAGTTATTTCAATTAGCTAAATCGCCAAATTGAAGCTGTAATGCACTTAAGACCGTTAAAGCGGCCGTTTCCGTTCGTAAAACACGCGGGCCTAAACGAATATCTACAAAATCTAGTTGCTTAGTTAGTGCCATTTCATCATCGGTAAAACCACCTTCAGGACCGACTAAAAAGCGCACGCCATCTTTAGGTACTGTAATGGTTTTAATGCTGTGCTCAGCACGAGGGTGGAGTGTGAGCTTAATTGCATTGGTTTGTTGTGCAAGCCATTGTTTTAAATCAATCGGTGGATTAATGATTGGTATAAAGTTACGTCCTGACTGCTCAGCTGCTGCAATTGCGATTTTTTGCCATTGTTGGTGTTTTTTCTCAAGGCGATCACCCATTAGTTTTACGCCACAGCGCTGACTAAAAATAGGCGTAATTTCGGTAATCCCTAGTTCAACTGATTTTTGAATCGTAAAATCCATTTTATCGCCACGTGAAACACACTGACCTAAATGAATTTTTAAGGGTGATTCAACATCATGAGCATTAAATTCATATGGCATTACTACAACTGTTTTTTTAGTTACTTCAATTATTTCACTAAGGTATTCGCCGCCTTCGCCATTAAAAATAGACACATTTTCGCCTACTTTCATACGAAGTACACGGCCAACGTGGCCTGCAGCGTCTTCATCTAACGAAACGGGGGTATTTAAGATAATGTTAGATTTTTGATAAATATGAGGAACTCGCATGTAATGTCACTTATAGGTTAGCGCATAAAAGTTATATACCGCTATGGTAAGTAAGCTGTGAGCTTGGTGCAATTATTTATTTTCTATTAAGTTGTTCTGTTAACTCAACTAGGTTCAAAGGAGTTTCTGCTATATCAGTGTGACAAGATAGATGATTAGAGTAGCTTTGGTCTGTTAGTGGGCAAAAGTTAAAACCATTTTCATCTTGACTAACTAAAATGCGATTTTTATGCAAAGAGTTATAGATAAATCGCTGTGCATCATCGGCCAGTAAGTAGTCGACTTTATTTAGTAAAATACCTTCGATACTGTGATGATCATGCAAGTAGCTGGCAAGTTCAGAAACGCTTATTTCGTTTTCAAAATCGCAATAGCAATAGTCTTTTATAAGCTCATCAAACATCATTTTTACTAATTGGCGCATATTAGAACCCGCTATGACTAAGGGGCTCGATGTATTTCGTCGTTCACTATTAAAATAATGCTCAGCAAATGATCGGCTAAACTCTTTATCTATGTCTATTAATAAATAGTTAGTCACTTGGAATGGCATAAGTCCCCATCGTATTTAGGTCAGTGTATACAAACTTAATTAAAAGTAGATCGTTTATAGCTGTTTAATTTAAAGAACTCACTGAAAAATAACTTGAGCCAAAAATAGTCAATTTATCTTACACAGCTGAATTCAACATTAACGATGTTGAATTCACGTGCAGTAAGCCCACTATTGATGTGTAAATTCACCTTATTTTTCCAAGCGCTAAATAAATTTTAATATCATAGCAATCTAGTACGCTGGCCAACCTTTTCAGTCAAAGGGAGGCTAAATAGAAAACATGCTAATTAGCAAGTAGCCAATAGCACAAAAAACAGCACATTCAATACAAGCAATCCCTATGTTATCTTGATGATCAACTTCAAGCGCTGTATCAATATTAGGTAAGGATATAACTTTTATTACAAAAGTAAGCGCATACAGTAATATCCACATTACACCGCAGTGCATGACGAGAGTGAATAAATTTTCTACCATTTTACCATTTTGAAATTCAGCACTGGATAAACCGGCATACACAGCGAGTGCTAAACCAATCGACTTACCAGCATAGCGTATCCCTATCGAGGTGTTCTCTAAATTAAAGTTGCTCTGTAATGAAGCTCCTTGATTCGCTTTTGCAAAGCGGTACTCGCGGATTTTACTATCAAAAGCGAACATACCTTGCAGGACAAAAAAACTAACAAAAGCAATTAGCAAGTTACTTAGACCTTGTGTATGGGTCCACGTATAAAGTCCTAAAGTCATAATGCAGTTAGCGATTAACATACCTGAATCGACTAATGCAGCACATACGTTTTGTTTTAATATAGCGGCTTCTTCATTAAAACGATGGAGAATCCATTTTCGATGAATTAAGTGTCCCGCTTTGATAAAAATAAACAGTAGAATAATTAATACAATCACTTTTAAAGGGTTGGATTGCGCAGTACTTACGCTAATTTCATCAAACAAAAAAGCCATAGTTGCAATAACAACTGATATTTCAGAGGCAAAACTAATCCCCATTGCAAAGTTATCGTGCTGCGCAAGTTCATCTTTAAGCGCTTGTTTTGCTTTAATTTGAGTTACGACTCGTAGGCAAAATATAGTTATGCAAATAACCGCAAAACTAATAGCAATCGCAACAAAACTAGTGTTAGATAATGACAAATAAGACATGGTATTCCTAAGTAGAGTTAACCTTTCTAGGTTTTAATCATTCTAGTACGGTTACTGATGATATAAAAGAGAGTATTGATGAGTAATGTAAAGCAACTTCCTATTCAATTACAAAAACTTGGCTTAATGCGCTTTGAGCAGTTGTACCCAGAGCAAAATAAAGAGCCCATTATTGTAAAGTTACTCGGATTAAGTGACTTTGCGTGGCGTAGTTTAAGATCCCAGCCAGACTTAAAAGAGTGGCTAACATGCAAAGACGAAATACAAAGCCGAATTATTAATTCTCCTTTTGAAAATAGAAATTTAGCTGAGATAGATGAAAATGAATGTCATAAGATACTTCGTCAGTTTCGAGAGAAGTACTGGCTTAAGGTCGCATTTTTAGATCTATGCTGTAATCACCCAATTGCTGATAGCATAAAATACATTAGCCAGCTTGCTGATATGTTGATAGAAAGTGCGAATCAATGGGCGCATACGCACGTTGCTAAAATTAATGGCGAACCTTTAGATGAGGGTAACCGAGCAATGCCATTAATGGTACTTGGTATGGGTAAGCTAGGGGGCAAGAACTTAATTACTCATCAGACATAGATCTTATTTTTGCTTATCCCCGCAGTGTTAAAACACAAGGTGGACGTCGAAACTTAGAGGCGCAAATATTTTATACAAAGGTGGCACAAAAGCTAATTGCAGCGCTAAATCAAACGACCGGTGACGGGCAAGTATTTAGGGTTGATATGCGACTTCGCCCGTTTGGTGAAAGTGGCCCACTTGTTATGAGCTTTAACGCAATTGAAGACTATTACCAAGAGCAAGGACGAGATTGGGAACGTTATGCCATGTTAAAAGGGCGTTTAATTGGCACACCTAATCAGTATTGGGATGAATTTAATCAGCTTTTAAAGCCATTTGTATATCGTCGCTATATTGATTTCTCAGTGATTGAATCACTACGAAAAATGAAGTTAATGATTGCCCAAGAAGTGCGGCGAAAAGGTTTAACTAATAATATCAAACTAGGTGGTGGTGGTATTCGAGAGGTTGAGTTTATTGTTCAAGCGTTGCAAATGGTAAGAGGTGGACGAGAAGCTAACTTACAAACACAATCATTACTTAAAGCGTTAAAGGAATTAACGGTTAACCAAGTTATTAATGAGCTTGAAGCGCAAGGTCTTGAGAAAAATTATCTTTATTTACGTAAAGTTGAACAGTACTTGCAAATATTCGACGACCAGCAAACACAAACATTGCCGGATGATGAGTTAAATCAACAACGCCTAAATACTTTATTAGAGCAGGATAACTTTGGCGCAACATTGGTTGAAATAGATCACGTCATGCAGCAAATACATAACGAATTCACACAGGTGATTGGTGAAGAAACTGAGCCTTTAGATACAAGTGAAGGGGCATTTGTGAGTGCATGGGATCATGGTGATATTAGTTTTTTAAATGAATCCAAAGATGGTTGGCAATTACCATTAAAAGATTTTAAACAACGTATATCAAAGGCAAAAATAGGTAATCGGGGGCGCGATATTCTCGATAAATTAATGCCAGCTTTACTAAAACAGTTAAATAATTTTAACGCCAGTGGTGCAGCATTTTCTATGGTTTGCCAAATACTAAATAAAATTATTTCGCGTACTGCGTACTTGGAATTATTATACGAAAATCCAGGAACATTAAAGCAGCTGGTACTATTGTGTTGCCATAGCAAATGGATAGGAGAACATATATCTCGCTATCCTATCTTACTTGACGAGCTTATTGATCCTGCAGTTTTGTATAAGCCGACCCCTTTAACTGCTTATAAATATGAAATAAGGCAATATTTCTTACGCATTGAACATGATGATTTAGAACTACAAATGGAATCTCTAAGGCAGTTCAAACAAACACATCAATTACGTATCGCAGCAGCTGATGCTACTGGAGTAATTGATGTTATGAAAGTAAGCGATCACTTAACAGCACTGGCCGAAGCGATTGTTGATCAAGCTGTTAATATTGCATGGCATAATACGGTTAAGCGTTTTGGCATGCCGCCGGGCACTGACGATGAAAATAAAGGGTTTGCCGTAATTGCTTACGGTAAAACAGGGGGATTTGAAGTGGGTTACGATTCAGATCTTGATTTAGTTTTTGTACATAACCACGACGGTTCTAGTCAAACTGATGGCGATAAGCCAATTGATTCAAGGCAGTTTTATCTAAAACTCGCACAACGCCTAATGCATTTATTTAATACACGTACCGCATCGGGGATTTTATATGAGCTTGATACACGCTTACGACCTGAAGGTGCATCAGGGTTGTTAGCGATCAACCTTGAAAGCTTTAATCATTATCAGCAAACTCAAGCATGGACGTGGGAACATCAAGCACTTGTTCGTGCTCGCTTAATTTTAGGTCAAGATGAGCTAGTTGAACGCTTTCTAGAAATTAGAAAAAATATACTGAGTCAACAACGCGATGCTACAACACTAAAAGATGATGTTATAAAAATGCGTGAAAAAATGCGTGATCATCTAGCAAAAGGAAATACTGATCAATTTGACTTAAAGCAAGATATTGGTGGTATGGCTGATATTGAATTTATTACGCAATATATAGTGCTCAAACATGCTCATAAATTTGAAAAGCTAATAGTTTATTCTGACAACGTAAGAATTTTAACTGAGGCTGCTAAAATTGGTTGTATTACTGAAGAGCAAAAGCAGCAGTTGGTCAAAGCATATATTGATTATCGTTCTTGCTACCATGTACTGAGCTTAGATCAGCAAGGTAAATTAGTATCACGAGAAGCATTCCAGAATGATATTACTCATGTAACACATATTTGGAATAGCATTTTTGCGTTAAGTTAAATTTAAAAATCCAAGCTAAAGCTTGGGTTTTTATTTTAAGTGGTTGTTTAAATGTTTAAATGTTTAAATGTTTAAATGTTTAATTGTTTAATTTTAAGCAGTTAGCACGTACAAATTCAGACGGTTTTTCAGTAATTATTGCGGCACGTTGTTTGTGGCAAAAATAAGTGTAGACCTCATATTCAAAGTCATCATTAATAGCTCTGCCTACTTGATATAATGCAGAGGTGAAATTACTGTCGACTCTAAAATGATCTTTTACTACGTAGTCTTTACTTAAATACCAATAAAGCGCAAGACCTTCATTATCAGCATATTGAGAAAGTGCTTTTTTTAACGTTGTCCCACTTTCAAAACGTCTTGGCTCAATTCCGCCCGTCCAGCTAGTTGGCATAGGATCAACCGTTCGGCCTCGTTCCGCTAACACGCGATCAAGAGTCTGATCTGGCTTTTTTAGTTGGAGTACAAATTGATCTCGCTCTTTATTGCTTTTAACTTGATTACGGATGGATGAATAAAAGCGAGATAGCCCTTCAGCTGCCGCATTTTTAGAATCTCTAATATCAAATGTTGGCCCATCACTGAATAAAAAATAGATAGCCAGTATAATTAATACTGCAGCAAATGATAAATGTTTAACCCAAAACCACATAATCTCTACTCACTTTTTGTATTTAGTGTTATTCCACTGCTACTTCTTATAAAAAGAAGGGGTATTTTTGTCTGGTCTCGTTTTAAAACGGCGATGGAGCCACATATATTGCTCAGGCGCCGCGTTAATTGAACGCTCCATACGTTGATTTACACGTATTACATCCGCTTTATCGTCACCACTTGGGAAATCTTCAAGCTCAGGTAGTATTTCTAAGTGATACTTACCATTGTCGTCACGACGCGTGATTAAGCTCATTGTTTCGCAGTTTTTACTACCAGCAAACATCAGTGTGCCTGTTGTGGTTGCTGTATCGGGTACTGCGTAAAAAGGAACAAACTCACAACGGTTACGACCGTAATCTTGATCAGGCAAGTAATAACAAACTTTTTTATTTTTTAATGCTTTTAATAGACCTTTTACGTCCTTACGACCAATTAAATATTCGTTAGAGCGGAGGCGTCCATTGGTTGTAAAGTATTCCATCAATGGGTTGTTATGAGGACGATAAAACCCAACTCCTTGGCACGCTAATCCCATTATGCGACTAGCCATTTCAAGATGTAAAACATGAGGAATAAGTAATAATACGCCTTTGCCAGAAGCTTGCACCCGCTCAAAGTGTTCAAGCCCTTTAAAAGACCCTAATGCTTTTTGAGCACGCCATTGCGGCCACCACCAAGCCATACCGGTCTCGACCATCGCAATTCCTGTATTTTCCATATTTTTGAGTACTAGGTCTTTTTGATCTGCTTCGCTCATATCAGGAAAGCATAGTTTAATGTTTACTTGTGCAATATGGCGACGGCGTTTCATGAATTTATAAACTAAACGTCCCAGCTGTTTACCCATGGCTAATTGTAGTTTTTGTGGCAACCAAGAGAGTAAATATAAGAATAAAACGCCAATCCACGTTAGCCAGTATCGAGGACCTAAAAAAGATGCTTTAAAAGGAGATGAGGTGACCACAAAAAACTCTCTATAAATAAAAATGCTAGTTTAACGCTAAGCGCTATAAAATACAAAAAGCCAGCAATGTCGCTGGCTTTTCTAGTTTTACATTACAAAAAGTGTAATTTAAGCGGCTTTTAACCCTTGGTTTATTGCCACTAAATCTTCACTTGTTAATGTTCCTGCTGCTTGTTTTAAGCGAAGGGTAGATAGTACATACCTATAACGCACATCAGCAAGGTTACGCTTTGCATTGTATAAGTTTTGTGTACTAACCAGTACGTCAACAATAGTTCGTGTGCCTACTTCAAAACCTGCTTCAGTTGCTTTAAGCGCACTTTGGGCCGAAACAACCGCTTGCTCTAGTGCTTTGTAAGTTGCAATATCTGAAACAACTTGGTTGTAAGATGTAATAACAGTGCGTGTTATAGCACGGTAATTTGTTTCATAATCTTGACTTGCAGCTACGTAAAATGCACGGGCTTGATTAGTTGCAGCAACCGTTGCACCACCCGAGTAGAGTGGGACGCTGAAGTTAATACCGACCGAGGATAAATCTTCACGCGGGCGGTTATTGAAACTCAAATTGTTTGTTGTTGTATCAGTCAGAGTGTCACCATAGCTAGCGTTTAGAGTTAGTTTTGGGTAATGCCCCGCTTTAGCTAGCTCAATTTGATCTCTTGCAATATCAACGGTTACTTTGGATACTTGTAAACTAATATTTTTATTTTCAGCGACTTTAACAAAATCTGAAGAAAGTTTAGCTGGCTTAGTTGTAGAGAAAGTATCGGTATTTAAAAAATCTAATTTTGCATGGTACTTACCCGTGATTTCACGAAGTTGCTCACGGGCTGTTTCTACTGCATTGCTTGCAATAATTTCTTGAGCTACTGAATTATCAAACTGTGCTTGTGCTTCGTGTACGTCTGTAATAGCTGTTAAGCCTACCGCATAGCGTTGTTTTGTTTGTTCAAGTTGGCGTTCAATAGCACGTTTTTCGGCTTCTATAAACTCAAGATTGTCAACCGCACTTAATACGTTAAAATAACCTTCAGCAACGCGTACAATTAAGTTTTGCTTAGCTGCATCGTATTGCGCGCTTGCTTGCAGAGCTTGTTTATCTGCAATATCTAATGAGTTCCAAGCGCCTAAATCAAATAAAGTTTGACTTAAACTTAAGCCTCGAGAAAACTCATCGTTATCAGTATTAAACTGATTAATAGCCGACAAATCTTCAGATTGTCTATAAGTGGTTGAATCAGTTTTTTTGTAACCCATGCTTAAACCAATTTGAGGTAATAATGCACTCATAGCACGATCACTTTCGTAAGATTGTGCATCTGCTTGGGCTTTTGCCTTTAAAACGGTAGGATCATTAGCTGTCGCTATTTCAAAAACGTTTAGTAAATCTTCAGCATTAGCTGCTGTTGAGCCTAGTGCACATGATAAACTAATCAGTGCCGCAAGAATGTTCTTTTTCATATGGGTTCAGTCCTTAGACAATTTTTATACTAAAAGCATGTTAACCTGTTTTACTTAATAAAAAAAATTTTTTTGTAAAACTGCATGTTCAAATGTAACAGAATATATTAACGCATTTTAATCGTTTAGATATACAGGAAGTCGATGCATGGTAAGTAAAAGTTTGGTTAAATTTACACATAAAGATGTGAAAATAAAACCTGTAATAAATCTCTATAAAGGTTTTTTTCAGGTGAACTTATATCAGTTCGAACACGCATTATTTGCAGGTGGAAAATCAAAAACTATTCGTCGCGAAATATTAGAGCGCGGTGATGCTATTGCTGTATTGCCGTACGACCCAGTATCAGACACCATCCTTTTAATTGAGCAAATACGTATTGGCGCTATTAAAAGCAAGGACTCGCCATGGCTGCTAGAATGTATTGCTGGCATGACCGATGGTAGTGATGATTATGAAGCTGTCGTTAAAAAAGAAGCATTTGAAGAGGCTGGGCTTGAGTTAGATGAGTTGGAGTTTATGCTTTCATACTTATCAAGCCCCGGTGGCACAACTGAACGCCTACATTTGTATTTAGCACGCGCTGATTTAAGCCAAATAGAGTCGGGTGTTTATGGGCTGGAAACGGAAGGTGAAGACATAAAAACCCATATATTAACGGTTGATGATGCCTTAATTCGCCTCAATAACGGTGAAATGGATAATGCAGCAACGGTTATCTGTATGCAATGGCTTGCACTTAATCGCGAAAAGATGGCAAGTAAATGGGCATAAATTCTTACTAATATTATGGTGGTACTTTGACAGCACGATTAGCAACAAAACGATATATTCAAAGCCTCCCAAAGTATTTAACGCTTTGCGAGCATAATTATGTGCGACTATTAAAATTACTGCCTAGCGAGCGCAATATAGGAAGCATTCGTGAAGTAAAACTTGGCAACAGTGAGTTTGCTACAAAAATTGATGGTAGTGCAAAATACACTATGGATATTTCAATTAAGCAGTTAACAGGAATGGTTAAAGGCATAGCACCGCTTTACTTAACGGTTAGATTGTATCATGACGCTAAAGTAGCTGAGATTATTCATCACGATTATCATCAAAGGATAAAGCCATCTTATGGGTATCCTAACCCTAAAATGCATCAAAAAGATGAAAAATACCAACTTAACGCTTTTTTATATGATTGGCTTGTTGCCTGTGTTGAACACGGACAAGCGACCCTTAATTGGGATGTAAATAATGGCTTGGTTTGATGATAAACATACATTTAATAAATCGGTGCTGCGCATAGCGCATGTAACCGATTGCCATTTATTTGCCGATAAAGACGGTGAGTACTTTGGAGTAAACACTGCATCGCATTTTGAACAAGCACTAGCTCACATGGCTCAAAAACCACTTGATTGTGTGATATTTGGTGGTGATTTAACACAAGATCACAGCTTTGAGTCTTATCTATTGTTTAGTGAGCTGATACATAAAAGTGCATTAACATGTCCCGTATTCTGGTTGCCAGGTAATCACGATGAGATAACAATGCTTAACCGTATAAGTGGTGGGCAAATAAATAGTGCCAAACACATAGCGGCAAGCGGCATTGAGTTACTACTTATTAATTCGAAAGGTCCTACACCTGCTGGGTGGGTGACTGGCGCGCATTTAGATGAAACAACGGAGTGTTTGGTTCAATCAAGCAGTAAAAAGATCATATTTTGTCATCATAATCCGTTACCAATAAATGGCTACCTTGATAAGCACATGCTCGAAAATGGGCCTCAATTATTAAATGTACTGGTAAATAGTGGTAATATTATTGGGGTTTTCCATGGTCACGTTCATAATGAATATGAGCAAAGTTATAGAGAGTTAAGCGTGTTTGCAACACCGGCGAGTTCTACGCAGTTTAAAAAATACAGTGCCCAGTGGCAACAGCAAAACTGCGGCCCAGCTTATAGAATGCTTTATATAGATACAGAAAAAGATAAAATAGGCATGAAAACGGAAGTAGTATGGCTAAACGTGTAATTTATGTTCATGGTTTTAATAGCTCACATAAGTCATATAAAGCTGTGCGCTTTGGCGAGCTTATGGCACACTATGACGTTGATTATTGTGTACCGTGCCTAAACCATGAGCCTATACAAGCTATCATTAAGCTTGAGCAATTACTAACACCTAATACAGTATTATTAGGGAGCTCGTTAGGTGGTTTTTTTGCCACATATTTATCGCAGCGTTATCAAATTCCTGCAGTGGTTATTAATCCAGCGGTAGCACCATACAATTTATTACAAGCGTTACTTGGGCCAAACTATAATCCTTACCAAGATTATCATTATGATTTAAATAGCAGTCATATAAATGCCTTAAAAATACTGTCTGTAGATAAGCTAAAATACCCTGAGTTGCTGTATTTATTACAGCAAACCGGCGATGAAGTGCTTAATTTTCAACACGCAGTAAACTATTATTCACAATGCAAACAACGGGTAGAGTTTGGTGGCGATCATAGCTATACAGGTTTTGATAACACCTTTACCAGTATTGTAGATTTTCTTAAAATCACGTAAAACTAGCTAAGCATAGCCTTAGCGCATATAAAGATAAAAACTATGAGTGATCAAAATTATAACGCCGAAGCCATTGAAGTACTTAATGGATTAGATCCGGTAAAAAGACGCCCAGGGATGTACACCGATACCGTACGCCCGAATCATTTAGGCCAAGAGGTTATCGATAACAGTGTCGATGAAGCTATGGCTGGTCATGCCACACGTATCGACGTAATACTCCACGAAGATAACTCACTTGAAGTGAGCGATGACGGTCGTGGTATGCCTATTGATATCCACCCTGAGGAAGGTATTCCTGGGGTTGAGTTAATTTTCACTAAATTACACGCAGGTGGTAAGTTTTCTAATAAAAACTACCAATTTTCGGGTGGTTTACATGGTGTGGGTATTTCTGTAGTGAATGCGCTATCTACGCGCGTAGAAGTAACTGTACGACGAGACGCCCAGCAATACAGAATGGCATTTGAAAATGGCGATAAAGTAGAAGACTTGAGTGTCATAGGCACCGTCGGTAAACGCAATACGGGTACTACAGTGCGTTTTTGGGCTGATGTTAGCTACTTTGATTCACCAAACTATTCAATTACCAAGCTTAATCATTTATTAAAAGCCAAAGCGGTTTTATGCCCAGGTCTGCGTATTAAGTTTGTTAATAAGCAAACGAAAGAAACTCAAGAATGGTTTTACGAAACGGGTTTAAAAGATTACCTAATTGAAGCCGTTAAAGGTTTTGAAACATTACCACAAGACCCGTTTGTAGGTGAGTTTAAAAGCTCTATTGAAGGCGCTGATTGGGCTGTTGTATGGCTACCTGAGGGTGGAGAATCAATAGCTGAAAGTTACGTAAATCTTATTCCTACCGCGCAAGGTGGTACACATGTAAATGGTCTGCGCCAAGGTTTACTTGAAGCAATGCGTGAATTTTGTGAGTTTAGAAACTTACTCCCGCGTGGTGTAAAGCTAACGCCTGACGACATTTGGGAACGTTGTAGTTATGTATTGTCAGTTAAAATGCAAGATCCACAATTTGCAGGGCAAACCAAAGAAAAACTTTCATCACGTTCATGTGCCGCATTTGTATCGGGTGTTGTAAAAGATTCGTTTAGTTTATGGCTAAATGAACATACCGATACTGCAGAATTATTAGCTGAACTATGTATTTCAAACGCGCAAAGCCGTTTGCGTGCAGCTAAAAAAGTGGTACGTAAACGAGTTACTGCAGGCCCTGCATTACCAGGTAAACTAACCGATTGTAGTGCTGCCGATAACGATCGTACCGAATTGTTTTTAGTGGAAGGTGATTCTGCTGGTGGTTCTGCTAAACAAGCGCGAGACCGTGAGTTTCAGGCAATTATGCCGCTACGTGGTAAAATTTTGAATACGTGGGAAGTCGAATCAGGCCAAATATTAGCATCACAAGAAGTACACGATATTTCAGTGGCACTGGGAATTGATCCAGAATCAACCGATATGTCGGGACTGCGCTACAATAAAATTTGTATATTGGCCGATGCAGACTCGGATGGACTACACATTGCAACACTATTGTGTGCATTGTTTGTTCGCCATTTTCCAGAGTTAGTAAAAACAGGGCATGTGTATGTTGCAATGCCGCCATTATTTAGAATAGATATTGGTAAAGAAGTTTATTACGCACTAGATGAAGGCGAAAAAACCGCTATTTTAGCGCGTATAGAAGCAGAGAAGAAACGCGGAAAAGTAAACGTGCAACGATTCAAAGGTCTGGGTGAAATGAACCCACTGCAATTGCGCGAAACAACCATGGATCCTAATACGCGACGCTTAGTACAGCTTACGCTTGATGAAGAAATAGAAACTATGGAAATGATGGATATGCTGCTTGCTAAAAAACGATCGCCGGATCGTCGTCAATGGTTAGAAGATCATGGTAACAAGGCGCAAGTTTGATCGCCTGTGTTTAATACTGGGAGATATGAATGAATAAACTACTAGGAAGTTTGCTATTACTTGGGCTAACTACAGCTCCTGCAATGGCTAAAAATATACTCGATAAGCTCACCGTAGCACCGGGATTTGAAATAAGTTTATTTGCAAATGATGTAGAAAATGCGCGTCAAATAGCTGTTTCAAAAAAAGGTATTGTGTATGTTGGCTCTCGTAAAGCGGGCAATGTATACGCGCTTATTGATCATAATAGCGATGGCGTAGCAGATAAAAAAATTGTTGTTGCTAAAGGCTTAAACATGCCCTCTGGCATAGCGATTAAAGATGGCGATTTATATGTAGGCGAAGTGCATCGTATAATTCGCTTTAAAAATATTGATACCCAATTAAAAGAGCCAAAGTTTGATGTGGTTTATGGCGCATTACCGAGTGAGCGTCATCATGGTTGGAAATTTTTACGTTTTGCACCAACGGGAGAATTAATCATTCCAGTGGGTGTGCCGTGTAATATTTGTGCTGAAGATGAGCGTTTTGGCCGTATTTTTGCGCTTAATGTAGAAACAAAACAAATAAAAACAATAGCTAAGGGCGTTAGAAACACAGTGGGTTTTGATTTTCATCCAGCGACTCAAGCCTTATGGTTTAGTGATAACGGTCGCGACATGATGGGCGATGATATTCCACCTGATGAATTAAACCGCGCAACGCAAGAAGGTGAGCATTTTGGTTTTCCGTATGTTCATGCCGGTGCGATTATTGACCCTGAGTTTGGTGAAGGTAAAAACATTGCCGATTACACGTCGCCAGCACTTGCGCTTCCTGCGCATGTAGCGCCACTAGGTATTCATTTTTATAACGCTAAGCAATTTCCAGCAAGTTATAAGCACCAATTATTTGTTGCTGAACATGGCTCATGGAACCGTTCTAAAAAGGCAGGTTATAAAGTAGGGCTAGCAACAATTGAAGTAGGTCGCGTAACTAAATATACGCCATTTATTACTGGCTTTATGAAAGACGAAACAACATTTGGACGCCCTGTTGCATTTGCAGAATTAGGTGACGGCAGTCTGTTAGTAAGCGATGATTACGCCAATGTAATCTACCGTGTAAGCTATAAGAAAAACTAGGTAAGCTTTAATGAGTGATACAGATACCTTGCTAATGCAAGGAATTGAGCAACAAACAATGGGGCGTTTTACCGAAGACGCCTATTTAAATTATTCCATGTACGTGATCATGGACCGCGCCTTACCGCATGTAGGTGATGGTTTAAAACCAGTACAGCGTCGTATTATTTATGCGATGAGCGAACTGGGTTTGTCGGCTAATGCCAAGTACAAAAAATCAGCTCGTACCGTGGGTGACGTACTCGGTAAGTACCATCCACACGGCGACAGTGCATGTTACGAAGCGATGGTATTAATGGCGCAGCCGTTTTCTTACCGCTACCCTTTGGTAGATGGACAAGGAAACTGGGGCGCGGCAGATGACCCTAAATCGTTTGCAGCAATGCGTTATACCGAAGCGCGTTTATCTAAGTTTTCAGAAGTACTGCTTAAAGAGCTTGGTCAAGGCACCGTAGATTGGACACCAAACTTTGATGGCACAATGGATGAACCTGTTGTACTGCCTTCTCGTTTACCGCATATTTTACTCAACGGTATAACGGGTATTGCCGTAGGTATGGCAACTGATATTCCGCCACATAACGTACGTGAAGTGGCTAGCGCATGTTGTTTATTACTTGATAAACCAAAAACAGAGCTTGAAGAATTACTTGAGCTTGTACATGCGCCAGATTACCCAACAGATGCTGAAATAATTACCCCAAAAGCCGATATTCATAAAATATATAAAACCGGTCGTGGGTCTATCAAAATGCGTGCTGTTTATACCGAAGAGCATGGCGATATTGTTATTACAGCGCTGCCGCATCAATGTTCTGGTGGTAAAGTACTTGAGCAAATTGCAGCGCAAATGAACGCTAAAAAATTACCAATGATTGCCGATTTACGTGACGAGTCAGATCACGAAAATCCGACACGCATTGTAATTATCCCGCGCTCAAACCGCATTAAAGCTGAGCCTTTAATGGCTCATTTATTTGCAACCACCGATCTTGAAAAAAATTACCGCGTAAACTTAAACATGCTAGGCCTAGATGGTCGCCCGCAAGTTAAAGACTTGCGCTGTATTTTAAGTGAGTGGCTAACATTTAGACGCGAAACAGTGCGCCGTCGTTTGCAGTATCGCTTAGATAAAGTATTAGCGCGTTTGCATATTTTAGAAGGTTTATTAGCCGCCTTTTTAAATATTGATGAAGTGATTGAAATCATCCGCAGTGAAGATAAACCAAAGCCTGTACTAATGGAGCGCTTTGATTTAACTGATACGCAAGCAGAAGCTATTTTAGAATTAAAACTTCGTCATTTAGCAAAACTTGAAGAGTTTAAAATTCGCGGTGAGCAAGATGAACTAGCCAAAGAGCGTGATAAATTAGCGCAAATACTTGGCTCAGAACGTCGTATGTCGACACTGCTGAAAAAAGAAATTCAAGAAGCCGCTGAAATGTACGGTGATGATCGTCGCTCGCCAGTGATTGAGCGTTCAGAAGCGAAAGCACTTAACGAAAAAGATTTAATTCCATCAGAGTCAGTTACTGTCGTGCTATCAGATAAAGGCTGGGCACGCGTTGGTAAAGGCCATGATTTAGATGTACAAGGCTTAAATTATCGTTCAGGTGATGGCTTTAGAGCCTCGGCTCGGGGTAAGAGCAATCAACCGGCTGTATTTTTAGATTCAGCAGGGCGGGCATTTGCAACCGATGCGCACAGTCTGCCTTCGGCGCGTAGCCAAGGCGAACCAATGACAGGTCGTTTTAACTTAACACCAGGTGCTAATTTTGAGCACGTGGTAATGAGTGAAGACGAGCAAGTCTTACTTATGGCGTCAGATGCAGGTTACGGCTTTATTACCGACTTTAAAGATTTAGTGAGTAAAAATAAAAATGGTAAAGCGCTGGTAAGTGTTCCTAAAGGTGGCATATTACTTTCTCCTATTAGGGTGAACGATGTTGCTAGCGATTACTGTATGGCTATTTCTAACGAAGGTCGAATGCTTTTATTCCCACTGCGAGACTTACCAAAATTAGGTAAGGGTAAAGGTAATAAAATCATTTCTATACCAGGTGCTAAAGTACAAGCCCGTGAAGAGTTTGTAAAAGTGCTAGCTGTTGTGCCATTAGGAAGCAGTGTTACGCTTCATGCTGGTAAGCGTAAACTAACACTTAAACCAAGTGATTTAGAGCATTATCATGGTGAGCGAGGTCGTCGTGGTAATAAGTTACCACGTGGCTTACAGCGTGTTGACGAAGCCGTTGTTGAGCTAACTCCTCAAGATGATGAGCCAATAGAAGCCATTAACGAAGAGTAATCAATTACTTTTTGTATAATTAGAAACGGTCTGCATTTGCAGGCCGTTTTTGTTTTAAAATAAAGCACTTAAAGTTTTTCAGCGTACACTTGTGCGCTATTGTCTCGTTTGTGTCACAAAATAACGCTATAATAGTTGTAACTGATTTTTGGAGAAGCCGATTTGCTCGCTGTTATACGTATTTTTATTATGCTGCTATTTATACTATTGAGTTGTTTTTTTGGCTTACTATTGTCGTTAGTAAGGCCATTTCATCCCAATAACGTACACATTATAGCGGGCTGGTTTGGCTCAATGGCTAAAATGATTGGTGTTAAATTAGTTTTAACACGTCATAAAGATGCTGTTGATATTGGTCCTGCCGTTTATGTTGCTAATCATCAAAATAGCTACGATTTATTTACAGTGCCAGCAATGGTGCCCAAAAACTGCGTAAGTTTAGGCAAAAAGAGCTTAAAGTGGATTCCATTTTTTGGTCAGCTTTATTGGCTTTCGGGTAATATTTTAATTGATCGGGCAAATCGTTCAAAAGCAGCAGGTACAATCTCGAAAGCTGCTGAAAAAATAAAGAAAGATGGGTTGTCTGTTTGGGTATTTGCCGAAGGCACACGCAGTTATGGAAGAGGGTTGCTACCGTTCAAAACAGGGGCTTTTCATACTGCTATGAGTGCTGAAGTACCAATAGTCCCAGTGTGTATGAATACAACACATAAAACCATTAAGCTAAATCGTTGGGATAATGGTACAATCTACATTGAAATGTTAGCGCCTATATCACTTGATGAAAGTATTAGCGCGCGCGAGCACGCCCAAAATGTACACAATATTATGGCTGCTAAAATAACTGAATTAGATGCTCAAGTGAGAGATAAATAATGGAAAACTGGCGTGAAATAAGTGAAGACATTGTATCTTCATTACTCGAAGACGGATCTGATCCTGAAATACTTTATGAAGTAGAGCACCACTTTGTGTGTGAAGATTTCCCTAAATTGGAACAAGCAGCCCTTGCTGCGTTCAAATTGGGTTACGATGTTGAAGAGCCTGCAGAGCTTGAGCTTGAAGATGGCAGTAAAATTTGGAGTTTTGACATCGTTGTTGAAGCCGAACTTGATGTAGACGTGATAATGGAAGACGTTGATAAATTAGCGCAATTAGCCGTCGAATGTGAAGTAGAATATGATGGTTGGGGCACTTACTTTCAAGAGTAGTTAGCTGCACAACCATAAATAAAAGGCGAGCATTATAGATGCTTGCCTTTTTTAATGTCTTTTGAAAGTGAGTATTATCGAGGTGTGTGATACCAATCCGCAATAGTGCTTAATCAATTTGAGGGATTAAATCTGACGCTAATTGTGTTAAAAATATCTGATATACGACTACATGGTTGCAGAAGGTAGAGTCATGTAAGAACAATTAGTTATAACAACTAAATAACTAACTTTTTGTTTTGTTATCGACACGGTTTTTACCTCAAAACAGGTCACTTAATTAAGTGAATTGGTATTAGTTCAATGCAGTTAGCGCTGAAAATAACTGCTTGAGATAGATTTATTATCCAGAGTTCAAGGTGACTTAGTAAAAGATCCAGCATTACCCTACTGTCTTACATCTACACAAAATGAGTAGAAGCCGAGCAAAGCTTCTGTGTCCAGAACATTCACCTTAACTATAGTCATATAGACAAAAAACAAAGAATCAATCGGCCTAGGGCGAACTCAAAGGGCTGATAATGTGTGGTATTTATGTTGTGTTATCGCCTATTTAGGGGAAATAACCACACACTATAGGCTCTGCCTAAAAAAATACATTGCTGTAAATTTAACCTCGAAAGATAAATAAGTTTTAATACCTCACTAAAATAGGTGAAATGTATGAAAGTGATAACTGAATTTTTTATTTTCTTAATAAACTTCATGTACAGGTTAAGGCTTGCTTAAGTGTATTAGTATCTATTTTTTAAAGCATTGACCGTTCGAGCCACATGAATAATTCACTTGCTGCGTTAACTCCCCATTTGAACCTGTATTTTTTACCTTGTTATTAAACCATTTACCCATTGCTTAATTTATTAATGCAACGGGTACGAAGTTTCATGTTTAGAGCATTCTCTATGTTGCCATTGTTAAGTGACTTTTTATCTTATATTTACTTTAAGTAAGTTTAATTGGTCAACCAGTGTTGGCGTGGTATTTATAAAAAAGACTAGACCAGTGTTTTTGTTTATGCAAATTTTTAAATTGTATTTTATTGGTATACCAATTTTTTGTGTTTTTGATACTTATTCATTATTTTAAAAAATTTAAATTCTATCATTTTTATATTTTAATTAATGTTAGTTATTGTTTTAAATCATTTTTAGTATGTATTTAATCAAAAATAGAAATGGTATTAATACTTATTACCTATTGAATTAATTATTGCAAATTTATTTCAAGAGATATAACTTGTGTCTCGCCACACTGGCAATATCAATTGGTAATTTATTTTTGTAAGTCCAATTGTTGGTTTTTATCTAAAATTAAATTACCAGTTACACAAACACAAGTTGAAACCTGTTTACAGGCGGTGATCTAGGTTCGGTGGAAATGCCACTAAACTGGGCAGTTAGATTATTTTCATGTGCAGGTTCGGAGAAATGAAGATAATGATTAATCAAAAATCCCTATTTATTTTTGCAATAATGACTACAAGCTCAAGTTTTTTGCAAGCAGCAACGATTAATAATGCTGGTTTTGAAGACGGCTGGAGTAATTGGAATGAAGTCGAACCAGCAGCTATTTCGGGAAGTGCTTACAAAGGATCCAAATCCTTAAAAATTCAAGGTAGCCCTGGTCGTGTACATCAAGTTGTTGATATAGAAAGAAACACTCAATACACATTAAGTGCGTACGTACTAGGCAAAGGTGAAATTGGAGTCAATGATCTGAATGGTTTGTTTAAAAGCGAGAAGTTTGATGTTTCTTCGTGGACTAAAGTATCTAAAACCTTTACTTCTGCGAATACGGATTCATTACAAGTTTTTGCTAAACATAATAATAGTTCGAATGATGTACGTTTTGATGATTTTACGCTAAGCAGTGGCGGCTCTGGTGGGGGTGACACTGGCGGCGGTGATACTGGTGGCGGAAGTAATATTCCAAGCAGTATTACAAGTGGTAGTATTTTTGATTTAGAGGGGGATAATCCTAATCCATTGGTTAACGATAGCACATTAGTATTTGTGCCATTAGAAGCGCAACATATTACGCCTAATGGAAATGGTTGGCGTCATGAGTATAAAGTTAAATCTAATTTACGTGTTGCGATGACTGACACTTACGAAGTATTTGAAGCTAATGTTAAAGTTGAAATGTCCGATGGTGGAAAAACTATTGTTGCCCAACACCATGCAAGTGATACAGGCACTATTATGAAAGTGTATGTGTCTGATTCGTCAGAGTCAGGTTTTGATGATAGTACTGCAAATAATGGTGTTTTTGACGTGTATGTACGTTTGCGTAACACCAGTGGTAATGAAGAAAAGTTTGCACTAGGTACTATAACCAGTGGTGGTTCATTTAATTTAAAAGTTGTGAATAATTACGGTGATGTTGATGTAACCGCACTTGGCAGTACTTTTGGTATTCCGGTCGAAGATGATTCCGAATCTTACTTCAAATTTGGTAACTACCTACAATCGCAAGACCCATATACATTAGATAATTGTGGTGAATCGGGTAATTCAAACTCCTTTAAAGAGTGCTTTAAGGATTTAGGTATTACTAAATCTAAAATCACAATGACAAATGTTAGCTATACTCGAGTAACTAAATAATTAAGTATTATTTATAAAGCCACTTTAATTCAAAGTAGAGTGGCTTTTATACTCGTTGATAGTATATGAATTTAATTTATAACCATTTTTTGTTTTTAAAGTAAATGCCAATACTGCCCGTTAATACGATTAAAAAAACCACAAATAACGTAAATGCATATGGACTCTCTGTGCCAGGTATGCCCCCTACGTTCACACCTAATAAGCCAGTTAAAAACCCCAGAGGTAAGAATAAAGCAGCGACAACCGACATGACGTACATGCGCTGATTTAATTGCTCAGACACTTGGTTTGTGATTGTTTGTTGAATAATTTGTGCCCGCTCTATGGAACTATCTAGCTCTTCTAGATAGCGAATAAGCAAATTTGTCGTTTCATTTAACTTTGCTTTATCGTCATCAAATAACCATGGATAGTGGTTGTTCACCATACTGCTTAATGCTTCTTTTTGCGGCCTTAAGTAGCGCTTTAAGGCGATTGTTTGGCGACGCAGTTGCGATAACCCTTGGTTATCAAAAGGTTTACTTGGTTCGTCTATTTCTTCTTCAAAATCATCTAATGTTTCATCAAGCGAATCAATGACGCTTTGCATTCGTGATGTCAATTTTTGTGCTATTGCGCATACTAATTCTGATATGTTGCATGGGCCGGTATTACTACTAAACGATGTTAAAATATCTTGAATTGATAATAATCGACGTTTACGTGTCGTAATTACAATATCTTCATTAATGAAAAAGCGAATTGATACCATATCTTCAGGGCTTTGCGCCGGGTTTAAATTCACCCCGCGTAAAAATAGCATGTGACCATTTGTGGCAGATGTAATACGTGGGCGAGTCTCATCTGCGGTTAACGACTCTAGCTCGTAATCGGTTAAAAACTCACAATTTTTAAGCCATGTAACGACTTCTGTTTGACTGTAATCCATGTGTACCCAGAGCTTACCCTGTCCAGGTTTCCAATTATGTAGCTCATCAGTGTTTGAAATGGGGCGTGCACCACCTCGTTCGTCAAGAACTAGGGCGTGGAGTAAACCATTAATCATATTAGTTTCTCATAATAGTGTATTTTTAATACTGTTAACTATAGTGTATCTACTTAATCAAAATAGACTTATCTTTATTTTTAATAAGTTAGTTTTTAAATTAATAAAGCATAAATTTGGTGTGAATTAAATTGCTAGCAAACCAAGATAGTTAACTGTGCAGTAGAAAAATATAGTGAAGTTTGCGGTCGATATTTATCAATCAAATTCACTTGTCGACGGGATAAATTTATTTTGTTGGTGTTTTTTTACCTGTAGCGTATAAGTCACTTTTTTATTAAGGGCACATTTATGACGACAAAGATCACTATTGGTTGGCGTGAGTGGTTGAGCTTACCTGAACTGGGTATTGAGCGAATAAAAGCTAAAATTGATACAGGCGCTCGTACATCATGTATTCATGCTATTAACATTGAAGAGTACGAAGTTGATGGAGAAAAATGGGTTAAGTTTACAGCCCAGCCATTGCAAGATGATGAACAAACGAAAATCACTTGTAATGCAAAGGTTAAAAAATAAAAAACGTAACAAGCTCAAGTGGACAAAAAGAATTACGTTATTTTATAGAAACAACATTGCATGCGGGTAAGCATAGCTGGCCTATAGAGATGACTTTAACCAGTCGAGCAACAATGAAGTTTAGAATGTTATTAGGGCGTACAGCCATGGAAAATCGTGTCATTGTTGACACGGCTTTATCTCATTTATTATAAAAGTATTGAATTTTATGTCTGAGAATCAGCCATAAATAATTAATGCATACAATTTAGTTAAGGTTTTAACTATGAAAATCGGTATTTTATCTCGTAACAAAAAATTATATTCAACACGTCGTTTAATCGAAGCGGCAGAAGCGCGTGGCCATGAAGTTAAAGTAATCGACGCACTACGCTGCTATATGAATATAAATTCAGAGCAACCAGAAATTCACTATCGCGGTGAAAATTTAAAAGAATTTGACGCAATCGTCCCGCGTATTGGTGCATCGGTTACATTTTATGGTTGCTCGGTACTTCGTCAGTTTGAAATGATGGGTGTCTACCCTGTAAACGAATCCGTGGCTATTTCTCGTTCGCGCGACAAATTGCGCTCGCTTCAGTTACTTTCGCGCAAAGGCGTTGGTATGCCAGTAACAGGTTTTGCTAGTAAACCAGATGATGTAAAAGACTTACTGGAAATGGTAGGCGGTGCACCGGTAGTTATTAAATTACTTGAAGGTACACAAGGCATTGGTGTGGTACTTGCTGAGACGCGTAAAGCGGCTGAAAGTGTTATTGAAGCATTTATGGGCTTAAAAGCTAATATTATGGTTCAGGAATATATTAAAGAGGCAGGTGGTGCAGATATTCGTTGTTTCGTATTGGGCGATAAAGTAATTGCAGCAATGAAGCGCCAAGCACAAGAAGGTGAGTTCCGTTCTAATCTTCACCGTGGTGGTAGCGCGACATTAGTACGTATTACTCCTGAGGAGCGTAAAACAGCAGTTGCAGCCGCTAAATCAATGGGCTTAAATGTGGCTGGTGTCGATTTACTTCGCTCATCTCGTGGGCCACTTGTGATGGAAGTAAACTCATCACCTGGTCTTGAGGGTATTGAGATCGCAACAGGTAAAGATATTGCAGGTATGGTGATTGACTTCATCGAAAAGAATGCTTCAAGTAAAGGAACAGCAACACGTGGCAAAGGTTAAAATTAACCGTCCTTTTACCTTATTAGGTGAACAGATTGGCGTAGGCGAGCGTAAAACGCTTGCCTTAGAAGCCGCAAAGCTTTACACCCATTCACCACTTAATATTCCTATAGAAGTGGTGAATGGTGTAATGGAAGGGCCGGTGCTAATGGTCTGTGCTGCTATTCATGGTGATGAATTAAATGGCGTTGAAGTTGTACGCCAGTTACTTGCTAAAATAGATCCTAGTCAGTTACGTGGCACGTTAATAGCTGTGCCTATTGTAAATGTGTTTGGCTTTATTCATAAATCGCGTTACTTACCAGATCGACGTGATATGAACCGCAGTTTTCCAGGTTCTGAACGTGGCTCGTTAGCAGGACGTATGGCTTATATGTTTTTTAATCAAGTAGCAGTACATTGTACGCATATCATTGATTTACATACGGGGGCTATTCACCGAACTAATTTGCCACAAATTCGTGCTAATTTAGCAGATGAAGCAACAGCTGAAATGGCTAAAGCATTTGGCACGCCAGCGGTTATAGATGCATCACTGCGTAATGGCTCTCTTCGCAGCGAAGCGGCTAACTTAGGCATACCTGTTATAACCTATGAAGCAGGTGAAGCACTACGATTTGATCCTATTGCAATTGCAGCCGGTGTGCAGGGCGTTGATTATGTTATGCGTCACTTAAAAATGATTCGTGGCAAACGCCCGAAAAAATTACCAGATCCGATTATTGCAGGTTCTACAAGTTGGATACGCGCAGAAGTTGATGGCATTGTTCGTGCTCAAGTATCATTGGGCGAACGTGTAATTAAGGGCCAAATACTTGCTTATATTAGTAGTCCGTTGGGTGACTCTGAACTTGAGCTTTTAGCACCTAAAGGTGGGATTGTTATTGGCCAACAAACGATGCCATTAGTAAATGAGGGCGATGCAGTCTTTCATCTAGCTTACTTTGCGAGTGACAATGGTTTAGTTGAGCAGCAGCTAGAGAGCTTTATAGACGAAATAAATGATTTAGATGACGAACTTAAAACTGCGGAACTAAATAATTAATCGTTAACCTAAGTTCTGTTTAGTTAAGCATTAAAAAGCCGCAGAAGGTAATTACCTTCTGCGGCTTTTTTGTGACTATTATTTTTTAAGTATGTTTTTTAGGGCCAATAATACGCTTTATAACAGGCGTTTTTGTTGGTTTTGGTTCTTTATTTAAAACCATGACAGGGCGCGTCACAAATAAATTGTTAGGATAAATAACACGATGGCCATCAATGTGTTCAAGTACTACATTCATCAAACCCATTTCGACAATGCGACCTTCAACATGATTCGCGCCATCAATAATTCGTACCCAATAACCAACGCGGCAGTCGTTTTGAATAAACATTAATAAGAATGCAGTTAAGTTACTTAATAACGACCATGCGGCAAAAAGTGCAACACCTAGCATGGCAAATAATGAGGAGCCAAGTACAAGTAAGCCACGTAATTCAATGCCCCAAAATACCAGTACTAAGCATATCATTACACAGGCAAGTATTATTTTAAGCAGTAGTTCTGCGCGCGATTTGTGATGTAAATCTACTTTACCCTTAATGGTTTTTTCGAGAAGCTTTTTAGTCAGCTTTAATAGCAACGGATAAAGTAGTAAGGCGATTAGGGTCACAATCAGTTTATATTGTGTACCAAAAAAATCTAAAATCTCTAACGGTTCCAAAATACATTCTCATATGGGGAGTAAGTAATTAATTAGTTTAACGTTTTAAGATGATGCGAAATAGTTATTTAAAAAGATTTTTTCACATTAACTAACCATTGTACTGAGTCTACATCGTCATAACTATCAAGCGGTGCGGCGATGTCAATGTGGATCATAGTACCTGCGTTAGCTCTGCTTGGGGCTAAGCGTAAACCTATGCCAACATTTTTAAGTACGTGATCGTTCTCGCCATTATCTTTGTCGTTAAACCACGCTCGGCCAACGTCAATAAACCCAGCGCCACCTACTTTAAATAGCTGAAGCAAATCGTACTCCCAATAATAGCGTTTTTCTAAACTAACTAAAAAACTGCGATCGCCGTGTTGATAATCCATAGGGTAGCCTCGTAAACCAGTTTCACCACCCAAAGTAAGTTGTTGGTCGGCAGTTAAGTTTTTAGCATATTGCAAACGCCCTTTTACATACCACGATTGATCAACACTGGTGTTTAAGTAGTATTGAATTTGACTAGTGGCCCTAAAGTTTTCTAATTGTTTGTGTTCTTTATTCCAATATCCTTCAATGTCAGTGTTAAAACGCCATAGAGTATTATCGCCAGAAAAATGTGCTTTTTTAAAATTTAATGAATAAATAGCACGACTATCATCATCACTCAAAGATTCATCAGAGTAACCAACAAGGGCTTTAACATTCCAGCCTAGGTTTAAATCTTCAGTGCGGTACATACTGTCGAAATTGCGTACTTTTATAAAGTTATCTTCAAACCAGTGGCCGCTTATAAATGGGTAACTTAAACTTCTGTCATCGGCAAGTGGTGCAAAGGTGGTGTCTATAGCTTCAAAGGTATGCTGCTCGTCGGTATAACCTAAGGTTAAGCGCTGGGTCCAGTTATTATTAAGCGCTTTAGAGTGCCCTATAAATGCACTGGTTAAATCGCTAGTTTGATCAAATTCGCTAAACTCTTCGCCGCGTTTATATAATGACTCTTCGCGCTGTTCTGAATAGCTTAAAATACCGTAACTAAGAGGGGTGTCAATTGCGTAAAATGGATAGGTTAACTCAAGTAAATGGCGCTTGCCATCGCTGTTATCGGCGTACTCTAGACGGCCGCGGTAGCGAGTAGATAAAATATTAGGATCGTCGTAAACAAATAAGTAACCACTGCGGTCGCTATCGGTAGTGCGTGAAAACGATAGGCGTTTACCCCAACCAAAGAGGTTTGATTCTCTAAAGCCAATGCTTGATTTATTTTCACCACCGCTGCGGCTAAAGTTTATTTCAGGTAGAAGCGTCCATAAATCACGAGTCACTACCTTTACATCAATGTCACCATCGCAGTTCTCAGTTGCACTAATTTGGGCGTCATATAAGTAACTTTCTTTGCGTAGGAGGCGTTCTGATTCAGCTAATTTTTTAGCATCATATTTATCGCCGGTGGCAAACAGTAGGAGGTTATTAATTACATCCGGTTCGGTTTGAATATGTGCGCGGTTGGCAAAGCGAAATAATGCATTATTTTCTTCTTCGAGTTCGGTATTAAATACATTGAGTTGCTTAAGTGAAATAGTGGCAATTTTAGCATTGGGTTTAGCGCTTACAATGGAGATATCGTCGTTGAGTTGGCGGCGTAAGTTTTTATTATTAGAGTGGTCTAACTTTTCAACTTGGCAACGAGTATTATCATGAGTTTGTGCTAATGCACTTTGCATGGATAAGGCTAAAATACTTAAGCTAATACAGTACTGTGTGATCCATTTCTTAGTTACCATTCAAACCCTTTACTGCTACGTAGCAAATTACTACCGTAATATCAGCTTACATCATAGTTACTAAAATGTAAGTTAAAAGTATTGAGTTTGAAAATTAAATATAACGACTTTGAACTAAAGCCGCTAACTTAAATAAAAGGTGAGTGCAGCAAGCAGATGATCGGCTTCAGTGCCTTCTCCATTTATCCAAATACTTTGGCTGTAGTGCTCATAGTTTAAATTAAAGGTTTGCTGCTGGTAGCTAAAGCGAACTTGATGACGGTCAGCACCAGCAGAATACTCGTTGAGCGTTGTATCGTCTGAATGCAAAAATAATGTACTCCACAGCTCAAAGTCTTCATCATGCGGAGGCTCGATGGGCGTAATTACAATACATTTATGAGTATGGTCGTATTCTATTTTTGTCATAATGCTCTTAATTTGTAGCTAAGTAATTACGAATTGCAGTTAAAAAGGCGCCGCCATATTTATTTAATTTAGTGAAACCAACTCCTGACACTTTTAAAAACTCACTGTCATTTGTTGGCATAAGCTGCGCCATTTCAGCCAAGGTTTTATCATTAAATACTACATACGGTGGTACATCGTCGGCATCAGCAAGTTCTTTACGCAGTGCTCTTAAGCGGGCAAAGAGCTTTTTATCATAATTAAATTGCGCTAATTTATCTTGGTACACGTGCTTAGCTTGCAGGCGAGGTTCAGCCAATTGCAAAGCATATTCACTTTTTAAAATTGCACGCGCGGCTTCTGTTAATCTAAGTGACGCACCTTGTGTTATATCTTGGCTTAGTAAACCCTGATGAATAAGTTGACGTAAAATACTAAGCCAAAATTCACTGCTTTTATCTTTACCGATACCGTAAGTACTTAACTCATGATGGTTGTTATCGCGTATGCGGCTCGTGTTTGCACCGCGAAGTAATTCTACAATATAACCTAGGCCAAAACGTTGCTCAGCTCTATACACGCACGAAAGCGCTTGCTGTGCGACTAACGTACCATCAAAGCTTTTAGGTGGGTTTAAGCAGATATCACAGTTGCCACAAGGTTCGCGCTGGTATTCACTAAAGTAGTTTAGCAATATTTGGCGGCGACACGTTTGTGCTTCAGCAAAGCTAGCCATGGCGTTAAAGCGTTGTTCTTCTACACGGCGACGTTGTTCGTCATCAATGTCTTCAAAAAAGCGCCTTACACGGCCAATATCAGCCGGATCAAAATACATGATGGCTTCTGCGGCAAGGCCATCTCGCCCAGCTCGTCCTGTTTCTTGATAGTACGACTCTATACTTTTTGGAATATCGTAATGTAATACAAAGCGTACGTTAGGTTTATTAATCCCCATCCCAAAAGCAACAGTTGCTACTACAATTTGAATGTCGTCGCGGGCAAACCCTGTTTGCACAAATTGTCGTTGTTCGTTGCTCATACCTGCATGGTAAGCGGCAGCGTTTAGCCCTGCGTCTGCAAGTTTTTCAGCAATGTCGTCTACGCGCTTACGACTGGTGCAATAAATAATACCGCTTTGGCTTTTTTGCTCTTTTAAGTAGCGAAGCAGTTGCACCATAGGTTTAAATTTTTCTTCTATGGTGTAGCGAATATTGGGACGATCGAAGCTACCAGTATGAATATAAGGCTGCTGTAGTTTGAGTTGCTCAACGATATCAAACCGGGTCGCTTTATCAGCCGTGGCGGTAAGCGCCATCATAGGGACATGTGCAAAACGTTGCTTTAATTCGTTTAAGCGAAAGTAGTGCGGCCTAAAGTCGTGGCCCCAATGCGATACACAGTGCGCTTCGTCGATGGCAAATAAACTCACATTTAAATGCGATAAACGCTCTAAAAACTCGCGTTGTAATACTTTTTCAGGCGCTACATATAAAAGCTTAATTTGCCCCTGATGAAGCTGTTGATACACCAATTGCTGTTCTTCTCGCGCTAAGCTGTTATTAACGTAAGCGGCTTTCACGCCAAGTGCTTGGAGTTGCGTTACCTGATCTTGCATTAGCGATATAAGCGGAGATATAACAATGGTTACGCCTTCAAGCACTAAAGCGGGTATTTGATAACACACAGATTTTCCACCACCTGTGGGTAGCAATACAAGCGAGTCATGCCCATTTATAGCTGCATCAATAACTGCTTTTTGACCGTCGCGAAATTCGCTGTAGCCAAACACTTGTTTGAGGACAGTTTCTGGTTTACGCACAAGCGTACTAGAAGGTGGTGTTAATGTATTCATTGGCGGGTATTTTAGTGGTTTTTTAACGAGATGTCTTTAGCTGAGTTACTTGATGAATTATTTAAGTGGAGTCTCGTAGTTTTACACTATGTATGTTTTACTCATCTTACCAGTTTTGGCATAGAGAATAATAATGAATAAAGAAATGTTAATTGAACAAGTCGGGGCGTTGTTTGTAAATGGCATGCCGTTTAATCAGTTTTTACAAATATCGGTAGAATCACTGAGTCCTGAACAAGCAAAAATTACCTTTCCTTGGCAGGATGTATTTATTGGTAATCCAGCGCAAAAAATATTACACGGAGGTGTTATTTCAGCCGTGCTTGATAATGTGGGAGGAATGCTTGCTGCAGCAAGTGTGATTGATAAATTAACAGACTTAGATATTGGTAGTGTGCAAACGAGGCTAGCTACGCTTGGAACCATCGATTTACGCACCGATTATTTACGCCCAGGCAAAGGCGAAGTGTTCACCGCGAGTGCAACGCTTATTCGTTCAGGCAACAAAGTGTGTGTATGTCGAATGGAGTTACATAATGAAAAAGCAATTCAAATTGCGTTTGGTACTGGTACGTATTTAGTTGGATAAACAATCCATGGAGAGTAAACTAGCGACCTTTTAGTATCACTAAGTGTTTTTATTATGTCGATTGATACAGAGCAGCGTAAAGGCGCTGTTTTTGCTTGCCTAGCATTTGTGATGTGGGGGTTAGCACCTATATACTTTAAATTTATCCAGCATGTGTCAGCTTTTGAAATATTAATGCATCGCGTTGTTTGGTCTGTTGTTTTTTTAGTACTTGTGGTAAGTATTCTTAAATATTGGCACAAAATAAAGCGTATTATTGTTCAGCCCAAACTAGTGTTAATGCTTGTTATTACTTCAGCGTTACTGGGATTTAATTGGGGGCTTTTCATATGGGCGATAAATAATAACCATATGCTGGATGCAAGCTTGGGGTATTACATAAACCCGTTGTTAAATGTACTACTGGGTATGCTTTTTTAGGCGAACGTTTACGTAAGTTTCAGGGCGTTGCCGTTGCACTCGCGTTTTCGGGAGTATTATTGCAACTCGTTAGCTTTGGCTCGTTTCCGGTAGTTGCTTTTTCATTGGCAATATCATTTGCACTTTATGGCTTATTACGTAAAAAACTCCCCGTTGAAGCTCTGCCAGGGATATTGCTAGAGGCACTTATATTATTACCTGTAGCGCTTGTTTATTGGTGGTTAATGGCGCCTTCTGACACATCAAGCCTTCCCGCCAACGATTGGCATACTAATGCGTTACTAATTAGCGCGGGCATTATAACTACATTACCGTTATTGTGTTTTACTGGCGCAGCTAAGCGTTTGCAATACACTACATTGGGCTTTTTTCAGTACATTGGGCCAAGCTTAATGTTTATGCTCGCAGTGGTGTTTTACGGTGAGGTATTTGATGCAGAAAGATTAGTTACATTTGCATGTATTTGGAGTGCGCTTGCTATATTTAGTTGGGATTCTTACTATCAATCACGCAAACGAAAAAAGCGGCAGTGGCGACAGCACAAGTGGTTAGTTAACTGTTTTAGCTAATAATTTTGTTGCGGCCAGTTTCTTTTGCATCATAAAGTTTTAAGTCGGCCTGTTTTAATAGCTCATCAATTTGATAAACAGGCCCTGACGAAAAACCAATAGAGATTGTGAATCTAATGTTGGCTTTACTAAATTGTTGGCTATTAGCTTCTATAAAGTACCTAAATCCTTCAAGTTTTTTGAGTGCTTCTTGTTTATCGGTATCGGCAAAAAAACAGCAAACTCTTCGCCCCCCAAGCGTGCTACTAAATACTTTTTAAAGTATTTGCTAAAACAAATAGATAAACCTTTTAATACTTCGTCGCCTGCATCGTGGCCATAGGTATCATTAATTGCTTTAAAATGATCAATATCAAGCATAGCTAATGCGCCATTACCGTTATCAAGTTCAATTTTTTTAAGGGATTTTCTAGCCTCTTCAAAAAAGTAACGACGATTGGGGATTTTTGTGAGGTAGTCTGTATTAGCTTGGTTTTTTATGGTTGCTAAAAGCGTTAACATATCGACATTTTGGCTTAATCGACAATAAAACTCCTCACTATTGAAAGGTTTATGTAGGTAATCATTTGCCCCGTTCTTTAAGAATAAGGTAGATAAATCTGAAGAATCAGCGCCTGAAATGCCAATTATTGCTTTTTCATCGTTATCATATAAACGCCTGATTTCTGTGCATAGTTCATCGCCGTTCATATTAGGCATTTCATTATCAGTGATAATAACGGAGATATCAGGTGATGTTTCAAGCATAACAAGTGCTTGTTTACCATCTTCAGCTTGTAAAGTTTGATATTTATGGCGGGTTAACAAGCTACATATGTACTGTCGTGTGGATAAAGAGTCGTCAACAACGAGTACTTTTATATTTTCGTTTCGAGGTAGTCGTAATAGCTGTTTTTCGAGATACTGATACGCTTGTTTATTTTCTTTGATTATGTAGTCAATTATAGGGTATTTCTCTACTGTATCGCGTGTTTTTTTATCAATATTACCCGTCATTACAATCGTTGGAATTTCAGCAGCGATAGTACAAGGAATTGCTTCGCCATTAGGCGCATCAGGTAAAATAAAGTCGACTACAGCACAAAAGTAGCTATTTTTACTGATAAGTTCTTTTGTTTGAGTTAGAGATTCAGCTATATCTACTTCATAACCCGCTTTAAGCGCGATGTGTTTTTGCACCCGCGCTATTGTAGGCGTATCTTCAACTATTAGTATTCTTCGCGTCACGTCACAACCTTGTTTATATTTTTGCAAAAGTATTTGCTTATACAAGTTGTAACTGCTAAAACGCAAAAAAGCAAATAAGTGAAGAGCTTATAGGTTATCTGCTTCAGAATAATACTCTTGGCTTATAGGTGCTGGCCCTGATATTTTTGAGCGCCCAAATAGGGTATGAAACTTACTCTTACATGTTGTAAGTTTAAGGTATTTAACCCAAGCACGCTCAATCGGATTTGTTGGCTCTAAAGTCCCCATTGCTACGGCTAAAAATTGTTCTTGGTGTTCGTTTTGTGGCTCAATAGTTTTGTTGTGTAAGCCTTTTAAAACAACGCCATGCTGGTCTAATATGCTGGCTTCTAATAAGGTGAAGTTTCCACTACGGCTAAAACCGCGTGGGAAGTTGTGATCATCATAAAACTGACGTTGGCTAACAAATGCTTGACGAAGTAGTGAAATATCATTGCTCATAGCTTTATCCTCATGCCTTAGTAATTAGCTGGAGTATGATGCAAGTTTGGCAATTTATTAAACAAGTTATTTTTATCGTGAGGATAAAAAATTGGATATAGATTTATTAAAAACATTTGTTGAAGTTGTGCGTACACGTCACTTTGGTAAAGCGGCCGAAAACCTTTATATCACCCAATCTGCGGTGAGCTTTAGGATTCGTCAGCTAGAGCAGGGACTTGGGGTTAATTTATTTATACGCCAGCGTAATAATATTCAACTTACAGCGCCGGGTGAGCGTTTGTTGCCACATGCTCAAATGATTATTACGGGTATGCAACGCGCCAAAGTAGATGTTGCGCTTGCCGATAATATGCATAAGCAAATTAGCTTAGCAGGAACGCCTAATATTTGGGATGCTTTTTTACAGTTTGGTATAACAAATATTGTATCGGCGATGCCGGGCGTGTCATTAGTCGCAGAAGTTAAAGCACAACAAGAAAGCACTCGGTTGCTATTAGAGCGAACTCTCGATTTAGCCATTTTATTTGATCCACCGAAAGTAGATGAATTAGTAGTAGAGCGAATTTGTGAACTGCCTATTATTCCAGTGAGTGGCTATGATACTGCAACTAACGAAAACTTTTTTGATAACCAATATGTATATGTTGATTGGGGAACAACTTTTTCACTTTGGCATGCGCGTCAGTTTACAGGTAAAACGCCGCCTTACTTCAGAACAAGTACTGGTCGTATAGCACTTGATTTAATATTACAGTGCGGCGGGAGTGCGTTTATTCCTCAAGTACTTGTAGAGCATCATTTAAATAAAGGTGATTTATTTCATGTTAAAGATGTAAAAAATACGTCACGAGATGTATTTATTGCCTATCATAGAGATAATGAACAGAAAGAATTAATAGAAACGTTGGTAAATTTGTTATCACAAATGACACCTAGCTTGACGTTGGAGCCTAGTTTATAGGTACAAATGAGTTGCTGAGTATCGATGTTATTTTGATTTCATATTTAATGCACTTTTATTAATTTAAAATTACAGAAATATTTCGATTGTAATATTTCTGTAATTTTACAGTGACAAACTGCTGCTGTTTTAAAATTAGTCTTTTGTGATTATCCAAGGAAATAACATGAAATTTGTAAAATCGAGCTTATGTTTAGCGCTATTAAGTGGCTTATCTTTTAATGCTCTTGCTGATGTAGACGTGTACGGCAAAGCGAATGTAACTATTCAATCATCTGATGACGGTGAAGGGTCGTTCACTGAAATTAAAAGTAATAATTCTCGCTTTGGTCTTAAAGGTTCTGAAAAAATAACAGAGGGCTTAGAGGCTGTTTATAAATTTGAGTTTCAAGTTGACGTATCTGATGCGGACTCAAAGGGTGATAATGATGACAATATTTCTGCGCGTAACCAATATATAGGATTAAAAGGTGCATTTGGCCAAGTTGTTGTTGGTCGACACGATACTGCACTTAAGTTATCTCAAGGTAAAGTTGATTTATTTAGCGACCTTGAAGGCGATATTAAAAGTATATTTAAAGGCGAAAACCGTTTAGGTGATTCTGTTACTTATTCATCAAATACTTACGAAGATTTTAGAGTACTTGCTACTTTTATTGCAGAAGATGATGAAGATGCAAAAAATGGCTATTCACTAGGACTTACTTATGGCGATTCTTCACTTAAAAAGAGTAAAGTATATGCATCAATTGGTGTTGATAGTGAAGTAAATGGCTACGATGTAGTTCGTGCAACTGTTCAAGGTAAAATTGATGATTTTAAAGTAGGCGCAATGTACCAAACACAAGAAAAAGTAGACGGCAGCGCAGAGGCTGACGGGTACTTATTAAGTGCAGCTTACATAATGGGAAACAATACATTTAAAGTGCAATACCAAACTATGGATTTTGACGACAGCGATGATAAGTCAGCAATCTCAGTAGGTGTTGATCACAAGTTAAATAAAAATATTAAAGTATTTGGTTTTTACTCGGGCTTCGACATGGACAACAACGTTGACCAAGATTACTTAGGCTTAGGTATGGAATACAAGTTTTAACTATTCGCTAAATTAGTTAAAACACTCCCTTTTTAACCGCGCTCTTTTGAGTGCGGTTTTTTTTGCTTTAAATTATTTACTTAGCCGCCCATAATAGAGCTTAATTTGGAATGAGGTGCGAGTCCTCGACTGTTCCCGCAACTGTAATTAGCGCAAAGCTTTAAGTCAGATACAAATGGTATAATACCAATTTTATTAAAAACATGATCTTTCTAGTGAATTAAATAACTTACTAACTTCGTTAAAAATTATTCATATAGAACAACTATATGTCATAATTTCCGCCTTGTTATTAAACTATTTCTTTGTCGCTATAATAAATCACTAATTTAATGCAACTGGTATAAATTTTTTTAACGAGCGGGTTTACTCATTTTTTCTTGTAGTGCATTAGTATTTTTATCGCATTTTTAGTGAGTTTAACCTAGGGTCTGTTGAACTTTGCGGATTAAAATTTGTTCAAACTAGGGGCTATTTAATCGCGGCGCGAGGTTTGTAACCTAGTGGGCTAAGTAAAAACCGAGCAACAAAGAGTAAATAGCCCCTAGGAAGAACCCTTTGGGCAGCGCCTGTTTGGCATTAATGCTACGTTATCGCCCATTTATGGGGAATAACCACACTACATAGGCTCTGCCTTGCCTAAATACCAAACAGACTGTTGCAAATTTAACCTTGAAAGATCAACAGACCCTATCTAGGACTGACTATTGCACACTCAAACGCCATTAAATACACCATTACTAAACGTTAAAAACGTATCGTGGGGTATTGGCAATAAAACGATTCTCAAAAAAATAGACCTTAAAATAACTACAGGTAAATTTGTTGGTTTGATTGGCCCCAATGGCGCTGGTAAATCGAGCTTATTGCGTTGTTTATATCGTTTTAATAAACCAACTGAAGGTGTTATAGAATTTAACAACACCGATATTTGGCAATTAAAAAGCGATGAGTACGCAAAAAAAGTAGCAGTCGTTTTACAAGAAACTCCGTCGCAATTTAACTTAAGTGTATTTGACGTTATTGCGCTTGGGCTAACGCCTCATAAATCGCTATTTAGCTCAGTAACTAACATTGATAAACAAAAAATCACCCAAGCTATCAACACTGTAGGGTTGGCAGATCATAGCGATCAAAGCTTTGAGTCACTTTCGGGTGGTGAAAAGCAACGTGCCTTGATAGCCCGTGCGATAGTCCAGCAACCTCAGCTGTTAATAATGGACGAACCAACTAGCCATTTAGATGTTAAATATCAAATACAGGTAATGGAGCTTGCTAAATCGTTGGGTGTAACGGTGTTTGCATCGTTTCATGATTTAAACTTAGCCTCTGCAATGTGCGATGAACTAGTGGTTATTAAAAACGGTGAAATTACACATACAGGCGCGCCAAGTGAGGTATTAACCGAAAACATGCTAGGCGACGTTTTTGGTGTCTGCGCTCAAGTAAATAACCACCCGCAAATATCGAAGTCGGGAAATAGCATCCCTCATATCACTTACTTTTATGGTTACAAATAATATGAGCGCAGTTAATACTCGCCACTCACTTGCGCTATTTGTAAGTGTTGCAGCTGCTTTATTTAGCTTATTTGCAGCACTTAGTTTTGGTGCAGCAGAGACCTCACTTCAAGACGTACTTAATAGTTTTTTGCTCTCAAATGAGGCGTCTTTTAATACGCGTATTATTTTTGAACTAAGAATGCCACGCACATTACTCGCCTTTTTATCAGGCTCCGGTTTAGCAATTGCAGGGCTTATTTTACAAACGGTTACACGTAATCCTTTAGCCGATCCTTACTTGTTTGGCATATCGTCGGGTGCCTCATTTGGCGTGGTGTTACTCATGGCATTAGCAGGCATTAGCGCAGGCTTTATGCTATCAGCAGCAGCACTGATGGGTAGCTTACTCGCTATGAGTTTATTAATACTTATTGCAGGTAGGCAGCAAAGTGCACAGGTAGAATCAATGTTATTAGCAGGCGTCGCTCTGTCGTTTTTATTTAGTGCATTTACCAGCTTGTTGCTTTATTGGAGCGACCCTCAGGCAGTAGCCGCTATTTTATTTTGGACACTGGGCAGCTTTGCGCGTGCGCAGTGGGCTACGCTTTGGTTGCCTTTGTTGGTAATTACATTGTGTACGTTTGTAATGCTGAGTTTTAGAAGGCAGCTTAATGCTATGTTACTGGGCGATGAAAGCGCAATTACATTAGGTGTTAGAGTTCAGCGCTTTAGAATACTCATGCTAGTTTTGAGCTCGTTAATTACTGCTGTGCTGGTGGCTATGTGTGGCGGTATTGGGTTTGTAGGATTAATGGTACCGCATATTGTGCGCTTTTTTATATCTCAAGGCACCATCGCTGGCTTACTGGTAACCAGCTTGGTGGGCGGTACATTTATGGTGTGGGTTGATGTACTTTCGCGCTCATTGCTTAAAAACCAAGAGCTGCCCGTAGGCGTTATTACTGCAGCTATTGGTAGCGTGTTCTTTCTAAGTTTATTGTTTTTTAGAAAGCGAAAGGTGTAATTCCATGAAAACCTTAATGGTGCAAGGCACTACATCAGATGCTGGTAAAAGCACTTTAGTTGCTGCCCTTTGCAGGGTGTTTGCTAAGCGTGGGGTAAAGGTTGCGCCTTTTAAACCACAAAATATGGCACTTAATAGCGCAGTAACAAAAGATGGCGGCGAAATTGGTCGTGCGCAAGCTTTGCAAGCAATAGCAGCTAAAGTAGAGCCCGAAATAGACTTTAACCCTATATTACTTAAACCTAATAGCGACACGGGCGCACAAGTGATTATTCACGGGAAAGCCATTAGTAATATGGAAGCTGGCAAATATCACGACTATAAAAAAGTGGCGATGGATGCAGTAATTACCTCACATAACCGCTTAGCTAAACGCTTTGAATTACTCCTTGTTGAAGGGGCGGGTAGTCCTGCTGAAATAAACCTGCGTGAAAACGATATTGCCAATATGGGCTACGCCGAAGAGGTAGATTGCCCAGTAATTATAATTGCTGATATTGATAAAGGCGGCGTATTTGCACACTTGGTGGGCACACTTGCGTTGTTAAGTGAATCAGAACAGGCGCGCGTAAAGGGCTTTGTTATAAACCGCTTTAGAGGCGATATAGGTTTGCTGCAAGGCGGGCTTGATTGGCTTGAAGAATATACAAACAAACCCGTGCTTGGCGTATTACCTTATTTGCACGACCTTGCGCTTGACGCTGAAGACGCCGTCGCAATTGATAATAACGTAACCAACTCCACAATTAATATTGCAGTGCTGCTTGTGCCACACATTAGTAACCATACCGATTTTGATGCACTGCGTTTGCACCCAAACATTAATATGAATTATGTGCGCCATACGCAAACGATCCCAGAAGTTGATCTGATAATTCTCCCAGGCAGTAAAAATGTGCTGGGCGATTTGAATTTTTTGAAAAATGAAGGCTGGGACACTCAAATTAAGCGCCATTTACGCTATGGTGGCAAAGTACTTGGTATTTGTGGCGGCATGCAAATGCTGGGCAATACAATCAACGATCCCGAGGGTATTGAATCGTCATTAAAGCAAGTAAATGGACTTGCCCTGTGCGATTTTGAAACCACGCTGACAGCACAAAAAGTATTAACTAAAATAACCGCTACACTGCTTTTAAATAACCAACAAACACCCTGTAGTGGTTACGAAATACATGCAGGGATTAGCCAAGGTGCAGCGCTTAATAAGCCATTTTTAACCTTTGATGAAAGCCACCCACATGGTTTTATGTTCGATGGCTTTATTAGCGATGATAACGCCATTGCGGGCACTTATTTACATGGCTTATTTGATGAAGCCGATGCGACATCGCAAATTTTAAAATGGCTAAAACCAAGCGCCTCAATTAACCCAATTAGTATTGCCACTCATCGCGAGCAGCAGTTAGAACGATTAGCAACCATGTGCGAAACGCATTTAAACATACAGCAAATTATCTCGATTTATGAAGGGCACAATAATGACTGAACAAAACAACGATAAGCATAAGCAGCGCCAACAAAAAGTAAAAGAACAAGTGGATGCACGTGTTGCCGCCGCACAAGATGTAAAAGGTATTTTTCAGGTAATTACCGGTAACGGTAAAGGTAAATCAACCTCGGGTTTTGGCGTTGTAGCACGCTGTGTAGGGCATGGTAAAAAAGCGGCTGTTTGCCAATATATTAAAGGTACGTGGGAGTGTGGCGAGCGTAATTTATTACAAGGTGCAGGTGTTGAGTTTGTTGTAATGAACACCGGTTTTACTTGGGATACGCAAAATAAAGAAGCCGATACTGCAGCCGCGCAGGCAACATGGCAAGAGTCAAAACGTATGCTTGCTGATAGCAGTATTGATTTAGTATTACTCGATGAGCTTACGTATATGGTGACATACGGCTACGTAGATTTAGATGAAGTAGTAACAGCGCTTAATAACCGCCCGCCAATGCAGTCAGTTATTATTACAGGGCGTGCAGCACACCGCACTTTAACCGACCTTGCCGATACAGTAAGTGAAGTGCGTAATGTAAAACATGCATTCGACTCAGGTATAAAAGCGCTAGAAGGGTTTGATTACTAATGCTTAAAGTGTTTTTTATTGGGCTACTGCTTTTTAGTGTATCGGGCAGTGCACTTGCAGAGCAGACCAAGGATTCTAAAAAGCTGCGCATAATTGCTCTTGCACCGCACATTGTCGAAAACCTATTTGCCATAGGGGCGGGCGATAATATTGTGGGCACGGTTGATTACGCCGACTACCCAGGTGAAGCCCAAAGTATTGAGCGCATAGGTGGTTATTACGGCATCTCGCTTGAAAAAGTATTGGCGCTTAAACCCGACTTAGTTATTGCGTGGAAAAGCGGAAATCAAAGCGAAGATTTAGCCCAAATAGAGCGTTTAGGTATAAAAGTATATTTGAGTAACCCCACCACAATCGCTGGTGTAGCCGACGAGTTACTTACTTTTGGTGAATTTACAGGAAATATTGAGCAAAGCCAGCAAGCGGCAAATGCATTTACGCAAAAACTAAACGGTATAGTTAAAAGCCAGCAAGATAAAAAATATAACCGGATTTTATCAGTTATGGGCTGAGCCTATGATGACAGTAAGTAAAAATACGTGGATAAGCCAACTGATTGAAACATGCCATGTAAGCAATGTATTTGCACAGAGCGTTACAGATTACCCGCAAATTAGTATCGAAAATGTCATTGTTACTAAGCCGCAAGTTATTATTATCCCTGATGAAAAATCAAAAACACCACAGCCGGTTGTTAATTGGCAAAAGTGGCCAGAAGTACCCGCTGTTAAAAATGATCAATTTATTAGCGTAAATGCCGATTTATTACATCGTTTTACTGTGCGCATGCTAGATGGGCTTGCGGATATGTGTGATAAAATAGACGCATCACGTAAACAGATTAAGAGTACACAATGAGCAATTGGGCTACATTTTTAGAAAGTGAATTACAACAACCTTACATGCAGCAAACGTTAGAGTATGTGGCTAATCGCCGCAATGAAGGTGTTGCTGTTTATCCGCCTGAAGCTCAAGTATTTAGTGCTTTTGATGCCACCGCACTTAATGACATCCGCGTTGTAATTTTAGGACAAGACCCATACCACGGAGAAGGGCAAGCGCATGGCTTGTGTTTTTCGGTATTGCCTGATGTAAAAAAGTTGCCACCGTCGCTTAAAAATATGTACAAAGAGTTAGCTGTCGATATCAGCGGATTTATTATTCCTGAGCATGGTTACCTGCAAAGCTGGGCAGATCAGGGCGTGTTTTTACTCAATACAGTATTGACCGTTGAGCAAGGGCAAGCGCATTCACATAAGCATTTAGGATGGGAGCTATTTACCGATAATGTAATTGCCCATATTAATAAGCACTGCGAAGGTGTGGTATTTATTTTATGGGGTGCACATGCACAAAAAAAGGTAAAGGCATAGATAGCACTCGCCATCATGTTTTAAAAGGGCCGCACCCATCGCCGCTTTCGGCGCATAGAGGCTTTTTTGGCTGTCAGCATTTCTCACAAACGAATGAGCTATTGCAAGCCCAAAGAGATAAGCCAATTAACTGGCAAATCTAATTTATTCCAAAGAACTCAAATTGTTTAAACCATTAAAAAAGGCTTCCAGATTCTGGAAGCCTTTTTGTTTAGTTGGGGCGTATTGAATTAAAAATCGAGCTCATCAATTGCAATACTGTCTGTAAAATAATCTAGTTCTTGTAGTTCTTTGCGTAGGCGCTGTTTGTCTTTTATTGCTTCTATTTCACGCCACTTCCTTTTTTTATTCTTTTGAGAGGTTTTTCTAGTTGTATCAGGACCTTCTAATATCTCTAATATATCGTTTAGGCTATCCATGAATTTCTCCTATTGATTTATGACCTCAAGAATACCTATACCACAGGCCTAGCTAAAATAGAATAAAAAAGTGACAGTTATGTTACGTAAGTGTGATTAATTGATGAAGGTTTATAAGAAGATTGTATAGAGAAATAGCGTATTTTAGGCATAAAAAAACGCCGCTATTGCGACGTTTTTAAAACACGATTATAGCAAATTACATTGCTTTAAAGCGCGCCTCTAGTTGTTCTTGTGCATCAGCAAAAGAGCGAATACCTTCAGCTAGTTTTTCAGTAGCCATAGCATCTTGGTTATGTAACCAACGGAACTGCGCTTCTGTAAGTGGCTCTGGTTTTGGCTCTTGTGGAACATCGCTTTGCAGCAAGTATTCTTGTGCACCTTCAAGGTTACCTAAATCTTCTAAAAGATTAGGGCTAATAGTTAGCTTGTCACAACCAGTAAGGGCAATAATTTCGCCTGTGTTACGGAAACTTGCACCCATCACAACTGTTTTGTAGTCATGGCGTTTGTAAAATTCAAAAATACTGCGTACAGACTGAACACCTGGATCTTGTAGCGGATCGGTCGGTTTTTCCATACCGTTAGCAACGTGCCAATCTAAAATACGGCCAACAAATGGCGAAATTAGAAATACGTTTGCATCGGCACACGCACGGGCTTGGGCATCGCTAAATAATAAAGTAAGGTTACATTTAGTGCCTTCTTTTTCTAGCTGCTCAGCGGCTTTAATACCTTCCCATGTAGACGCTACTTTAATTAAAATTTTGTCTTTGCTTACACCTTCTTTTTCGTAAAGGCTAAGTAGGGTATGTGCTTTATCAATCGTAGCTTGCGTATTAAACGAAAGGCGTGCATCTACTTCTGTAGAAATATAACCAGGTACAATAGCGCTAATTTCTTTACCTAGTAATACGGCAAAGTAATCGCATGCTAGTTCAAGTTGCTTAGCAGGCTCTTGCTCGGTTTCTTTTGCGTAGCTCCAAGCTTTATCTAGGTAAGGCTTATATGCTTCAATCTCGCTCGCTTTTAATAAAAGCGACGGGTTTGTAGTTGCATCTTCTGGTTGATGCTTTTTAATAGCTTCAATATCACCAGTGTCGGCTACGATAGATGAATGTTGTTTTAGCCTTTGTAGAGCTGAAGTCATTTGCTTTCCTCATTCCAAGCAAGTTAAAAGAAAAATCTAATCACTCTTAATATATACAATCCATACTGCAACAGTGTGACAATGCTTGATAGGTCTTATGTCCTGATCAATAAAAAAACGGTAATGCATGGGTTATTAAGAGAGGATTTATTTAAACAAAACGTGCTTTTCGTTTCATTTAATGTTGAAATTGACACTAAATAAATTACAAGTCAATAGCTAACTATGATCACTGTTATTTCACCTGCAAAAAATCTTGATTACGAAACGCCACCCGCAACAGACAAGTTCACTCAGCCTGAATTACTAGAGCACAGCGAAGAGCTCATGAAAGTATGCCGTGAACTAACACCAGCGCAAATTAGCAGTTTAATGAAAATTAGCGATAAGCTTTCTGGACTTAACGCTGCGCGCTTTAGCGAGTGGGCACAACCGTTTACACAAAATAATGCTAAACAAGCCGCACTTGCCTTTAATGGCGATGTATATGGCGGTTTAGATGCAAGTACGCTTAAAGCTAGCGAGC
Organism: Pseudoalteromonas sp. B131b; assembly: GCF_037162545.1. Taxonomy (NCBI): domain Bacteria; kingdom Pseudomonadati; phylum Pseudomonadota; class Gammaproteobacteria; order Alteromonadales; family Pseudoalteromonadaceae; genus Pseudoalteromonas; species Pseudoalteromonas sp. B131b. Next base: position 283,895 of record NZ_JARLUZ010000001.1, on the reverse strand, counting down.
TTGATTACGCACAAAACCATTTGCGTATTCTCTCGGGTTTATACGGGTTATTAAAACCACTTGATCTAATGCAAGCTTACCGTCTTGAAATGGGCACCAAGCTTGAAAACTCGCGTGGCAAAAACTTATACGAGTTTTGGGGTAGCGTTATAGCGAATAAACTAAACGACGTATTAAAAGCGCAAGACGCACAATATTTAGTTAACCTTGCTTCAAACGAATACTTTAAAGCGGTAGATAAAAAAGCATTAAATGCACAAATTATTACCCCACACTTTAAAGACTGTAAAAACGGTCAATATAAAGTTATTAGCTTTTACGCTAAAAAAGCACGCGGCATGATGGCGCGCTACATTATCGAAAATAAAGTAACGCAGTTAAGCCAACTTAAAGAGTTTACGGTAGCAGGTTATTACTTTAGCCCAGAGGCAACAGCTAAAGAGCTTGAGCCTGTATTTATGCGCGACGAACAAAATTAGGTTTATAAGCTTAAATAAAAAATTTAAAAGCCATGCATTGCATGGCTTTTTTGATGTTGGCGTTATATTTGCAATCTCATCTAATATTAATGAGAACACTAATTAAATAGGTGCAAATAAAATGATCAGCATTCCGTCAATTGACGAAGCCGAAAAACTAATAGAAGAAAAGCTCGGAGGGTGGTTTGATGTTGTAATAAGCCATATCCCTAATTTTATAGTTGCGATACTGATCGCTATTGTGTTTTCAATATTGGCGCGCTTTGCTGGCAAGCTGATGAAAAACATATTACGCCGCTCACTCGACTCAACACAAATTGCCGACTTAATGGCGTCAATTTTTAAAGTTATTGTGTTGTGTATAGGTTTATTTATAGCGCTCGATTTTGTTGGGCTAAAAGGCACTGTTACCTCGCTACTTGCTGGTGCAGGTATTGTGGGTTTAGCCATTGGTTTTGCGTTTCAAGACATGACCGAAAACCTAATTGCTGGTATAGCAATGGGTGTACGTAAGCCATTTAAAACAGGTGACGTAATAGAAACCGATGATGTGTTTGGTTCAATACATTCAATAAACCTACGTAACACGCTAATAGAGAGCTTTTATGGGCAGTTAATACTGGTACCAAACAAAGTATTATTTAGAAACGTACTAAAAAATTACACCACGCTAGGTGTTAGGCGTATAGAAGTACCCGTAGGTATTTCGTACGGCGACGACATAGAAAAAGCAAAAGACGTTATAGTCGATAAAATTAACGAATTTGACTTTGTAATACGTAAAGATGAAACCGCAGTATACGCCGAAGGTTTTGGCGACAGCAGCATTAACTTACTGGTGTGGTTTTGGATTAAATACCCAGGCGAGCCTGACTTCATGACGGTACGCCACAAAGGTGTTGTTGCCGTTAAGCTGGCACTTGATGAAGCTGATATTAGTATTCCATTCCCAATTCGTACTTTAGATTTTGGTATTAAAGGCGGCGAAAAACTCGATGCTATGATAAGCGACAAAACAAGCCAGCAATCATCAAATAAAGACAGTGGTGAGGGGACTGACTCTAACCAAAGTGAGTAATTTAGTTAAAACACATTAGGCAAAAGCATTGGGAAATAGTTACTTACCAACAGCGCATTTTTACAGAGTAAAATTGCGCTGTTGTTTTTTATAATGTGGGTAAAACTTTGCTGATAAGCATGTAAATTTTAAGGAGCTTTTTTACCTATATATTCTTTCCCACAAAACTGACAAAAAATAGCTTCATTATTATTCACTTGAGCTAATGAAAATGTCATTTTTCTTCCACAGCTTTCATTAGTACAAGTACGCTCTAATAATTTATTTAAAAATTTCATTCGATCAATTTTTATTGGTTTTCTAGTCATTTTGGTACTCATCTTTAAGTTACCTAATGCTTTTGAAATAAGCAGATAGAGGTTTTCGTTGAAAATTTTATGGTTACTTATCAGAAATCATTACTTTTTTACTATTAGGTTCGGGTGAATTACTTCCGCTTTCTACCTGCGTAGGCCATACCAAAGCGAGCAAAAAAGCTAATAGTACACCAACTATTGCGGCTATCGTTGGGTTTTCAGTAATCAGTTTTAAGGTTTTTTTATGTTGTTTCGTTGGGAACACATAGTCTCTACCTTTATCGGTAAGATAAATATTAACAGCAGTCCAAGAAGGTACCTTATCAGCAGAGAAACTTAACCCAAAAGTTGCTGAGTTAGAGGAAATTAAATTATTATTAATAAGGTTTTGAAAATTCCTTATGAATTTAGGATCTAAATGATCATGTCCTAAATCTATAAGTTTATTTATATCGGTTGGCTCTTGCACAAAGCATTTTAAGAGCTTCATATCTATATCTCGCATAATTCTAATCCCTTTATTTTTTAGTAATCCATCATTAAGTAGTTTTACGCTTTCTATTATATTTATTAAAACTAAATTGTTTTTTTAAAGCAATTGATATTTAGATACTGGGAACTATTTAATCGCTCTTAAGGTATTCAGGTAGACTTCTAAAATAGAAATATTAGGTCGAGGTTTAATGATAAGTATAAAAAAAGCGCAGCTTGTGTTGGAGTAACAAGCCGCGCTTATGAATTAGTTATACAAATAAGTTTATGTGGTGCGTATTAAATAACGCTAATTTTATTACGAATGATTTTTACGCCATCCATATTTTCTAAAAACTTTTGAGCTAGTGCGCGCTGAAAACCAGTTTGTGCTTCACCGTATAAATCTACTTCACCATTTTTTACCTGCACGCGAATATCACTTAACGCTAGGTTAGGATTAGTTCGTAGGGTGTTGGTGATAGCTTGTTGTAAGTTAGGTTGAGTGGCTACACTGCTTACTACGGCCATGTTGGTTGCTGCACTTACTTTTGTAGCGCAAGCTAATAAAAATAAACAACAAAATGATACTAAAGCGATAGTTAACTTGAAGCGGTTCATAACTTAATCCTTACATTACGGTGAATAGTGCAGCCACAATATGGAAATTCCATCGGCTAGGTTATCTTTGTAGTTACAATTTCGGTGCCAATGTTAACGCTATGAAATATAAAGGAATTTTATTAAGTGGGAATTCAGGTGGGCAAAAATTACATTTAAATGAGTATGAGTTACATGCTTGGGTTACATATGTAACAGGTACAAACAGCAGAGCCTGCAAGGCTTGCATTAAAAAGCCGACAAAAGTCGGCTTAGTATAAAAATGTTTTAGGTTACTTTTTCTTTTTAACCTTAGCCTTTTTCTTGGCTTTCATTTTTACTGGATCTTTACGCTTTTTAGCTGGTGGCTTAGCTTCTTTATGCTGTGGCTCGACACCTCTAATTACACGGCGTTTTAATTTTTGTTCAACGTAGCGCTCTACTTTATATAAAATACCAATATCGTGTGCTTCAACTAGCGATATTGCTATCCCTTTTTTACCAGCACGGCCAGTACGACCAATACGGTGTACGTATACGTCGGCAGTGCGCGGCATATCAAAGTTAATAACATGGCTGATGTCAGATACGTCAATACCACGTGCAGCTACGTCGGTAGCAACTAATATGCTTGTTTTGCCACTGTGGAAGTTTTCCATGGCTTTCATACGTTTGTCTTGTGGCATTTCGCCGCGTAACCACGCTGCTTTTACATCATTAGTTGTAAGTTCACCAATCAATGTTTCTAAGCGTTCGCGAGTTTTAACAAACACAATTGCTTTAGTCACGTCAGGATTTTTTAGCGTGTTAACTAACAATTCAAGCTTATGATGATAATCGTCGGCTAAATGTACCCACTGATGAATTTTTGCTTTTTCTTTACGTGACGATTCGGCTTCTAATAGAGCTGGGTCGTTTAATGTTTTTTCAGCAAACCTTTCTACGCTGTCACCTTCAAGTGTTGCTGAGAATAAAAAACATTGGCGACGATTTTTAGCTTCGTCACAAATACGGCTCATTTCTTTTTTGAAACCCATATCTAACATGCGATCTGCTTCATCAATAATAAGCATTTCTACGTGTTCAGCATGAAAGTTTTCGGTTTCTAGGTATTCCATTAATCGACCTGGTGTGGCGATTAAAATATCGTTATTTTTTTCGAAAATTTCTTTATGCGTGCCGTAGTTAATACCGCCCGTTACTACACCAATTTTTAGGTGTGTGCGTTTAGCTAGTAGTTCACATTGTTCATGAATTTGATAAGCCAACTCACGAGTCGGGGTCATAACGAGGACGCGCGCAAAACCAGGGTCACGACGTGGGAAATCCAGTAAGTACTGAATAGCCGGAATTAAAAATGCCGCTGTTTTACCTGTACCAGTAGGCGCAGATGCTAAAATATCGCGCCCCTGTAGTGCTTCAGGAATAGCTTGTTGTTGAATGCTGGTTGGCGTCTCGTAACCCATTTTATTAATGGCATCGAGTAGCTTGTTATCAAGATCAAATTCAGAAAATTGCATAGAGTGTCTAAAATAAGGGACAATTACCCTGATTATACGCGCTATGCTGCGCTTGGTGAATGAAAAGGTGAAAAAATGTCTGGTTTTGTATTTAAACAATTTAAAGTTGAACACGACCACTGTGCAATGAAAGTTTCTACCGATGGCATTTTGCTTGGCGCATGGGCTAATTTAAGCGGTGCAAAGTCGTTACTTGATATAGGCACCGGCACCGGCTTACTAGCACTAATGTGTAAGCAGCGCAGTAATGAGCTTGATATAACTGCGGTAGAAATTGACGAAAGCGCCTATACCCAAGCATTACAAAATGTAGCTAATAGCCCGTGGCCAACTATAAGTATTACGCACCAAACTATTCAACGCTTTAGTAGTGAAGTTAAATTTGACGTGGTTATCTCTAATCCACCGTATTTTAATCACAGTTTAAAAGGCGATAATGTTGCGCGTAATACCGCACGCCATACCGACGGCCTAAGTTTTGAAGAGTTAATTAATGCGTTTAAACATTTAAGCCATAGTGGTTCCCGCTTTAGCTTAATACTCCCAAGCGTTGAAGGCGCATTATTTATTGAGCTTGCTACTCAAAATGGGCTTTATTTAAATACTCACTGCCAAGTAAAAGCCACGCCGAATAAAGATATTAGCCGCAGTTTAATGACATTTAGCTACGTAAAAAGCGATTTAGAATCATCAACCCTGTGTATTAGAAACTTAGATAATACCTACACTGCTGATTATATAGCTTTGTGCAAAACATTTTATTTAAAAATGTAAGTTACTTAGTAATGAAGGTTATTTAGTAATAAAGGATAGTTTACCCGTTATGCATACGTATTCAGTTTTTATTTCATCGACTATAAGCCTAGTGTTAACCACTTGTAAATAACATCGAGTAGTTGTTTTGCTCGCTCAACAATTGGATCACACACTATGAAACTCAATAAAATAATCACCACCGCAGGTTTAAGTCTAGGGTTGCTCTTACCTAGTATTGCCACAGCTACGCCCACCACATTTGTGCATTTGTTTGAATGGAATTGGCAAGATGTAGCGCAAGAATGTGAACAGTATTTAGGACCAAAAGGCTATGCTGCAGTGCAGGTATCGCCACCTAATGAACACATTACAGGAGGCCAATGGTGGACACGCTATCAGCCTGTAAGTTATGAACTGCAAAGTCGTGGCGGTAACCGTGCACAGTTTATTGATATGGTAAATCGCTGTAGTGCAGCTGGGGTTGATATTTATGTTGATACGCTTATTAACCATATGGCAGCAGGAAGTGGCACAGGCACAGCGGGTAATAGTTTTGGTAATAAAAGCTTTCCTATTTATAGCCCACAAGATTTTCATGAAAGTTGTACCATTAATAGCTCTGATTATGGCAACGATCGCTACCGAGTACAAAATTGTGAACTCGTTGGACTTGCCGATTTAGATACCGCTTCAAACTATGTGCAAAATACCATTGCAGCATATATTAACGACTTACAAGCTATTGGCGTAAAAGGTTTTCGGTTTGATGCTTCTAAACATGTTGCCGCAAGCGATATCCAAAGTTTAATGGCCAAAGTAAATGGCTCGCCAGTGGTTTTTCAAGAAGTGATTGATCAAGGTGGAGAGGCTGTTGGCGCCTCTGAATATTTAAGCACTGGTTTAGTAACTGAATTTAAATATAGCACTGAGCTTGGTAATACTTTTAGAAACGGCTCGCTTGCATGGCTAAGTAATTTTGGCGAAGGGTGGGGCTTTATGTCTAGCTCTTCTGCGGTGGTTTTTGTAGATAATCACGATAATCAACGTGGTCATGGCGGCGCTGGTAATGTAATTACCTTTGAGGATGGCCGCTTATATGACTTAGCTAATGTATTTATGTTGGCTTATCCGTACGGTTATCCAAAAGTAATGTCGAGTTATGATTTTCATGGTGATACAGATGCTGGTGGGCCAAACGTACCGGTACATAATAATGGTAACTTAGAGTGTTTTGCTAGTAATTGGAAGTGTGAGCATCGCTGGTCATATATTTCAGGCGGGGTCGATTTTAGAAATAACACCGCCGACAATTGGGCAGTAACAAATTGGTGGGATAACACGAATAATCAAATATCATTTGGCCGAGGTAGCTCGGGTCATATGGCTATTAACAAAGAAGACTCAACACTCATTGCAACGGTGCAAACAGACATGGCGCCTGGGCAATACTGTAATGTGCTAAAAGGCGAGTTGTCGGCTGATGCTAAAAGTTGCAGTGGCGAGGTTGTAACGGTTAATTCCGACGGTACTATTAATCTCAATATTGGTGCTTGGGATGCAATGGCAATTCATAAAAATGCCAAGTTAAATACAAGCTCTGTGCCAAATACAGGGAGTGACTGGCAACGCACGGTTATTTTTATTAATGCACAAACGCAAAGTGGACAAGATATGTTTTTGCGCGGTGGTGTAGATCACGCTTATGCAAACGCAAATCTGGGTCGAAATTGCCAAACAAGTAATTTTGAGTGTGCAATGCCTATTCGTCATAATAATTTAAAAAACGTGACAACAAGCCCTTGGAAAGCAAATGATAACTACCTTGATTGGTATGGCATAGAAAATGGGCAAAGTAGCGAAGCAGAAGGTTCTGCGACCGACTGGACAACGAATGTTTGGCCAGCAGGTTGGGGCGCTGAAAAAACGGTAAACACAGATGGTTTTGGTGTGACATCTTTAAATATATGGGGCGAACACTATTGGATGCTTGATGTAGATATGGATTGCAGTAAAGCGGTTAATGGATGGTTTGAACTAAAAGCATTCATTAAAAACGGCCAAGGATGGGAGACTGCTATTGCTCAAAACAATACACCTTATACAAGCACTAATCATATGGCGCAATGCGGAAAAATTAATAAATTTGAGTTTAATAATTCAAGTGTAGTAATTCGTAATTTTTAAAAGTAAACAAAAAAGCTCATATGAAAACCTAAACTAATGATTATTAGTTTAGGTTTTTTATTTTAGGTACGGCGCTTTCATAGTGTGTTTATAAATCACCTGTTATGATTCGCTCATTAGTTACATTGAATTAAGACAACACAATGAAAAAATTAAATAAAATAATACTACTAAGTACATTCTCTGCGGTTGTTTTGGCAAGCCAAAGTGCACTGGCAGCCATGACCCCAGTTGGGCTTTGGAAAACGATTGACGAGGATACAAACCAAGCTAAGTCGTATGTACGTGTTACCCAAAGCAACGGTGTATTAAGCGGCAAAGTTGAAACCATTCTTAACCCGGCAAAACAAAACGATATATGTAGTGAATGCGATGATGAGTTAAAAGATCAGCCTATTTTAGGAATGACTATAATCACCGATGTAAAAGCTGAGGATGATGACGTTTGGGGAGATGGCGAAATACTTGACCCAACAAATGGTAAAACCTACACCTTACAGCTCACAGTGCAAGATGAAGGTCAAAAACTTGAAGTACGTGGTTACATTGGCTTTTTTTCCGTAACCAATATTGGCTAAGGGTTGAGTAATTACTTTGTAGCGTAGCAATAATGGCTACGCAATTTTAGTTAAAGCGTTTCGCCGTATTCAGTCATTACTTGTTCAACCCAAGTCGCAATACGGTCATCACTTAGCTCGTATTGGCTGTCTTCGTCCAGTGCGAGCCCTACAAATTGTTTGCCATCGGGAGTTAGCGCTTTTGAAGCTTCAAACTCGTAACTACTGTCGTTGGACCAAAAACCAAGTTGGGTAAATGTTTGCGTATTTATTTCGTCGTGCAGCATCCCTAGCGCATCTTGAAACCACTGACCGTAACCTTGCTGATCGCCCATGCCAAATAAAGCAATGGTTTTACCGCTTAGGTTTACGTCGGCTATGTCGTCCCATTTTGACTCCCAGTCTTCTTGTATTTCACCAAAATCCCATGTTGAAATACCAAAGATGATAAAGTCGTACTGCTGCGCATTTTTTAGTGGCTCGTCTTTAATATTGTGCAGGGTAACTATATCGGCACCAATAATGTCGCGAATCTTTTCTGCTGCCATTTCGGTGTAGCACGTAGTAGAACCAAAAAATAAACCAATTTGCATCGTATTTATCACTGTGTAATTGCCTGATATGATAGGCTCAAGTTTACCGTAAGGTATTTTTAATTGATACCTTAGCAAAGCATGAGAGCATAATGTGACAACGCTATCTGACGATTCTTTTGAAAATGACAGCAGTATGAGCAGTAATAGCGACTACCTAGAAACCTTTTTAGATAGCCTGTACTTAGAGCAAGGCGTAAGCGAAAACACATTAAGTGCTTATCGCAGCGATTTAGATAAGTTTTGCCTATTTTTAAAGGGCGAAAACTTAATGACGGTAACCGGGCTTGATATAGAGGGTTACTTAGCTCACAGAGTTGATTTAGGGTTAAAACCACGTAGTACGGCACGCAGTATTAGTGCGCTAAAGCGTTTTTATCAGTACTTTGTACGCGAAAAAATAATTAGTGATTCGCCCATGCTAAATATTGCTCAACCAAAAGCAGGGCAGTCGTTACCTAAAACACTCTCAGAAGCTGAAGTTGAGGCATTGTTAAATGCGCCCAATACAGAAGAAGCGATGGGACTGCGCGATAAAGCGATGCTTGAACTACTTTATGCAACGGGTTTGCGTGTAAGTGAGCTTGTTGGGTTGCGTATGGAGCAAATTAATTTGCGTCAAGCTGTGGTGTTTGTAAAAGGTAAAGGTAATAAAGAGCGCTTAGTGCCACTTGGCGAGGAAGCCATGTACTGGCTTGAGCAATTTTTAAAGGTCGGGCGTGCGCAAATGATAAAACACGCCACCGATTTTGTGTTTCCGTCTAAGCGCGGTGTTGGCATGACGCGACAAACCTTTTGGCATAGAATTAAACACTATGCTATTTTGGCAGCAGTTGAGTCTCCAATATCGCCCCATACAATGCGCCATGCTTTTGCTACGCATTTATTAAACCATGGGGCAGATTTACGTGTGGTACAAATGATGTTGGGCCACAGTGATTTATCAACCACACAAATTTATACCCATGTTGCTAATGAACGTTTAAAATCGGTGCATGCGCAGCATCACCCGCGTGCTTAATTTGAAATTAAATAGCACTAAGCCGGTCAATTTATAAGTACTTTTGGAATAGAGAAAATTATGAAAAAATTAATGTTAGCAGGTGCCATGTTGTGCACAAGTATTAGTGCATTTGCAAATGGCGTTGCTGTAGCTCCTGATGCTAATGATCCTATAGTGACTAAATTTGCGACTTTAGGCGTAACGGTTAAGCAAATTAACCCAAGTCCAGTTGCAGGGTTAAAAGAGCTCATTACCAACAAAGGCGTGCTTTACGCAAGTCCAGATGGTCAATTTTTAATGCAAGGTACGTTAATCGATTTGAATAATCGTAATAACCTAACTGAGCAAGCATTAAACGGCGTGCGCGTTGAAGGCATTAAAGAATACGAAGATTCGATGATTGTGTATAAAGCACCAAACGAAAAGCACAGCATTACCGTATTTACTGATATTAGCTGTGGCTACTGTCGTAAGTTGCACCGTGAGCTAGATGATTTACTCGATGAAGGTATTACCGTTAAGTATCTTGCATTTCCACGTGGTGGGCTACAAGGTTCTGGTTATGCTGATTTAATGAATGTGTGGTGTGCTAAAGATCAGCAAGAAGCACTGACTGAGGCTAAATCGGGCGCAGACACTAAAGTAATTGCAGGGTGTAATGCACCAGTTGCTGAGCATTACCAGCTAGGTCAAAGCTTTGGTATTAGCGGCACGCCGGCTATTGTTTTAGAAGATGGTACGATGATCCCAGGTTACCAGCCTGCAGCAGCATTAAAAGCAGCATTAGATGCTAACAAAGCGTCGTAATACGTTTTATAGTTAATAAAAAGGCCTTAATGGCCTTTTTTTGTCTTTTTAGTACGACTCAATAAGTTAAAACTCTGCATGAAAAAACTAATCATTGCGCGTGAAAACGTTGACGACTCGCATTTACCGAGTAATTTACACCCTGTAATTAAACAAATTTATGCTAACCGCAATGTATTCAATGCCGAAGAGCTAAATAACAGCGTAGCTACGCTTCACGACTTTAAATTGTTCAAAGACATCGACAAAGCCAGCGATTTATTAATTGAAGCATTAAAAGCGCAAAGCCAAATATTAATAGTCGGCGATTTTGATGCTGATGGCGCAACGAGTACGGCCACTTTAATGCAAGGCCTTGAGATGTTTGGTTTTAAGCATTTAGATTACTTAATTCCGGACCGGTTTAGCTTAGGTTATGGCTTGAGCCCCGCACTTGCAGAGCAAATAGTACAAATTAAGCCTGATTTAGTGATCACCGTAGATAACGGCATATCGTGTATTGCCGGTATTAATATTTTAAAAGCGGTTGGCATAAAAGTGCTGGTAACAGATCACCATTTACAAGGTGAGCAGCTGCCAAATGCCGATGCAATAGTAAATCCAAATAGGCACGAATGTAACTTCCCGTCTAAATCTATAGCAGGCGTTGGCGTTGCTTTTTACTTACTGATAGCACTGAGAAGCGTAATGCGAGACCTTGGTTATTTTGAGCAGCAACCGCCGCCTAATTTAGCTAACTTGCTCGATATTGTAGCGCTTGGTACGGTTGCTGACGTGGTCGCACTTGATGCAAATAACCGCACCTTAGTACATCAAGGTTTAGCACGTATTCGCAGTGGTAAAACACGCCCTGGCATCACCGCGCTTATTGAAGTGGCTAACCGCAATGCAGCGCGCTTAAGCGCAAGCGACTTTGGCTTTTCACTTGCGCCGCGTTTAAATGCAGCAGGGCGATTAGACGACATGAGTTTGGGTATAGCGTGCTTGCTCAGCACCGACATAAACCAAGCGCGCAGTATAGCGAGCGAGCTCGATAGCTTAAACTTTGCAAGGCGCGAAATAGAACAAGGCATGCAAGTGGAGGCACAAGCTGTGCTTGATAGGCTCGCATTTAGCGACGATAGCATCCCTGATGCTATTTGTTTGTTTCAAGATGATTGGCATCAAGGTGTTATTGGTATTTTGGCTGGTCGCTTGAAAGAAAAATACCACCGTCCAACCGTTATTTTTGCTGGTGGCGAAAACGGTGAAATTAAAGGCTCGTGCCGCTCTATTGAAGGGCTACACATGCGCGATTTACTCGAAGGACTCAATACAGCCGACCCACACTTAATTAATAAATTTGGTGGCCACGCAATGGCCGCTGGTTTAAGTATTAACGAGCAGCACTTTAACGACTTTAAAAAAGCGTTTGATGCCGCAGTTAGCGCGCAACTGAGTGAAGAAAGTAAGCGCTGCATTGTGTTTACTGACGGTGAGCTGCCAAACGACTGCTTTACTATGGAGTTTGCTCAACTACTAAAGCAATCGGGCCCGTGGGGGCAGCAATTTCCTGAGCCAGTGTTTGAGCACACCTTTGAAGTAATACAGCAGCGCATAGTCGGCGAAAAGCATTTAAAGCTCGTTTTAAAGCATCAATCAGGGAGATTAGTAGACGCCATTGCCTTTGGTATTGATGTAAAAGAATGGCCCGACACAGAAGCGAAGTTTGTAAAAGTAGCGTACCAACTCGATATAAATGAGTTTAGAGGTAAATTTACACTGCAATTAATAGCCAGAGAACTTGAAAAAGTGTACTAAAAAATATGCACAAAGCATGCATAAAAGGCTAATAAAGCGCGCGGTTTTTTGTTAAAATCGGGCGTTTTTATCATTTGACGATAATTTATTGCGAAAATCCCATGTAAAGGGGCGCAATTACCTAGCCATTTTGGAGTAATGACCATGTTTGAAGTGAATCCTGTGATTAACCAAATCAAGGAAATTCGCGAACGTACTGAATTGCTTCGGGGTACCTTTGACTACGCTCTTAAACAAGAACGCTTAGAAGAAGTTAACGCCGAACTTGAAGATTCAGCCGTATGGAATGAGCCTGAACGCGCACAAGCGCTTGGCCGTGAAAAATCAGCATTAGAAGCCGTTGTTGAAACAATCGACAACCTTGTAGCCGGTACTGATGACGTTGAAGGTTTACTTGAACTTGCAGTAGAAGCTGAAGATCAAGATACCTTTGATGAAGCACAAAGCGAACTCGCTGATTTGAATGCGCAGTTAGAAGGCTTAGAGTTTCGTCGTATGTTTTCAGGTCCTCATGACTCAAACGATGCGTACCTTGATTTACAATCGGGTTCTGGCGGTACTGAAGCACAAGACTGGTGTAACATTCTACTTCGTATGTACTTACGTTGGGGCGAGGCTAAAGGCTTTAAAGTTGAGCTAGTTGAAGCAACCGACGGTGATGTTGCTGGTATTAAAGGTGCAACAGTTCGCTTTGTTGGCGAATACGCTTACGGTTGGTTACGTACAGAAACAGGCGTTCACCGTTTAGTACGTAAAAGCCCATTTGACTCAAGTGGTCGTCGTCATACTTCGTTTGCTTCTGCGTTTGTATACCCAGAGATTGACGATAACATTGAAATTGATATTAATCCGTCAGATCTACGTATAGACGTTTACCGTGCATCAGGCGCGGGTGGTCAGCACGTTAACACCACCGAATCGGCGGTTCGTATTACTCACGTACCAACAAACACCGTAGTGCAGTGTCAAAACGAGCGTTCACAGCATAAAAATAAAGCCCAAGCGATGAAGCAGTTAAAAGCTAAATTATTTGAGCTTGAGCTACAGCAGCAAAATGCTGAAAAACAAACCCAAGAAGATGCTAAATCTGATATTGGTTGGGGTAGTCAAATTCGTTCATACGTACTTGATGACGCACGCATTAAAGATTTACGTACCGGCGTTGAAAACCGCAATACCCAATCGGTACTTGACGGTAACTTAGATAAATTTATTGAAGCCAGCCTTAAATCTGGCCTATAACCACCAAGCTAATAAAGAGCTAAAAAATGACTGATAAAATCCAAGACGAAAACAAGTTAATCGCTGAGCGTCGCGGCAAGTTAGACGCGATACGCGAAAATTGCCCAGCCAACGGTCATCCAAACCAATTCCGTCGTGAGCATTACACGGCTGATTTGCAAGCCCAGTTTGGTGATAAGAGCAAAGAAGAATTAGTAGAGATGCAAGAAGTTGTGTCTATTGCTGGACGTATTTTAGCAAAGCGTGGACCGTTTTTTGTAATTCAAGACATGAAAGGTCGCGTACAAGCGTATGCATCTAAAGATGTTCAAAAAGATCTTAAGGAAAAATATGGTCAGCTAGACACTGGCGATATTATTGGTGTTAAAGGCGCGTTAAATAAATCGGGTAAAGGCGATTTATACGTAGAAATGACTGAGTATCAATTACTAACTAAGTCACTTCGTCCGTTACCTGAAAAATTCCATGGCTTATCAGATCAAGAAACAAAGTACCGCCAACGTTACGTTGATTTAATTACTAACGAAGCAACGCGCGAAACATTCCGCATTCGTTCACAAGTAGTTGAAGGCATTCGTCGCTTTTTAGCAGAGCGTGACTTTATGGAAGTAGAAACACCAATGCTACAGGTTATACCTGGTGGTGCATCTGCGCGTCCGTTTGTAACTCACCATAACGCGCTTGATATCGACATGTACTTACGTATAGCGCCAGAGCTTTACTTAAAGCGCTTAGTGGTAGGTGGTTTTGACCGTGTATTTGAAATTAACCGTAACTTCCGTAACGAAGGGCTATCTACACGTCACAATCCAGAATTCACAATGATTGAATTTTACCAAGCATACGCTGATTACATCGACCTGATGAACATCACCGAGGACATGCTACGTACAGTTGCAACTAACGTATTGGGTAGCCCAATTGTTATAAATACAACGAAAGACGAAAACGGCGAAGTAACTGACTCAGTTGAGTATGACTTTGGCCAACCGTTTACACGTTTAAGCATGGCGGACGCTATCTTAAAATATAACCCTGAGTTTGATGCTGCGGTATTTAATGACCCAGAAAACCACTTTGACGAATTAAAAGCGTACGCTAAACAAGTGCACGTTAAAATTCCTGAAAACTGTGTTTGGGGCCCAGGTAAGTTTTTGTGTGAAATATTTGAAGAAACAGCAGAGCACATGCTTATTCAACCTACGTTTATTACTGGCTACCCGTGGGAAGTATCACCACTTGCACGTCGTAACGACGAAAACTCATTTGTTACAGACCGTTTTGAGTTTTTTGTTGGCGGTCGTGAACTTGCAAATGGTTTCTCTGAGCTTAATGATGCACAAGACCAAGCTGAGCGCTTTACTCGTCAAGTTGAAGAGAAAGACGCAGGCGATGATGAAGCAATGCACTACGATGAAGACTACATACGCGCACTAGAGTACGGCTTACCGCCAACGGCTGGTGAAGGTATTGGTATTGACCGTTTAGTAATGTTATTTACTGATTCATCAACAATTAAAGACGTTATTTTGTTCCCGCATATGCGTCCACAAGCTGACTAAGCTTTGAGTAAAACAAAGTAAGTTAATAAACGCCGCCTAATCGCGGCGTTTTTGTGTTTAAAGCCTAGACAATAAAGGTATGCTTTTAACAAGGTACTTCGTAAATAAAAAGATGTAATTTGTTAATTGTTTTTGATTAGGGTGGCGCTATTTTTATAAACTTAAGTATTTGATATTGTTTATTTTGATTCTTTTAAACAAATTTGGTTAGTATTATAACTTTTTATTATGACTGTTTTTTAAACATTTCGTTGTATTTATGTAACTTTTTTAGCTACACTATGGCGAAAATTTAAGCGGCCTAGGTTGTACGCTTTAACTAAGAATAATCAAACGGACTTATAGAATAATAAAATGAAAAATAAACGCGTTGAAGAGTCGTCAGAGCTCTGTACGACAGAGCAAGAACGACAAGCCTACTATAGAGCCTGTATTGCTGAGTTTCAGCAATTGGGGTATCAAGAGCAGTACCTTGCAAACCTAACAGATGAGTTAGTACCAGTTGAAGGTATTAATCCTCACTCTGAGGACTCATAAGTCGCTTAATTTTCAAACTAATTACACTTTAAAACCAAGCATATGTGCAATCTATAACCATATAGTCGTTTTTGGTAGAAAAGTGTTTGACATATTTTCTGAAATCTTTATTATACGCCCCACAAGACGGAGAGGTGTCCGAGTGGCCGAAGGAGCTCCCCTGCTAAGGGAGTATAGAGTTTGTAGCTCTATCGAGGGTTCGAATCCCTCCCTCTCCACCATTTCTTTTAATGGCGTGTTTTGTAAAATTTTAAAGTATGGGTGCATAGCTCAGCTGGATAGAGTACTCGGCTACGAACCGAGCGGTCGGAGGTTCGAATCCTCCTGCGCCCACCATACTTTAATAACTCTGCTTAGAGTCTAAATAAGAAAAAGCTCTACTTAGAGTTAAAATAAGTAAACTATAAAGTGGGTGCATAGCTCAGCTGGATAGAGTACTCGGCTACGAACCGAGCGGTCGGAGGTTCGAATCCTCCTGCGCCCACCACTTTATAGACTCTGCTTAGAGTATAAATAAGCTAAACTCTCACTTAGAGTCAAAATAAGTAATAGTAAAAATGAAAGTGGGTGCATAGCTCAGCTGGATAGAGTACTCGGCTACGAACCGAGCGGTCGGAGGTTCGAATCCTCCTGCGCCCACCACTTTCATGTTTTCATACGCTTTTAAGTGTAAGAAAAATAAACCGATGGAAATCGGTTTTTTTATGCCTGAATTTATACGCTCTGCTTAGAGTTTAAATAAGCAATCTATGAAAGTGGGTGCATAGCTCAGCTGGATAGAGTACTCGGCTACGAACCGAGCGGTCGGAGGTTCGAATCCTCCTGCGCCCACCACTTTCATAACAAGCCGACATTAAGTCGGTTTTTTTGTGCCTAAAATAAAGTGAAATGTAAGCTACCACTCCTGTAGCCGCAGAGCTTGCTCGCGTGAGAAGCGACAGCTTCTAATCACTTACCACCGATATAACTGATACTTTATTTACGAGCTTCGCTCGTCGCGTCAGCAAGCTGTTCGCCTACAAGTAAAAACAGCTCTAATCTTTAAATCTAAACTCCAAGTTTATTTATCCGTTGTAGACGCTGAGCTTGCTCGCGTGAGAAGCGCCAGCTTCTAATTACTTACCACCGATATAACTGATGCTTTATTTACGAGCTTCGCTCGTCGCGTCAGCAAGCTGCACGCCTACAAGTAAAACCAACCCAATCTTTAAATCTAAACTCCGAGCTTATTCATCCGTTGTAGACGCAGAGCTTGCTCGCGTGAGAAGCGGCAGCTTCTAATCTATAAAATTCACAGCACGTTTACGAGCTTCGCTCGTCGCGTCAGCAAGCTGCACGCCTACAAGTAAAACCAACCCAATCTTTAAATCTAAACTCCGAGTTTATTTATCCGTTGTAGACGCAGAGCTTGCTCGCGTGAGAAGCGCCAGCTTCTAATCTATAAAATTCACAGAAAGTTTACGATCGTTGTTCGTCGCGTCAGCAAGCTGCACGCCGACAAGTAAAACCAACCCAATCTTTAAATCCAAACTCCGAGCTTATTTATCCGTTGTAGACGCTGAGCTTGCTCGCGTGAGAAGCGGCAGCTTCTAATCACTATATCTAAGTCCACTTAACCCCTTTCTAAAGCTGCTCTTTAATATTACCTATGTTATTTTAAACACCTTGTTTAAAAGGATATTGCAGTATGTTTAAAACCCTATTTATTACGTTATTTTTTATTTTTAGCGCCATTTTTATTGCAAGCGTGCAAGCCAACGAAGTTAACAACTCACTTGTAGTAGGCGCGCAGCAATATGCTAAATATTTACCGCAGTTAAAAAATAAACGTGTAGGGCTAGTAGTCAATCAAACATCAACAGTAGGGCAAACTCACTTGGTAGATGCGCTGCTGACTAAAAATATTAATATAACTAAAATTTTTGCACCTGAGCATGGCTTTCGCGGCGATCACGATGCGGGCGCACATGTAAAAAATGCCGTTGATGGTAAAACTGGTATTCCGCTTATTTCTATTTATGGTAAAAATAAAAAACCAAGCCAAGCTGCTTTAGTCGATGTTGATGTGATTATTTTTGATATTCAAGATGTGGGAGTGCGTTTTTATACCTACATAAGCTCTATGCACTACATGATGGAAGCCGCTGCAGAGCAGGGGATAGAATTTTTAGTACTCGACAGACCCAACCCAAATATTGCCTACGTTGATGGGCCAATATTAGAGCCACAATTTAAATCGTTTGTAGGCATGCACCCAATTCCTGTGTTACACGGTATGACCGTTGGCGAACTTGCCAAAATGATCAAGGGTGAGGGCTGGATCAATAAAGCGCCCGCTTTAAAACTAACTGTGATCCCTGTTGATCATTACACTCGCAAAAGTACTTACAGCTTGCCTATAAAACCCAGCCCTAATTTACCTAACGATCAGGCCATTGCGCTTTACCCGTCGCTTTGCTTTTTTGAGGCAACGCCTATCAGTATTGGCAGAGGCACCGACTTTGCGTTTCAAGTAATTGGCTATTCGCCAGTTGCATTAGGTGATTTTAATTTTACACCGCGCGCAATTAAAGGCGCTGCTTTAAACCCTAAATTTAAAAACCAAACTGTGCAGGGGCTCGATTTAAGACAAGCAAATATTTCAGGCCTAAATTTAACTTACTTAATAAATGCGTACACGGAGCTTAGTAAAAACAACATCTCGTTTTTTGAGCGCGCTGACTTTATGGATAAACTAGCGGGTACTAATAAATTGCGCTTAGCTATTGAAGCGGGGCAATCTGAGGCGCAAATAAAGCAAAGCTGGCAGGCGGGGCTTGCGCAATTTAAAACGCAAAGAGCGCCTTACTTGCTATATAAATAAGGGCTAAGCATGTTTATCGCTTTAAAAAATCAAAGGTGTGGTTATATCAAACAAGCATTTATAGGGGCGTTAAGCTTTATTATTGTGGGTTGCAGTACACCACCTGAACCTATTAGCTCGGTGCTACCACTTACAAAAAGCCAACTTGTAGAGCTGCCTAATGCACAAGTGGTTGTAACGTTTCCTGAGGTAAATCCAAGTAGCCGGTTTTATGTAAATAACCGAGGAACGTTTAAAGCTTACAAAGGGCGCGGGCAATTATTAATACAAAACCATAACGCACAAAGCGCCGATATTTATATTAATAATCAAAAGCTCGACGTTAGCCAACTAAGCGCCAACACCTTATACAATTACAGTTTGGCAAAAAATACTCACAACGGTGTTAATACTTTTAAAGTTGAAAATATTCTCCCTGCTGGCGCAAGCTTAACACTGCGTTTTGCATTTCCTACTTTAAGCGATGAACCAAAAAAGCATATAGATTTTACTGAAGTAGACACATTAATTGAACGCGATGTAAAAGCGGGTTTTCCTGGGGCTGTGTTGGCCGTTATTAAAAATGGCGAGCTAATAAAGTTAACCGCCTATGGCGATGCAAAGCAATACCAGCAAAGTGATTTAATGTTACTACGCCCAGAGCCAATGCAGACTAATACCTTGTTTGATCTTGCCTCAAACACCAAAATATTTGCCACCAACTTTGCGCTTATGAAATTAGTAAGCGAAGGGTTGTTGAATATTAATAAACCCGTACAAAGCTACCTAAGCGAATATAAAGGCGAAGGGCGAGTACAACGAACAGTAAAAGATTTACTCACACACAGCGCCGGATACCCGCCAGTATTTGACTTTCATCGTAAAGATGGCAGCTATGGTGACGCGTTTTATTCGCAAAACAGTAAAACCACCAAACAGCTATTACTTACCAGCGTCCCTTTTAGTAGTAAATCATCTGGGCAGCATGTTTACTCTGATATTGATTACATGATTTTAGGTGTGCTCATTGAGCGTATTACAGGGCAGCCCCTTGACGAATATCTAGAGCAGCAAGTGTACGCGCCACTAAAATTAACTAACACGTTATTTAATCCACTTAAAAAAGGCTTTAAGCCGCAGCAATTTGCAGCCACAGAGCTTAGCGGCAACACACGAGACGGGCGCATTAAGTTTGATAATGTTCGCACCAGTGTTTTACAAGGCCAAGTGCATGATGAGCGTGCTTACTATTCTCTTGATGGCGTAGCAGGGCATGCGGGGCTATTTAGTAATGCTCACGACTTAGCCGTGCTTTGCCAGCTATTACTAAATAATGGTGGCTACGGCGACCAACAATTATTTAGTGCAAGCGCCTTAGCGCAATTTTTAACGCCGCAATCAAGCGATGAAACCTACGGGCTTGGCTTTAGGCTAGCTGGTAACAACCAAGCAAGGCGCTGGCACTTTGGCCCTTATGCAAGCGCACAAGCTTATGGTCACACAGGTTGGACGGGGACCGTGACTGTAATTGACCCCGCTTACGACTTAGCTATTGTTTTACTTACCAATGCTCGTCATAGTGCCATTAAAGGCTCGCAAAAACGTTACGAATTTACAGGCAAACAATTTGAAACCGCACAGTACGGATCGGTGGTGTCGCTTATTTATGAAGCGTTACTAAATCAATAAGCTATCGTATAGGTTAAAACGTACTAACTGTGCCACCTTAAGTGATTTATTTACAGGTGACTTGAGTAAGCCAATCCATTAAGCTAAGCGGTCTATAAAACTAAGCCGGTTTATGTTGTTAGGCTTAACAAATAAGCGTTAAAACGCGTACAAAGCGAGGTTTACTCGCTAATAATTAAGGTTAACTTTTTATGCATTGGTATTCTATTTTACCGCCGCTGATTGCGATTGCTATCGTGTTTTGGCGCAAAGAAGTGATTATGGCGCTACTTGTTGCTGTTGCTTCTTCTGAGTTTTTACTCGCCTTTCAGGGCGAAGGTAATAGCGTGTTTGACACTTTTTTAAATACCATTGAACGTATTATTTCGGTTGCCAGTTCGCCAGGTAATACACGCATATTAATATTTAGTATTTTAATAGGTGCCTTGCTTGCCTACATTCGCGAATCTGGCGGCGTTGCAGCAACCGTTAATATGCTAATGAACAAAGGTATTGCAAAAAGTAAGCGCCAAGTGGGCTTTTTAACCATGTTTACCGGCATTGCGGTGTTTATAGAATCTAACCTGAGCGTACTTACCTCGGGTATTTTATCGCGTGGCTTATTCGACAAATTTAAAATGAGCCGAGCGCGTCTAGCGTACATTATTGACAGCACCAGTGCGCCAGTGTGTATTTTAATACTACTTAACGGCTGGGGCGCATTTGTACTTGGTTTGTTAGGTAACTATGAGCTAGGTGAGTCGGCTGTATCAGTGTTATGGGGCAGCGTAGGGTATAACTTTTACGCCATAATTACCCTTGCCATTGTTTTTTACACTATCGCGTTCGATAAAGTGCACGGCCCAATGAAAGAAGCCGAACAAAAACTAGAGCTTCAAACAACTGACTTAAAAGAAGAAGTAAAAGGCTCTAAAGCGCGTTACATGTTAATCCCGCTTATTACGCTTATTACCAGCATGGTTGGCTTTATGTATTACACCGGTAATGGTGTACTAGCCGAGGGCAGCGGTTCTAAATCAGTATTATATGCAACGGTTTTAGCCATTGTTGTCGCTTACTTTTTAATGATTGGCTCACGTAAATTTACGCATCATCAATTAGTTGATACCGGTTTTAAAGGTATGGGCGAATTAATGCCACTGGTCGCCATTGTACTGCTTTCGCTTACACTTGGCGCAAGCCTAAAAGAATTGGGTACTGGCGTATTTGTAGCATCGCTTGTTGGCGACTACCTACCTATTTATTTAATCGTACCTGTGCTTTTTTTAACCGGCGCGGTAATGTCGTTTACTACGGGTACATCGTGGGGCACGTTTGCTATATTAATCCCAATTGGTGTGCCACTTATTCAAGCGCTTGGTTTACCGCCATCGCTTGTTGTAGGTGCTATTTTGGGTGGTGGTATATTTGGCGATCATTGCTCGCCTATATCCGACACCAGCGCTGTATCGGCTATTGCATCAGGGTGTGACTTACTCACCCACGTTAAAACGCAGCTACCGTACGCCTTATTTGGCGGCGCACTCACGTTTATAGCGTACTTAGTAACAAGCATACTTGTGTTATAAAAGTGTGTTGTAAATACTGAGTTTTAATTATTTATAAAATGCCTTGAAAGCCTGCAAATATGCAGGCTTTTTAGGGCACAAAACAAGGATTGTTTAAATGAAAAATAAAGCTTTTGTCTTTTTTAGTTTTTTATTGTTTTTGAACGCATGCTCTTACCAAGAAAGCGAAACAGAACAAGCTAATAGGTTAGCAAAAACATACCAGCTCGATATTAAGGCTGGTGATACCCGTTTATTCTTTCCTGAACAATTTGCGGGAATTAATGGCAACCCCCACGCTTGAAATGAAAAGTACTTCTTTAGAAGATTCTTCAGACTCACTTGATGGTATTGAAACTGCGCTGGAGGTGTACCCCTTAGGCTTTGTTTCCAAAGTGATTGATGCTATTTATCTCTCTGGTCCTATGCTTATGGAGGGAGCTGAAGCGGGTGGGACATACTCAAGCAACTCGATAATATTAGTAAATATTTCAGATCAAAATGGCACGAACTTTAACTTCGAAAACTCATTGAAAGGTGTTCACCATGAATTAAGCTCATTAATCTATATACGTTCACCTTTCGTTATATTTGCATGGCAAGCTTTGCTGCCAAAAGAGTGGGAGCCTGTATCCTCGAATTATGAGGCTTTAACGCAAAATAAAAATATAGGGCCTGATTATGAAAATGGATTTTTATCTAGATATAGTAAAACTAATGTTGAGAACGACTTTAATACTTACGCCGAATTTGCCTTTGCTGAACCTGAAAAATTGCGGGAACTTGCCGCAACCTACCCAATAATAGCTAAAAAGTTGAGTGTATTTATTACCGCGTATACGCAGTTTTCGGCTAAATATCAGCAAAACTTTGAAGAATATTTTACTAGAACAGGTTTAAGTGATGTTGCGGTAGAACCTGAAAATGTAGAAATGACGATTCATTTAGACGTGAGTAGCGTTAAGCCGAAAATTATCAGATAACGCTATTTGATTACGATCTTACGTTTTTAGCGTACTTAGTAACAAGTATGTTTGTATTAAAAAATACGATTTTTACATAGTTAAAAGCCTGCTTAACCGTAGGTTTTTTTGTTTAAAAAAAGCGTACATAGGTTGGGTTGAGTGACACGAAACCGAACTGTTCTACAATGCGGTTTGCACCTATAAAGCTAAGTATATGTATATCTTTTGTAGGCGCATAGCTTGCTAGCGCGTCGGGCGTTAGCCCGAAAAGTTAGATTTAGTATTTACGCACTAGGTTACGCATCAACTACTGATTTCAGAATCATAGTATTAAGCATGACATCTGTGTTTTAGTTTTGTATAAAACAAAATTCGCCCTATGCCTTCTTAAAAAGGACTATTCATTTTGATTTGAGGGACTTTAAGTCACAAGCAAACTAATAAAAAGTGTATTTTTGTTATTGTGAGCTTAAAAATTATTTTTAACAATTATTTACTCTTTTAATTCATGCAGTAAGCAAGTAATGCTGAAACTGATATCGAGTTGTATTATGATTAATTAAAAAATAATAAGGCTAATAATTAAAATGGATCTAGATTCTAAACAGAGTGCACTTCAAAAAATATCAAAACAAAATGCACTTTCAGCTGCTTTAGGTGCTGCATTCTGGAGTGTTCCTATTTTAGTTCTATGGGCATTTCTGTTTGAGTTAAAACCAGCTGCAGGTCCTGTGATGTTACTCATTAGTGGTGCATTAGTTGGTGCAGCGGTACGGTTTCATGGTCGAGGATACGAGCGTTTATTTTCGCTAATAGGTTTAATTGCTCATGCTTGTATTGTATTTGTAGCGTGGGATTTGCAGATTATTCTTGTTGGTGGCGTTTTAGCGGTTATTTTAGTTGGGGTTTATATTTTTGGCGCATGGGGAGCTGCCTACATATCACGCATTAATGTATCAATGCACGACCATAAAGAATTTGATAAATTATTTGAATCTGCCGATTATCAAAAACAAAAAAAGCTAAAAAATAGATGGTTCATTGTACTTCCTGTCGTTAGTGTTTTAACGCTTGTTGCAGGTTTTATTACGGCAATAGGTATCGTTATTTTTCAGCAACAGCAGCATATTGATATTGAGGTACAACAACATCAGCAGCGTGCCGCTGAATTTCGCAGTAAGCATATTGAAACAAGTAATGAAAACCTCGCCTCTATGAGCACCAAAAAAGCATTAACATATGCTTATGCGTATCAGTCAGGAAGACACTTCGATGAGCGAGGATATTATAAAGGAGCCTACCCGCAAGATAGCTTCCAAGCTTTAGTAATATTACGTTACCTAGCTAATGAAAAGAAAAACCCGCGCGCACAATTTATTTTAGGAAAAATACTTAATAACGAAAAAGGTCAGGCTTTATTATTACAAGCCGAAAAAGCAGGTGATGAATTTGCTATGCTTTATAGTATTTATGAATTTGGCTGTCGAATTGATGCGAAGAGAGGCAAACAGCTTCTAATGAGCTTTGCTAAAAATATAGAAGAGCAATCGGTTATTATTGACATACAGAGTATGAACAGCGACGACTTTAATGATCATTGTATAGTATTAGATAGTACTGAATTTGATTATCGCTATATACGAGATTATTAGTGAGTATTGAATTGAGAAGTATTGAGTTTCAATTCAAATCACTGCTCTAAGGTTTAGTTTTTTACTTGGAGTATTTAAAAACTTTATTTTAGATTTTGTGACGTATAGAGCTGCAGCCAATAGGTGTTGCCATGGATCCCTTTTTGCGATCTCATCTATCAGCGGCGACGTATTTTCTATTGCATCGGGAGGACTTACTTACCGGTGTTAAAACACGGCTATCGCCAGCTTATTTGATGATGGCCTGATACTTTTAGCATACGTAGATTGAGCAGCACGTAACCCAACGGATCTCCAATGTAGTTTGCACCTATAAAGCCAAGTATATGTATATTTTTTGTAGGCGCATAGCTTGCTGGCGCGTCGGGCGTTAGCTTGAAAAAAATAGAGTGAATAATTAAAAAATTGCACAGAACTCACGTTTACTTATTGATATGTGGCACTATATAAAAAAGTATTATTTAAAAGGAATTAAATGAAAGAATTCAATTGGAGTAAAGCAACTAAGCCTCCATTAGAAGAGTATTTTCCTGCAGATAAATTAGATCGTGCTCGCTACGCCACCTTCTTATCAAGGCTATTGGCTCAAGAGGGGTTTGACGAAAGCAGGCCTGATGATGAACAAAAGAAAAACTATGTATTAAACTTAAATGCTGAATGGGGGGCAGGTAAAACCTATTTTCTTAAGCGTTGGTCACGAGAATTAATAGTAGATTTTCCTGTTGTATATATTGATGCATGGCAGCAAGACTATTCAGACGACCCATTTTTAACTGTAATTGCAGGTATTATAAAGCAGCTTCAACTTCAGGCTAAGTTTAATATAACAATACCTAAAAGCGCCGTTTCAATGTTTAAGGCTGTTGCACCTGCTATTGCACAAGGTTTAACTAAAAAGATATCTGGTATCGATTTAGATGAACTACACACATTACTATTTTCTGATGAAGAAATTGAAAATGACCAAAATCAAAATTCTAATAAGCTGACGGGCAGCGACTTTTCACCGGCAGTAAAGGCGCTTGCACAAAACTTAATTAAAGATCATGAAGCTAAAAATAAGAGTATTGAAGTAATAAAGTCTAAGTTAGCTGATTGGGTCAGTAAGTTTGAAAAGCAGGAAGGTAAGTCGTTACCCATATTTATTTTTATTGATGAATTAGATCGTTGTCGCCCAAGTTATGCAGTAGAAATGTTAGAGACGATTAAACATATTTTTGATGTTAAAGGTATTGTATTTGTTGTAGCAACAGATACAGAACAACTCCAACATACAATCAAATCAATTTATGGTGAAGGCTTTGATGCTAAGATTTACCTAGGCCGTTTTTTTAATAGCCGCTATAGCTTAAAGCGACCTGTTTTAAAGGATTTTTTATCAGTACATAGTGATACAACTAAATTTGAATCTGGGTACTTAGAAAGTAAAGATATTGAGCTACTCCCCGCACAGAAACACCGGAAACCGCTTTAGCTAATATCTCAGTTGTTTTAGATGCGTTCCAAGTGCCGCCTAGAACAGCCATTCAAATTACTGAACGCATTACTGCCATTATTGTAAATTTACCAAATGGTAAAAAAGTAGATGTGCTTGTGCTCGCTATTTTGTTTTGTATCTATGAAAAAGACCACCCACTTTATGATGAGATGATAAATGGTAGGTTCAAAAGAACAGAACGAGGTAATGAAAATAAGATCATAGATATTAGCCTAGCTGACTTCTTACAAAAGGATATATCAAAAGAGTATTTATCAGCCGAGTTAATCTATTTTATTGATCCACAGTCATACACCTCTCAATTCCATAACGGCCGCTTCGTTCCTAAAGATAATAAGTACTTTGAGGGAAATTATCCTATTCCACTATCTAAATTTATTGAGAATACCTTTTGTAAAATCTTTGATTTACATGTAGATGATTTCTATTTTATTTCTTCTAGTGATGATGATTTAACGGAACTGCAATACGCAGAAGAGGCGTTAGCACAGCATAAAATAGAAACTTCTCCAGAAGTTACTTTATTATGGCTTGACTATATTTATATCAAAGATGAATACAACAAAATTACTAAAGAACAATATCGTGATTTTATAGAGCTTTCCTCACCATTAGATTACATGGGCGATAGTTAACTATCTCTGTGCAGCGCCTAGCGTCTCTGTGTTCTCGGTGGTAATATTTATCTA
The DNA here is from genome assembly GCF_037162545.1 of Pseudoalteromonas sp. B131b. NCBI lineage: Bacteria > Pseudomonadati > Pseudomonadota > Gammaproteobacteria > Alteromonadales > Pseudoalteromonadaceae > Pseudoalteromonas > Pseudoalteromonas sp. B131b. The sequence goes on along the minus strand of NZ_JARLUZ010000001.1, from coordinate 257,528 downwards.
AATTACCACCAACCTTAACTGAGCCAAACCAACCTAAGCCCTACACTGCCTAACCCCAGCACCTGCATGTTTAAGCGCTATAATTTGCCCTTTACCATTATGTGCCATAGCCAGCATATCACCCGTATTTATATTACTTTCTACCGCGTGTTTACCCTTTAAATCACTCAACAGTGACTGCTTAATTTGCACTAGCACTTCATCATTACAGCTGGCTATGTACCAGTCGTTATCTACCTTCACTAGAGTGCCGTATTCTATATGGCGCTGTTGGTGACGGCGTAAATCGTTAACTAATTGACTATCAAGCGCGTGTTTTTGCTCGTTTATAGAGCTTGCGTAGCTGCCTGCTTGATTTATTTCGTGTGTTTTTATAAATGAATAGTCGTGAATGTCTATGGTGTTAAATACGGTTTTAGGCGCGTGGTTAAAGCCATCGTTATTATCAAACACAATAAAGGCGAACACACCCAGTGCGCAGGCAAGGCTGGTTAGCTGTAGCGTAAAACTAAGCCTTGTGGGCTTTTTAGGCTTTGTGTGCGTGGCTTTATTAAGTAACGCTTTTTGCTGAACGCTTGTAAGTGTTGTGCGCGCTTTTCGCTCTTTATAATGTTGTGCGAGCTTTTGATCGAACGGCTCATCAGGCTTGTTCATTGTTTGCTCCTAATAAACGTTTAAGGTTTTGCTTGGCATAGCGCAGCCTTGTTTTAATGGTCTCGAGGCTGCTTTGCGTTATAAGTTCTATGTCAGTGAGCGAAAAGCCTTCTTGTTGTAATGTTATGGCTTCACGCTGTACAAAGCTGAGTTGTTTTAGCGCGGCGTCAAACGCGTCATAGCTTATGTTTGAGCTGCCTATATGCGAGTCTCCACTAGTTAAGTCACCACCATCTAAGTCGCTTTCGCTTTTATCATTTTGTGCTGCTAAATGCGTGTTTTCGTCAAGCTCTACAAAGTGCTGTTGCCTGCGGTATTCGTCAATGAGTGTGTTGCGGGCAAGTTTAAATAACCACGCTTTAGGTGTGGTTTGTGCTTGGTAAAGGTGGCGTTTTTCGATTACTTTTAGCCATGTTTGTTGGCTTACGTCGTATGCTAAATGCGTATTAGATTGCGTAACAAGGTAGTGGTATAAGTCGTTACTGTAGAGGGCAATAAGCTGCTCTAAGTAACGATTGTCGCCACTTTTTGCATAACTTGCCATGCAGTCCTTGCTTGGCGTTTCAAATAACCATGACTTAATACTTAGTAGCATAGGCGTTTAGTCCATTAAATAGAGTTATCTAATTTAAAATCGAGCTGTACGGTTTGACCTGTTTGTAATTGTGCCACACCTTCAATCACTTTGGGGCGATATTTCCAGCGTTTAATGGCTCTTATTGCTTCGCGGTCAAAGGTACGTTTTGGCTCGGCGTTAATAACTACTGGGTCGATTACTTCCCCCGTTGGCGAAATACTAAAGCTTAGTTGCACCCAACCTTCAATACCATCGCGCGCGGCTGTGGTTGGGTATTTAGGGTTTATGCGCACTATGGGTGTTGCATCCCCTGTAGGGCGATTAATGGTGTTGTTAATGTCGTCACCAAAATCATCAATTGTAACTGGCGTAAAGTCGCTAATTGCCAACACAGGATCGGCTGATGTATCAAGCGGTGGTGCTTTTGGCGGCACTTTAGGCATTGGCGGTGGCGGCTGTATTTTTTGTATATGCCTGACTTTTGAATCCTCAGGTGCCTGAAAAATCTCTACTATAATATCGCCCCCTGGTTTAACCGGTGCGCGTTGCTCGCCACTTATTAAATATTGCATAAACGCAAAAGCTGCAAAGGTCATTGCGGCGCCGCCAATAACGGCGGTCGATGTTTTAATAAATACTGGGTTGTTAGGTACTTCAAGTGTGTGCATAAGCCGCTCCAAATTAATGCATTAGGGTATTTTCAAAGCTATAACGGATGGCAAATCAAAAAGGGGTGAAATAATTTTATAAAAAATGTGGGGTTTAGTTACAATAGCTATTCGCAAATATTAAAACTTAACTTTTTAGGCTGTTATGCAACTCATTGAAATAAATAAAGCGCGTTATCGTAAACATTTAAACCGTGTTATTGCAGGATGTGGTATTGGTTTGGCTGTAGGCAGCTTGGCTATATCGCAAACGCTGATTGCTTTATTTCCTGATGAAAGTGGTAGCCACTTTCATTGGAACTTAATAGGTGTTGCTATTACAAGCGTTGGGCTTGCGTGGTTACTTCATAAATACCGTACACATAGCTTTATGACTGAAGTTGTTTATGTGTGGGAACTTAAAAAAGCACTTAATAAAATAACCCGTAAAATGGCTAAGTTAAAAGCCGCTGGCCGTGAAGGCAATGCCGATGCGTTATTAGCGATTCATTATAGCTACGCGGGCTCTCGGTTATTGTGGCAGCTAGACGATAATCTAATCACCATGGACGATTTAGCCATTAAACAAGCTGAGCTTGAATCTGTTGCAGCGCAACATAACGTAACGCTAAATGCTGATGAGTATGATGCGAGCATTTTAAAACAGTTTTAGTTTTTAATGTTTAAAGGAGTGTCTAATGAAAAAAATATTAGTTGTTTGTTTAGGTAATATTTGCCGCTCGCCAACCGCAGAGGCGGTATTAAAAGCCCGCGCTAAAAAGCTAGGTGTTGATGTTAAAGTTGATTCGGCTGGCACTATTGGTTATCACGAAGGTAAAACGCCTGATAGCCGCTCAATGGCTGCAGGCGAAAAACGTGGTTATAGTTTTAAAGGTATTTATTCGCGTAAAGTACGCACAAGTGACTTTACTGAATTTGATTTAATTTTAGCGGCCGATACACAAAATTTAGCTGATTTAAAAGCCCAGTGCCCTGCGCATTTACAGTACAAATTAGCGTTGTTTTTAGAGTTTGGTGAACAGAGCGTTAGTGCGATTCCCGATCCTTATTACGGCGGTGATGATGGCTTTGAAAATGTGCTTGATTTAATTGAAGCCGCAAGCGACAAAATACTGTCAAAAATTTAAAAGGTATGGTTAAGTTATAGTTAATGAATGACTGTTAATATGCCATTGGTAATTTAGGTATGAATACTGGGCTTATTGCAATTCACTCTATTGTAATTGGTACACCTTTTTGGAGAACGATATGAATTCAGTTAAGAAAATAGCAATGACAATGTGTATAGCACTCCCTGTATTTGCTCATGCTGGGGAGTCTATTGTTAAATGGCATGACTTTAACGATTATCGTGATGTACGAGCGTTGAATCAAGCCAGAGGGTCGTATCATAAACACATTGCAAGTAGCTTTGAAAAACATATGGCTAAGCTTGCTGAGCAGCTACCAAAAGGTTATAAATTAAACGTAGAGTTCACTGATTTAGATTTAGCCGGTGATGTGCGATACGGCGGTATGGATGAAATACGTGTAGTAAAACCAATCTATTTTCCGCGCATTAAGCTCAATTATTCGTTAACAGATAAAGATGGCAACGTACTTAATAAAGGCAGTGATGTAGAGCTTAAAGATATGGGCTTTATGGATAAAATTAAAATGGGCCGCGAAGAATCATTTTATTACGAAAAACGCTTATTAACGCAGTGGTTTGGTGAACAAATATTACCAAGTTTAGATTAACTGAAAATAAAAATGCCGCTAAATAGCGGCATTTTTATTTTTAAGCTTTACTTAAAAGTAGCTAACAACGTGAGTATTTGTTGTAACTTAATAACGGTAGTTTTAAGTTTTTCTTCATCAAAACCATCGTTAGATAAGCTTTCAACGTCAGCGGCTACGTCGAGTACGTAAGGCTTAAAACGTTTAGCTTCAAAGCTAAATCCAGCATCTTGTGCAAATAAGGCTTTAAATTTGCCATGGCCCTGTTGCTGTAATTCATCGAGTTTTTTGTCGGCATCAAGCGCCTGACGATAAACAATTTTTAAATTAGTATTGAGTTGTTCAATAATTGAATCCATGGTTTTCCTAAAGCTTTGTACTGCATGGCCGACATAATACTTGGATTACATTTAAAAGTCAGGTTTGTTATATGAATATATCAGGCACAAGTTTACCCGCTGTTTCCGGCTCAGGCCAAGGCAGTGAGCTTTATAGCGCTGCTTTATCTAAAAAGCAGCAACTAGCAGATGGCGCAGCAGCACTTGCACTTATTGAAGGTGCTGCACAATCGTCAAGTGCACAAACACCGGCTAAGTCGGTAACTGCATCATTGGGTAACAACGTAAATATATACGTTTAAATTAGCTTAAGATCGATAGGTGTTTTGCTTTTTTGACCACCTATTTCTCTAACTAACTTAGGCACTAAAAATCCAGGCAGAGCTTTTAATAGCTCTGCCATTATTTTTATTGCGTCTTCTTCGTTAATATCAAAGTGGCTGGCCCCTTCAACTTTATCTAGCAAATACAAATAATACGGTAATACGTCTGCGTCAAATAACGCTTCGCTTAAATTTATTTGCGCATCGAGCGTATCGTTCACATCTTTTAAAATTACAGCTTGGTTTAAAAGCGTTACGTTTGCTTGTTTAAGCTTTTGCATGGCAGCTTTAAAATCGGAATCTATTTCGTTGGCGTGGTTTATGTGATTAATAAAAATAATTTTTAATGGCGATTTTGCTAATCGCTCACATAACTCATTGGTAACTCGCGCCGGTATAACTACTGGCAAGCGGCTATGAATTCGCATTCGTTTAATTTGTGGTAATTGCTCAAGCTCATCTAAAAACCAACTTATGGCATCGTCTTTGGCCATGAGCGGATCGCCACCACTTAAAATCACTTCGTTTATATCAGCATCTGATTTTATGTAGCTTAGTGTTTCAAGCAGACTTTTTTTATTAAGTTGGTTTTCTTGATACGGAAAATGCCTTCTAAAGCAATAACGACAATTGACTGCACAACCGGTTTTAAACATTACTAAAACACGCGATTTATACTTATGTAAAAGGCCGGGTTGGTCGTTGTCTTGCTCAAGTAGGGGATCTTTATTAAAACCCGACTTAGTTAAAAATTCTTGATGGCGTGGCATTACTTGTAGCAAAAGAGGATCGTTTGGATCGCCTTTGCGTATTTTTTTATAAAAGGGATAGGCACGCGTACCGCAAATAAACTGCGGGCTTTTAGGTCGTTTTCATGGACTTGGCTCGATAAACCGACCATTTCAAGCAAAGTTTTTGGGCAGGTAACTACATTTGCTAATTCTTTTTGCCAGTTTTTATGCAAATTTGCTTCATTTCTTTGTATCATTGGCATGTAGATTACTCGAAAAAATATAAATAGAGGAAACGATGGCGAATTATAGCACCAACGAGTTCAAGGGCGGCCTAAAAATTATGATGGACGGCGAGCCTTGCAGTATCTTAGAAAATGAAATGGTAAAACCTGGTAAAGGCCAGGCGTTCAACCGTGTTCGTATCCGTAAACTTATCTCTGGTAAGGTGCTTGAAAAAACCTTTAAATCGGGTGAATCAGTTGAAGGTGCTGATGTAATGGATACAGATTTAGCGTATCTATACACAGACGGCGAATTTTGGCATTTCATGAACAACGAAACATTTGAGCAAATTGCCGCTGACGAAAAAGCACTAGGCGATGCTGTTAAATGGTTAGTTGAAAATGATTTATGTACAATCACATTATGGAACGGCAGCCCTATTGCTGTTACACCACCTAACTTTGTTGAGCTTGAGATCACTGAAACAGATCCTGGCCTTAAGGGCGATACAGCGGGCACTGGTGGTAAACCAGCAACGCTTAGTACAGGCGCTGTAGTACGAGTTCCATTATTCGTACAAATTGGCGAAGTAATTAAAGTAGACACTCGTAACGGTGAATACGTAAGCCGTGTTAAGTAAGCTTTAACATTGTTTATAAAATCCCAGCTTAAGCTGGGATTTTTTTGGAGAAAATATGTCAGCAGATCTTTGGGCCCCAAGCGCAAGCATTGAAACACTAAAACAACGTGCAGCGATATTACGTAGCATTCGTGAGTTTTTTTATACGCGTGATGTAATGGAAGTCGAAACACCAAGTTTGAGTAGTGCCAGTGTAACCGATGTACACTTAGCCAGTTTTAATACTAAATTTGTAGGCCCAGGGCACGCAGGTGGGCTTCCTCTATTTTTACAAACATCTCCAGAGTTTGCTATGAAACGCTTGTTAGCGGCAGGCTCAGGCGCTATTTTTCAGCTTTGTAAAGCATTTAGAAATGAAGAAGCGGGTAGCCATCACAATCCCGAATTTACAATGCTTGAATGGTATCGCCCAGGCTTTGATGAATTTGCACTTATGGATGAAATGGATGAACTAATGCGGCTTGTTTTAGATGTTGAGCCGGCAACAAGGCTTACTTATCAGCAAGCGTTTGAACAAGCACTTGGGCTCGATCCGTTAACAGCGAACATAGAGCAATTAAAGCAACTAGCGTGTGAGCATGGATTTGCTGATATAGCTCAAAATGAAACGCATAAAGATACCTTACTGCAATTATTATTTTGTATGAAAGTAGAGCCCACAATAGGGCAAGATAAGCCATGTTTTGTGTATCACTTTCCAGCTTCTCAAGCGGCACTGGCACAAATTTGTGAACACGATACACGTGTAGCAGGGCGCTTTGAGCTTTATTATAAAAATATGGAATTGGCTAACGGCTTTAACGAACTCACAAATGCTAGTGAGCAAGCTAAACGTTTTAATGAAGATAACGCATACCGCGCTGTAAACGGTTTAAAACAAGTACCAATGGATACGCGTTTAATTAAAGCGCTGGAGCATGGATTACCACAGTGCGCAGGGGTGGCTTTGGGGATTGATAGATTGGTAATGCTCGCAACAAATAAAGAAAAAATTAAAGACGTAATCGCGTTTGATGTGCAAAGAGCGTAATGCTGGACTTGTAGGCGCACAGCTTGCTGGCGCGTTAAAGCGAAGCTTTAAGGTCTTTTTATTTGGTTAGTTTAAAGTAATAAGAAGCTTCGCTTCTCACGTGAGCAAGCTCTACGTCTACAACACATTTTATTATTACTTATTTGATATGCAAAGAGCGTGATGATTGACCTGTAGGTGCGAATTTATTTCGCGCTCTTGTAATTTAACTTTATAAAAAGCGAGGTATAAAACCTCACCTACAAATAAAAACACCGCGTTTAATTTAAACGCGGTGTTTTTATTGCTTGCTGTAGCTTTCATTTGAAAGCCAACGGCTATGCTTTACAGATTAAGTGTAAACGTAACACCGGCTACGCGAGGTTCACCTATTTGTGTGTATGTATGCGTTGTGTAACCATCTTGTGGATCGTTACCAAACTCAAAACCACGTGTAGGGACTGTTTCGTCAAATACATTACGAGCCCATGCGCGTACTGCCCACATGTCTGCTTCATAGCCAAAGCTTAAATTAACTAAGTTGCTGCTTGGTGCTTGTGAGTTGTGGCTATCAGAGAAGTAATAATCATCCTTACCTTCAATACCAACCATACCGTAAAGCTCATTAGTAAAGTTATAACGAGCAGTAAACGCATATTGGTATTTAGGTGACTGTGCCTGTTCACGACCGTCTTGATTTAAGCCTGATTGTGTTACAAAGTCGTCTATTTCAGTGTTTAAGTAACCAGCGCTACCTGTTAAAAACAGATTATCAGTTAGTTGGTAACTACCTTCAACTTCAAGTCCGTAGTTGCTACCAGAACTTGCGTTATCAACATAACCGGTAAATTGCTGACCTTCTACTTGCCATGCTTTTAACTGAATATCGTCGCGGTGCATGTAAAATGCAGCTAAGCGAAGTGTAAATTTGTCATCAAGTGATGAACCTTTAACACCAAATTCGCCGCTCCATAAATATTCAGGGTCGAAACTGGTGTGCTGTTGGAAAAAATCAGCGCTTAGGTTTAAGCCTTCATCTTTTGCTTTCGCTAGGGCTTCTGAGTTAATACCGCCGGCTTTGTAGCCACGGGTTATGCTGGTGTAGATCATAGTGCGGTCAATTACTTGATACTCTAGCGCAATTTTACCGCCAACCATTACATCGTCAGTGTCTTGTATAAAGCCATTGCTATCGGTGTAGTCACCTTGGTATTGCTCTACACGTAAACCTGTAATGAGTGTTGTTTTAGGACCAATTGGAGTCGCTACTTGACCATATACTGCAACGTTACTCGTTTCGTATGTTGATGTAAATGGGCTTGCTAACCATGTGTATTGGCGCTCTAAATCAACATCACGGTTTTGGTAATAAATACCCGCAACCCAGTTACCTGTTTTAGAATTAAACTGTAAATCTACAGACTGATCGTCGCGATCGCGGCTGTAAAGATCTGTTGAGCTGTATCCATCAGGATGTAAACCAGCAGCACATAACTGTGGTTCACTTGTATCGTTACAACCCCAGTCTTCGTCAAAGCTGTAAAGTAACTCGGTATCAATAGCCGATAGGTTTAGATTTACATCAAAAGCGTCAAAACCCGTGTAAGTATTATTAACGCCTATAGCGTAGCTTTGTTGATTATCTTGGCCTGGTTCATCGGCAACACTATTGCGGCTGTTATCAAGCGTAAACGCATCGTAACCATTGTTTATGTCAATATAGTGAAGGTTTAACTCAGTATTTAAATGCTTTGTAAGCTGGCTGTTTAATTTAAAACGCGCTACTTGCTCGTCTTGATTTTGTGTTTCGTCATTTAAGTACAGGTTATCTACGTAACCGTCTGACTTTCTGCGAAAGTAGCTAACGCGTGCGCTAGAGTCATCTGTTAAGCCTGTGCTTGCTGCAATGCCTGCTTCACGTGTATTGTAGGTGCCAGCACCTACTTGTAATTTTAAACTTGGATCGCTTGTGGCTTTAGCTGAACCCATTTGGATCATGCCGGCCATACCGTCTGCGCCAAAGCGAGTGCCTTGTGGGCCGCGATAAATTTCTACTTGGTCTATATCAAATAATAATGAGCTGCCACCAAGGCCAGAATAGTTAATACCATCAATAACTAAACCAACTGATGGATTAATCGGGTCTACAAATTGTGAGCGAAGCCCCACGCCACGGATTTGGATATAGCGTCCGCGCGACGCGCCAGAAGTAAAGTTTACATTGGCGGTACTGCCTAATATTTCGTCTAAGTAACTTGCACCACGTAGATTAATTTCTTCTTCGCTGAATAAGCTTGCGCTTGCGCTTAAGGTTTGAATGCTTTCGCGTTGAAAATCGCCAGTTACAACAATTCTTTCTAGGTTGCTATCGTCAGCGTTAGCTGCAAGTGGTGCACCAAGCAGCGGTAAAAGTGCTGCGGTAATTAAAGACAAACGTAAGTTCATTAGGTTACTTAACTCCATTTTAGGGACTCGTATGGTAGCAATTATTTGAGCACATGTGCTATAAACTCGGCAATTATACGTTAAATAATTAGGATTATTAATATGACCTTTAAAGTTGACTTTAAAGTGCGTGATTACGAATGTGACTTACAAGGCATTGTAAATAACAGTGTGTATTTTAATTATTTGGAGCACGCTCGCCACGAATTTTTATACGCAAATGGTATTGATTTTGCTCAGTTAGCAAAAGATAAAATTAATCTAGTCGTGATGCGCAGCGAAATGGATTATAAGCATTCGCTCTTACCGGGTGATGAGTTTTATGTGGCTGTAGAGCCGCAGCGCATAAGTCGCCTTAAATTTGCTTTTAAGCAAACGGTTGTTCGTAAATACGATGAAAAAGTAATGCTCAATGCACTAATAATAGGAACGTCGGTTAATGAAAAAGGCCGCCCATTTTTGCCTGAGCAAATAGATAATGTATTCAAAACTACAACTTAGTGCGTAGTAGCGTAACTTTTGAACTATCATAGAACAAAAATTTACATTTTAAACATGCATTTTTAACGGATAAATCGCATAAATATTGTTATTATTACAGTAATTAGACAATTAGTTAGTAGTAGCATGAAATTAGCAGCAATACCGATGCTTATAATCGGTTTATGTGTTGGTTGCGCATCAACAGGGACGGTTACCAGTGAGCAGCTAAAATACACCCAATGGCAATTATCACATGTTGATGGTTTAGCAATTCCACCTTCTTTTAACGCATCAATGAGCTTTATTGAAGCGCTGCAAGTAAATGGTTTTTCTGGCTGTAACAAATTTTTTGGTGAGGGCTCGCTTGAAGAAAGTAATCTTACCGTAAGTAAATTAGGTATGACGCGCAAGTCGTGCGGAAAAGAACTTGATGAGTTTGAGCAGCAGTTATTACAAGCCTTAAATCAAGGCGCAGAGCTTAAAATGCAAGACCAGCAATTAGTCATGCAAGGCGAGCAAACATTTGTGTTTATCCCTAAATAATTTTAAGTTTTTGAAAAACAGCCCCTTGCGGGCAGTTTTTAACTGACGTACACTCAGCGCAGATTTGATGAATAATATATCAAATCAACGAACAAAATTTATATATCAATACTTGTCGGAGTGCCAAAGCTAAGTAATTAGTTTGTGGCTGAGATCGCGAAAGCGGGATCCGTGAACCTGATCAGGCTAATACCTGCGTAGGGAACAAGCTGCCTAAAATAGGACGCTTGTGCGTCTTTTTTTATGCGCACAATAAAGCGATTTTAATTATTTTAGGCTGCAAAGTAGCATGTACGCTACTTTACGATCTTTCTCTATTCCTCGGAATATCTGACAAGACAACCCTTAAGCAATGAGGCAAGTCATGTCAAACACTACAAATAAAGCGTCGCGCCGAGAAACTCGCGCTGCCGCGTCTGAATATATTTATAACTTAACGGGTCAACCGTTCCCAAATTCTCATAAAGTATACGTTGAAGGTACTCAACCAGGCGTACGTGTTGGTATGCGTGAAATCACGCTAAGTGATACGTTTATAGGCGGCACAGATGAAAACCCTGTTTATGAGTCAAACGATCCGCTTCGTGTTTACGATACGTCGGGCCCGTATACCGATCCTAATTTTGAACTAGACGTGCGCAAAGGCTTACCAAAGTTTCGTGAACAATGGATTGAAAACCGTGGTGACACTGAAATTTTAGAGTCAGTGACGTCGCAGTTTTCGCAGCAGCGCATGGCAGATGAAGGGCTGGATCATATTCGCTTTGATCACTTGCCAAAAATTCGCCGTGGTGTCGCTGGTAAAAACGTAACGCAAATGCACTACGCACGCCAAGGGATTATTACTCCTGAAATGGAATACGTAGCCGTTCGCGAAAATATGGGACGTGCAGAAATTCGTAAAGAATTACTAGCCGCGCAGCATAAAGGCGAGTCGTTTGGTGCGAGTATTCCTGAATTTATTACCCCAGAGTTTGTACGCGACGAAATAGCCCGTGGTCGCGCTATTTTACCAAATAATATAAACCATCCAGAAACAGAGCCTATGATTGTAGGTCGTAACTTTTTAGTTAAAGTTAACGCCAACATTGGTAACTCGTCGGTCAGCTCATCTATTGAAGAAGAAGTAGAAAAAATGGTGTGGTCTACCCGCTGGGGGGCAGACACCGTGATGGACTTATCAACGGGTCGTTACATTCACGAAACCCGCGAATGGGTTGTGCGTAATTCGCCTGTACCTATTGGCACAGTACCGATTTATCAAGCGCTTGAAAAAGTAAACGGTGTGGCTGAGGATTTAACGTGGGAAATTTTTCGCGATACGCTAATTGAGCAAGCCGAGCAGGGTGTTGATTACTTTACTATTCATGCGGGTGTATTACTGCGTTATGTACCAATGACGGCTAAACGTGTAACCGGTATTGTGTCACGCGGTGGCTCAATTATGGCTAAGTGGTGTTTAGCGCATCACAAAGAAAACTTTTTATACACGCACTTTGAAGACATTTGTGAAATTTTAAAACAATACGATGTGTGTTTTTCACTCGGTGATGGCCTTCGTCCAGGCTCTATTGCTGATGCCAACGATGAAGCGCAGTTTAGTGAGCTACGCACATTAGGTGAACTGACTAAAATTGCGTGGAAGCACGACGTACAGGTATTTATTGAAGGCCCGGGGCATGTGCCAATGCACATGATTAAAGCCAATATGGACGAGCAATTAAAGCATTGCGACGAAGCGCCTTTTTATACATTAGGTCCGCTAACGACCGATATTGCACCAGGGTACGACCATATTACTTCTGGTATTGGGGCGGCTCAAATAGCATGGTACGGCTGTGCAATGCTTTGCTATGTAACACCTAAAGAGCATTTAGGTCTGCCAAATAAAGAAGATGTTAAAGAAGGCTTAATTACCTACAAAATTGCAGCGCATGCCGCCGATTTAGCAAAAGGTCACCCGGGCGCGCAAGAGCGCGATAACGCCTTATCAAAAGCACGCTTTGAGTTTAGATGGCATGACCAATTTAATATTGGTTTAGATCCAGACCGAGCTCGCGAGTATCACGACGAAACCCTGCCGCAAGAATCAGGCAAAGTGGCTCACTTTTGCTCTATGTGTGGTCCTAAATTTTGCTCTATGAAAATTAGCCAAGAAGTACGCGATTACGCTAAAGATTTAGAAACACGTGGTATTGATCCTAATAACGCTGGCGACGCTATTGAAATAAAAATGGTTGATGTAGAAGCCGAAATGAAAGCTAAGTCAGCTGAGTTTAAGCAAACAGGCTCAGAGATTTACCATAAAGCGGTATAAAGTAATTATCGCTAGAAGTTAGATGCAGACGTAGGTGAGGTTTTATACCTCGCTTCTTTAAACATTGAAGAAGTGCGAGTGAGTTCGCACCTACTAATAACTGCTTTTGGAGGTTTTATGTTTTATAACATTGCTGTGGTGGGTTTTGGTTTAGCAGGGCGCTTAGCTGCCCTTGAGCTAAGTAAGTTGCATCATGTAACGGTGTTTGAAGCAGACGACGAGCAAACCCCAAATAGCGCCGGTAAAGTGGCAGCAGCCATGCTGGCACCTCTGGCTGAGTCGGTATTGTGTGAGGCTGATTTAGCTTTAATGGGGCTTGATTCAATGAAGCGCTGGCCAGAAATAGTGAGTGAACTTGAGGGGGATGTGTTTTTTCAGCAGCAAGGTACATTGGTCGTTGCGCATCAGCAAGATAAGGGCGATCTACAAAGCTTTACTCAGAGAATAAAGCCCATAGCAGAGCACAGCGCTCAGGCATTAAATGCTCAGCAAATAGCGCAGTTAGAGCCAGAGCTTGCTAATCGGTTTAACCAAGGTCTATTTTTACCCTGCGAGGGGCAAATAGATAACCAAGCCTTTTATAAAGCAAGTTTTACAATGCTCAACAAGCGCAAAGTTAAGTGTGTGTTTAACCAGCGCGTAACCATTAAAAACGGCGAAATAAATAATCGGCCATTTGACTATATTATAGATTGTCGTGGGCTTGGTGCTAAAAGCGATAAACCGCTTAGAGGTGTGCGCGGTGAAGTAGCAAGACTATATGCACCTGAAGTAAATTTAACGCGACCTGTGCGTTTAATGCATCCGCGTTACCCAATTTATATAGCGCCTAAACCTAATCATGAATATGTAATTGGTGCGACCGAAATAGAATCGCAAGATAGCGGCGCCGCAACAGTGCGCTCAACTCTTGAGTTACTTTCAGCGGCTTATACCGTACACAGCGGATTTGCCGAAGCACGACTACTTAATATTCAAACCGGATTACGCCCCGCATTTAGCGATAACCGCCCAGAAGTATTGCAAGTTGGTAATGTAATTAGCATTAACGGCTTATATCGTCATGGTTATATGCTGGCACCGGCATTAGTGGCGCAAGTAGTTTCACGAATAGAGTGAGAATAAAATGAACATTACAATTAATGGCGAGCTACTTAATGTTAATAGCAAAGCACTCGTCGAGGTACTTCAAAGTTTTGGTGCAGTTGCGCCTTTTGCTGTGGCTGTTAATGGCGAATTTATTCCACAAAGTCGGCACAGTAACTATGTATTTAATGAAGGCGACAGTGTTGAGTTACTGTCACCCATTCAAGGCGGATAAAGCTCATGCAAACTAAAGACTGTTTAACTATTTATGGAGAGCAAATAAAGAGTCGTTTATTGATAGGCTCTGCACTTTATCCGTCGCCTGATATTATGACCCAATCGATAGTCGCCTCTGGCGCTGAAATTGTAACCGTGTCGCTTAGGCGCCAACAAAGTGCAGCAGCCGGTGATGACTTTTGGCAGTTAATAAAAAATACAGGCTTAAAAATACTCCCTAATACTGCAGGGTGCCACAGTGTAAAAGAGGCGATTACACTTGCAAAAATGTGCCGAGAGGTATTTGCCACCGACTGGATTAAGCTAGAGCTGATTGGCGATGATTACAATTTACAGCCTGACCCTTTTGCGCTACTTGAAGCCACAAAAATATTAATTAATGATGGCTTTAAAGTATTGCCTTATTGCACCGACGACTTAGTACTTTGTCAGCGCTTAAATGAGCTAGGGTGTGAGGTGCTTATGCCGTGGGGTGCGCCAATAGGCACCGGTAAAGGCTTGTTAAATAGTTATAATTTAAAAACTATCCGAGAGCGTTTACCCGATACCACATTAATAGTAGATGCAGGTTTAGGTTTGCCATCGCATGCCTGCCAAGCACTCGAAATGGGGTATGATGCGGTATTATTAAATTCAGCCATTGCAGGGGCGGGCTGCCCAATTACTATGAGCCGCGCATTTAAAGTCGCAGTTGAAGCAGGGCGCTTTGCATACAAAGCAAAAGCGATGCCGGAAAAAGACGTAGCAGCCCCATCAACCCCTACAATGGGGATGCCATTTTGGCATCAGCAGTGAAGGAAAAAATATGAATAACGTAGTATGGACAATTGCAGGCTCTGATTCGGGCGGCGGTGCAGGCATTCAAGCTGATATAAAAGCAATGCAAAGTTTTGGTGTGCATGGTTGCACGGCAATTACGGCGCTTACTGCGCAAAATAGTTTAGGTGTAGAAGCTATTAATGCAGTGTCTACCGATATTATTGAATCGCAGTTACTAGCGCTTGAAAAAGACATGAAAGCCAAAGTGATAAAAATTGGCATGCTTGCCAATGTGCAGCAAATTCAGCTGATCAGCGAACATATAAGCCACTATAAAGCTAAGTGGCCTGTGCCTCCCGTTATTGTATATGACCCTGTTGCGATTGCCTCAAGCGGTGACTTACTAACAGAAGAAGACACCGTCAGTGCAATAAAAGAATGTTTACTGCCGCTGGTGGATGTAATAACCCCAAACACCCACGAAACACAGTTATTAACCGGTGTGTAT
This sequence comes from Pseudoalteromonas sp. B131b, assembly GCF_037162545.1. NCBI lineage: Bacteria > Pseudomonadati > Pseudomonadota > Gammaproteobacteria > Alteromonadales > Pseudoalteromonadaceae > Pseudoalteromonas > Pseudoalteromonas sp. B131b. The sequence continues at coordinate 242,266 of NZ_JARLUZ010000001.1, read as the reverse complement.
TTAATTGGCCCGGCTGCAATAAAAGAAGCGGCTAATAAGCTATTAAGCTGGGGTGCAAAAGCCGTTGTTATCAAAGGCGGACATTGGGATTACCCAAGTGGCTACTGCATTGATTATTGTATTGATAGTAATACGCAAAATGGTGAAGAATACTGGTTAGGCAATCAAAAAATACAAACCCCGCATAACCACGGCACCGGATGCAGTATGGCTTCGGTAATTGCTGCATGTTTAGCTAAAGACTATCCATTAAAAGATGCCTTCATTTTAGCTAAGGCATATATAAACCAAGGGCTAAAACAGTCGGTACGTTACGGCGAAGGGATTGGACCGGTTGCTCATACATCGTTCCCCACTAATTTAGCTGACTACCCACAAGTAATTGAGCCAAGTAGCTGGCTGGGTGATGAATTAGATTTTGATGTGCCGCTTGATTTTAATATGGCTGCTGATTTTGCTCCTTGCGAAAGTAAATCTCTTGGCTTATATGCAGTTGTAGATGGTACAGTTTGGTTAGAAAAGTGTTTACAACAAGGCATTAAAACAGCGCAGTTACGCGTTAAAAATAAAACGCAAGATGAGCTTGATGGGCTCATTAAGCAAGCTGTTGAGCTGGGCAAGAAATACAACGCACAGGTATTTATAAACGACTACTGGCAGTTAGCTATTAAGCACGGTGCATATGGCGTGCATTTAGGGCAAGAGGATTTAGACATTGCTAATTTAGCGGCAATTAAAGACGCTGGGCTAAGGCTTGGGCTTTCTACTCATGGTTTTTATGAAATGCTACGTGCGCATAATTATCGCCCTAGTTATATGGCATTTGGTGCTATTTACCCAACCACAACCAAAGACATGACAGGGCAAATACAAGGCCTTGAAAAGCTGATTAAATTTGTGCCGCTTATGCAAAGCTACCCAACAGTAGCAATAGGTGGGATTGATTTAAGCCGTGCTGAGCAGGTAGCTAAAACAGGCGTAGGCAGTGTTGCCGTAGTGCGTGCGATTACCGAGGCTGATAATTACGTAGAGGCTATAAGCGCTCTGCAAGTGGCCATAAGCAGTGCCAATTAAAACTAACAAGGGTAATACTAATAAGGCTAATAAACGTGAGTGAGCTAAGCGATAAAGAAACCCTGCGTTACAGCCGCCATTTATTGCTTGAAGAAGTTGGGCTTGAAGGGCAATTAGCACTTAAATCCTCAACGGTTGCAGTTGTGGGTGCTGGTGGGTTAGGTAGCCCAGCACTTTTATACTTAGCCGCTGCAGGTATTGGAACGCTTATTTTAATTGACGATGATGAGGTTGAGCTTTCAAACTTACAGCGCCAAGTGCTTTATAAAATAAACCACTTAGGGCAAAGCAAGGTCGCCGCAGCGGGTAAAGTATTAGCGAGTCTTAATAATCAAATAAACATAGTAACGCATTGCCAAAAGTTAGATGAGAAGAATGCAGCTAACATGCTAAAAGGTGCTGACATAGTACTTGATTGCTCTGATAACTTTAGTACTCGCTATAGTGTTAATCGTTATTGTATTGCTAATAAAACACCGTTAATTTCTGGTGCTGCATTGGCAACTAAAGGGCAGTTAATGGGCTTTGATTTTAGGCAAAGTGATAGCCCATGTTATGGCTGTGTTTTTCCACAAAGCGAAGCTACACCAGTTATAAATTGCAGTAACGCAGGAGTAATTAGCCCGTTACTTGGTGTAATAGGCTCTATGCAGGCGCAACTTACGCTCAATTTATTGCTGGGGCATGCAGAGGGATGTATGTTTATAACCTTTGATGCGCTTACTTTAAAGCAGCAGTATTTCAAAGTGATTAAAGATTCAGAGTGTAAAGAGTGTGGTAAATAGGTTTTTGAGGGGCTTGTGTCTGTTATTACATGTGGCTTTAAGAAACTAAAAGCTGCGCTTTTCACGTTAGCAAGCTCTACGTCTACAACATATCAAACTTCTGCACCAAACTGTAGACGCACAGCTTGTTGGCGTGATGGGCGAAGCCCATAAAGATATAAACGGTGCAGCCCGCAATTACATATAAACCAAAAGCTGACGCTTTTAACGTGAGCAAGCTCTACGTCTACAACACATCAAAATTTTTGCACCAAACTGTAGACGCACAGTTTGCTGGCGTGATGGGCGAAGCCCATAAAAATATAAACGATGCAGCCTGCAATTACATATAAACCAAAAGCTGCGCTTTTCACGTGAGCAAGCTCTACGTCTACAACACATCAAAATTTTTGCACCAAGCTTGTAGACGCACAGCTTGCTGGCGTGATGGACGAAGTCCATAAAGATATAAACGCTACAGCCTGCAATTACATATAAACCAAAAGCGGTGCTTTTCACGTGAGCAAGCTCTACGTCTACAAAATAAAAAACCGCGTTTAATTAAACGCGGTTTTTTTAATTTCGAATTAACGATTGATTTTAGTCGTTAATTTTTGCAAACGCAGTACCTAAGCGAGTAACCACTTCTGGTAGTTGGTCATCCAGTATTTCAGCTTTATCAGCACCCCATGCAAGTACCACAGTAGAGCCTAATTTAAAGCGACCCATTTCTTCACCCTTTTTAAGCGTGATAGCGTTATCGCCAGTGGTTGGGTATTTCCAACTAAATACATCGCTACCAGCTGGTGGCGTGACAGTACCTGCCCAAATAGTTTCTATGCTGGCTACAATTGTTGCGCCAACAAGTACCATAGCAAGCGGACCAATCTCAGTTTCAAAAATTGCGACTACTCGTTCATTACGTGCAAACAAGTTAGGCACGTTTTGCGCTGTAAGTGGGTTTACTGAAAATAAATCACCTGGCACGTAAATCATTTTGCTTAGTGTGCCATCAATTGGCATATGAATACGGTGGTAATCTTTAGGTGCTAAATAAATGGTGGCAAACTTACCGCCTAAAAATGGTGTTGTATCATCTTGTGAGCCGCCTAGTAGCGCTTGTAAGCTGTAATCGTGACCTTTAGCTTGTATTAGCTGTCCGTCAACAATATCGCCTAGCTGGCTGATTGCGCCATCCACTGGATGGGTGATGATATTGCTATCTTCTACCATTGGGCGCATGCCGTCTTTTAGAGGGCGAGTAAAAAATTCATTAAAGCTTTTATAATGAGCCGGATCTGGGTATTGGGCTTCGCTCATATCTACTTTATATTGCTTAATAAATAGTTTAATTAAAGTCGTTGTTAAAGCACCTGCTTTAGCTGCGGCTAATTTTCCCACTACGCGTGAAATAAAATGTTTTGGCATTGCGTACTGCATTGCGATTTTAAATTTGTCTAAACTCACAGTATTTATCCTAAATTATACGCGAGGCGCACGGGCGCCTGCACGGCCATCGGCCATTGTTTCTAAAATTCGGTGGTAGCTGTCAAAGCGCAATTGAGAAATTTTGCCATCTGCTACAGCTTCTTTAACTATACAGCCAGGATCGTTTAAATGTTTACAGTCTCTAAAGCGGCATCCGCCTATAAATTCTCTAAACTCTTTAAAACACCACGTTACACGCTCAACATCTAAATGCCATAAACCAAATTCACGAATTCCTGGTGAATCGATTAGGTTACCGCCACTTGGTAAATGGTGAAGGCGTGAAACAGTTGTTGTATGCTGGCCTAGGCCGCTGTTTTCAGATACTTCTTTAGTTAATATTTCAGCGTTAGGTAATACAGTGTTAACGAGGGTTGATTTACCCACACCACTTTGACCAACAAAAATGTTATTCTTACCAACAAGTACTTCTTTTAATTCATCAATACCATTGCCCGATATATTACTAACAAGGAGTACTTGGTAATCAAGTTTACGGTAGATATCGAGAACTTTTTGTATTTCACTAAGACCAGCATCATCAATTAAATCTATTTTATTGAGTACTAAAATTGGCTCAATACCCATATCTTCACAGGCTATTAAATAGCGGTCGATAATACTTGGGGTAAACTCAGGTAGTACCGCCGATACCATGAGTATTTGATCAATGTTAGCTGCAATAACTTTTACACCATCGTAAAAGTCAGGGCGGGTAAGTTGTGAGCGACGCTCTTGCGTGGCTTCAATTACTCCGGCTAAATCACCTTCACTTACTTTGGCACGGCGAAACAATACCTCATCACCACACACTAAATTTGACACGGTACGGCGTATATTACAACGCAGTACATCGCCGTTCTGTGTTTCGACATCGGCGTGTTGGCCAAAACGACTGATCACAATTGCGCTCTCGACCTGACCTAAATTATCGGTTTGCCACTCTTGCGCGCCTTTTTTAGCTGGTCTTGAGTCTGCGCTATTGATGCGCTTTTGGTGGTTGGCCTTGATCTGACGCGATTGGCCTTTACTTAATTTTTTCTGTTTTGCCACTGGAGGCCTATAACCTTAGTTAAATGTCGCTTTTCCTAAAAAAAGCTTTAGCTCGACGGTTGATGCTAATATGATATATCGAAATGCGTTGGATCTAAAGGAAAGCACCACTTAGGTAATTATGACTATTAATAAATCAAATTTAATTTGGCTCGATCTTGAAATGACAGGACTCGAACCAGAGACCGACAAAATACTCGAAATTGCGACGGTTGTCACTGACGCAGACCTGAATATATTAGCTGAAGGGCCAACCATAGCTATTCATCAAAGTGATGAATTACTAAATGGTATGGACGAGTGGTGTACTACGCAGCATGGTAAGTCGGGTTTAACAGCGCGCTGCAAAGCAAGTACATTCGATGAAGAGTATGCAGTGGCACAAACGTTAGATTTTTTAAAACAGTGGGTGCCTGCCGGTGTATCACCAATGTGTGGTAATTCAATTGGGCAAGACCGCCGCTTTATGAATAAATATATGCGTGAACTTGAAGATTTTTTTCATTACCGCAATCTTGACGTGAGTACCATTAAAGAATTAGCACGTCGCTGGAAACCTGAAGTGCTTGCTAAAGTGAACAAAAAAGGCTCACACCTTGCTTTGGACGATATTAAAGATTCGATTATGGAATTAAAAATCTATAGAGAAAATTTCTTTAATTTGTAAAAAACACTTGCAAACACATCGGATTATTGTAGAATCCTGCCCCGCTCAAGACGATAACCCACGCGGGGTTAGTGTGTTTGAGTTGTTTTTATTGTGGTCGTTTTACATCCACAATTAAAATGCAGTACTAGCTCAGTTGCTAGAATGTTGAATGCGACCTGTCGCGCTTAAGCGTAAAATAACTGAAGAAATAAAAAATGCGGTACTAGCTCAGTTGGTAGAGCGCGACCTTGCCAAGGTCGAGGTCACGAGTTCGAGCCTCGTGTACCGCTCCAATTTCTAACCAAAAGAAATTGTAGTGTTGAGTGAAAATATAATGCGGTACTAGCTCAGTTGGTAGAGCGCGACCTTGCCAAGGTCGAGGTCACGAGTTCGAGCCTCGTGTACCGCTCCAATTTCTAACCAAAAGAAATTGTAGTGATCAAAAGAAGTAAAATGCGGTACTAGCTCAGTTGGTAGAGCGCGACCTTGCCAAGGTCGAGGTCACGAGTTCGAGCCTCGTGTACCGCTCCAATCTTTTTATATCCTTTCAAAATTTCCTATATTAAAAATAATAAATAAAATTATAATTTAAAATCTCTCTTATCTACTTTATTCTTTGTGTAATATTCAGCATTGAAGTTTTGGTTGTTAAAAGCTATCGCTTCTCGGGCGAGCTCTGCGCCTACAATAAAGGTATTGTACTTTGAAGTTATGAGGTATGAGTGAGATAGGAGGAGTCAATAATTTAAAACCTGAAGCTTTTATTAAAGCCGCTCCCCCTGAATCGTTGCTATAATACGCCTAGCGCCACCAGAGTTGCGATGTTCACCTAAGTAAATACCTTGCCATGTACCTAGTGCTAAATACCCATTAGAAATAGGAATAGTTAACTCACAGCCCAATGTGCTGGTTTTAATATGTGCGGGCATGTCGTCATCGCCTTCATAATCATGGCGGTAATAAGGCTGGCATTCAGGAACGAATTTATTGAAATGGCTTTCCATATCCATACGCACCGTAGGATCGGCATTTTCGTTTATAGTAAGGCTAGCGGAGGTATGTTGGATGAATAGGTGTAACAAGCCTACTGTGTAAGTAGTAAGTTCAGGGAGTTGAGACAATATTTCGTCGTCAATTAAATGAAAACCCCGCGAGCGAGGTTTTAATACTATGACCTTTTGTTGCCAACTCATAGCTTATCGAAACTAACTTCAATATTTGCATTACCAGCATCGCTAGTGAATGGCATGATGATTTTTTTACCTTGGCTTTTATGGGTAATTGTATGCCCTTTCCCTGATACGACAATAGGTGTTGCCATATCAAAATCAAAGCCTTTTTCACCTAATAAATTTTTAGCGCCACCGGTAACCATATTAGTAATTTCGCCAACCATATCGGTTACTTCTTCATCAATTGAATCAGGGCGTTCGCCGAGCATGCGTTCCATAATAGTTAATGCAAGCTCTTCATCAAAGGTAATTGAAAATGAACCTTTAGTTTGTGGGCCTACCATGCCAATAAGGCCAGACACATCACCACAGGCTATTTCATCTGTTTTGATACGTGGCTTACCTGGCTTTAATTGAGTTTGAGCCATGGTACTTAATACATTTATCAAAGAAGATAAAAAAGGATTGATGAACTCTACATTCATATTGCTTACTCTTAAATTGATACTATGAAAATGACTATAATTATATTAAGTATAGCCAATATGGGTAACTTTGAGGGCTAGGATGTCCTACAAGAATCACATTTTCCATGTGCTTCGATAGTTTGTCCTGAAACAACAAATCCACCCTCAGCCGCTAAGTTATTAAGCTCATGCGAAATAACGGTAGAGTGTAACTCTTTTACAAAACCACAAGTATCGCAAATTAATAACTGTACGGGATGAATATGATCAAAATGATGACACAGCATAAATGCATTTGTGCTTTCAATTTTATGAATAAAGCCTAGTTCGGCCAAAAAATCTAAGGCGCGATATATAGTGGCGGGTTTAGCACCTGACTCAGTTACTTTTAATTGTTCAAGTAAGTCATAGGCCCCCACGCCACCTTGGGCACTAGCGAGTAAGCGAAATACTTTCTCACGAATGGGTGTGAAACGTGCGCCACGGTTATCACATACTTGTTTTGCTTTACCTACGAGTGATTCTATATTCATCATTCTCTTATCCTTACGCTACCGTGATATACTAACATACTGTGTTGTAGTTGCAGCGTTTTTATTAGACGCTTTTTATCTAGGAAACCCAGTAATGCATGAATTATTAGCCATATTTATCTTCTTTTTTGCGGTGATAGACCCCATTGGCACTGTGCCTGTATTTATTGCAGTTACTCGCGGTGAAGATGAAAAATTTAAGCGCAAAGTAATATTTAAAGCCGTAGGTGTATCTGCCATCGTGCTTTTATTTTTTGTTGTAGCGGGTGAGCAACTACTTAATGCCATAGAAATTCCGCTTTCAGCATTTCAAATTGCTGGCGGCATAGTATTACTTATTTTTGCACTTTCAATGATATTTGGTGAAAGCAAACCAGAAACAGAAATAAAAAGTGTTCGAGATAGCACTGAGACTGCCATTTTCCCACTGGCTATTCCTTCTATAGCAAGCCCTGGTGCTATGTTGGGGGCCGTGTTGATGACTCGTAACGAAGAGCATACATGGGTTGAGCAGCTAATAACATCATCAACGATGTTAGCGGTGTTGGCTATTGTCCTAATTTTATTGCTCTTAGCTACGCATGTGCATAAATTAATTGGTGACAGTGGTGCAAGTATAATAAGTAGAATAATGGGGCTTATTTTGAGTTCAGTTGCGGTAACAAATATTTTAAGCGGTATTGCTCATTACTTTGGTTTGCAAGTGTTTACTTAAAGTCGTTGCGATTTTAGGAGACCATGACATTATATTTACTAACTTGAATTTGAAATAATTAATCACACGTAACGATATTTATGACTGGGAAATATTGGGTTTGCGTGTAGTAGGCCTACTGCTTATATGCAAATTACTCTTGCTGCCATTATGCGTATTTTAAATGTAATTTTTTGATTTTAAAATGTATTGTTGTTTTTGAGTGCAGTTTGGCCGTGTTTTATTAGAACGATATAATACTAAACGCAACCCCTTACTATATCGTTACAGTCTTAAATTGCTCACTCGTAGCGTTGTGTAAATTAAAGTAGGTATTTTTTATAGTACCAATCCTCATAAAAGTTTTAGCCTAGGAGCAGTTTATCTTTTGAGATTTAATTTTTAGCTGTGTGTTTGTTTTTTAGGCAAGATAGAGCCTGTGTCGTGAATAAATAGGCGATAATGCAGTACAAATATGCGCCGCCCTAATGGGGGGGAGGGACGATTAACCTTCTGTTACTTACATTGATGAAGTTAAGTAGGCGCGAGCTAGGCATGAAAGCTTTACTCGGTTTTTACATGCACTTAAAGGGATGCAAGCCATTAGAGTTACGCGGGTGCAGTTACCGAACCCACTCGATTACAAACCTCGCACCGCGATTTAATCTTCCTTGGATTGAACAAATTTCTATTCACAAAGATCAACATGGCCTAGCTACAGTGCAATTTAATTATTGTTAATAGACCTCAAATCTAAGCCGATTGTTGTAAGTGAAATAGTATTGTTTTTATTTTTTAACTGATTTTATAAAAAATTTTACTAAGTAAATAATCCTGCCTATATTTATTAACAATACCACCCTGCATATAGAATAAATGTTTTTCTTAATTGTTTATTAGTTATTACATTTTTGGCTTTGTTGTAAGGAATACTCATAGCTTAGTTCTTAAGGAACACAGACCGTGTGACTTCCTATCTTAAAACGGCAAATATCATTGTTTTTCTCAATGCTTTGCCGCTTACAATTTACCGCTAGTAGCTCAAATACACGATGTATCTTATGGCTGCACCGTGTTTGTTCTATGCAATCCAGAATATCATCCAACCAAAGATAACTGCACTTACTCGCTCTAAATGTCGAGATCGCACACTTAAACATACCCGCTGCACTATGGCAGATAAAACGCTTGATAAGTGTTTGCAGTATGCTCAGCCAAACCAATGATTCGGCAATATGAGGATCTCGTGTGATGAACCCTTTAAGATTATTCCATGACTTTAGTTCTTTGAAAAACAACTCAATTTGCCAACGAGTTGCATATATATCGAGTAGTTCGTCAAAGCTAAACTGTGCCTCTTTTAAATTAGTAACAAGGAAAACGGGGCGCTTTTCATTCGGTAAATAGATAAGCCTGTACTCGGGCCCATTTTTCTTCCAACGTACTGTTAATTCAAGTGGTTGGCTTGCGAATTTATCGAGTAACGTTTTGATTTTAATGTTCTTTTCTTTAAGTTCTATACCCGCGCAATAAGCTGATGTAACGATTGGGTTAATGTTTTTATTTGCTCTGATCAAAAAATATCCGCCATCTTGAGCTACTTGCTCAAAGTAATCTAAGTCAAAATACCCAGCATCAGCAAGTAATAACGTATCTTCAAGTGTGTGGCTACCTGGTAAAAAGGCGCGCTCAGTTTCAACATCAGGACGAATATCTATTTCGCAGGGTTGTTCATTAAATAGGTCATAGGTAACGTGCAACTCAATTGCGGCAGGACTTACAGCAGTAAAACGACCAGCAAAAACCTGCGCTAATTCATCATGTAGAGCAAATGAAGAACCATCTTGCAATAACACTCGCTGTATTCCTCGCTGGGTAAAAAGGTTTTATCCAGCGTGTTTACAGTCAATTTAGACATCGCTTGAATAACGAGCTCACGGACAAGCTCAGTCAAGGCTGGTTTTCGAATTTGATTATGAAAGGGTTTATAATTTATCGTGCAATCAGCCTGCGTTCGCAAGTTTTGATGGATATCTGACAAGTTAGCGTCTTGCAGGCAAGATAAGCTTTTAAATACGGCTTTGAGCAGAGAAACGATCGACAGGCAACGGTGTCGAACTTGAAATCCAGAGGTTTTTGCAAGCTCAATGAGGTGTTTTTCTGAGATAAGGGCTTTTAATTGGTTTGAAACTTGGTTAATCTGCATGTGAACTCTGTTTTTAGTCATGTTTTTATTGGCGTAACTATTTGATCATTAACAGAGTTCAACTTCAAGTTTTCTTAAGATCCAACCTATGAAGGAATACTAACGTTGATGTGATGCTGGAGTGTTTGTTTGTTTCCTTATTTATTTACAAGAGAAGATTATGAAAAATAAAGTTTTAAAATTTACAGCGTGTTTCTTTATATTTTTGACTCCTGCTGTTCAGGCGGGTGACGAGGTGAAACATATACCAGGCGTTTTTATTGGTACTACACATTTTGACAGTGAAAGTGAGTTTACGTTTGGTGTTGAGTATGAATATAAAATCACTCAAAAATGGGGCGCCGGAGTGGTGTATGAGCGAACAAATGATGCACATCATGGCGATGGTACTGCTGTCGCTTTGGCTTCGCTCTATTATCATCCAACTAAAAATATACGTTTAGGGGTGGGTTATGGTGAAGAGCGTATAGGCGGAGCTCATCCTCATAATGAGGATTTATATCGTATTAGCTCAGCCTATGATTTCCATGTCGGTGATTTTGGTATAGCACCAACGATAGCTATTGATTTTATTGATGATGAAGAAGCAGTAGTTGTCGGTTTAGCTATTACTCGACCTTTTTAAGTTTTTACTTTGTAACAGTAAAGTTAGGTTTAAGCCTAAAATATGAAGGGGTCTAAAATGTTAAATAAGTTATCTATTACAAGTAAAATATACTGCCTAGGAATATCACAAATATTTTTAATGGCGGTAATTGGGATTATATCTTTAACACAAATGAACAAAATTGGTATAGAGCTGGTTGATATAGCTGAGCGAGATATTCCGCTCAGCAACATGCTTACTACAATGTCTGAGCACAAATTAGAACAAACGATATTTTTTCAGCGAGCTTTATTACACGCAAGTTTAGAACCAGGTAAAGCCAATGAAGAAATCGAGAATAAACTCACGTCATTAACGCAAAAAATTCAAAGTGAATTTAATAAGTCAGAAAAATTTGTCACCGATTCTATTGATTATTTACACAGTGAAGAGGCAAAAGCGAGTTTTACTTCGCTAGCGAGTGACCTGAAGCTTTTAAATAAAGAATACCAAAGTATTTCTCTGAATATTAATGACATTATTGAGGCCACTAAAACGCAATCCGTTGGCAGCTTGGATGATAAAATAAAGTTAATAGAAGTCGCAGAAGATAAATTTGAGGAAAAACTTATAGCTTTACTCTCTCAGATCCAGCAGTTTACTTTAAACTCAGCTTTGCAAGCTGAAAATGATGAAAAGCAAGGTATTAACCTTATTCTTTATATATTTATCTTCTCCGTTATTGTGGGTGTTGTTTTGTCATATATGATTAGCAGAGCAATCGCTTTGCCTGTGAATATGCTAAAAAATAGATTAGTTGAAATAGCTGATGGCGATGGCGATTTAACGTTAAAGCTTGATGAAAGCGCCGGCGATGAAACTGGCGATACAGCAAGAGCGTTCAACAAATTTTTATCAATGCTAAGAGAAACAATAAATGAAGCTAATATACATTTATCGCAATTAGACGACTCATCAAAGTTTGCCATAACTGTTATGCAGGAAACGGTAGTTAATGTTGAAAAGCAAAGAGCTGAAACCGAAATGGTTTCAACAGCAGTAGAAGAAATGAACTGTACAGCTTTAGAAGTTGCGAGTAATACCCAGAATGCTTCTGATGTAACAGAAGCAGTCAAAGAGCGTGTATTAAAGGGCAAGGCAGAAGCTTCTGAGGCAAAAGTTGTTATTCAGCGTTTAGCTAAAGAAATAGATGAAGCAAGTACCGTAATTGAGTGCCTTGTTACAGAAACAAATAATATCGGCAGCGTTTTAGATACAATACAGAGTATTGCCGAACAAACCAATTTACTCGCTTTAAATGCTGCAATAGAAGCCGCTCGTGCTGGTGATACTGGTAGAGGTTTTGCTGTTGTAGCGGACGAAGTCAGGGCACTTGCTCAACGAACACAGGTCTCAACTGTTGATATACAAGGGCTGGTTACTCGCTTACAAAGTGAGGCGAAAAATGCGGTTGTTAGTATGAATAAAGGGATTAGTAGTGCTGACGAATGCCTTAAAAAAAGTACTGAAACGTCAGAAATATTTGCCAACTCAGCCATTGCTGTTAATGAGATTACGGACCTAAACTTACAGATTGCTACCGCAGCGGAAGAGCAGTCTGCTGTTGTAAGCGAAATAAATCAAAATTTAATTAATATTACTGATATTGCAATAGAAACATCTACAGGAGCAAAAAATACGTCAGAAGCAAATGAAAGTATCGCCCGATATATTGCTAATTTAAGAGTTAATTTGAATAAATTTAAAGTTTAAATTATGTTTTTATATAGAAGCAATGGAAGTGTGGCAATTCGGTAACATCATTACTAATTTAAAGATGTATATTTCTTTGATAATTAATGATTTTATGGGTTATGTAATTGTCTTGGGGCAGTGGTATTAGTTTAATGACTGTCGTGTACACAAATTAATGATATTTGCGTAAATTTATTAGTAGAGCCATATGGTTTATTTTAAGCTCGGCTACACCGATTGTCTTTTAAATGGTGTAGCTCATTATTTTAGTTTTTAGGTGTTTGCTTTGCATTGATGCCCGCTAGGCTTTTGTGTAAAATACAGCGCCTTTTAAGCTGTGCTTAATAACTTAATACCCTGAGGTTTGCTTTGAATAAATGTACTTTGGATAGACGCTTTTCTGTAGCCCCAATGCTTGATTGGACTGATCGTCATTGTCGTACTTTTCATCGCAAAATGACTAAACACACTGTGCTTTATACCGAAATGATAACCACAGGGGCTATCTTATTTGGTCGAGGCGATTACTTACATTTTAATAAACACGAAGGCCCAGTTGCGCTGCAACTTGGTGGCTCTGATCCTAAAGCGCTTGCGCAATGTGCAAAGCTAGCAGGTGAGCGTGGCTATGACGAAATAAATTTAAATGTAGGGTGCCCGTCAGACAGAGTTCAAAATGGCCGATTTGGCGCATGTTTAATGGCAGAGCCTCAATTAGTTGCTGAGTGTGTTGCAGCAATGAAAAACGAAGTAAGCATCCCTGTTACCGTTAAAACACGTATTGGTATTGATGAGCAAGATTCGTATGAGTTTTTGTGTGCGCTTATTGAGGCGTCGCATAAAGTAGGGTGTGATGATTTTATTATTCATGCTCGTAAAGCATGGCTCAATGGTTTAAGTCCAAAAGAAAATCGTGAAGTTCCACCGCTTGATTACCCACGTGTTTACCAACTTAAAAAAGATTATCCGCAGCTAGACTTAAGCCTAAATGGCGGTGTTAAAACAATTGAGCAGAGCCTAGAACATTTACAACATATTGATGGTGTAATGATTGGGCGTGAAGCTTACAGTAACCCATTTATGCTCAATGACGTTGATGAGAAAATTTATGGTGATACTGCAAACACGCAATCACGCCACGATGTAGTACGCTCAATGTACAGCTATATTGAAGAAGAAATGCGTTTGGGTGCTAATTTTTGGCATATTGCACGTCACATGCTCGGTATTTTTCAGGGGCAGCCTGGCGCGCGAGGTTTTAGACGCCACCTTTCTGAAAGTGGTCACGGTAAGCAAGCCGATTTATCAGTAATGGATAAAGCATTAAGCTTTGTACCCGAATAAAACTAAGCTTTAAAAATTCTAAATTTAAGCCACTTTCAAGTGGCTTTTTTGATCCTAAAAATTAGTCAAAAGCATAATTTATTGGCTAATTACACTCAATGCTATTCAGCTTAAAGTCACTAAAAATTTAATGGTTTATTAATTATATTGTTGATATTAGGCTGTTTTTCATTGTTTTTATGAACTTGGCACAACTCTTGGAATCTTCTTGTTGAAATTAATTAAAAATCAACAGGAGAATACCATGGGAATATTTAACCGCGTAAATGATGTAATTCAATCAAACATTGTCGCCATGCTTGATAAAGCTGAAGACCCTGAAAAACTTTTAAACCTAATGCTTACCGAGATGCAAGATGCATTGAATGAGTGTCGTAGTACAGCAGCCGCTTTATTGTGTGAAGAGAAAGTAATTAATCGCCAAATTGATACTAAAAAAACAGAATTAGCAGCTTGGCAAATTAAAGCAGAACGTGCGGTTGAGAAGGGCAGTGATGACCTTGCTAAATCAGCCTTACTTGAGAAGCAACGCGTTAACGAAAGCATTGAAAATAAGCAAAATCAACTAGAAACATTGCAAGAGTCTATTGCAAAAATTAAGGTTGATTGTGAACGCTTGCAGCAAAAAATGGCTATGGCTAAAACAAAGCAAGCTCAGTTAATGCAACGTCATCATGTTGTTATTGCTAGAGAGCGAATTAATACGCAATTACAAAGTGATAAAGTTGCCCATGCGTTGTCTCGTTTTGAACAAATAGAGCAGCGTGTTGAAGGCATTGAAGCTCAAGTAGAGGCTTATGAGCTGACTGATACAGCAAGCTCTACCAGTGCCCAAATTGAGTCGTTAGTTAAAAATGAAAAAATTGATGCTGAACTGGCTCGCTTAAAAGCGAACTTAAATACTAATTTAAAACACACTGCTTAGGAGATTGCTATGAACAGCTTTAATCGTCAACGAGGTTGGTATAAAGATACTTTGAATAAAAAAATATCGGGTGTTTGTAGTGGTTTAGCACATAGATTGGACTTTCCAGTATGGACAACCCGCCTAGTTACTATTTTATTATTTTTGAGTTTTCCGTTTGCAATTGCACTTGGTTATTTTATAGCGCATTGCTGCCTTGAAAATAAAGATTATTAATACCAACAGGCATAAATATTTGAACAATTTAACGAATTAAATCACTCTATAACGTTGTTGAATTTTTTATTTAGAACAACTAGATATAAAAATTTTTGCCTAGTTATAGCGCAATTTTCTTATCGTTAAATAGACCCATATATAAGCCGGTTGGTATAAGGAGAATTACTATGAAAGCTTTGGCCGTATGTGTATTTATCTATTTATTACTGTTTACTGATTTAATAGCGTTTGTGCATGTTGATTCTTGGCAGTTACCATTATGGATTGCTGATATTAGCTGGGCAGGGCTCGAGCTTGTAGGTGCTTTGGCCGCAATTGTTGCTGTGGTTGCGGTAGTGGCTTTAATTACTATGGGATTAGTTGGAGCGGGTGTTGTGGCATTAGCTGGGACTGTTTTAGCGTTTTTATTCGGATCAATAATGATTGCATGGCCGTTACTATTTGTTGCAGTGTTGTGTTGGCTTGTTGCTGATAACAAAAAAGTAGCCTCTTAATCCTTAATTTGACTGACTATTATGGGTTAACTATGTTAAATTTAGCTTGTAATTTAATGTTTTCACTAGGGATGAAATGATGACAAAGCAGTTTTTTTCGATGGCTTCAGCGTTAATGTTAGGTTTATTTACGTCATCATTGGCGGCGCATTCAGGGCACGAGCATGGTTCTGATGTGGCTGTACTCGAAGTAACTAACGCGCAAGTGAGGGAGTTTTTACCCGCCAGTACTGCAACTGTAGGCTATTTAACGCTTATTAATCACAGTGGAACAAACGCCACTTTAACTAAGGCAACGATTGATGGCTTAGGGCGTGTGGAAATTCACGAGCATTCACATGTAGACGGCATGATGAAAATGCAACAAGTTGAATCGGTTGTAATTAAAGCGCATGAAAGTGTCAGCTTCCAACCAGGCGGTTATCATTTAATGGCATTTGAACCATTAGAGCCATTAAGAGTAGGGCAAGAACGTAAACTCACGCTATATTTTAGTGACGGTAACCGCTTGTTTACTAATGCTCAAGTGGTGTCGCTTGAAACGCAAGCTAAGCAGTCAAAACCATCTACTCAACACGCTCATCATTAGGAGTACACATGTCGCAACATAAAGGAAAAATAGCAGGAACAATTGTTTTACTGCTTATCATATTTTACGCAATTGCTGTTTATTGGAGTACTGAACCGGCACGTTTTGATGTTGTCGCTAATGCAAAAGAGCAAGCGCAGTTACGTAATGAAAAAATAGTTACAGGTTATACAACAACGGCAACGCTTATTGAGGTAGCGAGTACGATACTAAATAAACCGGGTGGTTATTTATCGAATGATGTTATACCGCCAAGTATTATTATGGATGACATGCCAGCGTGGGAATATGGTGCGTTAGAAATGACGCGTGATTTAGCGCTTTCTATGCGAAAAGATTTTAGCCGTTCACAATCGCAATCAACAGAGCATGAAGCACTTAGAAAAGCACAGCCACAGTTTAATATAAGCTCTGAAGCGTGGGCATGGCCAAGCGCGGAGGGAGAGTATCAAAAAGGAATTGATTATCTAGTCGTTTATCGTACACAAATAGCGAATCAGCACGAACGTGATAGCCAATTTTATGCGCGAGCTGATAATCTACGTAGTTGGTTAAAAGAAGCGGAAAAGCGCTTAGGTAGCTTAAGCCAACGTTTAAGTGCCAGTGTCGGCCAAGAAAAAGTGAATACTGATTTAGCTGGAAATTCGTCAAATAAACAAGCGACTCTTGCACCATTACAACAGCAAGTCAGAACACCTTGGCTAAAAATTGATGATGTTTTTTATGAATCTCGTGGCGCAACTTGGGCGTTGTTACACTTTTTACAAGCGGTAGAGTATGACTTTGCAGATGTACTTGAGAAGAAAAATGCTCGTGTTAGTGTGCAACAAATAATACGTGAACTTGAGGCAACCCAAGAAACGGTGTGGAGCCCAATAATTTTAAATGGGAATGGTTTTGGCTATGTGGCTAATCACTCCTTAGTTATGGCAAATTATATTTCTAGAGCCAATGCGGCTTTAATCGAACTTAGCGAACTACTAGCTCAAGGATAAAAAATGAAAAAGTATTGTTTAGCAGCAGCCCTTTCAATGGCATGTTTCGCACCTGCAGCACACGCTGACACTTTATTAGGTTTATATGTAGGGGTTGATGGCTGGAAATCAGGTAATGATGGTCAGTTTTCTTATAAAAATAATGCATCTCAAGATTTCAATTTTGAAGATGAAACATTTATAAGTTATTACGCAGCCCTTGAGCACCCAGTACCGTTAGTACCTAATATTAAATTAAAGTATACCGAACTTGAACTAAACGGTTCTGCAGTTTTAACTGATACATTTAGCTTTAATGGTTCAGACTATGTGGTTGGTACGACAGTGAATTCAATTAGCGATCTAACACACATTGATTATATTCTGTATTACGAAATTTTTGATAACGACTTAATCTCTATTGATTTAGGTTTGAATGCGAAACAGTTTGATGGTGAGATTGCTGTAACGGGTACTACTCAAAGTGGCAACACTAACTTTACTGAAACCGTTGATTTTTCAGGTTTTGTACCACTTGCTTATGGTCGTGCAGAAGCCGGCCTGCCATTTACTGGTTTAAGTGTGTTTTTTGAAGGTAGCTTTTTGGCTATAGACGATAGTAAAGTACAAGATTACCAAGTGGGTATTGCGTGGGAATTTATTGATAACCTAGCGATTGATGTTGCAGTTAAAGCTGGATATCGCTCCATGGTACTAGAACTTGATGATGTAGATAATATTACTACAGATATCGATGCATCTGGCCCATTTGCAGGTATTCAGATTCACTTTTAATTACTCACTTGATAACTAGTTGAGTGATTTTATAGCGTGGTTTACTACTTAGTAGCATGCCACGCTAAATCAAATTCTACTTCTAATGCACTATTTATTAATTGTTTATACACTTTATTTACTGGAACGTTTATTAGTTTAGATAGCTCATCACCCGTTTGAGTGAATTTGTAATAACTCAGTACTAAATCATTACTTGTTGCTTTTAACGTTACTTTTTGAGAAAAAATGAAAGCGTAAGTTCTTGCCCTGATTTTAACACGGCTGATTCAATTTCTTTTCGATACAATAAGTTAAGATCCATTAAAGTTAAAATGTCAGGAAAGCTGATACCTGTTTTTCCTAAATTTAGAGATACTTTATTGCCTTTGCGTAGTAAATCAAAAATCGATGGTTTTTTATAAAATCCGAGTAAAATAAAGTGACTGTCGTCTTTTTCGTTATAGCTACTTAGTGATACACATTTTTGTAATGCATCGGCTTCGCGCTGAGTCATGTGCTTAAGTGTTTGCAGGCTCTTAATTGAAAATGTTCCAGGATTAAGGGTTTCGCCTGTAAGTATTTTTGCCCATAATGTTTGCATTGATTCGTTTGAGGTGTCTTCACAGAGCCCAATAAAGTGCTCTACCCAATCCGCATCAGGTTGTTTGCTACTTGCGACATCGGGACAAAACGCCATTGCCATCGCTAAGATTGTTTCAATATTTTGCTGTTGCTTAATAAGTAGTAAATCTTGTCGCTTTTGAGCGCGAGCTAAAACTGAATTATCGCTACTAATATGGTACAGCGGTCTTATTCTCCCCTGTGGGTTATAGTTTTTTTCATCGTTTGAGAGTGCGCCATTACTTCCTACCTTGGTTATAGAGTAACCAAGTAATGATTCTATGATGTTTGCGAGATTAATTCTTGCTTGTGCTGTTTTGACTGTCATGACTTTCCATTACATTTTGTATATCACTTAGTTGAGCAACTGTTTTTAAATTATTTAGCCCTAATGCAATTGTATTATTGAGCACATATTCGCTAAATATAGCCATGTAACCAGAAACAAGTATTGTCGTTGCTTGCCCTTCAATATGGCACTCTACATTTACACTGTTGTTACTATTAGTTGTAAACGTCAATGTGCCTTGTACGATATGTTCATTATTTAATAAGGTATTAAATACCATCTTACGATCATTTAATGCAGTAATTGTCATCTCACCATGCCCCCATTTACTGATCCATGATTGATGAGCTCCAATACCAGCACTTGGTTCACTAACTGCAAATTTAATGGATGGATCGACTTGTTGCCAAGGAGACCATTTATGCCATTCATCAAAATCGGTTGTTAATGATTTGATAGTAGGAATACTTGCATTCACTTCGATAGTCTTATTGACGCTATAGTTTTGAGGAAGCATTAAGCCAATAATAATAATAGTGAGTAACAAAATTAAGAGACATTTTAACAGTGTTTTTAATAATTTAATAATTAGGCCTTAACTGAATTATTTACTTAAAATATAACAACTTTCCATTAGTAGACTATAGTATGAGTAGAGTTGTAAACCAAAATCTAAATCTAAAGCTGTAAACTTAGAAGTTCAAACAATCTAATCCTAACTAAGGTGTTAACGAGAATGTTGAGCTGTTATTTTTACTAAGTTATTGTTTTTAAGTTGGTTGTTTTTTTGCTTGTTATTAATAGGAGCATGAATGTCATCAGAATCGAGCGGTTTTTTATTTTTAAAAGAAGACCATGATGAAGTCATCTCAGAGCCTTCTGATTGTTGGGATATTTTAATCGTCGATGACGATCCTGCTATTCATTCTGTAACTAAATTAGCTCTCTCTGGGTTGGAATACAAAGGAGCTGGATTTCGATTTCATGATGCTTATTCTGGTGCTGAAGCTATTGCTATATTATCTCGAAAAAACTCAATCTCAGTCATTTTTTTAGATGTGATAATGGAAACTGATGATGCAGGTTTGCAGGTTGTAAGGCGGGTCCGTGAGGAGCTTAATAACCAACATGTTAGGATTATTTTACGTACGGGGCAAGCCGGTAGCATACCTGAAGAAAAAGTAACTCGTGAATATGACATCAATGATTATAAAACAAAAACGGAATTAACACGTTCTAAGCTCGTCACCTCTTTAATTACCGCAATTCGCTCATATGAACAAATTGGCCAATTAGAGTACCAGCATAAAGCAATGGACTCTATTTTATCGGCTTCGAAGTCTATTTTAGGACAGACCGACATAAAAGTACTGTGCAGAAGAATTATAAAGCACTTAAGTGTTATTTTACAGTGTCCGGATAAAGGCTTAATTTGCAGCAAACTAGATGGTAATAATTACATTCAAGTCTTGGGTGGTTGCACGCGCTATGAAACATACTTTGGAGAAAATTTAGCTGAGGTTGATAGTCGGATATACAATGAAGTAGAAGCGTCTTTTAGTCAAAAAAAACATCAATATACAGATACTAGCGCTACATTTGTTTTAAGAAGTAAGCACAGAAAAGCAGCCATTTATATTGAATGCGACGAAGTGATAACGCGTACTCAATTGCAATTTGCAGAAATATTTTTTGCAAATGTAAGCATTGCTTTAGATAACGTTAGGCTATTTGTTAAGTTGAGAGATGCGGCTTACAGAGACGTACTGACAGGTATTTCCAATCGAACTAATTTTATTGAGCGAATAGAGCGCTATCAAAAACCACAAAAAAATGACTACCTTCTTGTTTTACTTGATGTAATGAATTTTTCGGATGTTAATAATGGTTTAGGGCAAGAGGTTGGTAATAAGTTATTAATTGCTATTGTTGAGCGTTTAAAGGAAATTTACCCAACAGCTAAATTACTATCACGTATTGGGGCTGATGTATTTGGTTTTGTTATCCTTAAAAATGAATTTAATATTACAGACTTTAACGAAAAACTTAGTATTTCATTTTGTGCTGCAGAGCATATATTACCGGTGGGGTTTAAAATTGGTTTATGTCAACAGCAAGATTTTCAAAGTACAGGTATTGAAACCCTCAAAGTAGCTTATATTGCGCTTAATCAAGCTAAAAAGAATAAACATAAAGAAGGTGTTTATTACTGCGTTGATATGGAGGACGCCATTGCATGGCGACTCGGTATTATTAGGCAACTAAGGCATGATTTTGCTAGAAATAAACTAGAGGTGTGGTATCAGCCTCAATTGGCGTTTAATGATCTATCATTAATTGGCTGTGAGGCGCTTTTGCGCTGGCCTTTAGAAAATGGCACTTATATTTCACCTGCTGTATTTATTCCCTTAGCTGAAGATGCAGGGCTAATAGTTGATATAGGACAATGGGTATTAGAGCAAGCATGCCAGCAACAAAAACGATTGGAAAGTGCCGGCGCAGATATTTGCATTGCAGTAAATGTATCTGTTCCACAATTTAAAGTAAAAGGGTATGCACAAACCGTTAAAAATACATTATTAAAATATGGTGTGCAGCCAAAAAATATAGAGTTGGAAGTAACTGAAAGTGTGGTTATGGATGAGTTAGAAACTGTCATTAATACACTCCAAGAACTCAAAAAATTAGGTGTTGAGGTGGCTATTGATGATTTTGGTACAGGCTTTTCATCTTTAAGTTATATCCAGAGTTTACCAATTGATAGATTAAAAATAGATAGGGCGTTTATTAAAGGTTTACCAAATGATGACACAGGTGCAATAGCTGCTTTGATTATATCACTTGGTGCTAAGTTGGGTTTAAAAACGATTGCAGAAGGAGTAGAAACGCAGGAACAAGCTAAATTTTTGAAAGATTTAGGGTGCGATGAGGTGCAAGGGTTTATGTATGCCAAGCCGATGCCTGAGCACGAATTAATTGAGTTTATTAATAAGCAAAATAATTAAAGTTAAATTATGATTTTACAGCTAAAGCCACATCACACATTGTAATGTTGTATATATAAACAATGCTATAAGGTATAATTCGCGCCTTTTGTTATTCTACGGCTAAATTTATGAGCACACTCAAAGCTAAGCGCGCCTTATTTTCATACCCTAAATATTGGGCTGAATGTTATGGCACCGCGCCATTTTTACCTACTACACGTGAAGAAATGGATGCACTTGGCTGGGATAGCTGCGACATAATTATTATCAGTGGCGACGCGTACGTTGATCATCCTAGTTTTGGTATGGCGGTAATTGGCCGTGTACTTGAAGCGCAAGGCTTTAGAGTGGGCATTATTGCCCAGCCAGCATGGGACTCTAAAGATGCATTTATGGAGCTAGGCAGACCGAATTTATTTTTTGGTGTAACAGCTGGGAACATGGATTCAATGATCAACCGCTATACTGCCGAAAAGCGTATGCGTCATGATGATGCTTACACACCTGATAACGTCGGCGGTAAACGCCCCGATCGTGCCGTAATGATTTACTCGCAAAAATGCCGTGAAGCATACAAAGGTATCCCAATTGTTATTGGTGGTATTGAAGCTAGCCTTCGTCGTATTGCTCATTATGATTATTGGCAAGAAAAAGTACGTCGTAGTATTTTGTTTGATGCAAAAGCGGATATTTTAATTTATGGCAACGCAGAGCGCCCGTTAGTTGAAGTTGCACACCGTATTGCGGCGGGCGAAACGATGGATACGATTCAGGATATTCGCGGCACGGCTGTTATTCGAAAAGAGCCCCTACCTGGTTGGCGTGGCAGTGATTCTACCGCTATTGATAAAATTGGTAAAATCGACCCTATTCCAAACCCATATGGCGCGGATGATGTTGGCTGTAGTAAATCTGAATTTAAACAAGCCGGTATTGATTTAAAAGCTGAAGCTGCAAAACCAATTATGGTTCAGCCTGCGCGACCTAAACCGTGGGAAAAAACCTACGTTAAGTTACCTGCTTATGAGCAAGTAAGTGTTAACAAACCTTTGTACGCCCACGCCTCGCGCATTTTGCATCAAGAAACAAATCCTGGTTGTGCAAGAGCGCTGTTTCAGCGACACGGCGATCGTTCTATTTGGGTAAACCCGCCAGCATACCCGTTAGAAACACATGAAATGGATGCTGTATTTGGTTTGCCGTATCAGCGTATTCCTCACCCAAGTTATGGTGATGCTAAAATACCTGCTTACGATATGATTAAAACATCAGTTAATATTATGCGTGGCTGTTTTGGTGGTTGTTCGTTTTGCTCAATTACAGAGCATGAAGGGCGCATTATTCAAAGTCGTTCGCAAGAATCTATTATTGAAGAAATTGAACAAATTAGAGATAAAGTTCCCGGCTTTACTGGTGTTATTTCTGATTTAGGTGGTCCAACGGCGAATATGTATAAGCTGCGCTGTACGAGCAAAAAGGCAGAGAGTACCTGTAGACGCTTATCATGTGTATATCCTGATATTTGTAAACACATGGATACAGATCATACGCCAACAATAGATTTGTATAAAAAAGCACGTGAAGTTAAGGGTATTAAAAAGGTATTGATTGCTTCAGGTGTTCGTTATGACCTAGCTGTACGCGACCCTCGTTACGTTAAAGAGTTAGTAACTCATCATGTGGGTGGCTACTTAAAAATAGCGCCAGAGCATACAGAGGATGGTCCATTATCAAAAATGATGAAACCAGGTATGGGAGCGTACGATCAATTTAAAGAACTATTTGATAAGTACTCTAAAGAAGCCGGTAAAAAGCAGTATTTAATTCCTTACTTTATATCTGCTCACCCAGGTACAAAAGATGAAGACATGGTAAATATGGCTTTATGGCTTAAATCAAACGACTTTAAGCTTGATCAGGTACAAAATTTTTACCCATCACCTATGGCTAATGCGACGACTATTTACCATACAGAGATGAACTCTTTACGTAATATAAAAAACAACTCAGAAGTTGTTCCAGTACCTAAAGGCGCTCGCCAACGTAGATTGCATAAAGCTATTTTACGCTACCATGATGCAGCAGGTTGGCCGATGATACGTGAAGCACTACGTAAAATGGGTAAAGCTAATTTAATTGGTAAAGGGCCTAACTGTTTAGTGCCAGAAGAAGGGCGTGATGAAAAAATAGGTAAAGGCGGTAAAAAAGGCGGGCGACCAGCATTAACGCGACATACCGGTTTTAGCCAATTTAAAAAGGCAAACACTAAACCAAAAGTAGGTGGTAATCGTCAAAGTACACGTTAGTAATTCAATCTGCCAGTTATTAGTTTAATTGCGATACGCGCTTTTCAGCCTTCGTAATACGTAAGTTGAGTTAACCTTGCTCTTTATTATCAATATTATTGTAGATGATAAAGAGTGAGCTTTTAGAGCCCCTCTTTGAGCTGCGCGTATTTAGTGCCTATATATTTGCAGTCAGTTCTTCCTTATAACGTTGATGATAACCACAAACGTAATTTAAGTGACCATAACGGCTGAATACCTGTTAGCCCTTGCGTCATTTTATTATCTTTTAAGATTATATAAGATGGCGTGACTTGCCCTTGCCAAGCGGTAAATATCTCACTGTGTTGATCGTTGACGGTCGTAAAACTGTAGCCATGATCATTTAGATAGTTATGTAGTTCTTGATCAGAACCTGATTTTATTGCGATGCTCACGACAGGATAATTATTCTCGTTTGCGAGTTCGTTTATGGCAGGGAGGTAATACTACAAATAGAGCACCAAGTTCCCCAAAAATACACAAGGGTTGGTTTATCTTGGCTCATTGCTGCTAGATCAATGTTTTGCCCTTTATAATCTGTTAATTGTAATTGAGGATTTGCTGGCATGACAGGTTGCCGCCACCAATTGACGGCGGTATAAATGACGAAAAATATAGAGCTATATACCAATACACTTTTTAATATGGATACGCTTTTTTGTTTTAGCGTTTTTTTGGGTGTCACTTTTTTATTCTTGATATTCGTTGTCATAATTGCTGCTTTACCCTAAGTATTTTTTACTTTAGTTATTTGCAAAAAATTCTAATTTATACCAGCAACCAGGTAGCAGTTCCTAAAAAGGCGAATATACCAACAATATCTGTCACAGTGGTTAGCACCACACTCCCTGCAAGTGCGGGGTCTATATTCATTCTTTTAAGTATTATTGGAATACTTGCGCCAGCCACACCAGCCACGACTAAGTTCATAAACATAGCGAAGGCAAGTACACCACCAAGCATAAAGTCCCATTGCCATAGGGCAATAACACCTGCAATTAATAATGACCACAAAATACCGTTTAACGCACCAATGGCAAGTTCTTTCATCATTAAAAAACGTTGGTTTGTTTGGTTTATATGGCCTACCGCAATACCGCGTATAACAAGCGTTAACGATTGACTTCCTGCAACGCCACCCATAGAAGGGACAATACCGTTTAGTACCGCCAAAATAGGTAAAACATCTAGTGTTCCTTCAAAAAAGCTAGCAACAAAGGCAGCTGCAAGTGCGGTTAGTAAATTGACACCTAACCAAACTGAGCGTTTTTTAGAGCTTTTTAGTACTGGCGCAAAGGTATCTTCTTCATCATCTAGACCGGCTAAGCCTAGTAAACTATGCTCTGCATCTTCTCGAATTACGTCAACAATATCATCGATAGTGACACGACCAAGTAATTGATCGTTATCATCCACAACAGGTGCTGATATCCAATTATGGCGCTCAAATAGTTGCGCGACTTCACTTTCATCCATTGAAATTGGGATTGATTCACAATCTTCATCCATCAAATCGCGAACAATTTTTTCAGGTGGGTTCGTTAATAACGTACTCAGTGATAGAGCGCCTATAAAACAGTTGTGTTTATCAACAACATATAGGTCATCTGTACCTTCTGGTAGCTCCCCACGTAGCCTAATATATCTAAGTACAACATCGAGCGTTACATCAGGACGAATGGTTACCGTATCGGTGTTCATTAGCGCGCCAGCTGAACGCTCTTGATATGAAAGTGCTTGTGTTGCACGCTCACGGTCTTGAATATCCATCGCGCTGACAACGTCTTTATAAACGGTGTCTGGTAAACTACGGAGTACTTCACCTAAGTCATCGTGGCCCATGTCTTCAGTTGCGGCTGCAATGTGCTCAGGTTCCATTTGGGCAATAATGCCTAAACGAACATCTTCGGAAAGCTCTTCAAGAACATCACCTTGTACATCAGGGTCAACCAATTGCCAAAGTAGTCGGCGAATTTTATGCGGCGATGACTCTAATAATAATGCGGTATCACAAGGAGCTGTTTTTGCTAACATCCGCCTAACTTGAACAAATTGACCACTGTTAAGCGACTTTGTCACTTGTTTTAATTGTTGTAGTGGATAGTCTTGTTCAAAAGCTTCAGGCATTGGCGTCCTTATTGATTTTTATATAACTATGGATAGGGAGGTTTATTAATGGGGTAATTAACCACATTTAGTTTATCTTAGTTTCGGTTTTTAGCTAAGTGCTATTCTTCTTCATTAAAGCGTTGTGCTATCAATTGACCAACGGCATGTAAAGCTTGTTCGGCATCAGGGCCCTCACACACTACTTTTACCTCTTTTCCTTGACTGCTTTCCAGTAGCATTAAAGCCAATACACTGTCCCCAGGCGCTTCTTTATCATCTTGATATATCATGATTGAGGCATCAAATTTAATTGCAAGTTGCGCTAATACTGTAGCGGCTCTTGCATGAAGTCCTAATTTATTTTTTATTAAAAAAGTGTCTTCTAAACGCATAAGTTACTCTACCTAAGCTGAACAGATGATTATTTTGAATGAGTTATTTTTCTTGTTCTCTATGGCGGATTTTTACATTTGGATGTGTCATCGAAAAACTTTCACCAATCGTTTGTGCTAAATATACTGAGCGATGTTGCCCACCAGTACAACCTATAGCAATAGTTAAGTAGCTACGGTTATTTCGCTCTAAATGTGGCAACCATGTTTGTACAAAAGTTTGAATTTGCCAAGTGAACTTTTGGACAATGCTGTGGCTGGCTAAGTAATCCTTTACGGGTTGGTCTAAGCCATTTAAAGGTTTTAATTCTGGCTCCCAATGTGGGTTCGGTAAAAAGCGTGCATCAAAGACATAATCAGCTTCCTTAGGAATGCCGTGTTTAAAGCCAAATGACTCAAAAGTAACAATGAGTTGTTTATCTTTTTTACCCAGAATTTTTTCACGAATTGATTCAGCAAGTTGATGAACACTTAAATCACTCGTGTCGATCATATAGTCAGCGCGAGTAGTGAGAACATCGAGTAGTTCTTTTTCTTTTTTTATAGCTAAATCAAGAGGTAATGAGTCAACTGATAACGGGTGTAGACGGCGAGTCTCAGAAAAACGTTTAATTAATGTTTGATCCTCACTGTCTAGATAAAACAGAGTCGGTTTAGCAAAGCCAGGTAAGTATTCAAGGATATCGTTAAATTCATCTTGCTCTTTTGGTAAATTACGGACATCAATACTAACTGCAATTTTGTCGTAGTTATCAGATACACTTCTCACTAAAGAAGGTAGCAGATTAATTGGAATATTATCTACGCAATAATAACCTAAATCTTCAACTACGCGTAAAGCAACCGATTTTCCAGAACCGGAACGGCCACTTATGATAATTAATTCCATTTATCACCCATTATGTTAATTACGATTGTTCTACAATAACTTGATACAGTTCAGTATCTGATTTTGCGCTGCGTAACTGTTTACAAAAATCTTTATTATTTAGTTTATCAGCTATCGTTGCGAGCGTCTTTAAGTGCTGCTGGTTATCGCCATCAGGTACGATGAGAGCAACAAATATATCAACAGGGCGATTATCTATTGCATCAAAATTAATAGGTGTTTCGCTTACTAATACGAGTGCTAAAGGCTCTTCTGCACCGCTCATTCGCCCATGAGGGATTGCAATACCTCTTCCTATACCAGTGCTTCCCAGTTTTTCTCTATTCATTAAGGCGCTGAGAATATCTTGTTGAGAAAGATATGGAAGCTTGTCATGAGCAAGTTGACTGATGAACTCTAAAATTCTTTTTTTACTATTAAAAAGGACCGCAGCTCTGCTGCAGTCCTGGCATATAAGTGAACTTAATTTCATAATATTAGTGTCGAGCAAGCTTCTCTTTGTGTTTAATAACTTGGCGATCGAGCTTGTCAATCAGCGAGTCAATGGCGGCGTACATATCTTGATGTTCAGTAGAGGCAAATAACTCAGCTCCACTTACATGAATCGTTGCCTCAGCTTTTTGGTTTGATTTTTCTATATCAAGAATGACATGAACATTATTAATATGATCTGAGTGTCTTTCTAGCTTCGCAAATTTGGTATTTACATAATCTCTTAATGAATCAGTTACTTCTACGTGACGACCAGTTAAGTTTAGTTGCATAAGCATTACCCTCTTTGTTTAGCGTCTTAAATCAAACTTTTTCGCTGATTTGACGGTGGAATAGCTAGAGATTCGCGATACTTTGCGATTGTACGTCTCGCTACTTTTATTCCTTGCTCAGCTAATATATCTGCAATTTTACTATCACTCAATGGTTTTGCTGAGTTTTCTGCTGCGATTAATTTTTTAATGAGAGCGCGTATTGCTGTTGATGAGCATTCGCCTCCATTTTCAGTACTTACATGGCTTGAGAAAAAATATTTAAGCTCAAAAATACCGCGAGGTGTATGCATATATTTTTGAGTTGTTACGCGTGAAATAGTTGATTCGTGCATTTCGACCATTTCTGCTACATCATTTAAAACCATTGGTTTCATGGCTTCTGGGCCATGCTCAAAAAAACCTTGTTGTTGCTTAACAATACAATTAGTTACTTTTAATAGTGTATCGTTTCTACTTTCTAAACTTTTAATAAACCATTTAGCTTCTTGTAGATGCGAGCGAATAAACTGGCTATCACCACTTGATTTAACGGTGCGTGACATTGCTGCATATTGGCTGTTGACTCTGATTTTAGGCATGCTATCTGGGTTTAGTTCAACAACCCAGCGACCTTTTATTTTTTTCACCGATACATCAGGAATTACATACTCAGATTCTTCTCTAACTATAGTATCCGCCGGTTTTGGGCTAAGAGTATGTATTAAAGTCATTATTTCTTTAAGCTCTTCTTCTTTGAGCTTTGTTTTTTTCATTAATGTACGATAGTCGCGAGCAGCTAATAGATCAATGTGCTCGGTTAAAATCATTTTTGTTTCATTAATATAGGGTGTTTCTTTATCGTATTGGTTCAGCTGAATACATAAGCATTCTTGTAAACTACGTGCTGCAATACCAACAGGGTCAAACAATTGAATTCTTTTTAAAACAGCTTCTATTTCGTCAAGTTCAACTTCGTTGTCTTCTTCGTTCTCTTGATTAAAACTTTCTAAAATTTCTTCGCAGCTCAGTGTTAAAATACCCGAATCATCGACGGCTTCAACAATCGCAATCGCAATCGCTTCATCGGTAGGACTAAAGGGAGTCAGTTGTAGTTGCCACATTAGGTATTCATGGAGCGTTTCAGTTGAGGAGCCTTGGTATATAGATTCATCTTCAGGCATTGGTCCTGATGATGATGCTGGGGCTGCGCTCATATATTCATCCCAACTAACATCCATAGCCATTTCATCACTTAGCGTATCTTTAGCAAGTGCTTCACCACTGTCTTGCTCATATTCGCTCGGAACATCATCAGCATTTGCGCTAACAGTGACATCGTCGTTATCTGCTTTTTGCTCGTTTTTACCAGCAGAATCTTCGGCGTAATCTTGCTCTTCAACCTCTAATAGGGGGTTGCTGTCGAGTGCTTCTTGTATTTCTTGCTGGAGATCCAATGTACTGAGTTGCAACAGGCGAATTGCTTGTTGCAGCTGTGGAGTCATTGTAAGTTGCTGGCCCATGCGCAGCTGTAATGATTGCCTCATGTATCTCTAACAATCCTTTTATGTTGTTATAATTAATACTAGCAGATGCTTAAAGACATGGCGTAAATGTTACAGCCTAAATTGCTCGCCTAAATAAACATCACGTACTGTTTTATCGTTTAATACGTGTTCTGGAGTGCCTGATGCAATTAACTCACCATGAGAAACTATGTAGGCTTTTTCGCAAACATCAAGAGTTTCTCTTACATTATGGTCGGTAATTAACACACCAATACCACGATTTTTAAGATGTTCTATTATTTTCTTTATATCTAACACTGAAATAGGGTCAACACCAGCAAAAGGCTCATCAAGCAATATAAATTTAGGATCAGCGGCTAGTGCTCGCGCTATTTCAACTCGGCGACGCTCGCCTCCTGATAATGCCATACCTTGGCTATCACGAATGTGCTGAATACTAAATTCATCTAATAAATTGTTAAGTGTGTCTTCTCTTGCTTGCTTATTTAGCTCTTTACGTGTTTCTAAAATAGCCATTAAGTTTTGATAAACAGTAAGCTTTCTAAAAATTGATGATTCTTGGGGTAAGTAACCAATGCCTAATCTAGCACGACTATGCATAGGTAAAAGAGTAATATCGTTATCGTCGATAGAAATCTTGCCTTTATCACTAGGTACAAGGCCTACAATCATATAAAACGTTGTGGTTTTACCTGCACCATTAGGGCCAAGTAACCCGACTATGCTGCCAGCCTTTACTTCCAGACCTACATTTTTTACAACTTCACGGCCTTTATAACTTTTAGCTAATAGTTCTGCTTTTAATGTACTCATGGCTGACCTTTATCGTTTTTTTCTTTTTTAGTCTCAATAGGTACTAAAATAGTATGCACACGATCGGTTGAGTTTTCGTCTTTTTCAGCGCTAATTAATTGCTGTTGTATATCGTAAGTAATACTCTTGGCATTTATTTTTTGACCCGCTTGCGATACTTGTGCATCGCCAATAAGGGTTAAAAATCGTTTAGCTACATCATAACGAACTTCGTTTGCGCTGGCGCTCATTATAGTGCCGTCAGTTTGTTTTTCTTCGAAATATGCAGGGCTACCAGTTGCAATTAGTAGCTGTTTATTATCGCCTAATTCATCACGTTTATGTACTTCTAAACGGTCGGCTGTAATACGGCGGTTGCCGTGAATAATCTCAACATTTTTTTCAAAAATTCCGACGTTTTCTTTTAATTGGCCTTCTTGTTTGTCGGCACTTATTGATATTTGATTCGCTGCAGGTTGAATCGCTTGTTCAGCAGCGCTAAGGTTGAAAGCTAGTATAAGTGTCGGAATAATAAGTATTTTTGAAATTTTATTGGTCATAATATATAGTTCGCGTATGGTTAATAAGTTTTATCACTTCAGTTTTTAAATCGGCTTCAAGGCCTTTACCGGTGATCTTTAAATTGGGTCCCGTAACAATAACGGGTTGCTCTGAACGCATCGTGAGTAGTTTTATATCTACTTGAATATTATCCGCATTAATCTTGTCTATCATTGCATTATCAGTAAGATTCTTGGCAACCACGTTACCTTCTAAAATTAATTGTTTTCCTTCATATAACGTTGCTTCGTCTGCATTTATTCGCCATGTTTGTTTTTCGTTATATAAGGTGAAAATGGGCTTTTCAAAAAAGGTAAAGCCTAACTGTTGATATAATTCCATTTTAGCAGCTGTAACTTTATGATTAATTTTACCATTTTCATCATAGGCCGTTTGTTTTAGCTCAATAGCAATATAATCAGGCTTAGCGATAACTTCAGCTTCAACCTGAGCTGTCATATTTGTTTGTGCAAAATAAGGGTACCAAAGCCAAACCATACAGCTGATGAATAAAACGCTTAAAATTATGCGCGCTGTATTCATGAACTAGTACCTTTGCTAGTAAGTGGTTTGTCGTTCTCTAGCATAAGTAAGTCGGTTAGTTCTCTCACTGCGCCAAAACCACCCAGCATCTGTGTCGTGTAATGTGATAAACGCTTGATTAGTGGGTGAGCATCGTTAACTGCAACGGCAAACCCGACTAATTCCATTACCGGCATATCGGGGCCATCATCACCAATGTAGGCAATTTGATCATCACTTAGGTGAAGCTTGTTTTTTAGCTCTTCGTAAGCAATAAGCTTGTTTTCTTGACCTTGATAAATATGTTGTACTGTTAAACTGGTCATACGTTGTTGCACTATCTGCGAATGGCGACCAGTAATAACAGCCACTTCAAAGCCACTGTTTATAAGCGCTTTAATGCCAAAACCATCTTTTGTATTAAATGCTTTGAGCTCTTCACCTTGATTGCCAAGATAAATTCGGCCATCAGAAAATACACCATCAATATCGCATATAAGTAGTTTTACTTTTTTAGCACGTGCTTTTGCATCAGCACTCAGCGGTTGATAGAGTTCTTCAAATTGCATTTATAATACTCCTGCTTTTAATAAGTCTTGCATATTTAGTGCGCCAATAGGCTGGTTTTGCTCATTAACAACAATCAAGCCATTTATACGTTTGTGTTCCATTATATTAAGCGCTTCAGCAGCTAAAATATCTTGTGTAGCTGTTGTGCATGACCTAGTCATAACAAGGTCTATTTGTGTTGTATGAATATCTAGTCTTTGCTCTAAAATACGGCGTAAATCACCGTCGGTAAATAATCCCACTAGCTGATTACTTTTATCAACAATGGCTGTCATACCAAGGCCTTTGGCTGACATTTCAATAAGTGCATCTTTTACGGTTTGTGAGACGCTAATAATAGGTGTATTTGCGCCGCTGTGCATAACATCTTTTAAGGTTAGTAATAATCGTTTGCCTAAACTGCCCCCAGGGTGAGAAAGCGCAAAATCATCGGCGGTAAAACCACGAGCTTCTAACAGAGCCACTGCCATCGCATCGCCCATAGCAAGAGTCGCTGTAGTGCTCGCCGTTGGTGCTAACCCTAAAGAGCATGCTTCTTTTTCTACTTTAATGCATACATGTACATTTGCATGTGTTGCCATGGTCGATTTAGTATTGCCTGTCATGGCGATTATTTTTGCACCAAGGCGTTTTAAAACAGGGATAATATTTAAAACTTCACTCGTCTCACCTGAGTTTGAAATAAGCATGACAACATCGTTTTTGGTGATCATTCCTAAATCGCCATGGCTAGCTTCGCCTGGGTGTACAAAAAAGGCAGGGCTTCCTGTACTTGCAAGTGTTGCTGCAATTTTATTACCTATGTGGCCTGATTTACCCATGCCAATAACAATAATTCGACCTTCGCAGTCAAACATTAATTGGCATGCGTGATGAAAATTTTCATCTACATATTGCGCTATGTCATTAAGTGCTTGGCGTTCAATATTGAGAACGCGAAGACCCTGTTCGATAAAGTTCAGCGTCGTCATTATTTACCCTACTTGACTAAAAATGTACCCTTGGTAGCCCAAAAATGCGATAAGCAATAAGCCACCTTCCATTCTATTGATGCGTTGGGTGCCTCTAAAGTTCAATGACATGATGATAAGAGCAAATGTTGCACCAATCATAATGAGTATATCTCGACTCGCTACTGACGGATCGATAATGGATGGATTAATAATACCTGCGAGCGGTAACACAGCCAATATATTAAAAATGTTTGAACCAACAATATTGCCTAGAGCTAAATCATCTTCATTTTTTAATACACCGGCAATTGAAGCTGCAAGCTCCGGTAAGCTCGTGCCAATGGCAATAATAGTTAAGCCAATGACTAGATCGCTTAGGCCAAAGTATTTAGCTATGTCGACTGCGGAACCAATTAAAAAATGTGAGCTAACAGGGAGTAGAACCATGCCAATAACTAACCAAAATACCGCTTTTTTAGTTGGTACATCGTTAGGTACGTCGTCACAGGCTTCTGTTATAAATGGGTCATCTTGGTTTTTTGCGCGCAGTGAAATAATAATCAAACCGCCTATAAACACGATAAAGCCAATAAGTAAGGCGACACCTTCGGCTAATGAAAAATAATTGTCTGAAAAAATATACCAGGTAGCGAATGATATCAGCAAGACCAGTGGCATTTCGCGTTTTAATGTACTTGAAGATACAGACAGAGGTCTAAATAACGCTGTAATACCTAACACAAGTAGAATGTTTGTTATGTTTGAACCGACAGCGTTACCAACTGCAGTATCTGTTTTATTTGCGAGCGCTGCAGAAGCGGAAACCATCATCTCTGGGGCTGACGAACCCATTGCCACAACAGTTAAGCCTACAATTAGGGTTGGTACGCCAAAGTTTTTTGCAAGTGCCGCTGCGCCATAAACAAACCTGTCTGCACTCCAAACAAGAGCCGCAAAACCAAGAATTAAAATAACAAACGAGGTAACCATTATATTAAGCCAGTTATTCAAAATACAGATGGCGCGAATAGTAACAAAAGCAAAGGTGAAAGTATAAATAAAAGAGTCAGGTCAACTCTAATTACAATAACTTGTTGAATAATATTTTAAGGCGCTTATATCAGCACCTTAAGCTGCAGTTAAGCCGTTATAAACGAGTCTTATACTCCTTTTTGCAAGTGTATTACAAAATCTTACGAATTGTTTTTTCCATCTTGGTTAAAAAAGCTTTAAAATAGGTGCACTAGTGAACATTGTTATGGAGAGCGACTTGTCGCAATCAATAGTAGAAGTCAAGGATGTTAGCTTTTCGAGAGGCGATAGAAGCATATATAAAAATATGAGCTTTAGCGTTCCTAAAGGTAAAATCACTGCGATTATGGGGCCAAGCGGAATTGGTAAAACGACCATGTTGCGTTTAATTGGCGGTCAACTTAAGCCTGACTCCGGTGATATTTTATTTGAAAGTGGTAGTATCCCAAATATGTCGCGCAAAGAACTCTACGAAGCGCGAACTAAAATGAGCATGTTATTTCAAAGTGGTGCGTTGTTTACTGATATGTCGGTATTCGATAATATAGCGTTCCCAATTAGGGAGCACACTGAGTTGAGTGAAGACCTAATTCGGTTGGTTGTGCTAATGAAATTGCAAGCTGTTGGGCTACGCGGAGCGAAAGATTTAATGCCTTCTGAATTATCGGGAGGTATGGCTAGGCGCGCAGCTCTGGCACGTGCTATTGCGCTCGACCCTGAACTTATAATGTACGATGAACCATTTGCAGGCCAAGATCCTATTTCTATGGGGGTGTTGGTTAAATTAATTAAGTCACTCAACGAAGTGCTTGGTTTGTCTTCTTTAATTGTAACCCATGATGTTAACGAGGTAATGAGTATTGCTGACCACGTTATTATTATCGCTGATCAGGGTGTAATTGGTTGTGGAACACCTGACGAAATGCGCAATCATGAGTCTCCTTTAGTGCAACAGTTTTTAAAAGGGTTGTCTGATGGTCCCGTGCCTTTTCATTTTCCAGCTCAAACATATGCAGATGAGTTGCTTGGAGAAAAAGCATAATGTTGGATTTATTTCAAAAATTAGGGCATAAGACGCTAGGTCGTTTTGCGGCTCTGGGTCGCTCAACTTATATGCTTTTTGGCGCACTTGTAAATGTACCTAACTTTAAAAAGGGTACACCTCTACTTATTCGTCAGCTCTACATGGTGGGTTCGCAATCTTTGCTCATTATTATGGTGTCAGGTTTATTTATCGGTATGGTCTTGGCATTACAAGGCTATACGGTATTAGTTGGGTATGGTGCAGAGGATAGTTTAGGGCCATTAGTGGCATTAAGTTTATTACGAGAACTCGGGCCTGTTGTTACAGCGTTATTATTTGCAGGGCGAGCGGGCAGTGCGCTTACTGCAGAAATAGGCTTAATGAAAGCAACAGAACAGTTATCATCATTAGAAATGATGGCAATTGATCCACTAAAACGAATTATTGCACCGCGCTTTTGGGCAGGCTTTATAAGTATGCCGTTACTAGCGGTGATATTTTCAGCAGTGGCAATTATTGGTGCTCATTTAGTTGGAGTTGATTGGCTTGGTGTTGATACGGGTAGTTTTTGGTCAATTATGCAATCACAAGTATCGTTTCAGCAAGACATACTAAACGGTATTATTAAGAGCTTTGTATTCGCCATTGTGGTGACTTGGATAGCACTTTATAAAGGGTATGACTGTGTGCCGACCTCTGAAGGGATCAGTAAAGCAACCACCGAAACGGTTGTTCATTCGTCATTGGCGGTTTTAGGGTTTGACTTTATTTTGACAGCGGTAATGTTTACCAGCTAATAGGGTATAGATAATGAATTCACGGAAATTAGAAATTTTAGTTGGTTTTTTTGTGGCGTTAGGAATTTTAGCGTTTGCTATGCTTGCGCTTAAAGTCGCCAATTCAGGTATTAGCGGCTCAGGCGAGACGTACACACTTAATGCTAAATTTGAAAACATAGGGTCATTAAAGGCACGTGCACCAGTAAAAGTGGGCGGAGTCGTTATTGGTCGAGTAGAGTCAATTTATGTTCATCCACAGGAGTTCTTGCCAGTGGTTAATATGACCATTGATGCACAGTATTTATGTCGTTTTTCAGACACGAGCTCAATCTCAATTTTAACATCGGGTATTTTAGGTGAGCAGTATCTAGGTATCCACCCTGTTATTTCTCCTAATTCAGCAGAGCAACGCTGTTTAGGTCAAGTCGTAACCGAAAATAAGCAAGACGAAGCAATTGATGATTTATTTGGTGTAGACAGTAAAGCGTTAGGTGACGGTGATTCAATCACTGATACTA
Organism: Pseudoalteromonas sp. B131b; assembly: GCF_037162545.1. Taxonomy (NCBI): domain Bacteria; kingdom Pseudomonadati; phylum Pseudomonadota; class Gammaproteobacteria; order Alteromonadales; family Pseudoalteromonadaceae; genus Pseudoalteromonas; species Pseudoalteromonas sp. B131b. The sequence goes on along the minus strand of NZ_JARLUZ010000001.1, from coordinate 205,866 downwards.
AGTCTGCCATTGTACTTGAAGAGTTAATTGGGCAGTTTTTATTCAACCAAGGTAGTGAGTAATTATTATGTTGAAAAAGTTTCTAGCTATTGTAGCAATTAGCACAATGACGCTAACTCAAAGCGTAAGTGCTGCAGATGTTAAACTAAATGATCCAAACAAAATGGTACGCCAAGTCGCGGATAACACATTTGCACGTATCAAAAAAGATCAGCCATTAATCATTAAAAATCAAGAGCATCTTCGTGTCATTGTTGAAGAAGAATTAATGCCTTATATTGACTACAAATATGCAGCACTTCGCGTGTTAGGTAGTGAAGTATCTAAAGTACGAGCAATTACAGATGAAGCTGAAAAAGCCCAAGCGATTAAAGATATTCAGCGCTTTATTGGTGTATTTAGAGAGTATTTAGTTGCCACTTACGCTGGTGTATTTACACAATATACAAATCAAAAAGTTGAGTTTGGTGCTGAGCAACCATTTAAAGGTAAAGATGTCGTTGTTGTTAAAACTAAAATTCTTGAAGATGGTAAACCTGATATCAGAATAGACTTTAAAGTTCGTGAAGATCGCGATGGTGAATGGCGAGCTTACGATATGATTGCTGAAGGTATTAGTTTATTAGACGCCAAACAAAGCGAACTACAAGGTATTTTACGTCAGCAAGGTATTGACAATGTAAGCAACCTTTTAGAGCAAAAGAGTAAGTTACCTGTTCAATTTAGAGGCAGTAGCTCGAATGACTAAATTGGCAATTAGCCAAGTTGATGAACAGCAGTTTCGAGTAAGTGGTGAACTTACTCGAAATTCCATTAGTAATGAACGGCTTTTGAACGATAAGTTAATAACTAAGCATAAAACCACTTATTTTGACCTTAGTGAGGTATCAAGGGTTGACACAGCGGGCTTAGCTTGGTTAATTCACTCTTTTGCAGAATTTAAGCAGCAAGGCATTCGTCTTGAATTGCAAAATCCACCTGAACAATTGCAAAATTTAATGCAGTTGGGTCAAGTTACAACCCTATTTGAGTGAGAGTTATGGAAACTAGCCAAGTCGAAACATTATTACGCGATGAACTTCAATTAGCTGAAGTGCATGTAAAAGCTAATGGTAGTCATTATGAAGTAATTGCAGTTGGTGAATGCTTTGACGGTTTAAGCCGTGTTAAAAAGCAACAGCTAGTTTATGGTCCGTTGATGAATACAATTTCAGATGGCACAATTCACGCAGTTTCTATTCGCGCTTTCACTCCAACAGAGTGGAAACGTGAACAAAAATTTATTTTACCGCAATAAGTAAGGCCTCCTAAATGGATCAATTTGTAATTCAAGGTGGCACTTCACTTGCTGGTGAAGTTACTATTTCTGGTGCTAAAAACGCAGCGCTTCCTATTTTGTTTGCTGCTTTACTTGCTGATGGTAAAAGTACATTTACTAATGTTCCACGTTTACGTGACATTGTTACCACCGAAGCACTATTAAAAACTTTAGGTGCAGATGTTAATTGGCAAGGCGACACACTTATTATTGATGGCGCAACGGTAAATCAGACGCTTGCCCCTTACGAGCTCGTTAAACAAATGCGTGCTTCTGTGCTTGCACTAGGCCCTTTAGTGGCACGCTTTGGTGAAGCTCAGGTTTCATTACCAGGTGGTTGTGCTATTGGTGCTCGTCCTGTTGATATCCATATTCAAGGTTTAGAGCGCTTAGGCGCACAAATAAGCGTTGAAAATGGTTATATTAATGCAAAGGTAAATGGTCGCTTAAAAGGCGCTGAAATCTTTATGGAGATGGTTAGTGTTGGTGCTACTGAAAATTTACTGATGGCAGCAGCGCTTGCTGATGGAAAAACCATACTTGATAATGCCGCGCGTGAGCCTGAAATTATCGATTTAGCTAATTGTTTAATTGCAATGGGGGCTAAAATTACTGGAGCAGGTACTAGCCGTATCGAAGTGGAGGGTGTTGAGCGCTTGGCGGGTTGTGAGCATAGTATTTTGCCAGATAGAATTGAAACAGGTACATTTTTAGTGGCGGCTGCAATGGCTGGCGGTGAGGTACTTTGTAAGAATACTGATTTTCATTCACTTGAACCTGTGATTGAAAAGCTGCGTGCAACGAATGCATTGCTTGAGGTGCATGATGACAGTATTTACTTAGATATGCGTGGCCGAGAGCTTAAAGCTGTTAATATTAAAACCGCTCCACACCCAGGTTTTCCTACTGATATGCAAGCTCAATTTACAGCATTGAATGTTGTGGCAAATGGCAGTGCAACGATTACAGAAACGATTTTTGAAAACCGTTTTATGCATGTGCCTGAGTTACAGCGCATGGGTGCTAATATTCGTCTTGAGGGCAACACGGCTATTTGTGGTGAAACCAAAAGCCTAAGCGGTGCGCAAGTTATGGCAACTGACTTACGTGCTTCAGCGAGTCTAATTTTAACAGGTATAGTCGCGCAAGGTGAAACCGTTGTTGACCGTATTTATCACGTTGACAGAGGGTATCAGCGCATTGAAGATAAGCTCAGTGCATTAGGTGCTAATATTAAACGTAGAAGCAGTTAAAAGCGCCTAATATATGTAGGTCGGATATGTAAATACACACCGACCTACAATTAGTAGTTATAGTTTTGTTTCAAGCTCTGCGACCATCACCATGATTTTTTCTATTTTGCCATTTCGATAAAGCTCAAACTCTATTTCTTTCCCAGGTTCTGTATTGCCTATTTTTTCAAGTACTTTTTGCGGATTTGCTACGGAAAGCCCTGCAATTTTAATAACGATATCTTGTTCTTCAATACCTGCTTGCCAAGCTGGGCCTAAGGGATCTAAGTTCGTAATTCGCATACCTGAAACAGGAGTTAGGCTATCGTTAACTTCTTTACCTGTGCTGTCTACTGCGGTGCCTTCAAAACCAAGGTAGCCTCTAACTACACGACCATGTCGAATCAATTTTCCCATTACTTTTTTAGCAAGTGAATACGGCACAGCAAAAAATATTCCCTGTATGTTTAAATTTTCACGCGTTTTAAATTGGGCTGAAGTGATACCAACTAAATCACCGTTAGAATTAACTAATGCGCCCCCTGAATTTCCTACATTAATAGCGGCATCCATTTGTAATAAGTTATTATAAGGGCTGTCTGTAATTTTTTGCTTACCAGTAGCGCTAATAATACCTTGGGTAATTGTCTGTCCTAAATTAAGTGGGTTACCTATGGCTAGTACTACATCACCTACACTCGACGTATAGCTATCGCTTATAGGAATAACGGGAAGGTGGTCTGCGTTTATTTTAAGTAATGCAAGATCAGTAATCGTATCAAAGCCGATTAGTTGGACATCAAAAAAGCGCCTGCCGTCTGTCAGAATAACCATAATTTGATCTGCATTATTCACTACATGATAGTTAGTAAGAATGTAGCCATCTTGCGACATAATCACACCAGAGCCTAATTCTTGTACGGTATTTTGTCTTTTATAACGAGGCTCTTTCGAAATGCTCTCAGAAAAAATAGTCACTACGGAGGGGGCTGCACGTTTAACAGCATCTGAGAAACTTAAATGACTAGTACTCATTGCACTCGCAAGAGGCACGTTCGGTAATAGAGAAGCTCGCATATTAGGGCTGAAAAAAACCACTAAAAAAGCAATGCTAAGCCCTACAAATAATGGCGGGAGAATAAATTTTATTAGTTTCAGCACGGGATTCTTATTATAAGGAAGTAATTTCTTTATGATGGCATAAAAAAATAACAGCGGCAAGTGCCACTGTTACTTTTATTTCATTTATAGCAATATTTATTACTGAATTAAGATAAATATAGATTCACGGCCACGTTTCACGCCAAGCACTATATTGCCTTTTGTGTCATCGATGATCTTATTCATATCACGAATTGTTTCTACGCGTTGACGGTTTACCTGCATTATAATGTCACCCTCTTCAAGGCCAACACGGGCAGAAGGTGAACGAGGATCTACAGAGGTAACTTCAACACCTTTATTACTATTTTTTTGCACGTTTTCAAGCTCGGCACCTTGAAAAGCAGGATGTAGCTCTTCCCCTGTTGCCGTAACACCTGATGCACCATCGAGTGTAACTTTAACTGTTTTAATTTTTCCGTCACGATAAATGCCGAGCTTGATTTCTCTACCTTCACCCAAGGTTGCTATTTTGCTTCGTAATTCATGGAAGCCGCTAATATCACCGCCATTAATACTTACAATAACATCACCGGCTTTGATTCCTGCTTTACTTGCAGCGGTGTCATCCATTACTTGCATAACGTAGGCACCTTGTTTGACGTCAAGTTGCTGTGCTTTAGCTAGGCCTGCATCAAGTGGGCGCCCAGAAATACCAAGTGAGCCACGACGTACTTCACCGTGTTCAATAATTTGATCTACTAGGTTTTTCATCATGTTAGACGGGATAGCAAAACCAATACCAACATTACCGCCTGAAGCCCCTAAAATAGCAGTGTTAATACCTATTAATTCACCATTTAAGTTAACTAAAGCACCACCAGAGTTGCCTTGGTTAATCGCTGCGTCGGTTTGAATGAAATCTTCGTAGCCTTCAATGTTTAAACCACTGCGACCAAGTGCACTCACAATTCCTGATGTAACAGTATGGCTAAGGCCAAACGGATTACCGATAGCAACGGCAAAGTCACCCACGCGCAAATTATCTGAGTTTGCTAGTTTTACTTCAGTTAAATCATCAGCGTCGATTTGTAAAAGCGCAATGTCGGATTCTTTATCAGTTCCAATTTTAATCGCTTCAAACTCACGGCCGTCTTCAAGAGTAACAACCATTTTTTCGGCATCTTGAATCACATGGTTATTAGTTACTACATAACCTTCATCAGCATTAATAATAACGCCAGAGCCTAAACCGCTAAATTGACGTTTTTGGCTTCGGGGTTGTTGCTGTCCGAAAAAGTATTCAAGTGGGTCCGCACGGCGACGCACTTCTTTAGAGCCTGAAACTTGAATGCTTACAACGCCTGGAGTAATTTTTTCGAGCATTGGGGCAAGTGTTGGCAACTGTTGACCATTTACGGCAACCGGTATTTTTGCATAAGACGCTACCGGGCTTAATAAAAGGCTAGTAGAAAGAATAGCTGCGCTGATAAGTGATAATTTCATTTTCATAGTCTGGGTTTACTCCACTTCGAGAAAAGCAAAAAATTAAAAAGGGCTGCATAAGCAGCCCTTTTTAATTTATCAGTAAGATAAAACAACAAAGCTGTTATATCTAAAGACTATGGGGTTAAAAAAAGTTCATCAAGATGCTTTAGAATGTTCTGAAACTTTATTTTGTCCTGCAAATAAACCTGATTCGCCTGAAACATAATCAGCAGGTTGTGCTTTTGCTGATGAGCGATCGCATCGGCGCTCTTTTATCGATGCTTGTAATTGCTCAGTAGTTTCTTTTGAAAAGAAAGGTTCAGCTGGTGTTTGCTTCCGATCCTCTAGCAGCAGTTGATTGGTTTCTTCAACATGGCTAAGTAGTTGATCGTAATTCTCTTTCATTTTATTTACAAGCTTGCCTGTACTCGCTAAATGATCGGCTACATCTTGACGATATTGCTCTAACGCATTGTTAGCTTGCTCTGCCTGTTTTTCCAACTCATCCTGTTTAAATTGTTTTTTAGTGACAAATGCACCAATAAAAAAAGCTATAACAGCAACAATAACAATTAAACCTACCCACGTGACTGTGCCCATAAATCTACCCCTTTGGGAAAATAACTAACGAATGCTTGATTCAATTATAAATCATACTAAGTGTAATATACCCCGAGTATTGATGCGTGTTAATATGCTTTGCAAATTAAACTGCATTTTAACTGTAAATAGATATGACTCCTTGGCAAACATACCAACAAGATTTGAAGCGAGATGACTTTGTACATGATGTAGCACAAGAAAATGCAGTGCGCCATTTACAGCGTTTATATGACGATTTAACCCAGAACAAAATAAAATCAAAAAGCTTTTTTGCCAAGCTTTTTAATAAAGATGAGTCAGCGCCTATAAAAGGTTTATATTTCTGGGGAGGAGTAGGGCGTGGTAAAACTTATTTAGTTGATACTTTTTATGAAGCCTTACCAGGCACGCGGAAGATGCGCGTACATTTTCATCGTTTTATGCATCGCGTACACGATGAACTTAAAAAGCTAAACAATACTGTAAACCCATTAGAAAAAGTCGCGGATATTTTAAAAGCTGAAACAGACATAATTTGTTTTGATGAATTTTTTGTTCAAGACATTACAGATGCCATGCTGTTAGGCGGTTTAATGGAGGCATTATTTGCACGCGGTATTGTACTTGTTGCAACGTCAAATATAGTACCTGATGATCTTTATAGAAACGGTTTACAACGTGCGCGTTTTGTACCGGCTATTGAGTTGGTTAAACTCAATACAGAAATAGTAAATGTAGACTCAGGTGTCGATTACCGATTACGTACGCTAGAACAAGCCGAAATTTTTCATAGCCCGCTTGACGAACAAGCAGATAAAAACCTATTTGATTACTTCGATAAACTTTCCTCAGAGCCTGGCCAATTAGATGAGCCTATAGAGATAGAAGGGCGTTTAATCAAAACGCGCAAAGTAGCTAAATGTGTTGTGATGTTTGAGTTTAGTGAATTGTGCGAAACAGCGCGAAGCCAAGTCGATTACATGGAGATTAGTCGCCTATACAATACGGTTATTATTTCTAACGTGAAACAGCTTGGGCAAACTAACGATGATGCTGCAAGACGTTTTATTGCTTTAGTTGATGAATTTTATGAGCGTCACGTAACCTTAATAATTTCAGCTGAGAAGCCGATCACCGACCTTTATACTCAAGGTAACCTTAATTTTGAATTTAAGCGTTGTATAAGCCGTTTGCAAGAAATGCAGTCTTTAGAGTATTTAGCTAAAGAGCATTTAGTTTAAAGTAAGTAGGAAAATGTGTAATAGGCCAACGCTTAAAAATAAGAGGTACATATATAGTATTTCTTATTTCTAAAATTTCTTGTGGAAAAAACAACCGGCGAGTAGCAATGTGTTTTAAGTGCTGGTATACTCCCGCGTCTGCCACGTTGCGTTCTATGCCATCATATAGTCTAGCCACTTGTGAGCGGCGCAAAAGTCTAAAACTCGAAGGGGTTGTAGCAAACTTAGAGCAGTAGTTAATATTAACTACTTGTGGTTTTAATTGAAAAACATTGGATTTTTATAAATGAAAACGTTTGTTGCTAAACCAGAAACAGTAAAACGTGACTGGTACGTAGTTGACGCTGAAGGTAAAACTTTAGGTCGCATCGCTACTGAAATCGCTCATCGCCTACGCGGTAAGCATAAAGTTGAATATACACCGCACGTAGATACTGGTGATTATATCATCGTTATCAACGCTGAAAAAGTTACTGTAACTGGTAACAAATTCAAAAACAAAGTGTACTATTCACACTCTGGTTTTCCAGGTGGTCTTAAGTCTACTACTTTTGATAAACTTCAAGCTGCAAAGCCTGAAATGATCATCGAGAAGGCTGTTAAGGGCATGTTGCCACGTGGTCCTTTAGGCCGCGCTATGTACCGTAAACTTAAAGTTTACACAGGTACTGAGCACAACCATGCTGCACAACAGCCTCAGGTTCTAGACATTTAAGGAGCACCATCATGGCAAATCAATACTACGGTACAGGTCGTCGTAAAAGTTCAAGTGCTCGCGTATTCTTACGCCCAGGCACTGGTAACATCGTAATCAACAAGCGCTCTTTAGAAGAGTACTTTGGTCGCGAAACAGCACGCATGGTTGTTCATCAAGCTCTTGAGCTAGTTGATATGACTGAAAAATTTGATCTTTTCATCACCGTTTCTGGTGGTGGTACAACTGGTCAAGCTGGTGCTATCCGTCACGGTATTACTCGTGCACTTATGGAGTTTGACGAGTCATTACGTCCACAACTTCGTAAAGCAGGTTTCGTTACTCGTGATGCACGTAAAGTTGAACGTAAGAAAGTGGGTCTTAAGAAAGCGCGTAAGCGTCCACAGTTCTCAAAACGTTAATCTATACGTTATCAAAAATTCAAAACCCAGCTTATGCTGGGTTTTTTGTTTTTAAAAATAGTAATTCCGACAATGAAAGATACGCCTAAGTTGACTCGTTATCGTGTCTAGGCTTAATAATTACAGTTACTTGTATTGATCAAACTCCTCAATAACAGCGTATTTAATAAACGAAAGTTAAAAAATGCTCAGATAGCTGCAAAAAAGTTAAATAATTATCGTAATTAGTTTAAATCCATCAGTTAATTGGTGGAATTTTTTGCTACAATTGGCATGGAAGTAAAACGATCGAGTTTTACGACACTACGCACCGTTTTAGAGTTTTTGCTTAGTGAAGTTGATCTTGGTCAGTACATAGTTTTTACAGAAACGGTATTATGACTATTCGGCCCTATACTCAAACTGGCTTACTGAACCCTAGGTGAAGTTGGATGTGTTAGAGCATGAGGCTGTGAATAACCTTGTTTTAACCAAGGGTTTTAATTATGATCGTTTCTATTTTAAAAATTTCGAATAATTAACCTGCTGTAACTGATGTTCTCAATATAGCAAGTGTTGAGAATCGTAAGTGGAGATAAGTGGATGAGCAATGCGCCTGTAGACAATGGCCGACGTCGCTTTTTAACCATAGCTACCTCTGTTGTTGGTGGTGTTGGTGCGGCTGGGGCTGCTGTTCCTTTTATTGCGTCTTGGAATCCAAGTGAGCGAGCTAAATCTGCGGGTGCGCCTGTGGAAGTAGATATCAGCAAACTTGAGCCGGGACAATTAATACGTGTCGAGTGGCGTGGTAAACCTGTATGGGTTGTATCACGTACCCCAAAAATGCTTGAGCAGATGAAAGAACATGAAGGTCAACTTCGTGATCCACAATCGCAAGAGCCACAACAATTAGAATCATCAACAAATGATTACCGTTCATTACGCCCAGAAATATTTTTGGCTGTAGGTATTTGTACGCATTTAGGGTGTTCTCCTGGCTTTTTACAAGGTAACTTTGGCGAAAAAGTAGAAGGGACTGACGATGGTTTCTACTGCCCATGCCACGGTTCTAAATTTGATATGGCTGGCCGAGTTTTTCAATCGGTACCTGCACCATTAAACTTAGAAATACCACCTTATACTTTTCTAGATGAAACCACTATTTTAGTGGGCGAAGAAAGAGGGGTAGTCTAATGTTTGGTAAGATTATTGGTTGGATAGACGACCGAATCCCAATGACACGTGTTTGGAATATGCACATTGCACAGTATCCAGCACCTAAAAACTTTAACTTCTGGTACTTTTTTGGCTCACTAGCCATGCTGGTACTAGTAAACCAAATTCTTACAGGTATTTGGTTAACGATGAACTTTGTGCCATCTGCTGAGGGCGCATTCGCCTCGGTTGAATACATCATGCGTGATGTAGAATATGGCTGGTTATTGCGTTACTTGCACTCAACAGGTGCTTCAGCGTTTTTCATCGTTGTATATATGCATATGTTCCGTGGCATGATCTACGGTTCTTACCAAAAACCACGTGAATTACTGTGGTTATTCGGTATGTTTATTTTCTTGGCATTAATGGCTGAAGCGTTCATGGGGTACTTATTACCTTGGGGTCAAATGTCATTTTGGGGTGCGCAGGTAATCATTTCTCTATTCGGTGCAATTCCGGTTATTGGTGATGACTTAACACTTTGGATCCGTGGCGACTACGTAATATCGGGTGCAACGCTTAACCGCTTCTTTGCATTGCATGTAATTGCACTCCCACTGGTTATCGTAATCTTAGTTTTCTTACACATTGTTGCATTGCATGAAGTGGGTTCAAATAACCCCGAAGGTATTGAAATTAAGCGTAAGAAAGGCTCTGTAGCTGAAGAAGATAAACCTAAATTTAAATTTCATGAGTATTACACTGACAAAAAAGATATTGTTGATGCAATACCGTTCCACCCTTACTACACAGTTAAAGATATTGTGGGTGTGGTTGGTTTCTTAATATTGTTCTGTTGGGTTGTGTTTTTTATGCCTGCGATGAATGGCTTCTTTTTAGAAGGTCCAAACTTCGAAGCAGCTAACCCTCTTAAAACACCAGAGCACATTTTCCCAGTTTGGTACTTTACGCCATTCTATGCAATCTTACGCGCAATCCCTGATAAGCTTATCGGTGTTGCAGCAATGGGTGCATCGATTGTTGTACTTGCGTTACTACCTTGGGTAGACCGTGGTAGAGTTAAATCGGTTCGTTACCGTTGTGGTTTCCATAAATGGAACATTGCAGGTTTTGTTGTTACTTTCGTTCTTTTAGGTTGGGTGGGTGCAACTCCACAAACAGACCTTAAGACGATAATTTCTCAAATCTGTACTGTGACTTACTTTATGTTCTTCGTGCTGTTGTTTGTATACAGTAAGAACGAAAAAACTAAGCCATTGCCAGAGAGGTTAACGAAATGATGAAAAAGCTTATTATTGGTTTATTTGCTTTATCAGTAAACTTGTTGCCGAATATGGTTATTGCAGCGGGTCCATCGGTTCCTTTAATGGAAGCGAATAACGACCTTACTGATCAACCATCTTTACAGCGCGGTGCAAAGTTGTTCATGAACTACTGTCTTGGTTGTCACCAAATGCAGTATCAACGTTATGAACGTACTTTTCGCGATATTGGTATCCCAACAGAGGTTGGTTTAGAACAATTGATTTTTGACGGTTCTAAAGTCGGTAGCCATATTACTAACGCGATTACAAAAGATGATGCAGCAAAATGGTTTGGTGCGGCTCCGCCGGATTTAACGCTAATTGCTCGTGTAAAATCACCAGATTATATTTACACGTACTTAAAATCGTTTTATAAAGATGAATCTCGCCCGTTTGGTGTAAATAACATTGTTTTCCCATCTGTTGGTATGCCTCATGTTCTTCAAGAGCTGCAAGGTTTGCCAACGCCAATTACTGAAGAAGTAGAAGAGCATGGTCACACTGTGACTAAAGTTATTGCTACTGAAACAGATGGTACGGGTGAACTAAGCGTAGATGAATACGACCAAGCAGCTCGTGATTTAACGAACTTCCTTGAGTACGTGGGTGAACCTTCACGTCTTGAGTCGGAAGCATTAGGTATTAAGGTAATCGGATTTTTAATTATCCTGTTTATCTTGGCATTTATGCTTAAGAAAGAATACTGGAGAGATGTTCATTAAGTTTGAACATATTTAAAGGTAATTTTGCAATAGGGGCTTAAGCCCCTATTGCTGTTTTAGTGATTTAATGGAGGTAGGCATGGCCGTAGCTGCCAATAAGCGCCCTGTAATGACCCTTTTTTCTGGGGCTAACTGTATGTATAGCCACCAAGTACGAATTGTACTTGCGGAAAAAGGTGTAAGTGTAGATATTCATTTGGCTGAAAAAGATAACCTGCCAGAAGCACTTCACGAAATTAACCCTTACGGTACAGTGCCAACACTGATTGACCGTGAGCTTGGTTTATATCAGGCAAATATCATCATGGAATACCTTGATGAACGTTTTCCTCATCCTCCACTAATGCCTGTATACCCGGTAATGCGTGGTCGTAGCCGTTTAATGATGCACCGTATTGATACAGATTGGTACAGCCTAGCTGAAAAAATCATCAATAATGCATCTGATGCAGCTCAAGCTCGTAAAGAGTTAACAGAAGCATTACTAGCTGTAGCACCTATCTTTAGTGAAGCTCCTTACTTTATGAGTGAAGAGTTTAGCTTGGTAGATTGTTACTTAGCTCCACTACTGTGGCGTTTACCAGAGTTTGGTATTGAGCTTAATGGTGCTGGTTCTAAAGAGCTTAAAGAATACATGATCCGTTTATTTGAACGTGAGTCATTCCAAGCTTCTTTAACTGAAGCTGAGCGTGAGATTCGTTTATAATGACGCCTAATCGTCCTTATTTATTACGTGCTTTTTTTGATTGGATAGTTGATAACGAATGCACGCCACATCTAGTGGTAGACGCTGGGTTTGCTAATGTACAAGTGCCTACACAGTTTGTTCAAGACGGACAAATTGTTTTAAACATAAGTCCATCAGCAGTCACACAGTTTTCGTTAGACCTAACCCAACTTAGCTTTAACGCGCGCTTTGGTGGTCAGCCAATGCAAGTGTATGTGCCCTTAGGTGCAGTGCTGGCAATATATGCACGTGAAAATGGTGAAGGTACGGTCTTTACAGCAGACGAGTTTTTAGGGGACGAAGACGACTTTGCTCCAGAGCTTGAAAGTGTTGACTCATCAGCTGAATTTATTGATGAAGCACCACCAGAAAAGCCTGAAAAGAAAAAAGGCTCTCATTTACGTGTTATTAAATAATACATAAATGCCAAAAAAACCGCTTATTAAGCGGTTTTTTTATGCCTGATACAAAAGCGAGCCGGTGTATGTAATTAGGCTATCTATCATTTTACAACTACATATATTCAAAAACTTTTATTACGCGTTCAACGCCAGATACATTACGTGCAATGTTTACTGCTTGATTAGATTCAGACTCAGAGACTAATCCCATTAAAAATACTTCACCGTTCTCAGTAACTACCTTAATATTATTGCTACTAATATTCTTTGCAGTGAGTAGCTGCGCTTTTACTTTTGAGGTTAACCATGAGTCGTGGGTTTGTGTGGTGATACCAATATTTGATCCAATACGGATTTGATTATGAATTTTACGAATACCAGCAACGTCTTCAATTGTACGTTGAGCTTCACCTTTCATTTCTTGATTTGCGACTTGACCAACTAATAAAACGATACCGTTTACGCTTACTGCATTGATATTAGCAAATTTCTCAATGCGCTCTACCTCACTCAAGGCAATGCTGGCTTTTATCTCAATATTGTTATCATCAATTTGTGAGCCAATAGTGCGGCGATCGTTCGCTGCTGTTACTGCACTAGCTGTACCTGCAACAATAGCGGCCGCACAGCCTTGCAATAATACAACAGTACTTAAAACAATAAGGGAGCGTTTAAACATAGTTTTCATCCTGCGGAAAGAGGGTTAAATCAACAAGTTCGCTTAAACAGTGTAAGTTAACTAAATGCGATTCGATAATACGGCTAGGGCGCTTAGAAGGGGTTCTAATTTCAACGTCATTAGGGCCAAGTAAGCCAACTAATTCCCCTCCATCATCACCGACCATCACGATTACTTTCATATCTTTAGTAAGTGCAGCCTCTACAGCAGAAATAATATGTTTTTCGTTACCGTTTATAGCAAGTGCAAGAAGTAAATCCCCTTGCTGGGCAAAAGCACGAACTTGTCGCGCAAATGTATCGTGATCATCGCCTTGGTTATTTTGACCTAAATTTATATTTTCTTGAGACAAAGCTATAGCGGGGAGACACGGCCGCTCAGTTTCATAATGGTTAACAAGTACACCCGCAATATGTTGGGCTAGCATATGGCAATTTGCAGTGCCGCAACAAATGAGTTTATTACCGTTTATCAAGCTTTGTGCAATGGTAAATGCTGCTGATTCAAGTGCACTGGGTAATACTTCACCTGCAGCGATTTGTACTTGAATGCTCTCTGTAAAAATTTCTTTAATTGTATCTTGCATAGCCTACCAATAATTTATACTTAATCTTTATATGAACTTAAGCCTATATTGCCTAAGTATTTAAAATACGTTTTTAAGCCAGTTAATTTTGGGAGATGATTCTCCTGTAATGGCTACATAATCAATTCTAAGCGCTTCATTTGTTAAGTTTTTAGCGGCTAAGTAATGATAAATACTGCGTTTTAGTCTTGCCTGCTTCTGCGGGCTTAATGCATAATTAGCGCCGCCGCGCGCATTGTTTTTGCGAAATTTAACTTCTACAAAAACAAGGGTGTCACCTTCTTTCATAATGACATCAAGCTCACCAAAGGGGCAGTAATAATTACGCTCAATGGGGTTAATCCCTGAGATACTAAATATTTTTGCGCTTGGAGCTCATAATACTGACCTTTTTCACGGCTATTTTGCCACAGCTCTTTAAACCACGACATGTCGCCCCCTTTAATTACTTGTTTGTATTGTATTTGCTGATTGCATAAATAGTGGTATTGGGCGCTGCGTTTTTAACTGCACAGGTTTTATACGACGATTAGAATACTGCGCCCAATTTAATGTTCGCTCTATGTGCCCATTGCTGTTTATAGATAACTTACCGCTTAAACCACTAAATTCGTTGCCAGGCACAATACTTAATTGCCTTATTTCTGGAAGTACTAATATTGCATCATACGCCATAGCAAATAAACGTTGGCTTATATCAACTTGTTCAGGCCATAAAGTGTCATATTGTGCTCGCAAGGTATGTAGTTTAACTTGTGAGTTAAGCATCCATGGGAGCTCAGTAAAATATAGCCCTTCTAGATCACCTTTATCTGTACGGTCAATTTGTTTGCTATGACTTTTAGAGCTGGCATAAAGTGGGATACGCTCAGCAAATGTACTTACATTTACATCAAGGTAAGGTTTAATTAAACGGGTTTCTATTGCATCACCTAAAATGTAAATAACATCTATGTCACTACGCGATCGCGTTTCGTTCTCTACTTCTTGTTTAAAAAGTGCTTTTACAGTTTTTATACGCTCTTTAGACTTATCAACTTCTAGTAAGCTGGTAATTGTATTAGGCATGTCTTTTTTATCATTATACAGGCCAATCTGAGGTTTGGTTTCACTGTAGCGTTGCCACTGTAAATTAAAGTAGTCAATTAAACGTTGGCCATTTACATTATTAGGTGCAAGCAACATTGGTTTTTGGTAGCCCATGGCTAAAAAGTGTTCTAAAGCTTGTTCTACTTCGTGTTCAGGACTCAGTGCAAAGAAGTAATGCTGCAATGAAATACGCTCACCATCAAAGGTATTTAAATGCAGAGCCGGTATATTTATCAAGGTATTAGCTGCTGTAAGTTTATCAATATTGGCTTTTAACAAAGGTCCAACAACAAAGTCGGGGTTTATTTCCTCAATTTTAGCTGCAAGTTCTTCAGTGTTTAGGTTTTCATCTAGAAACAGAGTTTCACTAATGTTTTGTTTATCAAGCGCAGCTAGAACACCGGCTTTGAGTGCATCGCCTAATCGCTCATTTGGGCCTGATTGTGGGAGCAGTATAACCAAACGTTCTATATTTATAGGGGAAAACTCTGTAAACAATTCATCTTGTTTAGGTAATACCGTTACCGCTGGGTGTCCAACATAGCGGCGTCGCCAGTTATTGATTGCTTGATCTAACTCAACACCGCTGCTTGTATATACTTTATGATATAAGGCAAGGTTAGCCCAACCTTGTTGAATTACTGAACCTCGGTTAAAGCGCTCTAATGCATAAGATGACAGTTTTTTTAAGTTATCCCACAAGTTTTGATTAAGCTGTGGGATCTCAATATTATTCTTAGCTGCTGTCTCAGATGCCCTAAAGAAATAAGGGGCCGCTTTTTTAGGAAAATTTTGTGATGCGTAAATACTGGCAGTTAAAAACTGATGCCATGCAAAGTGCTCGGGTTGGGTTAGTTGCCCGTCTAGCGATTGTAGAATAACCAAGGCTTGAGCATTTTTATCCTGTTTTTTTGCGCAAACGCAATATAAAGACGGTTTTGAATTTGATCAACACTGGCTGTTAATTCAAGGTCGCTACCTATTTTTTCTAGTAGCGGCCAGTTTTGCTCTGTAATAGCTGCATCTCTTGCGCTATACAACAATTGTATTTTATCAGCCCCTTGACGATTTTGAGCCAATTGATAGATAGATTGTGCGCTGGTAGCTTGATTTTTTAATGCATTTGCACTGTTACTGAAGTTATCACTGTTTTTAGTTGGTTTTTCGGTTGTGCTGCACGCCGATAACCCTGACAATATAATTAATAGACTAACTAGTTTAAGTCGCACAATGATTTCCCAATACGTTAACGCGATTTGCTTATATTACTGACTGACGCAGGAGACCTCAATGTTAAATGAGGAGAATTCACAGAAAATTGGCACTCTTTACATTGTAGCCACCCCAATTGGCAATTATGACGACTTAAGTCAGCGTGCAATCGCGACATTATCGCAGGTTGACTTAATAGCTGCTGAAGATACTCGCCATACTGGCAAGCTACTCAGCCACTTTGGTATCAAGGCTAAAACCTTTGCATTACACGATCATAACGAGAAGCAAAAAGCGCAACAAATAATTGATCAGCTTAACCAAGGGCTAAATATCGCGCTGGTTTCTGATGCTGGAACCCCCTTGATCAGTGACCCAGGTTATGCGGTTGTAAACTTATGCCGCGAGCAAGGCGCACATGTAACACCTATACCTGGTGCGTGTGCTGCAATTACAGCCGTGTGTTGCTCTGGGCTACCCACCGACCGCTTTCAGTTTTTAGGCTTTACGCCGGCTAAAAGTAAAGCCCGCCAAGACTTTTTTACCGAAGCCGTTAATTCAAGCATGACCAGCATAATGTACGAAAGCACGCACCGTATAATGGCAAGCCTTGATGATTTAGCCCAAGCACTTGGCGACGATCAACAAGTCGTGTTTGCTAAAGAACTGACCAAAACGTTTGAAACATTTTTTAACGGCAGCGTAAGTGAGCTAAAACAGTTTTTAACAAACGATCCAACCAAGCAACGCGGCGAAATAGTACTTATGCTGCCAGGTAAACCCAAGCAAGTAGACGACGTTCCACCAGAAGCACGCAAAATGTTGGCACTACTTGAAAATGAAATGCCAATGAAAAAAGCCTGTGGTGTTGTTGCCGAATACTTTGGAATGAAAAAAAACGCCTTATATAAAACAATTATTGAAGAAAAAGAGTAAATCTTACTGCGCTTGGCATTCGCCTCATGTATACTGCGCGCCGAGTCAGCCAAGATGATCGCTGCCTGTGACGAAAATGATCAGGGAGGAAAGTCCGGGCTCCACAGGGCAGAGTGCCAGTTAACGGCTGGGGGCGCGAGCCCACGACAAGTGCAGCAGAGAGGAGACCGCCAATCTTCGGGTTGGTAAGGGTGAAAGGGTGCGGTAAGAGCGCACCGGGCCGCTAGTAATAGTCGGTTGCAAGGTAAACTCCACTCGGAGCAAGACCAAATAGGGTTCTATCATTTTAAATAATGAACGCGTGGCCCACGTGAGAACCGGGTAGGTTGCTTGAGCCATAGAGCGATTTATGGCCTAGACGAATGATTATCACTTTCTTCGGAAAGGACAAAACCCGGCTTACCGGCTGACTCAAACTCAAGCGTAAGCATCTGATTTATTAGGTGCTTACGCTTGAACCACTAATTTCATGGCACAAAATTTCAAAAATGTGCCAAATAGTGTGCCAAATAAACTCAATACGTTACTTACACATAGGTAACTTAATGAGACATATCAAACTCCCCGAACACCTTATACTACGAAAAGAACGTTACTATTTTCGTTATGTTTTCCCCCGTAAATTTATCGGCTCCGATATACGCATTTCACTTAAAACCAAACACCTTCATCATGCTTTAAACTTTCTTGAATTAATCAAACCCGAACTAGATAAACTAAAAATACTTGCGAGTGATCGACACAATATAGATACTGAAACTTTAATCACTCAAGCAAAACGTATTTTAATTCATATGAAGCAAAAACTTACCCATGAGCTAAGCAAAAAAATAATAGCAAAAGAAGAACAACGTTATGCTTCAACTGCACATTCTATACACGGCATTAAAGCAAAGCCGTTAAACAGTCACTCACCTACACATTTAAGAACCGCTGCAAACATTATGCTTTCTATTGCAGAGGGTGAAACAGGTGAGTTATTAGCTGAAGCTTTAAAAAACAATGATTATGAAGTTCTCAATATTTATGTTTTGGTCAGCAAGTACATGGCACTTAAAAATAGTGGTTTAAGTAATGCCGATATTGTAGCTAATAAACAAATCGAAAAAAGTGTTCGTCAACTTGCACGCCAATTAGATACGTTTTTACTTGCTGGTATGTTTAATAGTTCTGAAATTGAAACAGATGAAGACTTGTTTGATGACTCAGATGAAGACGACAACTTTTACTCTGATAGCATCGATGCAATAGAAACCCTAAACAAACACGATGTAGAGTTCGAGCATGGGTCATTAGAGTATGCGGCATTTAAAAGTATGCTAGAAACCTCAAGAAATTTACAGGCTAAATACTTGGCTTCTTGCTTAACTAAAGACTCAGAGCAAAAACATTTATTAGATTCAATGTTTAATAAAAGCTCACACACCATAATTGAAAGTCAGCCAAGGGAAGAAAAACAACAAACTCAAGGCCCATTGTTTTCAGAAGTGTATGCTGAGTTTTTAGATTTCAAAGTAAATGCAGGTCTAAACGATAGGATTTTAAAAGAATATGCCCGTCACTACGAAGCATGGTGTTTACTGAGTGAAGACAAACCTATTGAAAGTTATAAAGCGAGTGATATAGGTCGTTTTATTGACCGTTGTTATCAGCTACCTAAAAAGAATCGCGCACCATACAGTAAAATGAGCCTGCAAGAGTGCCTAGACTTTGATGTGCCAGAAGTTGACTTAGTTACACCTAAAACAGTTCAAGGGTATTACAAGTGGTTACAGGGGATATTTTCGTATGCTAAAAGAGATACTGTTGAATATATTCAGCATTCACCATGTACTATAAAACGAGACTTTAAACAGCGTATACGCGGTGTTTTTAATAGCGAAGAACTTACTAAGTTTGAAGCATTCGCAATGCAGACAAAATATGCATGGCAAAAGTGGTCATTATTATTAGCCATGTACACAGGCGCAAGACGTACCGAAATTTATCAGTTAAGAAGACCAGATATCCGTGTTGAAGATGGTATTAACTACATATTAGTAACTGATGAGCATGAATCCCAACGTCTTAAAACGAATAACGCTAAACGTAAAATCCCTATTCATAAACGCTTAATTGAGCTTGGCTTTTTAGAGTATGTAGAGCAAGCGCAAGAACGTATTTTATATGAAATAACATCAGCTGAGAGTATCACTAGTTGGTTCGGTCGTTTGGTTGTAGAACTTGAAATACCTAGTGTGAATGAATTAGATGAACTACGTAGTTATCACAGCTTTAGACATACGTTTATAAGTAACATACGTAATAATCATTCGTTTGATCTTTCACTGATACAACAAGTGGTTGGTCATGAAATTTCTAAAGGTGGAATAACTGATAAGTATACGCATGGCGGAGCTAGCTTGAAGAGGTTAGGAGAAGTTGTGAACTCTTTTTAAGTCGGTTTACATATCCTTTAGCTGTTGACAAAACGGCAATCAATTGACAAATGGTGAAAAGTGTTAGATTATGTTCTGGTATTTCACCGAGCCCTTAATTAATTTTAAGCTACACCAACTACATAATAGGTTAACTTTTATATGAAACAACCATGGGAAATAAACCCAGCATTAACAAGTGAACGTTTAAAAAAACTTGCATCTTTAATTCGAAGTATTAGAGATGATGTTGTTGATCGGCATGATGATGTATTAGGAGACTCCGCTCGCTCTACTGGTTTGAGAGCATATGAGTGCTGCCGCAATCAGATTATTAGTGCTTCAAGAGATAAAGACGAATGGTCCTTTTTGGATATATTGAAAGGAGATGGTAGGTTTACATTTTCTATAGATTCTGTCCCTGTTCGTTTGTACCGTGGGCAGCCAAGTAATCCCCAAGAGCGAAGATTAATTCCATGTGAAGAGGCAACTCGTCAAATGAGCCTTTTACCTGTAGAAGTTGGTAATGATGCAAATGTCTTATGGTTTTTTGCTATAGAAGTTGATGAATTTAGATATGTAGAGCGCGTTACATTTACTGGTTACTTAGACGAAGTTCAAGTTTCATGTTGGGAAATTCCTCTTAATGAACATGTGCCTGCATTTACTTCTGTTAATGTGGATTTACCTGAACCTGTTTTAGTCCAGAAGGCCTCTGTTTCCGTTAAGGTAAAAGAGAAAAAAGCTATAAATGATAATGGCTCAAGTAATTGATGGTCATTTGTGTATGTCAGTAATATTTTATGGTGAACGGCTCAGGTTAGCTCGTTTGATTAAAGGTTGTACATTACAAGAATTGGGTGATTCAGTTGCTGTGACTAGGCAAAGTATTCATCAATATGAAAGTGATGTGAGGGCTCCTGCACAGGATGTAATAAACGCTTTAGCAGAGTTTTTGCAAGTTTCACCATCGTTTTTCGAGTTGACATTATCCGGTGATGTTAAACCTGAGCAATGTCATTTTCGAAAAAGACAAACTACACCTGCGGGTGTTAAAAATAGGGTTCAAGCATATAGCACCATCCTTGAGCAGCTAGTGAATGAGCTGCATGAGCACTTGGATTTGCCAGAGAATCGTTTCAATTTGATAGACAATGACAAAATTCCAGAATTGACAGCAACTGTAATTGAAAAAATTGCAGAAGGTGCTCGTATTAGATGGGGTTTGACGTCAGATTCACCTATAGATAATGTTGTTAACATTGTTGAAAATCAAGGTGCTATTGTTACGTGCTTCGACGGTGTATCAGATAAAGTCGATGCACTGTCAGTTAATAGAAAGTACCCCATTATAATAAGGAATACAGCGAAGGAAAGTGTTTGTAGAATGCGCTTCGATTTGGCTCATGAATGCGGTCACTTAGTTATGCATGATGGTATTGAGACTGGTTGTAAAAAAACAGAGAGAGAGGCGGATGCCTTTGCTAGTGCGTTTTTATTTCCTAGGAAATCTTTCGCAAGGGAGTTCCCAAGTTGTTTGGATATTAACGGGAATATAATTTGGAAAGAAATTTACAAATTAAAACTACGATGGAAAATGAGTGCTAGGGCTATTATTTACAGAGCTCATTTTCTAGGTTTTATTAATGCTCAACAGTATCGGAATGCTAATGTTTGGTTCAGTAAAACGAGGCAAACTCGTAAAGAAAAGTATGATGATAAAATCCCTTTAGAGACACCTCATATTTTGGAAGAGAGTTTAGAAGTACTAAAAGAGCAGTTAGGGATTTCGTTCGATATGCTGGCGTTAAAGTTGGGAGTCACACCGGAACTTTTAGCCGATATTTCAGGAGTTGGATATACTGCTAAAAGCGCTAACGAGTGTGATGAGATTGTTATTCCATTTAATTTCTAAGTTATAAACGCTTAAACACAGTTGTCAGATTCGATTGGTTGCATTCAATCAAATCTGACATTCATATATGTACCATTGGAGAGACGTTGTAACAACTCAATGGAAAGTACCGTTATGAATCCACTGGACCAGACTTTTTGGAGACTATAACAATGCAACTCTCAGTACTTTGATTTTCCTTTGCTCTTTGAATAACTTTGGCTAGCATTTTTACTGCCACGCCCCTAGATTGATCACCTTCATTTTCATAATTAAATTCACCTGGTTTACTCATAAGAATTTGTCTCATGTAGCGTTACCTCTATTTTCTCTAAATTGCTTCATTGAATGCAAATAAAGCTCCAACTCGACTCTATCAGCTACTTCATCTAAAATCTTTTCGCATGCTCTGCACTCGATTTCATCGTAAGGAGTGCATAAGTATTGCCCATAAACTGCAATAGTAAATATATAAACATAATCAATATTACTTACAGTAACGCGTACTGGCTTACAAAAGATAGAGCCTTTGCCTGTTTTTTTAGATCTCGATGATTCAAAAATACACCTTCTTTTATTCCTTTTCGTAGGTCTGGAATAAATAAACTATCACCATGATCGAAGCAGTATTTTGCTGTAGATTCCCCATTCATCAAATCCCTTGCTCGAGTATGTTGCTTTTGCGAATCACATTTCAGCTCATACCACCATTTGTTTTCACTAGGGTTTCCTTGGATTATAGTGATACCAATATTTTTTTGATCTATTTCTAAACCATCAACCAAAAACTTTTTAGTTCCATCTAGAACATGTTCTAGCTGATCTATCGGCTGAGTAATACGTTTAAAAGCATCCTCTCTGAACTTCAATGATTTAGCTTTATGATAGAATCTATCTCTTTTCTTTTTAACAAGCCCATTAAAAAAGGCAATTAACGATTCAGTTAGTAATTCATACTTTTTAGTAACAGCACCTTTAAAAGTTTCAGAAATACCTTTGATAAATAAAACTAAAAATGTAAAAGCTGCAAGAAGCGTAAAAACAAATTCATGAAAATCTTTGTAATTTTTTATCCAACTCCAATCATCCCCCCATATATCTAATGTTCCGTAATAGAGCATGACAATTGGGGGTATTACCATGCTTAATACTGGAGAGCTTAAAAATTGACTACTCTGTTGTTTACAAAAACAACGTGAAACAATTTTTTCAAATTTTATTCCTTTATATAAATATATGAGAGTTTTTAACAATTTACTAGAGTAGCGAAGAGGGTTTTTCTGATTTTGAGTTACTTCAGTAATCGTAAGGTTTCAATCACATTACGTAATTATTGCGAGTATATTACTATTAAAAATATATTTTATCTTGTTGATTTGATAAATTTTTCTAGCTATAGGGAAAGTTTAGAGTTTGGGATGCTATTTCGTGTAAAGTCGAATCTAGTAGCTCAAACTAAAAACTAAAATATGAGTTACTTCATCTAAATATCAAGTCATTAATAACTTTATATTTTTCTTTAAAATCTAATTCAACTAAAAATTAATAAGTATGCCCAACTAACGTTAATACATATTAACGTTAGTTGGCAAAGGCTTAATATTTCAAGGATACTTTTTATAGTCGTGAGTGAGGGCATTCCGAATTATAAAGCTGCGTTTAGAGGCTGCTATGCAAAAATGCTAAGTAAGTCACTATTAAAAGTAATCCCAGTTAAATTATTTTCTTTCACAAGAGTTTTAAATGCGGCATTACAGTAAATTGATTTACCACCTTGCATGCTCGACTTAAAAATTAGATTTAGATCGGACTTAAAGGCCAGAGATTTTAGACCATCTTCAAATCCATCTAGATAAGCTTTTTCCGTCAAATCTTTATCTTCTTCTTCAAAAATTAGTGGGTTGAATAAAAATAATTCTTTCTCACAATTCAATGGAACAAATTCCCCGCAGCCTTGTAAATGATTACCTATGGCCGTGTAAGCTTTTTTATTTAACACCAAGTAACACGAAAATAAGTTTATATCATAGTCTTGTTGCTCAGCTTCTTTCTCAACTTTACAGTTAAACCCATTTTCTACAACGTCTAATATTTTAGCTTTCCCTCTTGGGAAATCATCCATAGCTATTTTCACTGCCTCGTTAAAACTGCTCTCTTTTTCTTTAGCAATTTGCTTTGCCATAGAAACAGTCGTGAGGTCGATTATGTCGTATTTTTTTGATGGCTTATGTATTTTGAAAATTACTAGATCCCTTTCCATAACTCATCCTTTTTTCAAATATTCTAGCAGGTAACATGCCTGTTCTAATAAGCATTTTTGTATTTCTAAGCTTATTTAAGAACACTGTCTTATCTGTAGCCATACTCTCACCTAACATTGCGCCAATCCATGTTTCATAGTTATATCTATGGATTTTACGATGCGGCGGTGCGTTAGTAGTTGATCAATCAATTATTTTGAGGTAAGAAAACCATGTTGGTAACAAGGTAAAAATTTCGTTATTTAGTTGTTCTATATCAGAGATTTTTAACGAAGTTGGTGTCTGATTTAATCCTTCAAATTGATTAAGTATTATTACGGATTGGTATCAGTGCGGTTTGACTCATTAGCTAAAATGGGGGAAGTTGTTCGATACTTATAAACAGGCAAAAAACGGCTCTTGAGAGCCGCTTTTTTAGTAAAAGAAGAATTAACAATTAGTTTCTTCAGCGTTTACGCCTTCTTTAACATTTTCACATGCATCTTCTACTTTGTTTTGCACGTCAGTTACTGCTTCGTCAATACGTTCACCTGCGTCTTCTGCATGATTGTCTTCACAACCCATAATGAAAAAACTTGCGAATAGACCGATTAGTGCTGCTTTTACAGTTGTTGAATTCATAATGTAATTCCTTGTAAGTGTTAATTAAGTATAAGTGTTTGTTAGTCCGATGGATTATCTACCTGGGCGATTTACCACGTAGTGCACCTGAAACTAATGAAATCACTAAAAGTACTAGAAAGATAAAAAATATAATTTTTGCTATACCAGCTGCGGCACCTGCGATGCCACCAAAACCTAACACTGCAGCGATTAAAGCAATAACTAAAAATGTGATTGTCCAGCGTAACATTGTTTTCTCCTTGGTTTATAAATTTTGCTCACAATAACTAATGCCAGTTACATGCCAAAGTGTATTGTTGTTTAATATCATGTGTTTATGTTTTTTTTGTGTGTTTTGGGCAATTAGTTGATTAGTAACTTTTACGCTTTGCTATGTAAGTTATTCACACCGTTACACATTGCTTGTAAATATTCACTAAATACATTTATTTTGGTAAGACCAATTAACAATTGATCCTTTGTTTTTGTGTTTCATATGATTTTTCATGTTTTTTTTATTTAACCGGATAGTTAATTAACAACTTATATATAACTATTAGCTATAGTCATTATTTCCTGTAACTATTGTAGGGTGCGTGATTGCAGGGTTCTGGTATGTAAATTAGTTGAGTTTTATGTTGATTATAGTTTAATTGGTTTTACCAATTTACAAGATGTAGACAAAATAATTAGTTTTGTTATTATCCAGTGAATAAATATTTAATTAAATCGATTTTTTATTTTCGATATGGGTTTCAAGGGGGAGAAAAATGGATATAGGTGCTCTACTCACAACGGCTGGTAGTTTAATGCTTACTGGTATGGTTGGGGTGTTTGTATTTCTGTCGATATTAATTGGTGCAGTAACGCTTATGTCTAATTTGGTGACGCGCTATAGCGAACCAGAAGCATCACCAGCTAAATCACCGTCTTTTAAATCTCAAGGTGTGCCTAATGAGCACATCGCTGCTATTAGTGCTGCCATTGCTCAGTACAAATCAAATAATAAATAAGGGGCACACACATGGCTAAATTAAAATTAACAGAATTGGTATTACGCGATGCGCACCAATCATTGCTCGCAACACGTATGCGTTTAGACGATATGCTACCGATTGCTAGCAAGTTAGATGATGCAGGTTATTGGTCTATTGAATCGTGGGGCGGTGCTACATTTGATTCGTGTATTCGTTATTTAGGCGAAGATCCGTGGGAGCGTATTCGTGCGCTTAAAAAAGCGATGCCTAATACTAAACAGCAAATGCTATTACGCGGTCAAAACCTATTAGGCTACCGCCATTACGCTGATGACGTAGTTGAAAAGTTTGTAGAACGCGCACATAAAAATGGCGTTGACGTATTTCGTATATTCGATGCAATGAATGATGTACGTAACCTAGAAACAGCGATTAAAGCGGCTATAAAAGTAGGCGCGCACGCTCAAGGTACTATTTCGTACACAGTTAGCCCAGTTCATACACTTGATATGTGGCTGACTCTTGCTAAGCAATTAGAAGACTTAGGCTGTCATTCAATTTGTATTAAAGATATGGCGGGCTTATTAAAGCCATATGATGCAGAAGAGCTTATAAAAGCGCTCAAAGAAACCGTATCGGTTCCAATTGCTATGCAGTGCCATGCTACAACAGGTTTAAGTACTGCGACTTATCAAAAAGCAATTGATGCTGGCATTGATATGCTCGATACCGCTATTTCATCAATGAGTATGACTTATGGACATTCTGCAACTGAAACTATCGTATCGATAGTTGAAGGGACTGAGCGTGATACTGAGCTTGATTTAAACCACCTAGAAGAAATTGCTGCTTACTTTAGAGATGTGCGTAAAAAATATGCGGCATTTGAAGGTAGCTTAAAAGGGGTTGATGGGCGTATTTTACTAGCTCAAGTACCTGGTGGCATGCTTACAAACATGGAAAATCAACTTAAAGAGCAAGGCGCAGCCGATAAGCTTAATGAGGTTTTACTTGAGATCCCACGTGTACGTGAAGATCTTGGTTTTTTACCTTTAGTAACACCAACGTCGCAAATTGTTGGCACTCAAGCGGTACTTAATGTGCTAACAGGTGAGCGTTATAAAACAATTACTAAAGAAACTGCTGGCGTATTAAAAGGTGAATATGGCTTAACACCAGCACCAATGAATAAAGAGCTACAAGAGCGTGTGCTTGATGGAGCAGAAGTTATTACTTGTCGCCCTGCAGATAATATTGCACCTGAGCTTGCAACGCTTGAAGCTGAGTTATTAAAAGAAGCGCAAGAGCAAGGCTTAACACTGGCTGATGACCAAATTGATGACGTACTAACTTATGCATTATTCCCACAAGTTGGTTTGAAGTTTATTAAAAACCGCAACAACCCAGATGCATTTGAGCCAGTCCCTTCTGTTGAAGATAAAAGCGGTAAAGCACCTTCTAAATCAGCTTCAAATAATAACAAAGTGAAGGCTGAGCAGTACAGCGTAAAAGTAGATGGTAAAGTTTATGACGTAGTAGTGGCGAAAGGTGGTGAACTTAAGGAAGTAACATTAAAAGACTCTGAGCACATTCCTCAATCTGCTTCGGTTGCATCAGGTGAAACACTTAACGCGCCTCTAGCCGGTAATATTTTTAAGATTAAGGTAAAAGCTGGGCAAGTTGTTAACGAAGGCGATGTAGTGATTATTATGGAAGCCATGAAAATGGAAACTGAAATACGCGCTACGCATACCGGAACAATTGCTGAAGTGTTAGTTAGTGAAGGCGATGCTGTAACTACCGGCGACGCTATGATTGCATTAGCTTAGGAGTAAATAGAGGATGGACGGTATTTTAAACCTCTGGAATGCGACAGGCATTGCTAACTTTACAATCCCATCGTTAATAATGATTGCGGTAGGGTGTTTATTACTGTTTTTAGCGATAGCTAAAGGCTTTGAACCATTATTATTACTACCTATTGGTTTTGGTGCAATTTTAACAAACGTACCAGTGGCAGGTTTGTCAGACCCAGGTGGGCTTTTGTACTACGTTTATTATGTGGGTATTGATACGGGGATTTTTCCGCTGTTGATATTTATGGGAGTGGGGGCGCTGACTGACTTTAGCGCGCTTATTGCAAACCCACGTATGTTGTTATTAGGTGCGGCTGCACAGTTTGGTATTTTTGCTACATTGTTTGGCGCTATATTACTTAACTATGTACCAGGTTTTGAGTTTACCTTACAAGATGCCTCAGCTATTGCCATTATAGGTGGTGCCGATGGGCCAACGGCAATATTTTTAGCATCAAAACTGGCACCTGATTTACTAGGCGCAATAGCGGTAGCTGCATATTCATACATGGCACTTGTGCCAATTATTCAGCCACCAATTATGCGTGCGTTAACGACACCAGAAGAGCGCCAAATTAAGATGCCTGAATTACGTAAGGTATCTAAAAAGGAAAAGATTATTTTCCCCCTTATGGTACTTAGTTTAACGGCAATGTTTTTACCGGCTGCTATACCGCTTGTAGGTATGTTTTGTTTAGGTAACTTAATGCGGGAGTCGGGTGTTGTTGATAGATTAAGTAACAGTGCTCAAAACGAAATCATCAATGTTACAACTATATTTTTAGGCTTAGCTGTAGGCTCAAAGCTTGCTGCAGATAAGTTTTTAACTGTTGAGACGATTGGTATTTTAGTGCTTGGCGCACTGGCTTTTGCAATTGGTACGGCATCTGGCGTATTTATGGCAAAAGGACTTAATCGAATATCTAAAACGCCTATAAATCCATTAATTGGGGCGGCAGGTGTATCGGCTGTGCCAATGGCGGCACGAGTAGTTAATAAAGTGGGCCTTGAAAGTAACCCACATAACTTTTTACTTATGCATGCAATGGGACCAAACGTAGCAGGTGTACTTGGTAGTGCCGTTGCTGCGGGTATTTTATTAGCACTTGTTGGCTAATAATTAAAGTGGTAGTTAATAAATGATTTAGCGCAGTTTACTGCGCTTTTTTTTGCTTTTATTTCTCGTCGTTAATAGTTTCTTGTTTCTGTATTTTTGTTTAAAGTGGATGTTCTTCGCAATTTTAAGGATAGTCATAATGCTCCACACACCTTTAGCAAAATATTTACCTAATGTTAGTAAGCTTGTATTTGGATGTATGGGTCTGGGCGGCGGTTGGAATAAAGACGCAATCACTGACGCACATGTTAAGCAAGCTCATGAATGTATAGATAACGCCATTGAAAGTGGTATTAACTTTTTTGACCATGCTGATATTTATACCTTTGGTAAGGCCGAGCAAGTATTTGGTAAAGCGCTAAGTGAGCGAGCAGAGCTTAGAGAACATATATATATTCAATCTAAGTGTGGGATTCGATTTGAAGATGACTTAGGGCCGAAGCGTTATGATTTTTCAGCTAAATGGATTGAGCAATCAGTCGAAGCGTCCTTAAAGCGATTAAACACAGAGTACTTAGATGTACTTATGTTGCACCGCCCTGATCCACTCATGGAAGTTGATGAAATTGCACGTGTGTTTAGTTGTTTAAAAGAAAGTGGCAAAGTACGCAATTTTGCAGTATCTAATATGCAGCAGCACCAAATGAACTTTTTACAACATGCGCTTGACATGCCAATTGTTGCCAATCAAATAGAAGCGAGCCTGCAAAAACATCAGTTTGTTGATGAAGGCATATATGCCGGTAACAGTGACGGTAAAGATCTTAATTTTACACCAGGCAGTATTGAGTACTGTCGCCATTTTGAAATCCAAATTCAAAGCTGGGGTAGTTTATGCCAAGGTTTGTACACTGGTAGTGATTTATCAAATGCATCGCAGGCCGATATAAACACCAGTATTTTAGTTAATAAGCTGGCAGCATTTTATGGTACTTCTGCTGAGGCAATTGTACTTGCATGGTTGCTTCGCCATCCCGCATCGATCCAACCAATTATTGGGACGACTAACGCTAAGCGAATTAAAGCCTCTTGTGATGCTGTAAATGTAGAGCTAACTCGTGATCATTGGTATGCACTTTATGTGAGCGCTAAAGGGCATGAGCTACCATAAGTAGGGCACTGATATGAATATATTCGTTATTTTAATTGGTTTGTTTGTAGCACTTGCTGTGCTTATTCCGTTACTTGAAAAGTATCAAACTAAAATAGGGCTCAACGGCGCAACCAAATACAGTAAATATATTTGGCCATTAGTGATGGTGTCTTTAGTTATTCAGCTCATATATGTACTAATGTACTAATGGTTTATAGCGTATACAAAAAAGCCTTTGCAGGTTAAACCTGCAAAGGCTTTTTTAATGTTTATTAATAAACTTTATTTAAGTGCTAACTGTAGCTCGCGATTGCGCTCAAGCTGGGCAATAAAGTTATCAGCAATAGGTTTAAACTTGGCAAGTTCTGAGCGAGGTAATGGCTCTGACTTAGGTAGTTTTACAGTTTTAGGGTTACGGTGAACGCCATTTACTAAAAATTCATAGTGTAAATGTGCACCAGTAACACGACCTGTAGAACCTACAGTACCAATTTGTTGGCCCTGTTTAACTTTTTGGCCCGTTTTAACTAGCTTCTTATTTAGGTGTAAGTACTTAGTTACATATTGCGTACCATGGCTAATAAATACGTAGTTACCGTTGTACTTGCTGTAACCCGCTTTAATTACTTTACCGTTACCAGATGCAACAACTGGTGTACCGGTGCGTGCTGCAAAGTCGATACCACGGTGCGCTCTAACTTGCCCAGTAACAGGGTGTAAGCGGCGAGGATTAAAGCTCGAACTAATATACTTAAAGCTTACAGGTGCACGTAAAAATGCTTTTTTCATGCTACGCCCTTCAGGCGTATAAAAATTGCCGTCGGTATGGCGAATAGCTGCAAAGCGCTGACCTTGGTTTACAAATTCAGCTGCAATAATCTTACCGGTACCAATAAACTCGCCATCAACATAGTGAGACTCGTAAATTAAGCCAAATACATCACCTTTGCGAATGTCGTTTGCAAAATCAACATCCCAACCAAATATGTCAGCAAAGTTCATTATTTGGCGTTCGCTTAAACCTGCTGCAATTGCTGAAGTCCAAAAGTTGTTAGATATTTCGCCGCCAGCGGTTTTGGTTAGCGTTTCAATTTCTTTGCTATCAATAGCTGTATCGTAGTTACCTTCTTCATTTAAGGTAACAAATAAAGTATCTGTTTTTGAAATTACATAGCGCAGTTGAGCTAAGGAGCCATCTTCAGCTGTCGCAAAACTAAGTATTTCACCTGGGTGAATTTTAGTCAGTTTGCGAGTCTCTGCATTAGTGTTAATTAGTTTATGAAGCGTTTGAGCCGAAAAACCAGCACGCTTAAAGATAATTGCTAAATTGTCGCCATTTTTAACTTTATGATCGACAAAGTCGTATTCTGGTAACTTTTCTGCTGCTTGCTCTGAATTTAACTCAGTTAATTTTTCGTTGTTATCAACTTTAACTTGTAACTCATAGCGCTTACCAATCTCTAGTGCATTTACACTATTATCTTTAGATGCAGTTGCTTTTTCAGAAGGAAGAAAGAGCAAGCCGGCAATAGCAGAAACCAAACCTAGAATAAGCAATTTGTGTTTTTTGGGGAGGGTGTTAACCACGTGAACCATAACGTGCCTTTTTCTGCTGTCAAGATAATAAATACATAATATTGCAGGATATACCTAATAATGTGCGAATACTAGTGTTTTGTAGATTTAAACTAACGCTGAATTGCGCTAGAATCGAGGTTTGAAGACCTTTTTTAACTGCTTCGTTAACTCAGACTATACGTATTATGTTTAGTTGCATTAATCACTTAAAAAGTTATTTTAATTAGGTAAAATTTGTTATGTTAGTTACATATATAATCTTGGTTTAAACCTGTATTAAATCGAGATAACGCAACTAGCTAGTCGCCTCTTTCGTTGGCAGAATTTTGGAGTAATACACAGTGGATTTACAAACCGCTCTTGCAGAGATAAAACGCGGTGCAGAAGAAATATTAATTGAAGACGAATTAGTTGAAAAACTAAAGACGGGTAAAAAGCTAAAAATAAAAGCGGGTTTTGATCCAACAGCACCTGATTTGCATTTAGGGCACACTGTACTAATTAATAAAATGAAAACCTTTCAAGATCTTGGTCATGAGGTTATTTTCTTAATTGGTGATTTTACAGGCATGATTGGTGACCCAACAGGCAAAAATGTAACGCGTAAACCACTTACTCGTGAAGATGTACTGGCTAATGCTGAAACGTATAAAGAGCAAGTATTTAAAATACTTGATCCAGCAAAAACAACAGTTGCGTTTAACTCTACTTGGATGGAAAAGTTAGGCGCTGCAGGTATGATAAAACTTGCTGCTAATCAAACCGTTGCGCGTATGCTTGAGCGTGATGATTTTAAAAAACGTTACGGCAGCGGTCAGCCAATTGCGATTCATGAATTTTTATATCCACTTGTACAAGGTTGGGATTCGGTTGCACTAGAGTCTGACGTTGAACTGGGTGGTACTGATCAGCGCTTTAACTTGTTAATGGGCCGTGAGCTACAAAAAGTAGAGGGTCAAAAGCCGCAAACAGTATTAATGATGCCATTACTTGAAGGCACTGACGGCGTTCAAAAAATGTCTAAGTCGCTTGGTAACTACATTGGTATTACTGATGCGCCAAACGATATGTTTGGTAAAATAATGTCAATTAGTGATGTGCTAATGTGGCGTTATTACGATTTATTAAGCGGGCTTTCTATTGAGGAAATTGCAGCTCAAAAAGAACGTGTTGAGCAAGGTACTAACCCGCGCGATATTAAAATTGAGCTCGCAAAAGAGTTAATAGCGCGTTTTCATAGTGAAGAAGATGCACAAGCTGCTCATAATGATTTTATTCAACGCTTTCAGAAAAAGCGCTGCCAGATGAAATCCCTGAGCTGACAGTAACAATTGCCGAAGATGCTATTTTAATTGCTAACTTGCTTAAAGAAGCAAACTTAGTCGTAAGTACATCAGAAGCAATGCGTATGATTAAGCAAGGTGCAGTTAAACTTAACGGTGAAGATAAAATCACCGATACCAAACTTGAAATAGCAAAAGGCACAACGGCTATTTACCAAGTAGGTAAACGTAAGTTTGCAAACATCACTGTAGCTTAAACACAGTTTAAAAACGTAAAAACCAGCCTCGGCTGGTTTTTTTGTGCTCGTATTTTGAGCCCTTTAAATCACTTTTAATATTTCTATGCTGACTATCACTAACAACCAAAATACACGTGCCTGATTCAGTCTATTAATTATTACGGGTACATCATTGGGTGTGGGTAATCTATCAGTACCAATACGCATTTTATTAAAGCGAGTTCCAAAATAAACAGCTGGTCCGCCTAGTTGTACCCCAATAGATGCAGAACATGTACTGAGTAGCCAGCCCGTATTTGTTTGATAAAAGTGCCGGCCATAATGCTTTATATAATGCATGCTTTGTTTGCTTGCTCTACTCGCTGCAATAGTTAAAGCGAGTAAGCGCATAGGAATAAACTCAATGATAAACAAACTTACTTTAAGTGGCTTTAAAAACGGGCTGTTAGGAAAGATATCTCCACGCCATGCTTGCAGTATTAAGGTAAGTAGTCGATAAGCAAGGGCGGCAATGGGGCCAAAAGCTAAAAATATAAATATAACTACGAAATAGTATCGAGCAGTGCGCAGTATTAAACTCTCTATTAATGCTTTGATAATACCAGCAGATGAAAGTCTGCTTACTTCACGGGCAAGCAGTGGTTTTAGTAATTCGCGTGCTGTCGATTTTTGATTTTGTTTAGTTAGTTTTGCAATACGCAGCGCTTTTTTATCAATACTTTTACTTTCGAGGCATAAATATAAAATAAGGCCTGCGAGTAATTCAGGGTAAAAAGCGAATTCAAGCAATAGCACCACAATAATGAGAATGACACTTAAAATAAGCGTGCTTGCGAGTGTTGCAGCTAAATATTGGTAACTTTTAGGTTCTTTGCTTTTATATATACGCTTACCAATAGCACTAAAAACAGCATTTAACGCTGTATTGGGGTGATACCAACTAACAAGAGGAATAAAGCGCTCAGCAAAGAGCGCTATAATAAAGGCAATAAAGTCCAAATGGTTCTGAACAATATTGCTAAGCATTTACAGAGATACTGCCGTTAGCTTTTCTAAAAGTGCAACAACCATTTTAGATGAATTGATTGATGCTGTTTCTAGGTATTCTTCAAATGACTGCGGTGATTCTTTTCCTGCAATATCAGACATCGAACGAATAACCACAAATGGTGTATTAAGCGTAAAACATGTTTGTGCAATTGAAGCACCTTCCATTTCAACGGCAAGCATTGTAGGAAAATCGCTGCGTGCTTTATCAATGCGTACAGGGTCACACATAAATGTGTCGCCAGTACAAATCAAGCCCACTAATGTTTTAACATCACTAATTTTTGCGATTGTTTGCTCTGCTGCTTCAACCAATTTAGGGTGAGCTGCAAAGCCTGCTGGCATTTGTGGTACTTGGCCAATCTCATAACCAAAAGCAGTGACGTCTACATCATGGTGACGTACTTCTGACGAAATGACTACGTCGCCAACACTTAGCGATGGATCGAATCCACCGGCTGAGCCTGTGTTAATTACGCAGTCAGGTTTAAAGTTATCGATAAGTAAGGTGGTTGCAATAGTTGATGCCACTTTACCAATACCAGATTGAACAAGTGTTACTGTGTTACCAGCTAGTTCGCCAGTATAAAAAGTGAAACCTGCTTTAGTTAAAATTTGTGGATTTTGCATAGCTTCGCGTAAAATTTTAACTTCTGGCTCCATTGCGCCAATAATACCAACATTCATAATGTTTAATTCCTGAGTTTGAATGACTTGATTATACGTGAAGTTAGCCATAAAAAACAAAAAAGCGAGCAGTTTTCACGGCTCGCTTAAAATACTTTTAGAAACGTGTTTAGCTCAGAGTATTACTAAATTTCAGCTAAAGCTGTTGTTTGTGCCTTTGCTTGAGAAGGTGATAGTACTGCCGGTTTATGAACACGATTACGAATTGGGCGTTTTGCTTGAGAGGCGCCAGGTTTACCAATTTTATACATAATAGCATCGCGTACTTCAGAAGGGCGGTATCCCGACTTTACTTTCATTCGAATATGAGGAATACCTGCTGCTTCAAGTGCACCATTAACAAACCAATCACGCTGTGCTTTGTGGCCATCTTTATTTGCGTTATTAACTAAATCAACTGCGGCTACAATAGTCATTTTATCTTTATCGATTAATACAAAATCAAGTTGTTTATTTTTTGCTTTAGCAATTGCTGCACGTTTAGATTTAGGTGATAAGCCTTCTTTACAATCAATTACATCGACTAATTTTACGCGGCTTACAATTTTGTATTGATCGCCAACAGCACGTTCTAATAAACTTAAAAAGGCACTCTCTACTTGTGTAAATACGCTCTGCTTGCGAGTAAATGGATACGGATTCCCACCATCGTCACTAAATTTTGATACAACAACAGACGCACCCACAACTAATACTAAAATAGATAATAAAGCGAATTCCATACGGTAACCTCATAACAACAAATTGACACTGCATAACTAAAGCAATTAGTGTGCCTAAATAATGTGTATTAAGGTTTTATTGTTATCGCGTTTTTATGCTTTATTCAGTTTATGGTTAAGCTTGATAACCGTTAGTGAGCCCTTTAACTGCAATAGCAACTGCATCATGGGCATGGAGTGATTCATAATGGTTTATTTGTAGCCAATAATCTGCGTAATTATTATGTTCAAGTAATGCTTTTATTTTACGTGCAGCATCTTCGCAAAACATTAAGTTTTGACCATTCAAACGAGCAAACTCCTGTTCATCTTCGCGCTTAACTGCGGCTTGAACAGGTGTTTTTAGTTCCTCCTCAAGCATGTTTATTAAATTTACGACGTCAAATTCATCAGTTTTGCTATTAAGTTTTACTTTTACATTAGCAATAGAGCGTTGTGAGTGAGGGGTGGCAACAATACCTTGCGTTGTACCAAGCCACTCATGTACGTCTTTCTGGCTTAGTGTTTCTTGATTAAACTTCTCACTAAATGCATTTTGTATCAGCTGACGAGCAAGCGCCGCTGAACAGGGACAGGTTGAAGAATAAGTAACGTCGACTGTTAGCTCATAATGAATATTGTTATTTTCAAGTGTACTAGTGAGCGTAATTGGATAGCTTTTCCAACCTGTTTTACCACTTAGTAGTGATTTACGGCGTAATGGTAGTTCAAATTTAAATTCAATTTGTGCTTTATCGCTCAGGCCTTCGTGACTAGCAATAAATGTATCGAGTGCTTGCGCTATAGTTTGAGGGTTAACTTGCTGCTCAGTAGACAACATATCAAGGGCTAAAAATAGGCGCGACATATGAATGCCTTTAGCCTCTTCTTTGTGAAGGTTAACAAATGCACGGGCTTTAGCATTAACAGTAACAGGCGCTAAATCACGGGATTCGAAAATGAATGGCAGCTCAATTTCACCCATACCAACCCAGTCTAATTTACCTGTTTGTAAAGCGGGGGCGGTGTCAGCTATATCGGGCATATTAGTTTGCATGGTATGTTACTCGTTAATTGCAATGATAAGGCGTCGTATTTTACACGAAATAATCATCTCCTGAAATGAGGACTTTAATAGTGTTTACTTTCGAGCATGAATTTTTTCTGTTTTTGTCGCACAACATGAAAATAGCTAATAGAAAAATGCTAAAATCGGCAAAAATAGTATGTTTAGCAATTTTTACTGCCTTACTTATGTTTAAGCACACCGCTAAGAGATAAAATTACGTATGACCGATTATTCTTTGAGCCCTTGGGTTCGGGTACTTTCCAGCTTAATAACACGATTTGGTGAGTTTAAAACTGCCGCTATTTGTTATTCTTTATTATTAGCCGCATCTCTTATTCTATCGAGCATGTTTTATTATGTCGCAATAGGTGAATTTCACTTTGTTGATATTTTAGCCGTGGTTTTTTTGCTGCTGTTGTGTCTCCGCTAATTATTAGTGTGCTACTCAATTCAATCCGTCAGTTAGACGCCTCATATGCATATTTAGATAGCGCAACCAAACAAGAAAAATTACTAAATCAGACGCTTAAAGATAATATCAGCCGATTAAATATTGAAATTGATGAACGTAAAATGGCATTTCATGCTAAGCATCGCGCTATTGAAGAGTTACGCCGAGAAATAGCAGAACGTAAAAAAACACAGCAAGAGTTAGCACAACAAAGTATGTTGCAACGCTCTATTGTTGACTCATCACCTGATTTATTTTATTACCGCGATAACAATGGTGTGTTTGCTGGATGTAATAAAGTATTTGAAGAAGTAATGGGAAAGTCCAGCAGTGAGCTTATTGGTAAAACAGTTGAGCAAATATTTCCAAGTGATTTTCTATCTGAAGTTTTAAGAACCGATAAAGAAGTAGAGCAAAATCATCAACCCCTAACTATCGATGTTGGTTACGAAGTAAACGGTGAAACTCGTTGGTTTGAACTACGTAAACTTCCTTTTATTAATGATGAGGGCGATTACATAGGTTTACTTGGCTTTGGCCGTGACATCACCAGCCGAAAAGAAGCCGCGCAAGCACTTGAAACAGCATATAAAGATAAAGGGAAGTTTATTGCAACATTGAGTCATGAGTTACGTACTCCGCTAAATGGTATTGTTGGGTTAACTCGGATGTTACTTGATACGGATCTTAATAAACAGCAACGCAGTTGGTGTAATACAGTCTTCTCGAGTGCTGAAACATTAGGTAATATTTTTAACGATATTATAGATTTAGATAAAATAGATAGAGAACAACTCGATATAGCCACTAATTCAATTAATGTTTCTGACTTTATTAATGACGTTGTGAATTTTGCTGGGCTTATTGCTGAACAAAAAGAACTAAAGTTTAATATTGAGCGTCATGGTGTGCTTGACGTATATGCAGAGTTAGATCCGACCCGATTGCGCCAGGTTGTATGGAACTTAATTAATAACGCTGTTAAGTTTACTCAGCAAGGTGAAGTTAAGCTGGTTTGCCGTAGAGAAAATCGCTCTGAAGGCGCTTGGTTAGTCATGAAAATTTCAGATACAGGCCAAGGCATACCGCAAGAGCAACTCCCACGAATATTTGATATGTATTATAAAGCACCAGATATAAAAGGGACTAATGCAATTGGTTCAGGAATAGGACTTGCTGTTACGAAGGCCTTAGTGAGTGCTATGAATGGTATTATTACTGTCGATAGTACCGAAGGGAAGGGCAGTTGTTTTACGGTTCAAATACCGTTAAGCCTCTGTATTGCTCCAACGGAACAAGGTTATGTTGGTCGAAGCCTGCATATTTTACTGGTAGAAGATGTGCCGCTCAATGCAGAGATTGCGACTAACTTATTAGAGCAGCGAGGACACGAAGTATTATGGGCCGAAACAGGTGAAGATGCTCTATCTTTTGTTGAAACTGAAGACGATTTAGATTTAATTTTACTTGATATGCAATTACCAGATATAAATGGTGACGAAGTAGCTAGGCAGATACGAGCAGATAGTTATTTTGATAAATTACCGATTGTTGCACTTACTGCTAACGTTCGAAGCGCAGAAGAAGAGCTTGCGGGAATATCAATACAAGGAGCACTTGCTAAACCTATTAATACAGTGAAACTTGATAAAATGCTTGCTGACCTATTTGATATTAAAAAAATAGAGAATAAAGCGCCTCAGTTAAAAGTAAGTGCAGAAGCACTTAAAGGCATTGATGCTCATTTACTTGATGTTGAGACAATAGAAGATTTTGTTAACTCAATGGGAGTGGTTGTATTTAAACGCAGTAGTCAGTTGTTTGAAAAGTTAAACCCACAATACCAACAAGAGTTACTTGCTTCATTAAATAGCGGTGATAGAGAAGAGTACAAATCGGTAGCGCACAAGCTTAAAGGAGCCGCTGGATCTGTTGGTTTAAATGATGTGCAACTTCATGCAAAAGTAATGGAATATGGCGCTATTGATGAAACTGATGAAGTTTTAAACGAATGGTTAGATGTTCTAGCAGATAAAATAAATGAAGGACAACAAGCCCTTCATTTATTTTTACAGCAATTAGAGTAAATGTTCGTTCTAATTAGCTATCAATTTTACCAATAAAGCGATAACCCTCACCATGGATAGTGCTGATTAACTCTGATGTTGAGTTGTCGCTTTCAAAGTGTTTACGAATACGACGAATTGTAACATCAACAGTACGGTCGTTTGCACGAAGCTCACGGCCCGTCATGTGTTTAATTAATTGCTCACGGCTAAAAATGCGGCCAGGAGAATCAAGCATTAAACGCAGTGCTCTGTACTCACCTTTAGGTAAACGCTTAGCATCACCATTGGGAGATGTTAGGCAACGGCTGTTTTCATCAAGTTCCCAACCATTAAATGTAATAACACCATTTGTTTCTAGTGCTGATTCTTCACCACCTAGCGCTGTACGTGTAATTAGGTTACGCGCTCTAATTGTCAGTTCGCGTGGGTTAAACGGTTTAGTGATATAATCATCAGCACCAATTTCAAGCCCCAAGATACGATCAACATCGTTATCTCGACCCGTTAAGAAGATAAGGCCCACTTTGCGCTTTTGGCGTAATTCACGAGCTAATATAAGACCGTTTTTACCTGGAAGATTGATATCCATAACTACAAGATTAACGTCATCGTTATTTGTAAGCTTGTCATGCATGTCATCGCCATCAATGGCTTCAATAACTTTGTAACCTTCAGCTTCAAATAAACTAACGAGGTTTAGTCGAGTTACGTCTTCATCCTCTACGATTAGAATGACTGGCGTTTGCATTATTAATTAACCTTTTGGATTATTTACAAAAAAATCGGTATTACACATAAAACCGATTACTAGAGATTATAGGATTATATCCAATTGTTAACAAGAAAAAACAATGTGGATAAATTTTAAACAGTAGCGTATTCAAAGTTTACTAAAAAGGGCCGTGCAAAAACTACTGTTAAATAGATATATCTACGGATGTACTCATTTGAATAGTAAAGTCGAAGCCATTTTCTTTTAATAATCGATACATCCATCAATTATGTAAAAGTGCTTAAAATAATCAAACCAATTCAAAGCGAAATTATATCATCATCTAACCTTTCATCAATGTATGTGATATCACAAAGATGATAAAGTTCACAAATGACTTCGTATTAATTATTTAATATTACGTATTTTACCATATGCACTCTTTATGTGGTCATTAAGTAGTAATTCAAGGACTAAATTTTAAATTAATGTACTTTTTAGTTATATTCCATTAAGGAATTGTAATTATAAAGCGTGCACCCTGTTGTTCTTCTAGATCAAAGAGTATTCGCCCCCAAGTGATTGCGTAACTAAATTATAAACTAGATGCATTCCAAGACCGCTTGCACCTTGCCCTCTTTTAGATGTAACAAAGGGGTCAAAAATTCTATGCTTAATACTGTTATCTACACCTTGGCCATTGTCACTATAAACGATAGTGAGTTGTTTCCCGATTAGCTCAATATCAAAGCGTATTTCGTTGTTTTCAGCATCTAAAAAACCATGAATTACAGAATTAAGTAATAGTTGTTGAAATATTTGCTGTAACGGTTCTGATTTACTCTGTATGGCTAAATCAGTAGGACAATTAATAGTAACGACAGGGTTTTTATCGGTAAGCTCTGATTGCATTGATGTTAGAACATCGCTGATAAGCTTATGGATGTTTAAATTGGTATTGTCACCATCATCTTGGATAACCGCAACTTTTTTAAAGTTAGAAATTAAATCAGCAGCGCGATTTAAGTTACGATAAATTAAATCAAGATTTTCTATACCTTCATCTATAAAGTTTTTTAATTGGTTAGACGTAAGTTTTTTATCATCAAAGCTTAGTTTTATATCAGCGAGTTTATCACGCAACAACGTAGAGCCGGTGATCCCAAGTCCAATCGGTGTATTAACCTCATGAGCAACGCCTGCAACCATTTGCCCAAGTGAGGCCATTTTTTCATTTTCTACAATTTGTGTTTGATACTGGTGCATACGCTCAAGTGTCGTTAAAAGATCTTGATTTGCTTCTCTAAGTGCAATAGTACGTCGATTTACTTTTTCTTCTAGATTCAGGTTTAATTGTTTTATTTCTTCTTTATCTTTTTCGTGTCGGGTAAGTTGCTTTTGAGTTCGGGCAAGCATGATATTTAAACTGTTAGAAAGCGCGGTAATTTCTTTTACATTGGTTGATGGCGCTCGTGCGTCGTAATTATGGTTCTTTGATACGTCTTGCAATAGTCTGTTTAAATGCTCAATTGGCTTTGCAATCCGTTTTTGTACTTTTATAGCAATAAAGTACACCACAATAAGTATTAGTAGCGTTAAAAATATATCGATTAGTATTTTTTGTTTTATATATACATCAAGGCTCTCAAGGCTTCCACGCATGTAAACGTAGCCAACTAATTTTTCATCATTTAAAATTGGGCGTATAAGTTCAATATATTCATTGTTGATACGTGGTGTTTCTAATTCGTCAATGCTATCTATTCTAAGTGGCACCGGAGGTGTTTTTTTGCATTAAAACTGATAAAAAAACTGGTTTTTGTGAGGTTTTTTCTATTGAATAAATATGGATGTTTTTAACAAGTGGGATTTTATCAAACGATTTAAGCCGTCTTTCTTCATTTTTTCTATTGTTTGTTATTACAGAGTTTCCTGCATCAAAAGCAACAATTTCAGAAAGAATAACCAGTTTGCTAATAATTAACTGCTTTTGTTCTTTAACACTTAAATAAGTTGAAATAGAAATAGATAACGACAAGCAAATAGCTGTTATAAGCATAATTAAGTTTATTAGCGCTTTGCGAATACTACTTTGATGTACTTTTTTAGGCATTGTTTGATCGTCGCCTGAGTTAATTTAATTAGTTAAGGTTATAGTTTAGCAAAGACGCAGAAAAATGAAGGAAAAAACGAGGCTAATTCTTATATTTATTCGAAAGTTAGCGCGAGCACTTAACGTGCTCAATCAGTTAAATATTTAAATTAGCTACTATAAACAGCAAATTTATTATTTTTAAATACCGTTTGATAGTCTGCAAATTGAGACTCTAGAATAGGCGGGTACTTTAAAAAGCTGTTAGCAACAATATTCAGCTTGCCCACTTTCGTCAAATGTAATTTTGCGTTTGCAAGAAAAGTTTCAGCAACAGTGTAATCAGTTGCAATACCAGTATGAAATGGTGGGTTACTTACAATTAAATCAAATTTTCCGCTAATATTTTTCAGACCATCGCTTAATATAGCAATGCCTTTTATACCATTTAGCTTTAAAGTTTGTTCTGTTGCATATGTTGCTAAGGCGCTAACATCGCTACAGACAAACTCAAGGGCTGAGTTTTGCAGTCCTAAATAGGTTGCTATTAAACCTGCGCCGCAGCCAAAGTCGAGCACTTTACCTTGTTTTATCGTTGGTGCGTTTTCAAGTAGTATTTTTGTTCCTGCATCCAAACTGCCGTGGTTAAATACCCCAGGAACACTAATAGCTGTAAACTCAGTGTCGGCAACATTAACAACAAACTTTTTGTGATAGGTCGTAATATCAAAGTGTGGGTGTTTGGTTATTTCAGCAAATGAGTAAAGAACGCAGTGCTTAGCTGAATCAATCTTGTTACTAAACTCAGCTTTACCAGCTAATTGTTTTTCAATTGATTTAACACCACTTTTGTTTTCACCTACCACCAATAGCTCGGCATCATCAGTAATAGCAGAGCGGATATTATCAAGTGCCATAAGTAATTCTGGTTTTGATTTAGGGTA
This sequence comes from Pseudoalteromonas sp. B131b, assembly GCF_037162545.1. Lineage (NCBI taxonomy): Bacteria > Pseudomonadati > Pseudomonadota > Gammaproteobacteria > Alteromonadales > Pseudoalteromonadaceae > Pseudoalteromonas > Pseudoalteromonas sp. B131b. The sequence goes on along the minus strand of NZ_JARLUZ010000001.1, from coordinate 163,884 downwards.
GTAAAGAATAACTAAATCGTAGTCGTTACCAGGTATTGTGTGACTTACATGAATATCAACATCTTTGGTGTTTTTAGCAAACTCGCCGTTAGCATGGTTGTAGCTAAACGCAGTTACTTTGCTTTGCGGGTTAAGTTCTTTAAGCTCTGTTAAAAAGCCATCTTGAACAAAGTTGACCACCAAGATAGATTTACCCGTTAGTGCCTCGCTATTTCGAAGTAACAGTAAACTTGGGTTGGTTAATACGCTCATAAATGGCTTTGCCTTACAGTATGTTTAGTTTTATTAAAAGTGAGATTAAGTAATTAAAATTTAATTACTCAGTACGCTCAAACATTAAATCCCATACGCCATGGCCTAAACGATGGCCGCGTTGCTCAAACTTAGTAAGCGGGCGCAAATCTGGACGTGGAACATAATCGTTTGTTTCTGATTGGTTTTTGAAACCAGGTGCTACTTTCATAACTTCAAGCATATGCTCTGCGTAGTTTTCCCAATCTGTAGCCATGTGAAAAACACCGCCCATTTTTAATTGAGTTCTTAATTTTTCAACAAACTCAGCTTGTACAATACGACGTTTATGATGACGTTTTTTATGCCAAGGATCAGGGAAAAATAATTGCAGTGTGGTTAAGCTTTCATTAGGTATACAATCTGCAAGTACTTCAACTGCATCGTGTTCAAAAATACGTAAGTTGGTAATGCCTGCTTCATCGGCATCCATTAAACAAGCACCAACGCCTGGGCGGTGTACTTCAATACCGATAAAGTTTAGATGCGGGGCATTTGTTGCCATTTCGACAAGCGATTTACCCATACCAAAACCAATTTCTACTACTACATCGTTGTTGTTGCCAAAAACTTCGCTTAAATCAAGCATACCGTTTTTATGCTCTAGGCCCATTGTTGGCCAGCATTTTTCGATTGCAGCGGCTTGGCCTTTGGTTAATCGACCTTCGCGTTTTACAAAACTGCGAATGGTGCGGATGTATTTACCTTCTTGCTTAGCTTGCTCAAGGTTAGTGTTGCTTGATTCACTCATATTATTGGCCTGACAAAAAACAATGTGTTTAAAAATGGTTGCATATTATCCCTGACCGAGCCCGCAATCACAAGTATTAGCTGGTTTTACACCCCGTATAGCTTGATCTTTTTGTTAACTGCAATAGACTGAGCCGCCATTGGGCATCAGTAAAAGTTAAAAATGTTGGATTTAAATAAAGAACAGTCACACTTATTTTCTAATCAAGTTATTGATTGGTATCACCTTCATGGGCGTAAAACACTCCCGTGGCAGCTAGGTAAAACACCTTATAAAGTGTGGGTGTCTGAAGTGATGCTGCAGCAAACCCAAGTTATAACTGTTATTCCGTATTTTGAGAAATTTATGGAGAGCTTTCCAGATATCATAGCTTTAGCCGATGCTGATGAAGATCAAGTATTACACCACTGGACTGGTTTGGGTTATTACGCACGTGCGCGTAACTTACATAAAACAGCCAAAATAGTGCGTGACAAATACCAAGGTGAGTTTCCGAAAACACTCGATGAAGTAATGGATTTACCTGGAATAGGGCGCTCTACTGCCGGGGCTGTTTTATCATTGTCGCTTGGGCAGCATCACCCTATTTTAGATGGGAACGTTAAGCGAGTTTTAGCGCGCTATTTTATGATTGAGGGCTGGTACGGCGTTAAAAAAGTCGAAAACCAGCTTTGGCATTTATCAGAGCAGTTAACGCCTAAAGATAATGTTACCGAGTTTAATCAAGCTATGATGGATTTAGGGTCGAGTGTTTGCTCACGCAGTCGGTTTGATTGCGAGGCTTGCCCATTAAACTCAGGCTGTGGTGCTTTTAATGCAGGCAAGGTAAAAGAGTTCCCACATTCAAAACCTAAAAAAACAACGCCTAAAAAAAGCTGTCATCAGTTAATAATTAAGTGTAATGACAAAGTTTTAATGGAAAAACGACCTAATTCGGGAATTTGGGGGGTTATTTGGCTTTTTTGAATTTGCTGAGTACGCAGATCTAGAAGTATTTATGGCGCAGCAAGGGTTTAAGGCTCAGCTAAAACAGCTTGATCCATTTGCACATATATTTTCGCATTTTGAACTAACGATAAATCCACACGTACTGAATATAGAGTGTATTCCTGATGTTGTTAATGACAGACAGTTAATATGGTATCCATTAGATCAGTCGATAGAAGTTGGTTTGGCCGCACCGACTAAAAAGTTGGTTAAACAAATTGCACCAATAGGTTAAACTGTTTGCATTTATCGCTAAAGAGAATTAATTATGGCACGTACAGTATTTTGTCAAAAGTTACAAAAAGAAGCAGAAGGTCTTGGGTTTCAATTATACCCAGGTGAAATTGGCGAAAAGATTTTTAATAATATTTCCAAAGAAGCATTTGCTCAGTGGCAACATAAGCAAACAATGCTGATTAACGAAAAGCATTTAAATATGATGGATCCAGAACATCGTATATTTTTAGAAGAGCAGATGGTTGGCTTTTTGTTTGAAAATAAAGATGTAGAAATTGAAGGTTATAGACCTCCAGAAAAGTAATTTTACTTTAAATTAAAAAGGGCTGTCTAACAGCCCTTTTTAATTTTGTTAAACGATAGCTAAATTAGCTCATCGTCTTGTGCGGCAATTTTCACTTGTTCTTTTAAAAATTGAGCCGCTTTTGAATATTCAATCTCTAACTTATCTCTTAAATCAATTAGCTCATCACTTGTTAGTTCATCAGCCTTACATTTATCTTCAAATGACGTTGCTAAATCGGCCACCATTTGCGCACCGATTGTCTTTGATATTGACTTTAACTGGTGACAGCCTTCAATTATTTCATTTAAGTCACTTACCATAACACCCGAATTAATAGATTTAATTAAACTTTGGCTTTGTTCTAAATACATTTTGAAAAAACGCATTTGTTTAGCTTTATCACCGTTTACATATTTAGCAACGGCATCCATATCAACAGGTAAAGCGGTATTTTGATGAATAACAACATTTTTACCGTTGTTTTGTTTATCGCTCCAGCGTTTTAAAGTACTTTCTAATGCATTCAATTCAATGGGTTTAGTGATGAAATCATTAATACCTACTGCTAAACAGCGCTCTTTCTCACCTTTTAAAGCATTGGCCGTGACGGCTACAATATAAGGCTGGGCATCGATTGCTTCTAGTAACTCAGCTTCACCTCGGATTTTTTCAACCATGTCGTAGCCAGACATTTTAGGCATATGCAAATCAGTTAAAATAAGTGAGTAATTGCCTTTACGCCACATATTAAGGCCTTCTACGCCATCATTGGCAACTTCTACTCCGTAACCCAATATGTGTAACTGGTCAGTTAATACCTGTTGATTTAAGAGGTTATCTTCAACAAGTAGTATTAGTTTGTTAGCTTGGCGGGCTTGCTCAACATTTAAATAGTTGTTAAGCGTTTTAGTTTTCTTAATCTGTTTTGGTTGGTGCAGGCCAGCGGCAACAAGTATTGAAAGCATGAAGTTAGATTTACATAATGGAGCTGCATTAATATAAAAAATATTTTTATGATTTATGGCTGCTTCATCTAGTTTGCTCAGCACTACCACTTGTTGGTTATTATCTTCCAAAGAATAAAGCAAACGTCTTAAAAGTGCGTTAATTTTATCCATATTGTCGATACCGTCGACGACCCAAATTATATCCGGATCATATTGATGCTCTTCAATTTCCTGCTCATTATACACATTCGTTATTTTAGCACCCATAAATGATAAATAACGATACATTACTTTTTGACGCTCAAGGTGATTACTCACAACAACAATATGTTTAGCGTTTAATGCTCCTTTGTGATCATATTTTATTTTCCCCGAAGTGCTAAATGGGAGCTCAACAGTGAATTCACTACCAATGCCAATATGGCTGTTTACGTGTATGGTTCCAAGCATTAGCTCTGTTAAGCTTTTACAAATAGATAAGCCTAAACCGGTACCGCCATATTCTCTTGTGATTGAGTTTTCTGCTTGAATAAATGGATTGAATATTTCTCGCAATTGAGCTTGTGTCATCCCTTTACCGTTATCGGTTACACAAAAACGTAAAGTGAAGTGATCGGCTGTATTATGTGCAACTTCAACTGAAATTTTCACATGGCCCTGCGTTTTTTCATCCGTGCTAGTAAATTTAATTGCATTACTACATAAGTTATAGAGTACTTGGCGTACTCTAATAGTATCACCTATAAGGTTAATCGGAATGTCTGGGGCAATAGATAGCTCTAAATCAAGCTCACGTTTTTTTGCCACTGAGGAAAGCACTCGAGCAACTTCTTCAATAGTATCAGTTACTGAAAATGGGATTGGGTCTATATTGAGTTTACCAGCTTCAATTTTTGAGAAATCTAAAATGTCGTCCAATATACTTAATAGAGAAAATGCAGACTCACGAATAATGGTACTCAGACGATGCTGAGCGCCATCAAGCTCTGTTTGACGAAGTAAATCAATAGTACCTATAACACCATTCATCGGTGTTCTGATTTCGTGACTCATAGTCGCTAAAAAAGTTGTTTTAGTTTCACTTGCTCGTTCGGCCTTTAACGTTGCTTGTTCAAGGGCCAGTGTGCGGTTGTGCACTTCTGTTTCTAAGCTGTTTTGAAGCTTTTGTAGCTCTTTTTGGGCTGTGTCGTTATTTGTCATTGCCGTTTGTACTTTTTGCAGCAACAGATTAATATTTTGCGCAACAACATTTAAACCTATTTCAAGTTGTTCACTTACATTACTATCGTAGTTACCGTTCTCAGCGATGGCTTGAAGCTCTTCGGTTAGCAAACCAGTGCTTGCACGTAAGCGATTGTTTATATACATATTAAACATTAATGCAAATATAAACAGTGCTATAACACTGGCAATAGCGATTAGATAGGTAACAACTTGGGAGTTCTGCATGGTAAGTAAAAGGTTGGATTGCTTTTGCTTAATTATAAGCTCTCCAATAGGTTGGTCGTTTAACATTAGTAAGTGATGTAAAACACCATCGTCAATTAGGTGTTCATTTAGTTTAATAGAAGCGATTGCTGGTTTGGTACTGCTATATACTAATTCTGTTTGTGAAGTGGAGTTAAAGCGATACAAAGTGTAATGAAAGTCATTATTTAATAATGAGGTTAAATCGAGTAACTGTCTTACTTTACCTTGGCCATACATAGTTAAAGCATCGACCATAGGTAAATCAAGCCTAGCTGCGAGATCTGCAATATTTATAGACGGCTCTATTTTTTCAGAACGAGTTTGATTTTGTGAGTAAAGCGAATAGGCAACAATAGCAAGCGATGTCACTACTATATTAATGATTAAAAAAAGAGGTAGTAAGCCCTTTACCGGCGAAGAATATTTACTCTGCATTGATTGTTCCCGTTGGTATATTTTACTACGATAAGTCCTTATCGTATTTATCTGAGTAATCGTAACACCTAAAAAAATAATTCACTACGTTTTTAGTCTGGTTTCAGTGTATTTATATGCTACATCAACTTTTGTTGTAGGAAAAATAAACATTGTTAATAAAAAACGTACAGGGTTGGCTGAAAACCGTGCAAACGGTTATAAAGGATAAAAAAAGTTGACTTGTAAGGGCAAAACTCGTTTAATACGCCGCACGCCCAGATAGCTCAGTCGGTAGAGATGAGTGGGAATTGAATTAAAAATCATTTAAAATTTTTAATTAGCACTGTTTAAGTGCCTCGATAGCTCAGTTGGTAGAGCAGAGGATTGAAAATCCTCGTGTCCCTGGTTCGATTCCGGGTCGAGGCACCATTTATTAAAGTAGTGGTGTTTAATCAACAGTTTAAACATTATTACGCGTGCCTTAGCACACAGCTTTGTGTGCCGACTTAGCTCAGCTGGTAGAGCAACTGACTTGTAATCAGTAGGTCAACCGTTCGACTCGGTTAGTCGGCACCATTTATTAAGTTAAAGGTTAATTTTATTAATCGGTAACTAGCACAGTTTATGTGCCTCGATAGCTCAGTCGGTAGAGCAGAGGATTGAAAATCCTCGTGTCCGTGGTTCGATTCCGCGTCGAGGCACCATTTACTTTAAGTTCTCAATCTTTAAAATTGAACGTGCCTTAGCACACAGTTTTGTGTGCCGACTTAGCTCAGCTGGTAGAGCAACTGACTTGTAATCAGTAGGTCAACCGTTCGACTCGGTTAGTCGGCACCATTTATTTACTAAACTAGTTTAGTAAAAAGTTAACTTAGAAAATTTAGTTAACTAGCACAGTTTATGTGCCTCGATAGCTCAGTCGGTAGAGCAGAGGATTGAAAATCCTCGTGTCCGTGGTTCGATTCCGCGTCGAGGCACCATTTATTGAAAAGCCTTGCTCATGCAAGGTTTTTTTATTTTAAGTGCTTTATAAAAGTTCTCAATCTTTAAAATTGAACGTGCCTTAGCACACAGTTTTGTGTGCCGACTTAGCTCAGCTGGTAGAGCAACTGACTTGTAATCAGTAGGTCAACCGTTCGACTCGGTTAGTCGGCACCATTTATTTAGGTAACTTAAAGCAACTGACTTGTAATCAGTGGTCTGTATAAGTTACCCGCTCGACTCGGTTAGTCGGCACATTTACTTAAAGCCTCGCTTATAGCGGGGCTTTTTTGTTTTTGTATATTTAATCTCTTAGACACATTACAAAAAATTAATTTTTTATTGTTAAAAATTGCTGAACATTTGCTCATTTTTACCGTATAACTGGCTATTATGTTAGTTCATCGCTAGCTATGTAATGTTATGTAAAGTAGGTTGAGCAAAATTTGCCAAAGTGCTTGAATTAACCTCATAAATAGCAGTAATTTAGGTTTAATTATGATTTGGCAATGCAAGCCAACCCTATTGGCAATTAGTGTGATGCTGCTTAGCGGCTGTGCGAGTGATTTAAACTCGTCGCAGCGCATGCAAGCGCCTAATAATATGCCTCAGCAATGGCAGCAAGAAGCATCAAGCTCAGCATTAAAAGTACAAGAGCAATGGCTTACACAATTACAAAATCCTACGCTTAACAAATTTGTACAACAAGCACTTAAAAATAACCAACAGCTTTTGCAAACGAGTTATGATGTTGAAATTCAAAAGCAGCAACTTATAGTCTCGGGCGCTGCACTTTGGCCAAGCCTCGATTTATCAACACGTACAAGCCGTAGTAAAGACAACCGCCCTGTAAGTTACGACAACGCAAGCTCCGTAAGTTTAAATTTAACTTACGAGGTTGATTTATGGGGTAAGCTTTCTGACGCTAAGCGCGAAGCTAATCTTAACTATTTAGCGCAACAGGCACGATTTGAGCAAGCTAAACAGCAACTTGTTGCTGATGTAGTAACAGGCTGGTTCGATGTGGTTACGGCGCAGCAATTACTGGATTTATTTAAGCGTCGTGAAGCCAATGCACAACAAAATCTAGATATTATTGAGTCTGGCTATCGCCAAGGTATAAACGAAGCGCTCGATGTGTATTTAGCGCGTAATGAGCTTAATAATGAACGCTCTCGCATTGCCACTCAAACAGCGAGTTTATCGGCATCAGCACGTGTACTTGAGCGTTTACTTGGTGAATACCCAAAAGGCGCTATTACTGCTAGTAGTGACTTACCTGTTATTAATACCGATATTCCTCTAGGATTACCTTCTGAGCTTATAACGCGAAAACCTACTCTACGTGCAAGTTGGTATGAGCTTTTAGCAGCCGATGCATCATTGGCATATGCGCATAAACAACGCTTTCCAAGTTTAGATTTAACAGCTTCATTAAGTGATAGTACAGACCGAGTAAGCGACTTGTTTTCTCCATCAAGCCTTGCATGGTCTTTATTAGGTAGTATTTCAGCGCCACTTTTTGAAGGAGGGCGCTTAAAAGCCAACGAAGAAATAGCGCGTCTTAATACTCAAAAGCAAGAGCAGCTTTATTTACAAACGCTTTATGACGCGTTTGGCGATGTTGAAAATGCAATTTCGCAGCAGCAGTCCCTCAAAGCTCAATATACAAGCACATTAGAGGCACAAGAAAACGCACTAGCTGCAGAGCAATTGTCGTTTGAGCAGTATCAAAGTGGCTTGGTAACTTACACGACAGTGCTTGATGCCCAAGACCGTTCTTTTGACGCGCAAAGCTCCTTAATCGATATTAAAAACCAATTAATAGCCAATAGAATTAACTTACACATTGCCCTTGGTGGTGATTTTGCAAAGCCCTCAAGTGAACTAAAGAGCAATAACGATGAAAACTAAAACAGCAAAAATTATTATTCCAGCGGTGGTTATAGTTGCCACTATTTTAATTGTTATGTTTATTAAAAATAACACGCCTGAGGCTAAACGCTTTGGGACACCTCCTAAGGCATCAATAAGTGTGGCTGCGCTTGAGCTAAAACCACAAAATTATCAAGTGATGATAGATAGCTACGGTACGGTAAAACCACGTACACAAAGTTTGTTAGTGGCTCAGGCATCTGGGCAAATAATTGAAGTAAGTGATGACTTTAGAGAAGGCGGTTTTTTTGAAAAAGGCGATGTACTTTTAAAACTAGACGACAGAGATCATCAGGCTGAAGTTAAATCTGCTCAAGCCAATTTATTAACCGCAGAGCAAGGTTTGCTAGAAGAGAAGGCGCGTGGGCAACAAGCTATTACCGATTGGAAGCGCCTTGGCGGCTCAAATCAGGCAAGCAGCTTAGTACTACGTGAGCCACAACTAGCAGCCGCTGAAGCTGAGGTTTTATCGGCGCAGGCAGCACTTGAAAAAGCGATGCTTGATTTAGAGCGCACTAAAGTAACGGCGCCATATGCGGGGCGTATACTCAGCCGTAGTGTTGATTTAGGGCAAGTGGTTACTAACAACACACAGCTAGCCACCATTTACGCAATCGATAGCGTTGAGATTCGCCTACCAATTAAAAATAAAGATCTCCCATTTGTAAATTTACCAGAGCAGTATCGCGATGGTGCTAAAAACCAAGCGGGTTCAATTGTTAAATTTACTTCTGACTTAGTAGGTGAGCAAACGTGGCAAGGTCAATTAGCACGCACAGAAGGTGCTATAGATGAAGGCGCACAGCAGCTTTATGTAGTTGCTAAAATTAATGACCCGTATAAAGCAACAGCAAATAACCAGTACCCAATAAAAATTGGGCAGTATATAAAAGCGCAAATTACCGGCAGAACAGTATCTAACGCACTTATAATTCCTAACAGTACAATTTATCAAGGAACGTACGTTTACATTGTTGAAGGTGGCGTACTTAAGCGCAAAGACATCACACTAGCTTGGCAAAATGCGACTCAGGCGATGATAAAAACCGGTTTAAACGCAAATGATAAGCTTGTTATTACTCCACTTGGTCAAGTAAGTTCAGGAACTCAAGTAAGTATTTTAGGTGAACAAAGCGCAGATCAACCTAAAAGCCGTGGAGCGAATGGGCAAGGTAAAGGAAAGCGCCCGACTCCAGAGCAGCTTGAACAAAAAGCAAAAGAGCTTGGTATTAGTGTTGAAGAGTTAAAAAAACGTCGTGCAGCAAAGCAAGGAGATAAGCCATGATAGCTTGGTTTGCCAAAAACCATGTTGCTGCTAACTTATTGCTAGTAACGTTGCTGCTGTCGGGGCTTTTTAGCCTATCAAGCAAAATACCGCTTGAAGTATTCCCTTCATTCGAAACCGACATGATAAGCGTGAACGTAAGTTTGCGTGGCTCAACACCAGAGGATGTAGAGCAAGGCGTAACAATTCGTATAGAAGAAGCCGTACAAGATTTAGAAGGTATTAAGCAAATATTTAGCCGCTCTTCTGAAGGTTCTGGCTCTGTAACAATAGAGGTTGAAACGGGCTACGACCCGCGTGAGCTTTTAGCCGATATTAAAAGTCGTGTAGACGCAATTAACACTTTTCCAGCCGATGCTGAAAAGCCAATAGTCGCGCTTGCTGAGCGAATTCGCGAAGTTATCGCGGTTACCGTATCGAGTGACTACGGCGAAAAAGAAACCCGCGAATATGCAGAAACAGTACGCGATCAAATTCTACGTTTGCCTAATGTAACACAGGTAGAGCTAAGTGGCGTTCGTGATTACGAAATTGCCATTGAAGTAAGCCAAGACGTTCTTCGCCAGTACGATTTAAGCCTTGCACAAATATCGAGTGCGATTGCTAATTCAAGCTCTGATATTTCTGCTGGTAACTTAAAAACTGAAGGTGGGGACGTACTTATAAGCTCTAAAGGGCAAGCATATCGTAAAGATGAATTTGCCAATATTGTTGTTAAAAACCAAGCTGACGGCACGATTATTCGTTTAGGCGATATTGCAATAATTAAAGACGATTTTGAAGAAACCCCAGTACGTACTCGCTTTAATGGTAAGCAGGCTGCATTTATCGACGTATATCGAATTGGTCCGCAAAGTGCGATTACTGTTGCTGACGATGTTAAAAACTATATAAAAGAGCAACAAAGCTCCCTTCCACAAGGGTTTGAACTAAGTTACTGGGATGATGATTCGGAGCTGGTTAAAAGTCGAATTGCCACACTAACGACCAATGCCCTACAAGGCGGTATTTTAGTACTTGCTTTACTTACTTTGTTTTTACGCCCTGCAATTGCATTTTGGGTATTTATTGGTATTCCGGTTTCATTTATGGGCGCGTTTATAGCGATGCCTATATTTGGCGTAACCCTTAATATTATGAGTTTATTTGGCTTTATATTAGTACTGGGAATTGTTGTTGATGACGCCATAGTTACTGGCGAAAATGTCTATACCCATTTAAAAACAGCTAAGTCGGGCGAGCAAGCCGCAATTTTAGGTACTCAAGAAGTCGCAACACCAGTAACATTTGGTGTATTAACTACCGTTGCTGCCTTTTTACCTTTGGCCTTTATTGAAGGGGCACGCGGTGCCTTGTTTGCTCAAATACCGGTAGTGGTTATTCCGGTATTATTGTTTTCATTGATTGAATCTAAATTTGTACTACCCGCACATTTAAAATATATAAAACTACGCCACGAAAAAGGCGAACCTTCAAAGTTTGATGTTATTCAACAGCGTTTTGCAGATGGATTTGAAAACGCGATTTTAAAATACTATCAACCCACTTTAAATTTAGCACTGCGCCATAAATTGGCTTCGGTAAGTTTGTTTGTTGGTGTGTTTATAATAATTTTAACCATGATCACTAGCGGTTGGACTAAGTTTGTCTTTTTCCCGCGTATACCAAGCGAAACAGTCCGCGTTAACTTAACACTACCAACAGGTACGCCGTTTGAAGTCACTAATAAATACGTAATTGATATGTCGCAAAAAGCGCAGCAATTACAAGAAAAATACCGCGACCCAGATACAGGTGAAAGCGTTATTTTAAATATATTAGCCACAACAGGTGGGCGCGGTGGTGTATCTAATTCAGGTTCAGTACGCTTTGAAATAACACCGGCTGAAAAGCGTGAATCAGACATAGGATCAAGAGAGCTTGCCAGCGAATGGCGCGATTTAATTGGTGTCATTCCTGGTGCTGAAAGCTTAACGTTTAGAGCTGAAATTGGCCGAAGTTCTGACCCAATTGATGTTCAGCTTAGCGGGACTTCGTTGACTATTTTACAAGACGTGGCTGATCATATTAAAACCCGTTTATCGACCTACCCAACGGTATTTGATATTGCCGATAGCATGTCTGATGGTAAAGAAGAGTTACAAATAGAGCTTACACAGCAAGGCTTAGCGCTGGGCTTAAATAGAGTCAATGTTGCAGGGCAAGTGCGTAACTCGTTCTTTGGCTCGCAAGTCCAACGTATTCAGCGCGGACGTGATGATGTACGTGTAATGGTACGCTTGCCTATTGAAGAGCGTCGCTCTGTAGCCGATTTACAAAATATACTTATAAATACACCAGCTGGTGGCTCGGTGCCGTTATCGCATGTTGCAACTCTTACCGCAGGGCAAAGTCCATCAACCATTAACCGAATAGACCGCTACCGTACTTTAAATGTAACAGCGGATATTGAAAAAAATAACACCAACATGACCATACTTCAGGCTGACCTAACGGAGTATTTAGATGGATTAATGCAACAATATCCTGGAGTAGATTATAAACTAGAAGGTGAGGCTAAAGAGCAGCGAGAGTCGTTTGGGTCGTTGGCTTGGGCGCTTGTGTTTGTATTTTTCATAATTTATGCGCTATTAGCAATACCGCTTAAATCTTACTTACAGCCAATTATAGTAATGAGTGTAATTCCATTTGGCATGATAGGTGCTGTAGTCGGGCATTGGATTATGGGCATGGATTTAACCATTATGAGCTTGCTTGGTATGCTCGCCTTAACTGGGGTGGTAGTAAATGACTCCCTTGTACTAGTTGATTTTATTAATAAAAAGCGCAGTGAAGGTGGAAAGTTATTAGATGCGGTTAAAATTGCAGGTGCATCGCGTTTTCGCCCTGTAATGCTAACAAGTTTAACGACCTTTATTGGCTTAATGCCGTTATTATTTGAAAAAGCGACTCAAGCACAGTTTTTAATACCAATGGCGGTGAGCTTAGGGTTTGGGATTATTTTTGCTACCTTTATTACTTTATTGTTAGTACCAATAAACTACATGATGATGGAGCGCTTTCAAGGTTGGTTTAAATAACTCCACTCTTAAATACATGACTATTAAAGCTGTGGGTAAGTAATTACCTACGGCTTTTTTATAAGCTAATAGTAATGTTAGACAATTGAAGATAAGTGAATAAAAAATTTAGATAAATATAAGAGTAAACAGGAAGGTTAATTTTTTTGATAAAGCCTTTTAAAGGCGAGGGTTTGCAAAAAAGGTGTTCCCCAAGATACGGTACTCGAGTTTCAGTCCTGAAACCAGAAGGTTTCAGGGCGGGAATCTGCGGTTTACCGTAGGCTTCTCGGTACATGCCGAGCCTGCACAATAGTAGACGAACAGAAACCCTGGTATAAAATTTATCGGCTCAGGGACTTAACTAAGCTCCGGTACCCCAGGGAACAATCTAAGTATATAAGACATAATCCAATCCTTAAACCCCAAACGTAAAAAATTAAACTGTTCGCTTAGTTTTTCCGCATCTTTAACCCGTCATTTACTTAATCGCATGGTTTTTGAGCTTGATCATACAATTAATTGGAGTTGCTTTTTATCGAGTGGTAGCATTGCCTTAACTTGCAAAGCGAAGATTCGATTATGAACGATTTACCCGATTACGAAAAAGCTCAACTGCTTTTAGAAAAAAACGAAATATTTGTATCACCTGCCGAAGCGCATGGTGTAATTAGTGGTTTACTTGCGTGTGGTTTAACTATTGACGACAAAGAATACTTAGGCCTTTTAAGCGATGTGTTTAACGATGGTGAATCGTTTAGTAACGATTTAAAGCAGTTTTTTGGCACTATTTATAAGCAAGTAGTCGCGAGCTTTAATGATGATGAATTTCAGTTTGATTTATTTTTACCAAGCGACGACGAAACACTCATCGATCAGGCTAATGGCCTCGTATCATGGGTAGCAGGTTTTATGCTTGGTTTTGGCTTAAAGCAAAAAGATTACGGTAAACTATCGAGCGATGTTAAAGAAGTTATTACTGATTTTAGCGAAATCACTCGCCTAGATACCACTTTTGAAGAAACCGAAGAAGACAGCCAAGCGCTGCACGAAGTGATTGAATATGTGCGCGTATCAGCACTACTTTGTTTTGCAGAGCTTGGTAAAGAGCAAAACACGCAAAGTACTAAAAAACACTTCATTAGTTTAAAAAGTTAAACGGGTTGGTTAATAATGGTTGAAGTACAAAAGTCAGAATTTAAAGCACGCCGCGAGCGTTTACTTGCGCAAATGGATAAAAATAGCGTTGCTATTATCCCTGCTGCGAGCGAAGTTACGCGCAGCCGCGATACCGAATATGCATTTAGACAAGATAGCGACTTTTTTTACTTAACTGGCTTTAACGAACCCGACGCTGTACTTGTACTATGTAACAACAGCGATGCACCCAGTACTTTATTTTGCCTAGATAAAGACAAGCTTGCAGAAATTTGGCATGGCCGCAGAGTTGGCTTTGATAAAGCTAAAAGTGACTACTTGTTTGATGAAGCTTACCCACTAAGTGAATTAAACGATAAGCTACTCGATATACTAAATGAAAAAGATGCGATTTATTTTGCACAAGGTGCTTATCCTTCATTTGATACTAAAGTGTTTTTGTTACTAGGTACACTTCGAAGTGGCTCACGAAAAGGCCTTAAAGCACCGAGTACTTTAAAAGAAATACGCGGCCTTATTCATGAAATGCGTTTGTTTAAATCGCCAAGCGAGATAGATGTTATGCGAGAAAGCTGTGAAATTAGTGCGCGAGGGCACATGCGCGCTATGCGTTTTTCACACCCCGGAGCTACTGAATTTCAGCTAGAGGCTGAGCTACATCATCATTATGCCATGAATGGTGCGCCGCACCCTGCATACGGCACAATTGTTGGTAGTGGCGACAACGCCAATATTTTACATTACACGCAAAATAGCGACGTATTAAAAAATGGCGACCTGGTACTTATAGACTCCGGTTGTGAACTACAAGGTTACGCCGCCGATATCACCCGTACTTTTCCAGTAAATGGACAATTTAGCGAAGAGCAAGCCGCGCTTTACAATATTGTACTTAAAGCACAAGAAGTGGCTTTTGAAGAGGTTAAACCCGGCGGGTTTATGTCGCACGCTAATAAACGTGCAATGGAAGTAATGACCCAAGGTTTACTTGATTTAGGTATTTTAACCGGCGACTTTGATGAGCTAATGGCAAAAGGGGCATGTAAAGAATATTACATGCACGGGCTTGGGCATTGGCTTGGTTTAGATGTACATGATGTTGGCGATTACAAAGTAAATAACGTTGAGCGTGCATTTGAGCCCGGTATGGTACTCACCATAGAGCCTGGGCTTTATATAAGCGAAGACTCAAGCGCACCGCAAAAATACAAAGGCATTGGTATTCGTATCGAAGATAACTTGCTAGTTACCGAAACCGGCCATGAAAACTTGACCCTAAGCGTACCTAAAAAAATTAGCGATATAGAAGCACTTATGCAAAGTGCTAAAAACGTATAAAGCTCGGAGAGTAAAGTGGCTAAGCAGTTTGATGTAGTTATTATTGGCGGTGGTTTAGCGGGAGCAAGCTGCGCATTAAGTGTGGCTAAAACTAATCCCGCGTTAAATATTGCCGTTGTAGAAGCTAATCAAGTAACCGGCGACTACCACCCAAGCTTTGACGACAGAAGTATTGCACTTGCTCAGCAATCGGTAGAGTATTTACAAAGCCTCAATTTATTTGAAAAAAATGCCCCTTACACCGCAGCAATCAAAAAAGTGAGCGTGTCTGATAGAGGCCACTTTGGCAAAGCGCACATTAATTGCGACGAATTTGCTAAGCCCTCACTTGGTTACGTAGTAGAAGTAAATCCATTTGGCCGAGCGCTTCACCTGCGTTTAACGCAGTCAAATATTACGCTTTTGTGCCCCGATAGCGTAACTGCCATTGAGCAAACTCTGCATAGCAATACACTCACCCTACAAAGCGGCGAGCAATTAAACGCAGCGCTATTGGTTATTGCTGATGGCGCACAATCACCAACACGTAGTTTACTTGGGCTTGGTTTTAATACCCAGCCTTATGAACAAGGCGCTATTATTGCTAATGTAGAAGTGGCTGGTGGGCATAATAATCATGCCTTTGAGCGCTTTACACAAAACGGGCCTATGGCGTTATTACCCATGAGCAATAACCGTTATTCGTTAGTATGGTGTATGCGCCAAGATCAGGTTGAACAGCACATGGCACTCAGTGAACAAGGTTTTTTAAGTGCCCTGCAAAGCGCGTTTGGTTATCGCGGTGGTCAATTTACTAAAGTAGGCATGCGCACGAGTTACCCGCTCGTTTACGGGCAAGTTGAGTCTTTAACTGCGCACCGTACAGTGGTTATTGGTAATGCTGCACATGCTATTCATCCTATTGCAGGGCAAGGTTTTAATTTAGGTCTTCGCGACGTACAAGTACTTAGTAATTTAATAGCAAATAGCCAACACGATTTAGGCAGCTATGCGTTTACACGTGAATATTCAAAAAAGCGCAGTGATGATATAAAAACCGTAATGAGTTTAACCGATGCACTTGTTAGGCTTTTTCAAACTCATCGCGAGTGCTCGCATTGGGGCGCAGTATTGGGTTGTTTTCGATGGATTTATTTCCCGCATTAAAAGCGCCATTAGCCAAACAGTTAATGGGGCAAGTTAAACAAGGTAGGCGTTTATGAAGCAAGCACAGGTTTGTATTGTAGGTGGTGGCTGCGTAGGGTTGACACTGGCACTTGGATTGGCAAAAGCCGATATAAGCGTAGTTGTACTCGACGGCGCACCAACACAAGCGTTGCCAACTGACGAATATGGTTTGCGCGTAAGTGCGCTAAGCATTGCAAGTCAAACCTTGCTTGAGCAATTAAACGTATGGCCCGAAATTATCGCACAGCGAGCGTGCGCTTATACGCATATGGACGTACGCGACGCCGACAGTTTTGGCAAAATAGCGTTTAATAACGAACAACTTGAGCTTGAACATTTAGGCCATATTGTTGAAAACGACATTATCCGCT
The DNA here is from genome assembly GCF_037162545.1 of Pseudoalteromonas sp. B131b. Classification (NCBI taxonomy): domain Bacteria; kingdom Pseudomonadati; phylum Pseudomonadota; class Gammaproteobacteria; order Alteromonadales; family Pseudoalteromonadaceae; genus Pseudoalteromonas; species Pseudoalteromonas sp. B131b. Next base: position 147,204 of record NZ_JARLUZ010000001.1, on the reverse strand, counting down.
ACGCGCTTATAAAAGAGCTAGAGCAACAACCAAGCGCCACGCTAATGTTCGATACGCAGTATCAGCAAATACATCAAAGCGAATCAGATGTATTTATAACGCTTAAAAGCGGCGAGCCAATTATTGCAAAACTGCTGGTGGCCGCTGATGGGGCAAACTCAGCTATTCGCAAACAATTTAATATGGCGCTGAGCTTTAAAGATTACGACCACCATGCGCTAGTTGCGACTGTTAAAACTAAAGAGCCGCACGCAAATACCGCACGCCAAGTGTTTTTACCAACCGGGCCACTGGCATTTTTACCTCTGAGCGATGCAAATACGCATTCAATAGTATGGTCTACAAGCCCAAACCACTGCGATGAGCTGCTTGCAATGGACGATTGTGCCTTTAATAAAGCCGTTATGGCTGCAATAGATGGTCAATGCGGTTTGTGTGAAGTGCAAAGTAAGCGCGTGGCTTTCCCACTTAAAATGCGCTACGCCCAGCAATGGGTTTCAGGCAAAGTGGTACTCATTGGCGATGCTGCACATACAATCCATCCACTTGCAGGGCTTGGTATGAACCTAGGCCTAAAAGACGCCGCTTATTTAATTGAGCTTTTAACAAGTAATAATAAAGAATTTGCAAGCACGCGCACACTTCGCGATTACGAACGTACCCGTAAGCTCGACGCACAAAAACACATAGCCATGATGCAAGGGCTAAAAGAGTTATTTGAAGGGGCTAATCCGTTTAAAAAGCTTATTCGCGGAGTAGGGTTGTCGCTAGTTGATAACCTAGGGCCAATAAAACACTTGTTCACCAAAGAAGCGATAGGAAAGTAAAAACATCAGCAATAAGTTTTGTAAAGAACGATGCTTAATTTAAGAGCGCCTTTTTTAATGTTTATATTGAGTTAAATTAAGTGCTTCTTATTTTTTGAAATTCATCCAAACTAAATACTTGAATTCAAGACGATTAATTACCAAACCTCGAATATTATAAGCGCCAAGTTAAACATACCGCTGAAAATTTAACCTCAAAAAATAAACATGCCTTATACCAATCCGCAATAATACTTAATCAATTTGAGGGATTAAATCTGACACTAACTGTGTTAAAATTTTTGATATAGAACAACTAATTTGCCTTATAATCGACAAGGTTTTCTTGCCCCAAAATAGACCACTTAATTAATCGAGTTGGTATTATTGATAACTATAAAAATAATGAACTGCGCTTAGAGTTAACTTAAAAAGCAAAAAAGAGGATTTAATGGCAAATTTAATAGAACTAACAACTAAAAATAACACCGCTATACTCACCATGAATACCGCTGAAAACCGTCATAATCCAGCGTTTTTGGCTGAGTTTAATTTACACCTAGACCACATTGAAGCAGATCAAAATATTAAGTCAGTTATTTTAACGTCTTCGAGTGATAAAAATTGGTCATTGGGTATCGACCTTCAATGGATGTCTAATCCAAGTATTTTACCAGCAGCAATTTCTGACTTTATGGTGCAAATAGGCGATTTATTTAAACGCATCGTTACTTTTCCTATGCCTATTATTGCTGCGTTAAACGGGCATACCTATGGTAATGGTGCTGTATTTGCGTGTGCGTGCGACTTTAGATTTATGAAATCAGACAAAGGCTTTTTTGTTTTCCTGAAGTGGATGTAATGGTGCCGTTTGTTCCGTCGATGTTTCCTATAATTAATAAGGCAATTTCGCAAACCTTCTTTAATCGTCTAGCTATGTCAGGAGAGCGGGTTGGTGCACAGCTGTTGCTAGAGAACAAAGTAGTTGAAGCTGTGTTTGCAAATAACGATGAACTACAAGCGGGTGTACTTGAGTTTGCTCAGCAGTTTAATAAAAATCGTTGGATTTACGCTCAAAATAAAACACAAATGAATAAGCAGATTTTACTTACGATGAAAGAAGAAGATCCAAGCTTTATTGATAATATAAGTAAACTGCTGTGGAAAAATCTACAAAAAAATAGTATAAGTCTTAGTATTGCTACTAGATGAAAACACTTTGCAGTTAAGGGATCGTTAAGCTCCATTGCGCTAGATTTTTCAACTATACACCAAGGTAAAAGTGCTTTCTTAAAAGTTTAATAGCTTTTACCTGTCTCATTATAACTATATGGGTTAAAATACCTACATAACCAACTAACAAGATAGTGAATGTCAAACCAAGATCCAAATCTCAGTCGAGAACAAGAAAAGTACGAAAACCCAGTCCCTAGTCGTGAGTTTATACTTACTCACCTTCAAGAGCGTTCAAAGCCTGCTAACTACGCGCAATTATGTGAAGAACTAGCAGTAAACGATGACGAACGCCAAATAGCATTTAAACGCCGCCTTCGCGCTATGGAGCGTGACGGACAGCTGTATTTCAATAAATTTAAATGCTACGCCCTAATTGACGAAGCCGGTTTAACCAAAGGCAAAGTAATAGGCCACAGAGACGGTTTCGGCTTTTTAGAAGTTGAAGGCGAGAGTAAAGATTGGTTTATTGCTAAGCACCAAATGAATATGGTGTTACATGGCGACATTGTACTAGCTAAAGGCACTAAACGTGGTTCTGGCTCAAAATGCGATGCACGTATTATAAAAGTGCTTACTAACGAGCGCGCGCCAATTGTTGGCCGTTACTTTGCTGAGCACGGTGTTGCTGTGGTAGTCGCTGAAGACCCGCGCATAACGCAAGATATAATGATTTTACCAGGCAACGAAAACGGTGCCCGCCATAACCAAATGGTGCAGGTTAAAATTACGCAAAATCCAAGCCGTAACATGAACGCGGTAGGTAAAGTTATAGATGTACTTGGTGAGCATTTAGCCCCAGGTATGGAAATTGAAGTCGCACTGCGCAATCACGATATTCCACATGTATGGCCAGAAGAAGTTGAAGCACAAGTTGCTCACCTAGGTGAATTTGTTGAAGAAGCTGACAAACAAGGTCGCGTAGATTTACGTGATTTACCACTTGTAACTATTGATGGCGAAGATGCACGCGACTTTGATGACGCCGTATACTGTGAACCTAAAAAATCAGGTGGCTGGCGCTTATGGGTTGCCATTGCCGATGTATCGCATTACGTAGGAATGAACACGCCGCTTAACAAAGAAGCAATTTTGCGTGGTAACTCAGTGTATTTTCCTGAGCAAGTAATTCCGATGCTACCAAAAGTGCTTTCTAACGGATTATGTTCGCTTAATCCAAAGGTAGATCGCTTATGTATGGTTGCCGAAATGACCGTATCGAGCGCGGGTAAACTTTCGGGTTATAAGTTTTACGAAGCCGTGATGAACTCGCATGCACGTTTAACTTACACCAAAGTAAATGCCATTTTACAAAACGACGAAAAACTACGCGAAGAATACTCAGCCGTTGTGCCACATTTAACTGATCTACAGCAAATGTACATGGCACTTAAAGCAGCACGCCAAGACCGTGGTGCCATTGAGTTTGAAACCCTAGAAACACGTTTTGTATTTAACGCTCAACGTAAAATAGAATCAATAGTGCCTGTTATTCGTAACGACGCGCACAAACTCATTGAAGAATGTATGATTTTAGCCAACGTATCTGCGGCTAAAATTCTTGAAAAGCATGAAGCGAGTGCGCTTTATCGTGTGCATGACGAACCAGATCAAGAAAAACTAGGTAACTTTACTAAGTTTTTAGGCGAGTTAGGTATCGAAAGTACATTAAGCGACGAGCCAACACCAAAAGAAATAACGCAAGTATTAGCGCGACTAGGTGACCGCCCAGAAGCTGAACTTATTCAAACTATGTTACTGCGCTCAATGAAACAAGCTGTATATCAGCCAGATAACATTGGTCACTTTGGTTTAGCGTTATCGGCTTACGCGCATTTTACATCGCCAATACGTCGTTACCCAGATTTAGTCGTGCATCGTGCTATTAAAGCAGTAATAAGAGCACAAGGTCAGCAAACGTCTGGCGAATACGCTTATACCGACGACGAAGTTGATCAGCTAGGTGAGCAGTGTTCTACAACAGAGCGTCGCGCTGACGATGCAACTCGCGAAGTAGCTGATTGGCTTAAATGTGAGTTTATGCAAGATCACGTAGGTGACGAGTTTAACGGTGTTATTTCATCGGTCACTAACTTTGGTTTGTTTATTCGTTTAGATGATTTACAAATTGATGGGCTTATTCACGTTACTAATTTAGGCGATGAGTTTTTTGCACATGATGCTGCAAAACACACCCTAATAGGTGAGCACTCGCATACTGTTTATCGCCTTGGCGATAAAGTAACAGTTAAAGTTGCATCGGTTAGTTTAGACGATCGCCGTATAAACTTAACGCTTAAAGGCGATGTTGCACAAGACAGATACTCACGTCGTCGTGCACCTAAAAAAGGCTCAGGCAAATCTGAGCATGCGCCAGCAAGTGTGCGTTCGCAATTAAAAGCAGGCAAAGTACCGGGTAAAAAGTCGCACAGCGATGACAAACCTAAAGGTAAAAAAAGCCAGCAAATAAAGATAAAGGCAAGCCTGCAAATAAGTCTGCAACAAAACCTGCAGATAAAAAAGCAGCAGACACTGCCGTAAAGAAAAAACCGAAGAAAAAGGCCGTTAAAAAGCCTAAAAGAGCAGGCAAAAATGCCCGTAAACGTACTAGCCCAGGAGCAGACAATACGTGAGTAATGAATTAATTTTTGGCTTTCATTCTGTTGAAGCAATTTTAGAAAGCGAACCAGAGCGCTTTGTAGAAATTTATGCCCTTAAAGGTCGTGACGACAAACGCTCAACTCCGATTATTGATGAAGCACGTAAATTTGGTATTTCAGTACAGTTTATGCAGCGTAAAGCCCTTGATAGCAAATCAAAAGGTGAGCAGCATCAAGGTATTATTGCCAACGTAAAAGCAGCACCAACGTTTAATGAAAAAGATCTTGATGCGATAATCGCTCGTGAAGACACACCGTTTTTACTTGTGCTTGATGGTATTACCGATCCGCATAACTTAGGTGCATGCCTACGTAGTGCAGACGCTGCTGGTGTTCACGCTATCATTGTACCTAAAGATCGCTCTGCAAAGCTTAACGGCACAGCACGTAAAGTAGCTTGTGGCGCAGCCGAAACAGTACCGCTTATTCAAGTGACTAACCTTGCGCGTACGCTTCGCGAAATTAAAGATGCGGGCGTATGGGTTGTAGGCACTGCTGGCGAAACTGATAACCACGTATTTGATGCAAGCTTAACAGGCCCAATGGCTATTGTTATGGGTGCAGAGGGCGAGGGCATGCGACGCTTAACGCGTGAGCATTGCGATATGCTTGTTAAAATTCCAATGGCGGGTACAGTTTCAAGCTTAAACGTATCGGTAGCCACGGGTATTTGTTTGTTTGAAGTTTTACGCCAACGTAACGCAAATAACTAATAACTAATAACTAATAACTAATACCTAATAAATAATAACTAATTTAAATTAAGTATTAAAAAAGCCGAGATTGAAATTCAATCTCGGCTTTTTTGTGTCTGTAATTTACGCTTTAACTTTACACCAATTGATGCTCTATTATAGCGATAGGAAAATAACTCTATAGCAAGGCAAAAATAACGAAATATAGTTGTTCTTATATCAGTTATTTTTAAAGCAGCTAGTGAACCATTTCTCCTATACAAAGCGCAGGTAAACGGTTTAATAACAAGGCAATAATTTAGATGTGTAGTGCTTTTACATAAAAAATTATCAACGCTGTTAGTGAACCACTTACCCTATACAAAGCGCAGGTAAACGGTTTAATAACAAGGCAATAATTTAGATGTGTAGTGCTTTTACATAAAAAATTATTAACGCTGTTAGTGAACCGTTTATCTCATACAAAGCGCAGGTAAACGGTTTAATAACAAGGCAATAATTTAGATGTGTAGTGTTCTTACATAAAAAATTATTAACGCTGTTAGTGAACCGTTTAACCAGCTTTCAATTTAGAATGAGTAAGTGTAGCCCATCTGTACAGTACGCGGCTTACCTGGCTGAATGCCACCGTTTGAACGGTTAGCAACGTATGTTTTATCAAACAAGTTATCAACGCTTAGGTATACTTTTTGATTTTCATCGATTAAGTATTTAGCAGCTAAATCCCATACTACGCGGCTATCAATTGCGTTTAAGCCCGACTGCGTTAAGTTAGCATGCGCATCAGATACGTAACGTATTTGGCTGTTAACTACAAACGCAGAAAACTCAGCACCTAACGATAACGCTACTTGGTTTTCTGGTACGTAAGGCATTGCATCGCCTTTTTCTACCGCGCCCCAAATTTCTGAATCAAAATCGTTTTTAAACTCAGAGTCTGTGTAGGTGTATGTTAATTTAACTGGGAACATAGCTGTATCAGTTGCAAACGTACGTGCTGCACTAAATTCAAAGCCTGCTACTTCTACTTCACCGTAGTTGTATTGGTCGCCAATGTTGTCGTCGCTACAACCAACCGCTGCAGTACAGTTACCGTGCATGTTGTCGTAGTCAGAATAAAAGGCAATTATTTCACCACTAAAGCTATCCATGTTGAAGCGAGAGCCAAACTCAATGTTTACGCTTTCTTCTTCTTCTTGGTCTGCATTACCAGGTGCTGCTGGCGCATAACCTTTTTGAATGCCCGCAAGTAGCGTTACGTTTTCGTTAAGCGTGTAAGTAGCACCTAACGACGGAACTAAAATTTCGGTATCGTTCGACACATCTTTAGTTAAACCGTTGCTGCGCGTTGGATCTGATTTAGACCACTCTTCACGCGTAATAGTAATGTCTTCATAACGAAGACCAGCACTTATTACTAATGCATCAATTGTCCACTCGTCTTGAATAAACAAGGTGCTTGCTTCGGCACTATCTTCGCGGTTGCTATCAGAGCCCGGAACGCCTTGCTCTGTAAGCGTTAAGCTTAGGTCTTGATTAAGTGTGTATTTGTCTTCCCACTGAAAACGATCCATTTCGTCTTCGTGGTAACGCACACCAACAGTGATGTAATGATCGCCTGCCGGAATATGTAATTCAGACTGAATACCCTTAGCTTGGTAATCGCGATTATTAGCTTTAACACCAATACCTTCAATGCCTTCGCTTGTCGGGTTTGCTTCAAATTCGCTGTATTGCTCAAGGTAGCTTTCGCTTACTTTGCTGGCTTTGTACCAGTTGCGATGAAAATCGTTTAAGTAAGCTGTTGCTAAAAACTCATAGCCATCACCAAAACGGTACGCGTAGTTAAGTTGATATGCGTTGTGGCGCGTATTCATTTCATCGTTTTGCGATGCAGCATAACGACGGTAAGGACTTTCTTGATAGTCTTCGTCAGTTAAGCCCATGTATGTTTCGTCTGATGTTTCGTCAGAGTACTTAATTTTTAGCTCAAGATTATGCGCATCGTTTTGACCAAACGTGTGGCCAAACTTTAATAGTAAATCTGTTTTTTCAAAACCGGTGTTGTCATTACCTACTGGCAGCTCTTTAAAGCCATCTGCGCCGTAAGTAAATACTTCAATTAAACCTGCTGTGTTATTTTTTTCTTTACCAAAGTAAGCGTGGCCTTTGTAGTAACCGTCGCTACCAAGGGCTGCATCTACCATACCTTTTGAGCTATTTGGCTCAGTTGGTAAGCTGCGCGAAAGTAAGTTTAAAACACCACCTGTAGTACGAGGGCCGTACTTAACTGAGGCTGCGCCTTTTAATACTTCAATAGACTCCATACGACCCATAGTAGGGAAGTAGTATGCAGAAGGTGCTGAATATGGTGCTGGTGCAACTAATACACCGTCTTCCATTACTGATATTTTATCGTTACGGCCAGTACCTGTACCGCGCATACCAATATTAGGACGAAGGCCATAACCGTCTTCTTCTTGCACGTAAACGCCCGGAACAGACGCTAAAACGCGAGAAATATCGGTAAACTGGAATTTTTGCAGATCTTCTTCAGAAATAAACGTAGCCGAACCAGGAATATCGTTAATTGCCTGCTGAGAGCCAATAACAGTAATTTGTTCAAAGCGTTGTTCTTTATTGCTGGTGTCTTTTGCTATTGCAGTAGCACTAAAAGACAAAGCAACCGCAGTTGCCAAAGTAGATACTAAAAACTTAGGGTTCATTGTGTTCCTAATCATGTCAATTATCTTAATTGGCGTAATTTGAACACGTTAACGAATACGAATCAATGTTATTAACTATTTAATGATTCAGTTTTTTAGAACTAAAAACACCTACTTATGCAACTTAGTTAACTAAATTATTTCTTTTGTAGCAGTTTGTAATTACTTAACTAGTTATAAAGTTTGAACTAGGTATATTTACTTTTAAGCGCTTTATATTAACTAGCTTAGATGTGATTGTTGCTAATTTGTTTGCTTTTCAATTGGTTATGTTTATTGGTGTTAGCCTAAACGCAGTGCGATAAACTCAGCAAGTTTATCTACTGCATTTTCCGACTCGCCCGAACTTTTAACCAAACTAATACCAATATTACCAAGAGCAGGTAAGTGCTTGGTTTGAACTTGATAGTTAAGTTCACTCGGTACTGTGCTTTTAGCAAGTACCGTAATACCTAAGCCTTCTTTTAATGCGGCAATAAGACCCGTTAAATCGGCGTTGCTATAGACAATTCGGTATTTTATACCTGCACTTTTTAATGCATCAGTAGCACGGCGACGATAAATACACCCCTCTGGTGCGGTAACTAGCGTAACCACGTCGTTTTGTGCAAGTGATAAATCGCCTACCCATACGAGTTTGTCTTGCATAAAAATAGGGAATTTTTCAGAGCTGAGACGCTCATTTAGCGCCAGCACTAAATCAAACTGATCTTGCCTTGAGGCCGAAAGCAAATGTTTACTTAAACGCGATTTAACTTCTAACGACACCTCTGGGTAGAGTGCCACAAAGTCGCCAATAATTGAGGGTAAAATACGCGCCGCAAATTCGCTCGGAATACCTAAGCGCACTTTACCTGCAATGTTTTCTGAGGTGAACTGCTGCAAAATAGCATCGTTGTGCTGCATCATCTGCTTTGCCATAGGCAGTAATAGCTCGCCGTACTGGTTTAATACTTGGCGCTGTCCTTGTTTTTTAAATAGTTTATAGCCAAGCACATCTTCTAAACGTTTTATTTGTAGGCTTACCGCAGGTTGCGATAGGCCAAGTAAGTCGCCTGCTTTAGCAAAACCACTTACTTCAACTACCATTACAAAGGTGCGTAAACTGTCGGTTGATATGTTTTTCATATTTATAATTACAATTTATATGGCTATATATATAAGTATTATTTATCAATTGATAAATAATTACAATTTGTTGTTACACACCTCGCGCAATATACTTTTAGCATTGAAAATACACAGGTGTTTGTTATGACTTTTAACCCAATAATGTTTGCCCGCCACAGCAACGCAAGTAGTGCGGTTACTAACGCTTTGCAAGCAAACAGCAGCAATGTTGTAATGGATTTTAGTGGCACCGAAACCAGTGTATTTTTAAGTTCTATTTTAGGCCTTGATTTAACTAAGCTTACCGCCAGCGGTTTAGGCTTAAAAGGCACGCTTGATGGCGACTATAATTCTGACTACAGCTTTGCTGTTTATTACTTTAGCGAAACTGCGTTTAGATTCGTTCTGCCACACAGCGCAAGCCTTCAATTACAAGCGCTTATAAATGAGCAACAACTTCGTTTTGATATCGATTATGTAATGCGAACCGACCTAACTAGTTTTACTCTAAGCGGTAGCAATGCATTTGACACCCTAGTAAATGCTTTTAAATTAACACCAGGTTTGCGCCTTTCTGACGCGCAACTTTGTTACGGTGCACAAAGCGGTGATGTATTTATTACCGCCATTGATAAAAACGACGAACAACACTTTGTATTAGTCGCTAAACAACAAGAATTACAAAAATGGCAAAGCTACATGCAAGCGCAAGGTTTTGCACTTATGCATAGTGAAGCCGCATAACGAATACAAACAACAGGTAAGCATAACAATGCTTGCCTGTTTTTATATCTATTTAAGCCACGACCTAAACAGGGTTAATTTAAACGTGAAGGAATGTTATGACTTCTAAAACTGTACTACATGCTAAGCACCTAGAAGCGGGCGCAAAAATGGTTGATTTTCATGGCTGGGAAATGCCAATCAACTACGGCTCACAAATAGAAGAACACAATAGCGTACGTACCGATGCTGGTATGTTTGACGTATCACACATGACTATTGTTGATATTGCAGGGCCTCAAGCAAAAGCATTTTTACGTAAGCTAGTAGCTAACGACGTTGCAAAATTAACCGTACCAGGCAAAGCGCTTTACACCGGCATGCTTAACGAACAAGGCGGTGTAATAGACGACTTAATTATTTATTTCTTTAGTGAAACGTTTTACCGCCTAGTTGTTAACTCAGCAACGCGCGAAAAAGACCTAGCGCATTTAGCTAACGTATCGAGCGACTTTGACGTAACTGTTACAGAGCGCCCAGAGTTTGCAATGATTGCAGTACAAGGCCCTAACGCTAAAGCAAAAACAGCCACTCTTTTAAATGCTGAGCAACAAGCCGCTGTTGAAGGTATGAAGCCGTTTTTTGGTGTTCAAGTAGGTGATTTATTTATTGCCACAACGGGTTATACTGGCGAAGACGGTTACGAAATAGTAGTACCGAACGACCAAGCAGCCGATTTATGGCAACAACTGCTAGACGCAGGTGTTAAGCCTGCTGGTTTAGGTGCACGCGACACGCTACGTTTAGAAGCAGGTATGAACCTTTACGGTCTAGATATGGACGAAAGCGTATCACCACTTGCAGCTAACATGGCATGGACCATTGCATGGGAACCAGAAGATCGTGACTTTATTGGTCGTGACGTACTTGTTAAGCAACGCGCAGAAAAAAGCACTGACAAACTAGTTGGCTTAGTGTTTGAAGAAAAAGGCGTTTTGCGTAGCGGTTCTAAAGTAATTGTTGACGGTGGGGTAGGTATTATTACATCAGGTACTTTTTCACCAACACTTGGTTTTAGTGTAGCCCTTGCACGTGTACCACGTTCAACAGGCGATACAGCTCAAGTAGAAATGCGTAAAAAATTAGTAAACGTTAAAGTAGTAAAGCCTAGCTTTGTACGTAACGGTAAATCAATAATTTAAATAATTTGGTTATATCAATCAGTGTAATTACAGTGATTGATATCCTCCCAATATAAACCAAAGGACAAATAAAATGAGCAACATTCCTAGCGAGTTAAAATACGCACCTTCACACGAGTGGGTTCGCAGTGAAGGCGACGGTACATTTACTGTTGGTATTTCTGAGCATGCACAAGAACTTCTTGGCGACATGGTATTTGTTGAATTACCAGAAGTTGGCGACGAAGTAGACGCTGGCGAAGACTGTGCAGTAGCAGAGTCAGTTAAAGCAGCATCAGACATTTACGCACCTATCAGTGGCGAAATTGTTGCTATTAACGAAGAACTTGAAGACTCACCTGAAACAGTAAACAACGACGCTTACGGCGACGGTTGGTTATTCCGCATTAAAGCATCTGACGAGTCTGAGCTAGACAACTTATTAGACGCTGAAGGTTACTCGCACACTATCGACGAAGAATAATCATTTTTTGAAGATAACTAAAAGCCCCGCGTGTTTTATTTAGATATCGGGGCTTTTATGATTTTACAGTTAACTTTTCCATACAAAGTGGGCTGTTAAATCATAAGAATTTTAAGTTATTGCTGTTTACCCATCAGCAGTAGCCACATTTTTTGGATCATAGGAATCTGGACACATGTCAAACGCCAAATCTCTTGAAGAACTAGAGCAAAAGCAAGATTTTATTCGCCGCCATATTGGGCCAAGCCCAGCACAAGTAAGCGATATGCTAAGTGCTTTAGAAGTATCGAGTGTGCAAGAGCTCATTGACCAAACTGTACCGGCTAGCATTCGTCTAGAGCAACCGTTAACAGTTGGACAAAGCCGTACTGAAGTTGAAACACTAAGCTACTTAAAATCAGTAGCAAGCAAAAATAAAGTTTTCAAATCGTACATTGGCCAAGGCTACCACCCAACTAACGTACCGCACGTAATTTTACGTAACGTACTAGAAAATCCAGGTTGGTATACAGCGTACACACCGTATCAGCCGGAGATTGCACAAGGGCGTTTAGAATCATTATTAAACTTCCAAACTATGACCCTAGATTTAACTGGTCTTGATTTAGCAAGTGCATCACTACTTGACGAATCAACAGCCGCTGCAGAGGCTATGGGCCTTGCAAAACGCGTATCAAAAGCTAAAAAAGCCAATGCCTTCTTTATTGCCGACGACGTACACACACAAACTATCGACGTAGTAACAACGCGTGCCGAGCAGTTTGGTTTTGAAATAATTGTAGGTAAAGCAGAAGATGCCGTAAACCACGATATTTTTGGCGCATTGTTCCAATACCCAACTACATCGGGCGAAGTGGTAGATATAACTGACCTAATTGCTGGCGTACAAAGCAAAAAGGCCATTGCCTGTGTTGCTGCCGACATAATGAGTTTATTACTGTTAAAAGCACCGGGTAAACTAGGTGCAGACGTAGTACTTGGTTCGGCTCAACGTTTTGGCGTACCTATGGGTTACGGCGGTCCACACGCTGCATTTTTTGCAACACGTGACGCATACAAGCGTTCATTACCAGGTCGTATTATTGGTGTATCTAAAGACCGTTTAGGTAACGACGCACTACGTATGGCAATGCAAACGCGCGAACAACACATTCGCCGCGACAAAGCCAATTCAAACATTTGTACAGCGCAAGTATTACTTGCCAACATGGCAGCGTTTTACGCGGTGTACCACGGCCCACAAGGCTTAAAAACTATCGCGCAGCGTATACATCGCTTTGCTGATATTTTAGCAAGTGGTCTTAAAGCTAAAGGCATCGCACTTAAGCACAGCACGTGGTTTGATACGCTAACAGTAGTAAGCGATAGCAAAGACGACGTAATAGCGCGTGCAATTGCAAAAGGCGTAAACTTTGCAACAAACCACGAAGGCGAGTATTCAATTTCGGTATCAGAGACAACAACACGCGCCGATATTACTGAGTTATTCGATATTATTTTAGGCGAAGGCCATGGCCTAAGTGTTGAGGCTATTGCAGCAGACGTTGAAGCAAATGGCAGCGAGTCAATTCCGGCAAGTTTAGTACGTGACGACGAAGTACTAACGCATCCAAACTTTAACAGCTACCACAGCGAAACAGACATGCTTCGCTACATTAAGCGACTAGAAAGCAAAGACTTATCGCTTAATCACTCAATGATCTCGTTAGGCTCATGTACCATGAAACTAAACGCGACCGCAGAGATGATCCCAATTACGTGGCCTGAGTTTGCAAACCTTCACCCATTCTGCCCGCTTGATCAAGCCCAAGGTTACCAAATAATGATTGGTGAGCTACACGACTGGCTAGTAAACATTACCGGTTACGATGCAGTATCACTTCAGCCAAACTCTGGCGCACAAGGTGAATACGCAGGCTTAATCGCGATTCGTAAATACCACGAGTCACGAGGGGATGCACACCGTAATGTATGTTTAATCCCAAGCTCTGCGCACGGTACTAACCCTGCATCAGCGCAAATGGCGAGCATGAAAATTGTGGTAGTTAACTGCGACAAAAACGGTAACGTAGACATGGCCGATTTAAAAGCGAAAGCTGAAGAAGTGTCTGAAAACTTATCGTGTATCATGATCACTTACCCGTCTACGCACGGCGTATACGAAGAAACAATTCGCGAAATTTGTGACATTATTCATGAGCACGGCGGCCAAGTTTACATGGACGGCGCAAACATGAACGCACAAGTGGGTGTAACAAGCCCAGGCTTTATTGGCTCAGACGTATCGCACTTAAACTTGCATAAAACGTTTTGTATTCCACACGGTGGCGGTGGTCCAGGTGTTGGCCCAATTGGTGTTAAATCGCACCTAGCGCCATTTATGCCAAACCACAGCGTAATTAACGTACCTGGTACTAACATCGGTAACGGTGCGGTATCGGCAGCGCCTTACGGCTCAGCCGCTATTTTACCTATTTCATGGGCTTACATTACCATGATGGGGTCAGAGGGCTTAAAACAAGCCACTGAAATGGCTATCGTTAATGCTAACTACTTAACGCATGAGCTAAGCAAGCACTTCCCAATTTTATACCGTGGTCGTAACAACCGTGTTGCTCACGAATGTATTGTTGACCTACGCCCGCTTAAAGAGCTATCAGGCATTACTGAAATGGACGTCGCTAAGCGCCTGCAAGATTATGGCTTCCATTCACCCACTATGTCGTTCCCAGTAGCTGGTACATTAATGATTGAGCCAACTGAGTCTGAATCAAAAGGTGAGATTGACCGCTTTATCGAAGCAATGGTATCGATTAAAGGCGAAATTGAAAAAGTAATCTCTGGCGAATGGTCAATCGAAAACAACCCGCTCGTGTTTGCACCGCATACACAAGGCGACGTATTAGGTAACGAATGGGACCGCGCATACGACCGTTTTTACGCTGCATTCCCAGTGCCTGCAGTGGCTAAAAACAAGTTCTGGCCAACCGTTACACGTATAGATGATGTATACGGCGACCGTAACTTAGTATGTTCATGCCCAGCGGTTGAGACATATAGAGATTGATAATTTTTAAAATTTCCAATTAAAGATTGGGAATTTATAAAATTGAAAAAGCCGTTGCAGCAATGTAGCGGCTTTTTTGTGTGTGTTTAAACATTGTAGACGCACAGCTTGCTGGCGTGTTGGGCGCAGCCCAAAAGGTGTTTAATTGTTGAAGGCGCATACTTTGTTTCCTTTTGGCTCATTGAGGGATTAGAAACCTTATTCAAGGTTTTGTCGCGCTGGCGACAGCAGCCAAAGAGGGGCTGCCGCTGGTCCCTCTCTGGACACTCTCAGCGCACCCGAGCATCACGCTTAATCCTTCAAACCACAATCGATGTGAACGTAAACGCCATGAAAGCACATCCATGTGCAAGCATGGCTTTCATTTTATCCATGAAATGCATTACTCATCAATTGCTTATTTTCAGGGCGTGATGACGGGGAAGGGTGTTAAACGTGAGATTGGTGCTTGGCCTTGGCAAGAAGCAAGACCTGACCCTCTGTATTTCCTCTAGGTTGAGTGAAACAAAACCCAACAAATCACAAATATACTTACTCGCTCAAAAGCCAAGAGTATGTGTTATTTATTGTAGGTGTTTAGCTTGCTGACGCGTTGATTGCTAAATCAAAATTCGGTATCCCTTAAATAAAATTGCACGTATGTAGCCTTTGGGCTACAATGGTTTTATGAAATATCGTATTAAGAAAACCAACGAGTTCGATAAATGGCTTAAAAAGCTCAAAGATCGTCAAGCTTTTATGGCAATAGCTAAACGTATTACACGTGCCATAAATGGAAACTTTGGCGATAGTGAATCTGTTGGTGGTGGCATATCTGAAATGCGAATTTTCGTAGGGAAAGGCTATCGTGTTTATTACATAATTAGAGGCGGTGAAGTTATTTTACTACTCAATGGTGGACACAAAGGCACACAAGGTAAAGACATTACCAAAGCAAAAGCTCTTTTAAGTGAATTGGAGTAATTACTATGACGCTACAAACATCAGATTTTAACCCGTTTGACTATATGGAAACACAGCAAGAAATTAATACATTTTTAGAAGAGTGTTTAGCTGATGATGATCCAAATACCTTTATTGAAGCACTTGGCTTATTAGTAAAAAAACATGGCGTGAGTGATATTGCTAAAGCAACGGGGTTAAACCGTGAAAGCTTATATAAAGCAGTTAACGGTAAAACCAAGCCACGTTGGGAAACGATTTTTAAAGTGATGAAAGCACTTAACTTTCGCCTTACAACACAAGTTGCATAAGCTGGATTGAGTGAAACGAAACCCAACGAATCACAAATATACTTACTCGCTCAAAAGCCAAGAGTATGTGTTATTTATTGTAGGCGTTTAGCTTGCTGACGCGCGGGCGGCAGCCCGAATAAGTCTTTGAATAGATGTTTGAGGTTATCATCACCGATAACGCGAATACGTTGGGCACTTCTAGAAATTAGAAACCTTATTCAAGGTTTTGTCGCGCTGGCGACAGCAGCCAAAGAGGGGCTGCCGCTGGTCCCTCTCTGGACACTCTCAGCGCACCCGAGCATCACGCTATTTCCTTCAAAACACAATTGATGTGAACATAAACGCCATGAAAGCACATCCATGTGCAAGCATGGCTTTCATTTCATCCATGAAATGCATTACTCATCAATTGCTTATTTTCAGGGCGTGATGACGGGGAAGGGTGTTAAACGTGAGGTTGGTGTTTGGTCTTGGTAAGAAACAAGACCTGAACCTCTCTGTATTTCCTCTAGGCTGGGTCGAGTGCAACGAAGCCCAACAAATCACAAATATGCTTACTCGCTTAAAAGCCAAGAGTATGTGTTATTTATTGTAGGCGTTTAGCTTGCTGACGCGCGGGCGACAGCCCGAATGAGTATTTGAATGGCTGCTTGAAGTTATTATCACCGATAACGCGAATACGTTTCGTACTTCTAGAAATTAGAAACCTTATTCAAGGTTTAGTCGCGCTGGCGACGGCAGCCAAAGAGGGGCTGCCGCTGGTCCCTCTCTGGACACTCTCAGCGCACCCGAGCATCACACTATTTCCTTCAAATAATTAATTGATGTGAACGTAAACGGCGAAGATAGGCCATCCATGGCCTAGTTTCGCCTTATCGCGCATCCATGCGCGACATTACTCATCAATTGCTTATTTTCAGGGCGTGATGACGGGGAAGGGTGTTAAACGTGAGATTGGTGCTTGGCCTTGGCAAGAAGCAAGACCTGACCCTCTGTATTTCCTCAACACAAATTGCATAGGCTGGGTAGATGGGAACGAAACCCTACGAGGTTGATTTAAATTGTAGGTCGTCCTTTAGGGCGAAACAGTGAATTTAACTTGCAGAGCTTATTTGAAATTCTGTGTTATTGCGTGTAAATATGTTGTTTTCAAACTTGCTAACTTACATATATTGTCGGGATAAATCCGCGACCTACATTAAAAAACCTTATTCAAGGTTTTGTCGCGCTGGCTTGGTGAGCCAACGCGGAGCTATAGATTTTCAAACTTAACGCTGCTGCAAGTAATTCATCCTTGAAGCTGGGTTACTGTCGGCATCCATGCCTTCACTTCCTCATACTGCGAAGCTGCGCTTCGGTTATTCGTCACCTCTCAGCGCACCCGAGCATCACGCTATTTCCTTCAAACCACAACTGATGTGAACGTAAACGCCATGAAAGCACATCCATGTGCAAGCATGGCTTTCATTTCATCCATGAAATGCATCATTCATCAATTGCTTATTTTCAGGGCGTGATGACGGGGGAGGGCGTTAAACGTGAGTTTGGTGTTTAGTCTTGGCAAAATGCAAGACCTGTCCTCGTACGTTCTTGTTCAATAATAATTTATTTTTACTGAGAATTTAAAATGATCGTTTAGGTAGAATAAGGGGTTTCCAATCAGCAGGCTTCAAAAATAGAATTAGAAAAGACTAGAATATTCGCTGCACTAGTGAACTGTTATAAGGTTGATGTTTAGTATCTCTATAAATACAATATTTATTAAGCTTTTTAATTTTAGCAGCTTCAACAGCTTTAGCTTCTTTAATAGCTTTAGCTGCTTCAACAGCTTTAGCTTCTTCAATAGCTTTAGCTTCTTCAACAGCTTTAGCTTCTTCAATAGCTTTAGCTACTTCAATCGCTTTAGCAGCTTCAATGGCATGAGCTGCTTCTGTTGTAGTTTCGTTTACGGATGAACAGTAAAGGATGCTTACTACAGTAAGAATCAAAATATTTGTTATTATCCATACCCAAATGTAACGGTTTCTTTTTGTATTAATATAAGTTCTTTCTGTATTTGTTATTTCCGTTTCATTCAGAATTTTATCGAGATCCTTTTTATTTAAAAGTTCTTTATACCTACTTCTTATTTCAGAATATTTACCTAGTAAACGATCTCTATCAGAGTTTATTTCAAAAATTGATATTGCTAAATATATAAATGAAACAGCTATAAGCAATATACTTATCATTAATACTTCAAAGCTAAATGCACCAGAGAAAGTCCCCTTATTTACTACTCGAAGAAGAAAGACAGTTATAAAAAATGTAGTAAAAGTCCATAATCCTGTTTTAAACATGGAAAACATACTTTTAGTCATTTCTAAGGCTTTATCAGATTGATCTTGTATAAACTCAGAAATTTTATTCTTTATTTCAATGTACTGTTTTACATTTTCCTTAAGGTAAAGATCATAACCAGATTCAACAGAGTCAGATGTTCCTGCTTCAATTGAGAGTAGAGTTTCATTTTCTAAGTGGATTGATATTATATTTCTTGCAAGACCTATTTTGTCGGTATAATTGCCCTCTAAATAAGTCCATTCATAAATACGCTTTAGTTCACTAGGATCTGTAGTGGTCAACTAATTTTGGCCACAGTTTTAGAATCTTGATATCTAACCTCAGATTCATTTGGTGCTAAACCGGCATTATAATGATGCGGCCTAACATTGTTGTAATATCCATTTATGTAATCACTCACGCTATATTTAGCGTCTATAAAGTTTCCATATCCAATCTTTGGCATCCATTCCGTCTTAAAGCTTCTAAAAAATCGCTCCATTGGCGCATTATCCCAACAATTTCCACGTCTACTCATACTTTGTGTGATTTTATAGCGCCATAAACGTTGACGATATTTTAAACTTGTATAATGGCTACCTTGGTCTGAATGGAACATGAGTCCTGTCGGTTTCCCTCTGCTTTCATATGCGAGTTCAAGCGCTTTTAGCGTTAAATTAGTATCTGGTGACAACGACATTGCCCAGCCAACCACTTTGCGTGCAAATAAATCAATAACCACGGCTAAATAAGCCCAGCGATTGCCTGTCCAAATATACGTCACATCACCGCACCACACGGTATCCGGCTCAACAACATCAAACTGTCTATCAAGCAGGTTTGGGATTTCAAGGTGTTCATTACCACCACGTTTATATGAATGTTGAGGTACTTGGCAGCTTTCGAGCTTTAATTTAACCATTAGCTTAGCTGCACGATAACGGCTCAATTCAAAATCATTGTTCGTTGCTATCGCTGCGATTGTCCGTGCCCCTGCTGAACCACCACTCATCGCATGTATTGCTTTTACTTCAGCCTCTAATCTTGCTTGCTCAGGTGTCGGCGCTGTATCCCGTATGGCCCAGTACTTATAGCTGCTGCGATGCACATTGAATACGCTACACAGCAGACTAACTGGATAACGCTCTCGTTGATTTAACTTCTCGATTAACGAGAATTGTTCAGGGAGTCGGACATCAAGAGAGCGGTAGCCTTTTTTAATATATCCTTTTCTAATTCAATGCGTTGGATTTGCTTTTTAAGTTCGCGGATTTCAATTTGTTCGGGCGTCATTGGTGAAGCTGTGGGTGTCTGACCATTGCGTTCTAGCTTTAATTGAGTAACCCATTTACTTACGGTTGATTTACCCACCCCCATAGCTTTTGCTGCGTCTTCTTGCGTATAACCTTGGTCTACTACAAGCTGAGCCGTTTCTAATTTAATTGCCGCTGAATATGTTGCGCGTTTTAATTTCGTCATTTTTTCACCCAAATTTGTATGCTTATTAGCATAACATTTCTTTCTTAATGGGTGGCCAAAATCACTGTACCACTACAATCATAAGCTTTTAACTTACCGAAACTAATACTTTCAGAAAGTAATTTATAACCTTTAAGTCGGTATTTGATTATATTTGATTCAACAGAAGAAAAATCAGATAGAAAAATAATTAATAATGTATTAAATAGACCATTGAAGTACCTTTCAAGATCTATATTATTAGTCACACAAGGCTTAAAATCACTTGGGATAAAGTTAAATTGAGCTGCATTTGCAAAGTGGCCACATTTATCACGTTTTTCAATACGATTAGCTCTTTCATCCTGACAAATAGCAGTTAAGGATTGATTTACAGAAGATTTATCAATCGGGTATACTGATTGAAAAATAATTGATTCTGTTGAAAATGGTTCAACATCTTCCCAGACATTGATTTTGATTAGAGATGAAAAATTAAATTTATTCCACTTTTCAAAGCTTTCTTGCAACGTTAATGACTCAACATGATCGCAAAATTTTGAAAAGTTAAAAATGTTAAAGTTTTTGGATTGATCTTTATCAATCCTAAGTTCAATCTTAATCTTGTCATCATCAAGATATACTAATTGCTCAATTAGTGACTCAACTTTTTCATCCACAGTATCCAGGTTACTAGTAATAAACCTTACTGGATCTTGCACTTCAATAGTCAGAGTTAACTCAACTCCAAGCTCATTTAAAGCAGATAGATATTCAGTTAACTCTTCATTTAGCCCATTTAAAGCCGCTGATGAATTAAACGTATGCGTAGACTCGTATATGCTAAAGTTTTCTACGATTCTAATTTCATTTAATTCACCAAAAAGCTTTAAAATTTCCTTGGCAATAGACATCAGTTGTCCTCAGCAGTTTTAAATTCATCATACCCTTTGTCAGAATATATTTTAATGAATTTACCTTTATCATCATGTCTAGCAAAAATTCGCGATTTCAAATCGTCAACTTCACCATTTATACGTAGTTCAAAGTTTGTATCTAACATAACTTTTCTAACAATTCTGGCCTTGATTGAACTAGATACTAGATCAAATTGTGTATCAAATGTCTTTGCTGCTTTTATGGGTAGCTCTTCAAACTTTTTGACAAAAGAATCAAATTTTTCTTTGAATTCATCAGTTTCAGGTTTGTGAGCTTTAACCTTATCAACAAGCTCATCATAAGCTAGAGAATCTTCATTTCTAAAGTGATTAACAATATCATTTCTTAGGAACCAATAATCAACGGGTGATATCTTCTTTACTTCTTTTGTGAGTAAATTGTCGATTGCATTAAATGCATTCTTTGTATTGGTTTCAGAGTCTTGCAATTGCTCTGCGATTAGAAAGGATAAATACCAATATTTAGTAATTGTTGATTTACTATCAGATACAATAACTTCATCTACAGTATGTTCTGGTGTAAAAGTAATTACAGCAGCTTTTTGCAAACGACTTTTTGATGTAGGTAAACCAGACTTTAAATCTAAATTGTCTTCATCAAGATATTCACTATTGTCAATTTTGATAATAACAAACTTTAAAGATTCATCATGTCTGATTTTAAGTTGTAGTAATCCACCCATTCGAACATCAGTTAACTGTTTAATTTTATCCTGAACTATAAGTTCAACATCATACAATTTCTGGGCTATTTGAGTTGATTTAGCTGTCCAATCTTCACCACTAGATATTGCAACAAGCGATGATGGTACAAGCTCATCCATATCTTTAAATTGAAAATAACGACTACGAGGGCTTTCTAACAATTCTTTCAAAACTAATTCAGTATATGTTTTTAAACCTTCAGCTGTACCATCTAGTGCCATTGGCACTGGTGCGTCTGTTTTAACATCAACTCTATGTAACGAATATTCAAGGACTTCCAAGTTTTCCATATAGCTACAACCTATTATTATTTGTCGAAATGCCTTTTTATTCTAACTGTAGAATAACACTATTTTTTTGTACAGTTAAATTGGGCTGCTAGGTTAGATTTTACAGAAAAAGATATAATAAAGATATGACATGAATTTATATTCAACACAAAAATCCCTCAAATGGAACCAATGGGTGACCTCAAGCCCCGGACCGACCCCATCGCTTGGACCCCTTTCGGTTCGTTGAACCATGATTGGTGAACTTATTATCTGAATTCGGGAATAATACAGATTGTTAAGAACCAAAGGGGTCAAATCTTGACTTCATACATCAATGGTCTAGATTTATAGTTTATTGCTCATTGAGTTTATTATTATGTCTAGACCGCTGCGAATAGAGTATGAAAATGCGTTTTATCATGTGATGAATCGCGGAAGAGGGCGTGAAAATACCTTTTTGAGCGAAAACCAAAGGGGTCCGAAAACCAAAGGGGTCAAATCCTGAGGGATCCCCACAATTGCTAATGAGCTACAAGCACTCACGGCAATCCTTATTTAATTGCTTGAGTGCTTCTAAAAAAGTTTTCAGTTTTATTTTATAACCAAATTTTTCGAAGTATTGCGTCCCCAAACTAAAGCTAGACAGCACGTTTCTATTCTTTATCGTATTCGCCTGAAAGCTTCTATGCACATTCAATATTTTTGCCGTTAAACCTGCTAGCCAAAGGATAAAATTAGCAATTAATGCAATCAATAATGCGACATTCAAACGGCCTTTTTCATAGCTACGACAATGACGTAAGTTCAAACCATTACTCGTGTTTTTTAAGTCTCGAAAGGACTCTTCTATCTGCATTCGCTGGCTGTAAATTTTAACCATATCTTGTGCTGAATAATTAATATTGCACAGTGAGGTAAATAATAACCATGGCTCCGTGGCGCCTTTAGCATGTTTCAAGCTTACGCTGCAACGAATCGTTTTTCCTCGAAGATTTTTCTTTTTTCTTTGTTTAGGCTTTGATTTAAACAAGTAAAAGTGACCACTCAATGAATTGGCTTTAGCGAGTTGTGTTTCAAATAGATAAGCGGGTTTTGCTGTCGCTTTAGAATAAAGTGTTTTTACTGGTGACCAACACGTATCATCTTCTGGCTTTTGATATTGTGTTTGATGCCTCACCCTGCCTAAAAAATCCCAACCAAATTTAAGCACTAATTTAAACCAAGGGTTACGAAATCCTGCATCGGTAACGATGATCGGCTTGCAATCAGAAGGTAATATTGATTTAAGTGTTTTGAGGAAATCCTTATGCACGCTTTGCTTCATGTATTCACATTCACGAAAACTTTGCTCATAGATTGTCATTGCTCGACCTTTAACTGGCACTGCTGCTCGTAATAAATGAAACTCGCCACAAGGTGTTAACCCAGACCAATCAATCGTCACGCATGGGCGCCTAATTTGACCTATAACGCGGCGAGTAATTTCTTGGTAATAATGGTAGCGAGAATGCTGGACGCGAGGGTTGCCAAATAACCTATCTATTCGTTTAATATTGTGTTTAACCTTCGCATTGCTCTTTAGTTTTCGCCCTAAAGCAGCAATGGATAAGAACTTATGTTGGCAGAGTGTTTCTACAGCTTTCATTAATGTGCAGTGGTTACGCTTATCAATAATACCCGCTGTATTAGAAAAAGTTTTATGTAATAATTTACCCAAGTGCATAGTCGATTTACTCTGTAATTTCTTTGGTCGGAAAAAACATATAAGATCAAAATTGGCTGTGCACTTCAACTGTTTTTTAAGCTACTTTATTGATTTATAGTATCAAATTGTGGGGATTCGTCAGGGTCAAATCTTGACTTCATACATCAATAGTCTAGATTTATAGTTTATTGCTCATTGAGTTTATTATTATGTCTAGACCGCTGCGAATAGAGTATGAAAATGCGTTTTATCATGTGATGAATCGCGGAAGAGGGCGTGAAAATACCTTTTTGAGTGATGACGATTTTAAGCATTTTTTATACTGCATTGAGCAAGCAAGCCTTCGTTTTAATATTGAAGTGCATTCGTATTGTTTAATGACCAATCATTACCACCTACTAATAAAAACCCCTGATGCAAATTTAGGCAGAGCCATGAAACATATTAATGGTCTCTATACGCAATATTTTAATAGAACACACAATACAGATGGTGCACTGTTTAGAGGTCGCTATAAGGCGGTGCTGGTGGATGCTGATAATTACTTACTACACGTTAGTCGTTACATACATCGTAACCCTATAGAAACAAGTACTCCGTTAGTAGATGAGCTAATTGACTATAAATGGTCTAGCTATTCAGCTTTTATCAAAAAAACAGCGACGCCAAAATGGTTAGTTCGAGACTTTATATTTTCGCTTCAAGGAAAAAAGCGCAAATATGCTGCGTACAAACAGTTTGTTGAATATGAAAACAATAAAGAAATAAGTACGTTTTATGGCGCTAAAAAGTTACTTTCAGTTTTGGGCTGTGACGCATTTATTGAAAAAATAAAAGGGTATATAGCAATACCAGATAGCGAAAGAACTATTGTTATTAAAAAACGCTCAACGCATGATGTAATCGATTATTTAGCTAAATATTTTTGTATAAATACACATGATATTGTAACGGTTAAGAAAGGCCGAAAAGAGAAAAACTTGCCACGTATGTTTGCTATTAAATTATGCCAAGATTTAACAGGGCAAAATTTGAAAGCGTTAGCCGTTGTTTTTAATGTTCAACATTATTCAGCCATATCCCAAACGGTATGCAGGCTAAATAAGTTAATAATTGAAGATGATAAGGTCAACTTACAGTTCGAAAAACTTCGAGATAGTTTGATGTATGAAGTCAAGATTTGACCCTGAGGGATCCCCACAATTGCTAATGAGCTACAAGCACTCACGGCAATCCTTATTTAATTGCTTGAGTGCTTCTAAAAAAGTTTTCAGTTTTATTTTATAACCAAATTTTTCGAAGTATTGCGTCCCCAAACTAAAGCTAGACAGCACGTTTCTATTCTTTATCGTATTCGCCTGAAAGCTTCTATGCACATTCAATATTTTTGCCGTTAAACCTGCTAGCCAAAGGATAAAATTAGCAATTAATGCAATCAATAATGCGACATTCAAACGGCCTTTTTCATAGCTACGACAATGACGTAAGTTCAAACCATTACTCGTGTTTTTTAAGTCTCGAAAGGACTCTTCTATCTGCATTCGCTGGCTGTAAATTTTAACCATATCTTGTGCTGAATAATTAATATTGCACAGTGAGGTAAATAATAACCATGGCTCCGTGGCGCCTTTAGCATGTTTCAAGCTTACGCTGCAACGAATCGTTTTTCCTCGAAGATTTTTCTTTTTTCTTTGTTTAGGCTTTGATTTAAACAAGTAAAAGTGACCACTCAATGAATTGGCTTTAGCGAGTTGTGTTTCAAATAGATAAGCGGGTTTTGCTGTCGCTTTAGAATAAAGTGTTTTTACTGGTGACCAACACGTATCATCTTCTGGCTTTTGATATTGTGTTTGATGCCTCACCCTGCCTAAAAAATCCCAACCAAATTTAAGCACTAATTTAAACCAAGGGTTACGAAATCCTGCATCGGTAACGATGATCGGCTTGCAATCAGAAGGTAATATTGATTTAAGTGTTTTGAGGAAATCCTTATGCACGCTTTGCTTCATGTATTCACATTCACGAAAACTTTGCTCATAGATTGTCATTGCTCGACCTTTAACTGGCACTGCTGCTCGTAATAAATGAAACTCGCCACAAGGTGTTAACCCAGACCAATCAATCGTCACGCATGGGCGCCTAATTTGACCTATAACGCGGCGAGTAATTTCTTGGTAATAATGGTAGCGAGAATGCTGGACGCGAGGGTTGCCAAATAACCTATCTATTCGTTTAATATTGTGTTTAACCTTCGCATTGCTCTTTAGTTTTCGCCCTAAAGCAGCAATGGATAAGAACTTATGTTGGCAGAGTGTTTCTACAGCTTTCATTAATGTGCAGTGGTTACGCTTATCAATAATACCCGCTGTATTAGAAAAAGTTTTATGTAATAATTTACCCAAGTGCATAGTCGATTTACTCTGTAATTTCTTTGGTCGGAAAAAACATATAAGATCAAAATTGGCTGTGCACTTCAACTGTTTTTTAAGCTACTTTATTGATTTATAGTATCAAATTGTGGGGATTCGTCAGGATTTGACCCCCAAGCCCCCTTTGACCCCAAGCCCCCTTTGATGTATGAAGTCAAGATTTGACCCCAAGCCTCTCAAGCCTCCTTTTGACCCCAAGCCTCCTTTGACCCCAAGCCTCCTTTATTTGGGATTGGTCTAGGTGTCATTTTTATCATTCTTTTACCGTTAGTCTTTTATTTAAAAGGGGAAAAGCTCAGAACGGTTGAAGATATTTTAGAGTCAGGAAATCGTTACTATTCCCTAAATATTTTTATGGTGCTCCATGGTTTACTTCATTATGGCAGTGTATTTTTATTTGATTGTTATGCGAAACGTTATAATTTATTAAATGATAGAAACAAGGTGCCAGCTCAAGTCTCGATACTATTTAAAGTGTATTTTGTAATTTTTATGCTTTGCGTACTTTTAATTTTTTCATCTACATTATTTTTTGAATAATGACTTTAGGCGATAGAAAAACCAAGGCTGCCCTGTCCCCCATTAGAAAGCTTCAGTCAAGCAGGCAGCTGTGTTTTCTTGAACTTTTTATTCAAAAACCAAGTGTTCTTATTATTTAAACTCAATTTGAAGATGGCTACACATCAAGTAATTAAGTCGATTGGTGTGAATATACACTGTGGGCTGGGTAATAACGCCGTGAAAACATATCCATGCTTGCCTATTTTCAGGGCATGGTGACGTGGGAAGGTGTTAAACGTGATACTTGTTTTGGTCTTGGCAAGAAACAAGACCTGACACTTAGCATTCTTCTGTATTCTAGGTTTTAGCGAGTAACTTTAGCTTTAATAAATGTTTAACTTTGCAGGGATGACTATTTGTTGGCTTTGTTTGTGAGGTGTATGTTTTATTTTTGTTTACAAATTATTTCAATTTAGTTACTTGCAACCTGTTTTTGACCTAATTAAATTGAGATAATGAAATGGAATAAACATAATGGACTAATAAAAATGAATAAATTTATACTTACCCCACTCGCTATTGCACTTTCTTTAACGCTCAGCGCATGTGGCGGCTCTTCATCAGAAGGGAACTCTGTAAGCTCATCAAATGGCGGCAGCACTGCTCAGCTTCAAACCATTTCATTACAAACATTAACTCGCCAGTGTGGAACCGATTCTGCGTATCAAACTGATGTGGTATTTCACAATGATGATGGTGATGCTATCGGCTCTGTTAAAACCGACGCCCAAGGTAGTTTTTCAGGTGAACTACCTTCTGGTACAAAACATGTATCAGTACTGGGTGATGTTGTTGATGAAGCCGATGGTGCTTATAGGCACATATTTACAGAGCTTGATATTGAAAATAGAACTAATTTAGGTAAATACCATTTTAATAAGTTTAGCGAAAGCTGTGGTTGTCGCGCAGTGAGCATAGATACATCTGAACTAAATACAATACCTAATGATTACAGGGTGTATCAATACGAAGGCTCAGAAATTTCAGATTCTGTTTTTATTTGCCCAACTACAGAAAACCTTTACCTTACCGCAAAATCTTACTTTTCAAATGACGCTAAAGTGGCTGTTATTGAAGTTCCGCAAAATGCGTCTGTGATAAAAATAACGGATACAGATTTTAGCCATGATGGTGTGGAGGTGGCTAATCAAGGCAGTTTTAATGCAACTTCTGTTAGTACTCGAGGGTATATAGAAGATATAAATTCCTATGAGTTTGTACAGTTTACATACATTAACTCCCCTGAACCGCTATTTGTTTTCCCAACGGTGACTGAGCATAACTTTTATGTACAAACAGATTCATCGGTTGAGCCAACAACAGTTGATGGTACCCGAATCGACATGCATAGTTATGCTCGAAGTAGTGTAGATTCAGATGGTAGTTATGAGTTGACAGAGCTACCTACTATAACCGAAGACTTAGGATTCAGTTTACTTCAATTTACTGAAAGCAATGATTCAAGCTTTGATTTTAGTAATGTTGATAGCCGATTTGCAAGAGCAGTATGGGATTACAGCTTTTTGGTTGATGATGAAGCAGAAAGCCGATTTGATTGGACAATAAGAGGTGGCATAAGCGGTCAAATACCAGATTTATCTTTTGGTACTGTGTTTCCTGAACCTACTGATGAAGTTATATTAGAAGAACTCACATTATTTCTGTTTGGTTACGCAGGTAATGCAACTGATGCAAACAGTTATGCGAAGCTTTTAGATACGATTACTGAAGGCGGGCATTTAACTAAGCCTGAATTTAGTAATTACGTATATGTATTTTTAAATGCTGAATTAGATTAATAATTACGTTTAATTTTGTATTATAAGGCCACATTTGTGGCCTTATAAATTATGATATTTTGCTTTTAATAGTTATGAAGGTTTATTGGATAACACCATGCTCTCAATTAATGGCACCGTAACATAAGCACTCCACTTTACTGTTAAGTTACTTTTTTAGTAGGCGGTGTTTGGCATGACAAATTTTTTACTTGAAATCCAAAAGGACCAAACCTTGAGGAACCCCACATTTTTATCCGAACGACAAGTACTCACCACAACCCTTATTTAATTGTACCAATACGTTAGGTGCCGATTAGCTTTCGTGAGTGTCGCCCTATTGGTTTCTTTATTAGCCATGCGAAGGCCATCGTTGCACCGACACCAATAATCATATTTGCAATACCTAATAAGCCGATAATGAAAGCATCTCGATGACTTTGAATATAGTCTTGCAGGCCCATAATTAGAAAACCAACGAAGAAAACATGGTAAAAATAAATAGAAAACGAATATTCACCAATGTTGCATATGGTTTTGGGTAGACGTGTTTCAATATTTTGAAGCCACTTTAAGAGTAGTAAACAAGCTAATATTTTTTGAATGTAGAAAAGAGTTTGTCGAGATGAATACCACCCATCTACTTTATATTCATTAATATATTGGGTAAGGATGGCTGCGCTGATCAAGGCAATAAAAGCGATTAACCACGTTTTATATTGATTGACCTTAGCCATTGTCTTTTCGTAATGACTCCCTATTATCATTCCGAAACAATATGCACCACAAAAATACACCAAACTCTGCATGCTTAGAAAATCAGGAAAGGCGCTGCGGGATATAACCAAGGGCACGCATGCAAGAAAAAACATCAGCTTTGGTGTGCGTTTATTCACAAAATCTAGCAATGGTGTCAATATGAAAAGTACTAATAAAATCGGGATGTACCAAAATTGAATAGCTGCGGTTCCGGATACTAGGTTTGTGGCGACTGTGATAATAAACGATATATCGGTTGCTGCACCATCAGCAAGATAATATTGCCAGTACACAGCTGTCGCTATTGTGCTTGCGGCAACATAGGGTAAAACAACATTTAGTATTTTACTCTTATAAAATGAAATCCACCCTTTATTCTGTAAAATTTTACTGAAAAGTAATCCCGAGATAATGGCGAAGTATAGTGTGCTGCCGTGAAACAATAGTTCAGTTGAGTAAAAAAGCGTTTTTAAACCGAGGGAATCTAAATCGCCAGTCCAAAAAATAGCAAATGACCACGCATGTGCTGCGACAATACTTAAAATCGCAATGCCTCTAAAGGCTTGTAAATGAGAAATATATGAAGACATAGACAAAAATCATCGCTCGTTAAATATACGTTATAATTATGTTACTGTTCAGGTGGTGCGATAGATACCCATTACATACGTATTCAGGGCTTATAAATTTAAACGAGGTAAATCTTACTACTCCAAATTTATGCCAAAATGCCACCTTGAGCTTTTTGTATCTTGCCTTTTCATTTTATAACGCAGCGATTTAGTGTCTTTTAATTGCTAATTCAAACACGATGCAATAGATAATGAGTCGCTTGAGGGGTCTCACTTTGCGTCTTTCTCGCTAATGTATATTTTACCAAACCCAACAAGTGCCTATTTTTTAAGATCGACAGAGCCTGCGAAGCAGTACATTATAATGCGTGCTTTAATTGATTTGAAAAAAGGGGATTTAATTGGATTCACTCACACAAGTGGTGCTTGGCAGTGCAGTTGCTTATGCAACATTGGGCAGTAAATTAGGTCGCAAATCTTTATTAATTGGGGCGGCGTTTGGCACTTTACCAGATTTAGATGTGCTAATTAATTTTGGTGGCGATGTTGAAAATTTTGTTTATCATCGTAGCTTTAGTCATTCTTTGTTTATACAGCTGTTATTGAGCCCCTTATTTGCGTGGCTTTTACTCAAAATGAATTGGGCTAAATGTATAATGATGACGCGTTGGTCGGCTGGCATTTTTTTAATTTTAAGTACGCATTCATTACTCGATAATTTTACCGTTTACGGTACGCAGTTGTTATGGCCGTTGTCGACATATCCTTTTAGTATTTCGAGTATATTTATTATTGACCCTGCGTATACTTTGCCTCTTGTGTTGTCTTGTATAGCGCTGTGTTTTGCACGTATGCGACCGCATGCACAACTTATAAACACGAGTGCGTTAGTCATTAGTTCGTTGTATTTAATTTGGGGCTTTGCGGCTAAATACCACATTAATAGTAAAATTTATCAGGCGCTGAATCAAAAAAATATCACATTCTCACATTTTGAAAGCACGCCGACTCCGCTTAATACTTTGCTGTGGCGCGCTGTGGCTATTACTAAGCAAGGTCATTATGAGATTTATGTATCTGTGTTTGATGAAGTTAAAAACGTTGATATTCAATTTTACCCTACAGAAAACGCATTGCTAACTAAGCTCAATGATGCAAAGCAGATCGTGTTATTAAAACGATTTACCAAAGGGCTGTACGGTGTTTATCAACAAAATGAACAGGTTGTTATTAGTGATTTAAGAATGGGGGTAGAGGGCAACTATGTATTTTCATTTGTGGTTGCTGAACAAAAAGATCAGCAGTTGATCCCAGGGCAATATCAGAAGCTCAGTAATCGATTGCCGCTAGATAAGCTTAAGCTGGTTTTTGCTCGTATTACAGATCCAAATATCGATTTATAAACGAGCGTGGCAGTATCCACTTTTTTAATCATGGGTTTTAGTTGGGATTGCTCACTATTACCTAAGCCTAATTTAGTCATCAGGCCCTTTGAGCGTAAATATTAAATGCTTGCGCATATCTTTTAAAATAACGCCTTTTTTAAGCATTTCGCCACTTAAGCGTTTTTGCCATTTTAATAAATTTGGCTCTGCGGCCGCTAAAGCTTGCTCGCTTTCAAACTGAAAACACAAAAGTAGTGAACTTGGAAATAAATGATATTGAACATCAAACCAGCATTGCAGCATGCCAGGTAGCTCAGCGCGGCCTAGTTCTTCTAATTTTTCAGCTGTATTAAGTACAAGTGCTTGCTGTTTTATTTGCACCGCAGAGAGTTTTTTCATTATTAAAATCCAAGTTAGCGGCTAAAAAATGCAGCCGGAATGGGGGCATTATACGCAAGCTTGTAGGTTGGTAACAACACCCAGCAAATACTGATGATGATTTGGTATAAGTATGTATTTGGGTGTGAGTTCGTAAAAGTAATTTTTACTACAGTGACGCAGAAGATAAACCTTATTCAAGCTTTTTCTGCGTTAGTTTGACGAATCTTTAGTTTCTGGCTTTATTAGGTTTTTTGTTGTTTTATTTAAAAGTGTTGAGGCCGGTATAAGTTGATATTTATATTATGGCGAGATGAAAAGTCAGCGCTTTAAACTTTGTGTTCCGATCTTGTGTAATAAGCTGTAATAGGTCTTTGTATTAATAGCTGTTAACTTAAATCTTACTGAAAAATATAAATACAGTAAATTTTATTTTAATAGTTAATATAAGGAAAATCACGATGTGTACAGATTTCTCAATTAAAGCCGTAAATTCTAATTTTCAAAAAAGTATTCCAGTGATAGGCCGTTCAATGGAGTTGGGGCCAGATTTAAAATCAGAACTATTTTTTAGGCCTAAAAAGTATATATATAAGCAAATTACCTTAACATCGAGTCAGTCAGATTTACAGGATGACTCTGCACAATTTGTACTTCGTGACGATATTGATGTTATTAATAAACACCTCCTTGCTTGGACTGGTGATTATGGCTTTGTTGCTATGAATGGGTTTAAGCTTGCTATAGCTGAAACTTTAGGTGTAGAAGAGACATTTGCGAATATAGCCACTAACGGATTAAACACAGAAGGCTTAACTACCGGATCTATGGTGTTAGCACAAAGTGAGTACCAATATCCAATATCAAAAACTTGTAACAATCAAGATATTATTTACTACCCTAGCCTTCCTGCGTGGATATTATCAAGTTGTAGCACTTGCCAAGATGTTATTAATGGATTGGACTATGACAAATTGGTGTTAAACAAAGGTGGATCTGATTTAAAAGAATGCGATTCAGATAAAAAAGATAAAATTTTAGTTGTTAGTCCTTTTTCTAAAGCTCCAAATGCAATGAAGTTTCATTTTCCTGTGCATGATGCTGAAGGGAATAGCATTGTTTTAGAATATGCTCAAGGGAAGCTAACCATAACAGACCTTAATCCAATCGGTGTTCTTACTAATGATCCTTTAATTGCTTGGCAACAAGAAAATGTTCGTTATAACTATGTAAATGTAATGCCATTTAATTTTCAGAATGAACAAGGAGAGCCAACGACACCGAGTGTAAGTGCATATGAAAGTGCAGCCTCTAATTTTCAGTGTAACTCCTATGCGCAAGGAACTGGATTTTCAGGTGTTCCTGGAAGTTCAACACCTGTTGATCGTTTTGTGAGAGCGGCAATGATGACTAATTTTTCATTTCCAGTTACACAATTCACGTCCCAATATGAAATAGATGAAGCTAATGATTTTAAGTCTAATGTAGCCAAAGATGCTGAATTAATGAAAGAAGTGCCCTCAATAAACAACAATATTAAAGTAGGAAAAGAAGATGCGACTACGCTGGCTTTTCATATATTAAACACGGTCGATATTCCATTGGGAACAAGTCGAGATTCACAAGGCGAAAATGTCCATGATTTCACACAGTGGGTTACTGTATCTGATTTAAAAAATAAAATATTTTCAGTTAGAATGTACCAATCACCGCAAGTATTTAGCATTAATTTGATGGAGTTAGAGCTTGAAGGTTTAAAAAATTACACTCATCAGTTAGACACATATATTAAATCTATGGATATAACAACCCAATTAAATAAAAACTCTTAATCTTATATTTGAAAAATAAGTGCTAGATAGGTTTCATTTTAAAATTAATAATAGTTCGTTTTTTGAATTCCTATTTAGCACGAACTCTGGCTGAAATTTACTAAAATTTTGAATTGTGATGATATTTAACCTGAGTTCTGCTTAAGCGATAACTAATGCGTTAAGCTCTACGTCAGTTAAATTAAGGTGTGGCTTATTTTCTTTAAAGCAATAAGCTACCAATCCAGCGACTAAATTCAACATAAAGCCGTTCATACTCCGATGTCTTGAATGTTCAATGAAGGATATGTTCTTGAGCTGGTCATTAATTGTTTCGATTATAAAGCGTTTTGAAAGCATTGCTCTATCCCATAATGACATCGCTTTTGCCTTCATATTTTTGCGAACCGTCGTAATGAGCTTTACCCCTTTATCGAGTAAATCGGCTTCTAAAGCTTTACTTAAATACCCTTTGTCACCATATAATTTATCCGTCAGGCAGCTCGCTAATTCACGGACTGGTTGAGTATTATGTACATTTCCTGTTGTCACTTTCGCAGCAACAATTTCACCATGGTGATTAACGATTAAATGTAGTTTGAAGCCATAAAAGCATCCCATTGTTCCTTTGCCACGCTGAGCTATTCCATCAAAGGTTTTGTGTCTTGGAATACGAATGTTATGGCACACCTTAATACATGTGGAGTCAATGAATTCAACGCCTGTGGGTTTACCTTTAAGTGAAGTGAAATAGGCACACATCGGCACAATTACCCTCGGCATAACGGCTAAAAATCGTGTGTAACTGAGCAAGTTGGGAAATTCACTTTTGTACATAAGTGATACATAGCCAAGGTAGTAATTTTTGAAATCTCGGTGATGTGACATATGAAAACTAATAACAATAGTCATAATTTCACTGGTCGTCATACGTCCTGAACGCTGACGTTTTTGGGTGCCATCTTCGAATAATTGTTTTTCCCATTGGGGTATAAATACTTTGCAAAAATCATCGACATCGCAAAATAATTCAACTAATTTAATCATGCCTGTTCCTTGCTTATCCAATCGTTTTTGGTCGAAAGATCGGATCTCGGAACAGGCATTTAGTTCAATTTCTTAAACGAGATTCAGGTTAACTACTGTATATAACAAAGCACCTGTTAAAAATAATTTTAACAAAGCTCACTAATTGGGCTGAAAAAGTATCAGCATAGTAAATAAATGTAGCAGTAAAGTAGGAATAAAAATATTTCACTTTATTGCACGACATAGCTTCGCTTTGATTTTTCCAAGTTTAAGCACGGGCCTTTGTAATGCTCTAAACTGCCGTATTATTGGATTGAGGTTAGCGCAGCTTTATTGTAGATGTCGCTTATGAAAGCTATCTTTTTAAGTGGTGAGTTAAGCGAGTTTATGCGCTTTTTTATAAAGCTTATTAAGATTTAAAATAGGTTGCTTGATTAGTCATCTTTGCGAGCCTTATATCGCTATGTTTATTAGGGTGAAGCAGGCTATAAATAAGTCTTATAAAAGTTTAAGCTGCTTGGATAAAAACAAGGTTGTTACATCAGCTACTTTAATAAGTGACAGTTTATCTGCATGGCTCCATGAAATTTTTGAGCCAACACTTTCACAACAAATAACACCTAGCGGTTTGTTATCAATAAAGTAGATGTAATCAAGCAAGGAGTAAATGTTTGATGGTTCAAAATAAACCTTGGTTAAGTTTTTAGTGATTTCGTGGTTTCTCGCATCTGATGCGTCTAATACTTTATGCTCTAAAATATAGTCAAAGTATGCAGGAAAGTCTTTAGCTTTTAAAACTGCATTACTTACTATCTCATTTTTTTCATCAAGGCAAATTAAGCTATTAATGGCAGTATAGTCGTGATTAAACAACCAGAGACTGACTCTGTCGGCATTTGAAATTAACTTTTTTAGCTCATTGCATATCTGTTTTAGCTTACGTTCACTCGTAATGTTTGGGTTACTAACTTTAACTGCTAAATTTTTGAGATTTGAGTTTTTTGGATTATAAACATTGAGCAAGCTATTTAAATGCTCTTTATTAAATGGCTTCGTTAAATAGCCATCCATACCAATATCTAAATAATGTTCAATATCTGGTTTCATGGTGTTGGCTGTCATGGCAATAATTGGCGTTGTTTTATCTGTTTGTTGCGCTCTAATTATCTTAGTGGCTTGTACTCCATCCATCACTGGCATTTGAATGTCCATAAAAATTAAATCAACATGGTTGGCAAAAAAGTAATCAACGCATTCTTTGCCATTTTCGGTAAATATTACTTTCGCATTATGAGCTTGTAGCATTTTACTTACGACAACTTGATTTACTTTATTGTCTTCGGCAACCAAAATAGTGCACCCTTGTAAATCGGTTATTTCTTTATTTGGTCTTAATAATTCATCGAGTTCTGATGTTTCAAAGCTTTGTTGGTAAGTAAATACAGAACCTTTATCTTCTTTACTCGTGAAGTTGATTTTGCCATTCATTAAATCACTTAGCTTGGTGCAAATAGAGAGACCAAGTCCCGTGCCCCCGTACTTTCTAGATGTAGATGAATCTGCCTGATGAAACTCTTGAAATAAATTTTGCTGTGCAGCTTTACTAATACCAATACCCGTATCGATTATTTCAAATACAATATTTTGCGTGTTTAAGAGGTTCTCCTTTACAGTGACTTTAAACTCTACCTGGCCTTGTTGTGTAAATTTAATCGCATTTGAGCATAAGTTATTTAAAATTTGAGAAACTCTGACAGGGTCGCCTTTTAGGGTTGTAGCGATATTTTTATCTATAGATGGAATAAATTTTATGCCTTTATCTGTGGCTTGCTTCATTAGTGGATTAATTACATTGTTAATGACTTCGCTCAGGTTAAAGTTAATATTCTCAATATTTAACTTACCCGCTTCAATTTTTGAAAAGTCTAAAATGTCATTTACAATATTTGAGAGTATATTCGCGGAGCTTAAAATACTCTTTAAGGCGTTATCTTTTTGTATATTTGAAGTCTCTGCTAGTCCAAACTCAGCTAAATTTAAAATGCCGTGCAGCGGAGTTCTTAGCTCGTGCGACATATTTGCTAAAAATCGACCTTTTAGAGTGTTAGCTGTATCAGCTTCTTTTTTTAGTTCTTCAAGATTTTTATTATGTATTTGTTGTTGTTTTAATGCAGTGGCCAGCTTTCTGTTGTTTAACCTGAGCTCAAGTTGTGCGATAACTTCTTTGCCAAGTATTTTCAGTGCGTTAATTTGTGTTTGAGTTAGCTTTTTTGGCTGGTCGCTGATAACACATAATGTACCAATTGTGCTGCCACTAGGTGTAACTAGCGGTGTGCCCGCATAAAACCGAATGTTTGGATCACTGGTTACTAGAGGGTTATCATAAAAACGTTCATCAAGTAGAGCGTTTTGTATTTCAAATACTTGGTCTTGCAGTATTGTATGAGAGCAAAATGCGATATCTCTTTCGGTGGAGTCTACATCGATACCATACTTTGATTTAAACCATTGCCTTTGTGGATCAACTAAGCTTATAAGTGATATGGGGGCTTCACAAATATCAGAAGCAAGTTGAGTTAAATCATCAAATACTTTTTCGGCTTCAGTATCTAATATTTCATACTCGTAAAGGGCCTTTAATCTAGATTCTTCGTCAGCTGGTATTTGTGCTTTTATCATAGTATTGCTCAATATTTATATAGATTCACTATAAGAGTAATTTAGTGATAATGACAACTTTAACATGTAAATCAGGCTAATAAATAGATTCTGTATTTTGCTACTCCATTATTACTTTTTTGAAATGTTTTTTCTATTGTGACTAATATTGGTTTTTAAACTCGTATTTTAAAATCTGCTCTAAATACTTAAAAGTAACTTTGCTAAGCTTTTTAGCTAAGTAAGCTGTTATTAAAAAGGCCGAACCCCATTTAATGGTTCGGCCTTTTCAAACTTTAGGTTAATAACAATAAAAGTTATTTTTTCTTTTCGCTTGGTGCTGGTTGGCCATAATTAGGTGAACGAGGTCCATATAACAAGCCGTTGTAAACATCTGAAGAAAGTAAGCGTGTTGAAGTCATTGCTGCGATTTCAAAGCCTTTATCGGTTACAGTTTCAGCAATTTGATTAATTGCTGCAATAACAAGCATACCTACAAGGCCACCACCGCCATTACTTTGTTGTTCAGCGGAAGAGGCTCTTGCTTTACCTTGCCACAATTGCTCGCCAGTGCGTAAATCAACTAATGAAGCAGATACAGTAACAGCAGTTTCGCTAGAAATAACAACATAGCTAGTACCGTATTCTTCAATAGTGATGTAAAGCGCAGAGTCTGCACCAAAAATCTCATGTAATTTATTTACCGGTACTTGGTGCACGTCGCTTGCAACAGTGAGGCCATTACCTTTAAAGGTTTGCTCAACTAAAGCAACAGGAAAAACATAGAAACCCGACTCAGCTATGGGCGCGACCATTTGAGTCATCACACTGTATGGTGCAATTACTTCCGGTGTATTATTTAGCGGAGGTAAAATAATAACAGAGTGAGGGTCTGCTTGTTTAAATGCTGTGTAGTCATGTGCTGGTGGAGGTGAAACACAACCAGCGAGTAATGCGACTAATGCGATCGCTGTGTATGATTTTAAATTAAGCATATTAAGCGCCTTTCGCAGATTTTAGAAGGAAGTCGATGTAATGAACTGATTCTGGGAAAAGTGATTTCTCAGTTTCGAAGTGAGTAGTACCTAATGAAGGATTACCCGTTTCAAAATACAGCATACCTAGGTGAGCATGTAGGCCAGGCGCAACATTCTTACTTTTGTTTGCGGCATCGACAATAATTTGCTCAAGCATACTAATTTGCTCTTCGGCTGTTACGTCATCTGCTTTTAAATAGGCGTATACGGCAGTGCTATAGTCGCCGTAATAGTAAATAGGTTCTTTCGTTGCGTTACAACCTGTTAGGGCTATACAAACAAATGCTAAGGTAATTAGCTTTTTCATTATTTATTGCCCCATTGGCCAGCTTCAAGACCAGTAACTAACTTGTTAACTACTTCACGAATAGCTAGGTCAAGTACTTTGCCATTTAATGTGGCATCGTATGAAGCTGTGCTACCAAAACCAATAACTTCACGTTCTGATAGGCTGTACTCACCAGCACCTTGTACTGAATAAATAACTTCTGATGTAGTAACATCCACAACATTAAGCGTTACTTTAGCATAAGCAATTTGCGATTTACCTTTACCCAATAAACCAAAAAGTTGGCGATCGCCAATAGCTTTACGGCCAAACTCTGTTACATCACCAGTTACAACAAATTTAGCACCGCTAAGAACTTGTTTTGTACCTGTTAACTTTGCTTCTTCTGCAAGGGCTGCCATATTGTCGCGATCAAGCACACTAAAGCGATTTGTTTGTTGTAAGTGGCTCATTAGTGTTGTTTTTGCTTGGCTGCCTAAACGGTCTTGGCCTGATGAAAATATACCATTTTGAAAGCTTGAACGGTTTACAAACTGACCTACGACTAGTTTGCTTTTTGTACCTGAGTAGGTTGTGTTATAGCTAGCAACAGTTGGTGTTTCTATTACTTTTGATGATGTTGTAGCACACCCAGCTAAAAAGGAAGCTGTAATTGCAGCGATTACAATTGTTTTAATGTGGCTTTGGTTAATTCGCATAAATTTTTGTCCATATAGATAATTGCAGAAGTTTTTATTGATAGGCGCTTGATTTTTATACTTATAAGTCAATTACTTATTTCAAGAGTCCATTCAACTTACTTTATAAACAAAAGTCGATGTAAATACAATGTTATTTATGTTTTATGCAGGGTCAAGCAAGAATAATTAATAAATCACTCTCAATAATAAAACTAAATCATTGGTTTTTTCGGTGGTTTACAGCCTTATGGCTATAATTGATATGTAGCCACTTAATTTACATATAAAGCTGTTAGTTAAGGTTTTATTTGAGTCAACTAAAGTTTTAAAACCAATCTGCTGCAACTTGTAGTGGAGTAGGGTCACCTTTTTTAGATACCCAAAACACTAATGCTTGCTTTGTTGGCGATATTTTTTTAGCGCGAGGCAGGGTTAAGTCAGTTAATGATAATTGCTGCTTAGTTTGCATGTTACTTTGCTCGTAACCTATAACGACAAAGTCGTGTTTTAACTTATGGCCTGCGTTTTCGCCGCTGTGTATTTGTGTTTCTATACCAAAGCCTAACAGAGCTACATGAGCTGTTAAGTTTTGGTTAGTATCATCTTTGGTATTAACGGTATCGTATTCGAGGTTAATTTTACTGTTGTTTATAGTCGCTTTTAAATTACCTAAATAAGGGGTTTTAGTTATAGGTATGGTTTGTTTATAAAACCAACCTTGCCATCCGCTGCCGTTAACCATAAACCCGGGTGTTGCTACAATACGGCTTTTACCTAAGGCTTTATAGGTGCGTTGTCTTTTACTAAAAACAGCAGAGGCAAAGGGGTCTTTCCATCCTAAATAATCCCAATAAGTAACATGAAAATTAATAGGGATTAAATCAGTCCATAGTTTTTCATCATCTGTAAACGTTGAGATCCAGCGCTCTGCTGGTGGGCAGCTACTGCAACCTTGCGATGTGTAAAGCTCTAAAAAGGTAGTTGGATTAGCTGTACTTGTAATGGTTACTTGCTCAGCAGCTTGGCTTTGAGAGCAAAATATTATTAACCCAGCCAATGCTGGAAAAAGCGATTGAGACAGTGTTTTAAAAGGCATGTTACTTCTCGAAAAGATTTATACTGTCTGTAGCATAAGTGATATTTGTAGATGAAGTATCACGAAATACTCACAATTAAATCACGTTTTAACCGTATATTTATCTATTAAAAACTTAATTTGAACACCCGCTCAAGTTGTGCTTTAATCATTGCTCAATTATTGAGGGACTTTACATGATTAAATTTTATTTTCACCATACGCCTAACCCAATGAAGGTGGCACTCTTTTTAGAAGAAACAGGCTTGCCGTTTGAGCTTGTTCCTCTTGATACTTTGAAAGGTGAGCAACATACACCTGAATTTAAAGCAATTAATCCAAACGCTAAAGCGCCAGCAATTGTTGATGGTGAAACGCGTGTGTTCGATTCGAATGCTATTTTAATGTACCTTTCTGAAAAATATGCAAAGCTAGAGGGGAAGGCCGATGACCGCGCTGAAATGCTGTCGTGGTTAATGTTTATTGCATCTGGTTTGGGTCCGTATTCTGGGCAAAGTGTACACTTTAGACATATGGCGCCAGAAGGGCTTGATTACGCGGTTAATCGATATTTGCGTGAAGCACAGCGTCACTACGAAGTGCTTGATACGCACCTTGAAGGTCGTGACTTTATTGTGGGTGATACATATACCATTGCTGATGTATCTGCATGGGGGTGGATTGATAAAGCGTCGGTTGTATTAGGTGAAGAGGGCTTAGCGCCTTATCCTAATCTTAAACGTTGGTTTGAAAGCATTGATAGCCGCCCAGCGGTTGCACGTGCACGCGTAATTGGTACTGATATAGCCTTTAAAAAAGAGTTTGATGAAGATGCTAAAAAAGCATTTTTCCCTTCCAATTACCCTAAACAATAACTATAGTAAGCGAGCTTATTATGGGCCGCTAGTTAACCTGAACTCTGGATAATAACTCTACCTCAAGCAACTATTTTCAGCGCTCACTGCGTTGAATTTACTTGCAATAGGTCAGCTATTGACGCGTAAATTCGCCTTGTTTTCACTGAAAATCTCTGGCTAGAGAAAATAAATTTAAATATCAATATAATTCAGTAGGTTAGTAAGTATCTTAACCAGAATTCAGGTTAATTATCAAATTTTAATGATTTCTCTATTGTTGGACTGATTACTTAACGTGATGGTCGTTAAAAATAGTGAACTCTCATGTTCGATAGAGTCCTCTAGTAAAATACAAAAAATAAGTAAACGCGTATTTATTCCTGCTTTACCCCATCCTAATTTTGAGAATAAATCATCTATCAGGTTTTGCGTTATGCTTTTAACCCCAATCCAATAATCTAAGTCTTCTTCCAATTCGTGAGTGAGTTTTAGTAAGGTTTGATTTAGTTTTTCTAGCGTTTCAAAATGGTTTGTACTGGCATCAAATGCTTTAACTGCTTTTTTTACATTTTTTAATGTTGTTGGAAAACGCTTTAGCGCTCTTGCAGCTTTTCCAATGGTTGTAAGGCGTTTAGCTACTCCCTTCCACGACTTATTTGCATTGGCACCATTTTGAGAATCAGGGACAAGCGCAAGATAGTCATCCCATTTATCTGTATTTTTTAAATCTTTTTTAATACGACGGTAATCAACGGTTCTACTAGAATCCCCATCTAATAAATGGTCAAACAATATACTTAGATCATTATATGATTCATCTTTTAGGGCATATAAATGCAGTATATTAAAAATAACTTTCCTTTCAAAAGGCGAACCACTTTGTAAGTAAATTAAATAACGTGCTGCATTATGATATAGCTTATCGCCATTTAGCTGTTCAAATTGTGCATAGACTTCATGCCCAGAACGCATCGTCATTGCTATGACGCTACTAGTATAAATGTTGCTGTTTTCAATACTATGTTGATAACGACTAATTGCGACTTTTATATTTTGCTCGGGAATAAGTATGGGTACATCTATTGGTAAAGAGTCGGCATGACGGTGGGTCGACAAATCAAGGGAATCAAAGAAGTCTTCAATCTCTCTTAAATTGTGCAGTTTGTTATCTTGATTTGTATACTCAAGTGAAATAGCACCATTAAACTCGGGATCTAATGCTGATTGCGCAACACCAAAGATGATTCCTAATTTTGCTTGTCTGGATTCTGAAAGCCCTGATGCAGTTCCTTTAATGGTGTAATCGTGTTTAACATATAAGTTACCATTGGCATCAACTTCAACCGTTAAGTCTCGATTAATATCGCGTACTTTACTTATATCAAAGCCAATAATGTTTAGGCCCAGCCGAGTTGAACTATTAAGTGCTGTTTCAAACCGTGTAGTGATAGGTATTAAGTTTATTGCACCCGCTCTGTTTAATGCTTGCATAAGTAATGAGGCTTTTTTCCCATCGCCTATCGCTAAACAGCGGAATAAGGTTTGTACTTGTTTATTTTCTGGTTGTAGGATTATTATTTTTAATTTTTGAAGTTCGAATAAACGTTGTTGTTTAATCGATTCTAAATTAAGACCAAACTTAATGTTGGCTGCTTTTTCTAATTTTTCAGTGATGTTCTTTTTAAATATCTGGTATCGATTTATTACACGATTAAAATTAGCTTCTATATTTTGATCAAAATTAGCAATCGTCTGTGCTACGTCATCGCCGAGCGAAGCGATAGGTTTTAGTTGGGAAGCTGTTTTCTCTTTTAAATCGTTAGCAAACTCATCCGCTTTCTCACGAAGTTTTTGCTGTAATATTTTTATTTTTTCAGACAGATATTTTTCTGACTTGTGCTGAGCAGCCATAAAAATAGGGTCAGCATTTGATTGCACAACACCAAATAAACTCAGTAATCTATTAATTATAGATGTTGCTAAGTCGTCTGGGGCCGCTTCTGTTGAGAGCAATGTCTTATTGAATTGCACGATTAGCTCATCATCAAGTAACTTCTTAATTACATCATCGATCTCATTTTGTCCTAGTGTGATTTCGGCTATTGGCTTGTACCATGTATCTTCATCAATTGTATGTAATATGTCATCAACCAAGATTTGGCCAGGGTTACTGTATTCCTCAAGCTTACTAACCAGTTCATTACCTTTACCAAGCAGCATTTCTATGTACTGTTTGGCGAGTGCATCCATTCCTTCAATTTCTGCTTCAAGTGCTAGTTTTAAGGTGTTTTTTGTCTGCTCTGTTTCTCTTAAAGTTAGTAATAGTTCTATTTGCTGTTGATCATTACGATATACATCAAGTTCCAAGTCACCAGCTATTTCTTGGCGCCTTGAAAGTGAGACTGCTACGGAGGCGTCTACTCCAATAAGATGCCCTTTAAGATTTGTTTTTGAAGCGAGCGATTTTCCAATTTCTAATTCGCCAGATAATATTAGAGAAGATGCCATTTTAATTGAAAATGCACGATATCCCTCTCTAGCATCACTACTAGTACGCTTGACTAATTGAGTGTTTATATCGTTCAAGTTCCAAGGGCGAACTGGTTTTTTAAACATACTCCACAGGGTTTTATAGCTAGTAGTTTCTTCATTTACTTGGTAGTACGAATCAAACTCCACACTACCTGATTTATCTAAACCGGCACCTATTTTAAAAATATTAGCAGAGGTTGATGTTGATACATTAATATCATAGGCAGCTTTTACATCTTGATTGACGAGGCAAAACCCATTTGGAAGTGTTTTGGATAAAAATGTTGGGCGCTTTGTGTCATTTAAAACAGAGATACTAAATTCCCCGTAGGCACCAGCTGTTACACCAACACTAAGTTGATCAATTTTTGATTTGTGCTCTTTAGTAAATTCAAACTCTTTTTTTAATCCGTTAGTTTGTTCACCAATTGGTGTTTCAAGAACAGACCAAAGTTGAAATGCTTTATAGGCTTCTTGATAAATTTCAGAGCTTTTAATTTTTTTTATTTGTTCAGCTGAAAAAAGTACGACTATATTTTCAATGACCTTTTTTATTTCCTCGACTAGGTCATCTATATTGGGGTCTTTAATAATTCCATAAGCACTGTTAACCAAAGTAATAATATCAGAAAGCTTAGTGCTATTTGCTTCATCAATATTAAAGTACTTTTTTAAATTTGCGGCAGAAGATAGGCTTTCGAGTAAGTCGTGGGCTTTAGCTGGTGCTAAATATGAGGAAGGAACAACGCGATCAAGTGATGTTAGTGATATCATTTTAAAAATCCTTTTGATTTTAGTTTATATTTTATTGATCACCTTTTATGCGACTACATCAACTGTAACCTAGAATAAATTGCTGTTAAATAAATGGCAAGGCTATATTTTAAACAACATATTGATTGAATCATAAGTGCTTAATTTTTGGTTATAAGCGTAACTAGAATAAACGATTTAATTAAAAGCTGCGCTTTTCACGCGAGCAAGCTCGGCGTCTACAATAAATATTAAACCCCAAGTTTAGCTTTACCTGTAGGCGTACAGCTTGCTGACGCGACGAGCAAAGCTCGTAATGTTTTTTGGTTGTAAGCGTAACTAGAATAAACGATTTGATTAAAAGCTGCGCT
This sequence comes from Pseudoalteromonas sp. B131b, assembly GCF_037162545.1. Taxonomy (NCBI): domain Bacteria; kingdom Pseudomonadati; phylum Pseudomonadota; class Gammaproteobacteria; order Alteromonadales; family Pseudoalteromonadaceae; genus Pseudoalteromonas; species Pseudoalteromonas sp. B131b. The sequence goes on along the minus strand of NZ_JARLUZ010000001.1, from coordinate 102,909 downwards.
TTTCACGCGAGCAAGCTCGGCGTCTACAATAAATATTAAACCCCAAGTTTAGCTTTACCTGTAGGCGTACAGCTTGCTGACGCGACGAGCAAAGCTCGTAATGTTTTTTTGGTTGTAAGCGTAACTAGAATAAACTATTTAATTAAAAGCTGCGCTTTTCACGCGAGGAAGCTCGGCGTCTATAATAAGTATTAAACCCCGAGTTCAGCTTTACCTGTAGGCGTACAGCTTGCTGGCGCGACGAGCAAAGATCGTAATGTTTTTTGGTTGTAAGCGTAACTAGAATAAACTATTTGATTAAAAGCTGCGCTTTTCACGCGAGCAAGCTCGGCGCTACAATAAATATTAAACCCCGAGTTCAGCTTTACCTGTAGGCGTACAGCTTGCTGGCGCGACGAGCAAAGCTCGTAATGTTTTTTGGTTGTAAGCGTAACTAGAATAAACTATTTGATTAAAAGCTGCGCTTTACACGCGAGCAAGCTCGGCGTCTACAATAAATATTAAACCCCGAGTTCAGCTTTACCTGTAGGCGTACAGCTTGCTGACGCGACGAGCAAAGCTCGTAATATTTTTTGGTTGTAAGCGTAACTAGAATAAACGATTTGATTAAAAACTGCGCTTTTCACGCGAGCAAATTAGGGGTCTACAATAAATACTAAACCCCGAGTTTAGCTTTATTTGTAGGCGTACAGCTTGCTGACGCGACGAGCAAAGCTCATAATACTTACCTATAAACACTTATCTACAAAAGCTTTAAAAACTTGCTTGCTTAATTATCCTACTAAGCGTAAAATGCGCGCTCATTTCGGCTTTTAAACTATTAATTCCTTGCCTTAAACCGACCGGCCGAAACGGTAGAAGGCTCTATTAACCGTAAGGAATATCCATGCGTCATTACGAAATCGTATTCATGGTTCACCCAGATCAGAGTGAGCAAGTTGCTGGTATGATCGAACGTTATACTGGTTCTATCACTGAAGCTGGTGGTGTTATCCACCGTCTTGAAGATTGGGGCCGTCGTCAATTGGCTTACCCAATTAACAAGCTTCATAAAGCTCACTATGTTCTAATGAACGTTGAAGCACCAACTGAAGTAATCAGCGAGCTAGAAACTACTTTCCGCTACAACGATGCAGTGCTTCGTAACTTAGTTATCCGCACTAAAACTGCTGAAACTGAAGCGTCTCCTCTTGCAAGAGAAGAGAAGAAAGAAGCACCAGCTGCTTAATTGTTTTGAGTCCAAGCATGGCGTTTAACTGGCGGTAAATATAAATGGTTAGCCCTTTTATGAATCAGCTGGTTATATCTGGGGTAGTTTGTAAAACGCCCAAGTTTAGCCAAAGCCCAGCTGGCATCCCGCATTGTATTTTTGTTGTAGAACATAAATCGATGCAAACCGAAGCAGACCTTAACCGTAATAGTTACGTGAGGCTTCAGGTAGTTGCCAGTGGAAAGCAAATGCAACAACAGACTCAACATTTGCACGTTGGGCAGGCATTGCAAGTGAGTGGTTTTTTAAATCGCCACGAAGGTCGTAACGGCCTTAGCCAATTGGTTTTGCATGCTCAGCATATCGAAAGAATTATTTGAGGAATTAATCTCATGGCACGTTATTTCAGACGTCGTAAGTTCTGCCGCTTTAAAGCGGAAGGCGTAAAACAAATCGATTACAAAGATCTAGCTACTCTTAGAAACTATGTTACAGAAAGTGGCAAAATCGTACCTAGCCGTATCACAGGTACTAGCGCTAAATTTCAGCGCCAGCTAGCAACTGCTATTAAGCGTGCTCGCTACTTAGCCCTTCTTCCATACACTGACTTACATAAGTAAGCAGCGGATTAACAGTTTTTAAAAGGTGTAGAAACATGCAAGTTATTCTACTAGATAAGATCGCTAACCTAGGTAGCCTAGGTGAACAGGTTGTAGTTAAATCTGGTTTCGCACGTAACTTCCTTTTCCCTCAAGGTAAGGCAGTTCCTGCGACTAAAGCTAACATTGAAACGTTTGACGCTCGTCGTGCAGAACTTGAAGCGAAAATCGCTGAACAGTTAGTAGCTGCACAAGCACGCGCTGAAAAACTAGAAGCATTAGCAGAAGTTACATTAGTATCTAAAGCTGGTGACGAAGGTAAGTTATTCGGTTCAATTGGTACTCGTGACATCGCTGACGCTATCTCAGCTGTTGGTGTTGAAGTTGCTAAGTCAGAAGTTCGTTTGCCTCTAGGTACTATCCGTGAGACAGGTGAATTTGACGTATCAATTTCAGTTCACTCAGACGTAACGGCTACTATCAAAGTAATCGTAATCGCTGAAGCTTAATTTTTAATTAAGCGACAAAAGCCGTGCTATTAGCACGGCTTTTTTGTGCCTATAATTTGGCTAACTTTATTAGTTAAGGGCACTGTTAAATAATACCAATCCGCAATAATACTTAATCATTTTGCGGGGCTAAACGTGTCGCTACCTGTGTTAAAAAATTCTCATTTACGACTGCATGGATGCAGAAGGTAGAGCAATGCAGGAGCAATTGCCGAGAACAACTAAATAGCGAATTTTTTGTCTAGCTATCAACACGTTTTTCCATCCTCAAAATAGATCACTTAATTAAGCGAATTGGTATAAAGCCTCGTATAAGCCCCTTTTTTATTCAATTATTTTTTCATTCTCCTTAAACCTTTTCGAACTGTCATTACGTCTAACTTATCAATACACTTAAATAGCAATTCAACAATAATAATTAAAAGGCGGCATCACGGATGTTACACGTTAAACCCGAACCAACGCTTTTGTGCGAAGCTGCACTCATTGAGCGAGTTAAATCGGGTGATCAAGGCGCATACACAACGCTTTATGAGTTACATATAAAACGAGTATACGGTTTATGTTTACGCTTATTAGCAGACCAAGCACATGCCGAAGACGCCGCCCAAGAGGTATTTGTACAGGTATGGCATAAAATAGCATTGTTTGATGGGCGTTCGCAGTTTTCTACTTGGCTTTACAGTGTTGCCAGTAATGTAGCGATAAGTTACCTGCGCAAGCAAAAAAACTGGTTACAAAAAGTAGTAAGTATTGAACACAGCGGTATGGATGAGCAATCAGCTAACGACTGCAAAGGCTTAAATGGCCTCGATAAGTTAATAGTAAGGCTTCCTGAGCGCGCACGTATGGTATTTGTATTATTTGCTATTGAAGGTTACAGGCACGAGGAAATCGCGGAGCAATTAGGTATGGCTGTTGGTTCAAGTAAGTCACAGTATCATCGTGCTAGGCAGTTATTACAAGAGTGGTATGAAAATGAGTAAACCAAACTTTAACGACTACTTAAACAAGTCATTAAACACGCTTGATAAAGAAATTACGCCACAAAAAGATTTATGGGCGGGGATTGAGCGAGCAATTGTTAATAATAAGCAGAGTCCAAACAGCACTATTATTTGGCCAAAACTAACGGCAATAGCTGCGTGTACTGTGGCTGCTTTAATTGCTGTAAATATATTTTTTATAGCACCTGCACCACTGCCCGTAGTGGCTATAAGTGATTACTTTTCGGCTCAAAAAAATAGTTTGTTAGTTGAATACGAAAATAAAGAAGCATTGACCACTAACTGGCAAACGCAACTACAAGAACTGGAAGAAGCTGAGCAAGCAATAAAGCAAGCTCTTGAAAACGAACCACAAAACCAAGCGCTACTGACAATGTTAGCGCAAATATATCAACAACAACTTGATTTAATTAACAAGGTGCACGCGCCACGTTGGCAGCACATTTAGGAGTACGACATGAAAGCGATTTTATTAGGACTGAGCTTATTTCCATTGGCAGTATTTGCGGGTGAAAAAATAGATAAGCAAATAGACGTACCAAGTGGCGGCACTATTTTTATTGAAAACCAACGCGGTGATATACATATTACAGGCTGGGATAAAAACGAATTTAAAGTATCTGGCGAGCTTGATGATAAAGCGCAAGGTTATGAGCTTAAAACAAGTGGCGATAAAACACAGTTTATTGTAAAAATGCCCCGTAAATCAAATTGGGGTAATAGTGGTGACGGCTCAAACCTAACTATATTTATGCCTAAAAGCAGTAGCTTAGAGTTTGCTGGCGTTAATGTATCGGTGACTGCAAAGGAGCTTAAAAACGGCGCTGAAGTTGATGTGGTTAACGGCGAAATTACGGTAGATGATATTACTGGCAACATTAAGCTCACCACTGTAAATGGTGATGTGAACGCTGAGAACTTAAACGGTAATATTCAGTTTGAAACCGTAAATGGTGAAATTAACGATAGGCAATCAAGTGGTGAGCTGCGTTTTAGCGCTGTTAATGGTGATATTAAATCAACTTCAAGCGCTAATGATGTACGCCTTGAAAACGTAAATGGCGATATAGAATTTACGCTATCGGCTATTAAAAACCTACGTATTAATACGGTAAATGGCGAAGCAGAAGTACAGATTGACGAGCTTTTAAAAGGCGGTGATGTACGTTTTGAATCAGTAAGTGGTGATGCCGACTTTTATTTCCCACAAAGTGTATCAGCAAAGTTTGAAATTAAAGCCCATGCTAATGGTAAAATCATTAACAAAGTCAGTAGTGACAAAGTCAGTAAAGCTAAATATGGCCCAGCCAGTGATTTAGAGTTTAGTATTAATGGCGGTAATGCAAATGTTGAAATGGATACCATTAGTGGGCGAATAGAGCTGCGTACCAAATAACACTCATTCCCCATCACGATTACAAAAAGCAGGAAAGATTTCCTGCTTTTCTATTTGCACAGCCCCTGCAAGTCGATAGAATAGAGCCATTCAATTTTACTACTGTGAAGTTATGGCCAAACCAGATAAGCAAGTCGATACTCTTAAAGTTCCTCCCCATTCAATAGAAGCTGAACAATCTGTTTTAGGTGGCTTAATGCTTGATAACCAAGCTTTTGACCGCGTAGCTGAGCTTGTTGTATCACAGGATTTTTATACCCGCACGCACAAGTTAATTTTTGAGGCGATGACGGCACTTGCTGAAATTGGCGATCCGATAGATTTAATCACTATTTCTGAAAGTTTAGAAAAAAATAATAAACTTGCAGGCATTGGTGGTTTTGCTTACTTAGCCGAAATTGCTAAAAATACCCCAAGTGCAGCCAACATTGATGCCTACGCAAACATTGTACGTGAGCGTGCTGTTGTACGTGAAATGATTGGCGTGGCAAATGAAATAGCAGAAGCGGGTTTTAATACCGAAGGACGTACTAGTCACGACCTACTCGATTTTGCCGAAAGCAAAGTATTTAAAATTGCCGAGCAACGTACAAAAAGTACGGAAGGCCCGCAAAGTATTCATAACATACTCGAAAAAACCGTTGATAAAATAGAAGAGCTTTATCAATCGCCACAAGATGGTGTAACGGGTGTAAGTACAGGTTATGCCGATCTTGATAAAATGACGACGGGCCTGCAACCGTCTGACTTAATTATTGTGGCAGCGCGTCCTTCAATGGGTAAAACCACCTTTGCGATGAACCTTGCAGAACATGCTGCAATGACTCAAGACAAACCCGTACTAATTTACTCGCTAGAGATGCCTTCAGAACAAATTATGATGAGGATGCTAGCGTCTCTTGGCCGTATTAACCAAACTAAGGTACGTACTGGTCAGTTAGATGATGACGATTGGGCGCGACTTTCATCAACAATGGGCTTGTTGATGGAAAAAGGCAAAATGTATGTTGATGATGCCTCGGGCTTAACACCTACCGATGTTCGCTCTCGTGCGCGTCGTATTGCGCGTGACCACGGCGGCATTAGTATGATCATGGTCGATTACTTACAGCTAATGCGCGTACCTAGCCTTGCTGATAACCGAACGCTTGAAATTGCTGAAATTTCGCGTTCACTTAAATCACTAGCAAAAGAGCTAAAATGTCCGGTTGTTGCGCTTTCGCAGCTAAACCGTACGCTAGAGCAACGTGCCGATAAACGCCCAATTAACTCAGATTTACGTGAGTCAGGGTCGATAGAGCAGGATGCCGATTTAATCATGTTTATTTACCGTGACGAAGTTTACAACGAAGACAGTACTGATAAAGGTATTGCTGAAATCATCATAGGTAAACAACGTAACGGCCCAATTGGTAAAGTGCGTTTAACATTCCAAGGTCAATTTTCTCGCTTTGATAATTACGCGGGACCAGCGGTAGATGACGATTACTAATGCGCTTAGCCACTGCTGAAATTAATTTAACGGCACTTGCGCATAATTTAGCGCAAGTTAAGGGCTTTGCACCTAACAGCAAAGTAATGGCGGTGCTAAAAGCAAATGCTTACGGGCATGGATTAGTAACGATTGCGCAGCATTTAAATAATGCTGACGCATTTGCTGTGGCGCGTATAGATGAAGGGCTTGCCCTTCGAGCTGGGGGCTTAACAAAGCCAATAGTTTTACTAGAAGGCTTTTTTAACAAAGCCGACTTACCTATTTTACTCGCTAATAACTTTCAAACTATTATTCACGATGAGTACCAATTAGCTGCGCTTGAAAAAGCAAAGCTAGATGCACCAATAACATGCTGGTTAAAAGTAAATACAGGTATGCATCGATTAGGTATTGCGCCAGAGCAGTTTGAAGCGTTTTATAACCGCTTACAAAAAACACCTAACGCTAAAAACACCGTTAATTTAATGACCCACTTTTCGTGTGCTGATGACGTTGATAATGCTAAAACGGTTCAACAAATTACGTTGTTTGATAATTTAGTGAATGGCATTGAGCAAGCGCATTGTTTATCAAATTCTGCTGGTATTATTGCCTGGCCAAGCGGTCATGGTGATTGGGTACGTCCTGGGCTTATGCTCTATGGTGTATCGCCAATGGCAAATAGCATTGGGCAACAACACAAATTAAAACCAGTTATGCGTTTAACTACGCGCGTAATTGCAGTGCGTGATGTGCCAGCTAATGAGGCTGTTGGGTATGGTGGTCGTTGGAAAAGCGATAAACCAACCAAGTTAGCTGTTGTAGCTATGGGTTATGGCGATGGTTATCCTCGGCATGCTAAAGAGGGGACACCGGTAATAATTGGTGAGCAGCGTTATGGTATTGTAGGAAGCGTAGCTATGGACATGATCAGCGTTGATATAGGCGCTAATGAGCATAATATTAAAGTAGGCGACAGAGTCACTATGTGGGGCCCTGAACTACCAGTTGAAGAAATAGCACTGTGCGCTGGTACCATTCCTTACGAGCTATTATGCAATATTACACCGCGCGTAAGTTATGAGTATCAGCGTTAATACAGCTATAAGCGATACTTACTCTTTTATAAAGTAAATGTCGCTAAAGCCCATACGGGCAAATTCTTGGTCGCGAAAGTTACGCACAGAAGCAGACCCTTTTGAGGTCATTTCTATTTGGCGTACCATGCTTAAGTAATTTGTTAAATCAATACCTTCGGCGGCAGCAATAGCTTGATACATGTCGTGGTATTTATCTTTTGCGAAGTTAATTTCGCGCGGTTGGTTTTTAAACGTATACGTTATTCTACGTGCCATAATAAGCTCAGTTAAATTGAGTGTTAGTATAATTTTACACTGTATTGAACTGGCATTGAATGATTTGTTTAAATCAAATAATTAAAAAGTAGAGTTTAAAATGAAATTATCAGTAGAGATCAGTAAATATCCACTTCACCAAGATTACATTCCGTTTATTAAAGGCTTTATCGACCGCTTAAACGAATACGAAGATTTAAAAGTGATTACTAATACGTTATCAACGCAAATTTTTGGTGATTACGATTTAGTTATGCAAGTGTTAAATACCGAAATTAAGCGTTCATATGAAGAATTTGGTAAAGCTATTTTTGTATGTAAGTTTCTCTCTGGCGACTTATCGCCTGAATAATCTATAATACCAACCTGCATAAATCTTTGATCAATTTAACGAATTAAATTGCACTATAACGTCGTTAAAAATTTTTTATTTAGAACAACTAGATACAAAAATTTTTGCCTAGTTCTAGCGTAATTTTCTTAACGTTAAATAGACCCCGTATATAAGCAGATTGGTATAACAATCGGCACAACTGAACGGTGATTGCATAGTATGGACTTTTTAACACAAACCTTAAGTGGTTTTACAGCGATGTCGCATTGGGAATACATAGCGGTGGGGTTGTCGATGGCGTACTTATTATTGGCAATAAAAGAAAGCTTATGGTGTTGGCCTGCAGCATTTTTTAGCACACTCATTTATACAATAATGTACTGGAATGGTGCATTATTAATGGAGTCATTACTTAATTTTTATTATATGTATATGGCTGTATTTGGGTGGGTTGCATGGCGAAAAGGCAAAGCTGAAAATCTAAATATTACGTCTTGGTCGATGAACCGTCATGCTGTTTTAATCAGTTTAACAACCGTAGCTGCAATAGTTATTGGTTACGTTATGCAAAACTATACTCATGCCGACTTTGCTTATCTTGATAGCTTTACAACATGTTTTGCAGTAGTAACTACTTACTTAGTTGCTAAAAAAGTCCTCGAAAACTGGCTGTACTGGATTGTAATAGATGCCGCTTCTATGTATCTATACTACGAAAAAGGCTATTACCCAACGCTAGCACTCTTTATATTTTATACCATTATGGCAGCGTGGGGCTTCAAAACCTGGTACGAAGAGTACGAACAAAGCCAAGCTAAGTCTTTAGCGCAGCTTTAATTTATGATTGAGCATAATCAGTTAGTAAAAATGTGTAGTGCGTTTATAGAGCCTAAAAGCATTGTTTCAAGCGAGCGATTGCTGAATGGCTTTAGCAACGATAATTTTTTAATACGTACCGAGCAACAAGGGTATTTGTTAAAGTGTTATAAAAGCCGTTGGCCAAGTGACGGCCTTGAAGCGCAGCGCTTTTTAAGTGACTTGGATATATGCCCTGCGCCTATTTGGCTCGATAAAAAGAATAGTCGTGCGGTATTTAATTATATTGAGGGTGAAACCGCACAGTCAGATATAACGCTCAGCTTAGTTAATAAATTAGCCCAAGTACACAGTTACAGCGTAACGACTACACCAATGGATATAGCCAAAGAGCTGCACTTTTATCAAAATACGGATGTATATACGTTATACAAATCACAAATAGAGCGGGCACTAAAAGCAGTTACAGCGATGCCATTTAATGCGGGCTTTTGTCATAACGATTTAGTAAGAGACAACATTATTGTAAATGCTTCGGGTATGTATTTAATTGATTTTGAGTACGCACAAACTAACGATGTGTATTTTGATTTAGCCGCGTTGTGCGTGAGCTTTAATCTGGATAGGCAAAGTGAAGGTGAGTTATTAGATAATTATAGTAAGTACTGTAGAGCCGGTGTAAGCTTTTTTAAATCAGTAAATAAGCTTGATTTTTTTAAGCTGTTTTTTTTAATATTGTGTATAGGATGGTATGAGCAGCGCGACATAACTAATCACTTAATTGAATTACGCGCGCAACTAAATAAACTCACTTTATCTATGAGTTTTTAAAGACCACCAAAACGTGCAGCTAGTTCTTTATATTTTTTTACTTCATCAGCATCAAATTGCGGTTCGCCATTTTCATCCTGCGATTTCGCAATTAGTAAACTTTCACGAGTAAGGCGTTTAACACGCTCTACTTTTACACCTAAAAACTCAGCAACTTGCTCAGTAGACATCAAACTCATAATCACTTCCTCTTTTAAATCAAATCACATAGTCACTATAATAGTTAAAATGTTGCTAAACAGTTACTTTTTTTATCTAATATTGATAAAAAGCGTGTTTTTAACTAATTGTGAAGTGTTTTATTCTAAATCGCTTAATTAATAGGCATCTAAACGCATGGTGCTGGCAATTAACGACGGATATCTTTATCATTATAGACGCCAAAGCATTGATATCGCGAGTTAGTGCTGCGGCAACAAATGTGCTCTCGTGGTGAAATGGATATCACGTGGCCCTCCGGAGGCTGAGTTGTAGGTTCGATCCCTACCGAGAGCGCCATTTGCTTTATATGTTTATACCCTAAATTATTTCAGTACTTTTGCATAATCAAACTCTTTTCAATATCTAAAATTGGTTAACGATACTAGATAACATTGATGAACTTCATTTTTATAAAAATAGTGTTCTTATTAATTACACTTAAACTTGAATGAAAATAAACTTTTAGTATCTCAGTTCAAAACCCTTTAGCGTTCCCCATTAAATTAAAAATAACGCAAAATTAAATGAGATATTATTTAATAATATAAATTACTACTTTTTAGTGAATTATAACTACTAAAGTACGAATGAATGGACTTTAAGTATTAAACAATGCTATTTAAGGTACATATTCATTAATTGTAGAAATAGCCGCTTTTATGCTAATAACTTTACCTATCCCTGAGCTAATACCTGGCATGTATGTCGACAGTGTTACTAAGCAACATGAAGGGATTAATAGTATAAAAATTAAGACTAGCGGGTTAGTCAGAGACAAATCTATAATTAAGCGTTTAATTGCAGAAGGGGTTCTTGAACTTCTTATTGATTTCGCTAAGAGTGAAGTCGCAATCCCCGCCAAATATAAGCCACAAAATAAACCTAAAACATCGAGTAGCCAACAAAAACCAGTTAAGGCCAAATCTGCAATAACGGTACAGCAAGAATTTGCTAAAGCGAGTGTAAGCTACGACCAACATAACCGTAAAATACAATCTTTATATAGCGATTTAATAGCCGGTTTAACTCTTAACGTAAAAGTACTTGATGAAATAGCAAATGAAATCGTTGCTTCAGTATTTCGTAATGCAAATGCGATGACAATCCTTACTCGAATTAAAGATAAGCATAGCTATAATTGGCGTCATATGATCAACTGCGCCATTTTTACGAGTGTATTTGCTAAATACCTAGGTTACAAAGAAGCGCTTGTGCAGGAGCTTGCTATGGGCGCACTACTGCATGATTTAGGGCAATCTAAACTACCGCAAGGCATACTATCAAAACCAGGCAAAGTTACTAATAACGAAATGGCGAGTATTAAAAAGCATGTTGCTTTAGGGCTGGGTCTGGTCAAAGGTGAAAAGAGTATTTCGCCACTTATGTTAGATATGATAGTCAATCATCATGAACGATTAGATGGTTCAGGTTATCCCCGCGGCATTGCTGCAGAAAAAATAAGCCGTCCCGCACGGATAATGGCAATTGTAGATGTATATGATGCGATGACAGCAGACAGGCCTCATCAAGATGGCGAAGAACCTATTAATGCACTGCGTTACTTATTGGCTAACAAGCAAATGTTTGACGCTGAATTAGTGCAGCGTTTTATAAAGTGCTTGGGCGTGCATCCCGTAGGGACTATTGTGAAGCTGACTAATGAACGCCTAGCGTTAGTATTGGAGGGGAATAACTTGAATCCGATAAAGCCAAAAATTAAGTTATTTTTTAATGCTAAACATGGGCATCATGTAACTGCTAAAGATATTGATTTAAGTGATAGTAACCAAGAACTTAAAATTTTAGCGAGTGTTAAACCACTAGACTATAAAATTAATTTGTCTCGTTTGCTAAAAGAGCATCTGCTTGCGTAGTGTTTGTACACTTTCGTTGATTGCTTTTCTTGGCTGAAATAAATGCCCCTAAAAAACAACTTCCCATCAGTGTTAGCCACAATATAGTGCCTAGCTCTACATGCAGTGCTAAACAACAAAATGCGAGCGAAATTAGTGCGTTTAGCATAGCACCAAGCCAATAGTGATTTACTGGATTGTCGCATTGTCCTGCTTGCGTACATGCGCAGTAATTTGCTTTATAAAAACAAAATACACTCGCACCACAAAAAATAAGCCCAGCTACAATAAGTGAAATGATCACAGTTTTATTTCCTTTGTGATTTTGTAGTGAGTGTAAATTGCTAACTACTTTAAGTCAATCTAAATGATAACCAATTACATTTAGAGTATATGCTCTAATAGCACAGATCTAGTCCGATGAGTTTTAATTAGTTGTTAAAATGTCGTTAAAAATCATGTTTTTCATAGTATTTTGACGTATTCATAGAGTCTTTTATAAAAAAATCAGGTAGTGTAGCCGGGTTTGAAATCCTAATAACAACACACATAGCTATCCAAACAGTTAGTTTGGTTAAGGACACAACAATGAAATTTACTAAAACTCTTATTGCAGCTTCGCTTGCATTTGTTTCTGCAGACAGTTTTGCAGCTGCATTTCAACTAGCAGAACAAAATGCATCAGGTTTAGGCCGTGCATATGCTGGTGAAGCTTCTATTGCAGACGACGCATCTGTTGTTGCACGTAACCCAGCACTAATGACTTTATTTAAAGACAAGCAACTAAGTGTTGCTGCTATTGGCGTTATTCCTGATGTAAGTCTTGAAGGTGAAAGTACTAATAACGGTATTGACCCAAGCGCATTAGATGATGACAGCATTGCTCCTAGCGCCGTTGTTCCTGCAATTTACTTTACTATGCCTTATAACGACAAAGTATCAGTTGGTTTTGGTGCTTTTTCTAACTTTGGTTTATCTACTGAGTTTAAAAATGACTACGTAGCAGGGCAAATTGCAGGTGAAACAGAAATATTTACTGTTAATCTTAATGCAAGCGTTGCTTATAAAGTATCTGAGCAATTTAGCTTTGGTGTAGGCCTAAATGCTATTTATGCTGATGCAACAGTTATTCGTAAAGTTGGCGCAAATGCAAGTGGCTTTGACTTTGGTACTGATGCAGTAAATCTTCAAGGTGATGATACTGGTTTTGGTTTAAACGTAGGTTTAATGTATCAATTAGATGAAAACAGCCGTTTTGGTTTTAACTACAGAACAGAAACTGATATCACGTTTGATGGTGATTTTTCTAATGGGCTACCTGCAGCCGCTGGCGGCACACAAGGCACTGTGCTTCCTGGTTCTGTAGAAATCACTTTACCAGCTATTGCTGAGTTTTCTGGTTCGCATCAATTAGACGAAAAATTAGGGCTGCACTACAGTGTATTATGGACTGGTTGGAGTAGCTTTGAGTCTTTAGAAGCGCAAGTAACAGCACCAACGGGTAACAAGTTTACTGCGTTTGAAAAGAACGAGAGTTTTAGCGATTCATTCCGCTACTCAGTCGGTGCAGATTACCAGTTAAACGAAGATTTATTACTACGTGCCGGTGTTGCATTTGATGAGTCTCCTGTATCACAAACACATCTATCAATTTCGATTCCTGATACAGACCGTTTCTGGTTCTCGTTTGGTGGTAACTACACTATCGATCAAAACTCTAATGTTGATCTTGGTGTAAGTATTATCCGTGGTAAAACACAAACGTTTATAGAAGCTGATGACTCAGGCAGCCAGTGGGGCTTCGAATCTAAAGGCCACGCAGTACTAATTGGTGCTCAGTATAACTACAAATTTTAATGTAGGAGTGTCTTGTGGTTAATCACAGGGCACAAAAAAGCCGCTCACTTTAATTAAAGTGAGCGGCTTTTTTAATGCCTATTAAATAGTGTTAATAGGCATTTTATGAAAGCTTATAAACTTTCTATTTTAGTTTTTTGCTCAAGTAGCTTAGTTTTAGCATCGCTAAACTCAGCCAATTTTGCATTTTCTTTAGCAAGTACCGCTTCAGGAGCGTTATTAACAAACTTTTCGTTAGCGAGTTTGTTTTGCACTTGTGCTAGGCCTTTTTCTGCTTTTTCGAGTTGCTTATTAATACGCGAAAGCTCGGCTTCCACATCAATTAAGCCCGCCATTGGGATCATGATCTCAAGGTTGCCAACATAAGAAGTCGCACATGCTGGTGCGTCGTCTTTGTTTTCAAGCATTGTAAACTCTTCAATTTTTGCAAGTGATGCTAAAAATGATTTGTTTTCTTCAATGCGGCGCACGTCGTCGCTTGATGCATTAGCAAGTAATACGCTAAGTGGTTTACTTGGACTAATATCCATTTCACCACGAATATTACGAATAGCTAAAATGAATTGTTTAACCCACTCTAAATCGTCCATCGCTTTAGCATCAACGCTTGCTTCATTATATACAGGGAACGGCTGAACCATAATGCTGGTGTTCTCTGTTTTAAGGCCTGCAAGTGGTGCAACACGTTGCCAAATAGTTTCAGTGATGTATGGCATCATAGGGTGCATTAAACGCAGTAAGCTTTCAAGTACGGTAATAAGTGTATTACGTGTACCACGTTGCTGCGCTTCATTACCTTTAAATAATACCGGCTTAGTGAGCTCTAAGTACCAATCACAAAATTGGTTCCAAGTGAATTCGTAAAGCGTGTTAGCAGCTAAGTCAAAACGGTAGTTATCTAAATGCTCTGTATAGGTTTTAACAGTAGCTTCATACTGACCTAAAATCCAACGATCAGCTAATGAAAGCTCCGTTTGAGCACCGTTTGCAAAACCACAGTCTTGCTCTTCTGTGTTCATTAATACGTAACGGCTCGCGTTCCATAATTTGTTACAGAAGTTACGGTAACCTTCAAGGCGGTTCATATCCCAGTTAATATCACGACCAGTAGATGCCATTGCAGCAAGTGTAAAGCGAAGGGCGTCGGTGCCGTGTGCTTCAATACCGCCTGCAAATACTTTACGCGTATCTTTTTCGATTTTAGCGGCAAGTTTTGGCTGCATCATGTTGCCAGTACGTTTTTGTACTAGGTCTTCAAGTTCAATGCCGTCAATCATGTCTAATGGGTCAAGTACGTTACCTTTTGACTTAGACATTTTATCGCCATTGTCGTCACGTATTAAGCCAGTTACATACACGGTTTTAAACGGAACTTGTGGTTTGCCATTTTCGTCTTTTACAAAGTGCAGCGTCATCATAATCATGCGCGCAACCCAGAAGAAAATAATATCAAAACCAGTTACCAACACGTCAGACGGGTGGAAGGTTTTTAAATCATCGGTATTTTCTGGCCAACCTTGTGTAGAGAACGTCCAAAGCGCTGATGAGAACCACGTATCAAGCACGTCTTCGTCTTGGCTTAGCGTTACGCTGTCTGCAATGTTGTTTTCACGGCGTACTTCAGCTTCGTCGCGACCAACAAATACATTGCCTTCACTGTCGTACCAAGCTGGAATGCGGTGACCCCACCAAAGCTGGCGTGAAATACACCAATCTTGTACGTCGTTCATCCACGAGAAGTACATGTTTTCGTATTGCTTAGGTACAAATTGAATGTCGCCGTTTTTAACTGCGTCTTTTGCAGGTTCAGCTAGTGGTGCAACACGTACATACCATTGGTCGGTAAGTAGTGGCTCAATTACCACGCCAGAGCGATCGCCGTAAGGAACGGTTAAACCATGGTCTTCAATTTTTTCAAGTAGGCCTAGCTCTTCAAATTCTGCCACAATTGCTTTACGCGCAGCAAAACGATCAAGGCCGCGCAAGCGCTCAGGAATTGGCGCATCAAACTCAAGCTCTTTACCGTCAAAGGAGTATGTTTCACCTTGGGTAAGAATAGCGGCGTCTTTATCGAAAATGTTGATCATCGGCATTTGATGACGCTTGCCCACTTCGTTATCGTTAAAGTCGTGCGCTGGGGTTATTTTTACACAGCCCGTGCCTTTATCTTTATCGGCATGTTCGTCAGCAACAATTTTAATACGACGATTAACGATTGGTAATAAAATCTCTTTACCGATTAAATCTGTATAGCGTTCGTCATCTGGATTTACTGCAACACCCGAGTCGCCAAGCATGGTTTCAGGGCGAGTTGTAGCTACTACTATGTAGTCTTTTCCGTCTTGTGTTGTTACGCCATCAGCCAGTGGGTAACGTAAGTTCCACATGTGGCCTTGCTTGTCTTTGTTTTCAACTTCAAGATCAGAAATAGCAGTGTGTAACTTAGGATCCCAGTTTACTAGGCGTTTGCCACGGTAAATTAGGTTTTCTTTGTGAAGGCGTACAAACACTTCTTTAACAGCTTCAGATAAACCATCATCCATGGTAAAGCGTTCACGATCCCAATCAACCGATGCGCCAAGGCGACGAAGCTGCTTAGTAATAGTGCCGCCCGATTCTTTTTTCCATTCCCAGATTTTATTAATAAAATCTTCACGGCCTAAATCGTGGCGTGTTTTGCCTTCTTCAGCATGCAATTTACGCTCAACCAACATTTGCGTTGCAATGCCTGCGTGGTCAGTACCTACTTGCCATAATGTGTTGTTACCTTGCATACGTTTAAAACGCGTTAAGGTATCCATTATTGTATCTTGGAAGGCGTGGCCCATGTGTAAGCTATCTGTGACATTTGGCGGCGGGATCATAATTGAATATGGTACGCCTTTGCCAGATGGCTTAAAGTAGCCTTTTTGTTCCCAGTCTTGATATAGAGACTGTTCAATATCTTGCGGATTGTAGGTTTTATCCATTACACAGAACCTTAAATAAGTACTTAAATTAGTTGGTTAGCTATTTAACTAAACGTGTTTTTAGTTATTAATATCTTGCGTGGTGAGATTGGCACCGAGTTGGCGCAGCTTTTTAAAGCGCTCGCGAGCAGCTTGCTTAGCAACGGGTTCTACGGGTACAAAATCAAAAACTTGGTTAAATCGACGAATAAAATCCGGTAAGTTATTAGCCAAATTAATTAAAACTTTACGATTACCAACAGGAGGCGTAATACCAATTTCTACAGGTGCGCCGCCTTTAGGGCCTTCACCTTGTAGGTTATGAGGTACAAAACTGTCGGGATCGAATGCCCAAATTATTTCATCAATGGCACAGGCGGTCTCGTTGTTATCGACACATATAAATACGCGTTGACCGTTTCGATACTGATCGGCTGCAATTTGAGCTGCCAAAGCAAAATGATCGTCTGGCTTTGCCAACGATTCATCTTGTTGCTTTAGAACGAAAAATTGGGCGTTCATGTTCATTGTATCGGGGTTTCCCATAACATTAAATGTGCACTAAGTTGATACACATAAATTAAGAGGCAGATTTTGCCATATAACGCGTTTTGCTTCAATTAATACACAAATAAATAAGGCGCCAAACGGCGCCTTATAAACAGGTTTAAAGTTAAGTGTTCACTTTAATCTTGAGCTGCTTCACTTACGCCAGCTCTATTTAACAAGTACTGAGTAAGCATAGGAACAGGGCGACCAGTTGCGCCTTTTTTAGCGCCACTTTTCCACGCTGTACCGGCTACGTCTAAATGCGCCCAATGATACTTTTTAGTAAATTTAGACAAGAAACATGCAGCGGTAATTGTGCCAGCAGAACGTCCACCTAAGTTAGTAAAATCAGCAAAAGGGCTATCTAGCTGATCTTGATAGTCGTCCCACAGTGGCAACTGCCATGCACGGTCACCACTTTGCTCAGACGCTTTTAATAAATCGTGTGCAAGTGGGTTATGGTTTGATAGTAAACCAGTCGCATGCGCGCCAAGGGCTACAATACAAGCGCCAGTAAGTGTTGCTACGTCAATAACCGTATCTGGATTAAAGCGTTCAACGTACGTTAGCGCGTCACACAATACTAAACGGCCTTCAGCATCGGTGTTTAACACTTCAACTGTTTGCCCCGACATGGTTGTTAAAATATCACCCGGGCGATAAGCATTTGGACCAGGCATGTTTTCACAGCCCGCTAAAACACCAATAACGTTAATTGGCAATTGCATTTGTGCAAGCGCACGCATTGCGCCAATAACACCTGCAGCGCCGCCCATGTCGTATTTCATTTCATCCATGCCTTCGCCTGGTTTTAACGAAATACCGCCTGAGTCAAATGTTAAACCTTTACCAACAAGTACAATGGGTGCTTGGTCATCGGCTGCGCCTTTATAGTTAATAATCGACATAACAGATTCATTAACACTACCACGACCAACAGCTAGGTAAGAATTCATGCCTAGCTCTGCCATTTGCTCTTCGCCAATAATATCAACAGTGATGTTGTCAAAATTAGTTGCCAGCTCTTGTGCTTGCTCACCTAAGTAAGCAGGGTTACAAATATTTGGTGGCATATTGGCTACGTCTTTACATAACTTGCTACCTGCAGCAATGGCTAAACCATGCTCAATGGCACTTTCGCCAATCGTTAGTTCACGGCGTGTTGGCACGTTGAATACCATTTTACGTAATGGACGACGAGGGTCTACTTTTTTGCTTTTTAATTGGTTAAACGTATATAAACAATCTTGCGTAGTTTCTACCGCTTGGCGCACTTTCCAGTAGGTGTCGCGACCTTTAACGTGTTGTTCTGTTAAAAAGCATACCGCTTCCATTGAACCAGTATCGTTTAAGGTATTTATTGTTTTAGAAATAATTTGTTTGTATTGTTTATCGTCAAGTTCGCGTTCTTTACCACAGCCTACAAGCAATATGCGCTCGCTTAATACATTAGGTACATGATGCAATAATAAAACTTGACCTGGTTTACCTTCTAAATCACCACGGCGAAGTAAGTTTGAGATATAACCGTCACTGATTTTATCGAGTTGTTCACCAATGGGGGATAACCTACGTGGCTCGTAAACGCCAACTACAATACATGCGCTACGTTGTTTTTCTGGGCTACCACTTTTTACGCTAAATTCCATTGTCACTCCTGGTTTTGAGTCGATTAGGCTATTAAATAGGGGCTAAAAAAAGATTTCTAGTCTAATAACTCTAATATTAGCTGATTTTGCTAGACTCTTACTGTGTAATTGAACTTTATATGCTTAAGGGCTACTAATGCAACATTATATCGTGCTCTTAGGTAGGATAATTAAATTTGATGGCTTATAATAATGGCTAATTTGCCAGTACAAGCTGCGTAAAATAGCTATTTAACTATTAAATTATCACTATCTTAGTGAAATTCCATGTTTAACAGGGGCGAGCATTGCTAATTTTCCGTTATTTGACCTCAGAAGTTTTAAAATCGCAGGTCGCCGTATTTTTAACTTTAATGACCATTTTTTTGTCACAAAAGTTAGTTGTTATTTTAGGCGATGCCTCCGAGGGTAGTATCCCTGCCAAACTAGTTCTGTCGATGATTGCACTTAAATTACCGCAATTAGCCTCTTTAATACTTCCGCTGAGTATATTTTTAGGCATTATTTTAGCTTACAGCCGTATTTATGCTGATAGCGAGATGACCGTGCTTAAAGCCTGTGGCGTAAGTGAATGGTACGTTGTGCGCGTTACGCTTATATCAAGTGCAGGGTTGGCATTTTTAGCCGCAGCGCTCACCATGTACATAGCACCATGGGCAAGTGAGCAAGAATACCAATTAAAAGAACAAGCTAAAGCCGATGCTGGTTTATCCGCGTTAAGAGCGGGGCGATTTCAAGAAACCGGTAACGAAAAAGCCGTGGTATTTATTCATAATATTGAAAAAGGCGGCAAAGAGCTTAATAAGGTATTTGTAGCGCAACTACCTAACAGCGAAAAAGATAACCTTGCACGCCTAGTTTACGCAGAACAAGGCGTAGTAGTAGAAGCCGTTAATGGTGAACAGCAGTTAGTGCTTACTGATGGTAAACGTTATGAAACTGACGGTTTAACACCTGCACTTAATTTAACTGAATTTGACGGCTACAGCGTACAAATCCGCGATCAAGAAATAGAGCATCAACGCCGTAAGCTAGAAGCGGTGCCAACTAATCAGTTGCTGGCAATAAATACCCCTGAATCTATAGCACAATGGCAGTGGCGTCTCGCTATTCCACTTTCTATTCCACTGCTTACTTTGCTTGCTGTGCCATTAAGTGTTGTAAACCCGCGCCAAGGTAAGTTTGCTAAATTAGTGCCAGCTATTAGCTTGTATTTGGGTTACTTTATTTTACTTAATGCAGCTAAATTTGCAGTTGAGGATGGTAAAATACCACCATCAATAGGGTTGTGGTGGATCCACATAAGTGCCCTATTTATAGGTGGGCTATTAATAATTAAAGGGCGTCCATTGGGCGCTTGGCTCAAAGCTGTTGTAACTAAGCGAGAACTAGGCTCATGATGAAAACGCTTGATTGGTATTTAGGCCGCAGTATTTTACAAACAACAGGCTTTGCCTTATTGGTATTAGTGGGTATTAGTACCCTCATAAAATTTATTGAACAGTTAAAATCGGTAGGGCGTGGTAGTTACGACTTAATTACCGCAATGCTTTACACTTTATATACTATACCGGGTGACCTTGTTGTATTTTTCCCTATGGCTGCGCTAATTGGCGGATTAACGGGTTTAGGGGCACTCGCCTCGAACAGTGAGCTGGTGGTAATGCAAGCGGCAGGTATGTCGCGTTTACAAATAATCGGCTCGGTAATGAAAACGGCCGTATTTATGGCTTTTTGTATGATGGCACTTGGCGAGTGGGGTGCACCAGAGGCACAGCTGCACGCTAAAGAAATGCGTAATCAGGCAATACATGGCGGTGATGTATTTAATGCGCAAAAAGGCGTATGGGCTAAAGATGGTAATAACTTTATTAACATAGAAGATGTTGATCAAAATGGAATGCTGCATGGTGTGTATATGTATCATTTTGATAAATCATTAGATTTGACTCAAATTACTAAAGCAAAAAATGCTTTGAGTCGTAATGACGGTTGGCTACTTCGTGATATAAATAAGGTAATTATCACCGACGAAAAAATTACCACAGAACAGGTGCCTGAAGAATTTTATGCCTCACAACTCACCGCTGAAAAGCTGGGTGTTGTATCAGTCAAGCCAGAGTCGTTATCGTTTACTGGTTTATGGTCGTATTTAGGGTATTTAGAACAAAATGAGCAAGACACTAGTACCTACGAGCTTGCCCTTTGGCGTAAGTTTATGCAGCCTGTATCTGTTGCGGTAATGCTGCTGGTGGCGCTCTCGTTTATATTTGGCCCACTACGTACCGTTACTATGGGGGCGCGTATTATTATGGGTGTTGTAACCGGTATCGTGTTTCATTTAACTAACGAAATATTTGGCCCAGTGGTTATGGTTTATCAAATACCAGCTATTGTAGGTGCTGTATTACCAAGCATAATATTTATAAGTTTTGCGGCATACTTGATGAATAAACGAGTTTAATGCTTTTAAAATAGTGTAGGTAATAAACTTATAAACATAAAAAAGCGTGACAGTAGCCACGCTTTTTTACTTTAAAATAAGTGATATAGGTTCAATCTAGCTCACGATAAATACGCTTGTTTTCTTCTTTTGTTAGTGCAATTACTTCGGTTTTAGAAATATAATCTTGTAATGCATTTTTGTTTTTAAAATCAACTAACACCACTAAATTGCCTAGCCCAAGTAGTGAGCTTACACAGCGGATAATCGCTTGAGGCCAGCTAATAAGGTTACCGTCGAGTGTTTGTACTTTTAAACGCCATGCGCGCATACCAATGGTTTGGCCACTTTTAGTCCAAAAGTAAGCAAAAAGAAAATGTTTATACCTACAAATAACGTACTTCTAATGCCGTATAGCAGTGGGGAATCCTGTATATAAGCTGCAGGATCTTCTGCTTGAGCAATAAAACCCAAGGCACTTAGTCCTTGAATTACTGCAAAATAAAGTATGGCTGTAAGCATAGATAAAGAAATTACGACTAAGGCATCGTAAATTAAAGACGCAAAACGACGCCAAAAACTCGCCCGTGGAAACTTACCAGACATAAAGACACTCTCACTATTAATATGCTCGCTAGTTTAGCAAAAAAGCTTACAAATACTAAGTGCTATAGTTTAGCGATACTATTTAACCTAACAATCTCTTTTGTAAATGTTAATAGATGGCTAAATGTTAAGCGGTTGATCATGCTAATGTCATAAAACGCTTGCTGCTGCATGTATTGTTTGTATAATGCTTGGCATAGAGACGAAGGCATATAAACAAACCTTAGCTCTAAAGTGGTTTTTCTTTATCTTCTCGTGTTTAGAAGGTTAAAGAAAAATGACGCCAGCGTGATGAAATTGGTAGACATGGGGGATTCAAAATCCCCTTCCGAAAGGAGTGCCGGTTCGAGTCCGGCCGCTGGTACCACTTTTTATAGCCCCTACTAGATTTAGCAGGGGTTTTTTTATGCCTGAATTTTGAGTGATTAGCTTAAAGTATTACTAATAATATAGCGCAGATATAATATCAATTCGTGATAATTCTTAATTAATTTTAGGGATTAAACCTGATACCAACTGCATTTGAAATTCCTGCCTTGTTATCGGCAAGGTTTTTTACCTAAAAATAGGCCCCATACAATAAGCAGAACGGTATAGTTTAAGTACTCTGTTTTAACTTTTGATTGCTTTACTTACGTGCTGTTTATTTTTGTTGTAATGAGGGTTTTTTGCAAGACTGTAACAGCGGCACTTAAATGTATTAAGTGCCGTTAAAAATATTTTCTTTATATTAGTCGATTAAACTTACTTGGCCTTGGTAAGTATTATCACCAACCGAAAAGCTACCTTTACCATTCCATTGATTATCTACTGCGAAGCTTGCCGTGAATGGCGACTGATAGCTACCAATTGCAGGTGGTGGGAAGGATACAATGGCTTGGCCAGTGACTGCACCAACTTTGGTTACGTCATTGTAACCTGTTGCATGCATATGCCCTGATGCGCTAGAAGTAAATTGCGGCGCATGCTGAGTTCCCTCTAAAATGGCTCCATTTGCTCTACCATTTAATGCTCCTGTTTTTGGATCTACTGATAATTGTAATTCCATAGAACCACCACCAACAACGCCAGATTTAAACTGTAGTTTAACCAGATATAAGCTTTCGTTAGACATTTTAATCTTCCTTTTTAAGTGTGTATGAACAATATTTAGTGGTTATCACTAACTAACCTAAAACCCGGGTAAAGATTTACTAACATATTGAACTGTATTGATATTTTTTATAGCTAGGTTTTTTCAGTGAAAATAAGGTGAATTCACCGCCAATAGCGGATCTGATTCAAATGAATTCAACTCAGTTAGCGCTGAAAATAGTTGCTTGAGATTGATTTATTATCCAGAACTCAGGTTAACTAAGGAAAGTGTAGAACGATTGCAGCTAAATATGTATTACAGAGCATTACAGGCAAAGGTGTCCCTAATTAGATGTTTGGATCTCGAAAATCATGTGATTAAAGCCAGAGTAGTTGAATATAAAATATAGTAGGTATGAGTTTAGTCGTGTGTGGTCTCGTTATTATTGTATTTATTGCTGTGCGAAAGCACACTTTAGCATCAAGCGTATTGTAAT
This sequence comes from Pseudoalteromonas sp. B131b, assembly GCF_037162545.1. Taxonomy (NCBI): domain Bacteria; kingdom Pseudomonadati; phylum Pseudomonadota; class Gammaproteobacteria; order Alteromonadales; family Pseudoalteromonadaceae; genus Pseudoalteromonas; species Pseudoalteromonas sp. B131b. The sequence continues at coordinate 79,701 of NZ_JARLUZ010000001.1, read as the reverse complement.
TTTTTATTGTCATTTTTTTAGATGTTACGCTTAATTCAGGTATTATTTGTACATCAAGTTTTTTAAGACATCATCATGACCCAATTAAGTGCCAAACAGAACATTCAAGCGATTGTTAAAGCAATCAAGGCAGAAGAAGTGTTACTTCGTCAAAAACACCCATTACTTGCACATCAAAATACCTTAGGGTTAATTATTTTATTGCTGTCGCTTAGCGCATTAACTGGTGTTGGTGTTTTATATTATTTAGCGATAATACCGGCTTGGGTATGTATAGTACTTGCGGCTATTGCTGCATCTATTTCCCATGAGTTAGAACACGACCTTATACATAAACAATACTTTAGTAATAAGCCTTTCATGCATAATTTTATGATGTTAGTAGTATGGTTAATACGGCCAAATACTATTAGCCCATGGTACCGACGTAAAATGCATTTACACCATCACAAAACCTCAGGCACACAACAAGACCTAGAAGAACGCTTGGTTGGAAATGGCATTAAAAATCCATTTTTACGTGCGCTAGTTATTGTAGATGGGTTATTAGGGTTAGTTATTTCTACCAAACGTTTTAGAAAAGAAATTAATGGCTTTAGTTTTTCGAGTGTTTTTAATGCAGGATTTCCGGTAACAACTGTGTATTTTGCTATTTTATACAGCGTTATTGTGTTTCATAGCGTTGATTTTTTTATACCACTTTCGCTAAATTCACCTAGCTGGGTACTAAGTATAATGAATGTGTTTGAATTTTTAATGGTCGTGCTCATTGTGCCTAATATTATTCGTTCAAGCTCGCTTAATTTTGTTACCTCAAGCATGCATTACTATGGCGGCGTTAATAACATGCTTGAGCAAACTCATGTACTAACGAGTCGTTTATTTATGCCGTTTCACTTGTTTTGTTTTAACTTTGGTAAAACGCATACCATTCATCATTTTGTGCCAAATCAGCCATTTTATTTACGCCAAATGCTAAGTAAAAAAATACTTAAAGTAATGGCGCAGCATAACGTGCGCTTTAACGATTTTGACAGCATTAAAAATGCGAATGCGTATAAATAATTACCCCCAACATAAGGGAGGTTCTGCATTGCTATTCTTATTATATAGTTTGAATAGCAATTATGTGCCAAGCCCATTACCCGTGAATTTACTCTACCCATCGCAACGTTTATTAAGCCCGACTGTCCGTGCGTTGGTGGACTATTTAGTGCCATTTTTAAATCAACAAAAGCAAAAGTGGTAGGCTTAATTAGCGCTAAACCTTCACACTAAAAATAGATAAAGCCCCCCATAGTTGGGTATCTAGCTTAAATGGGATTGATTATTGTAGAGCCTTCAGTAATAGTGGTTATAGAGCGAACTAATTATGTTCTCAATAATACATAAGGGCTCGTGCTCATCAATATTATAAAACCAATAAATATAATAAGGACAAACAGGATGAAAAAATCACTAATTTCAGTAGCGCTGGGCTTTGCTGCCCTAAGTGCATTTAATGCCAATGCAAACATTGATCAGCAAGTGGAAAAGGTAGAGCAAGAGGTTATTGATTGGCGACGTGATTTTCATCAAAACCCTGAGCTTGGAAATCGCGAAACCCGCACAGCAGGTATTGTCGCTAAGCACTTAAAGTCGCTGGGTATGGAAGTACAAACAGGGATTGCTTATACAGGCGTTGTGGGGCTATTAAAAGGTGCAAAGCCTGGCCCAACAGTAATGCTACGCGCAGATATGGATGCGCTGCCCGTTACTGAAAAAGCCGATGTTGATTTTAAATCAACTAAAACCACTAATTACCGTGGTGTAGATGTAGGCATAATGCATGCTTGTGGGCACGACACGCACGTGGCTATGCTAATGGGCGCTGCACAAGTGCTTGCAAACATGAAAGATGAGCTACACGGTAATATTATGTTTGTATTTCAGCCTGCAGAAGAAGGCGCACCGGAGGGGGAAGAGGGTGGCGCTGAGTTAATGCTTAAAGAAGGCATATTTAAACAATACAAACCAGAAGCTGCTTTTGGGTTACACATAACATCTAGTTTGCACAGCGGTAAAATTGGTTATAGAAGTGGCCCTGCAATGGCCAGTGCAGACCGATTTGAAATAACTGTACATGGCAAGCAGGCACACGGCTCTGCACCGTGGACTGGGGTTGACCCCATTGCCGCAGCTGCGCAAATAGTAACAGGCGTAAATCATATTGTTAGTCGCCAAATCAACATTACCAAAGAGCCTGCTATTGTCTCGTTTGGTAAGATAGCGGGTGGGGTACGTAATAATATTATTCCTGAAGAAGTCGAAATGGTAGGCACAATTCGTAACTTTGATATGGATAACCGAGCACAAATATTTGAAAAAATAAAAACCACAGCCACGCACATTGCTAAATCGTCAGGTGCAACTGCAGAGGTACACATTCACGAAGGTTATCCGGTAACGATTAATAACCCAAAGTTAACTGCGCAAATGTTACCTAGCCTTAAAAAAGCAGCAGGTAATGAAAACGTAGTTGAAATGGGAAAAATAACCGGCGCAGAAGACTTTTCGTTTTACGCATTAGAAGTGCCGAGTGTGTTTGTATTTTTAGGCGGCACACCAAGTGAGCAAGATTTAAATACAGTGGCTAGTAATCACTCACCTTATTTTTATGCCGACGAATCATCGTTTAAAGTAGGCACTAAGGCGCTTAGCCTGTTAGCTGTTGATTATTTAAACGCACATAAAAGATAGCTTAAACACACCACGTTACGCTATTAGCTTAACGTGGTATTGCTGTTTTATTTAAAACATCGCATCATGTTTGTAGCACTTGCTCAACTTTGAAAAAATCACTCTCAAAAATTAAAAACCTAACCGAATATACAAATGAACCGGCGAGCAATTTTTTATATTTTAAAAATAATGAATCGATACTGCCGGTCTTATATCTCGATTCAATCTTCATAAGCATTAAGGATTTAAATAATGGAAATTACTGGAAGCTGTTACTGTGGTGAAATTAAATACCAGGCAAAGTCTCAAAATAACAATGCACTTGTTTGCCATTGTAGCGATTGCCAACGTATGTCGAGCGGCCCATTTAGAGCCGTTATAATTGCAGAGCCAAATTCGGTAGTATTTACCCAAGGTGAGCCAAAAGAGTTTGTTAAAACAGCGCAAAGTGGTAACAAACGTGCGCAAGGTTTTTGTGGCACATGTGGTACAACACTTTATGCAACTAACGAAGCTAAAGCTGACCGTGTATATGGTTTGCGTATTGGTGCGGTTGATCAGCGAGATCAATTTACGCCAACAGCACAAATTTGGGCTAAATCAACATTGAGCTGGTTGAGCGGCTTACACGAAGTACCTGCATTTGATACAACCCCACAAAACTAGTAATACTGATAAAAAATCACTTTTTAGTAAGCGGTTTGAAATTTATTTAACCAAATGACTGTCTACTTATAAGTCAGTCATTTGGAGAATAATATGTGTAGTTCACCTAAAAGCAGCCGAGCAGTAAATAAAACTGCAATAAACTTTAATGATGAGCTTACGCAAGAGCAGCGCTTGCGTTTTGCTGCAAAAGCTAATTTAGCACAAGAGCGCCGTGAACAGCGCGAAGCAACTAATAAACGTTATGAGCAAAAACACACGAGCAACAAACCTTCGTCTGGTTTATTTTCGTGGTTACAGCAGCTAGTTAGCTGATTTAGCTAAAGTGGTGTTTTTACCACTGCCCAAACCACATAAAGCACACAGTACTCCTGCAATAGCGCACAGCCATAATGGCGCACTCCAACTTCCCGTAGTCGTGTGTAATACACCAGCTAGCATAGGACCAATAGCCGCGAGCAAATAACCTACGCTTTGCGACATACCTGAAAGCGACGCTGCTTGTTGCGAATCGTCAGTTCGTAAACTAATAAACGACAGCCCCAATATAAAACATGCCCCAGAGCAAAAGCCCAGCATTAGGGTCCAAACAAAAGCAAAGCTAGGCATGTAAAGCAGCCCCAATGCACTGAGTGCACTCAACATGGCTAAAATAAAGCTAAGCGCGCTTTGATCTTTTAATTTGGCAAGTAACGGAATTAATATTAAACCCGGTAATGCAGTCGCTATTTGAAAAGCCCCATGATAAGCACCTGCTTGGGTAGCTGAGTGACCGGTTTCGGTTAATATGCTTGGTAACCACGTAATAATTATATAATTTAAAAATGAGTTTAAACCCAGCAGTAGGGTAATTTGCCATGCTAGTAAATAACGCCAAACACTTTTTGACGTGTTAGCGTGTTGAGCAATACTCGCGGGTTTTGTGTGCTTACTTAATTGCGACATCCATACAATAATACTCGCCAGAGTAATAATGGCTGATGAGCCCAGCGCAAGTTGCCAGCCTAATCCGTTTAACTGACTCAGCGGAAAAACCAAAGTAGAAAATCCGCCCGATACAACGCCCATTGTTAGCACGTAGGCTGAGGTCATTAACGCAACCTTTGCAGGGAAGTCGCGCTTAATTAAACTTGGTAATAATACGTTTGCTATAGCAATACCTACACCAATAATAGCGGTGCCTACAAAAAGCATGGCTGAGGTATTTATTACTCGCGCCGCAACCCCTGCAAGTATAAATAACAAAGCTACAAACAAGGTGCGCTCTAGCCCTTGCTTTTTAGCAAGAGTTGCAGCCATTGGCGATACAACCGCAAAGGCAATGAGTGGCAGTGTTGTTAAAAAGCCAGCTTGTGATGCGCTAAGCCCAAAGTGATTAATAATTTGTTCAAGCACAGGTGCAATACCTGTAAATGTGGCGCGTAAATTTGCGGCAATAAGTAATATGCCAAGCACAAGTAATATGCCAGCAAAGCGTGATTTAGGTGTGTTATTTAACAAAAGGGAAGACCATTAAAGCTAATACTTAATGGGCGCTAGTATAAAGGCTTAGCAAAAACTATAATTTAGAGATAATGACATTAAATAACTAAAAACAGACAAAACTATGTTTGATGCAATTGGCTGGGACGACATTAAAAATTTTGAAACTATGGCGCAGCCCATAATAGCCAAAATAGAGCATGCCCATGCAAGTCACGAAATACCACTGCATACCCATCCAAAAGGGCAATTAATTTTAGCGCTATATGGTTATGTAACGTGTGAAGTGTCGGCAAAAATGTGGATGGTGCCTACGCACAGTGCAATTTGGATCCCAGCACAAAAGGTGCATAGTAATAGGGCGTCTGATAACGCGCAGCTTTGTCATTTATTTATTGATAGTAGTAAAAACGGTATGCCGCTAAATACCTGTACGTTAGCTATTACGCCGCTGGTTAAAGAGCTAATGTGTGAGTTGGCTGGGCATAATCAGTACTATACTATAAATAGTAAAACAGCGCGTTTAGCGCAGGTGTTATTTGATCAACTTATTGAAATGCCCGTACAACCACTTGATTTTGTATTATCTAAAAACGAGGTAATTCAAACCATGAGCGATCAGCTTATAAATATGCCAAACAACCGAAAAACACTACCACAATGGGCTAAGCAGTTTGCATTAACTGAGCGCACATTAGCGCGGTTAATTAAAAAAGAAACAGGCATGACATTTGGAAAATGGCGTACGCAATTGCATATAATTACAGCCTTAAAAGCGCTTTCTGATAAGCAAAGTGTGCAGCAGGTGTCGGAGTTATTAGGGTATGAGTCGGTGAGTGCATTTATTACTATGTTTAAAAAGGTAATGAAAAAGTCGCCCATGAAATACATGAGCGATTTAAATCAGCTTAGCCCTTAAATAAGCATTACCACGTATAAGTTGCCGAAAGCATCGTGTTACGAGGCCTACCCGGGAAGTATCTCTCGCCGGTAAAACTGGTGTAATCGGCGCGCTCCGCATAAGCCTCATCAGTTAAGTTAATAATACGAGCAAGTAGCTCAAGATTACTAGTAACTTGCCACTGTGCGCGTAGGCTTAAAACATCATGCCTTTGGTATTTATTTAAGTTTTCTGGGTCGGTGTAATAGTTACCAACGCGGTGCCACTGCAAAGCAAATTGCGCGTTGTTTAATGCCTGCCATGTTAAATCGAGATTAGCAATATTACGCGGCGCGGTGTCTATGTCGTTGCCGTTTATATTTAAACCGTTAAGTATTTGGTTGTTAGTATAAGTATGCTTTGCGTGAGTGCCAGCAAAGTTAAGTGCAAGCGACTTAGTGAGCTGGTAGTCAAGCTCAAGCTCTATACCACGATGGCGAGAGCTGCCATTATTTACCGTAAAAAAGTCGCTATCGCGGTAAATCGTATTGTGTTTACTCATAGCGTAAACAGACACGCCATAACGTAGCTTTTCGTAAATCCCTTTAATACCCAGCTCTGCGTTATTCGCTATTTCGGCGCTTAAATTTGCAGTAGTTTGCTCGCGTTGTAATTGGTATAGCTCAGCCGCTTGTGGCGCTCTGTAACCGCGAGAAAAGTTTGCATAAAGCGTGTTATTTGTATTGTACTGATAACTTACCCCAAGCTTTGGCGATAGATTACTAAAACTATTTTTAGTACTCGCTGGGCGGCTGTATCGGCAGCCACCAAATCCGCATTCTGTGCCATCGTCTTTTGTTCTACCAGCTAGCATATTATTGGTGTAGTCGTACTGCATATGCTCGTAGCGCACACCTGCGGTAAGTAACCATTTATTTAATTGCCAATCAATAGATGCAAAAGGCGCATAAAGCGTCGCGTTTACATCGTAATCGTAATGCTTACCTTGTGGCACTGTAGCAACTAAAAATGCAGAACCTTGAGTGGGCTCATTTTGACTTTGAGTAAAGTCGGCTTGCGTGTATTCGCTATCAAGCCCGAGGTTTACTTTTACATTGCTTTGTAAATTATGTTGATAAAGCGATTGCACACCAAAGCCAGTTTGACTGTTTTTTTCAAGCGGTGTGCCGGGTAAAAAATGCTTAAAAAAGTCCATGCTTTGGTCGCGAAAATATAACGTAGTAGAGAGCACATCATCGTTATTTAATTGCCATGTTGCATTGCTCCATGCTCTAAATGCACGAGCTTTTCTAAATGCGTCAGGGTCAAAGTTTTTTTGCGCGAGGTCTTCGTTTTTATAGCTTTCAAAGCCTGTAATAAACCCAGCCGTTTGCTGATCAAGATTTGTGTAAGTAAGGCCTGAGGTAAGTAATAAATTATTATTTGAATAGCGATGGCGAATATTTACTTTTTGTTGCTCTACGCTTTCGTCGTCGCGGTAACCGCTATCATCGGTAACACTTGCGTTAATGCCGATACCGCTGTTGCCGTAATCTTGTCCTGCACGTAATTTGTAGCGGGTATAGCCGTACGAGCCATAGTCTAAACCAACTAAACCACCGCCTTGAGTAGTGTCGGGTGTTATTACATTAATAACACCATGCACAGCGTTTGAACCATAAAGTGCAGAGCCAGGGCCTTTTAGCACTTCAATGCGCTGCGCCATTTCGCTGTGCGCTTCAAATAACTCGTTTATGTTACAAAACCCAGCGGCTCTCAGTGGTATGCCATCCTCCAAGGTTAATATGCCACCACATGCGCCTGCGCCCGAAAGTACCGAAGAGCGAAGTGCGGGTAAATATTCTTGGCCATTTCCGCGTTGAATATTAGCACCCGCTACACGTTGCAGGGCTTCTTCAATATGGGTAGGCGCTATGCTATTTAGCTGCACTTCGCTGAGTGTGCCTATTGATAAAGGAAGCGGGGTAGATAGCGCTTCAATACGTGATGCCGTAGTTGTTATTGTTTCTATTGCATCATTATTTTGATTATCGGCAAACGCAGTGTGGCTAAAGGGTAATATCAGCGGCAAAAAATAAGGTTTCATACATTCCTTGAAAGTAATCTGTATTGCATTGCCTCTATAATATGCGGTTTTAATATGCATTTAAACTTGTTGCGTTAAAGCGTACGTAACCTATAAACCCGATACGTAATTGATAAAACAAAACAAGCCACAGCAGGAAACACCAAAGCTAGCACTAAGTAATGCTTAAATAAAACGTAGCCGGTTATACCGCCTAGTAAAAAGCCTGCAATAATGAGTAAAAACATAACGCCTTTACGGGTATCAAATTGCTCACCTTTAAGCGCTTTACCTATCATTAAACCAAGGTCAGTAAAAATACCGGTTAAGTGTGTGGTACGAACTACTGCGCCACTGTAATTAGTTGCTAGCGCATTTTGTAACCCACACGCAGCAGACGTTAAAACAATGCCGTAAACGAATGTGTTTTTGAGTAAATAAGCACTTGCAAGTAGTAGCAATCCTTCAATAAAAAGCAAAGTGTCGTAATGACGACCAAGTTTTAATGAGCCACCAGAGAGCAAAAAGCCCGACAGTGCCGAACCCAACATAAAGCTAACAATTATTGAAAGTAACAATAAGGCAGTACTGGGATTAGTTATTGCTTTAATACCAAGTAAAGTAACAGAGCCAGATACATGCGAAATAGCCTGGTGCTCAAATCCTAATAAGCCTACAGCGTTTACTATGCCCGCTATAAATGCGAGCGTAAACGCGCCATATTCAGCCCACTTTGGTAGTTTTGTAAACATTGCTTAGATCTTATTATTTCTATGTAGATAGGTTTATATCATACACCTAAAGGTATTTTTTTAGGAACATAAAATAAAGATAAACGCATTTAGTCATCGTTTTTGTTAAGTCGCTTTGTTTGAAAAGCTTTAATTTGCTGATCGACTTTATGTGTATCAATGACTCCAAATTTAAATGCGATATACACAGGAAGTTGAAATTCATTTAATTCAATAGAGGTGATGTTTTTGAAAGGTTGTGTGTACCAAAGGCCAGCTTGGTAATTTGTAATAGCGTACTGCACTCGCCCTTTTTTAAGGAGCTTAAACGTGTCTTCGCTAGAAAGTGAACGCATTATATTATTTGAATCTATTGCGTACTTTTTGGCAATTTCTACTGGTAAATCAACGCCTCTGAGCATTGATATTGTAGCTTGAGATAAATTATTATTAATAACGTTTTGATCGTTAATCGTAAACAAGCCAAATTTAGTTATATGCAGCGGCACCGTTGTAAAGTCTAAGTATTTAGTACGCTCTGGATTATTACCTAATGAAAAATAACAGTCAAAGTTATCTTTTTTCATTTCTTTTTGAACACGTGCCCAAGGTAAATGCACTAGTTCAATATTTAATTCTAGGTTGTGCTCAATAAACCTTAAATATTCAATATCTAAACCAGTAAATGTTTCGGTGTTAGTGTCATATATTGTAAAAGGGGGTAGTGAGTAGTAACACAGCGTATGATTTTATTTTGCGATGCAAATAACGGTGTTGAATATAAAATTATAAAAAAGAAAATTACACGCATTAAGCCAAAACCCAGTTTTTTTTATTAGTGTAGAAGATTATGTTTGATTATCCAGTCTGGTGCGTTTAACTGTACTGATCTAAGTAAATATAAAAAGCGTATTAACACAATTTGAGCAAATCTAAATGTTTAACGCAGAGCAACAATCGCGAATTATAGAAATGGCATGGGAAGACAGAACCCCTTACGAGGCAATAGAACAGTTATACGGATTAAAATACCCGCAATTGGTGGTTTTTATGCGTGAAAATATCTCAAATGGTAGCTTTAAAGTTTGGCGTAAACGCCATGCTGGTCGCAAAACAAAACACTTAAAATTACGTGACCCTGCTATTATGCGTAGTCACTGTAAAACACAATATAAACAGCGATGAGTTAGCTTAAATTTTAATGGCTGGTAATTTCATTCGTTGTTCATACCCGTTTGTTAAACTCATAAATTAATCCCAGTTATTAAATTCACTAAGTTAACTTATAAGGATATTAAAATGCTCATTGCGCTGGCTATCATCATCGGCTTTTTTTACTGGTTACCCTGTTACCTATGTCTTACAGCCAACACTATTTAGTGCGTAGTTGCGACTTTGTGCGCTTACAAGTGTTTTATATTGCTAGTTTAGTCACTGTTACTTCGTTATTTTTATTATGGCAAAGTAGCGCAATAGGCTATGTATTTATAGCCTTAACCTCATTGCTTATAATGATTTTACAAGGTAAATGGATTTACCCGTATACGTGGCTTGCTAAAAAAGAAGTGCAAAGCGCACCTAAGCACATCGACCATAGCATACGAATTATGTCGGCAAATGTACTTATGTCGAACCATAAAAGTGAGCAGTTAATTAGCCTTGTTGATGAGCATCAACCTGACCTACTTATTACGCTTGAGAGCGATAGCTGGTGGGAAAATAAATTATCAGTCATTAAAAAAATTACCCGTATTACATAGAATGCCCTAAAGACAATCGTTACGGTATGCACTTATACAGCAAGTTTAAAATACTCGATGCACAAATATGTGAGCTAATAGAAAAAGATATTCCCTCAATTCATATTTTGTTTGAAAACGATGAAGGCCTGCAAATGCAAGGGCACTTTATTCACCCCGCACCACCAAGCCCGACAGAGGAAGACTCATCGCGCCCGCGCGATTCGGAGCTAATAATGGTCGCTAAAGCGCTTAAAAACCCAACACGACCTACCATAGTTGCCGGTGATTTAAATGATGTAGCTTGGTCGCGCAGCACCCGTTTGTTTATGCAAATAAGTGGCTTTTTAGACCCTCGAAAAGGCCGAGGTTTTTATAATACTTTTCATGCAAGTTACTTTTTTATGCGCTGGCCACTCGATCACTTATTTCACAGCCCAGGTTTTAAAGTAAAGCGTATTAAGCGTCTTGCTAAATATGGTTCTGATCACTTTGCGCTACTAACTGAGCTTATCTACGAAAACGCTAATCAGCAATCATTAGAAACTAAATCCAATGAACTTAAGCAAGAAGAAATTCAAGAGCTTGCCATGAGTAAAGCAGATAAGCGAAAAGTGCCAAGATTTGAGGAAGAGTAGCTGGCTATCAACTTGTAAAAGCATAAGGTCTAAACAATCGCTTATTAAGAATAATTGTTATTTTAATTCAGTGTGTTACATTAGTTCACTTTATAATTTGGACTATCATATAGAGTCCCTGGAGATTAGGAAACAATAGTTTTCCTTTCTCATCGACCATTTTCCAGTCTATTCTGCAAGAGCCTGGGTGTTTAGGGGCATGAAATTTGACTGAAATATCTACACTAGCGCTTGGAACTGTTTTATTAATACGGACTTTTTGAACAGATTGACAGAGGCCTATTGAGTTCAGTGTTACTCTTTGTAGGTATCTATCCTTCCAAGTTATATTACCCGAATTTTTAATTCTCCAAGTCTTAACAAAAGTTGTACCTGCTTTTATTGGGGTACCATCCGGTATAGTAACGTCTTTTATAAAGTAGGAACTATCAGCAGGCACCGGTATGGGCTCTAATATTTTTTCAATTACTTTAGAATTGTTGATATAACTATAAATTGCCGAGATAGCAATGATAACGGTTAACAATGAAATGAATATGGATGTTGATAGCCATACAGGTATATATCTACTTTTTTATTTTCTAGCGAGCTAATAGTTTTATTTTGACAAACTATTAATTTGGCTACTTGATCTTCTGTGATATTTAGTGCGGTTGAAAGGTAAGTTTTTAAATCAGCAGTAAGTGCTCTTTCTCCGTTAATTACCTTATAAAAATGAGGTTGGCTCACTCCTGATTCGGCAATAATCTGTTTCATTAGTATTTTTTTATTATCCGATAATGTTTTGAGTTTATCCTTAATGTTTTCCATGTTGTTGATATTAATTAGTTTGTTTATTTGTATTTATGATAGCCTGTTAATTTGTTATCGGATGTTATTTTTGTGTTTTTTTGTGATCTTTTTCTGAGATGTTTGTTTTGCTTTTTAGCATTCGACATTAATTCATATAATCAAAAGGAAACAATGATGACTAAAATTAAACTACTAACGATCAGCTCTATTATGGCAATGAGCATATTTGTAAATGACTCGCATGCTGCTGATATTGGAACTGTTATATGCGAAAGCAGTTCATCTACAGCTGAGCTTACTGTAAATATTAGTGGAATTACTTGGAATGACTGGTGGGATCATGAAAGCGTTCAAGCTCATGGTTTTACCCAAGAGGGTCGAATTATTAGTTTTGATCCACAACGGCTCAATCCTAGTAAGCAAAATTACTTTTTTAGTTATAATGGACCATATCAAATAAATAGTATCAAAACGTATGTAACGACTAATATGATTGATATTGAAGTAAGTTGTTCGTAATCAAAATTAGTGAAAGGAATGAGCTATAACTTTTTTATAGCTCATTTTCTACGCCATTTTTTGAATAGTAAAGCGTATAACCCCAAAATGGGTCGAGTGACAAAAATTGAACTTTATTTAATTCCCCAGTTAGGAAATAAGCTTTAACTCGCGTTACTTTAGAATCTTGCTTTACTTCCCATGAAATTGTTGTGTCATTTGATGTACTGTTTACAGGTTCACCAAATTCATCTGATATATCAGCTTTAGATGTGTGAGTATCAAAGCTACGTAACTTTTCTAAAGTAGACTTTTGAGGTGCTGACATTAAGGTTAACGCATCTTCAGATGCATTTAGATAAAATGCGCCAATAAGCCCTATCACGAAGACTAGTAATATACTTTTTTTCATATGATCCATTTTTTATTAATTGTTTATGGGTGGTTTTTTTATTTGCTTTTATACGTTCATACTTTTTAGAAACGACTCTTTTATATTTCGTACCGCCTGATTATAGAACCATTATTTGATGGTTATATACATTGTAAGTTTTAGCTATCGCACCAGCATATAAATAATCCCCCCTATGATAACTATTTTCTTGATAGTTTTACCATGCTTATTCCTTTATATACACTGCTTACTTCCATAAGTTTTTTGCCTTTTAAAAGCATCATCGGATGGTGTGATTTTTAGTTAGTGGCTCATTTTTGTTCTGGCGGAACAAAATATAATTAAAAATAAACTTACAAAAATAGTACAAGCAAAGTATTCATAACAATTAATTGAATAGGGAAATGGTGTTCCCCTAGTTCAGTGGACACACCATCATTACCTTTATAAAAGGTAGAATCCCATTACTTTCCTGGATATTTAATTCTTAAAAGCGCGATGTAAAATCGCACCTACGAATATATCCAAAATTCGGTACTATCACTTACTAAAAACCAAGTATTGTCTCCTGAAAATTACTTTCTAAAAGCTATAAATAAAAAAGCCTAAAGTGGTTACCCACTTTTAGGCTTAATAATTTTTGTATTTTAAACACGTATTAAAAATCTTTATTTAAAACGCGTATTTCATTTATGTAGCTAAATTAGCTGGCGATCATAATGCTTTTAACATTTACGAATTCACGCATACCAAAGCCGCCATGTTCTCGGCCGTAGCCACTGCCTTTAACGCCACCAAACGGTAAGTTAGGTTGTGCTAAACCGTAGCCGTTAATGTTGATCATGCCGGTGTCGAAGTACTTTTTAGCGAGCTCAATGGCTTTTTTCTCATCTTTTGAGAAAATACCACCGCCTAAACCGTAGCGAGAGTCGTTAGCAATGCGCATTGCGTCGTCGTTGTCTTTGGCTTTAATAAGCGAAGCAACTGGACCAAATAATTCGTCGTCGTAAGCAGGCATACCTGGCGATAAATTATCAAGTAGCGTTGGTGGGTAGTAGTAACCCGTTTGCGATGGTATTTCGCCGCCCGTTACTATGTTTGCACCTGCTTTTACTGACTCCATTACTTGGTCGTGAATGCCGTCGCGTAAATCTTCACGTGCCATTGGGCCTAAGTCTGTGTCATCTGCCATTGGGTCGCCCATTTTCATGGCTTCAAACTGCTCTTTTATTTGCGCTTTAAAGTCATCGTAAAGTGACTCAACAACAACATAGCGTTTAGCTGAAACACATGTTTCGCCATTGTTGATCATGCGCCCGGTTACACAGGTTTTAACTGCAAGCTCTAAATCGGCGTCATCGAGTACTAAGTAAGCGTCGTTGCTGCCCAGTTCTAACACTGTTTTTTTAGCGTGTTTACCCGCTTCTTCAGCTACTTTTTTACCTGTGGCATCACTACCCGTAAAGGTTACGCCGCTAATTGCCTCGTGAGCAATGAGTGAGCTGGCGGTTTTACCATCGATGAGCAAGTTGTTGAAGCAGTACTCTGGGAAACCGGCTTGCTTAAATAGCGCTTCAATTTTTTCAGCCATGCCAAATACGTTACCAGCATGCTTTAATACGGTTGTGTTACCTGCCATGATGTTAGCGGCGCTGTAACGAATTACCTGATAAAGCGGGAAGTTCCACGGTTGAATACCCAGTAGTACACCCGTTGGTTGGTAGCTAATGATTGCACGGCCGCCATCCATCTCGCGATCTTCATCGGCAAGTACTTGTGGGCCGTTTTCAGCAGTATAACGACAAATGCCTGCGCACAGCTCAACCTCTTGTAAGCCTTGCTTGTACACCTTGCCCATTTCTTCGGTCATAAGTTTTGCAATCGCTTCTTTTTGCTCTTCAAAAAGTGATGCTAAGTTATTTAAATATTTCGCGCGTTCAGCGAATGACGTTAAGCGCCATTTTAAATATGTTTCGTGAGATTTTTCTATTTCCTGCTCCGCTTCTTTTTGAGAAAGCAGTGTATAGGTTTCAATGGTTTGCTCAGTTGCGGGATTAATCGTTTTAACTGTGTTACTCATTTATATCTCCTTACTAATTATGTATAGGTAGTAGTGCAAAACGAACACCAACTATTTAAAGATATAAAATTAAGTGTAACCTATTGTTATTTGTAGTTTTTTGTTTTTATTTGTGAGTGTGCTTATTTTTTATTTAGTTAGTTTTCTGATATGTTCTGTAAATAATGCAAGTTGCAGAAAAAATTACATGGAGAATAAAATGATACGGACACTTTTTGATATTTCAGTTGCGCTAATACAAGCGCCTATGGCAGGTGTGCAAGATGCCAACTTAGCTGCGAGTGTTTGTGAGGCTGGTGGGCTTGGCTCATTACCATGTGCGATGCTTTCTAATCAGCAGCTTATCGAACAGCTAGAGTTGCTTAGCCGCTCAACCAGTAAACCTTATAATCTTAACTTTTTTTGCCATTCAACCTTGCAATATACCAAGCTGCAAAAACAACAATGGCATTCATTATTAGCTCCTTATTTTAATGAATACGCGATTGCTGAAAGTAGTTTAACGGACGAAGCTTCTCGACAGCCAATAAATCAAAGTGTTATCGATATTATTGCGCCTTATAAACCTGCCGTGGTGAGTTTTCATTTTGGTTTACCTGCGCCTTCTTTGCTTGAACAAATTAAAAGCTGGGGAACAAAAGTCATTTCTACCGCAACAACTGTTGAGGAAGCTAAATGGCTTGCTGATAATGGTGCTGATGCTGTTATTGCCCAAGGCTTAGAAGCGGGCGGACACCGTGGTCATTTTTTATCTATGGATTTAAGTTTGCATAAAAGTACGGCTGAACTAGTGCAAGAATGCGTTGCGCACGTATCAGTTCCTATAATTGCTGCTGGTGGAATTGCAACTGAGGATGATGTAGCACATATGCAAACATTAGGCGCATCAGGGGTACAAGTTGGCAGTGCGTATTTACTCTGTAATGAGGCAACTACGTCAAAGCTTCATCGTGATGCTATTTTAGCTCAACAAAAAGATAGTACCGCGCTTACTACGTTGTTTTCAGGTCGTGCTGCGAGAGGCGTTTGTAATCGCGTTATGCAAGAGCTTGGTGCAATACCTGCACATGTGCCACCATTTCCTTACGCAAGTATTGCAATAACGGCTTTAAGAAGTAGAGCTGAATTGCTAGGTGGTAGTGGCTTTTCACCTTTGTGGTGTGGTCAAAAATACATTCCAAGAGAGAACATTAGCGCAGCTCAGATTACACAAATATTAATGCAAAAATGGTCTGTATAAATGCGTAGCTGTAAATAGTTGAACGCATGTTAGCTACGCAGGTAAAAGGGCGTATAAGTAATTAAGCGTGAGTCGTAATTAAAAAAGTTGTTTAGCAATCTTTTTGAGTAGATAGGTTTCACGAAGGATCGATAACCCTTGCTTTTCACTATTTGCTAACGTGCGTTCGTTGTGTGCGATTGCATCGCTAATATTAACCCATTTAGCGGTCATTCCATTTTGCTGTTCGTAATGCTCTAGTTGTGTTTTACCCAGCTCGTCGGCAATATTACAGACGTAGCAATATGATTTGATATGGATAATATCAAAGTCCTCTTTATACCAAGGGCGATACTCTTCATAGAGTCCAAAAGCTTTAACTACACTTATTTGTTGTGCACCGGTTTCCTCGCTTAGTTCGCGAATTAAGCCTTGTTCAATACTTTCGCTTTCATCCACGCCACCGCCTGGCAGGCTGTAGTCTTCATAACGATTTGTATACATTAAAAGTATTTTATTATTTTTAGTAACAATGGCACGGGCTGTTAAGCGGGTAAAAATAGTGCCTTCATTAATATTAATACCAGAGTGAATCAAGGTTTTTAATTGCTGCATTTCGTCTCCTTTTTAAGTTTGTAATGATAACAGTTGCTACCATTGTATAAATAGAAACGATTTTAATTATTTTTTAGGGTGTGTTCCTTTTTCGAGATTAAAAAATTCAATCTTGAAATATTACTACGCCTAGTGATCGATTTTTTAAGCATACGTAAATATTGAGTTGGTAATATAAACGCAGTGAATCACTTAAGTTAATTCGGGTTACTAGATTCTAGGCGTGACTTTAAATTTGTATTTAAGGTGCGTAGAATAATAAAAAAGCATAGGGATTTATCATGTTAAACATACTTTTAGTTGATGATGACGTTGAGTTTAGTGACGTTGTTTGCCACATAGTCGAATTCCTCGGCCATAATATAAACACCGCAACCAGTTTAAAAGAAGCACACCAATGGTTTGAAAATAATACTTTTGACCATGTGCTGCTTGATTTTATGTTACCTGACGGCAGCGGTTTACACCTACTTGATCATTTGAAAATGATTGGTCAATCTCCAAAAATTACACTTATATCGGGCCATCCTTCAGTTAAGGGAATTTTAGCTGAAATGTGTGAGCCTAATGTTGGGCATTTATTAAAACCATTACAGCGAGAAGACTTAGAGCTGGTTTTAAATGGGCCTAAAAAAACAGCTAAAAAAGTAAAACCCAGTGGTATTACGCGCCACTTTGGTAGCTTAATCGGTGAATCAGAGCCAATGCAAAAACTCTACACTATGATTGAACGTGTTGCTAAAACAAATGCTAACGTGATGCTAATGGGAGAAAGTGGCGCAGGTAAAGAAGTGGTCGCTCAGGCTATCCATAACGCTAGCCAGTGCGAAGGTCCATTAGTTGCAAGTAACTGTGGTGCGCTTTCAAAAGAGTTAATTGGTAGCGAATTATTTGGCCATGAAAAAGGCGCATTTACCGGTGCTATAGCGCGCAAGGAAGGTGTGTTTGAACAATCTAACGACGGTACTTTATTTTTAGATGAAGTAACTGAAATGCCGATTGATATGCAGCCAAATTTATTGCGTGTACTTGAAACTAAAAAAGTAACGCGTGTTGGTGGAAATAAAGAGATACCCACCAATTGCCGAGTTATTTCGGCGACGAATCGCTCGCTTATAGATTTAGCGCAAAATAATGTAATTCGTGAAGATATTTATTTTAGGCTGGCTGTTTTTCCTATCGATATACCGCCACTTCGCGATCGTAAAGAAGATATTCCCCTTTTAGCTAAAGCTTTTTTAGAGCAACTGAATGATGAAAATGGCACTTCATTTAGTTGGAAGAGTGAACAGTTAAAAGAGCTGCAAAATTATGAATGGCCGGGTAACGTTCGTGAAATTCGCCATGCGATACATCGTGCATTTATTATGAGCGATCCGCAATCAAGTGAAATTACACTGCCTGATAATTTAGAGTCACCTTTTTCTCGGGTCAATAATAAAACCGCTGAAAAGCAGGTATCGGCAGGGCAAACAATCGAAGAAGTCGAAAAAGAACTTATTCATGCCACGCTTGATAAAGTGCAAGGTAATAAAACGCTTGCAGCCCAAATGCTGGGTATTAGTACAAAAACACTTTATAACCGCCTTAATGCGTACGGTGGGATTGGTGAATACAAGTAATTTAAGTTCAGGTTAAATAAAAGGAAATAGAGTGTCTGAAGAAAATAACGAAGCTAAAATGCTTAATAAATTAGTTCATGATGCAAGAGCCCCGTTAAATAGAATCTCAATGAATGCGGAGCTAATTAAATTAGTGTTGGAAAACGATATGCCCAAACAAAAGGCACTCGAGGCCCTAGATAAAATAATTTTAAACTGTCAGCAGTGCAGTGAGAGTTTACAAAATATTACAGAGCATAATAACGGTTAGTAAATTCAACTAAGGCATTTAAACATCTATGAGCAAGCAAAAACAGCAAGGTAAAGCGAATGTTACATGGGCCGCTTTTATAGTCGTAGTACTAAGTATTATTGTGGGTAATGCTTTTTTGGCGTTAAATACTATTCAGGGGTTAACGCAAACCCAAAAGAGTTTAGACAACACTAGCATGCTAACGACGGCAATTGAGCAACTGCATTTGTCAATAGTGCAAGCTGAGTCTGGGCAGCGTGGCTATTTATTAACAGAAGAAGATGATTATTTAACACCGTATTATGATGCTATTGGGCAGTTAGAAGCACAAACTAATCATGTAAAGTCACTTCGTTCTGAAATTGATGGTCAAGCTGAGCGAATTGCTGAGTTGTTACTGCTTGTTGAGCGTAAAATACGTGAATTAAAGAAAACAGTTAATCTTGCATTAGATGATAAAGAACGACGTGCGTTAAATATAGTTAACACACATAGCGGTAGAGACCTATATAAGCAAATTCGTGAACATATTAATGAAATTCAAGACCGTGAATTACTCTTTAAGGTGAGTCACTTTTCGAAATTAGCAAAAATAAAAAATGAGGCAAAAATTACCTTTGCCATTACAGCCATAACAAGTGCTTTGCTTATTATTGGTATGTTTATTATGACCAGACTTAATTTAAGAAACGCGGCGCAATATAGGCTAGAACTTGAAAATCAAAATGAAACATTAGCAGGTAAAGTGTCTGAGCGTACGCAAGAGTTAACCCTGTATTCTGATGAGTTAAGCCGAAGTAACCGGGAACTTGAAGAGTTTGCTTTTGTGGCAAGTCATGATTTACAAGAGCCGCTTCGAAAAATTCAAGCCTTTAGCGACCGCCTCGAAACCATGTTTAAAGATGAACTGGGTGAAAAAGGGATGGATTATATTGGCCGTATGAAAAATGCGGCGCAACGCATGTCTAACTTAATTAACGATCTATTAGAGTTTTCACGCATTACAACGCGCGGTAAAGACTTCGCTGATACAAATTTAAACGAAGTGGTAAGCGATATATTAAGTGATTTAGAAATTGCGATAAAAGAGTCTAATGCACGAGTAGATGTAGAAGACTTGCCGGTTATTCAGGCTGATAAAAGCCAAATGCAGCAACTATTTTTAAATCTATTGTCGAATGCGGTTAAATTTAGGCATCCGGATGTAAGCCCACACATAAAGATTAGTTATGTGCATGAGGATATTTTTAGTGCTGATCATAATACGCATTTAAGTTTCCAAGTTATTACTATAAAAGATAATGGCATTGGTTTTTCACAAGACTATGCCGACAAGATATTTGTTCCATTTCAGCGTTTACATGGTCGTTCACAATACAAAGGGACAGGTATTGGTCTTTCTGTATGTCGGCGTATTGTAGAGCGTCACGGTGGAACAATTACAGCCCAAAGTAAAGACGGTGAAGGTGCTACCTTCGTTATAAAACTACCTGTGGAAGCTGCGCTTTTCACATTGCAAGGAGAGGCTTAAATGCCCTATTCAAAAGTAAAACCGATTACTATTTTAATGGCTGATGATGATGAAGATGATCGTTTGCTAACACAAGATGCCCTTGCTGAAAGTCGTGTACTTAACGAGCTTCACTTTGTTGAAGATGGTGTTGAGCTACTTGAATATTTAGAGCGCAGAGGTAAATTTGAAGATAAAGCTGTGTCGCCACGACCAGGACTTATATTGCTTGATTTAAATATGCCAAGAATGGATGGACGTGAGGCACTTGAGGCCATTAAATCAAATCCCAACTTGAAAGGTATTCCGGTTGTTATTTTAACTACGTCTAAACAAGAAGAGGACATGGTTAAAGGTTACAACTTAGGCGCTGCATCGTATATAACCAAACCCGTGACGTTTGATGGCTTGGTTGAGCTAATGAAAACGCTAGGAAAGTATTGGGTAGAGTTTGTAGAGCTGCCGACAACTTTTAACGATTAAAGGAGATTTTATGTTAGATAAAGTGACTCAGTTGCTGCTTGTAGAAGATGATGAAGATGATTACATACTCACCTGCGACTATTTAGACCAATTGGATTCACACACGTTTAACATTCAATGGATTAGCTCCCCAGAGCAGGCAATTGAAACGCTTAGTAAAAATGAGCATGACATTTGCCTGCTTGATTACCGCCTAGGTGCATCTAATGGATTAGATGTATTAAAAGAAGCCATTGCGAATGGCTTTAGCGGCCCAATTATTATGCTTACTGGGCAGTCAAACGACGAATTAGATTCAGCGGCGCTTGATGCTGGTGCAGTAGATTACTTAATAAAAACAGAAATGAGCTCGAGCCGTTTTGCACGCGCTATTCGTTATGCACTTGCTCGTAAAGATGTTGAAGGCGAGCGAGTAGAGCGTTTAAAAGCCGAAGCCGAAAATCGCTCAAAAGATCGCTTTTTAGCTCATTTGAGCCACGAATTACGTACCCCTCTATCGTCCATTTTAGGGTACACCGAACTCCTAATGCAGAGCGACTTTAGTCAGCAAGCAGAAAATGAGCTAGGTGTTATTTATCGAAACGGTAAGCACTTATTGAGCTTGTTAAACGATGTACTCGATTTATCTAAAATAGCAGCCGATAAGCTAGAGCTGACCTTAAGTGAAGTTAACCTCGATAGCATGCTTGCTGATGTATACACATTAATGCGTGTGTCTGTGCTCGATAAAGGCCTTACGCTTCGCTTTGAATCAAATCAGCCATTACCTTTGGTTGCACAACTAGATGCAACAAGGGTGCGTCAAATTTTAATAAATTTGATAAATAATGCGGTTAAATTTACCGATAAAGGCGAAATAGTTGTTAATGCGTGGACACAGTGGGTTGATGAGCGCGAAATGCTATTTTTTAGCATTAAAGACTCAGGTATGGGCATTGCCCCTGAAAAACAAGAACTGATTTTTAAACCGTTTGAGCAAATTGCCGATGTAGAATCGCGCTCTGTTGGTGGTGCTGGTCTTGGTTTGGCAATATGCGCTGAGTTATTAGCGCGTATGCAAGGAAGCATTAGTTTAGACTCCGAAATTGGCAAAGGCTCTACATTTACTATTTCTGTGTATCCGGGCGATATTAGTGAAGTAGAACGACAGGTACTTAATTTTAGCAGTGCCCCACAATTACAAAGTAAATCAGCACCTTGTAAGGTGCATGGACGTGTATTAGTGGTAGATGATTTACGCGATTTACGCATGTTGGTTGGCCACATGATTAGTACTTGTGGTGCAAGGGTTGATTATGCGGAGCATGGGCAACAAGCGCTGGAAAAAGTGCGTATTGCGGATGCTTACAAAGCTCCATATGATATTATTTTTATTGATATTCATATGCCTGTAATGGGTGGCAAGGAAGCGACTATAGAGCTTAGAAAAATGGGCTATAAAGGCCCAATAATTGCGCTTACAGCGGCAACGATGAAAGGCATTCGAGAGGAATTGGCAGCCCTTGGTTTTAACGATGTAATCCCCAAACCGGTTGACAGTGCAGTTTTGTACCAGTGTTTACAAGATTACTTAGTGGCGCCTGAAAGCGCACCACAACCTAAAAATATAAATAGTAGTAAAAGTTTAACCGAGAAAAAACAGCGTTTTTTACTTGTTGAAGATGACCACGATGCTGCGCAAATTACGCAACTACTCTTAGAAAGTTTAGGTGTAGAGACCGTGATTGCATCGAGTTGCGCGCAATGTTTACAAATACTCAATCACGATCAGCAATTTAATAAAGTATTGTTAGATATGCACTTACCTGATGGGCGTGGCATTGATTTAGGCCAGAAAATTAACGAGCGTTACCCAGAGCTACGCTTGGTAATTGTAAGTGGTGAAGAGCCTAATCCTAGAGAAATAAAAGATTTAAATATTGACCGAGTTTTACTTAAACCTATTAATTTGAGCTTGTTAGAAACGCTTATAAGCTCATAACAGAGACGTTACTCATATGCATTCAATAAAGTTAGTATCCGAAGAATTAACGCCAACAAAAATAGTGTGTGTTGGCCGTAACTACACCGCACACATTGCAGAGCTAAACAACGAAACGCCAGATCAAATGGTGTTATTTAACAAACCAAATAGCGCGATTACTAATACGCTATTTGCAGCTCATAACGGCGATACGCTGCATTACGAAACCGAGTTATGTTTTGTAATTAAAAATAAAAGATTTGCAGGTGTTGGACTCGGCCTTGATTTAACTAAGCGTACCGTGCAAAGTAAATTAAAAAATAAAGGGCTACCTTGGGAGCGCGCTAAAGCATTTAATGGCTCGGTTATTTTAAGTGATTTTGTAGAGCTAACCGATGCGATGAAGCATTTTACATTTGAACTTAAAATTAATAATGAAGTAATTCAGCAAGGCGATACTCATTTTATGCTGCATAACCCTGACTCAATTTTACACGAAATTAGTGAATTTATGAGCCTAGAAGATGGTGATGTGGTTATGACAGGTACGCCGTCAGGCGTAGGTGAAGTGATTGCCGAAAGTGTGTTCACAGTAAGGCTTTACGCTAATGAGCAATGCTTACTTGAGCAGCAATGGAGTGTAAGTTAACTGGACAATTAAACAGGTAATTAAACGTGATTTAGTTACCTGTTTAGGTTTGTATTAATAGGGCATTGGATTGTTTCTAAAAATAACATCGATACTTGTAAGTACGTCGTCACTTAGCGTGATATCAAATGCATCAATATCTTCTTTTAATTGCGCCATATTTGTTGCGCCAATAATTGAAGACGTTACACCGTTTACTTGATTACACCATGCAAGAGCTAGTTGAGCAGGGGAAATATTGTGATCATGCGCAAGTTCAACATATTGTCTAGTCGCTTGCTCTGCGTTTGGTGTATCTCTAAAAATACCGTTACGTTGCATAAAGGTCCAGCGAGAGCCTTCTGGCCGAGCACCATTTAAGTATTTACCCGTTAATAAACCTGCCGCTAAAGGCGACCAAGGTAAGTAGGCAATATCTTCGTGAACACATTGCTCTATTAGATACGGCCAATCTTTGGTATGCGCTAAGCTAAACTCGTTTTGAATAGATACTATGCGCGGCAAATTATGCTCTTTTGACAGGTTTAAAAATTGGCTTATTCCCCAAGGTGTGTCGTCAGATAAACCACAGTGCTTGATTTTACCTGCTTTAACACAATCGTTTAAACCTTCTAAAATATCCAGCATGCCAGCTTGATGTTCTTGTGTGTTTACGTCGGTAAATTTAAGCATACCTGGCCATTGTCTACCAAAGTGTGGGGTAGAGCGGTTTGGCCAATGTAATTGGTATAAATCTATGTAGTCAGTTTGTAAGCGTTTTAGTGATTCATCAACCGCCTCTATAACAGTTTGGCGAGTAATATTACCGCCATCGCGAACCCATGCTAAGCCGTTACCAGCAATTTTGGTTGCAAGTACAATTTTATCGCGCTTTTGTTGGTTACGAGAGAGCCAGTTACCAATAATTTGCTCAGTTTTACCATAGGTATCGGGTGATGGAGGAACTGCGTACATTTCGGCTGTATCAATAAAGTTTACGCCTTGAGCAAGTGCGTAGGCTATTTGTTCATCAGCATCATTTTGGGTATTTTGCATTCCCCAGGTCATGCTACCTAAACATACTCTTGAAACATTAACACCACTGCTTCCTAGTGGACTGTATTGCATAAAATTTCCTTATTGCTCGTCTTGAGCGTAGCTAATTAAAGCCGATAAAAGAGGCTCTGAAATAGGGGCTTTTTGACCTGTTTCAAAATCAAACATAACCACTTTCGAATTACCGGTTGTGGTTATGGCATTTTGTGCGTGACTAAATACTGTATAATTCATCATAAATCGGTCTGTTTTAATGTCAGAAATAGTGACGCCTACAGTAAGGGTATCTGGAAAAGTAACAGGGCGCTTATAACGAATATTATTTTCGCTTATAACAGGGCCAATGCCGCTTGGGCTAATTGTATCAAATAAGTTTATTTTATTTAAAAAGTCGATTCTGGCTATTTCAAAGTAACGCAGGTAAACCACATTGTTTACGTGTTGAAGGGCATCCATATCGGCCCACGCTACAGTAATGTCAGTATGAATAGGGTGCTGATCTTTAAACGTTTGCATGCACTTTAACTCTTTATTTTAAAGCACTAGATTATCAATATGACGATATGACCTCAAGGTAATTAGTGCGCTGTTTTTATGTATGACGAGTTTACTAAACTTGAACCCACCATAATAAATCGATTAATAAGAGTTTAGGAGCTTGCTTATTAATAATGATTAAACAATAATGGCTGTATAAATAAACAGTGTTGTAATGGTGATGAAAAAGTTTATTCATATAGATATGGACTGCTTTTATGCGGCAGTTGAGATGCGCGATAATCCTAAGCTGGCCAATGTGCCGCTTGCTATTGGTGGCAATAGTCGTAGAGGTGTACTTTCTACAGCCAACTACATTGCCAGAGAGTATGGCGTGCGCTCAGCTATGTCTAATTATCATGCAAAACAATTATGCCCTGATTTAGTTATTGTACCTGGGCGCATGGCTGTTTATAAAGAAGCTTCAAATCAAATACGTGAAGTATTTAATCGTTACACCAACTTAATTGAACCACTCTCTCTTGACGAAGCATACCTTGATGTAACTGATAGTAGCGTTTGTAAAGGCAGTGCTACGCTTATTGCGCAGCAAATAAGAGCTGATATTTATAATGCTACAGGGCTTACTGCATCCGCTGGTATTGCTCCTATTAAATTTATTGCCAAAATAGCGAGTGATGAAAACAAGCCTAACGGTCAGTTTGTTGTATTACCTGATGAGGTGGATGATTTTTTAGCACAGTTACCTCTGGGTAAAATTCCGGGTGTCGGTAAAGTAACGCTCGAAAAACTCAATTTAAAAGGATTATATACAGGTAAAGATGTACGCGAAAAAGGCGTAAATTGGATGCAACAGCATGTAGGTAATTTTGGCGTATCGCTTTACCAAAAATGTGCAGGTGAGTATGTCGGTAAGGTATCTACTAATCGTATTAGAAAGTCGCTAAGTGTTGAGCATACCTATGAGTATAACAAAACCAGCTTACAAGAATGCCTAGAACAGTTGCCTACGTTGTTAGATGAGTTAAAGGTGCGCTTGGAAAAACAACAATTACAAAATCGGATTAATAAACTGAGCGTTAAGGTTAAATTTGCGAATTTTATAGTAACCTCTGCGGATCAGGCTTATCACCAATTAAATACTGAGGTTTTTACACAACTACTTACTAAAGCTTTCCAGCGAGGTGTGCAGCAACCGGTCAGGCTTTTAGGTATTGGGGTGGGTATTAAAAATCAACCTGATCAAAACTTCCAACTTAGTATTCTCGATTAAGCTGTAAAGCCTGTAATTGCAAGTTGCCACTAAAAAGTGGATTAAACTAAACACTTATCGCAGCTTGCTGGTCTTCAATATTCAAATCGACGATAATAGGGGCTTATGTTTTTTAACAGGACCTTTATTTATGGCATATCCAAAAGCCGTATTGGCTCAGCCAGTAAGTGCTAGCCTTGAATCCACATCACATGATGCATTAATCATTATTAGTGATGACTTTTCTCAATTACCAAATAATTCGCTACGTGATGCTGTTTTAGCACAATCAAAAGTAGATTCTCGCATTGGTAAGCAAGTTATTTTATTAGTGATTGAAAATAAGCGTGTAGTACTTGCGCCAACCGGCCCACTAAACAGAGATTATGATGATGTGCGCCGTTATTTTGATGCAGCTAAACTTGCAATCAACGAAGCGAAGGCATCGGGTTGTATCAACCCAGCATTATTTTTACCAAATTTAAATGGCGATAGCCGTTACCAACATGCGCTGGAAGTTGCTTATTTAGGTGCTTGCCAAGCATTATGGCAGCCATTAGAAGCGCGTGAGTTTCATGGTGAAGGTATTGAACCGATAGCAAGTATTGGTTTAGTTGGTGCTAGCGAGCAAACAATTAAAGCCGTTAATGCAATTGCTGCTGGTCAATATGCTGCGCGTGATTTATGCGGTACTGAACCTGAACGTATGGCTCCACCGCGCTTTGCAGATTACTGTGTTGATTTATTTAAAGGCTCAAACATTGCGGTTGATGTAATCGATGATATTGCAGCTATTGATAAAAATTACCCAATGTTAAGCACGGTTGCTCGCGCATCGTATGCAGTTGAGCGCCATCACCCACGTGTTGTTAAGCTTGAATATGTACCAGAGGGTGAAATTACTCGTACCCTAATGTTTGTTGGTAAAGGCCTTGTATACGATACAGGTGGAGCCGATTTAAAAGTAGGCGGCCATATGGCAGGCATGAGCCGTGATAAAGGCGGCGCAGCATCTGTTGCGGGCTTTATGAAAGCCGTTGCTGATTATCAGCCTAAAGGCGTTAAAGTGGTATCGTACTTAGCTGTTGTTCGTAACTCTATTGGCTCAGATTGTTTTGTGCCAGATGAAATTATTACTAGCCGTGAAGGTGTTCGTGTACGTATTGGTAATACCGATGCAGAAGGGCGTTTAGCAATGGGCGACCTGCTTAGCGAAATGAAAGATTTAGCTAAAACTGAGGTTAATCCAACGTTATTTACTGTAGCTACATTAACGGGTCATGCAGCTCGCGCAATGGGTCCATACGGTGCGTATGTTGAAAATGGTCCAGCTCGTAGTGCTGGTGTTTCACGTCAAATCGCTGACCTTGGAGATTTGTGGGCCGATGGCGCTGAAGTATCGCGTTCACGACGTGAAGACTACGACTTTATTAAACCACGTACGCTAGCTGACGATGTTTTATCTAGCAATAACGCAGCATCTGCCGTTACTGCGCGTGGGCATCAGTTCCCAATGGCATTTATGGCTATTGTTGGTGGGCTAGATAAGCACGGTAACGACTCTACACAGCCTTTACCTTACGTACATATGGATATTGCGGGTAGTGGCGTTGAAGGTGGTGATTGGCAGCACGGTAAGCCAACTGCGGCATCAGTAACTAGCTTGTTTGCTCGTTACTGTTTATAAAATTTAAGGCCTGTTGACCTTTGTGGATTAAAATTTGTTATACCCAATGGCGGTTTGATCACGACTCGAAATTTTTAACCTAGTGGGCTAGGTAGTTGCTCCTGCGTTACTTATATATGTAACGTAGGATGAGGCCAAAGGGTAGAGTATGTTTGTCATTTATGAAGAATAACCAGATACCATAAATAGGCACTGCTTTACTTAATTACCAAACATACAGCTGAAAATTTAATCTGGAAAGATAAGCAGGTCTCAATATATAAATAAAAGCCCCAAATTATGAACCATAATTTGGGGCTTTTAATTTACACTATTTAAAATGTGACTCGAGGCTGATTTTTATTCTGAGTTCAATATTTAAACTATAGCTTAAAGCGATTAACAACATTGGATAACTCCGAGCTGCTTTGTTTTAGTTTATCACTAGCATCGGTAAGTTGTTTTGTATTGCTTAACGACTGTTCAGTTGAATGTGATAGGTCATTAATACGTAAATTAACTTCATCGGCTGCAGATGTTTGCTGTTCAGTAGCACGCGCTATTTGACTGTTCATTTCAGTTATTACTGATACAAGTCTTTCAATTTCGTTAAGTGACGTGTTGGCAGATGATGCTTGATCAACCGTTGATACGGAAAGTGTTTGGCTCGCTTTTACGGCTTCAACAGCTGCTTTAGTACCTTCTTGCAGCTTGGTGATCATTGATTGAATTTCATCAGTACTTTTCCCCGTACGACTCGCTAGTGTGCGCACTTCGTCGGCAACAACGGCAAAGCCTCGGCCGTGCTCACCTGCTCGAGCGGCCTCAATTGCAGCGTTAAGTGCAAGTAAGTTGGTCTGCTCCGAAATACTTCTAATAACATCGAGTACAGAACCTATATTATGGCTTTCGTTAGCTAGATCTTCCGTTACACGGCTCACTGTTTCTATATTGCTAGAAAGGGTTTCTATGGCAGTGATTGTTTTAGCTACAACATTTTTACCAGTAGATGCATTTTTAGCTGCATCATTAGCAGCCTCTTCTGCGGCTTCCGCATTACGGCTTACATCATGTATTTGGTGAGTCATTTGCTCCATTGCGGCGGCAACTTGAGTAGAGCTGTCGTTTTGTAATTCGATGAACGATCGACTTGTTTTACTTGATTCGTCAACAGTATGAACGTGCTCATTAACGTCTCGTACACTTTGTGAAACATTAGTAAGTGATTCACGCATTTTTGATATAAAGGAATTAAATGATTTAGAAAGCTCAGAAATCTCATCGTTGCCTTCTTCATTTAAAGTGCGCGTTAAATCGCCTTCGCCTTGAGAAATATCTTTCATCATATCGGCTGCAAGACGTGTTGGGATAAGAATACTTTTGCCAATAAAATAGCTAAGTAAAATAATGGCTAATATCATTACAACAGCATAGAGAATAATTAGGTTTCGTTGTTCTGAAAATGCGGTATCAATTGAATCAAGGTAAACACCAGAGCCAACAATCCATTGCCACTGATTAAATCCTTTAACAAATGCAATTTTTTCAACGGGTTTATCTTTACCTGGTTTTGGCCATTTATAAGGTATAAAACCCTCGCCATCTTTTTTCACTATATTTACCATATCAACAAATAATGCTTTCCCGTCGGGATCTTTATTATTGCTTAGGCTTTTGCCTTCAAGTGCTGGTTTTATGGGGTGCATTACCATTTCTGGTTGGTAGTTATTAATCCAAAAATAATTAGTTTCATCGTATCTAAGTGCACGAATAGTTTGTATCGCTTGGGATTGAGCTTGTTTTTGCGTAAGCGCTTTATTTTGTTCAAGCTCATAAAAGTGATCGATTATGCTATACGCGGTTTCTACTACATTTTGTGTTTTAAGGTATTGTTCGTTCTTAAGGGCATTGTATTGGTGAGTTAAGCTCGAAATACTCAATACAATTAAGCCAAAAATAACAATACCTACTAAAATGGCAAAACGCTGGAAAATACTAAAACGACGAAGATTAAGCATACATTTATCCTTTATGAGTTTGCACTATTAAGAGCTTAGAATAAGCGTAGCTAAAAAGTGTATTTAATCTAGGCTTAGCCGCTAATAAAACAAAAAAAGGCTGATTTTTCAATCAGCCTTTAGTCTACCTTTAATATTAACTCATCTATTTAACATCAAAATGACGATTAAAGAAGTTTGTTATGGTTTGATGTAAGTGTGTTTGCACTTGTTTCCCACGTAGGCTGTGTTTAGAGCCAGGGTAGGTCATCATTTCAAACTGTTTTTCGTTATCTTGAAGCTGTTTAAATAATTTAGTGGAATGCGTAAACAATACGTTGTCGTCAGCCATACCATGATAAATCATTAATGGGCCTTTTAAGCCATCTGCATATGGAAATACAGCGCTGCCTTTGTAGCCTTTAGCATTTGTATCGGGGTGACCTAAATAACGCTCTGTGTAATGTGTATCGTATAGAGCCCAATCGGTTACTGGTGCACCTGATACGCCGGCTTGAAAGTAATCGCCCGCTTTAAACATAGTCATAAGTGCCATGTAGCCGCCGTAGCTATGGCCATAAACACCAATGCGTTGTGGGTCTACGTAATCAAGGGTACGTAAAAACTCTACGCCTTTAATTTGATCGGCAACCTCAACCACACCTAAGTTTTTATAAATAGCATCTTCAAACTTTTTACCACGGTTGTACGAACCACGGTTATCTAGTTGAAAAATGACATAACCTTGTTGCGCCATGTACTGAAAGTACAAGTTTTTACTGCGCCAGCTATTCGTAACTCGTTGAGCATGCGGGCCGCCGTATACGTTAACAATAACAGGGTGCTTTTTGCCATCAGTAATGTTGCTAGGCTTAAATAAACGGTAATGCATAACTTGACCATCATCGGCTTTAATTGTGCCGTATTCTGGTTTTGTTAAGTCGCTTAAATAAGGAGTAAGGGGGTGGCTACTATCTAGCTTATTTTCTTCAAGCCAGGTAATGAATTCGCCGTTTACTTTACGAAGTGCTGCTGAGTTTGGTTTATTATCAGACGAGCTATTATCGATAAAGGTTTTATTGTCTTTTGCTAGCACAACATTATGGTACTGACCTTTTTCGGTAATACGTTTGGCATCGCCTTTTTTAAATAAAGGCGCGCTGTATAAATGGCTTTCAAGCGGTGTATCTTTTCGACCAGCAAAATACACAATGCCTTTTTTCTCATCAATGCCTTTTAAACTATCAACAGCCCAATCACCAGAGGTAATTTGACGAACAAGTTGACCGTTTGTGCGATACAGATATAAGTGTTTAAAACCGTCGCGTTCAGATGCCCATACAAAGTGTTTTTTGTCTTTTAAAAACGCAAGATCAAAATGTAGGTTAATCCACG
Organism: Pseudoalteromonas sp. B131b; assembly: GCF_037162545.1. Lineage (NCBI taxonomy): Bacteria > Pseudomonadati > Pseudomonadota > Gammaproteobacteria > Alteromonadales > Pseudoalteromonadaceae > Pseudoalteromonas > Pseudoalteromonas sp. B131b. The sequence continues at coordinate 48,858 of NZ_JARLUZ010000001.1, read as the reverse complement.
TTTCACTGTTTTCGGTCAGCGCTACTTTTTGGGCTTTAGTTTCGCTGTTGTAAAAACGCAGCTCTAATTTATGTTGCGAGCGATTTTGCCATTGGTAAGAAAGTGTATTACCGTCTTTTAGCCATTTAGCACGCGCGATATAAATGTCTTCATCTTTACCTAAATCAATCCAATCTACTTTTTGATCATTTAGTTTAACCACACCGAGTTGAATTTTTACGTTATCGGTGCCTGTAAACGGGTAGCGTTGGTTAAATAATTTAACTTCATCAGCGTAAATTTCGTTACGGATAGCTTCTTTTACTGGGGTTTCGTCAACGCGGGTATAGGCAATTTTAGTTTCATCACCTGACCACCAGTAACCTGTCATGCGGCTCATTTCTTCTTGAGCTACAAATTCGGCCATGCCGTTTTTAATTACGCCGCCGCCATCTTTACTAAGCTGAATTTCTTTACCTGATTCAAGCTCTAAAGCGAATAGGTTTTGCTCTCGAATAAACGATACGTAGTTACCTTTAGGTGAAAAGCGTGCATCGGTTTCAAATGTTTCAGTGTCGGTTAGTTTTTTACTTTTAGCAGAGGCTAAATCGTAATAATAAAGGTCGCCGTTAAGTGGGAATAAAAGTGCTTTGCCATCTTTAGACCATTTGTATTCAAGTATGCCTTTACCAAAAATACGTTGGCGTTCGCGGCGTGCTTTTTCTTCATCTGATAGATTTTCTGGGCCTGAAAATAACTTTGCCGAATCAACTAGCACACGATTGGTGTTATCTTTTAGGTTGTATTCCCATAAATCGTAGCGGTTGTAGTCATCGCTTTTGCCTTGTAGGTAAGTTACACGGCTGCCGTCAGGCGAAAATTTAAGTTGCACAGGCGACTTACCCGACAAGCTTGGATCGTCAAAAATACGCTCCAGCGATAAAGGTTTTGCTTGAACAGCAAGGGTGCCAACCATTAATGGCAGGGCCAGTGAAAGATGTTTTATTTTTTTAGCACAAGGTTGCCTTCGCTTTTATAAATATTGCTTTGAATGGTAAAGCCAAGCGTGTGCAACTGCAACTAAATGCTATAAAGTGGCAATTATTAAAGACAAAGTAGGACATAACAATGACTAACCCTGAATTTAAATTAGCGCCAGAGCTTAAACGCGACTGTATAGAACTTGCCGATTGGCCGTTGTGTAAAGTACTTTTATTGAACGACAGCTTGTATCCGTGGTTTGTATTAGTACCTAGGCAAGCCAACTTAAAAGAGATAATTGATTTATCTGAGAATGATCAAATTGTTTATTTAAAAGAGTCAGCCAAGCTAAGTAAATTATTAATGGATGTATTTAGCCCGGATAAATTAAACATAGCGGCTTTAGGTAATATGGTGCCGCAATTACATATTCATCATATTGCGCGTTTTACGAGTGATGCTGCATGGCCTGCGCCAATATGGGGTAAACACCCAGCAGTGCCTTATACAGATCTACAAATCACAGAGTTAAAAAAAGCGCTGCAGTTTTAAGCTGCAACGCTTTTTTAGGGTTTAACTAAGTTTAACTAAACTTATTTAAGCCCTAGTACTTCCCTACCTTGCTTAAATGTTACATCTACAGGGATATTAGCTTTACTTAGTTTTTCTAAGTCTTTAGCAAGTTCTTCTTTAATGTCGCCATGCGTTGCAATTAGTTGATCTACTTTTTCATAATCGCCATCACCTTGTAAGGTTAAAATTAAGCGAGAAAGCTTGGCCATTGCAATGCTCATTTTTTCCATATTAACGCGGTATAAGCCTTCTTCATTTTTAGAAAAAGCACCTTCTTGAGCAAAAAAGTTAAAGCGGATCATATTTGCTTTACCATGCGCGCTTGATGCTCCAAAACGAACTGAGCGGAATATACCTGCCATGAAGGTCGTGTAATAATCTTCAATAGTGCCTTCAGTAATTTCGCCTTTTTTAAGTAACTGTTCAATCATGTATAGACCTAAAATATCGGCTTTACCTTCTTCAAGTGCACTTGCGTGTTCTTGTAGTGATTGACGAACAGTACCTTTACCTGTGATTGTATTTTTAATACCTAAACCGTGAGCCACTTCATGGAACATCGTATTGGCAAAAAATGCATCAAAAGTAATGTGTTTACGCTGCTCTGGTACAATTAACTGCTCTGAAATTGGCACTAAAATTTTATCAAATTTAGCACGCATTGCGTTTTTAAGTTGCAGACGACGAGTTCCTTTTTCTAGCTGTACTTGCTCATCGTTTGGTAAGTTAATTGCTATTGTTTTACTGCCTGCATTTGAATGCCCAGCGTAGTAAACAACATCATATGCATTTAGGTCGGCGTCAGAGCCTGGTACTTCTTGTTTGTACTTAGCATCAACGGGTAAGTCTTTTTGAAGCTCAGGTAAAAATGCTGCAAATTTAGCTAGGCGTTCACTCCATTTTAAATCTTTAATAAGTACGTAAGATTCATAAGCAGCGCGGTAACCAAATAACTGATCTTCATAAGTTTCTATAGGACCAATAACCACATCAATAGGGTTATTTTTCATGTCCATCCATGCAAAGTCAGAGACTTGGAAGTCATCTTTTTGCAGAGCATCAGCGCGTAGGTTTAAGTAACTAGCAAATTCTTTGTCATCGGCGAGCTTACTGGCTTCGCGCAAAAGATCAGCTGCTTTTGCAAGTTCTGCAGCGTATTCTTTTGAGTAGGGTACGCTATAAAGCTTACCTTGCTCGTCACGCTTAATTACAGAATAAAGCCCTGTTTTGTCTTTTACGTCTGCATTATTTAATTCTTCTTTGGTTATGTCAGCAGGGTAAAACTGTGCACCAAGTGGCTTTTCTTTATAGCTGGATAAAAATGCTTTATCGCCATTTAAACGATCCCATGGGCCATAGTTTATATCGGCAAATTGACGTACTTTTTCGTCACTTAGCTTTGCTAAAAAAGCATCTTTATTATCACCAAATGCTTGTTTCCAAAATAACTCATCCATTACTTTTGAAGCGTCAATAAGCTTTGCTACCATCGCTCGTTGGTTGTCGCTCAGGTGTGATAAATCACTTTGCAGACTAAAGTCGGTGTAAATATCTAAACGTTGTTTATCTGCATTAATAAGCTTAGGACCTGATTGTGCACTGCTTTTTTGAGCAAGCTCTACGGCTGTGTTGTCGGTAGAAGACGGCGCTTGTTCAGAACATGCACTAAGAAAAACGACACCAGAGAGCATAATTGCTTGGCTAATTTTATTTAAGATCATTATGTTGCCTGTTTGAAAAGTAAGTTTAATAATTTTTATGCACCAGCTAAGTAGCTAAATACATATAAACGTTTGCTTATAGTGACTGCATTAAAGCAAAACTAAATGGTAAATAGCAAGTGTTAGGCGTTGTAAGACAAGCCCTTGCGATAAAAGACATAGAATAAGGAATAAACTTCTATAATTTTCTTAACTTTAACGGTAAGTTAGACAATACTAATTGTACTATGAAAATTACAAAAATTAATTGTCGAAGTTTGCAGTTGCATTGCAATCGAAGAACAAAAGGATGAAAGATCTATGTCTACAGAAAATGCATTATTAACAATTTTAGTCGATAGAATAAATAACGATACACTCGTTTTACCTACATTACCTGAAGTTGCTGTAAAGGTTCGCCAAGCTGCTGATAACTCTGATGTCAATTTGATGCAAATGGCAGATGTGATATCACAAGACCCCGCGCTTTCTGCTCGTATGATAAAAGTAGCTAATAGTGCGATTATGGGGCGCTCTGTAAAAGTATCCAATTTACAACAAGCAGTGACACGTATTGGACTTCGTCAAATTAAAAATATTGCAACAGCAATGGCTATGGAGCAATTATTTGTATCTAATAACGAGATAATTAAAGGCTACATGGGCAAAGCTTGGCAAAAAACATTAACGGTTGCGAGTCATTCGATAACACTCATGGAGTTTTACTTAAAAAATAATAAACATACTTCATTAAATCGCGATTCAATCACTCTAGCTGCATTGGTTTATAACATTGGTGTGTTACCTATTTTAACTGAAGCTGAGCGTCATCCTGAAGTATTTGCTAACCCGAGCTTTTTAGCTCATGCAATTCAAAAGCTTAGTGGGAAAATTGGTTCTTCTATCATGCGTGCTTGGGAGTTTCCTGAAGAATTTTCTAATGTCGCTTTAAGTTGGGCTGATCCGAGTTATAAGTTAGAACAAATAAGTTATGTCGATTTCATTCGTATTGGCGCTATTTTAGAGGGAACACTCCAGGTTTCTGATAAGTCAGCTGCTTTACAAGTGTATATAGAAAAAGGGGTTATCCCTTCCATGGATCTGTTCTCGAGTGATGAATACAACGATATGCTTGACGATGTGAAAGACATGTTTAGCTAAAGTAAGTAATACCAGTCCGTTTAGATTATTTAAAGGTTTATACGGATTGGTATTAATGTTGACTATTAAAACACGATTTAATTGCAATGCTGTTTAAGGTATACATTGGAGCAATTTTTTGAAATATTTAAATAACCTGAACTCTGGATAATAAATCCATCCCGAGCAGCAATTTTTAGCGCTAACTGCGTTGAATTTACTTGCAATAGGCCAGTTATCGACAGTATTTTCTTATCTCAAAATAGGTCTCTTAATTAAGCGAATTGGGGATTATTTGCTGTACAAGCACGCACATTCTAACATTGTCATATTAAAAATCTGATAATCGCAACTCATATCAAATTTTTAACTGAATGTTGTAAGGCCTTAAATAACCTTTTTATGGATAACGTTTTACTAATTATTTAACTAGCCAAGCCAATTAATCAAAAACCTTAAAGCTGAGCAAAGCTGTCTACGTATTCACTTAGTTTTGGTATATCAACCGCTTGCAAACCATCGTTACTTCTAAGCACTAAGCCTTTTTCTACAAGTTCTGTAACAACCCGCCTGTAAGCTCTCTCAGTTGTTGCAAAACGTTCGGCTTCTGCATTTACCGTAGGATAGGCTCTAAGCAGTGTAGGGTTGTTGTTTTCGGCTCTTAGTAAACAATCTTTAGCTATGTTGTAGCTTAGCGGTAGTAATAGCTTATCTAGATTGATTTTTTGATTTTCTTGAAATTTAGCCGCTATAGTCTGCGCTGTGTATAAACTCAGTTCTGGTTTTTCAAGCAGCAGCGCGCGCCAATGCCTTAATTCAATAAGGTTATAGGTTACATCACTAAAACACGTGACCGTATAAATACACGGATTATTATTTAGCGCTTCTATTTCACCAATAAGGGTGTTGTTACAATCCAATTGTCCTAACAGCAGGCGTCGTCCATTTCCTACATCGTAACTAAACGACACAGTGCCACTGCGTACAAGCACAAGCTTGCTTAAAGGCTGATCTTGATGGATCAGAACTTCTTTTTTTGATTGTTGATAGCTACTACCGGCAAAGGTTAAAAGCTGATCAACAAGGTAACTAGAAAAATGGTATTGAAACATCAATGTGCTCTTCGGACATTTGTCCTATTTATTACATCTTAATGACGATAGCATTAAGACACTAAGAATTTACGCTAACTTGCTACTAATACTATTAGCTTTGCTAAGAGTATTATTTTACCTTCATTTCCCGTGTAATGATTTAAGAAGTTGCTGGTATTTTCCGGCAAACTTTTTCAGGTTTTTTAAGCAAGTTAGCTTTTTTATTTTGTTGTTACTTTGCAATACTTATAAATGTCATAAGCTAGCAGTAGTGTAATGCTAACCTAAAGGCTGGGAGAGAACAATTGAGTTGGGAATATTTAGGTTATATTGCGTCAGCTTTATTGGTTGCATCGTTAACAATGACTGATGTAGTAAAACTACGCTGGTACAACATGTTTGGTTGTATTGTATTTACTGCATATGGTGTTGCCATTGGTGCAGTACCTGTGATTTTTACCAACGGCTTATTGTCGCTCGTAAATTTATATCACATTATAAAAATATATCGTCAGCCAAAAGTTGAAGCGCCTAAAAGCTAAAATACTACGCTGTAACTATAAAGGGTTAACTTGCGTTAACCCTTTATAGGTTTTATTTATCGATAATATTTTTTCTTTTTCGTACCGTTTTATTCCTGCTATCCATGTTTGCAACACATTCGTTTCATAAATCTCATCAACAGGTATTTTAAAGTAATCTTTGTCTATTAAAATAAAGTCAGCCCATTTACCTTGTTCTAAGCTACCAATTTTAAACTCTTGATGTGCGGCATACGCACCGCCTAAAGTAAATGCACGTAATGCATCTTCTCTACTTAATACTTCACTTGCACGCCAACCATTTTTAGGTAATTGATTGTGGTCCATGCGTGTAATGGCTGAATATAACCCATAGAATGGATTAGCGAGTTCTACAGGGTAGTCCGACCCAGCCGCAATAATAGATCCTTGCTGTAAAAAAGATTGCCAAGCGTAGGCACCGCTTAGTTGTTTTTCAGTTAAGCGTTGCTCTGCCATATGCATATCTGATGTAGCATGCACTGGTTGCATTGATGGGATTATCTTTAACTTTTTAAAGCGAGGAATGTCTTCAAGCGTTACAATTTGCGCATGTTCTATACGGTTACGAAGCAATATCCCTCCCGTTTTTTAAACACCTTCTCATAAGCATCAAGTACCACTTTATTTGCTTTATCGCCAATAGCATGGGTGTGAGCGCTAAAACCGCGCTTAAAGCTTTGCGTAAAGAGTGCTTCGAGTTTTTCTTGTGTCTCTAGCATTAATCCATGATGGCCTGTACGGTCTGCATAATCTTCAATAAGAGCTGCGCCACGAGATCCAAGTGCACCATCGGCGTATACTTTAACACTGCGGATTGACATGAAACTGTTTGCGTCTTGGTATCGCCCTGCTTTAAGCATTGTGTTTAAGTCGGGGCTAGCACCACTTAACATGGCCACAATACGCACAGGTAAATTTCCTAGTTCACTGCGTTCTTTGTAAACTTCCCACGTTGCTTTATCAATGCCAGCATCATGGGTAGAGGTAATACCTAAACTTAATAAATGTTTACCTGCTGCATCTAGTGAGTCGCTTATATCTTGCTTGGAAGCTTCTGGCATATGCTGGGTAATTAGCGATTCTGCTTTATCTACAAATATGCCGGTAGGGTTGCCAAATTCGTCTTTAATTATTTCACCGCCTTCAGGTGCTTTTGTTTGGGCGGTAATACCTGCAAGTTCGAGCGCTTTTGAATTTGCCCAAATAGCGTGGCTATCTACACGTGAAAGCACAACTGGACGATCATTAACTACTTTGTCTAAATCTTTAGCTGTTGGGAAGCGGGTATCAGCCCAAAGCTCTTGGTTCCAACCTCGCCCTATAATCCAACCTTGTTTGTTATTGGCAAATATTTTTAGTTTATTTGTGACTTCATCAACCGATTTTGCACCACGTACATCAAGCTGCGATAAGTTATCTCCCAGGCCAATAACATGGCCATGAGCATCAATTAAGCCTGGTAATAAGGTGCTACCTTGTACATCAATGAGCTTGGCGTCTGGGTAGCTATCTTTAAGTGTATCGCTACCTAGTTTTACTACCTTGCCATCTTTAATGACAAGGGTAGAAAACTGCTGTACTTCGCCTTTGTATAAAGGGGTGTAACCATTGGCGTTATAAATTACTTTTGTTTGTGCAAGAGTGTAGCTAGAACTTGCGCAAAGGCTGGCTAGTATGAGTGGTTTGATTAGTTTTTTGAGTAGCATAAGGCATTATTTTTTTATTGTTAGTGAATCAACACTAACAAAATCATTTTTATAATACCAATATGATGAGATGGTTGGGGGACGAAGTAAACTAAAGCTAGTTAGTGATACCTACCTAGCTTAAGAGTTAACAATTATTTACTCGCGTATAAACCGTATTCATTTAATGTTAGCTTACCATCTTTATCTTGATCATAGCTTGAAAATCGAGACCAAAGAGCAGGGTCTATTGATGCTTCTCCACGTGTTAAAAAGCCATCTTGGTTTCTATCAAATTTATTAAATTGTTCAACAATATTATTGCTTGCGGCAAAACTTAGAGTGCAAAAAGTGCTGAATGCAAAAAGTGCCATATAGCGTATTTTTTTCATAGGAAATACTCAGTAGAGGTTATTGGTTAGATAATTTTTAAATTCGATTAATGAAATTTGGTTATCTTGATCTTTATCCCATATCAAAAATGTGCTCAATAATTGTGGTTGAGGTTCAAGTTCATCATGGGTTAAATAACCATTTTTGTTAGTATCGAGATGGGAAAAGCGTTGCTTAACATCAAGTGCTAGGGCGTCAAAGCTTGATAGTATTAAGATGCTTGTAACAAAGGAAAGTATCTTCATGGTATTTCTTCCAAAAGATTATTTAACCTGTAATCTGGTTGAGAAGTTAGCTAACACATCTGGCCTATTACGAGTAAATTCAACGCAGTCAGCGCTGGGAATAGCTGCTTGAGATAGATTTATTAACCAGAGTTCAGGTTATTTAGGTTATTTAGGTTATTTAGGTTATAAACAATTTAGTAGAAGCGGGGAAAGCACTTGCCATAATTTAAATCCCAACATTAAATCCTTTTACACACTCCCTCAGGGATTATGGCAAATGCTTTAGTTCACTCTACTAGATAAAAGCTTAAGCAAAACTTAACTTGTTAAGGCTTAAAGCTTTTAAACTCTGTCTTAGAAATCACTTCATCATCGTTTTCGTCTAAATCGGTAAATTGCTTCATTACTTCTTTGTCTTGCTTGGCTTCGATAATTGATATTTGTCCGTCCATGTCTTTATCTAGGTGGGCAAAACGCACATTTGTTGGCGATGCAATTACGGTGGCACTAATTGCTAAAAACATTAATGAAAAAGCGGCGATAAGTTGTTTCATAATCACGTTCCTTATTAAATGAGTTTATTGAATAAATTTTTTGAATTCATCTAGCGACAATTGCCCATCTTGATTTGTATCAATTTGAGAAAAATTCTCGTGTAACACGGCATCTTCACCTGCTTCGGCTTCACTTAATGTGCCGTTACTGTCTTTATCAAGTTCGTTAAAAGTCGCGTGAACGTCCATTGCGTGTGCATTAGCGCCTAAAAAGCCTAAAGCCAGTAATGATGAAATTACTAAAGTGCGTTTGTTCATAATTATTTCCTTATTGATTAAAGTTATTCCTCCTATTACAAAAATGGTGCCAATAATAATTATTGTTATTTTTCAATTGGTTATTATTTTTGCTTTAAGCCAGTGAGAAGTTTTTACTGGGTTTATTGTAATTTTTGTGCGCCTTTTGCAACATTATTTGGTGGGGGTGAAAGGGAGTTTATTAAAATCAACGAGTTACGTTGTCTCTATTTGGCGACACATTGTTTTTGTAGCGCTGGCTGTTAATCGTATTAAATATAATTGCTGGTTCAGCTAGTGTATAAGGTAAGCACTTAATAATAGAACGCTTAACTTAAAAGGACTAAACGAAATGCCAGCAACCATAGCTAAAAAATACCAAGCAATGCTTAACTGGCGGCCTAATTTAATTGGGCAATTTGCAATGAGTATGCTGCTTTCGTTACTCCCGCTTTCTATAGTGGTGATTGTATTTTTAAATGCGCTTAACAAGCAATTAGCGGTTACTCAAAGTATCGTGAGTAACAACTATCAAGTTACCAAATCGTTTAATACTCTAAAACAAGAGCTCAACAGCCTTGAGCGCGCCACTAGGCAAAACTGGGTATTAAAAAGTGAATCGCTTGATAAGCTCATTGTCGATAAATGGCAATCATCCCTACAAAGCATTGATGAACTCAAATTTGTAAACACGAATAAAGAGTATATTCACCAATGGCAACGCTTATATACCACCTTACAAACCGCGCATGTAAAACTCGTTGAGCAAAAACAACAACAAGCTGAGCTATTTGTGCCAGTGAGCGATTTAGTTGCTGAGCTTACTTTATGGTTACGTGATAAAAACGAAGCGCAAATTACCAATAACCAAAATGAGCTTACAAGCTTACAAACTTCATTTATAAACTGGCTGGTGGCACTTATTCCGCTTACTTTAATTGTTGGTGGTGGTTTTTTATGGCGTATAAGTGGGCGACTAAAAGGGTTAACTACGGTTATTGATAAGCTAGGGCAGGGGCATTGGCAGCAAAAAATATCTGTGAAAGGTTCAGCTGAGCTTGTTGAGCTAGGAGAAAAGCTCCAATGGGTGCAAGAGCAACTTCATATGCTTGAGCAGCAAAAAGATACTTTTTTACGCCATGTTACCCATGAGCTAAAAACGCCGCTTGCGTCAATGGTTGAAGGCACTGACTTATTAACTGATGAAATAGTAGGCCCAATTACCGCTGAGCAAAAAGCAGTGCTTGAGCTTATTAGCCAATCTATGGTGCGCCTTCGCACAATGATTGACAGCCTGCTGAGTTATAATGCGATTCGCACCAGTAAAGACAGCTTAAGCGAAGTTGAATTTAGTCTTCTTATTAATAAAATTAATAGCCATTTTGAGCATCGCTTAAGTGCGCGTGAGCAAGCTCTGCAGTGGCAAAACACTTTACCTAACAAACCGCTTGCTTTACCTAGTGAGCTTATTGAGATGATTTTAATTCAGCTTATTTCAAATGGCTTAAAATTTTCAGATAATAAGCAAAGCGTTACTATTAATTTAGCGCTTGAGCAAAACCAGCTTTGTATCGTTGTACTTGATAAAGGGTGCGGTATTAAAGAGCAAGAAAAAACTCAAATTTTCAGCGCATTTTATCAAGGTAAACACAGTAAAAATGTTACGCTGCAAGGCAGTGGGCTGGGCTTAACTATTGTAAAAGAGTCTGTTGAACAGCTAAGAGGTACACTTACTGTTGAGCATAACGAGCCACATGGTTGCCGGTTTTCAATTAAAATTCCCATAACAAAAAGTCTAGGAGTTAATTAACATGCGCTTGCGTTTAATCGCTATTTTATGTGTGCTTAGTAGCATGGTTATATCAGGTTGTGAAATTAATAATGGGCAAAAAGAGCGTGTGTCAATTACACCTGCACCTGTGGTCGATACAAAAAAAACGAACGACAAAAACAGTAACCCTAGTCCAAAACCTAAACCAAAAATTGAACCAAGCTATCCTCCTGCAGAGCAAGTTATTGCATGGCACGCTAATCAGTGTGGCGGATTTAAATTGGTACCTAACAAAGATGTTTTTACAGGTGAAAACGAGCTTAAACGCTTTTTTAAATTTATGTGCTTAAACATAAATGATGATCCAAATACGGTAATGACTAAGTTGCTAAAACTCGATCTTGCTTACTTTTGGCCTGATGACATAAAGCAATATTTATGGCTTCAAAAGCAGCAAGTAACTATGCAAATAAATGCTAAAAAAGAGCAGCAAGCACTTAATAATAAAATGCAAGAAACCCTCTCATCGTTAGCTACGATTGAGCAGCAACTTTTACTACGAGAAGAAACGAAGGAGCAGTAACGATGGCAGCAACTAAAGTGCAAAGTGCAAAAGTATTACTCGTTGACGACGACGCTAGCTTATTAAAACTGCTCGCTATTCGTATTGAATCAAAAGGATACGAAGTGACAACCTGTGAAAACGGCTTAACCGCACTACAAATACTTAAAAGCCAAGTGTTTGATGCCGTAATAACCGACTTACGCATGGATGAAATGGATGGTATGGCACTGCATCGTCAGCTGCAAAACCGCTACCCAGCATTACCTGTCATTATGATGACAGCGCATGGCTCAATTCCTGATGCAGTAGAGGCAACTAAGCAGGGCATTTTTGCATTCATAACTAAACCTGTAGATAAAGATGAGCTATTTGACAGCCTTGCTAAAGCAATTGAAATTCACGGTGTTAACGCTGATGAAGCTGCACCTAAAAGTAATATAGTTACGCGCAGTGGTGCAATGCTGCACTTGTTAGAGCAAGTAAAACTACTTGGGCCAACGCAAGTTAATGTACTTATTTCGGGGGCTAGTGGTACTGGTAAAGAGTTACTCGCACAGGCGATTCATCAGCATAGTCATGTAAGCGGTGGCCCTTTTGTTGCAATTAACTGTGGCGCTGTACCAGGGGAGCTTTTAGAGTCCGAATTATTTGGTCATAAAAAAGGCTCGTTTACGGGTGCAATTAAAGATCACCAAGGCTTGTTTCAACAAGCACAGGGTGGCACGTTATTTTTAGACGAAATAGGCGATATGCCGCTTAACTTGCAGGTTAAGTTACTGCGCGTATTACAAGAAAAAACAATTCGCCCAGTAGGTTTTCAAGAAGAGATAGCAATAGATGTGCGTATTGTATCGGCAACACACAAAAATCTTCCTGAAGCTATTTTAAACCAGCAATTTAGGGAAGATTTATACTATCGTTTAAACGTAGTTAATTTAAAATTACCGCCACTGTGTGAACGCCGCGAAGATATAAGCTTATTAGCACAACATTTTAGTGCAAGCATTGCTAAGCGCATGAACCAAAATGAAAAACACTTTGCAAGCGATGCTATGCATGCACTTGTACGTTACGATTGGCCAGGTAATATCCGCCAATTGCAAAACGTAGTAGAGCAGGTTGTAGCATTAACGCCAAGCGATGTTATTTCAGAGCACTTAGTGTTAGCTGCGCTAAATAGTAATGAAAAAAACGTAGAACCATTATCACTAAACGACGCTAAAAAAGAGTTTGAGCGCGACTATGTAATTAACACTTTAAAAATGGCTGGTGGTAACGTAGCTGAAGGCGCTAAGTTTGCCAAACGTAACCGTTCAGACTTTTATAAACTGATTAAAAAACATAATATTGATGTAGATAATTTATAAAGAGAAGCAAATGCAGTTATTTATGGTGTATTTAGGGGGCGAATTCAGGGTTGCCATATAGAAATGCATGATATTCGTTTTGTTGTAGGGGAGAATATAGAACAAACCTACTCAAAGTTAAAAAGCCAGTGGGTAGGCGACAGAAGTAATGTTCACATGGATAGCTACATGGCAATTAATCATATAGATGGTTTTAAAGTAGAAGTAGTCGAGAGCTATGTGGAGCAAAATAAACAACTCTATTTTGTAAATTTAGGCGCTTACCGAAGTGATTCTATGGCTGAGCAACACGACTTTGCACTGTATGTTGCAAGCAGTAGCCATGAAGCTAAAGAGCGTGCTAAAAACGATTTACTTGCAGGGCTTAGCCATATTCATAAAGATGATTTACATGATGTAGACGATTGCTTTGCCATTGATTTACTCGACAGCCAATTGAATATAAAGTTAACCCCCAGCGGTGAAGCACAAACCATAAAGCCAGATTGGTTTGGCTACCATATATTGTAATGACTTATGAGTATCGGAGCAGCTTGTTATTAACGCTGCTTTTTTTGTGAGATTAAAGCGACATAAAGACATGTTTTGCTAAAAGCAAAGCAATGAAACTAACTTTTAATGACACCTATATTGCAACATTTCTCCTTCCGCACGATATTTATATCTTTCAAAAGCTAATAATTAATTGTATCTGCCTGATGTGGGTACTCTTTTATTTTTGCATGATCCAAGTTGTAAAAATACATAGAAAAAGTGCAATCACTCTTAAAGTTCATCATCAACCTCACCTAATTAGATGCCAATAATCTGTGGCAAAGTAAAAAGCGTGCCACCTAATAAAGCGCGCCATACATACGGTTAGAAAACAGTGTGTTTCAATGAAAGCTAACTACGGTATGTGATTGCATGCTTTATGTAATATTTTAAGTTATTGTTTTTAAATGAATAGACTTTAAAAAGATATAAAGAAGTGACATAAAGGAGATTAAGGTGATTGCTATTTAATTAACATTTATTTAATTATAAGTAACAAATAAAATAATTAATAAATTGAACTGTTTTAACTTAAAAATAATGACATAAATATTAAAAACATTCATAAAGGGAAGCGTGTGAACACTTTATCAACAAGAAAATGCCTATTAGTAATCGCGATCACTGCAAGTTTTTCTCAGCAAGTGATAGCACAAGAAAATATTGATGTTGGACCACAAACAAATACAACGTTAGCTAAAAAAGTGGCCAAAACCAAAGAAAAAGTAGAAAAAATTGTTATAACAGGATCTCGTTTAAGACGTGATAGTTTTAGTGTTCCTACACCACTAGTTGTTATGACTCGTGAAGATATTGCTGATACAGGTGTGGGATCGTTAGCTGATATTTTAGTTGATGGTATTCCTTCATTAACTGAAGATATTAGTAATACTAATAGTCAGTCATTAGTTTCGGGTACCGGGCTTTCTACCGTTAATTTACGCGGTTTGGGTGCTAGTAGGACGTTAACATTGATTGATGGGCGTCGTGTTGTTTCAAATAGTTACAGTGGTAATAAAGTAAGTTTAAGTACGATCCCTAGTGGTATGGTGCAGCGCGTTGAAGTTATTACCGGTGGCGCATCTGCAACTTATGGTGCAGATGCGGTATCAGGTGTGGTTAATATAATTACGCAAACTGATAAAGAAGGCTTTAGTTTAAGCGGTCGAACAGGGGAGTCGTTTGAAGGCGGTGCAAAAGAATTCACGATTGATATGGATTACGGTACTTCATTTGATGATGATAAAGGTTACGTCTTTGTTAGCTCTAGTTGGGACCGTGAATTTGGATTAAGTTACTCAGATAGAAAACGTGCCCAATTAGAAGATGTTCATGGCTACGACAGCTCGCTTATGTGTAACACAATGCAAAATGCAGATGGCGATGATGTATGTATGCGTGATCAAACACCCGCCGATTGGGCAAGCAAAAGTGATGGAACTCTAGGAGGCGTATTTTTAGAGTCTAGTAATAATGACACTCAATTTTGGTACGATGGGCAAACGTTACGTGATGATTGGAAAGGTAACGAAGAGCGTTACGGTATTAATTCAAATGAGTATGTTGCGCTCAAAATACCAAATGATAAATTTAGCACTGCCGTAAAACTTAATTACGATATTAACGACTCACTAACAGCATATGCTCAAGTTCAGTTAAGCCTTACTAGTTCTTTCAATAATAAGTCACCAGAAGACGATTATGAAAGTGCCTATGTACCAACTTTTGATGCAGAAACTGGCGATGCTTTAGATGATATTCGACCTGGATATATTCCAATAGATAACCCTTATGTTCCCCAGGAGATGATTGATACTAATCCATATAAAGATCGTATTTATTGGGATAGACGTTTTGGTGAAGTAGGTAATATTACAACCGAAAATAATCGTACAACCCTTCGTACTTGGGCTGGTTTACAGGGAACCGCTTTTAATGATGAGTGGGAATGGGATATGTCGGTAGGCTTTGGTAAATTTCATCAAGAACAGCATCGTAATAACGAACTAAATATAGTCAAAGTAAACCAAGCTTTGCAAGCAGAGCAACTCGAAGATGGTACTATTCAATGTAAAGATGAGCAAGCACGTGCAGATGGTTGTGTTGCATTAAATATATTTGGCGAAGGTTCAATTACACCAGAAATGGCCGATTGGATACGCAGTAGTCCAACAATTAATACCTATATTGAGCAATATAATCTTTTAGGTTACATGACAGGGGATTTATTTAAGCTACCAGCGGGTAATGTATCAGCTGTATTTGGAGGTGAGTACCGCAAAGACACTGTTGATTTACAAACCAGCGAAGAGCTAAAAGTGGGGGGATCACTTGGAATACAATTCCTGAGTTTAATGAATCAATGGATGTGTTTGAAATATTTAGTGAATTTAGTATACCGCTACTCAGAGAAGTAACTTTTGCTAAGTCACTTTCAGTCGAAGCGTCATTACGGTTAGCACAATACAGCGTCGATAGTTTAGACAACGTAGCCAGTTATAAGCTTGGTTTTATGTGGATACCCGTTGAAGGTTATGGCATTAGAGCTAACTATTCACGTTCACAGCGTGCGCCAAGTATCAGTGATCTTTATTCACCTCCTCGAGGTGACTTTGATAGCTTTGATGACATATGCGAAGGTGTAACAGCTACCTCAACAGAAGTTGGCCATGCAAATTGTCGATTAGATCCAACTCTTGCTACTTTAATCTCTGAGGATGAAGCATTTGAGTTGGCAGATGAGAACAATAGTTACTCTCCAAATGCAGGTAATTCAAATGTAAATGTTGAGACATCAGATTCTTACACGTTTGGAATCACAATGGCGCCTGACTTTTTAATAGGCTTCAACCTCGCGATAGATTACTACGACATTTCAATTGAAGATGCGCTTGGAGAAATCCCTAACGAAGAAATATTAGAGCAATGCTATAACTCAAGCCTAAGTTATGGCACCGACAATGCATTTTGTAACGATATTACACGAAACAGTGAAGGCCAGATAACTAAAATTATCCAACGTGTATATAACTTAAACGAAGAAAGTGCGCGTGGGGTTGATATAACATTTTCACAAAAAATTGATCTAAATGATTACGGTTCTTTAACACTAAAAGGTGATTTTAATCACGTTATTGAGCAGTCAACGACTTATGAAGGTAACGATGGTTTAGAGACCTTAAATTATGCAGGTTATTATACATCTCAAGATAAAGGTTCGGTTTCACTTCGATGGAAGCTTGATGAGTTAAGTGTACGCTGGAAAGTTAAATACTTGGGGGATTCAAAGATGAGCTAGAGACTGATGAAGATGTTAGCGATTATCTGGATGCTGTAGCTGATAATAAGGTCCTTTGTAATACGGGTGATAGCGGGTGTATTGAAAACCCAGAGCCATTGTACTTCCAAAATTACGGAACCTACCTAAGACACGATATTTCAGCCTCGTATTCAATGAAAATGGATAAAAACTCTCGTTTGAAAATATCAGGCGGTATCAATAATATATTTGATAATAACGGTTTGTTCCACAAAAGCACTGGTAACTACTACAGTGGTTACGGTGGTGGTGTTGGTCGATTTGGTTTTATAAAAGCTGAATATTCATTTTAATCGACGATAGCTTTATTTAAGTTTTTGCCACAAGGATGTGGTTTCATAAGGTTAAATATGAAACATATATTTTTTTACTACTGCCTTTATTAGTATGTTCTGGGTTATATGCATTTTTTGAATATGACTTGTACACAAAAAATCAACAAACAACAATTAATGAGTTTTTTGTACTAAAAGACGGGCCTTATATTGCTGAAAGTAACTCTGTATTAGATATAGCTTGGATTTGTAACGATAAGGCGAAACACCAAGCAACAGAATTTAAAAGCATACCAATTTATTTTTCTCAGTGTGGTTTAACCGCAGAGGTAAACACCCTTGAGTTTACTGAAGATATAATTGAATTTACTGGAGTTTCTAAAATAGCGGCTCTAAGTGATTTGCACGGACAGTTTGATTTAATGAAGCAATTATTAACCAATAACAAAATTATAAATAATGAGGGCAAGTGGAGCTATGGGGATGGCCATTTTGTGATTACCGGAGATATATTTGATCGTGGTGATAAAGTAACTGAAATTCTATGGTTTATTTTTGAACTTGAGCAACAAGCTAAGCAAGCTGGTGGCTCTTTGCATTTATTATTAGGTAATCATGAGGTTATGGTACTGAATAACGACTTACGTTACCTGCATGCTAAATATGTCCGCACGGCAAAGTTACTTGATGTAGAATTTGTTAGTCTATTTAATAAGCACACTATTCTTGGTCGTTGGTTACGGAGCAAAGCGGTGTTAGTAAAAATAGATGATTATTTATTTGCTCATGGGGGTTTCACCCCGACTTTGCTAAAAGTGCAGTGTCATTGCAATCGATAAACACAGTTTTTAAACAAAATTTAGTTAAAGTTGAGCTAGGTAACCCTAGAGAGGGCTTTGCTAAAGAATTACACAAAAAGAACGGGCCTATTTGGTATCGCGGATATTTTAAAGATGATGGTGCAACAGATATAGAAATCGATTTGTTGCTACAACATTTTGAAATTAAAAATATAGTGGTGGGACACACCTCTCAAAAACGAATAGAGTCGCGCTACCAAGGTAAGGTGATCGCAATCGATAGCAGTATTAAAAATGGTGAGTACGGAGAAATTTTATTTATAGAAAATGGTCTATTTAGTCGAGGCACTTTATCAGGCAAACGTTTAGCATTAAATTAAGCTTAATATAAGGGGAGGATTACTTGCTCTTTTTTTATTTTTATTGGAATAGTCAATAATTCATCGTGACTAAATTAAAAACCAGCATTCACCTATCCAACATTTGTGTTTTAATTACTTAACTCATGTAGAATAAAATAATAACTCGTAAACAGTGAAATATTGTTTTTAGATGTAATTGTTTGTATTTTAAATAAAATAGTAAGGTAAGTATTTCATTATGAATGTTGAACAGCCTTTTTTTCTGGGTCCCTATACTGTGCTGCCTCAAGAAGATGCTATTTTAATCAACACTAAAAATAAGCAATCAATTCAACCAAAAGTAACAGAGGTACTTTGCTATTTGGTTTTACATTACCCTCGTGTTGTTTCTCGCGCTGAATTAATTGAGCATGTTTGGGGGAATAATGAACTCGTAGGGGAAAAAGCACTTACTAATACCATCTGGCAAATAAGGCAATGTTTTAAATATCCCAATAATGAAATTTGTGTAATAGAAACAATACGCAAGAGAGGTTATAAGTTATTAGTTAAACCACAAGCCGTTAACGTAGAACAAGCTCCTTCCCTTTCAAGTAAAAACGACAAATCTAATGCTATACCTTGGTTAACCACACTATTTTTAATAACTATAATCATAGGCTTACTTTCTTTTTACTTAGCTCCTAAAAAGGCAGCTAATGCCACTGTTACGCAAATAACTAAAGATCCTGGTAGTGAATTATTTGTTTCACCTTCACCGGATGGTAAAAAAGTGATTTATATATGGGCTAATAATGCAGGGCGTCACTTATATTTAAAAGAGTTAGCTGCACCTCAAGTGCCACCTATACAGCTTACTATTACTAATGCATCCTATAGTCGAGCTGTTTGGAGCCTTGATCAACAATATATTTATTTTTTATCTACAACTGCCTCTAAGTGCTTTGTTATAAAGTTTGAACTAATTAGTAAGAAGGAAACTAAACTAGCTACTTGTCCAGTTACAACTGGAGTTAAATATATTGCAATGTCATCAGATGGAAGGACGCTCGCTTTTAATTCTAAAGTGACAGGAGATATAGAAGACGGCATTTACTTTTTAAATTTAAATAACAATCAAGCAAAGCCTGAGCGGTTTAGTTGTCAAGACAATTGCGCATACAGAGAACGTGATATTGCTTTTTCTCCTAATGGTGAATACGTTGCCGTAGCAAGGCGTGCCAGTAATACTAGCGAAAATATATTTATAGTAAACTTAAAAACCAAAGCTGCTCAGCAAGTTACATTTAAGCATAATGATATTGAGGGGATGACCTGGCATAAAAGTAACGATTTGCTTGTCTTTGGAAGTCAAAAAGCAGATAAGCATTCAGGGTTTATACTTAATTTAAAAACCTTGAAGCAAACACCTTTAAATATATCTGGGTTTGGCTTTCCTAGCTTTTCTGCAGACGGCAGTCTATTTTACCAAAAGCGCCGAGAAACTTACTATATAGCGGGTTACGATCTTTCTACATCGGTTGGTACTAGTATTTATCCCGTTATTGAATCTGAGTTTAGCAATAAATACCCTACTTATTCAGAGGTATCCCAAGAGCTAGCCTATCTATCAAATGAAAGTGGTTATTACGAAGTGTGGCTATCTGATATTTATGGCAGTAATCGCAGGCAGCTTACTAATTTAAAAAAGAATGCTAAATATCCCCTTTGGTCTAATAATGGTAAGAAATTAGTATTTGCGAGTGCAATTAGTAAGAGTGAAAATGAAATTTATGTTTATAATTCAGTAACAAAAAAATCAATCGCTTAAATATTACATTAGATAAGTTTGGTCGCCCTACTTGGCATCCTAATAACAAAGATCTTGTAATAAGGTTAAATGTAGCTGGAAAACGTGAACTCTATTTATTAGATACTAATACGCTTATGACAAAAAAAGTAACAGATAATAATGGACGTTTTGGCTATATGGATAGTGATAAAATACTCGTATATGTAGATAATAAAAAGGAGTTATATAAGGTTGATATAAATGAACCTCATATGCCTGTAAAACTGCTCGATAGAAAACAGTTTGGTACCCGCTATGGCTGGAGTATACATAACCATGAAGTTTATTTTAAAAGTGGTGATAAAGCAGGGGATTCAATAAAACGTTTTAATATTGGGAAAAAACTATTGACCGATATTTTGTATGTCCCAACAATCTCTATTTTAGATTCAGAGCCTTTTTCTATGATCCCTTTACATAAAAAACTGTTATTTACTAAAAGTCTATCGGAACAATCTAATATTAATCAATTACATCACCCATTATTTAATTGATTTTCAACGAATGAGTAACATAAATGCTTTGCTATTAGTTTGAACAATAGCTAATTGAATATAAAGTTGGCCCTAAGTAGGCTGCCATAAATTAGTTTTAGCTAAATATTTTATAGTGTTACTTAAAAAACAGATAGGGATAAGTTGTGAAAAAGTATGGCTTCTTAGTGTTTATTCTATTATTGACCGGTTGCGAGTCAATATCGCACTTAGCGCCAGTAAGGGATCTCAATAAACTTGCAAAACAAGTAAAAAACAATCCCACCGATGTTAAAGCAATTGAAAAACAAGTAAAAAAACGCAGCGCTCAATTAAGCAGCAAGTGGGGAGCGTTAGTCAGCTATTAGCAACGTTAGAAAGTGTAGTTAGTCGTAAATGGGGTAAAAAAATACTCAGCAACCAACACGCAGAAAATATGTAAAATACAGCAATGATTACCAAGCACGCGCTGTTATTGATTTTGACCGTAATATGGTACAGGTCGAAACCATAGCCACTAAAAATACCAATTCGCTTCTAACTCAAGCAATTGTAATGACATTATTGACCTCAAGTGATCCACATAAAACAGACATTTTTACCAGTGAATCGCCTATTTTAGGGGATGAACCTTTTTTGTATCAACAAGTGCTTGATGAAGACGGGCTCCCCATAAAATACCAATGGCGGGCAAATCGTTTTGCTCGTTACTTAGTAGACACTAAGGTACAAAAAAAACGTAGTGATGGTCATTCAATTACATCGGTATCTTTTCCTCTGGTAGAACAAAACGCTCACTTACGAAAGCAAAAATACAGTGATTATGTATTGGCTGCGGCAAAGAAATACCAAATATCTGCGTCGCTTATCTACGGTATTATTGAAACAGAGAGTCACTTTAACCCTTACGCAGTAAGTTCTTCAAATGCGTATGGTTTAATGCAAATAATTCCATCGCGCGCAGGAAGAGACGTCTATCAAAAAATAAAGAAAATACCAGGGGAGCCGAGTAAAGAAGTATTGTTTGATCCTAAAAGAAATATAGATATTGGCAGTGCGTATTTAAGTGTACTAAAAAATAGCTATTTAAATAAAATACAAACCAAACAAAACCAACATTACGCCATGATTTCTTCATATAACGGTGGCGCAGGCAATGTACTAAAAATATTTAATTCAAATAGAACAATCGCATTTTCAAAAATTAACCAATTAACGTCGAGCCAGTTTTATAAAATACTCACAACTAAGCACTCTAGAGCTGAATCGAGACATTACTTAGAAAAAGTGACCGTAGCAGAAAAAGCATATCAATAAGTTTCAAATTTATTTGTTATTGATAAACAAACCATAGCTGAATTCCTGTTTTGGTTCAATCGGTTACTTCAATTTCAGGTGAAATATTAAAAGGAGGTTTGGTGCTATTTTAACTGCCGTTTAAAGGCTGTTACTGGTGTTTGAGTGGCTAGGTTGAGAGGGAGTGGCTTTACTTTCTTTGTGTGTTTTTTTAGGCTGTGTATCTTGTTTACTTTCAAAACATTGGCATTTAAGTGAATATTATTTAGGTGCTTGAAAATACATAAGCCCTATGATGAATCAGCTTCCTTGCTGCATTGAAAAATAACGGAACAACGCTACTAAAATCTGCGGTGGAAAATAAGTTTTAGTGCTCATCAGCGTGTGTTGTTATCTGTTAATTAGCTATTTTCATTAGAGTTGCAGTTATGACAGCCGTTGCACTAATACATGCTACTAGTAGTGGGACTATAACCTTCCATCGCTCAAAGTTTGAAACCTGCCTATCATGAATTTCAATAGCAACTTCTATTAATTTTTGCACTAAACTCGGCTCTAATCGCTCACGTATTTTCTTACCATTTTTGGTTTCGTAAGATGCTACGTAACGAGATACTAAAGAGACCCTATTTATTTTATCTTCCTCATCTCTAACACGAAATAGCTCAGGGTGGGATTTTGATAGCTCCACCCAAGAATTCGCAGACCTTGGAATTAGTTTTAGTTCTTCAATTAAGCCTTCTTCACTACGACTTGTATTTCGATGGAATGCTAAGACCTGAATTAGTGCGATGACTTCGCCTAGCCGATGCTCTTTTAAGTACTCTTTTGACATTGCAATATATCCCCATGGCTCATAAATAATGAAGTTTTAGGTTGGATTGGAATCTCGTTTTTACACCGAAGGATAAGGCATGACCTATTGGTAACTATACCTTCGCTAATTACGCCACGAAAAATCAGTTATTCCTCTTGTTCTTCTTTTTCACTCTTAGCCGCCATTTTAAACGCCACAATAACCAATCCAAACATAGCAAACGGCAGTGCTGCCAACATGTATTCAACCACATTACTGTCTTGAAAGTTTGCTTGTAGCAAAAAGTGACCTGCTACGCACATTAAAATAACTACCAATAAAATAGGCAGTAACATAAGTTCTTTTTTTGATGAATGGTTTTTCATTAATTATGAGGCTGTAGCTAAAAATAATGGGCCATTGTAATGAGCTTGTTTAGGCTTGGCAAATACCGCAGAATTTTTTAATTAATGATATGATTAGCGTCAAACAATTGGGCAAGTGTTATTGGGAATAAAGTGAAAAGTAACTTAAAACAAGTTTACCTCGTTGGCGGTGCAGTGCGCGACAAACTGCTAAATATAAAATCAAAAGATAACGACTATGTAGTGATTGGGGAAACACCAAAAACGATGGAATCGCTTGGTTTTGTGCCAATAGGTAGCGACTTTCCGGTTTATTTACACCCAAAAACAAAAGAAGAATATGCACTAGGGCGCACAGAGCGCAAAAGTGGCAAAGGCTATACTGGCTTTGTGGTTGATGCCAGCCCAACCGTTACGCTCGAAGAAGATTTAGCAAGACGCGATTTAACTATAAATTCAATGGCGCTTGACGAACACGGTAATATTATTGACCCGTTTAATGGCCAAACAGACTTACAAAATAAAATACTGCGCCATACCACCGCTGCATTTGTAGAAGACCCTGTACGGGTACTGCGTATTGCCCGTTTTTTAGCGCGCTATGGCAGCGATTGGCGTATTCACCCAAGTACGTATGCATTGATGCGCGAGCTTAAAAATAAAGGTGAGCTAAATCATTTAGTACCTGAGCGCGTGTGGCTTGAAACAGAAAAAGCACTGGGTGAAAAGCACCCTGAGCTTTATTTTGAAGCATTGCAAGGCTTGGGTATTTTTCCAGAGCTTGAG
Organism: Pseudoalteromonas sp. B131b; assembly: GCF_037162545.1. Classification (NCBI taxonomy): domain Bacteria; kingdom Pseudomonadati; phylum Pseudomonadota; class Gammaproteobacteria; order Alteromonadales; family Pseudoalteromonadaceae; genus Pseudoalteromonas; species Pseudoalteromonas sp. B131b. The sequence continues at coordinate 25,192 of NZ_JARLUZ010000001.1, read as the reverse complement.
CGCATGGTTAATGTACCGCAGCCAGCAAACCATCATCCTGAAGGGGATGTATTTGTGCATACTATGTTGGTACTTAGACGCGCCGCAGATTTAAATTTTGATTTGGAAACTCGTTTTGCAGCGCTGACTCATGACTTTGGTAAGGCGCTTAGTTTTAAAAAGTATGGAAATTTACGTGGGCACGAACGCGAAGGTGTTGCAATTATTGAGGCGTTTTGTGAGCGCTTAAAAGTGCCTAATCGCTTTCGCGATGTTGGTGTACTCACCAGTGATAATCACACCCTTTGCCACACAATTGATCAGTTAAGGCCGCAAACCGTTCACAAGCTAATAGTGACTAACTTAAATGCTTTGGTGCATCCGAATCGTTTTATAGCGTTTACTCAAGCGTGCCAATGTGATGCGCAAGGCCGTGGTGAAACATTGGTTGATAAGCCATACCCGCAAGCAGCTAAACTGCGAGCAATTCATACTGAGCTGCAAAAAATGGATAAGAAGCAAGTAGTGCAAGATGCGCTTAAAAATGGCAAAAAAGGCCCTGAAATAGGCGAAGAAGTAAAACTAGCAGAAATAAACTGCATTAAAGCATTTTTACAAAGCGAGAAACTGGAAGCTCAACAACGTTAGGCTGAGTTAAATTAAATAGTGTGACACGCCTTCGTTTTTAGGTATGTCGGGTTTTCGAAGTTCTTTATAATTAGCGTTCTTTGGTTTTACATTTTCAGATTTAGGCTTTTTAGATGGCCTATATAGGTCAAAAATAAAGTCTAGCTCTTCACGTTCTAGTAATTCTTTCATAAAGTAATCTCCTCAATAAGCAACTAGGGTATGGTCGTTCGACTGAATTAAAAGTGAATAGTTACATTTGAAGTTGTACTAAATTGTAACCGGCAGGTTTTGAAGGATGAGAGGGGTTTATTTGTTAATTTATATGGAGTTAAGGTGAATTAAAGCAACTATTTTTAACAAAAAATATACGACTGAATTTAATTTATTGCGTAATTACTATTTGCATATAATGCTGTGGCTATAAATATAACGGTACAAATATAACGGTATAAATACAGCCTTAACCATTAGCTAACGGCAGTGTTACGGTAAATACGACACCATCACCTTGTTCGTTGTTTTGCGCTGTTACACTGCCTTTATGGTAGTCGCACACCAGCCTTACAATATAAAGACCTAACCCCAAATGTGGCTGTTGCTGCATTTGCTGGCTACGTACCGACACCATAGAGTCAAAAATATGCTCAGTTAATCCTTCGGGTAACGCGGGGCCTGTATTACTCACTGTTAATATTGCTTTATTTTCGCTCTGCTTAAGGCCTACATTAATAGCCGTATTGGCCTCACTAAACTCCAGCGCGTTATTAATAAGTTTATCAAGCAGCTGAGCTATAAACTCCGGTGCACCTTGCATAGGTAATTTGTTTTGGCATACATCAAGCGTAAATAACTGGTTTAGGTAAGTAAGCTGATAGCCTTGCATGCAGCCATTTATTACTTTTTGTAAATCAAAAGGCTCAGACTCGTTGCTTTGAATACTCTGCTCAAGGCGAGTGGCTTCGCTCATGGTGGTTATTATTTTACCTAAGCGTTCAACGCCTTCACTGGCGCGATCAAGGTATTTTTGACTCAGCTCGTTTTGTGGCAAGCTTTGTAAGTTTTCGAGTGATGAGCGTACTACGGCAACCGGCGTGCGCAGCTCATGTGACAACCGCGACGACATATTTTCTAAGTAATCGGTATAACCACCAAGTCGGCTCACAATGTTTGAAAAACTACGAGACAGATCGCCAATTTCATCGTTAGCATCGCTGTAATTAATACTGCCGGTAACACGCCCTTGTGCATCAATTGCTTGTTCAGCTGTATCGCGCAGCCGCCTAATTCGGTTCGATATACGTGAGGCAAAAAGAACAGTGTGACAGTACCAATTAGCATCACAGCTAAAATAACGTTAAAGAGTTTTTCGAGTGACTTATTACGCAGCGTACGTACGCCGTTTGTGGTTTCCTCTGCTATTACCGCGCCAATTACTTGGTCTTGAATCCAAATAGGGTAAGCGGCCGATAAAATAACGGCTTTACTGTCGGGTGTTAATCGCCAAGACGATGCTGGTTGTCCTTTTAATGCTTTCGCTAAATGTGTGCCCTGCATAGAGGCTACATCGTGCAGGGTATCTAAAAACTCATTTTCGGGGCGCGTTAATATTTTATAGTAAATAGGGTGCAAGTAATTTTGCTCAAAGCGCTGCCACCACGTCTCGGGAGCTTGGTTAGCAAGTCCATCAGCCCAAACGCCATCTGCATTTTGAATAGTACCCGACTGCGCAAGTACACGATGATGGTTATCAACCACCCAAATGCGGCTACCACTGTGGCCCATGCCTTTTAAAATACGGCTAATTTCTGGAGAAGGGACTAATACAGAGCCTAAATCGTTTGGGTTATTTAAGTTTGAGGTCGACATTATTTTAGGCTCGAGCAGTGCCCTTTTACTATCAATGTCAACAATGGCAAAGCCAAGTTTGTTGCCCAGCATGTTAATAGGAAAGCGCAGCTCTACGTTATAACCTGATTTGGTACTTTCAAAATAGCCCTGGATTTTAGTAAAAGTGGCTTTGGTTTTTGCATCAAACGCATTAACCCAGCCATCTTGGCGCGGCGCAATAATGTAAGTATTAAACTGGCCGTCTGGCGTTTTTAGGCCAATTTGTAAATAATCGTTATTGGTAATGCTTAAGCTATTTTTAGCGCGATAAATAAGGGTATTGTCGGTGACTTTAAATACGGCGTATAAGTAGTTATCAAATTTTCCCACCATATGGTCAAACGATAAGTCACTGGCTTGATGTTTGTTATCTGTTTTTTGTAAGTAGCGCTTGTCGTAATGCCAAAATAGCGGTTGATAGCTGTCCCAATCGTTAAGTTTACCGTCGAGCTGAATAGGGTTTTTAAGATTATAAGCGTATAAATCGCGGCCTTTTACTACTTGGTCTAAAAAGTTAGTTTGCTCGTCAAATAATGCGGGGCGCTCATGTAGTGCAGTGGCAAGTGCGCGAGTAGTGCCTACGAGGGTTTTTTCTTGGCCTTGGCGTAAAAACTTTTCCATTTCCCATACGTACTCGTAGCCAAGCCACGGCAGCAAAAACAAAAAACATGAAAGTAATATAAATTTACTGCGCAGACCAAATCGTAGCATTAGTGTTGTTCCCACCGATAGCCCATACCGTACACGGTATCTATGCAATCAAAGGTGCTATCGAGTGCTATAAACTTTTTACGAATACGTTTTACGTGTGAAGTAATAGTGCTGTCGTCTACATAAATTTTTGCATCGCTCATTAAATCGTTACGGCTTTTAACATGGCCAGGTCGCTGGGCGAGTGAATGCAGCATCCAAAATTCGGTTACGGTTAAATCAACTAATTGTTGCTGCCAAAATACCTGCATACGTTGCGTGTCGAGCGTTAAGTGCCCGCGTGCTATGAGTGCGTTTGCATCAGCGGGTTGTTCAAGTGCTTCCATTCGGCGAAACAGCGCACCAATACGTGCAGCCAAGTGAGCCAAGCTTATGTCTTTTGTTAGGTAGTCGTCGGCGCCCATGCGCAGGCCGCATACGGTATCTATTTCGCTATCGCGGGCGGTTAAAAAAATAATAGGCAGTGTTTTAGAAAGCGATCGCAATGTTTGGCACAGTAAAAAACCACCATCTATTTCATGGCCTAAGCCAATATCAACAATGGCTAAATCGGGCAGGGCGTTTTTAAATGCAGCTTCAGCGCAGGCGCGATTTTCAAAGCCACTTACTTGGTAGCCCTGTGCGCTCAGCATTTCTATGTAGTTTTCGCGGATTGCGGGTTCATCTTCAACGATGGCTATTTTTTTCATTTTAATCATTATCCTATCGGCTCTGCTGTGCACTATATCGAAGTTTTTAAGTTATACCAATCTGCTTATATATGGGGTCTATTTAACGTTAAGAAAATTACGCTAGAGCTAGGCAAAAGTTTTTATATCTAGTTGTTCTAAATAAAAAACTTTTAACGACGTTATAGTGCAATTTAATTCGTTAAATTGATCAAAGATTTATGCAGGTTGGTATTAAGTAAGGTTAAAAAGGCAATTGCCATTTTTTTGCCACAATTGCTCAGCAGTTTGCCATTTTTGATCCCCTTTGCTGCCACTTGAGCTTGTTTTAATACACCCATCAAAACAAAACATCACAAATTAAAAAGTAAGTTTAAGGATCAAATCATGAAGAAGACATTAATTGCGTTAACACTCGTTGCTAGTTTTTGTACTCCAGCAATTGCCTCAACATCTAACACGCCATCAAAAGAAGCCCATAAAGAAACGGCTATTGGTTTAGGTGCAGGCGCTATTATTGGCGGCGTAGTGGGCGGGCCAATTGGTGCGTTTATTGGGGCATTTGCCGGTGGCTTAATAGGTGATTCAAAAGTAGCTGATAACAAAATTGCAGAGCAAGAGCGTGCAATTACGGTCATGAAAGAAAAAACCAGCGATTACCAACACGTGCTTAACCACAACAATATGTTAGAGCAGCAGCTAGAAGTGCTTGCCAATCAAAATGAGCAGTTAACTCAAGTTCAAATTAATAACTTATTGGCGATGACGGTGCAATTTAAAACAGGTTCAAGTGTTATTGCCCCGCATTTTGCACTGCAGTTAGACCAACTGGTTACCTTGTTAAACAACCAACCACAACTCGTACTTGATTTAAGTGGCTTTGCCGATCAACGCGGCGACGAGCAAGCCAACCTTTTACTTTCTAAAGCGCGTGTAGATGCCGTGCAAAGCTATTTAATAAAACACGGCGTGAGCCATAAACGATTAAGCACGCAAGCATTTGGCGAGCAACAGACATTGACAAGTAGCAACACAGTAGAAGATAACTTTTTTGATAGACGTGTAACGCTTACCACTCGCTCAATGAATAGTGTAAATGGCCAAACGGCGAGTAACTAAATCTAACTGAATCTAAGTAAAGCTAAGCGTTCGATGGAGTGATTTATGTTTAAATTGAGTAAACCAACCAAAATGCTTACTAAAGTAAGCATTTTTATATTCATAGCGATTGTGCTGTTAGCTAGCTTTAAAAGCCATGCGCAATCACCCAAGTTAGAACTTTTTGATAGCAATGGTGCGCCAGCAGGCCCAGCAATAATATTAAAAAGCGACGCCAATATGACCTTAACTGGCCTAATTAATCATGTTGTAGTAACGCAAACCTATCAAAACGAAAACCCGTTTGCGGTTAATGCGCGCTACGTTTTTCCATTGCCTGATGAAAGCGCCGTACATGCTATGACCATGCACATTGGTGAGCGAGTCATTAAAGGCCAAATTGATAAAAAGGTAGAGGCCGAAAAAAATACGAGGAGGCTAAAAAAGCAGGCAAGCAAGCGGCCCTTGTACGCCAGCAACGCGCCAATATGTTTATTACGAATGTGGCTAATATTGGCCCCGGTGAGCAAGTGATTATTGAGCTTGAGTATCAAGAAATAATTGATTACAGCAGCGGCACATTTGCTATTAGATTTCCTACTACCATTACACCGCGTTATCACGCGATTAGTGGTGAGGTTGAGGATAGTACTCAAAATCAAGCGCATGTTAATCCGCTCCCAACGGGATGGTTAAGCCCTGTTTACAGCACTCAAAACATCACTCAAAATAGTACTCAAACTGATAACGTACCAAGCAGCCAATTTAGCTTAAACATAGATATAGACGTAGGTTTAGAGCTGGTGGATATCAATTCTAAATTTCATAATGTTGATGTACAAAACACTGCGTTTGGACAATATAAAATAGCCTTAAATGAGACAAATGCAGTTAATCGCGATTTTGTACTTGAGTTTAAACCGCTGCAAAAAGAGCAGGCTCAAGCCGCATTTTTTACTCAGCAGTTTGAAAATGGTGATCGATACGGGCTTGCTATGCTAATGCCACCAGGGGATCACTTTACACAAACTCAGCGATTACCTCGCGAAATGGTATTTGTCGTTGATACATCAGGCTCTATGCACGGGCAATCTATGGAGCAAGCTAAAAAAGCCTTGTTTTATGCACTTTCATTACTTGATAGCGACGACAGCTTTAATATTATTGGTTTTGATAACATAGTGACTCCAATGAGCGATAAACCACTTATAGCCAGCGACTTTAACTTACGCCGCGCAGAGCGATTTATTTATAGCCTAGAAGCCGACGGCGGCACAGAAATACAAGGTGCGCTTAATGCCGTACTTGATGGCAGCGAGTTTGATGGTTTTGTACGCCAAGTTGTATTTTTAACTGATGGCAGCGTAAGCAACGAAGACGTATTGTTTAAAAACATTCAAAGTAAATTAGGCGATAGCCGCTTATTTACAGTGGGTATTGGCAGTGCACCCAACAGCTTTTTTATGCGCCGAGCGGCAGATATAGGCAAAGGCTCATTTACGTTTATAGGTAGCACAAGCGAGGTGCAACCTAAAATGCAGCAGTTGTTTGATAAGCTTGCACATCCTGCGATTACTAATTTGGCGCTAAGCGATGAAAGCGGTAACAGCTTAGATTTTTGGCCGTCACCACTACCTGATTTATATTTTGGCGAGCCTATCATGGTCGCTATAAAGCTTAATAATGCCAAAAGTGTGATACTTGCTGGGCAAACAGCACAAGGGCCTTTAAGTATTAAATTAAGCACAAAAAATAGCTCAAGCGCTCAAGGTATTGCAAAACTGTGGGCGCGCCAAAAAATTAAGTCATTACTTTTATACAACGAGCAAAGTACCGTTAAAGATGAAGTACAGGAGCTTGCGCTTACTCATCAATTACTTAGCCCCTTTACTGCTTTTATAGCGATTGAACAAACTCAAACAAAAGAAGTGGCAGAGCAAACGGCGCAAGCTACTAATGCAGTACCGCAAGGTATGGCAATGCGTTTACCACAAACCGATGGGCAAAGTAGGCTCCACATATTGTTAGGCTGTATTTTATTATTGGGATTTGGCGCGCTTAAAATAAACCGAGGGCCTAAATTAAGTAGGGAACATAAATGAAAAAGTGGCTAAGCGTGGGCTTACTAATCGCTGGGCTTGGATTATTTGGGCACGGCGCTTATATGCAGGCAAAAGCGTGGCTTGCTCAAGTATTAATTGAGCAAGCATGGCAAGAGGCGCTTAAATCATCTGGCACCAAAGTAAAACCCTGGTATTACGCCGACAGCTACGTTACTGCAAAGCTTGATTGGCCAAGTCATAATAAAACATTAAGTGTATTGGCTGGAGCGAGTGGCCGTAACTTAGCGTTTGCGCCTAGCCAATTTTTACCCGCAGGAGAGCTTGGCGGAAAAGAGTTTGGAAACGAAAAGGGCGCGCTAATAGCCGGGCATAACGACACCCACTTTGCATTTTTACAAAACGCCAAAGTGGGAGAGGCGTTTACTTTGCAACTGCAAAGTGGGGTGATTCAAAATTATAAGGTAACGGGGATTGAGGTTATTCATCAATCCCAAAACTCATTTTTACAAACACCTGGGCTGTATTTGCTTACCTGTTACCCTTTTGATTCGCTTGCCTCGGGTACTGATTTAAGGTTGCTTGTATCTGCGCAAATGTCTTCGCCTGATTCGCTAAGCGGTATATCAACCACAAGTTCTTGATGGCGCTGGCTTACCATTACGCCAATAAATACCACAAATATGCTCAGCCATTGCCAAACGTTGAGCACTTCGCCCAAAATAATAGCTGACAAAATAAGTGTAAAAATAGGAATTAAATTAGAGTACGCCGCAGCGGTTAATACCGATACCTTGCTAATTGCATAGTTGTACATGCCATACCCGCCAAGGGTTACACACGAACCTAAATACAAAATGCTCATAAGCGCAGTTAAGTCGTGTTGGTTTTCGCTTGGTAGGTCGATAAAAAACAAAAACGGCGCAAAAAACAAGCTGCCGCTAATACCTTGCAACGCAATTAAAGTCAGGGGCGAGTAGCGATTAGCTAAATGTTTAATACTTACGGTATAAAATGCAGCGCACACCATAGCCATAAGCTCTAAAAAGTTACCCAGTAACGGATTAGGTGCTTGGTCGGTACTTGGTGAAAGAAGCGTAAGTAAAATACTGCCGCCAATACACAGCGTAAAGCCGACAACAATGGCTTTGCTTATATGCTCTTTAAGTAATACAAAGGCAAGCAGCGCAATAATAATAGGCAAGCAAGAGACAATAACACCGGCCTGCGAGGCTGATGTGTATTCCATTGCATGGCCTTCAAATAAAAAGTATAAGCAAGGCTCAGCAAGCGACATACCCACTAAATACTTCCAGTCACCTTTTAAGTACTCAAACCGAATAACGTAGCGCCATAAACAAAGCGACAAAACTAACGTGGTGAGCATGCGTAAAAATATCACCAATGCAGGGTCGTAAATGGCAATGGCGTATTTGAGCGCAATAAAAGAGCTGCCCCATAAAAAGGTGGCAATAATTAAACATAAACTGGCAGGCATAGAGAGTAATTTACATAATTTAATAAAATCAGATCCTAGCATGAATATTTTTAACTTGTTCAAAAATACCGAGCTGGTATAAATTAATTCATCTTTAATTAATCAGTAGTAAAAAGCACATGCAAAGGGAACAGGTAATAGTTGTAAAGCTTGGTACAAGCGTACTCACTGGCGGCACCGATAAGCTAGACAAAGCACATATGGTTGAATTAGTACGCCAATGCTGCGAGCTTAAAAAACAAGGCCACCAGGTTATTTTAGTATCGAGCGGCGCGGTTGCTGCTGGGCGCGAACAACTATTAAAACCCTGTGGCAGAAGCTTAATTGATAAACAAATGCTTGCTGCAATTGGACAAGGTCAACTTATTCATATTTGGCAGAGTTTGTTTGCTTTATATGGGGTAAATGTGGGGCAAATGCTGCTTACTCGCGCTGATGTAGACGACAGAGAGCGCTACCTTAATGCCCGCGATACACTCAATGCATTATTAAATTACGACGTTGTACCCATCATTAACGAAAATGACGCAGTCGCTACCAGCGAAATAAAAGTAGGCGACAACGATAATTTATCGGCACTTGTCGCTATTTTGGCTAATGCTAATAAGTTACTGCTACTTACCGATCAAGAAGGGTTATTTACCAGCGATCCGCGCACTAATGCCAATGCCACCCTCATTGGCGAAGTAACACACATAAACGATGAGCTGCGCCAACTTGCTGGTGGCAGTGGTACAAACTTAGGTACTGGCGGCATGGCAACCAAATTACAAGCAGCCGACATCGCAAGGCGTGCAGGCGTTGAAGTTATTATTGCTAAAGGCGCAGGTAAAAACGTTATTTTAAAATGTATGAGTGACGAGTTACCTGGTACACGCTTTTTAAAACTCACCGCCCCAAAAGATGGCCGTAAAAAATGGCTACTAGCCGGGCCAAAAAGTAACGGTCAAATTGTTATTGATACAGGTGCTATTGGTGCCCTTCAAAATAAAGGCGCAAGTTTACTCGCTAAAGGCGTTACTAATGCATTTGGACGTTTTGAACGCGGTGATTTAATTGATTTAATAGATAATAAAAATCAAGTAATTGCACGTGGCTTAACGCGATTTAGTAGCGTTGAGGTAAATAAAATAAAGGGTGCGCACTCTAGTCAAATAGGCCAATTACTCGATTACGATAGTGGCGCAGAAGTACTTCATAGGGATGATATGGTATTGCTATAGCAGCACTTTTAGTAAATTAAATTACGTGAGTGTAATTCTCGCAGTATTACACTTTTTTGATTGTAAATTTGTGCTAAAATCTGGCTCCTTAAATTGTTGTAAGCAGAGCACAGAACATGAAATTAGTTCGTTGGTTTTTAGGTTGTATAATCTTATTCTTTAATTTTGTATTTACTCCTCGCAGTAAAAAGCGTGCAAGCGACGAGCAAGCACAGCTTGATCAGCAAACCTCACAATTTAAACTGTATCAATTTAAAGCATGCCCGTTTTGTGTAAAAGTACGTCGCGCTATTAAGCGCGAAGGCTTAAACATAGATACGCGTGATGCAAAAGACAATGAGCAATATCGTCAAGAGCTACTAGAGCAAGGCGGCAAAGTTAAAGTGCCTTGCCTGCGTATAGAGCAAAACGGCCAAGTACAATGGCTGTATGAATCAAACGATATTATTGCTTACTTAAACAAAGTAGCTGCATAAACCACTTTTATTATCTCACTTATTTAAAGAGAATATACCATGACAATTCGCACCCGTGTTGCCCCGTCGCCAACTGGTGACCCGCATCTTGGCACCGCTTATATCGCCTTATTTAACTACTGTTTTGCTAAACAACAAGGCGGTGAATTTGTACTTCGTATAGAAGATACAGACCAAGTACGTAGCACGCCAGAGTCTGAACTTGCGATTATGGATAGCCTACGTTGGTTAGGGCTTGAGTGGGATCATGGTCCTGATGTGGGTGGCGAATTTGGTCCTTACCGTCAATCTGAGCGTAGCGATTTATATAAAAAATACGCGCATCAGTTAGTTGACGATGGCAAAGCGTTTTACTGCTTTGCAACAAGCGAAGAGCTTGATCAAATGCGTGAAGAGCAAATGGCAGAAGGTCTACGCCCTAAATATGACGGTCGTGGTTTAAACCATACAGATGAAGAAATTAAAGCAAACTTAGCGGCAGGCAAACCCTACGTTATACGTATGAAAATCCCAAGCGAAGGCACATTTAAGTTTAACGACTACCTACGTGATGAAATTGAGATCCCGTGGGAAAACGTAGACATGCAAGTGCTTTTAAAAGCTGATGGCTTCCCTACGTACTTTTTAGCGAACGTAGTTGACGACCACCATATGGAAATTAGCCATATTTTCCGTGGCGAAGAGTGGATTAACTCAGCACCTAAATTATTAAAACTGTATGAAGATTTTGGTTGGGAAGCGCCAGTACTTGGTCACTTACCATTACTACGTAACCCAGATAAATCAAAGCTGTCTAAGCGTAAAAACCCAACATCTATTAATTACTATAAAGAAATGGGTTACCTGCCAGAAGCCGTGCTTAACTACTTAGGCCGTATGGGTTGGTCAATGCCAGATGAGCGTGAAAAGTTCACACTTAATGAAATGATTGAAAACTTCGACATGAAGCGTGTATCGCTTGGTGGCCCAGTATTCGACGTAGATAAATTAAGCTGGTTAAACGGCATGTGGATCCGCGAAAACCTAACCGACGAGCAGTTAATTCAGCGCTTTGTTGATTGGAAGTTTAACGGCGAAATGCTCGCTAAAATATTACCAGAAGTTAAAACACGTATTAATACGCTGTCGGATATGGTTGAGCTTGCAGGGCACTTTGTAGGGGGATTCCAACTTACGATCCTGCGCTATTAACAGCCGGAAAAGCAGACGAAAACGTAATACGCCAAGCGCTGCAATTTTTTGTATGGCAGCTTGAAGGTTTACGTAGCTTTGAAAAGCCAGCTATTTTTGCAATTGCAAAAGAAGTTGCAACATTCCACGAGCTTAAAATTAAAGACTTTTTAGAGCCAATTTTTGTCGCAATTACAGGCAAAACATCAAGTACGTCAGTGCTTGATGCAATGGAAATATTGGGGTCTGACCTATCACGTGCTCGTCTACGTGTAGCACTTGCTCATTTAGGTATTTCTAAAAAGCAGGCTAAAAATATAGAGCGTGCGTACCGCGAATACCCAAGCGCATAGTATTTAATAATAACGGCTCAATAGTTAGTTGTTAAAAGTATTAAAAGCCGAGCTTTATTAAGCTCGGCTTTTTTGTTTCAGGCTGTTTAGCTATATGACATCGTATTTTGATATTGTTTAGCTTAAGCATTCATAATTTACTAAATGCTACAATGCGGCATATAAACTCATAGGAGGCAGTATGATTGCAACCGTTAAAAACAAAGCTATTTTTAGCAGTAATACATTTTCGATAAACCTTGTTACTTACCCAACTAATCACAGCGTAATGAACCATATTGACCCTGTGCAGCAAGGGCGCTATTACAAGCTCAACTTTGTATTAGAAAAACCTAAAGCGGGTGGGGTATTTAAATGCTCAAAATGCATTATAAATTTATTTAATCGCGTGTATTTGTTTAGACCCGATAAATACGAGCACAGCGTATCTAAAATTGAGTCAGGAAAGCGTGTGCTACTTAGCTTTGCGCTTAATATATAACTTATTAATAGTCGTAGGCTTGTCCGCTACATAAAACAGATAAGTCGCAATACGATACAGACGTTTCGCTACAAGAGTTAATAGTAAAAGCATTCCCGCCTCTATTCATAGTATCATTTTTAAGCGCGTCAATGGCGTGAGACTTAGCACGGTTATAGCTAATATTAGGCTTAGTATCATGATTTTTGTTAATACAGAACTGCCCTTCAACTCTACCTAAAAGTTTAGCGCCGCTCTCGTGCGCTTCTTGATCACTATAAAACTGTTGAAGATCTCCTCTAGCAACACGAGTACTGACTTGATCTGCTAAAATATCTTTAGTTATATTGGTGTGAAAGCGAGCTCCAGAACAGCCCGCTAAAATAATGAGTAAGCTTAAGGTTATTATGATTCGTAGCATATCTAATTGATCCATCAATTTATTAATTTTGTTAGGGAATAAAGATACTTATTTAATTTAATACGCGCAAGGCTTGTAGGTTAATAAATTGTTTGTTTTTGTAAGTAACTTAAACATCACTGAGCATAGGGTAAGTAAACAAAAAGAAGTGGCAAACGTTCACTAACCAATGGCATAAAATAGCCCATTCTAAACGCTGCGTTTTATAAAAAATATAGCCGTATCCTAAGCCTGCTATAAACGAGACCAGCACATAGTTAATGCCCCCTGCAAAATGTGCCAAAGCAAAAATACCAGCCGTAATTAAAGGAGCAAGTAGCGCTAAACGGGTTGGTGTAATAATTTGGCTAAGCTTAGTTTGCAGTAAACCTCGAAATAAAGCTTCCTCGGCAACACAGGTAAATAAAAGATTAATAGCAATAAAGGCTAACCAAAAGTCGGGCACTTTTGGGTTAAAGCTTACAAGTCCAAGCATTAAAGCCGCTATGAGCGTAGCTAAAACAGTAGCAATAACTATTAAAATGGGTTGTTTAACGTTCAATGGACCCGCTTTATTAGATTCTGCTTTTAAAGGCCTTTTATTTGAATAAAAATAAGCACAAAGAAATAACCCAGCCATAGCTTTATCAAAATTAGCATAAAGGGTAAAAGTAATCGCATCGCTGGTAATACGCTCGTTTATAACAATAGGGAGGTTACTAAAACCAGGCACCCAATGAAGTGCTAATGCTAATGAGGTAATAACAAAAACAGTACCTAATATAGTGCGTATTATTGCCCGCTTTGTATTTAGCGCACAGTAGTATAAAACAACGTAAAGCCCAGTGCTCAGCAGAGCATATAAATTTATATAACCTTCAGCATAAGCACTTACAACACTTAAAGCTACTAAGTAGTGCCAAAGGGGTTGTCGTATTATAAGAATATTGCAGCGAGAAAAAACGCATAATATTGACAATGCCAGAATATAAAAAGCCATTTATTTATCATTTTCTAGTGTTAAGTACTAAACAATAACGTGCAATTTTGTATTAATAAACCATTATATTTTCACTAATCGGTACTGTCATCGTTGGTGTGTGTTTATAGATTTAATGAACAGGCTTATCTTATTAAACAGACAGTAATGAGCGATAAGTAGCTAGGCAGTACTTACGTGTATGAAATTAAAATTTGATCTTGGTCAGCCTATAAAAAGCAACTGCCAAAGCAGTACTTGTTATTAGTAACACCGTCTTTTGTTATCAATTTAGTTGGTTGCCTAGGTTAATAAATGCTGTGAATACAGACAGTGATTGTTGTTTTGTCCAATATTACTGATCTCCACCATTTTGGTGTATTTCTACAATTATAAAAACCGGGTTGATATTAACCATTTGTTTACATGGAGTTATTTCGTGACTAAAATAGATGCAACGTAATATATGGACATTTGTCGGTTTATAAAACGACAAATGTCGTATACAAAATTGTTAGATTTTTATCGTAGTATGGAGTACTAATGAAAAATATATTTCTTGTAACTGGCGTGATTTTATCATCATTCACGTTGATTTCTTGTGGCGGTTCTGAAAATAAAACAGTTGAGACTGACACACCCAAAGAAAACTTTATAGCAAGCCTATCTAGCACTTCTTGGGAGCGAAACTGCGTCCCTGTATATAACGACTCAACTGTTGCTGCATACAATAATAATACACTTACTATAAATTCGTCACTACAATCGACATCTATAGTTGAGTTGTTTGATGCAACAGATACAGCTTGCGACTCAATAATATCTAGTCTCACTTATACTAGTCAGCTTGAGGTTTTAGATGCAACAATCAGTGAAGAAAGTATAGAAGCCTTTGGTCTGGATTCAGTTCCAATTGAAATTCCGGATAATGTTGAAATTCAATCCTCTTATACTTTGATTTATATCGATAGTGAAAGACTATATTTTGGTCAAAACTCTGGTTCAAATTTAGGTGAAACACCTGAAACAAGGCATTCATCTATATCTCTTGATGAATATTTTTCTAAAATTGTAAATTAAAAATCTAACAAGTTGCTCAAAAGGACTAAAACAGTTTGCTCGTTTTTTGCAAAGAACCGCAAAAAAGCTAGCCAACCATTTTAGCCTCTTAGCAAGGCGTTATGCCTCAAGGTAAACCAAGCTATGGAGAAGAGACCAAATAAATCTGAAGAGTTGTTTCTTACTCTTGGTTACAACCGATTCTACGATTTGTTCGATGAAATCATGGAAGATGAATTTTGGGAGAAGGAAGATTGGTACAGGTTCAGTAAAGTATCAAATATATTCGCTGTATATTCTGAGCTACTTACCTACGAGCCATTCAAGTATGTTCTTGAGGCTATAAAAAAGAAGCGCTCACCCATGGAATCTGAGATAGGTGGGCCTTTGTTTAAATTCGTGAGGAATGTCCTTGCTCACTTCCCTGTCTTCGAAACTTGGGATGAAGTCTGGGTAAGCAAAGAATTAGTGAATTGGCAGCGTGAAGGCCTCACTATTGATCGTTTTCTCAAGAAGTACTCAGGCCACGCTGAGGTTAAGTATAGATTCTGGGAGCCAGAGAAAAAGCGAATGACCTATATGAGTATCAATTTCCCCAAAAAATATGAACAGAACAAAGTTTACATTAAAGATATGGTCGCAGAAAAAGATGGTGTAAAGTTTTCGATTATTATGATGCGACAAATATTAAACACTCAAGTGGAGTCCGTCGGTGAAAAGGCATAACAAACCAAGCCAGCATGACGTATTTTTGCTGTCGCTTCGCTCCAAAACGCAAAAATCCGCCGCTGCTTAGGGGCGTTATATTTTATCGAAGCCTCGAGCATTAAATGGAATTGGAGAAAACTATGAGTTGGAAAGAAAGGTTAAAACTAAATGAGGGCGAAGAGCTTAAATTTATAAGTAAATTTGAAGCAGGTAACCTTGGTCAAAAAGAACGTTATAGTTATGAAATAGTGAATAGCCAAGGTGCTGTCACAGGGAAAGTAAAGTATGTGGAACACACTTCAATTAAAGCCCCATTTTCTGAAACGTTTACACTTCATCAATATGATCTAGATGAAAATGAAGTTCTATTTGAACGGTGGTAATTAAAATATAACAAGACCTTCAAACGGACAAAAAACAGTTTGCTGTTTTCACTTCGTTCAACATTTTAGCAAACAATTTTTTGCCGCTTAAGGTGGCGTTATAAGGCATTTCATTTAGAGTTTTTAAGTTGGTTTTGTCATGCCACAATCAGCGGTGTTTTTTGCGAAGTTTGCATCATCAACTTCGTGTTAAGTTTGCTAGAATTGGCTAGTTTTGCAAAGCCTAAACGTCGTTGCTTGCTGTGTTTTGCACTTCAAGTGCGGTAGCGTGTTTGAGAGTCCCAAACCGATATTCAGTTATCGATTTAAAATTAGTTTTCAACTTCGTTCGTCAATACGCTTCGTTGAGAATTAATCTTAAATTAAAAAGGTAAACCACATCGCATTGTGGTTTCCTATTGTAGGGTTCAGTTAAGCTGGCCTTATAACAAGCAATTTAACAGGACTAAAAACAGTGGTCACTCGTTCGTGCCTCACTCATTTTAGACCACTATTTTTAGCCAGTTAATGTGGGCGTTATAAGGCATTTTATTTAGTGTTTTTAAGTTGGTTTTGTGAAAGCTGAATCAGCAGTGTTTTTTGCGAAGTTTGCATCATCAACTTCGTGTTAAGTTTGCTAGAATTGGCTAGTTTTGCAAAGCCTAAACGTCGTTGCTTGCTGTGTTTTGCACTTCAAGTGCGGTAGCGTGTTTGGGAGTCCAAAACCAATATTCAGTAAACAATTTAAAATTAGTTTTCAGCTTCGTCCGTCAATGTGCTTCGTTGAGAGTTAATCTTAAATTGTAAAAACTTGTTATATCGAAATGTGATTATCAATTGTAAGGTTCAATTGCACTAGCTTTATAACAAGCAATTTAACAGGACTAAAAACAGTGGTCACTCGTTCGTGCCTCACTCATTTTAGACCACTATTTTTAGCCAGTTAATGTGGGCGTTAGGTTTCAGGTCAACCGTTGGAATAGTTCATGAATCTAATTGAAGCAAAGTATTTTAAGACTAAGTTTTGGTCAGAAGAACACCCTTGTATATATATTGATGGTGTTCGCTTGGATTCAATTATTAATCAGCTTAAACCTGATCAAGATTATCTTGGTTTAATACCAACGCTATTTTCAGCATTAAATCATGATGTCGAAGAAATGGTGGTTTGGGAAAGGGTTTTACCTAAGAATGGAACGGCTATTTTACCATTGTTAATGTGTCCTGATGATGTGGATCTATATTGCACTTTAATTGTCGTTGAAGTGCTTATAAAAGGAAATACAGTTATATGGACAAGATTTGGGTTAGATGATTCTTCTGATGATGATTATGTTCCTAGATGGCTGGGAACTGAAGTAAATTGGTTTGAAAATAGCCCTGCTTATGAATTTAAACTCGAAACATATAAAGCAATGCTAGATGTTTTTTCCAAAGAACGAGTTAAAAATAAAAGCTAAAAACCTAACAAAAATATGCACTGGGACAATTAAACGTCGGCCCGTTTTTTGCGAAAAAACAAAGGCTGCAAAAAGCAGTCCAACATTCAATAGCCCGTGATATGGGCGTTGGTATGACTTATATGGACGCTCCCTTGAAGTCAAGACGAGCCGATGTATAAACATCTAAGTTGGTGCTTTTATTCATTATCATGTATTCCATTTCGCAGTAATGATGCGTCACAAGCTTGCTAAAAAGCAAAGGTACTGACATATATTCGAGCTATGGTGTCATGATTATCATGCGCCATGCTCCTAATGAGCTTCGTACCAAGGGACCTAAAAAATATTCACCCAAACGAGATTGAATCTCGTGTCTTTATCTGGTTAACCTTGGTTAGCGTGCGCTTTTTATTTCATTATAAGTGAAGTACATACAGGATAAGCGTATGTTACGACTTAAGTGCCCAAACACCCACTCAGGTTTTAAAACCTATGTCATAATCAGGCTGTCTTAAGTCGTAAACTCGGGTGTGATTGGCGTGTAAAATACGCATAATTAAGCATCCTTGCGTGTATTTTGCACATACTGAGGTGAATAGAGGGTTTGCTTGGTCAGCAATACCCACATCAGTCGCGCCAATCTGTGCGCGGTGGCAACCACCACACAATTAAAGTGTTTTTTCTCGCGTAATTGATTTACCCATTGGCTTAGCGCATCTGTCTTATGGTGACTTCTGGCGATAATGGCGCGAGCACCGTGAATAAGTTGTTTTCGTAAGTAACTGTTACCGCGCTTAGTAATGCCTGACATTTTACTTTTATCGCCTGACGCGTATTGTTTAGGTGTTAATCCTAGCCACACCCCGAGTTCTTTTGCATTCTTAAATGCCTGACCGTTCCCGATTGATGCCGCATAGGCTGAGGCATTGAGTACACCCACGCCAGGAATGGAGTGAAGTATTTTAGCGTTTGTATCCCGTTCAACGTGTGCAGTAAGCATCGCTTCAATGGCTTTAATGCGTTTAACAAGGGTTTTGTACTCAGTGTAAATATCACTCACCATTGTGCGCAGTATTGGGCGAAGCTCAGAATCACTTTCTAACGCAATGAGGCCTTGCTCAAATACCTTCATACCGACAGGAAATACATACCCAAAATCGACCAATAAACCGCGTAACTGGTTGGTTGCAGCAATCCTGTTTTGCAGAAGCCGCTCGCGTATTTTATGAAGCGTGAGTATTTCTTGCTGAGCTTCGGTTTTAATAGGAACGAATTTAATATTAGGGCGTAAGCTTGCTTCGTAGATAGCAAGGGCATCGTTACTATCGTTTTTATTACCGCGAACAAAAGGAGTAACGTGTTGTGCAGGAATAAGGTCAACGGTATGACCGTAAGACGTAAATACTCTTCCCCAATAGTGAGAAGAATAACAGGCTTCCATCACGACGCGGCACGGTGGTGTATTTGCAATGAAGGCGTTGAGTTTAGGTCTGTTTAAGCGTTTATTGCACTCCCTTTTATGGTTAGAATTAAAGCCAGCGACTTGGAATACATTTTTTGCCAAATCAATTGATAATGTGCTAATTTTCATGGTGGACGTTCCCTTTAACTGAATGTGAGTTATAACCAGTTTGGCGCATTGACGCCGTTTTGGGGAGCGTCCATCTCATCACCCACTGTCAAGTTAAACGCACTGATCCCTGCCTAACTTTTTTAAGCCATAATTACTTTAGCTCGAATTAGAGCGAGTTAATACATAGGATGAAGCAAGTAATGTCGTCGGTTATCTTGCTGATATTCGTTGGTTATTACTATTTCTAGTAACAGAGCAGACCTTACTTATTTCGTCGTGGCACCTGTCTTCAGTCTATGTTCGTGGTTCAATGAAGCGTTAGCTACATTGCCATCCTAACGCCGTCGGTGGTTGTGCCACTCCCGATGCTTGATCCTATGCATTAACTCTAATTCGTTTATCATGCAGGTACTCTTGCCAATCTAAGTTTTGTATTTACTGGCGTTAGCACCACTTCTTTTGCAATTGCCCATATGTATGCAATCATTTCTCGAGCAATGGCGGTGACAACCAGGTTGTAATGTTTCCCTTTGGCTATCATTTTTTTATAGCGCTTGCAGAGCCTAAGTTGTGCTTTCCACGCAATATCAATAATGTCCTTTGGTAAACCCTCTTGTCGTTTTTGCATATCTGTCGATATATTTGCCGCATACCGATAAGTGTGTGCGCCTTCAACGAGAAGGCGCCTCGCTCGGCCGTTTCCGCATTTTGTGATGGCGCCAATATGGCGTTTGCCACCACTCGAGTGCTCACTAGGTACAAGACCAAGATAACTCATTAATTTGCGGGGGTGGTCGAAGCGCGATAAATCGCCAAGCTCAGCAACAACGCCGGTGGCGACCAACAAACGAACGCCACGCATAGCTTGTATTGCTTTTACTACAGGATAATAACGCCACTGGTGAACATGGTGTGTTAGTTCATTGTCTAGCCGTTCAAGTCGGCTTATTCGTTCATTAATTGTGTGTAAAAACTCTTGTAAGACGATGTGCTGCGCGGGATGTGGCAACACAAGCTCAGTGAGCCAACGTAAATGTTTTTGTGACCAATTTGCAGTGCCTCTGTAATTAATATTATTGCGAAGCAGCAGTGCCTTTAATTGATATTTAGCATCTTTTAAATCCTTCATTGCCACTTCGCGTGCGCGAGATAAATCACGTACGGCTTCATCTTCAGGCTCGGGAACATAAATAGGTGTTAAATCTTCAGATTTAAGTAATTTAGCGAGCTTAAGGGCATCACGTTTATCGGTTTTAATCTTCTCACCTGGCTTTTTGGGAATAAGAGAGGGTGCAACCACATAACAGCAATGGCCGAGACTGGTAATTAATCTGTAAATCCAATAACCACATGGGCCAGCTTCATAAACAAAATGAAGTGTTGCGCCAGGGTATTTGGATTCAAACTGACGAACAAGCTTTTGAACAGCCACTTTGGAAGACGAAACTCGGCCAAGATGAACGGGTTTCGCACCTCTATGTTCTTCAATATAGGCGACTTCATTGAATTCTTTATGTGTATCAAGACCGATAAAAAGTATGCTATGTTTATTCATGTTAGCCTCTGCTGTTTAGTTAATTGACAAACTAATTATGGCTCTGGCTTTGAATTAAGCTAACCCACGAAAAGCGGAGGCTAACACCGTGTGGGAGTCATTATGTCTATAACGCAGTAGAGTTCATCACACATATTAAGGATTGTATGGAAGAATATTGGAATCCAATGGTGCCAGAATTATCGGTATCAGACTTCTCAAAATCACTGAATTTTTACTGTGAAATCTTAGGGTTTAAGGTTAGAAGTCAAAGAACAAAACCAGATTTTGCTTACATCGAATTTGAACAAGTACAAATCATGTTGGAGCAAATTCATGATAGCGGTTGGGCTACAGGAAGCTTAGAAGCGCCGTTCGGGCGTGGTGTAAATTTTCAAATTGAACTATCGAACATCGAACCTGTTTATAAACGTCTCAAGTTAGCTGGGATATCATTGTTCAAAGAACAGAAAGATACATGGTATGACGTTGGCCATAGCCTTTCTGGGCAGCGCGAGTTTTTAGTGCAAGACCCAGATGGTTACCTCTTGAGGTTTTCGCAATATCTTGGTGAAAAGTCTAAGTCATGAAAGCAGCGTTATAACAAACGCTTTAAGACGGATTCGCAACGCTCGGCGTTTTTAGTTTGATTTGGCTTTTGTGTTTACGGTGTAATAATTGAGTCTTGTGGCATCGTTGCTCACCACTTAAGCGGGCGTTACATTGCATCGAAATATGGAGTCTCCTCGTTAAATGGAAATAATTAAGTCTGTTCAGATTAGAAAATTTCGTTCATTAAAGTCAGTAACCAAAAAATTGGATTTTTCAGACCTTAATATTTTTGTAGGACAAAATGACCAAGGAAAATCGAACTTGTTGAGAGCATTAAACCTTTTCTTCAACAATGAAACGGATTTAGATACTCGCTTTAGATTTTCAGAAGATTACTGTTATCACTCAAATACTGGCAAGGGTACCAGAAATGAAATTAGGATAGATTTAGTCATTGAGCCACCTAAAAAACGTTTTAAGCATGCAAAGCCGTTAAGGTGGACAAAACGGTGGAGAAAAGATGGATCGATCATTGAAGAAAGAAAATATATAGAAAGTGGTAATGAAGTACCTTCTAGAGATGGCGTGTCACAATGGCTAGATAAAATTAGGTATAGATATATTCCTGCGATAAAGGGACAAGATTACTTTTCAGCTTTAATGGGGGAACTTTACGATGTATTGAATGAAGCTTATGCAGATATTTTATCTACACAAGGTGAAGAGTTCATAAGTGGAATCCAAAACATAACTAAAGGCATAACTGAAGATTTATCTGAACAAATTGGGATTTCAAATACAATTCAAGTTCCCTCGGATTTTAAGCAGTTATTTTCTAATCTAGATTTTGGTGTTCGACTAAGCGGTAATACTTACCACTTAAAGCAACGTGGTGATGGAATAAAAATTAGACATATACCTGTGATTTTAAAATATATGTCAGAACAAGAACGAAGTATATCAAGGGCGGGTTATGTTAAACCCGATACTATTTGGGGCTTTGAGGAACCTGAAAATAATCTAGAATTAAGATACGCCTTTGAGTTAGCTAAAACATTTAAAGAGTACTCAAAGGATATTCAAATTTTCATTACAACTCATTCTCCTGCATTTTATGCACTTGATAAAACTGATGGCGATAATGTAAATACGTTTTATATTTCACAAGGCGAAGATAGCTGTACTCAGGTTGATGTTGTTTCACATGAGAAAACCAATGAACTTCATGAAAGTATGGGATTACTTCCAATTATTACTCCTTATTTGACTAAAATATATGAGCATCAAAGCGAAATTGAAGACTTAAAGTCTAAGTTAATTCAACTTGAAGATAGTGTACGTTTTGTTGTTTTAACAGAGGATGAAAAGCATGAGCATGTTATTTCATATTTTAAAGCGCAAGGTTGCAATGCAGAAGTAACTGAATTTTACTCTTATCTTGGTGCCAATCAAATAAGCTCGGCGCTCATTCTAGGAAAATATTTAAAAGATAAAAGACCTGATATACAAGTAATTATTCATAGGGATA
Source organism: Pseudoalteromonas sp. B131b (assembly GCF_037162545.1). Classification (NCBI taxonomy): domain Bacteria; kingdom Pseudomonadati; phylum Pseudomonadota; class Gammaproteobacteria; order Alteromonadales; family Pseudoalteromonadaceae; genus Pseudoalteromonas; species Pseudoalteromonas sp. B131b. Next base: position 2,842 of record NZ_JARLUZ010000001.1, on the reverse strand, counting down.
GAGATTATCATAATGATAAAGACATAGACTCTATTAGAAGTAGAGTCGAAAAAAGTGGTTTCGTTTTTTTCGTTACTAAAGGTGTAGATTTAGAATCAGAATATATTTGTCCAAAACATATTAATGCTTTATATCAAGAAATTTCAATAGAGAAGGCTGAAGCACTAATCAATAATGCTACATTAAAAGCGAAGGATGCTTCTATAGATCGGCTAATTGATCATGATCTTAAGAGCAATAAGCCTGAGCAATCGGCTTATGCAAAACAAATTCGATTACTGAATAAAAAATATGAGGATAACGTAGAGCGCTATAGATATGGAAAAAAGTTTTTGGTGAATTAAAGTCTGAGATACAAAGAACATTAAAAACTAATCCAGATTTATTTAAAGAAACTGAATTTATAAAGAATGAAGCCCTAGTCGAAATATTTTTAGAATAGCAATGTAACAAGCCACTTCACACGGAAATTTTACTCGCTTCGCTCCCAAAATTCCGGTGAGTGGGGCGTTAGCAGGCAAGGAATATGCGAGCCACATTTATCGATTCAGAAGGTCAATATTTAGAAGCTACCGTTAAGGTTGGTGATATAGAATTACGCGTTATGGATGAGTTTGGTGGCTCTATGTTGGCGGCCGATACAGAAATTGAATTAGATATATTTGTTGGTTTAGCTTTCGAAGACGAAAGTTGGGAATCAATGTTTAATTCAAATCCAGATTGTAAAAAACAGTTAGTGCATCAATCTGGTTGGTGTTATCGCGCTTATGGCGTTGTTACGCAAATTCAACCTGATGTACTTGTTGATGTGGGCTTTACTACTTTAGAGGCTCCAATAAGTACAAATGATATAAATGTTGTTGGGGTTCCTGTAGCATTCACTATTAAAAGGCTTGGTGCTAATGCCAGCTAACAAGCTAATTAATAAGGACAAAAAAACAGTTGGCTGTTTTCGTTCCTCAACATTTTAGCCAACCACTTTTTGCCCATTATTAGGGCGTTACATTTCTTGAGAGGGATTAGTGGTCAACTTAAAGGATTTTTAAAACACGTTGATGTGGCGCACTTACACGATAAGATCGGTAAATTTCGTGACTTAGATTTCAAACGAATGTCATATCAAGATGTGCAAAAAGCTATCACTGAAGTGATCACTTTTAGTACGCCGAATGGTGATATTTCGGTATTGACGCCTATGAATGCTAGCTATCCTGCGGGTACAAGGTTTTACCGGGTGAGAGCACTACCTGATGACGACCGAAAAATTCCGCTTCGAACTATGTCCAAGGTTTCTGATTGTTGGGAGCCTCCTGAACATATAGTGAAAGCAGGAAGGCTAAACCGAGACAATGAAGCTTTGTTGTATACAGCGCCTATGTCTCCTTTTGTTGCTGTAGAGGAAATGAAAATTCCAGATGGTGTGTTTTTTTCACTTATTGTGTATGAAGCGCTAGAAAAAATTAATGTAACCATGATTGGGGCGCAGCCAAACACTGAGGGCCTAGATGCAGATGAAGTGTTCAAGTGCAAGATGATTCAAGATTTTTTGAAGCATGAATTCATAAGGGATGTCGGTGTGTAGTGGTACAGTGATTTTGGCCACCCATTAAGAAAGAAATGTTATGCTAATAAGCATACAAATTTGGGTGAAAAAATGACGAAATTAAAACGCGCAACATATTCAGCGGCAATTAAATTAGAAACGGCTCAGCTTGTAGTAGACCAAGGTTATACGCAAGAAGACGCAGCAAAAGCTATGGGGGTGGGTAAATCAACCGTAAGTAAATGGGTTACTCAATTAAAGCTAGAACGCAATGGTCAGACACCCACAGCTTCACCAATGACGCCCGAACAAATTGAAATCCGCGAACTTAAAAAGCAAATCCAACGCATTGAATTAGAAAAGGATATATTAAAAAAGGCTACCGCTCTCTTGATGTCCGACTCCCTGAACAATTCTCGTTAATCGAGAAGTTAAATCAACGAGAGCGTTATCCAGTTAGTCTGCTGTGTAGCGTATTCAATGTGCATCGCAGCAGCTATAAGTACTGGGCCATACGGGATACAGCGCCGACACCTGAGCAAGCAAGATTAGAGGCTGAAGTAAAAGCAATACATGCGATGAGTGGTGGTTCAGCAGGGGCACGGACAATCGCAGCGATAGCAACGAACAATGATTTTGAATTGAGCCGTTATCGTGCAGCTAAGCTAATGGTTAAATTAAAGCTCGAAAGCTGCCAAGTACCTCAACATTCATATAAACGTGGTGGTAATGAACACCTTGAAATCCCAAACCTGCTTGATAGACAGTTTGATGTTGTTGAGCCGGATACCGTGTGGTGCGGTGATGTGACGTATATTTGGACAGGCAATCGCTGGGCTTATTTAGCCGTGGTTATTGATTTATTTGCACGCAAAGTGGTTGGCTGGGCAATGTCGTTGTCACCAGATACTAATTTAACGCTAAAAGCGCTTGAACTCGCATATGAAAGCAGAGGGAAACCGACAGGACTCATGTTCCATTCAGACCAAGGTAGCCATTATACAAGTTTAAAATATCGTCAACGTTTATGGCGCTATAAAATCACACAAGGTATGAGTAGACGTGGAAATTGTTGGGATAATGCGCCAATGGAGCGATTTTTAGAAGCTTTAAGACGGAATGGATGCCAAAGATTGGATATGGAAACTTTATAGACGCTAAATATAGCGTGAGTGATTACATAAATGGATATTACAACAATGTTAGGCCGCATCATTATAATGCCGGTTTAGCACCAAATGAATCTGAGGTTAGATATCAAGATTCTAAAACTGTGGCCAAAATTAGTTGACCACTACA